>NZ_LMSG01000013.1 GCF_001428335.1 Arthrobacter sp. Soil762
GCGTCCGGAGACCGTGGTGGTGTCGATCGCATCGGTGAGGCTGACGAATCCTACGCCGCGGTCGTTCAGTCCGCCGGCGAAATCCAGGAGGTCTTTCAAGCTCCGGCCCAGGCGGTCCAGCTTCCACACCACCAAGGTGTCACCTTTGCGCAGGTTGTCCAGCGCTTGGTCGAGGCCGGGGCGTTGGGACTTAGTGCCGCTGATCGTGTCTTTGTAGATCTTGTCGCATCCGGCCTTCTGTAGGGTGTGACTTTCGGCGCTATTTGGCGGTGTTTTGTGATCGCTAAATGGCGTTCAAGAGTCCCAGGGAGCGAGGGCGTGCCTAATCCCTTCGTCTCGTATCTCTAGGGTTATGAGACGTGTAGTTGGGGGGGCGCTGCTGACGAAGCGCAGTCGCAGCGAGGACAGAGCTGACCCTTCGGACACCGAATCGCTTGTCGGTCGTCGCCCAGGAGAGCATGCTTGTTTCGTCACGGACGCTAAGAGATGCTGGAGCACACCGCTATGACCAACCCTGAGCTGCCCGACGAAATAGCGTCCAACGGAATGAGTGCAGTCGAAAGAACCTCGATGGAGAAACAGTCCAACGAGGACCGTGAGCGTTTAGTTTCTCGGCTCAGGGACGACACATCAGTCCAACAAGCAGTAACCGTTGTGCGTTACGAAATTCATGAACCGAGGGCGGTGCAATGGGACTTAATCGCAACGCTCGTCGCCTGGGCCGCTGCGCTCGGTGCTGCCCTCGGTGGCGTGTCGATAATTGCAGATCAATTGCTGCTCGCCGGCGTGCTTGCAATCGCCACTGCTGCGTTGTCAACCTTCTTGGCCGCGGCTAAGCCAGCCGACAAAGCCGCTAGTCATAAGACTGCGTCCGCAAAGTACCGCGCCCTAAACTCTGAGTACAACTCGCTCCAAACCGATATTGGCAAGTTGAGCGAGTATGTCTCCGCGACCGCCTATGACTACGAGTCAGGACAGCTCTACGACTCCAGCTACTATCGGATAAAGGCCTTTAATGCGGAGGTGCTGGACGGCCTTGAGAAGCGCTTCAGAAAACTCGGTGACAAGTACAACGAGACGGTCCCGAAGTCACCCACCATTCGCCAGAGTGTTGTGCGCGCGGCCATGAAGGCCACCAGCGGGCAGTTGGATTACGGGTAAATCGCAGATCGCAAGCCGACCGACCGACCAAGCCGATACGCTCAGTCTTGCCAAATACCTGGCCGGCGTCCAAAGCTCCATCTTCTCCTTTCGGCGGGGGAGCTCGCACAGCGAGAGCGGCCCCGCAGCCCGATCCTTCCGAGGGCGGCTGACTGCTTCTCATAACCCGATGAGGTGTCTCGAAACCTCTGCGCCTCGAAACCATAGAGTTCGGAGACACAGAGGTTTCGACACAGAGCCGCGTTAGGTCTGGGCCGGCGTTACGACCAACATCGTGATGCGGGTCAGAATGAGATCTGTAATGGGGCACATCTCTGGGAGTCATCGACGATAATTGGTCCATTGTGGGTCCGAAGGCGGCTCTATGAAGGCGGGGAAGCATGCGTAGCACGAGGGCAGTCGGCATCGGTATTCTGGCCGCCAGCCTGATTCTGCCGGTCGCGGGGTGTGCTCCCATCAACAGCTCCCCCATGGGATTGTCATCGCCTTCGGGATTCTCATCGTCGACCGAATCACCATATGAACGCCCGGTCACGCCAACGACTTCCCAAGCTGCGATTCCTGCGCCTCCGGTCTTGCCGGTGCGGCCCGCCGACGACACGATCGAGGAAATCGTGGAGGACACGGTATTGGCTCGTTCCCAGAAAATGGGGGCGAAGCTCAGTTCGGCGGAATGGCGGAACCTGCGCACGACCATCTGTGACAACCTGGAAGCTGGCCGTGCCGGACTTTTTCTGTCCCAGGCAGCCAACGCTCTTGCTCCTGAAGATCAATGGCCTGTCACTGACCTCTACCTTGACGGGGCGATTTCAGGCACTTGCACCACGGCAAAAAAGCCCCCGCCACCAATCGGCCACTATTACACATCCGACGTAGATTTTGGGATCCATTACCGCCTTCTGGCTTCCTACAAAGTGAACGACATCAGGTACAGCGGGCTGATCACGCAGTACATCAAAGATGTCGGTGACTATGGGCGCCGCTATGGCGTAGACGTCAGCTACCTTCTAGACGCCGTTCCCGGATCACCCGGCACGTCAGGAAGCATCTCGGGCTACGACGTCGTTTGCGCCGATGGCTGGGTCTCGTCCAGCGGCGGCAAACAGGGAGCATGCTCGCATCACGGTGGAATCCGTTAGCAAAGAGAGGTGACGGGCGGCCTGTTGGACTGCCCCTTCACCTCTCGAGCGTCAGTAGCCTCCGGCTGGTCGAACCGTTGCCCGGCCCGGAATCAGGCCCGAGCAGAAGGCGGCCCGACGTCTCGCAACCCTAGCGTGTTGAGGCGGAAGATTCCGACACGCCGAGTTGGATGGGGAGAAGGATTCGGCCGCCCGTAGGCGGATCCTTCACCGGACGCCCAGGGCGGCCACTGATACGCCGTTGCCAGATATATCTCTTCGAGTAACCTCAACTCCTCACCCGAAGGAGTGCACACGGCGGCGGAGTGACCCTGAAGAGAGCAGATTCGCTGAAGCCTTCGGTGGCTCCGCTGTGCGGGCGTCTATTAGCTGGGGATTTTGGGACCAACGAGCATGTAGAGCACGCGGGTGAGAAGAACCCCGGCTACGAGAAAAAGGAACACCCCGCCAATTTGCCAAGACACGATGGCGCTATAGCAGTCTTCCGCCAGATGTGGCTCGAAGGGTGACGACGAGTTTGTCGGGGCGAACGTAGTCCCACAGCTCCCTTTGTACGCCCCGACGAATTCGTTTGTCGTGGTGGCCTGAATCTGATGCATGCTTACGAGGATTCCGCCTATCAATGCTGCAGCCCCTATGAGGAACATCGTGAGTCTCATTTGGACGGTGCTTGGACCGGAAAAATAGTTCGCCATGAGTGCATTAGAGCATTCATTCCGGACGGCACGTAGGACCGTGGAGAACAAGTCGGCGGATTCTGCGGTCCTGACGGCGGCACGGATCTGTCCGGTCGGCCCCGCTCCAGCCCGCGCCCATCGGCACAGAGGCGCACGTCAATAGCGTTGGGTGCGCATCTGTAGCAGGTCCTGCATTCAGTTCGTGCAGAGGCTGTTAAGGGTCTCTTGTAATGCCGATTTGACCTGATCGTGCATGAGTTCTTGTGTGCAGTCTGACTTGCAATCCTCCACAAGGGCAGGCGATCTCCGGATCGCGGCCGTCGCACGGTCTTCGTCATCCTGGTGGCCGGACAGCCCGCCCTGTGAATCTGCCGTTGCCTTCGTATCCCAAGGGTCTCGCAACCCTTGGGATATAAGACGTCTCATAGGCTGGATCTCTGTGACGATTGCAGCATCTTATTTTTCGCGGAATTGTCAGAGTTCTTCCGCGGCCGGCGATTCTCGTAACTATGTCTCGAAACCTTCTGGTTGAATCGCTGTATCCACCATTAGTTATGAGACACATCGGAGCAGCCCATGGCCAAACTGATTGGCTATGCACGCGTTTCCACGCGACAGCAATCCACCGACCGGCAACAGGCGGACCTTCTTGCCGCCGGAGTCCGGCGCGATGACCTCTACATTGATCACGGCGTGTCCGGGACGCGAAATTCACGACCACAGTTCGATCGGGCCCTCGACTGAGTATTTGATGCCTTGAGAGCCACCCAATCTTGCGCTTCAGAGCCACCGATCGTGCGGAAGAGAGCCAGTGGTGGTGTGCCTGGGAGCCACTGGCCC
>NZ_LMSG01000014.1 GCF_001428335.1 Arthrobacter sp. Soil762
CAACCACGCCAATCGTGGCTCTGAACGACACGATCCGTGATCTGGGCAGGTGGCTCTGGAGCGCACGGCAGGTGGCTCCCTTGGAAGCCAGTATTCACCGGAGAGCTTCTTACTGGAACCAGCAGCTTTGAGTGTGATTACGCTGCCGGCCTTGACCGTATTGCCGGATTTGAAGACCCTGGCTGAAAGAGCTGTAACGCCAGTCTTGGCAGCTACTTCCTCTTTCCAGATGGGGGAGACGGAAGCTCGCTGATACTTTCTGAGGTCATTCTTAACTTCAGAAGGCAATTTGCGGAACAGCTTGTTAGCTGCGTCTAGGCGAGCTCCGTCTACCTCAAACATCTAGTTAGACGCCGTAAACGATTGTTGGCTGTCCTGTTACACCGAAGGTTGCACTTGATGTAGCTACACCAACGCCTCCACCAATTTCTTTAGGAGCAGTAAGAACTGCGGTAACAGTGAATGACTGGGTAGCAGTACTGGTTGGCTTAATAACAATTGTCTTGGTTGTACCGTGAAGGGCAATGAGCTTTGCGGTAAGGGTTGAGTTAGCCACAAAGTCCTGACCGAATTCAAGGTCAAGTGTCCAAACAAGTGCACCAACTGTTGATTGAACATTTCCGGATACCGGTGTCCAGACAGCAGTATCAAATGTATTTGAGAGTTTTGCGGATGTGATTGCGTCGGAATATTCGATTGCATCGATAGATACAATCGCATTTTTAATTGTTAGGGGTGTGTGAGCTAGTGATGCCATGAGATTTCCTTTCAGGCACTAAGATTTGAAAATATTTTTGGTGTGGGCCTGGAGAGTAATCTCATAGCCAATGTATTTCTCGCTGATGATCGCGCGTTCTGCATCTGTCCAGTCAACATTTGCGACTGAATTAATGCTGACCAGGACTTCATAGAGAGCGTCTTCAAGTTCATCCTCAGCAACTTCTGTTCCTGCCTTGGCAACAATCACAATGCATTTGAGGTCCTGACCTACTGTTGCTGTAGCAGATTCATTGATAAGACGCTCACGATAAACGTTTACGTAAACTTTGCCTGTAACGAGATTGTCTGGAGCAGACGTAGGAAAGTTATGAACGATATAAGCGGCGTTGTCCAGCTTGATCTGTTCAGCAATTAGTCCGCGAATAGTAGATGCAGGCATTAGCGCAGTCTCCCGAGTGGAGATGACTTAGGGCGTATCAAGTCGCGAGCGGCAAATATCAATGGATAAACGGCAATGCTTAGTCCGTCCGAACCAAACTCCTGCTGATTACCACCACGGAGTTGTCCCCATATGTGGCGGGCCTGCATTATCTCGGCGAGCTTCCAAGATTCTGGAACTGGTGTTTCAATAGGAAGGGTAGGCGCATAGGCAAAGCAAACCTCATAAGCTACGTCCATTAGATTTTGCAAAGTAACTACATCGATATCATTAGCCTCAGGCCAGATTTCGAGTACTTGGATTAGATCTGCATTCCACATAGCGCCTACCCTTTCTTTAGTTGATACGTTTCAATTAAACAGGTACAGAAACGTTTACAAGTGCACGAGCATCGTTAACGATGAGTGCGTAGTAGCCGAAGAGTGCTTCGTCCTCGCCACCATTGCTGATGTCAAGAGCAGAAACCTGAATAGGTGTGCCTGGACGCTCGTAGAAGGTAACTGCTTGACTTGAACCAACGATTACAGCAGTAGCTGCAACGTCAGAAGAAGGGATGATCTGGAAACCGGCAATGTTGCCACCCTCAAGTCCGAGAGCCTGAGTGATGAATTTGAGGTTGTCGAATTCAGTAGTCATAAGCATTTCGCGGTATGTAGTGAGACCCACAATTGCGAATGTTGGTGTAGCTACATCGATCATGCTCATCGCGCCCTGAACGATACGTGCGGCTCCTGAGGAGACACCTGCAGGGATTGCTTGGCCAGCTACGACTGGTGCCTCAGCAACAATGAAGTCAAGGACTTTTTTGTCTGACTTACGGGCATAATCCTCAGCAGCTGCTGCAAAGAATGAGCTGACGAATTCAGTATTACCAAAGTCACGGTACTTACGGTCAAGCTTCCAGCCACCTGCAAGACGAGCTGCTTCTTCTGAGAAGCGCTGAGTTACAACAACGTTAGATGGGATGGCAGCAAGGTCGCCTGCATAATCTCCAACAACTGGCTTAGTTGTGAACTTCCAGCCTTCAATCTTCCATGAAGTCAAAGAACCTGTGTTTACAAGTTTGGCGTATTTACGTGTGTAAGGCTGACCACTCCAGAGCTCACCGAGCCACTGTGACTGTTCTACATTTGCGGTGTTAGCAGTTGAGGTGATGTTGGAAAGAGCAGCAAAAAGATTCTCTTCTCCTGTAAGGCCAGCATCCTCGAAGCTTGCAGCAAGACGGGTGTCTTTAGTTGCATAGGCTTGAGCAATTGTTGCTGCGTTAAGAGCAACTTTAGCGGCGCCACTGTTTCCAGCGGCATTAAGTGCTGTTGGTACAGCGGCGTTTTCAGACATTACTGTCTCGCTTTCATTATCAATTTCTGCCTCTGCGTCTGCATTAGCAATTACAACCTCAGTAACTTCTTGTTCTGAGGAATCTTCTTGTGTGTCTTCTGCTTCGATTTCTCCGAAGTCAGAGGCCATTACCATTAGTTGGGCAGCTTTGAAGGCTGGTTTTGTTACCAATCCGGCCGCGTCTAATGTGGCTGAGATGATGCGACCTGCGCGGATTACTGGACTGGTTAGCTCAACGCTGATACCAGTACGTAGTCCTTCAGCAGCTAGGACCAGGGCGTCATTGCCTTCATTGGTAGCTGCAACACGGATGGTCGCGATAATGCCCGCATCGGTTTCTTCGATGTTTACGAATTTGCCAACTGGACGCTTTGCATCGTGCTCAATGTTTACTGAGCGACCGATTGAATTTGCAAAGTCCACAGTGCCTTTAGAAGCAACAACTTTTCCAAGGTTTGTGAGACCTGGGTTGTCTTCTCCAAAAGGAAGAAGCATGTACTTCAAAGTTCTGTCTGAAAGGTCTGCGGTGAGTAGTTCACCTGTGATGTGATTATTCATTTGGTGCCTCTTCAAGAGAAAGATCTACTTTGAAGAGTTCGTCTGAATCAATCTTCAAAAGCTTTGCAATTGCTGCTGCTTGCTTCTCAGTGATTACAAGCTCTGGTTTGTCTGCGTGATTGCAGCGTCTAACATTAGACATCTGTTGATACCGTGCTTTCGTGATTTGTCTTTCCACTCACTTGAGCGCGGAAAGATGAATAGTCCACCGTGATCTTTACGCCGGGTGGGGTTACGTCGTCCTGAGACAAGCGATCCGCAATTGGTTCTGTCCAGGTCTTGAGTGAGAGCTCTAAAGTTTCGTTTCGCTCGTCTACTGCGTTCTGGTAGACATCAGCGTTTCCGCCGCCGTTGCCGTCAAGGAGTGCCGCTGAAACTCCGAGGAAGTTTGAGATATCAACTCGGACTGCGTTTCGTGCTTCGAGCATCATTGTGTTGGCGGAGTCTGATCCTCCGAAGCCGTGGATTTCTAGACCCTTAGGCTGATAAACAATGCCGCCGCGCTTGTGAATACTGGCTTCCAAGGGAGCCACCTGCCGTGCGCTCCAGAGCCACCTGCCCAGATCACGGATCGTGTCGTTCAGAGCCACGATTGGCGTGGTTG
>NZ_LMSG01000015.1 GCF_001428335.1 Arthrobacter sp. Soil762
GGCCGCCCGCGGTAACCAGCTCTTCGCTGTTCCCCTCGCGGCGACTTAGAAAACAATACACCCACCCAACCCCCACCGCAAATCCACCCCCACAACGGACCCTATGCCCCCAGAATCCGCGTCGTAGCGGGGAATCTGAGGGGCTCACCGGAGTCCCGGTGCAGTATTCGGCCAGAACGGGTTTCTGTTGACTGGATCACATCATGCGAGGATTGGCTCACGGCCGATTCGACCCAGGCCGGCGCCTTTCCGGTTACAGGTCAGCCCAAGCCTTGTTGTAGTTTCGGTTTACCTTTCGCCTGCCCGCATTCCTCCGGTTGCTGTCTCTTATGAATGGCTCAGGCGTGCACTGATAGCGGCGTGCGGCCGATGACCAGGATCAGTTCGTCGCTGATGGGAGATGGTTTCGAAGCCGGCTGCACTAAGGATCCTGCTGAGGTCTCCCACGGGCCAGGAGTACGCAGGCGTCACCGCATGTGGATATCTCGCGATTTCGTCTCCTTCAAACAGACCTAGCAGGAGAAGAAGTCCGCCAGGAGTCCGGCGCCGTGCCAGTTCCCGGAGAACGGAGGGAACCTGGTCGGGTTCAAAGTGGATTAGCGAGTACCAAGCCAGGACGCCGGATGCATATCCTTCGGGAACTCCGAAACTCGTGAGGGAGGCGACGCGGAAGGGGATGCCGGGGAAGGATGCTTCTGCTTGCTTGATAAACGCCGGCACCAAATCGATTCCTTCGACCGCCGCCCCATGGTCCGCGAGGAACTTGGTCCAATGGCCGGGCCCGCATCCTACATCCAGCACTGGCCCCACCAGGGGTGCGACCCAGTCGGCTACGAGCTTCCGATCAGCTGGATGAGTTGACTCGACCGACCCAAATCTTGCAGTGTACTCGGCAGCTCTCTTTGAGTATGCGGTCTCGACCTCTGCGTCCGTCATGCAGCCACCTTATTGTGGGCAGCAGTATGTAATCGATGCTTCCGGGCAGATTTGACTATTAGTTTGACGTGCCCTCTCCAGACCGGTGCGGCCATGGATGGCCTGCTGGACCCGACGCCGGCACTCACCGAGCGCCTTGCCGGCCAGGAAGGCCACGTGGAAGGGATCCAGGACCGCGACCGCCTCGGGGAGCGCTCGGCGGCGGGAGACTTGAATCCCCGTGAACCCGTACATCGCGACCACCTCCACGGCGTCGCGCCACACGTGCCCGCAGTCGATACACCGGTGCCGGCGGATCGTAACCTCGAGGCCCTTGGGACGACATCCCAGCGGCTCGTGCGCCAACTCCCGTGCCACTGTGTCCCGCACCATGTTCTCGAACCCGCAACGTCGACACCACCGGTCGATCGAATCGCCGGGCACGACGACCCGACATGCCAGCACCGCACGATCGGGCTCAAGGCGCTGCCTGGTGGCCTCCAGACCCAGCTCGTCGAGCCGACAAAACGTGGTCAGATCAGGACAGGCGAAAGCGGTAGTGGGGTAGCGTCGAGCACGTCGAAGGGATCCATGGCTGACCCTCCTTCGCGGGCGCGCGCTTTAAAACGTGCTCTCAGACGGTCCCGCTCAAGCAGGTTCTGCGGGTCGGCCGCGACGCTCCATCTTGACCACATGTCGGGCGGCGGAGCCATAATCGGTCTGGGCACCAGAGCGGTGCCGCAGAGAAGAGCCGACGGATGGCGCCGCCGGAGCAGAGGAGTCCTCGAATGACGAAGTACCTAATCTCGTTCCCCGGTGAGGCCATGGTGTTCCCCGAGGAGGACTTCGAGGCGGTAGTCGAAGCCTCGCATGCCGTCATCGACGAGGCCAAGGCGGCGGGTGTGTACGTCTTCGGCGGCGGGATCAATGAGGACGTAGACCCGGTGCTCGTGGCCGGTGACGGCACCGTCACCGAGGGCACGTACCCAGGCCACAAGGTGCCCAACGGCGGCTACACCGTTCTCGAACTGCCCTCGCGGGAGGCGGCACTCGAGTGGGCCGCGAAGATCGCAGTCGCCTGCCGCTGCGCCCAGGAGGTCCGGCAGTTCCAGTACGACCCGGCAAGCTGACGAGAGCAACCCCAGCCACAGCCGGCCATGCGTCGCGCGACCATAATGAAAGGCGTGCAACAGGGCATGGAGCGGGTGATCTCGACGGACGGCACCTCGCCCCGGCCGACTGGTCGATCGGGGCCGGTCGGCCTCCGGTGTACGCCAGCGGCCCAGCCGTCTCGAGCCGAGTTGCGAGCTGCCGGAGGAGCGCTCTTTCTGCATCCGGCCGAGGGAAGTCGGCCCGTACGATAAGACCCTGTTGGGTTCGGGCTGGAACGCGGACATGAAGCCGGACCACGCGGATGCGACATTGCTGCGGGTGGTGAGTGCGCGTGTCCAAATTCACTGCAGGGAGTGAAAGAGGGGTCGGGTTTTCGCTGCGGGTACGGCGTGAGCGTGCCGGCGTCGTTCTGCCTGGGGGTGTTTGTGGTGTGGTGGTTAAAGTGGGAGAGCCCCCCAACCTGGTGGTTGGGGGGCTCTCGACCGTAATGATGTTCCGGCGGTGACCTACTCTC
>NZ_LMSG01000016.1:0-2096 GCF_001428335.1 Arthrobacter sp. Soil762
CGGCGCGTCGAACCTGCAGACGTTCCGTGACGGCTGGCGGGTACTGGGAACGCTGGCACGCGAATGCACCATGTGGGAGGCGCCCACCGCAGGCGCCAGGCCTGAAGCCCTCCGCCGGGTGAAATATGCCTACGCAAATGTCAGCGTCCCGCGGACGCCTATGGATCCCCAAACGGTCCTCTCCCTGGTTCGGGGAGCCTAGCATGCTGGATCGTGGTGCACGTCCGAGCGTAACGATCGTCATTTGTGCTTATACCGAAAGGCGTTGGGACCGGTTGCTGGACGTCATAGAGTCCGTCCGGGCCCAATCAGTTGCACCCCAGGAGGTCCTGGTGGTGATTGACCATAACGCGGACCTCTACGAGAGGCTCATCGAAATTGTAGATGACGTGACGGTGGTGGAGAGCAACGGTCCACGCGGGTTGTCCGGAGCGCGGAACACCGGCGTCGGACTTGCCGACTCGGACATTGTGGCCTTCCTCGACGACGACGCCGAGGCAGCCCCGGACTGGCTTCAACGGCTGCTTGCCCTTTATGACGATCCGGATGTCCTGGCCGTCGGCGGCCGCGTGGAACCGGTGTGGGAAACGGGCCGTCCGGGCTACTTCGGTGAAGAGCTCGACTGGATCGTAGGATGCAGCCAAAACATGTCCTTCAGGCGCGAAGTCCTCCGCCAGGTGGGCGGCTTCAATCTTTCGCTGGGGCGCCAGGGCACCTTGCCCCTTGGCTGCGAGGAGACCGAGATCTGCATCCGTTCGAAGATTGGCTCACCCGGATCGCGGATCGTCTACGAACCCGCGGCTTTGGTCCGTCACCATGTGCCGGCGGACAGGGGGACGTTGCGCTACATGCTGTCGCGTTCCTGGTCCGAAGGTATCTCCAAAGCCCAGGTCAGCCGGGTGGTAGGCCAAAAACGGGCTCTCGGCCCGGAACGGCGATACGTGCGCAGCGTACTGCCACGGGCGGTTTTTTCCGGGATTCGTGATTGGGGCCGGGGCGACAACCCGCAGGGGCTGGGCCGGGCGGGGGCCGTCATAGCAGTCCTGGCTTGGACGGCTGCCGGGTACGTACGTGGACGCCGGATAGCGCACGTGGAGGGCCGCCCGCTGTCCGGGACCGTCATTGCGGGCGCACCGTGGAGCGAGGTCAAGTGAGCGAACGCGTCGACGAAACGGCTTGCCCGCAACACGCAAGCAACTGCCGTGCGTTGGACCAGCCCCCGCGGTTATGCCGATAATTCCAGGCTCCCACCCCATCTGACCTGTGACGGCGCAAGAACGTCGGCATAACGCGAACATCGGCATAAACATGCGAGAAATGCGGCCTATCAATTTCCTGAACCTTGTGTCCCAGATTCGAATCCTGCTACGGGCGCGTCGCTAAACATGGCCGGGACCTCATCCCTAGGGATGGAGTCCCGGCCATGTTTAGTCCCCTTCCTGCCTGACCTAGCTCAGGGTGAGCACCAGCTTGGGTGCGAGCGTGCTGCCGGCCTCTTTGGAGTTGAGGTCCAGGCCGTCACCGCTGCTGGTGTCCATTCCCAGTGAGAGCTGTTGGCCGAGCTCGCCGGTCAGTCCGCTGACCGTCAGCGGAATGTTGTAGGTGGTGTTGGTGGTTGTCGGGCCGAGGGTGCCGATGCTGGTGCCGAGCGCCGGGCGGAGGCTGTACGTGATCCCAGTCTCGGTCCAGGTGTCATCGGCGACCAGCTTGATGTTCTGCGTGCCTGTTGACCCGCTGCCGGCGCTGCGCAGCTGCAACGTTGCACTCTCGATCCCAGTCTCGGTCCAGGTGTCATCGGCGACCAGCTTGATGTTCTGCGTGCCTGTTGACCCGCTGCCGGCGCTGCGCAGCTGCAACGTTGCACTCTGGATGGTCCTGCCCGCGTACGCGGACAGGTCGAACTTCAGGTACGTGACTTCCACCGGGCTGTTGTCGACACCCAGCAAGGTGCTTGTGCCATTGTTCGTCCCCGGCGCCGCGCTCGTCACATAGCTGTCAGCGGTGGCCGTGAGCGTGACGGTTTCGGGCGTGCCGCCGCCCGCGGGAGCCGTGGTGAAGGTCCACGTCCTGTCCGTCGCCAGCGCGTTGCCGGCAAC
>NZ_LMSG01000016.1:2125-3252 GCF_001428335.1 Arthrobacter sp. Soil762
GCGGTGGCCGTGAGCGTGACGGTTTCGGGCGTGCCGCCGCCCGCGGGAGCCGTGGTGAAGGTCCACGTCCTGTCCGTCGCCAGCGCGTTGCCGGCAACATCCTTCACCCCACTGGAGCCGCCCCTGATCGTTGCCGTGTACGTCGTACCCGGCGCCAGATCCGCACCCGGGTTCAACGTCGCAACCCTGTCCGTGCTGTTGTACGTCACGGTCGGCACCGGCGTCGTCCCCGGCGTCAATGTGAANCCCGGCGCCAGATCCGCACCCGGGTTCAACGTCGCAACCCTGTCCGTGCTGTTGTACGTCACGGTCGGCACCGGCGTCGTCCCCGGCGTCAATGTGAASGTGCTCGACGTGACCGTCGACGCGTTCATCGCCTCCGAGAACGTCCCCGTCACATTCACCGTCACCGCCACAGCAGTCGCACCAGCAACCGGAGACGTAACCGTCACCGTCGGAGCCGTAGTATCACCACCACCACCGCCGCTCAGGGTGAGGACGAGCTTGGGTGCGAGCGTGCTGCCGGCCTCCTTGGAGTTGAGGTCCAGGCCGTCACCGCTGCTGGTGTCCATTCCCAGTGAGAGCTGTTGGCCGAGCTCACCGGTCAGTCCGCTGACCGTCAGCGGAATGTTGTAGGTGGTGTTGGTGGTTGTCGGGCCGAGGGTGCCGATGCTGGTGCCGAGCACCGGACCGGGGTACGTGATCCCAGTCTCGGTCCAGGTGTCATCGGCGACCAGCTTGATGTTCTGCGTGCCTGTTGACCCGCTGCCGGCGCTGCGCAGCTGCAACGTTGGTGATCCCAGTCTCGGTCCAGGTGTCATCGGCGACCAGCTTGATGTTCTGCGTGCCTGTTGACCCGCTGCCGGCGCTGCGCAGCTGCAACGTTGCACTCTCGATGGTCCTGCCCGCATACGCTGACAGGTCGAACTTCAGGTACGTGACCTCCGCCGGGCTGTTGTCCACGCCCAAGATGGTACTTGTGCCATTGTTCGTCCCCGGCGCCGCGCTCGTCACGTAGCTGTCGGCGGTGGCCGTGAGCGTGACGGTTTCGGGCGTGCCGCCGCCCGCGGGAGCCGTGGTGAAGGTCCACGTCCTGTCCGTCGCCAGCGCGTTGCCGGCAACATCCT
>NZ_LMSG01000017.1 GCF_001428335.1 Arthrobacter sp. Soil762
CCCTTGTCCACCCTTATCACCGTTATGGTGGCCCTCACACACCGTGTGCAGGCCTTCCTTCTTGACCAGGTTCTTGAGCTGGACATACTCCGGACCCATCTGGACCTTCGCCTTGATCCACTCCGGCTTCCGCTCCACRGGTACTGCAGAGTTGCGCTGCTCAACGCGCAGCAGCTTCCGGCCTTCTGGTGCCAGTGTCACAGGAGTGCTCCCTCAGGGCTTGAAACGAGTGCTTCTTCGTGCTTGCGAAATTCTTCCACGAACCGGTCCGCGATATCGCTCGGGGCGATGTTCCTGCCGGTTTCGATGGACATTGTGGTGACGCTGGCGTCGGTGATGCCACAGGCGATGATCTGGGCATATGGCGCCAGATCATTGTTGCAGTTAATGGCGACGCCGTGCATTGTGACCCCGTCCAGGACCCGGATGCCGATTGCTGCAATCTTCCGGTCCGGGCCTTTGCTGTCCGCCGTGATCCACACGCCGGCGCGTCCCTTGATGCGCTCTGCGTTGATGCCATAGTCAGCCATGACCGCGATCATGACGGCTTCGAGCCGCTCAACGTAGTCTCGTATGCCGGACCGGTTCTTCAGCTTGAGGATCGGATACGCGATCAGCTGGCCGGGGCCATGCCAGGTCAGCTTTCCGCCGCGGTCCACCGCCACGACGGGCGTGCCGTCCAACGGGCGCTCGTGCTCTTCCGTGAGCTTGCCCGCTGTGTAGACGGCGGCATGTTCAAGGATGAGGACAGTGCTGGGTGCTTCGGCTGCGACGACCTGGCTGTGGATCCCGCGCTGCAGATCCCAGCCGCGCGTGTAGTCAACGAAGTCCGGGGCGAGACCCACCTGTGAAAACTCAAGAGTCATGCCGTCAAGCTTAGACCCCGATCCGCGAGGGGTCCGGTTATAGTGTCGGACCTCTCATACCTCTGACGGATCCAGTGGGCCTGTGGATAACTTCTGCAGGCATTCCCCGATTCCGCTAGACATGAGTCATGGATGATTTCACTGCCCCGGTGGTTCCCGGCTTCCTGGTGGGCCGCGTGTTGGGCCGCGGCGGAAGTTCAACGGTGTGGCTGGTTACGGAAGAAAGATCCGGCCGCGAGTTTGCGCTGAAATGCCTCGGTGCAGGGCACAGCGGCGCGACCGGTCCCGGCGAAGGCAGGGAAACCGGGGCCTACGCCGAGGAGGCCATCCGCCGTGAAATCCGCATTCTTTCTGTCCTTGACCACCAGCACCTCATCAAAGCCCACGACGCCCTCCGTCTTCACGAGCCGGCCGGATCAGCAGTGACGGCCGGAGGGACAATAGGGTTGCTGCTGGATTACGCGCCCGGCGGTTCCCTCGGAGAGCTGGTCGGAAGCAGGGCCAAGCTCACCATCGGGGAGACGGTCACCGTGCTCACCCCTATTGCCCAGGTACTTGGCTACCTGCACGGCCAGGGGTTCACCCACGGTGACGTATCGCCCGGGAACATCCTCTTTACAGGCCATGGCAAGCCAATGCTGTCCGACGTCGGGATCGCCAGGATGGTGGGTGATGTTTCGGCAGTGCCGGACCATGGCACCCCGGGGTTCATGGATCCGGCACCGGTGGACGCCGTGAGGGCGGGGCTGCAGCCGGAACGCGACGTTTACTCGGTGGCGGCGCTGGGGTGGTACTGCCTTACGGGCCAGCCGCCACGCCGTAGCGCCGACCGTCCGCCTCTTTCCCTCTGGCTCCCTGACGTTCCAGTCGAGCTGGCCGCGGCCCTGGAGGCCGGCCTTAATGAGGACCGGCGGCTCCGGCCCACGGCTGTTGAGCTGGCGACGGCGGTCTACCGCAGTGCCCCACCGTTGCCGGTGGACCTCGCCTCCTCCGTCCACGCCACGGTTATTCCGCAGCTCCTGACGCGTCGCCCCGTCCCGGAACATCCCGGCGGCGCGCTGCGGAATGGTCTCCGGGCCTGGCGGCGCCGGATCTCGACGTCGCGTTGGTCCGGGCTGGTGGGGGTGCGGCAGGTCCTTCCGTTCCCGGCTGGGGAGAAAGCGGAGATGCCCGTAGTGCGCGCACCAGAGGCCAGCGCACCTGAGGCCAACGCGCCCGCGGCCGGCGGCGTCGCCGCAATGGTCCAGGCTGTCGACGGGGAAAAGCCGGCGCCGCGCGGCAGGCATGCCGTGGAACCTGGCCCGAAGGATCACGAAAAAATCCCCGGGGCGAAGCGTCGGACGGTGGCGTCGCAGAAGGTGGTAGGCCCCGGACCAAACCGGCGCGGCGGGCGTGTCGGGATGGCTGGACGCCATCGGGGCACGGTGCTGCTGGCGGTGGGAGCCGGTGCCATCGTGGCGGGAGCCATTTGGGCCGCCGGCGCCTTTGGGCCGGAGGGGCCGTGGGCGGTGCCCGCCGGACCAGGGGCGGTCGCTGCCAGTGCCGGCGACAGGACCGGCGCACGGGCAGAAGCTGAGGGTGCGGAGACCGGCGAGGTGGTCACCGGCGAGCTGGACACCATTCTCGCCGCCGCAGGAGTCCCGGCCGACGCCGCGGCCCGGCTGGTCTCGGCGGACCCGCTCGAAGCAGTCCGGGGATTGGCCGCCGTGAGGTCCCTGGCCTTCAGCTCCGGCCGGCTGGAGCTGCTGGACCTGGTTAATGCCCCGGGATCGGCGGCCTCTGCCGCGGATGCAGGCCTTAAAGCCGAACTCCAGGAGTCAGGACACGTCCTGGCCGGATTCACGAGTTCCGTAGCGGATCTGCAGGTCCAGCCCGGCAGTCCAAACGGCAAGGTTGTTGTCAGTGTCACGTCAGCCACGTCGCCCTATGAGGAAAGGGATGCTTCCGGAGCGATCGTGGCGGCCGGCGCCCCTGCAGCAGCCCGGAACCTCCGGCTGGTGATGGTCTCCGTTGACGGTCGCTGGCGGATCACGGACGTCCTTCCCGGGACGTGACCATTGGCTCAGCCCAGTGACTCAGGCTCAGTGCTTGCCGGCCACCCAGGCAGCGGCCTGGGCCAGTGACGGGTGCTGCCACTGGAAGCCGGCTGCTTCCAGTGCCGCCGGTTCCATCCGCTGGCTGGGAAGGATGAGTTCATCGGCCAGCTGACCCAGGACCAGGCGCAGGGCCGGCGACGGTACGCGGAAAAATGCCGGCCGGTGGAGCGCGGATGCCAAGGCGCCCACCAACGCGTTGACGTCAGCGCTTTCGGGCGCGCAGACGTTGACCGGTCCGTGGAGCCCGGAGTCAGCGAGGAACATAAATGCTGCGGCGACGTCCGGAAGAGTGATCCACGGCCAGTACTGCCGGCCGTGGCCGAGTGGACCGCCCACCCCGAGGCGAAGCAGCGGCAGCAGCCGGCCCAGCGCGCCACCTGCGGGGCTGAGAACAACACCGGTGCGTGGTGTGACCACGCGGACACCGGCCGGCGCCCGATGGGCGGCGGCCTCCCACTCGACGCAGATACGTGACAGTACACCCGAGCCCGGCGACGCGTTCTCCCGGAGCTGGGCGGACCCGGAGTCGCCGTAGTACCCGGACGCCGACTGGCTGATAAACGTGCGCGGCGGGTCGTCAAGTGTGGCCATGGCCGCGGTCAGGGTGCCGGTGGCTGCCAAGCGCGAAGTCATCAGCTCGTCGATCCGGCGTCTGGTCCAGGGTCTGTCGCCGATCCCGGCACCGGAGAGGTTAATCACTGCGTCCGCGCCGGCCAGCGCCGCCGGGTCCAGGCGGCGCGCTGCGGGGTCCCAGCGGATTTCGGCCGCGGACGTGGGCTCGCGTCGGACGAGGGTGGTCACGTCATGGCCGGCCTCTCGCAGCGTTGCGGACAAATGGGTCCCGATCAGCCCTGAGGCCCCGGCAATGACGATGTGCATGATCCATCTCACCACGGCCCGCACGTCGTCGGTACCTCCCCGGGACCCTACCGGGAGTTGACTATGATCGAACGATGACTTCTTCGAGCTACTTCCGGTTTCCGCATGTCCACGGCGATCTGGTCACGTTTGTGGCAGAGGACGACGTGTGGATCGCGCCGCTCAGCGGCGGCCGCGCCTGGCGGGTTTCGTCACTGCAGCTGCCTGCCCGCAATCCGCGGTTTACGCCTGACGGGAAACGGCTGGTCTGGACTGTCGTCCAGGGAACCGCCCCGGAAGTGGTCTCGGCGGAGGTGGACGGCGGCGGCTACCGGCAACTGACGTACTTCGGCCACGCCACAACCAGGGTTAAAGGCTTCACGGCAGCCGGCGATGCAGTAGTGACCAGCGCGTTCCGCCAGGCTGAAAGCCGGCATACCTACGCTTACAGCGTCCCGGTCGACGGCGGGTCGGCTGAGGAGCTCCCCTTCGGACCCGTCGAATCCGTGGCCTTTGGTCCGGAAGTGGGGGACGAGCGGCCGGTTGTACTGGCCAGTGTCCTCTCCCGTGAACCGGCCTGGTGGAAGCGGTACCGCGGCGGCACCGCGGGCAAGCTCTGGATTGACGCCGACGGAAACGGGGAGTTCGAGCGCCTGGTTCCCCACCTCGACGGAAACCTCGCAGATCCGATGTGGGTGGACGGGCGCATCGCGTTCCTGTCAGACCACGAGGGATACGGAAACCTGTACTCGGTGCTGCCCGGCGGCGGCGATCTTCGACGGCACACCGACCACGAGGACTTCTACGTCCGGCACGCGTCCACCGACGGTGGGCGGGTCATCTTCGAATCTGCCGGTGAGCTCTGGATCCTGCACGATCTGTCCTCTGCCGCGGTACGGCTGGACATCTCGCTGGGTTCCGCGTCGCAATCGCGTCGCCCGGGCCTGCTGAAAACCTCCAAACATCTGGGCACGGTGGTGCCGGATGACAGCGGCTCCGCCAGCGCAGTGGAGGCCCATGGCACGCTTCACTGGCTCCGTCACCAGGACGGCCCCTCCCGTATCGTCGAGGCCACTCCGGGTGTCCGGGCACGGCTCCCCAGGCCGCTCGACGGTGGCCGTCTTGCTTACGTCGCCGATCACGACGGCGTGGAGGCGATCTACATCAAGGAGATTGCCGCGCAGGTCCCCGACACCGTGGTCCCTGCCGTCACGGCAGCCCCGGCTGCCGTACCCGCTGCAGCCGCCCGGGACCAGTCGGAAGCACCACTGCCGCGTCCGGTTCCCGCGGCGGCATCGTCCGCACCGGTGACTGCCGACGTCGTTGTTCCGGTGCCTGATGGCTCCCGGGCCGATGACTCCCCGCCCGACGCCGCCCACGGCCCGTCGGAAGCCGACGTCAACGCAGGACGGTCCGGCGTGCCGACCCGCATCGCCTTCCCGAAGCCGTCACGCGCCAGCGCCCTGGAAGCGAGCCCCGATGGCCGGTGGCTTGCCGTGGGGACCTCCTTCGGGGATGTCTATGTGGCGGACACAGCCACCGGTGTGCTTTCCCTTGTCACCAGCATCGGCGAGGGCAGCATCGCGGAACTCGCGTGGTCTCCTGACTCCCAGTGGCTTGCCTGGTCCGAACCTGTCACCTCGTTCGGTTCCCGGAGTCGGCTTCGGCTGGCCAATGCCGCGGACCTGGCGGGCGGCGTGGTAGAGGTCACGGACGGCCGTTTCTGCGACGGGTCCCCAAGCTTCACGCCGGACGGTAAGTTCCTGGCCTTCCTGTCCAACCGCAGCTTTGATCCGGTGTATGACGGCCACTCGTTCGATCTGTCCTTCCCCAGCCCCATCAAGCCGTACCTGGTGGCACTGGCTGCCACGACGCCGTCGCCGTTTGGCCCCGCTGTTGACCTGTCCCCTGCCGCAAACACGGACAGCGCGGACACCACGGACGCAGACACCGCGGCAGGCGCTGCACCGGTAAGTGCGGTTCGCGTGGATCCGGCCGGGCTGGCCCACCGTGTCATCGGCGTTCCGGTGCCCCAGGGGAACTACACGTCACTCACGTCAACGGAGGGTGCACTGCTATGGCTGGACTGGGCCCTGGCAGGCGTCACCGGCGACGGCAAAGCCAGCCAGGAAGACAAGGACGCCCGCCCAAGCCTGGTCCGGTTCGACCTGGCCCGCCGGAAGTCCGCCACGCTGGTGGAAGCCCTGGACAGCTACCGGCTCTCCGGCGATGGCAAGAAAGTAGTGCTGGTCAACGACAAACAGGTCAGCGTCGTTCCTTCTGCTGCCAAAGCCGATGAGGAATCCGGCGAGCTGGTGAAGGTGGACCTGGGCCGTATCCGCGTGATGATGGACCCCCTCAGTGTCTGGGGCCAGGCGTTCGACGAAGCCTGGCGCCTGCAGCGCGATTTCTTCTGGGCCGAGGACATGGCAGGACAGGACTGGGAGTCAATCCACAAGCGGTACCGTCCGATCGTTGACCGGTTGGGATCCCACGACGACCTGGTGGACCTGCTCTGGGAGCTCCACGGCGAGCTGGGCACCTCGCACGCCTACGTCCGGCCCGCAGCCGTCACGGAAAACGGCAGCAACGGCCAGGGACGGCTTGGCGCAGACTTCACGTTCACACCGGCGGGCTGGGAGATCACCCGCATCCTGGCCGGCGAGTCCTCGGACCCGCTGGCCACCTCGCCGCTGACCCGGCCCGGCGCTGCCGCCATGGCCGGGGACGTAGTACTGGCCATCGACGGTGTGCCGCTGTCCGCCACGGTGAGCCCCGCGATGCAGCTGGTAGGCGCCGCCGGACGGGCTGTGGAGCTGACACTACGCAACGGAGCCGGGCATGGAGTCGAGGAAGGGGAGCAGCGGCGGATCGCCGTGATCCCGGTCAAGGACGAGGAACGCCTGCGTTACCAGGAGTGGGTGGCCGCGAACCGCGGGATCGTCCGGGAGGCCTCCGGCGGCCGCTACGGGTACCTGCACATCCCGGACATGATGGCCAACGGCTGGGCGCAGCTGCACCGCGACCTGGACACCGAAACTGCCCTGGACGGACTCATCGTGGATGTCCGCCGGAACCGTGGCGGACACACGTCCCAGCTGGTGGCGGAGCTGATTGGCCGGAAGGTCACCGGCTGGAGCATGCCCCGCGGCGAACGTCCGCGGACCTACCCGCACCACGCCCCGCGGGGTCCGGTGATCATCCTCGCCGATGAATTTGCCGGGTCCGACGGCGACATCATCACCCAGGTCTCCAAGCTGCGGGGGATCGGCCCGGTGATCGGCACGCGGACCTGGGGCGGCGTAGTGGGGATCGACAACAGGTTCTCCCTGGCTGACGGTACCGGCGTGACCCAGCCGCGGTACGCCACCTGGTTCGGCGGCGGCGTGGGCTGGTCAGTGGAAAACTACGGCGTGGACCCCGACATCGAGGTGCTCTACCCGCCGCACGCATATGCCGCCGGAAGGGACCCCCAGCTGGAATACGGGATCGGTGCGCTCAAGGAAATGATTCAGGAGTTGCCCACGGACAAGCCCCCGGTCCGCGAGGGCTACCGCCGTCTGAAGCCCGCACCGCTTCCGGCCCGCCGGCACGGCGAATAAGGCCTGCCCGGCGCCACAGAACAAAAGCAGGCCCTGCCCCTCCCGGTTAGTCCGGGCAGGGCAGGGCCTGCTCTGTCTCAGCAGCCTTCAGCGTTCATCGCGTACGCGGCAGCCGCCGGAGCGGATCAGGACTGCAGGGTCGCGTCCAGGGTGATGTCGATACTGGCCAGTGCGCCGGAAACCGGGCAGCCGGTCTTGGCCTCGGCAGCGATCTTCTGGAATTCCTCTTCGGAGATACCGGGGATCTTGGCGGACATCGTCAGGTGGCTCCCCGTGATGCCGGTGCCGGGAACGAAGGTCACGTCTGCTTTGGTGTTGACTTCCTCCGGAGCGTGGCCGGCGCCGGCGAGGGCGTGGCTGAACGCCATCGAGAAGCAGCTCGCGTGCGCTGCGGCGATCAGTTCCTCCGGGCTGGTCTTCCCCTCGGCCGCTTCGGTGCGTGCCTTCCAGGTAACCTCAAATGTGCCCAGGCCGGAGCTGTCCAGCGTGGTCTGACCCGACCCCGTCATCAGGTCGCCGTTCCATACTGTGTGCGCGGTGCGTGTTGCTGCCATGTCCACTCCTCAAAAATCGGTTCGAACCGGGACCGGCCGTTGCCTGGCCCCGCCGGTTCCAATCCTAGGGATTGAGAGGCGGCTGTGCACAGGGTGTCCGCTCTCAGTGGATTGTGACTGTGCACCCCAGCCGCCTGGCGGCTGCGTGGCGGTCACCGCTTGGCCGTTAGACAGCGACGGCGCTGCTCCCCACAGAAGGGGAGCGGCGCCGTCGTCAGTGGTTCAGGAGGCGTTCAGTTCCACAGCGTGGCGATTGCCACGTTGAGCAGTGCAAGTCCGCCAACTCCGTGGGCCAGGCCCTTGCTGATGTCTTCGCCCTTTTTGTATTTGCGGCGGCCGATGAAAGCCAGCACACCGACGGCCAGGGCTATCGCGAACTTGATGCCCAGCTTGAAGTAATTCGCGTCCATGTCCAGGGACGGGATCAGGCCCATCAGCACGATGCCGGTGATGAGCTGAAGAGCTGCGCCGTCGAACTGCCGGGGGTGGACCGTGGGGGTTTTCATGTTCCCGATCCAGATTCCGACGATCATGGCGGCGCCGACGATGTGCAGGAAGACCACGATGTTGTACACGATAATCATGCGACCAGTCTACGCAGGGGTTCTACATCATGTAGTAAGGCCGGCCGCAGGGTTTTTGTGTGTCGGCGGGGACAGGGCTGCGCCTTAAACCGCGACGGCGGTGCACGCGTTCCGGTGGTTTCCCACCGGTGCGTGCACCGCCGTCGTTTGGTTCTGGCCTGGGGCTAGAGTCCCAGGTCGGCCTCGAAGGCGCCTTCTTCAAGGCGGGCCTTCAGGGTCTGGAGGAAGCGGCCCGCATCCGCGCCGTCCACCAGGCGGTGGTCGTACGTGAGGGACAGGTACATCATGGAGCGGATGGCGATCGAGTCGTCACCGTTCTCATCGGCCACCACCACGGGGCGCTTGACGATCGCGCCGGTTCCCAGGATGCCCACCTGCGGCTGGTTGATGATCGGGGTGTCGAACAGGGCGCCGACCGAACCGATGTTGGTGATGCTGAACGTTCCGCCGGACAGTTCGTCCGGACCGATCTTGCCGTCGCGGGTGCGCCCGGCAACGTCGGCGATCTTGGCGGCCAGTCCGGCCAGGTTCAGGTTGCCGGCATCCGTGATCACCGGAACCAGCAGGCCCTTGTCCGTGTCCACTGCGATCGCCAGGTGCTCGGCGTTGTGGTACGTGATCTCCTGCTTGTCCTCGTCGTACGCAGCGTTGAGCTTGGGGTGCTGCTTGAGGGCCTCGGCCACGGCCTTGGCGATGAACGGCAGGAAGGTGAGCTTGACGCCGTTCTGGGCCAGGAAGGAGTTCTTGGCCTTCAGGCGGAGCTTGGCCACCTTGGTCATGTCCACTTCGTGCACCTGCGTGAGCTGCGTGGAGATTTCGAGGGATTCGCGCATACGGCGGGCGATGACCTGGCGGATGCGGGGTGCCTTCTGCGTGGTGCCGCGCAGGGAGGAGGCAGCCGGGCCGGCCGGAGCGGCGGACGGCTTGGCCGGTGCTGCTGGAGCGGGAGCGGCCTTGGCTTCTGCCGCGGCGAGGACGTCCTGCTTGCGGATGCGCCCACCGACGCCGGTGCCGGACAGTGATGCGACGTCCACGCCGTGCTGGTTGGCCAGCTTCCGGACCAGGGGAGTCACGTAGCCGGATTCGCCACCGGCAGCAGGCTCGGCTGCGGGTGCCGGGGCCGTAGCGGGAGCAGGTGCTGCTGCCGCGGCAGGTGCCGCCGGAGCAGGCTCTGCCTTGGGTGCTTCGGGTGCCGGTGCCGCTGCGGGCGCCGGTGCGGCAGGCGCGGCGGCGGGTGCCGGCGCTGCAGCTGGGGCCGGTGCGGAGGCTGCGGGGGCTGCCGCGCCGGAGCCGATGACGGCGAGGACGGCGCCAACTTCGGCGGTTTCGTCTTCGTTGACACGGATTTCCTGCAGCGTTCCCGCGACGGGGGACGGGATTTCGGTGTCAACCTTGTCCGTGGATACCTCGAGCAGCGGTTCGTCCACTGCAACGGTGTCGCCCACGGCCTTCAGCCAGCGGGTGACGGTTCCTTCGGTGACGCTTTCGCCCAGTGCCGGGAGGGTGACGTCGTGGCTTTCGCCGTCCGAAGCGGCGGGTGCTGCCGCTGCGGGAGCTTCTGCAGCCGGTGCTTCTGCGGCCGGGGCTTCCTCGGCCGGGGCCTCTGCAGCCGGTGCGGCGGGGGCTTCCACGGCCGGTGCTGCTGCTTCGGGGGCTGCGCCGCCGCCGGAGCCATCGCCGATGCGGACCAGGGGAGCGCCAACTTCAGCGGTCTCGTCTTCGGCTACGAGGATTTCCTCGATGATGCCGGCAATCGGAGAGGGGATTTCGGTGTCTACTTTGTCGGTGGAAACCTCGAGCAGCGGTTCGTCCACCTCTACCCGGTCACCTACCTGCTTGAGCCAGCGGGTGACGGTTCCTTCGGTGACGCTCTCACCGAGGGCGGGCAAGTTAACGGATTCAGACATGTCGTCCCCGTTCTCCTTATTGATCTTTTGTGCGGATGATGGCTGGCTTGTTTGAGCTTAGTGCACCCGGCAGGTCGCGCCGGGTGCACCAAGCCCTGTTGTCTTGCGGTAAAACGGGAGGCTATTAGCCGTGGAGGGCCTTGCCTGCGAGTGCAAGGTGGGCTTCACCGAGTGACTCGTTCTGGGTCGGGTGGGCATGCACAAGCTGTGCGACGTCCTCCGGGTAGGCTTCCCAGTTCACGATGAGCTGCGCTTCACCGATCTGCTCGCCCATGCGGGCGCCGATCATGTGCACGCCCACCACTGGACCGTCCTTCTGGCGGACCAGCTTCACGATGCCGCTGGTGCCCAGGATGGAACTCTTGCCGTTTCCGGCCAGGTTGTACTCCTGGGTTTCCACCTGGTCCTCGCCGAACTTCTCCTTGGCGCCCTTCTCGGTGTAACCAACCGTGGCGATCTCCGGTTCGGAGTACGTGACCTTGGGGATGTTGACGTCCTCGACGACGACGGGCTTCAGGCCGGCGATTTCCTCGGCCACGAAGATTCCCTGCTGGTAGCCGCGGTGTGCCAGCTGCACGCCCGGGACGATGTCGCCAACGGCGTAGACGTTGCCAACGCCGGTGTGCAGGCGCTCGTTGGTAATGACGAAGCCGCGGTCAATGGTGACGCCCGCTTCCTCGTAGCCAAGGTTGGCTGTGACGGGGCCGCGGCCCACGGCAACAAGGAGCAGGTCGGCTTCGAACGTCTTGCCGTCCACGAGGGTGACCTTGACGCCGTCGTCGTTCTGCTCCACACCCTGGAAGAAGACACCGGTGGAGAACTTGATGCCGCGCTTCTTGAAGGCGCGCTCGAAGTTCTTGACGATCGTCGCGTCCTCGTTCGGGACCAGCGAAGGCAGGCCCTCGACGATGGTGACATCGACCCCGAAGGACTTCCAGACCGAAGCGAACTCGACGCCGATCACGCCGCCGCCCAGGATGATGGCGCTCTTGGGGATGTAGTCCATGGTGAGGGCTTCGTCGGAGGTGATAACCTTGCCGCCGATTTCCAGGCCCGGCAGCGAGCGGGAGTACGAACCGGTCGCAAGCACGATGTTCTTGCCCTTGTAGGCCGTGCCGTTGACGGTGACGGTGTCCGGGGCGGTCAGCTTGCCTTCGCCTTCGATGACAGTGATGCCCTTGGACTTGATCAGCCCCTGCAGTCCCTTGAACTTGCCGGCGACGATGCCGTCCTTGTATGCATTGACAGCGGTGATGTCGATGCTGTCCAGGGTGACATTCACGCCGTATTTGGCGGAGTCACGGGCGTGATCCGCCAGCTCTGCGGAGTGCAGCAGTGCCTTGGTGGGGATACAGCCGTTATGCAGGCACGTACCACCCAGTTTGGCTTTCTCAACCAGACCAACGGTGAAGCCAAGCTGAACGGCCCGGAGGGCGGTGGCGTAGCCGCCGCTTCCGCCACCGAGTACCAGGATGTCGAATTCTTGCGCAGTTGCCTGATCGGCCACTTAGACGCTCCCTCGCGTGAACGATGACGCGAGCTTTGCGCATCATCTGGTCTTGGAACTTGTACTGCCGTGATTATGCCAGCAGGCAGGTTCTCTTTCATTTGTGACTACCGGGGTTCACCTTAGCGAACCCCTCATCCATGCTCCACCTTGGCGCCGCCTTTGTGGGGCGCTTGTGTCGAGTGTCACGCGGCCATGTGGCCAAGGGATCACGGCCGGTTCTGGAGGCGCATGACGCACAGCCGCGTGACAACTCACCAGCAAGGCAGGGTTTGCCTGGGTCAGGCGGCAGCCGCCAGGATGTCCTCCACGTAGGCCACCAGTGTGCGGACCGTGCAGCCCGTGCCCTGCTTGTGGGTGTAGCCGTAAGGGCTTCCGTTGTTGAAGGAGGGGCCGGCGATGTCGATGTGCGCCCAGGGGATCTGCTCCCCGTCTTTGCCCTTGCCCACAAACTCGCGCAGGAAAACAGCCGCGGTCATCATGCCGCCGTGGCGCTCACCGATATTGGCGAGGTCGGCCACCTGGGAGTCGATGCTCGGGCGCAGTTCCTCCGGCAGGGGCATGGGCCACACCAGTTCGCCCGCACGGTCGGCGGCGGACTTGAGCGGCCCGGTGACACTGTCAGAGCCCATCACGCCGGCGGTCCTGTTGCCGAGGGCGATGAGCTGCGCACCGGTGAGGGTGGCGACGTCGATGATGGCGTCAGGGTATTCGAGGCTCGCCGCGACGATGCCGTCTGCCATGACCAGGCGGCCCTCGGCATCGGTGTTCAGCACCTCAACGGTCTTGCCGCCGAACATGGTAAGGACATCCGCCGGCCGTGAGGCCGCACCGGAGGGCATGTTTTCTGCGATACAGAGCCAGGCGGTCGCCTTCACCGGCAGGCCAAGTCCCGCGATGGCCAGCACAGTATTAAGGACGACGGCGGCGCCCGCCATATCGCTCTTCATGTCACCCATGCCAAGGGCCGGCTTGATCGAAATTCCGCCGGTGTCGAACGTGATGCCCTTGCCCACCAGGGCGATTTTTGCGGTGGCCTTTGCGGGGGCGTATTCGACCTTCACCAGGCGGGGCTGTCGCGTGGACCCCTTGCCCACGCCCATGATGCCGCCGAAGCCTTCTTTTTCGAGGCGCTTTTCGTCCCAGACCGTGACCTTAACAGGCAGGCCCTTGGACAGTTCCTTGGCGGCCTCGGCGAAGGATTCGGGGTAGAGGTGGCTGGGCGGCTGGTTGACCAGGGATCGCGTGGCGTTGACGGCTTTGCCGATCAGGCCTGCCCGCGTCAGGGCAGAGCGCAGCGCATCATTGGCGGTAACGTCCGTGTAGATCACTGCGTTGCGGACCGGATCCTTCAGCCCGTCGTTGGACGACCGGTACTCGGTGAACGAATAGGCTCCCAGGGCGGCACCTTCGGCGACCGCCGCGACGTCGGCGACTCCCGCCGTCGGGAGCGCGAGGACAACGGTGGGCAGGCCGCTGAGCTGGCGGACGGCGGAACCTGCCGCACGCCGCAGGGCCTCTTCGGTCAGCGGGCGGCCAGCGGCCACTTTGCCGACGCCGGCGAGGACCAGGACCCCGGAACCCGTTTCCGGCAGGCCGGGCAGCCGGACGACCTGGTCAGCGGCGCCGGTGACGCCCAGGACCTTCAGGGAGTCAGTGAGCGCTTCAGCCGATTTTGCGGTCAGCGGATTCTCAAGCAGGACGGGGCCGTCCGATCCCTGTCCCACGCCGATGACAACGGCGTCACTGGGGGTCCTCTTCAGGTCCTTAGCGAGGGTACTAAGGTTGATTTCAGTATTCTTGACCACGGGGTAAGTCCTCAATTCTCGAAAAGGCTGTTCGCGCTGGTATGGATGTCAGGCGCCCGGCCATGGAAATCCGGCGGCCGTCCGATCGGGACGTCGCCGGGGTACCGGTAAACCCGTCCGGCGGGCCATTCACGATCGTAGCCGCTGCGGGCCGCGGCAGCGGAATCTCCTGAGACCTGCGCCACACCCGCTGGCGGAATTCAGGGGTGCCTGGCCGCGTTGTACAAGATATTCACCCGACTCCTTGAAAGGAAGACGCCGTGCTTGAACGGATTTCCGGTTCCCTGCTGGACCCCGATGCGCTCTATGCGAGCAACATCGAGCTGTTCCACAGCCCGGCGCTCCGCGGGCTGAACCTGGTGATGGGTTTCACCGGCTTCGCCGATGCCGGCCACGTGGTGAAGCAGATCAATGCTGAGCTCCTGGACACCCTCGACGCCGAGACGGTGGCGGTGTTCGACGCCGACCAGCTCATCGACTACCGGTCGCGGCGGCCCCACATCTCCTTTGTGGAGGATCACTTGCAGGACTATCAGCAGCCGAAGCTGGCGCTGTACAAGCTGACGGACGGGCTCGGCAGCCCCTTCCTGCTGCTGGCCGGTTTTGAACCCGACCTTCAATGGGAGCGGTTCGCGCGCGCCGTCGTCGGCATTGTGGAAAAGCTGGACGTGAACCTCGTAACGTGGATCCACTCCATTCCGATGCCGGTACCGCACACCCGCCCGGTGGGTGTGACCGTCCACGGCAACCGTCCGGAACTGATCGAGGGCATCTCGGTCTGGAAGCCCACCGTTGACGTTCCGGCGGCCGTGGGCCACATCCTGGAGCTGCGGCTGATGGAAGCTGAGCGCAATGTTGCCGGCTACGTGATCCACGTTCCGCATTACCTCGCTGAGGCGGAATACCCGCCGGCCGCCGTAGCCGGACTCGAATTCCTCGGTGCCGCGACATCCCTGATGTTGCCGGCGGACCGGCTGCGCGAAGCGGGCCGGGAAGTGGGCCGCCAGATCGCCGAGCAGGTGGCCGCCTCCGAAGATGTCCAGCAGGTGGTCACCCGGCTGGAGGAGCGGTACGACGAGAAGGCCGAAGGCACCGTCCGGCGCTCCCTCCTGGCCGATGAAAATGACGAACTGCCCAACGGGGACGAGCTGGGCGCGGCAGTGGAGGCTTACCTGGCCCGCGAGAACCCGCACTCGTAGCCCGCACCCGTGCGTCCGCCTGGCAGACGCTTGCCCTGGTCCGGGCAGCAGCCCGGGCATAATGAGGGGGTGACTGCACCCCGAGCCTGGCTGATCTGGACCATCGGCATCTTCGCCTACCTTGTGGCCGTCTCCCAGCGCACGTCATTCGGGGTGGTGGGACTTGAGGCCACCGAGCGGTTCCATGCCGGCGCGTCCGCCATCTCCTTCTTTACGGTGCTGCAATTGCTGGTCTACGCCGGCCTGCAGATCCCCGTGGGCCTGCTGGTGGACAGATTCGGCTCGCGCGCCATGATCGCCGGTGGAGCCGTCCTGATGGGTCTTGGCCAGTTCCAGTTGGCCTTCGCCGACACCATCCCCGGCGGTGTGGCGGGGCGGGTTCTGGTGGGCGCCGGGGACGCCATGACCTTTATTTCCGTGATCCGCCTGATTCCGTTGTGGTTCGCGCCGGCCAGGGTTCCCCTGGTCACCCAGCTGACGGGCATGTCAGGCCAGCTCGGGCAGCTTTTCAGTGTGCTTCCCTTCGCCTTTGTCCTGCATTCCTTCGGCTGGACCTCCGGTTTCCTGATGCTGGCGGGCATGGCGGGCGTTGCGGTTGTCCTGGTGCTTGTGCTCTTGAAGGACCACCCGCCCGGTGCGCCCGCGCCGCAGGCGCAGCAGGGGTTGAAAGCCACGGGCGCCTCGCTCGCGCGGGCCTGGCGCCAGCCGGGTACCCGGCTGGGGATGTGGAGCCACTTCACCATCCAGTTCAGCGGCACCGTCTTCGCCATGACCTGGGGATATCCGTTCCTGATCTCGGGGCAGGGCCTGGATGCCGGAACCGTGGCGGGCCTGATGACCTTGTACGTTGCGGCGGCGATGGCGGTGGGCCCCTTCATTGGGCAGTTCGTCTCCCGTCACCCGCTTCGCCGGTCAACGATGGTCCTGCTCATCGCCGGCGCCACGGCCGCTGCCTGGGCCGCGGTGCTGCTGATGCCTGGCCGTTCCCCGCTGTGGTTGCTGGCGTGCCTGGTGGTCGTCCTGGCCATCGGGGGGCCGGGATCGATGATCGGGTTTGATTTCGCGCGGACGTTCAATCCGGCGCACAGGATCGGAACCGCAACGGGCATCGTGAATGTGGGCGGCTTCATCGCGGCCCTCGTGGCCATCTTCCTGATCGGCCTGGTGCTGGACGTCCTGCTGGCCATCGGCTATTCCGGCGGCGTCCTGTACGGGCTCGAACCGTTCCGGATCGCACTCAGCGTACAGTTCCTGCTGCTGGGCTTTGGCGCCGCCATGACGATTGTCTGCCGGCGCAAAGTACGGCGCCAGATGGCAGCGCAGGGTGTTGTGGTGGCGCCGCTCCTTCGGGCCATGGCGCAGCAGCGGCGGGCGAACCTGGCCCAGCGTCGCCAGCCGTCCGAGTCCAAGGACCGCGCGGGCAAAGACTGACACCTTTCCTGCACAGGCAGGTTATTCACATACGGTAAGTTGGCGCTTCACCGCGGCTCGCGCTGCGCCAAAGCTGGAACCATGAAACCTTCAGAACACCTGACCGTCCGAGGCCCTGAAGACATCCTCGGGTTCATTCCGCATTCCCTGGGCTACTGGCCGGCCGACAGCCTGGTTGCGATGACCCTGCAGGGGAACCGGCTGGGAGCAACCCTGAGGCTGGATCTTCCCGGCCCGGAAACCCTCGCGGATCCGCGGGAGTACGCGCGCACGGTGCGCGATTATCTCCTGGCTGACGAGAATGCCGATGCCGCCCTGCTGGCCTGTTTCACCAACGACGGCTGGATGGAACCACCTGGAACATACCGCGGGCTATTGGATGCACTCCAGATGGTCCTAGGGGCCGCGGGGATGCCGGTGCGGGACGCCTGGTATGTCGGTGACGCCTTCTGGCGTGATGCCTTTTGCACCGATCCGTCCTGCTGCCCCTCGCCAGGCCGGTCGGTTCAGGCGATCCGGGACAGCATGCTTAATGCCGAGATGGTCTTCCGCGGCAGTAGCGTCGGGCCCGCGCCGGAGGACGGGGCGCATCCTCCACCCCTGCTTTCCGGCGAGGACCGGGCAGCCGTCCTTGCCTCTGAGGCCACGTGGGCGGCGCAGCTGGACCGGCGACGGGGGAGCAGGGAACAGTTTGGCCAGCTGATGCTCCAATGGGAGGCCCTGCTGGCCAACGAGCCTGGTCAGCCTCTGCCCGTCTATGACGTTGCCTTCCTACGCGCGTCGCTCCGGGTCCCCGCCTGGCGTGACGCCGTCCTGGTGATGGCCGCCGCCGGTCAGGCGGCTGCCTTGGCGGGTGCCGAGATGTTCGGCATCTTCGATGCCGGCTGCATCCTGGCTCCGGTGGGGCCCGTACTCCCGGGGCCCTTACCATCCGGACTTCCAGCGTCGGGAGCCGGACTGACAGGAAGGGAGCCTGCCGGACCGGGTGCTAACGGTCCCAGTACTCGCAGCATGCAGGGCATTCCAGGATATGGCGAAGTCCTGTTGGGACTGGACCCGGTGGTTCCTGCCTGGCACACCCTTAACAGCCTGGACGAGGTGCTGGAACAGCTGTCGGCGTGCGGCGGGCAGGCCGGTGCAGCCGCGCTGACCGGGCGTGGGTGGATCGCGTGGTGCAGGGGGAGGGGCTCCTACGCTGCTGCGTACCTCGGCCGCGCCCTTAACGAGGAGCCAGGCTACCGGCTCGCCGAACTCATGCTTGAGCTGGTCCGGCGCGGCACCCTCTGCGGCTGGGCTGCACGGAAGGAGGCCGCCTGGCGGAAATTCGAACCGGATGCGGCCTGACCGGATTCCGCCTGACTGGTTTGGATGGGGGCAGCCTTGAGGTCAGGTTTGGGAAAACCGTGAGACAATGGTTGCCGAGACCCGGTTGGGTCCGTGAATCAAGTGCATGTGATGAAGCCCAGTCGGGAACATTACAGCCGCCCCGGCAGTTCTACTTGTAGACTCTGCCGGCCGTGGTTGCACCTGATATTCATCACGGACTTGACAGGGTCATAGTGGTGTTGCCCGTATGGTGATTCCACAGACCGCCGCTAGAAAGGTTTTCTGTGACCCCGTCTTCCGCGAAGAAGGAACCCGCCGCCCAGGACGATTTGTCCCCTGAGGCGAAGCAGGCTGCAACGAACGCCAAGCGAGCAGCGACGCGGGCAGCCAACAAAGCCATCAAGGATGCCTCCGGTGACACCGGTTTGGACGGCAAGCCTGAGCCCAAGAAGCGCGGGCCCAAGCCTGGCGCCAAAGCCGCTGCCGAAGCAGCCGGAAAATCAGCCCGCGGCGCATCGGACGATGATGAGGACGTTGAGGAGGACCTCGACGACATCAACATCGCCGATGAAAGCGAGATCAACGCCGCCAAGGCCGCATCAGCAGCCACGGGCAAGGGTTTTGTCTACTCGGATGCCGATGACGACGACGCCCCTGTCCAGCAGGTGATGTCGGCCGGCGCCACGGCTGACCCCGTCAAGGACTACCTCAAGCAGATCGGTAAGGTTGCGCTGCTCAATGCCGAGCAGGAAGTTGACCTCGCGCTCCGGATCGAAGCCGGGCTCTTCGCCGAAGAGAAAATCAACGCCGACGACGGCTCGATGGACCCCAAGTTCAAGCGTGAACTTGAGTTCGTCATCCACGACGGCAAGCGCGCCAAGAACCACCTGCTCGAAGCCAACCTCCGCCTCGTGGTCTCGCTGGCCAAGCGCTACACCGGCCGCGGCATGCTGTTCCTGGACCTTATCCAGGAAGGTAACCTGGGCCTGATCCGCGCTGTCGAGAAGTTCGACTACACCAAGGGCTTCAAGTTCTCCACGTACGCCACGTGGTGGATCCGCCAGGCCATTACCCGCGCCATGGCAGACCAGGCCCGCACCATCCGCATCCCGGTGCACATGGTTGAAGTCATCAACAAGCTGGCCCGCGTGCAGCGCCAGATGCTTCAGGACCTGGGCCGCGAACCCACGCCCGAAGAGCTGGCCCTCGAACTGGACATGACTCCGGAGAAGGTCGTCGAGGTCCAGAAGTACGGCCGCGAACCGATCTCCCTGCACACCCCGCTGGGTGAAGACGGTGACTCCGAGTTCGGTGACCTCATCGAGGATTCCGAGGCTGTGGTTCCCGCCGACGCGGTGAGCTTCACGCTCCTGCAGGAACAGCTGCACTCCGTCCTGGACACCCTGTCCGAGCGCGAAGCCGGCGTGGTGGCCATGCGTTTCGGCCTGACCGACGGACAGCCGAAGACTTTAGACGAAATCGGCAAGGTCTACGGTGTTACGCGTGAGCGCATCCGCCAGATCGAATCCAAGACCATGTCCAAGCTCCGCCACCCGTCACGGTCGCAGGTGCTGCGGGACTACCTGGACTAGATCAGGACTCAGGCAGCGCGGGTCCCCTTCGGCCCAGAATCTTCGGATGGATGGGCCGGAGGGGACCCGCGTTTTCCTGTCTGCGGCTTCATGGCAAGTTCACGACAAAAGAGGACCCCTCCGGCTGGAGGGGTCCTCTTCGAGGTGTATCAGGTTGTGGTGCGCCTGGTCAGTCGACGGAGACGGGAGCCTTCTCGTGAAGCCTGCCCGTCTCGTCGTGCCAGTCGGAGCTCAACGGCCTCAGCGTAGCCTCGATTGCACGGGCATGGTGGCCGCAGAACAGCAGCTCACCGCCGGAGGACTCGAGAACAACGCGGACATATGCCTGAGCCCCGCAACGATCGCACCGGTCCAGTGCGTTGAGTGTGCGGTCTGCCACTGCTGTTGTCATGTCGGCCTCCTTAGTAGATCTGTATGTCTATATAACCAGTATTCGTACCAATCCCATCGCAAGGACGGGTCAAGTTCGCTGTCCGCGTAGCCACAAGAATGGATCAAGGCGCCGGTTTCGGTCACGGAAAGATAACGAGTGGCCTTGCCCACAGCCCGTGGGAAGTGTGGCAGCCCTCTGTCTCCTGCCGCGCCGACTAGGCTTGATGGAGCGCCCGCAGCGCCAGCTGTTCCGTCACTGAAGGAGTTCACAACCCGTGGCACCAAGTTCTGATTACACCGCCCGGCACCTTTCTGTCCTGGAGGGCCTCGAGGCCGTCCGCAAGCGCCCCGGCATGTACATCGGTTCCACCGATTCGCGCGGGCTGATGCACTGCTTGTGGGAGATCATCGACAACTCGGTGGACGAAGCGCTTGCCGGATTTGGCCACGACATCAAGATCATCCTGCACGCGGACAACTCGGTGGAAATCCACGACGACGGCCGAGGCATCCCCGTGGACATGGAACCCAAGACGGGGCTCACCGGCGTCGAGGTGGTCTTCACCAAGCTCCATGCGGGCGGCAAGTTCGGCGGCGGGTCCTACACGGCCTCCGGCGGCCTGCACGGCGTGGGCGCCTCCGTGGTGAACGCCCTGTCTGCGCGCCTGGACGTAGAAGTGGACCGCGGCGGCAAGACCTACAAAATGTCGTTCCGGCGCGGCGAGCCCGGGCGCTTCAAGGACCAGGGATCCAAGCTGGACCCGTCGGCGGTGTTCGCGCCGTTTGTGGACGGCTCAGTGCTCGAGGTGGTGGGCAAGGCGAAGCGTGGTGTGACCGGGACCCGGATCCGCTATTGGGCGGACCGCCAGATTTTCACGCCGGACGCCAAGTTCTCCTACGACGAACTGGCCGCACGGGCACGACAGACCTCCTTCCTGGTACCGGGACTCAAGCTCACCGTCCGCGATGAGCGCAGGCTGCCCGGTACCCCCGGTGAAGCAGCCGGCCACGAAGAGGTGTTCCACCACGACGGCGGCCTGTCCGAGTTCGTCGAGTTCCTCGCCGCCGATCCCGGCGTGACCGACGTCTGGCGGCTGCACGGCTCAGGCAAATTCAAGGAAACCGTGCCGGTACTCGACGAACGGGGCCATAGCCAGCTCGCCGAGGTTGAACGTGACTGCGAAGTGGACGTGGCTCTCCGGTGGGGCATCGGCTATGACAGCACCGTCCGCAGTTTCGTCAACATCATCGCCACGCCCAAAGGCGGAACCCACCAGTCGGGCTTCGAGCAGGCGCTGGTCAAGACGTTCCGGAAAGCAGTGGAGGCCAACGCCCGCAAGCTGAAGGCCGGCAACGACAAGATCGAGAAGGATGACATCTTCGCCGGCCTGACAGCTGTCCTGACGGTCCGGCTGGCCGAACCGCAGTTCGAAGGCCAGACGAAGGAAATCCTGGGCACCTCCGCCGTCCGCGCCATCGTCTCGAAGCTGGTGGAGCAGGAGATCACCGCAAAGCTGAATTCGGCCAACCGGAACGACAAGGCCCACTCAGCGCTGCTCCTGGAAAAAATCGTCAGCGAGATGAAGTCCAGGATTTCCGCGCGGGTGCACAAGGAAACCCAGCGGCGCAAGAATGCCCTGGAAACCTCGTCCATGCCCACCAAGCTGGCCGACTGCCGGACGGACGACGTCGACCGTTCCGAACTGTTCATTGTGGAAGGCGACTCCGCGCTGGGAACCGCCAAGCTGGCGCGGTCCTCGGACTTCCAGGCGCTGCTGCCCATCCGCGGCAAGATCCTGAACGTGCAGAAGGCGTCCGTAGGGGACATGCTGTCCAACACGGAGTGCGCTGCGCTGATCCAGGTAGTGGGTGCGGGATCCGGACGCAGCTTCGACATCAACGCGGCCCGGTACGGCAAGGTCATTCTCATGACCGACGCCGACGTCGACGGAGCCCACATCCGGACCCTCCTGCTGACACTCTTTTTCCGGTACATGCGCCCCATGATCGACGCCGGACGGGTCTATGCTGCCGTGCCGCCGCTGCACCGGGTGGAGGTCATCAACGCCGGGCAGAAAGCCAACGACATGATCTACACCTACTCGGAGGCGGAACTCCATGTGCTCCTGGCCCGGCTGGCCAAGGAAGGCAAGCGCTACAAGGAACCGATCCAACGCTACAAGGGCCTGGGCGAGATGGACGCCGGACAGCTTGCCGAGACCACCATGGACCCGCGGCACCGGACGCTGCGCAAGGTGGGGATCGAGAACGCCAAGCATGCCGAAGACACGTTCGACCTGCTGATGGGATCCGATGTTGCCCCCCGCAAAGACTTCATCATCGCCGGCGCCTCCAGCCTGGACCGGGAGCGGATCGACGCCTGATGTCCGGTGACGGCTAGGCCGGCGTCGGCACAGCCCATGCCGGGGTTCAGTCCAGACGGCGGTTCCATCCGCGGCGTCCGTTCAGCCCAGCAGGCCCGGCACGATCAGCAGGGCGGTGGGCACGGCCAGGAGCAGGGCGGAGCCGGCAAGCACCAGCCCGCGGGCGGCGGCAGGCAACTGCGGCTCAGGGGACAGCAGCCGGCTGACCCGGGAGATGGTGGTCCGGGCAGAACCTGAGACGGCGCCTGTGGGCGCCTCAAGCCCGTCCAGGGCAAGGCCGGGGTGCGCGGACGGCATGGCGGCAGCCGCCATGCTTCCCGCCCCCATCCCTGCCGTCATACCTCCGGCCATACCTCCGGTGGGGCCGCTGGCAACAATGGCGATCGCCTTGATGAGCGTGGCCTTGCTTTCCGTCTTCAGCGCGACGTCGTCCGCCAGCATTTCGATGAGCGAGTTCACCGCTTCCTGAGCGAGGCGGGTGGTGGGCAGCCAGGGGAGCGCCTGGCGCCACGCGGCAAACGCCCAGAGCAGGAGATGGTGGCGCTGGTTGAGGTGGGCATTCTCGTGGCTCAGGACGGCCCGCAACTCAGCCGGCTCCAGCGCGGCCATCAGGCCGTCCGAGAGTACCGTGACGGAGCGGGCCCCGCCGGGCAGGCAATAGGCGACGGGTGAATCGTGGCTGATGACCACCGTGCGGGCCGCGTCGACGGACGGGGCGGCCAACAGGGCCAGGAGTTCCCGGTGCCTACGCCGCTGCCGTTCGATCTTGTAGTAGGTCAGCAGCAGGGTGAAGACCAGGTGGGCGGTGAGCAGCGCCGCGGCGGACAGGGCGAACAGATGCCAGAAGCCCAAGGCCGTGGTGGGCGCGTTGAACAGGACCATATCCGCCAGCCCGCGAAGCCCGGAGATGAGGTTGTCACCGATCGGTTCAAGCCCGTAGACCAGCATGGCGCCGATCATGGACAGCCCGCCCGCAAGTGCTATTGCCTGCCACAGCAGCATTGCCGTGAACGGTGACCGGGCAGGCCACGAGGCACGGGAAAGCAGGATAGGCACTGGCCACGCCAGGACTATCGCAAGGACCGCCAGCAGGTACGAGGTCCAGAACATGGTCCGCTAGATGTGGCCAAGCAGTTTGCGCAGCGTTTCCGCTTCACTGTCCGTCACGGAGCCGATGAACCGGGCCAGCACGGCTTCACGGTCAGGCGCTGAGCCCAGCACTTCATGCATCAGCTCCGCAGTGTGGTCTTCCCTGCTGGAAACGGCCTGGTAGCGGTGCGGCCGCATACCGCGTTCCCGCTCCACCAGGCCCTTCTTCTCAAGCCGTGAGAGGACCGTCAGGACCGTGGTGACGGCAAGCTCCTTGCCCTCATGCCCGGCAGCATCACCCTTTGCCTCGGTGGTTGTTGCCAGTCTGTCGCGCAGGGTATTCGCGGTGGCTGCTTCGTGGCCCGCCCAGAGCAGATCCATCACTGCCCGTTCCAGTTCGCCAAGACTTGCCATTGCGATACATCCTTCGATTTCCCCGCACCGGGCCGTTGACGGCCGCGGTGACTGAACTAGCGCTACATATACAAGAACAAATTTACCTGTTTTTCGTCTGAGTTTCTACGTACGGTAGAACACTCGGCGCGCCGCGGCCTTGTGGGCGCCACTTACACATGGAACTGTTGGTTTACAGTGCCCGCCGCATTGTTCTACACTCTGTAGAAGTCAAAGTTCTACGTCACGTAGAAAAATTGCTCCGCCAACCCGAGGGACTGCTGTGGAAGCTCTGGAAATCGCACGCTGGCAATTCGGCATCACCACCGTCTACCACTTCATGATGGTGCCGCTCACCATCGGACTGGGCCTGGTGGTGGCCGTGATGCAGACGCTCTGGCACCGCACCGGCAAGGTGGAATACCTCCGGATGACCAAGTTCTGGGGCAAGCTCTTCCTGATCAACTTCATCATGGGCGTGGCCACCGGCATTGTGCAGGAGTTCCAGTTCGGCATGGCCTGGAGCGAGTACAGCCGCTTCGTTGGAGACGTGTTCGGGGCGCCGCTGGCCCTGGAGTCGCTGCTGGCCTTCTTCGTTGAGTCCACATTCCTGGGCCTGTGGATCTTCGGCTGGAAGCAGCTGAAGCCGGCCATCCACCTGGCCTGCCTCTGGGTGGCCGTGGTGGGATCGGTGTTCTCCGCCTACTTCATCATCGTGGCCAACAGCTGGATGCAGCATCCGGTGGGCGCGGAGATTATTGACGGCCGGCCGGTCATGACCGACGCCTGGGCCGTGTTCACCAACAACACCGCCCTGGTGGCCTTTCCGCACACGCTGATGGGAGCGCTGGCCGTTGCCGGCGGTTTCCTCCTGGGCATCGCCTGGTACCACCTCTGGCGCAGGCGCACGGACGGCATCGATACCATCGGCGCCGACGGGAAGGTGGTTCCCGGCGAGGCTGCCATCCCCGGCCGCGACCTGACCGACCACAAAGTCTGGATCCGCTCCCTGCGGATCGGCGCCGTCGTCGCCATGATCTCGTTCGCCGGCACCGCCCTGACCGGCGACCTGCAGGGCAAACTCATGTTTGAGCAGCAACCCATGAAGATGGCCGCGGCCGAGGGCGCCTGCCACGACGGCACCGGTTTCTCCGTGCTCAGCGTCGGGAACCTTGGCTCCAAGAACTGCGACGAGATTGTGGCCCTGATCGAGGTTCCGGGCATCCTGTCCTTCCTCGCCAAGGGCGATTTCACTACCGAAGTCAAGGGCGTCAACGGACTCCTGGACCAGTACAAGGCCGACTACGGAACCCACCTGCCGGACAACCCGATCTACGGCGAGCGGGCCGGCCAGGAGATCGAGTACGTCCCGGTTATGGAAGTCACCTACTGGGGCTTCCGGATGATGATCGGCTTCGGCGGCCTTGCGGCACTGGCGGCGCTCATCGCGCTGTGGGTGACGCGGAAGGGCACCGTGCCCGCGTCCCGCTGGCTGATGCGCCTGGCGGTGTTCGGCATCCTGGCCCCCTTCGGCGCCAACGCGGCCGGCTGGATCTTCACCGAGATGGGCCGGCAGCCGTTTGTGGTGGCCCCCAACCCGGACCTGAACGGCATCGACCAGGTGTTTATGTTCACCGCGGCCGCAGTCTCACCAGGAGTGTCGGCCGGTGAGCTGCTGACGTCATTGATCGTCCTGACCGCCGTCTACGCCGCGCTGCTGGTGGTTGAGGTCAAGCTCCTGGTCAAGTTCATCCGGGGCGGTGTGGTGTCCGCGATGCCGGAACTTGCCCACACCCCGGCCGACGAAAACGGGGACGCCAACAAGGGCCCCGGCACTGGCAGGCCCGCCGACGACGTCCTGGCATTCGCCTACTAAAAAGAGCAGAGGATACTCGAGCATGGAACTGCTGCCCACCATCTGGTTCATCGTCATCGCGGTGCTTTGGACCGGCTACCTCTTTCTTGAAGGCTTTGACCTCGGCGTGGGAATGCTGATGAAGCTTTTCGCGCGGGACAACACCGAGCGCCGGGTGCTGCTGAACACCGTCGGCCCAGTCTGGGACGGCAACGAGGTCTGGCTGATCACGGCCGGAGCCGCAACGTTTGCGGCGTTCCCGCTCTGGTACGCCTCGCTGTTTTCCGCCCTCTACCTCCCCCTGCTGGTGGTGCTGGTTGCCCTTATCTTCCGTGCCGTGGCATTCGAATACCGCGGCAAGGGTGACACGGACAAATGGCGGTCGCGCTGGGACTGGGCCATTGCCCTGGGCTCCTTCTTCGCCGCGTTCGGCGTCGGCGCTGCCCTGGCCTTGACCACCACGGGCCTGCCGCTGAACGCGAACGGTGACCGCGAAGGCGGCGCGTTTGCGTGGTTCAGCGGCTACGCCGTACTGGGCGGGCTGGCCGTGGTGGGGTTCTCCCTGCTGCACGCGCTGGCGTTCCTCGCATTGAAGACCGACGGCGACGTGCGCCACCGCGCGCGCCGCTGGTTCGTCCGGCTGCTTCCGGTCCTGCTGCTGCCTTTGGCAGGCTGGGCACTCATCATCCAGTTCCTGGAGGGCAAGCCGTGGACCTGGGCGGCCGTGATCGTGGCCGTCATTGCCGCAGCAGCCGCTTGGTTCCTGGCACGGCGGGGATCCGAACGCAGGGCGTTTATGGCGATGGGGGCCTTCCTCCTCCTCGGCAGCGCGTCCATTTTCGGCGCCGTGTTCCCGGTGGTGCTGCCCTCCACTCTGGACCCTGCGTTTGACCTCACCGTGGCCAACGCGTCGTCGTCCGATTACACGCTCGGGCTCATGAGTGTGGTGGCAGCCGTTGGCCTGCCCCTCGTGATCACCTACCAGGCGTGGACCTACTGGGTGTTCCGGCGCCGTGTCAGCGCGTCCCAGATCCCCGCGGCGCACAGCTTCCTGCCGGCCATTGCCGTCCGGGCATTCACGACAAAGGGCTGACCGGCTGTGCGCCCGGACTTTCCGGCCGGACCGGCCACACGCTCCGCCATCTACTGGCTTGGCCTGCTGGCGGCGCTGAAGGCGCTGTCACTGGTCCTGATGGGGCAGGCCGTGGCTGCCATGCTGGCCGGGCTGGCCACCGGGAACGGGTCGTGGGCCGAACAGTTGCCTTGGGGCCTGGCGGGCGTTGTCCTGAGGTCCGCCACAGTCTGGGCCCAGGGCATCGCCGCGCGCCGCGCCGCGCTGGGCATCAAGGAGGAACTCCGGTCCGAGCTGCTGGCCCGGGCCCTGCGGAACGGTGCGCGCAGCACCGGCCCGGCCGACGGCGGACTGGCCGTGCTGGCTACGCGCGGGTTGGACGCGCTGGACAGCTACTACACGCAGTTTCTTCCCGCACTGGTGAACTGTTCCGCGATCCCGTTGCTGCTCGGGGCGCGCATCCTGTTCACGGACTGGGTCAGCGCGGTGGTGATTGTCCTGACGGTTCCGCTGGTCCCGCTGTTTATGGTGCTGATCGGCCGCTACACCGAGGATCATGTCCGCGAGGCCCAGGAAACCCTGACCCGGCTGTCCGCCCACATGCTGGAGCTGGCCAAGGGCCTGCCCGTCCTGGTGGGGCTGGGCCGTGCCACCGCGCAGCGCAAGGCCCTTGAGGAGATCTCCGAGGAATACCGCGCCAGGACCATGGGGACGCTGCGCACCGCGTTCCTGTCCGCACTGGCGCTGGAACTGATCGCAACCATTTCCGTAGCAGTGGTTGCCGTATTCATCGGCGTCCGCCTGGTGCACGGCGAAATGCCGCTTGAGGCCGGCCTCCTGGCGCTGATTCTTGCGCCGGACTGCTACCTGCCGCTGCGAGAGCTGGGCACCGCCCACCACGCCAGTGATGACGGCCGGGCGGCCCTGGCCGAGACCAGGAAGGTCACTGAAGCACCCGAGCCGCAGCCGCTGCCCGCACAGGGACGCGAAGCTGCCGCGTCCGACGGCGGCAGCCCGGGTTCCGTGCCCGGGTCCGCGGGAGTGACGGTCACCGACCTCAGTGTCACGTACTCCGGACGGTCCGCTCCCGCCGTCGGGCCGTTAACGTTCACTGCCCCGCACGGGCTGATCACCGCCCTGGACGGTCCCAGCGGCGCCGGTAAAAGCACAGTCCTTGGCGTGCTGGCCGGGACCATCGGGGACGGCGGCGGAACCACAGTTTCCGGCCGCCTCTCCGGCCTGGCACGCGACGCGATCGCCTGGGTCCCGCAGCATCCGGTGATGGTGGCGGACTCCGTGCTCGAGGAGGTCATGCTGTACCTCGGTGGCGGAAGGGGCTCAGATACTGTGGCAGCAGCCGAGGCGGCCACGGATTGTCTGGCCGCTGCGGCTGCCGGGCACCTCGCCGGCCACCATCCGGCCGAACTTAGCCCGGGTGAGCTGCGGCGCGTTGCGCTGGCGCGCGGCCTGGCCCGCATCAGGTCCGGTGCCACCTTGCTGCTTCTCGACGAGCCCACCGCACACCTTGACGGCGTGTCGGCGGCGCTGGTGCAGGAATCGATCCGTGCACTCCGGGGCCAGGTCACCGTCATCCTGGTGGCCCACGACCAGCAGACCCGCGAGCTGGCTGACCACCTGGTGCCTGTTTCCGCCCACGGCATCACGGCGCCCTCCGACGGAGCTGGGCTGTCAGCAGGAACAGAGCCCTCCGGAACCGTGTGCGACGGAACCGGGGCCACCGTGGAGCAAGAGCATGCACCGGAAATTTCCGGGCGTCATCCGGCGAGGACGCAGACGCCCGCGGCCGGGGATTCCCGGCCAGGCGGGACCGCCCGCCTGCTGGCCGGCCTGCTGGCACCGGTGGCTGGCCGGTTCACCGGCGCCGCCGTGGTGGGCACTTTTGCCGCCCTTTTCGCCGTTGCCCTGTCCGGCCTCTCCGGCTGGCTTATCATCAGGGCCAGCGAACAGCCGCCCATCCTGTACCTGCTCACTGCCATCGTCGGGGTGCGGTTCTTTGGGATCGGGCGCGCCGTCCTGCGCTACTGGGAACGGCTCCTGCTGCACGATGCCGTGTTCGGCGCCCTCACCCGCCTGCGCGGCCGGCTCTGGGAATCACTGAGCCGCAAGGCCCTTTCACTCCGGCGGCTCCTGCAGGGCGGCAACGTCCTGGGTACGGTGATTGATGACGTCGACACCGTCCGGGACCTGCTGCCGCGGGTTGTGCTGCCGCCCGCAACGGCGCTGGCCGTGGCCGGTTCAGCGCTGGTGGCAACCGCCCTCGTGGCGCCTGCCGCGTTGCCGGCCGTTGCCTTCGCAGCAGCTGTCGGCCTGTTCGTGGCGCCGGCCGCCGCCCTGTGGGGGGACCGCCGCTCGGCCACAGCGGAACAAAGCCTGCGGGCAGGCGTCCTGCGGCGCACGTCCGCCGCGCTGGATGCCAGGCCCGAGCTGCACGCGAACGGCATCGCTGCAGCCATCCTGGACGCGCTGCGCGCCGAGGACCGCCTGGCCACCCGGGCATCGCAGCGTTCCGCCTGGGCCGAAGGCCTCGGCCAGGCCATCACCGTCGCCGCCTGCGGAACCGCCGCCTTGGCTGCTGCCGTGCTGACCGCACCCCAGGTGCTGGCAGGAACCATGGAGCCCGCCACGGCCGCGGTTGTTGTCCTGCTGCAGCTTGCACTCGTGGAACCGTACGCGGCGATGACGACGGCGGTGCGCCAGTACCCGGCGCTTCGCAGGGTTATGGGTCGGGTCGGTGAGTCAGGGGTGCTGGATGGCGGCGCCACGGAAACCGGCGCCGGCGAAACCGGCGCCACCGGCGCCGAGGCCGGTGACGGCCTGCATGCTGTTCCCGCCCGTTCCGGCGCCGCCGCGGGTGTTGAACTGGAAAGCGTCGGGGCGGCGTGGCCCGGCGGGGAACCTGTGTTCTCCGGAGTCTCCGCAATGGCCGGACCGGGCATCTGGCTGGCGGTCACCGGACCGTCCGGCGCGGGGAAATCCACGCTGCTCGCCGTCCTACTGGGCTTCCTGCCGGCCGCCACGGGCCGGGCCGCGGTGACCGGGACGGCGGCCTGGTGCCCGCAGGAGGCACACCTTTTCGATTCGACGCTGCGGGGCAACCTGATGCTGGGCATCCAGGCGCCGCCTGCCACTGATGCGCCTGCCGTCGGTGAAGCAGAGCTGGAAGCGGCGCTGGCCGCCGTCGGCCTCAGCGCCCTGGTGTCGCGGCTGCCCACCGGGCTGGACACCCGGATCGGGCCGGGTGGTTCCTTCCTCAGCGGCGGCGAGCGGCAACGGCTGGCGGTGGCGCGTACCCTGCTGACGGGGGCCGAGGTTATCCTGCTCGACGAGCCCACGGCTCATCTGGACGCACAGTCGGGACGGGAAATGCTGGCAGACCTCCGCGCCGGCCTGAAAGACCGCACAGTGGTTATGGTCACCCACAATCCGGCCGACATCCAGCCGGATGACGCCCGGCTGGAGCTCTCGGCAGTGTCCCGGACGGGCACGTCTGCTTCGCTGGTGGGTTGAGTCCCCTCAGCCGTCCACATCGTGGAGGTGATGGACCACGTCGTGCAAGAAGTACTGGGCCAGCGTCAGGACCGTGAATTCGGAACCGTTGCTGCGCAGGCCCCGCCGTCCCCACTCTGACTCCCGGACGCCGGCGAAGGACTCGGCAATCTGCTTGCCCTCGGCCGTCAGTTCGGCGCTGACCACGGCGGGATCGGCATTGGCGTAATCCTTTTCGACTGCCGTTTGGTCCTGGTCCCAGTTCTCAAACCGGGCGCCGTCGGCGTCGAGCATCAGGTTCAGCCGCTGGTCGAACAGCGTGAAGACGTCGCGGACGTGGCAGGCATATTCCAACGCCGACCACGTCCTGTCATCCGGGCGTTCTGCAACGTCAGGCCGGCGGAGGACGGCCCGCCAGCGCGGGAGCATGTTTTCCACGCTGCCCGGCACCGTGGCCGGTGTGGCGGTGGAAGCATCGAAGGAGCACTCGGGGCACGGCCGGGAGAGGACCCAGGTCCAGTCCTTTTCATCAGGAATGATAGGCATGGCAGCAGTCTAGGACGGATCGCTCCAGGCCATGGCCGGACCCACCGCGTCAACTGCCTGGGACAGCGGAATCCCCGAACCGTCCCGCCGGCCGTGTTCCTGCGGCAGCGACCTGGCAATACCGGCCAGCGATGAGGCCTTCGCGGGTCCGTGCCCGGCCCACGCCAGCAGCAGCGTGTCTTCGCCCTTGAGGAACCTGTGGGCGCGAACCCCGGCTGTCGCACGGCCCTTGGCAGGGTATTCGGCGAAGGCCGTCACTTTCGCCGCACCCGGAGCGGTGCCCGGCAGGGCGCCGTTCGTGCCCGCAATGGTGACCACCACGGCGTCGTCGTCGGCGGCGGTGACCGCCCCGAAGAACAGCACCTGGTCCCCGGCGCCGAGCTTGATACCCACCATGCCGCCGGCCGTCCTGCCCTGGGCCCGGACGTTGGCGGCGCCGAAACGGAGCAATTGAGCCTCACGGGTCAGGAACACCAGATCAGTCTCCTCAGACCCGGCCGGCGCCACACCCACCACCTCGTCCTTGTCCTTGAGCGCAATGACTTCCCAGTCCTCGCGGTTCAGGGGGTAATCGGGCTGGACCCGCTTGACCACACCCTGGGCGGTGCCGATGGCCAGGACTTCATCCAGCGGGGCGAACGCCACCAGCGCTTCACCCTTCAGGAGCGTGATGAAGTCCTTGGCCGGAACACCGCCGGCGAGGTTGGGCAGGCCGGACATCGGCGGCAGCACCGGCATGTCCATGACCTGAAGCCGCAGCATCCGGCCCTGTGAGGTGACCGCCGCTATTTCCCCGCGGGCCGAGGTCTTGACCACTGAACGGAAAACGTCGTGCTTGGCCCGCGGCCCGGACTCGGCGAGGGGCTCCTGGTTGGACGTGCGCGCGATCTGGCCCGACGCCGTCAGGATGGCCCAGCAGGGATCGTCCGAGATCTCCAGGGCGAGCGGCGCGGCCTGGCCTTTGCCGTTGGGGGCGGCCGCCAGGGCTGCCGCCACGGTGGGGGAGACGGCCTCGGATTCGAGCAGGACCGTCCGTCGCGGCGTGCCGTATTTTTCGGCGATTTCGCCGAGTTCGGAGGACACAAGTCCGCGCAACCGCTCCTCGGAGCCGAGGATGGCTTCCAGTTCCGCGATCTCGCGGCGCAGCTCCTCCTGCTCCTTTTCAAGCTCGATCCGGGAGTACTTGGTCAGCTGCCGCAGCCGCAGTTCCAGGATGTAGTTGGCCTGGATCTCGGAAAGATCGTAGATGGACATCAGCCGGACCCTGGCCGCCGCCACCTCATCCGAGGAGCGGATGATCTGGATGACCTCATCGATGTCCACGATTGCGATCAGGAGGCCCTCCACCAGGTGCAGGCGGTCCTTCTTCTTACCCAGCCGGAACGACGTCCGCCGGCGCACCACATCGATCCGGTGCTCCACGTACACGGAAAGCAGCTTTACCAGGCCGAGGGTCTGCGGCTGGCCGTCCACCAGCGTCACGTTGTTGATGCCGAAGGAATCCTCCATCGGCGAGTAGCGGTAGAGCTGCTGGAGCACGGCGTTCGGGTTGAATCCGTTTTTCAGCTCGATGACCAGGCGCAGGCCATGCTGGCGGTCCGTCAGGTCAACGATGTCACTGATCCCGGTCAGTTTCTTGCCATTGACGGCGTCCTTGATCTTCTCGATCACCTTTTCGGGGCCCACCATGTAGGGAAGCTCGGTGACCACCAGGCCGGTGCGCCGGGCCGAGAGCTGCTCGATCTCAACCTTCGCCCGGGTCTTGAAGGAACCGCGTCCGGTGGCGTAGGCGTCCCGGATGCCGTCCAGGCCCACGATCCGGCCGCCTGTTGGCAGGTCCGGCCCCGGCACAAAGCGCATGAGGTCATCGAGGGTCGCGTCCGGGTGGGCGATCAGGTGCCGCGCGGCGGAGATGACCTCCACGAGGTTATGCGGGGCCATGTTGGTGGCCATCCCGACTGCGATACCCGTGGCGCCGTTGACCAGCAGGTTGGGGAACGCGGCCGGGAGGACATCCGGCTGGGTCAGCTGGTTGTCGTAGTTGGGGACAAAGTCCACCACGTCTTCGTCGAGGTGGTCGGTCAGCGTCAGGGCTGCTGCCGCGAGCCTCGCCTCCGTGTACCGGGGGGCCGCCGGGCCGTCGTCGAGGGAGCCGAAGTTGCCGTGGCCGTCAATCAGCGGCAGGCGCAGCGAGAAGTCCTGGGCCATCCGCACCATGGCGTCATAGATGGCGGTATCGCCGTGGGGGTGGAGCTTGCCCATGACCTCGCCCACCACACGGGCGCTCTTGACGTGGCCGCGGTCCGGACGCAGGCCCATCTCACTCATCATGTACAGGATCCGGCGCTGGACCGGCTTGAGCCCGTCCCGGGCATCAGGCAGGGCCCTGGAGTAGATCACCGAATACGCATACTCCAGGAAGGAGCCTTCCATCTCGGACGTGACATCGATGTCCACGATGTTCTCGACGAAATCCTGGGGTGCGTCCCCGGCAGGGGCTGGGCTTTGGCGGCGGGCCATAGGGCTGGTGGATCCTTCTGGGTTACGGGTGGTGCTGTGGTCTGGGCGCAGGTGTGGAGGATAACTCCGGGCACACGGCCTGCGCTGTCAGTTTGTGGTTAGGCTAAGCCTATGGTGGATCAGCCCGGGGACGGCGAATATCCGGAACATTGGGAAGCCGATGTCGTGCTCCGTGACGGCGGCACAGCCCATCTGAGGCCCATCCACCCCAGCGATGCGGACGCGGTCCAGGCTTTCCACACCGGGCAATCGCAGAACTCAATCTACATGCGCTTCTTCGCATTCAAGGCCCGGCTGTCCAGCAAGGAGCTCAAGCGCTTCACCGAAGTGGACTACAAGGACCGGGTTGCCCTGGTGATCACCATCGGCGGCGAAATCCTGGGGATCGGCCGCTACGACAGGCTGGATGACCCCCTCGAGGCCGAAGTTGCGTTCAACATCGCCGACGCCCACCAGGGCCGGGGCATCGGCTCAATCCTGCTCGAACACCTTGCCGCAGCCGCCCACGAAAACGGGATCCGCCGCTTCAGCGCCGAAGTGCTGCCCGAAAACCGCAAAATGCTGATGGTGTTCGCCGACGCCGGCTACGACGTCAAACGCCACTTCGACGACGGCGTGGTGAGCCTGGAGTTCAACATCGACCCCACCGAAAAGTCCCGGGCGGTGATGGAGTCACGCGAGCACCGCGCCGAGGCGAGGAGCGTCCGGGACCTGCTGGCGCCGTCGTCCATTGCAGTCATCGGCGCGAGCCGCAAGTGGGGGACCGTGGGGTACCAGCTGCTGGAACACATCATTGAAGGCGGTTTTTCCGGGCAGGTCTACGCCATCAACCCGGAGGCACTGGAGCTCGCCGGAATGCTGTCCTTCGGCCGGATTTCCGAGATCCCGGAGCCGGTGGGGCTGGCCGTGATCGCCGTCCCTTACGAGGAAGTGGCCACCGTGGTTGACCAGTGCGCCGCGGCCGGGGTCAAGGGGCTGGTGATTGCCTCCGCGGGCTTCGCGGACGACGGCGAACGCGGCCTCACCCGCCAGCGCAACCTGGTCCGCAAGGCCCGGGCCAACGGCATGAGGGTGATCGGGCCCGCGTCCCTGGGGATCGTGAACACCCATCCCGACGTGAAACTGAACGCCTCCATGGCGCCCTCACTGCCGCGGCGCGGGGGCCTGGGCCTGTTCAGCCAGTCGGCGGCGATCGGTGTTTCCCTCTACGCGGCGTCACACCGCCGCAGGCTGGGCCTGTCCACGTTCCTGTCGGCGGGCAACCGTGCGGACGTCTCCGGCAACGACATCATGCAGTTCTGGGAGGACGACGCCGACACCGCCGCGGTGGGCCTCTACCTGGAGTCGATCGGGAACCCCCGCAAATTCTCCCGGATCGCCCGGCGGCTCGCCCGCACCAAGCCCGTGGTAGTGGCCAAGTCGGAAACCATGGGCTTGCGGCTGCCGCCCGGCCACGCCGTCCGGACCACCCAGGCGCCCGCCGGTGCGCTGGACGCCATGATGCGCCAGGCCGGCGTCATCAGGGTCGAGACCATCGAACAGCTGATGGACATCACCCAGATAGTGTCCAGCCAGCCGCTCCCGGCGGGGCCCGGACTGGCCATCTTCAGCAACTCCCTGGCGCTGGGCAAAGTGGTGGCGGACAGCGCCGAGGCCCACGGCCTGACCGTGGATGGCATCATCACGGACGTGGATCTCGACGCCGGCATGTCCCTGGCGCTGCCGGCCCTCCGCCACAGCCTCCAGGACACGCTCGCGTCCGACGCCGTCCACGCCGTGGTGGCCGCGCTGCTGCCGGTGCGTGGCCTGACCGTGGACCATATCGCCGAGGTCCTGGCCGAATGCTCGGCCGCCGCCGGAAAGCCGGTAGTCGCTGCCTTCACCGGCATCCTTGATCCCTCCATCTACGTGGAGGGCATGGTGGGAGGTGAGGGCCGGACAGTGCCATGCTTCTCGAACGCCGGTGCGGCTGTGGCGGCGCTCGCCGCCGTCGTGCGCTACGCGGAATGGGTGGCGCGGGACCCCGGCCACTTTGTCCAACCTGACGGCTGCGATCCGGAAGGCGCACGGATCCTGCTGGATCAGCTTCTGCGCGATGTCCACGGGGAGCACCTTAAGACCCTCGATCCGGCGTCCGCGGCAGAGCTGCTGGCGCACTACGGCATTGCGGTGCTCCCGTCCGCCGGTTTCGACTCAGAGGACGAGGCGGTTGCTGCCGCCGGCAGGCTGGGCTGGCCGGTCGCGCTGAAAACGACCGACCCGGCGCTCCGCCACCGCCTGGACCTGGGCGGAGTCCGCCTCGACGTCGAGGATCCGGATTCCCTCCGCCGCAACATCGTGCAGATGCGGCGCTCACTGGCACCCTACGGTTCGCCGGCCCTGGAGGTGCAGTCCATGGCCCCGGTGGGGCAGGCGTGCACGTTCCGGGCCATTGAGGATCCGCTGCTTGGACCGGTAGTCTCCTTCGGGCTGGCCGGGGACGCCGTCAACCTGCTGGATGACTGGGCACACCGCGTTCCTCCGCTGTCCGCGGCCGACGTGAAAGACTTCATCCGTGGGCCCCGGGCCGCCCGCAAACTCTTCGGCTACCAGGGCCTTCCCGCCGTGGACATTGACGCCCTGGAGGAAGTCGCCGGGCGGTTGGCCTGGATGAAGGACAACCATCCGGAAATAGCCTTGGTGGAATTCAATCCGGTCCTCTGCGGAACCCGGGGCGTGAACATCCTGGCCGCAGATATCCGGATCGGCAACGCAGCACAGCGTACCGACAGCGCCCGCCGGGCCATGCTGGGCTGACCGCGGTTAGCATGTCCCCGGCCGATCTGTGAAAATGGGGGGATGAGCTCACAGCCTTCCCCGTCGACGCCTTCCACCTCCGGCAGTGACAGCCAGGCAACCCGCCCCCACAGCTCACACAGCCACACGCCGCAGGGCCAGAGCCTGGACGGTGCGCTCCAGAAGGCTGGTTTCTACCCGCGCCTGGTGGCCGACGTCGTTGACGACGCCCTCGACGGGCGCGAATGCGTGGCCCACCTGGTGCACCTGGAAACCCACTTTGACCGGGCTGAAGTCCGCCGCCACATCACCGTGCTGGTCCTGACCTCAGACATGCTGGTGATCACCCACGTGGACGACCAACAGCTCGATGAGGCCGGCGAACAGATCGTGGCCCAGATTTCCACCGAATCCGTGCCCGTCGCGCAGATCCGCTCCGTGGTCCTGAGCTACATGTACTCCCAGCCGCAGGACTACAAGCCCTCGGACCCGGTCCGGGAAGTCACCCTCGCCATTGCCTGGTCCGGCGGCCAGCGGCTGGACATGGGCCCCGCCAGCTGCGGCGACCCGCAATGCGAGGCAGACCACGGCTATAGCGGCACCATTGCCCAGGAGGACATCGTCCTGCGGATCAGCGCCGAAGCCGACGGTCCGCAGGCCGTCCAGGACGCCAAACTCTTTGCCCGCGCCCTGCGGGCCGTGAACACCGGCTCCACGGCTCCCGTGCCGCACGCCGGCCAGACACTCCAGCCCCGGCCCCGGACGGGTGTGTTCGGAAACCGGCTCAGCCGCGGGCACCAGCAGCGCTGAGATGCCGGACCAAGGGAAAGCAACAGTCTCCCCAGCCTCTTCCGCAGCGGTTTCCCACGGGGCCTCCCCGCAGCTGAGCATGCCGCCCGCGCCTGCCTTTGGGCGGCGGTCCATCGGGGATGTCCTCACCAGCGCGGCGGCCAGCCTCGGGGTAGAAGGTTTCACGAACTCCCTGGGCCTTCCGCCGGCGTCGCGCGTCTGCGTGGTCCTGGCCGACGGCCTGGGCCGGAACCTGCTCAAACAGAAGTCTGCCCACACACCCTTCCTGCGCTCCGTGATGCAGTCCGGGCAGGGGGAAGTTCCCGTCTGGCTGGACTCCACGTTCCCCTCAACCACGGCCGCTGCCCTGGCCAGCTTCGGCACAGGACTCCCGCCCGGCCAGCACGGAATGGTGGGCTATGACGTCCTGGACCCGGACCAGGACAAAGTCGTCAACATGCTCGGCAACTGGGATGCCAAGGTGGACCCCGCTGAGTGGCAGCCGTTCCCTACCGTCCTCGAACGGGCTGCCGAATCAGTTAATGTGACCACGGTCAGCCTGCCGCAGTTCGGCAACTCGCCCATGACGCAGGCGGCCCTCCGCGGCGGGAATTTCGTTTCTGCCGTGACGGCCCACGCGCGCACAGAAGCCGCGGCCGAAGCCATGGACACAGCCGGCAAGTCCCTGATGTACTTCTACGTCAACGAACTGGATAAGGCCGGCCACCGGCACGGTTGCCAGTCCGAACAGTGGGAGCACCAGCTCGAAGAGCTTGACGCAACCGTCAAACGGCTCAACGCGTCGCTGCCGGCAGGGACCACCGTCCTGCTCACCGCGGACCACGGGATGCTCGACGTCCCGGAACAGCAGCGGATCGACTTCGCCGCGGACGCGTCGCTTGTTGACGGCGTGCGGCATACGGCGGGGGAGCCCCGGATGGTCCATCTCTACCTTGAGGATGCGGCAGACGCCGCGGGCCGGGAGCGATTGCTGGGCGCGTGGCGTGCCCGTTTCGGCGACAGGATCTGGGCCTTTACCCGGGAAGATGCCATCGCCGCCGGACTGTTCGGGACACTGCGCCCGGCCGTCGGGCCCCGGATTGGCGACATCATGATTGCGGCCCGGGACGCGCTGGCCCTCTACGACACCCGCCGCGGGCGCCCAGCCGCCATGGAGGTGGTGGGCCAGCACGGCTCGCTGACCAAAGCGGAACGCGAAGTACCGCTGCTGTGCTTTAAGGCCGAAGGCAAGCCACGGCGACGCTGAGGCGTCAGTCCCGCTTAGTCCCGAACACGATCTCGTCCCAGCTGGGAACCGTGGACCGCTTCGGTTTAGCGGGCTGCCGTTCAGGCTGGTCCGCATCATGGTCGGGGTGCTGGCCCGATCCTGCGTCGTCGGTGCCGGCCGCGTAGGCTGCCCGGCGCGGGCTGCCGCCGCCCAGCAGCTCGTCCAGGCCCACGTTCGGCGCGGGACGCCCCGGAGCTGTCTCGCCGGGGGCACCCTGCCCTGCGGGACAAAGCGGGGACGCCACAATGGTGACTTCCCTCGTTTCGGTGCTGACGCCGTCGTGCAGTTTCAGGACGTCGTCATCCTCGGAGTCCCGGTGCGGCGGGATGAGGCTCAGCCGGGACAGCATTGACGGCCGCGCATCACGCTTGCGGGTGAGTGGATCGGCGGCCGCGGCGTCATCCTGCGCGGTGGACTCGGCAGGTGCTGCCTCGCGCGTTTCGGGCTCCCGGTACTTCTGTTCCCTGGAATCCGGTTCAGGGACCACCTCAGAGGGACGTGGATGGGCAGCGGGCACGCCGTGGGTCAGCAACAGCGCCAGGGCGTCGTCCGCGTCTTCGTCGACACCCAGACGCTGGCCGCGGCGTGAACGGAGCATATCCAGGAGACCGTCAGATTCCCTGGCCTGCGGGACGGCCTGCGGGCCGGTCGAATTTCGGGCGGCCGCTGCTTCCGCGTCGGTTTCAAAGTCAAACGGGCGGTCCGAGACGGCAGTGAGACGGCGGGCCGGAACGGGACCGTCCAGCGGTTCCAGCTCACTGAGCTGCTGGGCCCAGCGGTTGGCGTTCTGCAGCGACTTGCGGGCCGGGCTGAACGTCCACTGCGCAGGCGGCTCTTCCCCGATGCCGGAGGTGCCGTCCTTTTTGGCTTCAAAACGGGCCACCACGGTCCAATTGCCGTCCTGGCGCCGCCACGAATCCCACTCCACGGTGGAAGGTTCAATCCCGTGGGCTGAGAGCCGGTGGTTGACCATGTCGTGGAGGGAAGCCGGGTGGTCGCCGAAAATGGAGCGGTAGGTGTCATGGCCGGGGGAGGGCGAAGCCACTTCCACCTTCCGTGCCTGTTGCGCTACATACTCCCGCTCTGCAAGGACAGGGCCCTCATACCGCTCGACTTTTGCGAGGGGAAGCCCGGAAAGCTCAGCCACGTCCGCTGCGGTGGCACCGCTGCGGATCCGTGACTGGATGTCCCGCGGGGACATGGCAATGGGCGCAGCCGCGGAAGCCGTCTTCGCCGAAGACCGGCTGGCCGTCCGCAGTGCTTCATCGATCGGCAGCTGGAACATCTCGCCGCCGGCACCGCTCAACAGGAGATGCTCCCCGTCGTCGTGTACGCCTACAAGCCGTAGATCCTGCATACAAATCCTCCACCCTGGCATTACTATCAATCGAAACTCTGCCACTCACCGGCACCCTTTTGGGTTAGGAGCAAGGGCGCGCCGCGATATTCCGGCACTTTCGGACACCAGTGCGGTCAGCGGCGGGGGTTTGCGCAGTGCCAGCGGACCGCACCGGGCGCGGAAGTCTGGATTTTGCCGCGTGCATGCGGAAGGATGAGCCCACGCCGGGCACAAACATGAGGTGTCCGGCGTTATCAAGGGTGTCACCCGCTGACCGGAAAGGAATGGAGTTAAGCCGCGATGGCCACCGACTACGATGCGCCGCGAAAATCCGAAGAAGACCTCACCGAGGATTCGCTGGAGGATCTGAAAACCCGGCGATCAGATAACCCGACGGCCGCGGTTGATGTGGACGAAAGCGACCTCGCCGCAGGCTACGAGCTTCCCGGGGCGGACCTGTCCGGCGAGGAGCTGCTGGTTCTGGTGGTGCCTCCACAAGCGGACGAGTTTACGTGTTCCTCGTGCTTCCTGGTCCGGCACCGTTCGCAGATTGCGCGGGAAAAGGACGGCCATTTCTATTGCAAGGAGTGTGAGGGCTGATGCGGGGTGCCTATTTCCGCGAAAGCGCGGCAGCGAGTTCCTCGGGCCGCCTGGACGACGTCAGCCAATAGGGTGTCCGGTCAGACGGGTCCGTGATTTCGATCCGCACCACCGGGTCGATCCAGCCACGGATGCACAGGTAGGCGAGGCCGTTGAGCCGGGTCCCGCGCTGGGCCGTGGCGTCCTTGCCGTGGAACGCTGCCGCGTCGCCGATGAAGCGGCGCTCAATGGTGGCGCGTCCTACCGTTAAGGCGTCACTGGTGACCAGGATCGTCGGAGTGGACAGCACGAGCAGGACAGCCATGATCGTGAACAGGACGCCGGCCGCCGTATAGCCCGCAACCATGCTGATCGGGGCGAAAACAAGGATCCCGGCACCGGAGATCCCCGCCGCGATGATCCAGATCCAGACGTTCGGCCACAGCCTCTCCCGGAAAACTGCCGGGGTGCCGGCAGAGGGGGCGTCAGGGACGGGCGCGGTGGAGCTGGATTCGGGCATGCCACCAGCTTTCCACCTTTGGCTGGCTATTTCATCTTGGGTTCATCCTGTCTTGGCCTGCGGCGTCCCGTTGAATCTAGGACGGAACTGCGGCTGGGCGTTAGAGTGAGTGACTGTGACTGACGAACTTGCCACTGTTGAAACCGTTCCTGACAATGAGCTGACCGTCTCTGCACCGGATGCAGAGGCAGCCTACGGGGCCCCGACGCTGCAGGTGCAGCTGAAAATGCTCGACGCCGGGCTGGAGGCACCTTCCTATGCCCACCCCGGCGATGCGGGAGCTGACCTGCGGACCCGGGAAGATGTGGTCCTGGCACCGGGGGAGCGGAAGCTGGTGGCTACCGGTGTTTCCATCGCGCTGCCGGACGGGTTTGTCGCCCTGATCCACCCTCGCTCCGGCCTGGCCACGAAGCATGGGCTGACCATCGTCAATGCGCCCGGCACTGTGGATGCCGGTTATCGCGGGGAAATTTCCGTGACCCTCCTCAACACCGATTCCAGGAACGCCATCGAGCTGCGGCGCGGCGATAGAATTGCACAGATGGTGATCCAGCGGGTGGAATATGCGCGGTTTGTCCCCGTCAACGAATTGAGCGAATCCGTGCGGGGAGCCGGCGGATTCGGATCCACCGGCGGCTTCACCTCGCCGAACGCCTGACACAGCCGACGGCGGCAACCAGCGTTGGTTGCCCGCGGCAGCAAGACTTCCGACGGTACCCACCGGGCCCGGCGAGTCACTTTCACAACTAAGGAGACAATCCCCATGGTTTTTGGGCTCGGCAGGAAATCAAAGAAGGAACATCCGGCCGACCCGGACGAATCCCAGGCCTCAGTGGAATCAACGGATTCCGCTGACACGGCCGCGGTGGGCGCCGGGCGTCGGGTCTCGGGCCCCTTTGATGTTTCCGAGGTCTCCAGCCGCGAGGGATATGTTGACCTCGGTGCGCTGCTCATTTCTCCGAGCGAGGGGCTCCAGCTCCGGCTCGAAGTTGAGGAAGCCACCCAGCGCGTGGTCGCTGTGACTATGGACCTGAACGGCTCCAGCCTTCAGCTGCAGGCGTTTGCTGCTCCCAAGACCGAGGGACTGTGGGACGAGATCCGCGAACAGATCGGTCAGTCCGTGGGAAGCCAGGGCGGGCAGGTTGAAGAAGTCCAGGGTGGCTTCGGAACCGAACTGATCGCCAAACTGCCCGCCGGTGCACAGGACGGCAGCCAGGGCTACCGGGTGGCGCGCTTCATAGGCATCGACGGGCCGCGTTGGTTCCTGCGCGGCGTCCTGGGCGGCGCGGCAGCGATGGAGCGCGAGGCTGCGGCACCGCTTGAGTCCCTTTTCCGCAAGATTGTGGTCATCCGGGGCGACAGCCCCATGCCGCCCCGTGACCTGCTTCAGCTGCGGCTGCCCAAGGATGCCAGCGTCACCCCGCCGCCTGTTGCCCCCGAATTCAGTGCCCCCGAGTTCAAGGGCCCCGAACGTGGTCCGGAAACCACCCAGATTGGCTGATTCCCGCCAAGGTCCCCAGGACTCCTCCCCGGACGCGGGGATGCCGGTCAGCCGGCTGCCGGAACGGGGGAGGGTGGTGTGCCAGGGGCACATCGAATCCGTCACCTACATGCCCGCGGACCAGAACGCGGCATTCACCGCCATTGTCTCGGACCCCGACATTCGCGAGACGGGCGCCAAACCGGCACATGGACCGGGTGGCCGCTTGCGTGTGGTCTGGCTGGGGCGGCGCAGGGTGCCGGGCATCGAGGCCGGGACCGTAGTCCGCCTTGAGGGCATGCTGTCCCAAAGCCAAGGCCTGCCCACCATGTTCAATCCACGCTATGAAATACTTTCCCGCCAGGAGAACGAATGACTTCGCCCCAGCAGCCCGAGCCGTCCAAACAGCCCGAGCCGTCCCCGGTGAAGGGACTTGCTGAAGGCTATGCAGCCAAAGCCGGCCTGCACCGCACCCATGACGGCCGGATCGATGTCCTCAAGAGCGCCGGCGGAATCCAGGGCATCGCCGAGAGCATTGTGCCTGGCCTGGTCTTCCTGATCGCCTTTACCATCACCCGGGACCTGACGCCGTCGCTGGTGGCCGCGCTGGCCTCCGCCGCGCTGTTTACGGTGGTCCGCCTCGTCCAGCGGCGCCCGCTGACCCAGGCCCTCGCCGGCGTGGTGGGGGTGGGAATCTCGGCCTGGCTCGCCAACACTACGGGCAAGGCCGAGGACTTCTACCTGCCGGGCTTCTTCACGAACACCGCCTACATCCTCGCCATGGTGATCTCCATCGCGATCAAGTGGCCGGTGGCCGGCCTGCTGTTCGGGATCATCCGCAACGAAGGGCTGGACTGGCGCAAGGATCCCGGGCGGCTTAAGGCTTACCGCCTGGGCACGTGGATCATCGTGGCGGTCCTGGTACTTCGGCTGATCGTTCAGGTTCCCCTGTACCTGATGGGCGAGGACGGACTCGCCGCCCTGGCCACGACCCGCCTGATCATGGGGGCGCCGCTCTATATCCTCGGCGTCTGGATCGCGTGGCTTGTCACCCGGCCGGTACCGGCGGACGCCGACGCCCCGACGTCGGATCAGCCGCCGAAGCCGTCGTCCTCCGGCGCCTGAGTTTCGGCAGGCTGCAGGCCTTCGGGCTCATGGGAGGCCTCCTCCGGCTCCTCCTCTGATTCGGGCGACAGCAGCGCACGCAACTGATCCTCGGCCGCGATAGTGGTGACGAAAAACAACTCGTCCCCGCCATCGATGACGTCATCCCGGCTGGGAGTGATGGGCGCGTGGTCCCGGAGGATTGCCACCAGCGTGGCGTCCTCGGGCCAATGGATGTCGCCCACCGTCAGGCCAATGACGTGCGAATCGTGCGGCACCGTGAACTCCACCAGCGAAGCGACGCCGGTCTGCAGCGTCAGGAGCCGGACCAGGTCACCGATCTCCACAGCTTCCTCCACAAGCGCGGTCATCAGCTGGGGGGTGTTGACGGCAACGTCTACGCCCCAGGAGTCGTTGAACATCCAGTCATTCTTGGGGTTGTTGACCCGGCCCACCGTGCGGCCCACGCCGAATTCGGTCTTGGCCAGGAGTGAGACCACCAGGTTCACCTTGTCGTCGCCCGTGGCTGAAACAACGACGTCGGCGTCCTCCACCTTCGCTCCCTGCAGGGTGCTGAGCTCGCAGGCGTCCCCCACGAGCCAGTGCGCGCCGCGCAGCCCGCTGCGTCCGATGACCTCAGGCTTGAGGTCGATCAGCAGGATTTCGTGCTTGTGGGCCAGCAGTTCCCTGGCGATCGATGACCCGACGCTGCCGGCGCCGACGATAACAACTTTCACTACAACTCCTTGGCGGGTGCTTTGGCCAGGATCTGGGCGACCTGGGAACTGCGGTCCACCGGCAGCATGGCGTGGACTGTGTCGCCGTCCTGGTACGAAGTCCCGGTTTCCGGGAGCATGCCTTCGCCGAACCTGGTGAGGTATGCCACCCGGATGTCGGCAGCTTTTTCGACTTCGCTGATCCGGTGGCCGATCCAGCCGGCGTCGAGGTCCACTTCGGCGAGGACCAGCCGGCCGGAAGGCTCGCGGAAATCGCCGGCGAGATGCTGTTCGGGCAGGATGCGGCGCAAGACCTGGTCTGCGCTCCATCTGACGGCTGCGACGGTGGGGATGCCGAGCCGTTGATAGATTTCTGCCCGGCCGGGGTCGTAGATCCTGGCCACAACGTGGGGGACGTGGAAGGTCTCGCGCGCCACGCGGGTGGCCAGGATGTTGGAGTTGTCACCGCTGGAAACGGCCGCGAAGGCGTACGCCTCTGCCACGCCGGCCTGCTGGAGCGTGTCCCGGTCGAAGCCCACACCGGTGACTTTCCTGCCCGTGAAGCCCTGCCGAAGCCGGCGGAACGCGCGGTCGTCCTGGTCGATGATGGCGACGGAATGACCGGCGTCCTCCAGCGTGTGCGCCAGAGTGGCCCCTACCCGGCCACATCCCATGATCACGAAATGCGCCACCGTATCTCCTCAACTTCCGTAGCCTGTTGCTGCTGCTAGAACTCTACCGGCAGCGCGCGTGCTGCCGCCGCCCGGACCCCGTCATGACATGGGCGGGGAATCAGACTAGCTTTGTGGAGTGCTGACTATATTGAATGCCGTGAAACGGGTGCTGGTGGGCAGGCCCTTCAGGAATGACAGGCTCGCCCATACCTTGCTCCCCAAACGGATAGCACTTCCGGTTTTCGCTTCCGACGCACTGTCCTCGGTGGCCTATGCCCCCGATGAAATCCTGCTCACCCTGGCCCTGGCCGGCGTGAGTGCGGTGGCCTTTTCGCCGTGGGTGGGCCTGGCCGTCATGGTGGTCCTCCTGACTGTGGTGGCGTCCTACCGGCAGAACGTGCACGCCTACCCTTCCGGTGGCGGAGACTACGAGATCGCCAATGAAAACCTGGGCAAGTTTTCCGGGCTGACCGTCGCCTCGGCGCTCCTTGTGGACTACGTCCTGACGGTGGCCGTCTCGATGTCCTCGGCGGCCACCTACCTCACCACGGCGGTGCCTTCCCTGCACGGGCAACAGGCCCTGTTCGCCACCATCGGCGTCGTAATCCTTGCCCTCGTTAACCTCCGCGGCATCAAGGAAGCCGGCAGCGTTTTCGCTGTCCCCACGTACATTTTTATGGCGGCTATCCTCGGCATGACAGCGGTGGGCGTCTTCCAGGCCGCGACAGGCCAGCTGGGCGAAGCACCGTCGGCGGCCTTCGAGATTGTGCCGGCTCCCGGTTTCGACGAAGGGCTGGTGGGCCTGGCCGGCGCCTTCCTCCTGCTCCGGGCGTTCTCCTCCGGCGCCGCCGCGCTGACCGGCATTGAGGCCATCAGCAACGGTGTGCCGAACTTCCAGAAACCGAAGAGCAAAAACGCGGCCACCACGCTGTTGCTGCTCGGCCTCATCGCCTCGTCCATGCTGGCCGGCATCATCTTTCTGGCCAACGCCACGAAGGTGCACATCGTGCTGGATCCGGCGACGGAATTCCTGATGAACGGCCTGCCGCTGCCGGAGGATTACATCCAGAGTCCTGCCATCAGCCAGATCGCCCAGACCATCTTCGGGCCGGGATCAATCCTGTTCTTCATCGTGGTCGCCGCCACCGGAGTAATCCTGGTGTTCGCCTCGAACACCGCGTTCAACGGGTTCCCGGTACTTGGCTCCATCCTCGCCCAGGACGGCTACCTGCCGCGCCAGCTGCGGACCAGGGGAGACCGCCTGGCATTCAGCAACGGCGTCCTTGCCCTGGCCGCCGGAGCGCTGGTCCTGATCCTCGCGTTCAACGGCGATGTCACCAAGCTGATCCAGCTCTACATCGTGGGCGTCTTTATCTCCTTTACCCTCAGCCAGCTGGGCATGATCCGGCATTGGGGGAGGCACCTCAAGCTCGCCAAGGACAAAGCCACCCGACGCCGGATGGTTAAGTCCCGCACCATCAACAGCATCGGGTTCGGCATGACGTCCCTGGTGCTGGTGATCGTGCTGATCACCAAGTTCCAGCAAGGCGCGTGGATCGCGCTGCTGGCCATGTTAATCCTGTTCCTGATCATGTGGAGCATCCGGGCACACTATGACAACGTGGCCAAGGAACTGGCCGTGGACGAGGACTCCTCGCCGCGGGCCCTGCCATCAAGGGTCCACGCGGTGCTGCTGGTGTCCCACGTGCGTAAGCCCGTGTTGCGCGCGCTGGCCTACGCACGCGCTTCGCGACCGTCGCGGCTGGACGCCATCACGGTGGACATTAACGCGGAAGAAACCGCGCACACGGTCGCCGACTGGGAAAAGCTGGAGATCCCCGTGCCGCTGACCGTCCTCGCCAGCCCCTACCGGGAAACCATCACGCCCATCATGGAATACGTGAAGAACATGCGCCGTGATTCCCCCCGCGACCTGATCGTGGTCTACATTCCCGAATACGTGGTCGGTAAATGGTGGGAACAGCTGGTTCACAACCAGACGGCGCTGCGCATCAAAACCCGGCTGCACTTTGAACCTGGCGTGATGGTGGCCAGTGTTCCATGGCAGTTGAAATCGTCCGAAGAAGCCAAAAACATGCAGGATATCCGATGAACCCCCAGACCCAGACCCACTCCGCAGCTGCCACAGCAGCCCCCACCGAACTGGTGCTCGACGTCGGCCCGGTGGCCCACGGCGGCCACTGCGTGGCCCGGCACGAGGGCAGGGTGATCTTTGTCCGGCACGGCATCCCCGGCGAAAAGGTACGCGTCCGCCTCACCGACGCGGGGGAGTCTGCCAAGTTCTGGCGCGCCGACGTTGTGGAGGTGCTGGAAGCCTCCCCGGACCGGGTGGAGCACTTCTGGCGTCCGGCGGACTCCCTCCGCGCCTGGGCCCACGGACATCCGCCGGTGGGCGGAGCCGAATTCGGCCACATCTCCCTTGCCCGCCAGCGCGCGCTGAAGTCGGCGGTACTGGCCGAACAGCTTCAGCGGCTCGCCGCCGTCGAACGCCTGCCCGAAGGGCACGGCCATGGCCAAGACACAGGAAACCTCGTGGAGGCTGTGGACGCGGGCGGGCCGGATTCCAGCCAGGAGACTGAGCCAACGTACGACGCCGGCACTGGCCTGGGGTGGCGGACGCGCGCCAGCTTCTCGGTGACTCCGGGCGGCAAACTGGGCATGCACGCGCACCGTTCCGACCACATCATTGCCGTCCGGGAGATGCCGCTCGCAACGGAGCGCATCAACCGGCTGCGCTTGTGGGACCTCGACCTGACCGGCATCGAACGCGTGGAGGTGGCAGCGCCGTCGAACGGTTCACGCCCACTGGTGCTGCTGGCTCCTGCACCCGGCACCAAGCCCAAGCGGCTCAGTGCCATCGCGGCCCAGCTTCCGGACGATGTCTCCGTGGCCACGTTCGACCCCCTGACCGGGGAAGTCGCGCAGCTGCGCGGCCGGACCTGGGTCCAGGAGTCGGCAGCCGGCCACGACTACAGGGTTACGGGCGCCGGTTTCTGGCAGATCCACCGCGACGCGCCCGGGACGCTTGTGGGGGCCATCACAGAATTCCTTCACAATGGCGGATTCCTGGCGCCGGGTTCCGTGGTGGCAGACCTCTACGCCGGGGCCGGGCTGTTCACGGCTCCCTTGGCTGATGCGGTGGGGGAGACCGGGTCCGTTCTCTCGGTGGAAGGTGCTCCGGGAACCAGCCGGGACGCCCGCAAGAACCTTCACGGTGCGCCGCAAGTGGAGATCGAACACGGCCGGGTGGAACGAGTCCTCCGCCAAAAGCCGCGGAATTTCGATGCCATTGTTCTGGACCCGCCCCGGGCGGGTGCCGGGAAGCCCGTGGTCAGCCAGCTGATCGCTGCCGGGCCCCGCGCCATCGCCTACGTCTCCTGCGACCCGGCATCGTTTGCCCGGGATGTTGGGTACTTCCAGCAGGCTGGCTGGTCCCTGGCGGGCCTGCGGGCCTTCGATCTCTATCCGCACACCCACCACCTGGAGACGGTGGCGTTGCTGACGCCGGGTCCTTGATGCCACTAGGATGGCGGTAGTAATCCCACGTCGCGCCCCGTATTCACGGCTGACCTCCTGCAATTTGTGTGGCCAGCACTAATTAGGCCTGCCTAACTAGCAAGCGGTCTACCGCGCGACAAAGATGAAACTGTTGCGAGAGGAGTCCTGCGATGAGCACTGTGGACAGCTTCGGTTCAAAAGGCAAACTTAATGTAGCCGGAACCGAATACGAAATTTTCCGGTTGAACTCCGTTGAAGGTGCAGAAAACCTTCCGTTCAGCCTCAAGGTATTGCTTGAAAACCTGTTGAGGACCGAGGACGGCGCGAACATCACGGCCGATCACGTGCGTGCCTTGGCCGGCTGGGATCCTAATGCCCAGCCAGATACAGAAATCCAGTTCACGCCTGCCCGCGTGATCATGCAGGACTTCACCGGCGTCCCCTGCGTGGTGGACCTGGCGACAATGCGTGAAGCAGTCAAGGAACTCGGCGGCGACCCCAAGCGGGTCAACCCCCTCGCTCCTGCGGAAATGGTCATTGACCACTCCGTGCAGATCGACGCTTTCGGCAACTCCGGCGCACTGGAGCGCAACATGGAGATCGAATACCAGCGCAACGGCGAGCGTTACCAGTTCCTGCGGTGGGGCCAGACCGCATTCGACGACTTCAAGGTTGTTCCCCCGGGAACCGGCATTGTGCACCAGGTCAACATCGAATACCTGGCCCGCACCGTCATGACCCGCGAAATCGACGGGGTCCTCCGGGCCTACCCGGACACCTGCGTCGGCACCGACTCGCACACCACCATGGTCAACGGCCTGGGTGTCCTGGGCTGGGGCGTTGGCGGCATCGAAGCCGAAGCGGCCATGCTGGGACAGCCTGTCTCGATGCTTATCCCGCGTGTTGTTGGCTTCAAGCTGACCGGGTCCATTCCGGCCGGCGCCACCGCCACGGACGTGGTGCTGACCATCACCGAGCAGCTGCGCAAGCACGGTGTTGTGGGCAAGTTCGTGGAATTCTACGGCGAAGGTGTTGCGGCAGTGCCGCTGGCCAACCGCGCCACCATCGGCAACATGAGCCCGGAATTCGGCTCCACCGCCGCAATGTTCCCCATCGACGACGTCACATTGGACTACCTGCGCCTCACCGGCCGCTCGGACGAAAATGTGGCACTCGTGGAGTCCTACGCCAAGGAACAGGGCCTCTGGCACGATGCTTCCCGCGAGATCAAGTTCTCCGAGTACCTCGAGCTGGACCTGTCCACGGTTGTTCCCTCCATCTCCGGCCCCAAGCGTCCCCAGGACCGCATTGAGCTGACGGATGCCAAAGAACAGTTCCGCAAGGACATCCACAACTACGTGGCCATCGAAGACGGCAGCGTGGACGAGTCCCTGGACGAGTCGTTCCCCGCCTCGGACGCCCCGTCCTTCACGCACGCCGACTCGCACACCACCGAGACCAGCCGTGTTGTGTCCGCAGCGAACGGCGCCCACGGGCGTCCGTCCAACCCGGTGCACATCAAGACTGAAGACGGCCGCGAGTTCGAACTGGACCACGGAGCGGTATCCATCGCCTCGATCACGTCCTGCACAAACACGTCCAACCCCTCGGTGATGCTGGCCGCAGCCCTGCTGGCCCGCAACGCCGTCGACAAGGGCCTGACCTCGAAGCCGTGGGTCAAGACCTCCGTGGCTCCCGGGTCCAAAGTTGTCACCGACTACTACAACAAGTCGGGCCTGACCCCGTACCTGGAGAAGCTCGGCTTCTACATCGTGGGCTATGGCTGCGCCACCTGCATCGGCAACTCCGGACCGCTGGACGCCCAAATCTCCGAGGCCATCCAGGCCAACGACCTCTCCGTCACCGCGGTGCTCTCCGGTAACCGCAACTTCGAAGGCCGGATCAACCCGGACGTGAAGATGAACTACCTGGCCTCCCCGCCGCTGGTCATCGCATACGCCCTGGCCGGTTCCATGGACTTCGACTTCGACACCGATTCCCTCGGCAAGGACGAAGCCGGCAACGACGTCTTCCTGAAGGACATCTGGCCCAACCCGGTGGAGGTCCAGCAGGTCATCGATTCCTCGATCGACAAGGACATGTTCGCCCGCGGCTACGAAGGCGTCTTTGACGGCGACGCGCGCTGGAAGGCGCTCGACACCCCGGCCGGTGACACCTTCGCCTGGGATCCGAACTCCACCTACGTCCGGAAGCCCCCGTACTTCGACGGCATCAAGGCGCAGCCGGAACCCGTCCAGGACATCTCCGGCGCCCGCGTGCTGCTGAAGCTGGGCGATTCGGTCACCACCGACCACATCTCCCCGGCCGGTTCCTTCAAGTCGGACACCCCGGCCGGCCAGTACCTGCTGGCCAACGGTGTGGAGCGCAAGGACTTCAACTCCTACGGCTCACGCCGTGGCAACCACGAAGTCATGATCCGCGGCACCTTCGCGAACATCCGCATCAAGAACCAGATCCTGGACGGCGTCGAAGGTGGTTTCACCCGCGACTTCACCCAGGCTGACGGCCCGCAGGCATATGTCTACGACGCCGCGCAGAACTACCAGGCAGCCGGCACCCCGCTGGTGGTCCTGGCGGGCAAGGAATACGGTTCCGGATCCTCGCGTGACTGGGCAGCGAAGGGCACCGCCCTGCTGGGCGTCAAGGCCGTCGTCGCCGAGAGCTACGAACGTATCCACCGCTCCAACCTGATCGGCATGGGCGTCCTGCCCCTGCAGTTCCCGGCTGGAGAATCCGCAGCCACCCTGGGGCTGACCGGCACGGAAACCTTCTCGGTTGAGGGCGTCATTGCCCTGAACGAAGGGACCACGCCCAAGACCCTCAAGGTCACCGCCACCGCAGAAGACGGCTCCGCCAAGTCCTTCGATGCAGTACTCCGCATCGATACTCCGGGCGAAGCCGACTACTACCGCAACGGCGGCATCCTGCAGTACGTCCTGCGCCAGATCTCGGCCAACTAGCCGGAATCTGTACCCACGCAGTACTCTTTCGAAGCCCCGGCCGGTCACCGACCAGCCGGGGCTTCGGCTTTGCATTTTCCGCGAGGCGTTAGAGTTAACAGGCACGTCTACCACCCGAAGGAGGGGTCATTGGGAATCTTGGACACCATCCGGAATCCGCAGGACCTTAACCAGCTGTCTCAAGGGCAGCTCGAAGAGCTGGCCGCTGAGGTCAGGAGTTTCCTGATCACCAACGTCTCCCAGACCGGTGGACACCTCGGACCGAACCTCGGCGTTGTGGAACTGACCCTGGCCGTGCACCGCATCTTCGATTCGCCCCGGGACAGCATTGTGTTCGACACGGGCCACCAGTCCTATGTGCACAAGCTCCTCACCGGCCGCCAGGACTTCAGTACGCTGCGCCAGCAGGGCGGCATGTCCGGCTACCCGTCCCGCGCCGAGTCCGAGCATGACATTGTGGAAAGCTCGCATGCTTCCTCCTCTCTCTCCTGGGCGGACGGCATATCCCGTGCCAGGCAGCTCACCGGTGAGTCGGAGCGATACACCGTCGCCGTCGTCGGAGACGGGGCGCTGACCGGCGGCATGGCCTGGGAAGCCATCAACAACATTGCGGCGGACAAGCGCCGCCGCGTGGTGATCGTGGTCAACGACAACGGCCGCTCCTATGCCCCCACAGTGGGCGGCTTCGCAGACTACCTTGCCTCACTGCGCCCCACCATCGACTCTTTCCGCGCGGCGCCTGCCTATGAGGGCACGCTGGACTGGTGGAAGAAGAAGCTCCAGAACGGCGGCCCCATAGGCCAGTTCACCTACAAGAGCCTGCATGCCATGAAAAAGGGCATCAAGGACTGGTGGGCGCCGCAGGGCATGTTCGAAGACCTCGGCATGAAGTACATCGGCCCCGTTGACGGCCACAACCTGCAGGCCATGGAGCACGCCCTGTCCACGGCCAGGAACTACGCCGGACCCGTGATTGTCCACGCCATGACCGAAAAGGGCCACGGCTACGCCCCGGCCAGGGCCCATGAAGCGGACCAGTTCCACGCCGTCGGCATTATCGATCCGGAGACGGGTGAGCCGACCGGAGTTTCCGGGGCACAGTCCTGGACGTCTGTTTTTGCTGACGAGATCGCGAAGATCGCCGACGAACGCCTCGACATCGTGGGCATCACCGGGGCAATGCTCATTCCCGTGGGCCTGCACAAGTTTGCGGCCAAGCACCCGGACCGCGTGATCGATGTCGGCATCGCCGAGCAGCATGCGCTGACGTCCGCCGCCGGCATGGCTTTCGGCGGGCTCCACCCCGTGGTGGCCGTGTATGCCACCTTCCTCAACCGTGCCTTTGACCAGCTCCTGATGGACGTGGCATTGCACAAAGCCGGCGTCACCATCGTCCTGGACCGGGCCGGCGTCACCGGCCCGGACGGGGCCAGCCATCACGGCATGTGGGACATGGCAATGGTCCAGATCGTTCCCGGACTCCACCTCGCCGCGCCGCGCGACGCTTCCCGGCTGCGGGAAGAGCTGCGCGAGGCCGTGGCCATCAACGACGCCCCCACTGTGGTGCGTTTCTCCAAGGGCACCGTGGGCTCCGAAGTGGAAGCCATCGAACGTCTGGGCGACGGTGTTGACGTGCTGGCCCGCCGGCCGGCCGGCTCCACCGAAAACGATGTCCTGATTGTCAGCGTCGGAGCCATGTCCGAACTGGCCCTGGACGTGTCCAACCGCCTGGGCGCCCAAGGCATCAGCACCACCGTGGTGGACCCGCGCTGGGTGCTGCCCGTGCGGCGTTCCATCATCGCGCTGGCCTCCCACCACCGGCTGGTAATCTGCATCGAGGACGGTGTCAGGGCAGGCGGCGTCGGATCGCGGATCCGGCAGGAAATGCGCGCCGCCGGCGTGGACACCGCCCTGAACGAGGTGGGGCTCCCTGCGGAGTTCCTGGACCACGGCACACGCAGCCAGGTGCTGGAGCGCGTCGGGCTGACGGCCCAGCAGATCACGCACGACGTCGTCGCCCAGGTTCTGGGGACAAAGGTCCCCTTCGCGCGCCCCCTGCCAGGGCAGGAACACCCCACTACCGGCAGCCTGCCGATCCTGTGAGGGAAGAAGACGCACTGAAGGATCCGGCCGCCGTCGGGGATTCAAGCCCGGCGCGGCACACCAGCACCACCCGCGTTCCCGCGGGACTGCAGCCAGGCCAGCTGGTGGTGGCCCGGAACCGGAAATGGAACGGGCAAGCCCACTGGGTGGTCCCGGGGCGGTACCTCGGCGAGGACCGGCACGGCTGGTGGATCTTCCAGGGGACCAACGAATTCTGTTCGCGCCCGGGCGCTGCCTTTTACACAGCATCCGACGCCGTGCTGCTGGTGCCGCGGTCCGGAGACTGGGTGGCCACGTTCTACGACGACGCCCACCCCAGCGGCGTCAGGGTCTATGTTGACCTCGCCGTCGCCCACGAGTGGACGGACATCCGGCCCGCGGTCACCGAGTTCCATGTGATCGACATGGACCTGGACGTGATCCGCATGGCTGGCCGGGGCGTCTTCATCGATGACCAGGACGAGTTCGCCGAGCACCGCATCGCGATGAATTACCCGGACCTGCTGGTGGATGACATCCAGGCCGCCGCGGATGAGCTTTATCAGGCCGTCAAGGCACAGCACGCACCATTTGACGGAACAGATGCCGAATGGTTCACGAAGGGACGGTCATGAGCGGAATCATCAGGGTCTACAAACGGGACGACGAGGGAGTCCTGCACTTCCGTGAAGGCTGGTTCGACGAGGACTACAGCCAGTTTGTGATGAACTACGGCGTGGTTGGCCACCAGAGTAAAACCGAAGAGACCGATGTGGCTGACGCCGCTGCGGTGGAGGGCCTCATGGATGCCTTTGCCGTGCAGTGCGCAGAGGACGGCTTCGACGAAATCCCCAACGAGGACCAGTTCTGGGTGGTGGCGCAGTTCGCCCTCAAAACCAAGGAGGGCACCGACCGTGACCGCTACCTTGAGGAAAAGGCGAAGGACGCCCTCATCAGCCACCTGGCCTGGCGCGGCCTGGGAACCGTGGAACGCTCGGAGTTCAGGGACTACAAACTGAACATCGTCTGCCTCTGCCCCGACGTGAACAAGGCCGTCAGCGCCATCAAGGTCTGCAGCCGCGGGGAAGACCTCGACTTCACCAAGCTCAGCATCGGCGCCGCGCCCTTCAGCGAACCGGACAACTTCAAACTCAAGCACTCCCCGAAGCCTGCCAACTCCTTCAGCCTCTAGAGGGGGAATCCATGCCTGACTACCGACGCCTGGGAAAATCCGGGCTGACCGTCTCCGTGGTGGGGCTCGGTTGCAACAACCTGGGCCGCGCCAACACAGTGACCGAATCGCAGGCGGGGACTGACGCCGTCGTTCATGCCGCCCTCGACGCCGGCGTGACGCTTTTCGATGTTGCTGACAACTACGGGCGTGAGCCCGGACTCAGCGAGACGATGTTGGGCAAGGCCCTGGCCGGCAAACGGGATGATGCGGTGGTAGCCACCAAGTTCGGCATGGACGTCCGGGGTGCCAATGGCAACGACTTTGGGGCCCGGGGGTCCCGGCGCTACATAGTCCGTGCGGTGGAGGCGTCGCTGCGGCGGCTGGGCACTGACTGGATCGACCTTTACCAGTTCCACACGCCCGACCCCCTGACCCCCATCGAGGAGACGCTGGGTGCTCTCGATGACCTTGTCTCCAGCGGCAAGGTCCGCTACATCGGACACTCCAACCGCGCCGGCTGGCAGATTGCCGAGGCGGAATTTGTGGCCAGGGCCGCCGGTGGCACCCGTTTTATCTCCACGCAGAATCACTACAACCTCTTGGACCGGCGGGCAGAACTCGAGGTCACCCCGGCGGCAGAAGCCTACGGCCTGGGTGTCCTGCCCTACTTCCCGCTGGCCAACGGCCTGCTGACGGGCAAGTATTCTCCGGGCTCGGCTCCGGCGGGGTCGCGGCTGAGCCATACGCGGACCAACATGGTGCGCGACGCAGACTGGGACCAGCTCCAGCGTTTCAGTTCCTTCGCGGCCGACCGCGGCCTGACCGAGATCCAGGTGGCCTTCTCCTGGCTCGCGGCCCAGCCTGCCGTCAGCAGCGTGATCGCCGGGGCCACCAGGCCGGAGCAGATCCGTGAAAATGCGGCCGCTGTCGCCTGGGTACCGTCGCCGGCCGAACTCGCCGAACTGGATGCGATCTTCCCGAAGGTCCCCAAAGCGGCACTCTTTTAGGAAACCCTGACGATGACCAAGCTGCTGCTGGACGTGGATACCGGGATTGACGACGCCTTGGCGCTGGCCTACCTGGCCTCCTTGCCGGACATGGAGTTTGTGGCCGTGACGGCGTCGCCCGGGAACGTGGACGCACACCAGGTGGCGCGAAACACCCTCGCCATGCTGGAACTGTGCGGACGCACAGACGTGGAGGTCGCCGTCGGCGCATTCGCTCCGCTGAGCATTCCGCTGGTGACAACGCCGGAAACCCACGGACCCCAGGGCATTGGACACGCCGTCCTGCCGCCGCCGTCCGGGACGGTCTCGGCGCGACCCGCCGCCGACCTGTGGGTGGAGGCGGCCCGGGCCAGACCGGGGGAGCTCACGGCCCTGATCACGGCGCCGCTGACGAACTTCGCGCTGGCCATCCGCCGCGAACCGCGGTTGCCCGAACTGCTGGGCAAGGTGGTGATCATGGGTGGCAGCTTCTACCACCAGGGGAACACCACTCCCACCGCCGAATGGAATACGCACGTCGATCCGCAGGCGGCCAAGGAAGTTTATGCGGCCTACCGCGGCCTGCCGCTGGACCGGCTGCCCATTGTCTGTTCACTGGACACCACTGAGCGGATCGAGCTGCGGCCGGAGCATGTGTTGCGGCTCGCGGAGGCGGCCGGCTGCAGTGAGCGGGAGCTGGTCCTGCCGAAGCAGCCTGAAGGGCTCAGGAGCACGGCCGACAGTCCGCTGGTGCGGCACCTGTCCGATGCCCTGCGCTTCTACTTTGAGTTTCACCGTCTCTACGGCCAGGGCTACCTGGCGCACGTCCACGACTACTTCGCTGCCGGTGTGGCCGCCGGGACTCTCGATTACGCAACCCGCCTGGCCACTGTGGACGTCGAGGTTGAATCGACCCTGCTGATGGGGACCACCGTGGCCGATTACCGGAGCCTGTGGAATCACCCGCCAAATGCCCGGATCGTCTCGAACAACAACCCGGAGCAGGCCTTCGGGGAATTGATACGGTCCGTCGGCGGCCTCGCGGCGCGGCTGCGCTGAACGTCCGCCCTACAGCGGCGCGTTTCAGGTAAGTCCACGTCCAGCGCGAGCAGGGCGTTCTCCACCACTTCCATGAGGGCCGGATGGATCCAGTACGGTCCCCGCGCGGCCGGTGGACCGCTCGGCCACAAGCTTGACCACCCCTTCCTCGTCCAAGGGTATCCCTGCCCGTCACCATGCCGGGATTCCGGAACCGGTAGACTGATGCCGGATCCGGGCCGGCGCAGACGCCCCCGGCTGCCGCCGAGGTGACATAGGCGGCGTTCCTCACTGCCCGGGCCATCCGGGCGCCACAGCCTGCATCCCAGAAGGAACGCCATGTCATCGCCCTCCCTCACCTTGCCGTCCCCGGCCACTGCCCGGAACCGCCGCCTGCTGGAAACCCTCGGAGCGTTGGCCATCGCCGGCACGTACATCTACCTGGTGTTGAACCAGCCCGCGGACATCACCGGCGGCCCCGGCAGCGCGTCGGCACTGATCGCCCTGTCCGGCTTCCTCATCGGGGCCGTGCTGCTGATCATCGGCGTGCTGCCCACGCTGCCCGTATCCACGCTGGTGCTGATCCCGGTGGCACTGGTGCTGAACATTGTCCTGGGCCAGTTCGTGGGCAGCACCTTGGTGCCCTTCTACCTCGACGCCATCGGCACCGTCCTGATCGCCGTCCTGGCCGGACCCGCCGCCGGAGCAGCCACGGGTGCCCTCAGCAGCATTGTCTGGTCCTTCTTCAACCCCACCGTCCTGCCGTTCGCCGCCGGTGCCGCCCTGATCGGCTTCCTGGCCGGCGTCGCCGCGCGCCACGGCCTGTTCCGGCGCTTCTACCTGGCGCCGGTGGCAGGGTTCCTGGCCGGCATCATCGGCGGTGTGGTCTCCGCTCCCGTTGCCGCGTTCGTCTTCGGCGGCACCTCCGGCCTGGCCACCGGCGCCATCGTCAGCGCCTTCCGCTCCATGGGTGACACCCTCCTGGCGGCCATCACCAAGCAGGCCCTCATCTCGGACCCCATGGACAAGGCCATCGTCTTCACGTTGGTGGCCGTCCTGGTGTACGCCCTGCCGCGCCGCACCCGCCTGCAGTTCCCGTTTGTCCGGCGGTACCGCGTGCTGGCCGGAACAGCCATCAGCCGGCCCACCGGCGGATCCACCGGCAAATCCACCGGCCAGGACGCCTGACCCGGCCCTGATGCGTCTTCACCCGCTGACGTCGCTGGCGGCTGCCGGCAGCACTGCAGTCATCACGACGGCGGCTGCCAGCTGGCCGCTGTCCCTCACCGTGATCGCCGCGGCCGCGGGCTTGTCGGTAGCCGGGGGAGTGGCCCGCCGGATGCTGCCTGTGGTGGCGGTCATCCTGGCTCCGCTGGTCCTGTCACTGCTGGCCATGCACGGACTCTTTTTTCCTGAGGGCACCACGGTCCTGGCGCAATGGGGCCCTGCGCGGGTCACCGTGGAAGGGCTCCATTTTGCCCTCCAGCGGGCTGCACAGCTTTCCGCGGCGGTGCTGGTGCTGCTGCTATGTTCTTTCACCATAAGCGTCCCGGACCTTGTGGCGGCCCTGTCCGCCCGCGGCGTCCACGCGCGGTTCGCGTTTGTGCTCGCCTCCACCCTGACACTGCTGCCGGCCATCAGTTCACGGCTGGGGCGGATCCGGCAGGCCCAGGAAGCGCGTGGCCTGGTGATCATGCCTGGAATTGTCGGGCGCGCAGGCGCGTTCCGATGGCAGGCAGTTCCCCTGGTGCTGTCCCTCGTGGAGGATGCCGGCACCCGCTCGGCAGCCTTACAGGCCCGCGGGTTCGGCAGCACCGGGCATCGCACCAGTTACCGGGCGGTCCAGGATTCTCCGGTCCAGCGGTGGGTTCGCCTCGTGCTGGTGTTGGCGGCGGTGGCGGCCATCGCCGCCCGTCTCTGGCAGCCGACGGCGGGTGCTTCTTAGTGGGGCAAAGCTCACCTCCGGCTCTGGCCGCGGGTATCGAAGAATTTGTCTTCTCCGGCGAGCAGGAACCGGTTCTGGCGGGGCTCGACGTGGCCTTCGCCGCGGGATCGCTGACAGCCGTGCTCGGCGGGTCCGGCAGCGGCAAGTCAACCCTGGGACGCCTGCTCGCCGGCTGGTTGCTGCCCGGCGACGGCGGGACACTCACGGGTTTTCTCGAGCTTGCCGGCACGTGCCTCCGGTTCATCGGAACAGCTGCCGATCCGCGGATCGATCCCGGGAGCTGGGGCCGCCAGGTGGGCTTTGTGCCGCAGGATCCAGCGGCCGCCTTGTCCACTATCCGTGCCACGGTGGCCGAGGAGCTGGCCTTCGGGCTGGAAAACGCGGGGATTGACCGTGCGACGATGGCCGGCGCCGTCCGGCACACGGCAGCACTGACGGGCCTGACCATGTTATTGGACCGGGATCCTCCCACGCTTTCCGGTGGCCAGCTGCGCCGCCTGGCCATCGGCTGCGCGGTCATTTCCCGCCCCGAGGTTCTCATCATGGACGAACCCTTCGCCTCCCTCGACACGGACGGAGCCGAAGACCTCGCCGCCCTGGTGCGGAACCTCGTCCAGGACGGCACCGCCGTCGTAGTCCTGAGCCAGCGGGCCGATGCCTTCCTGCACAACGCCGATACCTGGCTGGTCCTTGCCGGCGGTACCGTGGCCGCGGCTGGCTCGCCGGCAGAAATCGTGGCTGCCGGGGCGCTGGAACTGGCTGGCGTGGTTTGCCCCCGCCCGCAGGCAGGTCCCCTGCCGCTGGCAGAACCCGGTTTTCCAGCAGTCGTCGACGGTCCGCCGGCTTTGGAGCTGCGTGACGTCTCGTTCACATACCGGGGGACGCAGCGCAGAGGCTGGTTCAGGGCACAACCGGGCCCGCCTGCTGACCCGGTCCTGCACGGACTGAGCCTGGCCGTCAGCGCGGGCGAGATCCTGGCTGTGGCAGGTCCCAACGGCGCCGGAAAGTCCACGCTCCTGAGGCACCTCAACGGCTTGCTCCAGCCCACGGCAGGCAGCGTGCTGGTCAGGGGACGGAACATCGGTGGACAGCCTGCGGGACGCGTGGCCGCCGACGTCGGGCTCCTCTTCCAGCAGCCCAGGGACCAGCTGTTTGAGCGGACCGTGGAACGCGAAGTCCGCTTCGGGCTCGAGCCTGGGCAGCCGGCGGCTGACCAGGCGGTGCAGCAGGCCCTCGCCGCCGTTGGCCTGGAGCACCTTGCCGGGCGGCACCCGGCCGAACTGCCCGCGTCCCAGCAGCGGCTTCTGGCACTGGCCACAGTGCTTGCCCGGCGTCCCTCAGTCCTTGCACTGGACGAACCGACCGTTTCCCTGGACGGCCATGGGCTGGCCGCGCTGGACCGGGTGGTGCGCAGCACGACGGCGGAGGGCACCGCCGTCGTGCTGGTCACCCATGACCTGGACTACGCCCGGTCCATCGCGCACCGGCTGGTGCGCATCGAGGCCGGCCGCCTGCTACCCGCGGACTGATTCCGGGGTGGCTGCATCCGGGCTGACTGATTCGGAGGACTGATCCGCCACACCGGACGCGACGCCGGGCGCCAGGAACCGCCTGCCGTTGACCCGTTCGGAGGCGCCAACACGGTCCAGGTACGGCGTGATGCCGCCCAGGAACATCGGCCAGCCAGCGCCCAGAATCATGCAGAGGTCGATGTCTTCAGGACCGGCCACCACGCCCTCATCCAGCATCAGCCCGATCTCCTCGGCCAGGGCGTCCTGGACGCGGCGCAGCACATCGTCCCCGGTGGACGCTGACCGGCCGAAGGACATCAGCGACAGGGTGGACTCCGGGATCTCCTGGGAGCCATCGGCCGACGCTGCCCAGAGCGATTTCACGCCGTTCTCGATCAGTTTCTGCAGGTTCGTGGACACGGCAAAGCGGTCTCCGAAGGCGGCGTGCAGGGACTCCTGGACATGCTGGGCCACCGGCAGGCCCACCATGGCACCCAGCGTGAACGGGGTCATCGGCAGGCCCATGGGACGCAGCGACGTGTCGGCCACCTCGGCAGGGGTGCCTTCGTCGAACGCGGCCGTCACTTCGCCCATCAGCCGCAGCAGGATCCTGTTGACTACAAAGGCCGGCGCATCCTTGACCAGCACCGCGGTCTTCTTCAGGCCCTTGGCGAGCTCAAAAGCGGTGGCCAGCACGGCGTCGTCGGTCTTGGGGGCGCGCACGATTTCGAGCAGCGGCATCACGGCCACCGGGTTGAAGAAGTGGAAGCCCACCAGCCGTTCGGGGTGCGCGAGGGCTTCGGCCATGGCCGTGACGGACAGCGAGGACGTGTTGGTGGCGAGGATGCAGTCCGGCGAGACGATTGCCTCCACCTCGGCGAAGACCTGCTTCTTGACGTTCAGCTCTTCGAAGACGGCCTCGATAACAAAGTCGGCGTCCGCGAAGGCTTCCTTGGAGACCGATCCCGTGACCAGCGCCCTGGTGCGGTTGGCTGCGTCCTGGCTGATCCGTTTCTTGCCGAGGAGCTTGTCCACCTCGGCATGGACGTAGCCCACGCCCTTGTCCACTCGGGCCTGGTCGATGTCCGTCATCACTACGGGGACCTTGAGCTGGCGGGCGAACAAAAGGGCCAGCTGGCTGGCCATCAGGCCCGCACCCACGACGCCGATCTTGGTGACCGGACGGGCGAGCTTACGGTCCGGTGCGCCGGCAGGCCGCTTGGAACGCTTCTGGACCAGGTCAAGGAACGCGTAGACGGTGGCGCGGAACTCGTCGGTCTGCATCAGGCCGGCAAGGGTCTCGCACTCGAGCGCGGCGGAATCGGCCTGGGACATTGTCCGGTTGGCTTCGAGGATGTCCAGGACCTTGGCCGGCGCAGGCGAGGCGTTGGAGGTCTTGGCCTCCACGAAAGTCCGGCCGGCGGCAACGGCTGCGGACCAGCGCCCGGCAACAGCCGGATCAGCGGGGTCCACGGAGGTGGCCCGTGCCGGGACCACCTCGCCGGTGATGACCGTGGCCGCCCACGCAAGGGACTGTTCCAGGAAGTCTGCCGGTTCGAACAGGGCGTCGGCGATACCAAGCTGGAAGGCCTGCTGCCCGTTGAGCGTCCGGTTGTTGCTGAGCGGGTTCTCGATCATCACCTTGACCGCGTTCTCAGGTCCGATCAGGCGCGGCAGGATGTAGACGCCGCCCCAGCCTGGGACCAGGCCGATGAAAGCCTCGGGAAGCGCCAATGCACCGGCGCCGGTGGACGCCGTGCGGTACGTGGACTGCAGGGCGATCTCCAGGCCGCCGCCCAGGGCAACGCCGTTGATGAACGCGAAGCTGGGGACGCCGAGGTTGGCCAGCGTGGCATAAACGTCATGCCCGAGCTGCGCCATCCACAGGCCATGATCGCGGTTCTCCAGCGACTTCACCGCGGACAGGTCGGCGCCGGCCACGAGGAAGTACGGCTTGCCCGTCACGCCCACACCCACGATCTCGCCGCGGGCTGCACGCTCCTTCAGGCCCTCGAGGACCGTGCCCAGTTCCACCAGGGTATTGGGGCCCAGTGTGGTGGGTTTGGAATGGTCCAGTCCGTTGTCCAGGGTGATCAGCGCGAACACCCCAGGGCTCTGCAGGCCCGCGGCGGCTGGCAGCTTGATGTCCTGGACGTACGAGTGGGTCACGGTTTCGTCGGGGAAGAGCTCGGCAAGCTTGGTGAAATCGGCGGCGCTCATGCGGCGGCTCCTTCGGTGGTGGCTACTGTGACTGCTTCGTGGCCGTCTGCTGCGACGGCACCGCTGTAATCGGGATGACGCGGGTTTTCCCAGATGACGGTGGCGCCCATGCCCAAGCCTATGCACATGGTGGTGATCCCGTACCGGACGGAGGGGTCTTCTTCGAACTGCCGGGCAAGCTGGTTCATCAGCCTGACGCCTGAGGACGCGAGAGGGTGGCCCACGGCGATGGCGCCGCCGTAGCGGTTGACGCGGGGGTCGTCGTCGGAAATTCCAAAGTGGTCCAGGAAACTCAGGACCTGCACGGCGAAGGCTTCATTGATCTCGAAGAGCCCGATGTCCTCAATGCCGAGGCCGGCGTTCTTCAGTGCTTTTTCGGTGGCGGGCACGGGGCCGATGCCCATAACCTCGGGTTCGACGCCGACGTAGGCGTAGCTGACCAGCCGCATTTTGACCGGCAGGCCCAGTTCCGCGGCAGCTTCCGAGGACGCCAGGACGGCGGCCGTGGCGCCGTCGTTCAGGCCGGCGGCGTTGCCTGCCGTGACGCGGCCGTGGGCGCGGAAGGGAGTACGCAGGGCCGCCAGGTCCTCGAGCGTGGTACCCGGGCGGGGCGGTTCATCAACACTGTTCACAGTCCAGCCCTGTCCCGGCTTCAGGGTAGCGACCGGCACGAGGTCAGGCTGGATCTGGCCCTGGGCGTAGGCGGCTGCGAGTTTGTCCTGCGAGGCAACCGCGTAGGCGTCTGTGCGTGCCTTGGTGATGGCGGGGAATCGGTCATGCAGGTTTTCCGCTGTGTTGCCCATGTTCAGGGACGCGGGGTCAACCAGCCGCTCGGACATAAAGCGCGGGTTTGGATCGGCGCCGGAGCCCATCGGGTGGTTGCCCATGTGCTCCACGCCGCCGGCGATGACGACGTCGTAGGCACCGAAACCGATACCGCTCGCCGTTGTGGTGACTGCGGTCATTGCGCCGGCGCACATGCGGTCGATGGCGAAGCCGGGGACGGTGCGGGGGAGCCCTGCCAGGAGGGCGGCTGTGCGGCCGAGGGTCAGGCCCTGGTCGCCGGTCTGGGTGGTGGCTGCGACAGCGACTTCGTCAATCCGGGCCGCGGGCAGCGTGGGGTTGCGGCGCAGAAGTTCGCGGATGCACTTCACCATCAGGTCATCGGCGCGGGTTCCGGCGTAGATGCCTTTCTCGCCGGCTCGGCCGAAGGGTGTGCGGACGCCGTCAACAAAAACGACGTCGCGGACAGTTCGCGGGGATCCGCTGCTTCCGTGGTGGCTCACGTTTACTCCTCATCGAGACGTTGGCGCCGTCCGGAGGCCAAAGGGCAGCGCTCTGGGACGGCAGTGCACACTATGTTACTCGTCAGTAACATAGTGTGCAAGGCTCGGTGAGGGGCGTTTACTCGGTGGCTGCGGTTGCCTTGGTTTCCTTGGCCGGCAGCGGTTGCGGGTTGAGGAACGCGTCCGTGAGAAGCGGTGCGACCACGCCGATCTGCCATTCGCGGGCACCGAGGGCGCGCAGCTCAGCTGCCACTGATTCTTCGGTAATGTCCGACGGCGGACGCCACGCCACGCGGCGCAGGTAGTCCGGCGTCAGCAGGTTCTCCACGGGAAGGTTCAGTTCCTCCGCCTTTTCCTGCAGGAGCGGGCGGGCGGTGGACAGGCGTGCGGCGGCCTCGGGGTCGCGATCGGACCACACCCGCGGCGGGGGCGGTGCGTTGGTGGGCAGGTGCAGCGGCGGAAGGTCCTCAAGATCGCGGGCAGCGGCGATGCACCGGAGCCAGCGGGGTGCCTCACGCTGAGCCGCACGGCCATGGAAGCCCTTGGTGCCGAGCAGCTGGGGAACGGTGGACGGCATCGCCTTGGCGGCGGACACCAGCGCGGAATCAGGGATCAGCCGTCCCGGCGCAACATCGCGCTTCTGCGCCAGGGAATCGCGCTCCAGCCACATTTCGCGGACAGCGGCCAGCTGCCGCCGGTCACGGATCTGGTGCAGGCCCGACGTCTTGCGCCAGGGGTCAACCCGGGGAGGGGCGACGCCGGAGGCCAGGATCGCGGCAAATTCCTGCTCCGCGTATTCCAGCTTGCCGTCGGCCTGCAGCAGTTCGATGAGTTCTTCGCGCAGCTCGGTCAGGACTTCCACGTCAAGGGCCGCGTAGCGCAGCCACGGCTCGGGCAGCGGCCGGGTGGACCAGTCGGCGGCCGAATGTTCCTTCGCCAGGCCAAACCCGAGCAGCTGTTCGATGACGGCAGCCAGGCCAACGCGTGGCAGGCCGGCCAGCCGCGCGGCGAGCTCCGTGTCAAAGAGCTTGTCCGGCCACATGCCCAGCTCCAACAGGCAGGGCAGGTCCTGGCTGGCTGCATGCAGGATCCATTCCACCCCCTGGAGCGCCTCGTTGATGATGGACAGGTTCTCGAACGGTTCAGGATCGATCAGCCAGGTACCGGAGCCTTCGCGCCGGATCTGCACCAGGAACGCGCGCTGGCCGTACCGGAATCCTGAGGCCCGTTCTGCATCAACCCCTGCGGGCCCTGTTCCGGCGGCGATGGCTGCCGCACACCGCTCCAGCCCGGACTGCGTTTCGATAACCAGCGGCACGCCGTCGCGCGGTGCATCGAGGTCAATGACTACGGGGACCTGGCTGTCGAAGCCTTCCACCGTGATGTGGGGAGTGGTATCAGCAGCCGGAGCGCCGGCCGTGGTGTTTTCCGGAATATGAGGGGTCATGATGCCTTCAGTTTACCGACAAGGGGCAGTCCTAGTTCCGGCGCCGGCGCGGAAGGGCCGTGACGCCCTCGGGCAGAGGGGGGAGTCCGGCGAACGTGCAGACCATGTCGGACCACGCCTCCAGATGGGCAGTAACGTCCGAGGACGCCGGAGTCCAGGAGGCGCGCAGCTCGATATCGATCGATCCGGGCCGGTCGGAAAGTGTTCCAAAGCTCTCCGACAGGACGCGCGTGGCGGTCCCGCCGACCGCCCGGTAAGGGGCCTTGTGGTTCTCCAGCGCCTCGACCAGCCAGGTCCAGGCGACGGTGCCCAGCATTTCGTCGTTGCCCATCTCGGGCTCAAGCTGGGCCCGGATGTAGGTGACAATCCGGAATTCGCCGTCCCAGACTGCTGAGCCTTCGGGGTCGTGCAGCAGGATGAAGCGGCCCGTGGCCAGCTCGGTGTCGTCGTCGTCCTCGCTGCCGGACGCCGCCGCCAGAGCCATGGCGGCGGGCCCGTGGACGGGCGTGGTGCCGCTGCCCGGTCCCGGCGCCATGACCTCGGCCCCGAGTGCCACGGCGAACGGTGCCAGGCGCGCCGGGGCGGGAATTTCCGCCAGGCGCAGTTCACTGCGGCATTGGGCCTTCCTGAGGGCTCCCAAGGCGTGGAGAAAATCCGGGGGAACCTGGGCTAGTGCGTTCACCTTCGCAGATTACGCAACGGCAGGGGGCGGGCAGTGCAGGCTCGCCGTCGGCCGGTCCATGCTATCCGGCTTCCTTGCCCGCGTGGTGGGCCGCAAGTTCCCGTCGGATCGCGGCCACAAAGGCGTCGACGTCGTCCTCGCTGGTGTCGAAGGAGCACATCCAGCGGACCTCGCGGGCGGCTTCATCCCAGTCGTAGAACCGGAAGGACTCCCGCAGGCGGTCAGCTATGCCGGCCGGCAGGACGGCAAACACGCCGTTTGACTCCGTCTTCTGTGTGGGCTCGACGCCCTCGATCGTGTCCACCGCGGCGCGGAGGCGGGCGGCCATGGCGTTGGCGTGCGACGCCGAACGGAGCCACAGGTCGCCTTCCAGCAGGGCGATGAACTGGGCGGACAGGAAGCGCATTTTCGAGGCCAGCTGCATGTTCATCTTGCGCAGGAACTTCAGGCCGTGGGCCGCTTCGGGGTTCAGGGCCACCACCACTTCGCCGTACAGCAGCCCGTTTTTGGTGCCGCCGAAGGAGAGGATGTCCACGCCGGCGTCGCGCGTGAAAGCCCGCAGCGGCACGTCCAGGTGTGCGGCGGCGTTGGCCAGCCGCGCGCCGTCCATGTGGAGTTTCATGCCCTTGGCGTGGGCATGATCGGCAATAGCCCGGACTTCATCCGGGGTGTAGCAGGTGCCAAGCTCGGTGGTCTGCGTGATGGACACTGCCAGCGGCTGTGCCCGGTGTTCATCGCCCCAGCCCCACGCCTCGCGGTCAATCAGCTCCGGCGTCAGCTTGCCGTCCAGGGTGGGGATATGCAGGAGTTTTATCCCGCCGATCCGTTCCGGAGCGCCGTTTTCGTCCATGTTGATGTGCGCCGTCGAAGCGCACACCACAGCACCCCAGCGCGGGAGCAGCGACTGCAGGGACAGCACGTTGGCCCCCGTGCCGTTGAACACCGGGAAACATTCGATGCCCGCGCCGAAGTGATCCTCCATCAGCCCCTGCAGCCGTGCCGTGTAGTCGTCCTCGCCGTAGGACACCTGGTGGCCCTCGTTGGCTGCCGCTAGGGCGGCCAGGACCTCGGGGTGCACACCGGAGTAGTTGTCCGAGGCGAAACCGCGGACGGACGCGTCATGCAGCCGGGCGGCGGGATTTTCAAGCCGGGGGGCGGCATCTGCCGTTGTTGTCATTGCTTTGCTCACGTTCTTAGTCTAGGGAGGTGGGGTCCGGGCGGTCAGGGCCCAGCCTGGGATTTGCGGTCAGGGGGTCAGTGGATCAGGGGGTCAGGAGCAGGCGCCGGCCGTTCAGTTCGGCGGCGGGGCGGCTGAACAGTCCGACGACGGCGGCGGCCAGGTCCTCGACGTCGGTGGCGCCGGGGAAGGTCCGTTCCGGGTGCGCCTTCCGGAGTTCCGCGTCCACCAGCGCTTTCACCACCAGGACGACGGCGGCGCCGCGCAAGGCGGTGCCCTCATCCGTGGCCGTGCGGGCCAGGCCCTCGGCCATCGCCAGTGTCCAGGTCTCGGCGGCAGCCTTTGCCGCCACGTAGCTGGCCGTCGCCGCCGTGGGCTTGTCCACCGCGGTGGAGGACACCATGGCAAACCGTCCGGTTCCGGCGGCGGCCAGGTCGCCGTAAAAGACCCGGGACACATTCCTGAGCGTGGTGATGGCGCCGCGCTCCAGGAAGTCCCAATCGGCGTCGCTCTGGTCCGGGATGCCCTTGGCGCCGCGCCAGCCGCCCACGAGGTGGATGACGCCGTCCATGGTCCCCGCGGTGTCCGTCAGGGTCTTCCGGAGGGCCTGGACGTCAGCGAGATCCGCAAGGTCGCACACCAGGGGAGTGACGCCGTCGCCCGCCTGCCTCGCAGCAGCGTGGATGCGCGTCCTGTCCGACCCGACCGTGGAGACCCGGAACCCTGCCCGGTACAACGCCCGGGCCACCGCGATCCCGGACGGTCCGCTGCCGCCGGTGACCAGGACGTTCAGCCCGAGGGAATTATCCGGAACAGGTACAACGCGCGGGGCGCCGGGTTCGCTCACAGCGCGGACGCTCCGGTGATGCCGGCGGTGGATTCGATGACTGGACGCATTTTCTTCTCCATGGCTTCGTAGAACATGGACAGCGGAAATTCGTCGTCCAGCACCTGATCGGTGAGGCCGCGGGGCGGACCTGCAACGGGAAGCGCGTCGGGGCCCTTGGCCCAGACTGATGCGGGGTTGGGCGTGAGTGTTGCGGAGATCAGCTGGTACGCGGCAAGCCAATGGGCCATCTTCGGCCGGTCAATGGAGCGCCAGTAGAGCTCGTCGATCGAGGCGCCGAGGGCGATCACCGCGTCCGGCACCTGGTCCCAGTCGATGCTGAGCCGGCTGTCGGTCCAGTGCAGGACGTGGTGCTGGTGCAGCCAGGCAAAGAGCAGTTGCCCGCCGAGGCCGTCGTAGTTACGCACCCGGTTGCCGGTGATCGCGAAGCGGAAGATCCGATCGAAGATAATGGCGTACTGCACCAGTTTCGCGTGCCGGCGTGCTTCCGGCCCGGCGTTTTCGTCCTGTTCGATCCGGACGGACTCCCGGAAGGCTGTGAGGTCGCAGCGCAGTTCTTCCAGCGAATACAGGAAGTAGGGCATCCTCTGCTTGATCATGAACGGGTCAAAGGGAAGGTCGCCGCGCATGTGGGTCCGGTCATGAATCAGGTCCCACATCACAAACGTGGCCTCGGCCAGTTCCTGGTCGGCCAGGAGTTCCGCGGCGCCCGCGGGCAGGTCCAGGGAGGTAATGTCTGCGGCCGCGCCCAGGACCCGGCGGAACCGGGCAGCTTCACGGTCCGCAAAAATAGCGCCCCAGGTGAAGGTGGGTGTCGCCCGCACGGCCACGGTTTCGGGGAACAGCACCGCCGAGTTGGTGTTGTAGCCGTGGGTGAAGTCCAGGAACCGGATGGGCACAAAGAGCTTGTTGGAATAGTCACTGGCCTCGAGGCCGGCCACAAAATCGGGCCAGATGACCTCGATCAGTACGGCCTCCACCAGCCGGCTGCTGCTTCCGTTCTGGGTGTACATGGGGAAGATGACAACATGCTGCAGGCCATCCTGGCGCTGCAGCTGGGGCTGGAACGCCAGCAGCGATGCGAGGAAGTCCGGGACGGCGAATCCAGCCGTGGCCCACGCCTGGAAATCAGCGACGACGGCATCAAGGTAGGCCGCGTCGTGCGGGAACAGCGGTGCCAGTTCGGCAACCGACTCCGTGATGGCGGCAACCCGCAGGGCTGCCTCGGCGTGATGGCCGGCATCAGGCACGGAGCCGTCCTGGACCTGCAGTGCCTGCAGGGATTCGGCGGCGCTCCTGAGGCGGAGCCAGGCGGGATTTTCGGCGGTGATCCTCTTAGGGGCCACGGTCACGGTGACGGTCATGGTGCGACTGCCTTTCTCATTGCTTGGGGCATCTACGGCGAGCGTAGCAAGCAACCAGAGTCTCTAACTCAAATCAAGCCTGAGCATAAGATACTCTCGGGCTCGAGGCACCTCGTGGCTCCGCCAGATGTAGGCGGAGCCACGGCTGGCGTACTCAGGACTTCGTGGAATCGTCCCCCGCAGCGCCGCGCGGCACCAGTTTCAGGGACACCGAATTGATGCAGAAGCGCTGGTCCGTGGGCGTGCCGTAGCCCTCACCCTCAAATACGTGGCCCAGGTGTGAATCACAGTGCGCGCACCGTACCTCCACCCGCTTCATGCCGAGCGTCCGGTCGTGGATGTAACGGACGGTGCCTTCGGCGAGCGGTGCCCAGAAGGACGGCCAGCCACAATGCGAGTCGAATTTTTCGTTGCTCCGGAAGAGCTCGGTGCCACAGGCACGGCATTGGTAGACACCCTCCGTATGGGTGTCCACGTACTCGCCGGTGAAGGGGCGCTCCGTACCCGCCTGCCGCAGCACGTGGTATTCCTCCGGCGTGAGTTCCTGTCGCCACTCGGCGTCGGATTTCCGGTAGGTGGGTTCCGCAGCGACGGAGTCGGCGGCCGGACCGGGCACGGAATCCGTGGCCTTGTTCTCGAAGATGCCCTTACCAAAGATGCTCATAGTCAGCTCAACGCTCAGGAGTCGCCGATAAATCCCGAGCCGGCATACAGGTGGAGCACGGGGAGCCCCAACTGGTCCTGGGCTTTGTTGGCCCAGTCCGTGTGGAACGTATCCGCAACTGCGTGAGGACGGGTGATCACCACTGCCTGGGCTGCGCCGAGTTCCTTGACCTTGGCCACCAGTCCTTTGACGGCGCCACCGTCTACTACCTCGCCGGTGACTCCTCCGCCCAGCCCCTCCAGGGCAGCCAGTGAGACGGCCAGCGTCTCTGCAGCCTCGGCCCGTTCAGCCGTGGGATCCGGGGCGTGGGCGGTCAGTTCACGGAACGCCTTAGCAACGTCCAGCAGGGAGAGATTCTCAAGGAAATCCACCAGCAGATGCCGTTCAGTGTTCGCTGGAACCAGCAGGACAAGGGGCGTGTCCTGCCCGTCCACCAGGCGTTCTATGTTGACGCGGTCGTCCGCGCCCAGGGGTTCTTCGGTCAGAATGACGATTGGATCGCTCATGGCATCAGCCTAGTCGTGCGCACCGGTGGCTGCATCCATTTGGGCCGCACGGCCGTTGCGGTGTCATGCGGGCGGCGTCCCCGGGGCCGGCAGAATTCCGGCGCCACGTGCCGGACGGAATATGGTCAACCCGTCTGCGGCAGTAAGAATGGTTCCATGGCACCTTCCACGCGCACCTCCACGTTGACGGCGGCAGTTCCGACCCAGGCCGACGGCCGCATGTCGCTGCGCGCCAAATGGGCGCTCGGCGGCGTCATTGGCGGCGGGGCCCTTGCCGGCCTGCTGGCCACAGGCTCCTCCGCGCTGGCGCTTTATTTTGCCCGGCGTGTGATTACTCCCGTCCGGCAGCGGACGGCGGACCAGGAAGTCCTCGCCGTGATCCGGGAAGGGGGCGGCCGCCAGGTCATCCTGACAGCCACTCCGGAGACCACTGTGGAGGGCGTCTATGGGTTGTTTTTCGACGGCGGGAAGGGGCACGCCCGGATCGGGCGGATCGTGTCCTATTCGCCGGCGGACGGCACGGTCCTGCGCGAAGTGGAAGCCGTCTATGCCGGCGATCTCGATACGGCCCGCCGCGGATGGTGGAGCGGTGCGCTTTACCCGGATCCCGCCACGGCCGGCTTTGCGGCCGAGGACGTACTGATTGAGGTCGACGGCGGCACGGCACCGGCATGGCTGGTCCGGGCCGGCGGGACGTCCCGGACCTGGGCAGTCATGGTTCACGGCCGTGGGGCAACCCGCCAGGAGGCCCTCCGGGCGGTAGGCCCCGCCCTCGAACTGGGGCTCACCAGCCTGCTTGTCTCGTACCGGAACGACGGGTTGGCGCCATCGGCCGAGGACGGCCGGTACGGCCTGGGATCCACGGAATGGCGTGACATAGAGGCCGCCATCGAGTTTGCCCTGGCCAATGGCGCCGAGGAAATTGTTCTCTTCGGCTGGTCAATGGGCGGTGCCATCTGCCTGCAGACGGCCGATCTCTCGCCGCACCGTCACCTGATCCGGGCCATGGTCCTGGACGCGCCCGTCATCAACTGGGTCAATGTGCTGGCCCACCATGCGCAGATCAACCGCATTCCGTCCCTCGTTGGCCGCTACGGGCAACTGATGCTGGGCCACCCCGTGGGCCGCAGGCTCACCGGACTGGCCGCACCCGTGGACCTCAAGGCCATGGACTGGGTGGCGCGCGCTGTGGAGGTCCGGACGCCCACCCTGATCATCCACAGCGTTGATGACGAGTACGTTCCCTATGAACCATCCGCGCTTTTGGCCGAGCGGAATCCGGACATGGTCACGTTCGAAACGTTCAATCACGCCAGGCACACGAAGGAATGGAATGTCGATCCCGAGCGCTGGGAGAAGCTGATCAAGGCGTGGCTGCGGCCTCAGTTGGCTCCGCGGCTTAATCCCGGGCAGAACCGCTAAAGTGTGCGGGTGCCGATGCCGGCCGTCACGGCGGACGTCAGCCGGATAAGGTCCGCCGGCGCAAGCTCAACGTCCAGTCCGCGCTTGCCACCGGAAACCAGCATCGTTTCGAGGGCAAGGGTGCTGCTGTCCACCACCGTGGGCGATGACTGGCGCTGGCCCAAAGGCGAGATCCCGCCCAGGACGTAGCCGGTGCGGCGTTCAGCAGCCGCAGGATCTGCCATCGAAGCCTTCTTGGCGCCAAGGGCGGCGGCGAATGCCTTGAGGTCAAGGTTTCCGCTGACCGGGACAACACCCACAGCCAGCCGGCCTTCCACTTCGACCATGAGGGTTTTGAAGACCTTTTCGGGAGCGATGCCCAGGGCTTCGGCGGCTTCCGTGCCGTAGCTGGCTGCGGAGGGATCGTGGGCATACGGATGCAGCACAAAGGGAACGCCGGCTGCAGCCAGTGCGGCTGTGGCCGGCGTTCCGTTTGAAGAACTCTTGCGTCCCAAAGCGTTCAGTTTCCTGTTAGGAGGTCAGCTGATCAGGACGCAAGCCGGGACGTAGCGGCGACCTTGCGTTTGATCCGTCCCAGCATGGCGGTCATGCCACGCATCCGCAGTGGCGTGATGGCCCGCGTCAGGCCCAGCAGCTCCGGCATATCGTCCGGCACCGCCAGGATTTCAGCGGCGCTGAGTCCGTCGAGCCCCTCGTGGAGCACACCGGCGAAACCCCGCGTCGTGGGGGCTTCCGGTGGCGCCTTGAAGTAGAGCCGAACGGCGTCGGCCGGGCCGGCGTCGTTCTTTTCCGTTTCAATCGTCAGGAACAGCGGCGACTGGCATTCCACCACCTGCTCCAGGAGCTCGGGGTGGTCCTTCAGCCGGTCCGGCAGTTCCGGCAGTTCGCGCGAGAACTCAAGCAGTAGCTGAAGCCGATCGGGTTCGGTCAGTGCCTGGAAGTCATCCACGATTTCCGCCAAGGCGGCGGGCAGGTCATGTGTACTCATCTGTTCCAGTTTACGCCGGGACCGTGCCGCGTTCAGTGCCCTTGGCGATGGGAACACGGACGGCGTTGCCCCACTCGGTCCAGGAGCCGTCGTAGTTCCGGACAGTGTCAAAGCCCAGCAGGTACTTGAGAGCGAACCAGGTGTGGCTGGAACGCTCGCCGATGCGGCAGTAGGCCACCACGTCATCGCCCGCGGTCAGCCCGGCCTCGCCCAGGTAGAGGGCCTCGAGCTCTTCCCGGCTGCGGTACGTCCCGTCCGGCGCAGCGGCGCGTGCCCAGGGAATGGATGCTGCCGTGGGAATGTGGCCGCCGCGGAGCGCGCCTTCCTCCGGGTAGGCCGGCATGTGGGTCCGCTGGCCGGTGTATTCCTCGGGGGAGCGGACGTCAATGAGCGGCTTGCCGAAGTGGGCCAGGACGTCGTCCTTGAACGCGCGGATGGGGGCGTCGTTGCGCTCCATCACCGGGTAGTCGCCGGGCGCCGGGGAGGTCCGCTCCGTGGTCAGGTCGCGGCCTTCGGCGATCCACTTGTCCCGGCCGCCGTCGAGCAGCCGGACATCCTCGTGGCCGAACAGCGTAAAGACCCAGAGCGCATAGGCGGCCCACCAGTTGGACTTGTCCCCGTAGATGACCACCGTGGTGTCGCGGGAGATGCCCTTGGCGGCGGCCAGGGCGGCAAACGCCTCGCCGTCCACGTAATCGCGGGTCACGTCATCGTTGAGGTCCGTGTGCCAGTCGATCTTGACTGATCCGGGGATATGGCCGGTCTCGTAGAGGAGGACGTCCTCGTCGGATTCGACCACGACAAGGTTTCCGTCCGACAAGGCGCCGCTTTGGAGGGCGGCTGCGAGCCATTCGGTGGACACCAGGCGCTCCGGGCTGGCGTAGGCGGCGAACTTCTCGTTCTGTTCAACTGCGTAGGACATGGTGATGGCCTTTCACTGAGACACACGGCGGATGCTGTAGAAGGAAAACCTGCCTCCCACACTAGCCACGGCCGGCCGCCCTGTCCGCCTCTTTGTTAACAGTGGGAAATATGGCCTTCGTCACGCCGGGGCCCTTGCCAGCGCCACCGCGGGGGAGGCCAGTGCCATTGCCGGTATTCTTTCTGGGGACAACCCACCAGAGAACGGACCACCTTGGTACAGATCGAACAGCTTGCCGCCCGCACTCCGGCGGTTTCGGTGGATGAGCTCCTCAAGGGTTTCTATCCGTCCGCACGGTTCGGCCAGGTCTCCTTTGCCAGCTACCGGCCGGACCCGAACCAGCCGTCCCAGGCGGCGGCGATCAAGGGGCTGGAAGGGTTCGCAGGGGGAGTTGGAGCCGGCGACGGCGACGGCCTGTTCAAGAAGTTCTTCACCAAGAAGGTCGCTACCAGGGCGGGGATCTACCTCGACGGAGGATTCGGCGTCGGCAAAACCCACCTGCTGGCCTCGCTGTGGCATGCCGCCCCGGGCCCCAAGGCCTTCGGCACGTTTGTGGAATACACCAACCTCGTGGGCGCCCTTTCGTTCCGCAAGACTGTTGAGGCACTGAGCCACTACAAGCTCGTATGCATCGACGAATTTGAGCTGGATGATCCGGGTGACACCGTGCTGATGTCCCGCTTGATGCGTGAACTGGCCGACGCCGGCGTCAAGCTGGCTGCCACGTCCAACACGCTGCCGGGTTCGCTGGGCGACGGCCGCTTTGCCGCCGTCGACTTTGCCCGTGAAATCCAGGTCCTGGCGGACCAGTTCGACGTCATAAGGATCGACGGCGAGGACTTCCGCCACCGTGGGCTGCCCGCCGCCCCGGCACCGCTGAAGAACAGCCAGCTCGCCGCACAGATGAAGGCCGAGTTCAACGGCAAGACCGTGGCAGAGGACGAATTCAGTTCACTGATCGGCCACCTGGCCGGTGTCCACCCGAGCCGCTACCGGCAGCTCATCGACGGCATCGACGGCGTTGTGTGGCGCAATGTGGAGACCATCACCGAACAGGCCGTGGCGCTTCGTTTCGTTGTGTTGGCGGACCGCCTGTACGACAAGGATGTGCCCATCCTGGCCAGCGGCGTCCCCTTCGACAAGCTCTTCACGGACGAGATGATGCACGGCGGGTACACCAAGAAGTACTTCCGTGCTGTGTCCCGCCTGACTGCACTCGCCCGCGAGGGCCAGAACCACGAGCCGTCCTAGGCATCAGCCGGGGAGGCCGGACCGTCAGTTAAACGCCAAAGGCGCGGGTGCCGCCTCCCGGCGGGACCCGCACCCCCTTGACGTGCTAGGGCAATGCCCTGGCCAAATCCTTCTTACGGAGCCTTGTCAACCGGGGGAACCGGGTTGACTGGCGGAGCCTGCTCGGTGGCAGGGGTCTCGCCGGGGGTTCCGTCGTTCTTGTCAACGAGCTTGGAAGCGCCATCCTGGATCTTATCGACGTGACCCGCGTACTTGCCGCCAGTCTTTGAGTCGACAAAATCGCCGGCCTTGGTGATGCCGTCCTTGATGGCCCGCTCGTTGCCGTGGATGAGACCCTGAGCCTTGCCCTTGAGATCGTCAATCAGTCCCACGAGCACCTCCCTTCAATCGCGGAGCCAGGTCGCTCCTCCGCAACCGAGCCTAGCCCTCTCTGCGGAGCGTGCCAAGGCGCTGTGACAAATGTTGTAAAGTCCGTGCGGCGTATCCGGGCAATAAAAAAGCAGCTCACGGGGAGCTGCTGTGTGTGGGCGATACTGGGATCGAACCAGTGACCTCTTCCGTGTCAGGGAAGCGCGCTACCGCTGCGCCAATCGCCCGGAACCGGAAGGCCGGCCATTTCGGATTTATTACTGGGGTAGAGAGCGGACGACGAGATTCGAACTCGCGACATCCACCTTGGCAAGGTGGTGCTCTACCAGCTGAGCTACGTCCGCGTATGAAGTACACCCTGGCCGGTGGCCAGACGTACTTCATGAAGCAAGTTTCCTTGCTTGGTGGGCGATACTGGGATCGAACCAGTGACCTCTTCCGTGTCAGGGAAGCGCGCTACCGCTGCGCCAATCGCCCATTTCGTCCGGCGCGAACCGGAATCCATGGTTTTCACCGAGGTGGGTACGGGATTCGAACCCGTGTGAACGGCTTTGCAGGCCGCTGCCTCGCCTCTCGGCCAACCCACCGTGTAAGCTCCGATTCCGAAAAACCATTGCCGTGACAGTGTCCTGCGAGCGGACGACGAGATTCGAACTCGCGACATCCACCTTGGCAAGGTGGTGCTCTACCAGCTGAGCTACGTCCGCATTTGGGCCGCCGAATCCGTGCCGTTTCGGGCATTTCCTCGCGTTCCAACGAGTAAGAACTCTATAGGAGGTTCAGGGAATCTCCAAATCGCGAGCCCCTCGACCGTGGCAATGCCCCTGGATCCCTGCAATCTAGGGGATTTTTCTAATGACAGGGGTGTAATTCGAGCGGCGTTCCGTCTCGATTTCCATAAACCCCGCCCGGTCGGCTAGCATTCAAAGGCATCGGGGCGATTGGCGCAGTGGTAGCGCGCTTCGTTCACACCGAAGAGGTCACTGGTTCGAACCCAGTATCGCCCACCGAGAAGAAAGCCCGTCAGGACGCGGATATCCGGTCCTGACGGGCTTTTGTTTTTTCTTGAACGGCTCCGCGTGGGGCAGCCGTGGGGCAAACCGGTTCACCGCCCGCAAGTAGCGATGCCTGCACACCTTCGTGTCGTCGTAATCCCAGATGTGGATGTCCAGCATTTGACGCTACAATCTCGCCATGACTACCAAACTCGAATCATCACCAGACGCCCAGCTTCAGCAGCTCTTACGTGAGGCCGGAGTTAACACTGCGGTTACCGAAGCCATGCGCGTCTTTCACGCATCCGCTCCGCTGGTACCCATGCTGATGGCACAGCGGCCGGCTGTCTCCTTTGCGGCGACTACTCGCGGATAGATATGCCTAGTTGGGGGGAAATTCTAAAAGAGATCGAACTAAGCGCAGTTGCCCGAGGCGGACACCCTGACTTGGATGGAATACGTCAGGACCATCTAAGTGCCTTGCAGGCGATCACGGGGCGAAACGTTGTTGTTTACGCCACGGACTGGATGGAACCGAAGGGACCCGCCCAGCTAGGGTCGATCCAGTTGCAAGACATGCAGGGCCTAATGGAAGTGTTCCGTGGATTGGACCAGTCGGCAGGCCTGGATCTCATTTTGCACAGCCCTGGCGGGGATCCGAATGCCGCGGCGAGCATCGTCCAATATATGCGGAGCAAATTCGGAGACGTTCGGGTTATTGTTCCTTTGGCTGCCATGTCTGCGGCAACGATGTGGGCGCTTTCCGCTGACTCGATACTGATGGGCAAGCACTCCCAACTCGGACCCATTGACCCGCAGCTCGCAAACCCGCAGGGCTACATGGTCCCGGCTGCATCAATCCTCCGTCAGTTCAAAACTGCCCAGGAGGAGTGCGCAGTCGACCCTTCGAAGCTCAGCGCGTGGGTCCCGACGTTGCAGCAGTATTTCCCTGGGCTGCTGGAGATATGCGCGGACGCAGACAAACTTTCGAAAACGCTGGTCCGCGACTGGCTAAAGGTCTACATGTTCAAGGGCATGCCTGATGCCGAAGCCAAGGCCGACGAAGCGGCGGACTTTTTTGCGGATACAGCCAGGCATATCTCGCACAGCCGAGGCATTGCTCGGGATCAGCTGCGTGCGGAACTCCCTCATCTCAAAATTGAGAACCTGGAAGACGATGCTGCTCTGCAGGATGCCGTGTTGTCCGTTTTTCACGCGGTATCACACACGCTCTCCATGAGCGGCGCCGTGAAATTGATCGAGAATCACCTAGGCCGGCGATTCTTGAAGCAGGTTCAGCAGATAGTTCCGGCCCCGCAGGTTTGATACCTAACCGGACGACGAAGAAACCCCGCCATCTGAAGATGGCGGGGTTTCTTCGGTTAGTGAACAAAACCGGTCTTATTGGCTCCCAGAAACACCGTCGTCTGGCTGGTCACTCTGGATCTGCTCCACGATCCTGGCCACGTCCTCAGGGTAAATCTCCTTCGCCTGACTCCCGATAATGGTGGTCAGGAGCGTCAACAGAATTGCGATCCACGCAGCCAACGTTGCACTCTTCGTGCCCAGAGCGGAATCGACCATAGAAGCAAGCCCCGGGGCCTCCCGCTCTACGGTCTTTCGAATCTTGCGCTCAACGGCTGCCGGGTCGGCCTCATTCTCGTTCAACGCTCGCTGAGCCCAAGCCAGCGCTGTGTGCAGCCGGATGAGTTGCGCGGGGGTCGGTGATAGTGAGACAGCCGCGGTACCGTCGAGTTTGGTCTGGTAGTTCCCGTTGATGATCGCGCCGGCAGACCCACACAAAGGGCATGGTGTGAGCGTGCCACTGATGGTTACATCGGCCCCTGGGCCTACTTCCACGAGGCTGCTCGTCATTACGGTCCCATGTGTCGGGCAATCCACAAATAGCTGAGTCATGCGAGAAGTCTATGGTCGCCGCGTTAGACCGAATGGAAAAGGGCACTCACCGGGTCTCGTGGGCCGCATATGATGGGCTGACCCCGGCCTTAGTCGTCGGTCTCTTGAGCAAATGCAATCTTCTTTGAACATGGGGGAACCGTGGTTGAAACCGCAACCGTATCGAAGGCTGAGCAAGCCGGTCTCGACGGCGTGAACGTGCCGCTTGACGTGCTGAGGGCCGTTGCGGCCCTGGCTGTGGTCTTACAGCACGTCCGAACTCTCGTGATGGTGGACTTCGACGACGTCGCTCACAACCCATTGCAGACGGTGCTTTACGGAGTATCAGCCCTCGGCCACCAGGCCGTCGTCATCTTCTTCGTTCTCAGCGGTTTTTGGGTGGGTGGCAGCTTGATCCGCAGTGTGAAGCGCGACTCTTTTCACTGGAGCGGGTACTTGACGAACAGAGTCACTCGACTGGGCATCGTGCTCGTGCCGGCATTGGTCCTGACCATGGCCTTCGACCTCGTTGGGCGGCATTACTTCGGCGATATGAGCACGTACCGGGGAGATCTGAGGTACGGGGGAGTTGCCTTGGATCAGCGGCCCATCGATGCTGGCACGTTCTTGGGTAACGCTGTGTTCTTGATGGCGATCAAGGTGCCTACCTATGGGACGAACACGGCGTTGTGGTCGTTGTCGTTCGAATTCTGGATGTATGTGCTGGCCCCTTTGGTTCTCTTCGGGGTGTATTTCTGGACGCGATCCAAGTACGCCTTGATTTACGCGACCGGCGCTGTTGCCGTGGCTGTGCTGATCGGCCCTCGGGCCCTGTCGTATGTGCCCCTGTGGGCGCTCGGGGCTGTCGTGGCGGCCTTCGCTCCGCGCCTGATCAAGGTCCTGAATTCGTGGTCAGTCCGGAAAGTTGCTGCGGCTCGAGTGCTCACGGGTGGCCTCACCCTCATGATGTGCATGGTCGTCCGCGGGCTGAATTCCCTCCCAGAAGTAGTCGGCGACCTTATTGTTGCGGTCGCTGCAGCGGCATTCATCGCAACCTTGCTCACTGGGCTTCTCGGCTCGGGCGGCTTCTCGCGGGTGCTGACGCGATTATCTTCCCTCGCTCATAGCTCCTACTCGCTTTACGCAATCCACCTTCCTATTGCCTTTCTTGTAGTGTCCGCACTCGGGGTACAGGTGGACAGCCGATGGCCTTCTGATGCGGTTCATTGGATCTACATGCTTGCAATTATCGGGGGCATCGTTGCTGCAGCTTGGCTGTTTGCCCAGGTGACTGAACGTCACACGGCCACCGTCCGCCGTTACGTGGTCCGTCAGACTCAAGCGGTGCAGTCCCGGCTGCCGTCTTCTTCCTAGCGGTCGCGGTGTTCTGGCCACGCCCGACACACGCCCCATGAGGCAGGGAACGGGGCGTTTCCGTTTGGGAACTGAACCGGTCTTGTGTAGCGGTTAGACTCTGGGCATGGAAACCATTGCCCTACCGATCTGCGCCCTTGTTATTGGGGCTGTCATTGCCTTTAGCGCGTACGCCACGCGGGCGAATCGGAAGCCCTCCGGGCTGAGCCCGGAGGAATCCCGAAAAGAGCGCGAATGGCAGAACGCCATCAAGTAGTTAAACGCTTGCCGGGTTGTCTACCACCGCGAGGACGGCTTTAGCGATCCCGGCACCGTCCAGCGCGTAGCCCGCATCATTTGGGTGCAGCGTGTCATACATCAGCCCCGCCGCTGTTGCGGCAGCGTAGGTCCCGCCGTACATGCTGGTGATGTCGATGAGGCCCAGATCGTTGGTGTCCGCCAGTTCGTAGAGCGTTTTCGTATACATAGACATCGGCCCGCCGCCCGCGCTGAACGGGTTCGAGGTGCAGAGGATAACGTCACCTACAGCCTTCAGAGTTGTGATCACAGCCTCAATCTGCGTCCTGTATGACGACATAACCGTGGCTTGGGCGCTGTCGTTGATTTCCAGGCAAAGGATCGAGACGTGGGGGTTCCATGCTGCGATTACCGACTTCGGGGCGTAGAAAGGCCCGTCATCCCAGTCGGCTCCTTTGGAGCTGGTGATCCCGAAGTTCGCCACGACTATCCCACCATTGGCTTGCCTGACGCCTGCATATTGAAGATATACAGTCGCCGTGGTGACGGTGATCGTAATGGTATGCGTGGTGTTCGCCAGACCAGTTACCCGATATGTTGCCAGGGCACTTGCGCCAGTGCTGGTGACTTGCACTGCTGTGCCACCATCAATGGAGACAGTAAACGCTCCGAAGTTGTCGCCGTAGACGACTTCCGCAACGGTTCCGGCAACATTTGAAGTAAACACTGCTTGCCCGCCGATAGAGCCGGAGGATCGGAGCAGGGACAGCGGGTTGAACTGCGACCATGTCCCCGAAGGATAAGTCCAGCGCGAGTCCGAGCTTTCATTGAGCGGCTGAAGCACGCCGCCCACACTGTATCCCGCCGCCACGAGCGCATTACTGAACTGCACCGGCCTGGTTTTTGCGGGGCGGGCCGTGGCAGTGTAGCCCGCCGTCGTGGAATCGCCGCACATGGCAATCCTTGTTTGATCCGTGCCGAGGATGCCAGCCGCCAGCCCGGCCCTGAGCTTCCTGGTGTTCGACGCCTTCAGGTTGTAGGCGAACAGGGACGGGTTGTAGGACTTGGTTGCCCCGGCGATAGTTGGGGCGGCGGCGCGGGCCGGGCCTGCGAGAAACGCGTTAGTTTCCGGCGCTACATTCAGTGTGCCTGACTGCTTCAGTGACCGGCTCATGCGTGCACCGTTCCTGTCACTACGATGTCCACGGCCGTTGCGGTGCCGGAGTATCCGGCGATCCTGTCGCCGGGTCCGAGCATCGCGCCGCCGATGAGGTCTTTCAGTGGCAGCGTGTCATTCGCGGCTAGGGTGTAGGCGTGGATGACGCGGTGGGTGCCGTCCACAGCCCCCCCTGTCTGCACGATGGACAGGTACACGGTGACGGGCGTGGCGTAGGTGCTGACCGTTGGCACGGTGAGCGCTGTTCCTGCCGCGCCAACGTCTGTGAAGCTGGTTGTCGTCACGTTGGTTACGAGCGCGTTTTGTCCACCCGCCGTAGTGCCGCGGTAGACGTTGTAGGACGCGGCGCCGGGGGTTGCCGTCCAAGATAGCGGCTGGCTGGAAGATGAGCCCGTGGTCGTGGCGGTCACTTCGTTGGAGCCGAGAGTTTCACCGCTCGCGGACTTCGCGGTTACCTTCCAGTACCACGATCCTGCCACGAGTGAGCCACCCGTCGTGGAGGTCGCCCCAAGTGTAAGGACGGGCGGCAGGATCAGACCACTGACGTTGCAGATGGAACCCTGTGCGACCTTCACGGACGTTGATGCCGGAACCGTGTAAATGGCGGCGTCGGCAGTTCCGAGCTGCTGCGAGACAAGCACCTGCGGGGAAATGGACAATGCGACGATGACGTTCTGACCAGCCATGATTTAGCCTCCGAAGACGATGGAAAGAGCAGCGGAGAGCCCGGCTGCTTGGGTGGGTGTGGTGTAGGTGGTGGAGAGGTCCCAGTTGGCTGAGCTGTAGCTCGCCCCCGACGTGAAGTCCACCTTCGCGGACACGACATCCCCGGTCGGGTTGAGAACTTTGTCGCCCGCGAGGTACGCCGTGGTGGCTTTCCACTTGGGTAGGTAAGCGGCAGACTGTGCCGCTTGGGTGAGGTAGGCGGGGACGTGCTTTTCGAACATGCGGCCGGAGCCGTCGAGCGTGGGTACATCGCGAGTTGCCATGCTGGGCTGCTCCTTAGGTAGTGATGGTCAGGACGTCGGAATCCGTGGGCTTCACAGCCACGGTGCCGTCCAGCTTGGTACTGATGATGAGGATGTCCGGGTCTGTTGGATGGATGGCCATTCCGCCGCCGGCAGCAGTTGCGGCAGCTGCGGCCGCGCTGACCTGGGCGGCCGCGGCTGATGCTTGTGCTGCAGCGGCGTCGACGGCGGACTCCGCTGCATCAGCGACTGCTCCGGCGAGCGCGGCCGCGACAGCAGCCGCAGCGTCTGCCCCGGCCGCCGTGGCAGCAGCCTGGGCGATCTCCGCAGCGGCCCGGGCAGCGACAGCTTCGTTTCGTAGGCCGTCGAAGGACTCGAAGGACCCCGTCCAGGGCCCGGACTTCCACTTCACCTGGGGGATGGTCGCCACGAACGGGCTGAGGGCTCCAACGGCGTTGGACGTCAGCGGGTTCGTCATCGGCAACCCGGACAGATCCTTCAGCACGATCGGGGAAACCCCCGCCTCGTCCGAGGGATCGTAAAGGAACACGGCGCCGTTCTGGACTACGTTCATGGGGTTGTCCGGGTCCACGACGATCTCTACTTTGAATGGGTAGTCAGTCATGCGGGCTGCCCCTCTTTCTGAATGTTCTTCGGTGTGACTTTGAGCCGCAGCAGGTAGGAGCCGAGTGCGGTCAGGAACGACTTAGTGACCAGGATCAGCAGTGCGATCCAAAACGCCTCGGTGGTTACCTCGTGAGCGCTCAGCAGGTTGGAGATCCCGCCGCCGATCAGTACAAGGGCGTCGAGGATGAATCCGGTGTACAGGGTGCGCCATGCGCGGGTGAGCGCGTCGACGTGCAGCGCCCACCACGGATTCCTGGCGGTTTCGGGCTGGGCTTCATGGTCCCCCACGGTGATGGTCCCCTCTAGTTGTTTTCGCGGTTGAGGAACTCGGCGATCCACTTCTTGCCGAGGAACTCTGTGAAGCGGCCCAGGAGGTCCGCCTCGTCGTCCGTGGCCGGCGGCGGCGGAGTGACTACTGGCGGGTTCGGGGCCGGCTCGTGCAGCGGGGCTTTCGCGCCGCCGTCGAGCCAGTCCTGGGCGGTGCCGTACCAGACGTTCAGATCAAGATCGCCGTCGTAGCCGTTCAGGCGGCCCTTGGCCGTGTACTGCCACATGATGACGCCGGCAGCCCATCCAACCTGGGTGAGTTCGACGGCGAGCGGAGTGAATCCTGTCTGCTCGTCGTAGTGCTTGCCGCCGGCGTACCAGAGCGGGTACTTGGCTTCCACGCTTGACCAGTCGTGCGGGTTATCCCTGGGGCCGTTGATGGCAGCGGCGTTGAGGTAGATGGCCGGCGTGGACTTCGTCGCTTCCGCCACGATGTCCAGCCATTCCAGCGCCCAGTCCGTGCGGTGCTGGTTCTCGGCCTCCCAGTCCAGGAACACCCGGTCTCCGGCCACCAGGTGCGGCTTGACCGCAGCGAGAAAGGACTCAGCCTCAGCCCGCGCCGTGTTGCCGGTGTCGGCCAGCGGCCGAGCGTAGTGGTAGAAGCCCACAGGCCGGCCCGTCAGTCGCGCCTCGGCCAGGTTGGACGCGAGGGCCTTGTCTGCCCAGCCGCCACCGCCCTCGGTGGCCTTGATGATGTAGAAATCAACGGCCAGCGTGTTGAGGGCCGCGGCTTCCTGGTAGGAGGCGACGTCGATGCCGTTCAGGAACGCGAACGCTGGAACCACGGGGGACTCCACCGGTGGGGCGGGCATTGGCGGCACGATGGTCAGATCCGCGAGACCGACGACGCTTTGGGACTCGAATCCGCCAGACCAGGCGAAACCCTTATCCAGGACGAACCACACATCGTTGGCCACGCCGTCGGTGCCGGTGACAGGCTCGCCATGGACGTATGCCAGGACAACCTGCGCCAGGCCACCTCCCACGGCATCCACAATGTCCGCGGCGGCGGCTGCTTCCCGGCGGATGTTGGCGCCGAGTGGGCCAGCAAGCCGGGCGTTCGTAGGCAGCTCCACGCGTGGGGTCAGATCCGTCAGCCCATCAGTGGACCGGACCAGGAAGTTACCGAACCAGGAGTAGCCGATGTCATCGACGTACCAGCGGTTGTCGGTGATCCCGGCTTGGGTGATCTCCTGGCCTTCGGTCCAGCCGGTGAACACCTCAAGGTTGTTCGGCGGGATCTCCCGCACGATCGTCTCAGGGCCGCCGAGCTCAGGCCGCGAGCGCTGGAAGCTGACCTGCGGGCCGTTCTTGCGGTGATTGGGCTTGGTGGGTTCGAGCTGGGTGGCGTCGGGGGTGGCGCTGAAGTGGCCCTTGACGTAGCGGTAGGGGTCGACACGGCCGTAGGTGCCGTTGTTGATGTTCCAGCGCGGGGGCATGCATTCCCAGTGGAGGTGCGGGGCGAACTTGGCCCCGGACTGGGACCGCGTGTCACCGGAGTAGGCGATGATCTCGCCGCGCTTGACCCACTGCCCCTGGTTCACCACGGTGCGGACGAGATGCCCCTTGATGAACGTTGGCTCTTCCTCGCCGCAGTTCACGACGCAGACGACGCCCGCCATGTCCGGGACCAGCAGCCATGGGTTGCCGGGCTTAGCCCAGCCCTCAAACTCGATCCACCCGTCACCAGGTGCGCGGACGGGAGTGCCCACCCCAACGCCGTCGTCCTCTCCTGTGTGGCCGCCGGCCGGGTTGAAGCCTCCCGGGAACGTCGCAAAGAACTGGGTGATGGTGAAGCCGGGGTCAAGCGGATGGGTGTAGGTGGCCATGCTGCGCTCCTGTTTCTGGGCATAAAAATGGCCCCGGGGTGCGGGGCCTTGATGGGTTGGGCTCGCTAGAGGTTCAGGCTTGGAATGGGCGACGGCGTGACGAGGCCCGCGTCGGATCGGCAGCGGCCGCCGTCGTCGTCTACCTGACCGTCGGTGTACGTGATCCGCCAGAGGCCGTTGTCCTGGCAGAACGTATCGGCAATGCCGCGCCCCGGTTCGCCCTTGGGCCCGCCGGGACCTTCCGGCCCTGCAGGACCACGGCACGCATCGTTGGCACAGGCGGTCTGGACTGCGGCGAGGACCATCTCAGAGCTGGGCCCGGGACCGGTGGCGCCTATGCAGGCGCCCGCGGAGCAGTAGTCCGTGACAGCGGCCAGTACCATCTCGTACTGGGGTGCGAGAGGTTTGCCGTCCTCCCCGGCCGGCCCGGTGCATCGGCCATCCGAGCAGAACCGGACGAATGCCGCGGCAATGTCATCGGCGGTGGGGTCCGCGCCGTCGGCGCCCCGGCAGTTGTCGCCTTCTGCGCAGTAGACCCGGAAGGCCTGCACGAGATCGGCGCGCGACGGGCCGAGCACGACCGGTGGTTCTGCCGGCTGCTGTACTGGCTCCTGGGCTGCGGTGGCCAGTTTCTCGCAGAGATCCTTGTCGAATATCTCAGTGTCCTTGGTCCCGCACAACGCCTGCTGCGCTTCTTTCGCCAGGTCCTTCTTTTCGGCCTGCTCGGTGACCACCTGGGCGCCGGACACATCCACTTGATGCAGTGCGATGTTCAGCAGCGGCACAATGATGGCCACCGAGATAGCCAACAGCATGGCCAGCCCGAATAACCACCACTTCTGCCGCTGGTCCCGGATCCTGGCCTCATTCACCTTTTGCTCAAGGTCTGCTGTTTCTTTCTCCAGCTCCTCGCTCATGCGTCCTCCAACTTAGGGATGGCCGTCCACTTATCCGGCTCCGGTTCGATGTCATGGCGGAGCAGCTGCTCCCGCCACGCGTTGCCGTCAGCCGTCTTGATCTCCAGCGCCAGATTCAGCCACCGGTTCTTCTGCTCGGCCTTACGCAGCTGCTCCTTGAAGTGCTCCGCCATCATGGCTTCACCCGTCTCGCGCTTCTTGTCTGCCCTCCGAATGAGGAACGCCATGCCCCCACCGAGTGCACCCAGAAGCGCCACGACCGCCCCAACAAATCCTGTTGAGGCGGTGATAACTCCAGCATCCACACGTCTAGTCCTCCCTCATGGCGTCACTGGTGGTCACCACCCGATAGCGACGAAGTTGACCCTGTGCAAGGTGTTGCCGATCTTGCCCCAAACGTTCTGACTGTTGATGCCCTCCAGGACGTAGACGACTTCCGTCTTGTCACCGATACCAGCGGGCCCCCAGAAGTTCTCGCGGCCGGCGACGCTCATGAACACGATGCGACCGGGAGCCCAATCGTCACCGTTTGTGAGGGTTACGGAAAGCAGCCCATTCGGGAACGGCTTAGGCCAGGAGAATCTGGCATAACCGGAGTTGTCCGTCACGGAGACAACCGAGCCTGCCTGTATGAGGAAGTCGCCACCGTTGGGCGGCACCCCACCGTTCAGTTTGCCCCCGGCGCCGAAGAGCGGGATCTTGCCAAGCTCACCTGTCTTGATCCAACTCAAGGTGTCGAGCGGCCCGATCACCAGCCGCCACAACACAGCGTTGATATTGATCTCGGAACCGATCCGCGTCAGGTAGGTGAGGACCAGCTCATCTTTTGCGTACATGCCACCGTTACCAGCCCAGCAGCGCAGGTCCACGAGCTCCTGCGGCTGGGTCTGCCCGCCCACCCACTTGGCCAGGTAGAGCGGCTGGTCATCCAACGTTCCGGGAGTGTTCTCGCGCGCCGCCGGGAGCGCCTTCTCCACGCCGCCGGCAACCTTCGTGACCGACGTCGGGCCGCCCGCCAGGGGAGTCCAGTCGCGGCGGACGGTGATCAGGTCCCACCTGGTCACCCCGGCAGCGGGAGCGTCGCACACGACCGTTACAACGTCGTCGGACTCGTCCAACACGCCGTGCCCCCACGCCTTGCCGGCGGCGACGTTCACCGCGTAAGGCGTGGACGGGTGCGCGGTGACCTTGAAATCGCCCGGGCCGTCGACGCCGTACTCGGATGAACCAATATGCGGGTGGGCCTTCGCCCACTTGACCTCCGTGACCAGGGACGCAGGCGTGCCCGCACTGGAGTCGTAGAACGTGCTGAGAATAGCCACTGGTTACTTCCTTCTGAGATCTCGGACGGCCGACCCGAGGGTGGCAATCGCGTTGGCTAGTTCATGGTCTGTGTTGTCGCTGATCTGGCCGATAGCAGGGTCCACCTTGAGGCCGTTAGCCCGAGTCCACGAGATCGCCACCGAACGCAGCGTGTCCGTGATGGTGATGCCTGCCCCAACTTCAAAGGTGACCAGATCACCCACCCGCACACCGCCCGTGCCGCCATACCGGAACACGGACGTCTCGGCGAGCTTCACCGACAGGCCCGACTTCTGAGCCGTCTCCGCGAACGTCTCGGCCGCGCGCTCTCCGTAGACGTCGCCGACGCCGGAATCCCTAGCGTCGCGGAACACCTCGATCCGCTCACCCAAGGCCGCGGCGAGCGCCGGGTCTGTGTAGCCGACGAAGGTTCGGAGAGTGCCTTCGCCATGGCCGCCGATTATGACGTCGGTAGCTTCTGCTTCGGCCTGGTCCCATTCCCATTCGGTGACGACGCCGCCTGCTTCTGTGAGGGTGCGTGGGTGCGGTTGAGGTTCGTAGCAGTCCACGACGAGGCCGGCGCCGACTTGGCGGACGGTGACTCCGATGCCAGCGGCATCGACGGCGGGGAAGAGCCTGTCGGCGAGGGGGTGGAAGCGGAAGGCTGCGGTGATGTTGGCGCCTCGGCCGAGGTCCGGGCCGACGGTGACGGGTTCGCCCAGGCGGTTGATGGCGTTGGCGGTGACGGCTGCCTTGACTACTGTCTCGGCCGGGCCGCTGATGGTGTGATATTCGCTGGTCTGGGCGGTGAGCGCAGCTGTTGGAACTGGCCAGCCGCTGATGCGGTGGAACAGACGCCAATCGTCCACCACCGTGAATGTCATGGACCCGTTCAGCGAAGGACCTGATCCCTTCTTCATCCGGACCTTGCCGCCGATCAGGTACTCGCCCTGGTACTCGACGGTGACGCGGGCGCCGCGCTCCATGAGCAGCGGCAGCTTCGCGTTGCCTGACCCCACTGTGATGGTGACGTCGCCGATGCCGTTATGCACCGGGACGGCCACCACCTCTTCGGGGTCCCCGAGCCAGCCCTGCCGGACAAAACCCTTGTTGTAGAGGGTGATGACGAACGGTGATTCTTCGTCAGTCACCATGCCCTCCAATACAGGGGAGTGAGCTCGACCATCATTGCCCCGCCTCCCGTGATGCTGATGTTGACTGGGGACGTCTGGCCCGCCGGGATCCGCGCCCAGTCCACGGCGCCCGTCAGATCCGCTGTCCGGTCAACAGGGTTCGTGAACAGCGCCGGGGTGTTGCCCGTCGCCGGCGTGTAATCGCACTCCAGCGCGGTCCGCACCCTGGGATCCGTGTCGATCACGACCGCTTTGCCAGTCGCCACCACGAACGGGACTTCGACGACGTCGGCACCCACGCCAGCGTGCGCTGCGGTGGAAGGACCAATGACTGTCCACACCGGCCATGCGTCCTCGTCGCCGTCGTTCGTCACCTCAGCGTCCGCCATGGTGTGCCCGGTCATGATGTTCACCAGCTGCGGGCCCACCGTCTCGTAGAACTCCTGCGACGCCCCGGTGCCCCATGCGGCCCGGACCGTAGTCCCAGTCCAAAACGGCTGGTCAGCGACCATGAGCGCCACGTACGCGGCCCAGCGGCGCATCGCCGGGTCCGTGTCGTACGCGTGGTCCTCCGGGACGAACCGGAGCTTTATGGACCGCTTGGCACCCGTCCCGCCCGGGCTGACCGTGAGCGTCCCGTGCCGGCGCGGATGCATCGACTTCCAGAACCTCCGGTCATGCTCAATCCACGCCTTCGAACTGGCGTCCTCGAACACAGCCAGTGGCAGAACAACGTTCCGTTCCTCCGCGACAGCACCCGTGAAAACCTGCCCAGGGACAGCCGGGCTCTTCCGGACCCACTGCGTGAACTTCGGGAAATGCAAACCCTCGACCCCGTCGCGCAGCAGGCAGACGCCCCCGTTCGGGTCCGTGAGGTCCCAAGCGGAGCCGTCATGCCCCGTCCACGTCATCCCCGTCTTGACCCACAAAGCGGCCGGGACCGGCGCGGATGGTGCTGGTACTGCATAACCAATGGCCACGGCCTACCCTCCCGCTGTAATCAATTTGAGATTGCTGCGGGTAGAGGCCCGCCGCTTCTTCGCATCCATCGCGTCAACAATGTGATCCGGGTTGCCGTACACCGGGCCGTTGAAGTTCACGATCGAGCCAGCTGCAGCCGCGGCCGCCCCGGCATCCCTGCCGGCCGTGGCCGCATTCGACCCTTGACCGCCATTGACGCTGAGCGACGCACTGGACATCAGCCGTTGCGCTGCTGCTGCCACCGCGCGCTGCTCAGAATCGATACCGCCAGCGAAGTCCTTAGCCAAGGCCTGCCCCGAGAACGACGTATAGCCCTTGCCACTGAACGGTCCCCGCTTAGCCGGCGAGTGCGGGAAGAACGACTTCGCGAAGTCCAGCACTCCACCCACCGCGTCACCTATCGCCCCGACCATGCCGGAAATACCGTCAATGAAGCCTTGGATCAGGGCCTGTCCCGCATTCAGCAGGAATGAGCCCAGATTGCCAAGGGCCGACATGATATTTCCGGGTAAATCGACGAAGAACCGGACGATATTTCCGATAAATCCGCCGACTCCGCTGACCACGTTTGACCAGGTGTCGGAAAAGAAGCTTCCGACCCGGCCAAGCCCGTCCTGGACGCTGGACCAGACGCGCTGGAAGGTTGGAACCAAGGTTCCGGTAAACCAGCGGATCACGTTGTTCACGGTGTCCTGGATGAACGAGAACACCGACTGGAAGATCTGGCGCCCGAGCTCCGTCTGAGTGAAGAACCAGACCAGTCCCGCGACCAGGGCAACAATCGCCAGGATCACAATCCCGATGGGGTTGGCGCTCATCGCCGCGTTCCAGGCCCACTGTGCCGCTGTAGCAATACCCGTGGCGGCCGCCCCTGCGAGCTGGGCGGCTTTAGCGGCCACCATGGCGGCGCCGGTAGCCACCATGGATCCGATGGCTGCGAGACGCGAGCCTGTGCCCGCCGTGGTGGCAACCGTGTCCGTGACCGTCGCTGCGGTCTGTCCACGGATTGCTGCTGCCAGGGCGAAGTTCGACGCGGCCTGAGCTGCAGCCACTGGCACGGACGCCAGAGCCGCGATGTTCCCTGCGATCTGGGCGAGCCGCCAGATCACCATTCCCGCCGCGAGCGCGATTATCGCTGCGGTCAGGATTCCGGTGTTGTCAGCGAGAAACTGCATAGTGCCAGCAGCACCCTCGAGGAGCGGCTTCAGGAGCGGGAGTGCCCCGGCGATCAGCTTGCCGATTTCGGTGGACATGTCGCCGACGGCCTTGCCGACCTCGACGAGGATAGGCCCGGCAGGACGGGCCACGGCCAGGAAGGCCTCCCACACTGAGCCCATCTGTGAGAAATCGCCGGTACTGATGGCCTGTTTGATGGCATCATAGGCGAGCCGGACACGGTATCCGACTTCCTCCATGAAGCCAGGGAACCCGGAGGACGTGATGTCGCCGTCGGCCGCTACGAAGGCGGCTTTGAAGGCTAGGAAGCCTCCTCGGGCTTCATCCAGCGCAACGCGCGTGCCGTATCCGAAGCGCTCCATGAAGCCAGCGAACCCGGACGAGGTGATATCGCCGTCGGCCGCCGAGAAGGCTGCTTGGAAGGCGCGGATGCCGCCGATGGCTTCGCCGAGTAGCTTTCCGATGCCGTTGGATGGGTCGAGCCCGAGCGCTTTGACGAGATCCGGAGTCAGGGCTCCGGACGCTATTCCGGCCTGGAATGCGGAGAGCCGTGCGAGGAAGGTCGTCAGGGTGATGGCGAATACTTTGGCTCGTTCCTCCGACTTAGCGAAGGCGGCTGGCAGCCGGTCGTTCATGAAGCCATACAGCGAGGAAAGTGCTGGGAGGAAGGCTCCAGCTACTGCCGCTTTGCCTTCCTTGACGATGGCGTTGAAGGTGGCTTGACGGGAGTTGAAGCTGGTCGTTTCGCGTGCAGCTGCGCCCTGGGCGTCGGCGGTCTGCTTCATGATCAGCGAGAGAGTTGCGGCCTGCTGCGCCTGGGTGTCGAAGCTTCCGCCGACCTTGGAAAAGCCCAGCGCAGCCGCTTCAGCATCGATCTTCGCCTGGTTCAGACTGACGCCGTACTTCTCGATGGGATCTCGTTCGCCCTTGAGGGCGCTTGATAGGGAATCGACGGCATCCTTTGTGGAGCCGCCGAACTGGGCGGAAAGATCTCCACCCAGGGTGATCAGCTCGTTCGTTTTGGGTGCCAGCTGGTCCATGGCGATGCCGCCGTTTTTCAGCTGGGAGCCGATTACGGTGCCGAGTTCCTGGTACTCGTTTTTCGTCAGGCCGAGAGCCGTTTTTGCGTTCGCTGCGTAGCCGAACACCGTGGCTGAGGCGTCCTTGAATACGGCTTGGACGCCGCCGATGGACTGCTCAAGATTTCCTGCCCCTTGGACGCCCTCCAGGAAGCTGTCCTTGAGCTTATCGAGTCCGATCAGGGTGCCGAGGCCTACGAGGGCGCCCCGGAACGCCTGGCCAAACGTCCGGCCGCCTTCACGGCCGGACGTCTCAACCTCGTTGGAGACCTTGCTGCGGAAGCCTGTGAATACTGGCTCGATCGCTACCTGGCCGGAACCGACTTCATCAGCCATCGGGCGTCTCCGTTCGTAGTTGCCCGAAGGCGCTCATTGCCCTCAGCTGCTTGGCCAGAGTTTCTCGCTCTTCAGGCGTGACGTCCGCGGCCTTGGGCGCGGTGTCCCACGGCAGATCAATCTGAATCGGCTTGTCACCCTTGCCGCGGGTCGCGTTCACCACGCGGGCAAACGTGCCGGCCGCATAAATTTCCTGCCTGCTCGCCGCGTACTTCCAGCCAAGGATTGACGCCGTGAGGTGCGAATCAAGTTCCTGGGTCAGACCCTCAATTAGGTCCGCCGCTTCCTCGTAGCTGTAGCTCAAGCCCATTTCGTCGGCGCTGAGCTGGAACCTCTTCCGGAAGTCGTAGCGGACTGCCGGCCAGTGGTCCTCTACTAGCTCGAGGAAGGACCGGATTTTCCCACGGAGGCGCCCAGCTTCTCGCCGACGGCCTGCATCCACTCCATAGCGAAGAGGAGAGTGTCTGCCCCGTCCTGGAGGCCGGTGAGCGTCTCGGCATCCTCCGGAGTCATGATCTGCTCCAGGATGTAATCCACGATCTCTTCTTCAGGAATGCCGGCGTCCTCAACTTTGAGGAGGACCTTCATCTTGCTGTATGGGACCAGTAGGCTCAGCGAGATTTCGCCGTCGACGTTCGTCTGGCACTTCAGCGTGTTCTCCACGATGAGGCTGCGGGGCTTCGGTCCGGGCTCAGGCGCCGACTTCGGCGCTGCGCTCTTGGCTGCAACTGGCTTGCGCGCGCGAGGGGCGGCCGGCTTTTTCGTGCTGGGTTCGGCTGCTTCAGGAGCTTCCGTGGTCATGGCTTGTCTCTCTTCTGACGGGTGGTGATGGGTGGAGCTGCTGCCCCGCGCTCACCCATCAAGAGGCGCGGGGCAGCAGGTGTTAGGGCGACTAGACGTCGCGCGTGTAGGAGAACGGTGCGGACGGGCCCACAGGGTTGGTGACGACGACGCTTGCGACGCCGGCCGCACCCGCAGGCAGGACCGCGTCGATCTGCGTGGCAGAAACGATGTCGAAGTCAGTAGCTGCGGTTCCGCCGAACGTGACCGCTGTTGCGGTAGCGAACGCTGTACCAGTGATGGACACTAGTTCGCCGGCGCCAGCCGGATCCGGGGAACCTTCAACGGCGGTGATCGTCGGGATGGTCGTCACCGTCGTCTCCGCCGGGATCAGCCATTCACCGATGTGGTTGTTCTCCAGTCCGGGGGAGCGGTCGATCTTGAAGGTGACCTCGTAGCCCAGGACGTTGCCGCGCTCGGACTTGTCCTCAGCGACCGATGCGACCGTGGCGTTCGCTGCTACGCGGCGCCGGATCATCCCGTTCTTGAAGATTTCTTCCGTGAAGATGACGTACTTGGCGCTGGTGCCGCCGCCGTCGATCGTGATGTATCCGTTCACGTCGGCGGTCTTGCCGCGGATGATGGAGCGCACAATCTCATCGGTCTGCGCGAACTTGACCTTCAGCTCCACGTTGGCCAGGCCCGACGGGAGAGAGAAGCCTTCCTGCCAGAACTCGATCGGATCGCCGTCCGCCTCCATGGACCACTCAAAGCCGCCGTCCTCCGTCAGGAGACCGGGAAGCTTATAGGTCACCGCGAGTGCCAGGGACCGCGAGGCGCCGGCCACCGGCGTCGGAATCGCCGTGCCGAACGGTGCGATGCCAATGTGTCCGGTGACCGGTACACCTACGGCGGTTACATCATTTCCTAAGCTGTCTGCAGCCATTACTTGCCTCCAAATAGAAAAGACCACCCACAGACGTGAATGGCTGGATGGTTGGGTGGGGTGGTGCTATGCGGTAAATGCCTGGCCAGTGAGCCCTAGGTCGGCCGTGAAGTAGCGGCGCGGCTGGCCGGAGTCTTCCCGGACCTTGAAAGGGCCGGCGGTGCTCCGGACAACGGCAACCGGGTTGCCGGCCTCCACCGCTGCGGAGCCGGCGACTATGGCCTGGACCAGCAGCGCGAGGCTGGATACCTCTGTGCCGTTGGTGGGATCATCACCCGCCAGGACGGTTATGCCGACTGTCGTTTCCCTAGTGTTCAGGCCGGTGGTGGGGCCGCCGTCGTCGCGGACAACGACTGCCTTGCTCCTGCGTGGATCCGGAAACCGGTCACTGACAAAGACGCCGTCCGCGAGCGCAGAGTGTGGACTTGCGCCGTCGGCCGCGATGGCTGCGAGACGTGCCCGGATGTGTCCGGTGAGGAAGAGTTCGACGTCGGAGTGTATGACGTCCTTACCCACCGGACTTCTCCGCGTTCAGTGCGCGGGCGAGGTTCCCGGTTTCGGATTCGACGAACATGCTTGCCGGGTCTTCGGCCACGACCAGGCCGACGTTTCGAGTCGCGGTGCTCTTGATCCTGGTAGTGATCCGGTCCCGGTAGTCGCCAGTGTCCACCGGTGCGGATGCCCGCGCCCGGGCGGCGACACTGTCGAGGTGTCGTTGGACGACGGCGGTGACTTTGGGGGAGTGCCCGAGCTTGGTGAAGAAGGCGTTGTTCCACTTCATCTTGCCTGCCATCAGCCCGCCACCTTCCTGATCCGGAACTCAACGCCCGGATTCCAGCCCGTCAGCGCGTTCTTCCAGTCGGCGACTTCTCCCTCGACGTCCCAGAGTCCTGAGCGGGCCCTGATGCGGTCGTGGGGCAGGACGTCGACGCCGGGACCGGCGTAGAGGCTCATGCCCGTGGTGACGCTAGTACGGTCCTCTGTGCGGGTCTCCGTGCTCGAGGACGGGGCGATGGCCACGCCTTCCAGCTCGATCATGGCCGGCGCTGTCCAGTCCCTCTTGGTTGATTCGCCGGAATATGGATCCGGGACCAGCTGGGCCCGCTCCCGGGTGACCGTCTCACCGTGTGCCAGGGGAAACATTCAGGACCGCCCTTCAGGCCAGACGAAGATGCCCTCGTAGTTACCCGACGGCGGCATAGAAGACTGCGGCAGGGCGGTCGATCTGCCCTCAAACACGGCCACCATCCAGTCCTCGAGTACGAGCGGATCCGTACTTGCCCCTGCCAGCGTTGCTGACCTAGACATCGGACCCACTCCTTCAGAGAAGGACTTGGCCCCGCGGACAGGAACGACGTCGACGGCGCCAAGAACCATCTGGACCACGACGTCGCTCACGTCCTCCGCGGCCAACGTGCCTGCCGCGATCCGGGAATCGACGTCGGGCCAGTGCCGCCGGATCTTCCGCGAAGCGGACCCCAGGTAATAGGTTGCCCGGGTCGCCTCCGCGGAAGTGAGAGGACGCCAGGCCGCCGCCACTGTGTCAATTTGTGCCAGATCGGCCATGGCGTCCTCCTACTTGCTACTTGGCGGGTGTGGACTTCGCGGTGGCTGTAGCTTTCGCCTTAGCCTCTGCTTCGGCAGCCGCCTTGGCATCCGCTGCGGCCTTGGCTTCAGCTTCGGCTGCAGCCTTTGCAGTTGCTTCCGCTGCCGCGGCTTCCTCTTCGGTGGGGGTTGCCTCGATGGTGACCTGCTCGATCAGGCCGAGCGCCTCCAGCTGGTCGAGCTTGGCCTGCTCGACGCCCTCGGGGATGATTCCGCCCTGGCGGATGATGCGGGCGATGCGGTTGCCGGTGGCGGGGCCGACAGCAACCTTCACCACAGAGGCCATTGCCTTATACAGCTGCGGCATGATCAGAGCCCCGTTCCGGTGACGACGAACCCGGCGAGTGGGTTGACAACCACGGGCACATGGGGGTTACGCGCCTGCAGCCGGGTCTTGTCGGCCTTTTCGCGGTAGGAAGCAATCTCCACTCCGGTGTCGCCGCCCACCTTGCGGTACTCGGGCGAGGGGATGTCCTCGCGTGCGACACCGCCCAGGCGGCGGCGGTCCACGAACATCGGGTTCGTGAACTGATCGTCATCACTGGAGATCCAGGTCAGACCTGCGAGGGTCGGGAAGGCACCCGTCTTTGCGGTGTCGTCATCGTTCGGCAGCATCTCTATCAGTTCCGGGATGATCGCGGCGTAGTCGTCGCCGTTCAGCACCACGGTGTCGATGGAGTAGCCGAGCTTGAGCTTCCTGGCCGCAGACTGGACACGGAGAGCGTCCTTCAGAATCTGCTTTCCGGTCGTCCAGGCAGCGCCCGCCGCGAGGGGCTGCGTCACAGAGGACTGGATCACACCAAGAGCAAGCTCGTTGGCGTTGAACACGAGCTCTGTCTGCAGGAGCAGCATCGCATCGTCGATGGGCTGGCGGAGGCTGCGGCCGATCTCCTCGTCTGTGATCTCGGTCGCGATGCCTTCCTTGGAGGCCGTGTAGATCTCGTACTGCTCAGCGCTCAGCGGCGTCAGCTTGTACTCGGCTCCCGGGGCAACGGATTCGGCCTTGCGGTCCGTGCGGATCTTCTCGTTCGAAGGAACCGCGATCGCACCGCCCTGGACCTTGTAGCGGCCCTGTAGGAGGAAGTTCCCGACGAACTGCTGTGCGGTCAGGATCTCGCCCAGACGACGGGCAAGCAGCGTCGGGTTCTTGACGAACGCCTGCAGCTCAGCCGCGGAGGCCGTGCCCAGCTGGCTGGGGGTGTACGGATACGTCTTCATGTTGTGGCGGCCTTTCTAGTTCTGGAGGACTTCGACGGACGCGCTGTCGGCCGCGCTCGTGAGAGCGAGCCCGATGTCAGCGCCGGCAGCGAGCGTGCGGACCTTGCCGGCGCCAGCTGCTTCGAGCCGGGCGCCTCGCACGATCGCACCGGATGCGGTCAGCAGATGAACCGGCTTGCCAACCTCGACGGTCACCTTGTCGCCAATGGCGGCATCATGACCGGCAATGCCGACTACCTTGGCGGAGGCGGCTGCAGCCGGGGTCACCGAACGATCAGTGGCGCCCACCTCAACAGGGTGGCCACCAGTGACGGCCGCGGACACATCGAACGTGACCGTCTGGCCGGGGCGGAACAGAGGCAGGTACTGGCCCATGATCAGGACTCCTTCGGGAATACGTGGTTGTACGAGCGATCCTCGTCCGTGGACTCGGTGATGCCGCCGGTGTAACCAGCGGCCGCGACAGGCACGAGGCCCTTTTCGAGGCCGGCGAGGGTCTCGGACATGCCGGGGTCCGCGGCGAGCGCGTTTACCCAGTGGTCTCGGCGGGCAGGAGCGATCCGGCCATCCTCGACGGCGGCGTTGACCAACGCGAGGCGGTTGGAGGCCAGCTGCTCCTGGCGCGCTGCGCGGCCTTCGGCGGCAGCGTTCTGGAGGTCCGCGTACTGGGCTTCGTCCAGTACGACTGTGCCTGGTGCTGCAGCTACAGGAGCTGCGGGGGTTACTTCCTGCTCTGCGAGCGCCTCGTCGAGTGCGGACAGAAGTCCGGTCTCGTCAAGGTTTGCTGCGGCGGGGATGCCGAGCCGCTTGCGGAGCCCCTGTGTCAGTGCTTCCGACATGGTGTCGGTTCCTTTCTGTTGGGGGGTGATGATGTCCTTCGGCTCGGCCGGAGGTGTTGGGATGGTCTTGGCGACCATGTGGGCGGCCATAGCCAGCGGTGAACCATTGACCAGGCTGAGGCCCGGGCGGCGTTCGTGGCTGGCTTTGACCGTGGGTGCCGGGGCGTTGCGGCGCCCGGCGTGGGCGAATATGGAGAGATCGAAGCGGTTGGTTGCTTCGGTATCGTCGGTGGACTCTGCCTCGCCTTCGTCGATCCGATCAGCGAGGCCCGCCTCCACGGCCTCCTCAGCGGTGTACCAGGTCTCGGCGAGCATCGCCTCGCGCCATTCGTCGGCTGTGCCTCCGGCGCGTTCGGCGTAGATGCCAGCGATGGTGCCTGAGATGCGGTTTAGGATCTCGGCGGTGTCGGCCATGTCCTTGGCGTTGCCCCAGCACAGTGCGCTGGCGTCGTGAATCATGAGTTCGGTGTTCTTGCCCATGACCACTTCGTCAGCTGCCTGAATGATGAAGGACGCTGCAGAGGCTGCCAGGCCGTCCACAGTGGCTACCACCTTGGCCTGGTGCCGGCGGAGGGCGTTCATGATGGCCACCCCGTCAAAGACGGAGCCACCTGGGGAGTTCACCCGGAGGTTGATCGTCTCAACATCCAGTGCCTGCAGTTCCTTGACGAAGTCTCCGGCGTTGACTCCCCAGAAACTGTCGATCACGTCGTAGATGTAGACCTCGGCCGAGGTGCCGGCTTCGTCGGTCTCCATCCGGAACCACTTCCCCTGGCTCGCGGAGGGCTTGAGCATGTTGATCTTCATTTCATCTCCGTGGGTTGGTTGGTTGCGGCTGTGGTGCTGGCTGGGCAACGGGTGTACGTGGCTCGCGAGCCGTGGCGGGATCCGCTGCGGGGAGCCCGTAGGTGGTCCGCAGGAAGTCATCGAGCTTCTGGTCGGCGGTAATGGCACCGCTATCGATCAGGGCCTTGATGGCCTCGGCCGTTGCCGGGTGGCGGGAGCCGATTTCTTCGAATACCAGCCGCGGGGCTGGTTCGTTGGGCCCCCAGTTGACGTCGACCAGGTCTTCGATGACGTGCTGGGTGGTGATGTCCGCGATCTGCATGGCCACCGTCTGCAGGGAGAGCGTGAAGAAGTCGGCGAACGTGGAACCCAGCGCCCAGGACCCGGTTTCGGTGCCGAGGTTCAGGAAGTGAGCCAGGACGCCGCGGGCGATCTGTTCGTCGTAGTACCTGATGGGCTTATCCGCGTCGGGGAGAGTCCCCTCTACGCCCTTCAGCGCGAGTTTCGCACTGTTCGGTATCGAGGCGCCGGAATTGTCGCCGGACCGAAACCCCTTAGCCAGGGTCAGTCCGCTGTCCAGCTCGTTCTTTTCCCTCGTAGTCCGATCTTCGCCGGTCACCGTGTCAGGAAGCTTTGAGCCCTCGTACACCGGGACGCCCATGCCGTTGCGATCCACCGTCTGCGCCTGGACGCGCAACAGGCGGTCCTTCAGCAGCCAGTACTTGTACGCGGGCCGCAGGAGCGACTGGCCCAGCCAGTTGCCGCCCTCACGCTCGTTGACGTACACGGCGAGCCGCTCCACACCCATCTTGGCTTCTTTGTTACCCCCGGAGGGGTGACCGTGCTGGTAAATGGCGACCAGGCCGCCGTCGGGCGCTACATCCACCCGGGAGATCGTCTTGGGCGGGCGCCAGGCGAGCTTCCGGAGCCGCGCAAGACCGCTCTCGTCGATCCGGTACACCTGTTCGAACACTGAGTGCCCAAACGGGAGCATCAGCAGCGACAAACGCAGATGCTCGGCCCAGGAGAACCTGTCACGGGTCCGCAGGACCGGCGCGTTCTCTTCACCGACAAGCGGCAGGCCCATGTCGTCCGCAACCTGGCGGGCAACCTCCGGGCGGGCGCCGTTGGGATCGATCCGCCACTTTGTCCGGCGGATCGGCAGCGTCATGGCCCGCAGCACCGAAATGACCTGGCCATCCTGCCGACGCATGCGGTCGTACACCTCAATGTTGTGCGGCCACTGAAGCTCCGGGGTCTCTTCCTCGTCCAGCTGCGTCCACCACTCGGTGGCCGTACTGGCATAGCCCTTTTCTGACACGGGAACCGTCATGCTGCGCGCTCCTCTCGTCAGAAGCCCTGTTGGGCCCAGTTATCAGTGGATGAATCGACGTCGGCCGTCCGGACTGCTTCCGGTGCCGGCGGTGGCGGCGGGGGAACAACCTCTTTGCGGCCCAGCAGCCACTTGGCCGCCGTAAACGCCATCAGGGGCGCCACCTCCGCAGGGGATGCCCTGTGGTCAGGGATGGAAGCGCCGGCGCTGAAGACCTTCAGGACGGCCGTGGCCGCCGCGACGTCCAGGACCGGCTGTGGGTTGTGCCGGACGGTGCAATCCCTGACGGAGTCGTAAGTGTCCGCCCAGCCCGCAGTGAGGTCACTGCCGGACCATTCCACAACCGGGATGGTGAACTTGACGTCTTCGGCCAGGGTGACCATGAGCGGGGAGATCGGGGCGCCCTTGGACTGGCCGGCTACAGACCGAATACGGTCCCGGCGCTTGTCGTCCATCAGGTAGTCCTTGACCCAGTCCGAACCGTGACGTGCTGCCACGATCTCGACCTGAGCGACGCCGTCGGCCCGGTGTCCGGCGAACGCTACGTAGGTCATTGACCGGTCATGGGATTGATCCAGGCCCACCACGACGTCAGTGACGATCCGGTGCTCTTCGCCCATCCGCAGGCTGCCATCTGGCAACTTCTCCGCTTCGTTCTTGCCCTTATCCCACGAGCCAGGCGGGAACGGGCCCGTCAGAGTGCCCTCTGACCACTGGCAAAGGACCTCAGTGCGGAAAACCCACTCAGGATCGGTCCTGCAGGCCGCGGCGATGGTCCGCTCAGTGAAACCGGGGTTCCAGTTCAGCGACGGATTGGCCTGGGCCCACCCTTGCCGGTCCCGCTCGTCCATTCCTGGGGCGGTTGACCACTCAAACAGGCCGAGAGTGTCCTCGTCCTGTTCAAATTCGGCCAGCTCGTCCTCGTCGAGCTCCTCGTCGTCGTCCGTGAGCTCGTTCAGGTCCAGCGCGGTAGGTCCGGAGGCCCCGATCTCCTCGCAGATCCCGTCAGGATCCCCGATTGCCTCGTGCGCCATCTTGCGGAGGTACCGCAGGACGATGGACGTCAGGTCGCCGGCGTTCGAAAGCGCCAGAATCAGCGCTTCAGCCTGCGCCATGGTGGTCTTGGTGATCGCACCCCAGGCTTCCCAGTTCTGATGCTCGCGCAGCTCATCGAGCATGATCAGATTCCCGGTGAAGCCACGGCCGGCGCGGCGGTTAGCGGCCTTGACCTTGTAGCGGGCCTTGGTCTTCTCAGTGGCACCGTCAGTGATCTCCAGCGCCTTCTTGCCGTTGACCTTGACCACGCGCTTGAGGATCTTGGAGAGCTCGTCGTCTTCTTCGACGAGATCGACGGCGCCCTGCCAGACTTCCTCAGCTGTTTCGAGGTCCTGGGCGGTGCCCATGACCAGCGGCCAGCCCCAGACGATCATGAACCAGAGCGCGAGGACCTGCGAGAGCGTGCTCTTGCCGTTCTGGCGGGCGATCAGCACCACTACCGTGCGGAAGCGCAGCGTCCCGTCCGGGAGCAGCTCCAGCATCCGGCACAGGAGGACCTTCTGCCAGGGGTACAGCTTCAGGTGCAGGACGTTCTCGGCAAACTCGATGACGTCATAGCCGAGGGTCGTCTCTGGCGTCAGCGGCCGCAGCGGGGGAGTACAGATCCGCGGCTCAGCCGAGCCGTAGATCTTCTTCTTTTTCGTCCCCGTGTGAGGTGGCTCGGGAACGTGGCAGATGGAGCGGTAGTAATCACCGGGGTCTACATCAGCCGGTCCGCTCACCGGCGCGGCGTGCGGCGGCGCGAGCTTGGAGGTCGGAGACATTCGAACCCTCCGGCTTCTTCTCGCCGTCGGACGGCTCAGCAGGGGCAGCTGGGGCAGCAGCGCCGGCGCCCATCGGCAGCGACGCCGGGGTGATCTGGAGGTCCGCGCAGGCCTTCAGGTAGGTGGGGACCGTCGTCGTCATGGCTTTCTGCAGGGCCGCCATGCTGTCCCGCTGCGCCTCGTCGATCATCCAGGCGAGGGTCTTGAGCGCAGCAACGGGGCCGGCGAACCGGAGCCCGTGCAGGTGCTTGGCCTCCGAAAGGGTCTGGGCGGTGGCGTCGGCCATGTAGCCGCGCTTACGGACGGGCTTCACCAGGGGTGCGAACCGATCGCCCCACGCGCGGATCTGCTCCGCAGTGGAACGCTCGACGGCGAGCGCAGGGTGAGGGATGACGCGGCCGCGGGGATCCCTGACCACCATGCCCTCTTCCTCGACCCGCTGGCGGGCTTCGCGGAGGCGGGCCATGAGGGTGCAGAAGGTCTCCAGGGCGGAGCGGTCAACATTGCCGGCGAGGTCGTTGCTGGCGACGATCTCTCGCCACATGTTCGCTACAGCTTCGGGAAGGTGGTCCGGGGGCTCGATGGGGTCTGGTTCTGCCTGGGTGCGTGGCTTCATAGTTTCAGCTCCCCGAGTGTCATGGTGCCGCAGCGGATTGTTGACGTGGAAAGGACGCCGGCGCGGATGGCGCCTATCGGCATGGTCTCGACGGCGGACCAGCTGGCCACACTCTGTGGCCGCAGCTTCGCGACCAGGTCAGAGAGTGTCCGGCGCGAATGCCGCCAATCAATCAGGACGGCAATGTCAGCGACAACCATCTGCGGGTAGTCCGCCAGGACCTCACGAACGGCAGGCTCGGCATCCTCGGACACAGACGGCCGGTAGTAGTGATCGCGAGCTCCGGGGACCAGCGCGCGGCGGACGGCGTTGCGAGAGGCCTTCTGTTCCCTGGCGATGCCCCGGATCGATTCGCCTTCGCCGTGGAGTAACCGGAAGGCTGGTCGGTCGTGCATCAGCCTGTCAGGAGGGCTGGGGCGGTGGCTTCCAAGAGCTCGTCCCGCCGGCGGTGTTCTTTCATTGAGTCAGTGATGAATACGGCGGTGAGAACTCGTCCGCGAGCGGCGCTGGGCGAACGAGGCGTGACGAACAGCGGCTTACCCGCAAGGAGGCCGTTTTCTGCGAGCCAGGCTTCGCCGTCGTTGTGGTCTTTGCAAATGATCGCGACGTTGCTGCGTGCCATCTTTTCGTACTCCTTCGGATTCTCGGTGGAGGGTCCGTTTTCCCCGCCAATTCAACGATCTTGGGGGATTTTTCGGAGGGAAAAACCCGGGGGGAGAGGATCCTTCAGGCGGGGAGTGTCCCGGGCTGACTGGAGCTGGATTTTATTCGGGTCCGGCTGGCCGGAGTCACCATTGCTCCGACGTCACACCGAGACCGAGAGTGTCACCGACACCCTCCGCTTTGTTGCAACTGAGATGCGCGGGCTTCCAGTTGCTCGGCTCCCAGGTGAGATGCGGGTAGGAGCTGCGCGGCTTCACGTGCTGGACGCTGCACGACTGCTCATCCGGGTATGCCAGCGAGTAGTCAATGACCATGTCGCAGATGCAACACGGCGCCTTGTTCCGTCGCCCCTCGGACTTGACCCTGAGCAGCGCGTCACTGCGACGGCGGCCTGACCATGCGGGGATATACAAACCGTTCATGGCGTCCACCTTTTGGTCACGTGGTCCCGGACCCTATGCTTTGCTTTCCGCCAGACGTACGCTGAGGCTTCCATAACCAATAACAGGGGGTAGGCAATGGCGTCAGCACACGTGGTTCCGAGCGGTTCAATGTGGCTAGTGAAAGTGAACAGCCAAGAGCGTTCGCGTCACTTCACACAAAGCGTCGCCTGGGATGCGGCGCGCGACTACTTGGCGTCCAACGGCGGGGGCGAGCTCTCCATCCATGGCACGGACGGGGCTGTCCGAGCCAAGGACACCATCTATCCGGGTAATGATCCACGGAACATTCGCGGCTAGGAATGACGAAAGGCCCCGTTGGTGATCCGACGGGGCCTTTCGCGAAACTGTTTTGGGGACAACTATCCCGAGCACGCTCATTCTATCCAGAGTCTCAGAGGATTAACAACTGTCACTCAGCCCACGCGTGTCACATGGTCAGCTAAGGCGTGGAGTTGGTAACCGGACCAGGTTGCCCCGCAGTTGCCGCATGAGGCGAACGTCCCCCGCTCGTGAGGTACCGCAGTGAGCGTCGGCTTCCGGATCATCTCCCCCTCGTCCTCCACCTTGTAGTGGCTGAGCTGGCACTCCGGGCACTTGCCCTTCAGCTCGATCCGCTGCTGTGGATTGAACAGGGCTTCAATGTCGTTGCACCAACCGCCGATCATCCGGATAGCTTCCTTCTCCGACTCCGGAGCGGCAAGGGCCTTCACAGCCCAGAACTGGATCCGCTTGGCGATCGACGTGGCGTCCAGGCGGTCAGTCCCACCGAACGTCCAGTACTGATAGGTGCTCGTCTCATCAATCCGTCTCAGCAGATCGAACGCATTCAGCGCCATGGGAGCAGGCCTGCCCGATCCGCTGCCGCCCGAGCCCGACTCCATACCCGGGGTCAGTGCAGCCTGCAGCTGGCCCAACAGGGATGGCCACATCCTGTACCTGGTCACGGCGTTGCCGGCTTCGTCTTCGGTCTCCACCGGCTGAGGAGTGTTCCTGGTCAACTTACTCACCACGCCGCCGAGGTCCATGGATTCGTTGCTCTTCACTCGTCACCTCTCAAGTCTTTGATGATGTGGCCGTTCCTCAGATCCATGGGGCGCCAGACGCCGGCATTGATCCCAGACAGCTGCAGCACGCCCAGCCACTCCAGCTGGTCAGGGGACACTTTGCCGACGTCGGTCTTCAGCTCACGAATCAGCACACGGCTACGGGCCGAGTTGGCCAGGACAAGATCCGGCCAGCCCGCCCGTGAGCGCCGGGAATCGAATGGGTGATAGGTCAGGTGGTAGCCGTATATCCGGGCAAGGTCGATGACCTGCTGCTGGAACTGGACTTCTGAGATTTTCGGAATGAAAGCAGTTTTGGGAGAAGGCAAGGGTTAGTTCCGTCCTCTGGTTCGGGGGCGTCCACGTCTAGGTCTCTTATTGCTATTGGGTGAGGGTTTGGAAGGTAGCGGGGGAGAGGTTGGCTCCCTTCCCGTACCTGCCCGTCCCGTCCCGTCCCGACCCGTCCCGGCAATACCGGTTCCATCAGTCAGGCGTTTCGCAGGATTGGCAATATGTTGGCAACCAGGGCCGTGCTGGTGAGTCTCTTGCTGGCCGGTGGGGCCGTCGCCAGCGATGGATGGGCCGGCGGAACCGTTGCCCTCTTGCTGGCCGGCAGGACCATCGCCAGCAGCTATCGGGCCGGATGTGCCGTTGCCCTGGGTAGTGGGGCCGGATGTGCCGTTGCCCTCTCGCTGGCCGGTCGGACCGTCGCCAGCAGTGATAGGGCCGGTGGAACCGTTGCCTTCGGGAGTGAGGCCGGATGTGCCGTTGCCCTCTTGCTGGCCGGTGGAACCGTTGCCAGTCTCGTCGCCGGGCTGCAGCTGCTTCCCGGACGGTTCGGGGACGGTCATCCCCATGCGCTTCACATATTCGTGCTCGCGCAGCCACTGGACCGTGGAAGTGCTGAAGAAGGCGTGCTCTGGTGCAGGCAGGCGCGGGTAGTCTTGGTCAGCGTTCGGGTTATCCCGTCGGCCCGAGTTGCAGCCCCGGCAGGAGACGAACAGATCCTTCTCTGAGGCTGCCTGCTTGCCAGGGATCCGGTGATCGTACGTGCCGCCCAGGCGCCCGTTCTGGGCTCCCCAGCGGACCACCTTGCCGCAGTAGCGGCAGCCGTCGCCGTCGCGCAGCCTGGCCGGGATGACCAGCTCTGGACGTGCTGTGTCGTTGCGCCTCTGCCGTTCCCAGTCGATCTCGGCTTTCGTGCGGAGGTGGATGAAGTCCGGGTCATCGAGGATCCGGTACACCTTGCGTGAGTGGCCGTCTTCCTCGAGGGATTCCTCCACCATGTAGCCGGAGAAGACTGCGAGCTGCAGTAGCTCGTTGGCGCGGGACATGCCGCCGGCCATCTGGATGGCCGTGCCCCTGTTGATGACGTAGTCCGTGAGGTGCGCGGCTGACTGGGTCGAGCAGCGCATGACGAATCCGAACAGCTCATTCACAATCCTTTCGTCGGCAAGCTGGTGTTCGAGGACGGCGAGCGCGGTGGGGTGGTTCGCTGCGGTGTCTCCCACTCTGGCCCATGGCATCTATCTGTCCGTCCTTCTGTTGTGGTTGATGTGGCTTCAGTGGGCGGCTGGCCGTGCGGCTGCAATTCGGTGGCGGCCTGAGGCATCCCGCAGCGCGGGCACTTGTGCGTTGCGTCTGGCTGGTGTGCGCCCTCGGCGATGCACTTGCGGAGCCTGCGTGTAAGGATCGCGGCGGCCAATTTGCGGCCTTCTGATTCGATCTCCGCCATGGTCTTAGTCATCGGGGCTCCCCTCCTTTGTGGATCACTCGGCATGTGTGTCTCGTTTCTCGTGTTCCGTGCATCCGCATTTGCTGGCGCCATCGTCGTGAACTATGGCGGTGCAGGATTCTCGTCCGTGGTAATGACCACAGCATTGGCAGTGCCACCTACTCACGCCCGCCGCCTCATCTGCCTCTTCATCCGTTCCTGGAGGAAGTGGTCAATGCTCTTGTCCGGGTTGACAGGCGCTTCGGAGGACGAAAGGTGGGGCGGGGACAGTTGCTCCCAGCCCTCTGCGGCAGCCCGGTTGATGGTCCGGCTGATCGCGGCCGCCTCGTGACGGTTCGCGGGGAGGCGCGGCTTGTCCCAGAGCATGAGGTACAGGTCCCTGACGGCCCGGGCCGTCTCGGCGTTGCAGTACTCGCGGTCCAACAGAAGGCTGAAGTTCGAATGCTCGCGGCCGAGCCTGCGCCCCTGCCACCCGACTGAGTAGCCAAGACATGCGAGCGTCTTGACCCGCGCCTGGGTGGGTTCGGCTTTGACGCGGATCGTTTTTCCCACTGTGGTCAGGGACGGCTTGACCGCTAGGACCCGCTCTGCGACGCGCGTCTCCACGCGTGCCCGGGGCGGCATGTTCCGGGACGGGTCGCCGTAGATGATCTTGCCCAGGGTGGCATTCGAGACCCCTGCGATACGGGCAATGATCTTGAGCCCGTATCCGCGCTTACCCAGCGCAAGGATGTGTTCCCTGACCGGGCCGGCGTCGATCCTGCCGACGTCGTACGTGCCTGCGGCCTTCGCCGCTTCGCGTTCCCGTTCCCTTAGCGTGTTGGCCTTGGTGCAGGGTGTGCAGCGGCATTTGTCCACCACGTAAGCCGTGGGTGTGCCGTGCTGGTGATTGGCCCGGGCGCATTGGCAGTCGCGTTTGATCCGTTCGGCCGTCATGGTGAGCACCTGCACTCACCGCTGAGCGGGTGGTAGATGCCGCCGCAGGACGGGCACGGGTCCATCTTCTCCGGCTTAGACAGCAGTGAATCGTTCTTTTTCTCAAACATCTCTGTAGGCTTCGGCATCAGACTCCCTCCAACGGCTGCGGCATGCGGACGGGCATGATCAGGTGCCGGTACGTGTCCTTAGTTCCGCAGGCAACGCCGCCGGCCGTCAGGCACACAGGCTTAGCCAGGCTCTCCTGGAACGACATGCGAACCTTCTCGGCGTCGATCGAGCGGAGCGCCGCGAGCAAGTACGCGGGGTTGAACGCCACAGCCTGCGTCGCGTCTTCCGGGACTGTTCCGGCGGCCACGAGTGCTGGGGTTTCGACGGCGGCGGCGGGCGCTTCGTTGAGGGCCGGGCGGATGGTGATGGTGCTGGAGGTCATGACGATGGTGGCCGGGGTGTTTCGTTCGTTGAGGTCGACGGTGACGCTCACCTGGTCGATGAGGTCTCTTCTGTCGGCTTCTATGTGGGTTGCAGCGGTATCCAGGAAGAGTGCTGCGAGCTTGGGGTATTCGCCGCCGGTCCCCATGAGCGTGTAGGTCAGATCTCCGGAGATGAGACTGAGCGCGGTCCCGCCGCCGGAGCGCCCGGGGGAGTCGGCAGAGGCGAGGACGCCCACTGTGACCTGGTCGCCGTCGAGGTGCCTACTGACGGACTTCCACACGGCGGCTTTCATGAGGAACCGGAACTCGGGGACAGGCTGCTTGGTGGCGATCCGCTCGGAAGAAAGCCGGTAGCGGTCTGTGGCCTGCATCGTGAGGTGCTTACCGGCGCCCTGGATCTCGATGGAGGTCAGAATCGGGAGCGTGTCGTCAGTGGATGCGGCCACGAGTGAGCGGTTGAGTGCCCCCACGAGTACCTGGCGGTCCATGCGGAATCTCTCGAACGCTGCATGCTCCGGCAGCGGCGGGTACTCGGCCACGTTGTAGTGGTTCAGGATCGGGATCGTGTACCCCTCTGCACTGACCGTCAGCAGCCGCTGGCCCAGCATCTCCCGAGCCGCCAGCGTGACCGGGGCCTTGGGATTGCGGCGGGTGATGGTCCGGATCGTTCGGACCAGCCACGAGAGCGGCAGGAGCGCCTGCGCATCCTTCAACCGGCCCGACGGCTCGTGCTGGAGCTTGGCAACGGCGGACGTCTCATAGTCATACGCCGACACCGTCGCTTTCCCCTGGCTACACTCAACGAGGACGCACGCCAGGATTGGGATAGGCGGTCGGTTCGACGCCGCGACGCCGACAGCGCGGAGCTTCCTCAGCCACTCCTCACTCGTTGCAGTCACCTCCAGATCGGCGAGCGCCGGAGCTGGTCTGGTGATGGTGGTGTCCGTTGTGGCCAGTGCCGTGATGGTCATTGATGGTCCTTTCGCGGTGCTGCGGGTGGAGGAGGTTGGTGAGCTGATTGAGGCGGCGGACTTCGATGGCGTAGGCGCCTTTTTGCTGGTCGGTCCAGCCGCGGCCGGGGAAGTACTTGCTGACCGTGGATGATCCGACGCCGAGCAGTTCGGCGACGGCTACCTGGCTGTATCCCTCTTCAAGGAGCCGGTCCGCTTCGGGCAGCCACTCCTCGAGCGGTCGGAACGGTGCTTTCGGGGCGGATAGGCCGAGTGCGCGTTTGTGCCGGCTGATGGTCCGTTCGGTGACGCCCATTTCGTCGGCTATCTCGTCGAGACTCCTGCCCTCGCTGACTAGGGTGCGTAATCGCTCCCTGTCAGCCAGGCGGCCGTATTGGCGCCTCATTGCCCCAAGCCATTCAAGTCCGTCCCTGATTGGCGGTGCGCGCCGATAATGATCCTGCCGACCTCGAGCGCTTCCTCCCGGTCATCGAAGTAGGGCTCATCGACGATTACGTGGGCGACGTCGTCGCGGTCCCAGCCCATGAGCTTCCAACGTCCGTCCTGCGTTTGCCGGACACCCGCCCTCGGATATCTGGCATGCCGCAGGGTGAACGGCGCATCCGGCGAGCGCCGGAGGACTTCCTTTTGCCAGGGCGTCAGCTTGAACTGCAGCACGTCCTCCGCGAAGCTGACGGCCGCATCCATGGGCGCCGGCTTCGCGAGTTCGTCGACGGTTGCCTCGTATTCGTTGAGGGCTTTGGCGTGGTCCAGGACGGCGGTCTGGGCTTTGACCCGGCCGACCCACGGACGAAAGCCACCGTCGAGGACGGCGGGGCGGTATCCGCAGACGCAGACGGGTTCGTTCTCCGGGTTTCTTCTCAGATCGTGGTTAGGCATCGTCATCTTCTCCCTGGTCTTCGTCTGCGGCGGTGTCGGTTGATTTGCTCTTGAGCGCGGTGAAGTGGGCCATGGCTTCGCGTTCGAAAACGGCCGGCGGGTAGTTGAAGACGTCGTTGCGGACGAGGATCCAGCGGGCTGTGCCCTCGGACTCTCGCCAGCTGTACGACGTCGGATCCCAGGTGGATGGTTTGTGCAGCTGGGATGGCTTGAGCTGCAGCTCGGCCATGAGCATCACGAGCTGCAGGGGCCGGAGCTTTGCGACGGCTTCGCGGACCTCGATGGCGCCGCCGGATCCGGAGAGGCCGTCGTACTTCTTGCCCAGGATCAGCTCGCAAGCCCGCTCATAGCCGTAGTAGGAGCCCAGCACGTTCGGGGCGATGCCCGCCTGCAGGATCTTCTCCGTAGGAGTGAGCGGCAGGCCACCGCCGGCATCGGTCAGACAGCGCCGCAGGTGCTCATCCCATATCGCGAGGTCCTGCTCCAGGCCAGCCTCAATATCCTTCAGCTTCCGCCGCGCTTCTTTCTCTTCCTCTGTTGGGGGAGTCTTGGGCGCCTGGCTACTGTTGGCCTTCTTGTACCACTCAATCTGGCCGCTGTTCTCGTTAATGAAGGCGAACTCGCCCGCGGCGGCGTGCTCCTCGTCCGGGCGGCGGTCGGCCTGATAGTCCCGGTTGTAGTGCCCGCTGTAGGTCTGGTTCCGGTCCAGCGTCGGGATGCTCAGTTCCTTGATCAGGGTCTCCGACGCGGCCTTCGTAACTGGGGCGTCTCGCTTGGTCCTGAGCTGTTTCACCAGGCGATCCCATTCACCGACGCCGCGGTGAGGGTTCGTGGCCATCAGGATCAGCTCCTGGTATGACTCGTGGTCGTCCTTGAACTCGTCGAACGCGTCCGACTGCTCCAACGTCAGGCCGCCGGCGTCCACTAGATGGTGAGCGACGGCCGGCAGCCCCGCGAGCCGCGAGCGCTTTCGGATGAACGACTCAGAGCGGTGGATGGCCTTCGCGACCTTCTTCACTGACATGCCTTCGCATTCCAGGATCGTCTGGATAGCCTTCGCCTCGTTGGAAGCCGTGATGCCCTCGCGGTGGGTGTTCTCCCGCAGCATCGCCTCAATCTGCAGGGGCAGAGTGTCCAGCGACGGATCCACCCAGGAGTAGAGCGTCTCGACGTTCCCGAGCTCCGCGGCTGCCCTTCTTCTATGCCCCTCGATGACGAGGAACTTTCCCGCGTCCAGGCCCTCGGTTATGGGGAACAGGCGGCATCGAATCGTGTTGCCGTTTTCGGCAATGTCGTTCGCCAGCTCGGCCAACTTCTGAGGATCCCCAAGATCAGTGCGGGGGTTATGCGGGTGCGGGACCATGTCAGCGACCGCGACCATCCGGTAATCTGCGGGGCTCATGCACCGACCGCCTTCCGTGCGAACTCATCGATGGCGGCCGCAGCCTTCAGGACCTCGCCGCGGGCCTTATCTTCGACGGCGAGGGCCAGCTGCATTGCTTCCTCTGCCCGGGTGGATTCCAGTGCGCGGAGTTCGGGCGAAAGGACTGCGGCTTCCACGGCAGCTTCGACGTGGTCCAGCTCGGAAAGGCTGTTGACGGCCTGCTGCAGCGTCATACGGTGTCCGTTGTGGAGGTAGCTCTCGACTGTTGGCTTCACGGGGTTACCGAGCCAGTCCTGCTCGGTGGGCGATTCAATGGGTTGTACGGTCATGGCGCTGCCTAACTACTGGGCGGGTGATGGGTTGGGTACAGACGCCTGGAACACCAGGCGTTGGAATGAGGAGTTTGGGGCTTACTGTGCTGGGGCGGACTGCCGGTCAGTACCGGCTGTCCGCCTCCAGCACGAAGCCGCCGGCGCCAGCCATCAGGGTCAAAGCCCCGAAGACGGCAACACCGTTCAGCACCGGCAAAGCCAGCGTGAACAGCAGGGCGCCGATGATGAGCAGCGGGAGGTACGCGAACGTGCGGCGGCGATTCAGGCCGACCCGCGCCGACGGGCGCCTCACTGCACTGCCCCGGCTGCAGCCGCAGCGTTCCACTCCGGGGTTCCCCGGTGGATGTGCAGCGAGTAGTTCGCCCAGATGGTGCCGTTGAGTAGGATCTGCCCTTCGGTCTTGTTCATGACAGAGACGTCAATGCGGTACGCGTCGACGTCTACGTCGGCTTTGGACCGGTTCTGCCAGAACCACTTGAGCCAGGTCGTCATCCCCGCGGCCAGTTCCCTGGCGTCGCGGAACTCCAGCTCCGGAAAGTCTTTGAGCGGACGGTGACCGATTGGCTGCACCACGGCGAATCTCTTAATGCGGGCCTTCACCGACGGCCGCGCAGCGAAGATTCGGCGCGGGCAGCGACGACACGGTCAAAGGCTGACAGTTCCGCCGTCGGGGACGCTGTCGGATTGAAGATGGTCACGCCCGCGAAGATGCCCGCGCCGGGGATCCCAGGGAGCCGCATGGGGTTGGGGCCCGGCTTGGGGCCGGCAGTCGCCGGAGCCGTGGGGGACGGCTCGACGGCGACTGCCGGGGACTGTGGGGGAGTGGGCGGCTCGTCGCCCTGGTCATTAATCTCGCGGTACCTGGTCTCCGCGTCCGCCACTTCGGCGGCGAAATTACGGATCTGCTTGAAGACGTCCAATGCCAGGTCCTCAAGGTTCAGCGCAGCGAAGCCAGCGTTGCCCATGGGATCGAACGACTTGACGGCCTTGAGAGCCGTCGTGAGTTCCTCCAACTGCGAGTGCAGCCGGCGGCTGTCCGCGAACCGCTTATTCTGGATGATCTTCACCTTGGTCTCGGGCAAAGCGTCCGGACCTATCTGGTAATCAACTGCCTGGAAGAACAAGTTCCGTGGGAACTGATCCAAGCGGTGGCTATACAAATCACTTAACGGATCCGGCGTCTGCGTAGACACTCTGCCGGCGGCAATACCCTCACGCGGTTCAACACGCGACCTGAGACCTGGTCGTTCCATTTTGGTTAGACTCGATTCTGATTTGAGAGCCGGGCTACCCCTCCCAGAGGTTGGGCCTGGCTCTTGGATTTTCTATGGGCGGTCCAGTGAACTTCTTGGCGGAATCGCACTGGGCCGCCTTCTTTCTTGCTTGCCCTCCCCCAGGAGGGACAAACTACGGGTACTGGCTCAGCCTGTTCGGCTCAGCTGCCGCACGTTCGACTGATGCGCGCACGGCACGCCATCCAGCCAGGAATCCAAGCAATCAACCCGCACAAACCACCGGCCACCCTTCTTGCTCTGCACACCGTGAAGCTCACCAGCGGCGAGCGCCTTCAGAATGGTCTTCGGGTGACGGATCGCGGCTTCGGCCGTCTGCTCGACCGTGAGTCGTTGGACCAGTGCGGGGACCATGGGTTACTCCTGGACTGTGGTTTGAGTGGGGTCCGGCGCGGCGCCGTTGGGGGAAGAGACCGCGCCGGGGTTTAGCTCCCCATCTGTAGGATTCGGGTTGTCACACACCGCGCCGGACGGCGCACCAACAGATGGGGAAGAATTATGGGACGACTTATGTATGGGCTCGGAAGCGGCAACGTGATTCTGAACCGCCACGACGGCGTCATCCGGGCGCTGCAGCACAGCATTCTCAAGGCGCTTGCGGAGGGCCGTAGCGTGTTCCTCCGGAGTGGCGGTACTAGTGATAGTGGTGAAGCCACTCACTCCGTTCTCTGGATCCCGCCGACAGCACAGCTGGCGTTCATCTACGAAACCGACGTCCACCCAAAGCTCGACGATCGACTTGCCGGCCTCTTCAATGAGGCCATCCGCGAGTCCGGAGGTATCGAGCTCCCCGACGTCAGGCACGAAGGCGACCACGACGACTCCGATCTCGTTGCCACGCGCACGCCCTAACGTCTTCTGATCCGGCGCGGCGGCAGCCGTTTGAGTTGTCGTCGCGTCGGGGCTCATGCTGCTTCTCCTGGGGTGTCGGTGTCGGGTAAGTCTTCGATGTGGCTGCCACAGCTGCAGCCCATGGCGTCGAGCTGCCACTTCAGCGGGCTCAGGCCGGCGGCGAGCATAGTCTCCCGCGCCTGCTCCTTCGCCGCGTTGCACTCCGAGCGCGTCGGCACGTACAGCGGCGGGCACACGTCGGCGCCCCTCATGCCGATTCCTGGGCGTCGAGTACTGCGCTGACGCGCTTCATCTCCTCGTTGAACGCCTGCGACTGCACCGCGTAGTCGCGGGCACTCTCAAATTTCCCGCTCAGGACCTCCAGCGTGCACTGGTACGCGGCGACGTCGGCGCGGGTCTTAGCCAGCTCCCAGTTCCGGTGGGTGAGCTCCGGTTCCTTGCTCATGCTGACTTCCTCCTCGGATGGGCCGGACGGGCCAGCCGGGCCGCGTGCTGATTGGGCACAAGACCCCGACCGGAATTGCCGGTGACCTGTGATTCATGGGTAACGATGGGCATAACTTCGTGCTCTTCGAGTTCGAAGAGGACCTCCCAAGGCACATGCAGTCTGCTGGCGATGGAGATTGCTAGATCCTCAGTCAGGGTCTTCATTCCGCCCGTCTCGAGCAGGTAGATCGTGGTCTGAGATCGACGCACCAGGGCGGCGAGATCGCGCTGGGTGAAGCGCTCCTGTTGGCGCCACCTGCGAATCATCGCTGGATCCTTGACCTTCATCCAGGTTTCCTTTCGAACGAGCGGCGGCTGCCGCCGTTTTGTTTGTAGAACCATTTCTACCTCCCATTTTTCGCGTTGACAAGTTAACTATGGTTCACGGGTCACCTACTTGTCAAACTGAAAAGCGAGGAACTCCTAGTGCCGTCTGGCAGGATGAGCTAGTTACTTGTATTTATCTTTTTCTCTGCGTCTTACACAAGGGAAAAGTAGTAGGGGAGTGTCTTGCTCGTGAATCAACCTCAAAGCCTTCGATCCCTCGTGGAGCTTGCCGCTGACCGGCATGCAACATCCGGGCGCCAGCTGGCCTTCTTGGCTCAGCGGCAAGGCTTTACGTTGGCTACGACGACGGTCAATGCAATACGCCAGGGTGTGTACAAGTCGGCTCCGACAGCCGAGACCATCAGGGCTATTGCTTGGCTGGCCGGCGTCAGCGACGAGGTGGCGTTCACGGCCGCGGGACAACCCGTCCCCGGTCCACCGTTTGCCGAGGAACTCCCACCAGGCGTCGATAACCTTTCGCTGAAATCGCGTAAGGCTGCACTCGACATGCTGCGGGTCCTCGTTGATCTGGAGAAGGACGCAGATGAAGAACGTCAAGCCGAGCTACAAGCCCTACGCGAAGAACGCCGGAAGCTCCTCAAAGACTCCGGTTACGTTAGCCCTGGACAGAAGACCGAAGAGCTCGGTGACGAATCTACTCTGGCGGCCAAGCGTAAGGCCGGCGAATCCATCCAAAAGCACAAAGCCAGCCTTCGCGCCGTCCATGCTGAAGACGACAACATCCCACTGCCCGAGAACTACCTAGACCTGGCAGCACACCACGCCACAAACTCATCCGGCCGGCGCGAGCACGACGCCGGCCGCGAGCGCGGCGAAGAATCGCAAGACACTGATAACTAACCAAACCATTGGGGGAAACATTGGCGACTGACGTTGTCGTGAAAAAGGCGGCCTTCTATCGGGCCTACATCTTGAAGGACGCTGCCCGCCAGGATCCGCAGGAGCGCGATTGGACAGCTTTCCTTTCCGGCGTAGCGAAGCTTCCATTCACGGAGCGCGTAATCGATGACATTGTTTTCGAACCTTCCAAGTTCAGCGACGGCTGGGTGTTGGGTATTCATAAGCCCATCAATACCGACTTCATGACCCGCGTTAACGCCAAGACCGGCAGAATCGCGGACCTTTTGGACGACCCCGAAGCGGGAGACGGAGGCCTGTCGCACTCCACTGCTGTCTATTTCACCGGCCTGGGCAACGTGTTCGCATTGACCGGTGGCGGCGGTAATTCATCGCCGCGATCCAACGCGGTGGCCGATTTCCTGCAGGAGTTCGCACCGCCCGCCGAGGGTTCCTTTTGGAAAACCGAGCCCGTCATGACAAAGGACCAGATCGAGCAGCTCCGTGCGTCGAAGGGGCTGGTTGAATTCACGTCGCGCTTCAGTACCGCTCAGAGCCTCTTCACCGCGGATGACGACGACACTGGGCTTGTTGGCTTCGCGGAGAAACTAGCAGTACGAGTCGGCGGCGACCTGGAAATTTCGATCCAACTCAGACTGCCGGCTGAGTCCCGGAACAAGTCCGTCAAGGAAAAGCTCCGAAACCTCGTGCTTGGCGACCTCCCGCGCCTCGCTGGCAAAGGAACCGGCGCCAAGGCTAAAGCGGTCTTGGCAGAGGGTGTAGAAGAGGAAATTTCGCTAGTTGCACACCGTCTTGCGGAAGATTTCGAGATTGGTAAGCTCGGACCTGAGAGCCGTCAGTTCTCTGAGCTAATGCAGGCACTTCTGAATGTCGGTGCCCAGATGGAAGATCGGGTTACGACGATTTTGGAGGGGTGATCACGTGGCAAAATCCGCGAAGACCAGGTTGGGGAACATCTGGGCCAACGCTCCGATGGTTGACCATGTCCTTCCACTTGCTGGCGTGGCCTTGTGGTTTTTCATCGCACAGTCCTACTTCCCCGCGGACGATGCGACCCGCAGAAGCATTTACACCCTGATAGCTACTGTTTCCGGTTTGGCCATGGCGGCGACCACGTTTGCGTGTTCCATGACGTACCAATCGGCTAACATCCTGATGACCAGAGTGAAGGATCTGTTCGCTGTTTCACTCAAGCGAAACTGGGTCACCATCATCAGATCGAACCTGATGACGGCACTCATCCCCGTCGTTGCGATGGCAATTGATGGACTTTCCGCCCACTGGGCCGCTGGCGGAGCGCTCTACGCGGTGTTGCTCCTGGTTGCAAGGTTTCTTCGAGCCCTGTACTGGCTGCAGTACACCCTGTTCATGCAAAGCCTGGCAGCCCAAGTTCCTGAGAAAGTCGTTGTACAGGCCCGCGAGGACATACGCTCCTAGACCCGCATCACCGTTGCCTGTCGGTGGGTCCATATACAGTCACGCGTGTGTTTCATCCTTGGGGGATTCTTAGAAAACTTGCTCACATCCGGCTGTCCTGGGTGGTGATGCCTGACCTTGTTCCCGGTCGCACCAACGGCGTCGACATTATCTGGATGGACAAGCGTCTGGATCAGGTGGAGCGTCGCTGCACGCTCACGCATGAGCTGATCCACATCGAACGAAAACACGTCGGCTGCCAGACGGCATCCGTGGAGCTTGAGGTGTGCCTGGAAACAGCGCGGCGGCTCATCCCCATCGAGACGCTGGCGAGCGAGCTCCGGTGGAGCAACTGCCCTGACGAGCTGGCGGACGAACTCTGGGTCACCCTCGATGTACTCAAAGACAGGGTCCGCGGGCTCACCCCCGACGAGCTGGCACTGCTCGTGGCCACCGAAGCCCAAGTCCACTAAACTCCACCACCTGAAAGGACCGGCCATGGCCTGGACCGAAGTTCTACCCTCCGGAAAATACCGGGCACTCTACCGGGACCCGAACGGCAAACGCCGATCGGCAGGCACGTTCGACCACAAACGGCGGGCGCTGAACGCGGCGTCCGCCGCCGAGCAAGAGTCCAGGTCCCGCGGGTGGCAGGATCCCGACGCCGCGGACCGGCCATGGGGTGAATGGGCCACCGAGTGGTGGGAGACCAGGAAGGTCGAGCCCACCACAATGGCCAGCGAAACGTACCTGTTGGAGTCTTACCTGATGCCCAAGTGGGGGACGGTGCCGCTGGCGGAGATCACCCGCCACCGGGGTCGCGCCTGGGTCACCGAGCTATCCAAGACCGAGCGCCGGATCTCCGCGGCCGAGGAAGCCAAGCGGAAGAAGGCACTGGCAGAGGACCCCACTGCGAAGATCCAGAGGCATTACCTGGCCGCGTCTTCGGTGCAGAGGATCGCCGGGCTGTTCTCCGCCTCACTGAACGCCGCTGTGGACGCCGAGGTGCTCCCAGCCAACCCAGTGTTCCGGTTAAAGCTCCCGTCACGCCCACCGGCCGGCGAGCGCTTCCTGACGCACGCTGAGTTCGCGTCGCTGACTGAGGAATTCTGGGATGCCTTCGACGTTGCTGCGATTGCGTTGATGGCCGGCTGTGGGTTGCGGTGGGGTGAGGCCATGGGTCTGCACCGGCACCGAATGGACCGCGAGCGCGGCTGGCTGCGCGTGGTGGAGACGTGGGACCCGAAGGCGAACCAGATCAAGGCCTATCCGAAGGGCAAGAAAGCGAGGGACGTCCCGGTGCCGGGATGGGTGGGGGACATCCTGGACCGGCTGCCGATACTGCCAGCCGCGGACTGCGGACACGTGCACGCCGCGGGTCGGTGCCGGTCCAACCTGGTGCTGCACGGGGCCGGGGACATGACGGACGTGAACAACTGGCGGAAACGAGTCTGGGCGCCGGCGCTCGGCCGGGCCAAGATCGGGCACGCCCGCCCGCACGATCTTCGCCACACTTATGCGTCCTGGTTGGTGCAGAACGGGGTGTCGATCGAAGAAGTTGCGCGTCTTCTTGGTCACGCTTCCTCGGTGGTTACCCAACGGTACGCGCACCTCGCTGACACCCCGAAAGACTCAGTACTCACTGCCCTGGGAGACCCGTTCCGTGGGGCAATCGTGGGGCAAAGTGATACTCCAGGGGACTCCCAGAGCGTCCGAGCGGTTCCGGCATAGGGTCCCTGCATCCCTTACGGGAGTAGGGGAGTACGGCCAAAGGCTTCGGCGGCCTACAATCTACTCCGAGGCCGGATAATTATTCACACCGAAGAGGTCACTGGTTCGAACCCAGTATCGCCCACCGAGGAATCTGGTCCGTTTCCGCTCAGCCGAGCGGAAACGGACCTTTTTTGTGCCCGCCATTATGTCAGCCCCTTGTGAAAGAGTCTTTGCATGACTGATCCACTCCTTGCCCACGCCACGGAATACGGCCGCATGTATGCGCGGTCCACGTCCGAACAGTTCTCCGTTCCGTCCATCACCACCGTCATCGGCCAGCAGCCGCACGGACTGGACGGCTGGTTCGGTTACATGGGCGCCAGCAGCCTGGCCAAGGATCCGCTGCTGGCCGATTCCCTGGGCAGCCCGGCAAAGATCCGGCAGGCCGTCAACCGGGCCTCAAAGGCAGCAGAACTGTACCGGGACGACGCCGCCAAACGCGGGGACCGCGTCCATAATTACTGCGAGCAGGTTGCGCTCCGCGCCCTGGGCCGGCCCCACGCCATGAAGGAGACCCGCGAGGCCCTGGCGGCCAACGGCGAGGAAGGCTTTGCCCTGCGGTTCGATGAGTGGTGGGACCTCTACGGGGTGGAGCCCATCGCACCGGAAATTACCGTCTGGAACAGGTCAGTGGGCTACGCCGGGACGCTGGACCTCGTGGCCAAAATCAACGGCCGGATCTGCGTTATTGATTACAAAACCAAGGGCACCACGCGGGATGGCACCGTCAAGCCGCTGGACGACAAGGTGGTTATGCAACTGGTGGCCGGCATGAAGGCGGAAGAAAGCCTGGTGGATGCCGTGGCTGGGGAATGGGAGCCCTGGAAGTACGGCGAGAACCCCTTACTGCTGGCTGTGGCCATCGGCGAGACCGAAGTCCGGCCGGTCCGCGCGAACCCCGACGTCCTCAAGCACCACTGGTGGAAGTTCTGCGCCCTGCGCCGGGTCTGGGAACTGTCCGCCGATACGCTCGCCGCCGGGTCTGCGCTTCTTCCCGTGGCTCCGCCCGCGTCTGCGCAGGTCCGCAGCGCCTAGCGGAGCGCGCCTGCCGGAACTTCGCATGCCTGGAGTCCTGCTGCGCGGAGTCCCGGGGCTGGTTCCCCTGCGCCTAAACTGGATAGGTTCGCCAATAACGCCCACCGTGAGGAAAGACAGCACATGGCCATTCTGAACATCCGCATCATCGGTGATCCTGTGCTCCGCACAGTGGCCGATCCCGTGACGGAATTCGGTCCTGAGCTCGCCAAGCTGGTTGCGGACATGACGGAAACCATGGAGGACGTGGATGGCGCCGGCCTCGCGGCCCCCCAGATTGGCGTCAGCCAGCGGGTCTTCACCTACCGGATCGACGGCGTGGAGGGCCACATCATCAATCCGGTCCTGGAAAACAGCGAGGACTTCCAAGCGGACCAGGTTGAGGGTTGCCTGTCCATTCCGGGCCTGGCGTTCCCGGTCCGCCGCTTCCGCGCCACACGCGCTACCGGTGTTGACCTCAATGGAAATCCTGTCGCGGTGGAGGGGGAAGGCCTGCTGGCCCGTTGTTTCCAGCACGAGACAGACCACCTGGACGGCATCCTCTACACCGACAGGCTGGAAGGCGAGGACCGGAAGACCGCCCTGCGCTCCATCCGCAATGCCAACTATGACGCCATCACGGAACGCACGACGACGAAGCGAGCCAAGACGGTCGGGTCCAGTTTCGGCGGCGCGAGCTTTGGGGGCACAAGCGCCGGGGGCGCCAGCTTCGGCGGCGGCGCCACCACATGAGGGTACTTTTTGCCGGCACCCCCGCCGTGGCCGTCCCGTCCCTAGATGCCCTGATAGCAGCTGGCTTTGAGATCGTTGCGGTCCTGTCCCGTCCTGACGCGCCGATAGGGCGCAAACGCGTGCTGACGCCGTCGCCCGTTGCAGCCCGCGCCGCCGAGCTGGGAATCGACATCATCCACGCCACCCGCGTGGACGAGGCCGTGACGGCGAAAATCGCCGCGGCCAAGCCGGACGTGGCCGCCATTGTGGCCTACGGCGGCCTGATTCCGCGCCCCGCCCTTGATGTTCCCCCGCACGGGTGGATCAACCTGCACTTTTCCCTGCTTCCCGCATGGCGTGGCGCTGCCCCCGTGCAGCGGGCCGTGATGGCCGGCGACGACGTCACCGGGGCAGTCACCTTCCTGTTGGAAGAAGGGCTGGACACCGGCCCGGTCTTCGGAACGCTGACCGAGGGCGTTGGCCCGGAGGACACCGCCGGAGCGCTGCTGGAGCGGCTGTCCCACAGCGGGGCCGTGCTCCTTGCCCAGACGCTGTCCGCCGTCGAGGCAGGGAGGGCAGCTGCACAGCAGCAGGTCGGCGACGTTTCACTGGCCCCCAAGCTGACCATCGATGACGGCAGGCTCGACTGGAAGCAGCCCGCCTTGGCGATCGGCAGGCGCGCCCGCGGCGTAACTCCCGAGCCCGGCGCCTGGACCACCTTGGACGGACAGCGCGTCAAGCTCGAACCTGTCCGGCTCCGGCCAGGTGACACTGACCTGCAACCCGGCGCGGTATTCCTCGACGGGAAGAGCGTCCTGGTGGGCACCGGATCGCACGCCGTGGAGCTGACGAGGATCCAGCCTTCGGGCAAAAAGATGATGGCCGCCGCTGACTGGGCGCGTGGCATGGCAACACTGGAAAGCGTGGTCTTCAAATGAGCGAATCCGGCGGTAATGCAGGCGGCACGGGCGGCAGCGGCAGCGGCGCCCCGGGCGGACGCGGCAACAACGGACGTGGCAAGGGCGGGCCGCGGGATTCCAGCCAGCGCAACGCCCAGGGCCGCGAACGCAACCGCCCCTCCCAGCGGAGCTTCACCGAAAACGCTCCTGCGCAGCGGACCCGCCGGGCGGACCCCGCGCGGCTTGTGGCTTTTGAAGTCCTGCGCGCGGTAGCCGCCGAGGACGCCTACGCCAACCTGGTGCTCCCGTCCCGCATCCGCCATCACGGCCTGGACAAGCGCGACGCCGGCTTCGCCACCGAGCTCAGCTACGGGGCCCTGCGTGGCCAGGGCACGTACGATGCCATCCTGGCGCGCTGCGTTGACCGGCCGCTGGACCAGCTTGACCCTGCCATTCTCGACGCCCTGCGGATCGGCACCCATCAGCTGCTGGCCATGCGTGTCCCGGCCCACGCCGCCCTGGATCAGACCGTGGGCCTGGCCCGCGCCGTCATCGGCGCCGGACCCTCCGCCCTGATAAACGCAGTATTGCGGAAAGTCACGGCGCACACCCTGGAGGAGTGGCTTGAGATCCTCGTTGCCGGTGAAAGCGACGAAACCACCATCGCCTCCCTCCGGTACGCCCACCCCGAATGGATTGTCCGGGCCATGCGCCAGTCCCTGGTGGCTCACGGGCGGTCAGCCGCCGAAATCAACGACCTGCTGGAAGCCGATAACGAAGCTCCGGTGGTTAACCTCGTGGCCCTGCCCGGCCTGGGCAGCCTGGATGAAGCTCTGGAGGGCGGGGCAACCCCCGGTGAACTCGTTGAAGGCTCGGCGCTCTCCAGCGGCGGAGACCTGGGCCGCCTCGCCTCCATCCGGGAAGGCAGCACGCGCGTCCAGGATGTGGGCTCCCAACTGGTGGCCCGCGCCATGGCGGCGGTGGACCTCGATCCCACCGGAAGCCCTGGGGCAGAACGCCGGAACGAAACCTGGCTGGACCTGTGCGCCGGCCCCGGCGGTAAGGCGGCCCTGCTGGGCGCCCTGGCCAACGCCCAGGGTGCCACGCTGCTCGCGAATGAACCGGCCCCGCACCGTGCCAAACTCGTCAGCCAGGCCCTGTCCGCCGTGCCCCGGGACGTCTGGCGCGTCCGGACCGGCGATGGCCGCGACGTGGGCACTGAGCAGCCGGAGTCCTTTGACCGTGTCTTGGTGGACGTCCCCTGCAGCGGGCTGGGTGCCCTGCGCCGCAGGCCGGAGTCCCGCTGGCGCCGCACCCCCAAGGACCTCGCAGACCTGGGACCGCTGCAGCGCGCCCTGTTGAAATCGGCGCTGGAGGCCGTCCGCCCCGGCGGAGTGGTTGCCTATGTCACCTGTTCACCCCACCCGGCCGAAACCACGGCAGTGGTCAGCGATGCCCTCCGGAAGCGGGATGACCTGGAGCTGCTGGACGCCGGTGCCGTGCTGGACAGCGTGAGCCTGACCGGGAATCTGGGCGCAGGCCACGATTCCACGGCGCAACTCTGGCCGCACATCCACAGCACCGATGCCATGTTCCTGGCCCTCATCCGGAAGAAAGCCTGACCCGTGAAAGGTTCCCCCATGCTGCAGTGCTGCATCAACCCCAGCATCCTGTCCGCCGACTTCGTCAACCTCGAAGCCGAACTGCAGCGCATCAGCAACGCTGACGCCGTGCACGTGGACGTTATGGACAATCACTTTGTCCCCAACCTCACCTTGGGCTTGCCCGTGGTCCAGCGGATCCAGGCGGTCAGCCCCGTCCCGCTGGACGCCCACCTGATGATCTCCGACGCCGACCGCTGGGCGCCGGGGTTCGCCGACGCGGGGCTGGCCTCCGTGACCTTCCACGCAGAAGCCTCCATTGCGCCGGTCAAACTGGCCCGCGAACTCCGGGCCCGGGGCTCCAAGGCCGGCATGGCGCTGCGCCCTGCCACGGCTGTGGAACCCTACCTGGACATGCTTGAGGAACTGGACATGCTCCTGATCATGACCGTGGAGCCGGGCTTCGGCGGCCAGGCGTTCCTGGACTTCACCCTGCCCAAGATCCGCAAGGCCCGGGCGGCCATTGACGGCTCCGGAATCAACGTCGCCCTCCAGGTGGACGGCGGCATCACCGAGGAAACCATTCTGCGGGCGGCCGAAGCAGGAGCCAACGTCTTTGTGGCGGGTTCGGCTGTCTACGGCGCGGAGGACCCGGCAGCAGCCATCGGACGGCTCCGCGAAGCCGGCAGCATCAAGTTACGTGCTGCGTCCGCGGAATAGTCTGGGCCATCTTGTGGTTATGGCACAATAGCAACACACAATACGTGCTCCGGGGTCGGTGTAAGTCCGAACCGGCGGTGATAGTCCGCGACCCGCGAGCTGGCGCTTTCCCCCTTCAGGGAAGGAACCGGCGGACGGTTGAACTGGTGAAATTCCGGTACCGACAGTTAAAGTCTGGATGAGAGAAGCACGTACAGCTGTATCTGTGGCGCCCTATGGTGCTGCGGCCTTCTGCTGTCGTATACCCCCGGAGCCATCGCGGTTCTAGAGGGAAGGAACGACAACACACATGAACCCCTTGCGATGGCTCTTTGAAGCCAGGATTTCCCATGCTCCGGGAACCGAAGCCACCGAACCGGTGGCTGCCCCATGACCCGGATCGAAAACGTCACGGCGTTCAGCGCCGCCGAAACCGCCGCCATGGACGCAGCTCTCGAAGCAGCCCTGCAGGGCCCGCGCGGAGCGAATCCGCTGGTGGGCGCCGTCGTCATCGATGCTGCCGGCCACCAGCTGGTGACCGGCTACCACCGCGGTGCCGGCACACCCCACGCGGAAGCGGACGCCATCGCCCAGGCTGAGGCCGCAGGGCTGGACCTGAGCGGCTGCACAATGGTGATCACGCTGGAACCCTGTGACCACAGCGGCCGCACGGGGCCCTGCACGCAGGCGATCATTCGTGCGGGAATCACGGACGTGGTCTACGCAGTCGACGATCCTCATGACCCTGCGGCGGGCGGCGCAGCCACCCTCCGGAACGCGGGCGTCCAGGTCCGCAGCGGGCTCGCGGCCAGCGAATCGTTCAAGTTGAACCGTCAGTGGTTCCTGGGAGTGGCCGTACAGCGCCCGTTCGTGACGCTGCACATCGCTCAGACCCTGGACAGCCGGATCGCCGCTGAGGACGGAACGAGCCAGTGGATCTCCTCCCCGGAGTCGCTCGCTGACAACCACGGACTGAGGCGGCGGATCGACGCCATCCTCGTCGGCACGCAGACCGTGCTCGTGGACAACCCCCGGCTGACAGCCCGCGACGCGTCCGGAGCCACAGCCGGCAAGCAGCCGCTGCGTGCCGTGATGGGCCTGCGCGACATTCCGGCCGACGCCGCCGTCTTCGGTGACGACGGTAACGTGCTCCACCTCGCCACGCGGGATCCGCGGGAGGCGCTCTCGCTCCTTTACGCGGAGGGAGTCCGCCACGTCATGGTGGAAGGCGGCTCACGCATCCTCAGTTCGTTCCTGTCCGCCGGGCTTGTGGACGAACTCATTGTCTACCTTGCCCCGACCCTGCTGGGCTCCGGAACTCCCGCCCTCAACGGACTGGGAATCACCACCCTCGCGGATGCCCGGCGCTGGGACTGGGACCCCTCCGACGGTGGCGCCGTCCTGACCCTGGGCCGGGACCTGAGGCTGCACCTCCGTCCGGTACCAACCGAAGCTCTTGAACCACACCTATCCCGCGCTGCCGCGGAACCAGCCATGGGAGGCTACTGATGTTTACCGGAATTATTGCCGAACAGGGACAGGTCCTGTCCGTGGAGCGGGATGGCGATGCCAGCGCAACGCTCCGCCTGCGGGCGCCCGGCACCACCGAAGGGCTGGGACTTGGCGGGTCCATTGCCGTCAACGGGGTCTGCCTGACGGCCACCGCCATCGAGGGCAAAGAGTTCAGCGTTGATGTGATGGGCGAAACCCTCGTCCGCAGCACCATCGGCGAACTAGCCGCCGGTGACTCGGTGAACCTTGAGCGCTGCGTCCCCGCCGGCGGCCGGCTGGACGGCCACGTCGTCCAGGGCCACGTCGACGGCGTCGGGCAGCTGCTGGAGCGCGAGGCGCTCGGCAACTGGGAACGCCTCAGGTTCGGCATACCGGCCAACCTTGCCCGCTATATCGCGGAGAAGGGCTCCATCGCGATCGACGGCGTCTCGCTCACCGTCACGGCGGTCAGCCCCGCCGCGGAGCCGCAGCCCTGGTTCGAAGTGGGGCTGATCCCCACCACACTGGCAGAGACCGGACTGGGGGCCAAGGCAACCGGCAGCAGGGTCAACCTTGAAGTCGACGTGCTCGCCAAATACACCGAACGGCTGCTGGCCTTCAGCACCGGCGCAACCACCGGGGGCGAACGATGAACGCTGCCGTTCGGCTGGACCCGGCCGCGGACGCCGGCCCGGCGCCTAGCGCAACCTTCGGACTTGACCCCGTGGAAGATGCCATCCGCGCCATGGCCGCCGGCCGGCCTGTGCTGGTGGTGGACAACGAGGACCGCGAGAACGAAGGCGACATCATCTTCGCCGCACAGCATGCCACCCCTGCCCTCATGGGATGGACTATCCGCTACAGCTCCGGCGTCATCTGCGTCCCCTTGAGCGGGGAGCGCGCCGACACGCTGGCCCTGCCGCCCATGGTGGCCGTGAACCAGGACGCGAAGGGTACGGCGTACACCGTTTCCTGCGATGCTGCGGTGGGTGTCAGCACCGGAATCTCCGCCACAGACCGGGCCCTCACGGCCCGCGTCCTTGCCGACCCCGGCGCCGGACCGGCGGCCGTGACCCGGCCCGGGCATATTTTCCCGCTCCGGGCAGTTAACGGAGGAGTGCGTGAACGCCCCGGCCATACCGAAGCGGCCGTGGACCTCTGCCGGCTCGCCGGACTGGAGCCAGTGGGCGTGATCGCCGAGGTTGTGTACGACGACGGTGAAATGATGCGGCTCGACGGGCTGCGGGGATTCGCCGCTGAACACGGGTGCCCCCTGATCTCGATTGAGGATCTGGTGGCCTACCTTGATGCAGGAGCCGGGACACCCGCCGACAGTGACACCGGGCCGGACGCCCGGGCGGAGTAGAGGAGTAATGATGACGGCTTCCGGAGTATCGGACAACGGCCACCAGAACGGACACCACCGGGGGGCGGCCGGCAATGGCGGGGCCCACCACCCAGTGAGCGGCGGTCCCATTGTGCAGCTGCCCACGGCATTTGGCGATTTCATTACCCAGGCGTGGACAGACCTGGTCACTGGTGCCGAACACCTGGCTGTGAGCTCACCCAATCCGCCCAAGGAGGGCGTTGCTCCGCTGGTCAGGCTGCATTCCGAGTGCCTGACCGGCGACGTCTTCGGCTCCTACCGTTGTGACTGCGGCGAACAGCTGGCCTACGCCCTGGAGCTGATCAACGAGTTCGGCGGCACGCTGCTGTACCTGCGCGGGCAGGAAGGCCGGGGGATAGGCCTGGCCAACAAGATCAAGGCCTATGCCCTCCAGGAAGCGGGCTTTGACACCGTGGAGGCCAACGAGCAGCTGGGACTGCCGGTGGACGCCCGCTGCTACAAGGCGGCCGCCCAGATCCTGGCCGAGATGGGCCTCCACGAGATCCGGCTCCTGAGCAACAACCCGGACAAAAAGAACAGGCTCGCCAAAGCCGGTGTGAGGGTGGTGGAAATGGTGCCCACCGAGGTGCCCTCCCGCGACCAGAACATCCGCTACCTGCAGACCAAAAAGGACCGCATGGAGCACCGGCTGATGCTGGACACACACGTTGTCACGGTGCCAAGCGGCGCTGCCGACGATTTCGACCACGACCAAAACTGAACGGATCAGATTCACGCATGAGCGGACACGGCGCACCAAACATTGACCTCACCACCCTCAACCCGGCGGAAACGTCGCAACTGCGGCTGGCCATTGTGGCAGCCAGCTGGCACACCCAGATCATGGACGGACTCCTGGACGGTGCCCTGCGCGCCGCCAAAGACGCGGGCATCCGCGAACCGACCGTACTGCGCGTTCCGGGCGCCTTCGAGCTTCCCGTCGCCGCCGCGCGGCTGGCACCGCACTTTGACGCAGTGGTGGCACTCGGCGTCGTGATCCGCGGCGGCACGCCGCACTTTGAGTACGTCTGCCAGGCTGCGACGTCGGGTCTGACCGATGTCAGTGTCTCCACCGGCGTGCCGGTGGGCTTCGGCGTGCTGACCTGCGATACGGAGCAGCAGGGACTCGACCGTGCGGGCCTGCCGGGCTCCAGCGAAGACAAGGGCCACGAAGCCGTGACGGCAGCCCTGGCCACCGCAGTCCTCCTCAAGCAGTACACATAGCAGCGGGCGGGCTGCCGGGGCGCGGTGTGTGTTCGCTCACATCGCGCCCGTCATGCGGCGGCCCGAAAGGCGCCCCCGGGCCGGCAGCAAGTAGGCTGTAGGGCGTGAAGAATTTCGAGACGCTGTTCGCTGAACTGAGTGAGAAGGCAGCCACCCGCCCGGCAGGCTCCCGCACCGTCGCTGAATTGGAGTCCGGAGTCCACGGCATTGGCAAGAAAGTCGTGGAGGAAGCAGCCGAAGTCTGGATGGCCGCTGAGTACGAATCCGATGAGGCCACGGCCGAGGAAATCTCCCAGCTGCTCTACCACCTGCAGGTTCTGATGCTCGCCAAAGGCCTGACCCTGGAAGACGTCTACAAGCATCTGTAGCCACTGCGGCACCCGGCGGTCAACAATTGCCTGCCCGTGCCCTGCGTGGCCCGTTTGCCTGATCCATAGACCTCCCAATCAAGAAAGACCCCCATGCTGCGAGTAGCCGTACCCAACAAGGGCTCCCTGTCCGAAGCCGCCTCCGCCATGCTGTCCGAAGCGGGCTACCGCCAGCGCCGCGACACCCGTGAGCTCGTCATGATGGACCCGGACAACGACATCGAGTTCTTCTTCCTCCGCCCGCGCGACATCGCCGTGTATGTCGGACGCGGAACCCTCGACGTCGGCATCACCGGCCGAGACCTGCTGCTGGACGCCGAGGTGGAGGCCGAGGAACTGCTGCCCCTGGGCTTCGCCGCGTCCACGTTCCGCTTCGCCGGACCCGTGGGTGACTTCGCCGCAGCAGAAGAGCTGGAAGGCAAGCGCCTCGCCACCAGCTACGACGGGCTGCTCCGCGGCTACCTCGCCGAGCGGGGCATCAACGCCAAGGTGGTCCGGCTTGACGGCGCGGTGGAGTCTTCCGTGCGCCTCGGCGTAGCGGACGCCATCGCCGACGTCGTGGAAACGGGCAACACCCTCAAGGCCGCCGGGATGGAAATCTTCGGCGAGCCGATCCTCAAATCGGAAGCGGTCCTGATCCGCCGCACCGGCGAAGGCGGAGCCGCGAACGGCACCGCCAAGGAGATTGAAGTCCTGATCCGCCGCTTGCAGGGCGTCCTCGTGGCACGCCAATACGTGCTGATGGATTACGACATCCGCAAGGAACTCGTGGAACAGGCCGCTGCACTGACTCCCGGCCTGGAATCACCCACCGTCTCACCGCTGCGCGACTCCGACTGGGTGGCCGTCCGGTCCATGGTTCCGAAGAAGGAAACCAACCGGATCATGGATGAGCTCTACGACCTCGGCGCCCGCGCCATCCTGGTCAGCAGCATCCACGCCTGCCGTATCTGAGCTCCCGTCCGGTTCACGCCGCGCCGCAGAATCCACCCGAGAATCCCAGGAGTCCCCATGGCTGTAGCTGTACGAGTCATCCCCTGCCTCGACGTCGACGCTGGGCGCGTTGTGAAGGGCATCAACTTCGAGGGGCTCCGCGACGCGGGTGACCCGGTGGAGCTGGCGCACCGCTACGACAATGCGGGTGCCGACGAGCTGACGTTCCTCGATGTCACGGCGTCCTCGGGCAACCGCGAAACCACCTTCGACGTGGTCCGCCGCACGGCCGAGGAAGTCTTCATCCCGCTGACCGTGGGCGGCGGTGTCCGCGGTGTTGCCGAGGTGGACAAGCTCCTGCGTTTCGGCGCGGACAAGGCTTCCATCAACACGGCCGCCGTTGCGCGGCCGGACGTCATCAACGAAATCAGCCGGCATTTCGGTTCGCAGGTGCTGGTCCTGTCAGTGGACGCCCGCCGGACCCGCCCCGGGTCCCAGCCCACGCCGTCGGGCTTTGAAGTGACCACCCATGGCGGCCGCACCGGTACCGGGATCGACGCCATCGAGTGGGCAAGGGAAGCTGCCGACCGGGGCATCGGCGAAATCCTGCTCAACTCCATCGACGCCGACGGCACCAAGGACGGCTTTGACCTGGAACTGATCCGGCTCGTCCGGGCAGCCGTGAAAGTGCCGATCATCGCCTCAGGCGGGGCCGGGGAACCGGCCCACTTCCCGCCGGCCGTGGCCGCCGGTGCGGACGCCGTGCTGGCAGCCTCGATCTTCCACTGGGGCCCGGACAACATGATGTCCCAGGTCAAGCAGGCCATCCGCGAAGCAGGTTTCGAAGTCCGCTGATCCCCACCCGACTCAGCAACGCGGGGTCACTTCTTGCCCGATAACCGATGGTTATTCGGCCGGAAGTGACCTCGCGTTTCTTTGTTAGAGGCCGACTTCTGCCGACTGGAGCAGGGCGACGGCGTCCGGCTGGCCTTCGAAGGTGACCAGGGCGTGGCGGGTGCGGCCGTGGGCGTGCATCAGCAGCTCGCCCGGCTCACCAACGATCGCCACCGAAACCGGTGCCCGCTTGGCGACATGCCGCGGCCCGGACGGGCGCACCAGCACAATGCCAAGGTCGACGCCCCGGTAAAGGATGGCTGCCCGCTTGATCAGTTCGTCCCATAGGGCGTCCGAGTAGGCCTCGTCGAGGGCGCGCGGCGCCCAGCGGTCCACAGCCCGGCGGATGTCCTCGGTGTGCACGAAATATTCGATCAGGTTGGAGCTTTCGTCCAATGCCTTGATGTTCATGGGGGACAGAGCCGGCGGGCCACTACGGAAGGTGTTCACGAGGCCGGTGTAGTCGTCAGCGGTTTTCAGCTTCGCCGCGAGCTTGGCGGTGGCTTTGTCCGAAGCCTTGGACAGGCGCTTGATGATGAGGCCAAGCCCTACGGCAGCCTTGCGTTCGCGAAGGTAAAGGTGCGCGGCAAGGTCCCTGGTGCGCCAGCCTCTACAGAGGGTGGGGGCATCAGGGCCGGCCGCCAGCAGGGTTTCGGCCAGGACTTCTCGGGACGGTTCGACGAAATGCATCACTTGTGAAACTAGCACGAGAGCAGCGAAGTTGGGCAGCAGAACCGCCAGCCGATAGGTGCCCTTGTTCACACCCTGTTTGTATGCCCGTTGGTGCATATTCGGGGCCGCTGATGAGGCACTAGACTTGGTCTGATGTCTGAGCAGCCCGCCTCCGCCCCCGTAATAGTCCCGGCCCCCGCCACAAGCCCGCTTCCGCCCGCTGTTGCGGCCGCGTTGAAGCGCGACGGCGCCGGGCTGGTTGCCGCGGTGGTCCAGCAGTTCGACACCCACGAAGTGCTGATGCTGGGCTGGATGGACGATGAAGCCCTGCACCGAACCATGACCAGCGGCCGGGTCACGTTCTACTCCCGCTCCCGCCAGGAATACTGGCGCAAGGGGGACACCTCCGGCCACGTCCAGTGGGTAAAATCGGTTGCCCTGGACTGCGACGGCGATGCCCTGCTGATCCGCGTGGACCAGGTCGGCGCGGCGTGCCACACCGGCACCCGGACCTGCTTCGAGGGCAGGGGCTTGGAAGTCCAGACCGGCGAGGCAGTCTGACCCACGGCCCGGGGCGGATGACCTGCCCCCAGGCGAACACTTTTGGCAGCATAGGACTGGCGCCGTTCCACACCCGGCGACATTTCACGAGGCGACACACAAGAACAGGCGGCGAAGCATAGCCATGCAGGACCTTGGAATCATCAGCCCGGGCCTCGAGGAGTTCCGCGAACTCGCCGGCCACAGCCGGGTCATCCCCGTCACGCTCAAAGTGCTGGCGGACGCGGAGACCCCTATCGGCCTCTACCGGAAGCTGGCCCAGGGCCAGCCCGGCACGTTCCTGATGGAGTCTGCGGCGGTGGGCGGCACGTGGTCGCGGTATTCCTTCATCGGCGCGAAGTCCCGGGCAACCCTGACCACGAAGGACGGCCAGGCGCACTGGCTGGGCCAGCCCCCTGCCGGAGTGCCCCTGGACGGCAATCCCGTGGATGCCATCCGCGACACCATCGAAGCGCTGCGGACCAGCAGGTTTGACGGACTGCCGCCGTTCACCTCCGGCCTGGTCGGCTTCCTGGGCTGGGAGACGGTCCGCCACTGGGAACGGCTGACCAGCCCGCCGGAGGATGACCTCCACCTGCCCGAGATGGCGCTGAACCTGGTGACGGACATGGCCGTGCACGACAACCATGACGGCACGGTGCTGCTGATCGCCAACGCCATCAACTTCGATGGCAGCTCCGACCGCGTGGACGAGGCTTGGGAAGATGCCGTGGCCCGGGTCAAGGCCCTCCTGACCACGATCAGCACACCAGTGGCCCAGCCGGTTTCCGTGCTGGAACCCGCCGCCCTGGATTTCGCCTCCAGCGTCGAGGAACGGTGGGACGAACCCTCCTACCTGGCCGCCCTTGACCGCGGCAAGGAAGCCATCGTGGACGGTGAAGTGTTCCAGGTGGTGATTTCACGCCGCTTCGAAATGGAGTGCGGCGCCTCGCCCCTTGACGTGTACCGCGTCCTGCGCAACACCAACCCCAGCCCGTACATGTACATCTTCAGCCTCGAGGACGCCGACGGCCGGGAGTACTCGATCGTTGGGTCCTCGCCCGAGGCCCTGGTGACCGTGACCGGTGAAGAAGTCATCACCCACCCCATCGCCGGTTCACGGCCCCGCGGCAAAACCGTGGAGGGAGACAAAGCCCTCGCCGAGGAGCTGCTGGCCGACCAGAAGGAACGCGCCGAACACCTGATGCTCGTGGACCTCTCCCGCAACGATCTGTCCAAGGTCTGCGTGGCGGGAACCGTGGATGTCACGCAGTTCATGGAGGTGGAGCGTTTCAGCCACATCATGCACCTGGTCTCCACCGTGGTGGGCAAGTTGTCCCCGGACGCCAACGCCTACGACGTCCTGAAGGCGACCTTCCCCGCGGGCACCCTGTCCGGTGCCCCGAAGCCCCGGGCTCTGCGCCTGCTGGACGAGCTTGAACCCCACCGCCGCGGCATCTACGGCGGCGTGGTGGGGTACCTCGACTTTGCCGGCGACATGGACATGGCCATCGCCATCCGCTCGGCCCTCCTCCGCGAAGGACGCGCCTACGTCCAGGCCGGTGGCGGCATCGTGGCGGATTCCGTGAACCCCACAGAAGCACTGGAGACCGTGAACAAGGCGGCCGCCCCCCTCCGGGCCGTGCACACCGCCGGATCGCTGCACAACATTGCGGCAGAATCGCTCCCCGGCACCTCTCCCCACAGCGACGCCGGCACCGCCGGGGAAAGCCAGGGCGCCGAATGACGCCGGCCTGGGCCAGGAAGTCCACGCTGGTACTGCTGATCGCCGTCCTTGCGCTGGCTGTCTTCGGCGCCACCACCCAGACCTGGATCACCGTCAGCCTGGACGCCAACCAGATGGGCCAGGCCGCGGGGGACCGGAACACCCTGCCGGTCCAGGGCAGCAAGGCCGCCACCGCGGTGACGGCCCTGGCCGTCGTGGCCCTGGCGGGCGGACTGGCAGCATCCATCGCAGGAAAGTTCGCGCGGTGGGTCATCACCGCCCTCATCATGTTGGCCTCCGTTGGCATCATTGCCGCTGCCGCCACGGTGCTGGCTGACCCGTTGGGCGCCGCGCAGGGCTCCATCGCCGCTGCCACCGGGGTCACCGGCGGGAACGCGGAAGTGGCTGTTACCGCCTTCCCGGTCCTCGCCGTCGTCGCCGGTGCCCTGCTGGCGCTGGCCGCGTTGCTGATCATCCCCGCTGGCCGGCACTGGAAGTCGCGGACCAAATATGACGCAGCCACATACGGGGGGCCCGCCGGCAGCACGGTGGCCGCCACCGGTCCTGTGGACGAGATCGACAGCTGGGACAGGCTCTCGCGCGGCGACGATCCCACCTGAACCCCCGCTCGCAGCCAAAGCCGGGCAGCCCGCTAAAACCTGAGCCCGGCCTGCCGATGGGCAGGTCGCGGCCAAAAAATGGCAGAATGTAAGCAGTATTCATCCCGAGGAGATTCACATGAGCAAAGCACCCGCTTCCGTTTCGAAATCAGGCACCCGGACCGTTGCCCCCGGCGTCGTTGACCACAGCCAGGAACTTGGCCACGGCAACAGCCCCGCGGCCTGGACCTGCGTGATCGTTATGCTGGTCGGCGCCCTCATCGCGTCAATCGCCTTTGTCATCGCCAACACCCCCATCTTCATCGCCGGCGCGGCCGTGATGGTCCTCGGCCTGATCCTTGGCTACATCATGCGCAAGGCGGGCTACGGCGTCGAAGGCAGCAAGCTGAAGAGCTCCGGCCACTGATGGCGACTGTTCTCGACGACATCAATGCCGGTGTCTGGGAGGATATGGAGGCCAGGAAGCGTCTCGTTTCGCTGGCGGAACTAAAGGACCTGGCGGCGGCCGCGGCACCCGCCCGGGACGCGTGGTCGGCCCTCGGCGGAACCGCGGTGCAGCGGGACCAGCTCAAGGTCATCGCGGAAATCAAGCGGCGCAGCCCGTCCAAGGGCGACCTCGCGAGCATCGTGGATCCGGCAGCGCTGGCAGAGCAGTATGCCGACGGCGGCGCAGCCGTGATCAGCGTCCTCACCGAACAGCGGCGCTTCAACGGCTCCCTCGCGGACCTGGACGCCGTCCGTGCCCGCGTGGACGTTCCGCTGCTCCGCAAGGATTTCACGCTCGATGAGTACCAGATCTGGGAGGCCCGCGCCCACGGCGCGGACCTGATCCTGCTCATCGTGGCGTCGCTCTCCGACAGCCAACTCCGGGAGTTCAGCGCCCTCAGCCGCGAACTCGGCATGAACGTGCTCGTGGAGACGCACACGGAAGAGGAGATCGAACGTGCAGTGGCGGCTGAGGCGCGCATCATCGGCGTCAACGTGCGCAACCTGAAGACGCTCGACGTCGACCGTTCAGTCTTCGCCTCCCTCGCCGGACTGATTCCGGCCGAATCGCTGGTCATCGCCGAATCCGGTGTGCGCGGCGTGGACGACGTGACGCATTACGCCGCCAACGGCGCCAACGCCATCCTGGTGGGGGAGGCCCTCGTCAGCGACGCAACGCCGCGTGACCGGATCGCCGAATTCACTGCGGCCGGCGCTGCCGCCATCGCCGCCCGGGCCTAGTCCGGGCACCCGCCGGGCCTGGCGCCGGCGGCCCAACACTTCCGAACGACCAACTTGAACAGGACGGTGAGACTGATGGTTGACGCACTCTCAGAAAACGCTGACAACAACGCTGCGGACGCTTTCCTGCAGGGCGGCTCGCTGAAGCACGCCCCGGGGCCATACTTCGGCGGCTACGGCGGGCGCTGGATGCCTGAATCGCTGATCGCCGCCCTGGACGAGCTCGAAGACACCTTTGAAAAGGCCAAGGCGGATCCCGAATTCCTGGCCCAGCTCTCCGACCTGAACAAGAACTACTCCGGCCGTCCCTCGCTGCTGACCGAGGCCAAGCGGTTCTCCGAGCACGCCGGCGGCGCCCGGATTTTCCTCAAGCGCGAGGACCTCAACCACACCGGATCCCACAAGATCAACAACGTCCTGGGCCAGGCCCTGCTGGCCAAGCGCATGGGCAAGACCCGCGTGATCGCCGAGACCGGCGCCGGGCAGCACGGCGTTGCCAGCGCCACGGCCGCGGCGCTCCTCGGCCTGGAATGCGTTGTGTACATGGGCGCCGAAGACTGCCGTCGGCAGGCACTGAATGTCGCCCGGATGCAGCTGCTCGGCGCCACCGTGGTGCCCGTGGTGAACGGTTCGCAGACCCTAAAGGACGCCATCAACGACGCCCTCCGGGACTGGGTCAGCAACGTGGACAACACCCACTACCTGCTGGGCACCGCCGCCGGGGCGCACCCGTTCCCGGCCATGGTCCGTTTCTTCCACGAGGTCATCGGCGAGGAAGCCCGCGCCCAGATTCTGGAGCAGACCGGCAAACTGCCCGACGCCGTCTGCGCCTGCATCGGCGGCGGTTCCAACGCCATCGGCATCTTCCACGGATTCCTGGATGATCCGTCCGTGAAGATCTATGGCTTTGAAGCCGGCGGCGACGGCGTGGACACCGGCCGGCACGCAGCCACCATCACCCTTGGCAAGCCCGGCGTCCTGCACGGCGCACGGTCCTACCTTATGCAGGACGACGACGGTCAGACCATCGAGTCGCACTCGATTTCCGCGGGTCTGGACTACCCGGGCGTTGGCCCGGAGCACGCCTACCTGGCCGACATCGGACGCGTCACCTACGAGCCCATCACCGACAGCGAAGCAATGGATGCGTTCAAGCTGCTGTGCCGGACAGAAGGCATCATCCCCGCCATCGAATCCTCACACGCCCTCGCGGGTGCCATCAAGGTTGGCAAGCGCCTCACCGAAGGCAGTGCTGACCCGTCCGAAACTGTGATCGTTGTGAACCTTTCCGGCCGTGGCGACAAGGACGTGGAAACTGCCGCGGAATGGTTCGACATGCTCGACGAGGAGGGCAAGGTCAAGGGCACCAACCTGTCCACCCGCAAGCCCAAGGGCCCTGCCGACAGGGCGGAAACTGAAGCCGTTCCCGCCACAGCTGCCCCTGCCGCCAGCGCAGCGGACAACAACGAGGACCAGAACTGATGACTGAACAGACGGCCAGCAAGTCCGCCGCCGCCATCGACCGTGCACGGGACGCCGGACGCTCAGCGCTCGTGTGCTACCTGCCTGCAGGGTACCCGGACGTCCAGGCCACCATTGATGCCGGCATTGCCATGGCGAAGAACGGTGCCGATCTGATCGAAATCGGCATTCCCTACTCGGATCCTGTCATGGACGGCCCGGTCATCCAGGCCGCCACCACTGAGGCGATCGCCAACGGATTCCGGGTCGAGAGCGTCTTTGACGTTGTCGCCGGCATCACGGCAGCCACCGACGTCGCCGTACTGGTGATGACCTACTGGAACCCCGTGGTCCGGATGGGTGTGGACGAGTTCTCCCGACGGCTGGCCGAAGCCGGGGGAGCAGGGCTCATCACGCCTGACCTCATCCCGGACGAAGCATCTGAATGGTTCGCCGCCTCGGACAAGTACGGACTGGACCGCGTGTTCCTCGTGGCGCCGTCCTCCACCCCGGAGCGCCTGGCCATGACCGTCAAGGCAAGCCGCGGCTTTGTGTACGCCGTCTCCATCATGGGCGTGACGGGTACCCGCCAGGCCGTCAGCAGCAGCGCGGAGAAACTCGTTGCCGATACGCACGCCGCCGGCGCCGAACGCGTGTGTGTGGGACTCGGCGTCTCCAACGCCAGCCACGTCCGCGAGATCGCAGCATACGCAGACGGTGTGATCGTTGGCACCGCGCTTGTTGCCGCCATCCGTGACGGGGGAGTCCCCGCCGTCGCCGACCTCACCCGGGACCTGAGCGCCGGACTCGTCAGGGAAGAAGCCTAACCACCATGCAGATCCTCCTTCAGGCCGCCGCCCTGGTGCCGGCCAGCATCCCCAGCCCGGACTGGTCCGGCTTCGACATCCCGCTGCCGTGGGGGACTCTGCGGATCCACGCCTATGCCCTGTGCATCCTCGCCGGGATCATGGCGGGCCTGTGGCTCACGTCCGTCAGGTGGGCCCGCCGCGGCGCGCCCGAAGGCAGCGTCTGGGACATCGTCATCTGGGCGATTCCCTTCGGCATCATCGGCGGCCGGCTCTACCACGTGGTGTCGTCCCCGGACGCCTACTTCGGGCCCGGCTTCGACGGCACCGGGGACCTGTGGCTCATCCCGCAGATCCAGCGTGGCGGACTGGGCATCTGGGGTGCCGTGGTTCTGGGCGTCCTGGGCGCATGGATCGGCTGCCGCCGGTCCGGTGTGAAACTCACCGCCTTCCTGGACGCCGCGGCGCCCGGACTGCTGCTGGCGCAGGCCGTTGGCCGCTGGGGTAACTACTTCAACCAGGAGCTCTTCGGCGGGCCCACCACCCTGCCGTGGGGCCTGCAGATTGATGCGGACAACCCCAACTTCCCGGCCGGCATGCCGGTGGATACGCTCTTCCACCCCACGTTCCTGTATGAGTCGCTCTGGAACATCGCCGGTGTGCTCATCCTGGTGGCCCTGGACCGCCGATTCCACTTCCGCCGCGCCCGGCTCTTCTGGCTCTACGCCATGTATTACACGCTGGGCCGGGTCTGGATAGAAGCGATGCGGATCGACGACGCCGAACAGATCAACCTGTTCGGGATCACCACCAGGCTCAACGTCTGGACCAGTATCTTTGTCTTTGTGGCAGCACTCATCGTGTTCGTCCTCCTGGGATTGAAGGGCCGCCCGGAACCGGACACTCCCTTCCTGGCGGGGCGCGAGCCGGCAGCCGTCGAGTACGTGGGCGCTGCGCGGGAAGAAAAGGCACCGGTCCGCGATGCGGACTCTTCTGTCTCGGATAGTGAATCGCGTGATAATCTCCCACATAACCAAAATGGTGCCCGGATCCCTTCCACCCCAACGGAAGAGGAACCGGCATTCCGGGACGGCGACAAGCCAGTTCCGGAGTCGCCGGTAACCGGAAGTTCCCGCCACAAGGCAACGGAATCCGCGCCGGAGGCTGGCACGAACAAGTAGGACGCCAGCACGGCAGGGTAGCAGAGTCAACACTCGGAGCGCCCACACACCACAGCGTCGTGGCAATAGGGCCCATCCGGCCAGCAGACAGCAGCTGGCCGGTCAAGTCCGGGTCACGGGCCTGCGTAACTCTTCGTTGAGCAGGCCGGTCTGGCCTACAATTTCCAGTAAATAACACTTTGTTGTGCCCATCACATCGGCGCTTACAAGGCGGGCCAACGGTGTCCCTTCCATACGCACGATCTCGAGGAAGGACGTCTTCAATGACCCATCTTCATAGCCCACGTTGGTCCGAAAAAATAGGATCGCAGGGCCCCGTCTCCCCGTTCAAGCGCTTTGCCGCGCTTCCCGAGGCCCGGGGTCTGTACAACCCAGAGAACGAAAAAGACGCCTGTGGCCTGGCGATCATCGCCACGCTCCGCGGCGAGCCCGGCTACGACATTGTCGACGCCGCACTGACCGCGCTCCGCAACCTCGAGCACCGCGGTGCTGTAGGTGCGGACGAGGGAACCGGTGACGGTGCCGGCCTGCTGATGCAGATCCCGGACGAGTTCTTCCGCGCCGTCACAGAATTCGAACTCCCCGCACCGGGCCAGTTTGTTGCCGGTACCGCCTTCCTCCCGGCCGAGCAGCGCGAAGCCGACGCCGCCAAGGCCGGCATTGAAGGCCTTGCCGCCGATGAAGGCCTGACCGTGCTCGGCTGGCGCGAAGTGCCCATCGTCGCAGACCTCGTGGGCGCCATGGCCCGCGCCTGCATGCCCTACTTCTCACAGCCCTTCCTTGCCTCGGCAACCGGCGAGGAATTGGACCGCAACGAGCTCGACTCACGCGCCTGGCGGATCCGCAAGCGTGCCCAGAACAAGTTCGGCGTGTACTTCCCGTCGCTGTCCTCGCGCACCATCGTCTACAAGGGCATGCTCACCACGGCCCAGCTGGAGCCGTTCTACCCCGATCTCTCGGACAAGCGTTTCAAGACGAAGCTGGCGATCGTCCACTCGCGCTTCTCCACCAACACGTTCCCGTCCTGGCCGCTGGCCCAGCCGTTCCGCACTATCGCCCACAACGGTGAAATCAACACCGTCAAGGGCAACCGGAACTGGATGCGCGCCCGCCAGTCCCAGCTCGCCAACCCGCTGCTGGGTGACTCCCCGGAAGAGCTGTACCCCATCTGCACCCCCGGTGCGTCAGACTCGGCGTCTTTCGACGAAGTCGCCGAGCTGCTCTGGCTCTCCGGCCGCCCCATCACGCACTCGATCATGATGATGATCCCCGAGGCCTGGGAAAACCACGCCACCATGGATCCGGCACGACGTGCGTTCTACGAATACCACTCCCTGCTCATGGAACCGTGGGACGGCCCCGCCGCCGTCTCGTTCACGGACGGTAACCTCGTCGGCGCTACCCTTGACCGCAACGGCCTGCGCCCCGGACGCTACTGGATCACCGAAGACGGGCTGATCATCTTCGCCTCCGAGGTGGGAGTGATCGACGTCGAACCCTCCAAGGTGGTCAAGAAGGGCCGCGTTTCCCCGGGCAAGATGTTCCTGGTGGACACCGACGCCGGCCGCATCATCGACGACGAAGAGGTTAAGGCCGAGGTCGCTGCGGCGAACCCGTGGTCCGAGTGGGTCAAGGACAACCTGATTGACCTCAAGGACCTCCCCGAGCGCGAGCACGTGGTCCACACCGCCGCGTCGGTCAACATCCGCCAGCGGACCTTCGGGTACACCACCGAGGAGCTCAAGATCCTGCTCGGCCCGATGGCCCGGACCGGCGCCGAGCCGCTGGGTGCCATGGGTTCGGACACCCCGATCGCGGTGCTGTCCAAGCGTCCCCGGCTGCTGTTCGACTACTTTGTGCAGTCCTTCGCGCAGGTCACCAACCCGCCGCTGGACGCCATCCGTGAAGAGCTGGTCACGTCGCTGACGTGCGCCATCGGTCCGAACGGCAACCTGCTGGACACCAAGCGGGTCCGCCAGCCGCAGGTCATGCTGCCGTTCCCCGTGATCAACAACGACCAGCTCGCCAAGATCGCCAACATCGAAACGCCCGACGGCGACCGTGTGGCCATGAAGGTCCGCGGCCTCTACCGCCCTGAAGGCGGCGAGAACGCCCTGCGTGCCCGGCTCACCGAGATCTGTGAGCAGGTGTCCGGCGCGATCAACCGCGGCGTGCAGTACGTTGTGCTGTCCGACCGTGACTCAAACGCGCAGTGGGCGCCGATTCCTTCCCTGCTCCTGGTCAGCGCCGTGCACCACCACCTGCTGCGCAGCGCGAACCGCACCAAGACCGCCCTGGTGGTCGAGGCCGGCGACGTCCGCGAGACGCACCACGTTGCTGTCCTGATCGGCTACGGTGCCTCTGCTGTGAACCCGTACCTGGCAATGGAATCCGTGGAGCAGCTCATTACCGCCGGTGACGTTGTTGGGGTCACGCCGCAGGACGGCGTCTACAACCTGATCAAGGGCCTCGGCAAGGGCGTCCTGAAGATCATGTCCAAGATGGGCATCTCCACTGTTGCGTCCTACACCGGTGCGCAGACGTTCGAGGCCCTGGGCCTCGGACAGGAACTGGTGGATGAGTTTTTCGCCGGCACGCACTCCCAGCTGGGCGGCGTGGGCCTGGACGTCATCGCGGCCGAAGTTTCGGCGCGGCACCAGATGGCCTACCCGGAAGGCGGCATCGAACTGCCGCACCGTCCGCTCCTGGGCGGCGGCGAATACCAGTGGCGCCGCGACGGCGAGCCGCACCTGTTCAACCCGGAGACCGTCTTCCGGCTGCAGCACGCCACGCGTGAGCGCCGCTATGACATTTTCAAGGCGTACACCAAGGGCGTGGATGACCAGTCCGAGAACCTGATGACCCTGCGCGGGTTGCTGAAGTTCAAGAACGACCGTCCCGCTGTTCCGTTGGAGGAAGTGGAGCCCGTCTCCAGCGTTGTGAAGCGCTTCTCCACCGGCGCCATGAGCTACGGGTCCATCTCCAAGGAAGCCCACGAGACCCTCGCGATCGCCATGAACCAGTTGGGCGGCAAGTCCAACACCGGTGAAGGCGGCGAGGACGTGGACCGCCTGCTGGACCCGAAGCGCCGTTCTGCCGTCAAGCAAATCGCGTCGGGCCGGTTCGGCGTCACCAGCCTGTACCTGACCAACGCTGACGACATCCAGATCAAGATGGCCCAGGGTGCCAAGCCCGGCGAAGGCGGCCAGCTGATGGCGCAGAAGGTGTACCCCTGGGTTGCCCGGACTCGCCACTCGACGCCCGGTGTCGGCCTGATTTCGCCGCCCCCGCACCACGATATCTACTCCATTGAGGACCTCGCGCAGCTCATCTACGATGCGAAGCGCGCCAACCCCTCGGCCCGGGTACACGTCAAGCTCGTCTCCGAAGTGGGGATCGGCACTGTGGCGTCGGGTGTCACCAAAGCGAAGGCCGACGTCGTACTGGTCTCCGGCCACGACGGCGGAACAGGCGCGTCCCCGCTGAACTCGCTCAAGCACGCGGGTGTGCCGTGGGAGCTCGGGCTCGCCGAGACGCAACAGACGCTGATGCTCAACGGCCTGCGCGACCGTGTGGTGGTCCAGGTGGACGGCCAGCTCAAGACCGGCCGCGACGTTGTTATCGCCGCGCTGCTCGGCGGCGAGGAATTCGGTTTCGCCACCGCCCCGCTGGTGGTGGAAGGCTGCATCATGATGCGCGTCTGCCACCTGGATACCTGTCCGGTGGGCGTTGCCACCCAGAACCCCGAGCTGCGGGCCCGCTTCACCGGCAAGCCCGAATTTGTGGTCAACTTCTTCGAATTCCTGGCCGAGGAAGTCCGTGAGATCCTCGCGGAACTCGGCTTCCGGAGCATCGAAGAGGCGATCGGTCACGCCGAAGTCCTGGATGCCCGCGAAGCGATCAACCACTGGAAGGCCGACGGCCTGGACCTGGACCCGATCCTGCACGGACTCGAGTTCGACGACGACGCTCCGCTGCGCAACATGACCTCGCAGAACCACGAACTGGACAAGCACTTTGACCAGCGGCTGATCACCATGGCCACGGAGGCGCTGACTGACCGCAGCCCGGTGAAGATCGCGGTGGACGTGATCAACACGGACCGCTCGGTGGGCACCATGCTTGGCCACACGGTGACCAAGACGTTCAGCACGGACGTGCTGGCGCCGGACACCATCGACATCACCCTGACCGGTACCGCGGGACAGTCGCTGGGCGCCTTCCTGCCCGCCGGTATCACCCTGCGCCTCTTTGGTGACTCGAACGACTACGTGGGCAAGGGCCTTTCCGGCGGGCGGATCATCGTCCGGCCGGACCGCACCAACGTGTTCAAGGCCGAAAGCAACGTCATTGCCGGCAACGTGATCGGCTACGGCGCTACCAGCGGCGAAATGTTCCTGCGCGGCCAGGTGGGCGAACGCTTCCTGGTCCGCAACTCCGGAGCCACTGCAGTTGTTGAGGGCATCGGCGACCACGGCTGCGAGTACATGACCGGCGGGCAGACGCTGATCATCGGCCGCACCGGCCGCAACTTCGGCGCCGGCATGTCCGGCGGAACCGCCTACGTGCTGGACCTGCAGACCACACAGGTCAACAAGGACGCCCTGCAGTCCGGCGAACTTCAGCTCGTTGAACTTGACGCCGAAGACCGGGACATTGTCCACGGCCTGCTGGTGAAGCATGTCGAGGAAACGGAATCGCTCCATGCGGCGCGGTTGCTGGAGAACTTCGACGATACCGCTGCCCGCATTACCAAAGTGCTGCCGCGCGATTACGCGGCAGTCCTGCAAACCCGACTGGACGCCATCGAAGAGGGCCTTGACCCCGATGGCGAAGAAGTATGGGCTCGAATCCTGGAGGTGACCGGTGGCTGATCCACGCGGATTTCTGAAAGTACGCCAGCGTGAAACCCAGCCGCGCCGCCCCGTTCCGGTCCGCATCATGGACTGGAAGGAAGTCTATGAGGCCCAGGAAAGGGGTGTCCTGAAGGCCCAGGCCGGCCGCTGCATGGACTGCGGCGTGCCGTTCTGCCACCAGGGCTGCCCGCTGGGCAACCTCATCCCAGAATGGAACGACCTCGCGTGGCGGGACAAGGGCGAGGAAGCCATTGAGCGGCTGCACGCCACGAACAACTTCCCCGAGTGGACCGGCCGGCTTTGCCCGGCGCCGTGCGAGGCGTCCTGTGTGCTGGGAATCAACCAGCCCGCAGTCACCATCAAGCAGGTTGAAGTGTCCATCATCGACGAAGCGTTCGAAAACGGCTGGGTCAACCCGCTGCCTCCGACGCGCCTGACCGGAAAGACCGTTGCCGTCGTCGGCTCCGGCCCGGCCGGCCTGGCCGTGGCGCAGCAGCTGACCCGGGTGGGCCACACCGTCGCGGTGTACGAGCGTGACGACAAAATTGGCGGCCTCCTCCGCTACGGCATCCCCGACTTCAAGATGGAAAAGGAGCAGGTGGACCGCCGCGTTGAGCAGATGAAGGCGGAAGGCACCCGCTTCCGCACCGGCGTCGCTGTGGGCACCGACGTGACGTGGGAGCAGCTGCGACGCCGCTACGACGCCGTCGTGGTTGCCACCGGCGCCACCGTCCCGCGGGACCTGCCCATCCCGGGCCGCGACTTTGAAGGCGTGCACTTCGCCATGGATTACCTGGTCCCGGCCAACCGCGTTGTCGCGGGGGAGACGGTGGAGAACCAGATCCACGCCAAGGGCAAGCACGTGGTGATCCTGGGCGGCGGCGATACCGGTGCTGACTGCCTCGGTACTGCGCACCGCCATGGAGCCGCATCCGTGACCACCCTGGCCATCGGCAAACAGCCGCCGGCGGAACGCGCCGGGCACCAGCCCTGGCCCACGTTCCCCACCCTGTTCGAAATGGCCAGCGCCCACGAGGAAGGCGGCGAACGCACGTACCTCGCCTCCACCGTGGAGTTTGTCGGCGAGAACGGCAAGCTCACCGGCGTCAAGGTTGCCGAAACGGAATTCGTTGACGGCAAGCGTCTCCCGAAGGCCGGCACCGAACGGATCATCCCGGCGGACCTGGTCTTCCTGTCGCTGGGCTTCACCGGAGCCGAGCCCGCGGGCATCACCGAGCAGGTCAGCGCCGAATTCGACGGTCGCGGCAACGTGACCCGCGACGGTTACTACATGACCAATACGGAAGGCATCTTCGTGGCCGGCGACGCCGGACGCGGGCAGTCGCTCATTGTATGGGCCATCGCTGAGGGCCGGGCCTGTGCCGCCGCCGTGGACAAGTTCCTCATGGGCAGCACCATCCTGCCGGCGCCGGTGGCTCCGACGGACCGGGCCATTGCGGTTCTCTGACAGCCGTCAGTTCGCCGCGGATTAACCTCCACAACAACTTAACCAATGCAGGACACTACTAGGGTAGGTATATGAGACGCGCTAAGATTGTGGCCACTTTTGGCCCGGCAATTGCCAGCTTTGAGAACACGCTCGCGGTGTTGGAAGCCGGTGTGGATGTTGCCCGGATGAACATGAGTCACGGTGACTACTCCGTGCACGACAACACGTACGAGAATGTCCGCAAGGCAGCAGCCCAGCTGAGCAAGCCTGTGGCCATCATGGCTGACCTGCAGGGCCCCAAGATCCGTCTTGGGCGCTTTGTGGACGGCCCGCACGCCTTGGCCGAGGGTGACATCTTCACCATCACCACGGAGGACGTTCCGGGCACCAAGGACATCTGCTCCACCACGCTGAAGAGCCTCACCGAGGACGTCAACGTGGGGGATGCCCTGCTGATCGACGACGGCAAGGTGGCCCTGCGGGCGATTGAGGTCGACGACGTCAAGGTCGTGACAGAGGTGACCGTCGGCGGGATGGTGTCCAACAACAAGGGCATCAACCTTCCCGGCGTTGCAGTCAACGTGCCGGCGCTGAGCGAAAAAGACGAGGACGATCTCCGCTGGGCCATGCGCCGCGGCGTAGACATGGTTGCCCTCTCGTTCGTGCGTGACGCCTCCGACATCACCCGTGTGCACGAGATCATGGACGAAGAAGGCCGCCGTGTGCCGGTCATCGCCAAGATCGAAAAGCCGCAGGCAGTCGAGCAGCTCCACGAGATCATCGACGCCTTCGACGCCATCATGGTGGCCCGTGGCGACCTCGGTGTGGAACTTCCGCTCGAGGAAGTGCCGATCGTGCAGAAGCGCGCCATCGAACTGGCACGCCGCTGGGCGAAGCCGGTCATCGTGGCCACGCAGGTCCTCGAATCCATGATCGACAACCCGCGCCCCACCCGTGCAGAGGCCTCCGACTGCGCCAACGCCGTTCTCGACGGTGCAGACGCCGTAATGCTCTCCGGCGAGACCAGCGTGGGCAAGTACCCGATCGAGACCGTCAAGGTCATGGCAAGGATCATTGAATCCACTGAGGTCCATGGCCTGGAACGCGTTCCGCCGCTGGGCACCAAGCCCAAGACCCGTGGTGGCGCTATCACCCGCGCCGCCGTCGAAATCGCCGACCAGCTGGATGCAAAGTACATCTGTACATTCACCCAGTCCGGCGACTCCGCGCGCCGCCTGTCACGCCTGCGCCCCATCAGGCCGGTATTCGCGTTCACGCCGCTGGAGCACGTGTGGAACCAGCTGGCGCTGACCTGGGGCATCCAGCCGGTGCTGGTTCCCATGGTGGGCCACACCGACGAGATGACCGCGCAGGTCGACCGCAGCCTGTTGGAATTGAAAGTGGTGGACGACGGCGACCTGGTGGTCATAGCCGCCGGTTCGCCTCCCGGAAAGGCCGGTTCCACGAACATGCTGAAGGTTCACCGGGTCGGAGACCTGGGCGACGCCGGCAGCCTAGGCGGCGAGGCTGGCGTACCCAGGGAGAAGCTCGGTCCCTGGCCGACGGCATAGCAACCTAAAAAGAAGGACCCCTGCCGGCTGGCAGGGGTCCTTTTCTTTGGTCTCGGGGTGATTGAGCTTGTCGAAATCCCCGGTGTCGCCTGTTGTGCTAGTTGACCTGGTTGATGATGGTCTCGGCGACCTCGCGCATGCTGAGGCGGCGGTCCATGGAGGTTTTCTGGATCCAGCGGAAAGCCTCCGGCTCCGTCAGGCCCATCTTTGTGGTCAGCAGGCTCTTGGCGCGCTCGACGAGCTTTCGGGTGGCGAACTGCTCCTGCAGGTCCGACACTTCGCTTTCGAGGGCCTTGATTTCCTCGTGGCGGGAGAGCGCAATTTCCAGGGCCGGGATGAGGTCGGCCGGGGTGAAGGGCTTGACCACGTAAGCCATGGCGCCGGCATCGCGGGCGCGCTCCACAAGTTCCTTCTGGCTGAAAGCCGTCAAAAGGACCACGGGGGCGATGCGGGCCTTGACGATCTTCTCGGCTGCGGTGATGCCATCCATAATCGGCATCTTGACGTCCATCAGGACGAGGTCCGGCTTGAGTTCCTCGGCGAGCTGCACGGCCTTCTCGCCGTTGTCTGCTTCGCCCACCACGTCATAGCCTTCGCCGCGCAGGATCTCGATGATGTCGAGTCGGATGAGGGTTTCATCCTCGGCCACAATGACGCGGCGCGCCGGCTGGGACGTGGGTTTTGACTCCGTTTGTTCAGTCACGGGATCTCCTTGGAAAGGTACGGCGGGAACATCACCATCTTAGGTGCGCCCGCGGCCGTAGTTTGATCTGCATGGTCTATTGCGGCGTCAGCGGCGCGATTCTGGAATTCAGCCTATCTGCATGTAGAGTAATTCCGCGTACGTGAAGCGATCGCGTTGCTCACAATCAGCTGTGGGCGTACCGGTTTGCACAGCGTATTCCGCGCCCGAGTGGCGGAATTGGCAGACGCGCCGCACTCAAAATGCGGTATCGAAAGGTGTGTGGGTTCGAGTCCCACCTCGGGCACAGTGTTTCCCCAGTTCAGAGGGTTTTAGGCCTCTGACTGTGCACAAAAACTCGTTTTCTGTGCACACGAAGCCTAGAATTTTAGGCATGGCCAGCATTTGGGAACGAAAAAAATCGGATGGATCCACGTCCTATACGGTCCGCTGGCGGAACCCCGAGACGCGTAAGCAAGAGGGGATTACCCTCGCCACGTCGGCTGAAGCGCAGACGTTGAAGCGCCTCCTTGATGCCAACAACCAATCATTTGAGATCGCACAGCATGCAATGGTTTCCAACCAGACCAAATCGCCCACCGTAGCGGCAGTGATCCAAGAACACATCGACCTTCTGGTCCGGCCCTCTGTTGGCACGGTGCACACGTACCAGACCATGCTGAAGCTCCACATCGCCGACGTCATCGGGCACATTCCTGTGGACAAGCTTGACTACCGGCACCTGACGTACTGGATCAAGGCGATGCAGAACAAGGGCCGGTCCGCCAAAACCATCAAGAACAACCATGGCCTGATCTTCTCGGCGATGGAGACTGCCGTCCGGCTCGGTTACCGGAAAGACAATCCTTGCCGCGGAGTGCAGCTTCCGTCCGGCGAAAAAGCGGAGGATGAAGCCAGGTTCCTGACGCACGCCGAGTTCGGACTGATCCTCGAAGGCATGGGGGAGCGGTATAGGGCCTTCACAGAGTTCCTGGTCATGACGGGAACGCGATTCGGTGAAGCAACCGCTGTGACCGTCGCCGACGTCGACCTTATGTCCAAACCGGCCACAATGCGGATCAACAAGGCCTGGAAACGCGGTACTGATTCCGAGTACTACATCGGTGCGACCAAGACCGGCGCCGGAAAACGAACGGTGTCGTTGAATCCGCAGCTCGTGGAGGTTCTGATTCCGCTGGTGGCCAGCCGGCCTGGCTCCGATCTCTTGTTCACCACGCCCAAGGGCGAGAGGATCGTCCACAAGCTGTACTGGCATCACTACTGGGTTCCGGCAGTGGAGGCGGCCCAGGCGCGTGGCCTCAAGAAGTCTCCCCGGATCCACGACCTGCGTCATACGCATGCCTCCTGGCTGATTCAGGACGGCGTATCGCTGTTCACGGTCTCCCGGCGTTTGGGGCACGCGTCGACTCGGACGACAGAGCAGGTCTACGGTCACCTGATGCCGCAGGCCCTCCAGGATGCGGCCGACGCCGTTGAGCGGTCCGCGGTGGTTTGGCGAGGTTAGTGTCCCGCTCGGCGCTTGGCTAGGAGTACTTCTGCCGCGCTTGGGCGCGGGTCCCGATCATGCGGACCGCGGGAACAGAAGGGCCGTGGGATCGAACTTCCCGCAGCTGCGCAATCTCCTTCAAGTGGCCTGAGGTGAAGATGATCTTCCCCTTGCCCCAGACGGCATGCGGGAACTCGCCCTTGGCGGCGCCTTCGCGGAGCCATGCCTCGGAGCATTTGAGCACTGAAGCGGCCTCGGCTGGTTCGAAGAATTCGAGTTTCATGTGTAGGTCATGGACCCGCCGAGATCAGACTGCATGACTGTGCGTCGGAAGCTGGCGGCGGCGGCTTGCACACGTTCGGGGCTTGCCTGGAAGCGGCCTGCAGAGTGAGTCACGAGCCGAGCATCGCAAAGGAGGTCCAGCTGCCGGCGGATGCCCGAATAGGACTGCCCCAGCTCGTCGCCGATTTGGCCGCACGTTGACGGGCCGTTCCTGATCAGGAAACGGAGGATTCGGCTGCGCGTTCGGTTCATCAAGATGTTCGACATGGAGACCGCAATCCGAGGGTTGATGATGACTGCTGCTGTAGACGGGTCTACAGCAGCAGGATACTCCCGCTGCGGTCATGCCGGAAGAGGTGGGCCGGGGAAATGAAGACAGTCCAGGTTGCCGTTGGCTGATGTTGACGCGAACTCAGCAATTGATTGCCCAACTGGATGACTCGCGGAATACTGGGGCACAGGGACGGCGCTCGGCAGTAGGCCGCCCACGTAGAAGCAGGTCGAAAGGTGAGCGATGTCGAGTGAGGAGACAGGCCGTGGCCATGCATTGTCGCCCCAGGCTCAACTCGCCCGTCGCCTAAACCTGCTGCTCGACGTCGTCGTTGCTGAGCGTGGCAAGCCGGTGACTTTCCGAGAGGTCCAAGCAGACCTTGCGTCCAAGGGAATCAAGCTCTCGCGCGCTCGGTGGTTTTACATGAAAGAGGGTACAGGCCGGCTGGTCAGCGACCCTGTGTTGCTGTCGGGGTTGTGCAGTATTTTCGGTGTCGACCCGGAGTACCTCGCCAGCGACGATGCTGCCTTGCCCGAGCGGATTGATTCTCAACTGGAATTCGTAAAGTCGCTCCGTGCGGCGCGGGTGAAGTCATTCGCGGCCCGGACCCTGGGCGATGTTTCGCCGGAAACGCTGCGGGTCATTTCCGAATTCCTCAACGAGGACATCAGCCGTCACCCCGGAGGGGAGCGGGCTGCGGCTAATCCTCCAGAAGATACTGAAGGTGAGCAGCCAGCAACTCCTTGATCCGTGCGGCGTTGGCTGAATATCGCGGCGATCGGCCGTGGCGCCTGCCGGGCTCTACGTCGACCACAATGGCGCCGGATTCCTCGAGAGCCAGCAGGTGTTTAGCCACGCTCGGCTCGCCGGCGCTCACCGCTTCCACGATGTCTCCGCGGGTTGCCGGACCGTGGGCGGAAAGATAACGCAGAATCTCGTTTCGGGACCTGTTGCCGAAGGTCGCGACTGCGGCTTCGACGTCGGCGGACCAGGCGGCGTCGTGAGGTTGCGTTATGCGTGGCATGGAACCATTCTTGCCGAATGAGCTCCAAAAAGTAAGACTGACAGTCTTGACGATACTTTAAATATCTTCGACAATAGTTTGCATAGCTTTGCGCCGTCGTGGTCGGTCAGATTGTGGCCGCCACTCCAGAGGTGCCGGCCGTGCTGGCACCGGAAGTATCGGAATCTGTCAGTCGAAGCGGTGAAGACCATGCGAGTCGAAGCCAGGGCACAGCAAGCCCCGCAGAATCAGTCAGCCTCAACCACCATAGATATCTCCCTGCAAGGAGTGGCGCCCCCGGCGGAAATTGCAGTCCCGGTGGACCAAATCATGGTGGCCGTCGACAGCGTGCAGCGCTATGTGGTGTCGCATCTGTCGAGGATAGGTCGGGCGTGCGATGTGGACGACGTCATGCAGGACATCCGGGTCGCAGTCTGGGATGGTCTTACGCGCGGACACTACCGTCAGCTCCCAGGCGTTGCCTTCGGTGCCTGGGTTCAGGGGGTTTGTGCCAATGTGTGCGCCGCGCATATCCGACGGGAACTCAACCATCCGACGCTCCCGCTGTTCGGGGATCCAAGTGACGCTGGCGGCCCGGTGTCGTTTGACGTTCTGGGCACATTGGGGATCGACCGCGCGTGGGATCGGGGCACTGAGACAATCATCGACCAGGACTGGGCGAGAACCATCATTGACCTGACCAGGGCCAGCGTCCCAGGGGGAGTCTGGGAACTGGCCGTGGACAGTCTCACTGGGCCGCGCCGATACGGTCCGCCGTCTCCGCAGGACCGCCGCCGCTGGCACGCCGTGACCGTTGTGCGCCAAACGGCCCGAACTGTCCAAAGCGCACTGGACGTTGAACGGTCAGCCATCCGGAACATCGGGGACGTGTGCCAGCACGCAGCAGCGTGCCTGCCAACGCCCGTGCTCCGCAGAACGGCCGAATCCATCGTTCGTCCAGGATTGCGAGGCCCGGACCGAACGAAAGCCTTGGCAGCTGTCGCCGCCGAGCTCGGTGTCACCGAACGCTATGTGGCCGTGCAGATCGGTTTCGCACGCCGGCTGTATCAGGCTGCGTGGAGGATTCTCCAATCGGGGGCGCGTGCAGCCCGCTGAGTCATGTCTTTGACCCTGGAATCTTGCCATGAGCGGGTGAGGAGGCTGGAATGCTGCCATTGCGGAGAAATACCACTCGACCGAGCAGACTGCGCCGTTGGTGGTTCACGGCGATCACGGTCCTGTGTGTGGCCGGCGGGCTGCTCGTTCTCACGATGCCGCCGCGCGGACCCGCAGCAGAGCCGGTTCCTCCGCCGACGGTGACGGCGCCCCAGGAGTCGGAACTTCCTTCGCCCAGCTCGACGGCAGAGACAGCGACGGCGGCTCCCGCCGTCGGGATGCCCGATGGTGCGCCGTCCACAACGGACTTCCGCAAGCTCGCTGTCGCGGCGGCGACGGCGATCTACACCTGGGACACCCGATCGGCGTCGTACTCCGACGTCTACTCGAGGCTCCGAGGTTGGTGGCACGTGTTGCCCGACGGGTCCAATCCCCTGTCGGTGCTTGTTCAAGAATTCGAAGCGACCGGCATCAACGCCGGAAGCTATGCCACCTTGGCGGGGCAGCAGGCCCAGCGCTCGGCAACGGTCCAGTCCCTGATGTGCGACGACGAACTGGCCGAGGTGCGGGAGCACCCGGCGCCGTGGTTTGGTCTGCATGTTTGCACGGTCTCGCTTTGGGTTGTGGATGAGTCGACGTCTGGGCGTAACAGGTACGCGGCTACTGCCAGCGTGATGGTGAACTGTCCGCCCGCTTCGACGGCACCGCCGGATCGATGTGTGATGGTCGGTTTCTACGCTTCGCCCAGCAGGATCGTGTCCTGATGCAGACTGCAGTGCTGCTGGTCGGGCTTGCTAAGCGTCATGTCCTGCTACGGGCTGCAGTGGCTGTCGCCACTGTTCTGATACTGGCGGGCGTCTTTGCGTTCTGCGGTGCCGTCGCAGTACTCGGTGCCAATGGGGGAGCTGCGTCTGCGTGTTCGCCGACGCGTCCGAGCGGTATGTCTGGGGGCAATAGATCCGAAGCTCTGAGCGTTCGCGCCGGTCGCCAGGCGCCGCTGGATCTGACGGCGCGGCAAATTGCCGTTGCCTCGGATTACATCTCAGTTGGCAAGCAGTTGGGTGTGCCGCGCGATGGTCAGATCATTGCGATCATGATGTCGCTACAGGAATCCGGTCTTAGAGTCCTGGCCAATGCGAACGTACCCGAATCTCTCAACTATCCGCACGATGGCGTCGGCAGCGACCATGATTCGCTGGGCAGTGCCCAGCAGCGTCCGGCCGCAGGTTGGGGGAGCATTGCCCAGCTGATGGATTCCATGTACAACGTCCAAGCCTTCTACGGTGGCCCGGCTGGTCCTAACCGCGGCAGTCCGCCGGGGCTCTTGGACATTCGAGGCTGGCAATCCATGAGCAAGGGCCAGGCGGCCCAGGCCGTCCAGGTGTCGGCGTTCCCCGAGCTGTACGCGCACTGGGAACCTCAAGCAACTGCGATCGTCGACACGCTCGACGACGGGACCCCGCCTGCCCTGTGCGGCGAAACGTCGAGTACCGCGCCGATGATCCAGGAATTGGCCAACCTGAGCCAGATTCGTCAAGACATCCTGCGGTTCACCCAAGAGGGCGTTGGTGGCGCGTACGTATGGGGTGGTACGGCTTTCAAGGCGTGGGATTGTTCCGGCTATGTCCAGTGGATCTACCGGCAGGCTGGAATCAATCTGCCGCGCGTGGAGCAGTGGCGTGTAGGCGTGCGAACCGACAATCCGCTGCCCGGAGATCTGGTGGTGCAGAACGCGCAAGGGCCGAACAGCTGGGGCCACGTTGGCATCTATGCCGGCGATGGCAAGATGTGGAGCGCCCTCAACCCTTCTGTAGGGACACTACTGCATCCAATAGCCTGGAACTCGGATACAGCGTATTTCGATCTGCTGGCCTGAGATTCACTGCTGACGGTTTCGCAATTGACGCTAGGTAATGGCAGCCTGCCCGGCCAAGTAATCCTGACCACGCTTGGAATGGAGGCGCCGGCTGCCCAACGCCTCCATGCTTCGGCGGGCTTAGACAGGTCGGCAGATGTGTCGTTTGGCCAGACCCACGATCACCGCTGCCTTGGCATCATTGCGGGCATGATTGGCCAAAACAAGCGTGCTCTTGTGCAGTTCATCAGCAGTCGCAGCCGTCATGCCGAGCTTCTTAGGATCAACGCAGATATCTTCCCCAATCCTGGCTATCTCCTGATCCGTGTTGTTGTTGATTGTTGGCACGCGATCCCGGACCGCCTCCACGAAGGCCTTGGTGCCGTCGTCTGCTGCTGACGTGGTCACCTGGCTGCTGGTCGAGGGGCCGCCGGTATCACTCCCGCCACAGGCAGAGATAGACACGGTGATGGCGATAACGGCTAATAGGCCGCAAAGTGTAGAGCGCTTAAACATGGGAACCTTTTACTTTGGTCGTGCTTTGACGGCAGCGAGCGTAACACTCATTTATCTGTCGCGACCGGAGTGCGCGCCGATCCATTCCACAAGCTGACCAATGGCACTTCGGATTGAAATTGCAGGCTCCATCATGCGGCAGGTGGGCAAAAGTCTCGCCTCAGCCGGGGCAGACGAATTCGTGATACCACCAACCGAAAATTGGCCACCATTCACCATAGAAGTACTCAATAGGGATGTTTGGTGGCGATGGCCACTTGGTCGGGCAGGCATCCGAAGCGTGAGATACCGACGATGCCGACCCGCCACGCTCGCGAGGCAGCTCGCCGGCTCAAGGGCTCCGGGACGAACATTCCGGCGCCGGTCATGGCAGCAGGCGAGTTGATCGGCCCTTACCGCGGATAGCCAGCTGGCGGCAGTAGCGTCGCGGATGGCCTTGGGCTCGTTCGGGCGCGCAGCCGATGGTGAAATGCCGCGATGCAGAACGTTCGCGTGGAGCTATTTCACGTATCCGTTCAATCTGAGCTCACGCTCTGCATCGGCCGCACGTGCAGGGCAAAAATAGGCCACGGTCAGGCGGACCACAGCCGGACCACGGCCACTGGACTCAGAACCTGGGGATCCGAACTCCTTAACTTCGGTCGAAAAATTTGTGTATCCGCCGCTCAGGGGCTTGTCGCAAAGAAATTCCTTCATGAACTGGCCGAAACTGGTCACATTGTCCGGCACGATCCCGGCCGAGGCTAGGTCGGCGCCATAGCTTCCAGTTGTTTGAATGGGGGATGGAAATGGAGTGGAGTCAGGCCTGTATGGGATTGAGACCCCAAGATCGGCGCATCGGTTGATCAGCTCCGTGCCGGCGGCTTTGAAATCCGCAGCCTTCAGGTCATAGCTGCCTGCAGCGTTGAGGAGGCCGTCGACCGGTTCCGCGAGCGCATTTACAAGTGTTTTGACGTCGGGCTCGGCGCGCTTGGCGATGTCACTGAGCTCTGCCGAAAGCTTGCTCGCCGTCGACCTCGCGGTGGAATCCACGTTCGTGACATCCTTGACGAACGCAATGGAGTCAAGGAAGGTGCTATGGCTTTTGCTACCCATGAGTTGATCACACGTGGTCTTGGCCGACACAGTGAACTCATTGGCGCTCGCTGACGGACTGTTCGTCGAGCCTGCATCTGGCTCGCTGCGAGGCCCACTGCATCCAGCCACAAGAAGGGCCGACATCGAGATGACAGCCACCAGGATCTTCTTCAATTGTCCCCATTTCGGATTTATGTTGATCAAACGGAATCGTGTCCCGAGATTTGGCGGATACTGCACGAAATCAACAGTCTCATCCCAAGTCACAGCCTCCCGACGAATGCCACACGGAGAGGCAAGAACAAAACCCGTTAGTGAGTGAAAATCCACGAACCGGCAACATCTCCGCAGCTCAGAGCCCGGCCTTCCCGAAACCACGACCCGCGAACCGAGTCAGGCGGAGTTGGTCGGCTGGTCCGGTTTGCGCTTAGCACTCCGGATTCGCGATGGACATGGCAGGGTTTGAGCTGCCAAACCCAAGGCGTGCGGACAGGCACTGTTCCAGTCAGATAAGCGTCAGCGTTTGGTCAGCGACTTGTAGAAACGCCAGTCGCCGTTCCCGTTGCTGTCGTACTGAAAGCATCTACGCATGGCGTCGATCGCGTTTAGGACACCAAGCAAGGCCGCTGGAGAGAAAGACGAAGCTCCTGCGGTGCCGTAGTGGCTCACCCAGTTGGCTACGATCGAGGGAGCATGACGGGTTCGAAGGTCTGCAATCTGCTGCGTGGTGAGGATGACCTGGCTAGCGGCCTCGTGAATTTTCACCGCGTACACAATGGCGTCAAGACAACTGTGAGTCTTGACAGTGGCTGGTCTGGGACTGGCTGGCAGGATGGGTGCAGGCCGTTCCGCCCCGTGGATATGACTCACCGCACAACTGACCCGCACGGTGTCTTTAAGTAGATTTGTCTCTCCATTGGGGTGGTCCGACCGGCACCTGTCCGGCCCACCTCGGTAGCTTGATCAGAAGATTGTCCACCCCTTTTTGCGGGGCGTGACCCATCACAGTGCTGTTCCTTGGTGACCTCAACCCGGACTGGTACCGGCCAGCGACGGCCATGACCATGTCCGTGAACAGGAAGGTACCAATGACCGCCATGTCTATCGTCGCGCATGCCCATCCATTTGTCGTGGGCGTCGACACGCACGCCCGCAACCACGTCTACTCGATCCTCGCCGCAAATACCGGCGCCTTGCTCGAATCCCGGGATTTCCCCGCAACCGGAGCCGGGATCAACCGGGCGATCGACTGGGTCGCCCGCCGCACCGGCGGCGCTGCCGACACCCTCTGGGTGATCGAAGGTGCCGCGTCCTACGGAGCGATCCTGGCCGGCACCGTAGCCAGCCACGGCTTCCCTGTGGCCGAGGCACCGCGGATGGATGCCAAGAAGCGCCGTGGAGTGGGCAAGACCGATGCCCTGGACGCCCACCAGATCGCCATCTCGACCCTGGCCCTGCCGGTGGACAAGCTGCGCCGCCCCCGCCTGCATGACGGGATCCGCCAAGGCGTGAGGATTCTGGTTACGGCACGGGGATCCATGACCAAGGACCGCACCCGGTCGATCAACGCTCTCAACGCCCTGGTGCGCGGCAATGACCTGGGCATCGACGCCCGCAAGAAGCTCACCAGCACCCAGATCACTGAGGTCTCAAAGTGGCGGTCCCGGGAAGAAGAGCTCTCGCTGTCCATCGCCCGCACCGAGGCTGTGCGACTGGCTAGACACGTCCTGCTTCTCGATGAGCAGCTCACGGCCAACGAGAACCAGCTCGATGAGTTGGTCAAGGTCAGTGAAGCCGCACCCTTGCTCGAGGAGACAGGGTTCGCAGCGATCAGCGCCGCGAAGTGCCTCGCGGCCTGGTCACACGAAGGAAGAGTTCGTAACGAGGCGGCCTTCGCATCCCTGGCCGGGGTGAATCCCATACCCGCATCATCCGGGAACACGGTCAGACACCGACTGAACCGGGGCGGAGACAGATCTCTGAACAGTGCCCTGCACATGGTCGCGGTCACCAAAATGACCCATGACGCCAAAACCCACGAGTATGCCGAAAAACGACGCGCCCAAGGGCGAACCAACAAGGAAATACGCCGCTGCATCAAGCGCTACCTCGCACGCCATATCTACCGCACGCTCAATGCCTCAGCAACGCACACGCCTTGACAGACCTAGAAGCTTTACCAGGATCCTCGCCCACCTAGCCCTTCCGTTGACACGCATAAGGACTGGGCTGCCGGTGAGGCACATGCTGTGCGCTAGCTGAGAGACTATCCGGAGAACATATGAACTACAGAGGGGGCATTACGTGTCAGAAACGTCAGTTGATCACAGGCGGCAGCGCTTCGGATGGCTAATCGAGCGCAAGGACGGACGCGATTTTCCCTTCTATGACGGTCAACCCGTAGAGGTAGCTACGTGGAAGTGGCTGGTCATCATCGCATCTTGCGTGGCAGGTTTCCTCGCATTGACGTTGATCCCCGAAGCTAACAATGTCGGCTCGCTCCTGACACGGTTCTTGTTCGCAGCAATCCCTTTCTCGGTCTTCATCGCTCTCACTGGAGGCTTCTGGAAGTCGATCTTCCGTAAACTCACCGGCCGGGACTTCCTGGACATGGTGATCTTCTGGCTCTTGAACCTCATAGTCAGCGCGGCAGTCGGTGCTATCGTTTTCGCAGTTTTCGGCGCAAACGCGAACACCGCCACTGACTCCGTCCTCGACGGCGGTCCAGCGGAAGTCATCGCCTTCTACGTCGGGACCGGGGTCCAGCTCTTCGGGGAGGAAATATTCACGATCCTGCCCTTCCTGGCCGTCATGTATCTGCTCTATACCAAAGCCCGGCTGACTAGGACAGCGTCGATTCTGCTGGCCTGGTTCATCACCGCTATTTGGTTCGGCGCCGCGCACCTGCCAACGTACGACTGGAACTTTGCGCAAGCCCTGCTCATCATCGGTGCCGCACGCCTGGTACTGACGCTGGCATTCATCCGAACCAAAAACATTCTCGTCTCCACCGGCGCCCATATTCTCAACGATTGGTCATCGTTCACACTCGTACTAATCGCTGCAAGCCTGACCTCATAAGGGCCTCCGCCGGCCGACTCTGGGTTCCCAGAGGAGCAGCGGTGAACGCCCAAGGGAACAACGGCAGGACATACCCAAACTTCAATCCCCTGGGCAAGAATCTGACTAGCCTCGAACTGGACACCACTGTCATCGCGCCGGGCAGTCTCCGCCCGCGCACAGGCCACCTCGCACGCCATATCTACCGCACGTTCAATGCCTCAGGAACAGCAACACACGCCTTGACAGACATAGAAGAGTCTGTGAGAGAAAGAACCGACGCGTAGATGTTGCTACCGGCGCCGTAGATGCAATCGTGGTCTGGTGTCCCGATGGCTTACTATCTTTCGTGGGATCCGCCTGGCCAGCGGAAGCCTGAGCCTCCAGCTTGTTCAAAGCATCTTTTACCATTCTATTGAATAATGGCCTTATATTCTTCCGGTTCTCCTCCGTAGCAGCGGACTCAAGGAGTACTAGATTCGCCTTAAGTATTGCCGCCATAGAGGCGTCAATCGATTCGAGGTGCTTCAGATATTGCACGAGATCAGACGACAGTCCAGCCCCACTGAAAACAACTTCTGACACGATTTTCCTCGTCCCCCATAAATGCTGCCTAGCGCGGCCATTTCCCACGACCTGACCGACGATACTACGGCCTGCTGGATGGTGGACGTCTCGGCTCGCCTCGTACTTCGCATAAGGTCCCCGAGGACCAGATGCGCAGTTTCTCTGGATGAAACCAACGGCGAGAGTGGCCGGGCCGCAGCGTCCAAGGCAGCGTGCTCCCGGGAGCATGATCCTTCCTAAATCTGCTATCGCCTCGGAGGAGCCTCTCGGTACCGAGCCGATTCGACACGGACTCGTGCCGTCGGCATACCCCCGCAGCAAACTCCATTGCATGGCTTGGAGACCGAATTCGGCGACGGCTATTCGCTTGACAGCCGTCGCGCATCTACCGCAACTCACAGCCACGTTGCATCCGGTATATAGTGCCAACGCGCTGACGTCGGGGGCGGACTGAACACTAGTCATGTAGCCCCGCCCCTCCACCTCCATGAAGTAGTGAGCCCAAACCCCTCATTCCCTTGGACAACGACGGACGGAGCGCCCGATGTTTTTGGCAGCGGTAGATCCTGGAATCACCCCGAATGCAGACTTTCCATTCCTTGAATCGCTGAAGCAGATCGGCGGTGGCATCCTGGTTGGTGCCTTCGTGGTGATCGCGATCGTGGCGATCATTGGGGCTGCGATGCTGCTCGCCGGCAAGCTGAGCCAATCTTCGCGGTTGGCTTCCGGTGGCGGCATGATCTTGCTCTGGACCGGGCCTGTGGCCGCCATCCTGGGCGGCATCAACGGCTACATCCTGTGGTCTCAGACGGCTTTTCCCTTGGGGTTCTAGGCAGACATGCCGGTTCAGTGTGATCTGAATGGATGGTGGCCACCCGGGTGCGGTCTGGTCTCCCAAGCGAACGACGGCGTCCAAGGTTCCATTACGTCGCTCTTTGCCAACATTCTCCAGAGCATCGCCTCCTGGATCTGGTCCTTCATCACGGGCGCGTTCAGCGTCTCGGACGTCGATGATTCGCAGTGGACCGCCGTCGAGGGGCTGACGACTTGGTGGGTCATTGTCATGATGACCCCGCTCGTTGTCGTGATGATCCTCCAACTGCTGTCTGGCTTGATCAGTCAACAGCCCCGCCGGCTGGTGCGGGCGCTGGTTGGCGGTGCCGCGGCCGTTCCCATGGTGGCCGGCGCGGTCTACCTTGTCCGGCAGCTCACGAAGGTGGGTGATTCGGCCTCCACCGCGCTCCTTGGCTCCATGGGGACCGATCCCTACGTCCTGTTCATGCGGCTCTTTGGCTTCGAGCGGGCTCCGGAGGGCTCGGGCAGGGAATGGAACGTCGTCTCCTTGTCGCCGGGGACAAGCGGTGGCGGGGCCGGGGGAGTCATCGTGACCGCGATGGCGGTCATTGTCGTCTGGATTCTGGCGTTCATCCTGATGTGTTCGATGATTTTCCGGTCTTTCGCGCTTGTCGTGTTGGCCGCCGTCGCCCCGGTTGCGCTCATGCTGATGCCGTGGGAGAAGACGAAGACCTGGGCCCGTCGATGGTGCGAGATCGTCGTGGCTCTGCTCCTCGCCAAGCCGCTGGCTGCGACCGTGTTGGCCGTGGCCATCAAGCTGTTTGCCGAGTCGAAGTCATTCGCGGGGCTGGCCGCAGGAGCCGTCGGCATGGCGCTGGCCTGCGCTGCCCCGCTTATGGCCTTGCGCCTCGTGAGCTTTGCCGGAGGGGAACTCGCAGCTGCAGCTCAAACCGCAGGCGGCGGACACGTCCTTTCGCGGGGCTCTGGCTTTGCGGCTCGGCAGATCAGTCGGCAAACCGGCGGCAGATTCACGCTCGCCGGCCTGGCAGGGCGCCCGTCGATCACCCGCCCGATCCAGTCGAGCCGCCACCAATTTCCCACTCGTGCACTTCCGCCGCGCATGCCGTTGCCAGGGAACGTCACACATACGACGCCGACACAGGCTTCGGGCCCGAGCTCACGGGTGTTGATGCTCGACGTCGGGACCCCGGCTCCCGACCCACCGTCACCTCAGGCGACCGCTGGCGGCAGCCCGCGTCCAGGTTCAGACTCACCACGGTCGGCGGCCCAGCCGACCTCGCCCCGTTCGCCGTCGCCGACCAGGGACGCCGCCGCACCGGTAGCGCCACCGCCATCCATCCGCCCGCAGCCAGTCGTCCAGCCACCCAGCGATGGTGATTCCCGTGTCTGAAAATTCCCGTACCCTCGAGGCAGTCAAGTTTCCCCGGTACGAGCGCCGCGGCCTGTTCATGGGCCTGAAGTGGTACCAACTGCTGCTCCTGGCCAGTGGCGTCTTGGTGGCCAGTACGGCATCGGCAGTTCGCGGTCCCGCAGGCCTGTTCGCCTCCGGACCGGTGTGGCTGGCGCTGATACTCCTCGGGTTGCTGCAGTATTCGCGGATTCCGTACCCGGTGTGGGCCAGCCACGCAGTGGTGTTCTTCGTCAGGATGGCCGTCAAGCAGACCCGCTTCCTTGCCAGGCCGGAGCAGGCTGCCTTGGCTGGCCGTCTGGCACTCCCCGGCGGGCTGGGGAACTTGGAACTGCGCCGGACAAGCCGCGGCGAGTCGTTCCTCGTGGACACCCGTGGCCGGGAGGCGATTGCAGTGCTGCGCTGCAGCACTCGGTCATTCGCCCTTCTGGACACGGACGACAAGGCATGGGCGGTGCAGGCCTGGTCGCGGGTGCAGGCCGGTCTGGCCCAGCGCAGCAGCGTGGCGAGGATTGCCGTGCAGGATTACACGGTCCCGTACCCGTCGTCGGCGCTGCGGGATTTCTACGAACATGCGATCCTGCAGCGAACGGAATCGTGGGGTCAGCGGGCGTACGAGGACCTGATCGCCGCAGCCGGATCCACCATGAGCCACGACGTCCTCCTCGCCCTTGTGGTGGACACCGCCAAGGCGCGGCGTCGGATCAGGGAGGCGGGAGTGGGACTGATTGGCGTCGAACGGGTCCTCCGTCTCGAGGTTGAGGCCATGACCACGGCACTGGGAACGCACAGCGTGAGGGTAGAGGAGTGGCTCCCGGAGGAGGGGATCCTCGACGTCGTCCGCGGCGCCTTCGACCCGGCCGCAATACCAGCACCGGCGCGGCAGCCTGCGCTGCCCGCTGACGCGCTGAGCCTGCCAGCCGGGCCAATGGCCGTCGAAGAACACTGGAGCTACGTCCGGACGGACTCGGGCTTTCACCAGACGTTCTGGGTCGCCGAATGGCCCCGGCAGAAAGTGTTCCCCGGGTTCCTGCACCCACTGATCTACGTCGGGGGTTTCCGCCACACCGTGACCGAAGTGATTCGCGCCGTCCCTACAACGGAGGCATTGCGGGATATTCGTTCCGCGCAGGAAGCCCACGAGACGCGGCGGAGGATCAACACACGATTCGACAGGCCACTCACGCGCGAGCAAAAGGCCGAAGAGGACGAAGTGGCCCAGCGCGAGGAGGAGATCGTCGCGGGACACGGTGACGTACGGCCCGCCGCCTACGTGACCATCACGGCGGCCACCCTCGAGGACCTGGCCAGGCACCGGCAGGAACTGGAATCAGCGGCGGCGGGAGCCTTCGTTGAACTACGCCTTCTGGCCGGGCAGCAGTGGGCGGCCTTTGTCGCCGGCGCTCTGCCGTTAGGGAGGGGACTGCGATGACGCGGAGCAGCCAGTCCATGCAGTACGTTCCGGCAGGCGGGAACCGGCAGGAACGGAAGGAACGACGTCGGCGTGCGGCTGCCGCGGACAGCCAGCCGTGGCCGGCCAAACTCCAAAGGATGGGAGAGACGCTGAGCGACCGGCTGGGCAGCGGCGAGCCCCGCGGGGACTGGGGGAGCAGGGAGCCTGACTCGCTGCGCGGTCCGCACCGGCTGCGCCCGGCACCGCACCGTGCCTCCACCCTGACCTTCGCGGCCGCGTACCCGTTCATCACCGAATCCGGTCTCGGCCATGAGGGCACCTACATTGGCACGGACGTGTTCGGTTCCGGGGCGTTCTCCTATGATCCGTGGATCCTCTATGACAAAGGCGTCATCAGCGGCCCCTCGATCGTCGTCATCGGCACCGTCGGGACCGGCAAATCCATGTGCGGGAAATCCTTGGTGGCCCGGTCCATCACGCTGGGCCGCAAGGCCGCCGTCGCCTCCGATCCCAAAGGTGAGTGGGTCGCCGTCGCCAACGCCGTCGGCGGCAAGGTGATCTCCGTCGGTCCCGGGCGCGCCGCTCGCGTCAATCCGCTCGACGCCGGGCCGCGCTCCAGCGCCCTGAGCGAGGCACAATGGCAGGCCGTGGTGCGCCAGCGCCGGCGCTACCTGCTCGTTGCACTCGTCTCGCTCATGAGGCAGGGCATGCCGCTGCGGCCGGTGGAGCACACCGCCCTGGACATGGCGCTGATGGAGACCGTGGCCGAGAATTCGAATCCCACGCTGCCGATGGTCCTGGACCACCTGCTGAACCCGTCGAAGGAAACGATCGGCCTGGTGGGCAAGGACGGGGGACTGGCGGTCAGCCACTCCCTGCGGCGCACAGTCTCCGGGGACCTGGAGGGCATGTTCGATGCCCCCTCCACCGTCGCCTTCGACGCCGACGCGCCCATGATGGTGATGGACACCTCCGCTCTGATCGGCGCCTCGGAGCAGGCCCTGTCCCTTGCCGCGGCGTGCGGTGCCACCTGGCTGGAAGCAGCGGTCACCAATCCCGACGGCGGCAAACGGCTGGTGGTGTATGACGAAGGCTGGCGCATGCTTGCCGACCCGTACATGCTCGCCAAGATGAGCGAGCAGTGGCGGCTGGCCCGTACCTACGGCATCGCGAACCTGCTGATCATGCACAAGGTGGCGGACCTGAACGAAATCGGTGACAGCACCAGCGGACACCGGCAGAAAGCCCTTGGCCTGCTCACGGAAGCAGATACCAGGATCATCTACCGGCAAAAGCATGATGCCATGCGCCTCACCAAGGAAGCACTCGGGCTGTCCGAGGCCGAATGCGAGCATGTGGAGAACCTCCCCAAAGGCGTCGGACTCTGGAAGGTCGGGAACCGTTCCTTCATCGTGGCCAACCGCGTCACCACCGATGAACTGGCGGTCTTCGGCACCGACGACCGGATGATCTGAGCACCGCCATGGCATCGCGGCGAGGCGACAACAACCCCTTGTTCACCGCCGGGCTCATGGCCGCGGCCGGCTACGTCTGTCTCTGCCTCCTGGTCCAGGCAGCGGCGCATGTGGTGACCGTCTGGCGCTGCGGCGGCAGTCCGCCGTCGCCCTTCAACCCGGCGGCCGCCGTCGGGCTCCTCGCCGGACGGATCGACTGGATCACCCGGCAGCCACAGGGCTGCGACGTCGGAACGGGCAGCATCTGGTGGGTGGTCGGGCCGGTGCTGCTCCTGGTCGCCGCGGCGGCCGTGGGTGCAGTGCTGGGCTGGCGGCGGTGGAAGCAATCCGGTGCCTGGCTGCGACAGGACATCCTGAACCGAGAGGGCATCGCCCAACGAGCCGAGATCCGGCAGGACTTCGGCGCCAGGGCAGTCCGGAAACGCGGAAAATTCACCCGGCCCGGCCTGGCAAAGCCACGGATCCAGGACGTGGCATGGACGCTCGGCCGCTCCCGCGGCATCACCATCCACGTCTCCACCGAGGAATCAATGGTCATCCAAGGAGCGCCGCGCTCCGGCAAGGGCCTCTACGTGGTCATCAACGCCATCCTCGACGCGCCCGGCGCCGTCGTCACCACCTCTACACGTGCCGACAATATTGTGGTCACCATGAACGCCCGCGCCAGCGGCAACAGGCCGGTGACCGTGTTCGACCCACAAGGCATGTCGGGCCTGCCCTCAACACTTCGCTGGTCGCCGGTACGCGGCTGCGAAGACCCCGATATCGCCACCCGCCGTGCCCTCGTCATCACGGCAGACACCGAGATGAAAGGCGAGAACGCCGCCTGGCAAAAGCGCTCACTGATCATCCTGCAATGCTTGCTCCATGCTGCGGCGTTGTCCGGGGAGGGCGTCCGGGCATTTCGCCGCTGGTCCTCGAGCCCGGTCCTGGCCCGCGAGGCACTGGAGATACTCGCCCGGCCCGGGGCGGCCCTGGGGTGGCAGGCCGACCTGATGGGCATCCTGGAAGACGATCCCAGGAACACCTCAAACTCGTGGATCGGCGTCTCCGCAGCCGTCGCGCCGTTGTCATCGCCGAAGGTCCTCGCCGCTTTGGACCCGCGGGATGAGTCCGAGGAATTCGACCCCAAGGCGTTCATCCGAGACCGGGGGACGCTGTATCTGATCGGCACCCGCGCCGGCGCCGCCGCAGCAGGGCCGTATCTGTCGGCCCTGATCGATGACATCGACAATGCTGCCCGCGAAATGGCCTTCGTTGCGCCCGGAGGCAGGCTGGACCCACCGTTGTCCCTGATTCTGGACGAGATCGCCAACCTGGCCCCCTGGCCGGGACTGCCCATCGCCCTCTCGGACGGCGGCGGCATCGGCATCTCCACTCTCGTGGTCCTGCAGTCACTGTCCCAAGCGCGGACGGGATGGTCCATCGATGAGGCTGCGACGATCTGGGATTCGGCCATCATCAAGGTGATCTTCGGCGGTGGCTCAGACGAACGCGACCTCCGCTCGCTCGCGGGACTGCTGGGGGAGCGGAGCCTGACCCTGAATACCCGTTCCTGGTCCTCACAAGGCCGCCAGGACGGCGAACAGATCAGGGAGAGCCCAGTCCTGCCCCTGCACGAGATCAGGCGTCTGCCGGCCGGCACAGCCCTCATGCTGGGGCGCCGCACGCGGCCCATCCTCCTGGACCTGCGCGAATGGCACAAGCGCAAGGACGCCGCCGAACTCGGACGGTCCAAGCTCGAGCTCGAACGGGCCTTGGCGGACGGCCACCGGCTGCGGCAGCACGCAGCGGAGGAAGTCAGCCATGGACAGCCTGGATGACGTCGAACGCTTTGAGATCCCGTCAGCTGGGGCAAACGACGACGAGCTGACGGCTGAGCTCTTCCGCGCCGCATTCCGGCCACCCGGCCGGGCTGCCGGCGTGACGTACCGCTGGCGGGAAATGACGCCGACGCAGGCCGCGAGCGTGTGGGGCGCCCTGGCGGCTTGGGTCAGATGGCTTGTTGCCACGTACCAGCTCACGACGTCGGTGGTACCGGATTGCTGGTGGCGCCACTCCGAAATCGTGGCAGAGCTGTACGCCCTGCAGAGGGCGGAACTTGCCTCCTACGCCAGTGATGATTCCGGGTTCGGGCCGCTGGCCTTCCACGAACGGCTGCCACACGCCATCGAACGCCTCCGCACCCATACCCGGACGGCCGGCTGCGTCGGGCTGCAGAAACACAAGGAACCCGTCACGAGGGACCTGCGGCTGGACGAGCCGGACTTCTTGGAGTGGCAGTCGGCGCCCCACCAAATGGCGGACGAATTCTGAAACCTTGATCAGGGAGCACGGGCTTGACATGCCCGTGCGCGCGTCCGGGTGAATTTCGACTGTCACTAAATTGTCGCAAACGGTCCATTCTGAGACTGGCTCGCCGCAGGGCCCGGCGGACCGCCTCGGGACCCGGATTCATTCTCAAAACCTGTTCTCACATGAACCAGGCCTGGGCGAATTGTGGGAGTGGTTTGTGAGAAGATTCCCGGGTGAGCAGCGAACCGGACCCGAGCCCCACCGACGCCGACGAGATCGAACGGCACCCCTGCCCCCGGTGCCTGGCCGGTGCGGGCTCGCCGTGCCGGTCACGCTCCGGCACGGTCGCGGGCACCTACCACACCGGCCGGTTCATCAAGCTGCCCCGCTTGGCGAAGCGGCTGCGGGTACCGACCCCGGCCGACCGGAGGCCCGGCCTGCTATGGCGGCCCGGCACGCCGCCGCCGGCGCCGATCCCCACCAGCACGCCGGCCACCGACATCAGGGTGGGTTACGCCCGCTGCTCGCACCTGACCCAGGAACTCCAGTCCCAGCTCGACGCCTTGGAAGCGCACGGCATCGGCCGCGAGAAGATCTTCGCCGAGAAAGTCTCCTCCCGTGTGCGGGTCCGGCCGAAGTTTGAGGCCGCGTTGGAGGCGTGCCGCCAGATCAAAGCCCACGCTCCGCACTGCAGAGTCATCCTCACCGTGTACGAGATGAAGCGCCTGGGGCGGGACTCCGCCGAGCTGACCGCGCTGGCTGACCACCTCACCGCGCACGGCATCGCCCTGGAAATGCTCGCCGGTCCGCTGCCTGGCATCTATGACCCGTCCGGCACCGGCCGTGTCTTGTTCGCGTTTTTCGCCGCGATGGCCGAGACCGAACGCGAGAATATCCGCGAAGCCACCCTCGAAGGGCTCAACGCGGCCGCCCGCAAGGGCAACCACGGTGGACGCCCACCGGTGATCACCAACGATATGCTGCACACCGTGCTCCGTCGCCGCGCCGACGGCGAGAACTGTGGAGGACATCCGCGGCGACCTGATCATCCCACCGGCAAGCGCAAAGGCCGCAACCCGAGCCTGGCCAGCGTCTACCGGGCTCTGGCCGAACACGCTAAGCGGCAGGCGCACCCCGAGGCTGTAGACCAGGCCCACGCCGAGTTCGCCGCGCACGAGGCGACTACCTGATCGGTTCCGCTGGCCGAACGGGTCATCGCCAACCAGCGATATCCGCCCGTTTTCCCGAGGAGTACAGCCACTGTCGCCGCATCGAATCACGGGCGTTTTGGGACATCTTCCGGGACAGCCAGGTTACGGGCCTTTGTCAGCACTGAGCGGATCCGTGTTCGCGGGGGAGTCCTACCAGAGGGTGTCCGGCTTCCAAGGAAATGGAACGGCCGGCACGTCGGGCTAGCGGGGAAGTCGAACTTACTGCGAGGGCGCCGCCGCGCGACCTTTACAGGAGTGGTCAGACTCAGCCGCTGCCAGCGATGGGTTGGCGCAGGTCGCCGGTACTATCTCATCAAGGGGGCTCTGTTGTAGGTGCTGCTTACAGAGTGCTTCCAGATCACGGCACTAAGGTCCTTCGGCATGTGCCGCGGCACCGTGGGACGGCGTCTTCTTAAGCCCTCACAAAGTGATGCTGGCACTCAGTGGTGACCGTGCGGCCCGATTGCAGTAGTCCCCGGATTTCGGGGACTTAGGCGGCAGGGGAGCGGGTTCCAAGGATGAACTGGGCTCCGCTCGACCTCAGCATTTCATAGGGGCTGATCCACGGTACTCCGAACGCATCGCACGCGTCCGGGATGAGGATTCGGCGCTTGGACAACGGGTTTGGTCGTTCATGGGTGACGACCGTGTGACCGTGCGCGTGGGCGTATGCCACGAGCTCAAAGTCGGCAACGCTGAGGAACTCGGCAACGGCTGCGGGGGTGAAATTTTTCGACGTTGCCCACTGGCTCACGGCTTGGAGACTTGGAAGCGTCTTAGCGTCCGGTGAGAGGAAGAACGCGCTGCGTTTCCCCGCCCAGGTGCTCAGTTCGTCAGCTCCGGTCGTGAGTTCCTGGCGTACTTTGTCTGTGCTGCAGAGAATGCCCGCTGTGTGGCCGTGATCGATCCACTCCCAGAACGCTGGCACGAAATCGAAGCCATAGTGCAGGTTCTTCGCGGTAATGAATATGTTGGCATCCAACAAGTACACCTAGGCCACCCCTACTTCTTTTCCCAGATTGACGAAGGTTTCATACTTTCTTGTCCCAAGAAGGCGGAAAGCGTCGCGATGTAGCGTCCGGCCCGTACTGGCATCGCTAATGACGGCACGCGCGAAACGACGGCTGACACGAAGTGGCTGCGTGTAGTAGTAATTTCCACCGGAGCTGTCTTTGCGGCTGAGCAGCCGCAGCACTCTGCGTAGTTCTTCCTGGTAAGCGGCCTGGTAGGCGTCCCACGGCAGGGATCCCGTGTCGTAGATCCGCTTGAGGACAACCAAAGTGCTGACCTTGTACAGCTTCGCCAGTCTGTCCAGTTCTTCCACGTCGATCCGCTTCCGGTGCTCGGCCCGAAGAGAATCCAGCGGAACGAGAACTTCGGCTGCCACCTTGTTGCACCAGAGTTCCGTTTCGTTTCCGCCCGTGCGGTCCAAGGACACATCCGACAGGGCTGTTTGACCGATCCAGAGATGAGCGACCTCATGGACAAGCGTGAATATTTGGGCGGCCTTCGTATCTGCGCCGTTGATGAAAATTACCGGCGCCAGAGAATCGGACAGCGCGAAACCCCTGAACTCATCCGGATCAAGCCCCCGGTGGGTGTTGTTTCCCACGATGCCGCTGACCATCACGAGTATCCCGGCGTCCTCGGCAGAATCAATGAGCCTTCGCAGGGCATCAGCCCACGTAGAGTCCTGACGGCGGTCAGCGGAGGAAAAACGCAGTTGCTCGCGGATCCGTTGCGCGGTTTCGGGCACAGACTCGCGAATGTTGGCAGAGCCAATGAAGCCCAACGGTTCTGCCCCGCTTATCAACGCGTGTTCCCGGTACCACTCTTGGCGCTGTTGGCAAATGAAGATGGTCTCAAGCAGATTAGGGCTCGGCGTGGAAACGCCAGCATTGGCCATCGTTCTGAAATCGGGAATCGGGACGTCATCAACTGGTGGGGTACTGAGGAAAAAAGTCCCAAAAGGTGTGTGGGTGGTGTGAGCGAGCTTCTCCAATTGGTTGAAAGTAGGCTGCCGAGCACCTTGACGCCAGGCGTCCAGGTCCGGGAATTTGTGGTGAATGTCGTCTAAGGGCACGCCGGATCGTTGAACGGCCCAGTCCAGCACTACCGGGGAAACGGGCACGCGAAACGTTGGCATGTCTGTCCTCCCCACTGATTGCTTACGCTGACCATAGTCTGCCCGACCCAAAACAAATAGTCCCATTACAAGGAAGTGAACACCGTCCAGCGCTGTTACCCGAGCGCGGGGTGGTTCTGGATGAAGGGCTTCACCTGGAAGTTCAGCATCGCCCAAATCTTCTTGTTCCGCGCGTCCGAGATGTCTTCCTTCTTGCGCTTGTTGAACATCTCGAGGAAGAAGGCGTAGTCCCCTTCTCCGTTGTAGCCGTTGCGCTCATTGTTGAACGCCCCTTCAGCGAATAGCCAGTGCAGCAAGGCTCGGGAGAAATAGTCCGACGTCAGGGTGATTTTCTTACTGTCTTCGATGGCCCTCTTCAGAGCCAGAAGCTGGCTGAACACTGAGACCTGCACATCCAGGTCCTGGCGCTTGAAGTGGTGCACGCACTGGCTTCCGATATAGGAGAGCGTTTCCTGCTTCTCACTGTTGTAGATGGTGTACATGTAAAGCAGGTTCTGCTGCCCGCAGAGGCATTCACCCTCGTTGTCCGGGTGTTCCTCAACTGCTACGACGGCCCCATTCATGCACGGCGTCATGGAAATGCGCGGCCACGGAATTGTCCTCGATGACCTTCTTCAACGTCTCAAAACTATGCGCTGCCACTGCTGGCCCCCGTTCTTCTGTCACGACTTTACAGCTGGGGCGGTTGGATCTTTGCGTCGGCCGGAATCACGGCGCCATCCCGCCTCCAAGGAAGTGGAACGGCGGCGATTCGTCCAGACTGTAACGTTGTCCCTGCGTCGCCAACGCAGCAACTTGATACTTCTTCTCATGCCGGCCCCTGGGACAGGGGCCAAGTTCGATTTCCAATCGGGAGCACCTACCTCGTGAAGCCCCTGCGCGAACTTTCACTGTCACAGGCCAGAATCAGTCGTGCCCAGGACAACATCAAAGAGTTCGCCCAACTCCTCGGTGAGTACCTTGAAGGCCGCCCATCACGGATACGAGTCGACATCGATGCCCAAGGCCACGGGGCCATTCGGGTTGAACGCCGCGAACCCATCCCCGACCAACTCTCCATCCTCCTGGGAGAGGCACTTCAAAACCTACGCGCCGGCTTGGACAACTGCCTCTACGCCGTAGCGATCATCGACTCCGGAACCAACCCGCCGCCAGGAGCTGCCCAACTTCAATGGCCCATCGCGCTTTCACCCAAGGAATGGACCGCGAACAAGAAACGGCTTCAGCACCTATCTCCGCATCTCATCGAGGCCCTTCATCGAATCCAGCCCTTCCAGGCCGAGAACCCCGGGTGGAATTGCCTTCGCATCTTGCACGACCTTGCGCGCATCGACCGGCACCGCTCCGCCCACGAACTCGCGATAAGGCCGGAGAAAGTCAAAGGAACCTACGACAAGAAGACCATTCACGACCTCAAGATTAACGAAGGGCCACTCGACGACGAGGGCATCGTGGTCACCTTCACCAGGTATGGAGACGAAGAGCTGACACCGAAGATGCTCGACCTGCAGTTCGAGTTCGATATTGATGTCCGTGACGTCGAAATGGCCCCACATATCGTGACGGGCAAACCGTCCCGACCCTGGGGGGCGTTGGACAACCGCCTGAAAGTCATGTGCGCCGCAGTCGAAGACTACGCTGACGGACTGGTAGAGCTGGCCCGAAACCCTGAACTGGCACGGGCTGAGCAAGCGTAGCGGAATGCTCGGATTAGCCGGTGCCGCGGCCCGGAAATGAGTTGCCACACCCGACCTAGGGGTGTCTCTCCTGAGGAGGATGAGCCTGACGGAAAGGTCGGACCGCAGTTTGCTAGGCCTGACCTAACCCACCCGGGGTCCCGGCGCGGGCGCCCTTGTTCCGGCAGCGCAGGTTTGCTTCGCCCTGGGAGCGTCACACCAACACGCTGGACGTGTTAGCTGATGGTCGACTTACCCAACGTTCGGGCCACCGTCATCGAGCAATCGAACACTTCCCAAGCAACGCTGTGCAGCTGTCTCGCTATCCTGTCCAAGTCCTCATCTGTGAGTATCCGATCTGGATTCTTCGGGTGAGTTCTGAATGTCACCGCCCCTGGCTTCATGGAAGTGCCTACGACGGCATGTATGACAATGTTGCGTGTCCTCAGCAACTCATCGGACTCAGCGAGCACCTTTAGGATTTGCGCGGAGTCGGAAGCTTTCAGCGCTTCGCAGGATCGGAGGAATGTCCGGGCATGTCTGATCGCACGAGAACCTGGCGACGGGGGATCAGAAAGAGAGAAGTTGCTGAGGCGCTGGGCCAATTCTCCAAGATTTCGCTCCAAAAGCGACGCCCATACCGCAATGCGTCCCACCGCGATCTCACCCTCAGTGCTGAGCTGAGTCGCCCTATGGTCATCTATAACAGCGATGGGATTCTCAGGGATCATGACTCCGATATTAACCTGCCTCTTTGGGAAGGAGCCTGCCGGTAGCCCCTGGGTCAGGCCAAGGCGTAAAGATCGGCTCCAAGCTTCTCTGCACGAACTGATCGCTTCGGCCAGTGATCTTCGCCCGGATGGGAGCGTCCCGCTTTGGTGTTCCACTCTGAAGGAAGTGGAACACCCTAGTATGGACGGAAGCGCCTGCACCGCGGCGCCAGCCTGTATAGGCGTTGACGGATTCGGAATTTTTCAAGCTGAACGGTACCAATGGGAGTTAGGCGGCTGACTGTTCGGTGATTTCCTTGGGTTGGTTGATCCACGCCGGTCCTGGGAGCGCGAGGATTTTGGGGTCGGTGGTGGTGTTGAAGCGTTCGGGGTGTTGCGCGCGGGCTGCAGCGAGGGTTGCGGAGCGTTCTTTGGCCACGCCGGCGGCGTGGCCGTAGTGGACGTTCGCGGGGGTGTGGAAGCCGATGCCTGAGTGTTGGTGGTGATGGTTGTACCAGTCCACGAACCCGCTGATGAAGGCTCCGGCGTCGTGGATTGAGGCGAAGCGTTCGGGGAATTCCGGACCATATTTCAAAGTCTTGAAAATCGCCTCCGAGTACGGATTATCATTCGATACCCGGGGTCTGGAGTGGGACCGGGTGACCTCCAGATCCGAGAGCAGCGCCGCGACGGTTTTGGAGGTCATGGACGTTCCCCGGTCCGCGTGGACAACTTGGGGGATGCCATGGATCCCGAAGATTCCCTTCATCATCTCCACGGCCAGCGCCCCGGATTCGGTGGCGTGGACGTGCGCGCCGACGATGAACCTGGAATGGATATCCACCATCATGTAGCAGTCGAAATACTTGCCCTTGACCGGGCCGGCGAGCTTTGTAATATCCCAGGTGTAGACCTGTCCCGGGGCCGTGGCGACCAGTTCAGGAACCGCCCGGGGCGGGTGTTTGGCCAGCCGACGGCGCTCCTTGCCCATCTTGTTTTCCTCCAGCACCCTGTAGAACGTCGACAGGGATCCCAGATAGATCCCCTGGTCCAGCAGCTTTGTGTAGACCTGCATGGGTGCCAGGTCCACGAACCCGGGTGAGTTCAGCGCCGCCAGGATCTCCGCCCTTTCGGCGGCGGTGAGTTTGTTCCGCGGGACCACCGGCATCTGGTCCCGCGGCGGGGCCGGTCTGCGGTTCGCGGTCGTCCTGGAAACACCGGTCAAGGATGCCGCCCGGCGTGAGGGGATCTTCAGTTCCAGCATCGACCGGTAGGTGGCCATCAGCGTATCTTGGACCGGGGCACGTCCGGCATATCCTCGGAGGCGCTCTCTAAGAACGCCTGTAGTTTTCCCATCAGCTCCAGGGCTGCCTCGGTCTTTTTCAGCCGGCTCTCACTCACCTCCAGGTGGCGGCGCAAACGCGCGTTCTCGGCCTGCTCCGCCGTCAGTTTCCCGATCGTTTCCCCGGCCTTCTTCCCGGCAAGGACGCCGGAGTCACGGGGCCGACGCCACTCGGTCATCTGCGAGGAATACAGGCCCTCCCGGCGCAGGAACGCACCGCCCTCATTGTTCTCGCACGCGTCCTCGTACGCGGTCAAAAACTCGAGCTTCTGGACCGGGGTGAACGACCGGCGCGGCCGCGGGCCACCGGCCCGCGGCCCCGAAGAACTGCTACTACTACTCACAGCACTATCTTCGCGTACTGCACTCAAAACTGGACTGGACATGATTACGGGATTCCTGGTTCTCGCCCCACGCGATTAAGCGGACTTGCTATGAGCCCCTGGTACCGTTCCAGCCTGACACGTAGGGGATTGGATCCGACGCCTACTTATGTTCTTGCCAGTTGTTCTTTTAGGACGGCAGTGACGGTAGGCAGAGCATCTTCATCGAAGCCTCTTGTTCTGAGTGCGAATCTGTGGAGGAAATGATTCTCTCCTCCTTCCGTCTTGCCGTCGCGGTGGCGCTTTACTTCTTCCACGTTTAGCAAGCCAAACAACTCCAAGGTCTTTCGGGCACGTGAGTAAGGGTCCCGGCCTATCCCGTAGTGGAGGAGTCTAGTTTCGGCTGGGATGCTGACAGAGGGCCCGGACAGACTCCCTATGCCACAAGCGACCATAAGCAGGAGGGCGAGTTCGGAGTCCTCCAATACGTGGACCCAGGAATTCAGAATGAACCCGGGCGGCAAGGTGGCCACTGGCTCCTTGAGGCCGGGCACTTTGTAGAGCTGCTGCTCCCCACTGGAACCTCTCTCATCTAGGAGGTCGTAATTTTCGAAGTCTCCTCGCTTGCCCTCTGATCTGGCAAACCGAATGAGACCTGCGGTCTCCAACCTTTTGAGGCTCGCCCTGACGGACCGGGCTCTCTTGTCCTTTGCTTCGAGTGTTGTCAGTCCATTGCCAGCTCTCACCGCGTCCGTTGCAATCAGATCCGTCCAGCCGGGTCGGTCTGTGCTCCCTACGACGGGCAGCCACTGGGGATGTCCTCCGACCCTATTGGTCTTTTGAGCAACGGCCAGGGCCGTGAGATAGAGCCTGAGAGTTGAACCACGGCTTGACGAAATTTCGGTGGAAGGTGGGCGGAGATCGCGGGGTGGAACCTTTCGGTCCGAAAAATCCCCTGCTGGAGCTTCTCTTCGGTAGATGAAGTCCGGACGGAGGCGGAACCCATGCTTCACCAGAGGCCCTTGCCCCTGAAGAGCGTGAAGCGTCCTAGACGCGCGCTTGACGGATTCCCCGTAGCTGCCGGTTAGCCTGGCGAGTCTGGCTTCGTAAGCCCCGCGGTCCTTTGGCGTGGGGAGACGGGAAAAATCCAGGCTGATGATGCTAATTTTCAAAGCCTTTCTACATCTAAGGTTGAACGTCTAAAGCCGCCTGATACTCTTCTAGACATCTCCATAATGGTTTGTCTTGCTTGCGGCTTTACCCGTCGAATCAGTCTAGTGGATGAGCGGCAGGATCGCGTCATACAGTTCTACCTGTTCACTCCGTTCGCCTCTAGTCAGATATGTGCCACTTATGCCTTCAGAACTTCGTGCTTACCTCGATGAGTCTTCTGCCATCCGTTCAGAGGACTCTCAGGAGTACCTTGTGTGCGCTGCGGTCGTTCCTGATGACTCTGCTGCGGAGCTTCGGGAACGGTTGCTGTCCTTGCGCCTGAAGGGGCAAATCAAACTGCACTGGACAGACGAAAGTGACGCGCGCCGGAAGAAGATCGTTGCTGCCGTAAGTGAGCTGACACCCATGACCGCCGTCGTCACACATATGAGCCAGCGGCAGAACAAGACCGAACGTTTCAGACGGAAGTGCTTGGAAACGATCTACTACGAGCTAGCCTCAATGGGTATTCGGGAAGTTGTATGTGAGGCTCGGATGCCTGCCCAGAACCAAAGGGACATTGCCCATATCGTGGCGCTTAGGGGTCAGAAGGTAGTCGATCGTGACTTCACTATTAGCCATTGCCGTGGGGGTGATGATCCGCTCTTGTGGATACCCGATATCTTCCTGGGGGCCATCAACGCTAAGTATGCGGGCCAGGACACCTACTATGAGGCGTTGAAGGATCTCTTGATTCTTGAACGTAGGACCCCGGACTCGGCTTAAGCACGAAAGGCCCGAGATCCAGTCGTCCGGCTGGGGTTCAAGGGCCTTCTTCCCAATCCATCGCAATGGCGGGCAGTTATTACGATAGTCTGCCGCGATCCGGCAAGCAAGTGGACCGGGGCGCTGCGATGGGCGGGTGCCCGCTGAAGCCTACCGCCGCACCGCGGAGCGGATCGTTGCAGAGGAGCAGCCGGACAGCTAGCCGACGTAGATCGAGATCGCTTTCGAGCCCTCCGCAATCAAGGCTTCGGCCGCCGCTTTGGCCTTCTCGTACGTCTCGCCTTCGGCGTCGACGTGGCTGATCTGGCCGTCGCCGGCTTCTGCCGTCAGGATCACTTTCACCCCCCCATATCTGGCCCCCATACCCTAGGCCGCCGCGCCGGCCAGGGTCCGCTCTAACGCTGCCAACAGCATTGGTGCCTGGCTGCGTTTCCGCAGGTCCACCGGGCGGGCTCCCTGCAGGGCCGGGCAGGGGGCCATCATCCAGAGTGCGAAGTTGTGCGGGATCCGCAGTTCCATCGCCCGCTGGAAGAGCCCCACGACGGTCAGGTTGAGGGACAGGTCGGCGTGGAACTGGAAACCAGGGCAATACGTGCCGTCTTCGATGAAGACGCGGACGGGCTGACGCATGACCGAGTCCGGATCCTCGTGGACGGCGGAGAGTCGTTGGCGGACCTGATCCAGGGCCGGGATGCTGAACTCATCCCTGATCCGTTCCCAGAGTTGTCCGGGGATGGGCAACCGGTAAACGTCGTCCGGCACTAGTAGTACTTGGTTAGGTTGGTCCGGCGCGGGTGTTGCAGGTGGGGCAGTATCCGAGGATCCGGATGACGGCGACCTGGAGGTATCGCAGCGTCTGGTAGAAGCTCAGGCTGCCCCGTGGGCTTTTGGGTCGGCGGTCAGTCGCTGGGTGGTGACGAAGAGGTGCGCGGCGGTGACGAGGGTGACGTGGTGGTGCCAGCCGGCGAAGGTACGGCCTTCGAAGTGGGCCAGGCCGAGGCCTTGTTTGAGTTCGCGGTAGTCGTGTTCGATGCGCCAGCGGATCTTGGCCAGGCGGACCAGTTCCGGCAGTGGGGTGTCTTCGGGCAGGGTGGAGAGCCAGTAGTCCGTGGGCTCCGCTGCGTCGGCGGGCCATTCGGCGATCAGCCAGAGCTCGGGCAGGGACCCGTCCGGGTTGCGGGGCACGTTGCGGTTCGCTGGCCTGACCCGGACGGCCGCGAATCGGCTCCTCATCTGGGCTTGGGGGTTGCCGGGGCCGGTTCTGGTGCCGTGGCGCCAGGTGATCTCGGTGAACGCTTCGCGTGGGCCGGCGAGGTCTTTGACCGAGGATGGCGCCTGCTGGTAGCGGACGGTGCGGGGGCGGGGTCCGCGCCCGGCATGGCCCATCAGCTCGGGCAGCGCTGTGGCCGGGTAAACGCTGGTGGTGGACTTGACCGCGACCACGTACGGGAGCTCTCGCTCCGTCAGGCCGAGCCGGAACGGGGTCACCTCGCCGTAGCCGGCATCTGCGCAGATCAGCGGGGGCCGATGCCCCCAGACGGCCAGTTCGTCGAGCATTTCGAGGGCGAGTTCCCATTTGGTCCGGTGCCGCACCCTGTCCGGGATCTGCGCCTTGGCCCGGCGTGCTGAAGCAGCTTCAGCGTCAGCCGGGGCGTCCTGGCAGGTGTCGTCCCACGCTTCGGGCAGGAACAAGCGCCAGTTCAGCGGGCACGAGGCTGCATCGGTGGCCGCGTGCAGGGAGACGCCGATCTGGACGTTCCCGATCTTGCCCAGCGTGCCCGAGTACTGCCGTGCCACACCGGGCGAGGCCGGGCCGTCCTTCTTGAATCCGGTGTCATCGATGACCCACGCCTCAGGGCCGATTGCCCCGATCGCGTTGCGGGCCAGCACCCGCCGGACCGGCTCGACCGGCCACGGCGAGGAGGACACGAACTGCTGCAGCTGCTGGTAGTCGATCCCGAGCCGGCCGCCCATCGGCTGCATCGACTTCCGCCGCCCCTCGAGCATCAACCCCGCAAGGTACAGGCCGCCCTTGCTCCGCTGGTCCTTGCGCGGCAGGGAAGCGAACACCTCCTGCACGAATCCCTCGAGCACTGCACGAACCCCGGCGATCTCATCTGCTTGCACATCCAAAAATTAACAGACCGACCACCGAATTAACAGACCTAACCAAGTACTACTAGCTGATTGATTCCAATAGCCATTGCGTGGCCAGCGGATCACGACGGAGAGTGAACGTCAGCAATTCTGGGTTGGATGCCAACTTGGTTTGGAGCTGCCAGTGCTCGACGCTGACGACGTCGCCAATACCGATAGGTGCCCGGTGCTGGGTATCCCACCACGATTCCCGGGTGAACCAGTGCGTGGCGTGGACGTCGGGATCGACTGTCCAGATGTGGCCGTCGTGGCGGACCGCCATGGGTGTGCCGTCGGGGCTGAAGCGGACGGCGACCTCCTCGAGAGTGTGGGGAGCTTCTGTTGCCAGAGACATCCGGGGATTCCTTTCTGTTTCGCTGCCTGTTAGGCGGCCTTGACGAGGGGGAGTTCGTCCCAGTGGGTGGTGTATCTGGGGGAGAGCATGTCGCGTTTCATGGTCCAGTCGGGGCCGCCTTTGATGCCGGCGTGGCCGAGGCCGATGGATCCGCGGCCGTAGCGTTTGGCCACGTCCTCCAACAGGGTTCCGATGCCGCGTTCTTCGTGACGGTTTTCGAAGATCTCTAGGGGTTTCTGGTTGCCGGTGGGGCGCAGATCGGTGACCATGATCCCGGCCCTGACGTACTTCACACCTTCGTGCACCTGGGGGAGCACGGCGTGGGCCGCCCTGGTCAGCAGCACGGGGTCGGCGGTGGGCATCGGCAGCGCGACGCAGACGGAAGGGAAGGACTTTTCATTGGGGTTGAAGTGCGAGGTCGCCGCAAAGGCTGTGAGCACCTTGGCCTGGAGGCCGTGTTTGGCCAGCCGGGCGCTTGCCATCTGCGCGTAGACGCTCATGACCTGGCGCAAACCCGCAGCGGTGGTGATCGGGGTGGCGAAGGAGCGGGAGAAGATCACCGTTGGCACACAAACTTGGGGCCCTCGTCTGGACTTTGCAGGTAGCCGCGGCCGGGCGGGGGCGTCCCGGGTCAGGTCTGCCGATGTCAAGTGGTTCTCTCCGGGCGCGTTCAGGCGCTGGCGTGATGTGGGTATTCTCGGCATCGCCCCCGACGGCAAGGAGCGAACGCGATGGAGGCCGCGGTCACAGACACGCGACGCTGCCTTTGTCGACGGGCTCTACGGCACCGGGTTGCGCATCCAGGAGTGGGCGAGCGTTCTCGTCAACGAACTCAGGCAGCCCTCCGGGGACAACAACTATGTGACTCTGCAGCTCGCGGATGCATGCGCGAAAGGCGGCCGCGGTCATCCATATTGGGCCAAGCGTGACGTGCTCAACAGCGTCGGTAACTACGTCGAGACCGATCGGGCCGCGTCGATCCGCCACGCGCAGGCCCTGGGAACGTACGAGCAGCCATGTGCTTCGCCATAGCTTCGCCCTGCGCTGGTACGCCGTCGGCCGGCTTGTCTGGGAACGACGAGCACCCGGCCTTAGCCCCGGGCAGGCCCTCGACTTCCGGGAACAGTTCGGTGACACCCTCGTCGCTGGTGCAGACAATGCTTGGCCATTCAAACGTGAATACGACAAAGGACACTTACTTGGAACCGTTCCGTGGCCTGGATGTGAAGCTGCTCCTCGAACATGGCGTGAGTGAATTACAGGCGGAGACTTTGTTGGATGTGCTGCGCTCCAATCCGCGGGTTCGCGTTGAAGACGACATGCAGTTCGGGGGAGAGCGACGAGAGGGGCTGCACTTCCCCAGCCCGGTTACACGTCGCCGGTCAACCATTTTTCGTCGCCCGGGCAGAACATGGTCCGCGTCTATCCCGAGGCCGTTCCAGGGTTCAAGGACTTCTCGTTCCATTCCTTGAACGTGGCGCCCGAGCTTCAGTTCGCTTTCGCGGAGGGCTTCGCCCGGGCTACGGGGCCTGCGGGGACTCGTCGGACCATTTCCTCCGCCCAGAATCTGTTTTCGGGAATCAGGATGTTTGTGAAGTTGGTTGCGTCTGGGCCCAGGCCGCCCGGCCGTCTCGCAGATCTTCGTCCATCACATCTGGCGGAGTTGCGCATGCGGCACACGCGGGCCGGAAACAGTGCGCTGATCGCGCTTCGTGTTGTCCTTCGTGCGAATCCGGACCTGCCAATGCCTTTCAGGAACGCGCTGTTCACTCCTCTGACGAACCCGGCACCGTCGACCACGGCTGCGTCTTACTCACCGGCGGAATTCCGGGCGATACAGCGGGCGGCAAGGTCCGGCGTCCGCGCAATGGTGGCACGGATCCGAGCGGGAGAAGAAGAGCTCAAGGCATGGCGTCGCGAACAAGAACAAGGCTTCACAGACTCGACCCCGCAACGGGGGGAACAAAGCCGGGGCAGCGTGCTTAACCACATCGCCCTGGTAGGGGACATTCCCAGAAGCCCATCCAGTAGTCCTCGTGGAAAGGGCCCCGCCAAGGACGCATGGAACTTGTTCTATGCGCTCTTCCCGGCCTTGTCCGACATGGCGGCGTTGGTCGTCCTGTTCCAGTGCCTGACCGGGGAGAACCTGACCACCATTTGCAACCTGACGGCCCGGTACAGCCGCGCCGATGCCTCCCTGGACGGGGAGACGCCGGTGCTGATCACGAGGGGATCCAAAGCTCGACGTGGACCCAATAAGGCGGAAATGGACCTGGCATTCACTGCAATTCCTGAATGGATACAGGCATCCGAGGGCAACGGCGAGAGCGATGACTATGCATCCGCTTTCGGTCTTTACATGATCGCCGAGAAGCTGTGCCGACGCGCCCGCGAGTTCGCATCCAGCAATGCCTTGTTGGTCGGCCATTCGCCTCACCGGCTTGACACCTCTGTCAACGGCACAGGCTTTCGTCCCGTCCCCCACAACTGCATGGCGCGATGGGAAGGGTGGACTGACAGCGACGGAAATCCGCAGCTGGTGGACAGCAGGCGGCTCAGACGAACCTTCCTGGAACTTCATCAACGCCCCGTGGCACAGACCACGGACACCTTGGCAAACACCTACCTGCTCCGCGATCCGGGCTCACTCGCCGCCAACCAGGAGGTCGTACAGCACGTCCTGGAAGGCGAAGTCGAACGGATCCAGACAGAGACCGTAGCGGCCGTATTGACCAAGCACGACATTGCCCAGGCGGTTGCCGACGTCGAAGGGGTGGCCAAGCGGTTCGGAATCACGGGCGAAAAACTCCAATCCATCCTGGAAGGGCGGCTCGATACCGTGGCGACCGCCTGCGTCGACAACGAGCACGGACTCGTCACCGAGCCCGGGCAGCCATGCACAGCGTCTCTTCTGCTCTGTCTGGGCTGCCCGAACGCACGGTCAGAGCCACGGCACATCCCCATCCAGGCCCTCATGCGCCAGCAAATAGAACGGCGCCGGGAGGAACTCACCCCTGACCGCTGGAAGCAGTTGTACGGCACCGCCACCGAACAACTCGATGACCTACTCAAACAATAGCGAGCCGACATTGCAATGGCCGCATCCCAAGCGACGGATGAGGACTCCACCCTCATCGAGGCGCTTCTCGACGGAAGGCTCGATCTCCGATGACCCAACAGGCAGCAGCATTCAGCGACCACCTGATCGGGGACAATCCACTGGCGCTCACAAACCGTCCGGTCCGGCCCGACGCCGATGCCTCCCGGCTGTCCCGGTTTGACGACGACCGATGGGACCTGACCCCGGGCATTTTCGAGGATCACAGCACCAAGACCAGTCTGAACTTCGAGGTCTTTCCGGTCAGGTGGCGGGTGGCAGTCAAGGAATACTTCTGGCTTCTCATCAACGACGAGACAATCCGTCCCCTTCCGGCCGCGCGGCTGGACAAACGCCTGTCACTGCGGACGATCAGCTTCGCGAGTGCCCCGCTGGCAAGGGTCCTGGCCTGGGCCGAAGAACACGGCATAATCTCGCTGAACGAGCTTTCTCCGGCCAGACTCGATCTCATGCTGGCCGACATCGCAGTCTTGGACCTCAGCAACGGCCGCAAGGGAATGATGGTCAGCGAGACCCGCCGACTGTGGGCTTATCGCGAAGTCGTACCGGAGATCCTTCGCATGCCGGAACCCCAGCCATGGCTGGGGGAGCTCACACGGGATTTGTTCGCCGAAGCCCCTAAGCGTCCCGGGAACCGCACACCCCGGATCCGCGATGAAACCCTCGTACCACTCATCAGCTGGGCCATGAGATTCGTCGATGACCTGTCGACAGACATCACCACGTCATTTCATGAATACCGTCTCCTGCTCCAGCAAGAGGACCGGTTCCGCCCGCCCGGTGTCGGAAGAGGCACCCCGGGCGGGACGCGCCAGGAAAGACTCAAACGCGTCCTTGATCACTTCCGTCGCGACGGGACAAAGCTGCCCGGACGTACCCTTCCGGACGGCACCCGCGAAATCCGGTGGCAGCACCTTGGACGCCTCACCTACACGCTGGGGGTGTTCACGCCCAGTACGACCGAGACTTGATCCGCCAATCCGGCCTGGAAATCGATGACGACACCTACCTCTCAACACGCTGCAAGGGAATGATCAACGGCCACCTCTGGCGGTCAAAACCCATCGCCTTCGATGACGCCTCCAACCTCGCCCAGCACCTCGTCACCGCGTGCTTCATCCTTATCGCCTACCTGTCCGGCATGCGCCCCGGTGAAGTCCTCAGCCTTAAACGTGACTGCGTCGCCCACGACAAATCCACCGGACGCTGGACAGTAACCGGCGTCCGCTGGAAAGGCGCCACGGACAACGACGGCGCAAAAGCAGTCGAAGGCGAGCAACGGGATTTTCCCTGGGTGGTCCACCCCATAGTCGCCCGGGCAGTGACCGTCCTGACCCGGCTGCACCCCGAAACTCTTCTCTTTCCGGTAAGCATCCGGCCAAAGCCCCTGCGCGGCCCGGCCGCCCCGACCAACCTGAGACCGGGCACGGCCCTGACGACATCGCAGGTCGGAACCGACATCGTCGAGTTCATTGACTGGGCCAACACATACTGCACCGAAAACCGCCGTCCCGACCACATCCCCTCCGACAAAGACGGCCGGGTCAGCCCCCGCCGCTTCCGCAGAACGCTCGCCTGGCACATCGTGCGGCAACCACGGGGACTTGTCGCCGCGGCCATCCAGTACGGGCACGTGTCCACCCACATCACCCAGGGCTACGCGGGAACCTACGCGTCAGGGTTCCTGGATGACCTCGCGCTCGAACGATGGCTGGAGCGCATCGAAAACGTTTACGAACTCGAAACCTACCTGGACTCCGGCGGCCATGTCAGTGGACCATCGGCGACCGAACTCGAATCCAGGACGCGCCACGCCCAGGCGAAATTCGGTGGCCGGACCATGCCCACGGTCCGCCAGGCCCACAGGCTTCTCCAAGATCCCACTCTCCAGGTTTTCAAAGGCCGGGGCATGCACTGCGTCTTCAACAAGGCCACCGCGTTATGCGCGAAGGAATCCGAGAACGGCCCGTCCCTGGGGGAATGCCGCAGCGCCTGCTCCAACATTGCCCGAACCGATCAGGACATCGCCGAATTACGGGCAGAGATCAACGCCCTGCCCGAGGACCCGCTCGCCCCCGAAATCAGAAACCACCGAATCGCGCTCGTCAAGGAAACCATGGTCAAAGCGATCAAACACCACGAGGAGGCCCGATAATGACGACAAATGAGACCGAATTCATCCGCAGCGCCCTCCAACAGGCCAAGGACGACCTCCTGGAAGGCCGCGTTCCGGGCCCGCTGACCAGCACCCGACTCGTTGAGCTCGCCGGGGTCAAACGACACCGGCTCACCCATGACAACCCCGACACCAACGACGAGTTCCAGCGCCGAGCACGCGCACTGAACCGCACCAAACCCGAGGTCGACAGACTCCGCTCCAACCTCGATGCCGAACGGCAACGAAACAAGCGGCTCGTCACCGAACGGGACACGCTCGACCAGCGACTCAAGGCCTACTCGACTGCTCTGCTCGGTCTGCTTGAGGAGCGCGACAGGCTCCTTGAGGCTCTCAGATCCGGGAACAATGTCACAGCACTTCCGAACCGTTAATTGGTTTCTCCATCCATCCCCGGCGCTTGGCCCGAGAATCCACGCTTGGCTACGGCTCGGCGCCGGCGAATTCAAGAAGGCGGGTCACTGCCGTCGAGCCTGTCCTCCGATGGCTGAACGGGTTTCCCGGCACAATCTGGGAGGAGCGGTGGCTGGCCTCCGGCATAGACCAAGCCCCACGGGAAGGCCTCAAAGAGATCAGCGAGCGGTTGTCAGTAGGTCAAAGTTTCCTCAGTTCTGGCCTCAGCGCACTGGTCCGGGCCCGCCTCGTGCGTCCCTCGTATGAGTGGATGTTCTCCTCCAAGCACTGGAATCAAAGCCGCGGTTCGTTATCGTTCCTCGAGGTTTCCGAACCCTTGGAGACAACGCGACTGCGCGCTTTGCCGGAGTACCAGCGTGGCCACGAGCTGATCCGACGGAACGCCCAGAACGCCGTCGCGAGGATCCTCGTCCGGACCGGCAAACGCCTGGGCCAAGTGATCGGCGATGATGTCCTCGCATATTCGCACATGGCCCGGTCCAGTAGTTCGCGCTGGTCGGACCCACACAGAACGTTCTCTCCCACAGTTACATCAGTCGTGTACTGAACGCCATCGCAGCCCATGCAGGCCTCATGGACGCTGGGGGCGCCCGTCACCTTCACGCCGCACGACTTCCGGCGGCTCTTCGCTACCGAACTCGTCGACACTGGCCTTCCCCTGCAGATCGTCTCCACGCTCCTGGGGCACCTGAACCTGGAAACGACTAGGGATACCGGCGGTCTTCCCTGAACACGTGATCCAGGCACCATGCCTTCATAGAACGTCGCCGGCAAGCTCGCCCCGATCACGAATTCCGTCCGGCACCGGTCGAGGAGTGGAAAGAATTCGAACAGCATTTCCTGCTCCGCAGGGTTGCGCTGGGTACCTGCCACTGCCCCTATGCCACGCCGTGGGTTCACGAACGCGCGTGCGTCAAATGCCGGTTCCTTCAGGTAGACCCAGCTCAGGTTGAGCGACTCGAAACCATGACGGACAACGCTGAGCAACGTCTCGCCGAGGCACGCGAACACCATGGCTAGGGGAGGTAAGTGCCCTTGAAGAGAGTCTCGTGCATCTACGGCGCCGGTGCGGTGAAGCTGAACGAGTGCACAACAGAACCGACGAGACCACCGAGGACCGTCCAACCCGCGGTGCCTAGATTGTCTGAATCGCGGGTTACTCTGGTGCGGCGCGTCCAGACCCAAGCCAACCGCAGATCGGCATTAGTTCCAAAAGCCCTCGTGGGCGTGACTTGCTTCGGCTTCAATCGCGGGACCGGCCACTGAGGTGTGTCTCTGACCTCCGTTGAAGACGATCCGGCATGGCACCTCCAGGGTTGGGTTCTCTGGGTGTGAGCCGGTGAGTGCGAGCAGGCTCGTCTCGGCGAGGGCATAGACGACCCTTCCGATACCTGCCCAGTAGATTGCGCCGGAGCACATGGCGCAAGGTTCACAGCTTGTATAGAGCGTGCAATCGTTCAAGATGGGCGCGCCGAACTTCCGAGATGCAAGACGGACGAGATTGGTTTCGGCGTGCCCGGTAGCATCCCCATCGGTTACAACTGTGTTTTCAGCCTGTAGCAACACCTGTCCTTCGCCGTCGGCAAGTAGTGCACCGAACGGATGGTTGCCGTGCTGGACGGCGTTCTTCGAGATTTCTATGGCCTGCCGCAGCAGGTGAAGGTCAGCGTCACTAACCGTGGATGACATGTTCATGAAGGTCCTCTCTTTGGGTCAAACTACTCCGCCAGTATGAACCACTTCGCCAAATTGATCTACTGAAAATCAGTTTGTGATCACCTATTGCGAACCAATCGGGCTAAATGGTTAGATTGATCAACTCGACCGGGGGATCGATCACACATCCAATCTCTTCTAAGGACTGACATGGCAACTCGACGCATCCGGAAACCAATGATGCTGGTCGGCGCGACGCTCTCTCTGCCCCTGATCATCAGCGCCTGCGGTGCCGCGCCGGCGGAGACTGAAGCAAACAGTGTTTCGGTTGATTACAAAGCCTGCGCCGTTTCTGGGGCTGGCGGATGGAACGACCACTCATTCAACGAGCAGGTGTACAACGGGCTCCAGCAAGCAAAGAAGAAGCTGGGCGTTCCCGTAGTGGCGTTCGAGTCAAAGACCGCCGACGACTTCGTACCCGGCATTTCCTCTCTTGTGGACCAGGGCTGCAAGCTCGTCTTCAGCGTCGGCTTTGACGCAAACGATGCCGTCAACGCCGCAGCGGCAGCCAACCCCGAGGTTCGGTTCGTTACTGTGGACGGCTTCGTGGAGGACCCGGGCACAACCAACCTCAAGGCCGTGACATACAAGATGAGTGAATCGAGCTATCTGGCTGGCTACCTTGCGGCAGCACAGAGCAAGAGCCACACCTTGGGAACGTTCGGCGCCATCCAGAACACCGCGATTACCGACTTCATGACAGGGTTCTTCAAGGGATCCCAGGAATGGGCGAAGAAGCACGGCACTCCCACGAAAGTGATCGGATGGGAACCGTCAACTAAGACTGGCGTGTTCGTCGGCGACTTTTCCAATCAAATCACCGCGAAGTCCATTGCAGGTGCCCAGCTCGACCAAGGGGCAGACGTGCTGTTCCCGGTGGCCGGGCCCCTGTTCTCAGCGGCGGCAGAGGCCATCAAGGACACTGGCGATGGCGCGACTTTCCTAGGGGTCGACTCGGACGTCGCCGTGACGACACCGGAGTACAAGTCCCTGGTCCTGACCTCGGTCGAGAAGCGCATGACCAAGGCAGTCGAGCAGATCATTGGGGATGCTTCTAAGGGCACCTTCGATTCCCAGCCGTACGTGGGAACGCTGGAAAACGATGGCACTGGGCTATCGCCCTTCCATGATTTCGATGGGCAAGTCTCCGCTGAGCTCCGAAGCGAACTGGATGATCTGCGCACCCGGATCGTTAGCGGCTCGGTGGAAACCCTTGGCTGATTCCATGCCAAACCAGCAGGGGAGGAGAGCACCATGATGCTTGAACTACGTGGAATTACCAAGAGATTCGGCACTGTCACAGCCAACGACGGTATCGACCTGATCGTCGAACCGGGCCAGATTCACTGCCTTCTGGGTGAGAATGGTGCCGGCAAGTCGACGCTGATGAACATCCTCTACGGGTTGTATCACGCCGACGAAGGAGAAATCCTTCTCGATGGAGTGTCCCAGAAGTTCGCAGGACCCGGGGATGCGATGAAGGCCGGCATCGGCATGGTGCACCAGCACTTCATGCTCGTTCCCGTTTTTACTGTGGCGCAGAACGTGATGCTGGGGCATGAGCCCACGCATCCAGGCGGACGCCTCGACATGGCAGCCGCCCGCGACCTGGTGCGGCGTATCTCGAATCAATTCGGGTTCGGCGTCGACCCGGACGCGTTGATTGAGGACCTGCCGGTAGGCATTCAACAACGCGTTGAGATCATCAAGGCACTGTCCCGGGACGCCCAGGTTCTGGTCTTCGACGAACCGACCGCAGTCCTGACACCCCAGGAAACGGATGAACTGATCGCCATCATGCGCCGGTTAAAGGCAGAAGGCACAGGCATCGTCTTCATCACCCACAAGCTACGGGAAGTTCGCGAAGTAGCGGACACCATCAGTGTCATGAGGCACGGCCAAATCGTGGGCCAAGCATCACCCACAGCGAGCAGCAGCGAACTGGCCAACCTCATGGTTGGACGACCTGTGGAACTGACCGTCAAGAAGAACGCTCCTGCCCCCGGCGATGCAGGCCTCCAGGTTTCGGCCCTGACTGTGACCGATGAGCGGGGCCACCGAGTGGTGGACGACGTGAACTTCCAGGTTCGCGGCGGTGAAATCCTCGCCATCGCAGGAGTCCAGGGCAACGGTCAAAGTGAACTCATGGAAGCCATCATGGGCCTCCGGTCAGCCAGCCACGGAAGTGTCACGCTTGACGGCAAAGAGCTGTTGGGATCAAGTGTCCGCCAAATCCTTGACGCTGGCGTCGGCTACGTCCCCGAAGACCGTCACGTCGATGCGATGGTGGCCGAGTTCAGCCTCATGGAGAACATGATGCTGGATCGCTCTGTCGGCTTGCCGTTCGTGAAGTATGGAACCGTCCGTCAGCCGGTCGTGGACCAGTTCACCCGTGAGCGGATGGCCGAGTTCGATGTCAGGGCCGTCGGACCACACATTCCCATAGGCCGTCTCTCCGGAGGAAACCAGCAAAAGGTCGTCCTGGCCCGTGAGCTCAGCCGCGACTTGCGGCTCTTCATAGCGGCCCAACCTACCCGTGGCATCGATGTCGGCTCCATCGAGTTCGTCCACCAGCGAATCGTCCGGACTCGGGACGCCGGTGTAGCCGTCGTCGTGGTGTCCACGGAACTTGACGAAATAGCTGCCCTCGCTGACCGGATCCTCGTCATGTACCAAGGCCGTGTTATCGGCATTGTTCCCGCAAATACATCCCGGGAGGACCTAGGCCTGATGATGGCCGGAGTGACCCCCACCACCAAAGAAGACCCTCATGTCCAGCAATTTAACTAGCGACACAACACGAAGCGCTTCGACGGAGCAACAGGCCCCGACGAACAGCCCGTCCCAGCCCCAGGCAAAGACGACACCGGGCAAATGGCGGACAGTGCTGCGCGAAATTTCCAACGGCAACACCATCATCAACATCTTCTCGGTGATCATCGCACTGGCAGCGGGAGCAATCCTGATTGGTCTCACCGACGAGGAAGTCCGCGAATCATTCGGATACTTCTTCGCCCGACCAACCGATGCGCTCCGGGCCTTCTGGGATGCTGTAGCCGGCGCCTACTCGGCATTGTTCCAAGGCGCCATCTACAATTTCGGCCGCCCAGGCTTCCTCAACGGCATCAAGCCGTTGACCGACACGCTTACCTACGCCACGCCCCTGATAACTGCAGGCCTCGGCGTCGGACTGGCCTTCAGGTCGGGGCTCTTCAACATCGGCGGACGCGGCCAAATGCTGATCGCTGCAGGATGCGCCGGCTGGATTGGATTCGGTATCCAACTGCCATGGGGCATTCACATGATCGTCGCCGTCGTGGCTGGTATCGCCGGTGGCGCCCTGTGGGGTGGCCTGGCCGGGCTGCTGAAAGCCCGAAGCGGCGCCCACGAGGTGATCACCACCATCATGCTCAATTACGTCGCCTTCTACCTTCTCTCCTACCTGTTGCGTACACCGCTGTTGCAGGCGCCAGGCCAGTCGAATTCGAAGTCCGCCCCCACGGCAGAAACAGCAGTACTGCCATCATTGCTGGGCGAACGCTACACCCTCCACTTCGGCTTTATTCTGGCAATCCTGGCCACCATAGGAGCAGCCTGGCTGATCAGCCGCTCATCATTGGGCTTCCGGTTCCGGGCAGTAGGGGAGAACCCGCACGCAGCACGGGTCGCCGGCATCAACGTTGGCAAGACGTACGTCATGGCCATGCTGGTCTCCGGCGGCCTGCTCGGACTCGCCGGCTCCTTCCAGGTACTGGGAACCACGACGTCCGGGTTCACCCCCGGTATCGACGCCGGCATCGGTTTCGACGCCATCACTGTCGCCCTCCTGGGACGGTCCCGTCCGTGGGGAATCTTCGCCGCTGGCCTGCTGTTCGGAGCGTTCAAATCAGGCGGCTTCGCCATGCAAGCGGCCCAAGGCATCCCGGCAGACATCGTGGTCGTCATCCAGGCCCTGATTGTGCTGCTCATCGCCGCCCCGCCCCTTGTCCGCGCAATCTTCAGGCTTCCGCACGACGGCAGCAAGCTGACCGATAGCAAGAAGGTCGCCACAGCATGACTACTACGATCAACCCCCTTGAATCCCAAGAATTGGCTGCCCCGGTCCGCTGGCGGACACCCGGAATGCTTACCGCCTTCGCCTTGGCGGCCGGATGCGCGTTTGTCTTCTTCCAGCGCCCCGGAACCACAACGTTCCGGCTGAGCTCCGAGAACGACGCCATCCGGCTGCCAAACCTTGAGGTGTCCACCGTACCGGCAGGTGTTGGGCTCACCATCGCGTTGCTGCTTCTGGCTGGATACTCAGTCTTCCTGCGCTCCAGTGGACGGAAAACACCACGGTGGCTGATCGCCGTCTTCGCAGTATTGCTCGTAGCAGGATTCCTCATCTGGGCAGGCTCCGGAGGGACCCTGCCGGTCTCCGGTCTGCTGGTAGCAACACTGGGTGTATCCGTCCCGCTGATCCTCGGATCTCTCAGCGGAGTGATCTCCGAACGTGTCGGCGTCGTCAACGTCGCCATCGAAGGACAATTCCTGGCCGGTGCCTTCGCTGCTGCTGTAGTGGCTTCAGTGACAGGCAATGTCATTGCTGGCCTTGCCGCTGCCATGATTGCCGGGGCACTGGTCGCAGCTGTCCTGGCCCTGTTCGCGATTCGGTACCTCGTGGATCAAGTCATTGTCGGCGTCGTCCTGAACGTCCTGGTGACGGGGCTGACCACCTTCCTGTTCACCCAGGTCTTGAGCCCAAACAACCAGCAACTCAACTCCCCGCCACGTTTTGCTCCGATCGACATACCCGTCCTGAGCGACATCCCCATCATCGGGCAGGTGCTGTTCAGCCAGACCCTGATCGTTTACCTGATGTTCGTCGCCGTGGCGGCCGTCTACTACGGGCTGTTTCACACCCGCTGGGGTCTTCGGCTCCGCGCCGTCGGAGAACACCCACAGGCAGCGGATACAGTCGGTATCGCCGTCAACGCGACCAGGGTAAGGAACGTCCTGCTCGGCGGCGTCGTCGCCGGACTGGGAGGGTCTTACTTCACGCTCGGTTCGGTGGGATCGTTCAACATCCAGATGACGGCAGGAGCAGGCTTCATCGCGCTGGCGGCTGTGATCTTCGGGCGATGGGATCCCGTGCGCTCCACCATGGCGGCGCTGCTGTTCGGCTTCGCCAGCAGCCTGCAATACGTCCTGAGCATCATGGGCTCCCAAGTGCCCAGCGAATTCATGCTCATGCTGCCATATCTGGTCACCATCCTGGCCGTAGCCGGTTTTGCCGGCAAAATGCGGGGCCCGGCAGCTGCCGGCAAGCCCTACACGACAGCATGACAACGGAGGGGAAAGGTAAGAAATGAACGACGAGGAACTCATCCAGGCCCTTCGGCAAAACGGCTCCGACGCCACGTCCGTCGCCGACCACTTGCAGGAACGGTTGGAGCGGCTCATCGACAGCGGAAAGCTCGAACATGGCCGCCGTCTGCCCGTGGAGCGAAAACTCTCCGATGACCTCAACGTCTCCAGAATCGTGGTTCGCCGGGCCTTGGACAGCCTCCAACGGCGAGGCCTGGTTGAGCGACGGCAAGGCTCTGGCACGTATGTCACGTCGGCACGGATCGAGGGGAACCTTCGCCTCCTCAGCGGCTTCTCGGAAGAACTGAGCGGCAGCCAGCGACAGATGCGCACACGGATTGTCCAGTTCGGTTTCTGCGCCCCCGAACCGGCTGTCCAAGAAGCGCTGGAAATACAAGGCGAAGCCCTGGACGCTGTGCGGCTGATCCGCGTCCGCTACGTCGACGAGCTCCCCAGCACCTACGAGGTGTCCTGGATGCCCGCGGCCATAGCGCAGCACCTGATCGGGCGGGACCTCACCAACGAGTCACTGTTCCGCCTACTGGCGGAGAACCCCGGAGTTGTACCCGACCACGCAACAGAACGCCTCCGCAGCACCGTACTGGACTCCTACGAGGCCAAACAACTCGAATGCGAAACAGGGGACCCCGCCTTCCAGGTCAACAGGACGACATACGATTCGAACGGCAACCCCATCGAATACGTCGAAACCCTTCTGCGAGGGGACCGCTACTACTACTCCACAACATTAGAAGCACCCCACCGGCTGCCCGACGCGACAGAACGGTTCAGCCGCTTCGAGACGCTGGCGAAGGAACCACAGTGAACGGCCCGCAGCCATGGCCTGTCCGCAAGTTCCGTGACCTGACCATCATCCAAAGCCCGGATAAGAGCAACATAGTCATCGCTTGTGATTCTGTCGGCGGGATCGGGTCAAAACCACAGGACACTGTGCAAACTCCGGCGCGCACGGCGACGCACTTTGGGGCCAGGGTCCCCATACTGGAAGTGCTCGCCTGCGGGGCCCTGCCAACCGTCATCGTCAACACCCTCGGGGTTGAGCGCGATCCATCGGCCGTCGAGATGATTGACGAAGTCCGGTCCCTGGCTGTGGAGCTCGGTCTGGATCCGGACGTTGCGGTCACGGGCAGCACCGAAGACAACGTGCCGACGGTGGCTACGGGCTTTGGYGTCACGGTTATCGGTACGCGAGACGGAGAGCTCAGCATCGGCACGACCTTGCCGTATGACGAAATCTACTCCGTCGGCGTGCCGCTGTCCGCACCTGCGCACATCCTTGTCCCAGGCGATCCCCGAATGCCGTCCATCGCCGAGGCCCTCCTACTGGCGCGGCTGGACGGCGTCCACGAGATACTGCCAGTCGGCTCCCGCGGGATCGACTATGAAATCAGCGAGCTCGTTTCCAGCGCCGGCCTCGCGGCGACACCAGCAGGACCCAACACGATAGACCGGGTCTCCACGGCAGGGCCCTCAACAGTGCTCCTGGTCTCCATCTCGCCAGCCCACGCCGCGTCCCTGCTCACGATCCGGCCTGACTTGCCGGTGGAGCTCGTGGCACGGGCCGTTCAAACAAACCCTCAACCAAGCACCAATGAAAGGCAGCACCATGAGCACCAACCGTCCTAGCCCCGAAACCGCCCACGACAGAATTCTCGGGGCAATGTTCGGGGTCGCACTCGGCGACGCCATGGGGATGCCCAGCGAGCTCTGGTCCCGGGGCAGGGTCATCAAACACTTTGGCCGTATCGAAGGCTTCCTGCCGGCCCCGAAAGGACACTTCATCGTCGACGGCTTCGTCGCCGGACAGGTTACCGACGACACCCAGCAGATGATCATGCTCGCCGAATCGATCACCCATGCCGGCGGACGCGTGGACACAGAGACACTTGCAGTTGACCTCGTGGCATGGGCAGACCGTGTGGGGGCGTCCGACGGGAAGTTCCTCGGGCCAACGAGCGCCAGGGTGATCGACCGCCTCCGAGACGGCGTGCCTGCAGCGGACACCGGCGTAGCAGGCACGACCAACGGAGCCGCCATGCGCATCGCACCCGTTGGAGTACTCTGCCCCAGCTCAGACATCCCTGCCCTCGTCGCAGAGGTGGAAGCCAGCTGCAAATTGGCGCACCACACCAACATTGCCGTCGCTGGAGCGGCCATGGTGGCCGCCTTTATCTCCTCGGCAATCGACGCACCGGCCGACCAGTCCCGGCAGGCAACCCTGCACGCAGCCCTACGGGCATCCTATGGGGCAGGGGAGCTTGGTATGAGTCTAGGCAGGGACGAACCAGGCGCCTCCCTCATCCGACGGACAATGCTCGCAGTCGACGTCGCAAACACAGCCGAGACCGATGACGAATTCCTTGAGTTCGTCTACGACATCATCGGTGCCAACACAGAAACAACCGAGTCCGTGCCCGCATCTATTGCCTTGGTCATCAGGGCGAAGGGCGACCCAGTCACCGCAGTGCTGCTCGCAGCGAACCTTGGTGGAGACAGCGACACCATAGGGGCGATAGCTGGCGGAATGTGTGGAGCTGTGGCCGGCTACAACGCGATCCCGCAGCACATGATCAATCAGCTCTCCGAAGTCAACGACCTTCCCATCGGACCACTCGCGGAACAGCTAATCTCTTTCCGCCGTCAACGCGAACGTGCAGAGCTGACCGTATGAAAGGGCCACTCGCTGAACTCCACGTCCATCTCGAGGGCACGCTTGAACCCGAACTGATCTTTCAGCTTGCCGAGCGGAACGACATCATTTTGCCCTACCGCGACCTGGACACGTGCGCGATTTCCTGCATCCGGCGCATCACCGCGGGCCTATGCCGGTAAGTGGCGCTATTCATTATGGCGCTATTCCCGTCGGTGACCGCGGCGACCTGGACGTCAGAATCTCGCCGCTTCGTCTGGCCTCCGCTACCACGCTGACACTGGCTCGAACGCCCATGACACACCAATCTTCGAATGTATATTCGAAGACTTAGTCTAGTGCTGTGTTCAGACATTTTGGCCGCTCCGCGGGGTCGCATCTAGTGCAGGATCTGCGTACGGATGCAGCACCCGCCTGACGTGTTTGGCGTTGTCGTCGGTTGCGTCCGTTGATTCGCGCGTTTTATGCAGGAATATTGCGTTTGCTACGGGTTTGTGTCGGGGCCCGACGCGCCGTGCGAGGCCCGGAATGGGCTGACGCCCTTTCCGCCTGGTGCGATGTCGAAGACGGGCAGGGTTTGTCCGTTGCAGTCGGCCCGCTCGTCGCTGCGGGTGCCGAAGATGAGCGGTCGTGTTTCGCCGTCGTAGGAGTAGACGATTCCCCATTCGTTGAGAACGACTGCCCGGGTGGCGGCGCTGGTTCCGTTGATTCTGAATTCGCCCTCTGGCGACTGCGGAAGCAGCTTCGTCGTAGCGGTGTACCCAGCAGGCCACCGGAGGATCACCTTCTCAGTGCTGGTCTCGAAGGTGAAGCAGGCCTCCGTTGAAGTGACGTGTCCGTGCATTGTTCCGAGTGATGTGCCGTCCGTGCTCTTTTTCTGTTCTGGAATGATGTCCGGACCTGATGCGGCCTGTGTTGCGGGGTAGGTGGTCAGGGGGACGTCGCCGACTGGGCCGACGGAAATTCTTGAGGCAAGGTCCGCCCCGACGTCCACCGGCTTCCCGAATACTGGGTCGACCAAGGTGGCGGCGCGAAGGTTCAGAATTTCCAGGAGTGCGAGGGGCCCGCTCATCAGATGGCCGACACCGTCTTCGCCCTTCTTGATGAACGCCAGGTAGGTCAACGGCGCCACTGGGTTCGTATTCCTCCACGAGGTCGGTGCCGACATTGCAGAAAGATCTATGGTGGTCGTCCCGGTGGGTCGTGGTCCTTTGAGAACCTGTATCACGTTCACCGGTTCAACCCCCAGGCCGGGGGCTGTGGATCCAGGGGTGCTCTGATTCCAGCCGGCAGGGGTCGGCAGTGCCTGCAGGACCAGCACTTCATCGGCCGCGATGAACAGGTCCCTGGCGGGGCCTGTAGGCGGAGGCTGCACCTCGGTGACTTCGACGGTTGGAGCCGTGGCCACGTTCGCTGGGCTTGGTGCCAGGCTCGAGGCGACGAGTACGCTGGCCGCGACGGCGGCCGCCGCTAGCCCTGCAACGGCGAAACGCCCCCAATGACGCTTTGCCGGTGCGCGGTGGAAATCGTGGACAGATCCGCCGACGGCGATGTGAGTGACATTGGAATTCAGGAATCCCAGAGACCGCTCGCGGCTGCGGATCAGTTCCGCGTCGTTGATCATGAGTGCAGGGTCGGCGGAGGACAGCAGGTCGGCAAAGGATTGGTCCTGGCTCATTCTGCTGCTCCTTCTGACACAGTCTGCTCTTGCATGATTCGACTTAGTTCCTTGCGGGCCCGGTGCAGCCGCATGCGCACGGCTGTTGCTGATGTGTTGAGGAGCTTGGACACTTCGACAGCGGTGAGGTTGTCCCAGTACGTCAGCAGCAACACTTCCCGTTCCTGCGGGGCCAAATGGTCGATGCTTTCCCGGATCGCCGATCCCTCACCTTGCGCTTCAGGTGCCCGTTCCAGTCGCATGGCTCCGATGAGCCCAGCAGAGCGGGACAGAGACCTTTCATGGTTTCGGAGCACATTCTTGGCCATCCCAAAAAGGACGAGCGCCGAGAGGTCATCACCGTGGCCGGACTTCTCCCAGGCAATCCGGAATACCTCTGCGCAGAGATCCTCCGCTGTTGCTGGACCATCTGTCCTGCGCCGAAAATAGCGGTAGATGCGGTCGTGGGACGCCGCGTGGGCGGCCAGGAACCGTTTTTCCCTCTCCAGATCCATACGTTCCCCCATGGTTTGCAAGCTCATGCCCTGTTAATGTCCGGCAGCCAGCAAACTGTAACGAGGATTTTGAAAAACTTGGGAATCTCGTTCTTGCCATGGGTAGGGCGAAAACTGTTTGGCGGATCGGGAACCTATTCGGGGCCCACGGACACTACAGGGCATGAGGCTAATGGGGGAAACCGACGAAGACCTGTGGCGTGAGTGCATCACGGGCAACGCCGACGCATTCGGCGTCCTGTTCGACAGGCACGGGGATGCGCTCTTCCGCTACTGCCTGTCCCGGTGTGGTTCCTGGCACGACGCAGAAGAACTCGTCTCGATCACCTTTCTGGAGGCGTGGCGGCAGCGGAACCGGCTCAGACCGGAAAGAGACACTATCTTGCCGTGGCTGCTCGGTGTCGCAACGAACGCGAACCGCAACCGCGCCAGGGCAGCCCGGCGGCACACCGCTTTTCTGGCCAGACTGCCGCATTCCGATCCCCGGTATGGCGAACATGAAACCGACCATGCGGATTCGGTCGCCTCAAGGCTCGACGCCGAGCGTGCTGTCCGCGACTTGCTTGAGACGACCGCCGGGCTGAACGACGGGGAACGGGACGTGGTTATTCTGTGCCTGATGAACGGGCTCGGTCAGGAAGAGGCCGCCAAGACCCTCGGCGTCCGGACCGGGACCGTGAAATCGAGACTGTACCGTGCACGGGCCAAGCTGGCCGCAACGACCCGGGTACTTGAGCCCGTCGAACAACTCGGAACGAAGATCGTTGAAGCGAGGCTGTCATGAACCTGTCTGAAGTGACCTACCCCAAGGACACGAAAAACCGCGTCCATGACCTGCTCGTCCAGGAAGCACGCCGCAAGCCGAAGCCGGCCCGCAGGTGGCTTACTTTCCCGGTCGTGATCGCCGTCGCCGGTACCGCGTTGGTCGGCAGCACCGCGGCCGGCATCTACACAGCACTTGCCCCGGTGAACGACAAGCGGGACATCCGCTGCTACTACCATGCCGACCTCACCACCAGACCTCCCGTTGTAGGGGTGCCGGGCGAGACAAAGCCGCCCTACATCACCGCCGGGGTCTTCATCACGGGATTCGACGCCGCGGACAATCCAAACCCGGACGACAAGAACGCAGGAATGCAGCAGGTCCCGGACCCTATCAATCTCTGCAGCCGCGTATGGGATATGGGAGAGATGAACCGGGGCGGAGTCACCAACGACCTCATCCCCGCGGGGTTCGTACCGGTTCCTCCTGTCGGCGCCCCCGATGGGAGGGGAACGAATCAGTACGGCATCCCACTCATGCCCGGGCCAAACCCCCATCTCGGGCAATACGTCCCGCCGCTGACCGCCTGCGTCGTGGACAACACTGTCGCGGTCATCCCCGGCGGCCCCGAAATCTGCGCCCGGCTCGGAGTCCCCACTCTGGAAAAATAGTCCGGAGCAATCTGGGCGCCCATCTTGAATCGCTTGCCGGCGGACTCGGTGAACAACGTGTAGTGCCGGGCGATGTCGAGGAGGGTGGCCTTTGTCAGCATCCCGGCAGCCAGCAACTCCTGACCGGTGAGCTGGTTGGCTGGCTTGCCGAGCTGCCGGGCCAACAGGTCCATGGTGAGCGGCACCGGATCCTTCCACTCAAGGAAGTGCTCCGGGAGTGCCGTGAAGGTACCCACCCGCGCCTTGTCCCCGTATGTCGAGATGACGAACTGGTTGGTCCAGAACAAGCTCTCGCTGCCTTCCGGCATGCCGAGATCGCGCTGGTTGGCGTAGCGACGTAACTGTTTGATGCCCTCGGCCATCGGGTCGACGATGTACGGGCTCTTACACTCGATGACCACCAGCGGAATGCCGTTCACGAACAGCACGACGTCCGGCGCGATGAACTTCTTCGATTGGCCGCCCGGCTCGTCGACCCGGAACTGGCTGATAGCGACGAAGTCGTTGTCCTCGGGGTTGTCCCAGTCAACAAAGTGGATCCGCTGGTTGCGGCCCTGGTCCCAGCCCGGCAAACCGGAAACCGGAACGCCTTCCAGTAGCAGGTTCGTCATGCGCTCATTGATCTCAAGGAGCTTGCCGACGCCGGGGCGCGTCAGTGCGGAGACGGCTTCGGAGATACGCGGGTCGTCGAGCCACGGCTTGCCGCCGGATCCGGGGTTGAGGTCCCGGAGCGCCTTGCGCAACCGGCCTTGCAAGATCACCTCGCGAAAGTTCGACCGCTCAGTAGCCGCCGGGTCGAACTTGTCGCCAACAATCGTCGTGTAGCCGAAACGCGCCAGTTGGTCGAGCAGAGGCTTCTCGACTTCCGTATACTCCGCGCCGTTATTCATTCAGCGTCTTCCATTGGAACGCGCACACTGCCGCAGAGGAGGTCCGATGCTAGACCCTCCCTCGTGGCGATCAAGCCCGCGAGGGACTCGGCCTCTGTACGCCTTCGGACTTGAACGCACTCGAACTGTTCGCGAAGGCGCCGCTGTTCGTCGAGTGTAGGAATTGCCATCGCCATTGCCTTGAGCTGACCGGAGTTGATGGTGTTCAGGCCCGAACTTGTGGAGCAAGTCGCCCGCCAATAGCTCCGAGCGTACGCCGAGTTAAGCCATGCCTCGGCGAAGACTGGGTCAACTAGGCCCGATCTCAGTCGAAAGAGGTGGTTTTGATAGAGCAAGCCCTCAGCCGGGTCAGTCACGCGCGCGCAGCGGCCGATCTGCCCAACGTCGGCGTGGCCTTCGACGACTAGCAAGTCGCCATCGCGCAATGCGTAGTCGGCACGCTCCACCAGCGTCGCCTGAAGCCGGGACACGTCAGTTAGATCTAGGGCGCCGCGGCGAACATTGGCCACACGCAAGTAAGGGGATGAATTCCGTCTTGCGACACGCGAAGGTCCCAACGTAATACCAGATTTCACTTCGAAAGTGTCACCGACTGTGCTGATCGTCCAATCAGCAGGCACTAGTCCAAAGGGAGTGACTTGGAAGTGTTCGCGCTCGGTTTCATGGTTGCGTAGCGCGCCGTTGGCCTCGACCCCACGAGTAACAAGATCATGAAACAGTCCTGCCTCTATCGCCATGATCTTGTCGACGATCAACCGCGTGGAGCGAATCTTCTCGTCTAAGCAGTCGAGCACCTCAACGATCCGACTCTGCTCGGCCCAATCGGGAATGGGAATCTCAAGACTCTTAATGTCACCGTGGAGACAGCATCGAACGTTGAACCTTGCGCGACTCGTTTGAGCTGGCGACGACGCAGCATTAATTGATGCGCCCCATACCGAGCATCGATGCCGCGAAACCTTATCGCCGCGAGACCTCGACCGATGGCGTAGTCCTGGTCGGCAAGGTTCACTTCACCAACCGGCGCTCGTACGCTGATCAGGGTGTCGCCGGCTCGGGCCAGCTTCACCGGCTTGGTGCACCAAAGCCTAGGCGTGGGGCTGATGTCACCGAACTCGCCGTTTCCTTGGAGGAAGGGCATACCGATGTTTCCGTCGCGGTCAACGACGTACCGCGATGAGGGCGCCTGGCCCATCTCAATGTAGGCGACGTCGCCAAGCCGCACGGTTTTTCCACTCACTCATAGCCGGGGTCCTTCAAAGCTAGCGCAAAGGATTCTCGGGCAACAGCAAGAGAGGCCTCGATTTCCGGCATGGACACTTTGTATTTTGCCCACCAGTTGCCCATCGCATCGGCGACTTCCTTTCGATGCCGGACCATGCGATCACCAGCCTCATACCGGAGATCGCGGCCGCACGCGTCGAGCACTACTTCGCGCGCGGCCCCAGGCGAGAGCTGAGTCGCCGCCTCCGCGATCCGCCTGCCGAACGCGGCCCGCTCGCCTTTGAGCTTGCGCTTCTCCGCTGTCAGCTGCTTCTTTAGCTCTTTGATCTCGGTTTCGGACAGCACATCCTCGTCGGCTCCGTCGTCTTCCTCGTCTGCGCTGGTCGTCGCCGCCTTGATCGTTGAGTCGAGTGCAGCAACGTTGACCTCCATCTCGGCCAGCCCTTCGAGGTACTCGGGCAACAGCGCCTTCGCAACCTTGTGCTCAAGCGGATCGATCTTCGCCTTTTCCTCGGAAAGTGCGTCGATTACGGTCGACACCCATGCGTCGATCAATCCCTTGTAGCCGAGGGTCGCCAGTGCCTTTAAGTCAGGCAGCGCCTTGCCCCACCACGAAGCGATGGTGCCGTCGATCTGGAAGCGGTCGAGCATCATTGTCGGTTCGAGGGCGGCTGCAAAGGTCTTCAGAAACTCCTGGCGGAGTTGCACGAGTTGCGCGGTCGATTTGAGCCCGTCGAGACGGGACTGCTCTCCGACCCACCACTTGTCGATTGCTTCAATTACGGCGGCCTCGGCTGCGAGCAGACCGGAATCGGATTCGATCACTTCCTTGAGCTGGCGCCTGTCCTCGATCGTTCCGTCGAATTCGTAGTAGTCCGCATCGCGCTCGACAAGACGGTCTTGATGTCGAAGCCATGCGAGCTGAACAGGTCACCCTTCGCCTCGACCTCGGACTTGGGCACGCCGCCGATCAACACCTTGTTTTTCCGCGCAGCCGGTTTGGAACCCTTGGGGCGCAGTACCAGGATGCAGGCAGGGATGCCGGTGCCGTAGAACAGCTGGGGTCCGAGCCCGACGACCGCTTCGACGATATCGTCGTTCAGCAGACCAGTGCGGATCTTGCCTTCGTCGCCGCCACGGAACAGCACGCCGTGGGGCATGACCGTGGCAACCAGTCCATTCTGATGGGTGACGGCCAGCATATGCTGGACGAACATCAGGTCGGCCTTCTTACCCTTCTCGGGCGTGAAGCCGTAGCTGAAGCGCTCAGGGAACGGGATGCCGTCCTTGCTGTAGTTCAGCGAGAACGGCGGATTGGTGATCACCCGGTCGAAGCGCTGCAGCTCACCGCCTGAGGTATGGGCGGGGTCCTCAACCGTGCCGTCGTCGTTGTTGCGCAGGTCGGCGTCTGGGATGCCGTGCAGCAGCATGTTCATCTTGGCGATCGCCCAGACGCTGCCGTCCTTCTCTTGGCCTGCAAGGGCAAGATCACGGGGATCACCGCCGTTTTCCTCGACGTAGTCCTTGGACAAGATGAGCATGCCGCCGGAGCCGTGGCATGGGTCGTAGACGCTCATGCCTGGCTGTGGGTCGGCGATCAGGACCATCAGGCGGACGACATCACGCGGCGTATAGAACTCGCCGCCTTTCTTGCCGGCCGAGTCGGCGAAATCGCGGATCAGGTACTCGTAGGCGGCGCCGAGCAGGTCCGGGAATTCGAAGTCGGCCTTGCGCAGGAGCACCTTGTTGAAGTGGACGATCAGTTCGCGCAGCTTCTTGTTAGACATGCTCGATTGACCGACCTTGCGGTTGAAATCGATGTGCTGGAGCACGCCTTCAAGAGAGCGGTTCTGGTTCTCCAGTGCCTGGAGCGCAGTGTTGAGACCGTCGTCGATGTTTTGATGCAGATGCCCATGGATATGGGACCAGCGTGCTTCATCCGGAACGTAGAACGTGCCGCGGTAGAACGATGGAGCTTCAGCGCGTGCTTCGGCCTCAGCCTTCGACCGGCCCCTGGTCGTTTGTTCCTCGACGACCTGGGCCTTGGCCGCCTCGAACTCGTCAGACGCGTACTTCAGGAACAACATGCCGAAGATATATTCCTTGTAGGCCGATGCCTCCATGGAGCCCCGAAGTATGTCAGCCGCCGCAAACAGGTGACGCTCAAGCTGCAGCAGGGTCAGGCGCGCCATCAGAAAACCCCTCTGTCGGAGCTACTGCAAGTTGCAGGTAGCTGATGGCCATATCCCATGTATCCTCCACGCTCGTTCGACTGAGCGGACCGCTTTGCTCAACGATCCGCCTGAGCACAGGATGTCACCATCGACAGAATCGGCGAATTTCCCACTGTGTAGCACCGCGCCGGGAGCCACTCCTTAGGCCCGGCTTGAGCCCGGGCGTCCTCGCCATCGCGCCGTCACGGACGCGCTCGGGTAATCGGGAGCCACTGGCCTGTCGGGTCCCGCAGAAGGACGACGAGTTCACCTGCTACTCCTGTTTCCTGGTCCGCCACCGCTCCCAGCTCGCCCGCCAGAAAGACGGCCACACCTACTGCACGGACTGCGAAGCCTGACTCTTCCTTCTGCGGACCAGGCCACTCCGGCGCCGTAGTCAGCTGCCCACCGTCGGGGGCGGATTCTCAAGGAAGCCGCGGGCGAAATGGTCCAAAGAGCTTTGGACCATTGCCGGATGTTTGCCGGGATGCCGTCTTCGCCCTGAGTTCTCCAGAGCGCTTTGGACGATTGGCGACGGCACCAGGCAGGCGATCCCGTCAGGCCCAGCGGCTGGCATGGCTGCGTGTCCAGAGTCGAGCCTGACCGCCCCACGGCTCTCGCAACCCTTGTGTCCCTGAAGGGCTCGCTGCACCGGCGCCGGGAGCAGCCTCCGGCACCTCTCCTGGCAGAGCCAGTAAGTATCAGCGGCCCTGCCCGGCTGCCGGCCGCTCCCAGAGAGCCGCATCACTCGCCACCGGGCAGGGCCGCCGCCTTCTACCTGGGTGTCTTGCATCCCAGGAATATCGAGCGCCTGCAGCACGTGGATCGTGCCCGGCAACATCAAATGGGGGTGCCCCTGCACCAAGCAGCAGCGTACCCGGCCCTGTCGACTTCGACAATGGAGTAGCCAGCCACGCTCGTGGTCGCGGCGCCGGAGCCGGCAGGTGTGATCTCTGCCCACGCGCACAGACGTACCCATACCCGGGAGACAATCGGAGAAGCCCGCGCTCCCCCGGGGCACGCGTATCAGTAGTTATATGTGAGTATCCAAAAATTTGGATACTGCCCTATAGTGCTTGATATGGAAAGTGCGCTGAATCCCTACTCGCCAGGTTCCGGGCGGCGGCCCTTTGAACTGGCCGGCCGGCAGAGTGAGATCGATGCTTTTGACCTGCTCCTGGCCAAAACACGCCAGCGCCGGCCCGACCGGGGGATCGTCCTGCATGGATTGCGGGGCGTGGGCAAGACGGTGCTGCTCAACGAGTTTCGGCGCCAGGCCGAGCATTCGGAGTTCATGGTGGTGTCTCTCGAAGGCAGGGACGCCGAGGGAGGCCCGGAAGCCGTGCGGGCCAAACTTGCCCGCAACCTGCTCCAGGCCGGGCGCAAGCTGAACCGGCGCGGCGCAGGAACCAAGCTCCTGGCGGCGCTCGGGAGCATCGCGTCGTTCTCGGCCAAACTGGGCGTGACCGGGATCGACATCGGAGTGAACCTCAACCAGGGCCGGGCCGACTCCGGATCAATCGAGGTGGACCTCGAGGAACTGATCGAAGATCTCTGCGCGGCACTGGCGGAGAACCGATCGGGCCTGATCTTCATCATCGACGAGATGCAGGACCTGGACAACGGGCTCATCACGGCACTCCTTAGCGCCCAGCACCTGGCCAACCAGCGGGAATGGCCCTTCTACATCGCCGGGGCAGGGCTGCCCAACCTGCCCTCAGTGCTCAGTGAGGCACGCTCCTACGCGGAAAGGATCTTCAATTACCGCAGCATCGGAGCGCTGACACGGCAGGCTGCCGAATCCGCGCTGGTCGTCCCGGCATCACAGTACGGTGCGTCATTCGTCCCGGAGGCGAAGGACCTGCTGCTGGACGCGTCAGGCGGGTACCCGTACTTCCTGCAGGAGTACGGCTACGCTGCCTGGGAAACAGCGCCCGAGAAGGCCATCACAGCCGAGGACGCCCTGATCGCGGTTGAAATCGGCCGTGCACAGCTGGATCAGGGATTTTTTCCGTCCCGGTGGAAGCGTGCCTCGAACGCCGAGAAGGCCTTCCTGCGTCTCATGGCCATCGACGGCGACGAGGGATCCAGCACCGCCGATCTGGCCCAGCGGGCACAGAAAAAGCAGAGTTCCATGTCCATGACAAGGGCTTCCCTGATCGAGAAGGGGATCATCTACGCGCCGGCGCTGGGCGCGCTGGCCTTCACGGTTCCGGGCATGGCGGACTACATCAGACGCCTCAAGGATTAGCACGAAGGGCGACACCTGGCATGCCGGTCCTTCCCGGGATGCCCGGAGCGTGAACCAGCGGCCGCAGGAACCACCGGATGCCGCGCCGGAGTGGCATCGCTACCAGCCGAGGGTTCTGCGGTGTAGGGCCTGCCGTGTACGGCAGCTGCTTGGGCCGTCAGAGGGGGCGGATGTTCTCCGCTTGGGGGCCCTTCGGGCCTTGGACCACATCGAATTCGACTTTCTGGTTCTCTTCCAGTGAGCGGTAGCCGCTGCTGGTGATCGCCGAGTAGTGCGCGAAAACGTCAGCTGACCCGTCGTCCGGAGCGATGAAGCCGAAGCCCTTCTCTGCGTTGAACCATTTGACTGTGCCTGTGGCCATGGCTGCATTCCCTCGTGTCACGTTGATCCGCCACTAGCTGGCGGGCGGCGGCTGCGGAGAACCGACCGCTGCCCCAAACGTACGGGGCGACCGTTCAGGGTGCAAGGGAGGCAGCCGGGTCGCCGCAGGTGGTGGAACGGCCCAGGGAACGATGCCCTGCCTCCGCCCAGGTTCCTCCTGACGGGGATCACGGCCAGCTCCATGCATTCGATGGCGTCCCGGCATTTCCACGTTGACGCCCCTGGACCCGGCCTCGAGGGAGCGTCATTACGGGGGTCACCGGCCGTGACCGCCGTGCTCGCCAAGGTCCCCGTCAGCCGCGGCAGTCCGGACCCATGCCTTAACCGCAGGCCGGCTATCAGTTCTTGCGGGAGGGTTCCGAATTGGCCTGATGTCATCGTAGGGTGGTCAGCACACCCGAACAGACCGGCCTCCGGGGCGCGACGATGGCGTTGCGCCAATCCGCAGGGGCGTATCAATGCAGACCTTGGGACCAAGGGCTGTGACTTTGGTTCCTGCGCCCGGATCGATGACGTGTGAAGGACGATGATGACCCTTGCCGATGCTGGCCCACGACAGGCCAACACCCCCGATGCCGTTCCCGCAACGACTCCGCGGATGCCGTCCTGTGGGCAGTGCCATAGCGACGTGTCGCTGTTCTTCACCGGCTACTTACCGGCCGTTTTCTCGCCCGACGGACGCGGGCTGCTGCCTCCGTCCGCCAGCTACACCTGCACAACATGCCACCGGCCCGACAGCCACCAGGTGCCGCACGGCTGGGCCCCGCCCAGATGGCACTGGTACAGCTGACCCAATAAATGGACGCCGCCAATCACTCAATGAGGAGTACAAAGCATGACGACCATCACCACGAACACGGCCCCGGACGGCGCCACCACCCTGCCCACGCACCGTCCATGGTGCTCGGGCTGCCGGAGCCCGGAGCACCTGATGCTCGAGAGCATCTCCCCAGTCCGCCCGCCGGCCACCGACATCGTCGACGTCGCGTACACCTGCGTGGAGTGTGATTCCTTCTACGCCCACCCGGTCTCGGTGGTGGATGCCGCCAGGATCCTTGACCGCCGCGCGGCCGCGGACAGTGTCCTGCAGTTCGGCGGCGACTACATGCACTGCGGACAGACCATGACGACCACCGGCACCACCCAGCGCCGCCTCCACACCCCGCTGCGGACGGACGGACCCGCCGAGGACCTGCTTGAGGTCTACCTCCGCACCCAGGTCCTGCACTGCCTCTGCGGCTTCCAGATGGAAATCCCCACATGACGGGAGCCAGCACCCCTTTCAGGGCCGGCGTCCTGGCCGGCCCTGAACGGCACTGAAGCCAGTGAGGGACAGAGCACGCGGCTGGTGGGGGTCCGTGCGCACGATCAGTGCCGGGAACCCGGACGCCGAGCCGGGCGCGAGGTGTCGCCTGTCCGGTGATCTTGTCCAGCAGCACGGCTGAGGGGCCCAGGGCAATTGCGCAACAGCCTGCTGCGCAGTTGCCGGCCCGAACCGCGCACAGGGGCGGCCCGGGCCCGGCATAGAGTGTTGTGGTGATGAGCGAGGAGCAGGCGAAGGCAATGGTCGCCGCCGCGGGGCTGGCTCCTGACCGTGAGCGGTTCCTGATGTACCTGGCCGGGGTGCCGGTCAGGAGGATGGCCGAGCTCGCGGGCGTGCATCCGAATGCCGTCGACGGCGTCCTGCACCCGTACATCGTTGCCGTGCCGGGCCTGAAAGAACTCCACCAGAGCAGGGTGATCCGGCCACAACCGGAACAAGACGTCCCGGAGCAGTGGCTGGAACGCTTGGAAGCGGTGCTGGCCCACCTGAGTGAGCACGGTGAGTTGCCGTACGAGAGTCACGGGACCCCCGACGGGGCCAGGCTGGGCCGCTGGCTGAACGTCCAGCGCAGGCGTCTTCACGGCGGGGTCCTCAGCCCGCGACAGATCCAGCTTCTGGACCACCTGCGGGGGTGGCGGGAGAACCGGACCCAGGCCGGGACCCGCCGCCGGAACGACCTCAGGCTCAAACAGCTCGTAGCCTTCCGCCTCGAACACGGCCGCTGGCCGTGGTTCAACGCCGCAGACTCCGAAGAACGGCTGATCGGGGTCTGGCTCCATGGCCGCCGGCAAGCCGCCGGAAACGGACGCCTGGCCGAGGAGCTGCACCAGCGGCTGGACGCCGAAGCCCCGGGCTGGCGGGGCCGGCAATTCCCGGGCCGGAAGCCGCACCAGGCTCCGCGACGCGGGTAGTCAGCGGACCGGCCAGAGCGAGGACCGGTGCGGAACCGATCAGGCCGGTCTCGGTGCAGGGGGATGGATCAGCGGGCGTAGGGCGGTACATGCCGTTCACTGTTGAACGGCTCAAACCAGTCATCGAGGGCCATGGGCGCGAAACCCATCTGCCGGCTCAGGTCCTTATCCTGCTCGAACCCGTCAAAGCGGGGGTCGAACAGGAAGCCGACGTCGATGCCTTCGACGACCCTCTCCAAGAGCAACGTTGTATTTTCCGCTCGCTGGGGGAGGGCCTGAAAGAACCCGCGTTCCTTCCATGCCGGCCCTCGTGATCTGCTTCTAGGTCCGTAGGCGGCCCCACAATTGTCGGAGGAATTCTGAAGTCATGCCGTTCGCGACTCTCGAGACATGAATGGGTAACCGCGGGGTAGTCCTGGCGGATTCCAAGAGGCATGGAGGACGGACGTCGTGGCCCCTGGAACTGAAGACCTATCGAGCGATGTGTCTGCAGACGTGGCCACTGCAATGGCTCGTCCCGGCAACGCCCGCATGACGCCGGAGGAGCGCATAGCTGCGCTGACGGACGGTCTGCACACGATCCTGGAACGGGCCGTAGAATCGCCGTCGCACTGGCAGGTGCTGCTGAACGCTTCGGCAACCCTCTGGCGCTACTCTGGCGGCAACGTTGCCCTGCTGATGATGCAGATGGCCCAGCGCGGCACCGAACAGCCCACTCTCGTGGCCGGGTACAAGGAATGGGAGCGCCACGGCCGCACGGTCCTGAAGGGCGAGCACGCCCTGTGGGTGATCGCGCCTCGCACATCACGGGTCCAGCAGCTGACGCTTCCGGACGGTACCAGGCAGCGAATCCCGGCAGGCGAGCAATTGCCGCGCGGCGCCGTCGACGGTGGAAAGAAGACAATCATTACGGGCTGGCGCGGCCAGGCAGTTTTCGACGTCTCCCAGACGCAAGGAACTCCCTTGCTGGTACCCAGAGCCATCGACGGCCCAGGCGCGGAAGCCGCTGCGCTCTGGGGATCCCTTGAACGCGTTGCCGCCAGACACGGATTCACTGTGGACGTCACGGCGGCCCAGTACGGGCTGACCAGCGGCTTTACCGACTTCAACGAACACAGGGTCCAGGTCGGTGCCTGGCTCAGCCCCGAAGAACGCACTGCGGTGCTTGCCCACGAGTTGGGGCATGTGCTGCTTCACGGACCGGACGACGACGTCGGGCGGCTGTACGGCAGCAGCACGGATCATAGGGGTCTGGCCGAAGTCGAGGCCGAATCCGTCGCCTACACCGTCCTCAAAGCCCACGGGATCGACCGCGGCCCGCAGTCCGCCACCTACCTGGCTGGCTGGGCTGACGCCGTCATCGAGGCGGAAAACGATGCGGTCAATCACGGCGGCGGCATCAGGCTGCCGGTGTTGCGTGTGGACATTGCAAAGTCAGTTCTGGGACGTGTCACGGCCGCCAGCAAGGGGATCCTCGAACTCACCCATCCGCCGGGGCTGGGCGGCAAGATCTCCGCGGCTGACGCGGACCCTCGGTTGAACCCGGCAGGGTCCTATGCCGGTCCGGAACAAACTGTGCGGTCCGCGGACGGGCCGGTGATGGCTGGCCCATGAGGTCGGCCGTGAATAGATGTTTGGTGGGAGAGTCCCGCCGGCATGTGAAAGGACAGAACAATGAGCACCAAGATTCCGGTCAGCATTGCCGGCAACCTCGTTGCCGATCCCGAACTGACGTTTGGCGACAGCGGAGTGGCCCACGCCAAGCTGCGCGTCGCCGTCAACCAGCGCATCCAGGGAGCCGACGGCGCCTGGCGCGACGGCGAACCCGTGTTCCACAACGTCTCGGCATTCCGTGCCCTGGCGGAGAACACGGCCAATTCGCTGAAGAAGGGCGATCCGGTCACTGTCGTCGGCGAGCTGGAATTCCGCTCGTACGAGAAGGACGGCGAACGCCGCGAAGCCCGCCGCATCGTTGCCGACACCATCGGCCCGGACCTTCGCTTCGGCACGGCCGCCTACCAGCGCGCGCCGCACGCCGGGGCGGCGGGCCCGGACGCTGACGTTACCGCCGGTCTTGACGCGCCCCTGGCTGCAGAGGCTGCTGCGGCCTCCTACAACGTCATCTCCAAGGGCCCGGCGGTGGTGCGCCCTTTAGGAGCCACGGCGGGGAATGAGATGAGCTATTAGGGCTGCTCCACTTGGGCGTCGTCAACCGAGTGTTGGCCCTCTTCCATTGTGATGGGAGGGGGCCAACGATCGATGCTTGCAGTTTGCCGGGCGACTTTCGCCGCCGACCGGCTTCTGTACCGGGCACCCGTTAGGAGTTCTTGGGCACAGTCTGGGGGTTGGACCGTTCGACTCTACTTTCGCCGGACACCTTGTACGCGGCTAGTGGCGCCCATGCCAGGCAGTCCGCCGCCCGGATGTAGTACGTTGCCGGCCATGGTGCGCCTGGTGTGATCTGGGCTGGGTCCGGTGAAATCAGGAGGACTGAGCCTGGCCAGATAGGTTCAGGCACATTCTCTATCCAAGCATGTTGAACGTAGTTGAACCGGTTCCATCGGATCGTGATCCACGAGCCGGTGGGTTCAAGGGCATCAACGCCGAGAAGGGTGACGTCTGTCGTCGTCCTGCGCGTTCGCCTTACGGCGTCGAGGTGATCCCACATTTCTCTTGCAGCTGTCGTCCATGTGTGAAGCCGGCGTGCGCGGATTAGCCAGATCGCGCCAATAAGAGTGCCGATGAGGAGCGAGGCGGCTGTTGCCAGCGTCAGGATTAGTGGTGTCCGACCGTTGGCGGCCGCGGCTCCGACTAGGTAGATGGTGCAGACAATGACGGCCACGCTGCTCAGGATCAGCGCAGGAGTCGCAAGCTTTGGTTTCAGAACCGGGTTCTTGTCCATGGATTGCCCCTCTGCCCAGTTTAGAGTTGCCAGCCGACATTGATAAGGCGTTCTTCCGAGATGCGCAGGTCGTTGCTCCATTCAGGAGTCTCGAGCGCAGCGGCGGCGGAAAGAGCAGCCTGATCAACGAGGCGTCGGACATTCGCCCACTGCTCCTGTTGTTCCCATTCGTGGAGGGCTGGACCGGGTCCCAATGGCAGGGGCGAATCGTCGATATCCCACCTGTCCCTGTAGATGGCGGCATGGCGGATGACGTCGGTTGCGACATCGGGGACGGTGTTTTGACCCATAGCCTCCAGTAGGTTCCTCTTCCATTCAGAGTCCTCCACTACCGCGGCCCGAATGACCTGATTCATCCTCTGCAGCATCCGATTCTGTACTTGCGCGACCAGTTCGGCGAGATCGGGGCGGGCCGTGCGCATGGGCTCGGCCAACGGATCGATGCTACTCGAGGGCATCCCAGAGACGAACTGCCGGAGACGCGAATGAACGACCGCGGCAACATCCTTGGCCCAGGCGCTTGTTTCCAGGGCGCCGAGCACGAGCCGCTGTGTACTCGGACGGCTGATTGCAACGGAGCGTTGCCAGGCCGCGACGGCCGCACCCCATGAGGGGGATTCCTGAAGCTCGAGGGCACGTTCGGGGGCGTGGGCATCGAGGAACTGTGCCAGGTCTTCGGACGCGGCGATTTGTGCGAGGTAGTCGTACTCAGCGGAGAGCCGCTCCAGGCTGTCTGCATTCGACCGTTCTGCGTCCCGGACTTCATGGGCAGTACGCTCGGCACCCTCTGCGGCGAGGACTTCGCCCAGGATCTGCCGCCACGAGGATCGCAATGCGGGATCCAAGGGTTCGTCGTCCAGCGGATCGTTCTCGCAGACATAGGCGCGGTTCGCCGTGCGTCCCCGGGTCATGCTCACGTACAGGAGCTCCCGGGTGAGCCGGCCTTGCGTCACCACGGTGTGTCCGGTGTCCACAGTGATGCCTTGGGAACGGTGCGCCGTTGTCGCGTAACCCAGCTCGACCGAGGACTCAACGTAACCGCGATTCAGTGAGATGGTTGCGCCGGTGTCTCGGCGAACGGCGGTCAGTGAGCCGTAGCGCCTGCGGGTGCGGACGACGTCGAGCATTGTTCCGTTCCGGATGAAATCTCCGCTGCTGTCCGTGCTGTGGCGGTCGTTGCGGCGGGCAATGACGGTGTCTCCGGCGCCGGCGCTGAGTCCGTCGCTGAGGTGCACGGTGTGTTCCGCGTCCACGGCACCCTGGATGGCGCGGTCGGCCTGAGCGCGCTCGTTGAGCATGCTGACGGTCTCGTTGTCCGCCGCAATGAGGATGGATGACCTACCGGCGCTGACGTCCGCCTGCCAACTCGAGTAGGCACGGTCCACCATATCGAGGTATGTGCCATGGTCGATCCGCTGGTGCCCCTCATACTCGGCAATGGCACTGGTGTCGCCTTCGCGGAGCTTCAGGGATGCATCCTGTTCCCACGCCTGTTCGAACCGCCAGATAGTGCTCAACTGCACGGTCTTGTGCTGCCGGTCGAGCCAGCCGAGGATGCCGCCAGCGTCGATCGCGTCCAACTGCGCAGGGTCGCCCACCAACAGGACCTTGGCGCCGGCATCCCGGGCCTGCTGCACCAACGCCGACAACTGCAGCGTGGACACCATGGATGCCTCGTCGACGACAACCAACCGGTTCGGATGGAAACTCCATCTGTCCTGCTCGGCGGCCAGACGAGTGGCCTCCTGGACAAGACGCGTGGCGCGAGGGCCTCTGTCCGCCGCGTGACTCCTGAGCCGCCACTCGACATCGAAGAACCGGGCAGCCCGCCCGCCCGCACCCTGGCCGACCGATTCATACAGCCACTTGGCGACATTCTCCGTTGTCATTGCTAGCTCCCGACCCAGCACCTCGGCGCTCGCGGCCGCTGGCGCGAGACCGACGACAGTGCCCCTTCCGAACTGTGCCTCCCAGGCGGCTTTGACCGCGCCGAGGGTGGTGGTCTTGCCTGTTCCGGCGGGTCCGACGACGGCGTCGAGCCGATTGCCACTCAATAGGACCCCGGCTGCCGCCGCACGCTGGTCGCTGTGCAGCTCGAAGCGACCACCGTGCTTATACGCGGCGAGTGACTCCATGGCGACGGCCGCGCTCACGACCGGGCCGCCGTCGTCGTTCCTTGCCGCCATGACGAGGTCCTCATTGGCAAGGGTCGCCGCGTCCGTGTAAAGACGGGCGCCATGGAAGTCGAAGACGCTGCGGCCCGCGAAAGCGAGATCGGGCTGCGCGCCGGCAGGAACGGTGTAGCGGTAGTCGTTAAGGGGGTCCGACTGGCTTTCAGCGGCGGAGGCCACGGCGTCGATCATGGCGGGGCGGTCCTGCGGGGTATGGCAGCGGATACCGGCGCAGACGCGCTCGGCTTCGGCGAGGAGGTTCCACCGGTTCCAGGTAGCGCGTTTGGTTGCGACGCGCTCCCTGGTCAGCGAGCCGACGGCGTCGATCCAATTGGCTGTGAAGTCACCGGTCCGGAACGGGGTGGCGTGCGAGCGTCGGATGGTGTTGGCGAGCACGATGCCGGGTTCGAAGCCCGCGGCTACAGCGCGGGTCCGCCACTGGGTGGAGAGCTGGTGGAGCGGGGCGACCGTCTCCGGTTTGGGGGTGCGCGTGGACAGGGTTGCCTGCTGGCGCAGCTTGAGCGTGGTGGTTGCCGTTGGGGGAGTGCCGTGGTCCGTGGTCCATGCGGCGACGAGGCGGTCGGTTTCGATGTCGATGAGGCGGGAGCGGTTGGAGAATTCGCGGATCAGGGCGTCGTCGACGCCTGTGAGTTGCTGACTGGGGTTGTGGGTGTTCGCGGCCGGTTCTCGGATGTCGGTGTCGGCGCCGAGGTTGCGGTGGAGGGCGTCGAAGAGCAGCCCGTTGTAGTGTTCGCTCGCGGCGACCGCGGCCTTGTAGAGCGTGCGCGAGTCCAGGGTGGCCCAGGCGTCGTCGGTGATGCGTTGGACGCGGTTGGCGATGACCATGTGCGTGTGGAGCTGCGGGTCCCCGGCGCGCGATTCCCAGTGGTCGAAGGCGGCGGCGATGGCGCCGCGGGTGCCGAGGTGGGCGACGCCGTTGCGCCCGGCGCGCGTGTGGATGACGTTCTCTTCGAGCCATTGCAGGGTGGCGGTGACTGCCTCGTGGTGGGTTTCAAGGATCTGGTCTTGGATGTTTCTTGGGCTGAGGGCCCAGAGGACGGACACGGACTTAGGGACGCTGAAGGTCAGGTCGAAGCCGACGACGGCGTGGCGCGTTTCGGTCCTACCCTGGCTGTTTTGGACGATCGTGGCTTGGCCGTGCGGACGGCCCAGGGGAGCGCCGGTGTCCGGGTGGATGGCGTGGTCGAAGATGGCTTTGGCGTCGGTTTCGGTGACTTTGGCTTCGGTGGTGCGGTTGATGCCTGGCAGGCCGGAGCCAATCCACCGGCCCTGCGGCGTTCCGGCCTTCATGTAGTACGTGGTGGCGTTCGCGGGCGTGACCGTCAGGTCATCCATCATGGTGGTCTTGAACAAGTACTTCAGGCCCGACTGGGCGGAGAGCCGGGCGATCGACATGGTCACGGTCTTGCTTCTGCCTTTCGGGCGATGGTGGTCCAGCCGCGACATCGAAAGAGCTCTTTGGTTCCGATGTCCAGTTCGATGCCGGCTCCCCGGGAGAGGGCCAGGAACCTGCCGGCGAGCTGGATAAGGTCCTGGGCGTCGGCTTGCTGGACCGTTCGCACGTGCGCGATCTCCGTTTGGAGGTTCTTGATCGTTGCGCGGTGGTCCGAGTTTTCGGCTTCGAGGTGGTCGATGTCTTCGGACTGGGAACGGAGTTGGGTGCGGAGGGTCTCCAAGGATCTCTCGCTACCGGCGAGGACGGCAGACAGTTTGGCGTCGGTCTTGCGCGCGCGTGTCGTTGGGACGGCCGGCCTTTTCCGGACCGCGGCGCAGGGCGTTCGGCTCGTTCCAGCCTCTCGCTCCCGGCGTCGACGATCACGCTGGCGGTTGGCGCAGCGAGTCGAGCAGAACCGCTGCGAAGCACGCGACGGCTGGAAGCCCTCGCTGCATTCCTCACAATTCTTTGCGCTCACGATCGTTCATCGCGTTGCCTCAACTAGCGACATGACTTGCCGTGAGCCGGTTCTCACGGCGACGGCCTTGGATGCCAGAGGTGTGATGCTTCTCTGTGCTCAGACCAGTCCTGGCAGGTGCAGTCTCGATGGGGTCATATCGGGGGCGCTGGGTCCTGAATCAGACTGTACCTGCAGCGAGTCTCTACCTGTCGATGCCAGGGAGGCCGCGAGACCGCTGATTGGTCGCCTCGGTGACGATCATGGTGCTGCGTGACCGCCGGTCAGGGCGGGATCGTCATCAACCATGACATCCGGCCCGGGTCGATCGAGGTCGGCCGGGCTCCACCGCCCGCAGCCGAGACCGCGCATCTGTTCATAGGTGCCACCGTCGATAAGGCTGCCGCACACCACGCCTCTGCTGTCCCGGATGAGCCTGAGGTGGGCTTCTCCACCGGCGGTCGCGGGCTTCCCTGGCGAGTTTGATGGCCGGTACCTCCGCCGACGTGGCCGGTGGGTTCCCCGGCCGAACGGTCGGAGTGCGACCGCGTTCCGGACGAGTCAGACAACGGTCATAAGGAGCGGCTTGGGGCGGGGTCAGTTCACGGGCCGGCGGGGAGCGCGCTCATTCACGGCGGAACTCCTCACGGACGAGGTTGCCGGCGATTTCAAGGTCAAACCTCATCTTCTCGCGCGTGTCATCGGGGCCGTTGACTGGTCAGGGATTCGCCGGGGACGCGGAACCTGTGGGCCGAATGGCTACGCTCCCGTGCCGAGACGCATATGGAATTGCCAACTTGAGTGAGAAGTCAGCGGCACGATCTGTCTCATGTAACCCGGCAAAACTTCACGTCGTGTTGTCAACTTCATTGAGACCGGACACTCGCTGGACCATGTAGGCGCAGGCAACGCATCGTCGCTCCGTAAAAAACTCGAGCCCGTGCGCCTCTCAGTTGGCGAAGATCCGGTCTAATAGCGCTTGACCGGATCTTCAGTTCATTATGCCTAGCTGAACTTTAGGGTTCGCTGGAAGGCGGAGGAGGAATGCCCTGGCTCATGCACGGCTCGGGTCTGTAGCGAGTATCACATCAGACAAAACATGCAGTCCCTCCCTCCGCTGACTAACCTGCGAACATACCGGATGCGTTGCTCAAGAGTGCTGAATTGGAGGTTGCGCGAGAGCTGCTTGTTGTGCCACCTATCCAGCTGATGGCGGCGACGGGATGCTCAGTCGTTGAGGTAGGTCCGGGCGTACTGCCGGTACTGTTCGACGATGTCCGGCGCCCCCCGGTCGGGCGCCGGTAGTTCGGTGCTGGTGGACTTCCAATGCGGCCACTGTCCGGTGAGGACGGCGGCCGCCTGGCGGGCGGCGCCGTCGGCCACGTATTCTCCTGGCTCCGGCACCACGACCGGGAGGCCGAATACGGAGGCGGCGATCTGCTGGACGGCAACGGACTGCGCACCGCCGCCCACGAGAATGATCCGCCGGGCGGTAACGCCTTGCGCTTGGAGGGCCGCGAGCCCATCCGCGAGGGAGCAGACCACCCCCTCAATAGCTGCGCGGGCGAGGTTGGCTCGGGTGTAACTGGCCAGGGTGGCGCCATGGAGGGAGCCTGTGGCGTACGGCAAGTTGGGTGTTCGCTCGCCTTCGAAATACGGCACCAGCGTGAGGCCGCCAGCGCCAGCCGGGGCGTCCAGGGCGAGTTCGGTGAGTCCGGCCAGGCCCACACCGAGCAGTTCGGCGGTGGAATCGAAGATCCGGGTTGCGTTCAGCGTGCAGGCCAGCGGGAGGAAGTTGCCGGTGGCATCGGCGAAGCCCGCAACGAGTCCGGAGGGGTCGGCGGCCGGAGTCTCCGAGACAGCAAAGACCGTCCCGGACGTCCCCAGCGACACAACAACGTCGCCGGGGCGGGCGTCAACGCCCAGGGCCGCTGCCGCGTTGTCTCCCGCTCCGGGGCCAATGAGTGCTCCCGTGAGCGTTTTGCCGGCAATTTCCAAGGGGCCGGCGACGGCGGGCAATACCGGAAGATGGCCCAGCGCCTTTTCGATCAGTTCCGGGAGATAGGTCCCGGATTCCGTGGAGAAGTAGCCGGTGCCCGAGGCATCGGACCTGTCCGTCCGGAGTAGCTGGAGCGATGCAGGCCCTGTGCCCGGGCCATGGCCGGCCAGTCGCCAGCTCAGCCAGTCGTGCGGGAGGCAGACGGCGGCGACGCGGCGGGCATTGCCCGGTTCGTTTCGTGCCAGCCAGCGAAGTTTTGTGATTGTCAGGGATGCCACCGGCACTGTGCCGGTCGCCCCAGCCCACAAGGCGGCCCCAGCCCTGGCGTCGCCGTTCCCGGTCTCCGCGATAAGCTCCGCCGCGTCACCCGCGGAGCGGGTGTCGTTCCACAGCAGGGCCGGGCGGACCACTTCGCCGGCGGAGTCCAGGCACACCATGCCATGCTGCTGGCCACCGACTGAAACGGCCGCGACGTCGTCAAGGCCTCCGGCCTGCTCCGCGGCTTCCAAGAGGGCGGTCCACCAGTGCTCCGGGTCCACCTCGCTGCCCTCGGGGTGGGCGGCGCGGCCTTGGCGGACCATGGCGCCGGTCTGCGCGTCACGGATCACCACTTTGCATGATTGGGTGGAACTGTCGATTCCTGCTACCAACGGCATGGCGGGTTCTTTTCTACAAGACTGCCGCCGGACCCGGGAGTGTGCGCGTCCGCTGGCGGCGGGAGTTGGCTGGGTGCGGGAAGCCTACCGGGCGCCGAGCAGGTGCTCGATGGCCAGCTGGTTGAGGCGGACGAAGGCGAACGAACGCTCGCCGGCCTTGTCGGCCTCGAACGTCTCGAACGCACTGGCGTCAGCCAGCAGGTCCGCAGTGGTTTCGCCGGCATTCAGCGTGGGTTCACCGAGCTCGAAGACGCCGGACGTGGCGAGGGCTTCCTGGACGTCGGGGTCGGCGCGGAAGGCGATGGCGCGTTCCTTCAGCAGCAGGTACATGGACATGTTGGACTTAGCCGATTCCCACACGCCGTCGTAGCCGTCCGTGCGGGAGGGCTTGTAGTCGAAGTGGCGCGGGCCGTCGTACTTGGGTCCGCCGTTGGGGAAGCCGTTCTCCAGGAGGTCCACGGTGAAGAAGGCGCTGGTGAGGTCGCCGTGGCCGAAGACGAGGTCCTGGTCGTACTTGATGCCGCGCTGGCCGTTGAGGTCGATGTGGAAGAGCTTGCCGGCCCACAGGGCCTGGGCGATGCCGTGCGTGAAGTTCAGGCCGGCCATCTGCTCGTGGCCGGTTTCCGGGTTGAGGCCGACAATGTCGCCGTGTTCGAGCTGGGCGATGAACGCCAGGCCGTGTCCGACGGTGGGCAGGAAGATGTCGCCGCGGGGTTCGTTGGGCTTGGGCTCGAGGGCGATCCGCAGGCCGTAGCCCTTGTCCTTGATGTAGGCGGCGGCGGTGTCCACGCCTTCCTTCATCCGGTCCAGGGCTGCGGAGAGGTCCTTGGAGCCGTCGTATTCGCTGCCTTCGCGTCCGCCCCACATGACGAAGTTGTCGGCGCCGAGTTCGGCGGCGAGGTCGATGTTGCGCAGGACCTTGCTGAGGGCGAAGCGGCGGATGGAGCGGTCGTTGGAGGTGAAGCCGCCGTCCTTGAAGACGGGGTGGCTGAACAGGTTGGTGGTGACCATGGGCGTCTTCAGGCCCGTCTCGGCCAGGGCTGCCTTGAAGTTCTTCAGGATCAGTTCACGCTCGGAGGCGGTGGCGTCGAACGGGACCAGGTCGTTGTCGTGGATCGTGATCCCGTAGGCGCCGATCTCGCTGAGCTTGTGGACGGCTTCCACGGGGTCCAGGGCCGGGCGGGTGGCGACGCCGAATGGATCGGCGCCGGTCCAGCCGACGGTCCAAAGGCCAAAGGTGAAGCGGTCCTGGGGAGTTGGCTGAGGGGTCATTGCTGCTCCTTTGCAAAGCTGTGGGGAGGCTGGGGAAGAATAGCCTTCTATTTAGTTTTCAACCTGAACTATATTGTGGGTGGTGGATCATGGTCAATGGAAACCGGCAGGAAATCTTCGACTCCGTCAGGAGGGTCCCCTTCAGTGAATGAGCCAGTTGCGCCCGGACGCGTGGGTGACGTCCGCCGTCGGAATCTCTCGCTCGTGCTCGATTCCATCGCCCGCACGCCGGACGCGAAACCCAGCCGGGCACAGCTGTCGGCTGCAACAGGCCTCACCAAAGCCGCGGTTTCCAGCCTGGTTGCCGACCTCGTGGAATCCGGGCTTGTCTCCGAAGTCGGCCTCTATCGGGACGGTGAGCGCGGCCGCCCGGGAGTAGGCCTGGAACTGAGCACCCGCCGCGGCGTGGTGGGCATGGAAATCAACGTCGACTACCTTTCGGCAGGGCTCCTAGACCTCGGCGGGACGCTGCGGATCCACCGGACACTGGAAAGCGGCAACCGCGGCCAGTCGCCCGAGTCCGTCATGTCACTATTGGCAGGGCTCGTCAGCGACGTTGCGGCGGAGGCATCAGCGGCCGGAATAATGCTTCTTGGCGGCGGACTTGCCGTTCCCGGCCTGGTGGACTCAGCAGCGGGGACAGTTGCCACCGCCCCCAACCTTCACTGGCATGGGGTTGCATTGCAGCTCGACCGGCTCCTTCCGGACGCACCGTTCGGCACGGTTCTACACAACGAAGCCAACTGCGCGGCGCTGGCCGAGCTTTGGTACGGCCACGGACTGGATTTCCGCGACTACCTGTTTATCTCCGGCGAGGTAGGCGTCGGCGGCGGCCTCGTGATCGGCTCCGAACTGTTTGCGGGCCCCCGGGGACAGGCCGGCGAGGTGGGCCACATGGTGGTGGAACCGTCCGGCCCCGACTGTTCGTGCGGCGGCCATGGCTGTCTCGAATCGTTCGCCGGGCAGGAGGCCATTTTCGCCGAAGCCGGCATTGCGCCGGGCGCGGCATCAGAAAGGCTCGCGCGTCTAGGTGAACACCTCGCCTCCGGAGACCCAGCCGCTCTTACCGCCGTCGCCCGGGCCGGCCACTATGTGGGCATTGCCGCGGCGTCCACGGCGCGCCTGATGAACCTGTCCGCCGTGGTGCTCGGCGGCCATTTCACCCAGATGGGGCCGTGGATTGCACCCGCTGTCGTAGAGAGCCTGGCCGACTACGCGCCCGGCGTCGTCTCTCCCGCCAGGGTGGCGGTTTCAGAACTGGGCCAGTCCGCGGCCCTGCTGGGCGCGGCCGGCATCGCCCTGCGTTCTGTCCTGGCATCGCCCTTCAGCCTGACAACTTCGGGCTAGAGACCCGGTGGCACCAGTCAGCCGACGAAATTGCCGCGTCCAGGTTGACGGCTGAAGCGACCTGCTGTTCGAGATATGACCAGGCTGGGCGGACCGTGTTTCGGGCCGGTACATTGCCTCGTTATCGTCTGCTTCGGTGGGTAACCGTTGCCCGTGGCGGCGTTCGCCGGACCTGATGGCCAAGCGGATTGCCTCGACCAGCTGGTAGTACATTGGTTCTGGCCCGCAGCGCTGAACTGTAAAGTCTCTTGGATGGACCGCACGGTGCCTGCCATGAGAGGCCCGAACCACCGCTGGCATCGATGATTCCGCCCGTAACCCAGCTTTCGTCGTCCGATGCTAGGAATGAGCGACGGCTGCGACATCCTCCGGCTGTCCGACGCGCCCCAGCGCCGCCAGTGACTCGGCTTCCTTCTGTCCGTCGGGGTTTCCTCGTAGCCATTCGTTGTAGCAGGGAAACTGCGGGTGTCGGGGAGACCACCGATCATGGCGATCATTGCGGCGACGTGAACGTGCTCGTGGGTGTCGACGCCCAGAAGGGCGTCTTCTGCGGCGTGCGAAGTTGGGTGCAAAGCCACGGGTTGAGCGGCGCCGGCAGACATGGTCGCCCCTCTCTTGGAAACGGTGGCCCTCGCTGGTCGAGAGATTTGGTCAAGATTGTGATCGTTCCTGGTGCGAAAGCCCCTATTGGGACACATCCTTACAGCCAGTGACAGCACGAACGCCATTCCGGGTCTTGTTCGACTGATCAACCTCTAGGCACGAAGCTAGTCGTCGCGCGAGTCAGATCGCCTCCCGGAGCGGTATTAGACCATCTGCATAGTCGTAGCGTGTGGCCGGGCCTCGCCACTGCTTGAAGGTGTTGAAGTTCCGTTCGACGACGTTCCTGCATTGTAATCCTCTTTGTCGAAGGCTGGTGGCCTGCCGCCGGCGGTGCCGCGTCGTTTCCGGTGGCCGATCTGATCGGCCGGCTGAGGGATGACGGCCGTGACCCCGCGTCCGCGCAGGGGTGTCTGGATCGCGCGGGATGAGTACGCCCGCCCTGTCCAGGGGGCGACCAGCAGCACCAAGGGCCGGCCCTGCCATAGACGAGGGCATGGATGTTCGTGCTCAATCCGCCGCTGGAACGGCCAATCGCATGATCGGCCGGTTCAGCAACAGATTTATGCAATTCTTAACCGTTGGTCACTCAACGGTTCCTCGCGATCTGGAAACCGTGTGCTCGAACAACCAGGATCAATGAACCGGTGAGCAGTACCAGCAAGGCCAAAGGCAACTGCTCAACACCCAGTGCCTGGACTGCGGCGCCGCCGAAGATGGATCCGGCTGTGATTCCGATCTGTATCGCGACCACCACCATGCTGTTCACGGCTTCCGCGTTGGGACCGGAGAACGCCAACACCGCCGTCTGGTTGAAGACGTTGCTGGCCGACTGCGCGGTTCCCCAAATAGTCACCAGGATGATCGCCCACAAGGAATCCAGGCGCCCTACTGACAGGGCTATGTAGCATGCGGCCATCATGACGCACGAGATGATCAGGGCAGGCTTGTTGAGCCGATGCGCGGTCACTCCCGCAATCCAAATTCCGGCCAAGGCCGCTAACCCCAGGGCGCTGAGCGCGGTTGCCGTGACTGCCGGCAGAAGGCCGCGGCCAGCAAAGAAGGATGAAATGTACGTCATCAAACCAAAATGGGCTGCAACCTGAAGTGTCCATGCCGTGAGCTGCGGCATCACACAGGGCATGCGGAGGGCCGTCAACAGCGGGCTGGCGTGAGCGCCCGGTGTGGCGCCGGGAATCTCGGGCAACATACATCTCACCAGAATGGCCGCAACGGCGGTCGCACCAGCCAGCACCACGAACGCAAAACGCCAGCCGAGCAGTTGTCCAAGTGACGTCCCCAGGGGTGTTCCCGCCGCGAGTCCCAGCGTGCTCCCGCTGAACATCACCGCAAGCCCCTTGGTCACGTCTTTCGTAGGAACGATGCGGCTAACGTATGGGGCCAGCACTGACCACAGCATCCCGTGGGCTGCCCCGCTGATGAGCCGGCCGAACAGTGCAATCTGAAAATTGGGAGCTGCCACCAGGACAAGCGTGCCCACCAAAAAGGCAATCAGTGTTGCCACCATGAGTCTGCGCCTGGGCACCCGCGAGGTCAGCCTGCTCAGCGGAATAACGGTAAACACGACAATCACCGAATATGCAGCTACCAGGAGGCCAGCGCCCACTTCTGAAACTTCGAACTCGTTGCTGATCAATGTCAGCAGGCCGACCGGCAAGAGCTCGGTGGTGACAGATACAAAACCCGCTGCCGCAAGAACGAGCAATTGTGGCCAGTTGAATGGCGCGGGCGAAAGCAGGGTCTTGGTCAAGGAGGGCATCTTTCGGTTCGGGTTCGCTGGGGATCCCGGACCGACGCGACCGACGGGTTTCAGCTCAGCTAAGGAAGTGGAACCTTACCTGCGCGCTGATCCAGACGGCCCGCGACATTTCCAGGATCTGATTGTCTGTGGTTCGTGAAACGGACAAGACCACAAAGAGTGGTGCATCAACATAGGTGTTCAAGAGCAGGGCCTCGCCAACGCAGGCCAGCCCGACTTCCAGGAAGCTCTCCGTCTTAGGTGCATCAATGCCGCAGACCTCACTGAGCGTCTGGGACAGCGAACCGTTGATCAGAGGCTGATTTCCAATGCCGGGGGCGTGATCTGCGGACACCCACGAATCGGTGATCCCGATCGCTCTGCCATCCACCACGTGCAGCCTCCGCAAATGAACGGTTCGGCCTGGACGTTCGGCCTCCTCCACTTCGCGCAGCAACACATGCGGCGCCGGGTCATCGGATGCCGGTTCGATCTCCTCTGAACGCGCATCAAAACCGGCCTCAGCGAATCGCGCACGCCAGTGAGTCGTCAGTTGAAGGTCATGCTGGATCGGGATGGCACGTTGCGCCACAAACGTCCCGGTGCCCTGCCTGCGGTCCACGAAACCCTGTGCTGCCAGGTCCGCAAGCGCCTGGCGAACAGTGATCCGGCTGACGCCATACGAGCTCGCCAGCTCATTCTCAGTGGGCATGCGGCCACCAGGCTCGAGCTCACCCTCCTCGATCCTGCGCCTGACATCGCGCAGGACCTGGGCCCACGCCGGTAAAGGCGACTTTCGTTCAACTGTTGATACTTCAGCCACTGGAATTCGCTTTCCATCAGACAGACAACAGGATGTACTGGGTGTACGTCGCACTGAGGACACATGCGGGCGGCATCCCTCTTGTTGTCATATTGTTAGATCCTTTATAACAATAGCAGCCGCAGGTCCTTCGTGTTCGCGGCAGCCGACCGCTGCCGCACCAGGCTGCGCTGTTCCGGGCCGGTTGAGGGAAGGCTGAATTGTCCTATGACGAGGCTCGCGACGGCTGCAGCCGTCCGTGCTGCAGCAGCGGGATCTCCCTTGGATGCGAGTAATCCGACGAGGGCCGCGCCGCTGTAGGAGTTGCCACCGCCAGTGGGATCGATCACCGACGTCGGAACGGGAGCAAAGGCCAAGGTCTCACCGCTTCGAATAAGCAGAGAGCCGTGCTCACCTAGCCGCAGGAAGACCAGGGGTGCTGCTTCCCGCAACCGTTCCACTGCCTCGGACAGCGAATCCGTGCCCAGCAGGGCACGTGCCTCTGTCCTGTTGATCGAAAAGACATCCACCATTTGCAGAATGCTGCGGACGGAATCCCACTGTTCCGGAGTGCACGCCGCGGCCGAGATCTCCCAAAGGAGGGTCACGTTGTGCGTCGAGCGGTAGTTGCCCACCGCCCGCCAGTACTCCGGATCCGCGTCGTGGAACAGATAGACTCCTTCCAATCCGGCCCACGATTCGGGAATATCAGCGGGCATGGGCGTCAATGCCTCAAAATGGGCATCTCCGTGCTGCGGGGTTTCGATGCGTTCGCCGTCTTCGAAGTACCGCAGTGTGGAGCGGGGGCTTGGTCCTTGAACGCCGGCAAGCCCCTCCACCGATATCCCGCGATCAACGAATTCCGCGGCGATCTGGCTGCGATCCGCCAAGCCCACTTTTGCAACAATTCCAACCTCTCCATCGCTCGCCGCCAGGGCTGCACCGAGTGCGGCATAGGCGCCGGCTCCGCCCAGATGTCCCGGATCCTCTCGACCGTCGGCATGGACGATGTCATCGATGATCACGTGCGAGAGGATGGCGTACTTCACGTGGCTGCTGCTCATGCTGCGCCTTCCCACTGGTCAATGAGTTCGAGCAGCGCCTGCTTACGGTCCGTTGGAGCGAACGCGGCCCTGATGGAATTCCTGGCCAGTTGGGCTGCCGTGGCGTCATCGAGTCCGAGGGCAGAGTCCACTGCGACGAAGTTGTCGCCTACGTAGCCTCCAAAGTAGGCCGGATCGTCGGAATTGACAGTTACGATCAGTCCCTCGTCAAGCATCGCCAGCAGGCCATGGTCGGCAAGATCCTGTACGCAGCCGAGGCGGACGTTGGACAGTGGGCAAACGGTCAACGGAACAGCGTCCCGAACCAGCCGGCGGACGAGTTCGGGGTCCTCCATGGCGCGAATTCCGTGGTCAATCCTGTCGACTTTCAGTGCGTCCAGGGCCCCGTTAATGTACGACGGCGGGCCCTCCTCGCCTGCGTGGGCAACGGCCCTGAGGCCGAGCGCCCGCGCTTCGGCAAAGATGGGCGCAAAGGGCCCCGGAGGGAAGCCCACTTCGGCCGAATCGAGCCCTACGGCAACGAACCGCTCGGGCCGCTCTTTGGCCTTTGACCAGACGTCTTGCGCGGTTTCCAGGGGCTCGTCCCGGAGGAATGAGAGAATGAGGCCGCCGGAAATTCCGTGCTCCGTCCAGGCTTCGCCGATCGCTTGGTGGAGACCTTCCACGACCTCGTCGAAGTCCACTCCCCTGGATACGTGGGCCTGGGGATCGAAGAACATCTCGACGTGGCGGACGCCCTGTTCCTTGGCTTTCGCGAAATAGCTGCGCGCAAGGTCTGCGAAGTCCTCGCGGGTTCTCAGGACAGCCATGCACTCGTAGTACAGATTCAGGAATGACTGCAGATTCTCGAAGGCGTATTGCTGGCTGAGGTCCGATTCATCCCGGTAAGGCAGCTCGACGCCATTCCGCCTGGCCAGTTTGAAGACAAGCTCCGGCTCCAAGGTGCCCTCGATGTGAAGATGTAGTTCTGCTTTGGGCAGTTGAATCAGGCGGCTCTTTGTGACGCTCATGCGGTGAGCCCGTCAACGAGGAAGTCAAGGAAACGTCCAAAGTCAGCATCGGCTGCCGCCCGGATGCGAGGCAGGTCGGTCCAAGCGTGATGGTTGCGGATGTCTGCAACGGTCATTCCGAGGGTCAATTTCCCTTCGGTCTCCACTCCGCAGTAGATCTCCTCAAACCGGACGATTCCAGGGTCCACAAGATCGGCAATAACCATTGAATCGATCAGTGCGCAGTAGGACTGGTACTCCCGGTCCCGAACAAACTTCACTATGTCTGCCGCCAAGCGGGCCTCGGGTTTGTCGCTGCTCCGCAGCCTTCCCAGCCGTTCGTCGCTGAGGTTGATGTCGATGTGCGTGGCGACGTCCAAGCCGATGCAGCGCAGTGGGAACCCTGCCCGGAAGACAATGTCCGCGGCTTCTGGATCCACGTAGACGTTCCATTCGCTGGCCGGGTTGTCACCTGTTGCCTGAGTGAACGCGTATTTGGTGAATCCGAAGGAGCCGCCCAGAAAGACCAATTCGCTGACCTTGGACGGCAGCTCCGGATCCAGTTCAAGGGCAAGTGCCAAGTTGGTCAGTGGGCCAGTGAACGCCAGGGAGATGTCTCCGGCGTGCTCGTTGACGGTGCTGACAATGACCTCTGCGGCGGTGCGGGCATCGAGGGGAAGATTCGGTTGGGGGAGCCCGGTATTGCCCAGTCCGTCGTCTCCGTGCGAGAAGGGATCGCGCGGGTAGTCGCGCACCAGTGGTTTGAGTGGCCCCTGAGCCACGGGAATGTCCACTTTGCCCATGAACTCAAGGATTTTTCGGGCGTTGATGGAAGTGTGGTCGGCAGTCATGTTGCCGGACACGGTCGTGACGGCGCGAACGTCAAGGTTCGGGTGCTTCAACGCGAGGATGATGGCCAGGGCATCGTCGATGCCCGGATCGCAGTCGATCAGAATGTTCTTCATCGTGACTCCGTTCTCTAGAATTGTACGTTGTTATAACTTTATAATGACTTGCATGAGTGAACAAGAGCGTGACTTGGAATTTCCAGCCGTCCGGACGGGCAATGTTGTCGTGGTGGGGAGCCTGAACGAGGACTTGGTCATATCTGCCGTCCAAGCACCAGGCCCTGGCGAGACTCTGATGGCCCGCGGCCACAGCAAGGGGCTCGGCGGCAAGGGGGCCAACCAGGCTGTCGCCGCGCGCCGAATGGGTGCTGCCGTTCAGATGATGGGCACCGTAGGCGGAGATCCAGTGGCTGCACGTTTCTATGACTGCCTGTCAGCGGAGGGCGTCGGAACTGCGCTGCTGCGGCAGGCCCACAACGAATCCACTGGATTGGCAGTCATCGTTGTAGAAGCGTCCGGCGAGAACCGGATTCTGGTGAGTCCCGGCGCGAACCGCGCCACGATCACGTCGGGGGAGGCCGCGGAAGAGATCGCTAAGGCAGATGTGGTCCTTGCCCAGCTGGAAGTTCCGACGGAGGCAGTTCTTCAGGCCTTCGGAGCAGCCCAGGGCGTCCGTATTCTGAACGCGGCACCAGCCGGTCCGCTTTCCGCGGAACTGTTATCCGCCGTCGACGTCTTGATTGTCAACGAAAGCGAGCTCGCAGCCATTGTAGGTGCCGACGCTGAAGCCAAAAGCCTTCCGGAGGTCACCGCCCAAGCCATCCGTCTGACAACGTCGGCCACCATTGTTGTCACTCGAGGTGCCGCTGGATGTGCCATCTTGACGCCCGGCGAAGCGCCCATATCAGTCAAAGCGCCGCGTGTGGATCCAGTCGACACCACCGGCGCTGGTGACTGCTTTTGCGGGACCGTTGCAGCGGGACTGGCCATGGGGCAGTCACTCGTGGAAGCGGTGGCCCTCGGGGTAAGGGCTGCTTCGATGTCGACTACTAGAGCCGGTGCCATCGCTTCCCTGCCGTACCTTTCCGAACTCCAGCCTGCCGTTCGTTAAGCCGTCCTTTGACGCATTCTTTTGCGGATTCCCGGAACAACCGGAAAACAGTGAAGCGGGGGCTCCAGGCCATCAGCCTGGAGCCCCCGCTTTGGTATGGTTCCGTTATTCGGACAGCTTGATGTGGCTGGCATCCATATTGACGGCGCCACCGCGGAACGGCGGGCGTCCCCAGGCGAGGGCGGCATGGTAGGCCACAAAGGCACCGAACGACGCCGCTGCTATGTCCCGGCTGATGGATGAAACGGCGCCCGACGATGGGGCAAGGCTGCTGAAGTCAATAAGGACGACGTTCTGTCCGTTGGCAGCCAGCGCCACTTCAAGTCGCTCGTGCCGGGCCTTTCCAACGCCGCCCAGAAGCTGGATCGTCAGCTGCTCCTGGGGTCCAATGAAGTAGTCAACGTGGCCGCTTTCCTCAAGCGGAACAACCCTTGCAACTACTCCGGCGGCTTCGATCAGCTTCAGGGTCCAGAAATCTCCGGCACTTCGGAGGTCCGGCAGGGTCAAGACTGAAATTCCCGCGGGTGCTGTATCGCCAAAGCGTGCGGTCACTGCGGGAATAGCCGACTCAAGCTCCCGGAGGACCTTGGCGACTTCTCCGGGTCCATTCGAGACATCGGCCCCGCAAACTGCCGCAACACCCAAAGCCAGCATGATGTGCCCTGCGGATGGAACCGCCTCGCTGACAGGCAGTGTGGGGACGATTTGGACTGCCTCAGCGGCCGCCGCGATTGGCGAGTCGGGGTTGGACGTGATGGCAATCGTGTTAAGCCCCTGGTCGCGGGCCTTCCGCAGAGCCTTCACCGTTGCGCCGGAAGTCCCCGAGTGGGAGATGCCAACGATGGTGTCAGCCCGCGCCGGCAATTGGTCTGTCCAGGTGATGTCACCCGATGACATGGAACGGTGCCCGAAGTTGTGGGCAACGAGCCCTGACGCCAAAGAGTCGCCAGAGCCGACGAAGACCGCGTTGCCCAGAGGTGCGCTTTGCTCCAGGGGAGTAACGGACTCTACACGGTCCAATGCCTCCAGCAGGTCGGCCAGGCTTTGTTTTGTCTCGATTCCAGACACTGTTAGAGCTCCTTTGTAATGAGTGTTTCGTAGGGACGGGTTAGTGGTTCGTCCCTGAGTAGGCCGGCATGGCCCCAATCGGAAAGTATGAGTCGGGCCACGCTGGCGCCGAAGGCCGCTGCTTCGACAAGGCTGGACCCGCCAGCCAGAGCCGCGACAATTGCTGCTGCTGATGCATCGCCGGCACCTATCGTGTCCACCACGCGGACCTCAGGATCCTGTACGCTCCACGCCCGGTCGCCGTCGACGACAAGCAGTCCATCAACGTCGAGTCGTGCAATGACCGGAACGCCCGTAGCCAGAGAAATCATGACGGCGGCATCCCCAGGATCCTGGCCTGGTTGTGCGAGCTGGACCCGGCTTGGCAGGAGCACGGTGGCTTGTTCGGCCATCGCGAGCCAGTAGTCGAGGCCATGCCGCATGACTTCCCGCTGGTCCGGATCCACGCCCACAACACGCGCCCGCTTCGATGACGGCCGGGACATCTGCGGTGAAGATAACAGTAGTCCCTCCAGCCCTCTGTAGAACTCGTCTGGTGCGGTGCCCGCCGACTCCTCGTGCTCTACCTTCCCGACAACTTCCAGCCCATCCGGGCTCGCGGTTGGCAGGATCCGGCGGCCTTCTGTGGAGTTGAGGATCCACAACCGGCTTGCATATGGAGTTCGGGCGCAGAATTCCATAGCCACTCCGGCGGAACGGAAGAGGGATTCGAACGTCGGTTCGTCGTCGGGAAGGGCGGTGTGGAGCCGGACCTGTGTGCCCGCAACTGTGCGTGCGCCCAGTGCGGCAAACAGGCCAGGGCCACCGAGGACGCGGAAACGGACTCCCGCGCCCTCCGTGACCAGGTGGTCAACGCTCAGACCACCGGCGATGCCGACCGTCGTCATAGTCCAACTGTGCTGACAGAATGGTGGATGGTCCGATCCCGCGGGCCGTCGAGTTCGAGCAGGTAGATGCCCTGGCTGTGGCCGATCGCGAGCTTGCCGTCAATGACAGGCACGGAAAGCGAGTTGGTCCCGAAGACAAGCCTGACGTGGGCAGCAGCATCCTGCGGCCCGTCGTGGAGGTGAACGAAGGGGCGATCCACGGGTACTTGGCTTTCGATAAACAGTCGGATATCGGCCAAGGTCGTGCCATCCACTCCGCTGTTGAAGATCAACGTGCATGTCGTGTGCGGGATGAAGACATGGAGTTGCCCGTCCTGCATGCCGGCTGGGATCTTTTCCCGCAGCGCAGGCGTCAGATCGGTGTAGCCGGTCGGTGCTGCGAAGCCTTCGGCAGGCTTGGTGTTGACAGTGAAGTTTTCCCATGTTCCGGGAGCTTTGGTGGACAAGAAAGTATCCTTTCGGGTGAAGAGCACAAAGCGCTCCAGTGGTTGCAATTGTTGGTTTTCCTGCAGTTCGTTCGAGAGGTTGCACTAGCCCTTCACGGATCCGCTGGCGAGCCCGTCCACCACGTACCGCTGCAGCGCTATGAAGATGGCCAGCACCGGGACGATCAGAATCATGGCGCCAGCCATCATGACGCCTAGATCTGTACTGAACGTGCCGTTCATGGACAGGAAGCCCAAGGTGAGAGTCTTCGTACTTGAGTTCTGCAGGAAAGTGGAAGTAATCAGGAACTCGTTCCAGGCGTTGAGGCCCACAATCACGCCTACCGTAATCAAGCCGGGGCGGACCACGGGGAACAGGATGTGACGGATGAGCTGGAAGGTGTTGACGCCGTCGACGAAGGCAGCCTCTTCAAGCTCCGCCGGGACGTTGAGGAAGAATGTTCGCATCATGAACACGCCGAACGGCATGTTGATTGCCGCGAGCACCACGCCAACGGCCGGGACGTTGTCCAGCAACCCCAACTGGGCAAACCCCGAGTACAGCGGGAACAGGAACAGCTGGATTGGCACGGTCATGGCCATGGTGAAATACACCATGATGACAGGCCAACTGCGGACCTTCTTGCCAGCCAGGACATACCCAGCCAGTGAGGACAGGACAAGAACAACAACAACCGTCGTGGCGGTCAGCACCAGGCTGTTCATGAAGCCCAGCCCGAAATTGCCATAGGACCATGCGTCGATGAAGTTCTGGAAGTTGAACCCGGTGGGCAAGGAGAGTGGATCCTCGGTGACGTCAGCGCTGTTCTTGACGCTGTTGATGGCGACCAGTGCGAGGGGCAAGATGGCGATCAGGGCGAAGATAACGAGGACGACGTGTCCGGAGATGGCGTTGAATTTGCGCGAGCTGGTGTTCATTTGGAGAGATCCCTTCGGCTGAGCCAGGTGTAGACGAAGGACGCGACGAGTCCGAAGAAACTCATGATGAGGCCCACGGCTGCCGCCTTGCCGAATTGGAAGCTGGAGAAGGCAAAAGCGTAGGCATACGTGCCCATGACTTCGCTCGAGTGCGCCGGTCCTCCCTGTGTCAGCAGATAGACGTAGTCGAACGCCAAGAAGGAGAAGATCACGATCATCACGCCCATGAGGAGCAGCGTCGCTCGGATATTCGGCAGGTATACGTGCCTGAAGATCTGGAACGCATTGGCGCCCTCCACCATGGCTGCCTCTACCTGCTCCACCGGGGTCTGGCGCATGGCACCCAGGTAAATGACTGTTAGGAAGCCCCAGTAGTGCCACATGTCCACGCCGGCAACAGCGTAGATTGACATGTCCAGGTTGGCCAGCGGTGGCTCGATGCTCATTCCACGGTCGCGCAGGTATCCGACTACGCCGCCATGCGGGTTGTAGATGATGCTCAGCCAGACCATGGCGTTGACTACGGGAGCCAGAACGTAGGGCATCAGATAGATGACCTGATAGAGGGTCCGGGTCTTCTTCCGCCTGAGAAGCAGCGATGCTGTCAGCAACCCAAGGGCAACGGGGATCGTCAAGAAGAGCAGGACCCACTTGATGTTGTTCCCCAGTGCAGTGTAGAAGGTGGGGTCGTTGAAGATGTCGGTGAAGTTGTCCGTTCCCACGAAGTTGGCGCTGAAGCCCAGCCCGTCCCAATCCGTGAACGAGGCAACGGCCGTCAGGATGCCGGGAACCACAACGACGACGATTGACAACAGCAGCGCGGGAGCCAGAAGCAGGTAATTGATGATGGTGCGGCGCCGGTGGAACGTTTTCCGGGATCGGACGCCCTGCCGTGCGTCGAGTGCATTCCTACTTGGGGTCTTGAGTGAAAGAGTCACAATTGAACCGTCTTATCTTGGCTTCGCCGCCGGGGTAGGCCAGGGATCGCTCCTACCCCGGAAGCTAGGGTGATATCGCTACTTCGGCTCCGGTACCGGTGGAACCAGTCCCTTGGCCTTCTCCTCGGCGAACGTCGCGTCGACCTTCTTGAGGAAGTCCCCTGTTGAGGTCTTGCCGAGCCATACGCTGTCGATGTCGTCGAAGGCAGTGGCCGTGGCGGGCGGGAAGAACGTGCCGGCAAAGAAGCCGTAGTGTCCTTCGTTGACGCCGCTGATCATGTCCTTCATGGCCTGCACGTAGGGCTTGGATAGGCCGGTGAAGTCAGACGGGTTGGCATCCAGTTTCTTCAGGGGCACCGCCCAGTAGCCAGGCCAGGTCTTGGTCATGTCGACCGAGAACTTCTCGGTCATCATGTAATCGATCACCATGGCCGCGCCGTCCTTGTTCTTTGATGCGTTATTGATGGACAGGGAGGCGGTGGATCCCAGCGTGTAATTGGGGGATGCCAGCGAAGAGTTCACGTTGGGGAAGGGGATGAATCCGAGGTCACCGGCGTTGCCGTTCTTCTCGTTGAACGAGTCGGTGGCGAACTGGAACGCCAGGCTTGGGCCGAACATGAACGGGGCCTTGCCCTGGGAGAGCAACTGCATGGATTCGACGAAGTTCAGGTTGAAGTAGTCCTTCCCGGCCAGATACCCCTTCCCGTAGAAGTCCTTGGAGGCATCGATGGCCGCAGCAATCTTCGGGTCGGTCCACGAGGTCTTGCCCTGGAGGGCGTCATACACGGTCTTGCCGCCGGCCACGTGCGTGAGGAACAAGGACGCGTAGTTCTGATTTACCGGCTTCCAACCCTTGTTGCCGGTGACTGATGCGTACAAGCCTTGACTCTGGGCTTTGTCCATCACTCCATTCAGTTCTGCTGTGGAGGTGGGAACGGCTACTCCGAGCTTGTCCAAGACGGCCTTGTTATAGAAGACGCCGATGTTATTAAGCGAGTTGGGTAGCGAGTAGAGTTTCCCGTCCACCGTGCCGGACTCGTACATCGGGTCCAGGATGCGGTCCTTCCAGCCGTATTTGTCCGCGTAGGGCGTCATGTCCGCGAGCTTTCCCTTGGCTACGTATGCGGCCGCGAAAGCAGGGCCGGAGCCGTACACCACATCGGGACCTCGGTTGGCCGCCAGCGCGACTTCCACGTTTTTGTCGACGGCATTGTCGAAGGTCACCTTGAGTTCGTACTTGTCCTGGGAGCTGTTGAAGCCGTTTACCAGGACGTTTTGCATTTCCTTCTGGTGAGCCGGTGGCGCTCCCCAGAACCACATCTCAATCTGCTGTTTGCCGCTGGCCGACCCGGACGGGCCGCCACACGCGGACAAGATCAACGCAGCAGCCGCAGCACCGGCCGCAAGTACTGAGTTCTTGAAGATACGCATTGCACATCCTTCTGGGACACACGCCACACGCACTTGGAACCACGTGTTCTTTGAGTTTCCCACTTGGGAAACCAGGAAGAGAAGCGATCTAGTCTCCATCGTTGAGTTCATCCGGGTCACTGACATCCCGAATAAGACTACTTGTATTGATATCAATACCTTATGTCCTTACTCACAATCGTGTCAATGGTTCTTGAAGTTCGCAAATGGTCGCGGGAACGGGGGTGGGCCACCCGGGCCGGGGGATTTCGGGTAGTGGGAAGCCTTCGCTCCGGACGAAAGTACTGTTATTATGATCACTAGACGTATCTAGCTCATGTGTGGTCGTGGTCACGCGTTTTGAGCAATGACAACTGTGGGTCCAGCTACGGCAAGGCAGGGACCAAGGCGCTGCGTTGAGGGCAGCCTCGAGGCAATGTGCCGGACGTTTGCAGGAAGAACTGGACAAAATCTGGAGGCAGCGCGTCCATTGACGCAGGATCCTCGCACTCCACATCGCACATACTTCCAAGGATTTAGGAGACGAACATGGGTGACATTCAGATAACAGTCAACGGTCAGATCCGCGATGGTGACGGAGTGGGTCCGCACGTGCGGTTGCTTGAATGGCTCAGGGCTGAGGGTCTCACTGGAGCCAAGGAGGGCTGCGCGGAGGGCGAGTGCGGCGCTTGTGCCGTCATGGTGGTCCGTCCGGACAGAGTCGACGAAAGTCGATGGACGTCCTTGAATGCCTGCCTGCCTCCTGCCCTAGCATTCGACGGCCAGGAGATCGTCACGGCTGAGGGCCTTGCCGCGGACCGCGGGCCATTTGCCGCCGGCGATCTGCACCCGGTTCAGCAAGAGATGGCGACCCGGGGTGGCTCCCAATGCGGCTATTGCACGCCAGGCTTCGTTTGCTCCATGGCTGCCGAGTACTATCGGCCCGAGCGTGGCAGGCATGCAGGTGCCTCCGCGGAAAATGCAAACACCCATGCCGGTGGGGACCATGCCATGGAGTCGGAATGCGGACCAAACGGATTTGATCTGCACGCACTCAGCGGCAACCTTTGCCGATGCACGGGCTACCGCCCTATCCGTGACGCAGCGTATGCGCTAGACGCCCCCGACGAGGCAGATCCCTTGCTGAGAAGGCAGTCCGAGGCAGCCCCGGCCGCCCGGCCGACGACCGCAACCCTCGGCAATGCGGCCTTCGCCCGTCCTGTGACCTTGGAAGACCTCTTGGAACTATTGGCTCAGAATCCGGAGGCGAAGCTCGTGGCGGGGTCCACGGATGCCGGCGTGGAGGTCAATCTCCGGCATGACAGGCCGTCTCTGACGGTCGCGATTGACCGCTTGGAGCCGCTGCGGGGCCTCGAATTCAGTGGCGACTGGATTGAAATCGGTTCCGCACTGACACTGACAGAAGCGGAACGCGGGCTCGCGGGCCGGATTCCACTGTTGGCTCAGATGTTTCCTCAATTCGCTTCCCGTCTGATCCGCAATGCGGCAAGCCTCGGAGGAAACCTTGCCACGGGATCTCCAATCGGCGATTCGGCGCCGGCATTGCTGGCCCTGGACGCATCCGTCCTGCTTGCCTCGGTGCGAGGTGAGCGTGAAGTAGCGTTGGCCGACTACTTTACCGGTTACCGCCAGAGCGTACGCCAACCCGGCGAGTTGCTGCGTGCGGTGCGCGTCCCCCTTCCGTTGGCGGAGCATACGGCTTTCTACAAGATCGCAAAACGCAGATTCGACGACATCTCCAGCGTCTCCGTGGCTTTCGCCATGCAGCTCGAGGGAGATGCTGTTTCCTCCATAAGGATCGGTCTTGGAGGCGTAGCTGCCACACCGATACGCGCCTCCCGCACAGAGGAAGCGCTGCTGGGCCAGCCATGGACCCCCGAGACCGCGCAAGCCGCAGCGTCAATGATGTCCACTGAAGGTTCACCGATCGATGACCTCAGGTCCAGTGCCGCCTATCGCTCAGCAATGCTTGGAAACGCACTGCTGAAGTTCCAGGCGGAGACCGCATCTGCCCCGAGCACGGAGGAGAACCGATGAAGCCCTTGGCCGAACGTCCCGTCAATCCCGCAGTAGGAATGGCTGTGTCTCATGAGAGCGCTGACCTTCACGTGACCGGGATGGCGTTGTACACGGACGATCTCATCTTTCGAAGCCAGAACGTGCTGCATGCGTGGCCGGTGCAGGCTCCCCATGCCCACGCGCTTGTTACGTCCCTCCGGACCGAACCGGCCATGTCCATTCCCGGTGTGGTCCGGGTCCTGACCGCTGCGGATGTGCCGGGTGTCAATGATGCCGGCATCAAGCACGATGAACCGCTGTTTCCTACGGAGGTCATGTTCTATGGCCACGCCGTCTGTTGGGTGCTCGGCGAGACTCTCGAAGCCGCACGTTTGGGGGCCGAAGCTGTTGAAGTTCGCTATGAACCTCTACCGTCAATAGTGACGCTTACGGAGGCCATCGAGTCCGGGAGTTTCCAAGGCCATCGCCCGACGGTCATGAGGGGGGATGCAGATTCCGCCTTGCACGCTGCATCGCACCAGTTCAGTGGTGAACTCGAATTTGGTGGCCAGGAGCACTTTTACCTGGAAACCCACGCTTCATTCGTGCACGTTGACGAGGGCGGCCAGGTGTTCGTCCAGTGCAGCACCCAGCACCCGTCGGAAACGCAGGAAATCGTGGCGCACGTCCTGGGCCTCAACAGCCACAACGTGACCGTGCAGTGCATTCGCATGGGCGGCGGCTTTGGCGGAAAGGAGATGCAGCCCCATGGGTATGCAGCCATCGCTGCCCTGGGCTCAGTACTGACGGGTCGCCCCGTACGCCTTCGCCTCAACCGCACGCAGGACATAACGATGTCCGGCAAACGGCACCCCTTCCATGCGCGCTGGGAAGTCGGATTTGATGACAACGGCCGTATCCAGGCTCTAAAAGCCACGCTTACCAGCGACGGCGGATGGTGCTTGGACCTCTCCGAACCAGTGCTGGCCCGGGCCTTGTGCCACGTTGACAACAGTTACTGGATTCCGAATGTCCTCCTAAACGGTCGGATCGCCAAGACGAACAAGACTTCCCAGACAGCTTTCCGGGGTTTCGGCGGCCCACAGGGCATGCTCGTCATCGAGGAAGTTCTCGGAAGATGCGCCCCATTGTTGGGCCTGGACCCCACCGAGCTGCGGCGTCGCAATTTCTATGTTCCAGGGCAGAGCACGCCCTATGGGCAGCCAGTGCGGCACGCGGAGCGCCTGCCGGGCATCTGGGAAACACTTCTGGAACGCGCAGACGTAGCCCGTCGAAAGGAAAGGATCGACGCATTCAACGCCTCGGACCCCCACAGGCGTCGCGGGCTCGCCATCACCCCCATCAAGTTCGGGATCTCATTCAACTTCACGGCCTTCAACCAAGCCGGAGCGCTGGTCCACGTCTACAAAGACGGCTCCGTCCTGGTCACCCATGGCGGAACCGAGATGGGGCAGGGACTTCACACAAAGATGCGCCAGGTGGCTGCTACGGCCCTGGGCGTGCCGCTTGGTTACGTTCGTTTGGCGCCGACCCGAACCGACAAGGTGCCGAATACTTCTGCCACCGCGGCGAGCTCCAGTTCCGACCTCAACGGTGGAGCGGTCAAGAACGCGTGTGAACAGATCAGCGAACGCCTGGCACAGGTTGCCGCACGCAAGATGAACATCCACCCGGACGAGGTCCGCTTTGTGGACGGCCGCGTTACAGGGATCGGTGTCCCTGAGCAGGACTTTGCCTTCGTCGATCTGGTCCGCGAAGCCTACTTTCAGCGCATACAGTTATCCGCATCCGGGTACTACCGCACCGAGGGTTTGCACTGGGACAGTGTCCGCATGCGAGGCGAACCATTCAAGTACTTCTCCTATGGGGCCTCCGTTTCGGAAGTCGAGGTTGATTCGTTCACCGGCGCTTACCGTCTGTTACGTACCGACATCGTCCAAGACGTCGGAGACAGCCTGTCCCCCCTGATCGACATCGGGCAGGTTGAGGGCGGTTTTGTTCAGGGCGCGGGCTGGCTGACCCTGGAGCAACTCAGCTGGAACGAATCGGACGGGGACCACAGGGGGCGGCTGGCTACCCAATCAGCCAGCACGTACAAATTGCCCAGCTTCTCTGAAGTGCCCGAAGAGTTCAACGTCCATCTCTTCGAGCGGGCCACCGAGGACGGAGCAGTCTACGGGTCCAAGGCGGTAGGCGAGCCGCCGTTCATGCTGGCCTTCAGCGTCCGGGAAGCCCTGCGCCAAGCCGTAGGCGCCTTCGGTTCCCGGGATCATTCTGTGGAGCTCCGGAGTCCTGCCACGCCGGAAGCGGTGTACTGGGCCATCGAGGCCGCCAAGGCCACAACGGCATCCGCGCCTGCGTCACACAGCAGCAATGCCCTGCTGGCGCCATCCGCCGGCCCCGCCCACTGACATGTACTGGCTTCAGGCGCTAGAGAAACTCCGATCGGAAGGCGCACCCGGTGTCATGGCTACTGTGACCGACGTGCGAGGACATGCCCCACGCGCACCCGGGGCAAAAATGGTCATCAGCGCAGAAACATCGTGGGGCAGCATCGGCGGCGGCAACCTGGAAGCAACCGTCATTGATCGGGCACGGGAAATGCTCCTGGCTGGTTCAGGCCTACCCGAAAGCGTGACGTTTGCACTCAATGAACATGCAGCCACCGAGTACGGGCGCCAGTGCTGCGGGGGTACCGCCAGCGTCTTACTGGAACCGTTTCGCTCCCGCCCCACGATTGCCATTTTCGGCGTCGGCCACATTGGACATGAGTTGGCAAGAATTCTCTCCCGTCTGCCGGTCCGACTCATCCTCGTGGATAGCAGGCCGAGCCAGCTTGATCCCGCCTTCCTTGCGGACGTCAACGACGGCATAGCGGACATCGACTCCCTTCACAGCGCCGTTCCCGACTCCGCCTTGGCGGAGCTACCGAAGGGATCGCATGTGTTCATCATGACTCATGATCACGCTGAGGACTTCCTACTGTGCGACGCAGCCGTTCGTCGGGACGACCTCGGATCGGTCGGCCTGATCGGCTCGCGGGCCAAGTGGGCCAGATTTCGTCAAAGACTTAAAGCCGAGGGCCACGATGACGCCCGAATTGGAAGCATCACGTGTCCCATTGGCTTGCCTGACATTGGCGGGAAGAGTCCCGCTGTCATTGCCGTCAGCGCAGCGGCCGGCCTCCTCCAACTAATGGCGACCGAGCTGTCTTTCTCCGAATAGAAGCAACCGCCCCTCCGAGGCCCGTCAGCGGGCCGCTTGGCAAGGCACGAGCAAAGGAGCAGGAAAATGTGCGCCCCTTTCCCAAACAACACACGCAACGTCCTGACGGAGGACGAGACTGCCTTCCTTCGGGCCGCCATCGCGGAGGCGGAGAAGGCAAAGGGGAGGGGGCGCCACCCGTTCGGTTCCATCGTGGTGGACGCGTCCGGAAGTGTGGTGGCGCGGGCAGGCAACAACTCGATGCCTCCGGAGGGCAACCCTACCCAGCATGCCGAGTTGCGCGTCGTCGCGGCCGCCTTTGGTGTCTTGGGCCAAAATGGAATGTCCACTGCAACCCTTTACTCGAGCGCTGAACCATGCGTCATGTGCACCGGCGCAGCCTACTGGACGGGCGTGGGGCGCATTGTCTATGCCCTTTCAGAGCCTCTGCTGCTGACGCTGACCGGAGACGATCCTGACAACCCCACCCTGAGCCTGCCCTGCCGTGATGTCATCTCGCGTGGCCAGCGAAAGATTGACGTGGTCGGGCCTCTCCTCGAAGACGAGGCCGCCGCAGCCCATGAAGGATTTTGGAGCTAGAGTGATCGGCAAATGGACGTCGACGGCGATGGTCAGCGCGGCCCTTTGTGGTTCCGGCCCAGAGTCTTCGTCGAGTAGTGGAATCTGACTCGCGAGCCAAGCCACACGGTTCTCGCCGTCTCGACGAGCGCTCCACTCTGCCGGCTGATCGACCAGACTACGAACACCTGCGCATCGATGACGGTCTCCAAGAGAGCGGTCTCTGCGCTGTTCACAGACCTGACTTCCAGGAAATGATCAACCTGGTCCGGGACGACGCCTTCCGCTTCCAGGCTCTTTGAGACGGAGCCGTCCACGAGCTCGCGGCCCTGCAGGGCTTCGGCCGCTTTGCCCGCCAACCACGAATCCGTCAGGCCGATTGGGTGCTCGTTGACGATGTGCAGGCGCTTGAGGTGCAGGCGCTCCGTCCCACGCTCGCCCGTTTGAAGCTCACGGGATACTTCGTAGGGCTCGCTCTCGGCGGCCGCGTCCTTGATATGTACAGATGTGGCTGTTTCGCCGGCGGCGCGAAATCTGTCCCGCCACGGGACGAGCAACCCAAAGTCATGCTGGACCAGCCGGGGTCGTTCGGCCACGAACGTGCCCATTCCCTGTCTACGCTCCACGTAGCCGAGGTCGGCCAATGCGGAGAGGGCTTGACGGATGGTGATGCGGCTCACCTTGTACATTCGCGAAAGGTCATTCTCGGTGGGCAGCTGGAGGCCGGCTTCAAGGCCCTGGTCCATGACCGCACGCAGATCGCGCTCAACCTGCGCCCATGCCGGTAGGGGAGACGTCCGGTCGACCGGGGAAATCTTGGCTTCCAAATGGTTCGAAATGCGCTCGTCCGGCATTGAGGCTCCTGTCCGCCCTGATGGCTTGAATCAATTTGTATGATCATCATAACCAATCGGCCAGGCAGGGGAGTGATCCGGGCGGTAGTGCGCCGATCCGTAATGAAGAACCTGGCCACCGCAGGAGGACGCTGCGGTGGCCAGGTTCTTTCCACGTTCCAGCTCCTATGCTTTGCTTTCCTGCCGCGCGCTGAAGGCAGCGTCGAATCCCGCTTCAGGTGAGTCGAAGGCAAGCTTGCGGACATAGTCGAGGGCTTCGGGAGCGCCGATCAACCTGTCCATGCCGGCGTCTTCCCATTCGATGGAGATTGGGCCCGAGTAGCCGATCTCGTTGAGCATTCTGAACGCGCTTTCCCATGGAACATCACCGTGGCCGGTCGAGACGAAATCCCATCCTCGGCGGGCTTGACCCCAGGCAAGGTGTGAGCCCAACCTACCGTTGCGCCCATTCGTCATGCGCTGCTTGGTGTCCTTGCAATCGACGTGGTAGATCCGATCCCGGAAGTCCCACAAGAAGCTCACGGGATCAATGTCCTGCCACACCATGTGGCTGGGGTCCCAGTTCAGCCCAAAGGCTTCGCGGTGCCCGATTGCCTCCAGTGCCAGCGTCGTTGTCCAATAGTCGTAGGCGATTTCCGAGGGGTGGACTTCGTGGGCGAAGCGCACCCCGACCTCGTCAAAGACGTCAAGGATCGGATTCCAGCGACTGGCGAAGTCCTCGTACCCAGCGTCAATCGCGCTTTGGCTGGCAGGAGGGAACATCGCAATGTACTTCCAAATGGACGACCCAGTGAAGCCGACCACAGTCTTCACGCCAAGCTTTGCGGCGAGCCGTCCCGTGTTCTTCATCTCTTCCGCGGCACGCTGGCGCACGCCTTCAGGCTCACCATCGCCCCAGACGCGGTCAGAGAGAATATCTCGGTGTCGCTGGTCAATGGGATCGTCGCAGACGGCTTGGCCCTTGAGGTGGTTTGAGATGGCCCAGACCTTGAGACCATAGCGATCCAAGATCTCCAGCCGGCCCTCTGCGTAGCCTGGTTCATCCCAGCGCCACGGGTCGAGGTGATCCCCCCAGCATGCCAGCTCTAGTCCGTCGTAGCCCCAGGACGACGCCAGCCGGGCGACCTCCTCGAGCGGTAGATCCGCCCATTGGCCGGTGAAGAGCGTAATCGGTCGAGTCATTGGTGATCTTCTCCTTCCTTGGAGTGGCCATCACGATCGTTTGCCGGCGTCCAGACGCTCTGGTGATCCGCGCTGGTCTCCACTGCTGACAAAACCCGTTGAACCGCCAAGCCTTCGTCAAATGATGGCGACGGCTGGACCTCATTGACGATTGCTTCGACAAAGTCGCGTGCTTGATGTGCGAAACCGTGCTCGTACCCGAGCATGTGGCCCGCCGGCCACCATGCTGATATGTACGGGTGCCCGGGTTCCGTCACCAGGATGCGGCTGAAGCCTTGTTCAGTTGTCGGCAGGGTCGAGTCGTAGAAGTGAAGTGCGTTGAGATCTTCGAGATCGAATGCAAGAGCACCGCTACTTCCGGAAATCTCAACTCGCAAGGCGTTCTTCCGTCCCGTGGCAAAGCGGCTTGCTTCGAACGTGGCAAGGATGCCGTCATTAAACCGGGCCGTGAAGATCGCGACGTCGTCCACAGAGACATCACCCATCTCAGCGCCTCCCATGCCTCCCAGACCCATGGGCTGCTCCAACAGGGGGCGGCGTTTCACGATTGTCTGGGTGGTACCGGACACTGCCGCGATTCGCGCGCCAACGAGATATTGAACGAGATCGATCGCATGCGCACCAATGTCGCCAAGCGCGCCCGAGCCCGCCCGGTTCTTCTGGAGACGCCAGGCGAGGGGAACCTGCGGATCGGCGAGCCAGTCCTGGAGGTAGCTGGCCCGCACCTGGTAGATGCTGCCCAACCGGCCTGTAGCGATCAGTTCGCGAGCATAAGCGATTGCGGGTACGCGGCGGTATGTGAATCCGACCATGGACCGCACTCCCGACAAGGCGGCTGCCCTCGCAGATTCAGCCATGGCCTCCGCCTCTTCCAGCGAGTTCGCCAAGGGCTTTTCGCAGAGCACGTGCTTTCCGGCTTCAAGTGCTGCCGTCGCGATCTCCGCGTGCATATCCCCTGGTGTCACGATATCGATCACGTCGATGTCTTCGCGCGCAATTGCCTCTTGCCAACTGTCACCAGCTTCATGCCAACCCCATTTGTCAGCAGCTCCCTGAGCCGCTTCTGTCGAGCGACCGACAATGAGCTGAGGGACCGGAAACGCCGGTAGATTGAAGAACCTCGGAGCCACACGCCAGCCCTGGGCGTGCGCGGCTCCCATGAATCCGTGACCGATCATCGCAACACGGAGTTGACGAGTCGGTGTCATGATTCGACGGAGTCCCCACGTTGGGACGCGCGTGCGGACTCAGATGCGAGCGATGGCAGCCAGATCGGAAGACCTGCTTCATCGCGCTGGCGGTCCATCTTGTGAAGGATTGCCATGGCTTCGAGCGCCGTGGTGATGGCCTTATTGTGGCCCGCACCCGAGACGAAAGGCTCACCCGTCATTAGGTTGTCAGCGACTGAGCAAATGGCGCCTCCCCGCTTGTCAAACAAACGGGCCAGTGTCACGACCGCTGCCGACTCACGATCACCACACAACACTCCGGCCCGTGACCATGACTCAGCCAACTCCAAATGCCACGGCTGGAAGTACCCCCGGACAGACGGCCGGCCGCCGCCCACGTAATCCGAGTCTGCCGAACGGATCGTGCCGACGTGCGAGGCGAACCCATTCTCGTGGGCAGCCTGGGCCAAGGCGAACACAACCTCCGGCGCCGCAGCAGCGGGATAGGAAGCAGGGACGTAGCCGGCAGTCATCCCCTCGTCGCGAACAACTCCGCTCGCGATCACCAGGTCGCCCGGGCGGACACGCTCGTTCATCCCCCCGGAACCTCCAACGCGGATGAAAGTAGAGGCGTTGGAGTATTCGAGCAGATCAACCATGGCGAGTTCTGCTTCCGGAGATCCAGATCCGCCGCTGATGACCGAGATGCGCGCGCCCTTGTAGGTCCCTGTGTAAGTGGTGAACATGCCAGTCTGACCTGCAAGTACTCGGTCATCGAACGACTCGGAGATCTGCGCGGCCGGATCCCTTTCGTAAGAGCACAGGGGGTCGCGGACAACGACCAGCACGTACTCGCCGATGAGCTCCGGGTCGATTCCCGTCAGGGCGGGCTTCCCCTCGGTCAGGAATCCTCGAAGAGGGATGTTGTCCACCAGCTGGAAGCGGTCAAGGATTCGACGGTTGATCGGTGGTACGGAGGGGTGAAACCTACTCATTTGATGCTCTTCTCCAAGAAATGAACGGCTTCCTGCACCTGATTTGTCAGGCGATTGAACCGATTTCGGTGGACATGGCTCACGGCGGGTGGCCCGTATTGCCTGATCGTGACGGCGGAGCCAGCCATCGCTGCGGCGAGTGCCTCGCTGGACTTGTGATCTGTGTCGACCCATCGCGCCAGGTAGGCCCCACCGAATGCGTTGCCCGCACCGGTGGGGTCGACCAGTTCACCTGGGGGTGGAGCCGCGGCAAATGCCCCGCCTCTGCCGAAGACGGTTGCTCCTCCTGCGCCTCGGCGGAGAAGGACTTCTTCGACACCGGCGGCGCGCAGCTCATCGACTTGTTGAACGCGGGTGAGGTCAGGCTGGTCGGCGTACAGCAGGTCCAGCTCGCTTTGATTGATCGACAACAAGTCGACGTCGGCGAGTTGTTTCAGAACGTGTGGACGCTTCTCTGGATTGCACGCTGCAACATCGATCTCCCACAGGACTGCACAATTGGTACGCGCGCGATACGCGCGAAGGTCGGTCCAGAATCCGGTGTCGATAGCCTTGAAAACGTACAGGCCTTTGGCGTTCTGGTAGTTCTCGGGGACCATCGCCATTTCGGGCTCCGAGAGAGTGAAGTGGTCCAAACCAAAGCGGGGTGACTCCGTACGTTCACCGTCGTCGTGGTATCGAATCACGGTCCGTGGTGTGTGCGCGTCCACTGCGGGCATGCCCGCAGTGGCGATGCCACTGTCGATCAGCCAACCCTTGGCCTCCACCGGCAGATCCGTTCCCACGCCGCTGATGATTGCGCAACGATTCGGCCCCGCCGCCAAGGCTGCGCCTGCCGCGGCATACGCCCCGGCGCCTCCCAGATAGGGGTCCTGAACCATCCCATTGGCAAGCTCGATCTCATCGATAACGACGTGCGAGAAGACTAGGAAATCGATTTGACTTAGCAATCTATTCCCACCAAGTGTTGAAGCCGTCATCCGCGGGGGAGACCCGCCGGATCAGTTCAAGGGCCTTTTCGATGCCGTCGGCCGCACCGATGAGAACGTCTTCGTGTTCCACGCTGAGTGTTCCGGTGTAGCCGACCTCCTTGAGGGTCGTCACGAACGCCCGCCAGAACGACTCGTCGTGTCCGTGCCCGAGTGTGCGGTAAAGCCACGCGCGGTCACGCCAAGCGCTGAACGGAGCAGTTTCGAGTACGCCGACCTGGTGCGTGTTGGCTCGGCGCACCTCGGAGTCCTTCATATGGACGTGGTAAATCGCGTCTCCAAGGAAGCGAATCGCTCCAACAACGTCGATCTGTTGCCAGAAAAGGTGGCTTGGATCGAGGTTCGCGCCAACGGCCGGCCCAACCTCGTCCCGTAGCCGGAGAAGGTCTCGGGGGTTGTAGACCGCCATGCCTGGGTGCATCTCGATCGCTACACGGATGCCTTCGCGTTCGAGGAAGCGAACCTTCTCATGCCAATACGGGAAGATCCGTTCGTTCCACTGCCACTGAAGGATTTTTGGGTAGTCGTCCGGCCAGGCGCACGTAACCCAGTTGGGGTAAATAGCGTCAGGGTTGTCACCGGGGCAGCCCGAGAAATCCACAACCGTGTCGACTTCAAGGGCGGCTGCAAGTCGGACAGTGTCGTCGAAGAGTGCGATCTGGGTCTCGGCGATTTCGATTTGAGGATGCAGCGCATTGCCGTGGCAGCTGAGCGAGCTGATTTGAAGCCCGTGATCGGCTACCCGTTGGACAAGTTCGGCCCGCAGAGCTGGCTTTTGGAGCAGGTCATCCAATTGGTAGTCCATTGCCACCGACCTGCCGAAGGTCCCCAGCTCCACCACTTCACCCCCGCTGTTCTTCAGATGGGCTAGTGCGTCATCCAGGGCCCACCCTTCGTAGCAGGCAAGGAACGTTCCGCGCTTCAAGAGTTCACCCCCGCGATGTCACCGAAGGTCACTGAGCCCTTAACGTAGCCGGGTTTGCCGGAGGCGTCGAAGACTTCTTGGGCCTGTGCGGCCGGCCGGGAGTGCGTAACGAGCCCTCCGAGCTTGATGCGGCCTGCGCTGACCATTGCCGCTGCGCGGTAAAACATCTGGTGGAAGTTCTCGGCGCTCATCGGGGATCCATTGACCACGTGAATACCCTTGAGGTGCCACTCCGTGCCATCAATCTCGATCAGGCCACGCTGATGCCCAAACATGATGACCATGCCGCCCACCCTGACGAGACGTGAAGCGAGCCGCAGGCCTGCGGCAGACCCGGATGTCTCGAACACCACATCCAGCGGCCCGTTCTGCAGTCCAGGGAGGACGTAAGACTCCGGCATCGGACGACGGAAGATTTTGGCCTCCAACTCACGTTCGATTTCGTCGACGTCCTGGTCGGCGCGAATGGCGAAGTCGGCGCCGCTCTCGATCGCCCGCTCCAGCGCATCGGGCTGGATGTCGAATGCCGCGATCGACCGGACCGGGGTGACCGCCAATGTCCGCGTCACCAGCTGACCCATGTATCCGAGACCAACGACCCCTACCGCATCATCGATGCGTATGTTGGCGACGTCGACGCCGTTCACGGCACAGGCGATAGGTTCGATCACCCATTCAGACCAGTCATCGATGACCGCAGGGAGCAGGGCCGCCTGAGCCTCCTTCACACGAGTCAGATCACGGAAGCGGCCATCGCCCAGCATGGCAACGTTGTCGCCGGCTTTGAAGCGCGTGACCTTTGCGCCCACGTCAAGGACGGTACCCGCCGATTCGTGCCCCCCGAGGTACGGCGTAGGAACACTTTCATCGCCTTTGAACACCTCAACGTCGCCGCGGCAGACTCCTCCTACCTGGACGGCGACAAGCAGTTCATCGTCGTTCAGTTGGCCGATTTCGACCTCCTCAAGTCCGGTGAGACCTGGCTCTTTGATGGCTAGCGCTTGCGTAATCACAAGTGGTTCCCTTTCGATAGGTATTGATGTACGGTAGACCAAACCTATTCGGATTCACATTGTGTGTCAACGAAAAAAGGAAGGCAGGATAATGCTGCTCGTAGTCGGAAACGCGGCCACTGCGGATGGTCTCGTACGCGTGAACGAAACACCGGCGAGTCACGACGTCGGTCATATTGTGGCGCTGGCGAATCGACGTGAATTCTGGATGCCTGGCGGGTCCGCCCCGGCGATCGCGCTTGCCGCCTCTGCCCACGCACCCGTCCGACTGTGGCATCCGCTGCCGGTCGCGGAGGCCACCCCGAGCGCCCGGGAACTGCATGCCTCTTTCGAGAAGTCAGGCGTTGATGTTTCGTATTGTCCGGCCATCCAAGATGACATTCGCGCATTGCTCATCGAGGCCCCGGGTGCACGATTCGCGTGGAGCGAAGAAGGGACGGGACTAGTCCCCGACAACGTCGCGCAGCTCCTTGATGGCGTGACTCACGTAATCTTCGCGCCGCGGTGGGGGATCTGGAGTGACCTGGTCCTGGCGGAGGCCTCGGGGCGAGGCCTTGGTTGCAGCATCGTCGGAGAGATCCCGGATCTGGATACGCGATGGGACTACGTGATCGCTGACCAGCGGCAAGTGGCTTCGGCACGCGATTTGTCGGTGTCCGTGGTCGTTCAAACCCTCGGCGCCGAGGGGGCGCGCATCGCCCCTGAAGGGGCCGAAAGCATCCGTATCGACGCTGTTCCCGCGAGCGTTGTGGACACGACCGGTGCCGGTGATGTCTTCGGCGGGACGTTCATCGCGGCCGCCGTCACAGGCTATGCACTTGACCGAGCAGGGGCGCTTGCAGCGCAAGCCGCCTCGAGGCAGTGCGAAAAGTGGGGAGCACTTCCTCACTCAATTCAAGAGAAGAAGGATGAAAAATGAGTAACGTTCTTACCCCCGAATTGCGTACACGAGTCGAAGGCGCTTTGTGGGGACAGGCTTGCGGCGACGCATTCGGCATGCCGAACTCCTTCCTCAAGGACCCGTTGTGGCGGGTCAAGATGGAGGGTGGCCCGGCCAATTCGCCGTACCACGCCGGCTACGATGCTGGACGAATCACGGACGACACGGAGCAGGCACAGTCGCTCTCCGACGCCTTTGCCCGCTCCTCCAACACCCTGGACTACAAGTTCGCTGCCGAGGAGTTGGAGGCCTGGCTCGATCGTGTCGGCGGCGCGGAAAGCCTCGCGGTGGGACCCAGCACCAAGCGGGCAATGGCCCGAATCAAGGCAGGCGTGCCCATCGAGGAAGCCGGAAACTCCGGTACCACCAACGGCGCCCCGATGCGCGTTGCGGCAGTCGGCGTCTGGGCCGCAATTCACAGCTACTCCTTCGAGCAGCTCATGATCGACGTGCACTCATCATGCCTTCCGACGCACAACACGTCCGTGGCCATCTCCGGAGCCGCTGCGGTTGCCGCGGCCGTCTGGGCCGGAATCAATGGGGCGACCTGGGAAGAAACGCTCGAGTGGGCATGCAAGGCCGCAGACGCCGGCGAGGAGCTCGGAACGTGGATTTATGCTCCGTCCATTTCGGCGCGGATCCGTGAGGGTATCCGCCTGGTTTCCACCGTCACCTCCGAGCGGCAGGCTGCCGTCATCCTGAGCGAGGTAGTGGGCATGGGAGAAGCCACGGCCGAGTCTGTTCCTGCGGCGTTCGCAGCCGCCGCCTTCGCCAACCGGGATGCCGGTGTGGCTATTCGCATCGCCGGCAACTCCCGCGGTGACACAGACACGGTGGCCGCCATGGCGGGCGCCATCTCCGGAGCTTCCCGGGGCGCCGGTGACATTCCGGCCGAATGGCGGGATCTCGTCGCCAAAGTCAACAACCTGAACGTTTCCGCATGGGCCGACCAGCTGGCGAACGCGCGCTAGCGACCCGCCCCTTTCCTGCCGTATTACCAGTCATTTCCTGATGTACCACCCGAATCAACCCCAACATTTAGGAGAAAAGATGAACAAGCAGATCGCACGGCGTTCGCTGCTCGTGAACGGCGGTCTGGCCGGCCTTGCGGCGATCGTTGGACCGAGTTTTCTGACTGGCTGTGCGCCAGCGAATACTGGATCCTCGTCCGCGAAGCCATCGACGATGACCGGCCTTTGGGTGCCCTATGACACGCTCATCCAGGGGTCACAAGCAGCCATGGCCGGCTTCATCGGCTCGAACCAGATCAGCTTCCAACTGAACACGGTCCCTTGGGCAGACTGGGACCGCACAATCCGGGCCTTCCCCCAGCAGAGCACGGTGCCCGACGTTGTTATCGCAGACGGCCCGGCGTTGCAAGGTTACGCAGCAAACGACATCCTGGCGCCATTGGACGAGTTCTTCACCAAAGAAGATCTGGGAGATTTCCTGGGGGGTACGACACCGTCAGCCACGTGGAAGGGCAAGTTCTACGGCCCGGCAACTAACGAAAGCTCCCAGGCGCTGGTCTACAACAAGGCGATCCTGGACAAACACGGGATCACTCCGCCCACGGAGCTCGCAAAGGCATGGACGTGGAAAGAGCTCCGCGAGATCATGCTCGACATTCAGGCGAAGGAGCGCAAGGCACGGGGTGACGACCAGTTCTGGGGAATCTTCGTGGGGCAGGGCAACTTCCTCGCTGGAGCCACATACACCGGTCTGAACATCGTCCGGAGCAATGGGGCCAAGGATTCCAAGACCTACCAGGCGATCAGCGAAAACGGTCTGTCCGTCGCAGGTTATGCCGACACGGATGAGGCCATGGAGGCGTACCACTTCCTCCAGGACCTGTACAACGCTGATGGTCTCTCGCCGCAGAGCAAGTCGCCGGACTTCTTCTACAACAACCAGATTGCGTTCTGGATCACGAACCCCGACGTAGCCATCGGCGGAATCGCCAAGAACGCACCAAGCATGAACTGGGGTGTCAGCCCGCATCCATACTTCAAGACCCCGATCGTGCAGACCGACTCTTACCACCTGGCAGTCCCGAAGAACGCCAAGAGCATCGAATGGTCCGCGAAACTGATCGCTGACATGGTCTCCGGGCAAAATGCGAAGATCCTGGCTGAGAAGCAGCAGGCAATCCCGATGCGCAAGTCATTGCTCACGGAACTTCCCTACCTTCAGGATGAGCACATGAAGGTCTTCACGGACACCGTCGCGGAGTGGGCGGTGCCGCGTCCGGTTACACCGGGGTGGTCGGAATACGACTCGACCTACACACAGATGCTTCAGGACATTGCGACCGGGGCGGACATCCAAAAGACAGTCTCGGGTGCGGTCCAGAGCATCGAAACCAAACTGGCACGATACAAAGGGATCGTTGGCTAAATGAGTGCCACCGTCGTAAGGGGTGTCCGTTCCAATCGTAGGAGGGTCCGGACACCCCTGACATCCAAGCGAAATGCCCTGCTGCTGCTTCTGCCCGTTTTGCTGCTGATCCTCATCTACAAGTACGGGCCAATTGTCCAGGCAATGTGGGCGAGTCTGAACTCCTATTCGGTGGCAGGGAGCCCGATCGGCTTCGTCGGCATGGACAACTTCGGACTCGTCCTGAAGGACCCGGCATTCATCAACTCCTTGCTGCTGACCGGCGCTTTCGTCACCATCAAGATTCCGCTTCAGATTGCGCTTGGGATCAGCGCGGCGATGCTCTTGCGGCGAACAAGTGCGTACAACGCATTTGTCCGCGTCACCTTGGTTCTTCCCGCCGTCACTCCTGTTGCGATCATCGGTGTCATCTTCCTGTTCCTCTTCGACCGGGAAGTCGGCCTGACCAACGCGGTTATTTCAGGTTTGGGTTTGCCGCGGGTTGGATGGTTGACGCAGCCTGGCACGGCCCAGCTCGTCGTGACGTTGGCTTCTGTCTGGCGAGATGCCGGGTTCACGATGCTCATCTATCTCGCCGGCTTGACCGCTATTCCCGCTGAGGTCATGGAGGCCGCGAAAGTCGACGGCGCATCCGGATGGCAGCTCACCAGCCGGGTAATCCTTCCATTGCTGCAGCGTTCCACACAGCTTGCCGTGGTGACTACGACGATCGGGGCTTTCCAGTACTTCGCACCGATCTTCGTTTTGACGAAGGGCGGACCGCAGGGGTCCACGGACGTTGCATCGTTCCACATCTATCAGGCAGCGTTCGTCTTTTTCGATCAAGGGGCGGCCAATGCGATGGCCCTCATCTTGGTCCTGTTGATCATCGCCGTCACGGCGATCGAGCTGTGGCTGCTGCGCAGCCGATGGGAGTACTGAGGGTGAGTACAATGACGAAAACAAAGGTTCAAGTCGACACGTCACCACCGCGCCCGCGACGGAAACGGCAGATCCACTGGCTACCCAAGGCACTCAAGGTCGTCTTCCTGGTCGTCTTCCTCGGCCCGATGCTGTTGGCCGTTCTGAACGCGTTCAGATACAACGCAGACATTTTCAGATACGGCGGCACCCTCACCTGGCGATCATTCGTGCCGTTTCCGGGGACATTTGAGAACTTCGTCAGTGCCTGGCAATTGCCGGCATTCCCGTTGCAGTTGCTCAATTCAATTGTCTTGGCCGTGACACAGTCGACGGCGACCGTGCTGTTGGCACTGCTTGCAGCCTTCGCGCTGGCCCGGCTGAAGTTCCGGTTCCGTGGTGTGATTTTCTACGGGATCCTGATAACGATGTTCCTGCCCTTCGAAGCGCTTGCCGCGCCCATGTTCCTGGTGGTCAAGGGTCTCGGCCAGGTGGATACCTTCTGGGGACTCCTCCTTCCTTGGATCGCGGCCCCGATCGCGATCTTTACCCTAAGGCAGGCGATCGCTGACATACCCCCTTCCTTTGACGAGGCGGTGATGCTTGATGGCGGCGGTCTGCGGCATGTTCTGATGCACGTCATCTTGCCGAATGTGTGGCCAGCAATGGTGACCGTATGGCTGACGACGTTCATTTACGTTTGGGACTCATTCCTCTGGCCCTTGATTGTTGTGCACGATCCGGCGCAGCAGCTCGCCCAGGTCGGCATCATCAACTTGATCAACCCGAACCGAATCGACTATGGCACGTTGTTTGCAGCTTCTCTGATGGCGACCGCTCCGGTTGTGATTCTGTTCTTGCTGCTTCAGCGGTTCTATCGTGAAGGTTCGGTTTCCTCTGGCCTCAAGTAATGGACCGGTGATCCATACAATATGATTATGGGGGAGGAGAATTTATGAGTATGTTTCGCAGCCTGGACAGGGATTCGCCGATACCGGCGTACCATCAACTCGTTCGGATGCTACGCGCGAGGATCGTGCGCGGCGACTGGCCGCCGGGCACGCAGTTGCCAACTGAACTCCAGCTTGCTGCGGAATATGAAGTAAGCCGGTCAACCATACGGCAAGCGATGACCGAGCTGGCCAAGGGCCGCTTCGTGGTGCGAGAGCAGGGCAAAGGAACGTTCGCGCTCCAGGCGCCACAGTTCATCATGACGGACCTGAGCCTTCCGCTCGGTCTGGCCCAACGATCACGCAGCCAGGGACTGGAAATGGTTCCTCGTGTGCTTTCGATTGGGATCGCATCCGAACCACCGGCCCAGGCGTTCAAGGAGCTGAAGACTGACGGGCCCTTGATCGAGCTGTCAAGGCTGATGACCCTGGATGGGTCGCCGGCCGCGCACGTGATCTCGTGGATCCCTGCTGAACTGGTGCCTGGAATCGATCGGAACACGCTCGTGGAAGGCTCGGTTTCGGCGACGCTTTCGTCTGTCTACCAATTTCGACTTGGACGATACGACAATCAGTTCGAAGTCATTGGTGCCGATGCAGAGCGAGCGGAAATTTTGGACGCCGATATCGAGGACTCAGTGATCCTGCTGTCCGCGACGTGCCTGTCCATTGACAACGTGCCGCTCGAGTTCTCACGCGCCTATTGGAAGGCTGACCGTGTTCGGTTCCGATTCGGCGTTGACGTCAGTGGGGCGCTCGATGCCTCGGCGCAATCCGCCTCTAGGGTTTCCTGACATCTTCCACGACCACTAATACGCAGGATCCGTGGCCCAACGGGTCCTCCTTTGGAAGTGGAGGCCGAAGTCAGCGAGCCATTCTCCGGCAGCCCTGGGGTCGTAGTAAGCGCACGGCAGCTGGCGGCTGTTCGACAAATACCCGATGCGGCGGATCGTCTTCCTGGCACGTCGGCCGATGGATCGAAACCGACGCCCATCCCGACTAACCCAGGCTGGCCCAGCTCCGGGCTAGGCCGAGCACATGGGCACCGACAGGGAGGCCAGCCCGCGACGGATGCTGTGCCTCCCGCAATGTGGGTGCCGGTCATGCTGTGCCGCCAGTCGGGCTTCTTTACCCATCTAAAGCTTTAGAACACCCTTTAGGAGAACAACATGTCTGATTTTGACACTCAGGTTCATCGCGAACGAATCTGGGAAGGCCTCATGCGCGTGGGTCGCCCGGACTCCCGCTTCCACTGGGATTTCTCATCATTCATCGCGGACTTTGAAGACAATGATCAAGCCACCCAGCGGGTTATCGAACTCGAGTCCTGGAAGCAGGCCGATCGGGTCTTTATCACCCCGGACAATTCCACCGAGCGACTTCGTCGAGAGGCCCTCAAGGCGGGCAAGACACTCTTGGTGACGACTTACGGTATTCGTCGCGGTTTCATGGAGATCCCGGCAGGCACTGTTAGCCCCGAAGACGTGTCTTACGCCGCAACCCTTGATGGGCTCGACGTATTTGGTGTGCCCCGCACACTCGCTGACCTCACAGGAACCCAACAGCTGACGTTCCTCGCCACCGGTGGTTCAGCTGTCAGCAAGAACGGAGTGCGCTTCGGCAAAGGCCACGGCTACTTCGACCTCGAATGGGCGATGCTCTCCGAAATCGGGCTCACTTCGTCCCAGTCGGAGGTAGTGGACATCGTCCACGACGAACAGGTCGTTGACGCATACCTTGCAGGCGAGGCTCACGACGTCACCGTTACCTGGATCGTCACCCCCACCAGGACACTTCACATTGACGTTGATCGTAAGCCGGGTCATGTTCATTGGGATCTGATCCCGGGGACCGAACACGAGACGATCCCCCCGATCATTGAGTTGGCCGCTCTGCGCAAGTAATCCGGTCATCGGCGCTGCCTGTTCAACGAATGGTGCGGGTTGACTGTGATTTCCTTGCACTGGCGGTTATGAAATCTAAGTAGATGCGATGAATGCTTCGAGCCGCTGCCCCGTAAACGGTGAAGATCCCGAGTAGGGGAATCTTCGTTTGCGGGGCGGACCGGTCGGATCCCGAAGTGAGCGTGACGACGGATGCCGGTTTGGGTGGCAGTTAGCCAAGGAACTCGGCGGGAAGGTCCTGGCCCGTGAGGCTTTGGGACCCCTATCGTTCAGCTACTTCCAGGGGCCGTAATGCCGGCGGTGCAAATCACTCGTAACCGTGGAGCTTCTTGGATGAAGTCCGATGGTTCTGCTGACAGCATGACGAGACATCAGCTGGGACCAACCTGCATTCGGGGAACTGCAGGTCCGCACGAGAGAAGGCCACCTGCGAATCACCCGGTTGGAGTTTCAAAATGCCACGCCCCTCATCGGGTTATCGGTTTTCGAGTAGGGATATCACTGATGCAAGAAATCATCTCTGACTTTGTTGTCACGAACACAGCGCAACGGGACATCGAATTGAATCTGGCCATCCAGTTCGCCGCAGAATGTGCGACAGCGGGCAAACACCGGGGGATCCTGATTACGCGGCACGACTTTTCGAGATTCACCGTTGCGCTGTCGCCCGACGTTCCGTTCGGAGTCATCCATGAGCGGGACCTTGTAGCCCGCTGAGCCTGGTCCTCAGCGTGGCACGATGTATCAGGGAGGATCTCCAGTACGAAGTGGATTGTGCCAGGAGGTCCTCGCGTCCCGTCAACCGGCAATCCAACGCGAACGTTCGGAGTCGTTCAACTGTCACCTGTGCCGAATGGCCCCCACGACACCTGCCGCGCCTGGGACCCGCCGCCGCATCTGGCCTCAAACTAGCCGAGCAGCGGCTGTGCCATACAAATGGCAGCACGCCGGGGCAATGACGGGGAGGTTTCACCGCCTTACAAGGCCTCCATCGCGCTTGAGGCCAATGTAGCCGAGGTTCTCACCAACGTTGCCGAGAACCTCTGCTGCGGCAACTTGCCTTAGGGATTGCTCTGCAGTGAGTACGCCACGGCCCCGGCCGACAAGCCGTATGCGCGTGCAACGCGGCTGACGGCAAGCATGGCATCGTCATCCAGATCAAAGCCCCTCTCACCGATGCGCATGAATGCCAGCTGGTTACGGTTATGGGAGATCTCCATCTCAACGCTGCGCGTCTGATTGGCGTACCAGCTCTGGCGGAACTCAGCGGGGAAACGGGCGGGTTCTGCAGCATTGAGTTCCCAACCCCGCTCGCTTGCTCGGAGAAATGCTTTGAGATCATCGGAGAGTGTGTTGATCCGGCTTCGACGGACGACAATCGTGTTCTGGGGAAGACGGCTGTCGTCGGGGTCCAGATCAATAATCGCCAGGTTGTTCTCCAAGGCGCCGAGGTCATCGACGAGGGTGGTTTGATATCCCACGATGCCGACACGGCGACCCTCATCCAGCACGGCCGGCCGGCTCTCATAGTCTTCTATCCGTACTGATGCCAATGCGACCCCCGCCCTTGCCAATGCCCGCGTCAGTCGGGCCCTGCTGACATTGGGAACGTGCAAGGTGAAGTCAGCGAGATCGGCCAATGAGGTGGCCGTCGATTCGGATGCAACCACGCACAATGGATCAGATTTGTACTGGACCCCGACGATTGCGAGGTCAGCCCCGGAAGCTATGAGCTCGACGGTGGAGTCTGGCACGGTGATCGCAACGTCGGCGCGATCTTCCAGAAGCGCGGCCTCCGGAGAAATGGATGGGCCACCTTCGATGAACTCGACGCGCAGTCCTTCCGATGCGTAGATTCCTTGGGCGTCGGCAACGAAGAACCCGACGAACTCGGCGTCCCAGGTCCAACCGGTCTGAAACCGCAGGAGCCGGGACGTGTGGTGGTTGGTACCTGGCTGCATGGATTCACGCTCCAATATTCGAGTGCTAAGCCGATGGGTTGAAGGAACGGGCATGCGGATTTTTTCTGCATTCGAACGCCCCAACCCGTCTCTGGGAATCATGGATACGGGCGGCCCATCTCCCGCGATACCGTGCGTGCACGGTTTCAGGGGAGAGGGCCACCCGCTGGTGGTCTAGAGCTGGATGTGGCTGGCGTCCATGTTTACCGCACCCCCGCGGAAGGGCGGACGACCCCATGCCTCAGCCGCCGCGTCCGCCCACATTGCACCCGCTGCCGCAGCCGCGAGCTCAAAGAGAATGTTCGAGCGAAGGTCGCGCTCGACTGGCGGGACGAAGTCGATGCGCGAAACGGTCTGCCCAGTGCTTTCCAACGCTGTGGCGAGGCGTTTGAAGCGATCGGCGCCGTCAGCGCCCGCCAATTGCAGTGCAAGACGCGGCTCGGGGCCGAGGAAGTAATCGACATGGCCGCTTTCTTCCAGCGCCACGGTCCGAACGGTAATGCCCACGGCCTCGATAAGCTTCAGCATCCAGAAGTCGCCGGCGCATCGCAGTTCCGGGAGCGTGAGAACGGAGATGCCGACCGGCTGGGCTGGGAGTTCGCCGATCGAGTTCTCGATAACTGGCACCTGCCTTGTGATCAGTCGAGCGAGATCCGAGGTTGCATTCTTCGTCTCGATGCCCAGGAGGGCTGCAACTCCCAGTCCGAGCATAAGGTGCCCGGCACTTGGAATGCGCTCCTGAAGCCGGAGGGCCGGCACCAACTGCACCTCGTCGGCCGCCGCTGCCAGTGGCGAGCTCGCGTTGGAGGTGATTGCGATCGTTCGCGTGCCCTTGTCTCTGGCAACCTGCAAAGAGCGCACCGTTGCCGCTGAGCTTCCGGAGTGCGAGATTCCGACCACCATGTCGGTGTCGAATGGAAGCCTCCCTGTCCAGGTCAGATCTCCGGAAGAAAGGGCCCGGTGTCCGGTACTGGTTGCAAGCAGCGCCGATGACAGGGAATCGCCAGAACCTACGAAGACGGCCTTGCCCAACGGCTGCGTCGCGAGTGGAACGACGTCCTGGGCCGCGTCGAGTCCGTCGATGAGGTTTTTCAGCCTCTCGTTTACGTTCATCTGGGTTACATTCATCTCAGTTCTCTCGTGTCGATGTGATGCCGCTCAGCGGCTGTGTCAGGGGCTCTGTCAACAGGCCTTCGTGCCCCCAGTGGGACAGGGCAAGCCGGGCGGCGCTTACGCCGAATTCAGCGGCTGTGACAAGGTCAGCGCCAATGGCAAGGGCGGCAACGATGGCTGCCGCGGAGGCATCGCCAGCCCCCGTGGTTTCGACAACGTCGACATGAGCGTCCTTGACGATCCACTCTCCGTCGGAGGTGAGGACGATCATTCCTTCGCGGTCCAGGCGGGCCACCACAGGTAGCTGTAGTCGCTCGCGAATAGTCCGGGCCGCTTGCCGAGGATCCTCATGCAGGAGGCCGAGCTGTACCCTGCTGGGCAAGAGCACTGCGTTGGGGGTGGCGACTCGCTCAAGGTAGTCGAACCCTTCTTCGCGGAGCGGCACCTGGTGCGGGTCGATTCCGATTAGCAGGCCCGGTGATCCCACCGGTCGCTCAAGAGGTGAACTTTCCAGCATGGCATCCAGGACGAGGTGCTGTGGGGCACTGGGCAGCAGGCCAACTTCTGGGCCGCGGCCCCCCGGTGCGGCTTCAAGCTCGATGCCCTGAGGCGACCGGGTCTCGATGATCCTTCGGCCCTCGTTCGAATTCAGTATCCACAACCTGAGCGCCGACTTGCTTGGCTGCGAATAGTCAAGATTGATGCCCATCTCTCGGAAGAGAGATTCAAACCCCGGCTCATCGGCAGGTAGGTGTGTGAACAAGTACGGTTCTGTCCCGGCAATGAGCCGCGCACCGAGTGCCGCGAAAAGCCCAGGGCCTCCGAGCTGGTTGAAATGGGCCCCTGCACCTGCTGTTACCAGATGGTCTACTGTGAGTCCCGCCCTAACGCCAACGGTCTTCCGCATTTAGAACACCTGCAGGGCGTGCTTGATGGTGCGATCACGGGGCCCATCCATTTCAAGCAGATAGACCCCTTGGCTTCCGCCGATGGCCAGCTCTCCGCCGCTCACAGGCAGTTGGAGCGACTGCACGCCAAACACACACCGAACGTGGGCAGCTGCATCCTGCGGCCCATCGTAAAGGTGGACGAAGGGGCGGTCGACTGGGATCTGCTCTTCGATGAACAATCGAATATCTTGAAGCGTCGTGCCGTCGACACCTGAGTTGAAGATCAACGTGCAGGTGGTGTGGGGGATGAATACGTGGAGTAGTCCGTCTCCGGCGGCGCCGTGGGCCGCCTCGCGAAGCTGGGACGTTACGTCCACGTAGCTAACTGGATTCGCGTATCCCTCGGCAGGTTTTGTGTTGACGGTGAAGCTTTCCCATGTGCCTGGTGCTGCCACGTGCGTGCCCTTTCATTTTGTTCATGTGACCCCAATGGTCAGATTGTTATATTCATAGTACCAATTTGCTGTGATATTGCCACCTTCCTCCCGCTCGTCGGGCGCTGTCGCGGTGTCACCTAAGATCACCGTGACAGCGACGGCACCGTCTTCGGTCTGACGACGAGTCATAACGCCAGGTTGGCGATCAGGCTTGTCGCCCCCATCGTTGCGGCCACGGGGGTGGGGCTGGTCACGCCAAAGACGCCAACGATCGGAGAGATCCGCCCGGCGAACCCGGAGCTCGCTGCACCCAGGAGAGCGGCGGCCGTTCCAGCGGAGTGTCCGTGAGCATTGAGCCCCAAAACCTGAACGCAGGGAAACGTGAGGCCACACGCGAAGATGAAGAGCGAGAGGGGGCAATGGTGCCCCAAAGGCCCAGCGCAAAGTGATCGCCGATGACTATTAGCAGGGCGGAAGTCGCCATCAGAATTGTCGAGAAGACCAGGGTCCATTGCGGATCCCACCGTCGAGCAAGACGGGCACTTAGCTGCACACCACCTTCGATTCCCACGCAGTTGGCGGCGAAGAGGAGGCCGAACTGCTGAGGACTGAATCCATACGTTTCTTGAAAGAGGAATGGGCTTGAAGAAAGGTAGGCGAACAGTCCAGAGAAGGTCATGCCGCCGATAAGGGCGACTCCGATGAACACTCGATCTCCGAGGATCGAACGGTACCGTTTCATGATGTTCACGCGCACCTGCTCGTTTCGGCGCGATGCTGGGAGCGTCTCGCCAGCCCACAACAGCACGACGACAACTACGACGCCGAAATGGCGAGCACTCCGAAAATCCCTCGCCAGTTCATGATCGGCAGTAGTTGGGATCCAATGGCTGGCGCCAGGATGGGTGCGAGGCCGCTCACAAGCGAGAGCCTCGAAAGCACCACGGCCAGCCGAAGGCTGCCGAAGAGATCACGCACCATCGCCAGCGCGGCCACGCCGCCGTCCCGCACGATCACTGAGGGGCCTATGACGAGTTGCCCCAGCGCAAAGCCGATGGTGGTCCCGGTCAGGGTGAGTTGAATCATCGCTGCTGACACGTCGAGATCATCCTGGAGCCTCGGAAAGGGCCGGCAGGTAGAGGTCGATTGTCATCGGTCCGAGCGCCATAAGCGCGCCGAGAATGACGACGAAATGCAATCGCCACCGCGGGCTCAAAGCATCGCCGGGATGAATCGCGGTTCTCATTAGGGCGCCTCCATGGTCTCTGTAACGGTGCGGGCTACCGCATGTCTCCGATCGACCGTATTTCCGCTCTTGCGGAGGAGACGCATGGCATTGGTTTGGTTGTAGTGGCTACAATACCTATTGTCGCCTTTTGCGGCAATCTGGAAGAGGGAGAACCGTGAACGACATCCGAGTCGAGAGGATGAGCTCAACCACCGCTGCCAAAACCGGACGACATCAGGTTCGGCATGCCGGCGACGTGCCGTGCTGCCTAACGCCGGGCAGGCGGTCTGGCTGCTTCCGGGCCAGGAAGAACAATGCTGGGCCGTCTTCTCGTCGGGTGGGCGCGGGGAAGGACCATTGAGGTGCTTTCCATGATCGATATCATCGGCTGGCTTGGCTCGGTGCTCGTCGCGGCGTCGTTGCTCCAGAAACGGATGATCAGGCTCCGAATCATCAACCTCATCGCGTGCCTCATATGCATTGGTTACAACTGGTACATCCAGGTATGGCCGATGGTCGGAATGAATGTCCTTGTTGGATCCATCAACGCCTACTACCTGGCCGTGATGTTTCGTCACGGGCGCCGCAATAGGAGTCGTCAGGGAGCCGAAGCCCATGACGGCAACAATGCGGCATCACCGAGGAGCGACTCCGGCCCAGGAATAGATGTGCGGGCGTAGCGGTGGCAGAACAGCCATCGCACGGGCGGGGCATGCAGGCATCCGCCATATATGAAAGGCATCCATTGAAGTTCAAACTTCTGGCAGCGGTCTCGTTGACTGGTCAACACGGATCGAACCAAACCCTTGTCGCCAGTCACTGTCTTCTATGTCAGCACAGGGTCGCTGAGGCGAAATTCTGCGGGTTCGGTGCAGAGGAGTCCGTCCATGATCACGACGATTGAACCAGGACGTTACTTCCACGTCAGTGCCACTACGCCTCATGAAGTGGCCAGTCTGATCAGCGAGGCTGTTGGCCTTGCCCATAGAGGATCAAAGGGTCACGGGTGGTTCGGCGTGCTCATCAGTCGCCATAACCCAGGCCTCTTCACCGTGGCTTTGAGCCCTTTGGTTTCATACGGGGAGACGGCGGAGAGACCTGCGCCGTTCCCGGTCTCTCCATGATCGTCCTCTGCTCGTCTGGCCGAAGGGATCGTGGCGGACCGCTTGAGGCCCGAAAAGCAAGGACGGAGCCGTCGAAACCCTTCGCGTGCTGCGCGTCACCCGGGCCCGCACGATCCGAAGGAGCTGCAGCGCCCTGCAGCTCCTTCGGATCTCGATCGTCTCCGCGCCGGAGGAACTTCGCGAAGGTCCACCACCTGACCCGGATGCAGCTGATCCGCACCCTCGCTGCATGGCGGCCGGAAGTCTCAACCGCGACCGATCCCGTCACCGCCTATCGGGTCTCGATGAAGTCCCTGGCCCGCCGCTACGTGGAACTCACCGACGAGATAGCCGACCTGGACGAGCTCATCACCCCGATCGTCGAAGCCCTCGCACCCCCAACTCCTCGAACGCGTCGGAATCGGCATCGAAGTCGACGGACAGCTCCTCGCGGCGGCCGGTGACAACCCCGACCGGATGAAGTCCGAAGCCGCGTTCGCGATGCTCTGCGGCGTTTCACCCCTGCCCGCGTCCTCGGGAATGACAGCGGCACCGACTCAACCGCGGCGGCGACCTCTTGATCGCCCCCGAAGAACAACTGGACGAGGCAAGGTGCCATGGCCGGTCCGTGAGAAACCGAAGGCGGACCCCGCCTGCAGGACGGCGCTCAGACCGTGGCTTTGGTCAACGGTTCTGGTTGCCTTCGTCCATCGAGTCTGGTCGTCCGACCATCGTCGGCGACGTCCCAAACGGCGCACAACCCACAGTACTGTGTGGGGACACCGGAACAGATCTTCCACCGGTGGACAGCCCCAGCCGTTCAGGATTCCAGCCCTGGCGCCCGATACGCCGTTTCCTTGTCCATGTTCCAGCCGGCGATCATTCCGGTGCCGATCATCATGTCGCTGAGCTTGGCCAGGCGGTAGCCGGGATCAACGTCGAGGGCGAGTTCCAGGAATTGGTGGGCTTTGCTTCCTCTGCCTTCCCACCAATTGATGAAGGCGATAGCGGTGAGGATGGGCGCGGAGTGTTTGGTGCTGCTGTGCGTGTAGGCGTGCATCAGGAGCTGTTGGGCCCATTCGACGCGGGACCAGTTCGGCGTGCCGTGGCATTGGGCCAGAAGGACGCGGTCCGCGGGTTCGTCGATGCCGGGGATGTCGGCCATGAGATGGTCACGGATCGCGGGGCACTGCAGGTCCGCGATCAGGCTGACAGTCTGCTGGTCGCTTGGGTAGGCGCCGGCGTCCAGCATCCCATTCCAAAGCGTCCGGGCCTGCTCGAGCGCATCGCGGATGTTCAAGTCCTGGATTGCTTTCACCCGGGTCTCGACGGCGTCCGCGGTTTGGGTTTCCTTGGTGGAGGCCGGCAGGGTGATGCGGTTGGTGGGGTCGATGTTGCTGCCGCGGTAGACGAACTCGGCGTTGATCTGGCTCGACTGGGTGGCACTCAGGGGCAGCGTCAGGCGGTCCTTGGGGTCGCCGTCGTACTCGGACACGGTGTCGTCTCCGACGAGGAGGCCGTCCCGGATGGTCAGTCCGCGTTCGGCGAGGGCGCCGGTCAGGGCGGCGATGGTCGCAGCCTGGGGTTTGCAATGACCGGCACCCTCCGGGGCGGAGGTGTAGACGGCGAAGAGCACACTGGCAGCGTTGGTGTCGTGGGCGAGGTATCCGGCGACGGTTTGTGCGTAGCGGTGTTCGGTGCCGGGTTTGGGCAGGTCAACGCGGAGCGTGGCTCCGACGTGGTCGTCGGCCAGGGTGATGCAGACGAGGCTCTCACGGGGCCAGAATCCCAGGGTGTGGCCGACGAAACTGAGGACGTCGGCGGGGGTTTTGATGGTGAGCGTTTCCATGATCTCTTTCTCCTTCAGCGGCTGGCCGGCACCGGGTGTGTCTGTCAGGGTTCGGCGTCGTTCTGATAGCGGAGTCACCGCTGGGTTGAGGGTCCGGAGTGCAACTTGGGGGACCGGGAGCGGTCCAACAATTTCGCGAGGAAATAAGCGACGGAGGAGCGCCGAACGAAATTTTGGTTCGTGACCGGCGCGTAGCGCCCTGGTTGCGCGGAGGGCCCGCCCAGCGATGATGGGGATCAGAATGACAAACAGCGATGATGCTTCTGGTCATTCATGGTCGGGATGTGGCGGCGCGGCATGACGCCGGTAGTTCTTTTACTCTGTTCGGAAGCGACCGTGTTCGCTCCGGAGGCTGGGGCGCGTTTCCAGGGCCGGGCGGGCGTGTCCGACGACGGCCCGGTCCCTCGCCCGCGGCGGAAGCGCCTGTGCTCTGGACATGTCCAGAGCACAGGCGTTCAATAGAAAGATAAGCGCTGTTGCCTGTCCTGGGGGTCGGGCTGATGGATAGGGTTTTCGATGGAAGGTCTCACTTCTGCCGCTGGTTTTTCGCCGCTGCGCAGCGCTGCCGAAGGCTTTCGCACACTTGACCTGCCGAACCACCTGTCGCTGGACGGCCTGATATCGATCGTCGAGATGGTGAGGCAGAAACGGATCGAGATTGACGTCTCCGAGTCCCTCACCGGGGCAACCGTTTGTGGGCTGTGGCTGTCCACCGACAGCAGGGAGATTATCCTGCACGCACCCACACCGTCGGCACTTCACCGTCAGCAATTCATCCTTCATGAACTGGGGCATATGGTGCTCCGCCACGACGAGACCGTGGTCTCCGCAAACTATGCCGAATCGCTCTTTCCGAACCTCTCCGGTGAGCACGTGTCCCGGATTCTGGGGCGGAGTGACTTCCTGGACCATATCGAAGCCGCTGCCGAGACGCTCGCTGACCTGTTCGCTGCTGCCATCCGGGACAGCAGCACCGAACCCCGGTCCTTTGAACGGATCTTCGGATGATCCAGGTCCTGTCCGCAGCCGTGATCTGGGCCCTTGTGCTGTGCCTTCTGAATGGCATTAAGCACCGCAAAGACCACAGTATTCTGGTAGCCGCCGTGACCATAGCCGCCGCGCTCACCCTGAATATCGACGGCATCTACCTGGCAGGGGACCGCTTGCTCGGGAGCCGCAACGTGCTGGACCTTTGCTCCAGCACCCTCATGGTCGTGGGCATCTACTACCTGTCTCGAGCGATCATACGGGCTGCCGATCTCAACGACACGGATGGCCACCATCAAAGTGGAGGCCTTTGGGCTCTCGGGCTTGTCGTCGTCGCCCTGACGGTCAGTTTCAGCTTCATAGAATCCCCTCAAACGTCCACCGCCTTCATGGTGGATTACGGCGATCAATGGGCTGCTGCTGCGTACTCGAGCATTCAGTTTCTCTACATCGGAGTGGTAGTCAGCGTCACCGGTTTCACATGCTTCAAGTTCCGGAGCGAGATGGCGAAGCGGTATTTTCGCGTGGCCTTTACCTTCATTGGAATCGGGTGTTCCCTCGCTTTGGTGTTGGTTGTTGACGTCTTGACCATGGATATTCTTCACCTGGGTGGACAGATTAAGGCGATGAAGCAACTCTCATTGGTCTTTGATGTAGCCCAAGTGGGCGCCATGGTGTTCCTCTGTCTGGGCCTTGCCTTGCCGCCGGTCGCACGCCGTCTGGAACGCAGCACCGACTCACGTACGACCGCCTATTTCGTCGATCGCTTGACTGAACCGTGGAGCAGGCTAACGGCGACACGATCCCAAGGCCGGCTCACTGTTTCGGAATCCGTATTTGACTCCCAGGAGGCTCTCAAATATCGACTCCATAGGATGCTTGTAGAGATCCAGGATGCCCTGTTCCTCGATCCGGACCTTGCCGAACTGTTGGATGCACGTGATATCCAAGTCTTGGGTAAAGCGGAGGAGCATCTCCAGGCCCGGCTTGCCGCGCGAGATCATCGACGCAGTACGCCACTAAGGAGGGATCCGCATCTGTGACAGACCGCGACGGCGGCCCGGTTGAACCGCCGCAAATGAAGCTCGCCCGGAAACTGAACCTTTTGCTGGATCTCTTTGAGGCACAAGGATCGGCACCCCTGACCTATCCGCAGATCAGCCAGCGCATGGCCGAGCGAGGGACCCCACTCTCGCGCTCTCGCTGGGCCTACATGCGCAGCGGTGAGGGATCCATGGCCACGGATCCGAGGCTGTTGCAGAATCTGGCTGAATTCTTTGGTGTTGATTCCCGGTACCTGCAGGATGATGGCAGCGAGATCCCCGAGCTGGTGGAGGCTCAACTCCTGCTCCTGCGGACGCTGCGTGAAAACCGTGTCCGGAACTTCGCGGCCCGGCAACTGCAGGGAATTTCGCCGGCAACTCTGCTCCGGCTGCGCAAAGTCATCGACGAGCACCTAAACGGCCCGGAGAGCCGCAGCGATGCGTAGAGTACTTCTCGGCGTGGCCACCGCGGGTGCCATCGCCGGCGCCGCATCGACTGCTACCGCTGTCTATTTTGCCCGGCAAGTCGTGGTGCCGAAGACCAAGCGAACTGAAGATCTGCCGATCCACCGGGTTGTCCAGGACAGTGACGGATCGCTGCTAATTGAGCTGCCTGTTTCGGCTCGAACCAGCGCTCCCGGCCGCTACAGCGTCTGGTTTGCCAACGGCAGCGGCCACGCCTGCATCGGAAAGGTCGTGTCGACAGATCATGCTGCCGGGACTGTGACGCGCCTTGTTGAGCGGGTTGACTCGGGTGATCTCTCGACCGCCCGAGCTGGAATTTGGAGCGGTTACGTCTATCCGACGGCGGATACGGTGGGGCTGGATTACGTGGACGTGGCGATCCCCGTAGAGAACGGCGTTGCTCCTGCCTGGCAGTTCACGCCACAGGAGGCTTCGGACGGCCCGGACACATGGGCCATCCACATCCATGGGATGGGCGGCTCGAAGGCCGGCGCACTGCGCGGCGTGCCAGTTGCACATCGGCTGGGCTACACGTCCCTGGTCGTCTCATTCCGGAACGACGGGGAAGCACCGGCGTCGCCGGATCGGCGGTACCACCTGGGACAATCCGAGTGGCACGACGTAGACGCTGCCGTTTCCTATGCCGTGGCCCACGGGGCAAGCTACGTAGTGCTTTTCGGCTGGTCGCTCGGCGGGTCCATAGCACTCCAGCTGACCACGCTGTCGGAGCACCGGGACCGCATCGCCGGGCTCGTGCTCGATGCGCCAGTCATTGACTGGACGAGCACACTGATCGCCAACGCGCGATCGAGCATGCTTCCTAGGAAGATTGCAGACTTGGGACTGAGGGTCCTCGGGTCACCGCAACTGTGCTGGATCGCCGGCCTTGAGGCGGCCCTGAATTTCCCGACCCTGAACTGGCTGGCTCGGGTGGCCGAAGTTCGTGCCCCTGTTCTTGTCATCCACAGCGAAGGAGACAGGTCGACGCCGTTTGCGGTTTCCCGCGAGCTCGCCAACCGCCGTCCTGAGTTGGTGACGCTGGTGAAATTTCCGGCCGTGGAGCACACACAGGAATGGAATGTCGACCCGGAGGGATGGGAAGCAGCGGTGTTCAGCTGGATTCGGGACCGCTACACGTTGTCAGTTAGCGGGCCAACGGGAGTCTTGCGAAGGACTCCCGCGACAAGCGAGCTGGGTCCACGTCCCCACACGTTTACCCACGGAAATGATGAAAAACGTTGACATGTCACGGGTTGTCACTCAGGGCCAGAAACGCCCAGATTCCGCGGATCCACAACACAACGCAGGCCCTTGGCAACCCTTGAAATACACTGTCCTCTGAGAAGGGATCAGGAGTTCGAATCTCATTAGCTCCACAGATGGAAATCCCCGCCAGCTCTGCGATCTCGTAGAGCTGGCGGGGATTTCTGTTTCTTCCGGGGTATCGGCGTGGGGGCAAAGTCCTTCGCCCACATGCCAACTCTTAGACTGGCCCGATGGAAGTTACAGTCGCCATCGAGTCCTCGGACGGCCAAACGAGCCGACTCAGCGCCACCGCTAATACGTACGAAGCGGCGCTTGAAAGGTCCGGGCCCAGGTGCCTGACGGAAGCCATATGATCGCAATCCGGACGGACAGAGATGTGCCTGATGCGTCGGCTCCTGGTCAGCGCCTCCTGACCTTCCGTTACAGACTGAGTAGAACAGCTTCGCGAAAACGTGACCTGAATGGATGAAGAAGAATGAGCGACATGTCCCAGTCGAAGGCGGTGTCCCCGGCATTGGGTGGGCCGAGGCGCAAGTCGCCGAGAAAGCCGGAGCCGAAAGGGTACGTGCCGAAGGCGGATCCGCCCGAACTCTTGATCCCCCACCATGAAATTACTGACAAGACGTGGGCCGCCTGGGACTGGCCTGCCGATCACGCGAGGCTGCCATCAAAGGTGCGAGACGTGTCTTTGATTCTTTGGCGGCGTGACGGAAATATCTGCCAAATCTGCGGGCTGAAGGTGGATATCTCGCTTCGAAGAGGCCATCCAGGCATGGCCAGCCCGGACCACATCGTCCCTCTGCGCCGCTACGAGGCGAAATACCCAACGGATCACCTCAATGTGTGGGGGAACGTGCGCCTGTCCCACCTGCATTGCAACACGGCTCACTCCGATTTCGACGCCCGGCTCATCGCCGTTGAGGACTATCGGACCATGCTCAGGAATGCCACCCTCCTGTTCGAAGCCACGGGTCAATGCCCGCCTCCCAAGACGTCGCGACCGGGACGACAGGCGCCTTTTGTGACGCCGGCTTGGGAAGCCGAAATACTCCATGGCAGGCCAACCGGCATCTTTGGCCAGGAATGGGCCACTCCCGCGACCGAGGAACCCCGATGACGAAATAGGCGAAAAAGCCGGGATGAGGGGGAGCAGATGTACAGGCAAGGCAAGGCCTAAGAGCCTGTTCCTAAACCTTGTTGGTTAGTCGTTTGCTGGTGATTCTGATCATGGTCCAGCGGACCATGGCTTCGTGGTGTTCGGGGAGCCGTTCGTAGTCGCGGACGCACCGTCGGTGACGGGCGATCCAGGCCAAGGTGCGTTCAACAACCCAGCGGCGGGGCAGGACATGGAAGCCGGTGGTGTCATCGGAGCGTTTGACGATGGTCAGGGCCAGGCCCAGGGTCTCGCGGGCCCAGATGACGAGCTTTCCGGCGTATCCGCCGTCGGCCCAGACCAGGCTGATCCGTTGACAGAACCCGTTCAAGACGGTCAGGAGGGGCTTGGCCCCGTCCCGGTCCTGGGTGCCGGCCCCGGTGACCAGCACGGCCAGCAGCAGCCCCATGGTGTCGACCGCGATGTGGCGTTTGCGGCCGTTGACCTTCTTGCCCGCGTCATAGCCGCGGCTACCTGCTCCAACGGTTTCCGCCCCGCGGACCGAGGCAGAATCGATGACCGCGGCAGTCGGTTCGGCCTGACGGTCCGTGGCCAGCCGAACCCTGGCCCGCAGGGTGGACAGGATCGCCTCGGTGGCTGAGGCAGCCTCCCATCGGGTGAAGTACTTGAACACGGTTAAAAACGGCGGGAAATCCGCCGGCAGCGCCCGCCACTTGATCCCGTTATCGACCACGTAGAAGATTGCGTCCACAATGGCCCGGCGGCAATGGGACTCGGGCCGTCCGCCGACACCGTTGATGAATCCCGGGTCCGGCAGCAGCTCGTCGATCACCGCCCACTGCGCGTCCGTTGTATCGGTCGGATACCGCCGCCCACGCCGCGGCTTTCCAGCGTGGAAAGGAGCGAACCGGCAGCACCGTTGCGCTTCAGAGGTGGCAATGTCGGCATGGTATAGCAAACTAACACGAAGGAACTCCTGCGAACCGTGATCTAGACAATCACCGGATTAACAGGAGTTCCGCCCGATTAACAGCCACCACGCCGCACTACGAGCCAACCGACACGAGGGCCAGGTTTAGGAACAGGCTCTAAGTGCTGCCAAGATCGGTGACGTCTGCGACGTCTACGTCAAAATGGTCAACTGGACCATCGGGCGCCGCCGGCACCTGGACGCTACCCTTAAACGCCGACCACGCAAAGAATGCCCCGGCACTACCGCCGGCCCCTCCGGCGAGGGCGCTGACGCCGCAGTGGCTTGCCCGCCTCGAAGAATTCGCCCAGTCGCCGGACAGCATGAGCGAACGCCCTATGAGTCTCGCAATGTTCCGGAGGAGCAGGGCCTGGCCGTGTGGCTGCGTCGAGGGCGGGCAGCCGTGCGCATGCGACTTGTCAAGCTGATAAGCGGAGGTTTCCGCCTGTCACCTGCAAGGATGTACTTGTCACTTGTCAGAACATGGCCTGTCCCGGCTTCCTATAGTTGGACAGCGCCGGGAAGAGTTGCCGCCGTGAACGCAAGCCCGAGCCTCAACGCTCCAGTCGAGATCGCCGTCGAACGTCACCAGACGTCCGTTCGGCAGCTCACCATTCTGGTGCAGAAGCAAGGCTTCAAGGTCACTCACACGACGCTTATTCAGGTTCTGAGCGGAACGTACAAGTCAGTTCCTTCTGAGGCGACCATCAGGGCGATTGCCTGGCTGGCCGGCGTCGATGCTTCGATTGCGTTCACGGCCGCCGGCCAACACGTCCCCGGTCCACCGTTTGCCGAGGGCTCCCGCCCGGCGTCGACAACCTCCCGCCCAAAGCGCCGAAGGCCGCCATCGACATGCCGCGGGTCCTGGTCGATATGAATCAGACGGCAGCCCATTCAAGCAACACTGATGACCAGGAACGGCCGGTCGACGTCGTGGAGCGGGCGCTGAGCCCCGTAACCCTGGCACTGAACAGACGACCGAGCCGCGTCGACATCCTGCGATGAAGGGTGACCCCTCAGTTGCGCCGACAGCCGGCATGTTAGAGAAAGCCATGGAAGTAACCGCGAAGACTGTGGGCAAGTGAGGCCGCGAGCCCTATCGGGTCGGGCGAAGTAACGCCGGTACGACAACTAGCCAGCCGCCGTAACGGGCGCAACAAAGATGGGGGACCGAAGATGTACCGAGTCGGTGGACATGAGTTCACATTCAAGAAGGACCTGGTAGGCCGGCTGAGTCAGGGCCTGAAGGACTATGCCGGCAAGGGCCGAGTCGACGATCAGGTGCTGTGCGACGTTCTTGCCGAACTCGCTGGGTGGCACCCAAACGCAGCCGTGAAGTTCGCTTCGGGCATCGAATACTGGATAGTGATGCCCAACAATGACCTGGAGTGGAATACTGACGGCTATCGCGCGGTCCTCGCCAAAGGCGGAGCACCTGAGAAATTCGGCTACTCAAAGGTCCTTTCGCCAAGGGAACACAAATACTTCGTTGCGGAAGCGCTTACTCACGAGGCTATCGAAATTACCCGTGAGTTCAGGAGCATGAGGTTCGCTGCGGGTCCTGTCTACTGTGCCGAGACGTCCGAACTTATCACTGACATCAAGCAAGCCGAAGCTGTCCACCGGCGCCCCCGTCGGGGCGTTCTCCATGAACAGTTTCTTCAAAGTCAAGGGCTCACTTACGAGGAAGTCGCGGTTGAGAGAGCCAGGCCATCCGGACGTCAGCTCGTTGATGGAGGACTCGCCCAGGCCTTTCGCGAGTATCAGACCGCGCGCCTAGACGGCATGGATATCGTGAAGAGCAAACGCGCTAGCTAATGAGGATAGGGGGATGGCCTTGAGCCAGGCAATGGGTCTGTTCGGGAATGGTCGGACGCTCTATGAGAAAGAAGCGGCCGCCGACTGGAAAACGGCGAAGGTTCTGATTGCGGTCAAGACCGCGCCGGTACCCTCCACGGCCATGGGTGACACGGTCTGCGTTGCGGGGATCAGGCTCACCCATGACGGGCCAGAGTGGATTCGTCTCTATCCGATCCCATTCCGCTACTTGGACAACGACATGAGGTTCAAGAAATACCAAATCGTCGATGTCCCCGTCAGGCCATCAGCCAAGGATCCGAGGGCCGAAAGCTACAACCCTGATCGGGACAACATCCAGATTCGTGACACGCTGAAGCCGTGGAAGGCCCGCCACCCTCACGTCTTGCCACTCTCAGATGACTGGACAATGTGCAGACTTTATCGGACAACGGTGGACAAGCTTCCAGCGCCTTCGCTGGCCGCGATCAAACCCAAGCTGGTAACAGACCTGAAGGTCACGTTGCATCCAGGGTGGACCAGACGCGAGAGAGCAAAGCTGGAGATGCACTTAAACCAGGGCACGCTCTTCGGGACGGAACCTGACAAGAAGATTCTAGAACCGCCGCGATTCCGTGGAACCTACAGCTACAGGTGTTTCGAAGCCGACTGTAAGGGTCACAACCAGGGAATGCTGGACTGGGAATTCACCGAGTTCCAACGGCACCACGCTGCCGATTCTGACGAGGTCGCCATCGCGGCCATCCGTAAAAGGTTCTTCACCGAGATGTGCTCCCCAGAACGAGGTCCTATCCTGTTCGTTGGGAACCAAGCCAAGAGACACCACACGTTCAGCGTGCTGGGGATCTACCGATCCATCTCGAGCACCTAGGCCGGCACAAGCTCCTTGACCTCTTCAATGACGTACTGCCGGTGGCAGCAACGTTCGCTTGCCTCGAAGCATAGTACGGCGACGCGCTGACCCGAGGCTAGTTCCGCGAGCTCCTTCAGCGCCTCGACTGACTCTTGACGCCCAAGCAGCGCTTTGTACGTTGCTCCGGCGACCTTCGCGGCGGGCGTTCCAGGGGCGCCGAAGCCTTCCCGATTGTTCTTGGGGTTTCCCAGCGCGGGGAGATGACGATACTGGATACCCGCGCCTGCGAGCGCCTCGGTCAAGGCCTTCTTTGAGAACCCCCTTTTCCGGGAAATCGGGTTCAGCCGAACATCCACCACGGTGCCTATTTTCCATGCCTTCAACTCTTCGAGAAAGGTCGAAATGTCCTTCCCTTCGTATCCGATCCCAATGACGCCGCTCGTTTCAGTCCACATACTTTCATTCTTGCACGGGGGCAAAGTCGGCTCACCGTCGTACCCTCGCCGCATCTCCCGGGGTGGTGATGCCAGACCGGGCGCCGGCCCGTACCAACTGGGTCGATGTCATCTGCCTGAAGAAGAGCCTCGGCCGCCGATGGCGGCGCCGAGGGCCCGGCCCTTGGACAGGTGCGACTTGGCCGGTGCCGAGTGCGGGACATCGACTCCGGCCAGGTCCATTGGTGAACCGATCAGGTGCGTGTTGTCAACGCGTCAAATCGAGGGCGGTGTTGCGGCGAGGAAGTCGCTACACTCCGATTATTAGGTAGAGTCCATCGATGCCCGGGCGGGGCGGCAGTTGAAGGCCGACTCGATGGCGTCCGGATGAGTGTAATGCCGAGTCCCTCATCGAGAGAGTCTGAGGACGCTGGTGTTAACCTGAGGCCCGTTCGGAGAGGCTCACGGTTGACTCATTTCCCCCGTCCAAGGTGAGCCGCAAACATGCAGTACCCTACCGACGTTGGCGGTTTCAGCGCGTCACCACGCACGCGCCGCGTCCATCAGTCTTTGGACAGAAATCGTCTTTGATTGGCGAGGATTGTTTCGGTGGCATCGGATAATTCCGTACCCCAGGCGTGTCCAAGCGCAACGGCAACGGCGGTGAGCTGATGTGGATGGGCCACGTTACCCCGGTCTTTCGCGTATGGGCCGTCCGTCTCCAAAAGGACACGGTCACGGGGGACCGCCCCCATCAATGAGGGAAACTTGCGCGACCGGGTCATGGCGATGTTTACCGAGAAGTAAAGACCGGCCCGGTTCGCTTCTTCGACAAGGTACATGGGGCCTGAATACCAGTGCAGGACGGCGCGAACCTTCGCCTGGGCGAGCTTTTGAATCACGTCTCTTTCGGCTCCCCGGCTATGCACCGTGAGGGTATGTTGTCCCCGTTTGGCCTCGGCGAGCACGAGGTCAAAGACCTTCTGTTGAGTCTTGGCCGTCGCGGCACCCGCCCGGGAATAGTCGAGTCCGACTTCGCCAATCCACTCAGCGTCGGGAAGGAGGCGCATGAACCGCGCCATATCGTTCTGGGCGAAGGTTGCAGCATGGAGTGGGTGCAAGCCGATGGCGACTGCGACATGATCACGGCGTCCGAGCCGCATCTTGAGGCGCCGGTATTCATCCGGGTCCTCAGTCACGGCGACTAGGGCGACGCCTGCCTCTTCCGCGGCACGGAGCACAGCGACGGGGTCTTGATAGGCGCCAATATGGCAGTGCGTGTCCAGAAGGCGTTCTTGAATCATTGTAGCTCTTTCACGATCTTGGCGGTTGCTCCGGTGGCGTTATCGAACCATGCCCCCAGCTCCGCGATGCCTCCCCGCCAAACGCGCAGGAATTCACGATGTTCGCCGTTCGGGATTGGGCCGTTGCGAAGAATGTCCCGATCCGGCCGGGAAGCATAGACACCGTTAATTACCGCCCTCAGGTCGGCGGCGCGACGTGTGTCATGATCGAGCAAATCTTCTCCCGTCAGCGCATCCCATGCATATCCGTCGGGGCCATCCCAATCAACATGCGCCATGGACGACCGCCGAATGAGGCAGGGGAAACAATAGCCGCAGTTGCCCTGCTCCCGGCTGACGAACCGGGCAGCTTCGGGGTGCGAGCACGAGATGCTGTCCGGGGCCAGTTCCCTGAGAAGTCCTGGGTTTCTGGATCCTGCCAGGATCTCGCCCTTGGTTTTGAGTCGGAAAGGGTTGAGGATCGGATTGCTGACCCCGACGAGTGTTGCCGCACTGTGGAGAAGCTCGATGAAGTGGGGGTGTGTTGTCCGGGTACTGAAGCTGCCGGAACGGGCCCTGGTGAGTGGGACGTTGATGCCGATGAAGCCGTTCTCGGGAATGTAGACCGGCACGTCCGGCCCGATGGAGGACGCCAAGGCGAGCCCCGCGGTGAGGAAGAGTAGCGAACGGGCACGAGTGGTTGTTTCACGTGCGGTCGGTAAAGGACGCGGTTGCTGTGCGTTCGCCGGGGCCGGGCGCAGGAACAGACGTCTGACTTCGAGCCGGTCCTCGCCGTAGTGGGACCGTAGCTTGGCCAGGAGTTTCTGCTGGGCGGTGGAGGCTTGATCGCCCTCGTTGTGTGAAATGAGGCAGAGCCTGCGGTCAGGATTCTCTTCGAGCAGATCGATGACCCCCGTGAGTGAGTCGAGGCCACCGGAAAACAGGCTGACAGCGTCTACATCACCGACCGGCGTCACATCGTCCGTCACGACGCTCATCCCGGCGACAGGGGAGCGTTCCTCCGCGTACGGCACGATGTTCCAACGGTCCCCGGTGAGGAAACCCACCGTTTCATCCCATCGGGCTTGCTGCCAGGCGCCGAGGTTCCCGACGGGGACTTCGAGCCGGACCTCGCGGGTCCACACATCGGATGTGGGGGAGCGCAACGCCGTCTTGTCGGCGCAGTAGACCGAGGCGCCGAGTAGAAACAAGTCCAGCGCTTCGCGGGGGGCGCGCCAGCCATTGAAGAAGGCCGACCCGGACCGGTTGCCGAACTGGATGGTGGCGGAAGTCTTTCCAGGTGCCCAGTCCAGGAGACGCGTTTCGGTGGGTTCGGTGGGAACTTCTGTGGGATGGGTGCGGACCCGATAATCGATCATGCGCTGATCTCGCCTTCGAGTGCGGAAAGTAATTCGTATGCCGAGGTCACGGCGTTCTCGGCAATGGTTCGGCCCTCGGTGCCGCCCCATTCGACGGCGAACGGGTCAGCGGGTAGTTGGATGGCGACCAGGTTGGCAATGATCTGGCGCATTTCCTGGTCGGCCCGCCGCATGGCGTCCGGGTCCGTTAGGCGGCTGAGTCTTTCCGCGACGACGGGCACCCTGTTGTACACATAGAGGGCGAGGAACCGTTCGAGCACCGTTTCCAGCTGCTCCTTGGTGACGCTGACCCGGTCCAGTTCCGTCCACGAGTCGGCGTCCCCAAAGAGTTCGTCGAGCACATCGCACGCGGCATCGCGGGCGGCGACAGAGTCCAGGTCGTTGCCGGTGCCTGCGATGTATGTGACGAGTTCGTCGAGGACTGTGAACCGGTCCTGTCCCACGAGGTGGCCCAGACCCAGGGCCACGAACGCCTGGCCCGGCGTTCCGGTCCCCAGCCCTGCCAGCAGGCTCCCGAGTTTGCTGATGCCGGCCGTTCCGGCCCGCGCCGAAGCAACGGCCCCCCGAACACCTCCCAGGAGCGGAACGTGGCGCCCCAGAACGAGTTCCGCGCGGCCCCTGGAATCGCTGCGGTGAAGATTCTGGACATAGCTGGTCGTGGCGCGTTTCAGCGGTGTCCAATCTCCGCCCCTACCCGCGGTGCGGTCAGCGGACGTTCCCACCAGGGCCTCCCTTCGCTCTGTTCGAGGCTTTCCTCATTTGCGTCACCACGGTCTTCAGGGGCGTGTGCTCGCTCGCTTCCCAGCGATCCAGCAAAGCCGCCACATCGGCATGGTCTGCCGGTAGGCGACGCACTGCTGCCGAAGCGGAAGCTGGGGGAATGACTGCCGGGGGGATGCGCTGTAACGTCCTGCAAACGGCCGGCACCATGTCCGGGTTCTTCTCTGCCAATTCCAACGCTGCTGTCAGGGCAAATGACCCTGGATGGCGCTGGACCCGTTCCAAGAGGGCTTCCGTGAACTGTGCCCGTTCGTTCGCTTCGAGATCTGCGACGGTCCCGATGTGCCGTCGCCGGTTGGCATCGACATCCGACTGCACGTCGGTGATGAGGCGCTGGAGATGGGGGGCCAGCCGGGACGCGGACACCCCGAAGGAGAGCTTGTCGCGTGAGTACGTGAAATAGGGACGCAAATCGATGCCTGCGAATGCGGGTTCTGCCCGGAGCCATTCGGCGATATGCGTTTTGTCGGCCCACGTTTGGGCTTCCGTGAGCTGATCCGTTGTTTCCGGCTTGGAGGACGCGGCTTTAGCCTGGCGGGAGGCAGGTGCGGTCCCTGTAGGGGAACCAGTCACTGGCTTCCCGGATGTTGAGTCTCCTGTGGCCCGCACGCGCGCTTCGGCCACACGGATCTCGCCGCAGGCGCCACCGGCGGCGAGCTCCCAGTCAAACAACTTCTGGAAATCGGTGTTGTACTGGTCTTCCAGCACCATCAGCTTCGCGAGCACCGGCAGCTTCAACGAGGCATTCCTGCGGATCGCGCTTCGATGTTTCAGCAGCAGATTATTCAGGAACCTTTTTAGTTGACGGGGGTTTCCGCGAAGCGATGCCCCAAGAATGGGTGTGATGTCCGCGGCCCAGCTCAGGTCGGCGGCGAGGTTGAGCGGAATATCGCCGCCCAATGCCTCGCCGGCAATACCGGCGTTGAAGGCTACCGCCAAGCCGTTTTCGCGTCGTACCTGGGCAGAGGCTTCCAGCACCTTATCGAGTTGCTCTTCGTCGAGGTGCAGTTCGGCGAACAGTAGGTTCACGTAGGTCTCCGCCTCCGGAGCCGAAAGGGGAGGGATGGCTATTTTCAGTTGGAGCATCTTCTCCAGATAATCCCGGCCGATTCCGGCGCCGTCGGGCTTTTTCAGTTCCGGATAGCGCGAATCGATGGCCGACTCGACCACGTTCTGATTCAGTGCCATGACGTAGGCCGTCTTCGGTGTGTTCAGGAACAGGCGGATCGCTTCGAATGTGTCGACCACCGTCTCGGGCAGGCAACGGTCCAGATCGTCGATGAAGACGATCACCGCGTCGCACCCAGGAATTTCTTTGACGAGCTTAGCGAAATCCTTGCGGAACGCATCGACGTCCCCGGTGGGTGTCGGGGCCGTCCCTCCTGCCGAAGGTCGGGGTTGAACCAGCTCGGCCAGTGCCTGTTGGGCTCCTTCGGATACCGCGCTTGTCGCTGCAGAGATGAGATCGGCGGTGTCGGCATCCATTTCGGGGACAGCTTGTTGCACCAGGATAGGCACCACCGCCGGAGCATGTTTGGCGGCTGTGCGTCCGAGCTGCCTGCCCCAGCGCCCCAGACGGCCAAGGATGGTTCGCAGCCGCCCTACTTCCTCGACCGCCCCGGGAACTCTGGCCGCGATCGCATCGAGGACGGCGGACATGAGGGCGATCTTGACATCGTCATGGTCCTCGTACTGCCAAGGGCTGAAGTTGATGACGAGATACCGGCCGGGGGCGTCATCCTCCTCGTCGGTCTGGTCGCGGCCGATGCCTTTCAGCTCCTGCGCCGCGATCTGCATGAGGCTGCTTTTGCCGGAGCCCCAGTCCCCGAGCACGCCAATGGTGAGCGGCAGCAACCTTGGTTCGGTCAATGCGACGACCAGTCCGTCGATCAGGAATTCGAAACCGAGGAGATCCGCGTCCGCTTCGTTGTCAGCCCACATAAGCCCTCCTACCCTGACATTGCGGGGTAGGACGTCGCACGAGATGGTTGTCGGAATGCACCATCTACCCCCAAAGCTCCCCGCATCGTAACCGGTGAATGCACGGCGGGCGCACTCGCACATTACGAAACCGAGTCACAACTCGAAGCAGCGTGGGCGGGGACGGGCGGGACCGCATTGCTGAACCCTGCAAATGCGTTCAGTGCGACCGGTAGACACTCGGGTAATGTTGCGGTCCTCTGGCTATCCAGTTGGTGGCAATGTTGTACAGCCTGCTGGCAGGCTCGAAACTGACCTTGCCGCATCCCGGCAAGCGCATGCGGAAGACGTTTGTGTGCTCTATCAGACGGTGGACCGTCACTTGCCTGCTCTAACGAGCAGCGCTAGGGAACCGAATGGTCCTGCCGAGGACGTGTGCTCCGACGGTGAGTAGCGCTGTATAGGCTATGGGAATGGTAGGCACGCTCCCTGGAACACCCGGGAATATGAAGTCAGCGGCAGAGGCATTGGCACTCCTGGAGAAGGCGCTGCGCACTATGGAGGTGTACCACTTTCCATGGCCACAGGAGGTGGACTCTGGAATCGATCTCGTCGGTTTCGCGACACTTACGAGGGAAGCCGGTGATAAGCGCGGAGCCGCGACAGCCTTCGTTGCTGGATTTCAGTCAAAGGGGACCGATGATTCCTTCACCGATGATCAGGCGCGGTCAGTTCAAATCAAACAACACGAGGAATACTGGAAAAACGCTACGCTCCCCGTGTTTGTTGCAAGAATTAGCAACGATGGCGCCGCGTTGCTTGTTGAAGACGCCCTGTCATCACTCCATGGGCTGGCGCTGATAGCGCCCTACCAGGACCGCATAAAGAGTATCCCAACGACAGTGACGATTCAGTCCGCTGCCACCGACATCCGACTACGCATGTTCGCACATGCCTTGGCGCCCTGGATCTCGCAGCGACTGCGGGCTCGGACACTTGCCCATGAAGACACGCTCCGGGGATTGAATCGGCAATCCGCGTGGTCACTGCTTGACTATTCGGCCGGACGTTACTCCTCATTCCCTGTTCCAGGGTCTTGGGCGGATGTCCAGCAGTATTTCACGCTCGTGGACTACATGTATGAGGATTGGACTTTCAGGCAACAGCTATTCGAAGACCTCAAAAACCGTGTGAGTGCAGGTCCGGACGATCAAGAGTACGGGTGGGACGACGAGCCGTTGCTGGTCGGCCCGAAGCAGTCGGCCGCCCAAGCACGGACAGGTGCCTTTAGGTTGCTCGGCGGAATGATCGAGCTGCTACTCAGGTTCGAGTCTTGTCACCCCACATTGACCGCAGAGCCCATGCCTAGCCAACAGTCGCTTAAGGCCATGGAAGCTCGACGCGCCGCCTACGGCCTCGACGACTCGACGGAGAACGTACATGCATACAACAAAGCAGAAGAGGCTCACAAAAAGCCCAAGGAAGCTCTCGCGCGGAAGGACGTAGAAGACGCCATCGGGGTGATCACCCTAGTGTGGAAAGGGGCCGCAACCGCCCTCGGATACACCCAAGCCGAACTAGTAGCGGCAATCGGTCTGTATGGTGGTTATTCCAGTTCCAGCGGCAGTACCTTCTACGAAATTCTGAGCCGTACTGACGACGTTCAGACTGCGCTTCAAGCGGCGTTGTACAAATGGGCCGCGAAGTCGTTCTACCTGCTGCACTGGGAGTCAGCTGCCCGCGCTATAGAGGAGCTTCCACCATCGATGCGGTAGCCATCCACCGTTACTCAAGTCCATTGCCAGGACCAAAGCCCAGCCTATTTTCCGCGGATTTCGAGCGGCTCGATGCGAAGCGGCGGCTCCCCTGGCCAGACAAGCACGCCATTCCCCAGCTCGAGTTCTCCATGTTGAGCACATCCACCCGGGTGACACCCCCGCTCGGGCGCGCCAGTTCGTAAATTCGTCGCTGATGCCAGTGCCCGCAAAAACGTGCGGAACTTCGAGGAAATTGACTACTTGGCTCAACAATATCCTGGTGTGGCCGCCGCGTTCCGCAGTGTGGGTCCTTGAGCTGCGGGCTGCGTTGGAGCACCGGCCTGCCGGCGCCGGCTGAAGTCGGCGAGTCGATGCTGGTCCTGGATCTCATCGCTTCCTCCATCGCTGGCCGTTGTCACCGAACGGTGACAACCGCATCTCTGTTCGGCGCGGGCCGTTATTTCGGACCTGCCGGTCATGCAGCGCGCGGACGGATGTGTGATGAAAAGGGAGGAAGCATTACTGGATAGCAGGGAGGGGTTTGCGTGATGGGTGCGTATGTGAGGCAAGGTTCCGGCCACGTGTGCTCCGGTATTTGTTGCTGCGATCGGCGTGGGTCGTGCTTGTACGTCTTCCGCCTCCATTTCACCCCACAAAAAAGGGGTGTGCACAATGTGCACACCTTGCCCGGCGGACTGGGCCGTATCACTGCCGGACTGGCCCGGATTGGCGATGTTTCCGCGGGAGCCCAGTGCTCGCAAGGGCCGGAGTCCGGTTCGAGTCCCACCTCGGGCACGATTTCCCACGTCAGAGGGGTTTTTTGCTTCTGATGTGTGTACATTTACCCTCCGTTTGGCCCCTCTGGGACAGGCTCCCGGAGTGCGCGTGGCGCCGCGTGGCCTATGAAGTTGTGTGGGTGACGGGTTCAGGACCCTGGCTTGTGGGCCCTCCGCCTGCTGGGATGTGGGCTTATTCGGTCGCCTTTCTGGCTTGTTGTTGTGGGCGTGGTTGGCTTCCACACATTCATGCCATGGGGTAGCGGTGTTGACATGACCAGCCAGAACTTTTTGACGATTTTTCGCCTCGACTCGGGCTGCCAGCGGACATGGGGGAGACATTGGTTCTGTTTGCCCGCCAAAGGTCGTGTGGACACGGTCCGCACCGTGTTCAACGGAGGCTGTTCGACTGACATTCGTGGCTTCCTCCCTGCAGTTTTCCATCACACCTGCTGGGCGCCGACGACCCGAAAAGCTAGTTCAGTCTTCCCGGAGCGGCGTCTGTCAGGTCAGCGTATTCCACTGCCGTTGCTCATGAGGTGGCCACTGAGAGGCAGCACATGGTGTCAAGAGTGTGCTGCCCCCTCAGGCTGCGTTTGCGGACAGGGACCAGAAGCTCGTTCCCCTCACGCGGCCACGGATTCCTTACTGACTCACGGGCGGGCTTCGAACACGAAGAGTTCGGTTCCAGCGGCTTCTTCGCCGTCGTCGGGGGCCGCGAACAGGCGCAGCACACCGCCGTCTGATTCCAGGGCAACCGGGTTGCGGGTCACCGAGTGGCCCGCGGTGGAGAACTTCTGGAAGGGGACCTCGTGGACGATCGTTCCGTCTGTGAGGTCGGTCAGGGCGAGGCCGCCGAGCTCGAACGGCTTTCCGTCGGCAGTCTTGAGGCCGGTAACGCCCGAGCATAGCTGGTGCCCGGCGCCGGCGTACTCGCAGTCCTGGTAGTCGACGAAGTGGCTCGGGTTGGCCTGCGTGCCCAGAAGACTGCCTTGGGTGTTCCAGGTGAACAGCTTGCGGGAACCCCAGCTGACGCCGCTGATTCGGTTGGTCTTGCGGTCGGCGACGACCCCGCCAACGTGGTCCGCCTGACGGAACTGCTCCGTGACCTCGTAGGTGTCTGGGTCGATTGTGTAGACGATGGAGCTGCTGTTGGGCCGGTACTCGGCCACGGGAACCCAGACCTTCTCGCCGTCGAAGTCCGTGCCGCCCGGGTGGTAGATCGTGTCCTCACCCAGGACGATGTCTTTCAGCAGCTCTCCCTGCCGGTCGATGACGAAGACGTGGCCGCGGCCCTTGCCGGTTGTGCGGTCGTAACCGTCGACGGGCGAGGGGTAGCGCACTGTCGGTTCGAGGATCTCGACGCTGCTCAGGAAGATTTTGTCGCCGACCAACGACATGCCTTGCGGGTGAAAGGTCGGGAAGTCTAGCTTGAGCTTCTGGACCTGGTCCCACTGGGTGTTGCGGTCTACTTTGGTGAAGGCCTCTGCTTCTGCCGTGAGACCCGTGGGGGAGTTTCCGTTGGTGGCCACAGCCGAGGTTCCGGCTGTGAGGGTGGCCGTGGCGACTGCTGCGATGGCGAGGACGCGCTTCAACTTCATGTCTGCTCCAGATGGGTGATAGGGGTGCCCGGTGGCCGGGTGCGATCAAACGTAGGCGCCCGGGATGGCAAGACAGACAACGGCAGGTGTCGAGAGGGTAAAGCATGCGACCCGGGCCGGGGACACCCCAACAACGGACGTGCCCGCATCCGTCCGCCCGGGCGGAGTTGCGTGCGTTGGAAGACCTAGATGTGGGCTTCGGATTGGAGTACTAAAGATGCTCCGGCGCGCCGCAGAACGACGCAAAGTCCATTGCCACTACGGGCCGACCGGGGCAGATCGAGAATCGAGGTGTTCGCCGCGGAACGTTGATCTTGTGGGGGGCGTGGGGTGGGGAATCCACTCAAGGTCGCTTATTGCGTGCAGGCAAAAACGTCTAATCTGCTCGAAGTCTGTCGCCGCGACCCGGCGTTCTCGGATTAGGAGACCGAAGGAGTAGCCCGACGTCGAGGGTGTCCTCGTCCCGTTCGGCGTTGCTGCCGCAAGGCAAAAACCGGGGTGCACACAATGTGCACACTCTGGGCTTCGGATCGGGCCGGATTCCGCATGTTTCCGCGGGAGCCCAGTAAATGCAGGGGCTGGACTGCAGTTTGAGTCCCACCTCGGGCACGCATTCCCCCTCGTCAGAGGGGTTTTGCTATTAATGTGTGTACATTGGCCCTCGGCGGGTCCCTCTGACACTGCCCGCGGTCTGTGCCTGGCGCCGCGGTGGCCTATGAAGCTATGTGGGTGGCGGGTTCAAAGCCCTGGCCGGTGGGCCCTCTGCCTGCTGGGATGGGGGTCGTTTGGGCGTCCCTTTCGGCTCGTTCTGGTGGCAGTGGTTGGTCCTTCACTTGTTCATGTCGCGGGGTTGTGTGATGACATGAGCTGGGGGAATTTCTCGAATCTTTTCTCCCTCTGTTCGCGTTTTGCCGCGCACCATGGGGAGGGTCTGTGGGCGGCCGACGGCTCGAAGCCGGCGGCCCTGGCCGGTGGCACCGGAACGGCGCAGCTCACGAACGTCGACGACGCCAGAACGAAAGCCAGTGATCTTCGCGTCTCCTCGACAGGCACCGCAGGCAACAGGTGGAGCATTGCAGACGTGCGCCTGTAGCGATGACAGCGCGGCTTGGCCAAAGGACCGTTGACGGTATCTGGTGGGGCTGACTGATACGACCCGCCTGGTTCTCCGCTGGCGCTGGGGAGCGGATGATTGGTCGGGGAAGGAGCTCTACGACCGGCGGGACGAGATCACCTTGGGCAACCCCTTCGGCGGCTTTGGCCGTGGGTGGGAAGGCGTCGAGGAGCAGTTGGACCGCGCCGCGTCGTACTACCGCGCCGGAGAGGCTACCGGCATCGACGCGATCAGTGAGCTCGTAAGTACGGACATCGCCTATTGCGTTCTCATCGAGCGGGGCAGAGCCAAGGTCGGCGGCAGCTCCGAAATCAGCGATCTGGTCATTCGGGTCACATGTGTCTACGCACGCGAGGACGATGGCTGGAAGTTGGTGCATCGTCCGCCGACCCTCATGTTGGTCTTCTTCCCGCTACTGCAGTCCTGCAGGCATGACTGCAGGACTGCGGCTGGTCGCTTCCTAGTCGGGATTGACGGCGTCGGACCTGTTGTCCGGCTGATCTGTGCCGAACCGTATTTCCAAGACATTGTCGCCCTCGATCCAGCCGCTCCGCGTGCCGAGTTGGCTGCTCAGCTGTTGCATCCGTTCGGCAATTTCCCGGGCGTCGCGACGCGCCAGTCGGGTTTGTAATCGGGTGATGTTCGTTGGATGCAGGCGCAACGTGCGGGGCACGCCTCCCGTGGTCTCCAAGAGGAAGACGAATGACTGGTCGTTGCGTTCATCCGGGTCCACGGCGTAATCATCGATGAAGTCGCCGGCGCTGTAGATAATGGGCCGGTTCCTGTAGATCTCGACGCCGCGGAAAATGTGGGCCGAATGCCCGAACACGACGTCGGCCCCCGCGTCTATCAGCGCGCGGGCCAAAATCTGATGCGCGGACGGGACATCGGATCCCCAGTTGGCGCCCCAATGTGCCGAGACGATCAGGAGCAGGACCCGGCGCTTCGTCCGCCGAACTAGACCCAATAAATCCGTCATCCGGCGGTCACCGGCGTCCACAGGCACGTAGTAGATTCCTGGAGCGCGGACGGTTCCCTCCCAGCCCGGCTGATTGTCAGTAAAAGCAATGAAGCCGAGCACCGCTGGGCCCACCCGTCGGACTACTGGTCGCCGGGCAGCTTCCAGGTCCATTCCTGCCCCGGCCCGCAGGATCCCATGCTGGTCGAGTGCCAGCAACATCTCCCGCAGCGCATCAACGCCGAAGTCCAGCACATGGTTGTTGGCCAGCGATACCACATCGATGCCCGCGGATCTCAGGCTGTCGACGTTCTTGACGTCCGAACGGAAGTGGTACATCTTGCCGGGCATGGGTGTTCCATCGTCTGCGAGGACGCACTCGAGGTTGGCGAACCTGATGTCAGCCTGCCGGAGGAGTGGGAGGGTATCGCCCCAGATATAGGGAGGGTCGGCCATCTTCAGCTGGTCGTTAACCAGCCGGCCCAGCATGACGTCCCCCAGGATTGCGATCTGCACGCTCCACCTCCAACGTTGCAGGGCGTTTGCTATCAGGATGGACTGCCTTTTGGTTGATTGCCAGTTCGACGACGGAGGCGGTGCCGCCGTCGAACCGGCGCAGGGCGCTTTGGCGGCTCCTGACGGAAAAGGCCTCGCCTGGTCCGAATTCGTGAGGGATAGTTGGAGCAGGAGGCCGCCGCGCCTCTAGTCCCTGGCTTACTGATCTTTTGTCTGGACGGGGCCTGCGGCCGCTTTCCTGATGGGAACGTCGCGGCGATGGGCATATTTGAGGACAGGGCTGATGCAGGGCGGCAGCTGGGGCTGCGGCTGGCGCATCTCCGTGGCCGCGACGCGGTAGTCCTGGGGCTGCCTCGCGGCGGAGTGCCCGTAGCGTTCGAGGTTGCAGCGGCCCTGGACGCGCCGCTGGATGTGATCGTTGTGCGCAAAATGGGGGTACCGTCTCAGCCCGAACTCGCGATGGGAGCCATCGGGGAGGACGGCGTATATTCGCTCGACCAGCGCGTCCTCTCCGTCATAAGCGTCAAGCAGGAAGACCTGCGGGCTGTTGAACAACGGGAGCGCCGTCTGCTCGATGATCGGGTGACACGATTCCGGGCCGGCCGGACCCGCTTTGATTTCAACGGCCGCATCGCAGTCATCGTCGATGACGGGATCGCCACCGGGTCAACTGCCCGCGTGGCATGCAGCATCGCACGCAAACGAGGGGCTGCGAGAGTGATTCTGGCCGTTCCTGTTGCCTCTGCCGATATCCTCGCCACCTTGACGGAGCCGGACGAAATGGTGTGCCTTGCCACGCCCCGGCACCTCACCGCTGTCGGCCACTACTACCGTGACTTCTCACCGACCGGCGACGACGAGGTGGTGCGGCTGCTCGACGCTGCTGCCGAACGTCTGCAGAGAGCACCCTCAACCGCCAGGAACAATGGCCTCGATGAAGACCTGCAGATCCCCTCGGAGGGAGTGTTGCTCGAAGGACACCTGCACCTGCCCGCACCGGCCGCCGGCGTGGTGGTGTTCGCCCACGGAAGCGGCAGCGGCCGCCACAGTCCGCGGAACCAATTCGTCGCCTCGACGCTCCAGCGGGCAGGGCTTGGCACCTTGTTGCTGGACCTGCTCAGCGCCGGGGAAGAACTCAACCGCGCCAACGTATTCAACATCGAACTTCTTGCCCGCAGGCTGACCGCCGCAACGGACTGGCTTGGCAGCCGGCCGGACACGGCGTCCAGCAGCGTGGGATACTTCGGCGCGAGTACCGGCGCCGGCGCCGCGTTGTGGGCAGCGGCCGAACCAGGAGCGCAGATCAGCGCAGTCGTCTCAAGAGGAGGCCGCCCGGATCTGGCCGGCACCAGACTTGCCTTTGTAGGCGCACCCACGCTCTTGATTGTGGGCAGCGCAGATCACAGGGTCCTCGAACTCAACCGCCAGGCGAAAGCCCTGATGCGCTGCCCCAACCGGTTGGAGCTTGTCCAGGGAGCCACCCACCTCTTCGAAGAACCCGGAACACTGAAAGCAGCGGCCATTTTGGCCACGGACTGGTTTGTGCAGTACCTGCTGCCGGGGCAGGGCGGGCGGAGAACCGAGGCTTCGGATGAATAGCCCTGGGTCTGGTCGCGGAATCTACCACCGAGGGGCCTGCGGTTTTCATCCAACTGGATGGAACTTCGCATTGCTGGGGGAGAAGCTAGTGCTGTTTGTCCGGGCCAAAGGTGGCTGACCCGATCCATCCCGGTGTCGCTGGTTACTTGGTCATGCCGGGGAGTGCCCGGGACTGCATGACCTGACTGTTGGCGGGGGAGGGGCGTCGCTTCGGTGTTGGCTATTTCTGATCTCACGACTGTTCATGGCGGGCAGCCGTCGTGGCGGCATGACACCGGCTGTCATCCGGGCATGTTTCGTACTGGGGTGGCAGCTGTCGCCGGCGCTCCACGGTTGATGCTCGCTGCCACCGAAGTCGAAAACGCATTGGCTGCTGTGCACTACGCGCTCGCACGCGGCGCGCCCACTTCGGTTGGGCGATGGGTGCGGCGGTCGCGATGCACTGTGCGAGGTCGGGGTGCCGGGGGCCCGCGTGCTCGCTTTGCAGCGGCCCCACTCAAACTGCCATAATCACGCCGTTGTTTTGGCGCCAATCGCGCAACGGCTTATTTCGCGAACGGAGCCCCAGGTAATCGTGCGCGGGCTTGGGAGGTTGCACTCACCTCTCCGAAAAACACCCTCGGCGCTGATTACGACAACCGTGTTGCTTCAAACGGAATTACCTCGATCCGAGGGACTTGACCGTCCGCAGGCCCGATCACCAGCAGGACGCGCTCGGCGGCGACACCGGCAAGCGCAGCGACCACCCGTTCGACCAGCTCAGGTTCCGATGCGGGTACGACGCCGGCCTGATGCGTTGTGCCGCCTGCATCGACCCTTTTCCACACAGAGACGTGGGCGCCGGTCGCGCTGGTGATGGCCTTTGACAGTGGCTCTGGATCCGCGGCAGTAACCAAGGTGACCTGATCAATGATTCGCGCCCTGGCCGGGGATGCGGCCGCCAGGAGCGGGTGCTCGCGCCGCCACAGGGCAAAGTGATAAGCCGCAACGAAGCCGGCCGCCACCAGAAGACCGAGCGGCGCGCGGATACGGTCCAAGAGGCTGCCTCCGGTTACCTCACCCAGGAGAAACTCAAAGAGCCGGTATCCAATCACCAGAAGAGCGATCAGAGCCACCACGGCACTAATGCCGAAGAACGCTATGAGGTAAACACGCCTGCCTGGAGGAATGGTGTCCGCGGTTTGGGGTTGCCTCGTCGGCCGCCACGTGTGCCACCAGACGGGACCGCCCACAATCAGGGAACTTATGCCACCCAGAAGGAGGGTTCGCGTGCCGCTTCCTGCGAGGGGTGAAACCGCTATGGCCAGCGACGCATTGATGACCACCCCGACTCCGGACGCAGCCGCTGCCAAGGCAACCCCGGATGTCACCAGTTGGCTCGCACGCCGGGTGGCTACAGAACGATGAGCCCCGCTGACGCGGTGATAGCGCCACACCAAAGCACCGATGGCAGCGGCGGCGATGGCTGAACCCAGCGGAGCCAGCAGGTCGCTCATCGGCTCACCCCGGTCGAACGCCATTCTCAGGAGCACAAAAACCACGACGCCGGCACCGCCGAGTGCGGTGATGCCCGCCGCGAAAATTCCCACGCCAATCAACGCCACATCCACCAGAGTGGTGTCCAGTTTTCGCCCGCCGCCCCTGTGCCAGTGCCACCACCACACGATACTTCCGCCAATGGCCCAAACCAGCGCCCGGAGCACGGACTGCCACCACCCTTCCCCGCCCGGCGTCAGACTGACATACCCCCGGATCGCGACGTCAAGCAAGCCGCCCAAAGCCGTGATGGCGGCAACGGCGCCCACCACCAGCCCGAAGACCGAACCGATGACCGCCGGTACGTCCTCAAGACTGACGGGACGTTTGACGGGGTGCCGCCACATCCAACGGTGCCAGACGAAGATGCCGGCCCAGACAAGGCCATTCGATAAGGGCGAAAACCACTGAGTGTCCGCCCGGCCGATGAAGGACGCCGCCATCCCGAGGAAGGCCGTCACAGCTGCGATCAGGGAGACCGCGTAGACGGCGGACAAGTACAGGCCCCACCCCACTGAGCTGCGCTCCGCGCCGTCGTCGAGCCTTTTCCAGACAACCCACCACAGGAGGGCTGCCAGCGGACCCGCGATCAACGTGAACGCAAGGGAGCGGGCAACACCGGCCACATCGGTTGAGGCCAGCGCCGCGCCCGTGCTGAACAGGCGCTCCAAAAGGCCACTGAGCCCCACTGCCGCGATCACCACCAAGGCGAACAACAGTACGTAAAGGATCAGTCGGCGTAGGGTGAGTTGGGCGGAACCTGCCGTTGAAATTGTCGTCGAGACTTCGGAAGTCATGGCTTCACGGACGATCCGGTGCACGACAGGAGCTGGTAAGGTGCCCGGTCGATCAGCCATTTGCTATCTGTCTTCACCAGGGAGAAACGATCTTCCATCTCGTACTCGGACGGTCCGAACGGGCCCCCCGAACCTGAACCGACGACGGAGACCTTCACGAGAGCCGAATTGCCCCGTTCTGTGGCAGAGATCAAAACCACGCGGGTAGGCAGCGGCCCGCTTTCACGGAAGCCGCCGCACAAGGAATTGGCCGCTTCCGTGAGGTAGGAATTGGCTGTGGCCGTATCGCCGTCGATGACCGCGGTGCTGTACCGCTGGACCACTCCTTGGGGTGTCGACCCGTCCAGCGCATCTGGCCCGCCGCGCGTAAAAACGACTACCAGCCCGACGACCACCAACAGCGCAATCACGGACAGGATTGCGATGAGAATCCGGTCGGGCTTTCGCGCCGCAGCGTTCATGCCGTCAGTATGGCGTACCAGCGGGCCGTTTGTATGCGTCTTCCGGCACTGAGCCGGCAATCTCACAGAATTTCGACCTGCCGCGGGGCAACGCAGCAGCAGGAGGAAGCCAAGTTAGCCAGCCCCGGCGGCAAGACGTACGCGCTCAGGTGGATTCCGCCAATAATGAGCGCGAGCAGGAGCCCTGGTACGAGGTAGGCCCTAAATTTGGCGAAACCTGTGCCTTGACTGATCCTATGGGTCGTGCGAATACCTCTCAGGAGTAGGGTTGCCCTAGTCGACGAAGGGGTCAACATGAGCTACAAATATCGAACCGTCCGCGTTCGCGGTACCGGGCTCGTTGGAACAATCGCCCGGAAGCATGGAAGCGGACCTGACATCTACGAAACGTCCAAGGACCCGAGCACATCAGTGGTTCCGGTGTTCTTCGAGGCAACTGGCGAGGTCCGTTTTTCGACAGGTCGATGCTTGAGGACGTCGTGGCGCCTGTCAGTTAGCAGCGAACGTAAAGCAAGGGTCATGCGTGCGGAGGCCTATGCGCAGTTGGCGATGCAGCCAGAGCCGGTGGCGCGGTTCCACCCTCTGATCGACAGCAACAACGTACGGCGTGGGCTCTCGTGCTCTCCATTAGCGCCCACAGCCATGATTTCAGAACCGCTGTCGCTGAAGCTCGCGTCGCCGCGGCCGCGAACCGTGCCGGTTGAGGGCCGCCATAGCGGCATCCGCGCGAGCGATGGGCCCTGGAAGACGGAATGCCTGAGGGTACGCTCAGCTGCCTGACATGTCTCACCGACGAGATCGCCATCCTCAGCGCTGCACTCGACACCCTTGCCACGAGCGTGCGGCGCCACGAAGAACAACTCCGGAAACTGACCACCGGAAACAGCTGAATCATTACCGGCCAATCCATCGATTCGGCGGAGATCAAGCTGACCGGCTACCGGGCCCTCATAGATGCCACCGCCGACGTCGAGACCGCGACCGCAGCGCCGACCCGGTGGCCGGCTGTGCGATCACTTTGCGGTGACGGTTCCGGAAGCTGCGAGGTCGATGCCGCGGGTCTCCGGGAGGCCGAAGGTGGCGAAGAGGCTCACCAGGCTCACGCCGGCCAGAAGCAGCCCGATGGCGGGACTCCCCAGGCTGGCGCCGAGCGAAGCCGCCACCAGTGGCGTGACGCCACCGCCGACGAGCGCTCCGAGGTTGTAGGCCATTCCGGCGCCTGTGTAGCGGTAGCGGGTGGCGAAGAGCTCCGGCAGGAACGCGCCCACCGGGCCGTAGATTCCGGCGACGACCAGCAGCGTGCCGGACAGCCCCACTGCAAACGACCAGGTGGTGCCGATGTCGAGGATCGGGAAGAGCAGGAGCGACCAGGGGATCGCCACGACGCACGAGCCAACGATCACGGCTCGGCGGCCCACCCGGTCGGAGAGCATTGCGCTGCCAATAGTTCCTGCTGCGAAGAACATCGCGCCGACGATTCCCAGCGAGAGGATAGTGGGCCGGCTGTGGCCAAGGCCCTCGGCACTTGTGCCATAGCTGCTGAGAAAGGCTGTGCCGATGTAGAAGAAGGCGAACAGCATCATGGTGGAGGCGCCGCCCAGCAGGATCTGGCGTGGCTGGTTTCGCACCGACTCCCACACGGGCAGCTTGCGGGGCCCGGTCGGGACGGCGCTGGCCTCCTTGAAGACCGGAGTCTCTTCGATCTTGAGGCGGATGTAGAGGCCAATCATAACGAGCACGGCACTTCCGATGAACGGAATGCGCCAGCCAAACGTGAGGAATGCGTCCGACTTGTCGCCGAGTGACAGATTGATGATGAGGAAGGTTGCACTCGCGAGGGCGAAGCCAATCGACGGGCCCAGCTGGGGGAAGGCTGCGAAGAGGCCCCGGTGTTTGGGCGGGGCGTATTCGGCGGCCATCAGTGCCGCGCCGGCCCATTCGCCGCCGACAGCGAATCCCTGAAGAAAGCGGAGAACAACGAGGATGATCGGCGCGGCGATCCCGATTACGCTGGCGTCGGGCAGCAGCCCGATAGTGACGGTCGCGATGCCCATGATGAGCAGTGTGCTGACGAGCGTTTTCTTGCGCCCCAGCCTGTCACCGAAGTGGCCGAACAGGACGGCACCAAGGGGGCGCGAGACGAAGGCCACGGCAAAGGTTCCGAATGAGGCGAGAGTGCCGGCGGCCGGGCCGAGCGCCGGGAAGAAGACCTGGGGGAAGACGAGGGCCGCAGCCGTACCGTAGATGAGGAAGTCGTAGAACTCGATGATGCTGCCCATCGAGCTGGCGACGGCGACTCTGGCCATCGAGGTGGGGCGCGGACTGGACTGGTTCGCAACCGGTGCGAGGCTTCCGAGCATGCGATATCTCCTTTGACATCGGTCGTCGAAACGAGGTTTGTTTCGACGCGAAGATGTCATCGTGCCAGCGCCGTGCGTTCGCCACCACCTCCCGATGGAGGTGTTTTCGCGCCACCGGTCAGGGCAAAAGGCGGAGCCGGCGTGCGGCCACTACGGCCTCCGCACGGCTGTGCGCGTCCAGTTTCGCCATGATCGTCTGCATGTAGCTCTTCACGGTGACTGCCTTGAGTGAGAGCCGTTTGCCGGTTTCGGCATAGGAACAGCCGAGCGCCACTTGGGCGAGCACATCCGTCTCCCGTCGGGTGAGGTGCGGGACGCCGGCCGGCGCCGCGTCGGAGCCCTCGAGCCGTGCGGTCACGGCGAAGATGCGCTGGGCGAGCTCGGGATCAGTCGTGGTGCTGGCCACCGAGAGGAGCTCGGCATGCGCGAGCCGGACGGTCTCGATGAGGTTCCGGTCCGGTGGCTCCGCGGCCAGGCTTTGGACGACTCGGAGAATCGCGACCCGGTGGTCCACCTCGTCCCGAATGGCCAGTTCCCGCGAGATCCTCGAGGCGCCAGCGCTGAGTTCCGTCACCACGCACTCGCCGATCGATGTGCGCTCCCGCGTTGCCGCGTAGAGGACACACCGGGCGCGGCCGTCGACGAGGATGGGGAGCGCCACCATGGTCCGCAGCCCCTCGATGCGTACGGCGTCGTCGTGATGATGAGTGATGCTGTCGGAGTCGAAGTAATCGGCCACCCCGACCGTGCGCGCCTGAGACAGGGCCCGCCCGCCCACGCCCTCGCCGGGATGCACGCTGAGGTTCTTCAGACCATGCGTCGTCGTGCCGAAGAACTCGGTGATGGTGAGCTCGGTGCGATTGACGAGGCCAGCGAAGAACACGGTTGAGCCCGTCCGGGCGGCGGTTTCCCGGATCGCCCGCTTCAGCAGGTCGCGGTCGCTCGGACGGTAGACGTCGTTGTCATGCCCTGTCATAGGGCCCTTCCGGGGTTGATGGAGCAGTTGGAAGTGCAGCTGGACGCAGCGGGCTGGACCGGCTAGAGCCGGCTAGACGGAGCGGCCGTCGAGCTTGTCCTGGATGCGCCTCGCCAGCTCAGCGGTGGGTGTCGAGCGGGGAAAAACGGCCACAACGAGGTCGTCCCCGGCGGGGACGGATGCGGGGTCGTCCTGCGGCAGTACCCCGAACATACGGCGCACCGCCAACAGCTCGTATTCCAGGTTCTGGAGGGAACCCCGGGTGGAGTCCAACATCATTTCTCGCAGCACATAGTTATGGGTTGACGTGACAGCAGCGGCGAACCGGATTGCATCAAGCGTTGATATGCCCGGCAGCGCCTGGCGCAGGTAGTCCGAGAAAAGCCGTTCATAGCGGGACACCATGATCGTTTCCCGGTCCCGCAGCGCGGGCACCGCCTGCACCACGTGGTAGCGCTTTTGGGACAGCTTCCGGCGTTCGGAAAATTTCACGAAGACCAGCTCTGCGGCCTGGCACACAGCCTCCCACGGATCGGGATGGCTGGTTGCCAGGTAAACGGTCAGCTCAGCGAGCAGGGCTTCGTGGTCCGCAAAGATCACGTCTTCCTTGGCGCGGAACTGACGGAAGAAGGTGCTGCGGGAAATTCCGGCAGCGAGGGCAATATCGTCCACGCTGGTCGGGTCGTAGCCGTTGTCGGTGAACAGATCCAGCGCGGCCTCGGCCACGCCGGAACGGAAATTAGCCACTGATGCCATCCCGGTACAGTAGCAGCGCGTCACCCTGTCCGCCGCCGCCACAAAGCGCGACGGCGGATATGCCGCTCCCGCGCCGCATCAGCTCATGGACGGCCGAGACCACCAGTCGCGCTCCGGAAGCGCCGATCGGATGTCCGATGGCGATGGCACCGCCGTTGACGTTCACCTTGTCCAAACCGAGGCCCAGGGCCGCTGCGGAGTGCGCCACCACCGAGGCGAAGGCCTCGTTGATCTCCACGAAGTCAAGGTCCCCGGCCGTCCAGCCGGCGCGGGCGAGAGCGGCCGTGATGGCCTGTGCCGGCTTGTCCGGCAGTGTTGTGTCGGGCCCGGCGATCTGCCCGGCGGGCCCGACGACGGCCAGCACGTCGAGCCCGTGGGCATCGGCGTACGCGCGGGTCACCAGCACGACGGCGGCGGCGCCGTCGCTCAGCGGCGAAGCATTTCCGGCGGTGACCGTTCCCTCCGCGGTGAAGGCCGGCTTTAGCCTGGCCAGCACCTCCTGCGTGGATTGCGGGCGGACGCCCTCGTCATCGCTTACCAGTACGGGCGCGCCGCGCTTCTGCGGCACCGAAACAGGGGTGATTTCGGCGTTGAATCTTCCCTCGGCCCGGGCCGCGGCCGCACGCTGGTGGGACAGCGCCGCGATAGTGTCCTGCGCTTCGCGGGAGACCCGAAGGTCCGCGTTGGCGCGGTCCGTGGCAACGCCCATGAGTTCGTGGTCAAAGGCATCCGTGAGCCCGTCATGGCCGGCCGAGTCCACGGCCGTGATGCCGCCGTAGAGGTAGCCGGCGCGCGAGCCGGTGAGCAGGTGCGGCGCCTGGCTCATGGATTCCTGGCCGCCGGCGACCACCACATCCGCCTCGCCCAGTTTGAGCAGCCTCACGCCCTGGATGATGGCACTCAGCCCGGAGAGGCAGACCTTGTTGACGGTGACGGCGTGGGCGCTGAGCGGTATTCCTGCCGCGACGGCGCTCTGGCGCGCGGGGTTCTGGCCTGCGCCGGCCGTCAGGACCTGGCCCACGATGACCGCATCGACGGCGGCCGGCCCAACCCCGGAGCGTTCCAGCGCCGCGGCGATGGCCGCCGCGCCAAGCTGTACAGCGCTCCGTGAGGCCAGGGTGCCCATCAGTTTTCCCTGAGGGGTGCGGGCCGCGCCCACAACAACTATGTCCTGGCTGCTCATTTGGTGGGTTCCTTGCTGAGGGCCGGGGCGCTGAGGTCCAGGGCGCGTAGCCGCGACTTCAGGACCTTGCCGGTGGAGTTGTGGGGGAGCTCTTCGGGGAAAAGGATCCTGTCCGGAACCTTGAATCCTGAGAGCTGGCCCTTGACGTGCGAGCGGATCTCCTCGGCCGTGACCGAGCTGGAGCTGCTGCGGATGACAAAGGCCACGGGGCGTTCGCCCCACTTTTCGTGCGCGACGCCGATCACGGCCACGTTCAGCACCGCCGGGTGGCTCATGATGGCCTGTTCCACCTCGATCGTGGAGATGTTTTCTCCGCCGGAGATGATGATGTCCTTGGCCCGGTCCTTGAGCTGGATGTAGCCGTCGGGATGCATGACGCCGAGGTCGCCGGTATGGAACCAGCCGCCGCGGAAGGCGTCGGCCGTGGCCTCGGGATCCTTGAAGTAGCCGAGCATCACGTTGTTGCCACGCAGCACGATTTCGCCCAGCGTGGCGCCGTCCGCCGGGACATCGAGCATGTCCAGGTCCACGATCCGCGCCGTCTCGGCCTGCAGCATCCCCACCCCCTGGCGGGAGATCTTGACGGCCCTGTCCTGGGCGGAAAGTTCATCCCACTCGGTTTGGTGCTCACAGATCGTGTAGGGTCCGTAGACCTCGGTCAACCCATAAACGTGGACCACGCTGATTCCGATTGCCTCCAGGGACGTGATGATCGCGGGCGACGGCGGTGCGCCCGCCGTCGTGATCCGCAGCGGCACTTTCAGTTCGTGGGCCTGGGGCGCTTCGGCAATGATGCTGCACACCGTGGGGGCGCCGCAGAGGTTGGTGACTCCGAGAGTGTCGATGGCGTCCCAGACGGCCTCGGCGCGTACTGCCCGCAGGCAGATGTGGACGCCTGCGGCCGCCGTCACGGCCCAGGTCGTGCACCAGCCGTTGCAGTGGAACATCGGAAGGGTCCAGAGGTAGCGTGTGTCGCCGGTGAAGTGATTGTGGAAGGTTTCCCCGAGCGAGTTCAGGTAGGCGCCGCGATGCGAATACAGCACGCCCTTGGGCTTGCCCGTGGTGCCGGAGGTGTAGTTCAGCGTGATCGGGGCGCGTTCGTCCTCTACGCTCCACGGAAGGTCTGCGTCCTGGTGTCCGGACGCGGCGAGGAAGTCTGCGTACTGCGTCGTGCCCATGCCTGCCGGGACTTCCGGATACGGGATGGTGCTGTCAGGCACTTCGATCACCTCAGCCAGCTGTGTCAGGCCCAGGTCCATTCCCGCCACGGTGGCCAGCAGTTCCGAATCCGCAAATAGCAGCCTGGCTTCGGAATGCTCCAGGATGTATTGGAGTTCCCGGGCGGACATCCGCGAGTTCAGTGCCACCAGGACGCCCCCGGCCAGGGGGACTGCGTAATGGGCAATCAGGAGTTCCGGCACATTAGGACACAGGAAGGCCACCCGGTCGCCGGGCTGGATCCGGCTCTTGATCGCTTTGGCCAGCCCCTGGGCTTCGGCGGCGAAGTCCCGGTATGTATAGGAGCGGTCACCGTGGATGATCGCCGTCTTCTGTCCGAAGACCTCGGCAGAGCGCTGCAGGAACCGCAGGGGGCTCAGCGGGGTTTCATTGGGAAGCTCAATTGTGGTCATGGCGAATCCTTAGGCGAAGGCGCTTTGTCCGGTGACATCGCGGCCGATCAATAGGGTCTGAATGCTTTGCGTGCCCTCGTAGGTATGGATGGATTCGATGTCGAGAAGGTGCCGGATCACGTGGTTTTCCAGCAGGATGCCGTTGCCGCCCAACATGTCGCGGGCAATGGATGCCAGCTCACGGGCCTTGCGGGTGTTGTGGTACTTCGCCATCGAGGCCTGGGTGGGGCGCATCTGGCCGGTAGCATCAAGGCCCGCGAGGTGGAAACAGTGCAGCTGCATACTGGTCAGCTCCGAGAGCATATACGCCAGGCGCTCCTGGACAAGCTGGAACTTTGCCAGCGGCTTGCCGAACTGTGTCCGTTGCGTGGCGTAGTTCAACGCGGCTTCGTAGACGGCGGTGGCGTGGCCGAGGGCGGACCAGGCCACCCCCAGGCGCGTGGCAACCAGGACGTCGGACGTGTCCTTGAAAGTGCGGGCACCGGGGAGAAGGTTGGCCCTTGGAATGCGGACGCTGTTGAGCTTGATCCGGGCCTGGTGTATAGCGCGCAGCGAGGCCTTTCCGGTGATGGTTTCGGCCTCGTAACCCTCCCGGTCCTGTTCCACCAGGAAACCGCGGACATCGCCGTCGTCATCGCGTGCCCAGACCACCGTGACATCGCCTACGGAGCCGTTGCCGATCCACTTCTTCTCGCCATTGAGGACGTAGTCCTCCCCGTCGAGCGAGGCGGTGGTTTCCAGTGCCACGGAATCGGAGCCGTGGTCCGGTTCCGTCAGGGCGAACGCGCCGAGTTTTTCGCCGCGGGCCAGCGGACCGAGCCAGGTCCTGCGCTGGGTGTCGGAGCCAAAAAGGGCAATCGTCCGCAGTACCAGGCCACCCTGGACTGCGATCACCGTGCCCAGGGAACCGTCCCCGCGGGAGACTTCCATGTTGACCAGGCCGGCGGCCAGCGCGGACATGGGCTCAAGGCCCTGGACGTCAATGCCATCGGCCAGCAGGTTCATGGTGCCCATCCGCTTGGCCAGGTGGGCGGGGAACTCGGCCCGTTCCCAGTAGTCGTTCATCTGCGGCAGGGCCTCCGCGGTGAAATCCCGGGCACGCCTCCACGCTTCGCGGTCGGGTGCGGAAATGTTGGCGAAGACGGAGTAGTAGTCCGTGTCCAGCGGTTCAGCGACGTCATAGTCGGGCATGGCTTGCATCCTTTTTTGGGGAGGAATTGAAGAAACGTGGGAGGTGCCGGTGCTTGTTTGGGCGGGCCGCGCGGCCCTGGCTACCCGGCGAAGCCGGACCCGGGGTGGAAATCCCTGCCCCACACACGCCGGGAGGCGCCGCTTTTGTCCAGCAGCGGGGTGAGGCCCCCCTGATGCTGGGGGAAGTTGGCGCCGAGCAGCATGCACAAATCCACTTCCGCGGGACCGGCCACCACCTTTTCGGCGAGCATCAGGCCCACCTCCTCGGCCAGGGCGTCAAGTATCCCTGTCCTGATGGCCTCCGTGTCCGGTGCCGGCACTGAACCTCCGGCATCGGCAGCCGGCAGCAGGGCGGCCGCCTCGGGAAGCACCGTGCCGGAGTTGGCCAGGTAGCCGCGCAGCCGGGCATCCGCAATGACGGCCAGGCTGCTGCTGACATAAAACCGGTCAGGGTAGGCGGCGTGCATGGCCTCGCAGATGTGCAGCTGGACCGCGGGTCCGATGAAACCCAGCAGAGTCAGGGGTGTCATGGGTAGCCCGAGCGGGTCCAGGGCGTGGTCCGCCAGTTCGATATCCGTCCCGTCATCAATGACCTGCAGCAGTTCGCAGAACAGCCGGGTCAGGATCCGGTTCACCACGAAGCCCGGCGTGTCCTTTACCAGGACCGCAGTCTTGCCCAGAAGCCGGGCGAGCGAACAAGCGGTGGCGACGCTGACGTCGTCGTTGTTTTCAGTGCTGATGATCTCCACGAGCGGCAGCACAGCCACCGGATTGAAGAAGTGCAGTCCCACCAGGCGTTCCGGATGGGCCAGTCCGTGGCCCATCGCCGTGACGGAAAGGGACGACGTATTCGTCAGGAGCAGCGCATCAGTGCGCAGCAGGGGCTCGATCTCCGCGAAGACGGCGCGTTTGACGGCCAGCTCCTCGAATACCGCCTCGATGACCACGTCGCAGTCCCGGTACTCGCGCTTATCCACGGTGCCGTGGACGAGACTCCCCAAATCGCGGGCCGCCGTTTCGCTGAGTTGCCCCCGGCTCACGAGCTTCTCCAGGTGCGCGGCGATCCAGCCGAGCGCGCCATCCACCTTTGCCTGGGAAAGATCCGTGATCAGGACTGGAACGCCAAGCTGTTTGGCAAAAACAAGGGCAAGCTGGCTGGCCATGAGCCCGGCCCCGATTACGCCGACGCTTCGGACGGGGCGCGGATCGGCGCCAGGTGCGCCCGCCGGCCACTGTTGTGGAGTGTCCAGTAAGGCCGCGGCATACGCCTGCGCCGATTTTCCGGGCGACGTGCGGGCGTCGACGGCAGGGCCCGTGAGTGAGGCAGTTTCTACGACATTGTCAGGAACCATGTCACCGTTCTACAGTGAAACTGAGTGTCAAGTCAACTGATACTCAGTTTCAAAAGGTGATTGTGGGCTTTGGAACGGCCGGGTTTGGCGCGATGATCTCCGGGATGATTCCGTTTTGTGCGCCTCAATTCGGCTGATGTCGCAGTAGACGGGACTAAATCGGGGCCATGCGAGACAATGGGAACGGCGGCCGCCATGCGCCACAGTGAGAGCAGTCACCTTGGCGGACGTCTGTTCAGCCCGTGGACTGTAAGTCTCAATGAGGAGGAATGATGGGTAACGAAGCCGAACCTCCGGAAGCAGCGGAGACCGTGGATTTTAAGAAAGTCCAGTCGACCAAGCGGTTCCAGGAACTTCGTAAACGCCACCGTAGCTTTGTCTTTCCCATGGCCGTTGCATTCCTGCTCTGGTATTTCGCCTATGTCCTGCTGGCTGATTATGCCGCCGAATTCATGTCCATCAAGGTCTGGGGAAACATCAACATCGGGCTCCTCATGGGCCTTCTTCAGTTTGTTTCCACCTTCGCCATTACGGGCTGGTATGTCAGCTACTCCAACCGGAAACTGGACCCCATCGCCGCCGAAATCCGCCACGAAATCGAAGGCCACGAGTTCGACAAATCCGGTAACCGAGTGGACGGAGAGGCGAAATGAGAGGGACCCGGTTCCTGTGAGAAGCCGTATCCTACGGCTTGAGAGGCGGAATCCCGGCTTTTCCGGGCTGTCCTTTCGCCTTGGAGCCCCTCCATAGATGATGGGGGCGGTGGCTGCTTTCGGCATGCAGCACCAAGACGGGGCAGTCCGCGTGGGCAACACACGCAGAGCTCACGGAGCCGAGGTGCATGCCAAGGAAACCCCCATGGCCCCGGCGTCCAACCACCAGCAACGAAGCGCCGGCCGCCGCTTCGACGAGCTTCGCCGCAGCCGGTCCGCGGACCAGTTGGGAGGTCAGACTTTCCGGAGTCTCCTCACCGAACGCCTTTTCCAAGGCGTCCGCAAGAGTCTTCGCCGCAGCCGCTTCAAACCGGGCGAAATCGGGTGGAACATATCCGGCGTAAATCTCTGGAAAATCCCAACAGGCAATAGCGACAATTGTGGCGTTCAGGGCCGGCGCCAGCTGCGCCCCGAGACGGAGCGCCTGAACGGACGATTCCGAACCGTCCACACCGACAAGAACCTTTGCTTCCGCATCCATGATCGTTCTCCCTCGAAGGTGAATCCCCTGGTTGTTCCTAGTTCGCAGCTCCCATTAGCGGTAGCTGTGTGCCGAGCATATGCGCACCCGCAGGCGAACGGAACTGCCTACGGATGTTTATCCAGAGACCGGATGAGTCGGGCATGACATCTTCCCCTTGGAGAGCAGGTGTGCAGCGTGGACGCCTGCGATGGGACGTGAAGTGGGCAAGATGGGTTGTTCACAATGTGCACACTCCTGGCTTCGGATCGGGTCGGACATCGGCCGGATTGGTTCGGATTGCCGATGTTTCCGCGGGAGCCCAGTGTTCATAAGGGCTGGAACCCGGTTCGAGTCCCACCTCGGGCACGTTTTCCACGTCAGAGGCGTTTTTTGCTTCTGATGTGTGTACATTTGCCCTCCGCGGGCCCCTCTGACACCGGCCGCGGTCTGTGCCTGGCGCCGCACTCGCCTATGAAGTTATGTGGGTGGCGAGGTCAGGGCCCTGGCTGGTGGACCCTCCGCCTGCTGGGATGTGGCGTCATCCGGGCCTCCTTTCTGGATTGTTCTTGTGGGCATGGTTGGCCTTGTACTAATTCGTGTCGTGAGGTTGTGGTGTTGACATGACCGCGGCCAGGATTTCTTGAAGATTTTTCGTATCGTTTCGCTCCTTTCGGTGGCCCAGAGGAGCCGTGATGTGGCCGGTTGACCTGCCCAAGGTGGGTGGACATTGTCCACACCATGTCGGCGGGCGGTTGTTCACCTTGCATTTTGTTCCCTTGCTGGAACTTTTCGGCTGGGATTGGTTCATGCGCCCAGATGTTGCACGCGACATGACCTCCGGGAAGATCGGTGTCCATCGTCTCGTTAGGTTGGTCGGCTGCCCAGTTGGCCATGCCGTAGTCAGTTCCGCTCCTCGTCCGTTTCGGATGACATCTATTCATGCTCTGCGCCGGCGATCCTGACATGACCTGGGGGGAAAACCCGGGCGCTGAGGCCCGACGGGGCCGCGGAGACCGTGCCAATGGAGGGAAGAAATGCCGGCTGGAACGGCCTACGTGCCAGTGGCTCGGAGTTCATGCCTGCCGTGTTCCTTTCGGATTGGGCTCGGCGTCTCCGCGCTGTCACCTCTCCATGTCAGCCGCACGCGGTTCCGGAATGACCGCCCGGCGAGATGCCCGCGTTGCTCTGCACTGAGCCCACGCAATGTGGGGGCTGTCGGTCGCCCCAGGCATCAATGCTCTGTTGGGGTTGGCTGCTGGCCGCCAAAGGCCTGGGTATACAGCCCGCAGGGCATAGCCGACTGACTGAAACCCGCCTACTGGTGCAGTGTTGTCGCAGTTCAGGGGCATCTCGGGTCCAGTGTGTGGACAAATTTCCGAAGAGGTGTGGACATGCGCACGCAAAGCCTATCCCGGACTTCGGGGATCTGTAGGTGGGCGAGCACTTCGGCGAGCTGTGCCGCCGTCGGCTCCTCGTCGTCGATGAGAGTGGACCAGAGTCCGCGGGCCGCGGCTGTCCGCTGGGCGGAACTCTGAGTCATGACGGCCTCGCCAAAGTCCTGGTCGAAGCCATTGAAGGCAATCGGTAAGGGTAGCTAGAAGTTTCAGTGTGCCAAATCCGGACCGCGGTAACAGTCGTGCCCCTTTGCGCAGCAGCCGTGGCGCAAAGGGGCCTCTGCGTCAACGGGGCGTGCACCAGCTCTGCAGTTGCCCGTTTATGTTGAAGAGTGTTTTGGCGCGACAGACGACGCGGATTCGGGCCGGGGGCATTACACGGCGTTGAGGTCTGAGGCCAGCAGCGCGGCTATCTCGTCAGCGACTCGTTCTTCGTCTTCGCCCAGAACGCCGTGGGTCAAGGGGAGCGTCTGTTCTCGATGGCGTCTGTATGTCAATCTCGCCAAAGCCTTGTCCGGAACGTTAGGCATGCATGGTCCCTCGCGGGCTCCACTGAAACCTTGCCCATTTTGACGCTCCACGCGATCCGCTCCATCAGGTCGCGGCGTGGTCCTGCCGCTCAAGCAGGAGGGACACACCGTAGCCGATGAGCACGCCCCAGAATGCGGCATGGATGTTGAAGAGATCCAGGCCGGAGATCGTGACGACGAAAGTCACCAGGGCTCCCAAGGTGAAGTTCGTGGCGAAGGCGGTAACGAAGGCCTGTTGGAGGGCGCGCAGCATGGCGATTCCTCCCAGGGCCAGGATGAAGGCTTCGGGGGTGGCCAGCATGAGGCGGGTGAGTGTGGGGGCCAGCAGGGCGCACACCAGAGACAGCAGTCCGTAGACCAGCGCGGCGGTGTACTGGCGCTCTTTCTGTCCGGTGGCGGTCAGAAGGGCGTTGGTAGGTCCAGTGACGCAGGCGGACACAGCGCCGAATGCGGCGTTGAGCACTGAGAAGACGCCGGAGCTCATCGCGAAAACATTGATCGGAGGCTGGTGTCCTGCGGCCCGGAGCACTGCGGCGCCCTGCCCGTTCTGCACTACGAGGACCGTGAGTGCTAAGGGGATCACCAGTTCCAGTTGGGCTGCCCACGTGAACGCTGGGACGGTGAAAACGGGCACGGCCAGGATCGCTCCGCCCGGGGATATCGCGAACCGGCTGCTGAGCGCGACGGCGACGACGCCTGCCGCCAGGGTGCCGAGTACCGGAGGGAGGCGTTTGCCTAAGGCCGGCACGGCGGTCAGCACAAGGAACGTCAGCACCATGGGAGCCGCAACTGCGGGGTCGGCCTGTGTGGAGGAGACGATGTCTGTCCCGAACCGCAGGAAGACGGCGGCGACCATGGCCATGACGATCGGCACGGGAATCGCGGCCATGATGGGACGTACCAGTCCGGAAGAACCAAGGGTGAGAATCAGCACGCCAGCGGAGAAAAACGCCCCTACCACCTCAGGAAACGACAGATGCTGCAGCGACGGCCCCAACAGCACCGTCCCCGGGATGGACCAGGCGAAGCCCAATGGCTGGCGATAGATCAGTGACATGACCAGGGTCGCCGCGCCGGCGGATAGAAAAATGGCGAAGACCCACGAGGCGAGCTGGGCCTCTGTCAGTCCGCCGAGCGAACCGACGGTGAGGGTGACCGCCACCGGTCCTGATGCGGAGAAAGCCAGTCCGACGAGCCCGTTCGAGGCATAGTGCGGGCCGATGTCCCGAAGGATGTCGCGTAAGCCGGCCGGGCGGCGCGTCGGCCGTTCGACGAGGGGTTGGGCCCCTTGGATCGGGCCGGGTAATGATCCGGTGGCCGCCGACGCGGTCCTTTGGAAGCGGGGCATGATGGCTCCTGGGCGATGACGGAGGTGGGGTCCTGGTGACCAAAAGGTCGCCGCAGAGGCTGTCTGGATTCGTCAGCTGATGCAGTTGGGATGCTTGGCTAACGGTGTGACCTTGATTTTCATGAAGGGGTACATCGGGAAACTGCTCAGGACCTGGTGCAGCTCATCGTTCGATTCGACGTCAAACACCGAATAGTTCGCATACTCTCCGACCACTCGCCAGATGGAGGCAAGGCGACCTTCCTGTTGCAGGGCCTGGGAATACTCCTTCTCCAACCCCTGCATCCGGGCGACGTCCTCAGCAGAGAGGTGCGCCGGGAATTGCACGTCCATGCGGGCCAAAAACAACATTTTTTCTCCTTGGTGGTCGGGCTGGCTAGTACAGGCGGTAGGCCGCGAGTTTGTCCTCGTCGATCTCTGCTCCAACTCCCGGCAGATCCCGCACGGAGATCGTGCCGTCGATGATCCGGAGCGGATCAGCCAGCAGGTCGTCGGCCATATCGAGGAAATTCGAGAGTTCCCCTGCCCGGCGGCTCGTGGCCTCGTGGGCGGCGCCGAAGGTGACTGTGGCAAGCGAGCCGACCTGGGTGTCGATCTGGTTGCCCATGGTCACATCAACACCGAGACCGGTGCACAGTCCCAGTATCTCGGTGGCCTCAGTGAAGCCGGAACGGGCGGTCTTGATGCAGATGGCGTTGCAGCCGCCGGAAAGCAGTTCCCGGGATACGTCCCCTGCTGTGGGGACGGATTCATCGCCGACCACCGGGATTGGCGCTTTATCGACCAGGCGACGGCGGCTCAGCGCTTCCTTGGCGTCGCACGGTTCCTCGAGCATGGTCAGCCCAAGCCCCTCAGTCCTCCGGAGCACCTCAAGGGCTTCGTTCGCGGTCCAACCGCGGTTCGCGTCAAGGTAGATCTCCACGTCTTCGCCCAGTCCCTCGCGCAGCACGTGGCAGGCCTCCACGTCCAGGGACAGGGGTCGACGGCCCACTTTCAGCTTGAAGGTTCTGATGCCGTACTGCTCGCCGAAACGCAGCGCCTCGTCGAGGAGTTCCTGCGCCGGCCGGAAGCCGAGCATGTGACTGACCCGCATTCGGTCGGTGTACCCACCCAGCAGTTTGTGCACAGGTGTGGCGAGTATCTTGCCGATCGCATCCCATACGGCGATGTCTACGGCGCCTTTGGCCACCTGGTTGTGAATGGTCCTGCGCATCACTGCATGGATCTGCTCCCGGTCCATAATCTCGAGTCCGGTCAGCTGTGGGGCGAATGTCTTCTCGATGATCGTCCCGATGGACTCTTGTGTCTCGCCGTAGGTATAAGGACGGGGAGGTGCGTCCGCAACACCGACGACGCCGTCGTCGGTGTACACGCGCACCAGAACGTGGTCGGCGTTTGCCACCTCGCCGCTGGCGAACTTCAGCGGGTGCGTGTACGGGATGGAGTACGGGATCACTTCGATCCGCTCGATCTTCAACGGCTCGGTTTCCTTTCGATAATGCCAGGCAGTCCAGTAGTGCAGGGAAGAACGGTGCCCCAGGGCTCACTGCCCTGGGGCACCTGATGGGACGGAAATCAGAAACCCGACCATGTCAAAGGAGCTATTACCTGGACTGTCCCACTTTGGCCAGGACGTAGTCATATGAGGCTTCTTCGCCGGCCGCGCCATCGGTACGCGGTGTGGTGTGGAGCATCAGCTCCGGCTTGACAGCCGAAGCAATGTCGTCCGCATTGTGCGGGTCACCGGGGAAGTAGAGTTGCTGGGTCACGGACTGGAAGCCGGGTGCTGAGACCTTGATATGAATGTGGGCCGGGCGCCAGGCATGCCAGCCCGCAGCGCTGATTAGCTGCCCACAGGCTCCATCAGTGGGAATCTGGTACGGAGCCGGGCGCATGGTGTGGAGGACGAATTGTCCATTGCTGTCGGCCTGCACGTTGGCGCGGAACAGCCACTCCGGCAGGCCCGGGGCGTACTGGGAGTAGAAGCCCGCTGCGTCCGCATGCCAAATCTCGAGCTGTGCACCTTCGATCGGGTTGCCGTCGGTGTCGATGAACCGGCCGCTGAACTGCAGCGGAACGCCCTCTTCGTTATCACGCATCTCAAGCGTGGCGGGGGACTCCAGCACAGGGGAGCTCGGGACGTAATAGGGACCCTCGATGGTGCCCTTCGTGCCGGGCCGGTCCTGGGAGTTGACATCCTCCACGGTGTGCTCAAGCCACACGTCGAGGAACAGTGGCCACTCGCCATCGTTGCCCACCTTGATCAGCCAGGCTTTCAGGGCGTTGTATTCCTCGTAGGTGACTTCGTGTTCGACGACGATGTCGTTGGCCGCTTTGATGAGGGCACCCGCGAGTAAGCTCACGCGCTCTTTGGGAACCCCTGCTCCTGTGGGTTTGCCCGACGCGGCGAAGCGCTCGGTCGCTTTCGAACCGGCCTCCACGGCCGTACCCTCGTTTTCCTGCCGGGTGTCCAACTGATTTTCAGTCATGGTGATCTCCACACTCCTCTGTGCATTGGGAACGGGAAATGTCCCGTTCCCTGAAACGCGCCGGCCGCGGGCAGTGCACCCGCGGGTTTACCGGCCTTCACGTGACGTCCATTTCATGCTAATCAGTCGATAAGGACGAAACAAGGACTTATATAGCGCTGATTATGTAGTCTCAAGTACATAAAAGCACCCTTGGTGTGGACTAGGGTTTTGCCTGATGTGAGCGTTGTCACCCTCCGCCACACTTGGTGGGACACATTCATCATTCCGCCCGAGGGGTTGAGCCTGGCCGCACAGTCGCTGCCCGCCCACCCGCACCCTCTCCAAAGAAGGAGCACACCATGACCGAGAATCTGACACGTGTCCGTGAAGTCCTGGCTGACGCCGTCGTTGACGATCGAGAGAACGGCGTTATCCGGGCGAAGCGTGAAATCTTCACCGACCAAGAGATCTTTGAACTGGAGATGAAGCACATCTTCGAGGGCAACTGGGTTTACCTTGCCCATGAATCTCAGATTCCCAACGTGGGGGACTACTTCACCACCTACATTGGCCGGACTCCCGTCGTCCTTACCCGGGACAAGGAGGAAAAAATCAACTGCATCGTCAATGCCTGCTCCCACCGTGGCGCCATGCTGTGCAGACGCAAAACCGATAACAGGACCACCTTCACATGTCCTTTCCACGGCTGGACATTCAAGAACTCCGGAGAGCTCCTTAAGGTCAAGGACTCCCGCAATGCCGGCTACCCGGAAACCTTCAATAAGGAGGGCTCGCACGACCTCACCAAGGTAGCCCGCTTCGACTCCTACCGGGGCTTCCTTTTCGGCTCATTGAATGCTGACGTCCTCCCGCTGGAAGAACATTTGGGAGATGCCACCAAGGTCATCGATTCGATCGTGGACCAGTCCCCGGACGGACTCGAAGTCCTGCGCGGGGCTTCCACCTACACCTACGACGGCAACTGGAAGGTCCAGGCGGAAAACGGCGCCGACGGCTACCACGTCACCGCCGTGCACTGGAACTACGCCGCGACGACTGCCCGCCGCACCGCTGGCGACTCCGCCAACAAGACCAAGGCCATGGACGCCGGCAAGTGGGGCAAGGTTAAAGGCGGCTTCTATTCCTACGATCACGGGCACCTGCTGCTGTGGCAGGAGTGGACCAACCCCGAGGACCGTCCCCTGTGGGACCGCCGCGAAGAGCTCGTCGAGAAGTACGGCGAGGAGATGGCAAACTTCATGATCAACATCTCACGCAACCTCTGCCTTTACCCGAACGTGTACATCATGGACCAGTTCTCGTCGCAGATCCGTCACTTCCGTCCCATTTCAGCGGACCAGACCGAAGTGACGATCTACTGCATCGCACCAAAAGGTGAATCCCAGGAAAACCGCTCAAAGCGCATCCGCCAATATGAGGACTTCTTCAACGCAACCGGCATGGCCACACCGGACGACCTCGAGGAGTTCCGCTCGTGCAACAAGACCTACTGGGCCACCTCCGCGCCGTGGAACGATATGACGCGCGGCTCCACCCACGAGATTGCCGGTCCCGACGAGCAGGCCACAGCGCTGGGCATGTCGCGGGTGATCGCCTCCGGTGTGCGCACCGAAGACGAGGGGCTCTACCCGATCCAGCACGGGTACTGGAAGGAAGTAATGGACAAGGCCCTCGCCGACGCGGAAGCCGTTGCCCAGGAATCCTTGCCGGTCACGGCGTAACCGAAACGTCCGATCAATACAGAGAGTGCTGAAAACCCATGGCCAACCTCACTAACTCCGTGACCGCCCTCAAGAGCGCCGATGAAATCGCAACCCTCGAGACAGTCCGCGCCTTCCTTTACCGCGAAGCCCGGCTACTGGATGACCGCCAGTTCGACGAGTGGCTCGAGTGCTACCACCCGGACTCCGAGTACTGGATGCCGGCGTGGGACGTCGACGACCGGCTCACGGTAGACCCCCAGAACGAGATCTCGCTCATCTACTACGACAACCGTGGAGGAATCGAGGACCGGGTCTTCCGGATCAAGACGGACCGCTCCTCCGCTACCTCGCTCCCGGAACCGCGCACCGGGCACAACATCACCGACGTTGAAGTCCTGGAGCACGACGACGGCGGCCAGGTCAAAGTGCGCTTTAACTGGTTCACCCTGTACTTCCGGTACAACACCACCGATACCTATTTCGGCACGAGCTTTTACACCATCGACCTTTCCGGCGGGCAGCCGGTGATCCTGAAAAAGAAGGTTGTACTGAAGAACGACTACATCCACCACGTGGTGGATGTCTACATGATCTGACGGCGCCCGGCACGCGTACAGCGCGGCCGCAGGAGGGCCGCCAGGAGCGGCCCGCCGCCAGATCTGCTCGCAAGAGATAACCGCACTAACTTTCCGGGGGTCGCGAGGACGCGACCCCCAACCAGGAGGAATCATGGGCCATCAGGTAGCCCTCAGTTTCGAAGACGGCGTCACGAAAGTCATCAAAGTCGGCGACTACGAGACCGTCATGGACGCGGCGTACAAGGCACGCATCAACATCCCCTCAGACTGTCGGGATGGCGCCTGCGGCACGTGTAAGGCCTTTTGCGACTCCGGCTCGTTCGACCCCGGGGACTATATCGACGACGCCATGACCGAAGAGGAGCTTGAGAAGGGCTACCTCCTCACCTGCCAGGCCGTTCCGGAATCGGACCTCGCTATCCAGATCCCGGCCACCTCCGAATCCGCGAAAACCTCGGCTGCCACTTTTACTTCCATGCTGAAGGAACTCGACAAGCATTCGGAGTCCACCATCTCCTTCGCACTGGAGGTGCAGACACGGGAAGCCCTGGCTTTCCTGCCCGGCCAGTACGTCAACATCAAGGTCCCGGGCACCGACGCGGAGCGCTCGTACTCCTTCAGCAACGGCCCGGAAGTGGAAGACGCGTCGTTCATGGTGCGCATCACGCCGCAGGGCGCGATGTCCGAGTACCTGCGTGACCGGGCCGCGGTCGGGGACACCATCGAGTTCACAGGCCCGTACGGCTCCTTCTTCCTGCGCGAACCCAAGCGCCCCCTGCTCCTGCTGGCAGGCGGAACGGGTCTGGCTCCTCTCCTGTCCATTCTGGAGAAACTGTCCGAGAACCCGCCGGCCACGCCGGTCCACCTGATTTATGGGGTCTCCCGTGAAGCCGACATCGTGGGACTCGACTGGCTGCGCACCTACGAAGCGAAGCTGCCGACCTTCACCTGGGATCACATTGCCTCCGAGCCGGGGACGTCCGCACCGCACACAGGCTACGTAACGCAGATCATCCAGCCGTCCCACCTCAACGACGGCGACGTCGACATCTACCTCTGCGGCCCGCCGCCCATGGTCAACGCCGTCTCCAAGTGGCTGGACACCGAGGACATCCAACCGGCCAACTTCTATTTCGAGCGTTTCGCCCCCAAAGAAGCCACCGGCGGGGACGCCGAGACGGGTGCGCCCGCGTCCGTGGAGGAGCTGGAAAGCGCGGGCGACACCATCAGCCGCGTGGAAGCCATTTCCTCCATGGAGACCGGCCGGCTCGAGTTCCGCAAGGAAGACAGTTTCGCGCACCTGGACGCCCGCATGGGCCTTGAACTTGCCGTGACCGAACTGATGTTGGACCGCCTGAGCAAGGAGCAGCTGCACCAGTTCCGTCGTCTTGCCGAAGAGACCACACGTGCGGTGGACGCCGGGAGAGTTCTTGACCCCGAAGAGTACGTCAGGACCAACGAAGAGTTCCACGAGTACCTGTTCACGATCTCCGACAACCCGATGCTGCTGGAGTCGTACCGTCGGCTCGACGTCCACGCGCAAATGGCAGCAACTTTTGAAGTGGGCACCCATATCTTTGAACGGGTCGCCCAGGACCACCTTGATGTCGTAGACGCGTTTGAGCGGGGCGACAAGGAACGGGCCCGGGAAGTCATCATGGCCCACGCCCGCGATGCGAAGGGCACCATGGCCGAAGCGATCGATGCCATGGGCAAGGGTTCGTGACGGTGGCAGCGTACGCGGGACAGTTCATTACGCCGGGCCGTTTCGCTGGCAAAGTGGCGGTGGTTACGGGCGCGGCCCAGGGAATCGGGCAGAAAGTCGCGGAGCGGATCGGGGCCGAGGGAGGTTTTGTGGTCCTCGTTGACCGCGCTGACATTGTGCAGGACGTGGCGAAGGGCATCCAGGACGCCGCGCAGGAGTCGGGATCCTGTGGGTCAGCCATCGCCGTGACGGCGGACCTGGAAAGTTTCGCCGGAGCCGAGCGGGCAGTGAACGCGGCCCTGGCCCGCCACGGAAGGATTGACGTACTCGTCAACAACGTGGGAGGGACCATTTGGGCCCGCCCTTTCGAAGAATACGACGAGGAGAAGATTGAGCGGGAGATCCGCCGTTCGCTGTTCCCCACCCTGTGGTCCTGCCGCGCCGTGCTGCCGGCGATGCTTGCCCAGGAATCGGGCACCATCGTCAACGTCTCCTCAGTGGCCACGCGCGGAGTGCACCGCGTCCCCTATGCCGCGGCGAAGGGAGGCGTTAACGCCCTGACCCAGTCGTTAGCCATGGAGGTCGCCGGGCGCGGCATCCGCGTGGTTGCTACCGCCCCGGGCGGCACGGAAGCTCCGCCCCGAAGGGTCAAGCGCGGACCGGAGGCTGAGTCCTCCACCGAAAAGGCGTGGTACCAGGCCATCGTGGACCAGACCGTTGGGTCGTCCTTTTTGAAGCGGTACGGCACCCTGGACGAACAGGCTGCGCCGATTGTTTTCCTGGCCTCCGACGAAGCCTCATATGTCACTGGCAGCGTCCTTCCGGTGGCAGGCGGAGACCTGGGTTGAGCCTGCTGTGACTGATACCCGCTGGCGGGGCCGGGACGTGCGGTCGAGTAAGCTTGCCAGCATGATTCCGGGCCAGCACCGTGGCAACCCTGAGGAAGATCTGGCGCTGCTCGGCCGCGCCGAGGTCTTCGAGGAGTTACAGGAGACGCTCCGCACTGTTCGTAAAGGCAATGTGCGTACGGTGGTACTGAGTGGCCCGCGGGGATCCGGGAAGACGGCGGTGCTGGATCTATTCCTGGAGCACTGCCGTGGGGTCTCGCGTGGCGTGCGCGTGTTGTCCGCCACTGGCGACGAATGGGAAGCGCAGCTCCCGCTTGCCGGCTACTCCCAGCTTATGGCCTCCCCGCCGCTTCGCTCCGCAAAGGACCCTGGCAAAGAGAGCGGGGGTTCAGTGGACCTGGCCGGTACACTCAACCCCTCCCAGGCCGTCAACTATGCATCTACCCTGGGTGCACACCTCGACGGGCTTCAATTGCACGGGAGCGTGGTGGTTGCCGTTGACGACGTCCAGCATCTGGATGCAGAAACTCTCCACGTCCTGGTCTTTGTCATGCGTCGGCTGCGCAGCAAGAGAATCCTGTTCCTCGTCACTCTGGATCCCGCTCAGGCCCGACTCGTGCCAGCGGGTGTGTTGGCCTTCCTCACCGGCCATCAGGTTTCCCGCCTTCCACTGGACCCCTTGTCACCGCAGCGGGTCCAGGAGCTTGCGCGACGTTGGTTCGGCATCGACCTGAACGCGACGGCCGCCCACGAGATCGTGCGGCATACCGGGGGATGGCCCCAGCCGGTTGTCGAACTTCTGGGCGAGCTTCCTCCGGAAACCTGGCAGACGTGGTTCTCGTCCCTGCCTCCGAGTTCACGCGTGCGTGCCCAGGTGCGCAGTCTCCTCGGAGCCGCCTCACCCGGTCTGGTGGCTGTGGCTGAGGCCACGTCCGTGCTCGGCCGCAGTGCCGGGGTGGCTGAGGTTACCCGCGTCAGTGGGGTCGAATCCGTGATGGATGCACTCGATGAGGGCCACCGTGCCGGACTGCTGGGCCTGTCAGTGGACCAGGCCCACTCGCTGGTGACATTCTTCGAAGCGGGAACCACCGCGTCCGTCTACGAGCAGATTGCACCGAGCCGGCGCATTCAACTGCACCGCAGGGCTGCGGACTCGGTTCAGAATGAAGGTGACCGCCTGGGTCACCGGGTGTCGGCTACTCCGGGACCGGACGAGGCCCTGGCCTCGGAGCTTGAAGAGTACGCCCGGCAACAGGCCCTCGTAGGTGCCTGGCACGATGTCTCGACCGCATTGTTTTCCGCGTCCCGGCTCTCGGGTGACATCCGCGTCGGTAACGATCGCCAACTCAGAGCAGTAGATGCCCTCGTGGGCTCCGGCAACATTGCCCAGGCACAGATGTGGGCTGCCGCCGTCGACGCCATGGCGCCCTCGCCGCTGCGTTCCTCCGTTCTTGGCTACCTCTCGACGGCGTCCGGACAGAACCACAGCGCCCAAACCCAGTTGGAAATGGCCTGGCGGACAAGTAACCCGCAGCGGGACCCGGCGGCTGCCGCGCAGGTGGCCCAACGCTTGGTCCTGCATGGGGTGGCCTCCTGGGATGGCCCCGTCATCACGCGTTGGGCGGAGCAGGCCATGTCCCTGACACAGGTGGGTACGCCTGCCTACATCGAATCTGAAGCCATCTACGGGCTGGGGCTTTACGCCCAGGGCAGGCTGTCTGAAGCCGAGGCCTCGTATCGCCGGGCTTTCGAACACGCGTCCGAGAACGCCCAAAAGCAGCGCGTGCAGATGGGTGCCGGATGGCTGGCCCTGCGACTGGATGACGCAGAGACGGCGCTGGTGAATTTCGAAGCCGCGGCCCCGACTGAATTCCGCGGCGGCTCGTTGCGGATCTCGCTGTGGGCAGAGGCGTGGTTGGCCCGCACCCAACTTGTGCTCGGCAACTGGGATGCGGCAGCGGCCACGGTTGCACGCGCCTCGGTCCGGCTCGAGACCTCCCGGATGCCGCTGATCCGCCCATTACTGTATTGGACTGCCGCCGAGCTGTGGTCCATGCGTGGGGATTGGGACCGTGCACGGTACTACGTCTCCCAAGCGGCAGTACAGCCGGGCACCTACCGCGCCATGCAGGTCCCTGCCAGCCTTGCCCGGGCGCGCTTCCATGAGGCACGGGCGGACTACGACAGCGCATTGGCTGTGCTGCAGCCACTGACGGAGCTGGACCCCTGGACAGAGAACAGGGTGTCGTTTTGGCCGTGGCAGGACTCCTACGTTAACGCCCTCGTCATGACCGACCAGCTGGATACGGCCGACGCTTTCCTTACCGCCTTCGAGCAGGTGCCGCGGGAACGGGCTGTGCCGTCGGACCTGGCAAGAATGGCGTGGGTGCGGGGCCGGCTCGTTGCTGCCCAGGGGGATCCTGACGCCGCCCGGGAGCATTTCGAGGCGGCGCTGGGTCATCTGCGCGGGCTCAACCGCCCATATCTGCGGGCCAGGGTGAGCTTCGCCTTCGGGCAAAGCATGCGGCGTGCAGGCAAGAGGCGCTTGGCATCCTCAGTGCTGCGCGTGGCCAGGGATCTCTATGATTCCCTGGGTGCTGCCACGTATGTCGACAGATGCGATCGGGAGCTGAAGGCGACGGGCCTGGATGTGGGCAACATGTCCGACCCGTCTGACGCCGTACTCGCGGCCGTGACCGGACCGCAGGTCCAGCTCACGGCCCAGGAGCAGTCAGTGGCACAACTGGTGGCGGCCGGGGCCACCAACAAAGAGGCTGCCCGTGCGCTGTTCCTGGCCGACAAGACGGTGCAGTACCACCTGACCCGCGTGTATGCGAAGTTCGGGATCCGTTCCCGCAGCGAACTGGCCGCACGTTTCCGTCCCACGGACTGACGCACTGCCCCTGGACCTGCACCGGCGGCGGACCGTATCAGGTTAGGATCCGGGCGGACTGGGAGTGCGGTTGGGCAGGTCTTTGGTCGCAGAGCTTACGACATCCAGGAAGCTTTGGAGCAGTGATGACCGGTCCTCACGCCGCCAGGCCACGGCGAGCTCCACTTCAGGTGCCTGTTCGATATCGCGGTATAAAACGCCGTCGAGCTGCAGGGCACGGACGCTCGCTGGAAGGATGGCAACGCCACTGCCGGCTGCCACAAAGGAGAGCATCGTGGAGGTCTCACTGATTACCTGGGTGATGCGTGGCTGGAAACCTGCCGCGCGGCAGAGTCCTGCGGTGGTCCGGTAAAGCACCGATTCCGGCGGGTAGGAGATGAATTCCTGGTCCTGTAGTTCGTGTACGGCCACTGGCCGGTCCAGGGCCAGGGCGCTGAAGGACGGCAGCGCCAGGATCAGCGGTTCGCGGGTGACGATGCGGTACTCGATGTCCTGGGAGGCGATGGGCGGGCGTAACAGGGCAGCATCCAAGGTGCCCTCCCGTAGGCCGGCCTCCATCGCAGGGGTGAGCATCTCGCCGTGTAGGTTCAGCGACAACCCAGGGAGTACCTGCTTCGCGCGTCGGACGATAGGGGGCATGACTCCGTAGGTCGCTGAGCCGGAGAACCCTACGCGCAGAACGCCGGTTGCGCCTTGGCCGACCTGGTACACGTCGGCACGGAGGGTTCCGACAGCATTAACGATCTGCCGGCCCCGCTCCAGCAGCGCCTGTCCGGCGGCGGTGAGTTCCACTCTCCGGGTGGTGCGGTTCAGCAGGCGCACACCCAATTGCTCTTCCAACTGCCGTATTTGCTGGGACAGGGGTGGCTGGGCCATGTGCAGGCGTTTTGCCGCACGGCCGAAGTGGCGTTCCTCCGCAACGGCAATAAAGTAGTTCAGCTGCCTGATCTCCATTGGTCTTGCCGTCCTTCCGTATGGCGCTACAGGTTAGGCGCCCACCCCATTGATTCCCGGATCAATTATAAAGCCAGCCACTCTTGTGTTCATCCGACATAATGGCATGCGAGGTACGCCTGCCCGGCGCAACAGCAGCGGAGAGGGTGCCCAGGCGTGGCCCGGGCACCCTCTCCGTGGTTCACGACCAGTTACAGCGGCCGGCTGCGCTGGGTCAAAGGCGGACCGGGGGAGTCGCGGAGCTGAGCTCCCCTTCGGCGGAGTGCTCCGCAATCTCTTCGGCCTTGTGCTCTGCTTCTTCCAGCTTTCGCTGACGGGGGACCAGAACCGTGACGACCGCTCCCAGCAGGGCGACTCCGCCGTAGATGTAGAACGCGGTGGCGCCTCCGATTCCGGCCGCTGCCAGCCAACCGCCGATGATTGGTCCGAGAATGCCGCCCAGGCGGCCCACGCTGGCACACCAGGCCACACCGGCTGCCCTGGCGTTGGTGGTGAAGTAGTTGGACTGGAAACCGTAAACCAGCACCTGGGTGCCGAGGGTGCCCACTCCGGCGATGGCGATGCACAGGAACAACATCGGCAGGGGGAAACCGAAGGTCATAAGCACCAGTGAGATAGTGGCCAGTACGAAGGTGCTAGCAATGACCCGCTGGGGACCGGCCTTGTCAGCGTAGCGCGAGAGCAGCAAACCTCCCGCCACCGCGCCGAGGTTCAACGCCAAGGGGAAGAACAGAGCGTATGTCCGCCCGTAGCCGTATCCCTCCATGATTTTCGGCAGCCACGTGTTCAAGCCGTAGGTCAGCAGCAGGCCGGAGAAGGACATCAAGCCCAGAAGGACGGAAGCCACCGCGAATTGTTTGGAAAACACAGCCGCGAAGCCAGTCTTCTGCGGGGCCGCGCCTATCTGCCGAATGACCTGTTCTTCAATGAGCGAAACGCCGGTCCGCTGCGAAGCAACCAGGGCCTCATCCTCACGGCCGCGGGCCAGCAGCCAGCGGGGGGACTCCGGAAGCTTGAACCAAGCGATGGGCAGGAGCAGGACGAGGGGGAGGGCGCCGATCATGAACAGCCCGCGCCATCCAATGTCATTGAGGAGCAAAATGCCCATGACGGAGGCGAACACGCCGCCGGCGGGGACACCAGAGTAGACGATCGCGTTGTAGAACTGACGCCGGCCGGCTGGCGCGAACTCTGCCATGGTGGCCCCTGCGGTGGCGATGACGACACCGAGACCCACCCCCGTGATGAAACGCATAGCCCCGAAGGACGCCACGGTGGTGGTCAGCGCCGTGACGAACATCCCCACCGAGAACCAGGCGATACCCAGGAGCATGAGTCGGCGGCGGCCGAAGAAGTCGCCGACCGCTCCGCAGACCAGCGACCCGACCAGGACACCAACTAGCGCCCACGAGCCCAGGAGGCCAGCGGCGGCGGCATCGAAGGCGCCAATCTGGCTCGGGTCGGCGAGTAGTCCCGGCAGGACGGTGCCGTAGACGACAAGGTCGTAGCCATCGAATAAAAGTGCCGTGCAGATGACAAAGGCCACCCAGTTTGCAGTGCGTGCCTCTTTGCGCGGGCCTTCGGCGATGACGGTCTGAAGCTTAGCCATATGCCTGTCCTCTCTGACGGAGCATGGATGGAGTGCCGTGGGGTGAACCTGTCCCTTTGGCTCTGCTCCAGTGTTCCAGAGGTGTGACGCCCGCCATATGCGGTAAATACCCGGGATTAGGCCGGGGTGGGATCCATACATTTGAGATATCAATCAGACACGGCTATGGGTATCTTGGAACAAGTGGGAGCTAGTGCCTGTGAAGGAATGCGCCTACAGCGCGGATGCGTGAGACCTTTGGTGGGCATCATCAAAGCCAACGACGAAGCCCACGCACTGGAATTGGCCAACGCCACCGAATTCGGACTTTCCAGTTCCGTGTTCACCCAGGACCTCGATCGCGGTGTGCAGTTCGGCCTCGGCATCAAGGCCGGCATGACGCATATCAATGAGATGCCGGTCCACGACGAATCGCACGTACCTTTCGGCGGCGAAGGTAACTCCGGACTGGGCCGGTTCAAGGGCGACTGGGCCATTGCTGGATTCACCACCGACAACTCGGTCGGAGTCAAGCGCCTCTAATGCCGGTTGCCCCGCCGATTTACGCTTATGCGCGCATCGGCGGGGCACTTCCGTTTCCATCGTGCCGCCATCAGCCACCAGCCATCAAGAACCGTATGGATCGGTACGATTTCAGTATGAATTAGCGGCCCGGATTGCCAGCCGGCATCCAAGCCAATGGATAAGGTGAATTCATGATCAATCCCGCACGCCTGCACTCGGACCTGTCTCGCCTCGGCCGGGAGACCGACATGTTCATGGCCACCGTAGAGTCTCTGTCCGACGACGAAATGGCCGCTCCGTCCTTGTGCAGGGATTGGACCCGGGCAGATGTCATCGCCCACATCGCCTCAAACGGCAAGGCCTTGGTCAAGCTCATTGACTGGGCAACCTCCGGCGAAGAGCAAGAACTTTATGCCTCGCAGGAGGCCCGCGCCCGGGAGATAGCCGAGCTGGCAAGCCTGCCCCGCCAGGAACTGCTGGGCAAAGTCCGCCAGTCCTCCACCTATTTCGCCGAACAGGCCCTTCGGCTGGGCGGGGAGATCACCGTCGAGGAGGTGCGTTTGCACGGCAAGCAGATTCCCGCAACGTCCATTGTGGCGTTGCGTATCGCCGAGGTCGTGGTGCACCATCACGACCTCGACACCGCCTGGACCATAGAGGAAGCGGACCCGGACTCGGTACTCAACGCCTTGGAAGCCGCCGTGCGCACCATGCGCGCCCAAGGGGCACCGGGGATGACGCTCGTGACGGAGGAACGCGACGAGTGGGTGATCGGCGACGGCGCCCTGCGCGTCTCGTCCGACCGCGAGGGATTGCTCGAATGGCTGGCCCGCGGTGTCACTGACAACGTAGAGGCTGACGGCCCTCTGCCCGTACTGCCGTCCTGGTAAGCGCCGTCTCCTGCGGGCCCATCTTCAGCTCGTTTCCGGTGGGGTCACCGCCGGCAGCGGGCCGCGGATTGTGCTACCGGATCGGCGCGGCCGCGAGTGTGGTCAGTGCGTTGAGCACGGGAGCAGAAACGCCTGACTGCTCGCCAAGTCGAACATATGTTCCCATAAGCTTCGGGGCTATTTTAGGCCCATGACCTGCGGTTATACGTTCTGGACAGGTGTCTTTGATCGCCTGGAAAAGATCGTTGGGTCTAGTATTTGCGGCCCCGGTAGGCCGGTGAAAGTGGTCCCACCTAATCCAGTTATTCAGGCCTCCCGAACGGATGAAGCGGGCAGGGTTGGCGGACGCTGCGGTCCAGGTACATGGTCACCGCTTCCCAGAGGAAGAACGTCGTCCGGGCAGAGTCGAAGCCAGCCTCGGCAAGCTTCTCGAACCAGGCCTCTGCCTGGAAGCCGGCGGCCAGCTGGGTGATGCCGGGGAGGTGCCGGGCGAGGGCGGCGGCGTAGAAGGTGGTCCGTGCGCTTTGTTGATCTGCATGAGGGCTTCCTCGCAACCCTATGACGACCCGGTTTGCACGTATTCGACGCATCGCCGAATACCGTCAGGGGTTCCTTCAGAAGGACGGATTTGTCATCGCCGGCCCGTCAACCCTCGCACGAAGGGTGCTTTCCCCAAAGCTGTCCGTTCGAGGTGTTCAACAACCTTTATATCCAGCTGCGTGTGGGCCACGTCGGCTCTGCTGAGCGCTTCGCTTACTGCCGCCCGGATACCGTCTACGGATTGCCCGGGTGTGAGTCCGGCCAGGAGTATCCGCAGACCTGAGTGTTCCTGGATGATCTGCCACCCTGCGAGGGCTGCCTGGTCCAGGACGTGGTGGAAAACGATGGGGTGCACGTTGACGGTCCCCGTGCTGCCGGGCAGGTGCAGGATGTCTTCGAGGCGTCCTTCGATGTCCTCCATGAGGGTGAAGCTTCGTCCGCAGGGGCAGCCCCTGCTGCCCAGTTTCACGGTGTCGGACATCTCGTAGCGGATCAGCGGCAGGGTGCGGGAGAACAGGACTGTGACCAGGAGCTTGGCACCGGTGGTCCCCGGAGGTACGGGGTTATCGGCATGGTCAACCGGTTCGATGATCAGCAGGTCTTCATAGACGTGGCGGTTCCGGTAGATGCAGGGGGAGGCGATGCCGGCCGTTTCGGTGGCGGCGTAGACGTCGAAGGGGGCGCTTCCCCAGGCAGCTTCCAGTTCTGATGCGGTGTGGGGGCTGAGTACTTCGGATGCGGACATGACGCCCTGCGGGGAGATGGCCAGGCGGCCGGCGTGCTGCTCGGCTGCGAGGGGTTTGAGCGCTGAGGCGTAGCCGACGAGGATTCTGGGTTGGAACCGGTTCAGGGCGGCGACGTTCTCGTTCATTGGTGCGGTGACGTCCAGGCGGAGGGTGGGGACGAGTCTGGAGCGCAACGATGCGCCGACGACGGCGGACTGGTGTGTGGGGACGCGGGAGCTGACCAGGGCCATCTTCAGCGGCCGGGTCGGTCCGGCGGAGATCCCGGCCCAGTCGTTCGCGCGGGCGTAGCTGGCCAGGACGGTCGCCCATTCCGTGCGGTTCCAGACGAATGTTCCGCGCCGGCCGGTGGTCCCGGCTGTTGCTGCCGCCCACCACCGGCCCTTCCACGGCACTCCGGGGTCTCCACGGCTCTCGGTCAGGGACCGCAGATGGTCCTCCAGCTCAGCCAAACTTAGGCCGGGGGTGGTGATGGCCTCGTCGAAGTGCTCCATGAGGTCTGCTTTGGTCACGGGCGGCAGCTGGTTCAGCGGAGCATCGCGCAGGCCCGCGTGGTGGCGGCGGTAGAACTCTGAGCCGGCGTACGCGGCCCGGCGCAGCTCCTGCAGCGCCTGGTCTTGATGGGCTGCGATCCTGGCTGGGTCCCAGCGGTCCCGCCTCCTCCATGCGGCCCGCAGGAACAGCACATGGGAGATGAGGCGCAGATCCATGGCCGGTGTCTTAGCGGGTTCCGGCAGGGGTGAGCGGCCGGGACGTGCGGGCGGTGGTGGCTTCGGGTGTTTCCGGGCGGGGCAGCCGGAGCCTCTTGAGCAGCAGGGCGTTGACGGCGACCAGGAAGCTGGAACCGGACATCGACAGGGCAGCGATCTCGGGGCTGAGCTTAAGTCCGGCGAAGACGAAGACCCCGGCTGCGATGGGCAGCGCTATGGCGTTGTACCCCACGGCCCAGCCCAGGTTCTGCCGCATTTTTCGCAGGGTGCCTTTGCCGATGCGCAGGGCGATGGGCACATCCAGCGGATCAGAGCGCATCAGGACCACGTCCGCTGTTTCGATGGCCACGTCGGTGCCGGCGCCGATGGCGATGCCCAGGTCGGCCTGCGCCAGCGCCGGGGCGTCGTTGACGCCGTCGCCGACCATCGCGACTTTCTTTCCCGTCTGCTGAAGCTGGGCGACCTTTGCCGATTTGTCCCCGGGGAGCACCTCGGCGATGACGGTGTCGATGCCAAGTTGGCCTGCGATTCTCTTGGCCGTTGCCTCGTTGTCTCCGGTGAGCATGACGACTTCGATGCCGGCCTCGTGCAGGGCGGCCACGGCGGGAGCTGCGGTTTCCCTGGCGGCGTCGGCCATCGCGATCACCGCGGAGGCTTTCCCGTCGACGGCGACGAGCACCGCAGTCCGGCCGGTCGCGGCCAGCTCACCCCGTACCGTGGCAAGGGGGCCCAGGTCGATGCCTTCGTCGGCCATGAGTTTGCGGTTGCCGACCAGTACCCGGCGCCCGTCGACGGTGGCGCCGGCGCCGTGGCCGGGAACGTTCAGGAAGTCCGATGCAGCCAGGGTGGGTGCGCCGTTTTCGCGGGCGTGGCGGACGACGGCAGCGGCGAGGGGGTGCTCGGATTCCTGTTCGACGGCGGCGACCAGAGCGAGGAGTTCGTTGTGGTCGATCCCTTCAACGACGACGTCGGTGACTTCCGGTTCGCCCTTGGTGAGGGTGCCGGTTTTGTCCATCACGACGGTGTCGATGCGGGCCGAAACCTCCAGGGCCGTGGCGTTCTTGAACAGGACCCCGCGTTTGGCGCCGAGCCCGGTGCCGACCATGATCGCTGTCGGCGTGGCAAGGCCCAGCGCGTCAGGGCAGGTGATGACGACAACGGTGATGGCGAACAGCATGGCCGCCTGTACCCCGGCGCCGAGCGCCAACCAGGTAGCGAAGGTGACGGTTCCGCCGATCAGGGCGACCAGGACGAGCCAGAACGCTGCCCGGTCCGCGAGGCGCTGGCCCGGTGCCTTGGAGTTCTGAGCTTCCTGCACGAGCGCGACAATCTGGGCCAGGGCCGTGTCGGCACCGACTTTGGTGGCCCGGACCCGCATGGTGCCGGTGGTGTTGATGGACGCCCCGATCACTTCCGAGCCGGTGGTCTTAGTTACCGGCAGGCTTTCGCCGGTGACCATGGACTCGTCGACCTCCGATTGGCCGTCCTCAACCTGGCCGTCGACCGGGATTTTAGATCCGGGCCTGATCAGCAGCAGGTCTCCGGTCTGGACTTCGGAGGTGGGGATCTCCACCGTCTCACCGTCGCGGAGGACCAGGGCCACCGGCGGGGCGAGCTCGAGGAGTGTGCGGATGGCTTCGTTCGCCCCACCCCGGGCCCGCATTTCGAACCAGTGGCCCAGCAGTACGAAGGAGGCCAGGACGGTGGCGGCTTCGTAGAAGACTTCGCCGCCCCCGGTGAAGGTGATCCAGACGCTGTACAACCATCCGGTGCCGACGGCGATCGCGACCAGGACCATCATGTCCAGGGTGCGGGCCTTCAGCGCCCGGTAAGCGCCGTCGAAGAAAATCCAGGCGGAGTAGAAGATGACGGGCAGGGACAGGATCAGGGCGATGACGTCGTCGCGGAGACCGAACGGGGTGGGAGCGGTGAAGCCGAGCATGTCCCTGCCCATGGGAGACCACAGTGTGACGCCGATAGACAGGATGGCGGCGACCAGGAACCGGTTGCGCATGTCCTTCACCATGTCATCCATCGACATCCCGGCATGGTGTCCGCCGTGGCCCATCATGTCCTGCTGGGACCGGGGCGCCCCGCCCTGCGGGCCGTTCCCGGCATGGCTGTGCGCTGGCGGATGGGCATGCCCCGTGTGAGGTTCCGTCATTTCCGGGGCATGGCCTGTATGCATCGCTGCGTGGTCATCCTTTGCCGGATGCGCATGATCCATTGGATGGGCGGTAACCGGGTGGACATGGCCGGAGGCCTGGTGGCCGGCGCCGGGTTTCGTGGTAGTGCCGTGTTTCATCCCGGCGGTGCCCGTTGTTTCGTCCATGGGGTAGCAGACGTGGTTCGGGACCGATTCGCCCCGGCAGTGGTACCCGCAGTCGCGTACCCATCCGGAGATCTGCCCCACCGAGGTTACTGACGGGTCAAAGCTCACGGTCGCGGTCTGGGCGACCGGGTTCGCGTCGACGGCCACGACACCGGGCCGCTGGCGCAGCACGTTTTCCACGACCGCCTTGGAAGTGGTCCAGTGCAGGCCCTGGACTTCCACGACGGTGCTCTTGAGGTTTGTTGTCACTGCCTCTCCTCCGTCCGCCTTGCTTCTGCCGGACGGGCAGCCGGGGCAGCCTGGCCTGGATCCTGTCTGTGCCGGGCTGGGGAGCGGGTGTGGTGTGAGCAGATCATGGGGCGTCCTTAGGCAGTGGTGTCCGAGGGTGGGCAACGGCGGGGCCATCCGGTGCCTGGACCTTCACTGCGTACGGGCTTTCGCCCGGGACGTCTTTTCCGGTTACACCCAACGTATACCCGCTGGGGGGGGCAGCCCACGGTTCCGGCAGGGCTCGGCGGACCACTGCCGTCATGCTCGGCGGCCGCGGCGCAGCACGGTGAGCCGTGCGGTGTACTCGCTCTCGTCGATTTCACCGCGGGCAAACCGTTCCGCCAGTAGGTGCTCGGCGATGCCGGTATCGTGCCCGCCAGCGTCGTACCGGCGGTTCCCTGCTCCCATGGAGCGGGAGAAAAGGATAATCGCGGTGATGACGGCACCCCAGAACAGCACAAAGCTCACGCCCATCAGGATGTACCCCCAGACGCCCATGTTCCCGTCCCAATACATCATCGCTGTTTCCTCTCCGTTCCCGGACCGCCGGTTCCCTGGTTTCACTATTGTCCCTCCCGGCTGCCTGTGTCAGAGTCTTTAGTCACCTTGCCCTGGACGGTCCTGCCGTCCGGTTGGTGAAGGACAAGCCAGAGCGAGCCCAGGACCAGGCCGGTACCGGCTGCTGCCCATGGGGCCGGGCGTTCCCCGGGGAGGAACAGGGACACTGCCACACCAATGACGGGCACGAGCAGGGTCCACGCGGTCAGGAGATCCAGACGGGACCGGGCCGCCTCCCGGAACCAGGCCAGGAACGCCGCCGCCGTCCCTGCCAGGGACAGGAATAACAGGACCGCAAGGAACTGCGGGGACCAGTTGATCGCCGCGCCCGGTTCGTTGAGGGTGGCCATGCCGGCCAGCAGCAGCCCGCCGATCAGGAAATGCAAGGCAGCGGCCGCGACGAGGTCCACGTACCGAAGGGTGCGGGAGAGCAGGGCCCCGGCGGTGACGGCTGCGGCCGCGAGCACGGACAGCCAGGCCCCTGTTCCGCCGCCGCTGGCCACTCCGACCACCAGGAGCCCGGCGAACCCGGCCACGATTCCGAACATCGTCCGCACCGAGACGGCCTCGCCGTAGATCCACCAGGCGGGCAGGATGATCAGCAGGGGTTGGGCGTTGGCCAGGACCGCCGCGGCGCCAATGGCCATTCCTGCGGTCCCGGCGAACATCGCAGCGAAGGCAACAGTGACATTCACAATCCCCATCAGCGTTATCAGTGTCCAGGTCCGCCGTCCCCTGGGGATTCCCCTGCCCTGAACCAGGCAAAGCGGCAGCAGTGCACCTGCAGCGATCAGTGCCCGCAGGGCGGCGAACCACAGCACCGGCGCATCCTGCAGCCCCTGCCTGATGGCCAAAAAGCACAGACCCCACACGCCGGTAATCCAGAGCATCGTTGCAGCCGCGGGGGCTCCCCGCCCCTGTGTGTCTGGCGTGCTCATGGATCCGCCGTCCGGGTTCAAAGGGCGAGCTGGCGCAGGTGGCAGTGCTGGATCAGTTCAATGGCTTCGTCGATGTCATCGGTCACCCGCAGGAGCCCCAAGTCATTGGCGGCGACGAATCCCTGGTCCCGGAGGTGGTCGCGGATCCAATCCATAAGCCCTGACCAGTGGTCGGTGCCGATCAGGACCACAGGGAATTCGTGGATTTTTCCGGTCTGGACGAGGGTGAGGGCTTCAAAAAGTTCATCCAGGGTGCCGAACCCGCCGGGCAGCACCACAAAGGCCGAAGCGTAGCGGATGAACATGAGCTTCCGGGCGAAGAAGTACCGGAAGGACATGGACACATTAAGGTAGGGGTTCAGCGACTGTTCGCGCGGAAGTTCGATGCCAAGGCCAACCGAGGCGCCTCCGGCTTCAAGGGCGCCGCGGTTGGCCGCTTCCATCAGGCCCGGGCCTCCGCCGGTGATCACCGCGAAACCGGCGCCGGCCAGGCGTGAGCCCAGGGCCTGTGCTGCCTGATAGCGGGGATCGGCCGGGCCCGGGCGTGCGGACCCGAAGACGGTAACAGCCTTCCCAAGCCTGCCCGAAAACAGACGGAAGCCGGCACCGATCTCGGCCGCGATCCGTTCCATCCGGGCCGGGTCTTCGGCCGGGTCGGCCAGGGCTGCGAGCAGTTCCTCATCTGTCATTTTCATGACGATCCCGCCCTGGCGTGCATGCGGCAGTTCTGGTTGTGCTCCCCGTCTTCTTCAGTGGTGAGGCGGCCGTCCTCGATGGTGATGACCCGTTTCGCGGCTGTCCGGAGCCGCTGGTCATGGCTGACGATGATGACCGCGCGGTTTTCCCGGCACGCCGTTTCACACAGCAGCAAAGTCACGTCCTGACCGGTCCTGGCGTCCAGATTCGCGGTGGGTTCATCGGCGAGGATCAGCCGGGGGTCATTCGCCAGGGACCGGGCGATGGCGACGCGTTGTTTTTCCCCGCCGGACAGATCCCGGGGAAGGTTTCTGAGCCGGTGCCCGAGCTTGAGCTGCTCCAAGGCCGCCCGGGCTTTGGCCCGAGCCGGCTTGCGGTGCATCCCTGCCGTGAGCAGGGGCACCATGACGTTTTCCTCCGCGGTCAGCGCTGAGAGCAGGTTGAAGGTCTGGAAGACGAAGCCGAATTCGCGCAGCCGCAGCCGGGACAATTGGGCCGGTGCGAGGGTGGAGGTGTCCTGCCCGGAAATGAGGATCCGCCCCGTCGTGGGAGACATGAGGGTGCCGATCATGGACAGAAGGGTGGTTTTGCCGGACCCCGAAGGTCCCATCACGAGCACAATGTCCCCGGCCTCCACCTCGAGGGACACATGGTCCACGGCGGTCACGGCGGTGTGGCCGGAGCTGAAGGTCTTGGACACGTCCTGGACGGAGACGACGCTCATGCCCGGAACACTTCGGCCGGGTCGATGCGGGCCAGCCGCCGGACCGGCAACAGTGAGGACACCACGGCCATCACCATCGTCACGGCGAAAATCCAGGCAGCATCAAGCCACCGGATTTCGGTGATGAATTCCGGGACATAGTTCCCCGCCACTGCGTTGATGGCAAGGGCCAGGGCCGCCCCGAGGGCGTATCCGAGCACGGCTGCGGTGACGGCCTGTTCCACCACGACGGTGTAGAGCTGGCGGTTGCTGACCCCGATGGCTTTCAGGACCCCGTATTCACGGGCTTTTTCGATAGTGGAGGTGAAGATGGTCAGGCCGATAACCGTCATGCCCACGGCGATCCCGATCAGCAGCAGGACCAGGATGATGGGCAGGAACGTGTCCCGGACAATGTTTGTGTTGTTTTCCACAAACCTGTCCTTCGTGATCGCATCCACCGCCGGATCCGCTTCAATCCGTGACGCGACGTCCCCTGCGGCCGCACCGTCTTCGACCGTGACGAGGAAGAAGTTGGTGGCGCCGGGAAGCTGGAGGATGCTTTCGGCGTCTTCCTTCGTCGCGAAGGCAAAGGAGAAGCTGAGGATGTATCCGCCTTCGGAATAGCCGGCGACTTTCAGCGTCCTGCCGGCGATCGGGATGGTGTCTCCGATCCGGATGTTCTCGCTGCGTGCCACCACCCGGTCAATGATGATCTCGCCCTCGCCGGGAACGGCTTTGCCCTCGACGACCCGGGCCGGTGCGCCGACGTTGTTCTCTACGTCGTCGGCGATGACGTAGAGGTTGATGTCCTTGCCGTTGTGCGCGAAGGCGACGCGGCGGCCGCTGAACGGTTTGGCGCTGGCGACCCCCTCAACACCGTTCAGGAAGTCCCGCACTGTCAGGGGCAGTACCGAGGGGGTGTGGAACATATCGGTCGCCCCGGTCTGGGTGATCCAGTAGTCTGCGGGCACCGTGCGGATGTATTCGCCGATCTTGTTGCTCCAGCCCTGGTACAGGCCCTGGATGCTCATGATCAGCAGCACACTGAACGCGACCCCGCCGACGCTGATGAGCAGCCGGGTCTTTTCCTGCACCAGGTTCTTTATCGCCAGGAACAGCATGGTGCCGGACCGGTCTCCGCGTTCCTGCCCGGCCGCCGGCCCATCACGGGCCCTTTTGCAGTGTCTGCCCCGCGTCCGGTGACCGGTGTCCGATGCGGGGGACGAATCCGGGAACCTGCCGGCGGTACGCCGCGTAGGCTACGCCAAACTCCGCGTCCATCGCCCGTTCCTCCCGCCGGGCCAGGCGGAGGTAAACGATGACCAGGACCGGGAACATCAGCAGGGTCAGGAGGGTGGGCCACTGCAACAGGAAGCCGGCCATGATGATCAGGAACCCCACGTACTGGGGATGCCGGATCCAGGCATACGGGCCCGTGACCGCCAGGCGGTGGTCCCGCTGGGCCGCGAACAGAACCTGCCAGGACAGGTACAGCAGGATGAACCCTGCCGCGATCAGCAGGTTGCTCAGAAGGTGAAGCGGGCTCAGGTGCGGGTCACCCTGCCACCCTGCCAGGTCCTGCCACAAGTGGCCCGTGTTGTGGCTCAGCAGATCCCCGCCGGGTATCCGGTCACCCAACCAGCCGGAGAGCAGGTAGATGGTTAGCGGGAAGCCGTACATTTCGGTGAACAGCGCCACGATGAAGGCTGAGAACCCGCCCAGCGCCCGCCAGTCCAGTTTCGTCCTGGGCCGGACAAAACTGAACGCGAAAATGATGAACACCGCCGAATTGATGATCACCAGCCACCACAGGTCATACCCGTAGTCAGTGGACATGGCCGGTACCTCCTCCGGTCCCGGGGCGTCCGGGCGCTTCCCCGCCATCCTGCCCGCCGTGCCCCCGATGCGAGCTTCCGTGTCCTCCATGGCTTCCATGCCCGAACATACAGAAGCCCATCACCAGCACCACACCCAGATAAGGCAGCGCATCCAGGACATGGAGCCAGTGGTTAGTGATCAGATAGACCGCCGCCGCCGCGATGAGGACGATCAGCAGCGTCTGGGTCCACGGCTGGAAAGGGTCGCCCGCTGGCCCGGGTGGTACAGGACGGCGCGAATCGGGGAGGCTGCTCATGCACCTGATCTTCCGGCCGCGGAGCCCGCCGGGATAGGGCCCAATGGCCCGGTCCACCACCGTTGTGGGGTTTTCCTCCGACAATAACCCCTTGCGCAAATATACCCCTAGGGGGTATATTGCTGGTGTTGTCAGTGACGTGGTTTGTCCAGGCCCCCGAAGCCATTACAGCCGTTCATCCCCAACAGTCCCTTTTGCATCCCTCTTCCGAAGGAAAACTGACATGTGTGGAACCAGCGAATCACGGACCCAACTTCCTCTGGCCTCCGCTGCACAGCATGGTTGCGGCTGTTGCTCCCCGGCCGCGGACACCCGGGCCGGAGCTGCAGCCGCGGCCCAGCCGCAGGTGCAGGGCTCCGGTGCGCAGTACGCCCTGGAAGGACTGACCTGCGGGCACTGTGTCCAGACCGTTGAAAAGGCCGTGTCCGGCGTATCAGGAGTACAGTCCGCAACCGTGGACCTGGTCCCTGGCGGCACGTCCCGGCTCAACGTCACCGGCACCGCGGACCCGAATGCCCTGGCAGAGGCAGTCCGGTCCTCCGGCTACGCCCTGGCCGGTGCGAACTAGTCGTTCACCCTCCAGCAGGAACGGGGAGTCCCGCTTCCCGGGTCTCCCCGCCCCTGGCCCGATGCGAGTGTCAGTGACCAGGATCGGTGTGGTCGTCGGTATGGTCCACGGTGGGTACGGGGCCCGGGACCTCGGTCCCCGTGCCGCTGATGGCCGGACCAATGACGAACGCCGACACGGAGAACATGGCGGCGAAGACCAGCAGGCCAAGGGCCGGCGCAGCCCAACTGCCAAACCGGTGGTAGAGCCGGACCAGCATGGGAATCGAGGCAAGGAGCCCCAGCGCGCCGAACAGTGCAGTGCCGCCGGATCCTGCGACCAGCGCGGTCCCGGCGAGCAGCCCGATATGGTGCAGGACGTGCGGCAGGAGCCCCATGATTAGACCGACCGCACCGACAAGGGTGTGCCACAGCGCGTGAAACCTGCCCCGGAGGGTATTTGCTGGCGGAACTGCGCCCTGCTGGCCAGAGGCTGCCGACGGATGATGCGAGGAATGCTCCGCTGTCACGCTGCTGCTTCCACGGCCCGGAAGTCCGGTCCCGTCCTCGGACGGCTCATTCCCCGTCACCATGCCGGGCCCGGACGACGAGCACCGGGGAGGGCGAATGATGAACCAGCTGGGCCGATACCGAGCCGAGCAGCAACCCGGTGAATCCTCCCAGCCCCCGGGATCCCACAACGACCAGATCAGCCTTCTCAGCCGCCTGGAGGAGCACGGAGGCCGCGCCGCCCTGGACAACCTCACCGTTTACGAGGACCCCAGTGCTGTCCACCCGCTTCAGCGTCTCCTCCTGCAGCCGACGGGCGGCCTGGGAAAAGACCTCAGGGTCCTGGACCAGACCTTCCATCCCGACCGTCACCGTCGGGAACTGCCACGCCGTCACCGCCTGAACTTCTCCGTTGCGCCGCCGCGCCTCATCCACCGCCCATTCCAAAGCGACGCGCGAGGGAGCAGAACCATCCACTCCCACCACGATCCTGAACACACCGTTCCCGCTCATAAACACCGCCCTTCCACACATTCTCCGCCATGTTGCCCTTAGTGTTTCCCCACCTGCTCTGCCCTGCAAGGGCCGAAGTACCCTACTGCCGGGAGCAGCGGCACACGGGACGGTGGAAACAGAACCTGCCGGCGGATCGTTGGGAGGGGTGAGGACCATGCCGCCCGGCCGGTAGCCTTGAGATAGAAAGAATGGCAACGTTCAACAGCACGCCCGGAACACAAGGGAGGAGCACCGTATGACCGGACAAGCACACGCCCCCGCGATCGCGGTCCTCCACCGGGCGGGCCTCCTCGCAGCCGTCCTGGCCCTTATTGCCGGGATTTTCGGCATGCATGTCATGACCACCACCCATGCCATGCACTCACCGGCCACAGCGGCAGCCGCTGTCAGCGCCCATCACAATTCATCCCCTGCCGGCCACACCGGAGAACATGCTCAAGGGCGGTCTTCTGCCCCGGACAAGCCCGGGGTCCAGGACGAGACAAGTGCCCGGACCGTGCAGTGTAGGGACTCGGGCAACTGCACCAGCATGCAGGCCATGACCGAGGCTTGTACCCCGTCGGCAAAGACCGGCTCCCTGGCAGCACCGCTGCCCGGCATCGGAATCATCGCCCGGAGCACCAACACCGGGGCCCTCACCACGACCAGCGCGCGGTGGTCCTATCTTCCCGGCAGCCCTTCGCCGGGCGAGCTCTGCATCAGCCGAACGTAAGACAGGGCCAGCGCTGTGACCTGACCGGCGCCCGTCTCCGTCCGACGCTTCCCCTGCGGACCCGTCCGGCGCATCACTGATGCACGCACTCCCATCGCGCCCACGCGCCCCCTGATGTCTTGAAGGACTTGAATACCAATGATGAACAAGAAATTTCTGACCCTTTCCGCCACCGCCATCGCCGCGGCACTCGCCCTCGCCGGATGCTCAACCGGGACACCCGGATCCTCCGCCACCTCCAGCTCCGCCTCGACCGGCAGTTCCATGCCGGGCATGGNCGCCGCGGCACTCGCCCTCGCCGGATGCTCAACCGGGACACCCGGATCCTCCGCCACCTCCAGCTCCGCCTCGACCGGCAGTTCCATGCCGGGCATGGACCACGGCCCGGGCATGATGTCCAGCAGTGCACCGGCTGCCGCGGACGAACACAACGCGGCCGACACCATGTTCGCCCAGGGAATGATTCCGCACCACGAACAGGCCGTGGAAATGAGCGAGATGATGCTCCAAAAGAAAGACATCCCCGCGTCGGTCACTGACCTGGCCACCAAAATCAAGGCAGCCCAGGCACCGGAGATCGAAACGATGACGGGCTGGCTGAAGAGCTGGAACGA
>NZ_LMSG01000018.1 GCF_001428335.1 Arthrobacter sp. Soil762
CGGGATGGTGTTCACGTAGTCCGTGGTGGTCACCATCGGCACGCCGACGCTCTGCGCGCCGGCGCGCTGCAGCAGGCTCCGCATGATGTATTGGGCACGCTCGGTGCCCTGTTCCTGAATCAGGGCATCCAGGGACTCCAGCCATTCGGCGGTCTCTTCCGGATCACGATCGGGCAGCTGGTTTGTCAACCCGCTGAGGATATGGGAGGTCTCTTCTCCTGCAGCCACGTCCAGCCTCTTTTCATCGTTGAATGGTTGGCTCAAGTTTTCGTTCTGTGAGAAAACTTTATTGCATCTCGAGATTATCTAGGTGACGATCCGCGCGTCAAGGCGAGCTGGCGGTCACATTTGGCTGCTAACGGAGCCACAAGCAACGCGGGGTCGGATACGGCCCATTAAGCCGCCCAGAATCGGCCGTATCTGACCCCGCGTTGCTTTCAGGCGGACGTGAGGAGCCTGCCCCAGCGCCGGTCCAGCAGCGGTGCACCCGCCATCCTGAGGCAATGCCACAGGGTTACGGCCACCGAGTCCAGGACCGGTACACCGGTTCGCTCCTCCACTTCGGCCGTGATGTTGGCACCGTACAGGTTGGTGCACAGGTAGATCAGAGCATCCGGATTCGAGGCTGCGAGTTCCAGCGAGCCCGGCAGCATCTCGGCGTCGGTGACAGAGGCGAAGGACTCGTTGTCGCTCAGGTCCAGGTGCCGGTGGTCGATGGTCTTGACGCCGGCCTGCGCGTAGGACTCGATCACGGCCTCGTTGACGTCCCCGGTGTATGGAGTGAAGAGCCCGATGCGTTCGGTGCCGAAGGACTTGAACGCCTCCATGTACGCCAGGGTGGACGTGGTGGCCGGGATGCCCGTGGCGTCCGTGATTCCCTGCACGAGCCGGCGGTCATGGTCGGCGCCGAGCCAGGATCCGGAGGTGCCGTTCCAGGCAATGACGTCCACGTCCGACGTTGCGAGCAGTTTCGCGGCGGCGTGCATCCCGGCGGCGTCGAACTGCTTGTCCGAGGAATCATCCAGCGCGATGCGGGTGACATTGATGCGGGTGAAGTGCAGCGTGACGTCGCGGCGGTCACCCAGGATGCGGTAGCTCTGCGGCTCCAGGCACGTGTTGGAGGACGGCACGATCATGCCGATACGGATGGGGCGGTTGGCGGAAGGTATGGGGCTCCTAGGCAGAAATCGTGACGGTGGCGGGCGCTGCAGGGGTCAGCGGGGACAGGGCGTCGCGGTGTTCGGTGAAGCCGTTGCGGGCCACCAAGCGGCCCACGGGGCCGGGATCGTGGAAACCGCCGGTGTCCAGCACCACGCGCCCGGAGGAGACGACGACGGCGGGCCAGCCGGTCAGTGCCTTCCCGTCGAACGGCGAGAAATCAGTTCCCATGTGCAGCGCACCGCCGTCGACGAGGCGTTCGGTGGCGGGATCGAAAACGACGAGGTCGGCGTCGAACCCTTCCACGATGGCGCCCTTGCGCGGCAGTGCGTTGATCCGTGCGGGACCGGCGGAGAAGACCTCCACGAAGTCCTCCACGGAGCCGCCGGCCGAGGAAAGCGCCGTGAAGGTCACCGGCATGCGGGTCTCGACGCCGGGCAGGCCGTGCGGCATGAAGCGGACGTCGTCCGTGCGGTCGCGTTTCTGCGAGAGGTCGTAGCAGGAGTGGTCCGAGGCCACGGTGTGGATCGCCCCGGCGGCGAGGCGTTCCTTGAGGGCGGCTACGGTTTCGGCGCTGCGCATGGGCGGGCAGCAGGCGTACCACTCGGGGAACGTGCCGCCGTAGACGGTGTCATCCAGGCTCAGGTAGTGCGGGCATGTCTCGGAATAGGCTTCCTGGCCGCGGCTGCGGGCCTCGGTGACCAGGTCCACGGCGCCGGGAGTCGACTGGTGCACGAAGTAGACCGGCGCCCCGGTGTATTCGGCCATGGCGAGGGTTTCCCTGACGGAGATTTCCTCGGCCAGCTCGGGGCGGGTCCGGTGCAGGTGCTCGATGGCGATGCGTCCGTCCGCGGCGTGCTGCTCTGTGCAGTCGGCAATGATGGGGTCGTGCTCGGCGTGGATGTAGGTGAGGCCGTCCAGGCGGACCATTTCACGCATGACCTTGAGGATGGTGTCGCCGTCGGCCATGGTGGAGCCGCGGTTGGTGGTGTACATCTTCACGGAGCGCACACCTTCGGCGGCGAGCTGCTCCAGCTGCCACGGCACGGTTTCGTCCCAGCTGACCACGGAGCCGTGCAGTGCCACGTCGCAGCGCGATTCGGCGGCCAGGCGCTTCTTGTTCAGCACGGCGTCCAAGGGGGTTTCCTGGGCGTCGCGCGGGATGCCGAAATCGATGATGGTGGTGGTGCCGCCCCACAGCGCTGCCGTGGAGGTGGTGCGGTAGTCGTCCAAGGTGCGGAAGCGGCCGGTCACCTGGGCCACGTGGCAGTGGCCGTCCACGCCGCCGGGGATCACCAGCTGGCCGCTTGCGTCCACGGTGCGTGTTGCTGCGGGCACGGGCTCGGAGGCGTCGAGCAGCTGCACGATGCGGCCGTCCCGGACCACAATATGGGCCTGTTGGCGGCCGAAGCTGTTGACCACGGTGCCGTGGGCGACGACGAGATCTGGGGTGTGGGACATCGTTGTCCTCCTACTTCTGGGTGGCGGGCTGGGCGGTCGAGATAACGGCGGCGTTCGACTGGGCGGCGGCGTTCTGCGCGTCGGCCAGGGCGGCGTCGAGGTTTTCGGACAGTCCGCTGCGGCGCTTGACGGGCGGCGGAGCAAAGGCGCCCTGCCGGTGGAAGCCCGACTGCAGGGCAACCACGGCTTCGGTCATCCGGATGCCGGCGGAGATGCCGTCCACCACGGGAACGGGGATCTGTCCCTCAAGTTCGCGGGCGAGCCCGGCGAGCGGGGCACCTGCCAGGATCACGACGTCGGCCCCGTCCTCCGCGACAGCCTGCCGGCTGAGTGCCAGGAGTGTGTCCTTGAAGTCGGCCTGGACGGAGCCGATCGAGTTGAGGCTCTGGTTGATGGAACGGATCGAGGCCAGGCGGCCGCCGAGCCCGAAGTGCTCAACGCAGTCCCGGTACCAGGCGGTGATGCGGTCCGAGATGGCGATGATGGAGAAGCGCTGGCCCTGGAGGGCGGCGGCGCAGAGGGCGGCCTCGGTGATGCCGATGACCGGCACATCCACCAGTTCCTTGAGGGCCGGCATGCCGGGATCGCCGAACGCCGCCACCACGACGCCATCCACCTGGCCGTGATACTCGGCGATGATTTCGGCGACGGCGCCGGCGGCGATGAGGGATTCGAAGCGGGTTTCGATGTACTCGACGCCGTGCCCGGCGGTCCGCACGAGCAGTTCGGTGTCCGGCCCGGCCGAACGCACGGCCTCGGCTTCGATCAGCGCCGTGACGTCGGCACTGGTGTTGGGGTTGATGACCAGGAGTTTCATGGTTTTTTCCGATGCTGCTTGGGCTCGGCGGCGGTGGAGTCTTCGGGGAACTGCTCGCGGTACTTGCCGATGTGCGACGCCGATTGGGCGGCGGCGCGTTCCGGGTCGCCGCTGGCGATGGCGGCGTACAGGTCGCGGTGTTCCTGGATCAGTTCCGGGAGGTCGCTGACGTGGCGGAAGAGCCAGTGCATGCGGCCCTGAAGAGGTTCCAGCGCTGAGCGGAGAAAGTCGTTGTTGGCGATGCGGGTGATGGCGTCGTGGAATTCGCTGTTGGCGCGGTGGGCTTCCAAGATGGATCCCTTGGCGAGGCAGCGGTCGGCCTCGTCCAGCAGGCCCTGGAGTTGTTCGAGGTCCTGGGCCGTGGCGCGGGCCGCGGCCAGCCGGCAGGCGAGGACCTCAAGGGACTGGCGGACGTCAAAGAGGTCTTCCACATCTTTGGCGCTCAGTCCGCTGACCTCCATGCCGCGGGAAGCGCGGTCCCTGGTCAGGCCTTCCTGGCGGAGCATCCGGAGGGCCTCGCGGACGGGAAGGCGCGAGACGTTGAATTCGGCGGCGAGATCCCGCTCCACCAGCCGGGTGCCGGGCGCATAGTGGCCTTCGAAAATCCTCGTACGGAGCGTGTCACGCACGGTCTCCCGGAGGGGGCGGTCCGTGTTGTTCGTGTCGTCTGCGATAAGCAATTCTGGCTCCATTCGTGGTTCTTTCAGGCAGTGCGCCCGGCGTTCCCGGCCGGTGTCCGGCCTTTCGGCGGTACAGGCCGTCGGGCCGGCCCGGTCAGGCGAGTTAGACCGGGAGGCGCTTGTTGTAGTTCAGTGTCAGCACGGAGACTCCCATGATGACCGCGGATCCTACAAAGTACAGCAGTGCCCAGGTGTAGGAGCCCGTGGCCCCGACAATCAGGCCTACCACAATCGGGGTGACGAAGCCCGCGATGTTGCCGCTGAAGTTCATGGCGCCGCCCAGGACGCCGGCATTGGTCCGGCCGCCCAGGATGGAGGGGATGCTCCAGAAGAGGCCCACCCAGCGGAGGAAGAACATGACCACGGACAGCAGGACTACCGCCGTCGTCGGATCCGCCACGATGGTGACGCCTACCAGGCCGCCGATGACCACAACGCTGGAGATGCCCAGCAGGGTACGCATGACCAAGTTGGCCGAGGCGCCGGAGTTGCGCCACTTGTCGGCGATGTGGCCGCCCAGGATTTCACCGACGAAACCGGCTCCGAAGATCACGAAGGTGGACCAGCCGATGGTCTTCAGGTCGAAGCCCTTGGCCTGGGCGAGGTAGAGCGGGCCCCAGGTGAGCAGGCCGTAGAACACGCCGTTGAAGCCCAGCCAGCCGAAGCACATGGCCCAGAAGGAACGGAACTTCAGGTACGGGAGCAGGGCGCGCTTGCCCGAGGCACCTTCCTTCGCGGCTTCGGCATCTTCCGCGGCGTGCGAGGCCTCAATGTATTCGGCCTCGGCGGCGTTGACGCCGCGGTGCTGGCGGGGGTTGTCCCGGATGTACCACCAGACGGCCAGACCCATGAGGACCGTTGCGGCGCCGGCGATGATGAATGCCGTGCGCCAGCTGCCGGTTGACGCGATGAGCCCGGCGATCAGGATGCCGCCCAGACCCGCCCCGAGGGGGGCGCCGGCGTCCAGGATGGTGGCGCCGCGGCCGCGTTCCGACTTGTGCATCCAGATGGCGTTGAGTTTGCCGCCGGCCGGCATCACGCCGGCTTCGGTGACGCCGATGCCGAGCCGGGCGATGAACATGCTCAGGAAGCCGCCGGCCAGGCCGGATGCGGCGGTTGCTGCACCCCAGCCCACGCAGGAAGCTGTCATGACCTTGCGCGGACCGAACTTGTCGATCAGCCAGCCGACCGGGATCTGCATGAGCGCGTAGGTCCAGAAGAAGGCCGAGAGCAGGAGGCCCACGAGCTCGGGGGCGAGATTGAATTCCTTCTGGATGATGGGCAGGGCCACCGAGATGGAGCCCCTGTCGATGTAGTTGACGGCGACGAGGACCAGCAGGAGCAGGAACATTTTCCAGCGGACGTTGGTGCGACGTTGCACGCCGTCCTTGCCGGTTTTGCCGGTTTTGTCGTCGGGAAGCGGTACAGCGGTTTCAGTATTTTGAAGAGACACAACTTCTCCTTTGCAGAGAGGAAGATTGCAGACGGGAAGAAAGGCTGGGTGTTCGCGGGGCAGGAGGCCGGCTGGTGGGGCGTCCTGGAGCCTAAATCCGGAGAAGCCTGGTTACGAACTGCGGCTTGGGACCCGGATCGCGATCTTTTGGGATCCCAAGTTGGGATCCCAAAATTTAGAATAGAAGTGACCCGTACCACTGTCAAGGAATTTGTTCCGTTATGGCCCACCCGGGCCAAATTACCGATTGTGACCGCTGCCGGCGTTCCGGCTGGCGGTGCGGTCGCGGCCGACGTGGAGACGTTGGGGAGCCGGACGATGGGCGCGCGAAAGGGCCCGCGGCGTCGCCGCGGACCCGTTCCGGCATGGCAGTTTCCGGCAGGGGCCGGTGGGCTCAGCTGCCCCGGTACGTGGAATAGGCGAACGGGCTCAGCAGGAGCGGCACATGGTAGTGGGCCTCCGATTCCACCACGTCAAACGTGAGGGTCACCTCCGGGAAGAACGTTTCGGTGCCGGTGGCGGCGTAGTACTTGCCCGTGTCGAACGCCAGGCGGTAGGTTCCCGAAGGCAGTCGCTGAGGTCCCAGCTGCTTGATGCGTCCGTCCGCGTCGGTGGCGCCCCCGGCGATCCGGACCCAGCTCTCGCCGTCGAGTACGTGGAGGGTCACCGGGACCTCGGCCGCCGGTTTTCCGGAGCCTGTATCGAGTACATGGGTGGTGACGTGGGAGGTGCTCATCTGCCCATCAGTCCTTCGAGTCGGAGCAGTGCGATTTCCCGCAACTGCTGGCCAATGATTGATTGTTCCGCTTCGGGGGTATGGGTGAGCCGGGTGTTGAGCGCGGCCAGGATCTCCTCGCGGCTGCGGCCGGCGGCGCGGATAAGGAACACCTGCCCGAACTTCTCCTCGTAGGCCCGGTTGCCTTCCGCCAGGGCCTCGGCCACGGCAGCGTCGGCCACGCCCAGTCCGGCTTGTTCCGACTGGGACAGCTTCGCTTCCGCGCTGTCTCCCTGCGCCCGCTCGCCGATCCGCGGGTGGTGGGCGAGGGCTGCTTCGATCTCCATCGGGGTGAAGGGGTTGGCTGCGCCGCCGCCCGCCGCCAGGAGCGCGTTGAGGCTGGAATAGGGCCGCGCGTCGGCGAGCTCGTCGATCCAGCGTTGGATGTCCAGGCAGGGGCGCAGGAAATCGGCAGCCTCCGGGCGGCCAGCCGTGTTGAACTGTTCAAGGTGCATAAAACAGATCCTCGTGTTTGATGCTGGCATCCACGGTGTAGGGCTATGCGGATACTTTATTCCGCATCATGGAACTGTTATTTCAGCATATGCAAAAGTCAACCGCACGCGCCAGCGGGTGTCAACTGACCCGCAAAACGGTCAGCCGCACCGACGTGAATACGTCGGGGATTACAGCCGCGGGACGCATTCCCCGGTTCCCAGCAGCGCCAGCCCGGCGCGGTCGCCATCGCCGAAGTCGAACTGCCCGCTGTTTTTCTCATGCATCAGTTGCGTGGAATCGTCCACGTGGTCCAGCCCCAGGACGTGCCCCAGCTCGTGCATGATGATGGCGCGGATGTGGGCAGGTCCCTCCGGCCAGGCCAGTGTTTCCGCGAGGCCCGGCGCATCGAGGGTCACCTGGCCGGCGACGTACACATAGGGCTCGCCGGGAATATGGGCGTAGGAGCTTCCACCGGTCCCTGCAACCTTCCCTGCCAGCTTGGGTGCTTCCGCCGGGGACGACCACGCAATGAGAATCGGCGCCCATTGCTTGCCGTAGCGCGCTGGCTGGTACGCTTCGCGGGCTTCGGATGGCGCCTCGGACGTGGTTCCGTCATACACGAACTGCAGTCCCGAGGCCGCGGAAACTGCGGACACGGCCTCCTCGATAAGTACGTCTGTTCCTGGCGGCGCGTAGTCCGGCCGGACTACGTAGTGCAGCGGACGGCAAGGGTCATAGGCCACAAAGGCCTGGCCCGGTTCCGGGGATTTCTGCAGGACATAGGCGGTGGATCCGCTGGTGGCTGGCGGCAGTCCGAGCGGGGCTGATGCGGCCTCGAACCCTGGTGGCGGCACTTTGGCGCCTGGCAGGTGGGGCATGGCTGCCGGCAACACATACCGGTCGAAGAGGGTCGGCGTGAAGTAGAGACCCACCACGAGGGCGATGCCCAGGACCGTGGTGGTGCGCGATGTCCACTTGCGCCCGCGGACTTTCCGGCGGTGGACGGTCCTCTTTGCCGAGATTGGCGAGATGGGGGCACCGCGCCACGGCTCGGGCGCTGGCGGCTTGCCCAGTGCCTCATCGATTGCCCATTGCGGAATGCGCCCGCTGGGCGAACGGCGGATGCGGGGAAACTCCCTGTCGCCAGAATCTGATTCCAACAGTTCCCCCTTGCGCTGCCGTGCCATCTCCTTTGATGGTCTGCCCAGCATAGCGGCGGTCCCGTTGATCCGTACGAGATTACCCGTGAAGTGCGGGGCTACTCCTCGATGGTCACGCAGACGGGATACATGTCGCTGTCCTTGAGGTAGCCCGCATTGACGGAGTCGCGGGGGAAGTAGTGGTTGCCTTCTCCGGTATCGTGGGTCCATGGTGCGGAACCTGGCCGACATAGGCGCTGAAGGTGTATTGCTCGCCGGGGCGGGCCGCGCCATCCTGCTGCAGATCGCGAACCCCGCGGTGGGCCATGGCGTCGCCGAGCACAGTGACTTTATTGCCCGTCCCCTGGACCGCTTCCGGGCCACCGTCACCTACGTCTACGCGGTCGTTTACGGAACAGAGGCGCAGGTCGCGGCCGTTCGCCGCAGCGTCAACCGGGCCCACTCCACGGTCCGCCGCAAGCCCGAAGCCGGCTCCCACGGGTACAGCGCGTTCGATGCCCAGGCGCAATTATGGGTGGTGGCCACCCTGTACGACACAGCCATCACCGTCTACGAGAAAATCTACGGCCCGCTGGACGACGAGGCAGCCGACCTCATGTACAGCGACTACGCAAGAATCGGCACCGTCCTGCAACTGCCGGCGAACCTGTGGCCGGCCGACCGCGCAGCCTTCAGGACATACTGGGACACGTCCCTGCTGACACTGGAACTGGACGCCGTCACCGCCGGCGTCGGCCGCAACCTCCTGTACCCGCCGGCCGGGCCGCTCTGGCTGCGGATGAGCATGCCCCTGATCCGGTTCATCACCGCCGGGCTGCTGCCGGACCACTTGCGCGCCGGCTTCGGGCTGCCGTGGAGCGACCGCCACAGCCGCCTGTTCGACCGCACCACCCGGTGGTCCGCCCTGGTGTATCCACGGCTGCCGCGGCCGGTCCGGCACTGCGTCAAGAACTACTGCCTCGGCCGGCTCCGCACCTCGTAGGACCCCCCCGCGCGGGGAAGCGGACGACGGCGGGGGGCGCCGTCGTCGTCTGTCCTCGCCTGGTCTCAAATAGGATTGACGGACGATCGAAATCGAAGGGTTTGAGCTGTCCATGAAGGTCACCACCACAACGCTCCAGATGCTCCAACCGCCAGCTTGGACGGCGCGCCCGTTGCACGATGAGGCACGGCTGGACCGGGCTGTTGGGGTCACCCCGGAGTATGCCCGTTTCCTCTATGGCCTGGTGGGCGGACCGTGGCACTGGACGGATCGGCTCGAGTGGACACGGCAGCAGTGGGCCGAGGAGCTCGCCGTGCCGGGGACGGAATTCTGGGTCCTCTATGGGGAGGGCGTGCCGTGGGGCTATGTCCACCTTCAGCCCGTCGTCGCCGAGGATGGAACGCACGTTGAGGTCAGGTACTTCGGCCTCTCAGAGCAGGCGATCGGACGGGGTCTCGGCGGCGGGCTGCTGGAACACGCCATCACGGCCGCATGGTCGCTGGCACAACGCTGCGGCCTCCCGCAGGTGTCCCGTGTCTGGGTCCACACCTGCACGCTGGACGGTCCCGCGGCCCTGGCAAACTACCAGTCCCGCGGGTTTGTGCCCTGCGGGACCGAGGACGCGGACACGGAAGTGGCGGAGGAGCCGCTCGGTTCCTGGGTGGCCACCGGCGGTCGGTAATGGCCGCATAACTGACGCGGACCACTGACGGCCGCATCTGCTGCAAACCCGCTGGCAGCCGTAGGCTGGAACCGACAAAAGGGTGACCGAAGGGGTGACATGTCGGAAACGATAACGGCCGGGCTGCTGGGCGAAGTGATGGCCGAGCTGGCCGTGCTTGAGGACCCGAAGATGCGCGAGGCGAACGAGAAGCGCGGCGACGACCACGGGGTGAACCTGTCCAAGCTGCGCGCGGTCGCGAAGCGGCTGAAGACCCAGCAGGAACTCGCGCGCGAGCTCTGGTCCACGAACGACACTCCGGCCAGGCTGGTGGCCCTGCTGATCTGCCGGCCAAAGGCCTTCGAACGCGACGAACTGGACACCATGCTCCGCGAGGCGCGCGCCCCCAAAGTGCACGACTGGCTCGTGAATTACGTCGTGAAGAAGAGCCCGCACGCCGAGGACCTGCGCGTGGCCTGGATGGCTGATCCGGATCCGGTGGTCGCCAGCGCCGGCTGGGCCCTGACCAGCGAACGGGTGGCGAAAAAGCCCGCAGGGCTCGACCTCCCTGGGCTGCTGGACATTATCGAGGCCCAGATGAAGGACGCCCCGGACCGGCTGCAGTGGGCCATGAACCACACGCTGGCCTTCATTGGGATCGAGCATCCCGAGCACCGGGCCCGGGCGCTCGATATCGGCGAACGGCTCGAGGTCCTCAAGGACTACCCGACGCCCCCGAACTGCACGTCACCCTTCGCGCCGGTCTGGATCAACGAGATGGTGAGCCGCCAGGCCACCGCGTAAGGCTGTCAGCCCGGAAGCAAAACGAAAGCGGACGACGCCGGGAACCTCCCGCCGTCGTCCGCTTCAGTTTTAGCCGTGAACCGATCAGACGGTGACGAGCTGGCGTTCCTGGCCACGGACGCTGACCGTGAAAGTGTTGGGGCCGCTGCACTGGACCGCAATGCGGCATTTGGTGGTGTTCGCCTTGACCGAGAGGTCGTGCACAACGCTCTCAAGGGTGTGCTCAAGGGAAGACCGGTCCCAGATTTTCAGCGTGATGGAGTCAGTGTTCTCAAACGTCATTGTCAGTACTTTCGCTCATGCAGTTAACGGCTCCGCGTCGTCCTTGAGGGGGCCGCATCCTCGTCGGTGAGGATTGCTGATCTTGGTAGTGCGGGAACGGGGTCCCGATCTCATGCTTCATGCTCGCCGCCGACATTTGCAACCGAAACGGCGAAAGTGTGAGCGATTACACGCTCGGGCCGGCCTTAGTTACTGACGGCAGCGTAAAGGTTCAGGGACGCCGAAAACACCAGCCACGAGACGTTCGGCAGCATCAGCAGTCCAGCCGTTGGGCTGATGGGTCCAAAGCGCAGAACTGTCAGGGCCGCTGTGAGGAAGAGGGCGGCGAGGACGGCCAGGGCCAGCCAGAGCGCCGCGGTCCCCAGTATGGGATACAGCCCGAAGAACGTCATGGGCCAGATTAGGTTCAGGGCCAGTTGGAGCCCATAGAGCCTTAGTGCGCGGCGGCGGGGGTGGCGCCGCTGCCGCCACACCAGCCATGCCGCCACGGCCATTGCCGCGTAAAGGACCAGCCAGACCGACGTGAACATCAGCCCGGGAGGCGTCCAGGGGGCTTTGTCCGCCAGGGCGTACCAGCCGCCGGCAGCCGTTCGGATCGGGAGGGACCCCACGAACGACACGGCCCAGGAAAGCGCGAGGAAGCCGATCAGGGCGGCAACCTGCCGCCGTCGGGACGGCCCGTCCGGGACTGCCGGACCTTGCGCTTCGGTGGGGACAGTGTCAGGCACTGACCCACTGTGGACAACGGCGGGTACCCGCGTCAAACCCGGAGGCATCGGAGGTCTCCGTCAGGGTCCCTTCGAGATGGCATTTCGGGGGCAGCATTCAAGCCTTGACACCCCTCCGCCACCGGCGTATCGTACAACCAAATGGTTGTAGATCAGCTCAGAGACGCGGACGTGGGCCGCCTGTTCCAGGCGCTCGCGGACGCCACCCGGAGGGACATTGTCCGGCGGGTGACGGCGGGGGAGTCTTCCGTCTCCGGCCTCGCCGCCCTCTACGCCATGAGTTTCGCCGCCGTCCAGAAGCATGTGGCGGTGTTGGAGCGCGCTTCCCTGGTGACCAAGGAGAAACGCGGAAGGGAGCAGATTGTGCGGGGAAACCACGAAGGACTGGAAAAGGCCCGCCGGCTGCTTGACGAGTATGAAGCGATCTGGCGGCAGCGCGCCGAGCGGATCGCAGACATTCTGGCTGAAGGATAGGAAGGTTGCGCAATGCCTGTTATCGGTTCCACCAAGAATCTCGAGGCACTCAGCCTCACCCTCGTGGCGGAGTTCGACGCCGTCGTCGAGCGCGTCTGGCAGATCTGGGAAGACCCGCGCCAGCTGGAGCGCTGGTGGGGTCCGCCCAACTATCCGGCCACGTTTGACCGGTTCGACTTCCAGCCCGGCGGGCGGGCCGGCTATTACATGACCACGCCCGAAGGCGAGAAGCCCCGAGGCTGGTGGAAATTCAGAACCATCGAGGCACCGCGCAAGCTCGAATTTGATGACGGCTTCGCTGACGAAACCGGAGCGCCCGTGGATGCCATGGGCAGTGCCCATGCCGCTGTTGACCTCGAGGATCTGGGTGGCCGCACCCGGATGACCATTATGTCCACGTTCGACTCCGAAGAGCAGATGGAAGAAATGGTCAAGATGGGCATGGAGGAAGGCATAAAGGAGGCTGCCGGCCAGATCGACGCCGTCCTCGCCGAACACGCCCGCGCCTGAATAGCGCTGACGGTTTTCACTCAAAAGGGGAGAGTACGACGGCGGGACGCCCCGCCGTCGTGCTCTCCCCTTTGTTGTGGGTACCGCTTAGTGTGTCAGGTCCTTGCCCTTCGTCTCCGGGATGGTGAACACAAACGCGATGCTGATGGCCAGCAGGACCACCGCGTACACGTTGAAGAGGTTGCCCTGTCCGATGGAGCCAAGCCAGGCCTGAAGGTACGGTGCGGTACCCCCGAAGACTGCGACGCAGATGGAATACGGGACGCCCACGCCGACCGTGCGGATCTTGGTGGGGAACAGTTCGGCGTATACGGCCGGGACGATTGCTGCGCTGCCGGCGATGAAGAACAGCATGACGGACATGGTGACCGCGAGCTGCCACGGAGAGTCCTTCAGCAGCCAAGTCATGGGGAAGTGGAACAGCGCGGCGCCGGCGGCGCTCATGATCATGACGGGCTTGCGGCCGATACGGTCCGAGAGTTTGCCCCAGAACGGCAGCGCGGCGATGAACAGCACGTTGGCGATCACGCTGGCCCAGAGGGCCTCGCCGCGGTCCATCTTGAGGACCGACGCGGCATAGCTGGGAGTCACGACGCCCCAGATGTAGTAGGTCACAGTCAGGCCGACGGTCAGGCCAATCACCTGCAGGGCCTGCTTGCGGTGCTGGTAGATCTGTGGCCACATCGGCTCGTGCTTTTCCTTGGGCGATTCTGCCTCGAACGCCGCCGTTTCCTTCATGCGGGCCCGCATGAACAGGGCGTAGAGGCCCATGGCGCCGCCGATAAGGAATGGCACCCGCCAGCCCCAGGCGTTCATGTCGGCCGTGCTCAAGACGTTGGAGAGGATGGCGCCGAGCATGGTTCCGGCCAGGATGCCGACCGTGCCGGACGTATAAATGAGCGTTGCCCAGAATCCGCGCTGTTCCTTGGGCGCCATTTCCGAGAGGTAGGTCTGCGACGACGGCAGCTCTCCGCCGTGGGCAAGGCCCTGGATAAGCCGGGCCACCAGCAGCAGGACCGAGGCGAAGGCACCCACGGCCTCGAAAGTGGGGGCGACGCCGATGATCAGGCTGCCCAGGGCGGCGAGGCCCACCGCGAACGTCATGGACGTCTTGCGGCCGATCCGGTCACCGATCCAGCCGAAGACGAAGCCGCCGAACGGGCGGGCGACAAAGCCGACGGCGAAGATCGCCAGGGTGGCGAGGAAGGCCGACGTCGGATCCGCCTTGCTGAACAGTGCGCTCGCGATGAACGGCGAGAACGTGGCATAGATGGCCCAGTCGTACCATTCAACGGCGTTGCCGATGCCGGTGCCGACGAGGGTGCGCAGGTGGGACTTGTGAACCTGGACGTCGGCTGGGACGCCTGCAGTAGTGGTCATCGTGTGCTCCAAGAAGTGAGGGAAGGTTAGTTGGCCGAGGCCAGGGCCGCGATGCGGGAGACGGCCAGCTCTGCGTAGAGAGCGGTTCCGTCGGACAGCACTCCGTCGTCAAAGGCTGCGTACGGGGAGTGGTTGAAGGAGGTTTCGGTGTGGTCGGCGCCGGGGGCGACGGCGCTGAGCCCGATAAACGTCCCGGGTACTTCCGCCAGCACCCTCGAAAAATCTTCAGAGCCACTGAGCGGGGTGGCCCAGCGGGTGAGCCGAGAGGTTCCAAAGAGGTCTTCGATGGTCTTCTCCGCGGTGCGTGTCTCGTCGTCGTTGTTGACGGTGAGGGGGTACTCGTGACGGTAATCGACGTCCACCTCGAGGCCGTGGGCGGCGGCGATGCCTTTCAGCAGCGTGGGAGCGGCGGTCATCATCCGTTCCCTGGCGGCGTCCGAGAAGGTCCGGATGGTGGCTTCGATGCGCGCCGTTTCAGGAATGATGTTGCGTTTTGTGCCGGCCTGGAGGACGCCGACGGTCAGGACCACTGGATCGAACATGTTGAACTGGCGGGTGATCATGACCTGCAGGGCAGTCACCATTTCTGCGGCCGCCGTGACCGGGTCCTTGGCCGTGTGCGGGGCCGAGCCGTGGCCGCCGGCGCCAAGAACCGTGACAGTCAGGGCATCCGAAGCGCTCAGCATCACCCCTGGCTTGGTGCAGAACCGGCCGTGCGGCTCAAGGGCGGAAAAGACGTGCATCCCATAGGCGGCATCAACCCGGCGCCCGGCCGCCTCCAGCACGCCCTCGCGGATCATGTGGCTTGCTCCGTCAAAGCCTTCCTCGCCTGGCTGGAACATCAGCACAACGTCGCCGGCCAACCGGTCCCGGCGCTCCGCCAAAAGCGTGGCTGCTCCGGCGAGCATGGCGGTGTGGAGGTCGTGGCCGCAGGCGTGCATGGCGCCGTCGATCTTCGATGAGAACGGGGCACCGGTCCGCTCCTGGACAGGGAGGCCGTCCATGTCGGCACGCAGGAGGACCGCTGGTTTCGTTGCCGATGCGTGCGGCGCGGAGCCGCGCAGGACCGCGGTGACCGACGTCGTGCTCTTGCCCAGGGTGATTTCGAACGGCAGGCCGTCGAGCGCCTTGAGGACTTTTTCCTGGGTCCGGGGGAGGTTCAGCCCGATCTCCGGCTCCTGATGCAGCTCGTGGCGGAACCGGGCGATCTCGCCCTGCAGTTCCTTGGCGTCGGTGGTGATCGACATCTGCTCTCCTAATTTCTGAACGGTTGGTCAGTGACCCGCTTCCATTGTGAAGTGATGCGGTTCACAAGCTGCGAAATAGCTGGAAAAAATCAAAAGTATGATGGAAATGGCAGGATTCATTCACTGAAGCGTGGGGAGTGGCGAGGTGGTGCTCAGCGAGGAAGACCTGGCCCTGATCAACGTGCTGCAGATTGCACCGCGGATCAGCTGGTCCGATGCGGCCACGGTGCTGGGAGTGCACGCCACCACGCTGGCCGCACGCTGGGACAGGCTGAGGTTGTCCGGGGCGGCCTGGACGACGGCCCACCTGATCGGCGATCCCAAGCAGATGTGCCTGGCGTTGGTGGACGTGGACTGCGAAATGCGGCTGCGGGACGACGTGACCGCGGCGCTCGCCGCCATCCCGGAAGTGGTCACGGTGGAGGAAGCTGCAAGCAACAGGGACCTCATGCTGACAGTCATAACGCCCACACTGGCCCGGTTCACGGAGGAGGTGCTTCCGCGGTTCAAGGAGATCCCCGGACTGCTGAAGTACCGGACCTCGTTGTGCACCCGACTGCACTCCGGTGGCTATACGTGGCGGCTCAACATTTTGGACAAGGCGAAGCAAAAGGCGCTTTATGCCTTAGCCGGCCCCGAGGCCACCGGCTCGGCGGCCCCGATGACCGGAGCTCCACTCCCGCCCAGCCACCTGGATCTGATCCCGTTCCTTGCGCGGGACGGGCGCGCGGGCGCCGCGGACATCGCCCGGAGCCTGGGCAGGAGCCCGGCGACAGTCCAGCGGCAGCTAAACAGGGTGCTGGCCAGCGGGCTGCTGTCCTTCCGTTGTGAAATTGCCCAGAAGCTCTCCGGCTATCCGGTGAGCTGCCAGTGGTTCGCCAACGTGCCGGCGGGCCAGCACGAGGCTGCTGCCGCCGAACTCCGCAGCCTCCGCACGGTCCGGCTCAGCGCGTCCACTACAGGGAGCACAAACTTTGTCATCCTCATGTGGCTGCATTCGCTGGCCGATGTGATGAACGCCGAGTTGGCCCTCCAGCAACGTATCCCGCAGATCGAACTCGTGGAGAGCGTCGTGATCCTGAACACCGCCAAGCGGGTGGGCTGGATGCTGAACCCGGATTCGACGGCGAGCGGCGCGGTGGTGGTCTCCGGCACGGAGCTGCCGTCTTTGGGGCTCCAATAAGCCGTGGTGTCCGCCGCGAGTGTCCGCTCCGTTGAAACCTGCGGTCCACGCCTGAATACTGGAAGCCTGAAGGGTCGGGACGGGCAAGGAGGCGGTGAAGGGACCATGGGCGGCGGAGACAGTGCCTTCAAGCGCCGGCTGGAACGGGCTGCGGAAGTGCGCTCCTACCGCGGGGCCGGCATCAGTGCCGAGGAAGAGGCCGAACTCGAGGCCGCCGAGGCCAAGGAACGGGACAAGCGCATAAAGGTCGACGATGCGCGGCGGGCGGAGTACCTGATCCGGGACGCCATGGCACAGGGCAAATTCGACAACCTCAAATACGCCGGCAAGCCCATCCCCGGACTGGGGGAGGCCTACGATCCTGACTGGTGGGTGAAGGGCCTGATCCAGCGCGAGAACATCAGCGGGCTGGGCCCCAAGGCCATCCTGCTCCGCACCGAAGACGCCGAACTGGACGGCCGCCTTGATGCCCAGTTCACCGAAAAGCAGGTCCGCGACATCCTCGCCGACTTTAATGCCCGGGTGATCGACGCCCGCCGCCAGCTCCAGGGCGGCCCTCCCGTCATCACCAAAACGCGGGACGTCGACGCTGAGGTGGCGCGCTGGCACCAACGCCGCGCCGCCCGCTCACAGGATGCCCTGCCTGAACCGGAGCCGCAGCGCTCCTGGTGGCAGCGGCTCTGGCGCGGCACCACATAGCTGAGCGGGCGAGGGGAACGCGCGACGTAGGTAACGGTCGACGGCGGTGCCTCCCGCCGTCGTCGGCTGTCAGGGTCTTCGGCTCCTAGCGTCTTCCGCCCGGGAAGCCGTTCTGAGGCGGAATGCCCGGAATCTCGGGCATGGGCGGCGGGACGGGCGCGGGCTCAGGAGCAGGGGCAGGAGGTGGCGCGGGTGCGGGCTCGGGCGCGGGGACGGGAGCTGGTGCGGGCGCCGGGGCGGGTGCAGGCCTCGGCGCGGCCGGTGCGGGAGTCGGTTTCGGCGGAGCAATCATGGATGCCGGCGGGGCCGGGAACGGGTTTGCCGGGTAGAGCGGGGCGGCCTGGAGCATGTAGTTGACCCACTGCGGCCCGGCGATCATGTAGCCGTCCAGACGGGGGTAGAACTGGCCGTTGATGGTGACGTTCTGGCCGGGGCGGTTCTGGCCCTCCAATGCGTCGCCAAAGAAAGACGCTGTAGCCAGCCCCGACGTATAGCCCACCACCCAGGTGGAGCCGTTGTTGTTGGACGTGCCGGTCTTGGCGGCAACGGGCATCAGCGTGTGGATTTTGGGGTTGATCCACACGCCGGAGCCGACCTTCAGCACGTCCTGGAGCACCGCGTTGACGCCTCGGGCAACCTCCGGTTTGACGGCGTCGCGGCACTCGCTGGTCTGGCCCGGGAGTTTCCCGCCCGACACGTCCGTCACCTCAAGCACGGCAATGGGGGCGCAGTACCGGCCGTCGTTGGCGAAGGTGGCGAAGGCATTGGCCAGGTGGACCGGGGCGACGCCGATGGCGCCGAGGAGATTGCCCAGCTGATGCATGTTGATCTGCGCGCCATCGAGTCCGCTGTGCAGCCCCACGGTGTCCACCATCTTCTGGATGCCGCAGAAATCGAGCTGGGTGGCCGATGCGAAGGTGGCCGTGTTGATCGAGTTGTACAGCCCGTAGTTCACCGGCATGGGGCGGTAGTAACCCAGATCGGCATTCTGCAGGTCATCGGCGGCGCCCAGTTCAGGGTTGTTCTGGGCCGTGCTGTAGGCGCCCAGCACCCTTCCGCAGCTGGAACGCCACGGGAAGCCCAGCGGATACACCCGGCGGGACGCGTCCACCATCCCTGTCAGCGGCTTGCCCTCATTCAGCCACTCTGCGAAGGTGAACGGCTTCATGGTGGAGCCTGGCTGGAAGCCGCCCGCGCCGTTAAGGTCATTGCCTTGCGGATCGCGGGAGTCCACATTGAAGTTCAGTTGGGTATCGAACCTGCCCTCGGCCGGCAGGAACACCGTGTTCTGCGCCATGGCCAGGATTTTCCCGGTGCCCGGCTGGACCGTCACGAGGGAGGCGCCCCAGCGGTCAGGATTCGCCCCGGCGGTGGCGTCCACCTGCGCCTGGGCCGCCGCCTGGAGCCTGCTGTCCAGCGTGGTGACGATGGTGAGCCCGCCGCGGTACAGCTTCCGCTCGCGCTCGATCAGGGTGGTGCCGTAGGCCGGGTTGTTCAGGATCAGATGCGAAATGTAGTCGCAGAAGTAGGGTGCCATCTGGGCGTGGGCGCAGCCCTGCTTCCCCGGACTGAGTTTGAGTTCGATGGGCGTGGCCGCGGCGGCGTCGTGGTCCGCCTGGGTGATCTTGCCCGTGGCCAGCATCTCGGAAAGGACCTGGTTCCGGCGGCTGGTGGCCTGCTCCGGATTGACCGCGGGGTTGTAGTAGCTGGGGCTGTTGACCAGCCCGGCCAAGAGGGCCGCCTGCGGCAGGTTGAGATCCGCGGCCGTGGTGCTGAAGAAATACCGTGCCGCCGCCTCGATTCCGTACGCCTCGCGGTTAAAGAACACGATGTTCAGGTAGCCCTCGAGGATCTGGTCCTTGCTGAACTTTTTCTCCAGCGCGATGGCCAGCTTCATCTCCCGGAGCTTGTCCCCGATGCTCTTCTGGCCGCTGAGGATCACCTCGTCGGTTTTGTCCTGGGATACGAAGGACTCGTTGATCACGTTGGTGACGTACTGCTGGGTGATGGTGGAGGCGCCCTGCCTGCCGGCATTCGTGAGGTTGAAGATGGCAGCCCGGACGATCCCCTGCGGGTCGATACCCGGGTGCTCGTAAAAGCGGCTGTCCTCGATGGCCACGATGGCATCCCGGACAAAAGGCGATATCCGGTCCAGGGGGATCCTGGTCCGGTTCTCGGTATAGAACGTGGCGATCGGCTGGCCTTCGGAGGTGAGGACTTTGGTGGATTGCGACGGCGGCGCGACGATCAGTTCCGAGGGCAGATTTTCAAAGTAGCTGATGGAGGTGCTGACTCCGTAGCCGACAGTCGCGACAGCGGGGACCACCAGGCTTGCGGCCAGGACGCCGCACATGGCGCTCGCAGCAAAGAATCCGATGACCCTTCCCAGGGCGGCGGCCAACCGGTGCCTGCGTTTCTTTTGCTGCGCCATTGTTCAGCCCCAAGCTCGCGACGTGTGAACAGGATACGCCGCTGCACCTGCAGCATCCAGATGCTGGACGAACTGATGCCAAGCCGGTACTTTCCGTCCCTAAGTCCGCTCCGGGCCTTGTTGCGCGATACATACCGATATATCGTTAAGTGTCGGTGAGTAGTTGACCGATAACCATTCAACAAGGGCCAAGAAGCATTCAAAAAGACAGAGAAGGGACGATGCCACCATGAAAGGCATTCACGACGACAAGTTTTTGGAACCGCTGTTCGGGCGGGGACAGTTTGAGCGCGGACGGTTTGAGCGCGGCAGGGGCCGCCGCGGACCGCACGGGCACCGCGGGGGAGGGGTTGGCCCGGGCTTTGGCCCACGGGGCGGATTTGGTCCCGGTTTTGGACCTGGCGGAGGGTTCGGTCCCGGCTTTGGGCCCGGTCCCCGGCGGGCAAGCAGGGGGGACGTCCGGTGGGCCATCCTGTCACTGCTGGCCGAGGCCCCGTCCAACGGTTATGGGCTGATCAAGACCATCGCGGAGAAAACATCCGGCGCATGGCGGCCCAGCCCCGGGTCGATCTACCCCACACTCCAGCAGTTGGTGGACGAGGACCTCATTGCGCCCCTCAGCGAGGGCCGGCGGACCGACTTCACCCTCACCGACGCCGGCAAGGCCTACGTGGCCGAGCATGCGGAGGAACTGGAGAATGCGTGGAACAGCGATGCGGAAGGATCCGGACCCGCCTTCCACCAGAGTGTGGGCAAGCTGATGGGGGTCATCCATCAGTTCCGCACGGCCGCTACGGAAGAACAGCGCAATGCTGCGGTGGAAAAGCTCGACGAAACCCGCCGCGCGCTCTACCGGATCCTGGCCGACTGAGCGCTTTTGAAGCCTGTGGCCTCAGGCGAACGTGTCTTCCTTGGCGGGAGCGGCAGCAGGTGCCGTGACGCCGCGACCCAGCGGGTTGAAGTGGCTACCCAGCCCGCCGAAGGTGTAGGCGGTCTCGGCATGCTCGGAGAGATCCACCCCCGCCATCTCGGCCTCGTGGCTCACCCGGAACCCGATGGTCCTGTTGATTGCCCGGCCGATCACCAGGGTCACACCGCCGGAGAGAACTACGGTGACCACTACCGCCACGGCCTGTGCCGTCAGTTGCTGGAGACCGCCGCCGTAGAAGAGGCCCCCGCCCTGGCCGTCCACGGGGAGAGCGACGAAGCCCAGGGCGAGTGTGCCGATGAGCCCGGCGCCGAGGTGCACTCCCACCACGTCCAGGGAGTCGTCCAGCCCGAACCGGTACTTCAGGTCAACAAACACGCAGCAGGCTGCACCGGCCACCAGGCCCAGGCCGATGGCGGCCACTGGGCTGATGTTGGCGCAGGACGGTGTGATGGCCACCAGGCCGGCAACGACGCCGGACGCGGCACCGAGGGAGGTGGGGTGGCCGTGCCGGATCTTTTCGACGACCAGCCAGCTGAGCATGGCCGCGGCGGGGGTGACCAGGGTGTTGATCCAGATCAGGCCTGCCTGCTCCGCGGTGGTGGCGGCGCCGCCATTGAATCCGAACCAGCCGAACCACAGGATGGCCGCGCCGAGCATGATGAAGGGGACATTGTGCGGGCGGTGGCTGGGATCCTTGGCGAAGCCGTGGCGCTGGCCAACCACCAGGGCCAGGACCAGGGCGGCCGTCCCGGAGCTGATTTCCACCACTGCACCGCCGGCGAAGTCGATGACCTGGCCGAAGGTCTCGGTGATGGCGCCGCCGGCGCTCATAAGCCCGCCGCCCCAGATCATGTAGGCCAAGGGGCAATAAACCAGCGTGACCCACAGCGGCACGAACACTGCCCAGGCGCTGAACTTGGCGCGGTCGGCGATGGCCCCGCTGATGAGCGCTACCGTGATGATGGCGAAGGTGGCGCTGAAGCCTGCCTTGATGAGGTCAGGGGAGCCCATGAGGTTCTGCAGCCCGAAGTTGGCGAAGGGGTTGCCAAAGACGCCCAGGATTCCCTCGCCGGTGGTCATCGAGTATCCCCACAGGACCCACACAACTCCCACGATGCCGGCGGAGATGAAGCTCATCATGATCATGTTCAGCGCTGCCTTGGCGCGCGTCATGCCGCCATAAAAGAGACCAAGTCCGGGTGTCATAAGCAGCACCATTGCCGCCGCGATCATCATCCAGACGTGTTCCGCAGTGATCTCCACCGGTGGGTCCCTTCCATTGATCCTGAATACGGGGACTTTCCTACCTGGCCCGCGCAATCCCCTCGATCAATATTTGTCGCCGCGTGTTTCCGTTTGCGCTTCGCTAAGTTGCGGATACGTTACGGCCCGGCGGCTTGCGTGAAGATCGCATGACGGTGATGTTTCCGGCGTGTAAACGGGACCTGTTGAACGGCGCCGGGACGGGAAGCCCTGAGACTCCGATGCCAGCGATGGCGGGCGCCGGTCCGCGCACGAGGTGAGAAGCCGCCGTCGGACGCTGAAAGGTCAACGTTTCCTGAAAGTGAACGGCGGCTCACTGCCGTGGGGCGCCGCGGGAGAGGCCGCTCGGCGGGGTCAGAAGGTCCGGGCGTTGGCCAGGACGGGCAGTTGGCCGCGGACCTCGGCAATGACGGCCGGGTCAATGTCGACGACGGCGAGTTCCGGTTCGCCGCCGAGGGCCAACAGGGCGGCACCCAGGGGAGAGATGACGGCGCTGTGGCCAACGCCGGTGGGAGCCTTGCCAGCGGAGGCGATGCCGACGCTTGCCGGGTCGCCCTGTCCGCAGGCCACCACGAAGGTGGTGCTGTCCAGCGCGCGGGCCCGGACCAGGAGGTCCCACTGTTCAGTCTTGCCCTCGCCGGCACCCCACGAGGCGCAGACGATGTTGGCCTGGGCGCCGGCTTTGGCGTTGGCCGTGAACAGTGCCGGGAAGCGCACGTCGTAGCAGGTGGCCAGGCCGAAGGTGGTGCCGTTTACCTCGAAGGTCACGGGGGCTGTTCCGGCGTCGACGGTATCGGACTCCGCGAAACCAAAGGCATCAAAGAGGTGGATCTTGTCGTAGGAAGTCTCGACGCCCGGGCCGGTGACCAGCAGGGTGTTCCGCACGCGGCCGCCGTCGCCCGGGGTGAACATGCCCGCCACTACCGTGATGTCCAGCCCTTGGGCAATGCTGCGGACGGCGGCGGCCCACGGCCCGTCCAGCGGCTCGGCAATGTCCTTCAGGCTGTTGCCGAAGGCGCGCATGGCGGCTTCCGGGAACACCACGAGCTCCGCTCCGGCGGCTTTGGCCCGCGTGGCGTAGTCTCGGATGAGCTCCAGGTTGGCGGCCAGATCGGCTCCGGTGATGATTTGGGCCACTGCTAAACGCATGAAATTACTCCAGTCTGTTGTATACATAATGTATGCGAAAAAGTTCGGGGACGGCGGCGTCCGGCCGCGAGAAGGCGTACGCGTACCTGCGCGAAAACATCCTGGTTGACCCGGAGGTGCAGGGGAAGTTCCTGAACGAGCAGGAGCTGGCCGCTGAGATCGGCGTCTCGCGAACTCCGGTCCGGGAGGCGCTCCTGCTCCTCGTCTCCGACGGCCTGGTGGAGCTGATTCCGCAGCGCGGGGCGTATGTTCCGCCCGTGACGGGCCGTGAAATGTCGGAACTGATGGAACTCCGGGGTGTGCTGGAAAGCCATGCCGCCCGCCTGGTTATCGAACAGCGCCGCGTTCCTGCGAAAACGATGCAAGACACCCTTGACCAGCAGGCCCAGCTTCCCGAGGAGCTGAATGCGGAGGCTGCGCAGGAGTTCATCCGGCTGGACACCCTCTTCCATCAGCTTCTGATCGACGCCGCAGGCAATGAGCTCATCTCCCGAACGTACAGCAAGCTCCATGTCCGGCAGATCCTGGTGGGCGTCTCGGCCTTGTTCCGCACCGGAGACCGGCGCGGACAGGTGTGCGCCGAACATCAGGGCATCCTCGATGCCCTGATGTCCGGCGACGCCGCGAAGGCGCAGGAGGCCATTGACCATCACCTGGCTGTCACCCGGGATATCCTGCTCCGCACCTGAGGGAGTTTTTGTCCACATAACGCGAGTTGAGAGTCGTTTGGGTGCATTGTGTGGACAAAAACTCCGGTCTTGTGAGTGGGAATCGTCAGTTGCCGTGGCCGATAGCCGACTGCTGGCGCTCCAGTGCGGATCCTTCCAACAGCAGGCGGTAGTCCTCGTCCTCCACAGTGTTGGAATCGCGGCCGAGGGCCAGGCCCACGGCGGTGACGCCTGCGGCCACGGCCACGTAGATGGCCACCGGAATCCAGGTTCCGAACTGGGCCAGCAGCAACGTGAACATCAGGGGTGCGATGGCGCCGCCGATCACACCGGCGAAGGTGTAGGCCAGGGAGCTGCCGGTGGAGCGGAGCCGGGGTGAGAACTGTTCCACGATGAAGGCAGCCTGGGGGCCGTACATAAACGAGTGCGCCATAAGGCCCAGCACAATGCCGATGATGAGCATCGGTTGGTTGTCGGCGCCCAGGACGCCGAAGAAGACGAACGTCCACACCGCGCCCACCACTGCTGCGGTGCCGTAGACCTTACGGCGGTTGAATCGGTCGGACACGGCGCCGGCCAGCGGGATCATAAAGAGCTGGAATGCTGAGCCGATCAGGACTGCCGTGAGCACCTGGCTGCGTTCGTAGCCGAGCGTCTGGATGCCGTAGGTGAGGGTGAAAACGGTGAACAGGGCGTAGAGCACGTCCGGGCCCACCCGACACAGCGTGGCGGCGATGAGGGGCCGGAGCTCAGTGCTGAAGACCTCGCGGACAGGGGCGTGGGGCTGCTCGCCGTGGGCCTCGATGGCCTTGAAGATGGGGGTGTCTTCCAGCTTCAGGCGGATCCAGAGACCGAAACCGACCAGCACGGCCGAGACCAGGAACGCGATGCGCCAGCCGAAACCGATGAACTGTTCCTCGGTCAGTGCGAGGGTCAGGACGGCAAGGGCGCCGTTGGCCATCAGGTTGCCGGCGGGCGGGCCCACCTGGGCTGCAGACGCCCAGAACCCGCGGCGGTGGGGATCGCCGTATTCACTGGAGAGCAGGACGGCCCCGCCCCATTCGCCGCCGACGCCCACACCCTGCGCGAAGCGGAGCAGCACCAGGATGATCGGGGCAGCGATGCCGATGGTTGCGTAGCCTGGCAGCACGCCGATCAGGACGGTGGCCACACCGATGATCATCAGGGTGGTCACCAGCACCTTCTTGCGGCCGATCCGGTCACCCAGACGGCCGAAGATGATGCCACCAACAGGCCGGGACACGTAGCCCACCGCATACGTGGAGAAGGCCAGGATAGTGCCCGTCAGGGGATCGGATGACGGGAAGAACACGAGGGGAAATACGACGGCGGCCGCGGCCGAGTAGACGGCGAAGTCATACCACTCGAGGGCGGTGCCGGTGAGGCTGGCAGCGAAGGCCTTGTACAGGCCCTTGGGGTGAATCGGCTTGTCCGGACGCGGCGCTGCGCCGGAAGCCGGAACTGGGACGTTAGCCATGGGTGTTGTCCTCCACGAGATGTTTACGGGTGACGCCTGTCACGCTGGCGTTAAATGTATACATTACGCATACTGGATGTACATTGGCCACCGTTTCCGGTTTCCAGTTTGTAAATTTCTCCAGCAGGACACGCAAAGGATGGACAGAACATGACGACTCTGAGCTTCGAACTTCCCGACGGCAGCACCAAGACAGTCCAGGTCAAGCACCTCCTCAACGCCGGCTACGCAGGGCGCGAGCAGGAGGAAGTGCAGGCCCATATTGCCGAACTGGCTGAGCTGGGCGTTCCGGGCCCTACCACCACGCCGGCGCTCTACCCGGTCTCGCCGTACCTGGCGCAGCAGGTTTCCGAAGTCCGCGTGCAGCATGCCCGGACCTCCGGGGAAGCCGAATGGGCGCTGGTAATCACGGACGACGGCGTACTTCTGACGGTCGCATGCGACCACACGGACCGCGAGCTTGAGGTCCATGGGGTGGCCTGGAGCAAGAACGCCAGCCCGGACGTCCTGGGCCGCAAGGCGTGGCGGCTGGAGGACGTGCGCGGCCACCTGGACCAGATCACGCTGAAGGGCTGGGTGGGCGAGGGCGAAACCCCGGACACGCTGATCCAGGACAGCTCGCTGGAAGCCCTGCTGACTCCGGACTACTGGCTGGAGGTGCTGACCGAGCGCGGCCTGAACGAGCCGGGGACGGTCCTCATTTCCGGCACGGTGGCCATGACCAGCGGCGTGAACCAGTTCGCCCGCAGTTGGAAAGTGGAGATGACAGACCCCGTGACAGGAGCCACCGTGGATGCCCAGTATCTGGTGGAGCAGATGGCCGAGCCCATCGGCTGATTCCGCCGGACGGGGGCACGTTGGGGGGCGAAACTCCCGGTAGCATCATTGCTATGCCCACTGCGCTTGAAATGGCAGGTCCCATCCTGGAAGTGATGACCTGGCTGTGCCTTCCGCCGGGGCTTGCCCTGCTGTTCTACTCGGGCATCCTCCGGCGGTTTGTGCACCCCTGGACCGTTTCGGAAGCGGTGGTCTATGCAGACGCGACCGGCACGGGCTTCCGCTGGTTTGACCGCAAGTTCCAGGTCCACCACGCCCCGATGTCACCCCACGACATCAAGGACCTGGCCGTGGGCGACACCCTGCCGATCTACTACCACCCCAAGCGCCCCACTCAGTGGCAGACCGCAGCGCCCGAACCGGTGGGGCGGACCGCCGTCGTGCTTGGCCGCGTGCTCACCGGGATCGGTGCCGCGGCACTTATTGCCGGCTTCCTGCTGCCCATGTTCTGAGCCTCCGCGGCTGATCAGCCCGCCCGGGACGAGATGGAAACCACCGCGCTGATGAAAACAGGAAGCGCGGCGGCGCTGATCAGCACTATCGCCCCGGCACCCACCCAAGCTGGCACTGTCCGGCGGGGCCGCGCGGATCTCAGCCAGGAAACCGGAACGACGCTCAGCCAGAGGAACAAGAGGAGGTACCCAAGGACGACGAGGACTGCGAACGGTGGAAACAAGATGGCACCAGCGAGCAACGGAACATAGAATTTAGCCGCTCCTGGGCGCCACAGCGGAAGGCGCCTACTCCACCAACCCGCCGCGGCAGCGACTACGGCGCCGTGAAGGAGGGCGAGTCCGGCATACAGTGCCACCGACAGCCAGCCGGGCCCAACGATGTTGAAATCGATGTTGTCCGCGCGCAGGGGATCCATCAGGGACCCCACCCACACGAGCAGGAGCAAACCGAACAGCGGTCCGGCGAGGCGTCCGCGCGGGAGCCAGCGGCGCACGAGGGGAAACAGGATCGCCGCCAAGAAGCCGGCGGGCAGGGCTCCAAAGAACAGCAGGGCCATGGTCCCCCCAACGCTGGGAATTCCCACGAATGCCTGGGCCTCCGTTAGCCGGCCCTGTGCGGAAGCGGGGGATGTGTCCGCCAAAATGCGCATGACCAGCCGCCCGCCGGGCCAGGCGGCAAGCAACGCCGAGACCAGTGCGGAAAAGGACACGACGTTGGCCCACCAGAGAAACCGGCGCAGCGCGTGCAGCTTGAAGTCAGTCCTGAAGTCCTGCTCCGTGGTACCCATGGAACGGTGGGGCCGTGCGCTGGACGGCTCACGGATGCTGCGGCCTCCCCACAGCACCACCACCAGCAGGCCAAGGAGCAGAAGAAGGGTGGACCCCACCACGATTGTCATGGCCATCGCTGATCACCATCCACATCCATCCAAACGATGGATCAATTGTGCTCTTGATTGGGGGCGCTGGCTACCGGTATTGGGCGTTTCCGAGCGCGGTGAGATACCGCCTCAGCCCCCGTTCCGCGGGGCAAACATGATCACAGCCACCCCGACCAGGCAGATGACGGAGCCCGCGATGTCCCACCGGTCCGGGCGGAAACCGTCGAAGATCATCCCCCACGCCAGCGAACCAGCCACAAACACGCCGCCGTAAGCGGCAAGGATCCGGCCAAAATGGGCATCAGGCTGCAGGGTGGCCACAAAACCGTAAAGGCCCAGGGCAATGACACCCAGCCCTGCCCACCACCAGTCCTTGCCCTCACGGACTGACTGCCACACGAGCCACGCGCCGCCGATCTCGGCAGCAGCGGCCAGGACGAACAGCACAGTCGTTTTGGCGATCGCCACGGTTTCAGCAGGAATACTCACAGGCTCATCATGCCAGCCGGGAATGCGGCCACCCGGCGGGAGGTTGGGCCTTACATGCAACGCATCGGATTCCTTTCCTTCGGCCACTGGGGCCCCGGCCAGGGCTCCCGCACCAGAACCGCCGGCGAGGCCCTGCGCCAGGGCATTGAGCTGGCGGTGGCCGCCGAGGAACTCGGAATCGACGGCGCCTTCTTCCGGGTGCACCATTTCGCCCGTCAGCAGGCGTCTCCCTTCCCGTTGCTGGCAGCCATCGCGGCCCGGACCAGCCGGATAGAGATGGGCACGGGCGTGATCGACATGCGGTACGAAAATCCGCTGTACATGGCCGAGGAAGCCGCCGCCACGGATCTGATCAGCGGCGGCAGGCTGCAGCTGGGCATCAGCCGTGGTTCACCCGAGCCCGCCCGGAACGGGGCCGCCGCCTTCGGCCACCAACCGGCCGCAGGGGAGACCGCCGCGGACATGGCCCGCCGGCACACAGCCCAGTTCCGGCACGCCATCAGCGGCGCCGGCGTGGCCGAGGCGGACCCGCGTTACGCCGGCGGAGCCATTGGCCTGTTGCCGGTCCAGCCGCAGTCGCCGGGCCTCACAGAGCGGATCTGGTGGGGCGCCGGAAGCCGCAACACCGCCGTGTGGGCGGCCGGCCTGGGCATGAACCTGATGAGCTCCACCCTGCTCACCGAGGACACCGGCGTCCCCTTCGACCAGCTGCAGGCGGAGCAAATCCAACTCTTCCGGGAGGCCTGGACCGCGGCAGGACACAGCCGCCAGCCGCGGGTCTCCGTCAGTCGGAGCATCCTGCCAATCGTGGACGACGAGGACAGCAGGTATTTTGCGGGCAGCGCGCTGCGGGACAGCCGGGATCAGGTGGGCGTCATCGACGGCCTGACGGCACGCTTTGGCAAGACCTATGCGGGCGCTCCGGATGTCCTGGCCGAGCAGTTGGCGGCGGACGCCGCGGTCCAGGCCGCCGACACGCTGCTGGTGACAGTGCCCAACCAGCTGGGTGTTGACTTCAATGCCAAAATGCTGGGAAACATCGCCCGGTACATTGCGCCCGCCGTCGGCTGGACCCCGGCCCGTTCCTGATCCGGCGTAATTTCCGCTGGGTGATCCGCCCGGAAGGGAATATCCTGAGAAGGTGCGGGCCATTGAGGCCCGGTTATTACTCACGGCCTAGAGAGGCTCACCATGTCCGAAAAACTACACCTGACACCGGAAGACGAGTTCCCGGATGATCTTTCCAGCATCCCGGACCGGGAGCTGCAGGTTCTGGACAGCCAGGTGCAGCGTCAACTGGACTATGAGTACGTGGCCGACGGCGAACCGAATCCGGAGACGGAGTTCCGGCACCACGACCTTGATGAGGAATTCGAAGACCGGGACGCCCGCTGACCCGGGAACCATCAGCAAGCCACAGCCGTTAGGCTTGTAGCGGGCTTGGGGGGCTAAGGCCCCAACATTACTGCGTGACTGCGGAACGGTCAGGAGAGAGACATATGGCTCGCGCCGCTTTAGGTTTGACTGCATGATCCGGTTACGTCAGCTGGCACAGGCGGCTTCCGTACTGACAACGCCATTGGCACCGGAAGATATTCTGGCGCTCTTTAACCCTGTTTTCTCCGCGCGTCAGCTGCGTGGAGTGGTGACCCGTGTGGTCCAGGAAACGGCACAGTCGGCCACCATCTTTTTCCGTCCCGGCCGCGGCTGGCATTCCCACCTGGCTGGCCAGTGGGCGCGCATCGGCGTTGAGCTGGACGGCGTCCGCCACTGGCGCTCGTATTCGCTGAGCGCCCCTGCCGGCAAGGACCCGGCCATCACCGTCACAGACGTCGGCGCTGTTTCCGGAACCCTGGTCCGGACCACCAAACCGGGCGACGTCCTTTTCCTGGCACCCCCGCAAGGCGACTTTGTCCTGCCCGAGCACCCCAGGCCGCTCCTGATGATCACCGCCGGCAGCGGCATCACTCCGGTGATGTCCATGATCCGCACGCTTGTTCCCCGCCGCCCGGATGCCGACGTCGTTTTGGTGCACTCAGCCCGCACGCCCGGCGACAGCCTCTTCCGCGAGGAACTCGCCGAACTGGCTGACCAGTTCCCCAACTTCCGGCTGGCCCACTGGTACACCGGCGAGCAGGGCCGGATGGACCTGACCAACACGGCCGAGCTCGATGAGATCTGCCCGGACTGGAAAGAGCGTGCCGCCTACGCCTGCGGTCCGGACAGTTTCCTGGACGATGCCGAGGCCCTGTGGAAGCAGGCGTCCCTCACCGCCGGCGCGCCCGGATCAGAGGTTGCGCTCGCCGGCGATCCCGGCAACTTGATGATTGAGCGGTTCAACACCACCTTCGCCGGGGGTGTAGGGCACGACGGCGGCCTGGTCACCTTTGAGGCGTCGGACCGGGAAGTTGACGCCGACGGCGATACCCCGCTGCTCGACGTCGGCGAAGACGCCGGGGTGCTGATGCCCAGCGGCTGCCGGATGGGAATCTGCCACAGTTGCCTGACTCCGCTCCTGGCCGGACAGGTCCGTGACCTTCGCACCAACGAGGTACACGGCGAACCCGGCCAACTAATCCAAACGTGTGTCTCGGCAGCCGCCGGACCCGTCAACCTCGAACTCTGAGGAGCAATACCGCATGTCAGTAGTTTCAGAAAGCAAGAAAGTTTCCGAAGGCAGCACCGCCCCCACCGGAGCGGCAAAGACGCGACCCGGAGCGCTGGCCGAGTCCGGCAGCCCATTGGTCCGCCCTCCTGCCGCAGCGCACCTTAGCGACGAACAGGTAGCTGAGCTGGGCCGCGAACTCGACGCGATCCGCGACGAAATCCTGGCCAAGCGCGGTGCCTCCGACGCCGCCTACATCCGACGCATGATCAAGATCCAGCGCGGGCTGGAGATCTCCGGCCGCGCGGCACTGCTGGTCAGCAAGAACAAGGCGGCCTGGGTCACCGGCACCACACTGCTGAGCCTGGCCAAGATCCTGGAAAACATGGAGCTCGGCCACAACATCCTGCACGGGCAGTGGGACTGGATGCGGGACCCCGACATCCATTCCACCACCTGGGAGTGGGACTTCGTCACCCCTGCGCGCGCCTGGCAGCACACCCACAACGACCTCCACCACCGCTGGACCAACGTGGTGGGCAAGGACAACGACGTCGGGTACAACCTCCTGCGTATGGACGAGAACCAGCCGTGGAAGCCCCATAACCTGGGCAACCCGCTGTACAACGCCATCCTTTCCCCGCTCTTCGAATGGGGCATCGCGATCTACGACCTCGAGCTTGCTGAGTACCAGGCAGGCAAGAAGTCCAAGGAAGCGCTCGTCAAGGACCTCAAGGCCCTGGGCCGCAAGGTGGTCACCCAGTTCACCAAGGACTACGCCGCCACTCCGGCGGTCGCCATGCTGACCGGTTCCGGTAAGCAAGCGCTCTACGGCACCCTGACTGCCAACGCCGTCCGCAACGTGTGGGCACACGCCGTGATCTTCTGCGGCCACTTCCCGGAAGGCGCTGACACCTTCACCGAGGAAATGGTGGAAGGCGAAACGCGCGGTGACTGGTACGTCCGCCAGATGATCGGCTCCGCCAACATCTCCGGTTCCAAGTTCATGCACCTGATGACCGGCAACCTGTCGCACCAGATCGAGCACCACCTCTTCCCGGATCTGCCGTCCAACCGCTACGCCGAGGTTGCTCCGCGGGTCCGCGAGATCTGCCAGCGTTACGGCCTGAACTACACCACGGGTCCGCTGCTGAAGCAGGTGGGATCGTCCTGGGCGAAGGTCTTCAAGCTGGCGCTGCCGGGCAAGGCTGCCAGGGCTTGAGCTGACTAAGCCTTAACGAGTGGAAGGGCCAGGCGAAATGAACTGCTCCCCGAAAGTTGGACTGAAAATTCAGTTCTGACTTACGGGGAGCAGTTTCATGTTAAAGGGCAGTTCGTTGTCTGAGGAGCAGCGCGAGGCCGCTGTGGCGCTGTTTGAGATCGGTTGGGGCGCCAGGGCTGTAGCGAAACGGCTCGGGGTGGGTACGAAGGCAGTCCTCCGCTTGTACGACAGATGGCGCGTTCGCGGAGATACTGCTCTAGTGACCAAACCAGGCAACCGGGTGTATTCGTTCGAGATCAAGCTCAACGCTGTGCAGCGATATATTTCCGGCGAGAACAGGATTGCTCTTGCCAAAGAGTTCGAACTGTCCTCGCCACACTTGATTACCGTGTGGGCCGGCCACTACCGAGCTCAAGGCGAGGAAGGCCTGCGCCCGAAACCGAAAGGCCGGCCCAGGACAAAACCAGAGGCGCCAGCGCAGCCGGAACCGGAGCTGCAGCGGTTACGGCGTGAGAACGAACGCCTGCGTGCAGAGGTGGCCTTCCTGGGAAAAGTAAGGGCCTTGGGGGACGGGGAACAGCGCTAAAGGTTCGCGCTGTCATGGCTCTCAAGGCTGAGCATCGGTTGGAAGTTCTTTTGGACGTAGCTGGGTTACCCCGGTCCACGTTCTTCTACCACCAGGCCCGCCTTCAAGACCCCGATCCACGGGCATCTCTGAAGGCCGCCGTCACGGAGATTTTCGAGAAGAACCACGGCCGGTACGGGCACCGCCGGATCCATATCGAACTGCTCAAGCAAGGGTGGACGGTCGCCAAGAAGACCGTGCTGAAGCTGATGCGTTCCCTGCGGCTGGTCTGTAAGGTCCGAAGCAGGAAGCGGTATAACTCCTACCAGGGCGAGCAAGGCGTTGTGGCCCCGAACCTGCTGAAACGCCAGTTCGACGCGGATGTTCCAAACCAGAAGTGGGTTACCGACGTAACGGAGTTCAGCGTGGGTGACCGGAAGCTCTACCTCTCACCGGTCATGGATCTTTTCGACCGGCAAATTATCTCCTACACCATTGGCACCTCGCCCAATCTGGCGCTGGCCAACGACTCGCTGCGTGCCGCTTTGGCCACACTGGAGGACGGTCAAGAACCACTCGTGCACTCCGACCAAGGATTCCAGTATCAACACAACTCCTGGCGCTCCCTCCTGGAGAACGCCGGCGCGGTCCAATCGATGTCCCGCAAAGCCAACTGCTACGACAACGCCGTCATTGAGAATTTCTTCGGACACCTCAAGGAAGAGCTCTTCCACCGGGTCCGGTTCCTCAGCACCGACGCACTCGCAACAGCGCTGCACGAATACATCCGCTGGTACAACACCGAGAGAATTTCGACCAAGCTGAAGGGCCTGAGCCCGGTACAGTACCGCGCTCACGCCCTCGCGGCTTAGGCCACCAAGTCACCGCTGGGGCGATAGCTGGCCCATTTCCAACCTTCGGGGTGTCGGTTAGGGTTGGGCCATGACGCGCGGCGGGCGCCGCAACTCTTGGTTGCGGATGACGGACTCGATGGGCTTGACCGAGCCTGGAAAAAAGCCTGAGATGCCTGGGCCGCGGCTCCTTCTGTTCCAAGTCGTCCTGTGGTTTGCGATGACTTTGGTCTGGATTGGGATGCTCACTCAAACGCAGGGTGAGGATGCGCAGGTTCTGTATGGAGCCCTGGTTGCGCTGTCTCTCGTGTTAACCGTGGCCAACTTCGTTTTGTTGCGCCGGGCCAGGAAGCGTACGGACAACTCAGGGGCCGACGGACAGGCTGATAAACCCACACGATAATGTCACGCAGACGGCGACCTGTTGACGGTGGGAGTACGGCAACGCGAAGAAGGCTCCGTCCCACTTGGGACGGAGCCTTCTTAGAAGAGCCGATCGATGGCCGCTAAAGTGGAGACATCGCATTTGCGAGTCCAACTTTCGGGGACCAGTTCAAAACGCCTGGCCCTTCCACTCTTTTTTGTTATCCGGTCTGCTTCTTCAGGAAGGCGAGCAGGGCTTCGTTGACTTCCGCGGCGTGCGTCCACAGCAGCCCGTGCGGGGCGCCGTCGATCTCCACGTACTCCGCTGACGGCAGGGCCTTGGCGAACCGGCGGCCGGTGACGTCGATGGGGAGGATGTTGTCCTCGGTGCCGTGGACAATCAGCGCGGGGACATCGATCCGGGGGATGTCGCCGCGGAAGTCGGTCAGCCAGGTGGGCTGCGCGGCGACTGATGCGGTGGCGCCGGCTCCTGCGGCGATTTTCCAGCTGGCGTCCAGGACTTCCTGGCTGAGCCGCGGCGTGCCCAGGAACGTGTCCGAGTTGTAGAAGTTCTTGAAGAATTCCGTGAAGAACGCGTACCGGTCCGCGGTGACGGCTTCGGTGAGCCCGTCAAAAACGTCCTGCGGTACGCCTTCCGGGTTGTCCCCGGTTTTCAGGACGAACGGTTCCAGCGATCCGAGGAACACTGCGCGGGCCACCCGGGCGGAGCCATACGTGCTCAGGTAACGGGCAACCTCGCCGGTTCCCATGGAGAAGCCCACCAGCACGGCGTTGTTGATGTCCAGCGATTCCAGGAGGGTTTTGAGGTCGGCGGCGAACGTGTCGTAGTCGTAGCCGCTGGTGGTCTTGCTGGACTTGCCGAAGCCGCGGCGGTCGTAGGTGATCACGCGGTAGCCGGCCTCCAGAAGGGCGGTGGTCTGCTTTTCCCAGGAGGATCCGTCCAGCGGGTAGCCGTGGATCAGGACAACGGGCTGGCCGCTCCCGTGGTCTTCGTAGTAGAGCTCGGTATCGGTGCTGTTCTCGGTTCCAACGGTGACGAATGCCATCTCGGCGGTCCTTTCGAATCTTCGGGATCAGTTTCGGGCGCAAGCAAAAGCCAGCACCCGGCATTCCCTACTCTAGGGACCGCCCGCCGGGGCACCAAGGAAATGGCTACTGGGAGGGTTGGGGCAGCTCGCAGCCGACCTGCGGGTTGACGCCCAGGTAGTTCAAGGGCCCGGCGACGATGGTCACGGCCACCGTTCCCGCCGCGGCGCAGGACCCTGGAGCCCCGCCGAAATAGCCGCGCTGCCAGGCGGCGATTCCTCCGATGATCAGCCAGATGACAATCAGTGCTCCGAGAAACTTCATGGTGTCCTCCCATGTCGTGGCCGCCTGTGCGTTCAAGTATGCGCCGATATCCGGAAAGCTCACAGGACCAAAAACGCCGGCCCCCTCCCACCCCCGGACGCTCTCTCACTTAATACCACTTAATTCGCAACGCTCTCTCACTTAATGTGGTGAAATCACAATCGCTCTCTCACTTTTCCAATGAAGACGTCTCCGGCCATCGGCCATCGGCCGATGGCACCCCGGCGACGGCAAGAAGGGCTGACCGGACCTGGTTGTCCATGGATGGGTCCACCACGCGCAGGGCATCGGAAGCCCCGCCGCCGAGAAACTTTAGTCGGAGAGGCAGCTCAACAGCAGGGGGGCAAGCTGACTGGGCGTCAGCGTGGCCGGCCAGCCCGCCAGGGAGCCGCCGAAGCGGGTGGCTGCCACAAAGGATGTCCGCTCCACCTGGCTGTCACCGCCGTGTCCGCCCTCATCCAGGTGCCCGTGGTCAGTCGTCAGCACCATGAACCAGTCCTCGCCCAGAACCTCTACCCTGTACCGGATAGCGGACCGGATCCGCGCAAGATGGTTGTCCACCCGGCCCATGGCTGCCGCGTACTCCGGTGTGTGCGGCCCGTAGACATGCCCCTCGTCATCGGCGTCGCAGAAGTAGACAAAGGACAGGTCCGGCCCCCGCCCGGAAATCGCATCGACGGCATGGTCTGCGACCTCGGCATCGACGAGTTTGTAGCCGTAGGTCTCGCCGTCGCGGGCAATCACCCGATGCTGCCCGGAGCGCTGCTGCTCGCGCCGCTCCCAGATCACGGGACCGATACCCGACGGGTCCACCAGCGGGGGCCAACCCCCTGCGGCCAGGGTGGTGGTGGTTTGGTCCGCAAAGTAGGCCTGGCTGAGAAAATCCGGGCAATGCAGCAGGGCATGGCCCACGAAGTGGTTGTCCTTGACCTGATGATCGGCATGGGGACGGCCCGTCAGCAGGGTGGACCAGCCGGGTCCGGACAGCGTCGGCACCTCCATGCGCAGCTCGTTGAAGACCCCGTCAGCGATCACCGCATCCAGGGTTGGCATCAGGCCGCTGCCCCGGGCCAGGTCCACGCGCAGGCCGTCGATGCCCACAAGGCAAATTTTCGGGCTCACGCGGCGACCTCTTCCTTGGCCTCGGCACCGTTGCGGACCCCATCCACCAGCGCAGTGTTGTGCCTGGGGGAGACGTCCACGCGCTGGGCAATGGTGAAGTTGGCCGCCTCATGCGAGGGCAGGTCCACGCGCAGCATTGAGCCGCCAAGCGAGACATTCGCACTTGTCACGGCGCCGCGCAGCACCAATGACCTGATGACGCCCGGCCCGTCGCCTGCCCCCTTCAACTCCAGGTCTTCCGGGCGCACCAGGGCCTCCAATTCCGTGGCCGGCAAGGCCTCCGGGGCCGCGTTGGATATGGCCATACGCCGGCCCAGAACCAGCACCTGGGCGCCGAACCGATCCGCCGGTATGCGGTTCACGGCTCCGACAAACTCGGAAATGAAGGCCGTCCGGGGACGCTGGTAGACATCCTCCGGCGTGCCCAACTGCTCGATCCGGCCGTTGAGCATCACGCCAACTCGGTCGGCCACGGTCAGGGCTTCTTCCTGGTCGTGGGTCACCAGCAGCGTGGTGGTTCCTGCCTGTGTCTGGATCCGCCGGATTTCGTCGCGCAGATGCACACGGACCTGGGCATCGAGTGCGGAGAGCGGCTCGTCAAGCAGCAGCACGCGTGGCTCGATCGCCAGCGCGCGCGACAGGGCGACGCGCTGCTGCTGGCCCCCGGAGAGCTGTGAGGGGTATTTGTCCCGATGTTCGCCCAGCCCGACCGTCTCGAGAAGTTCCGTGGCCCGCGCCGTGCGTTTTCCCGCGCTGGTTCCCCTGATCCGCAGCCCGTAGGCGACGTTTTCCAGGGCCGTCATGTGCGGGAACAGGCTGTAGGCCTGGAACACAATTCCGATTCCACGGTTGCGCACGCTGGTATGGGTCACGTCCCGGCCGGCAATCCGCACCGTTCCGGCATCCGGGGATTCCAGGCCGGCCAGGACACGCAGGATAGTGGTCTTGCCACACCCGGACGGTCCCAGCAGCGCCAGGAGCTCTCCGCCATCGAGGGTCAGGTCCAGCCTGTCCAGCACCACGCGGCCGCCGAAACTCTTGCTGATTCCGGTCAATGAAACTTCGGCTGCTTCCCGGGTCATCGGGATATTCCTTTCGTAGCGGAGCTCTGCTCCGCGGGGGTGGACTCTTGAGTTGGCAGGTCCTTGGAGGTCTGCCGTGTGGAGCGTGCCGGGCCACTTTTCCGGGTCCGTTTGGCGGAGGCCCCGGAGAGGGCGGCCAGCAGCAGCCAGGTGACGACGATGGACAGGAAGGACAACGCCGCAGCAGCGCGCGGCTGGTTCATGCCCACCTGCACCATGAATACCGGAAACGTTGAATGGAGCAGCAGGCTGGCGAGTGCGTATTCGCCCAACACCAACGCGCAGGACAGCAGGCTTGCCCCCAGCATCGAGGCACGCAGATTGGGCAGAATGATCCGCGCCAGGGTCTGCAGGGGCGTGGCTCCCAGACTGGCGCTGGCCGCGAACAGGGTCCTGATGTCCAGGGCCCGGATACCGGCATCCAGCGTCCGGTACACCAGCGGCAGGGTCAGCACCATGTAGAACGGCACCAACGAGTACGTGCTGACCAGAAAGCCGGGGGCCATGTTGCGGAAGAACAAGTTGGCGCCGCTGACCAGGGCGATGGCCGGCACCACGTAAGGAACCACGGAGAGCCATTCGGTCAGCGGCAGCATCCTGGGCGCACGGAGGTGCAGGAAGAGCAAGGTGGGCACCAGGAGAAGCAGTGACGCCAGGGTGCTGAGCGCGGCCAGCTGAAGGGTGCTGGACAGCTGCGGCAGGAAGCTGGTGTTCTGCACGGCGACGTCAAGGGAATCCAGGGTGAATCCCTTGCCCGGGAGCGTGAAGCCGAAGGCCGCGGAGGCCACCAGCGGCGTGAAAAAGAGAATGAGAGCGACGGCGAAGATGGTCGCCTGGGCCGCGCCCGTCACACGGGGGCGGCGGCGCCCCGACAGGGGCTTCGCTCCAGCGGGGGTGTCTAGCGCAGCCATTTGTTGCTCCTCCGTTCCAGCAGTGTCCTCAGGCCCATGGCAGCGACCACGATAACGATCATGCCCGTGACCAATGCGGCGGCGAAGCTGTCGTCCGTCATCACGTTGCCGGAGATGAAGAATCCGATCAGGATCGGCACCAGGTTGACCCGGCCGCCGGCCAGTGCGTAGGCCGTGGCATAGGCGCTGAAGGAATTGGCGAACAGGAGCAGGAGTGCGCCGATAATAGGCGGCCACATGATGGGGAATGCGATGTCCCTGAGGTAGCGGAACCGGCTGGCGCCCAGACTGTACGCGGCCTCGGACCACTGCTTCTTCAGGGCACCGAAGGCCGGCAGCATCAAGATGGCCATCAGCGGAACCTGGAAATACAGGTAGACCAGTGCGATGCCCCAAAAGGACGCCAGCTGGATGCTGTCACTGAGGCTCCAGCCGGTCAGGCTGAGAATCATCCGGGTCACCAGGCCCTGGACCCCGATGGCGGCGACGAACGCGAATGCCAGTGCCACACCGCCCAGTTGGGACGCCACTGCCGAGAAGGAGAGCACCAGGTTCCGAAGCCACTTGGGCCGCTCGGACGTGGCCAGGGCCCAGGCCAGAATGAGCCCCAGCACGCCGCCGGCCCCGGCGGTCAGCAGGGAAAGCCGGATGGTCTGCATAAACGCATCCCGGTACTGCGGTTCGAAAAGCCTCGCCATGGAGGCAAGCGAAAAGCTCCCGTCCACCTGGAAGCTGGTCCACACGTTGGTGGCAATCGGGGCAATGAGGAAGACTGCCAGGAACAGCAGGTACGGCATGGCCCCCAGCCAGCCGGCCACGCGGCCAAACCGGCGCCGCGTCGCCGTCGGACGCTCATGTCCCGACGGCGCCGCACCGGCCGCACCTGTGGCGCGTTCGGCTTGGAGCGTCACAGCGAGGCGACCTTCGGGCCCCACTGGTCGATGATCAGGGCGCTGGCAGCAGCCCCCTGCGCAATCGTCGGGAACTTGATCTTGGCAATCACGTCCGCGCTGGGCAGCTTGGCCAGCGCCTCATCCGAGAGCTTGCCGGCAGCCTTGAGCTGGACGAACCGTGCAGGCACGGCACCGCCCAGGGCAAATTGTTCGGATCCTTCGTCGCTTGTCAGCCAGTCCACCCAAAGCCGCGCGGCGTTGGGCCGCGGGCCCTTTGTGGTGACCGGTTGGGCGTAGTAGTTGCCAAAGACGCCTTCGGAGAACACCTGGGTTTCCAGCGTGGCGCCGGATTTCGCCAGTTCGCCTGCCATGCCCAGGAAGTTGTAGTTCCAGTCGAAGACGACGGCGGCCTGGCCGGTGCTCAGTGCCGAGACGGGAGAAGTGATGCTCGCCAGGTTCCCGGATTTGGCCAGCTTTTCGAAGAAATCGATGCCCGGCTGGATGTTGTCCAGGCTGCCGCCGTGCGCCAGGGCCGCCGCGTAGACGGCCGCGATGGACGAGGCACCCTTGCGGGGATCACCAGGGAGGGCGATTTTGCCCTTGTACTTCGGGTCCAGAAGATCGGCCCAGGACTTGGGGCTTTCGACGATCTTGGTGTTGGTGCCGACCTGGACCACGCCGTAGTACGCCCCGACCCACATCCCGTCGGGGTCCTTCAAGTCGGCCGGGATCTCCTCGAAGTTGCTCGGCTTGTAGGCCTCGATCAGCTTCTGGTCGATGGCGGGCTTGGTGAAGGAGTAGCCGATATCAATCACGTCTGGCTGGGTGTCCTGCCCCTTGAGGTTTTTCACCGCAGTGAGCTCATCGGCGCTGGAGGCGTCCGGGTTGGCGACCGGGGTCTCGATGCCGTACTTCTTTTTGAAGCCCTCGAACTGACCCTTGTAGTTGGCCCAGTCCCCCGGCACGGCGATCAGCTGGACCTTGCCTTCCTTCTGGGCGCCGGCGATGATCTCAGCCAGGTTGGTTCCTGCTGTGGCGGTGCCACCCTGCGTGCTGCCGCAGGCAGTCAGGGAGCCGCCCACTGCGGCAAGGCCTGCCAACCCCAGGGCGCCGCGCATCAGTCCGCGGCGGGAGACTGCTGACGAAGGTGAAGCCGTCGAAATGGCTTGGGGATTCATTGGTGTTCTCCAGGTTTCTAGGCGGCGCAGAGGCCGGCGGGGAGACTCCAACGTCGCAGCGCAATGTTGCTTCCTGATGAAGGCAAAGTGTCATGCAAATGAACTATGGTCTAGACCATAGTTCATCTGCATGAGTCCACTATGGCCTAGGGTCGGGCGGGAGATTCGGCGGCTACCGCCCGGAGGGGTCCACTCGGCCGGAAACGATGATCCGCAGCCGATCAGTGCGGATCACATCCTCCGAGTACTCCACCGGCCGGCCGTCCTCGCAGAGAGCGGTTCTCTTGATGGTCAGCACCGGAGCGCTGGGGCCGATTTCCAGCAGCTTCGAATTCGCCGGGCCAGCCACGGAGGGGTTCAGCTCTTCAATGGAGGAGAACGGCGCGAGGCCATACTCTTCGCCCATAACCGCATACATTGAACCGGTGAGATGCCGGCTCAGCAGCCCGGGGAACAGGTCCGCCGGGAAGTGCGATTCCTCCAGGACCACCGGCGTCGAGGCGGCGTAACGGAGGCGGCGAATCCTGTGCACTTCAGCGTCGGGCGGCAGCTGCAGGGCCTCCGCAACCAGCCTGCCGGCGGGGCCGGTTTCGGCGTCGAGCAGGCGGGAGGACGCGCTGTGGACGCTCTTGAGCAACTGGGCACTGAGCCCCATCAGATTCGAGATATCCACCGAGGCCCTGGGCTCCGAAACGAAGGACCCGCCGCGGCCGCCAACGGCCCGGATGAGGCGCCCTTCATGCTGCAGGGTGTCCAGGGCCTGGCGGAGAGTCATCCGGCTGATGCCCAGTGCACTCGCCAACTGCCGTTCGGGGGGAAGCTTGCTGCCCAGGGTCAGCGAGTCGGCCAGAATTAGGTCCGTCAACCAGCCGTGGACCACCTGATGGGCCGGCAAGGACGGATCGAAGGTGAGATTCTGCGCCTGCTCCAGCAACTCGTCGGTGTTGATTTTCGACTCCTTCATAGCGCCCCGGTGAGGCCTCCAGTGAAGCGAATGGCCCCGAAACCAAGCATAGGTCCATTCGCCGGCCAGTTTCCGGCCAGCCGCGGCGCAGCTCCGGCGGGCGTACGCAGGCGTCCGTCGGGAGTGTCCGCGGGGGCGTGGGCGGCGGCGGATTAATCCCGGCTACACTGTCATGCGGGACCAAATGGTCTAGACCAAACGTTGCTTGTCGTTGAGCGCACTGAACGGCGGTCGCGCCGCAAAAATTGCCGCCGGAAGCACCACCATCTGCAGATTGGAATCACGCTATGGGCGCAGCCGCCGCCAGCACCACATCAACCCTGGCCACCTTTGATGGCGCTCTCTTTGACTTCAACGGCACGCTCTCCGATGACGAGAGCGTGCTGCGGGATCTGTTCATCGAACTGGCCGACACCGAATGCGGCGTCACCATCACCGAACGGCAGTACCAGGAGGACCTGGCGGGCCGCAGCGACCGCGAAATCATGGCTTTGATCCTTGCCCTGGCCTCCGGACCGGCGCGCAGGGTGGATGAGTTCCTGGGACTCATCGACGCGTCCTACAGTGCCCGGGTGGCACGCGAGAGCCTGATCCGGCCGGCCACTTGTGAGCTGGTGCGCGCCCTTCACGCCGCGGGACTGAAGTTGGCCGTGGTGACAGGGGCCAGCAGACCGCAGGTACTTCCTGCCTTGGAACGGGCGGGCCTGCTGGACCTGTTCGGCGTCGTCGTGACGGACGAGGATGTTTCGGAGGGCAAGCCGCATCCGGAAGGATTCCAGCGCGCTGCCGCCGCGCTGGGGCTGGAGAACCCTGCCCGCATTGCCGTGTTTGAGGACTCGCTGCCGGGCCTGGGCGCCGTGGCTGCCGCGGGCATGGTTGCCATCTGCGTCGAGGGCACCCATCCCCGCGAGGTACTGGCGCAGCACGCCCGGATCCTGGTCCCGGCGCTCGGACCTGAATGCCTGGAGCTGGAGTTGGGGTAATTTCGGATCGAGTTCCGTTAGGTTCTCAGGTCTACGGGCAGGGCCGCGGCCCCGCCATTCAGGACGCTCTCTCACTTAATGCCACTTAATTCGCAACGCTCTCTCACTTTCTTGAAAAAAGTGAGAGAGCGTTGGTCAAAAACCTGCGTTAAGTGAGAGAGCGTCTGAAGGGGCAGGGGGTGGGATTAGGGGCGGGCGCCGAAACCGCCGCCGCCGCCCGGGCCCTCGGAGGCGGTGTACTCGCCGGCGGTCACGGTGCCCACCTGATCGGCGCCGTCCAGGGAACCTTCGCCTACCCCGGCGCTGACCGTGGCCGTGCCGCCGGTGTAGACGGTGTACTCCTCGCCTTCAGTGATCGAGGCGAAGGAGAACACGAGCGACGCCGTCGCCTTGGTGGTCACGAAGGCACCCACCACGTTGCCCGCGGAATCGGCGATCTGCACCACCGTGCCGGCCGGAACAGCCGATCCGAGGGTGACCTGCACGCCGGACTGCGTCGAAGAGGTGCCCGGCGTGATCACCATGGCCACGCTGCCGGCCGCTGCCACGGTTCCGCCGGTGACGGTCAGTTCGCCGTTGACGTCCAGCGCCCCGTTGCCGGAGTTGGTGGGGCCGTTGACCACCACGGTGCCGCCGGAGATGCTGGCGTTGCCGTTGGAGTCCAGGCCGTCGCCCTGCGAGTTGATGGTCAGTGAGCCGCCGGTGATGTCCACGGTGTAGTCGCCCACGGCCATCTCGCCACCGCCTCCGCCCATGCCGCCTTGGGCCGAGATGGAGGTGGAGGACCCTCCAGACGCGTTCACGCCGTCGTCGTTCGCGGTGACGTTGGCCGTGCCGCCGGACATCACGATGTGCTGGGCCTCCAGGCCTTCCTCGGACTCCTCGACGGTGGTGACGCCGGCGGCGATGGTGAGGGTGTTGAAGGCCTTGATGCCGTCGTCGGCCGCGCTGACGTTGAGGGTTCCGCCGTTGATGAGGACCCAGCCGCGGCCTTCGTCTTCCTCGTTGTCGGACTTGAAGCCGTCGTCGCCGGCGGTCACCTGGTAGGCGCCGTCGAGCAGGACCGCGTAATCCTTGCCGACGATGCCGTCGTCCGTGGCGTCCACGGTGACGTTGCCGGCGGCCAGCACAAGTCCGTCCTTGGAGGAGATGCCGTCGTTGAAGTTGCCGTCCACGCTCAGCGAACCGGTGCCGGCGATGGTGAGGTCCGCCTGGGAGTAGAGTGCCGCGTTCGGGGCGTCCGCGGCCGTGTCCGTGTAGGTGGAGGCGTCGCTCAGGGAGTTTGACGTGCCGTCCTTAAGGAACACGATGGCCTCATTGGCGCTCTGCACCACAAACGGTGATCCGGTGGAGCTGGAGATCTCGGCACCGTCCAGAATGATGCGCACCACGTCTTCCGCGCCGGCGGCCACCACCACCTGCCCGTCGGACAGCGATCCGCTCAGGCGGTAGGTGCCCGACGCGCTGATGGTGACCGTGTCGCCGTCGACCGTTGCAGCGTCCGACGACGCCCCGGAGGCGACGCTGCTGGCACCGTCCGCCAGGGTCACGGCTACTTCGGCGGCCGCGTCCCAGGTGAGGTCATCGGCGTCGTAGTGTGTGTCGGCGGCGAGGGTGTCCAGGGAAACCGCGGCCTGTGCCGTGCCGGAGGTGGTGGACGAGCTGCCGTTGGTGGTGGTCCCGGTGATGGACGTCCCCGTGGCGGTGCCGGCGGCGGAGCAGCCGGCCAGCCCAACGGCGAGGGCGAGGGCGGTGACGGACAGGACGCTGCGGAAGCGGTTCATGGTGTGTTCCTTCGAAGTTGGTGGGGGAGCCGGGTCAGGCGGCGGGGCGGAGGTTCATGGTGCGGCGGAGCGTGCGGTTCCAGCGGTTGGCCGGCAGGTCCGGGCAGAGCGCCGCCATGCCGGTGGCGAACTTGGAGATCCTGGAGGGCCGGACGCCGTGGGCCCAGAGGTGCCGGTCCAGCGGGCCTGAGGCCGAGCCGGACTTGGTTTCCAGGATCACGGCGCCGTCCAGGACCCACGCCTGCTCGCCGGGCCGCTGCCAGGTGACGTCGGTATCGATGGTGGCCCGGCTGCCGGATTCCGGGAGGTAGAGCGTGGTGCGGTGGTAGCGGGTTTCGAGGACCGGCCCTAGGGGTCCGGCGGGCGCTCCGCCCACGGCGGCGAGGGTTTCGTGGACGTAGTCCAGGCCTTCCGCGGTCATGCGGGCGCGGTCCGTGAGCTCGTAGGGGATGCGTTCCTTGACGGTGGCTTCGCGGGCGCCTTCGGTTTTGACCTCCAGGAAGCTGATGGCGCTGTCCACATACGTCCTGGTGCGGACCTTGTACCGGCGCCGGCGGCCGTGGGCGGCGAGGAGATAGCTGTCCAGCTGCGCGGTGTCGAAGTAGACGGAGTCGTAGGCGAAGCAGCGGGAGCCGTCCATCTCCAAGACCCGGACCTCGGCGTCGAACGTGGCCAGGAGCTGCTGAGCCAGGTCCTCGGGGACCACGTACTTGCGGTCCACCCGGGTCTGCAGCGCGGCTTCGGCGTTCAGTTCCTCCAGCCCCACGGCCGGCAGTCCGCCCAGGCTGCTCACGACGCCGGCGCCTGCTGGGGCGTTCATGCCGCACCGGCCGAGGCATGGACGGGAGCGGACGCACGGTCGGGAGTAACGACGGGAGCGGCCGACGGCGGCGCTGTTTCCTCTGCCGGGACCGTCACCGGAGGTGCCGGTACTGCGTGCCGGGGCGCCGCCGTCGTGATGGCTGAGATGGTGGCCTGAGCTGCAGGCTGGACGATGCGGGGGGTGTAGGCGTAGCGCACGTCCACGATAGTTTTGTCGTTGACCAGGTCCAGTTCCTGGACGGTGGCGGTGTGGACCTTGCCCTGCAGGACTTCCTCGAGCCGTGCGTACAGTTCGCCGTCCTCCGCCAGGGCCCGGTCCAGGATGACCGTCTGGTGCCGGTGGGCGGGGAGCACCCGGGGGTGGTCGCCGACGAACATCACCAGCAGGATCAGGCCCATCAGCGAGGCGGTGAGCCACACCGGCTCGATGCCGAGGCCGGCGATCAGTCCGAGCGCCAGGGCCGAGAAGTAGTAGGCCACCTCGTGCTGGGCCAGCTCGGTGGAGCGGAGCCGGATGATGGACAGGACGCCGAAAAGGCCAAGTCCCAGGCCAAGCCCGGCGGCGGAGCCGGACAGTGCTGTGGCCACGGCCAGGACGCCCACATTCATGCCCAGGTACGAGACCACCAGGTCGCGGCGACGGTGGCGGCGGAGGTAGAGGACGAACGTGAGGATGCTGATGGCCGCAAGGTCTGCGGCGATGAAAATGAGCGAAGTCATCGGGATTCTCCGGAATCTGTTGGTGGGCTGTTCTCTACAATCCCGGGCCAAACTGTGCAGGTGCTGTGACGGAACCTAGGCCCGAATATGAGTGCCGGCTGGGCGCTCGACTGCTGTTTCCCGGGCGAAATTGATCGATAAGATCAAACCCGTGACTGACTCCCGCACCACCGCAGTACTCCGCATGAGACGCCTCTTGGTTTTCTGCGTGTTCGCGATCTGCGTCATCACCGCGGTGTCATTCTGGGGCACTCGGACAGCCCGGTGGGGACGCCCGCGGGGCTCTTCCTCCTCCGCCACGGTCGGAGGCGAAACTCGAAACGCTCGCCACCGGCATGTCCCCTGCCGTGAATGTCACCCGGAACGCGGACGCCGAGTGGCTTATCCGGGCTGCCGCGCAAACCGGTATACCCGCCCGCGCGCTTCGGGCTTACGTGGGCGCGGCCGGTGCGGCCAATCATTCCGCTCCGGGGTGTGGGATCGGCTGGAATACGGTGGCGGCAGTCGGCTTCGTCGAATCCGCCCACGGAGCTTACGGCGGCGGAACCCTGACTCCCGCAGGGCAGGCGAGCGGGCCAATTGTCGGCCCTAGCCTGGACGGGAACGGATTTGCCGCCATCGCAGACACGGACGCCGGCGTCCTGGATGGCGACCCTCACTGGGACCGCGCCGTCGGACCCCTGCAGTTCATTCCCTCCACCTGGGAGCTTGCGGGACGAGACGGGAACGGTGACGGCGAAGCGGATCCCTTCAACATCGACGATGCCGCCGTCAGCGCGGCCGGCTACTTGTGCGCCCATGGCCGCGACCTCACCGCCGCGAACGGATGGACTGATGCCATCTACTCCTACAACCAGTCCGATTCCTACGTGGACCAGGTGCGGCACCAAGCCACCTCCTACGCAGAGAAGACGGGCACCACCGGATAAGACAACGCGGCTGCTGCCGTCGCAAGAGCAGTACCTCGACTACCGGCGCAACGGCCCGGGGTGGTGGCCGCGGCTCAGGTCCAGAGCCTGGTCCTGGGACTCCCGTGCGGCGCTCCTGGCCGTGCGCCGGGAAAAGAGAAAGCGCTGCTGCACCACGTAGCTGACGGTCAGGAGCGCGATTTCGGCGAGGATTTTCGCCGGCAGAGCGGCCACGGAGAGGGCGTCCAGGGCGTAGATGAGGCCGTAGTTGGCGGGCAGCAGGACGAGCACCAGGCTGAAGTAGCGCAGCCCTGCGGCAGCGGCGGGCCTGTCCCGGCCGTGCTGGAACACCACCCGGCGGTTGACGAGGAAGTTCACGGCCGAGCTCACGGCCCGGGATCCCACCACGGCGAGCAGCAGCGAGTCGGTCACGAGGGTCAGGAGCAGGAACACCACGGTGTCCACGAGAAACGCGGTGAAGGAGGACGCCAGGAACTTCAGCAGCGGCGCGTAGATGCGGACCGAGTCCGCCACCGGCCGGAAATGGGACCCCGAATTGTGGTCCACATAGACCGTGGCGATGTCCACCGTGGTGATCGCATAGCCGGCCTGTTTGGCTTCGAGCAGGAGGTTCAGTTCGTATTCATAGCGCTCGCCACGGACGGACCGCAGCCACGGGAGCATGGCTGCCGGGTAGCCGCGGAGGCCTGTCTGGGTGTCGGAAATGCGCTCGCCGGTGGCCAGCGTGAACAGCAGCCGGGTGGCGCTGTTGCCGAATTTGCTGCGGGCCGGGACGTTGCCGGTGAAGTTCCGGGTCCCCAGCACCATGGCGGGAGAGCCGGGCTGCACCGCTGCCGCAACGCGGAGAATGTCCACGATGGTGTGCTGGCCGTCGCTGTCAGCACACACCACGTTCCGGTCCGGGAGGTGGTCGGCGATGAACCCGAACCCGGTCTTCAGCGCGAAGCCCTTTCCCCGGTTGCGGGAATACCCGATGACGTGGCACCCGAGTGCCTTGACGCCGTCGAACACGTCCTTGTACTCAGGCCCGCTGCCGTCATCAACCACCACCACGGTGGCCCACGGCTCGGCGTCGCGGATGGAACGGATCAGGGCCGGCAGCTGCTGGTCCGGCTCGTACGCCGGGATCAGGATGATCATGGCGGGCCCTACTCCGCGATGTAGAGGATGTCGGAGGTGCCGCGTTCCTTGTTTTCGCCCAGCGGGTTGTTGACCAGTTCGCCATTGAAATACATGGTGGACGACCCGCCGCCGTCGAGGTTGTACGCGGTGGTGGCGCCAAGGCCCTGCATGATTTCCGCAAGCCCGGTCATGGTGACGCCGGCGCTGTAGCCGGGGCTGCGGCCGTCCACCACCACAAACACCAGGTGGTTCGCGTCGATGATGCCGACGGCGGTGCGCGGCTGTTCGCCCTGGATGGAGTGGTTGCCGAAGTTGGTGTCCACCTCCACGTCCTCGATGCCCGCAGCCACCTCGCCGTTGTCCAGCAGGGACGGGCCGAAGGAGAGGGTGTTCCAGACTCCGTCCGCCACCAGCTGGGCTGCGGTGGTGGCGGTTTCGTCGTAGACCTTGACGGTGCCGTCGCGGTAGAAGGCCAGGCCCTGGCGGGCGCCGTCGTCGCGGAACACCACGCCGTTGCGGATCACGATGCCCGTGTCGCGGAAGCCGTAGTAGTCGCCGTTAATGGCGAAAATGGCGTCCTTGGCCGCCGCGATGGCGGACGTGGTTTCGGTGATGTTCTCGCCGAAGCTGTTGTTGGCGAAGGCTGACTGGAGGGTGGTGGCATCGCCAAGCACGACGTCGGCAACGTAGTAGGTGACGGTGCTGTCGCCGCTGCCGGTGGTCGCCGTGGAGATGTTGATGTTCGAGCTGTCCGACACGTAGGACGTGTCCGTGGTGACCGCGGTGGCGCTGGAGTCAGTGGTCGTGTCCGCCGTCGTGCCCTGGCTGGTTCCCGTTTGGCTGGCCTGGTACGCGGAGACGTCCGAGATTTCCACGTGCTGGACCACAAACCGGTCCAGCGCCCAGGCCGTGGCACCTCCTGCCGAAAGCGTCAGGGCCACGGCCCCGGCGACGACGGCGCGTCGGACGCGGCTGCCCTTGCGTGGTTTGTTCTTGAGAGGAGTCATGCCTCATTTGTAGGCAGCCAAGCTATCGCTTCGATTTGCCGATGATGTGCTGAGGCTGTGAATGGGGGCGGACCTTCTCTACGGCCAGGTGGCTCCAGACGCCTGGGCCGGCAGCGGAGTCGCCGGAGAGCGTCCTGGAAGCCGGAAGGCTCCCGGCGGACGGGCAGCTCTCCGGCGAATTCGCGCAGGATGGGGTGGGCAAGCGAGTGGGCAGGCGCCAGGGCGCCGCTTACTGCTGCCGTTGCGGTGTCGACTGCTGGCGGGCGGGGGCATCCGCAGGGCAGAGCTGCAGTGCGAGCTCCTGCAGTTCCTTGGGGTGGAACGGCTTGGTCAGGTAGGCGGCAGCGCCGGAGGCCATTCCGGCCAGTATGTCGTCTTCCTCGGACCTGGCGGTGAGGAACAGCATGGGAGCGGTGCTTAAGGCACGGATTGCGCGGGCTACGACGTGCCCGTCCATGTCCGGCAGGCCAAGGTCCAGAGTGATCAGCGCAACCGAGGGTTCAGCGGCCGCGGCAATTCCTTCGGCGCCGTTGGCAACCGAACGAACGGAAAAGCCTGCGCGGGTCAGGACCACCGTGATGAGACCGCGGATGTCATCGTTGTCCTCGATGACAAGACAGATGCGTTTTGTTTCCATGAAAGCCCCTCAGCCAACCTTGCCCCAAGTGTACGGGGCCGGTGGGGGGAAGGGCGTCATTATGACGTACGCCGCAAACCGCCGCCGGTCACCTCGCGGACACCTCGATGGCCGCCGCCGGCGGGGCCGGGTTCAGCCGTCGTAGTGCGTCCGGGCCGGCCCCTGGCCCAGCGCATTCACCACGTCCGCGGCGACGATATGCAGCTTGGAATTACGGGTGCTGGACGCCGCTTTGAGGAGCTCGAACGCGTCCTGCTGGCTGCACCGGTTCTGGGCCATGATGATGCCCACCGCCATGTCGATCACCGTGCGTGATTCGAGGGTGGCACGCAGATGCGCCGCAGTCTCGCTGTAATGCGCGAAACGCACCGCAAGCCGCAGGGCAAGGGAGGTCTGGCGGACGAAATCCTCGGCAGCCTTCAGGACGCGGCCTTCGAAGCGGGAGGTCCGGTGGGAGTAGACGAGCAGGGTGGCTTTGGTTTCCCCCTCCAGCCGGAACGGGATGGCCAGGACTGACCGGATGCCTTGGTCCAGGACGGCTTCGCAGTATTCGGGCCAGCGCGCTTCGTCTTTCATGTCAGGAACATGGACTGTCACCTGCTCCAGCGAGGCAGCCATGCCCGGGCTTTGCTCGGACTGGTATTCAATCTGGCTGACAGCGCCAGCAGCGGCGCCGCTGCTGGCAATAGTGGCCGCCTTGCGCTGACGCAGGAGAGTGATGCCGCACAGTACTTCGTCGCCGGGTTCGGAAAGGGTGCGGGCCGACACCCGGGCGAGCTCATCCAGGAACTCCTCCACGTCGGAGCTGTTGAGGAGTTCTTCGTGGAGGTGCTCGGTGATTGATGTAGCTGTTTTTGCTGTTGACTCGCTGGCCACGGTTCTTAGTGCCATTCGCTCAGGTCAAACGACCCGGTAACCCTCCGCATAACCCTGCCGTAGTGGCAAAAGGGTGGCGACGGTCGCTGGGTCGACGAACTGTCCAACGGCCTGCTGCTAAACCGATATCCAGAAGTATATACAGGCCAGAGCCTTGGGAAGCGCCACAAGGCGGCCAGGCCAGGGAGGGGTTCCCGAGCGCCCGCGCGAGAGTCCTTGCACATCGGACACCTCACGCCTCGTCGACGAAAACTGAGTACCCTGCCCGTCATCCAAGAGGTCGTCGCCGGCGAAGCCCGCAAAAGTCCAGTACTGCTACGCGTTGTTGGGATCACCAGCGCCGGGAAGTATGGGCGTCATCGATCAGCCGGAAGCAAGGTCCCTTAGTGGTTCCCGATGGCCGTGCGTCTCAGCATCTGTCTTTATCCCCCAGCCAAAGGAGTCTCTCTCATGCGCAAAATGACCAAGAAGAACAAGGTCCTGGCAGCAGCCGGTGCCATGGCACTGGTAGCCGGCGGCGGCGGTGCCGCCTACGCCTACTGGACAACACTCGGTTCCGGTTCCGGCGAAGCCACCAACTCGGAAGGGAAAGGCAAGGTGGACCTGACTGCCCACTTCGCGGGCGGGCTGGCCCCGGGAAACACTGTTGACGTGGTCTACAAGGCTGACAACGGAACCACCAGCAGCACCAGGGTGGGCGAGTTGACCGCCAACGTGACAACGAGCGACGACCTCTGCCTCTCTGACTGGTTCCATGTCTCTGCCCTAACCGACGACGCCCTCGTGGCAGCCACCTCGACTGGGACAACGGTGGGCAGCGGAGTTCTCGAATTCTTTGACCTTCCGGACGTCGACCAGGAGGCCTGCAAGTCCGCAGTGATCACGGTTAACGTCACCAGCGTCTAAGAAGCTTCGCCGGCGGGGAGGAGCAGAACCTCCCCGCCGGCGAATTCCACCTCCTCCCACTCAATTAAGAACTTGCCAGAAGGGCTGAACGTGCAGAAATATTCTGGGTACTTCCGCACAGTCATGCGAAGAACCACCACCGTAGCGAAGGTGCTGCTGGTGGGTCTTGTAGTGATGCTCGTTTCGGCGGGCACTATCTTCGCGGCCAGCCAGGGCAACAACACTAAGGGCGTCACCATCCAGGTGAATCCCTCCAGCCGGACGGTTGACCGGGGCGACCCGGTCAACTATTCGGTGTCCCTGACCTCCACCAACGGGTTCAGCGGCAGCGTCACCCCCACTGTTTCGGGCCTGCCGGCCAGTACGACGGCGGCCTTCGCACCGGCGTCGGTGACGCTCGCTTCGGGCAAGACCGCCGCCGTCACGCTCACGGTGGCGACGTCGGCAACCACTCCGGACGGCAAAGCGGACCTGACCATCACCGCGGCCATCGGCGCAAGCCAGGCCGCCGCCGTCGTGGTCCAACTGCACGTCCTTTCGTCCAAGAAGTCCTTCACCATTTCCGGGAATCTGGGCACACAGCTCACGCCGGGTGCCACGCTGCCGCTGAATCTTTCTTTTGCCAATCCCAACAACAAGAGCCTGGCGCTGACCAGCCTGTCCGTCGCCATCACCGGCATCACCCGGACCCAGGCGGCGCTGGCAGCCGAGCTTCCCTGCACGGCGTCGGACTACGTAGTGACCAACTACGCCGGCTCCTACCCCTTGACGGTTCCCGCGGGCTCCCAGTCGCTCTTTTTACTCGACATCCGTGAGGACCTGTGGCCCAAAATCGCCATGCTGGACACAGCGCTGAACCAGGACGGCTGCAAGGGCGCCACCCTCCAGCTCGCCTACTCCGGAGCAGGAGAGGGGAACTGAGATGACACGCACAACGAAAACCACCTCCCGACGGCTGGCTGCCAGAACTGCGGCAACAACCGTCACCCTCTGCCTCGCCACGGGAGTGGGGGGCGCGTACGCCTACTGGGCCACGGTGGGTGCCGGGTCGGGTGCTGCAACCAACGGCACCATGGCAACCGTCACCGTAGAAGCCCTCGTGGCCGGCGACACCCCGCAGAACACCCTCGTCCCGGGCGGCACCGCCGATGTTGCCGTCCGGGCGCACAACCCGAACAGTTACCCGGTGCAGGTTTACGCCATCCGCGGCAATGGCGCCGTGACCGTCGACGCGAACCACTCTGCCTGCACCGGCGTGACCTTCACCAGCCCTGCGGCCCCACTGAACCCGGTGGTCAGCATTCCGGCAAACTCATCCGTCGTGATCACGTTGCCAGGCGCCGCCGCCATGTCCTTGAACTCCCCGTCAATTTGCCAAGGCGCCACGTTCAGCCTGCCCGTTACTTTGGAGGCACGGAAATGAACCGCCCCATCCCTCCCAGGCGGCCGGTGTTTGAGCCTGTCGAAACCAGGCCACGACTGCTCCGCCCGAATCGTAAGGCCCGGATTGCCGGCGTTGTGGCTGCGGCACTCGTCATTTCCTGGGGCGCCCCGGCGGCCAACGCCTACTGGCAGACACTCAGCAGCAACAACGGCGGCGCCAGAGCCGATGCCATCCTTGCCGTGGCCGCTCCGACGGCGTCCCCTTCGGCAGGTGCCGCCTCCGTCAGTTGGGCCCAAAGCACGACGGCGGCGGGCCGGCCGGTCTCCGGCTACACCGTTGCCCGCTACTCATCCCCGACCGGCGGGACCAAAGTTGCCGCCGGGGGAGGCTGCGGGGGAACCATCGCAACGCTGACCTGCAGCGAGGCTGCACTGCCCGCCGGCACCTGGTACTACACGGTTACGCCGGTTCTGGCATCGTGGACCGGGGTTGAAAGTGCCCGCAGCGCCGGTGTCACGGCCGCGGATACGACACAGCCTGACGCGCCTACGATCAGCGCTCCCGCGATCGTGAACAGCGCGAACGTTACCAGCGTCCCAGTCAGCGGAACAGCAGAAGCTGGCTCGTCCGTGACCGTTTCCGGCACGGATGCAGGAGCTGCACACACGTCCTCGCAGACGCTGACTGCCAACAGCTCCGGCCAATGGACGGCTGCCGACTTCAACCTGACGTCGTTCAACAATGGCACGATCACCTACACGGCCTTGGCAACTGATGCGGCAGGCAACGTCAGTGATCCTGGAACGGCGACGTCGACCAAGGACACGGTGGCGCCCGCCGTAGTGAGCGTTTCCCTCTCCAACGGCGGAACCCAGTTCACGCCTGACGCCGGCGACAAGGCCGTGCTGACATTCTCGGAGCCGCTGCTTCCCCCGACCATTTGCGGTAATTGGACGAACACTTCCGGCAGCCAGACGGCGAACGGCACCGTCACTATCGCCGCCGGCAACGCCCTGAGCTTCGCCGCGACCGACCCTGGCTGCCCTTCCGTCAGGTTCGGGTCGGTGGCGCTGAGCAGCAGCTACTCTGCGGGAGGTGCTCTGACCTTCAATTCGTCTCTGACGTGGAACTCGGGCACACGTCAACTCACCGTCACCCTTGTTAGTTTGACTGGCGGCATTCCGGTATCGAAAACCGGGAACGTCACGCCAACCTACACTTCGCCCTCCGGGCTGACGGATGGCGTCGGAAATCCGCTTCCCACGACGCCGTTCGCCGGGTCCAACTCCCGGTTCTAACCGCCCCCCAATCCAACGCCAGCCTCCAGGTGCCCTCCCGGAGGCTGGCGTTGTGCTGCGACTTGTGGGCAGAATGAAGGACACGTTGGCGCTGCCGACAGTGGACCCGAGACCAGCCGGCAAGGACGCCGTGGAGGGACATGAAAATGACCAGACTGCTCATCATCGGGCCGCCGGGCTCAGGGAAAGGCACCCAAGCGGTGCAGATCGCCAAGCACTTCCGCATTCCAACCGTATCCACGGGCGAAATCTTCCGGATCAACGTCAGCCACGCGACGCCGCTGGGCATAGAGGCCGCCAAGTATCTCGACGACGGCGCTTTTGTCCCGGACCATCTCACCAACGCCCTGGTCAAGGACCGGCTCCTCGACGCAGATCTGCAGCCCGGTTTCCTGCTGGACGGATACCCCAGGACGGCTCCCCAGATCATGGAACTGGACAACATACTGGCGTCCCAGGGCCACCGCCTCGACGCCGTGGTGGAACTCCGCGCACCGGATTCCGAACTGGAGCAACGGATGCTGCAGCGGGCCAAGGAGCAGGGCCGGAAGGACGACACCATCGAAGTGTTCCGGCACCGGCTGGACCTCTACCACCGCGAAACCCACGAGGTCGTGGCGGTCTACGCCGGCCGGGGCTTGCTGGTTTCGGTGGATGGCAGCGGTGACCCAAGTGCCATCACCACACGCGCCATTACCGCCGTCGAAAAGTTCCTGTCCACCCGGGTGTCCCCATGAGAATTGCAGTGACCGGCGGCAGCGGAAAACTGGGACGGCATGTGGTCCGCAGGCTGACCAACGACGGCCACCAGGTGCTGAACCTGGACCGGGCGGGGGAGCGGCATCGCGGGTTGGCAATCGTGGACCTGCGCAACTACGGCCAGGTCCTTGACGTGTTCCTGGGTCTCGACGACCGGCATGACGGCTTCGACGCAATCGTCCATCTGGGAGCCATTCCGGCGCCTGGCATCATCCCGGATGCTGCCACCTTCGAGAACAACATGCTCTCGACCTACAACGTCTTCCAGGCGGCGCGGCGGGCCGGCATCAAGAAGGTGGTTTACGCCTCCAGCGAGACGGTGCTGGGACTGCCGTTCGACGTCTACCCTCCCTACATCCCGGTGGATGAGGAATACCCGGCCCGGCCGGAGAGCACGTACTCACTCGTGAAGCACCTCGAGGAGCAGATGGCGATCCAGCTGACGCGCTGGGATCCGGAGCTCAGCATTGCGGGCCTGCGGTTCTCCAACGTTATGGATCCTGAGGACTACGAACGGTTCCCGTCGTTTGATTCGGACGCCAGTGCGCGGAAGTGGAACCTCTGGGGCTACATCGACGGGCGCGACGGCGCACAGGCTGTTGCGCGTGCGCTGGAAAACGGCCAGCCCGGGTTCCAGGCTTTCATCATCGCGAATGCGGACACTGTCATGACGCGTTCCAGCGCCAGCCTCGCCGCGGAGGTGTTCCCCAACGTCACTGTGACCAAGGAGTTGGGCGAACACGAGACTATGTTGTCCATCGACAAGGCCCGGCGCCTGTTGGGCTACGAGCCCGAACACTCGTGGCGGACCTACCACTCCAACAGGACCACGCCCACGGAAGACTGAATCGCGGAAGGCTGAACCCGAAAGCAGGCCACTGGGGGGTCCCTCAAGAATTCCGCAGGCGCCGAAAGGTTGGCGCAGGATCAGCTCAATTCCCGGCCGCGGCGCATGGGGGGCTCCTAATCTGGTGATAGGCGGGGATTTGTTGCCGCCAGCATCAATCCAGACCGTCACACTAGGACCCCGCCATGCGCACCTTCCGTTTTGTGCTGACCGCTGCCGCCATGCTGATTTCCGCGGTGGCCCTGACCGCCTCGGGCCTGCCCGCCGCCGCCGTTGCACCGCCCCTTGCCCCGGCCGGCAACGACGCAAGCGTCCGCTATCTGGTCCGCTTCACCGCGGAAACGGACGTCCCGGCCGAGGCGGCGCGCCTCAAGTCCCAGGGCCTCGGCGTCGGCCGCTCCTTTTCGCACGCCCTGCGTGGCGCCGTGGTTACGGCGACGCCGGCGCAAGCCGCGGCATTGTCCCGTGCGGCGGGCGTCGCGTCGGTTGAGGTGGATGCGCCCATCACACTCTCCACAACGCAGCAGCCCGCGCCATGGGGGTTGGACCGCGTGGACCAGCGGCCCCTGCCCCTTTCGGGTTCCTATACGTGGACCGCCGCCGGCGCCGGAGTCAACGCGTACGTGGTGGACACAGGCGTGCTCGCCTCCCACTCAGAGTTTGCCGGCCGCGTGGCAGCAGGCTGGACGGCCGTGGCCGATGGCCGCGGATCCGGCGACTGCAACGGCCACGGCACCCATGTGGCCGGAACCGTGGCCGGGACCACCTACGGCGTGGCAAAGGCGGCGACGATCGTCCCCGTCCGGGTGCTGGACTGCTCCGGCTCCGGCTTCAACTCCGACGTCGTTGCCGGCCTGGACTGGATCGCCGCCAACCACTCCGCGGGAGCTCCCGCCGTGGTGAACATGAGCCTGGGCGGAGTGGCCAGCGCGGCCGTGGATTCGGCGCTCCAGGGTGTCATTAACGACGGCGTTACTGCAGTGGTTGCCGCCGGCAACTCTGCCGCGGACGCCTGCGGGAGCTCGCCGGCGCGGCTCCCCGCAGCGGTCACGGTGGCAGCCAGCGATTCCGCCGACCGTCAGGCCTCCTTCTCCAACTTCGGTTCCTGCGTGGATCTGTATGCACCCGGCGTCGGCATTGTCTCCGCGTCGTACAGCTCGGCCACCGCAACCGCCTCCATGTCCGGCACGTCCATGGCAGCGCCCCACACGGCAGGCGCCGCGGCCGTGTTGCTGTCCCAGAACCCGGCGCTTACACCTGCCCAGGTCGCTGCGTCGTTGACCTCGAACGCCACTGCCGACGCCATCACGGGCATCGGAACCGGCACGCCGAACCGCCTGCTTTACGCCGCCGCGGCGGCTCCGGCACCTGCGCCCGCACCGGCTCCCGTGGCGCCTGCCCCCACAGTTACGGCCAAATCACCCGCAGCACAGTCGACGGCGGTACCCGTGGCCAGCAATGTGACGGCCACGTTCAGCCAGGCCGTCCAGGGTGTTGGTGCCGGAACATTTATGCTCCGGAACGCCGCCGGCACCGCCATCCCGGCAACGGTCAGCTACAACGCGACAACGAAAACGGCCACCCTCGATCCCTCCGCCAACCTGGCCGCGGACGTCACCTTCACGGCGACGCTGGTGGGCGGCGCCACCGCCATCCGCGACACCGCAGGCACGCCCTTGGCCAGCACGAGCTGGACGTTCACCACCGGCCCGGCGCCCACGGTCACGGGGTTCACGCCGGGCAGCAACTCCCAACTGGTCAGGCGGAACAACAACCTGTCGGTGACCTTCAGTGAGCCGGTCCAGGGCGTCAACACCGCCACGTTCACGGTGAAGAACGCGGTCACTGGGGCTCTGGTCCCGGCTGCCGTCTTCCGCAACGGAACCACCAATCAGTGGATCCTGGACCCGCAGAACACTCTGGCAGCGAAGACGAAATACACGGTGACCGTGACCGGGGGCGGAACGTCCATCCGCGACCTCGCAGGCAATCAGTTGGCCACGAAGACGTGGCAGTTCACCACGGGTTCGTTCTAGCTGTCGGTTGTGGAAAGGGAGGCCGACGGCGGCAGTTGGGGGGCGCCGTCGGCCTCTGTTGTGTGTTGCGGGAAAGTATCCGGCGTCACGCCCTGATGGTGCTTGGACCAGATATGGCCCACCTCCTCAGCGAACTGTTCCATGATCCTGCTCATGGCGGCATGGGCGGCGTCGGCCTCACCGCGCTGGATGGCGCTGGCCACGTCAACGTGAAGCTGAAGTGCTTCGTGGTGCGGCAGGTCTGGCATCAGGCCGTGTTCCGTCCGGCCGGTGAGGACCTCGGCCACAAGATTCTGGAGCTGGGCAAACATGGCGTTGCCGGAAGCCTTGAGCACGGCGGCATGGAACTCCACGTCCAGGCGGAGGAACTCCTCCTGCTCTCCGCGCTGGCCCGCGGCCCACAGCCGCGCAGCCAGTGAGACAAGATCGCTGCCGGCATCCCATGAGGCCCGCTCGGCTGCGAGCCGGGCGGCCTGCGGTTCGATCGCGCCACGGAGCTCGTTGAGGGCCTGAAGCTGCTCCAGCCGCCGGGACGAGGCCAGTCGCCAGCGGATCACCTGGGGATCGTAAAGGTTCCAGGCCTCTTCGGGCTGCACCACGGTGCCGAACCGCCTGCGGGATGCCAGCATGCCTTTGGATGACAGAACCCGGGCCGCTTCCCGGACCACCGAGCGGGAGACCTTGTGCTGCGCCTCCAGCTCGTCCAGCCGCACCACCGAATTCGGCGCGAGTGTCCCCTCGGCAATGGCGAGTCCCAAACTCTGGACCAACGCGGTATGCCGGTCGGTAGGGGACTCCGCCTTTGGGGTTTTCATAAATAAATCATACTGGTTACCAAAAGGGGTTGTTTAAGTCTGCCTTATTTACCTATGCTCTCTTCCAGAGCAGATGTAAAGATGCATTTGTAGACGGCTGGACAGTGACGTCAGCCTCGAAGCAAGGGAGTCGTCATGAAGCGACGTTCAGTAATGAAGTACGCGGCAGTCGCCGCGGCACTTTCCATGGGGCTCACCGCCTGCGGTGGCGGCAGCGGCAGCAGCGACGCCAAGGAATCCGGCATCGTCCGGGTAACTCTCGCAAACCACGTCTGGACCGAAGGCATCAAGGCCGCCATCCCGGAATTTGAGAAGTCCTCAGGGCTCAAGGTCGAACTGACCCAGCTCGGCGAAGACCAGCTCTCGGACCAGTACAACGTCAAGCTCAACGCCGGCAGCGACGAGATCGACGTGATGATGTACCGCCCGCTCCAGGAAGGCAAGGCGTTCGCGAAGAACGGCTACCTCGCGGACCTGACCAGCAAGGTCTCCTCGGATTCCGGCTGGGACTGGAAGGACTACCAGGAGGGCCCGGTCAAGGCCACCACCGCTGACGGCAAGGTTGTGGGCGTCCCCATCATCACCGAGCGCGAAGTCCTCTACTACCGCAAGGACCTGCTCAAGGCCGCCGGCCTTGAGGTCCCCAAGACCATGGAGGAGCTTGAGGCGGCCGCCAAGGCCATTAAGGAATCCAACGCGGACACGGCCGGCTTTGTGGCCCGCACCGGCAAGTCCGCCGCCGTCACCCAGTTCTCCAGCTTCCTGTACAGCTTCGGCGGCGACTTCACCGATTCCAGCGGCAAGTCCACCGTCAACTCGGACGCCGCCAAAGAGGCCTACGCGTACTACGGCGGCCTGATCAAGAACTACGGCCCCGCCAACGTCAGCACGGATATGAGCTGGCCCGAAGCGATGGCCATCTTCACCCAGGGCAAGGCCGCCTTCTACACCGAGGCAGACTCGCTCTACAAGAACGCCACCGATCCGGCCAAGTCCAAGGTGGCCGAGACTGTCGGGTTCGCCGCCCTGCCTGCCGGTCCCGCCGGTTCCAAGCCGTACAACATCCCGTCCTGGGGCCTGGCAGTGAACGAGGCTTCGGGCAACCAGGACAACGCCTGGAAGTTCATCCAGTGGGCCACCAGCAAGGAACGCACCCTGGCCGCACAGAAGGCCGGCGTCCCCGGACCCCGCGCCTCCGTCTGGGCTGACTCCGCGGGAACTTCCACGTACCCGAAGGACCTGGCCGAAGCCATTGCCGCCAGCGCCAAAAACGGTGTGGGGCACGACCGTCCCGAGGTAGTCACCGTTGGCAAGGCCCGCGAAATCGTGGGCGAGCCGATCGTTGCCAGCATCACCGGCGCTGACGCTTCCGCCGCAGCCGACTCGGCCCACGTGGCCTTCCAGAAGTTCCTGGACAGCGAAAAGAAGTAACGCACGCGGTGCACGGGGCCTCAGCCAATGAGGCCCGGTGCACCCAACAGCCCCGGCGGGACGGCAGTGACGCTGCCGTCCCGCCCCGGCCACTCTTCACCCCCCAACTCCTTAGGTGAACCATGTCTGTAATGACTCCTCCCCGCAGCGCGGCCCGGAACGCACGCCGTGCTCCCGGTGCCCGCGAAAAATTCTCTGACTGGGCCAACCGGCACCGCAAATGGCTCTTCGCAGCCCCGGCGATGGCCTTCGTCGGCGTCCTGATCATCTTCCCGCTGGCCTGGACGCTGTACCTGAGCCTCACCGATTCGCAGGGCTCCGTCCGCGCAGCCACCGAGTTCATCGGCCTGGAAAACTACCTGACGGTCCTGTCCGACGTCGAACGCTTCTGGCCCGCTGTGGGCCGCACACTCACCTTCACCGGCATCGCCCTGGTCTGCGAAGTGGCCCTCGGCATGGGCATCGCCCTGCTGCTGTGGCGGCCCTTCCGCGGCGAGAAGTGGGTCCGCGTGGCCATCCTGCTGCCGCTCGTGGCAACCCCGGTAGCCGTCGGCATGATGTGGCGGCTGATCTTCGACCCCAACATCGGGTTCGCGAACCAGCTGCTCGCCGCTGTGGGCATCCCCGCCCAGCCCTGGCTCTCCGGCCAGGACACCGCGCTCGGCACCACCATCTTCATGGACGTGTGGCAGTGGACCCCCATGGTGGTCCTGATCCTGCTCGCCGGCCTGACCTCCCTCTCCGAGGAGCCCGACGAGGCGGCACGCATGGACGGAGCCAACGCGTTCCAGCGATTCTTCTTCATCACGCTGCCCCTGATGATGCCCACCGTGATTGTGGCCATCCTGCTCCGGGGCATCGACGCCCTGAAGACCTTCGACATCCTGTACGCCACCAAGGGCAAGGGCGGCGGGTCCTTCCACGAGGTGGAGACCCTGAACGTCTACGCCTACGGCCTGAGCTTCGACTACAACCAGTACGGGTTGTCCTCCGCAGTGCTGATCCTGTTCTTCATGATCATCATCGGCTCCATGTGGCTGCTGACCATGCGCAAGAAAGCGGTAAGCAAATGACCGTCCTGAACGAAAACACCAAAACCCAAACGTCCGCCGGGCAGCCCCGGCAGCCCCGGCCGGTCCGCCGCCCGAAGAAGCCCCTCGGCACCCGCGCCTACAAGGTCTTCCGCGTCGCGGCCCTGATCGCCGTGGTGCTGTTCCTGGTGGCACCGCTGTTCTGGATGCTGCTGGCCTCGCTGAAGACCAACGTGGACATCTACGACACCGCCAAATCGTTCATCTTCAGCCCCACGTTCGAGAACTACGCAAACGTGCTGCAGCGCAACAACTACTTCGTCTTCATCTTCAACAGCTTCTGGGTGGCCTTTGTCTCCACGGCCCTGTCTCTGGTGCTGGGCGTCCCGGCCGCGTACGCCATGAGCCGGTTCACCATGCACCGCTCAGCCCTGGTGGTCCTGATGGCCCGCGTCATCCCGGGTGTCTCCCTGCTGGTGCCCTGGTACTACGTGTTCTCCAACCTGAAAATGGTGGGCGGGTTCGAGGTGCTGATCCTCAGCCACATGTTCGTTGCCCTGCCGCTGATCGTGTACATCATGATGAGCTACTTCGATTCGCTCCCGCTGGAACTGGAGGAATCGGCGCAGGTGGACGGACTCACCCCCATCGGCGCGTTCCAGCGCATCACGCTGCCGCTGTCCGTGGCCGGCATGGCCACCGCCGGCATCCTGTCCTTCATCTTTTCCTGGAACAACTTCATGTTCGCCCTGGTGCTCTCCGGGTCCAAGACCAAGACGCTGCCGGTGGCCATCTTCGACTTCGTCTCCTACGCCAGCATCGACTGGGGCGGGCTGATGGCGGCCGCCACCGTGGTGACCATCCCCATCATGATCATCGCGCTCTTCACGCAGAAGTACATCGTCTCCGGCATGACCGCCGGAGCTACCAAGGGCTAGGTCCGGCATGACACTCATCAGCAGAATAGAAACCTTCCTCGTCGCGCCGCGGTGGCTGTTTGTCCGGATCGAGACCGAGAGCGGGATTGTCGGCTGGGGCGAGGCAACCTGCGAGGGACGCAGCGAAACGGTCCGCACCGCCGTCGGCCAGCTCTCGGAGCTGCTGATCGGCAACGACGCCCTCCGGATCGAAGACCACTGGCAGGTCATGACCAAGGGCTCCTTCTACCGCGGCGGACCCATCCTGGCCAGTGCCGTCTCCGGGCTGGACCAGGCCCTCTGGGACATCGCGGGCAAGCACTTCAACACCCCCGTGCACCAGCTCCTGGGCGGCCACGTCCGCGACAGGATCCGGATGTACGGCTGGGTGGGCGGGGATGAGCCGAACGAGGTGGCGGACCAGATCAGCGCCCAGCTGGAAGTGGGCCTGACCGCCGTCAAGATGAATGCCAGCGGCCGGATGAGCCCCGTCGCCTCGGTGGCCGAGATCGAAGGCGTTGTCCGCCGTGTTGCCGCGGCCCGTGAGGTGCTGGGGGACCACCGCGACGTCGCGGTGGACTTCCATGGCCGCTTCAGCCTGGCCAACGCCCGCCGGGTGGCGCCGCTGCTGGAACCGTACCGGCCGTTCTTCCTCGAAGAACCCGTGGTTCCGGAAAACACGCACCTGCTGCGCGAATTCACGTCCTCAACCACGACGCCGGTTTCCACCGGTGAGCGGCTCTACAGCCGGCAGGAATTCCTGCCCGCCCTGCAGGCCGGCATCGCCGTGGCCCAGCCTGACCTTTCACACGCCGGCGGCATCACCGAGGTCCGCAAGATCGCCTCGCTCGCCGAAATCTACGACGTCCAGCTGGCCCCGCACTGCCCGCTGGGGCCGCTTGCCCTGGCAGCCTGCCTGCAGGTGGGCTTCGCGACGCCCAACTTCCTGATCCAGGAACAAAGCATCGGAATCCACTACAACAAGGGCGCCGAAGTCCTGGACTACGTGGTGGACAAATCCCCGCTGAAGTTCGTGGACGGCCACATTGAACGGCTGACCGGCCCCGGCCTCGGCATTGAAATCGATGAGGCCGTGGTCCGCGCGGCGGACAAGCGCGGCCACGCCTGGCGCGGGCCGGTCTGGCGCCACTCGGACGGAGCATTTGCAGAATGGTAAACAACATGACTGACAGCACTGACGTTTCTAACAGCACTGACATCACGCCCGAAAGCCTGCTGGCCGGAATCCGGGAGTCGCGGCTTGTGGGAATCGTGCGCGGCACGGACGGGCCGGCCGCGGCGCAGGCGGCCCTCGCCGCGATGGCGGAAGGGTTCAGGTTCGTCGAAATCGCCCTGACCACGCCGGGGGCGCTGGCGGCGATCCGGGAGGTCCGCGCAGCCGCACCGGCGGGCTGCTACGTCGGCGGCGGAACCGTGCTGACCATGCAGGACGTGGACAACGTCTCCGAGGCCGGCGGCCAGTTCATGGTCACGCCGTCCCTGGCCGCATCCATCCAGGAATCGGCGCGGCAGGGAATCCCAGTCCTGGCGGGCGCCCTGACGCCCAGCGAGGCGTACGAAGCGATGAACCGCGGGGCCACAGCCATCAAGCTGTTTCCCGCCTCCATCGGAGGCCCGGGCTACCTCAAGGCGCTGCGTGATCCCTTCCCCGGGATCCCGTTCATCGCCGTGGGCGGCGTGGGTCTCGACGAAGCCGCAGGTTACTGGGAAGCCGGCGCGATCGCCGTCGGGCTCGGCGGGCCGCTGTTCGGTGATGCCGGCTCCGGCGGCGACCTCGCCCCGATGCGCGGGCGTGCCCGAGCCTTTGTGGACCTGGCGGACTCCTTTGCCCGCCGGACGGCCGCAGCGGCCGCCGCAGTGACCGCCGCCGCAACCGCCGCAGCGGGCGTGCGGTGAGCGCCGCCGTCGACCTTCTGACCTTCGGCGAATCCATGGTGTCGCTGCGGTCAGCCGGGCCGCTGTCCACCGGCGGCAGCCTGGCCATGCATGTGGCCGGTGCTGAATCGAACGTCGCCGTGGGCGTCGCACGGCTGGGACACACAGTCACGTGGGCCGGTGCAGTTGGCTCCGATCCGCACGGCGAATTCATCCTGCGGCAGCTCCGCTCCGAGGGCATCGGGACGCAGTGCCGGGTGGATCCGTACCGCAGCACGGGCGTGATGTTCCTCGAACAGCGGACCGCGGACGTCACCCGGGCCTTCTACTACCGTGCCGGTTCGGCCGGTTCCACCGTCAGCCGGGACGACGTGGACAGTGCCCTCGCTGCCGGCCCCCGCGTGCTGCACCTGACCGGCATCACCCCGGCGCTCAGCCCGGAAGCCCGGAAGGCGTTTGAATACGCTGCCGAGCGCGCCGCAGCCGACGGAGTGGTGATCTCCCTTGACGTCAATTACCGCAGCCGGCTCTGGACCCGGGACGAGGCCCGTGCCGTGCTGGGCCCCATCGCCCGGCACGCCAGCATCCTGATAGCGTCCGACGACGAACTGGACCTCGTGGCGTCCGCCGCCTTGAGCGGCTCCGATTCCCTGGGGAACGACGACGCCGAAACCGCGCTCGCTGTCTCGTTGCTGGAGCAGGGGGTCGGGGAAGTCGTGGTCAAGCGGGGAGCCGCCGGCGCCGGCGTCCACACCGCCTCCGGACGGTTCGAGGCGCCCGCCATCTCGGTGACAAGCATCGATACCGTGGGCGCCGGGGACGCCTTCACGGCCGGCTACCTCTCTGCCCTGCTCGACGGCGAGGACGTTGCCGGCCGCCTGCAACGCGGCGCCGTTATGGGGGCCTTCGCCGTCAGCACGGCCGGCGACTGGGAGGGCCTGCCCAGCCGGGCTGAGCTCGCCATGTTGGGCACCACCGCCAGCGGAACCACCCAGCGGTAGGAGCAGGCAGGTACTGACAGTGCCTGCCGCCCGGGACCGCTGGCGCTTACCGTAGGGGTATGGGAGACGTGCGCGCGGACATAAAGGAGTTTCTAAGTTCCAGGCGGGCGCGGATTTCGCCCGAGGAAGCCGGGTTGCCTGCGTATGGCGGGAATCGGCGGGTAGCCGGCCTGAGGCGTGAGGAAGTGGCGATGCTGGCCGGCGTGTCCGTGGACTACTACGTGCGCCTGGAACGCGGCAACCTCGCCGGGGCGTCCGATAGCGTGCTGGATGCCCTCGCACGCACGCTGAAGCTGGACGAAGCCGAGCGGGAGCATCTTTTTGACCTCGCCCGCGCCGCCGGGCCGGCTCGCAGGAGCCGGAGCAAGCCGTCCGGTACTGTCCGCACTGAAGTCCAGCAGGTCCTCGATGCAATGGCTGACGCGCCGGCGTGGGTCCGCAACGGCCGCCATGACATCCTGGCTGCAAACCGGATGGGGCGGGCACTTTACGCACCCGTGTTCAAAAGTGCGCACCGGCCAGTGAACACCACCCGGTTTACCTACCTTGACCCGGCGGCCCGGGAGTTCTGGCGCGATTACGATCAGATCGCCAACGATGCCGCCGCGATGCTGCGGCTTGAAGCAGGCCGCCACCCGCACGACCCCGAACTGATCCGGCTCGTTGGCGAACTGTCGACACAGAGCGAGCTGTTCAGGGACCGGTGGGCTTCCCGGGACGTGGTCTTCCACCGCAGCGGGCTCAAGCGGCTGCATCACCCGGTGGTAGGTGACCTCGACCTGAACTACCAGTCCATGGAGCTTCCCAGTGAGCCGGGCCTGGTGCTGAACGTCTACACCGCAGCTGCGGGCTCCCCGACGGCCGACGCCTTGCAGCTTTTGGCCTCCTGGGCTGCCACGCACGATGACGAGTTCGCCGAACCAGCACCAACTGCCAAGCACCCGCAGTAGGGGAGGCCAACAGAATGAACAAGATGAAAGTGTCTTTCATGATTGCGGCCGTGTGGCTACTTGCCGGGGTACGAAATTGACGGTCCGCGAAGTCTACAAGGGTGACTTAAAGCCTGGTGACCGGGTGAACTATTCACGGGTCGGTGGAACCGTGATCTTCGATGAGTACTGGAGCAGCCTAAATCAGCAGCAGAGAGACAAAATCCTCCATCTGAATAACGGCCAGAGGCCGACTGCGAAGAAGTACATCCAAAAGAAGGTTCTCGATGATGTCGACATCGAGGCCGGCAAAGAGTAATTTGTCTTCCTCTCACCGCAGTCCTCCAAAGATGGAAAACTCCACGAACATTCCATGGACGGGTTTCAGTTCGGGCTCAGAGAGGTGAAAGGCTCCGGTGCTGAGACGACGGTTCTCAACAATGAGACCAAAACCTGGGAGAGCCTCGATAGTCTTGCAAAGCTGCCTTAAGCCTGCCCTTGCTTCTGCGTGCTCATCGTTGGTCTGCTCCGATGCCGGTGCTGATGCTGACGTCCCGCCATTGGTCCAGCTGGGTGCGCTCGGCCTGCGCGACGGCGGCGAACAGGTCAAACGCATCGTTGCCGAGCACCATCAGGGCTGGCGGGTTGGGGCTTTCGGCGACCGCCAGGATGGCTTCCGCTGCCTTGGCAGGGTTGCCCGGTTGCGTGCCGTGCATCGTGTCATTTTCCTTGCGGCGCTTCCCGGCTGTCTCCGCGTAGTCCCCGATCGGCGTCGCTGACTGGGCCAGCGAGCGGCCGGCGAAGTCGGTGCGGAACGCGCCGGGCTCGACGACGGTGACGTTGATCCCGAGTGGCTTCAGTTCCTTGTGGAGGGAGCCGGACAGGCCCTCCAGGGCTGCCTTGCTGGCGGAGTAGTATCCGGATCCGGCCGGTGAGATGCGCGCCCCAATGGAGGAGATGTTCAGGATGGACCCGGCCCTGTTGGCGCGCATTCCGGGGAGGACGGCTTTGATCATGCTGACAGCGCCGAAAAAGTTAGTGTCGAACAATTGCCGGATGTCGGCGTCGTCCGCTTCTTCAACCGCGGCACGGTATCCGTAGCCGGCGTTGTTGACCAGCACGTCGATGCTGCCGAAGCGCGCCCTGGCCTGCTCGACAACAGCGCCGATCTGGGCGGTATTGGTGACGTCGAGCTAAAGGGGGAGGGCGATGTCCGGGTAGGCGGCTGCGATGTCTTCCACGGCGGCGACGTTTCGGGCGGTGACGACGGCGTTGTGGCCGTTGGCGAGCACGGCCTGGGCGAGTGCGCGCCCGGTTCCGGTGGAGCAGCCTGTGATGAGCCAGGTAGTCATGGCGTGTTTCCTTTCGAGAATGACGCTACGGACGGACCAGGACCTTCAGGGCTTGGCGGGAATCCATGGCGCGGTAGCCGTCGGGCACGTCGTTCAGGCTGATGGTGCGGTCGAACACCTTGCCCGGGTTCACGGTGCCGTCCAGGACGCCGGGCAGCAGCGTCTCAATGTAGGCGCGGACGGGGGCGGGGCCGCCGGTGAGCGTGATGTTCGGGCCGAACATGGAGCCGAAACCGATCGGAGCGTCCTCGTACTGGGGCACGCCTACCCGGCTGATGACGCCGCCGGGGCGGATCACGCCGAGGGCCTGGTCGTACGCCGGCCGGTGCCCCACGCACTCAAGAACGGTGTGCGTTCCGTCGCCGCCGCTGAGCTCGCGCACTTTCTCGATGCCGGCCTCACCGCGCTCGGCGACGACGTCGGTGGCACCGTATTCGAGGCCCAGGTCGGTGCGAGCCTTGTGCCGGCCCATCAGGATGATCTGCTCGGCACCCAGCTGCTTGGCGGACAGCACCGCCATCAGCCCGACGGCGCCGTCACCGATGACCGTGACAGTGGTCCGGGCGTTGACGCCTGCCTTGATGGCGGCGTGGTAGCCGGTGCCGTAGACGTCGGAGAGGGTCAGGAGCGAGGGCAGCAGCTCGCTGTCCTCACCCACCGGGGCCTTGACCAGGGTGCCGTCGGCGAACGGGACGCGGATGGCCTCGGCCTGGGCGCCGCCGATTCCGTTCGAGGCCCAGAACCCGCCGTGGCGGCAGGACGTCTGCAGGCCTTCGCGGCAAAAGACGCAGGTCCCGTCGGACCAGGCGAACGGCGCGATGACGAAGTCGCCCTTTTTCAGGGTGGACACGTCCTTGCCCGTTTCCTCGACGACGCCGATGAACTCGTGGCCCATGGGGCTGCCCTGCCGGGACGAGGGCATGCCGTGGTAGGGGTGCAGGTCGGAGCCGCAGATACAGGAATTGACGATCCGCACGATGGCGTCGGTCGGATTCTGGATGACGGGATCGGGCACGTTCTCCACGCGCACGTCACCGGCGCCATACATGATGGTTGCTCGCATTTTCGTTTCCTCATCACTTCGTCGGGGGCTGGAGCCCGGGTGTTCCTTTAATAGCCAACCGCACATTGCGCACGTGTGGGAGTGGCTGTTGATACAGGTACCCGCAGTGCCTCACAGCTCAGACGTGCAGCTCAAACTCCGTATGTCCGTGCCGGATCCCGTTGATCTGGAGCTCCAGTGCGTGGACGCCCGCATGGTGCACCCGGGTGGTCATCTGCCGGAAGGCATGACGCTTCGACAGTGTGCGGGTCTCACCGGCGGCGAGGGTGAGCGCCGCGATCTTGAAGACCTTGGCCGATTGTGTGCCGTTGGCTTTGACGTAATGGACCACGTAGTCCACGGCGAGCCGGGCGTCGTAGTTCCCCGTGTTGGCGATCGCGAAGTCGAAAGCCAGTTCTCCCGGTATTGCCACCGAGTTCCGGTCCAGCCGGGGCCCCGTGACAGCCACCGACGCCGGCGTGAACCCCTGCAGCGCGAGCGCACCGGGGTGGGCCTTCTTGATCAGAGTCCGCAAGCCATGCCTGACCACCCATGCGGTGTTGGCGTCCGGGGCGGCCAGCCAGCGAGCCGCCGTTGCCACCACCAGAGCGGGCGCGTGCCGCGCCACGTCGTTGAGGTGGTTCGCCACCGAGCGCCGCACGTACTCCGAAGGGTCCCGGTACAGGGCGTCCAGAATCGGGAGGGACGCCTCCGGATGAAGGACGACGGCGGGTACCCGTACCGCCCAGGGGAGGTACGGCCGGGTCCCCTCGCTGGCCAGCCGTCTGACATGCTCGTCCGGATGCCCGGTCCAGTCCCGGATGATCTCGAGGGAATGCTCCAGGTCCGAGGCCAGTAGCCGGCGGATGGCGAATTCGCCGGTGAGCCTCGGGGTCAGTTCGGCCAGGAGGGCCAGGCAGTCGTCAAAGTCGCGGCCGGGCTTCACTCCGTCACTCGGTTCAAGCGCCAGGGTGACGGCGGCCTCGGACACCGGCCAGAGGATCCACCCCGTGAAACCGGCTCCGGCAAGGGCGCTCCGGAAGATGCGTGCCGCCGTCGGATATCCCCGCTCCGGAAGCTGCCGTACATCCGACAGCAGCGCACTGCTGACCGCATCGGTCCGGCCGCGCAGGCTCAACTCATCCAAGTGTGCGGCGGCAGCAGCGACGTGCGGCCAGTCCGATCCGGGAGCGGCCTCCGCCAGGATTCCGGCCAGAGTTTCCACGCCCTGCCGGTTGATCAGCTCATTCATCGCGCCCATTGAGTCAGGCTACCCCGGCGGGCTGACGCCCGGCGGGAGGGCCAGCGCTGTGCAGGGCAGGGCCAACTCCATCCGGAAGGGATAATCTTCACGTTAAGCACTCGTCAACGGCGCACGGACGGAAACACAGTGGCAGAGCAGGCAGGCAAGAACAGTTTTTGGCGGACCTTCAATGACAAGTTCGTGGTGGAGGAACGCTTTATGGAACCGGCCGCACGCAAGGCCCTGTACCGGACGGCTGTGGTGCTCATTGGCGTGGGCGCCCTGCTGTTCCTCGCCACCCTGGTGGGCGTTCTGCAGAGCAACACCGGCCCCTGGGGTCCCGACGAATCCATCCGCGACTGGCTGCTCTCGCTCCGGTCAGAGGCCCTCACTGCCGTGATGATCTTCCTTGCGGTGATCTTTGGCCCTGTTGCGCTGCCCATCATTGTGCTGGTGGTGACGGTGGCCTGGGGGTTCGCGGCAAGGCACGCGTGGCGGCCCATCCTGCTCGCTGCCGCGATGCTCACCGGCGTCGTGACATCGCAGATCATTCTGGCGATCGTCCAGCGCTCGCGGCCACCGGTGGAACTGATGCTGTTCGGCGCCGACCACACGTACTCGTTTCCGTCCGGCCATGTGCTGGGTGCCTGTGACTTCCTGCTGGTGACCACCTTCCTGGTGTTCTCCCGGCGGAAAAACCCGAGGTCGGCCGTCATCGGCTTCGTGGGTGCGGGCATCGGCGTTGTCCTGGCAGCGCTGAGCCGCCTGTACCTCGGCTACCACTGGCTCAGCGACGCCATGGCCTCGGTCTCCCTCTCGCTGCTGATCCTCGGTGCCGTCATCGCCCTGGATACGTGGCGGACCGCCCGGATCCCCGGCGAACGGATCACGGGCGAGCTGTCCAAAGCGGACGCTCCGGGGGACTAGCAACGATGGCAACCGAGTCGGATGTCCGCAGCATGTGCCTCGCCCTGCCCGGTGTCACCGAACGCAGCAGCTGGGACCAGCCGGCGTGGTTCGCGAAGACCCTGATGGCGCGCATGTGGGAGGACGGCGTGCTGACGGTGAAGACCACCGAGCGGGAGGCCTTGGCGGGCACGGAGCCCGACACGTATTTCTGGACCCCGCACCATGAGCGTTCGCCGCAGCTGGTGCTGGTCCGGCTGGCCCGCATCGGAACTGAGGAACTCGGAGAGCTGCTCGAGGAGTCCTACCGGCTGGCGGGCGGTCTGGGGTCCGGACCAGCCGCAGGACACTAGAGCCCGGGGAATGACCGCGCACGCTTGAGGGCACGGTGCAGCCTGGCGTTGGCGGCCTCAAGTTCCAGGACTTTTGCGATGCCGGCCAGGTTGAGTCCTTGCTCCAGCAGTTCCCCGATGTGCAGGAGTACGGCGATATCGGCATCACTGTACTGGCGGGTACCACCTGAGGTTCGGGCGGGCGTGAGCAGGCCCCGTGTCTCGTAGAGCCGGATATTCTGCTGGCCTGTGCCTGTTAGCTGGGCCGCCACGGAGATGGCATACAGTGCCCGTCCTGCCGTGGGCAGCGGTTCACGCCCTGAAGTGGACCCTGTCATGTCAGCTCCAAATTTCCTCCCAAGTGCCTTGCTTCAGTTTCCCACAAGTGCTATAAAAAATCTGTATCAACCACCATAGATATGCGGGTGGTGGGTATGTGATCAAAATCAACAACTTCACGCTGAAGGAGTGGGAAATGATGTTAATGCGTACGGACCCGTTCCGTGAGCTGGACAGGCTCACCCAGCAGGTCTTTGGAACCGCGGCCCGGCCGGCGGCAATGCCCATGGATGCCTGGCAGGAAGACGGCGAATTCGTGGTCGCGTTCGACCTCCCGGGCGTCAAGGTGGACTCCGTGGACCTGAACGTCGAGCGCAATGTCCTGACGGTCCGGGCGGAGCGCCTTGATCCGACCCAGCCCAACGTTGAGCTGGTGGCCTCCGAACGCCCACGGGGTGTGTTCAGCCGCCAACTGATCCTCGGCGACACCCTGGACGCGGACCACATCAAGGCCAGCTACGACCAGGGCGTCCTGACACTACGGATCCCGGTGTCGGAGCAGGCCAAGCCGCGCAAGATCGAGATCGAAACAAAGAGCCAACTGCACGAGATCGGAAGCTAGCCGTTCCCCGGGGCGCGGGCAGCCTGCTGCGCGCGCCCCGGCGCAGTGCCGACGAGAATTCTTCCGAGAAGCCGCCATGACCACCCAGCCGGACTACTATGACGTGCTGCGGGTGAGGCCCTCCGCCAGCCAGCAGGAGATCTCCCGTGCCTATCGGGCGCTCATGCGCACCCATCATCCGGATCTCGACGGCGGTGCAACAGGCGGCGCAACAGTTGGCCGCGACCTGTCGCGTGCCGAGCTGCTGCAGATCATGCAGGCCTACTCCGTCCTGCGTGACCCGGCGCGACGCGCAGCCTATGACCGGAGCGGCACCGGCATCAACGCGCAGGGCGCGGGTCCGGTCGTCATCCCCGTCAGAAATGTCAATCGCCGGGACGAGCAGGCTGGCAACACCATCAGAATTATGCCCATGCGCTGGGAAAGCGGTCCGTGGACGTAGGCCCAAAAGACGACAGCCATCAACCGCGAGGAGGCGGACAAAAATGACCGAGTGGCGCCGCTACGATTCCTACCTGATCCCCGCGTTCCACGAACGCTTCGAGCAACGCTGGGGCCAGGGCACCGCGCCGTTCCTGAACCCTGAAGCCCACGAAGAGCCGTTGCCCCGGGCCCAATGGATCAACCCCGTCACCGGCGCGGCCCTGGCCGTGGTGCCCGTGTGGACCGCAGATGACGAACAGCAGCGGTCCTTCGGAGTGTTCTACCTTCCGCCCGCCGGCGATATCTGGGTGCTCCGGCCCGGATATACCGGCTACCTGGAGCCGGCCGAAGGCGACACGGAGCAACTCGTCACGCTCCGGAACGATGCCTACCGGAAGGCTGTTGCCCACGCCAAGGAATTTCTGTTCGGCTCACAATGAGTCGGTCGATCCAGCGAAACCAGGCCCGGAGAAGCCGTGCCCCGGGAAACCATGCCCCGGGAAGCCGGGTCCTTGGAAGCTGGGCGAACCGGCCGCGTCCGTGCCGCTGCCCAGCAAGCTGCGGGTGAGGGTTTCGGCGTCAGCCATCAGGTCCTCCACGGCGGCCGCCAGGTGCGAATCGGACACCGGCGCGTCATCCAGCGCCGCAGCCACCACCGCCCGCCGGACCAGTTCACGGGCGAAGGAGGCCGTGGTTCCCGCCGTCCGTTCCGCGGCGGCGTCCAGTGCCGCCGGGCTGAACGCCACCAGGCGGCCGTACAATTCCAGCAGCCTGACCCGCTCGGCATGGGCCGGCAGCGGAATCTCCACCGCGAGGTCCACCCGGCCCGGGCGCTGCGCCAGCGCCCGCTCCAGCATGTCAGGCCGGTTGGTCGTGAGGACAAACGCGACGTCGGCGTCGTTATCCAGGCCGTCCATGGCGTCCAGCACCTCAAAGAGCAGCGGCTGCGGCCCGTGCCCGAAACTCCGGTCCTCGGCAATAAGATCGCAATCCTCCAGCACGACGATCGAGGGCTGCAGCGCCCGCGCCATGCGGGCCGCCTCGGAGATCCTGGCGAGCGATCCGCCCGAGAGGAGGATCGCCGTCGAGCCTTCACTCTGGCTCAGGAGGTGGCGCACGGTGTGCGTCTTGCCGGTCCCGGGCCGGCCGTAGAGCAGGATGCCGCGTTTGAGGTGCTGGCCGCGCTGTTTGAGGGACACCCGGTGCGTGGCGATGCCCACGGTGTGGTCCGCGACCTTCTGCAGCAGGCCGTCGGGCATGATGACGTCCGACGCCGGAAGGCTGGGGCGGTGGTGGAACGTCACCCCCGCCGTGCTCGGCCCATACTCGGACATGACGAGGGAGATGACCTGTCCCTTCAGGACGCTGTTGTTGTCCATCCGGAGCCGGAATTCGGCCAGGAACCCCGTGGCTGTTTCCGGCCGGGCGGCCAGCACTTCCAAGGTGGCGGACTGGCGCCCGGTATGCGGGGCCGCGTCGCGCTGCAACACGGCCAGCCTGTGCCCTTCGCGGCTGAAGAGCCAGAGCCCAATGGCCACCGCCTGGCGCTGCTGGTCAGGTCCCACGGCAAGGTTCGTGTACTCGGGCTGGGAGAGCGGAAACTGGGGAAACAGCTGCGACTGCTGCACCATGTCGCTGAGCGACTGGTGGTGCCGCTGCCCGCCGCCGCCGATGCCCACCAGGCGGCTGCCCGGATCCTGACCGGCAAACTCCGCCATCAGGATGTCCGCATCCACAAACCGGTGCGGCGGGATGTTTTCCACCACCACGGAGAGGCCTTCAGCCGGCTCGCCCAGGTGCTCCGTTAGCGCCTCAAGCAGCTGCTTGCCGGCCTGCTGTCGCTGGTTTCCGGCCCGCGCCAGCTGAACCAGCTCGGAAAAATCGTCGATGAACTTCCCCAGTTTTTCATCCATGCTCAGACCCTAGCAGCGACGCTCGTCAGCAGCCCGGCCGTGTGACATTCTGGGATGTACGCCTTCCACGTTTCCTCTTTCATAAGGGCTGACTCGATGCACATTTCCGCCAAGGACCTTGCCGCCCTCATCCCTGCGGACTTCACCCTGGGAGTGGCCACCGCGGCCTTCCAGATCGAAGGCGCGCTCACCGAGGACGGCAGGGGCCCGGCGGGCTGGGACGTGTTTTCGGCCAAGGAAGGTGCCATCGTGGACGGCCACAGCCCGGCCGTTGCCTGCGATCACTATCACCGCATGCCCTACGACGTTGCCCTCATGAAGCAGCTGGGCGTCGACTCGTACCGGTTCTCACTGTCCTGGCCCCGGATCCAGCCCAACGGCAGCGGGCCGGTGAACCCGGCCGGGCTGGCCTTCTACGACCGGCTCCTGGACGAGCTCCTGGCCAAAGGGATTTCGCCCATGGTCACGCTCTATCACTGGGACACCCCGCTGGCGCTGGACGACGCCGGCGGCTGGCTGAATCGCGATACCGCCTACCGCTTGGGGGAGTTCGCCGCGATCGCCGCTGCTGCTTACGGCGACCGCGTTGCCCGCTGGGTCACCATCAACGAGCCCGCCACGGTCAGCACCAACGGCTACACCATGGGCCTGCACTCACCCGGCGAAGCGCTCATGCTCAACGCACTGCCCACCGTGCACCACCAGCTTCTGGGCCACGGGCTCGCGATGCAGGCTCTGCGGGCGGCCGGGGTCCCCGGCGAGATCGGGATGACCAACGTGTACTCGCCCATGGTCCCGAACTCCGTCAACCCCCTGGACTGGATGAGTGCGGGCCTGATGGACATCGCACAGAACCGGTTGTACGCGGACCCCGTCCTCACGGGCCAATATCCGGACATCATCCGCGCCGCGAAGTTCTTCGGCTCCTTTGACCATCCGGACGAGGACATGGAGATCATCTCCCAGCCGCTGGATTTCTACGGCCTGAACTACTACATGCCCACGAAGGTAGCTGTCGGCCCGGGTGATGGGGCGGTGCCGGCGACCATGGCGGAGGCCCTGGGCAGTGACCTGAGTGCGGCCGGCAATGGCGCCACGCCGTTCCACGTCGAGGCCTGGCCGGAGGCGGACATCACCTCCTACGGCTGGCCGGTCAAACCCGAGTACATGGGGGTGGCGCTGAAGGAGATGGCGGAGCGGTTCCCGAAACTCCCGCCGGTGATCATCACCGAGGGCGGGGCCAGTTTTGAGGACATCATCGTCCGGGACAAGTCCACCAACACCACGTTCATCCCGGACGAGCGGCGCCTGAAGTACCTGTCGGACCACATCGAGGCCGCGCTGAAGGCCACGGCTCCTGGCGGTGAAGCCGAGGGTATTGACCTGCGTGGCTACTATGTGTGGTCGCTGCTGGACAACTTCGAATGGTCGGCAGGCTACAACCAGCCGTTCGGGTTGCTCCATGTTGATTTCGAGACCCAGGAGCGAACGCCGAAGGCGTCCTACTTCTGGCTTCAGGAGCTCATCGAGGAGCGGAACCTTGCCGCAGCGGCGAGTGCCGCCGTCGCGCAGGCCGCCAGTGAGGAACCGGACGTAACGGAAGCGCCCGACGACGGCGTGACCACCTCGGGTGCCACGGCCTAACCGGAGTGGTGTGCGTCCTCCGGGTCCTCGGGTGAGTCATCGCGCCGTTCCTTCAGCAGCTTGCTGGCGCTCACCAGCCGTAGCGCTGTCACCAGCAGGATCCCGCCAAGCATGTTAAAGGCCACCACATAGGAAAACCAGCCGAGCCATTCAAGGTAGCTGATGTCAGCACCCGTGTGGATGGCACCGAAGATCAGCAGCGAGTCCAGGATCGAGTGGAAGAGCTGCAGCCCGTAGAGCAGGAAAGCGCCAACGACGGCGGCCGCGATCTTGCCGGTGACGCTGTCCGTCCCGTGCTGCATGCGGGTCATCAACGTGATGGTGCTCCCCGCCAACACGGCAAGACACACGGTTTTCCAGTTAAACCCGGCGTCCAAATAGTGGTTGGCTTCCTTCGTGATGACCTCGCTCCACTGCGGGAACGCTGTCATGATCAATGCCATGAACAGCCAACCGCCCACCAGGTTGGCAATGAGTGTGCCGCCCCAGAGCTTCCCGAGCTGCGCGTAGCTTGCCTCCCGTGCGACGACGGCGGCAATGGGTACCAGGAAGCCCTCCGTGAACAGTTCGCTCTTGGCCAGCAGGAGGGCGATGAGGCCCGCACTGAAGGCCAGTCCCGCGAGAAGGTGGTTCCCGGTCTCATAGAGAACGCCGAGGTAGGCCATGATGCCAACGCCTATTTCAAACCCGCCGAACAAGCCAGTGATGAGCACGTCCCGAAAGGAGCGGTTCAGCCGCTGCGCGCCTTCCTCAACCGTGCGGTCGAAGGATTCCTCCACCTCCTCCTCAACCGGGCCTGGATTGTCGCCAAGTTCCCGCCGCCGTGCATCGCCGTCGGTGTCGCTCATGCGTGTCGCCTATCCGCCTGAAAGAGTGTGGTCACGCATCTACAGCAGGTCCAGGACCTTGAGCTGCTTGGCCATCCCCGCGCCGTCCGGCGAATAGATCCAGGGCACCACAGAGGTGGTGTGGTCGCCGTCCTCGGAGTGCCCGCCGGCGAAGACGGACTCGCTGACGGAGAGCTGCCGGATGGCGATCGCGGCCACCTTGTCGGCGTTTTCCTGGGCGAAGCCTGAGTAGATCTGTTCGTCGTGCTGGCCGTTGTCGCCGATCAGGAGCCACCGCATGTCCGGGAATTCCTTGGCGAGGCGCTCCAGGTTGCGGTGCTTGTGCTCCTGCCCGCTGCGGAACCAGCGGTCCTGGGTCAGGCCCCAGTCCGTGAGCAGGAGGGCGCCGGATGGATACATGTTCCGGCCCAGGAACCGCGCCAGGGTGGGGGCAGCATTCCACGGACCCGTGGACAGGTAGATGACGGGCGCGTCCGGGTGCTCAATGGTGAGCCTTTCCAGCAGGACCGCCATCCCCGGCGTCGCCATCCGGGCCCGTTCGCTGAGGACAAACGTGTTCCACAGGGCCAGGAAGGGCCTCGGCAGGGCGGTGACCATCACGGTGTCGTCGATGTCGGACACGATGCCGAACTTCGCGTCGGCACCTATCACCTGGATCCGCGTCTCCACGGGTTCGGTCCCGTCAGCCCTCAGGACGGCGGTGTGCCAGCCCGGCGGGAGCTGCACGTCCACCACGGTATCGATGAGCCCGCCGCGGTCCGCCCGGACCCGGGTGGTGACGCCGCCGATGGTAATTTCCACCTCGATGAACTGCAGGGGGACGCTGGTGAAGGCCCGCCAGCCACGGACGTTTTGTGTGCCGTTGCGGGCCGCCTGCTCAGCCCTGCTGCCCGGGGCCGGATTCTTGGTTAACAGGACGCGGCCGAGCACGCGTACCCAGCCGGTCGAACCGTAGCCCTGGTACGCGATGGTCTGGGGTGCGAAATTCCAGCCCTTGGCGAGCTGGATGCGGACCGCGTTGACGACGGCGGAGATCCGGTGCGCCAGGCGTAAGAGCTGGGTGCCGGACAGCGGTGCGGGGTGCGGAGTGTTCTGCGGTGAATTCTGAGGAGCCCTGTCCATGCCTCCACTCTGCCACAGCGCAACCGCGCGCCGGGCACCCTGGCGGTCCCGCCGTCGTGCGTGACGTCAGCCTCCACCAAGGAGCCAGCTGAGGGTGTCGGCGTTCCGCACGGCGTTCCCGCCGCCGTCGTTGTTGAAATAGGCATAAACGTCCTTGCCGGCCGCCGACCATTCGCGGATCCGGTCCGCCCACCATTGCAGATCGCTATCGGAGTAGGAACCGCCATACAGGTGCTGATGGTCAGGCCCGTGGAGCCGGATGTAGACGAAGGGCGCTGTGGCGCGGAGGATGCACGGCAGCTGGGCGCCGCTCATGATGCAGTAGGCGGCCTGGTGCCGTTCCAGCAAGGCGTAGACGTCCGGATGGTCCCAGCTGGGGTGCCGGAACTCCACGGTCACCCGGATCCACCACGGGACCGCGGCGAGGAAGTGATCCAGCCGGGCATCATCGCGCTGCAGCTGCGGTGGCAGTTGGACCAGCAGGACAGCGCGTTTGTCGCCCAGTTCGTGCCAGCAGCGGGCAATGCGCTCCAGCCAGACTTCGGGTCCGTAGAGTTTCTTGCCATGCGTCAGGCCGCGCGGAGCTTTGACGGACATCGCGAACCCGTCCGGGAGCCGGCGCCGCCAGCTGGCGAAGGACGTGTCCGGGGGCCACCGGTAAAAGCTGGCGTTCAACTCAACAGTGCCAAACCGGGAAACGTAGTGCTGGAGCCTGTCCCGGGCCGGGAGGCCTGGCGGGTAGAGCACGTTCTCCCAGTGGTCATAGCTCCAGCCGGAAGTGCCGATATGGACAGCCACGGTCAGCTGACCCGCAGGGGAGAAGGGTGAACCATGATGCCTCCGGTGTTCGTGGACCGGCCGTCAACTCAGGCTACACCGCTGTGCTTTGCCACTATCATCCACGGTTGTTTTCTCCGGCAGGGCCCATCCGTGTGGCAGTGTATGGGAATGGCGCGCATTGAAGATTATGCAGTTGTTGGCGACCTCCACACCGGCGCCCTGGTCAGCACCGAGGGTTCCATCGACTGGCTTTGCCTGCCGCGCTTCGACTCGCCGGCATGTTTCAACGCGCTCCTGGATACGCCGGAGGCCGGGCGCTGGCTACTGGCCCCCGAGAGTGGCGGCACCTGCACCAGGCGCGGCTACCGGGAGGGGACCCTGATCCTCGAAACAGAATGGGAAACCCCGGAGGGTACCGTCAGGGTTATTGACTTCATGCCGCCACGTGACGCGGTGGCGGACATCGTGCGGATCGTCGAGGGCGTAAGCGGAAGCGTCAGGATGCACGGCGAACTGGCGCTGAGGTTCGACTATGGGCATATCGTTCCCTGGGTGCGACGCGACAGGCACGGCCTGCATGCCATCGCCGGCCCGGACTCCGTCTACTTCGTTACCAAGGCGCCGCTTCACGGCGAGAACATGCACTCCGTCAGTGACTTCACAGTCCAGGCGGGGGAGCGCATCCCCTTTGTCCTGACGTGGGCACCCAGCCACGTTCCCCGCCCGCACACGGTGGACGCAGAGGTAGTGCTGGGCACCACCCTGGCCTTCTGGCGCGGCTGGGCATCCCAGTGCACCGTCCAGGGAAAGTACCAGGATGCCGTGGTCCGTTCGCTGGTGACCCTGAAGGCGCTGACCTACGCTCCCACGGGCGGCATCGTCGCTGCGGTCACCACGTCCCTGCCGGAACAGCTGGGCGGTCCCCGCAACTGGGATTACCGCTTCTGCTGGCTGCGGGACGCCACCATGACGCTGCAGGCGCTCCTGGCCGCCGGCTACACCACCGAGGCGGCCGCCTGGCGTGACTGGCTGCTCCGCGCTGTGGCGGGCGATCCGGCCGACCTGCAGATCATGTACGGAATCCACGGCGAACGAAGGCTTCCGGAAGTGGAACTGCCGTGGCTTGCCGGGTACGAGAATTCAAAACCGGTACGGACCGGCAACGGCGCCGCCGAGCAGCTTCAGCTGGACGTCTGGGGCGAGGTCCTGGACTGCCTGGCGCTGACCAGGAGCTCCCTGCTGAAACACACGGACGAGTCCTGGGACGTTCAGGTGGCCCTGATGCAGCACCTGGAGACCATCTGGGACCAGCCGGACAACGGACTCTGGGAGATGCGCGGGCCGCGGCGCCATTTCACGCATTCCAAGGTGATGGCCTGGGTGGCCGCAGACCGGATGGTTAAGGGCGTCCGCGATTTCGGCCTGCCCGGCCCCGTGGAACGCTGGGAGGCCCTTCGCGACACCATCCACCGGGACGTCATGGCCAACGGCTTCGACCCCGTCCGCAACACCTTTGTGCAGGCGTATGGCCGGCCCGAACTGGATGCCAGCCTGCTGCTGATCCCGCGGGTGGGCTTCCTGCCGCCGGATGATCCCCGCGTGCTGGGGACCATCGACGCGATCCAGCGGGAGCTGACCGAAGACGGTTTTGTGCTGCGCTACCGTCCCGCCGACAGCGACGACGGCCTCCCGGGAGACGAAGGAGTGTTCCTGGCCTGCTCCTTCTGGTTGGTGGAGGCCCTGCTGGGCGCGGGGCGCACCGAGGAGTCCACCGAACTCTTCGAACGGTTGCTGGAACTCCGCAACGATGTGGGTCTGCTTAGTGAGGAATGGGGCGTCAGGGCGCGGCGGCAGCTGGGCAATACGCCCCAGGCCTTCAGTCACTTCGCGCTTGTGACAAGCGCTCTTGAGCTTCATCAGGATACAGTTCGCCGAAGTGACACACCTATTCCCCCGGAGACAGAACGGGTAGGGCAATGAAGACCTTAACGGCCGGCCCGCTCTTCACCTCCGGGAGAAAGGTAAGTATACTTACTAGACTCGCGGAGCGCTCCTACAAGGCACAGCGCCGCGACTGAACGAGGGGTGGTTGTAATGGCCGGACATTTTGAACTGGTGGATGCGCCTGACGGCGGCTATCGGGTACGGATGTTGGATGGTTCAGGAAGCCTGATGGCAATCTCGGTGACTTTCCCAACGAAGCGCGCAGCGGTGGCCGGCATTGCGATGGCCCGCGAGATTGCCGGCACAGGTCTGATCAGGGACCACAGCCGCAACGGTGCCGGAGCCGTCATCCGGGACCGGCTTGGCCCCGCGTCCTCCCCGAAAGACAATGCGGCTGTCCGCGGCAAGAAGTTGTCCGGGGCCGCTCGCGTTGTAGCCGGGTGATCACCCAAAGCCACGCCTTGGTCCGCGGGCGGCGGTTCGGCGTCCTTTTTGACGTTGATGGGACCTTGGTGGACTCCGCCTACATCCACACGCTCGCGTGGTGGCAGGCGTTCCGCCAGCACCAGTATGACGTCCCCATGGCCGCCATTCACCGGTGCGTCGGGATGGGCGGAGCCCGCTTGGTGGACACCCTTCTTCCTGTTGGTCGGAACCGGGAGTCCGACGCCGAGATCCTGACCAGCCATGCGGCGGTCTTCGCGCAAAGCTGGCCGTCGCTGCGACCGTTCGACGGCGCCAAGGAGCTGCTGGCCCAGTGCCACGCCGGGGGACTCGCCGTCGCCCTGGCCTCATCGGCGCGAATGCAGGACCTGGCGGCCACCCGCAAGGCCCTCGGTGCGGACTCGTTCATCCATGCCGCCACCAGCGCGGACGATGCGAAGGCAAGCAAGCCGGCCCCGGACATCCTCGTGGCGGCGCTTGAAGCTGTTGGTGTGGCCGCGGCCGGCGCCGTGTATGTGGGCGATGCGGTGTGGGACATGCAGGCCGCTGCGGCGCTGGGTATCCCCGCCATCGGCGTTACGTGCGGCGGGACCAGCGCCGGCGAACTCCGCGAGGCAGGGGCGGCCGAGGTCTACAACGGCCCCCGGGACCTCCTGGACAACCTGCAGGCAAGCGCCATCGGCAGGCTGCTGACGCTGGAATCGAATCCCGCCGGCGCCTAATAGCGCGAGGGGACAGTTGCGGCCCTGCACGAGGGGGCTTAACTGTCCGTTCGCGCTGGTGCCGGGACGCTTGGGAGGGTGGGGCAGGTTAGAGGGGCAGCAGGCCTGAGAGGTCAGCGCGCAGGCCGGAGGCGGACACCTTGTGCGCCGCGACAGCGTCCGCCCAGCTCAACTGGCCGGTCACCATGCCAAGCCAGGTGGCGGCGTCGCACTCGATCACGTTGGGCGGTGTTCCGCGGGTGTGCCGCGGTCCCTCCACGCACTGGGTGACGCCGAACGGCGGCACACGCACTTCCACCGAGTTCCCCGGTGCCCGCGCGGTCACCTCCTCCAGCGTGTACCGCACGGCCGTGGCCGTGACGTTGCGGGGGAGCGGAACGTCCGACGGCGATGCGGCGGCTTCCTGCCACGCGGCCAGTGCCGCTGTGCCTTCTTCAATGCCGATCCGACGGCGCGCTACAGCCACGTCAGTCCAGGAGAGCGGACACGGCCGGGCCCAGGCGGATCTTGCCCACCTCGTGGCTGCCGCCCATCACCGGGGCCACCACTTTTTCGAGGACGCTGGAGACGCCCGGAATATCCACGGCGCCAACCGCGGCGAGGAGGGTCAGGCCCACCAGGGACGTGGCCCGCAGATTCCCGTCCAGCATCTTGATGGCCACCGAGACACCCTGGGGTGTGGCCATGGCCAGGACACCCTCGGCGCCGATCTTGGCGATGATGCCCAGCTCGTCCATCACGATGGTGTTGGCCTCGCCGCGGCCCTGGACGGCCCACGGGTAGTCGAGCATGGAGGTGGTGATGGTGGCAGCGCGGGCGTTGGAGTTCTTGTCGCCAGGGGCCTTGGCCAGCATCGAATAGGCGCGGGCCAGCCCGGTCAGCGAAATAGCAGCAACTGGAGCACCGCAGCCGTCAATGCCCAGATGGGCGATGTGCTCGCCGCTGTATTCCTCGATCACGCTGCGGATGCGCTGCTGCAGGGGATGGTTGGGCTCGAGGTAGCTGTGGGTGTCCCAGCCGTTTTCCGTGCAGGCCCAGAGGAAGGCGGCGTGCTTTCCGGAGCAATTGAAGGCAAGCTTTGACTTGCCCTTTTCGGAACGGACCAGCCAGTTGCGGGCCGTCTCGTCCTGGGGCCAGGCGGAGGGGCACTGGAGCTGGTCCTCCCGGACGCCGGCGGCCTTGAGCATCCCCTCCACCACATCCATGTGGTCCAGGGAACCGACGTGGCTGCCGCAGGCCAGCGCCACCTGCGCGCCGCGCAGGGGGACCCCGGACTGCATCGCGGCCAAGGCTTGCAGCGGCTTGAGCGCGGACCGTGGGTACAGGGGAGTCCGGATGTCGCCGAGTTCGGTGACGACGGACCCGTCGGCGGACAGGACGACGGCGGAGCCGATGTGCCGGGACTCCACAAAACCGCTTCGTTCAATAACGGCGAGTTCGACGGCGGAGTCCACAGTGAACGTGGCATGCGGGTTGTGCGGCATATTGCCAGTCTAGGGGCGGAATCCTCTAATGCCGGGCTACTCCACGGTGACCATGACCGACTGCCAGCCGGAGGCGCCGTCGGGTACCGGATCGGCCCGCTGATCGGTCTGGACCTCGCCCGTTCCGTCGGTGGCGCGGACCTTGATGTAGTGCGGTCCCGGTGTGGCTTCCCAGTCGAAGGACCACTGGCGCCACGTGATGAGGGACGCCTCGGCGGACAGGACGGCCTCGGCCCAGGGGTTGTTGTCGATCTGGACTTCCACTTTGGTGATGCCGCGGGTCTGCGCCCATGCGGTGCCGCCGATCGCCACGCGGCCGGCGGGCACCTTGGCGAAGGACTTCGGGACTTCCACCCGGGCCATGGTCTTGATGGGGCCGCGCTCGGACCAGCCGCGCTGGGTCCAGTAGGCCTTGCTGTCCGCGAACCGTGTGACCTCCAGGTCCACCACCCACTTGGTGGCGGAGACAAAACCGTACAGCCCGGGCACCACCATGCGCACCGGATAGCCGTGCTCCAGCGGCAGGGGCTCGCCGTTCATGCCGATCGCCAGCATGGCGTCGCGGTCATCCTGCAGGACCTCCAACGGCGTGGAGGCGCTGAAGCCATCGATCGACGTCGACAGCACCATGTCCGCGCCGTCCTTGGGACGTGCCCGCTTGAGGACCTCGCGGATGGGCAGGCCGAGCCAGCGGGCGTTCCCGGCGAGGTTGCCGCCCACGGGATTGGAGACACAGGTGAGGGTCACGTGCGATTCGATGAGGTCGGCGTCGAGCAGGTCCTGGAAGGTGAGGCGGACCTCTTCCTCCACGAGCCCATGGACGCGGAGCTCCCAGTCATCAGCGTTGATTTCGGGGACGCTGAGGGCGGTGTCGATCCTGTAGAAGTCACCGTTGGGCGTGATCCAGGGTGTCACGCCGGCAGCGGGGGACTGGACGCCGGCGGGAACAGCCGCGGCGGCCTTGGCCGGGGTGGGCAGCTGCAGGGCCTCGCGGGCCTTGGAGATGTTGCTGCGCGCGGCGCTGAGCAGGCGTCCGCCCGTGGCCGCGATCCCGGCGCCGACCACGGTGATCCCGGCGGCGGCGAAGAAGCGGCGGCGGCTGGTGGCGGGGCGGTCAGGTTCCTCGGCGCCCGTGTCGGCAGGCGCCTCGGGCCAGGACTTCAGCTGCCACAGCGGTGCGATCAGCAGCCGCAGCACTACCAGCCCGGCAATTGTGCCCAGCACGGTGGGGATGGCATCCAGCGGCTTCACGCTGGCCCGAGTCACCACGCTGGCGACGATCACCGCGCCCATCAGCAGCACACCGGCAACGCCCAGCGCCCACTTGCGGTAGGCCACCACACCAAGCACGCAGGCCAGCAGGAAAATGGTCAGGCCCATCCCCACAAACAGCGCGGCTTTGTCATTCGTGCCGAACGTGGCGATGGCAAAGTCCTTCATCCACGGCGGCGTGAAGTCGATGAACGTGGACCCCAGCGCGATAACCGGGGTTGCCCGGGCGGTAAAGAACGCTCCGATCAGCTCCGCAACGGAAAGTACGACGGCGGCAGCCGCCACGCCTGCCACCGCGGCCATTGCGGCGGGGTCCTTGAGCCACTTCAGAAGCTTCTTCATGCCTTGGATTCGTTGCGGAAGGCACGGGGGATGGCCGGGCGAGGACACAGCTTAGAAACACCCTCCTTAGGAAAGGGCGGGGTGCACAAAGTACCCTTGGAGACTGTGAAGGTACTCGTCATTGGCCCTGGAGGCCGCGAACACGCCATTGTCCGCTCCCTGCTCGCCGACCCCAACGTTTCCGAGGTCCATGCGGCTCCCGGCAACGCCGGCATCAGCAAGTTGGTCCCCACCCACAACATTGACGGGAATGATCCCGACGCCGTCGCGGCGCTGGCCACCAAGCTCGGCGTGGACCTCGTGGTGGTGGGCCCCGAGGCGCCGCTGGCTGCCGGGGTTTCCGACGCCGTCCGCGAGGCCGGCATCCCGGTCTTTGGCCCCAGCAAGGCCGCAGCCCAGCTGGAAGCCTCCAAGGCGTTCGCCAAGGAAGTTATGGCCGAAGCGGGAGTCCCCACGGCCATGGCGATGGTGGCCACAAACGCCGAGGAAGCCGCCGCGGCCCTGGACACCTTCGGCGCGCCATACGTGGTGAAGGATGACGGCCTCGCAGCCGGCAAGGGCGTGGTGGTCACCAACAACCGCGACGAAGCCCTGGCCCATGCGCAGACGTGCTTCGACGCCGCCGGCACCGTGGTGATCGAGGAATTCCTCGATGGCCCCGAGGTGTCGGTCTTTGTCCTCTGCGACGGCCGCAACACCGTGGCGCTGTCCCCGGCACAGGACTTCAAACGCATCTTCGACAACGACGAAGGCCCCAACACCGGCGGCATGGGTGCCTACACGCCGCTGGAATGGGCCCCCGCCGGGCTGGTCCAGGAGGTCATCGACCGGGTGGCCCAGCCCACGGTCAACGAGATGGCGAACCGCGGCACCCCGTTCGTGGGTGTGCTGTTTGTTGGCCTGGCGCTGACCACGCGCGGGACCCGCGTCATCGAATTCAACGTCCGCTTCGGCGACCCCGAGACGCAGGCGGTGCTGGCCCGGCTCAAAACCCCCCTCGGTGCGCTGCTGCTGGCAGCCGCCAAGGGCGAACTGGACAAGGCAGACGAGCTGCGCTGGTCCAAGGAGACCGCCGTCGCCGTCGTCGTCGCGTCCGAAAACTACCCGGACTCCCCGCGCACCGGTGACCGCATCCGCGGACTCAAGAAGGTGGACGAGCTCGACGGCGTGCACGTGATCCACGCAGGCACCGCGTTCGACGACGACGGCAAGGTGATCTCGGCCGGCGGCAGGGTGCTCGCCGTCGTTGCCCTCGGCAGCGACCTGGTGGAGGCCCGGGAACGGGCGTACGACGGCGTGGAGCTGGTTCAGCTGGAAGGCTCCCAGTTCCGGACGGACATCGGCCGCAAGGCCGCCCGCGGCGAGATCAAGGTAACGGCCCTGGCCACAGGATCAGCCACCGCAGCGCTCCCCGTCACGAAGGCGAAGGCATAACATGACTGAGAACTCCGCACAGGAACCACAGCAGCCCCGCGGTTTCCGCACTGAAACCCTGGACCTGCCGGGCTGGACGCACGTGTACTCCGGCAAGGTCCGCGACCTCTACGAACCGGCGGACGAAGCCATCCGCCAGCAGGTGGGCCAGGACTGCGTCCTGGTGGTGGCAAGCGACCGCATCAGCGCCTACGACCACGTGCTGGCCAGCGAAATCCCGGACAAGGGCCGCATCCTCACGCAGTTGAGCCTGTGGTGGTTCGACCAGCTTGACGTGGTCCACCACGTGCTGGCGTCCACGGTAGAAGACGGCGTTCCGGCGGCCGTGGAAGGCCGCGCGATGATCTGCAGGAAGCTGGACATGTTCCCTGTGGAATGCATCGCCCGCGGCTACCTCACCGGCACCGGACTGATGGAGTACAAGGCCAAAGGAACGGTCTGCGAGATTCCGCTGCCGCCGGGCCTGGTGGACGGATCCCGGCTGCAGCAGGCAATCTTCACACCGTCCGCGAAGGCCGAGGTGGGCGAGCATGACGAGAACATCTCCTACAACGATGTTGTGGCCATGGTGGGGGACGACATCGCCGCACGCCTCAGCGAGCTGACCCTGAAGATCTACACCGGCGCCGAGAAGATCGCCCGCGAACGCGGCATCATCCTGGCCGACACCAAAGTGGAGTTCGGCTACGACGCCGTGTCCGGGACCATCACCCTGGGCGATGAGGTCCTGACGCCGGATTCCTCGCGTTTCTGGGATGCGGCGACGTATGAGCCGGGGAAGGCGCAGCCTTCCTATGACAAGCAGTATGTGCGCGACTGGCTGACGTCGGCCGAATCAGGCTGGGACAAGAACTCCGATGTGGCACCGCCCGCCCTGCCGGCAGACGTCGTGGCCCGCACGCGCAGCCGCTACGTCGAGGCCTACGAGAAGATCACCGGCAGGACGTTCGCCTAGGCCGTTTTTGACGGCCCGGCTTCGGGCCGGGCCCGTCCTAGCTTGCTTTGACGTCTTTCGCTGCCGCTGCGGCCCTCTGCTGGGCGAGCCTGATTTCGAGGACCGCATCCAGTGCCTGCTGGACGCGGTCCGAGGCTCCTGCGGCACTGAAGGCCTTCTGCGCTTCCTCGAGGTAGACCAGGGCTTCGTCCGCCTCGCCGGCGGCCTTCAGGGACTTGCCCAGCAAGAGTGAGACTTCCCCGGCCGTGTGCTTGGCTAGCGCGCCGGATTCGGCGTGGATTTCCCGGAGCTTGTTGATGGCAGCCACGATGTCGCCCGTGAGATACAACCAGCGCGCGCGGATAAACGCAACTTCGAGCTCGTCGCTCTTGTTGCCGCCCACAATGGACAGCGCCAGTTCGGCGCGCTCGATGCTGGAAAGCGTTTCCGGTTCTACGATTCCGGAGGACAGCCGCACGGCGGCCGAGGCCTTGTTGAAGCGGGCCCACAGATCAATGTCGTTGGCAGGGGACAGCATGCGGGCGGCGCGCTCGTGGTACTTGATGCCCTCGGGGTAATCGTGCCGCATAAAGGCCACGTTGCCGATCACCCAGGCAACCTCACCGGCGAGCTGGGACATAGAGTGCTCGTCCATTTGGCCATTCATAGCCTGGCAGTATTTCCAGGCCTCATCCAGGCGGCCGCTCTCCGCCAGTGCCCCAATCAGCGCGCGGTAGGCGCCGATGATCAGCGTGGAGCCGTTGGGCAGCTGGCCGGAGAGTTGGACGGCCGCCAATGCGTGTTCCACGGCAGTGCTTAGCTGTCCCTGCCCCTGGCAGATCGCCGCGAGCATCTGGCGGGCACGGACGGCGAGGCCGGCAGACTCCGTGGCCATGGGGTGCTCCAGGAGGTGCTGCATGATTTTTTGGCATTCCTGCCAGTTGCCCTGCTTGATCAGGCATTCGGCCTGCATGTAGGTCATGTTCCACCACGCGCTGGTGTTCTTGCCTTCCAACGCTATCTGGGCCGCGTTGGCAGCGTGGGTGGCGGCCAGCGGATAGTCCCTGAGGTCCCAGGCCTGCCGCGCGTAGAGGCCGGCCAGGACGTACTCGGCGTCGCTGACCGTGATGGGCTGGCTCCAGGCTTCCAGCGCCTTGGGCGCCAGCTCCAGCCTGCGGGCGAGCTCCCCGATCACCTCGGCCGTCGGCTCACGGCGGCCGGTTTCGAGGAGGGAGATATAACTGGGGGAATACAGGTCCTTGCCCAGTTCAGCCTGTGTCAGCCCACGTTCGAGACGCTCCGCACGGAGCTTCTCCCCGAATCCGTTGCCCACGGGATTTCCTCCTAATTCTGGACAGTCTTTGTACTCAATGCTTGACAGTCCCTGTGGAAAACATTTTACAATGTATGTCAACAAGGACAGTGCTGACTTTGTAACGAATCCGACTCGTATTAAGGAACTTATATGTTGAAGAAGATTGCGGCCGCTGGCGTACTCGCTGCTGCCCTGGCATTTTCTGCGGCGGCCCCGGCTGTCCTGTCGGCAGGTTCCATCGCCGACACCACCGGCGTGTCCGTGGCTGTTGGCAACTGGCCCGATCCCATGTCCAAGCCCGTCAAGGACAAGAGCGGCACCTAAACCACCAACGTTGGCAACTGGCCGACCCGATGTAAGAAATCCTCTCAGGAGGCGCGGCCCCGGGGCATGGTAATCATGCCCCGGGGCTATTTCTTTGCCCGGCCACGTGACGGTTCTGCCCGGGTACTTTACCGCTGGGAGACACAAAAGAGGGCCTCCCCTGGGGGAGACCCTCTTTGAATTGGTCGGGATGACAGGATTTGAACCTGCGACCTCGTCGTCCCGAACGACGCGCGCTACCAAGCTGCGCCACATCCCGATCCGCTGCAAAAGCAACTTTACAAGGATAGCCGACACCGGGCCCGGATGCGAAATCGGCGGCGCGGGCCAGGCCAGATCCTCAGACCAGGGAGTCCTTCCAGGCGCCATGGAGGTCTGCGAAGCGTCCGCCGCCGCCGATGAGTTCCGCGGGGGTGCCGTCCTCCACCACGCGGCCGTCGTGGACCACCAGGACGCGGTCGGCAGTTTCAACGGTGGAGAGGCGGTGCGCGATGATCAGCGCCGTCCGGCCGCCGCCCGCAGCAGCTGACCCCTCCGCCGCAGACCCCGCACCTGCTGAGCCCGGCGCACCTGCGGAAGTGCCGGCGTCGGACGTTGCCCGCAGAAGGCGCGCCAGGCCGCTCTGGACGAGCCGCTCAGAGGGGATGTCCAGCGACGACGTGGCCTCGTCCAGGATCAGCACCGCCGGCCGGGCCAGGAACGCCCGGGCGAAGCTGATCAGCTGCCGTTGCCCGGAGGACACCCGGCCGCCGCGCTTGTTGACATCCGTGTCATAGCCTTCGGGGAGTTCGGTAATGAACTCATGGGCGCCCACGGCGCGGGCGGCATCCTCGATCTCCGAACGGGTTGCCTCCGGCCGGCCCAGGGCAATGTTGTCCGCCACGGAGCCGCTGAACAGGAACGCCTCCTGCGTGACCATCACGATGTTCCGGCGCAGGTCCGTGGTGGTGAGGCTGCGCAGGTCCACTCCGTCCAGGGTCAGGGAGCCGGAGGAGACGTCGTAGAAGCGGGCGATCAGCTTGGCAAGCGTGGATTTCCCGGCGCCGGTCTGCCCCACCAGGGCAACGGTCTGGCCGGCAGGGATGTGCAGGTCCATGGTGGGGATGACCACGGGGCCGTCGCCGTAGCGGAACTCCACACCCTTGAAATCGACGGCGCCCCTGGCATCGCGGAGCGCCACCGGGTTCTTGGGCGGACGGACCGTGGGAACCTCCTCCAGCAGGCCGGACACCTTCTCCAGGGCAGCCTGGGCGCTCTGGAAGGAGTTGTAGAACATGGCCATCTGGTCCACCGGCTGGAAGAAGCGTTTGGTGGACAGGATCAGTGCCAGCAGCACGCCCACGGCAAGGTCCCCGCCCAGCACACGGAACCCGCCGAACAGGAGCACCACGGCCACGCAGACGTTGCCGATCAGCACCAGTCCGGGCTGGAAGATGCCGTTGAGGTTGATGGAGCGGACCGTGACCAGCCGGTAGTCCTCGGCCAGCCGGCCGTACGTCCCGGCGTTTTCAGTTTCCTTGCGGAAGGCCTTCACTGCGCGGATCCCGGTCATGGTCTCCACAAAGTGCACAATCAGCCGGGCGGACACCACCCGGGATTCGCGGAATACGATCTGGGAGCGCTTCTGGTACCAGCGCGACAGGAAATACATGGGGACGCCGGCGGCCAGCACGATCAGCCCGCTGCGCCAGTCCAAGGCAAACACCGTGGCAGCCGTGAAGACCATAAACAGCAGGCCCGAGGCCAGGGAGCTGACGCCGGAGTCGAGGAGTTCCCGCAGCGCTTCCAGGTCCGAGGTCTGCCGGGCGATGATCCGTCCCGACGTGTACTTTTCGTGGAATTCCAGGCTCAGGCGCTGCGTGTGCCGGAAGACCCGGACGCGCAGGTCCAGCAGCATCGCCTGGCTGAGCCGCGCGGTGGAGGTGACGTAGAGGGCGGTGAGTCCCGCCGTCGCGATCGCTGCGAGCAGGTAGGCGACGCCGGTGAGCACCAGAGGGAGGTTGTCGCCCGCCTGCAACGACGGGAGCGCGTGGTCGATGCCGAACGCGATCAGTGCAGGCCCGGCCACGCGCGCGGCCTGGGACAGGACCACGGTGGCGATGGTCAGCCAGAACCTGAGCCGCACCGGACGGATCAGCGTGGCCAAAAGGGCGAGCGACCGCCGTCGTACGGTTCTGCTGTCCGCCTTGCTGAGGTGGGTATTGTCCTCGTTGGCGGTGCCGAAGGTTGCGTTACTCATCGGATGCTGTCCTCTGACTCGTCCTCAAGCTCCGACAGTTCCGAATCCAGGTCCCGTGGTTCCTGGTCCAGGCTGGCAATGACATAGCGGTAATGGGGGTTGTGCGCCAGCAGGTCCGTGTGGGTTCCGACAGCGGCAATACGGCCATTCTCGAGCAGCGCCACCCGGTCGGCCAGCGCCACGGTGGACGGACGGTGAGCGACGATCAGCGTGGTGGTGTCCTTCAGGACCGCGCGGAGCCGGGTTTCCACTAGCTCCTCGGTGTGCACGTCCAGTGCCGACAGCGGATCGTCCAGGACCAGGACCCGGGGCCGCGCCGCGATGGCCCGGGCCAGGGCGATCCGCTGCCGCTGCCCGCCGGACAGGCTCAGGCCCTCCTCGCCGATGAGTGTGTCCACGCCCTCCGGCAGCGAGTACGCGAAGTGCGCCTGCGCCACATCCAGGGCTTCGTCCAGGGCTGCCTCGGTCCGGTCCGGCGCCCCGAGGAGCACATTCTCGCGGACGGAATTGGAGAACAGCGTGGTGTCCTCGAACGCGACGCCCACCACGCGCCGGAGCCCGTCGACGTCGAACTCGCGCAGGTCAACCCCGTCGATGGTGATGGAGCCGCCGGTGACGTCGAACAGGCGCGGGACCAGCTGGATCAGCGCGCTCTTGCCGCTTCCCGTGATGCCCACCAGAGCCATGGTCTCGCCCGGCCGGACGTCCAGATTGATCTCTTTGAGGATGGGCTTGTGCGGCGCGTCCTCGAACGCGAATGTGGCGTTCTTGAAGCTGAGCGCGCCCTTCAGCTGCGAGGGGGTGCGCGGCGCCGGGGGACTGGTGATGGTGTTGACCGAATCCATGACCTCGAAGTGGCGGTCGACGGCGGACTTGGCGGTGAGTGCCATGGCCAGCAGCATGCCGGAGAACTCCACCGGCGTAGCGATGACGGCGGCGGTGGCGAAGAAAGCCACCAGGGCGCCGATGCTCAGCTGGCCGCTGGCGCAGAGCATCACACCCACCACCAGCCCGGCGCCGAGCGCGAGTTCCGGCAGCAGGGTGACCACCATGGTGAACGTCGCCTGGTGCTTCGCCTTCACGATCTCGGTCTGGCGGAGTTCCTCGGCCTGCTCGTTGAAGTTCTCCAGGGCCTCGCGGCTGCGGCCGAAGGCCTTCAGGACGCGGATGCCGTGGACGGATTCCTCCACCGTGGTGGCGAGGTCGCCGGCCTGGTCCTGGCTACGCCGCGCCACCTTGCTGAAGCGCGTCCGGAACCGGAACCCGTAGGCCATGATGGGCACCGCAGCGGCCAGGAAGATCAGGGCCAGCTGCCAGCTCATGGAGAACATGACCACAATGCCGATGACCACCGTGAGCGTGGTGACCACCAGCATGATGGCACCGAAAGCCATCCAGCGGCGCAGGAAGTTCAGGTCCGTCATGGCACGCGACAGCAGCTGGCCGGAGCCCCAGCGGTCGTGGAAGGACACGGTCAGGTCCTGCAGGTGCCCGTAGAGCGAGACCCGCATCCGGGTTTCCACGGTGGTGGCTGGGTTGATCACAAACTGCCGGCGGAGGGCCACGAGTCCCGCCTCGGCGATGCCCAGGACCAGGATGACGACGGCGGCAGTCCAGACGGCGTCCGACGCGCCACCGGGTTTGAGGGACTCATTTACGAGGACCCGCAGCACCTGCGGGATGGTCAGCGCCACGACGCTGGCCAGAAGTGCGCAGAGTAGCCCCATCACCAGCCGGGGGATGATCGGCCTCACGTGAGGGTAAAGACGGCTGATGGATCTGAAAAATGAGGTCTGCTTGGCCATGCCCGCTTCTCAAGCTCTAAATCGAATGTAGTTTCCCTTAGCAACTACCCTATGCCATGGCGTGAGCAGGTTCACACGTTCGTTATTCGGGGGAGGTGAGCGTCAGCAGGACGGCCTCGGGTTTGCAGGCGATGCGGATGGGAGCGAACCGGGAGGTGCCGATGCCGCCCGAGACGTTGACCGGCGTCGTACGTCCGTTGCTTTCCCAGTTGTTGAGTCCCTTGGCCCGCCACGTGGGGAGGTCGCAGTTGGACACCAGGGCACCGTAGCCGGGGATGCAGAGCTGGCCGCCATGGGTGTGGCCCGCCAGCAGCAGGTCCGCGCCGTCCTGCGTGAAGTGGTCCAGGACCCGCTGGTACGGGGCATGGATGACCGCAACCCGGAGGTGCGCGTTCTGGTCCTGGTCACGGGTGCCGCGGGGCCAGCCCGCGTAGCGCTCCCGGCCCAAGTGCGGATCGTCCACGCCGGAGAAGTCGAAACGGATGCCCTTCAGTACCACCGATTGGTGCCGGTTGGTGAGGTCCACCCAGCCGCCCATGCCGAATCCCGATCGCAGCCGCGGCCAGTCCAGCTCAGTGGCTTCGGGCTTCGCCTTGGATGGCCCCAGCAGGTAGGACGCGGGGTTTTTGAAGCTCGGGCCGAAGTAGTCGTTGGATCCCGGGACGAAAACGCCGGGAAATTCCAGCAGCGGGCGCAGTGCCTTGAGCAGGGGTTCCACCGCTTTGACATGGCTGAGGTTGTCCCCGGTGTTGACCACCAGGTCCGGCTCCAGCGACGCCAGCGACTCGAGCCAGCGTGCCTTGGTGTCCTGGCCCGGGACGAAGTGGATGTCGCTCAGGTGCAGGACGCGGAAGGGCGCGTGGCCTGCCGGCAGGATGGGCAGTGTCTCCTCGCGCAGGACAAACTGGTTCTTCTCCCACAGCCCGTATCCGAAGGCGGCGATCCCCGCCGCAGCGCCCGCGCCGGCGGTGACGGCAAAGCCGCGCCCAATGTTCCGGACGCGGCTGGCCAATGCAGGGCTGACTGCCATGGGAGGGCTACTTCTTCTCGCCGTTGCCTGGGGCAGACGGCGCGGTGGACGGCTCCGTGGCCGGGGCCGTCGCAGGCGCGGTGGCCTGCGTTGACGGCGTGGTCCGGGCAGGCGTTCCGCTCACCATGTTGGTGGGCGGTGCCGTGAACGGGTTAGTGCCATACGCCGGAGCGACCTGGGCCATGTACTTGGAGAACATGGGACCGGCGATCATGTAACCGTCGATCGCTTCATAGCGTTTCCCGTTGATGGTCAGGTTCCGGCCGGGCCGGAGCTGGTCACCCAGCGGGTCGCCGAACCATGCTGCAGTGGCCACACCGGTGGTGAAACCGACCACCCAGGTGGAGCCGTTGGTGTCGTTGGTACCGGTCTTGGCAGCCACCGGGAAGTTGGTTTTGGTGGAGATCCGGGGCTTGATGAGGGATCCGGACCCCTCATCCAGAACCTTCTGCAGGGCATACGCGACGCCCCGGGCGACCTCCGGTTTGACGGCATCACGGCAGCTCGTGGCCTGGGCCGGGAGCTGTGCGCCGGTCTGGTCCGTGACAGAGGTGATGGCGATGGGCTCGCAGTACTTGCCGTCGTTGGCGAACGTGGCAAACGCGGATGCCATGGTCAGCGGGGCGGTCTGCGTGGAGCCGATCAGGTTGGCCAAAGTGGTCATCTTGACCGGCGGGTTGGGATCGTCACCCACCGGCAGGCCACCGTGGATACCGACGGCGTCCACGATCTTCTGGATGCCGCAGAGGTCAACCTGCGCCGCCGACGCGAAGGTGGCCGTATTGATCGAGTTCTGCAGGCCGTACAGGACGGTCATGTTCCGGTAGTAACCGTCGTCGGAGTTCTGCAGGTCAAAGCTGCCGGGAATCCTGGCGTCATACCAGCCCACAGTGGGTTCCGCACAGGTGTTCTTCCATGGGAAGTTCTGCGGGTATTTGCGCGTGGCGGCGTTGAGGTTGGTGTTCATCGACTTGCCCTCGTTCACCCACTGGGCGAATGTGAAGGGCTTCATGGTGGAACCGGGCTGGAATCCGCCCAGGCCGTTGAGGTCGTTGCCGTCCTTGTCCAGCTTGTCCACGTTGAAGTTCTGGGTCTGGTTGAACTTGCCTTCGGTGGGCAGGAACGACGTGTTCTGCGCCATGTTCAGAATCTTGCCGGTGTTGGGCTGCACGGAGACGATGGACGCACCCCAGTTGTCAGGGTTGACGCCGGCGGCCGCATCCGACTCGGCCTGTGCCACGTTCTGGGCGTTGACGTCCAGCGTTGTGGTGATGGTCAAACCGCCGCGGAACACCATCTGCTCACGCTCTTTGGGGGTGGCGCCGTAGGCCGGGTTGTTCAGAAGCAGGTGCAACACATAGTCGCAGAAGTATGGTGCCGTGCTGGCGTAGGCGCACCCCTGGCGAGACGGCGTGACCTTCGGCTCCACCGGGGTGGCCACGGCGGCGTCGTGGTCGGCCTGCGTGATCTTTCCGTGGTCCAGCATGAGGCCCAGCACCAGGTCGCGGCGCTGCTTGGCGTTGTCCGGGTTGGTGATCGGGTCAAAGGCCGCCGGGCTGTTCACCAGGCCAGCCATGAGTGCTGCCTGCGGGAGGGTCAGATCCTTGGCCGTGCTGCTGAAGAAGAATTTGGACGCGGCCTCGATGCCGTAGGCGTCGCGGTTGAAGAAGACGATGTTGAGGTAACCCTCGAGGATCTGCTCCTTGGAGAATTTCTTCTCCAGGGCGATCGCGAGCTTCATTTCGCGAAGCTTGTCACCCACGCCCTTGTTAACACCGTTGAGCTTGATGTCGTCAGTGTTTCCCTCGGCGGCGAGGTTGGCGTTGAGTACGTTGTTCACGTACTGCTGGGTGATGGTGGAGGCACCCTGTTTGTTGCCGCGGGCCGTGCTGACCATGGCGCGGAGGATGCCGGTGGTGTCCACACCGCCATGCTCGTAGAACCGGCTGTCCTCGACAGCGATGATCGCTTCCTTCATGAACGGCGAGATCTGGTCGAGTGCAACCTTGGTCCGGTTTTCCTCGTAAAGGTTCGCGATCAGGCTGCCGTCCGCGGCGAGGATCCGGGTGGACTGGCTGGGCGGGTCCACCTGCAGCTCTGCCGGGAGGGTATCGAAGAACTCGATAGAACCGCTTGCTGCGCTGCCGGAAACGGCCGCAGCCGGAACCAGCAGGCCCGCCACCAGGACACCACAAATCGCGCTCACACCAAGGAAACCAAATATCTTTCCGAGGGTAGTGGCCGTGTCGAAAATGGGGTTCTTACGAGTCACCATGTTTTCCACTTTACCGGCAACGACTAGTCTTTCTCTCATGACCAAATGGGAGTACGCCACGATTCCGCTCATTATTCACGCCACCAAGCAGATCCTGGATCAGTGGGGAGAGGACGGCTGGGAACTCGTCCAAGTAATCACCGGACCGGACGGCAATGGCCTGGTTGCCTACCTCAAGAGGGAGAAGCAGTAGCAATGAGCACACCCGCAGAGACCACGTCCGGCCCTGTATCCACGCCGGAAAACGGGTCTGATTCAGCGCCGGTGTCCGCCGTCGAGCAGCGCCTCGCCGAGCTGGGACTGACCCTTCCCGAGGTGGCTGCTCCGGTCGCCGCCTACGTGCCGGCCGTCATCACCGGCAGCCATGTTTACACCTCCGGCCAGCTGCCGTTTATTAACGGCAAACTCGAAGCAACCGGCAAGGTCTCCACCGGCACAGAGGGCGCCTCCGATGAGCCCACCGTGTCCCCGGAGGACGCCAAGGCTTACGCGGCTGTCTGCGCCATCAACGCGCTGGCGGCCATCAAGAGCGTCATCGGCGATCTGGACCGTATCACCCGCATCGTCAAGGTGGTGGGGTTCGTGTCCTCCGATCCGGCGTTCACCGGACAGCCCGGCGTCATCAACGGTGCGTCCGAGCTCCTCGGCCAGGTCTTTGGTGACGCAGGCAAGCACGCCCGCTCCGCCGTCGGCGTGACGGTCCTTCCACTCGACTCTCCCGTAGAGGTCGAACTGATCGCTGAATTCAGCTAAGGACCCGGTTCACTCAATTGCCTCAGCTCGCCCGACGCTTGTTTGCCCTTCCTCCGGATCTTGAAGGGGCTGCCCAAAGCTGGCTCGAACACGGCGAGCGGACCCCGCGTGCCGCCCGCTACGCATCGTCCGTGGTGCTGCTGCGGGATTCGCCCACCGGCCTGGAGACGTGGCTTGGGTACCGGCCCGGCTCCTCGCCGCTGGGCGTCCTCGCGTTCCCCGGAGGTTCCCTGGAGGCGTCCGACGACGATGCCGTCGGTTGGCTGGGCCCCTCACCCCAGCACTGGGCCGAGCAGATGGGGACGGACGACGTCGGGCTGGCGCGCCGCCATGTGGTGGGCGCCATCCGCGAACTGTTTGAGGAAACCGGCGTGCTCCTGGCCGGGCCGGACATGTCCACCACCGTGGAAGCCACGTCGACGCAGGACTGGATGCGTGCCCGCGTGGCCGTCGCCGACCAGGAGAAGACCTTCACGGACATGCTCGCCAAGCGGGGACTCTCGCTGCGGACCGACCTGCTGAAGCCGCTCGTCAACTGGCGCAGCCCCGACTTCGCGCACCGCCGCTTCGACACCCGCTATTTCGCCGCCACCGTCCCCATGAACCAGCAGCCGAGCCTGCTGGAGAGCAAGGGCGTCTGGGGCCGCTGGGTGTGCGCCACCAAGGCCATCGCTGCGCGCAGCACCACTGCCCTGGGCGATGAAGTGGGCCAGGAGAACACCGTTGGCCTTACCCTCGGCCAGCTCCTGGTGCCGGGGTCGGAGATCATGCTGGAGAAGATGGCCGCAGCGAACGGCTGCATCGCCTACCTCAGCTACAAGCGCAAACCCCACGTGTACCAGGCACGGCTGGTCGAAGAAGAGGGCACGCTTATGCTCGAAGTCGAGGCCGCCAAAACCGTAGCCGGAGACCCCCAGCGCGAACGCTAGTCCGCGGATCGCCCTGCTCAATTGCCAGCGACACGGAAAAGGCCTGGCGACACCCGTATTCCGGTGTCGCCAGGCCTTTTCCGTGTCGCAGGAATTAATCCGCGTCTTAGCGGGAGCGCTGGCGGAGGCGCTGCATGTCGAGGATCACTACGGCACGGGCTTCGAGGCGGAGCCAGCCGCGCTGGACGAACTCTGCCAGAGCCTTGTTGACCGTCTCGCGGGAGGCGCCTACCAGCTGGGCCAGCTCTTCCTGCGTGAGCTCGTGGGCTACCAGGACGCCGTCTGTTGCCGGGCGGCCGAAGCGGTCGGCCAGGTCCAGCAGAGCCTTGGCCACGCGGCCGGGGACGTCGGAGAACACCAGGTCCGAGAGCGAATCGTTGGTGCGGCGCAGGCGACGGGCCAGGGCCTGCAGCAGCTGCGCCGAAACCTCGGGGCGTGTCCGCAGCAGGGCGTTGAGGCTTTCGTTCTTCAGGCCAGCAAGGCGGGTTTCGGAGACAGCCGTGGCCGTGGCCGTACGGGGGCTGGGGTCAAAGAGTGCCATTTCGCCGAACAGTTCACCCGGGCCCAGGATGGCGAGCAGGGACTCTCTGCCATCGGGGGACGTGCGGCCCAGTTTCACCTTGCCGGAGACGATGAAGTAGAGCTGGTCGCCCTGGTCGCCCTCGCGGAATACTGATGCACCGCGGGAGAGGTCCACCTCGGTCAGCTCGTCCGTCAGCAGGCGGAATGCTTCGTCGTCGAGCGTGGCAAATAGGGGTGCTCGGCGCAGTACCTCGATGTCCATGAAATCTCCTGAATAAAAATTGTCGGCTGTGGCGCTTTTGCCATTGTTTCAGAATTTTCAAGGTTCTGTGACGTACTTGGCAGCGGAAACGCCGCTGACAGTGTGTAATGCGGGCACGATCCGTCGCACGGCCGCGCCCGGGGTGTGATTTTCGCAACCGAACGTGAGGCGGACCTGGCCCGAACGGCAGGGGACCGGCGCGCACAGAACAATGTCAGGCCGCGCCACTAGAATTGGGATTCAATCGTACTAGAGGAGCGCTCAGTGTTTGGCTTGACTGTTCTGGACCTGGCGCTGATCCTGGCCCTGCTGTCTTACCTGATCTATGGCCTGCGCAACGGCTTCCTGGTAACCCTCGGGGGTATCGCCGGCTTTGCCGCGGGCGCCGTAGCTGCCTTCTTTGCCGTTCCACTGGTCAGCAACTTCGTGGAAGACTCCGGCTGGAGGCTGACCGCCATCGTGGCCGCCGCCGTCGTTCTGATGGCTCTGGGCCATGGCCTCGGGACCATGATCGGGCGCAAAATCCGCGGCGCCGTGCGGATCAAGCCGCTGCGTGCTGTGGACCGACTGGTGGGTGGGGCCGTCAACGTGGTGGTCTCGGCGTTGGTCATGTCCATGCTTGCCTTCAGCGTCAGCGCCCTGGGCGTTCCGTTTGTGTCCCAGCAACTGGCCGAGTCCAAAGTCATCCGGTACATCGACGGGCTGACCCCTGTCCCGTTGAAGACCACCATGGCGCAGCTGCGGTCAACGGTGATCGGCAACGGAATCCCCACGCTGCTGGAAGGTCTGGACCAGGGGCAGCCAGTGGCGGTGCCCAATGCCAGCACCGATACTCCGGCGCTGAACCGGGCCGCACAGTCAGTCCTGAAAATAGCGGGAACCGCCTACCAATGCGGGCAGAACCAGACCGGTACCGGCTTTGTGGTTTCCCCCGGCCGGGTTGTGACCAATGCCCATGTTGTGGCGGGCGTGTCGCAGCCGGTGGTTGAAATTCCCGACGGCGGCGCGATGCCCGGGCGGGTTGTGTACTTCGACACCAGGCACGACCTCGCTGTTTTGGCCGTTGACGGGTTGCCTTCCGAACCACTCACGCTGACGTCCGACCTTCCGAACGGCAGCCCGGCAGCTTTCGCGGGGTACCCTCACGGCGGTCCGTTCCAGTCCAACCCCGCCACGGTCCAGGACATCACCTCGGTTCTGGTGCCCGACATCTACGGCGAAAACCCGGCCCCGGAAGAGATCTACCGCCTGGCCGGCAACGTCCAGCCCGGGAACTCGGGCGGCCCGCTGCTGACCATGGAGGGCCTGGTGGCCGGCGTCATTTTCGCCAAGGCAACCTCGGACACCGAAATGGGTTTCGCGATCACCATGAATGACCTGTTCCCGGTCGCATCCCAGGCGGCAAGCCTCAGCGCTCCAGTCTCCTCCGGGCAGTGCATCCAGAAGTAGCCCGGGCGGCCTGAGCCACACGAGCCTGCGCCACACAGCGCCGGGCTACAGCGCTTCGGCCAGGTAATCGATGGCCAGCTTGTATCCGAACACGCCAGCTCCCACGATCACCGCGGCGCAGACAGGTGACAGGAAGGAATGGTGCCGGAATTCCTCGCGCTGGTGCACGTTGGTGATGTGGACCTCGACGGCGGGAAGCTGCACCGCTGCCAGAGCGTCACGCAGGGCCACGGAGGTGTGGGTGAAGGCGCCGGCGTTCAGCACAATCCCGACGGCGGTGCCGCGGGCTGCGTGGATGACGTCCAGGAGCACACCCTCATGGTTGGACTGGACGCATTCCACCGTGAAGCCGTGGGCCTGCGCCGTGGTGGCGGCCAGCTGCTCCACGTCCGCGAGGGTGGAGGTGCCGTACTTCTCCGGCTCCCTGGTACCGAGGAGGTTCAGGTTGGGGCCGTTGATCACGAGGATGGTGCCGCGCCCGGCAGCAGTGGTGGCTTCAGTCATGGATGCAAATCTAGCGCCTGGGGCGGCCTGCCGCGCATTTCTTACGAGCAGCGGACGCCATCGACTGCTCCGTAGGTGCCCTTTTCGGCCGGGAAAAGGGCACCTTTGGAGCAATCGATGTCAGAGGGCCGTGAACCGCAGGACCAGGGCGTGTTCCGGGTTGAGGATGGGCATCGGCAGGCCCACTTCGGCCAGGAAACGGCCACCTGCAACCGCCCCGTCCGCTATCCAAGCTGGGGGCTTGACCTGGGTGAACGTGTGGGCGTAGTCGGCGTCGCCGGGCGCCGGGAAGATGGCCTCCACCCGGTAGTCCCGCTCCGGTTCCAGGCCGGGGATGGTGATCCGTCCGGTCTGTTCCGCGAACGCGGTGCCCGTGCTGACCAGGGCGAACAGCGCCGCCGTCGTGCCCTGTGCAGGTCCGGCCGAGCCAGCCACGGAGGCCACCACGCCGTGCAGCATCAGGGAATCGCCGGGCACGTCCGCGCGGACCATGCGTCCGGCGTGGATCAGGCCGCGGTGTTCCTTGTAGAGGGCGATGAAGCGTTTGAGTTCCTCGCGCTCGGCGCCCTGGACCCCGCGGACATCCCATTCCATGCCGAAGTGGCCGAACAATGCCGTGATGGCACGGAACGACAGATCGTGCGTGCGGGCCGTGGTGTGCGAGGTGGTGGGGCCGACGTGACCGCCCACGAGCTCCGGCGGGACCACCAGCCCGGTCCAGCGCTGGATGGTCTGCCGTTCCAGGGCGTCGTTGCAGTCCGAGGCCCAGATCCGGTCGGTGCGTTCCAGGATGCCCAGATCCACCCGGGCGCCGCCGGAGGAGCAGCTCTCAATCTCGACGCCGGGGTGGGACTTCTTGAGTTCGTCAAAGAGCCGGTACGCGGCCAGGGTCTGTTCGTGGACCGAGGAGCGGCCGGCATGGCCGTGCTCCAGCTGGTCCCGGTTCTGGTCCCACTTCAGGTAGCTGATGTTGTTCTCGCGCAACAGGGCGTCGACGCGGTCAAAAATGTACCGCCACGCGTCAGGGTTCACGAGGTCAATCACATGCTGGTTCCGCCATTCAATCGGCAGGCGGCCGCCGTCCTTGTAGCTCTGGACGGAAGGACCAACAATCCATTCGGGGTGTGCGCGGACAATATCGGAGTCCAGGTTGACCATTTCGGGTTCCACCCAGAGCCCGAATTCCATCCCGCGCGAGGTCACGGCATCAATCAGGGGCGTGAGGCCATCGGGCCAGAGTGATTCGTCGACGTACCAGTCGCCCAGGCCGGCGTGGTCGTCGCGGCGGCCGCGGAACCAGCCGTCGTCGAGCACAAAACGCTCTACGCCCAGTTCGGCGGCGGAGTCAGCCAGCTCGATCAGCGTTGAGAGGTTGTGGTCGAAGTAGACCGCTTCCCAGGTGTTGAGCACCACGGGACGGGGTTTGCCGCCGCCAGATGAGGGGAGAACGTGGTGCGGGCGGGACCGGAACCAGCTGTAGAACGCCTCGCTGATGCCGTCCAGGCCGCGGTCCGAGTACGCGGCGAACAGTGCAGGCGTGGTGTAGCTGGCGCCGGGTGCAAGGACGACCTCGGCCGGGCCCAGGAGCTCGGAGCCGCCGATCATGGTGCGTCCGTCGCCGATGCTGTCGGCGAACTGTTCGTGGTTGCCGCTCCAGGCCAGGTGCGTGGCCCAGACCTTTCCGTGTCGGTTGCCGAAGCCGGGGGTGCCTGCGGCGAACAGCAGCGAGGAATCGTGTCCGGTGCGGCCGTGCCGGCCGGTGCGGACCCAGGTGCCCTGCTGGATGGGGCGGCGCTGCGGGTGGCGTTCCCGGCACCAGCGCCCGGTCAGGTCAAGGAGTTCGACAGCGTCCGGCGCCACCGGGAGGACGGTGGCCAGTTCGTCGAGCTGGTAGGGCGTGGCGCCGTCGTTGGTGAGGGTGTGGCGCAGCTCCAGCAGGCCGCCGTCGTGCAGTGTCAGTGCGGAGGAGACGGTGAGGCCGGCGTCGGAATCGGCCTGGACGATGACGGCGGAGTTGCCCTCGGTGCGCGCTGTCACGAGGCGGAGGCGGGCCGAGAAGTCAAAGCCGGAGACGCCGTCGGCGGTGCGGTGGCCGCGGAGGGCGGGACGGCCGCGCCAGCTGGAGGATGCCTGCGGCAGGAGGCCGGCGGGCACGTTGGCGTCGATGGCGGAGTGCGGGATGGGTTCGCCCAGAATGGCGAGGTCCGGCAGGGTGCTGCCAAGATCCGCGCCCCAGTGGATGACCTCGGCCTCCCCGCTGTCGAAACTGACCACCAGGCTGGTGCCGGCGGAACGGAGGTGGAGGGGATCCATTGATGTTGTCCTTTGCGGGGTGTGGGAGTAAGAGAATAAGGCTGTGCGCCGCGGGAACACAACGCCCGCGGCGCACAGCCGGTCAAGCTGGTGGCCTACTTGAAGAGGGCGTTGACCTGTTCGTTGGCCTGGGTCAGGGAGCTGGCCGGGGCCTTGCCGGACACTACGGCGTCCATGGCGGGCTCCATGATGCCCTTGACCTTGGCGGTGTTGTCCGTGATCGGGTACAGGAACGTGCTCTTGTTCCTGACGTGCTCGGTGAACGCGGAGACGTCCACGTTCTTGGCGGCGAAGGCAGCGGCAGCCTTGTCGGAGGAAGCCTTGAGCGCGGGGAAGACGACGGCCTTGGACGCTACGACGTCCTGGCAGTCAGCGGAGGCGAGGTACTCAACCCACTTGATCGAGGCGTCCTTCTTCTTGGTTCCGGCCCAGATCGAGTCGGCCAGGCCGTTGAACATGGAGGCACGCTTGCCTTCGGGGCCTACCGGGGTGGGGGCGATGCCCACCTCGATGCCCTTGTAGCCGGTGTACTGGCCGGTCATCCATGAACCGTGGGCGTTGATGGCGGACTTACCCGCTGCGAAGGTGTCGGCCATCGCAGCGCCGACGGTGGTCTCCAGCTTGGGCATGAAGCCCTTCTGGGCCAGTCCGGCGAACCACTCCATGCTTTCCTGGAACTTGGGATCGTCGTAGTTGTAGTGGGTGCCCCACGGGTTCTTGTCCGTGTGGGACCAGCCGGTGGTGTTGGTGAGGTAGCTCCACTCCGTCTGGCCGGAGGAGTCACCTCCGCCATTAAGTCCGAGGCCGTAGACGGCGACGTTGTTCTTGTCGAAGCCGGCCTCGTCGCCGCGCTTGCCGTTCTTGTCAACGGTCAGGTGGGCGATGACCTTTTCGTAGGATCCGCCATCTTCGGGGTTCCAGGTGAGGTCCTTCATCTGATCCTCGGTGACGCCGGCGCTGGCGAGCATCGCCTTGTTGTAGAACAGGCCAATCGTGTCCCAGTCCTTTGGCAGGCCATAGCGCTTGCCGTCCTGGCCAACCCAGAGGTCCGCGAGGCCCTCGTTGTACTGGGTCAGGTCAATGTTGTCCTTCTTGACGGCGTCGTCGATGGCCAGCAACTGCTTGTTCTCTGCGAGCTCGCCGTAGCGTCCGAGGTGGTTGGTGAAAACGTCCGGGGCAGTGCCGCCGACAAAGCCGTTGGTCAGCGTGCTCCAGTAGTCGTCCCACCCGCGCTGAGTGATCTTGACCGAGATGTCCGGGTTGGCCTTCGCGAAGTCGTCGGCACACTGCTGGTAGGCGGGCAACTGGTTGGCGTCCCACAGCCAGTAGTTGATCTCGCCCTTGGCTGACTCTGCCGAGGAGGATGAGCCTCCGCCACAGGCGGACAGGGACAGTGCCATAACTGCGGCGACGGCGACGGCGCCGAGGGATTTCTTCATGGTTCTACTTTCCGTTTGGGAGTTGGGGAGTGGGGTTTTTGGGGGTGGTTACTTGATGCCGGAGAAGCCGATGGAGTTGACGATCTTCTTGCCGAAGGCGGCGAAAAGGACCAGGACGGGAAGGGCCGAAACCAAGACCGCGGCCATCAGGCCAGACCAGTCCGGCGCGCCCTGCGGGGACTGGGACTTGAAGACGCCCAGGCCCACCTGCAGGACGCGTACGTCATCCTGGGAACCGACCAGCAGCGGCCAGAAGTATTCGTTCCACTGGCCGATGAAGGTGAGCAGGGCCAGCGTGGCGAGGGGTGCCGCGGCATTGGGGAGGACGATCTGGAAGAAGATGCGCAGGTGCTTGGCGCCGTCGAGCATGGCCGCCTCTTCCACTTCGCGGGACATGTTCAGGAAGAACTGGCGCAGGAAGAAGATGGCGAACGGCGTCATGAAGAGGTACGGCAGGACCATGCCGAGCATCGTGTTGAGCAGGTCCAGGTTCTTGATCAGCAGGAAGTTCGGCAGGGCCGTGAAGATCGGCGGGACCAGCATGGTGCCCAGGAACAGGCTGAACACGAGGTTCCGGCCCTTCCAGCGAAGCCGGGCAAAAGCGTAGGCAGCCATGGCGCTGAAGAACACGGCCCCTGCAGTGGTGATGGAGGAGAAAATGACGGAGTTCCGGAGGTAGAGCCAGAAATCGATGGCCGCACCGGAACCGCCTTCTGCGACGGCGTCGGCCGGGCTCTGCAGCCCGAACACCCGCATAAAGGCGCCAAAGGTGAATTCCGCGGGAAGCAGGCTGGCCGAGTTGGAAGCCAGAGCCGAGTTGGTGGACAGCGCCGTGCGGAGCACCCAGAGGAACGGGACGACGGAGACCGCAATGGCGAGGACAAGGAGGGTCCAAGCGCCGGCGGTGCGGGGATTGAACGGACGACGGCGGCGGGCCGGGGCCTGCTGCGGTGCGCGGCTTGTGGTGGTGGTCATGCGGGGCTCCTAGTCCAGGTCCGACTCGTTGCCCTTGAGGAACTTCATCTGGATGAAGGCCACCAGGGCGAGGATGAGGAAGAGAATGACGGCGATCGCGGATCCGTAGCCGAAGTCCGACTCGGTAAAGGCGCGTTGGTAGATGTAGTACTGGATGACCCGGGTGGCGTTGACCGGCCCGCCTCCAGTGGTGACGGAAACGGTGTCGAAGACCTGGAAGGAACCGATCACGGTGACAACCAGGACCATGACCAGGACGGGCCGCAGCAGCGGAAGGGTGATCTTGCGGAAGGTCTGGAACGGTGAGGCGCCGTCGAGTTTGGCTACCTCGTAGACATGGCCCGGGATGGCCTGCATGCCGGCGAAGATGAGCAGGGCGGTGTACCCCATGTGGCGCCAGGTGTTGATTACGGCCTGGGTGGGGATGGCCCACTCCTCGCTTCCAAAGAATGCGACGCGGGGGAGGCCGGCCCATTCGATGAACTGGTTGACGACGCCGATCTGATAGTCGAGCATCCAGAACCAGAGCAGTGCCGCGATGATGTTTGACATCATCCAGGGCAGGAGCAGCGCGCCGCGGATCAGGGTGGACTTAGCGACCTTGTTCATCAGGAGGGCCAGGCCCAGGGCCAGGGCGGTCTGGAGGACGATGTTGAGGAAGACGTACTGGCCTGTGACGGCCAGGGAATTCCAGAACAGCGGGTCCTTGGCGATCGCCGTGTAGTTGTCCATCCCCACCCATGTTGGGTCTCCGAGGATGTTGTACTCCGTGAAGCTCAAGTACACGCCGCGGATGGTTGGGACAACGTAGAAGAAGATGAACCCGATCATTGCCGGGGCGATGAAGAACAGGGCGATCTTGAGGTCGCCGAGCCGGCGGTAACCGCCGCGCGGCTTGGGTGCTCCGGTCTGGGGCGGGGCGGATCTCGCGTTTTTGGCAAGGGTGGTCATCGTCGACCCTTTCCTGACTGTGATGTGGATAACAACTGCTGAGAAATCTACACGAGTAGATCAGGGGTGGCAAGTGCTAATTTTCGAGCTGCATTCAAAGGAATTTATCCAGTGACTGGGGCATTGACTCGAGTAGATTCAAGTGAAACACTGGGAATTCTGATGGACAGCGCTTGCCTGGCGCTCCTTCACAGCACCCACGGAAGGTAGACAATGACGTTTTCAATCGGCGTAGTAGGAGTTGGCCAGTTCGGCGGCCAGTTCGCGCACCTCTTCAATCTCCACCCCGGCGTCAGCGCCGTCTACGCAGTGGATGAGCTTCCGGAACGGGCGGCCGAGGCCGTGGACCGCTACCACCTGGCGGGGTCGAAGGCGAGCTTCGAAGACCTCCTTGCCTCCGACGTCGACGCCGTGGCCATCTTCACCCAACGTTGGACACACGGTCCGCTGGTGGAGCAGGCGCTTCGCGCCGGCAAGCACGTCTACTCAGCCGTCCCCATGGCCATTTCCGAGGAGGAAATCGACCGGATCATCGGCGCTGTCCGCGAAACCGGCCTTGTCTACATGATGGGGGAGACCAGCTACTACAACCCGGCCACCGTCTATGCACGCAAGCAGCATGCGGCCGGCAGCTTCGGGCGGATCTTCTACAGCGAAGGGGACTACGTCCACGACATGGACCTGGGCTTCTACGATGCCTACCAGTACAGCGGCGGTGACCGCTGGAAGGAAACCGCCAGCTACCCGCCGATGCTGTACCCGACCCACGCGGTGGGCGGAGTCCTCGGTGCCGTCCCGGCCCATGCCGTCAGCGTCAGCTGCGTCGGAGTCAAGGATGACCGCAATGACGGCGTCTTCGACAAGGAGGTCAGTATGTTCGGCAACGACTTCTCCAACGCCACCGCCCTTTTTGAACTCAACGACGGTGGCGTCATGCGCACCAACGAGATGCGCCGCGTGGGCTACCCCTCACACATCAGGGAGTCCCGGTTCCGGTTTTTCGGGACGGAGGCCAGTTTTGAACAGCTCGCAAACGTCTCGGTCTGGCAGGACAAGGAAGACGTCCATGACATTTCCGAGCAGCTGGAATCACGGCCCACTATGTCCCTGGATGATCCGTCACTGGCCAACGTTGCGCCCGAACTGAGGGACGCCTTCGTCTCTGGACTCTCGCGGGTCCATGACGCAGATCGGCTTCCGGAGGAGTTCCGCGGCGCACCGAACGGCCACGAGGGAAGCCACCACTTCCTGGTGGATGACTTCGTGACAGCGGTCAACACCGGCACCCTGCCGCCGGTCAACGCCTGGGTTGCCTCCCGGTTCACGCTGCCCGGTATCGTGGCGCACCAGTCCGCCCTCCGCGGCGGCGAGCGGTTGCCCATCCGTGACTTCGGCGACGCTCCGGGGATCTGATAGCTAGCATGTACACCATGACGACTCCCGTAGTGCAGGCCCCGCGCGGCCCGGTGACCCGCAAGGACGTTGCCCGGTACGCGGGCGTCAGCACCGCCGTCGTCAGCTATGTAGTTAACGGCGGGCCCAAGAAAGTGGCTCCGGCCACGGAAGCGAAAGTCCAGGACGCCATCCGACGGCTGGGGTACCGTCCGAACGCTGCCGCGCGGGCCCTGAAACTCGGGTCGAGCGAAACCATAGGGCTGGTCATCCCGGACAACAGCAACCCTTTCTTCTCGCTCCTGGCACACGCTGTCGAAGATGCTGCCGCCGAACTGGGCTACGCCCTGCTGCTTACCAACTCGGATGGAAACCTCGCGAAGGAACTCCGGAACGTGCGCAACCTTGCGGCACGCCAGGTTGACGGCGTCATACTTTCCAGTGTTTTGATGGAACCGGGCCTGACGGACCTCGAATCGGCGGAGATACCTGTTGTTCTCCTGAACCACAGTGCCGATGCGCCCGGATTCAACAGCGTGGGCGTGGATCTGGTGGCGGGCGCAAAATCGGCCGTTGAACACTTGATCGGCCACGGACACACCAGTATCGCCCTCGCAATGGGTACAAACACCGGCAACTATTATGACGGCCGTGAAGAGGGCTGGCTGCAGGCTCTGGCCGGGGCAGGCCTGCCTGAAGGCCCCATTGTCCGTACCGCCTTCACCCGGGAAGGCGGCTACGCCGCAGGAAAACGCCTCCTGGCTTCCGCAAACCGCCCGACGGCCATTTTTGCCACCTCTGACCTGCAGGCGGTCGGTATCCTCCGGGCACTCCATGAGGCGGGTGTCTCCGTGCCCGGAGACATTGCGCTGGCCTCGTTCGACGGCTCAGCTGAAGCGGAGTACAGCTGGCCTCCCCTTACAACAGTGAAACAGCCGGCAAAGGCGATGGCGGACGCCGCTGTCAGCGCCCTCATCGGCGCCCATCGCGGCCACGAATCGGAACATCTCATCTTTCCTGCCGAGTTGCAGATCCGGCAGTCCTGCGGCTGCCCCTAGGCTGCAGCGAGCCGAAGCCTGCCAACTTTCTCCTTCAGGACACGTTGCGCCTCAGGACCCAGCCCGAAATCACTGATTACCTCGTCCACTTCGTCCAGTGACGCAATGGAACTGATGCCCAGCAGCCCCCACTTGGTGTGATCGGCAAGGACCACGGTTTTCCGGGCGGCTGCGACGAACGCCCGGTCCGTCTCGGCCTCCAGGAGGTTGGGTGTGGTGAAGCCGGCGTCGGCGTCCATGCCGTGAACGCCCAGGAACAGCACGTCCAGGTGCAGCTGTTTGAGCGCTGCGGTGGCGATGGGGCCAACCAGGGCGTCCGACGGCGTGCGCTGGCCGCCGATCAGGATCACCGTGGAGCTGTAGCGGGCCGGGCCCGTTGCCGCAGCATGGTGGAACAGGTCAGCGATGCGCACCGAGTTGGTGACCACCGTGATCTGCGGGCCATTGACCAGTTCCTTGGCGAGCGCCCACGTTGTGGTCCCGGCGCTCAGCCCCACCGCCATCCCTTCCTGGACCAGTGCGGCCGCTTCAATTGCAATGGCACGCTTCTCCGCTGTCAGCTGCGTGGACTTAAGTTCGAAGCCTGGCTCGTGGGTGCTGGCATCGCCGGGGAGCTTGGCGCCGCCGTGGATACGCTCCAGTTTGCCGCCCTCCTCCAGCAGCTCGATGTCCCGGCGGACCGTCATCAGCGAAACACCCAGTTGCTGGGCGAGGTCCGAGACGCGGACAACCCGTTCGCGCTGGACGGCGTCCACGATTGCCTGGTGGCGTGCTGCGGGGAGCATGTATTCCTTTCGGGCTGAGGCGGGTGTGAAATCCCCGTCACGTTCCATGATGGTCTACCCCTTGCTTGAACCAAGAGTCAGCCCCGCAACAAACTGCCGCTGCAGGAGCACATAGATCACCAGCGTGGGAATGACAGTGATGACTGCGCCGGCGGCCAGGAGGTTGTAGTTGCTCAGGAATTCGCCCTGCAGGTTGTTGATGGCTGTGGTGATCGGAAGCCGGTTGCCGCTCTGGATGAAGATGAGGGGCCAGAAGTAGTCGTTGTAGATGAAGATGACCTGGAGCGTGCCGAGGGCGGCGAACGCCGGCCGGCAGAGCGGCATGATGATCTCCCGGTACTGCCGCCAGATGCCGGCCCCGTCCACCAGGGCAGCCTCGGTCAGGTCCGCGGAGAGCGCCTTCATGTAGTTGGACAGCACAAAGGTGCAGAAACCCATCTGGAAGGCGGTATTGACCGCGATCACAATGATGTAGGTGTTCAGCATGTTTCCGGAATCGCTGAATGAGTACGGCACTTCGAAGTGCTTTGCCATCTCGAAGAGCGGAGCGGCGAGGACCTGCGGGGGAAGCAGGTTGCCGGCGGTGAACATGATGAGCAGCGTGATGTTGAACTTCCAGTTCACCCGGCTGACGGCGAAGGCCATGAGGGAGGCAAGGAACAGGGTCAGCAGCACGGCCGGGACGGTGATGATGACCGAGTTCCAGAAGTACGTGGAAAACCCTCCCTGGGTCCAGGCCTGGGCGAAGTTGTCGAAGTTGAAGTCGCCGGCGAAGCTGAAATAGCCGTACTGGTTTGTCGAGTCCACCGGACGGAGTGCGGTGAAAAGAGACCAACCCAGCGGGATCAGCCACATCACCGCCATAACGGCCAGGAAGATGTGGGTCCCGTAGTGGCGCTTCGGCCTGCTGCCGGAGCGGGGCGCCGCTGCGGCGGGAGTGCGGCCGGTGCGGGCTGTGGTGGTGCTCATGCTTTGTTCTCCTTGCCGAAGGTGCGGCTGAGGTAGAAGACGATGGGAACAAGGGAGATGACCAGCAGCACCACTGCCAGCGCCGAGCCGACGCCGATCACCTGACCTTCGCCCACGAGGTTCTGGATCACCAGGGCGCTGAGCATTTCCAGGCCGTTGGTTCCGCGGTTGATGACGTAAACCACGTCAAAGGCGCGCAGCGATTCGATGATGGTGATCACCACGATGACGATGTTGATGGGGCGCATGGCCGGGAACACCACGCGGAAGAAGGTCTGCACGGCGTTGGCTCCGTCGATGGCGGCGGCTTCCTTCAGGGTCGGGTCCACGCCCTTCAGCCCGGCCAGGTATAGGAGCATCACGTAGCCGGCATGCCGCCAGGTCGCTGCAACCAGGGCGGCCCAGATGTTCACGGAGGAGTCCCCGAACCAGTCAACGGCCTGCGGTGTCCCCGCTGTGCCCAGGAGGAAGTTCAGGAGGCCGTTGTCACGCTGGTAAAACAGCTGCCAGATGATGCCGATCAGGGCGAGCGACAGCATCACGGGTGCGAAGAAAATGCTCTGGTAAATCCTGCTGCCGCGGATGTTCTGGTCCAGAAGTACGGCAAGCAACAGCCCCAGCGGCGTGGCAATCAGTGCCAGGAACAGGAGCCACAGCATGTTGTGCTGCACTGCTGGCCAGAACGGCGGGTAGTCCTGGGAGATGAACTGGTAGTTGTCCGTACCCGCCGGGCGGATGTTGCCCAGGTCCAGGCCGTTCCACCGCGTGAAGCTGAGCCCCACGGACATCAGCGTCGGCAGCCACACGAGGGTCAGTTCGATCAGGGTGGGGATGCCCACCATCAGCGACAGGACGAGCTTGTCCCGTCCGGACAGGCGGCGGACCCGCCCCCCTTTTGCCCGGCGGATACGGCCGTTGCCGGGTTCCCGCGCCTCCGGCGGTATCAGTTCTTGTGCAGTGCTGCTCATGGAAGTCTTCCTCTTTGGGTGGGGACGCAGGAAGGGAACGACGGCGGGAGCCTGCGCCGCCGTCGTCGTTCCCTCCATGGCTGGTCGCCTTGGAAACGGCGCTGACAGGGCTGGAAGTGCGGCCCTGGATTTACTGCGCGGCGTAGAGCGTTTTGGCCTGGGCCTCGAGGTTTTTGACGTCTATTTTGCCGTCCTTGATGAAGCTCTGCAGGGCCGGGATCATCACGTTATTGGCCATGGCGGGCAGGGCGTCCCGGTCGAAGAACTGGCTGATGTACTTCGCGTCCGCGATGGTGTCCGCACATTTCTTGTTGAGCGGGCTGAACTTGGACGTGTCCGTGCCCTTGGCGGTGGCGATGTTGGACGCATCCACGGCGGCGTAGGCGTCCTGGGCATCGGCGGTGCCGAGGAACGCCATGAAGTCGCGTGCCGCCTTGTTGTCCCCGCCCTTTTTGGACAGCAGGAGGCCGTCAATGGGGGCTTCGACGGCGTCGCGGCCTTCCATGGCGATTTCCGGAAAGGCGAAGAAATCGATGTCCGCCAGCACCGCCGGGTCGGTGAATTGCTGGGTGACGAAGGAACCCAGCAGGTACATGCCGGTCTTCTTGGCTTCCAGCGCCTTGGCGGCGTCCTGCCAGGTCTGGCCGAGGGCTGCCGGATCCTGGAAGGGAAGGAGCGCCGCCCAGGTGTCGAAGACCGCGCTGACCTTTTGCTGGTCCCAGGATTCCTTGTGCGCGCACAGGTCCACATGGAACTGATAGCCGTTGAGCCGCATGTTCATGTAGTCGAACGTGCCCATGGCCGGCCAGCCGTCCTTGTCGGCGAAGCCGATGGGAATGATGCCATCTGCCTTCATCTTCGTGGCGAGGGCTTTGAGGGCGTCAAAGGTCTCCGGCACCTGGTACCCCTTTTCGGCCCAGAGGCTCTTCCGGTAGAAGAACCCCCACGGGTAGTTGTAGTTGGGTACGAAGTACATCTTGCCGTCCGGTCCGGTGGAGGCTTTCTTCAGCGCATCGGAGTAGTTGCCGCCGATGGTTTCCCAGACGTCATCGATGGGCGCAAGGAGCCCTTTGCCTGCGTAGTACTGCATGCGGTATCCGGCGAACCAGGTGAACGTATCGTCCGGGGAGCCCTGCAGGTAGGAGTTGATCTTGTTCTGGAAATCATTGTGGGGCACCACGTTCGTGGTGACCTTCTTGCCGGTCTTGGCCGTGAAGGCGTCGGTGACAGCCTGGTACGCCCGCTTGGGGACGTCATCGGAGGACCCGGAACCGAAGGTAAGGCCGGAGGAGTCGGAACCCGTGGCGGATGGCGTACTTCCGCCCGTGCAGGCTGCGAGCAGGGGAATGCCGGCCAGGCCTGCTGCGCCTATGCCAACGGTCTTGAGGATGCTTCGCCTGCTGGGAAAAGCAGTTGCAGACGCATCAAACTGTGAAGCCATGTTCTCTCCCTTGAAAAATAGCCGCATGTGAGACACCTCACATTGCATCTGACTATAAACGTTCAAAACAGAACATGGAAGAACGGCAAATAACATTCTTGGTGTTGATTTTTTGAATCGTCCCAAACAGCGAGCGGCCCCGATTCTCCCGTGGGGACGGGAGAATCGGGGCCACTCGATGGCGCCGGGCCGGGTTGTGAGGCAGCTGTTACTTTCTGAGCGACTGCGCGATCTGCTGCATCACTGTGGTGTCGGCCAGGGTAGTGGCGTCGCCGGATTCGCGGCCTTCGGCGATGTCCTTGAGCAGGCGGCGGACGATCTTGCCGGAGCGGGTTTTGGGCAGTTCCGGGACCACGAGGATGATTTTGGGCTTGGCGATGGGCCCGATTTCCTTGCCCACGTGGTTGCGGAGTTCCAGGATCGTGGCCTCGCCGGAGTCCACGGCGTCGCCGCGGAGGATCACGAACGCGACGACGGCCTGGCCCGTGGTCTCGTCCGCGGCGCCCACAACGGCGGCTTCGGCCACGGAGGGGTGGCTGACCAGGGCGGATTCGATCTCGGTGGTGGAGAGCCGGTGCCCGGAGATGTTCATAACGTCATCCACGCGGCCCAGGAGCCAGATGTCGCCGTCCTCGTCCTTCTTGGCGCCGTCGCCGGCGAAGTACATGCCTTCGAAACGGGACCAGTAGGTCTCCTTGAAACGCTCGGGGTCGCCCCAGATGCCGCGGAGCATGGCAGGCCAGGGCTCGCGGATCACCAGGAAGCCGCCGTGGCCGTCCGGCACGGATTCGCCCTGCTCATCGACGACGTCCACCGCGATGCCGGGGAGCGGGGTCTGGGCTGAGCCGGGCTTCGTGGCGGTGACGCCGGGCAGCGGGGCGATCATCTGGGCGCCGGTTTCGGTCTGCCACCACGTGTCAACGATGGGTGCTTTGTTGCCGCCGATCACGTCCCGGTACCACATCCAGGCTTCCGGGTTGATGGATTCGCCCACGGAACCAAGGACCCGGAGGGAGGACAGGTCGTACTTGTCCGGGATCTCCCGGCCCCACTTCATGAACGTACGGATGGCCGTGGGTGCGGTGTACAGGATGGAGACCTTGTACTTCTCGACGATCTCCCACCAGCGGCCCTGGTGAGGGGAATCCGGGGTGCCCTCGTACATGACCTGGGTGGCGCCGTTGATGAGCGGCGCATAGGCGACGTAGGAGTGGCCGGTGACCCAGCCGACGTCGGCCGTGCACCAGAAGACATCTGTTTCGGGGTGGAGGTCGAACACCGCCTTGTGAGTGTAGGCGCCCTGGGTGAGGTAGCCGCCCGTGGTATGCAGGATGCCCTTGGGCTTGCCCGTGGTGCCGGACGTGTACAGGATGAACAGCGGGTGCTCGGAGTCGTGTCCTACCGCCTTGTGCTCGGCGGAGGCCAGCTCCACGGTGTCCGCCCACCAGTGGTCCCGGCCTTCGTGCCAGTCCACGTTCTGGCCGTTGCGCTTGACCACCACAACGTTCTGGACCGTGTGACCGGCGACGGAGAGGGCGTCGTCCACGGCGGTCTTGAGCGGACTGGGCTTCCCGCGGCGGTAGGTGCCGTCCGCGGTGACAACGAGCTTGGCTTCGGCGTCCTCGATCCGGGAGCGCAGGGCGTCGGCTGAGAACCCGCCGAACACCACGGAGTGCACCGCGCCGATGCGGGCGCAGGCCAGCAGCGTGATGACGGCCTCCGGGATCATGGGCAGGTAGACGGCCACCCGGTCACCCTTGCCAACCCCGAGGGACTCGAAGGCGTTCGCGGCCTTCTTGACCTCTTCGGTGAGCTGGGCGTACGTGTAGGTGCGGGTGTCGCCGGGTTCACCCTCGAAGTAGATGGCCACCCGGTCCCCGAGTCCGTTCTCAACGTGGCGGTCCAGCGCGTTGTACGCGGCATTGACTTCGCCGCCCACGAACCACTTGGCGAACGGCGGGTTGGACCAGTCCAATGCCTGGTCGAAGTCTTTGCTCCAGGTGAGCAGCTCGCGGGCCTGCTTCGCCCAGAAAGCCGGGCGGCCGGCGTCGGCCTCTGCGTAATCAGCGGCGGTGACAACGGCGTCGGCAGCGAATTCGGGGCTGGGGGCGAAAGTGCGGTTTTCGTGCAGCAGGTTTTCAAAGGCGTCGCCCTGCTGGTCGGTCTGCACGGACGCTGCGGGGGCGGTGGCCGTGGAGCCGGGAGTGTCCTGAGACATGGTGAACCTCATCATTCATCGGTCTTTTCAGCGGCTGCCGTCGCCCGGCCGTGCTCCGCCGCTTTGCGCGGCATCGGGCAGCGGCCGATCACGGACATTCCGCAAAGAGCTGTTCCGGAATCAAGCCTAATACGCGCCGGGGCTGCGATGTGTTCGCTGTCACAAAGGCGCCCGCGAACGGCATTTATTTAGCGGTGAGCGGTTTATGGACCCTGCGAACCGGCGTCCCGCCGCTGCGGATCAGCTAGTGATCGGCCATGCGGTTGACTAGGCTGAGATTGAATTGTGACTTTCTACGGAGCTGTCGGATCCGGTGTATCACTGCCGGACCTGGCCGTTGCCGCCGTTTCGGACGGCACAGTTTTGGGACGGAACCGTCCCGGTGCCGCCACGCTAAGGAGTACAGAATGAACCAGCAAAGCTTCGGCCAGAAATTTGGCCGCGCAACCGAGGCAGGGCCTGGCACCACACCGGGGGGCGGCTCAGCAAAGGGCGTGCAGAAGCCGGCCGGCGCCAAGCCGGGAACCACCAACCAGGCCGTGCTGGGTCCGTTCACACTGCGGGACCTGACGGTATTCGCCGCCACCCTCATTCTTCTGGTCGCCTCGCTGCTGCCCATCTTCTTCGGCCGGTTTAATCTCTGGAATGCAGGCAGCCTGTTCTTCCTGGGCCTCGGCATTGTGCTGCCGCTGATTGTCACGGCACTCTTTGTTGCCCGCCGGCTCGCTCCCGCCACGAAGGTCCGCATCGGGTCGCTGTCCGTTGACCAGTTCGGGTCTGTGGTGGCTTCCTTTGCACTGGCGTTCTTCTTCGTTTCCACGGCCGCGGCTTTTGTGCCCAGCCTGTTGGTGGGCCTGGTGGGTTCCGTCGTGTTGTTCGCGGGCACCGTGCTGAGCCGCTTCATCCCGTACTTCGCCGGCGACTTCCTGGGGCGCGACGAAACCCCGGCCCACGTGATGGCGCGCGACTCGGCTGTCCCGCTGCCCAAGCCGCACACGCCCAAGGAACCCAAGCCTGCGGCCGCGCCCGTTCCGGAAGCTTCCGCGCCTACCGCCACACCTGCAGCCACTTCTGCGCATGCTGCCGCCCCCGCCGCTTCGGCTGCGTCAGCGGCCGTCTCATCCGCCCCGGAGGTCAACGAGTGGACCGCTGGCGGCGACCCGAGCCCCGCAACCCAGGCGGCCGACGTCGTGCCTTCCCCGTCAGCGGTGGGCACCTCTGCGGCGCCCGCCGTTGCGGAGACTTCTGCGGGTGACATCCCGACGGCGGCTGCTGCTGCCCCTGCGCCGGCCGCTACGGCGTCCGCCGCCGCTGCCCCTGAAGCGGCAACCCACGACGCCGGCACAGGCGTCGCTGCCCCGGCTCGCCAGTCTGCCGCGGAACCTGCAGCGACGGCCGTGCATCAGCAGGTGCGCCGCGTGGAGCCCATCGGCGCCACCGTGGATCCGGCATCCAGGCCGGAAGAATCGTACGAAGAGCCGGCGCATGAGGCGTTCTGGTTTGCCGTGGCACAGCACCGGACCGCGGTGGACCCCCAGACCGGAGCTCCCGCCTTTGTGATTGAACCGGGCGGCTGGGTGCTCGCACTGGAAGACCGGGGCCACGAATTCCTGGTCCAGCACACCGACGGACGAGTGGGCGTGCTGCGCGACCTCAGCAACATCGAGCGCGGCTAGCCGGCCCCGTGGCCACGTCCCGTAGACCCGGATCCGGCCCGGCCACAACAGCCCCGGAGTCTTTGCTGGCGTTGAAGCGCCGGGCGCGGCGGATCAACAAGGCCCTGGCGGAGAAGTATCCCTATGCCCACGCGGAGCTGGATTTCCGGAACCCGTTTGAACTGGTCGTGGCCACCGTCCTGTCGGCCCAGACCACCGATGTGCTGGTCAACCAGGTCACCAAGATCCTGTTCGCGCGGTACCCGGACGCCCGGGCCATGTCAGAGGCCGATCCCGCCGAGCTGGAAGCGATCCTGCAGCCCACCGGCTTTTTCCGGGCCAAAACGAAGAGCGTGCTGGCCCTGAGCACCCGCCTGGTGGACGAGTACGACGGCGTGGTCCCCGGCCGTCTGGAAGACCTGGTGACGCTGCCGGGAGTGGGGCGTAAGACTGCCAACGTGGTGCTCGGCAATGCCTTCGGCGTCCCGGGGATCACTGTGGATACCCACTTCGGCCGGCTCGCACGGCGCTTCGGCTGGACCACGTCCGAGGACCCGGTGCAAGTCGAATTCGACGTCGCTGAGCTGTTTGAGCCCAAGGACTGGACCATGCTCTCGCACCGTGTGGTGTTCCACGGGCGGCGGGTGTGCCACTCACGGAAGCCAGCCTGCGGCGCGTGTCCGGTAGCGGACTGGTGCCCCAGCTATGGGTTGGGCGAGACTGACCCCGTCAAAGCTGCCAAACTGCTTAAATACGAGTTGGCGCCCGGGAGCGAGAGCCTCCTGGAACGGTTGCTGGCCGAGACGCACCGCGCCGCTGAAATCCGGATGGAATCGCAGAGGCGGGTCCCGTGAGCGCGCGCCAGGACCTGATCGACCTGGTGCGCAGATCGGACAGCGGCGACGTCACCGCGCCGAACACTGCCTGGGCGGCACTGACCGTGGATGAAACCATAGCCCGCAAGGCGGCAGTCCTGATGCTTTTCGGTGTGCTGGACGACGTTCCCGCGGCCTCCGGCAAACCCCTGGCCGCGGCAGATCTTGATGTCCTGCTGCTGGAACGCGCGCACACCCTGGATTCCCACCCCGGCCAGGTCGCCTTTCCCGGCGGTTCCATCGACGGGGACGAAACCCCGGTTGCCGCAGCCCTGCGGGAAGCCGAGGAGGAGACCGGACTGGACTCCGCCGGTGTGGAGGTCCTGGGCGTGCTGCAGGAGCTTGGGCTGGCCCGCAGCAACTTCCTGGTGACGCCGGTGCTCGGATGGTGGGCGTCGCCGTCGCCGGTGCACGTGGTGGACTACGCCGAATCTGCCCAGGTTTTCCGGATCCCCGTACGGGACCTGCTGGACCCGGCCAACCGGGTGACCGCCACGGTCAGCCGCGATGGCAGGACCTTCAGCAGCCCTGCTTTCGCCGTCAGTGGCGTGCTGGTCTGGGGCTTCACCGGGATCATTCTGGATGGCCTCTTTGACCAGTTGGGCTGGGCCGTGCCGTGGGACCGGACCCGGCTCCACGAGGTGGTCTTCTAGCTCGGCTGTGGCATATGCCGAAGGTCAACAACAATGCCGGTGGCTGCGTTTTCACGCAGGGCAATGATGCCGTCCTTCAAGGCACCGAGATGCTTGAAGTCGGGCGAAACCGCCACGGTGTTTCCGTTTGAGTCGGTAAGCCTGAGCCGATAGCACCCGTCACTTACCCGATGTATTTCAAACCTGCCCGCCATAGGCCGGACCTCCCCTGATATGCGTCTTTGCATGAATAGCTGGACCGTCTGCTTCAGTCCTGCACTGATGTAACCATGGTCACAGCGGTTCGACCATCTACTCACGGGTAGGTTTCTTCCGGCTAACCGAATTTGCTATTTTGCGTTGTCGTAGGAGTCCACCACGGCCACGCTGACGGGGAATTCCACCGGGATGGGGCCGAACAGCAGTTCCTTCGCGGCGGCGGCAGCTTCCTCGACGGCCCGGATGCAGGCCTGGACGCCGGCCTCGGGGGCATGGACCATCACCTCGTCATGCAGGAAGAACACCAGTTCCGCCTGAACGGAACCGTCGGCACGCAAGGCCCGGAGCCGCCGTCGTAATTCCGCCAGCCAGCACGCCGCCCAGTCAGCGGCGGATCCCTGCACCACAAAGTTGCGGGTGAAGCGGCCGCGGGAACGGGCAATGGATTCCGCGCGGCGCTGCTCCTCGGCAGTGGCCGACTGCTGGCTCCGGTACCACCCTTCCGACGGCGGCGGGCTGCTCCGGCCAAGCCGGGTGGTCACGGTGCCGCCGGCCTCGCCGTCGCGCGCCGCCTGCTCCACGAAGCCGACGGCGCGGGGGTAGGTCCGTGCCAGCTGCGGCATCAGGCGCCCTGATTCCCCCGTGGTGGCGCCATAGATGGCGCCGAGGAGGGCGACCTTCGCTTTGGCGCGATCGCCGCCGAAACCCTGGGCGGCGATGCCGGCGTACAGGTCCTTGTCGCGCGCTGCTTCCGCCATTTTGGAGTCCTGCGCCAGCGCCACCAGCACACGGGGTTCCAGCTGGGAGGCGTCCGCGACGATGAGCTTGTGGCCGGGATCCGCGTGGACGGCGCCGCGTATCTGCCGCGGGATCTGCAGGGCACCGCCGCCCCGCGAGGCCCAGCGGCCGGACACCACACCGCCCACAACATACTCGGGCTGGAAGCGGCCCTTGGCTACCCATGCGTCCAGCCAGGCCCAGCCGTTGGCGGTGTGCAGGCGGGACAGTTTCTTGTAGGCGAGGAGCGGTTCGATGGCGGGGTGGCTGGACTCCATCAGCTCCCACTGCCGCGTGCTTTTCACCTCGATGCCGTTGCGGTGCAGGGCGCGCATCAGTTCCTGCGGCGAGTCCGGGTTCAGTCCGGGCGAGTTGAGCAGCCCCCGGAGTTCGGTGTTCAGGGCCTCCAGCTTCGCGGGGCGGTGACCGGCCGGCGGGCGCGGCCCGAGGTGGCCGGCCAGGATCTGCTCATGCAGGTCCTCGCGCCAGGGGACGCCGGTGTGTTGCATCTCCGCGGCGATCATGGCGCCGGCGGATTCGGCGGCCAGCAGCAGCTGGAGCCGCTTCCGCTTGTTTTCTTCCGGAGCGGCATCGGCCAGGGCAGCCTGCTGGGCGGCGTATTCAGCGCGGAGCTCAGCAAGGCCCTGCCGTGGGGCGCGCTGGCGGACATCGTCAAAGAGCGCGCCCTGGTCCGCCGGCGGGGGCGGCGGCTGGAGCGTGCGGGGCAGCCCCTGGGGATCGTCGAGCGGTTCCTTCTCGGCGTTCCGGGCGTACTCCGTGTGGGCGGTGAACTGCGAATACGCCAGGATATTGCCGCACAAACCTAGGTCATAGCAGCGCTCCAGTTCCACGCCGGCCGCCAGCAGGGCGGGGTACCAGGCCTGGGTCCGGTTCCAGATCCAGCGGGGCGGCGCCTCGCGGGGCCGGTTTTCCAGTTGGCGTACGACGCCGGCCAGCTCGCTTGCGCTGATGAGGCGCGGTTCGGGGCGGTCGGGGTGGGGATCGCCCGCCTGGGTGACCTGCTGGAGGGCTGCGCCGTGGGCGTGGGCGGCGAGCAGCAGATACATAGGTCCAATTCTGCCCTGCGGCGGGGACATTCAAGCCCCAACCCCATGGCGTCAACATGTGTTGACGGCCCTCCATTCGTCAACTAAAGTTGACGAATGGAGGTAGGACGGATGAAAACGCTGGTCGCATCAATGGACGGGAAAGGTCCCGCTGAAGCGCTGTACGCAGTGGCGGAACTGCAGAAGGAGGTCGGCCGCGCCGAAGCGGCCCTGGTCCGCAAGGCGAGGCAGGCCGGTCTGTCTTGGGAAGCCATTGCCCTGTGCCTTGGGGTCAGTAAGCAGGCCGTCCACCGCAAATACGGGAAGCAGTAACCGGTCCGGCCGTTCGGCCCGTCTTTCTGTCCGTCCTGTCGGCCGGGTGGGGGAGTTGTCCACATACGGTGGCAGGGCCCTGTTTCTCCCCCTTGAGTTCGGTGGAGAGTTGCTGCATGAGCAGGCACCAGCTATCGCCACCCCCTTCCGAGCGGCCTTCCGCCCAGCTGTCCCGTGCGCCTGCCTCGGCACACGCCGCGGGAGCCTGGCTGCCCGACCCCGCTGGTGCTGAGGTTCTCCTGGTCACCGGCTATGACTTTCTGCAGGGCGAAGTGGAGCGTATTGTGGCTGCCGCCGGCGGCCAGCTGCGGGTGGTGGCGGACGTGGCTGATGCCGCCAAGTACTGGGACGCCGCGGCCGCAGTATTGGTGGGGAGCGATGTCCGCGAGCTGCCGCCGCGGCGGCGGGCCCCTGCCGTGTTGGTGGGCCTGAACGGGGAGGGGGACAGTCTCTGGCACCTGGCCACAGCCCTCGGCGCGGAGCGGGTGGCGGTGCTTCCGGATGCCGCGGCCTGGCTGGCAGAGTACCTGAGCCGGTCGCGGTCACCCGAAGCGGGAGGACTCGTCCTCGGGATAACAGGGGGCTGCGGCGGTGCCGGTGCCACCACCGCGGCAATCTGGATCGCCCAGGCGGCAGCCGGGCTGGGTGTGCGCGTGTTGCTGGTTGATGGCGACCCGTGGGGTGGTGGCCTGGAACTGGCACTGGCGGCTGAGGAGACGCCGGGGCTGCGCTGGCCTGACCTGTCCGACGCGAGCGGAAGCATCGATCCCGAGCAGCTGGCTGACTCACTGCCGGTAGCCGGCGGGTTTTCCTTCCTGTCCTGGCCCGGCAGCGGCGACCGTCCGGCACCGGTGGATGCCGCCACCACAGGTGGCGTACTGGATGCGGCCCGGCGGGGCTATGAACTGGTGGTGGTGGACATCGGCCGGGGCGCCGAACCCGTGCGCATGTTTGCCTGGGACTGCGACCGCATCCTCGTGGTTGTGCCGGCGCAGCTGAAGGCCGCGGTAGCCACAGCCCGGCTGCTGCACGAACTTCCGCCGGTCGAGGCGGCCCTCCTCGTACGGGGCAAGGCCGGTGCCGCGCTGGACGCCGGACTGATTGCGGACGCCGTCGGGCTGCCCGTCCAGGGCCGCGTACCGGAGCTGCGCGGCGTTACGGCTGCCGGGGAAAACGGCAGGCTCCTTGACGTGGGCAAACGACGGAGTGTCAGGCATTTCGCCGCCTCAGTGCTCGATCTGCTGGACGGCGACATCCCTGTCGGAGACCTGCCGTGAGCGCGCAGCGGCCCGTCCCGCCCCCGTCGCCCCAGGACCAGCGGACGGGGGCACGCCGTCGGCAGGCCCGCGTCCTGGATCCGCGCTTCTTGGATTCGGCGCTGCTGGAAACCGTCCGTGAGTCAGTCATGGCCGACGCCGGACCTGTCACCCCGTCCCGGGTTGCCGCCGCCGTCCAGGCCACCGGCCGGCTGCTGGGGACTGCCGGCTCCCTTGCCGCCGTGGAACGGATCAGCGCCGAGCTGAACGGGCTCGGCCCACTCCAGGAACTGACGCGGGACGTGCACGTCACCGACATCTTCGTCAACGCCCCGGACTCGGTCTGGATCGACCGGGGTCAGGGCCTCGAACCGGCAGGGGTTTCGTTTTCCGGCGAGGCACAGGTGCGGGCCTTGGCATCGCGGCTGGTGGCCGCCGGCGGCAGGCGGCTGGACGACGGGTCCCCGTGCGTTGATGTCAGGCTTGAAGGCGGATACCGCGTCCACGCAGTCCTGCCGCCGATTTCCACCGCAGGCACCTTGCTGAGCGTCCGCATCCGGCGGGAGCAGGTCTTCTCCATGGACGAACTCCGTGCCGGCGGCATGTTCGGCAGCACGGTCCAGGAGGTCCTTGAACGGGTTGTTGAGCAGCGGCTGAGTTTCCTGATCAGCGGGGCCACGGGTTCCGGAAAGACCACGTTGCTGTCCACCCTGCTGGGGCTGTGCTCCCCGGCGGAACGGCTGGTCCTGATCGAGGACGCGTCCGAACTGAACCCCGTCCATCCGCACATTGTGTCGCTGGAGTCCCGTCACGGAAACCTCGAAGGCGGCGGCGAAGTGGATCTCGGCGAACTCGTCCGGCAGGCACTGCGGATGCGGCCGGACCGGCTGGTGGTGGGGGAATGCCGTGGGGCCGAGGTGCGGGAACTCCTGACCGCCATGAACACCGGCCACACGGGCGGGGGAGGGACCATCCATGCGAACGCTGCCACCGCTGTCCCGGCCCGCCTGACGGCTTTGGGAGCTCTGGCAGGCATGGGCCAGGACGCGGTCCGGCTGCAGGCAGCCAGCGCCTTGGACGTTGTGGTCCACGTAGAGCGGTCCGGCCACGGGCGGCATGTTGCCTGCGTGGGCGTGGTGCAGGACGGTCCCGACGGTCTAACCGTGGTTCCGGCGTTGGAGGCCAGACGCGGCCAGGTCGGCACCGGTCCAGCCTGGGAGGCGATGAGCAAGCGGCTGGGACTGTCCCTCGAGGCGGGTGCCGCCGTATGACACTTCTGCTGGCCGTGGTCCTCGTGCTGGCGGTCGTGCTGCTCTTCAGCCCGCCCGGCGGTGCCACAGGCCGTTTCCGGCGGGCCGTGGGGAGCACAGGACCAGGCTTCGCCTCTCGGGTTCAGGGCGGGGCCGGTGGCCCCAGGACGGGCGTCGCGTGGCGCAAGGTGCTCGGTAACCGACCGGAACGGAACGACCTGTCACTGACCCTTGTGGTGCAGCAGCTTGCTGCGCTGCTGAAGGGCGGCCGCACTCCGGCACGGCTATGGGATGAACTGTGGCTGGTCCACGCTGGCCGTCGGGAGCCAGATTCCGCAACTGCGGGCGCAGGTTCACGCGCATCGCAGGACCTTGGCGGAAGGGCGGAACCAATCCGCGGGTCAGCGGCAGGGCCCAGCGGTCCGAGCCTCAGCGCAGGTTCCCTGGTGATGCTTGGCGCCGTCCGGGCAGCAGCGTTCCGGGGCGCACCCGTGTCGGAGGCGATAAGGAAGGCTGCGCAATCGGAGTTTTCGCGCGCGGACAGCAGGGAGTTACGGATCTGGTGTGAGCTTGCCGCCTGCTTTGACATTGCCGAAGCCAGCGGCTGTCCACTGGCGGATGTCCTGGCGAGGTTTGCGGCACAGCTGGAGGTGGAGGACGATGCCGAGGCCGCACGGCAGACAGCGCTCGCCGGGCCCAAGGCCACGGTCGGTCTCCTGACGTGGCTCCCGCTGATGGGACTGGGCCTGGGAATAGCGTTGGGCGTGGATCCCTTGGCCATCCTGATAGGGACCCCGCTGGGACTGGCGGCGCTCGCAGCGGGTGTGGGCCTCACCATCGCCGGAAGAATCTGGTCCGCCCGCCTGGTCGGTGCTGCCGCCGGGGCCCGTGTGCCATGACGGACATCCTTGTGCCGGGGCTGGCCTTGGCCGTTGTCCTGGCTGCTGCCGCCTGCCTTGCCCTTTCGCAGCCAAGCCGGGTCCGAAAGCGGCTGCTCAGACTGCGAGGGGACGTGGGCGCCGGGCCGCATGGGGCCGATGAAGCACTCACTCAAGGCGGCCGCCTTCACGGATTGCGTGACACAGCCATGATGCTTGAGCTCGTGGCCGCGATGCTGGACGCGGGGTCTGGCATTGGCCGGTCCCTGGAACTCGTCGCGGCCTCGGCCTCCACGGACTACGGCAAGGCGCTGCGTCCGGTGGTGTCTGCGCTCGCCATCGGAGCCGACTGGGAAACAGCCTGGCGCAGTTCCGAAATCCGTCTTCCTGAAATCCTGGAATTGCGTGACGCCCTGGGATTCGCCGCCCTGACCGGAGCGCCGTCGTCGGCCATCCTTTACGCACAGGCCGCGAGGTTGCGCCGGGAAAGATTCCGCGCTGCGGAGAAACGGGCGGCCTCGCTCGGCGTGAAGCTGGTCATTCCGCTGGGCCTGTGCTCGCTCCCGGCCTTCATCTGCCTGGGCGTAGTCCCGGTCCTCCTGGCCCTGGTGCCGTCCGGGTCCTGACAGCGGGATTTGAGCTACGGTCCATTCCTCCACACCCCGTCCCGTCCTCCACAATCCGCTCAAAGCGGCGCTTATCCACTTACGGGATGTTTGCACTTACCGAGATCTGCGGAGCCGGGAAGAGTCGAAATCAGCCGGCAACTCGGCCGGAGCACAGAAGGGAAACCGTCACCATGACCATCATCCAAAACAGCCTTTCCGCCGCCCCTGCGCCGGAGCTCAGCGCGGGAGTTGCGGGTACCGCCGCATGGGACTCCGTGGTACTTGCCAATGCAGGACTGGACGCTTGTACCTGCCAACGGGAGGAGGCCCCAGAGGCCGTTGGTAACGTCGTGGAGCTTTACCCCGGTGCCAGCGAGGCGAAAAAGCGCCGGCCCCGGCTCACAGCTTCAGAGGCCGGAATGGCGACGGCCGAATACGCCATAGCCACCCTTGCCGCTGTTGGCTTCGCCGGACTTCTCGTCTTCATTCTCCGCAGCGACGAAGTGCGCGGATTCCTGTTGAACCTCATCCGCACGGCGCTGGCCTTGCCATGAGTCTGCCGCCGGCAGCGTTGCCACGGGCTGATGACCGGGGCAGCCGCTGTGGCCGCTGCCGGAACCAGGGTGTGGAAAGCCGCGTGGCTCTGGGACCGGCGGCCGCGTTCCGTCGCCGGTTCCGTCGCCGCCGCCGTGGTCCGGGGAACGCCCACGGCGCCGTGACGGCGGAGTTCGCGGTAGCGCTGCCGGCAGTTCTGTTGCTCCTCGCACTGCTCTTAGCGGGAGCCTCCGCGGGCGTCACGCAGCTCAGGCTCGAGGAGGCGGCGCGGGCCGGCGCCAGGGCGCTGGCCCGCGGCGAGGACGCGGCTTCAGTGCAGGGGATCGTCAGGACCTTGGCGGGGACGTCGGCAACGGCGTCCGTTGGGACTGAAGGTGAGTGGCTCAGCGTCACGGTGGCCGACGGGGTGGGCGGGCCGCTGGGGGCAACTGTGCCCTGGACACTCACGGCCAAGGCCACCACGCGGAGCGAAACGCCGGCTGCCGCGGCCAATCCGGGGTTGGAGCCGGGCGGGACCGCGGACGAGGCGCCGTTGTGAACAGGCAATTCCGGGACAACCCGGAGCGCGGTTCGGGAACAGTACTGGCGGCGGGACTGGCGCTGGTTGTCATCATGGCGATGGCCCTGATGTTGTTGTTCGCACAGTCCGCGGTGATGGCCAGCAGGGCAGCGGCAGCGGCGGACCTCGCTGCCCTTGCCGCGGCCGATGCCCTGCGCGGGATCACTTCGGGAGACCCCTGCACGGTGGCCGCCGAGGTAGCGGTCCGCCATGAGGCGGCACTCGTCAGCTGTACGGAAGGGGCCGGCCAGACCGTCAGGGTCCGAACAGAGCTGAATGCACGCACACTCGTTGGCGCCGCCACAGGTCAGTCGCGGGCCGGACCGCCGCCCTGAGCGGCTGTGGTGCTGAACGGCTCCGTGCTCGCCAGGAATTCCGCACTGCGGAGAGGCATTTCGCGCGCGTCTTTGAGGAGGACGTCGATGAGCGTGACGGCGGCAGCCTTGTCCAGCGGATTGTTCTTGTTCCCACATTTGGGGGACTGGACGCAGGACGGGCAGCCCGACTCGCATTCACACGCCTTGATGGCGTCGCGCGTCGCCGAGAGCCACACCTTTGCCTTGTCGAAGCCGCGTTCGGCAAAGCCGGCACCGCCGGGGTGCCCGTCGTACACAAAGATGGTGGGCACGCCGGTGTCGGCGTGGATTGCGGTGGATACTCCGCCGATGTCCCAGCGGTCGCTGGAGGCCACGAGCGGCAGCAGGCCGATCGCTGCGTGTTCGGCGGCGTGCAGGGCCCCCGGGAACTGCGCCTCGATGAGCCCGGCGCCCGTCAGCGAACGGTTCTCCACCACAAACCAGACGGCCTTCGTGAACAGGTCCCGGGCGCCCAGCTCCAGCGGCTCCTCGCCCAGGATTTCGTTTGAAATCAAGGCCTTGCGCTGAAAGGAAACCACCTGTGTTGTCACTTTCACATCGCCGAAGTGGACGGCGATATCGCCCCAGTGCTCGGTCCGGAGTGTTTCGAGCACTTCGATCTGGGTCACGTCCCGGGCCGTTGTGTAGTAGTCGGGGTTGGCGCGCCGGACCACCACGCAGTGGTCGTCTTCGTTCAGGTCCTCCACCACATAGCTGTCGCCCTGGTGCACATAGATGGCACCTGTGTGCGCCTGGTAGTGCGTCTGGGGCGAATCCATGGTCCCGAGCAAGGAACCGGTGTCGGCATCAACGATGCTCACCGGCCCGCCGCCGTCGGCGCGGAGGTTCACCATGGCCGCAGCGCTCTGGGAGTGCGTCCAGAACCAGCCCGCCGGCCGGCGGCGCAAATAGCCCTGCGCCACAAGCTGCCCCAACAACTTCTCTGCGGTGCCGCCGAACAGGCCCAGCTCAGCCACGCCCAGCGGAAGCTCCGCGGCGGCGGCACAAAGATGGGGACCCAGCACGTACGGATTGGAGGGATCAAAGACGGTCGCCTCCACCGACACGTCGAAAATCGCCTCGGGATGGTTCACCAGGTAGGTGTCGAGTGGATCATCGCTGGCCACAAACGCGGCAATGGCATCCTGGCCCGCGCGCCCTGCCCGGCCGATCTGCTGGAACAGCGATGCCCTGGTGCCTGGCCAGCCCGCCACCAGGACGGCATCCAGCCCGGAAATGTCGATCCCCAGTTCAAGGGCGGATGTGCTGGAGACACCCAGGAGTTCGCCGGAGCGGAGGGCCTTTTCCAGGGCCCGGCGTTCCTCCGGAAGGTACCCGGAGCGGTAGGCGGCCACGCGTTGGGGAAGACTGGGATCCACCTCGTCCAGAAGGCGCTTGGTGATCGAAGCGATCGTCTCCGCACCGCGGCGGGACTTGATGAAAGCGATGGTCCGGATCCGGGACGAAACCAGGTTCGCCAGCAGATCGGCCGTTTCAGCAACGGCGGTGCGGCGTTCCCTGGCGCCGTTCTCGCCCTTGAGGTCGGTCAGGGCAGGCTCCCAGAAAGCCACCGTAGTGGAACCGTGCGGCGAGCAGTCCTCGGCAACGGCCCGGACCGGCGCCCCGATCAGGCGGCCGAAGGAGGTGCCTGGCTCAGATGCCGTGGCAGAGGCGGCGATGAACACCGGACCGGGGTGGGTGGTCCCGGCACCGTAGTACGCGCAGATGCGGCGCAGCCGGCGCATGAGGTTGGCCACGTGCGAGCCGAACACCCCGCGGTAGCTGTGGGCCTCATCCACGATCACGTACCGCAGCCGCCGGAAGAAGCTGGCCCACCAGGCATGATTGGGAAGGATGCCGAAGTGGAGCATGTCCGGATTCGCCAGGATGAAGTTGGCATGGTCCCGGATCCACCGGCGGGACGCGGGGTCGGTATCGCCGTCGTACGTCTCGGCCCGTACGGTGGGCAGATCCAGGGAACGGATGGCTGCGAGCTGGTCGGCAGCGAGTGCCTTTGTGGGGGAGAGATAGAGCGTCACGGCGCCGTCGTCGTGGATCTTTCCCGGTTCGGACAGGACGCGCAGTTCGGAGCGGTGGATGGCGTCAAGCGCCGGCAGCTGGTAGGCCAGGGACTTACCGGAGGCGGTGCCGGTGGCGATCACCACGTGCTCGCCGCCGTGGGCCAGATTGGCGGCCTTGATCTGGTGCCGGTACGGCTCGTGGATGCCCAGGGAGCCGTAAGCGGCCACCAGATCCGGATGTGCCCACGCCGGCCACGGTTCATGGACCGCCTGCCGGGCAGGGATGGTGCGGACATGACGCAGCTGTTCCGGGTCCGGGCCTCGGCCCAGCAAGGGAATCAGGGAGTCATGGGGGTTCACCCCAACATTCTTTCACCCGGGGAAAAATCACCCCACGGAGAGGTCGGCACCCTCATCGGACGTGGACAACATCAGTACGCGGCAAACAGTTGACCAGCCCAGGTGGGAATAGAGCTTCTGGCCGTCGATCGAGGCCAGCAGCAGGCCGTTCTCCACATACGGTCCGATGGCCTGCGCCGCAAGGGCCTTCATGATGAAGCTGCCCAGGCCGCGGCGCTGGAACGCTGGTTGGACCACAATCTTGTCGAACACTGCAGTCTCGCCCACCACAAAAACCCTGCCGCTCGCCGCTACCGTGTCACTCGAGCGGACCACCGCGTGGTGGACGCCGTCGAGCTGGGAGGTGACCAGGTTCAAATCATCGTCGGAGAGCCACGGATCTTCCGTATCCTGCGTGGCCATGTCCACAATCATCATGGCTTGCGATGCGGACGTGACGTTCAGCCCGTGTTTTTGGGCCAGTGCACTGAAGCGGGCAACGTCATTAGTGAGGATGGTCAGGACCCTGGCCGGGGCCTCGGCGGTCTTCGCGGCCAGGGCAGCGAACTCGTCAGCGGAGGGGTCATGGGCGAAGTATTCCCACTCCCCGGTGGTGTCGGCCCGCAGTGCAGCGGGGAAGCGGCCCTCAACAGAGGTCTGGTAACCGCGGCAGCCGGCCCAGCCAGCTACCCAGACTTCAAGAAGGCGTGTGATGTCTCCAACCAAGGCGTCCGGACTCATGTCATGAGAGTATTCCAGCCCCGACACAAGCAACAGGGGTAGGCTGCCCCCGATGTGACTTGCTTATGCAATCGTGACAGGACAAGGCTGACCGAATGCCCGCCGCCAAGGAACTGTCCAAGAGCACCTTTCCGCTGCCCCTGCTGGTCTGTGTCGCCTTAATGGTGGCCATGGTCGGCGGCGCAAGATACTGGGAGAAGGCCACGGGTGTGGGCTACTTGCTCTGGCTTGCCGGCGGGCTCGTCCCGCTGGTGGCCGGCGCCCTGATCTACCGGAATTCGAAGCGCCCGCTGGACTTTCCGGGATCACGCTTCGAGCCCGCAGGAGTGCGCCGGCCGGGATTCGGTGGGCTTCTCACCGCGCTGGTCCTGTTTGTTGTGCCGCGCCTCGTTGGTGACGGTGCGGCAGAACTCGCCCTCAACAATGGCGCTGATGCTTTCGCGGCCGCTGTGACGGCAACCGCGGTGCCCTTCGCCGTCGTCGTTCTGGGCTACCGGGCGGCTGAAACCGCCCTGAACAGGCGCGACGCCGCCATCGCAGCGGGCCAACCTTAGCCCCGGCCACCAGGCGGGTCCGGTGCCCGGCAACCCAGTACCCTTAAATACGTGGCTTTGAACCGAATTGTGCTCTTTTACGGCTTTACCCCCATCGCTGATCCGGACGCGGTGCGGCTCTGGCAGCGTGCCCTGTGCGAAAAACTCGGGCTGACCGGACGCATCCTCCTTTCCAAGGACGGCATCAACGCCACGGTGGGCGGCGAGATCGGCGCCGTCAAGCAGTATGTGAAGACCACACGCGAATACAAGGGTTTCCACGGCATCGACGTGAAATGGTCCGACGGCGGCGCGGAGGACTTCCCGCGGCTGAGCGTTAAGGTCCGGGACGAGATCGTCTCCTTCGGCGCGCCCGGCGAACTCAAAGTGGATGAGCACGGCGTGGTGGGCGGCGGCACCCACCTGAAGCCCGAAGAACTCCACGAACTGGTGGAAGCCACGAAACAGGCCGGCGAGGACGTGGTGTTCTTCGACGGCCGCAACGCCTTCGAGGCCCAGATCGGCAAGTTCAAGGACGCGATCGTCCCTGACGTGGCCACCACCCACGATTTCATCAAGGAGCTCGACTCCGGCAAGTACGACGCCCTCAAGGACAAACCGGTGGTTACCTATTGCACCGGCGGCATCCGCTGCGAGGTGCTCTCCAGCCTGATGGTGAACCGCGGCTTCAAGCAGGTGTACCAGCTCGACGGCGGCATCGTCCGCTACGGCGAAACGTTCAAGGACCAGGGCCTCTGGGAAGGCTCGCTCTACGTGTTCGACAAGCGCATGCACCTGGAATTCAGTGAGGACGCCAAGACCATCGGTGAGTGCGTACGCTGTGCCGCGCCCACCAGCAAATTCGAGAACTGCTCCAACCCGAGCTGCCGCACGCTGACGCTGTACTGCGCGGAGTGTGCCGCCAGCCCGGAGACGCTGCGCTGCCCCGAAGGCTGCGCGGCCTGAGCTGCGTGGCCTGAACGGCGCGGCCGGGTCAGAGCCGGCAGGCAGAAAAGTTCAGAGCCGGGCCAGCCGGTAGGCGAAATTGGCGGGGGACGGCGCTTCGACCTGGAAATGCAGCACCGTTTCCTTGGACAGGTAGATCACGCTTTCGCGCCGCGATCCGCAGCGCAGGCTGAGGTCCACCATGGTGAATTCGTCATTGCGGACTTTGAATTCGACGCGCCGCTGGCTCCGGCACACCAGCACCAGGACGTAGGTTCCGGTGGGGAGGGGCGCCGTCGCCTCCGTTCGGATTTCCTCGGCGCGCAACAGGCCGAATGTCCTATGCGCCACCTGCAGGCCGGGCCCCACCTGGGACTCCGTCAGCCAGGCCTCCATTTCAGCCGCGCTGACGGGATCGTTCCGCCACAACTCAGCGCGTGGCCCCGGCTCGGTCACCTCCGGCGCGGCCGGGGCCTCGGCGGGACGCCACCCTTCGTTGTACGTGTATTCACATCCGGCGAGCGCAGTTCCGACCACCAGGGCGCCCGCCGTCCAGAGCACGACGGCGGCCCTGACCCGGGTGCGCACGGAGACTGACCGGGACGGGCAAGTGCCCGGACGAAGTACCGCCCTGCGGGGCGGCGGCGCCCCCTGCGTTGCGGGCATACTCCGACTCTATGCCCGGCACGGACCCCAATCCAGAGCCTCGGGGAAGTGAGGGGAGTGCCGGTCAGGGGGAGGGCGCCAGCGTAGCGGTCACCTGTTCGGCGGTCACCTGCACGGTGGATTCGAAGGGACTAACCCGCGGTTGCCAGCTGGTAGGCGTAGATCAGCGGTGCGTCGACGCTGGAGGCGCTGAGCTGCAGCGGCCCGGATTCCGGGAGTGTGATCTTGATGGACTCCCGCGCGCCGTAGCAGGCGGCCCCGAGGTCGGCGAGTTCCTTGCCGCCGGACCGTACTGCGAGGAAGGCCTTGCCGCCGCCTTCGCAGACGAGTGTCAGCGTGTACTTGCCTGCCGGCACGTTCTCCGTATGGTCAATGGGTTGGGCATTGAGAATCTTGCCGGAGTCCTCGGCAACAATGCCGCTGGCCGACGGCATCGCCGTGGCTTTCCAGGCCGGCACATCGGCGTTCTCCACCGAAAGCTGCTGCGCGCAGGCAGTGAGGCCCAGGAGGACAGCTGCTGCAGCCACAGTGGAGAGGGCACGCGGCATGGAGGAAGGAAACGGAACCATGCTTCCAACTTACCCGGCTCCATCTGTGCTCCGTGATTCAGGCCCTTGACCTTGACGCTACGTCAACATTTATCGTTGAACCATCAGCGGAACAGAACGTCCGGACCATCATGCAAACAGAGCAGGAAGGAGGAACACATGGACTGGTCCATCCAGGACATCGCCCGGATCGCAGGGACCACCAGCAGGACGCTGCGGCACTATGACGACATCGGCCTGCTCAAGCCCAGCCGCACCGGCCACAACGGTTACCGCTACTACAACCAGGCGGCGCTGGTGCAGCTCCAGCGCATCCTGCTCCTGCGCGGGCTGGGGCTGGGCCTGCCGGTGATCAGCCGGGTGCTCGAAGACGAAACGGACGCCGCCCAGGCTCTCACCGGGCATCTCGAATGGCTCAAGCAGGAACAGGACAGGCTGGCGCGGCAGATCGCGTCGGTCACACAAACCATCGAAGCAGTGAAAGGAGGGGGCGAAATCATGGCGGAAGACATGTTCAACGGTTTCGACCACACGCAGTACAAGGGCGAAGTGGAGGAACGCTGGGGCAAGGACGCCTACGCGAAGGGGGATTCGTGGTGGCGCGGCATGAGTGCCGACGAGAAGGCGGCGTGGAAGCAGCGCTCGCAGCAGCTGGGAGAGGACTGGATCGCCGCCGCCACGGCGGGTATCGCTCCCGACAGTGCGGAGGCCCAGGACATCGCCAGGCGGCACATCGAATGGCTGACCGGCATCCCGGGCACCCCGGCGTCGGACGTCACAGGCAAGGGTGACGGGAAGAGCGGCACCGGCAAGGGTGACGTCCAGGCGTACGTCACCGGGCTCGGTGAAATGTACGTTGCGGACGCCCGATTCGCCAAGAACTACGGCGGTGCGGAGGGTGCCGGCTTCGTCCGGGATGCGCTGAAGATCTACGCGGCGGAGAACCTAGCCCGTCAGGAGGAAGCCGGCCCGCCAATAGACTTGGGCGGTGACTGATTCCACGCTTTTCCTGGCCGGCAACACCCCCGATGCCCCGCGCAGCGACCTCCCCGAACTGCTGACGGCGCTCGCCGCGGACCTGCGCCGGGTGGACTACACGCTCGACGGCGTGGCGGGGCTGCTGGGCGAGTCAGCCTACCGCGCGCTGAACCGGGACCAGATCATCCCGGCGCTGCTGGCCACCGAAAGCGCCGTTCAGATTGATGCGGCAGGGGGTGAGGCTGCGCACGGTGAGAAGACGACGGCGGCGCTCGCCGCCGTCGTGCGTCTCTGGCTCCTGGCGGAACCGCAGACGCGGGAAACGCTCGACGCCGCCCTGCCGGGAATCCGAGCCGACGGCCTGGTGGAGCTGGGGCTGCTCGAGCCCGTGCCCGGCCCAGAGCTGGCCGGCCCTGAGCTGCCCGGCGCCGATCAGCCGGCGCAGGACTTGCTGCAGGCGAAAGCGGATCTGCGGCCGTACGGCTGGGACTCAAATGAGGACGGCAGCGGCGGCGCCGAGCTCTGGGTGGCCAGCGACCTCGCCGCGCACCAGCAGGCCGGCATGCTGCGGCACGACCATGTGCTGGGGATCGGGCAGGCGTCCACCACGCTGGTGCAGACCACCGTCCGCCGCCACGTCGCCAAGGCCCTGGACCTGGGCACGGGCTGCGGCATCCAGTCCTTCCATCTCCTGCACCATGCCGAGCATGTGACGGCAACGGACATCTCGGAGCGGGCGCTGGCCTTCACCCGGTTTAACCTCCTCCTTAATGCCGAGGCCCTGCACCTGGACCCGGACAGGCTGGAGGACCGGGTCAGCCTTCGGCTGGGGTCTCTCCTGGAGCCGGTGGCGGGGGAGGAATTCGAGCTGGTGGTGTCCAACCCGCCGTTCGTCATCACCCCGCGGACCTTGGACGAAGCCGCGTCCGGGCAGTTCACCTACCGTGACGGCGGGCTGCCCGGGGACGACATCGTCGCTTCGCTGGTGGCCGCCCTGCCCTCAGTCCTCGCGCCGGCCGGAACAGCCCAGCTTTTGGGCAATTGGGAAGTCACCGCGGGGACGCAGTGGTCGGACCGGCCGCAAAGCTGGGCCGGTCCGGACGTGGACGCCTGGTTCATCCAGCGCGAGCAGGTGGGCCCGGAGCAGTACGCCGAAACGTGGCTGCAGGACGCGTCCGAATCCCGCGACCGGAAGCATTACCGGGACGCCTACGCCGCCTACCTGGCGGACTTCGCTTCCCGGAACGTGGAGGGCATAGGCTTCGGCATGATCTGGCTGCGCCGGCCGACGGCGGGACGACCCGCCGCCTCCATCAGCCGTTTCGAGGAAATCACGTACCCCATTGAGCAGCCCATCGGGCCTCACCTGGGCGCCGCCGTCGAGCGTTCCGACTGGCTGGCCGCCAACAGCCTGGCGGACGCGCACCTGCTCGTGGCGGACGACGTCACCGAGGAGCGCCATCAGCGCCCCGGCGCCGAGCACCCCGGCGTGATCCTGCTGCGTCAGGGTGCGGGCCTGCGCCGGACCAATCTGCTCAGCACCGAACTCGCCGGATTTGTCTCCGCGTGCGACGGTGACCTCTCCGTCGGTCAGATCATCGGAGCCCTTGCGGCGCTGCTCGGCGGGAGCCTTGCCGGGGAGGACGGGTTCGACGGCGACGCGTTCCGGACCAGGCTGCTCGACGACGTCGCGAACCTGGTCAGCGACGGTTTCCTGGTTCCTTCCGAGCCTGCTGAATAGCGGTTTGGCCAGCCCCGGAACACCCCAAATCGGGGTCCCGGGCGGGTCTCATGAACCAGTGGGTTTTCCACATGAATGCGCACTATTGTCCAAAATATGGTGAACTAGGCCAATATGGGCTCATCTGCCCGAGCAACCTTTTTCTGTAGGAGCACCGTGCCAAGCAAGGCCAAAACAGGCAAGAAACTCGTGATTGTGGAGTCTCCGGCCAAGAGCAAGACCATCGCCAAGTACCTCGGCGAGGGCTTCATCGTAGAGGCCTCCATTGGTCACATCCGCGACCTGCCGCAGCCGTCTGAGCTTCCTGCAGAACTGAAGAAAACCTCGGTGGGCAAGTTCGCCGTCGACATCGAAAACGACTTCAAACCCTATTACGTGGTGTCCGCGGACAAGCGGAAAAAGGTCACCGAGCTGAAGGCCGCGCTCAAAGATGCCGACGCTCTCTATCTCGCAACCGATGGGGACCGCGAGGGCGAGGCCATCGCGTGGCACCTGCTGGAAGTGCTCAAGCCCAAGGTCCCCGTGTACCGGATGACGTTCGGCGAAATCACCAAGGAAGCCATCCACCGCGCCATGGACAACCTGCGCGATGTTGATACGGCACTGGTGGACGCGCAGGAAACCCGCCGCGTCCTGGACCGTCTCTACGGCTACGAGATTTCCCCCGTACTGTGGCGCAAGGTGGCCCGCGGCCTGTCCGCCGGGCGCGTGCAGTCCGTGGTTACCCGCATGGTGGTGGACCGTGAACGCGAACGCATGGCCTTCAAGGCCGCCTCGTACTGGGACCTGACGGGCCAGTTCGGCGCCGGTTCCGGTTCGTTCAAGGCCAAGCTCGCTGCCGTTGACGGCGCCAAGGTGGCCAGCGGCCGCGACTTCAACGACGACGGCGTCCTCACCTCGCGCAATGCGGCGCACCTCAACGAGGAACTCGCCACCTCACTGGCCGCCGGTCTCCAGGACGCGGACTTCCGCGTCCGGTCCGTGGACACCAAGCCGTACACGCGCCGGCCTGCCGCGCCGTTCACCACGTCCACGCTGCAGCAGGAGGCTGGCCGCAAGCTCCGCTTCTCCTCCAAGAGCACCATGCAGGTGGCCCAGCGGCTGTACGAAAACGGCTACATCACCTATATGCGTACCGACTCCTCGGCGCTGAGCGACGAAGCCGTCACGGCCGCCCGCCGCCAGGCCTCCGAGCTGTACGGCCCGGAGTACATCCCGGCGTCGCCCCGCGTGTACACCAGCAAGGCCGCAAATGCGCAGGAAGCCCACGAGGCCATCCGCCCCGCCGGTGACTCCTTCCGCACGCCGGCGCAGGTGGCCAAGCAGCTCTCCGGTGACGAGTTCCGCCTGTACGAACTGATCTGGAAGCGCACCGTCGCCTCCCAGATGGGTGACGCCAAGGGCTCGACGGCGACCATCCGCCTGGGTGCCGTGGCCACCGATGGCCGGGACGCTGAGTTCTCCGCCTCCGGTACCGTCATCACGTTCCCGGGCTTCCTGGCCGCCTATGAAGAAGGCAAGGACGAAAGCCGCGGGGACGACGACTCCGACGAAGCCCGGCGGCTGCCGAACGTGGCCAAGGACGATGCCCTCACGGCGTCGGACATTGTGGCTGTGGGCCACGAGACATCGCCGCCGCCGCGCTTCACCGAAGCGTCGCTGACGGCCGAGCTGGAAAAGAAGGGCATCGGCCGCCCGTCTACCTATGCCTCCACTATTTCCACCATCCAGGACCGCGGCTACGTCCGGAAGCAGGGTTCCGCGCTGGTCCCCAGCTGGATCGCCTTCTCGGTGATCCGCCTGCTTGAGCAGCACTTCACGGACTATGTGGACTACGAGTTCACGGCGGACATGGAAGGCGACCTGGACAAGATCGCCAACGGCCAGGCGGTTGGGTCCGCATGGCTCAAGCACTTCTACTACGGTGAAGATTCCGATCCGGGCCTGCTCAGCATCGTGAACAACCTGGGCGAGATCGATGCCCGGGAAATCAACTCCATTCCCATCACGGATGAGATCACGCTGCGGGTGGGCAAGTTCGGTCCGTACCTGGAAAGCTCCGCTGCCACGGTGGACGCCAAGACCGGCGAAATCGTGGAGAACTCCCGCGCCAACGTCCCCGAGGACCTGGCGCCCGACGAACTGACGGCGGCGAAGGCCATCGAACTGATGGAAACAGCTGCGCCGGAAGAACGCGTACTGGGCGACGACCCCCACACCGGGCACAGCGTTGTCGCCAAGAACGGCCGCTACGGCGCGTACGTCACCGAAGTCATCCCGGAGATGACCGAGGAACAGCTGGCCAACCAGCCCGTGGAGTACTACAAGAACGGCAAGCCGAAGCCGCCGAAGAAGCCCGTCAAGGCCAAGCCGCGCACCGGTTCGCTGTTCGCATCCATGACCGTGGATTCTGTGACCCTGGACGAAGCGCTGCAGCTGATGAGCCTGCCCCGCGCCCTGGGTGAGGACGCCGAAGGCAACCTCATCACCGTGCAGAACGGTCGCTTCGGCCCGTACCTGAAGAAGGGCACGGACTCCCGCTCCATCGGCACCGAAGAGGAAATCTTCAGCATCACGCTGGAGCAGGCGCTGGAGATCTACTCGCAGCCCAAGCAGCGCGGCGCCCGAGCCGCGGTGGCGCCGCTGGCCGAGTTCGGACCGGACCCGGTTTCCGAGAAGAACATCGTGGTAAAGGAAGGCCGCTTCGGCCCGTACATCACCGACGGCATCACCAACATCACCGTCCCGCGGTCCACGTCCCTGGAGGAACTGACCCGCGAACAGGCCATTGAACTCCTCGCCGAGAAGCGGGCCAAGGGTCCGGTCAAGCGCGCCACAACGGCCCGCAAGGCCCCGGCAAAAAAGAAGGCTCCCGCCAAGAAGTAAGTACGGCCGGAATTGCGCCGGGCTCTCCAACGTGGTCGAGTAGATACATGACTGAACAGCCCGGCACAGCCGATCTCACGCCGCTCAACGACCTCGAAGAGAAGCTCGCCCTCGGCGGCCAGCCCGATGGCAGCCCGGTGGACGTCATCCTGTCCTTCCTCAACAGCGAGGTCTACGTCATCAGCACCGACGGCATCGAAGGGGAGGATTCGCAGGTGGAGCCGCTGGTATTGGCGAACGCCGACGGCGAGCCCGTCCTTGCGGTGTTCTCGCACCCCAGCCGCGTTGACGAGCAGTATCTTGAGGCGGCCCCGAACGTCCTGGGGACCCAGGGTGCAGCCATCATCGCCAACATTGGCGAGGAATTGGGCATGGTGATCAACCCCGGCGCTGCGTACGGGTTTGAGATCAACCCGGAGGGCGTCGCCAACATCAAGCGCGACTTCAAGCGGGCGGATGAGCTTCCCGACGGCGCACCCGAGGACGCCTCCGCAAACTGACATCTTTAGTGCAGGTTGTGAGTGAGGGCCCGGGCGGGGGAATAATGGCAGGATGCGGCTAGGCGTCCTTGATATCGGGTCAAACACTGTCCACCTTCTCCTGGTGGATGCCCACCCTGGCGCGCGTCCGGTGCCTTTCGCGTCGCACAAACGGCCCATATCCCTGGTCCAATACCTGGATACCGACGGCAACATCACCGACGAAGGGCAGCACGAGCTGACCGAATTCGTCCTTGAAGCCTGGGAGTTTGCCGCCAGGCACAAAGCGGACGACCTGCTGGCTTTCTGTACGTCTGCCATCCGTGAAGCCACTAACGGCCCTGCCGTGCTGGCCCGGGTCAAGCACGAAACCACTGTCACCCTGCAGGAACTGACCGGCAGCGAAGAAGCCTCCATGACCTTCTTCGCCGTCCGCCGCTGGTACGGCTGGGGTGCGGGACCGATCCTGAACCTGGACATCGGCGGCGGCTCCTTCGAAATGGCCTTCGGGCAGGACGAACTGCCCGAAGTGGCCACTTCGGTGCCGCTGGGCGCCAGCCGCCTGACCCGCGACTGGCTGGCTGAGGACCCGCCTTCCGCCAAGAGCGTCAAAGAGCTGCGCCGCTACATCCGGGCCACCCTCGCCCCGGCAGTCAGGCAGTTCGACGGCTTGGGCCGCGCCAACGTTGTGGCTGGAACCTCCAAGACCTTCCGGTCGCTCGCCAGGGTCGCCGGAGCAGCCCCCAGCGCCGCAGGGCCGTACGTGAAGCGCACACTTAACGCCACGGATCTGGGCGTCTGGGCGCAGCGCATTTCAGCCATGAAGTCCGAGGACCGGCTCTTTCTGCCGGGCGTGTCAGAGGCCCGCGCGCACCAGCTACTCGCCGGAGCCCTGGTAGCCGAGGCCGCCTTGGAAATGTTCAAGTTCAAGAAGATCAGGATCTGCCCGTGGGCGCTGCGTGAAGGGCTGATCCTGCGCCGGCTCGACCAGCTGGTCTTCGCCGGCCCGCTGGATCCGGCCCCGCATATCGCGGAGCCCGCCGCGGCACGGCAGGCGATCGGGGCTTCACCCGCCTGAGGCCCGGGCTGGCCTAGGGCGCAGACACCGGGGCCGCCTGGCTCATGAGTGGCTCATCAGCAAGAGCTCCGGACGGCGTGCGGCCCAGGGCCGCACAGCTTCCACGGCGGCGCCAACGGCGAAGACCGTGGCGTCGTCGAACGGGTGGCCCACAATCTGCACCCCGGTGGGGATGCCACAGTCTGCCAATCCGCTCGGTACGGCCAGCACCGGGCAGCGGTTGGCGATATTGAACGGCGCCGTCATGTGGCCCTGCCAGTAATGTTCCAAATGCACCTCGCCGGCTTCAATGCCGTCAAGGTACATGCCGTCAGCGTCGAGCGCGGCAATGGCAGAGGTCGGGCAGATCAAGGCATCGAAGCCAGCCATCGCAGCGGCCAGTTCAGCCTGGAGGCGCGTCTCCGCCCTAATGCCGTCGACGAAGCGGTTTTCTTCTGCAGCTTTGCGAGCGTCCGCCATGAAGCGTCGGGTGTAGGCAGCAAGCAGCTCCGGTGCGTCTGCGGTGTCATCGTCCATGGCCGGGCCCAGGAGGTAACCAAAATGCGTGAACATCGTCGCGCTGATATCTGCGGTGGTCCAGGGCAGTTCGATCTCTTCAACCACAGCTCCGGCTGCGCGCAGGGCGGAGGCCACGGCGCGGGTGTTGGCCTCTATGTCCGCGGCCACGGGGTAGTTCCCCAGCCGGATGCACAGCGCGATGCGCATGCCGGGCACTGCCGAGGTAGCGTCGGCAGCCGGAGGGCAGGACAGTCCCGGACCGCCGGCGAGGGAAGTATGGTCCCCGGGATGCCGGCCGGACATGACGTTCGCCAGCAAGGCAGTGTCCGCGACCGTCCGCGCCATCGGGCCGTCGCCGCGGTAGTGGTCGGCAGAGAGCGGGGCCAGACCGGGAATCCTCCCATATGGTGCTTTGTAGCCGACGGTTCCTGTGAACGACGCCGGCAGCCGGGTTGAGCCGGCGATGTCGGAGGCGGTGGCGAGCGGCGTGAGTCCGGCGGCCAGGGCCGCACCCGAGCCGCCCGAGGAGCCACCCGGGGAAAACCGCTGGTTCCACGGGTTGCGGGTGACACCCCACAGCGGACTGTGGGTGACCGTGGCACAGCTGTATTCCGGCGTGGTGGTGCGCATGTGGATGATTCCGCCCGCCCGGCGGATCCGATCGATGACGGGATGGTCCGCCTGCGCAAGCTCGCCCTTACGGGCCACCAGTCCCTGCGAGAGGGTGAGTCCCTTGATCCCGTGCTTTTCTTTTGCGGCGACCGGCAGCCCCAGCAGTGGCGTCAGGTCCCGGCCCCGCGCGTATGTCGCGGCCGCCTGACGTGCGGCGGGCAGCGCTTCTTCGAAGAGGGTTTCTGTCAGGGCGTTGATCTGGTCGTTGACGGCTTCCGTCCTCGCGATCACCGCGTCCAGGAGCTCCACGGGCGAGAGCTCCCTGGCGCGGAAGAGCCGCAAGGCTGTGGCGGCGTCGAGGTAGTGCAGTTCGGTCATGCCAGCGCCTCCGCCGGCAGCGGGAAGGACTCTGCGAGGGCCCCGTGTGTGAGCTCTCGGGCCACGCCGGTGAGCATGTCCACACCGACAACCATGTCGGCGTCGGTGGTGAATTCGCGTTCGCAGTGCGAGACGCCATCCACGCTGGGGATGAACAGCATCACGGACGGTGCCACCGTGTTCATGGCAACGGAATCGTGCCCGGCCATGGTCTGGATCCGCCGCACGGAGAGCCCCAGATCAGCCGCCACTTTGTCCGCGAGTTCCAGGCCGGCCTCGGGAAAGTGGCGGATGGGGCGGATATCGAAGTCCTTGATGTTGACCTTGATGTCATGCTCGCGCGCCAGCACATCGATGTCCTCGATGAGCTTGGCGCGTGCTGCCTTGACGATGTCCGGATCGCCAGAGCGGAGGTCCGCCACGAGGTGCACCCGGCGCGCCACCACGATGGGTGAGTTCGGCTCCAGCGTCAGCTGTCCCACGGACGAGACGAGGGCCTCGTCCGCGAAGTCCTTCGTGACATCGTGCACCATAAGGATGATCTTGGACGCTGCAACAAGGGCGTCGTGGCGGTCGGCCATGGCGGTGGCGCCGGTGTGTGACTGTTCTCCAAGCACCTCGATGTCCAGCTTCTGGGTGTACCAGCTGCTGTCAACCAGGCCGATCGAGATCCCTTCGCGCTCCAGGATCCGGCCTTGCTCGATATGGATCTCCGCGTAGCCGGCAACCTCGGGCCCCTCGGCCGTGCCGAGGTACCCGATGCCGTCCAGCGCCTCACGGACCGTGACCCCCTGCAGGTCCGCCACATCCAACATCTGTTTCCGCTGCAGGAGTCCCGCAAACACCGAACTTCCCATGATGCTCGGCGCGAACCGGCCGCCCTCCTCATTGAACCAGTTCACCACCGCCAGGTTGAACCGCGGCGCGGCCCCGCCCTCCGCAACCTCGGCATCCAGATGCCGGGCCGCGTGCAGGGCGGCGACGACGCCGTAGGCGCCGTCGAACCGGCCGCCGAGCGGCTGGCTGTCGAGGTGGGATCCGATCAGCACATAGGGCGCCCCCGGCGTCCACTCCAGCAGCCCGAACATGTTGCCGATCCCGTCCACCCGGAGTTCCCATCCGGCGTCGCGCACCCACCCGGCGAACCAGTGGCGTGTCTGCGCATCCTCCGCCGTGGCTGCCTGGCGGTCGACGCCATTGTTGGAGGTGGCGCCGATGGTGGCCACATGGTGGAAGTCTTGGAGGAAAACTGCTGAGTTCATGGGAAGTCCTTTGTATGTTGCGGTGGCGAGGAGCAGGCGGCGGGCTTAGCCCATGCGGCCGCGCGTTTCGGGAACCTTGGTGAACAGCACCAGAAGGAGCACGACGGCGGCAGCGGCGGCCATGTAGAAGCCGGGGGCGTGCGGCACTCCGGTGCCGCCGACGAGGGCCGTGCCGATGAACGGTGCCGTGCCGCCGAAGAGCGCGTAGGCGCCGTTGTAGCTGATCGCCGCCGAGGTGAAGCGCGTCCGGGTCGTGAAGATTTCGACGAAGAACGTGTAGCAGCCGCCGCCGTAGATGCACAGCGCCACCACGAAGACCGCCTGTCCCAGGAGGGCGAGCGGAAGGCTGCCGCTGGTCACGAGCATAAAGCTCGGCACCGAAAGCAGGGCCAGCGCGGCGGACCCTGCAATGAGCATCGGTTTGCGGCCGAAGCGGTCCCCGATCCGGCCACCGATGGGAAGCAGGACGGCGTAAAGGGCAAGGGCGGCGGCGTTGACCAGGAGGGACTGCTCACGGCTCAAGTGGCCCGTGGTCTGCACGTAGGACACGAAATAGGCCGAGAGGAAATAGAAGCCCATCGCGGTGAGACCCATGACGAAAATGACCTGCACCATGCGGAGCCTGTTTTCGCGGAAAGCCTCGCGGACCGGGCTGAATTCCTTGGTCCGGGACGCCTTGGCCTCGTTGAACGCATCGCTTTCCACCGTGCGGCTGCGGATCCAGACACCGAAGAGGGCCAGCGGCAGTGCCAGCAGGAACGGCAGCCGCCAGCCCCATGCCATGAAGGATTCGTTGGGCATCGATTGGCTGAGAATCAGGATCATCGACCCGGCAACCACCGAGGGCAGCGCGGTGGCGGCGATGGTGATGTTGAGCCAGAACCCGCGGCTTTCGACGGGCGCATGCTCGAAGACGAACGATGGCGCTCCCACGGACTCGCCACCCGCGGAGAAGCCCTGGACTAGGCGGCAAAGGACCAGCAGGACAGGTGCCCAGGCGCCGATCTGGCCGTATGTAGGGAGCAGCCCCATCAGCGCGGTTGCGCCGCCGATGGCGATGAGGGTGATGGTCAGGACGCGGCGGCGGCCGATCCGGTCACCGAGAGCTCCGAAGAACAGCCCGCCGATGGGACGGACCACGAAGGCGACGCCGAAGGTGGCGAAGGTGGCGAGCATGGCGGTGACGGGATTGCTGCCCGGGAAGAACAGCTGCGAGAAGATGACGGCGGTGAGGCCGTAAAGGGTGAAGTCGTAGAACTCGATGAACTGGCCGATGCTGCCGCCGGCCAGGACCCGCTTCTGCATCTTGGTGATGCGGGGGGTTCCGGACCGGGAAGCGTCCCGGTCCGGGGTCGTCGTCGGGGTGGTCCCGGGGACCGGTGACTGGTCCTTGAGGTCGTTGATCGTCATGACAGCCACGCTAGTTTCGCGGTGTTTCCGATGTCCCCTGCGGTGTTACGGGCCCGGGAAATGAAATCTGCTGATGTTGCCGCGGTGTTGCCGGCAGGCCACGGTCCGGACATACGTCGGACACTTTGGGCGTGAATCGGAACCATTGAATCTCCTTTGATCAACATGGTTGTCGCGCTTCGGGACTCGGCCAAGGGCCGTCTTTGAGCGGGATTTGCCGTTGGAATCCCGCCGGCACCACCGCACTGCACCAACTGTGTGTGATCCGGTTCACATCTGTCCAATTGATTGTTTTGACCGAACCGATGGATTTTATCGATGCCAAATGTTCCGGATTTGCGAGCCGCAGTCGTCGATGGGCCAGGGGAGTCCCCCGCAGTTACTGCCGGGCGGCTCCATAAAGCCGGATGCACGTCTCCTCAAAAGCGAGGGCCCTGCGGGTGGGCTGGACTCCCTCCGGCCGGACCAGCATCACCTCGATCGGCGGGAAGTCATCCGTCAGGGTCAGGGCAACCACCCTGCCGCCGGAATACGTCAGGTCACTGTGGAGTCTCTGGTTCAGCATGGCGTAGCCGTGCCCCTTCGCGACAAACGAGCGGACCGTTTCATATCCGGCAAAGCGGTGCCGGACGTTGGGCACCACCCCGGCGATCGCGTACAGCTGCTCGTAGTATTCCCGGCTGTGCGGGAGATCCAGCACCACCGAGGGTTCGCCGTCGAGATCCTGCAGCGCTATGCTCCGCTCGGGCCGGGACGCCGCCGGGTGCTCAGCATGGACCAGCACATGAGGGGGCACACGCTCGAGAACCGTGTGTGTGAAGCCCCGGCCCAGGCCGAGACCATACATCAACGCGACATCGCACTGCCCTTCGAGGAGGGCTGTCTGCAGGCTCGCCAGGTCGGCCTCAAGGAAGGAGACCTCGACCCCCGGATGCTGGACTTCGAAGGTCTGCAGGATTGCGGGAAGCCGGAAGGGCGCCAGCGGCGCGAACACGCCCACCTTGAGCTCTCCGACCAGGCTTGTCGCAAGCCCCCGGGCGGACTCGTACAGCGAATCCGCATGCTCCAGCAGCACCTTGATGTCCTGGGCAATCTGCCGGCCGGACGGTGTCAGCCGCAGGCCGCGCGTCCTGAGCCGGACAAACAGCTGGGTCGACAGGCTTGCTTCAAGCTGGGCCATTGCGGTGGACAGGGTGGACTGTGTCACGAGCAGTCGTTCGGCTGCCGCTGTCATGTTTTCGAGCTCGGCCACCACCGCGAAATACCGCAGCTGGGTCAAGGTAAAGGGCTTTGCCATTCGTCAATGCTCGCATTCTGCGCGGATCCGCGCGGTCACAGGCCCCGGAGCCGGTGCAGGAGAAGGGCGACATGCAGCGAGGTCCGGGATTCCGCGTCGTCGAGGTCCACGCCGAGTAGCTCCTCAAGGCGGCCCAGCCGGGAATACATGGTGGGGCGGCTCAGGTACCCACTGCGCGCCATGGCTGATTTGTTACCGCCGGACTCGAGGTACCGGCCCAGCAACTCGAGCAGCCCGCCCTTGCCTTTCGCCTCGGCCTGCAGCACTGCAGAGAGCTCCGATTCGACGAACTGCTGCACCCTCGGATCATTGCGCAGCAGGGCGAGCAAGCCGCGGAGCCGGACGTCCGTGGCACGGTAGAACGGCTTGCCGGGTTCGCGGAGGGTCGCCGCGGTTTCGGCCACATGTGCGGCTTCGTCGATGCCCGCCGCCGCTTCCAGCAGCGAGGTACAGTTGCGCCCGACGCCGATGGTCCAGTCAGGCGGCACGTCACCGGCGTGGGCGGCCAGCGCGTCCGCGAGGCGGTGCAGCGTCGGTTCCTCAACCTGCTTTGCAGGAAGGGCCAGAATCATGCCCACCGAGCCGGACTGGATGCTCGCTGTCAGCGCAATGCTCGCGGTGGATTTCAACACCCGGGCCAGCAGCTCCAGCAGGGCCCGCTCCTGTTGCTGCCCCGCGAGCGGATCCCCGGGTGGTGCCGCGGTCCCGGGAAAAGCGGTCCGGAACACCACCGGCACGTAGTAGGGTGAGCGTCTGAGGCCCAGTGCGGCGGCGCGGGCCTGCGCTTCGCCCTCGCTCAGCCCGCGGGGCTGACGCAAGGCATTCAGGAGCCCGGCCTGCGCCTGATGGCTCAGCTCGCGCCGGTCCCGTTCAGCCAGGCGGTTGATGGCCAGCGTCTGGGCGGCGCGTTCCAGCACCATGGCCGCCGCGTCGTCGTCCTCCAGCGGCACAGGCACCACAAGCCGGCCCCACAGTTGCCGACGCACTCCGACCGGCGTCTGCAGCCACGCCTCCGGACCGGTCCGGGACGTCGCCGACGGGGACGGCGTGGTCCGCGACCGCCGCTCCCAGTCGGCGAGCAGCTCGGTAGTACGGAGTTGCCGGGACGAATAGGCGAGGACAAGATGCGAAAGGTCCTCCAGGACCACCGGAGCGCCGATCATGGCGGCGGCCCGCTCCACGACTTCCTCGGTCCCGGCACTTTCCAGGCTCAGCACCGTGAAGGCTTCGTGGACGTCGCGGGCCCGTTCCACCCTTTGCAGCTGCTCGGCAACGATCATCCGATGCACAATCTCCGTGATCTCCACGAAGCGCACGCGCCGTTCCACCACGATCACGGGTAGGGAAGTGCTCAGCGCCGCCATGCGCAGGGCGTCCAGGCTGCGCTTCCGGTTTCCGATGACTTCCACGATCAGGCCGGAGGCTGCTGCGTTCTCCAGGGACCGGATGAACGACGCAGTGAGGCCGGGGTTCTTTTCCAGTTCCATGCCCGTCGTGAGAACAAGCTCTCCGCCGGAAAGCAACCCGGAAATGTCGAGCACTTCGCTCACGTGGACCCAGCGCACGGGGGTGTCCAGGCCGCTGGGGGCACCCAGGAGCCGCGGCTTGGCCTCCCGCAGCACGGGGAGCTCGAGAATGGAGCGGACGGTGGGCAACATTTACAAAGTGTAAAGCAGGATGCCATTTCCTTTACAGGCCGCAACTTACGTCAGGCCTCCGCAGCGGACACACTGGACGCAACGCACACAGCACCCAACCCTTTTCTGAACAAACCAGGAGAACCCGTGAACACGATCGAGCACTGGATTAACGGAAGCTACGTTCCCGCCGGCGAGCGCACCGCCCCCGTCACCAACCCGGCCACGGGCAAGATCACCGCGCAGGTGGCACTGGCGAGCACGGAGGACGGCAACGCCGCCGTCGCCGCCGCCAAGGCTGCCTTCCCGGCCTGGCGCGATACCTCCCTGGCCCGCCGCGTCCAGATCATGTTCGCGTTCCGCGAGCTCCTGAACGCCCGCAAGGACGAGCTCGCCGCGATCATCACCTCGGAGCACGGCAAGGTCCTGGACGACGCCCTGGGCGAAGTCACCCGCGGCCAGGAAGTGGTGGAATTCGCCTGCGGCATCCCGCACCTGATCAAGGGCAGCTACACGGAGAACGCCTCCACCAAGGTGGACATCCACTCCATCCGCCAGGCCCTGGGCCCGGTGGCCATCATCAGCCCGTTCAATTTCCCGGCCATGGTGCCCATGTGGTTCTTCCCCATCGCCATCGCCGCCGGCAACACCGTGATCATCAAGCCCAGCGAAAAGGTCCCCACGGCCGCCAACTGGATGGCCGAGCTGTGGAAGGAAGCCGGCCTGCCGGACGGCGTCTTCAACGTCCTTCAGGGCGACAAGGTCGCCGTCGACACCCTGCTCACGCACCCCGACGTCAAGGCCGTCTCCTTCGTCGGCTCCACCCCCATCGCTAAGTACGTCTACGAGACCGCCACGGCCAACGGCAAGCGCGTCCAGGCCCTGGGCGGCGCCAAGAACCACATGATCGTGCTGCCCGACGCCGATCTGAACCTCGCCGCCGATGCCGCCGTCAACGCCGGCTTCGGTTCCGCTGGCGAGCGCTGCATGGCCATCTCCGCCCTCCTTGCCGTGGGTGACATCGCCGACGAACTCGTGGCGAAGATCGCCGAGCGCGCCCGGGGGCTCCGCACTGGCGACGGCCTTCGTGGCTGCGACATGGGCCCGCTGGTCACGTCCCAGCACCGTGACAAGGTGTCCGGGTACGTCGACGCCGGTGAAGCGGCAGGTGCCACGCTCGTCGTCGACGGCCGGAACATTGCGCCTGACGCCGAGGGCGACGGCTTCTTCGTCGGCCCAACGCTGTTCGACAAAGTCACCACCGACATGACCATCTACCGCGACGAAATCTTCGGCCCTGTCCTTTCGGTGGTCCGCGTGGACAGCTACGACGATGCACTCGCCACCATCAACGCCAACCCGTATGGCAACGGCACCGCAATCTTCACCAACGACGGCGGAGCGGCCCGCCGCTTCGAGAACGAGGTCGAGGTGGGCATGGTGGGCATCAACGTCCCCGTCCCCGTCCCCATGGCCTACTACTCCTTCGGCGGCTGGAAGAACTCGCTGTTCGGAGACACCCACGCGCACGGCGCCGAGGGCGTCGGCTTCTTCACCCGGGGCAAAGCCGTCACCACCCGCTGGTTGGATCCGAGCCACGGCGGCATCAACCTCGGCTTCCCGCAGAACGCCTGATCCACGCCATTCGAACAGGAGACAGAGACATGATTTCCACCATAGACAGCGTGCTCCTTCCCGAACGGACCGAGCCGCACCCCGCCGTCGACACCGCCGCGGCCCGGCGGGCCTACGCGCTGGACCGCAAGCACGTTTTCCACTCCTGGTCCGCCCAGGAGCTGCTGGACCCGATGGTCATCTCGGCTGCTGCGGGTTCGTATGTGTGGGACGGTGAGGGCAACCGGTACCTCGACTTCTCCTCACAGCTGGTCAACACGAACATCGGCCACCAGCACCCTGCCGTGGTTGCGGCCATAGCCGCCCAGGCGGCCAAGCTGTGCACCATCGCCCCGAGTTACGCCAACGAGGCCCGCTCCGAGGCGGCACGGCTGATCGCCGCGCGCACCCCGGGCGAGCTGAACAAGATCTTCTTCACCAACGGCGGCGCCGACGCCAACGAGCACGCCGTGCGCATGGCCCGGCTGCACACCGGTCGGCAGAAGGTCCTCTCCGCATACCGCTCGTACCACGGCGGCACGCAGCTGGCCGTCAACATCACGGGCGACCCGCGGCGCTGGGCCAACGACACCGCCAGCACCGGCACCGTGCACTTCTTCCCGCCGTACCTGTACCGCACGGCCTTCCACTCCACCACGGAAGCGGAGGAGAGCCAGCGCGCCCTGCAGCACCTCGAGCAGCTCATCGTGCTCGAAGGGGCCGCGACCATCGCGGCCCTGATGCTGGAGAGCATCCCAGGCTCGGCCGGCATCTACGTGCCTCCCGCCGGGTACATGCAGGGGGTGCGGGAACTATGCACCAAGTACGGCATCATGTTCATCGCGGACGAGGTCATGGCCGGCTTCGGCCGCACCGGCAAGTGGTTCGCCGTGGAGCACTTCGACGTCGTCCCGGACCTGCTGACCTTCGCCAAAGGCGTCAACTCCGGTTACGTTCCCTTGGGCGGCGTGGCGATCAGCCCGGAAATCGCGGCGACGTTCGCCACCAAGCCCTACCCGGGCGGCCTGACGTACTCGGGCCACCCGCTGGCCACCGCGGCAGCCGTTGCCACCATCAACGCGATGGAAAAGGAAGGCATCGTGGACCACGCAGCCGCCCTGGGTGGTGACATCATCGGCCCGGCGTTGGCCGGTTTCGCCGCACGGCACAAGTCCGTGGGCGAAGTCCGCGGCACGGGTGTCTTCTGGGCCATTGAACTGGTCAAGGACCGTGCGACGCGCGAGCCGCTGGCCCCATACGGGGCCTCCAGCCCGGAGATGAACCAGCTCATTGCCGCCTGCAGGTCCCGCGGCCTGATCCCGTTCGCGAACTTCAACCGCATCCACGTGGTCCCGCCATGCAACATCAGCGTGGAGGACCTGAAGGCCGGCCTCGCGATCCTGGACGAAGTGCTGGACATCGCAGACACCTTCGCTGTCTGAGAAACCGTATGCCGGGACCTGTGCCGATCTGACCTGAACATCGTGTTCAACGCGAAAGCGCCGGCGTCCGCAGCAGGAAAATGGGGGAAAACCTGCTGCGGACCACCGGCGCCTCGGGCAAACATCCCCATGCTTGCCGCATCACTCGCACCCTCAATGAGGTAATAACTACGTTAGGCGGCGAAGTTGTGTGCAAGCTGCAGCGAACATGGGAGTCCGCTGTGAATCGGTTTCGGCGGGTTCCCGCTTTTTCCGATTCGTTCCATCTCTGCAGCCGCCCACTCGAACTGCAATGATGGAACCATGAGCAACCGAATCGCCTTTCTGGGCTGTGGATCCATGAACGAAGCCATCCTCTCCGGCCTTCTGGCCGCCGGGACCAACCCCGCCGACGTCATAGCTACAGTCAGGCGTGCGGATCGCGCCGAGGAACTGGCGTTGCGCCACCTCGGTATTACGGCCGTCGCCGGCGAAGAGGAACCCGACAACAACAAGGACGCGGCCAAGGGATCCGCCGTCGTAATCCTTGGCGTCAAACCGGTGGGCATCGTCGACCTGGCCCGCGAAATCAGCGGCTCCCTGTCCCCGGACGCCATTGTTGTCAGCGTCGCCGCAGCCGTATCGCTGGCGCAGCTGGAAGCCGCACTGCCTCCCGGACAGCCGGTGATCCGCACCATGCCGAACACCCCTTCCAAACTGGGCCGCGGCGTCGTTTCCGTCTCACCCGGAACCAACTGCACGCCGGAACAGCTCAAGACCGTCAAGGACATCCTGCGGGCCGCGGGCACCGTGGTGGAGGTGCCCGAGGAGCAGGTGGACGCGTTGTCGGCCATCAGCGGCTCCGGTCCCGCCTACGCGTTCTACCTGGCCGAGGCGATGGCAGCGGCGGGTGTCGAACTGGGCCTGGATCCCGAGTTGTCGCTGCTCCTGGCCCGCGAGACAGTCGCAGGCGCGGGCTTTATGCTGGCCGAGCCGGGCGCCGACCCCTCAGCCCTGCGCAAGGGCGTGACCAGCCCCAACGGCACCACCGAACGGGCCATCGCCACCTTCGACGACCGCGGCATTCCGGCCATCATCGCCGCCGGCGCCCGCGCCGCAGCGGACCGCTCGGCGGAGATCACCAGGCAGCTCGGCTGACTACGGCCGCGCCGCGAACCGTTCCAGCAGGTCCACGTGCCCGGACACGATCAGCATGTCGCGGGAGGACACCTTGGTTTCGGGTCGGGCGTAGGTGAAGTCCTCGCCGGGCGACTTCACGCCCACGATGGTCACGCCGTACTTGGAGCGCACCTTGGACTCATCCAGTGTGAAGCCCACCGTCTCGCGCGGCGGGTACATTTTCACGATGGCGAAGTCGTCGTCGAACTCGATGAAGTCCAGCATGCGGCCGGAGACCAGGTGCGCGGCACGGACGCCGGCGTCAGCCTCGGGGTAGATCACGTGGTTCGCGCCGATCCGGGTGAGGATCTTGCCGTGTGATGGCGTGATGGCCTTGACCCAGAGGTGCTCGATGCCCAGGTCCACCAGGTTCACGGTGATCAGCACGGAGGACTCGATCGAGGTGCCCACGCCACAAACGGCGGAGCTGAACTCCTGTGCACCGAGCTGGCGCAGCGCATCAATGTTGGTGGCATCGGCCTCCACCACGTGCGTGAGGAGCGGCGCCCATTTCTGGACCAAGGACCGGTCGCGCTCGATCGCCAGCACCTCGCGGCCCTGTTTCACGAGCTGCTCGGCGGTGGACGAGCCGAAGCGGCCCAACCCGATCACCAAGACCGGCGCGTTATGGGCGGGGCGGTTGGGGGCGCCTGAGGAATTAGCCAATGATGGGCCTCTCTTCCGGGTAGTGGAATAGCTGGCTGCGCTGGCGCAATGCCAGCCCAGCGGCAAGGGTAACGGTGCCGACGCGGCCCGCGAACATCAGGGCCGTGAGGACATAAACGCCCGACGGCGGCAGTTCGGCGCTGAGGTTGGTGCTCAGCCCCACGGTGGCGAAGGCGGAAATGGTTTCGAACAGGACCCGGTCCAGGGATGCGCCGCTGATCTGCAGGAGCAGGAACGCCGAGACGGAGACCAGCGTGGCGCCGGCCACGATCACGGAGATAGCCACCCGCATGGTGCCCTGCGGGATGGTGCGGCCGTACACCTTCACGTCGGAGTCGCCGCGGGCCTCCGCGGCGATGGCGAGGAACATTACGGCGATGGTGGTCACCTTGATGCCGCCCGCCGTCGACGCCGAACCGCCGCCGGCGAACATAAGGGCGTCGGTGAGCAGCATGGTGGTGGATTCCATGTGGTTCTGGTCCACCAGGTTGAACCCGCCGGACCTCGTCATAACGGACGCAAACAACGAGTGGGCGATCTTGTCGCCGAGGTCCATGTGGGCGATGGTCCGCACGTTGTCCCACTCCATCAGCGCCCACAGCACGGTGCCGGCGGCCAGCAGGATGAAGGACACCTGGATGGTGAGCTTGGTGTGCAGGTTCCACATTTTCCAGTTGAGCCCGTTCTGCTGCAGGACCATCACCACGGGGAAACCCAGGCTGCCCAGGAACACGCCGAGCATCAGCGGGATGAGGATCCACAGGTCGGTCTCGTAGGGCACAATCCCGTCCGAATGAGGCGTGAAGCCGGCGTTGTTGAACGAGGAAATGGAGTAGAAGACTCCGTGCCACACCGACTGCCAGAAGGGCTCGCCCAGCGTCATAAACCGGGGGACCAGGGCCAGTGCCAGCACGCCCTCGATCACCACGGACGTCACGATGACGATCCGCAGCAGCGTACCCACTTCACCGAGCCGGCCGGCGTTGTTCATGGCCTCCTGCGCGATGAGCTTGCCGCGGACGCCAAGCTTCTTGCTCACCATGAGGGCCAGCAGCGACGCGAGCGTCAGGGTTCCCAAACCGCCCACGAAGATGCCGATCAGGATGACCAGCTGGCCGAAGAAGGACCAGTGCACCGCCGTCGAAACAACCGTCAGGCCGGTCACGCAGACCGCAGACACCGCGGTGAACAGGGCCTGATGTATCGGAGTGGCCGCACCGGTGGCGGAGGAGACGGGCAGGGAGAGGATGAACGTGAAGACCAGGCAGACCGCCCCGAAGGCACTCAGGGCAAGCCGGGCGGGCGACGTATTGGCAATATCGTCAACGAAGTCGCGTACGCGGGTGAAGATCCAGAGACCTTCGCGCTCCGGTGCGGCGGGGTGCCAGCTGGCCGGGTTCCGGGGCCTCGACTGGCGTTGCGTCATGGGGGCTTTTCCTCGGTTGAAACTGTTTCCTCCAGTAGTAAACCACTAATGCCCGCGTAATGGCCGGGCTGGGGCAGTGGCGTCCTCCGGTAGCCTGTCATTGATGACATTCCTGCCCGGTCTCAGCCAGCCCGCGCCACCGACGATGGTGGTGTGGAATTCAGCCATGACGGCCTACAATTTCGGCCCGGGCCACCCCATGGCTCCGGCACGGCTGGACCTGACGGCCCGGCTTTCCCGCAGCCTCGGCCTGTTGGACCTTGCGCATGTGTCCGTGGAGGCTCCGGAGGTTGCGTCCGATGCCGAACTGGAAACGGTTCACTCGCCTGAGTTTGTGGCTGCGGTCCGCCGGGTCAGCGACGACCCGACCTCGCCGGATGAAGCCCGCGGACTGGGCACCGACGACGATCCGTCCTTCGCCGGCATGCATGACGCCGCCGCGAGGCTTGCAGGAGGATCTTTGGTCGCCGCGTCCGCCATCCTGGACGGATCCGCGCTCCACGCCGTGAACTTCGGCGGGGGCATGCACCACGCGGCCCGCGACCGCGCCAGCGGCTTCTGCATCTACAACGACTCCGCCTTGGCCGTCCAGAGACTGCTCGACGGCGGCATCCGCCGCGTGGCGTACATCGACGTCGATGCGCACCACGGCGACGGGACGGAAAGCATTTTCTGGGACGACCCCCGGGTCCTGACCATCTCCCTGCATGAAAGCGGACTCACGCTTTTCCCCGGGACCGGCTTCGCGAACGAGATCGGCGGTCCGCAGGCTGAGGGCAGCGCCGTCAACGTTGCCCTGCCGTCGGGCACCGGCGATGCCGGCTGGCTGCGGGCTTTCCACGCCGTGGTGCCGCAGCTCGTGGGCGCGTTCCAGCCGGAAGTCATCGTCAGCCAGCACGGCTGCGACTCGCACCGCCTCGACCCGTTGGCCCATCTGAACATCAGTGTGGACGGCCAGCGTGAGGTGGCCACCGCCGTCGGGAATCTCGCTGCCCGGCACTGCGGGGGCCGATGGATCGCCACGGGCGGCGGCGGGTACAGCGTCACCGACGTTGTGCCGCGCTCCTGGAGCCACCTGATCGCCATCGCCGCCGGGCGCCCCGTTCCGCTCCGGACCTCGGTGCCGGAGGATTGGCGCATGTATGTTTCGGACAAGTTCGGCGTGGACACCCCGGGCCTGATGGGTGATGACGTGGAGCTCTGGTGGCGGTCCTGGGAAGTGGGCTTTGACCCCAACGACGCCGTGGACCGCACCGTCATGGCCACCCGCAAAGCCGTTTTCCCGTTGCACGGCCTTGATCCCTGGTTCGACTGATCCTTCTTCAACCCACGCGGGGCGGTCACGGGCGAAATAGTTGATGCCTGGCGGCGTATATGTCGCTAGGGTGGGAGTCATGGTGACAGACGACGTATTTGCCGTCATTGCGGAAGCAACCCGGCGCGACATTTTGGTATCCCTGCGCGCCGGGGACAAGGCAGTGGGCGAGCTGGTGGAAGAACTTTCCGCAAGCCAGCCCACCATTTCCAAGCACCTGAAAGTACTCCGTGAGGCGCAGCTGGTCAGCATGCGGGCGCAGGGCCAGAAGCGCTATTACGCGCTGAACTCCAAACCGCTGGAGGGGATCGTCAGATGGCTGGAGACGTTCGACGTCGGCCCGGCGGCCGCCGTCGCCAAGTCACCTCGCGCGGAGGCGGACGCCGGCACTGAGCGGCCCGTGGCTACCCCGCTGTCGGACAACGTGGCCGTTGCCGCCGTCCTCGAGCGCCCGGGCGCCGAACTGAGCCCCGCCGTCGTGATTCCCGGCGGCACGGTGGCCCCGCTCAGCGACGACACCGTGCCGCAGCAGATCGGCCGCACTGTGGGGCGCGCGGCCACGAAGGCCGCGGACCTGCTGGCCAACCTCCCGAATCTCCCCAAGTTCGGCCGCAAAAAGTAACCCGTCCCAAACCGCTGAGTTTTTGTCCAGATAATGGGCGGAATATCAGCCTTTGGTGCCACTATCTGGACAAAAACTCGGGGTGGGCGGTGCGACTTACTTGGTGAGCAGGCGCACGTGGTCCGGGGTCAGCTCGGAGATCTTGCTGACGCCCAGAAGCGCCATGGTGCGGGCCATATCCTTCTCAAGGATCTGCAGGGTGCGGTCCACACCCGCCCGGCCGCCGGCCATCAGGCCGTACAGGTACGCGCGGCCAATCAGCGTGAAGTCCGCGCCCAGGGCCAGCGCGGCGACGATGTCGGCGCCGCTCATGATGCCGGTGTCCAGCATGATGGCTGCGTCCGAGTTGTCCTTGGTGAAGGCTTCCTTGACGCCGGGCAGCAGGTGGAACGGGATGGGTGCGCGGTCCAGCTGACGGCCGCCGTGGTTGGAGAGCACCACGCCGTCGGCGCCGTGGTCCACCACTTTGCGGGCGTCCTCAACGGTCTGGATGCCCTTGACCACCAGCTTGCCCTTCCAGGTTTCGCGCAGCCAGTCCAGGTCCTCGAACGTGAGGGTGGGGTCGAACATCGAGTTGATGAGGTCTGCCACGGTGCCCGTGTAGCGGGAGAGCGAGGCGAAGGTCAGCGGCTCGTGCGTGAGGAAGTTGAACCACCAGGCGGGGCGGTAGGACGCATCCAGGACGGTCTTGATAGTCAGTGCCGGCGGGATGGTCATGCCGTTGCGGACGTCGCGCAGGCGGGCGCCGGCGACGGCGGTGTCCACGGTGACCATGAGCGTATCGTTGCCGGCCTTGGCGGCGCGTTCGATCAGTTCCAGCGAACGGTCGCGGTCCGTCCACAGGTACAGCTGGAACCAGTTGCGGCCGTTCGGGGCGGCGGCGGCCACGTCCTCGATGGACGCGGTGCCCATGGTGGAAAGGGTGTACGGAATGCCGGCGGCCTCGGCTGCCTGCGAACCGGCGTATTCGCCCTCGGACTGCATCATGCGGGTGAAGCCGGTGGGGGCGATGCCCACGGGCATCCGGGAAGGCTTGCCCAGGATGTTGGTGCTGAGGTCGATGCTGGCGACGTTGCGCAGGATGCCGGGCCGGAACTCGATGTCCAGGAAGGCTTCGCGGGCGCGGCGCAGGGTGATTTCGCCCTCGGCGGCGCCGTCCGTGTAGTCGAACGGGGCCTGCGGGGTGCGACGTTTGGCCATGTCCCGGAGGTCCCAGATGGTGCTGGCGCGCTTGAGCCGGGCTTCCTTGCTGAATTCGGGCTTCTTGAACTGCATCAGCGGAGCCAGGTCCGAGTACTTGGGGATGCGGCGCTTCAGCGCAGCCGGCACCGCTGAAGCGGCTGGCTTCGGCGCCACGGCTGTGGAGGCCGGGACGTCCGTGGCGTCCGGGGCCGGCGTGACCTCGGGACTGTTCGGCTGGATGGTGTGGGTCATGGCTGCCTCCGTTGGTGGGCCTGGCGCGGGGGGTCGGGCTGTGGTCTAACCACACTCTAGGCCATGTGGTCCAACCACATCAACTACGATAGCGATATGCGTACGCACCAGCTTGTCCTGACCTGGATCGAAAAGCAGCTCTCCGACGGCCAGCTGAGTGTAGGCGGACGCCTACCCTCGGAACGGACACTCGCCGAGCAGCTGGCGGTGTCCAGGACCTCAGTGCGCGAGGCCATCCGGATTCTGGAGGCCATGGGGGTGGTCCGGGCCGGGGTTGGCTCCGGCCCGGAAGCGGGGACGGTGGTGATTTCGGATCCGACGGCGGCGCTCGGCTCCGCGTTGCGGCTCCACGTTGCCACGCAGCATCTGCCCGTGTCCGACATCGTGGAAACACGCATCCTGCTGGAGACCTGGGCGGCTGCCCGGGCAAAGCCCGACGCTCCGGAGCTGGACCTGGCCGCCATGCTCCTGGGCGAGATGGACGCCGTCGAACGCGTTGCCCGGACGGCGGATGATTTCCTGGCGCTGGATATCCGGTTCCATCTGGCCCTCGCGGACGCCGCCGGCAATGCCGTGGTCAGCGCCATGATGGGCTCGCTGCGCGAATCCATCCAGGGCTACACCGCCCGGTTTACGGCCAATCTCCCGGACTGGGATGCCACGGCGTCGCGCCTGCAGGCGGAGCACCGGGAGATTCTGGCCGCCATCAGGAACGACGACGGCGCGCGCGCGGCCACGCTGGTGGCTGCCCACATCGAGGGGTACTACCGCGAGGGCGGGGTTGGGCGCCCGGCTGGCGGGCGCCCGGCGGAGGAATAGTGCGGGTCAGCCGTGGGCCGCAGTTCGTGGCGCCTTGGCGGGGCCGCTGCTGGCCCGGATTTCCAGGCGCGGCTGGTATCGGCTGCCCGGGGCGTCGTGGTCTTCCTTGCGGATGAGTGCCCGCAGTTCACGCCAGGCCTGGCCGCCGAGCTCGGCAATCGGAACCGCCGCGGTGGTCAGGGTGGGTGTGGTGTAGCGGGCGAACGGGATGTCGTCGAAGCCGGTGACGGAGATGTCGCCCGGAACGTCCACACCGCGTTCGTGCAGGCCGCTCATCAGGCCCATGGCCACGAGGTCGTTGAAGGCCAGGATGCCGGTGGCGCCGCTGGCCAGGACCGGGTCCACCGCCCCGTGGCCGGTATCGAAGTCCGAGCCGCCGTCGAGCATGGTGACATCCACCTGCGGGTGCCGGGTTTTGAACGCCTCCAGGCCCTCGAGCCGGAGCCCGTGGGAGGCGCTGCCTGCCGGGCCGGCCAGGAAGGCCAGGCGCGTATGGCCGAGGCCCACCAAGTGCTCGGCGAGGTCCTGGACTCCCTGCCCGTAGTCCACCACGAGGCTCGGAATCCCGGCAGCCGCCGTCGTCCGGTTGATCAGGACGAGCGGGTGCAGCGACGGCGCGATTTCCTCGAGCTCGGCATCGCTCATGCGCGGGGCGCAGAGCACCAGGCCGTCGCAGCGCCGGCGGGCCTCGCCGGCCAGGATGGCTTCCTCGCTGGAGACCTCGAAGGAATCGGCAATCAGGACGCGGTAGCCGTCCTCCGCCGCAGCCCGGCTCAGGCCGCGCAGGATCGCCTGGAAGGTGGGGTTTGCAAGGTCCGGCACCACAATGCCGATGGTGTCCGTTTTTCCCAGCGCGAGGCTGCGCCCCACGGGATTGGGTTGGTATTTGAGCTCGACGGCGGCCGCCCGCACCCGTGCCGCGATGTCCGGGTCCACGGTGAAGTTGCCGTTCATGACGCGCGAAACAGTGGCGTGCGAAACCCCCGCCTTCACGGCAACGTCCGCAATGCCGATCCTGCCGGTTGCCGATTTCCTGGCCATGGCCCTGCCTTTCGTAAGTCCCGGTCCCCGTGATTACCGGCGCCCGTGGGACAGCATACAACGCCGTCAGAAACCGGTTTCCATCTGTTCGGCGCGCCGGATGGGCTTAGCCACCGCCGCAGCGGGGCCTTTCTGTAAGAAAGCGCTTTCTCTTAGAGAGGATAAGGGTTGACGGGACCGCACGTCTATTGATAGAAATCATGTAGCGGCAGTGAGAAAACGCTTTCTCGCCTGCCAGCACCACAGTCCAGCGCACCACCAGCGGCCGCAGCACGGCCGGGTATTGAAGCCTTCGAAAGGGACCCTCATGGTCAACACAGCCGACTCGAGTTCTGCTACCGCTGCCTTCACTTCAGCGCCGGAGCCAGGCACAAGTACCAGGGCCCGCATCGCCCTCATCGGCACTGGTGGCCGCTCCGAGATGTACATCCGGGCCATCTTCGGCAAGCACGCTGATACCGCGGAACTGGTGGCCTTCTCCGACGTCAACCCCGGCCGCGTGGAGTTCTACCAGAAGCTCATCCAGGAACTCGGTGCGCGCGGACCCGCCGCTTCCTTTGACCCCGCAGACCTCACCGCCTTCATCCAGGCCAACAACATCGACCGTGTTGTGGTGACCACGCCGGACTACACCCACGCGGACTACATCGTGGAGGCACTCGAGGCGGGCGCCGACGTCGTCGTCGAAAAACCCCTCACCATCGACGCCGAAGGCTGCCGCCGCATCACCAAGGCCGTGGCAGAAACCGGCCGCAACGTGGTGGTCACTTTCAACTACCGCTACTCACCGCGCAACAGTGCGCTGAAGGAAATCATCCAGAGCGGCGTGATCGGCAAGGTCACCTCCATCGACTTCAGCTGGGTGTTGGACACCGTGCACGGCGCCGACTACTTCCGCCGCTGGCACCGCGAAAAGAAGAACTCCGGCGGCCTGCTGGTCCACAAGGCATCCCACCACTTCGACCTCGTCAACTGGTGGATCAACGACGTCCCCGAGCGAGTCTTCGCCTCCGGCGGCCTCAAGTTCTACGGCGACAAGAACGCCGCCGAGCGCGGCCTGGGTCCCCGTCCGGAGCGCGGAACGCCCGACGCCGAAACCCCCGTCATCGGGGACAAAACAGTCGAAAAGGATCCGTTTGCGCTGGACCTGCGTGAGGATGAGCGCCTGAAGGCACTCTTCCTGGACAACGAGCACTACGACGGCTACCGCCGCGACCAGGACGTCTTCACCGGCGGCATCACCATCGAGGACAACCTGGCACTCGTGGTGGAGTACCAGGGCGGCCCGCGCCTGAGCTACTCCCTGAACGCCCACAGCCCGTGGGAAGGCTACCGCGTGGCAGTCAACGGCACCGAAGGCCGGGCCGAACTCGAAGTGGTGGAACGCGCCGCCGTCCTCAACAGCACGGACAAAAAGACCGTGGTGGACCCGAGCGCCACCCCCATCGAGGAGGAAGACGCCGTCCGCCGCAACGGCGAACGCCTGGTGGTCCAGCGCCACTGGGAAGCAGCCTACGAGGTGCCCATCGTCAACGGCGAGGGAGGCCACGGCGGCGGCGACGACCTGCTCCTCTCCGACCTCTTCAACGGTCCCGGCGAAGATCCGCTGGGCCGTCCGTCCGGCTACCTCGACGGCCTCCGCTCCGTGTCCGTGGGCATTGCCGGCAACCTTTCGCTGGAGTCCTCCCTTCCCGTCCGCATCGAGGATCTCCACCTCGGCGCAGACCTTCGCCGCGACGCCTAGTCCGCCCGAAATCCAAAAGGAACCAACATGAGCAGGATCTTTGTCACCGGCGGCTCCGGCCGCCTGGGGCGCAGCGTTGTGGCGGGGCTCGCCGAAGCGGGCCACGAGGTCATTTCGGTGGACCGCGACGCCATCCCGGCAGACGAGCTGCCCGCCGGTGTTGTGCAGGAAACCGGCGATCTGCTGGCCGCGGGCGAGGCGCTGCGCCTCCTCCGGGAGGCAAAGCCCGACGCCGTCATCCACCTTGCAGCGATCGCCGTTCCGTTCAGCGCGCCCGAGGACGTCATCTTCGCCACCAACACCCGCCTTGCCTACGCTGTCATCAGCGCGGCCACGGAACTGGGGATCGGCAAGATCGTCACGGCGAGCAGCCCCACGGTGCTGGGCTACGGCTGCCCGGCGGGCTGGCTGCCGGACAGCTTCCCGCTGGATGAGCGCAGCGCGCCGAAGCCCTGGAACGCGTACGCGCTGTCCAAACTGATCGCCGAGCAGACCGTGCAGATGTTTGCCGCGGCGCAGGGGGCGAAGATCCGCTACGCCGCCTTCCGGCCCTGCTACGTCATCTCACCGGAGGAATGGGAAGGCGCGCCCACACAGCAGGGCCACACCCTGGCCGAACGGCTGGCCGATCCCGCCCTGTCCGCGCCCGCGCTGTTCAACTACGTGGACGCCCGCGATGTGGCCGACTTCCTGGACGTGCTCCTGCAGAAAATGGACACCATCCCGAACGGCGAAACCTTCTTTGTGGGGGCGGCGGACGCCCTCGCCACGGCACCGCTGGCGGAGCTGATGCCCCGCTTCCTGCCCGGAAGCGAGGCACTGGCCGCCGGCCTGACCGGCACCAGCCCGGCCTTCTCCATCGCCAAAGCCCGTCAACTGCTCGGCTGGGAACCCAAGCGCAGCTGGCGGACCGAACTGAAAACAGATTCCACCCTCAACGACGAGACATCCGCCCGGCTGGTAAGCGCCGGCAGCGGTGCCAAGGAGACATTATGAAATTCGACGGCGTACTGTTCTTCCCCGTCACCCCGTTCACGCCGGAAGGCACCGTTGACGTGGAGCTCCTCAAGGAGCACATTGGCTCGCGGCTGCCGTTCGGACCCGGCGGCGTGTTTCCTGCCTGCGGCACCGGCGAGTTCCACGCACTGAGCATCGACGAGGTGCGCACCGTGGTGACCGCCGCCGTCGAGGTTGTGGCCGGCAAGGTGCCGGTGGTGGCCGGCGCCGGCGGACCGCTGGGGCATGCCCTTGCCGCCGCCCGTGTTGCCGAGGAAGCCGGCGCCGACGCACTCCTGGTCCTGCCGCCGTACCTGGTCACCGGACCCACTGACGGCCTGGTGGCGTACATCGAGGCAGTGGCGGACGCCAGCAGCCTCCCGGTGATCGTGTACCACCGCGGCAACGCCAAGTTCACCGCCGCCTCCATGGTCTGCCTCGCGGCCAACCCCAAGGTGATCGGCTTCAAGGACGGGCTGGGCGATGTGGGCCTGGCCCAGGAGATTGTGTCCGCGGTCCGCGCCACGGGGCGCGAGGACTTCGCGTTCTTCAACGGGCTCCTGACCGCGGAACTGACCCAGGGCGCCTACCGGGGCCTGGGCATTCCGCTGTACTCCTCGGCGGCGTTCGCCATGGCACCGGAGATCGCCAAGGCATACTACGACGCGTACATGGCCGGCGACGAGGACCGCCGCAACGCCCTGTTGGAGGGCTTCTATGCCCCGCTGGTGCGGCTCCGGGACCAGACCCCCGGCTTCGGCGTCTCGCTGGTCAAGGCCGGCCTGCGGCTGGGCGGGCTTCCTGTCGGCCCGGTCCGGCCGCCGCTGGTGGACCCCACCGAGGACCAGCTGCTGCAGCTGAAGTCCATCCTGGCCAAGGGCTACGAGCTGGCCGGCCGCTGATGAGTGCGCCCGCACACGATTCCGTCCGGACCGCTCCGCGCATTACCGGTCTGACCACCCGCCTCCTGACGGTCCCGCTGCGCCGCAGCTGGGGAGTGGAGGCACCGGAAAACCACGTGATCGTTACGGAAATCCGGACGGACGACGGCGGCGCGGGGCATGGTTTTTCCTGGACACCCACTATCGGTCCGCAGGCCGTCAAAGCCCTCCTCGACTACGACATCGCACCCTTCGTTACGGGGCTGCCCGCCAATCCCGAGACGGTGTGGGACGCGTTGTGGAAGCGTCTGCATGAGGCCGGCGGCGGGGGACTGACCACCATCGCCATGGCCGGCGTCGACCTCGCCCTCTGGGACCTCCAGGCGCGCCGTGCCGGTACTTCGGTCACGGGCCTGCTGGGCCAGCGGCAGGAGTCCGCCGAGGTGTACGGCTCAGGCGTGAATCTGCACTACACGCTGGAGGAGCTGGTGGCCCAGACCGAGCGCTGGATTGCCGCGGGCCACCCGGCAGTCAAGATCAAGGTGGGCAAGCCCGATATCCGCGAGGACGCCGAGCGCGTGGCGGCAGTCCGCTCCGTCCTCGGACCGGACCGGAAGATTATGATCGATGCCAACCAGCGGTGGGACCTGCCCACCACGTTCAAGGCCCTGGACGTGCTCGCGGAATACGGGCTGGAATGGCTCGAGGAGCCCCTCCGCGCGGACGACCTCTGGGCCTACCGCAGGCTGCGGAAGCATTCACCCGTGCCCATCGCCCTGGGCGAAAACCTGCACACCATCTACCGGTTCCGCGATTTCATTGAGGCTGAGGCCGTGGACATCATCCAGCCCAACATCATCCGGGTAGGCGGCATCACGCCGTTCCGGCGGATTGTGGAGCTGGCCCGGACCAACAGCATCCGCGTGATGCCGCACCTGCTGCCGGAACTGTCCGGACAGCTCGCCCTTACCCTGGCGGAGCCCACCCTGGTGGAGGACGTGGAAGACGCGTCCTTCGAACAGCTGGGCATCCTGGCCGGGCCGTCACCGGTCCGCTTCAGCAACAGCCGCCTCACGCTTTCGGACCAGCCGGGACTTGGCTTCCGGTTCACCGAGGACCCGCAGGGCTGACAGCTCCCAATCACGACTGACCGCAGACATGACAACTCCGACGAAAAGCAGGTATCGCCAGTGACAACTGCAACCCTTTCACTTTCCGAGCTCACAGCTGCCGCCACCCGGGCCGCCTCCATCGCGGCCGCCGCATCGGACGCCGAGCGCGCAAGCTGGCTCAACGCCGTCGCCGACGCCTTGGACGCCAACGTCACCGAACTGGTGGCGATCGCCGATTCGGAGACCAGCCTCGGCACTGCCCGGCTGACCGGCGAGGTGGCCCGCACGTGCGGGCAGCTGCGGCTGTTCGCACGCGTGATCACCGAAGGCTCCTACCTTGAAGCGGTCATCGACCACGCGGACCCGTCCGCCACCCCGCCGAAGCCGGACCTGCGCCGCATCCTGCGTCCCGTCGGCCCGGTGGCCGTCTTCTCGGCGTCCAATTTCCCGTTCGCGTTCTCGGTGGCCGGCGGCGACACTGCGTCGGCACTGGCGGTGGGCTCCTCGGTGATCGTCAAGGCCCACTCGGGCCACCTGAAGCTGTCGGAGCGAACGGCCGAAGTGGTCACCGAAGCCCTGCGTTCCGCCGGTGCGCCGGAGGGGCTGTTCGCGCTCGTGGCAGGCCGCGAGGTAGGCACCGCGCTGGTGCAGGATCCCGCCATCAAGGCCGTAGGCTTCACCGGGTCCATCCCCGGCGGCCGGGCGCTGTTTGACCTCGCGGTTTCGCGGCCCGATCCCATCCCGTTCTACGGCGAGCTGGGCAGCCTGAACCCGGTGGTCATCACCGCGGCCGCGCTGGCTGAACGTTCCGGCCAGCTCGCGGCGGGACTTGCAGCATCATTCACCATGGGCGCCGGCCAGTTCTGCACCAAGCCCGGCCTGGTCTTCATCCCGGCGGGCACAGAATTCGCCGCGGAACTGGCTGAGGCCAGCAAGGACAAGCCGACGGCGGCCATGCTCACCACCCGAATCTCGGATGCCTACCCGGAAGGCCTGCGCAGCGTGGCTTCGCTGCCCGACGTGACCATCGTCAGCGGTTCGGCGGACCAGGACGCAACCCTCGACGGCGCCGCGCCCGTGGTGTTCTCCACCTCCGCCGCCAACGCCCTGGAGCGCCCGGACGAGCTGCTGGAGGAGTGCTTCGGCCCCACCACGATGCTGATCGAATACTCTGACCAGGAAGAGCTCTCCGCTGTCCTGGCCAAGGTCCCCGGCAGCCTGACCGCCACCGTCCACGCCAACGCGGGCGAGGACATCGGGGACCTCGTGGAGCAACTGTCCGGCCTTGCCGGCAGGGTCCTGTTCGACGGCTGGCCCACGGGCGTGGCAGTGAACTGGGCCCAGCAGCACGGCGGCCCGTACCCGGCCACCACGTCCCTGTTCACTTCGGTGGGCGCGACGGCGGTCCGCCGCTTCCAGCGGCCTGTCGCCTACCAGGATGCTCCCGAAACGGTCCTGCACCCGGCACTGCGCGAAAGCAACCCGTTGGGCATCCCGCGCCGCGTGGACGGTGAGCTGGTTCTTCCGTAGCACCTGGATCGCTCTCCCCAACAACCGCTCAGGGTGAGACAGCCAGCGCCGCGTCCAGCTCGGCTGCTGTCGGCGGGTTTGCTCCGTGCCGTGTGACGGTGATTGCCGCTGCCGCAGCAGCCATCACTCCCAGCGTTTCAAGATGAACCTGGCCGAAGTCCTGTGCGGGATCCTTCACCAGGCTGGCGATGAGCGAGGACATATAGGAGTCGCCGGCGCCCACAGTGTCCGCCGTAGCCACCCGAGGGGCGGGGACGTGCACGTGGGCAGACTTCGAATAGAGGTCCGAACCTTCCGCTCCTTCCGTCACGACGACCACTTTCACCCCGAGATCAAGGATTCGGCAGGCAACGTCAGCTGTTTCGAGTCCCGGGTAGAGCCAGGCAGCGTCCTCGTAGCTGAGCTTCACCAGGGTGGCCAGGCGTGCGTTGTCCTCGAAGGTCCGTTGCGCCCGGGAGTGTTCTCCAATGATGTCTGGCCGGATGTTGGGGTCGTAGGTGATCAGGCACTTGCCGGCGAAGAACTCCAACAGGTCATGCACGCGGGTGGCGCCGGGCTCCAGGAAGGTGGCAAGGGATCCGGTGTGCAGCACCTGGGGCACGAACGTGGGCGTCGCCTGAGGCAGCGTCCACTCGATGGCGAAGGTATATTGCGCCGAGCCTGAATTGTCCAGGGTGGCCGTTGCCGTGGAGGTCCGGTCCAGGCGGACGGCGCCTGGCATCACCTGGACTCCGGCGGACTCCAGGTGCCGCCGGATGGTGTCCCCGCGCTGGTCGGACCCCAGTACCGTCAGCAGCCCGGTGTTCGCCCCCAGCCTGCCAACACCGAACGCAACATTGAGGCCCGACCCGCCGGCAAACTCCAGTGGACCCTCCGCCGTGGTGATGATGTCAATGAGGGATTCCCCGACGACGACGACATCCGGATTGCCGCGTCCGGAACCCGTTCCAGTGGTCATGGCTGTCCTGACAGGGCAGCCTGCCGCGCGGTGCCCGCGACGCCGGCTGCCGGCGTCTGGATGCTTAGGAGCTGCGGCGGGGCGGCAGCGTGGGCCACTGTCAGAGTTGCGGGCGAGTCCACGATGGGGAGAGGGACCGCCATGATCCCCTGGCGGCCGGAGATCTCCAGAACGCCAGCGTCAATGATGACGCGCAGCTCGGATCCCTCATCGGCCGGGAAGAACACATCGGCGAAGTCCGGATTCCCGCCGGCCGTGACTTCGATGCCGTCGCCATCGTGCCGGAGGGCGGCCAGTGTCCCGTCCAGGGTGGCCAGGCTGATGACCGTCCCGGTGGTGACAGTGCAGCGCAGGTCCGCGCCGGCGTCCAGCACTGCCTCGAAAACTCCGTCGGACACCTGCTCCAGGTAGCCCGGCGAGGAGTACCCGGCGAGGTCGGTGTGCGGCATGGCAACCAGGGTGTCGCCGTCGAGAGTGAGCGTGTGGGGGACGCTCAGCGCGCTGGCCCACTGTCCGTCCGGGCTGATGACGCCCCGGACCCAGAAGATCAGCGACGGCGAGCCATCCTTGTCCCTGAAGAAAGAAGGGGCGTAGTAGCTCTTGCCGAAGCTGAGCTGTCCCCAGGAGCGCGCGGTGAATTTGCCCTCCGCGTAGCTGCCCACGCCGTAGGCCACGTAGTGCAGGACGTCGTCTTCCCAGATGGACGTGACCAGGACGTGGGCGCCGTCGATCTCAAACAGCTGCGGGCATTCCCACATCGTGCCGGTCCAGACGGGATCCGTTTCCGTGCCGGTCCGCTGCGCGGCGATGCCGTCCAGGCTCCACTGGGCAAGGTCCGGGGAGCTGTAGGAAACCGCGGCTGCGGTTCCGCCCTCCAGCCCGGCGCCCACGAACATCCGCCACTGCACGCCGTCGCGGAAGACAAACGGGTCCCGGTAGGCCACAACGCCCAGGTCCGGCGCGGTCATCAGCTTCCCGCCCTTGGTCCACGAATCCCAGGAGTCGCTATCCGGGGTGGCGGATCGGACGGTGCCGATGCCGAGGTCCGGTTCGGTGACCGAGGTGTAGAACATGGTGGCGGCACCATCGGTGCCGGTGACGATGGAACCCGACCAGACGCCGTCGTCCCCGTCCCCGGGTGCGACGGCCACTCCCTGCTCCGTCCAGGCAATCATGTCCGGGGAGGTGGCGTGGCCCCAATGGCAGCTGGAGGCCCACGTGGTGCGGCCGGGGACGTACTGGTAGAAGAGGTGGTACTGGCCATCCTTCCAGGTGACGCCCAGGGGATCGTTGATCCATCCTTCGGCGGCAGTGAAGTGGAAGGCCGGGCGGGGTTCCTGCGCGTTCATGCTGATCCTTCTATGCTGGCTGTGCTGGAGGGGTTTGCTTGGTTCACTTAGGGGGACTGGGTCATGGCGCCAGGACGCTGTTGGCAGCCAGGAACCGCTGGCGGACCTCCCGGGCCTGCTCGGCGTTGGCCTTTTCCCACTGGTCGATTTCGGCCCGGCGTTTGTTCCGGACTGCATCCCGCGTTTCGGTGAACTGCTTCATCCGTTCGGCGGAGGCGTCGCGGGCGGCCTGCTGGACCGGAGTCAATTCCGGCAGTGGGCGCTCTTCCACCTGGTCGCGGGGCCGAAGCGGCAGGCGATCCTCCACAGCGTCGATGTCCAGCACGGGGGAGGGGAGGGTCTGGTACCAGTAGGCGGTGGAGGACCAGTCATCGGAGAGGTGGTTGGCGTGGCCGTGTTCGAAGGTGACCTTGATGCGTTTCTGGAACCGGATGGGATCGGTCATGTGGAAGCGGTAGCTGTGGTGGAAGCCGGGCACGTTTTCTTCGTGGACCATGGTGCCGTTCATCAGGAAAGCGTTGTGCTGCATGCCCCAGGCGTGGCCGAAGTAGTCCTCCATACCGGTGCCGTGCAGGCTGGGCGGCCAGGTGTCGTCGTCGATGAAGATCATGTCATCGCCCTCGCCCCACCAGGAGCCCTGGAAGTGGCGCACGGCCAGGTTGCAGCCCACGTAGTGGCCTTGGCCCTCTGTCTCCAGGACCACGTAGTTGTCCTCGCCGGAGAGGTTGGGGATGGCCACCTCGATGCTGTTGGTCTGCAGGTCCGGGCCCCAGCCGGCGTTGGGCTTCTGCCGGCGCCAGTGGGCGTGGAAGTACGCGGTGTCCTCCGCGAGCGGCTCGGTGTAGAGCTCGTAGTCGATGTAGAAGTACTGCAGATACGGGATGTCGTTCTGGTTTTCGACGGTGATGCGGGCACGGGAGTTGAAGGGCATCTCGAAGTAGCTGTTGAACGCCGCGCTGCCGCCGAAGGTGTTCAGCTCCCCTTCCTTGGCGGAGACGGAGAGCGGCAGCGAATCGTAGGAGCCGGACAGGGAGTTCAGCAGGCCGAAGAAGTCGCCCAGCGGTGCGATCACGCTGGGGGTTTCCTGGTCATCCCAGTACATCCTGATGACGATCTTGCGGTAGTAGTCCGGGTCCACCACTTCCCAGCTGACGCCCAGGGCGTTGTGGATTTCCAGCATCGGCACGCCCACGAGTTCGGGGGAGATCTGGCCGGGGCCCGGCTGGATCCGGCAGGACTGGGTCATCCAGATGTGCGTGATGGAGCCCGGGCCCTCGATGTCCGCCAGGACGCGTTCCTCGCCGGGCATGACGATCCAGTTGTCCCGGTTCTTGCCGGTCTGGTCCCAGCTGGAGGAGCGGGCCGTGCGGGCGGTGGAGAGCTTTGTCAGGCTTGAGAGCAGGCCTGAGCGGGGCGATGTAGCCATGGTGGTTGTACCTTTCGAAAAGAGTTGTTGGTTAGCCCTTGACGGCTGATTGGGTGAGGCTGGCGATGATCCACCGCTGGGCCACGAGGAAAACGATGAGTGCCGGGGCGATGGCTATGGTGGTTGCGGCCATGACCTGGGCCACGTTGCCGGCGCCGTACGGGCCGAGCATAAGGACCAGGCCGAGCGGCAGCGTGGCTGTGTCCGTGCTGTTGAGGAAGATCGACGGTGCGAAGTAGGCGTTCCAGCTGCCCAGGAATGTGATGACACCCAGGGTGCTCACGGCGTTCTTGGCCAGCGGCAGCGCGATCAGGCGGTAGGTCTGCCAGGCGGTTGCACCGTCCATCCGGGCGGCGTCGATGATCTCTTGCGGCAGGCCCAGGAAGAACTGCCGCAGCAGGAAGACGCCCAGTGCTCCGGTGATGCCGGGCAGGATCAGGCTGAGCGGGTTGTCCAGCAGGCCGAAGGTCCGCATCAGGAGGAACAGCGGAATGATCGTCACCTGGGCCGGCACCATCAGCGATGACAGCAGGCCCACGAAGATGGAGTTGCGGCCCGGAAACTCGATCTTCGCGAACGCGTAGCCGGCCATCGGTGCTGTGATGATCATGCCGATGCTCACCGCGATGGCGATGACGGCACTGTTGAACATGTTCCGCAGGATAGGGACCGGTCCGCTGACCGCCGCTGCGTAATTGCTCCAGTCCCACTCGCTGGGCAGCCACTGCGGCGGCAGGTCGTACGCCTGGCTGGCGTCCCGGAGCGAGGTGGTGAACATCCACAGGAACGGGGCGATCATCCCAATGGCGCCCAGGACCAGCAGCGCCACCGAAATGGACTTCCCGACGCCGGGGCGGGGCCGCCGTCGTACGTTTTTTCCGGAACCCCGTTTTCCGGAACGTGAGCGGGGCGAAAGGACTGCGGCGTTACTCATTGTTCACCCACGACTTCCTGAGGCGGAACTGAGCCATCGTCACCAGCATGATGATGAGGAACAGTGTTACTGCGATGGCGGAGGCGTAGCCCATGTCGAACTTGTTGAAGGCAACTTCGGCGATGTACATCACCACGCTGCGGCTGGCATCGCCCGGGCCGCCCCTGGTGAGCACGATGATCGATTCGTAAATCTGAAACGCGCCGATGATGGTGATGGTGATGTTGAAGAACGTTGCCTGGCTGATCATCGGCAGGGTGATACGGCGGAAGATCTGCCACTCGTTTGCGCCGTCCATCCGGGCAGCCTCCACCATGTCCTTGGGGACTTCCTGCAGGGCTGCCACATAGATCAGCATGGCGAACCCCACGTTCCGCCAGGTGTCCACGATGATCACCGACACCTTGGAGAACTCGGAGCTGTTGAGCCAGTCGATCCGTTCCCCGCCGAGCGCGGTGATGTAGTAGTTCAGGATGCCCGTGTCCTTCTGGAAGAGTGCCTGCCAGATGATGGACACGTACACCAGTGCCACCAGGTAGGGGAAGAAGTACGCGGAGCGGAAAACGTACGTCAGGACCCGGGGGAGCCGCTGGTTGATGAGTACGGCGAACAGGAGAGCGAACGCGTTTATGAGGACGACGGCGGCCCCGACGTACAGGACCGTGTTGCCGTAGGTGGTGGCCAGGCGTTCGTCCCGGAACATCCGGACATAGTTGTCGAACCCGACGAACTTTGGTGCGGTGAGGATGTTGTACTTGGTCAGGCTCAGATACAGGGCGGCCACCAGCGGGCCGAGGACGAAAACAAGGAAGCCGATCACGGTGGGGGCGGTGAACAGGTAACCGGTGAGGGCTTCCCGACGGGCGGCGGTCTGGCGCCCGGGCCGCCCCCCGCGCCCCGGAAGGGGCGCGGGCGGCAAAGCGGTTTTGGGGGCGGTTAAGGTCACTGCTGCAACGCCTCCTCAACATCCTTTTGGGCCTTCTCCAGGGACGAGTTGATGTCCTGGCCGGACATGATCTCGTCCATGGCCCGCATGAACGCCGGATCCAGCACGTTGTAGGCGCCAGGGGCCGCTACCGGCTTGGCGTAGGACAGGGAGTTGTAGAACTCCTCGGCATGCTTGGGGGAGGACAGGAACTCCTGTGAAGAAGCGGCAGTCTTGGTGGAAGGAACGGCGGACCCGGCGTCGGCCCATTGCTTCTGTGTCTGCTGGTCGGTGAGCATCTTGATGAACTCCCAGGACAGCTCCTGGTTCTTGGAGCCCTTGGAGACAGCGAACGCGCCGGCGCCGAAAACGGTGGACTTCGTGGTTCCCGTCGGCCAGGGGAGGATGTCATAGTCGGCGAAGCCGGCCTTCTCGAAACCGCCGGTGACGAAGTGTCCGGCCCCGGTCATGGCTGCCTTTCCGGCGGGGAACAGCTGGTAGGGGTCCGAACCCTTCGGCTGCGGCGCCACTCCGTGCTTGGTGACGAGGTCCCGCACCCAGCCCACAGTCTCCTGAAGCTTCGGGTCTGTCAGCTGGGCAGTTTTCAGGTCCTCGCTCATCATGGACGTGCCGTTGGAGTACAGCCAGGGTGTGATGCCGAAAGAGTAGTGCGGCATGGCGAACCCATAGACTTTGTCCGCCCCCGAACCGGTGGTCAGCTTCTTGGAGATCTCCAGGAAATCGTCCCAGGTCCAGTCATCGCTTGGCCGTTCGATGCCGGCCGCCTCAAACATCTTGGTGTTGTAGTAGATGACCATGGTGTTGAACGTGTTGGGCATCAGGTAGGTGGAGCCGTCCTTGCTGAATCCACCGAGCAGCTTCGGATCGATGTCCTTACGCAGGGTCTTGGCCTCGGGGTCGTTCTCGAGGAAGCCGTCCAGGGGCGCGAACAGTTCGTTTGTCAGGCCCAGCTCCACGCCCTCGGTGGCGATGTTGATGACGTCCGGGGCCTGCCCGGCAGCGGCCTGAGTCACGAGCTTATCGACGTATTCCGTCCACGTGGTGATGGGGGTGAAGTTGTTCTTCACCGTCACGTTCGGGTACTTCTCCTTGAAACGCCCGGCGACGCTGTCGTACACGGCTTTATCGCCCGGGTCCCCCCAGTTGGAGACGGAGATGGTGGCGGTGATGTCCTTGGCAGGGGCTGTGTAGGGGCCGTCTGCTGCCGGTGCTGCTGTTTCCGTGGCGCTCCCGCAGGCTGTGAGGGCCAGCAGGGCTACGGCTGCCACCGTGGCGATGGACGTGCGGACTGTTTTTCTCATGTGATGCTCCTTTGCATGGTGCGACCCGGGGGAGGGTGCGCTGTTGGGATGCGACGGCGGGGATGGTTGGTGGAGGATAGTTTGTTGGGCGGTTATTCGGTGGAGCGGCGGAATTCGATCTCAGAGTCGAGTCGAAGGATTTTGGTGGGAGCGGACGGGGTTTCCAGGCGCCGCATCAGCAAGCGGACGGCGCTTTCGCCGAGATGGAAAGCAGGTTGGCGGACAGTGGTGATCTGGGGTTCGAACAGGTCGGAGTAGGTAAAGCCATCGAACGTCGCGAATGCCATCGTCTCGGGCACCCGCAAACCTTCGTGCTGGACGGCGCGAAGGGCGCCGGCTGCCAGCAGGGTGCTGCAGGCCAGAATGGCGGTGGGACGCTCCGGGGAGCTGCGCAACAGCGTCCTGACACTGTCAAAGGTCGCTGCTGTCGTGACCGTTCCTTCGCACAGCAAACCTGCCGTTACTTTGATGCCCCGCGCCAGCATGGCGACGTGGAAACTGTCATAGCGCTCGCGGAGGGATGAAACCCGCAGGTCACCGGAGACCAGGAGGATCCTTTGGTGTCCACGGACAGTGAGGTGTTCAACCAGGGCTGCCATGGCCGAATGGTTGTTAACCCCCACCTGATCCACGTCCAAGTCGGCCAGCCGGTCCAGCAGGATCAGGGGCTTCTTCTCCTCACGGATCCGCTCCAGCAGTCCGTCGGCTGAACCGGCAGCCCGCGCTATGATCAGGCCATCCACGCGGCGGTCCAGAAGGGCTTCCACCGCTGAGCGTTCCCTGGCGGGATCTTCCGCCGAGTTGGCGAGCAGCAGGGACAGACCGTGCTGTGCCGCGGCTTCTTCCACGCCGTGCACCATGTCCGCAAATGCCGGCTCCCCGGCATCCGAGACGACGAGTCCAATGCTGTCGGTCCGTGCACGTCGCATGGAACGGGCCAGCGCATCCCTCCGGTAACCCGTTGTCTGCACTGCGCTCATGACGCGGGCTTTTGTCTCCGGCTCAACATGCCTGGTGTCGTTGAGGACGTGCGACACAGTGGACGTCGAAACGCCTGCAAGTGATGCGACATCGACGATGGTTGCCACTGCGGCTCCTTTTTAGCGAAACGATTGCGCGAACGTTTCGATACTAGAGACAAACGTTTCGATGTGCAATGGATCACAGGAAAAAGGTTGGGATCTTTGTTGGCGCTATTCCGGGCCGCTAGGTAGCGGCCGGAAAAGCCGGTTCGCGCGGGCTTCTAGAAGGCCGGCTTCGGGCCGGTGGAGGCGCGATATTCGATCGTGGGTACCAGCCGGACAACCGAGGGCTCGGCCAATTTGTCGGTGATTCTCTTGGTCAACAATTCGGCTGCTGTGGTGCCTACCTGAAAGGCGGGTTGGCGGACGGTGGTGAGCTGGGGTTGGAACAGGTCCGCGTAAGCGAAACCGTCAAAAGTGGCGAAAGCGATGTCCTCGGGCATCCGCAGCCCCCGCTGTTGGATGCGCCTGAGTGCGGCTGCGGCCAGGACGGTGCTGCAGGCTATCACTGCGGTAGGCGGCCGGGCCGAGGAGAGCGCATCCTGGATCCCGGCGTCGGTCTCTGCAGGGGCGGCCGCAATGACAGCCAACTGGTCCGACGGCGCGATGCCGGCGGCAGCCATGGCTTTGGTGAATTCATCGTGCCGTTCCTGCAGGGTGGCAACCCGGGTGTCGCCGGCGACCAGTAGGATCCGGCGATGGCCCTGCGACACCAAGTGCTCCACCAGCTCCCGGATCGGGCCGCGGTTTTCAACCCCCACCTGGTCATAGGGGTCATCGGACAACCGGTCCATCAGTACCAGCGGAGTGTCCTGACTGGCGAAGTCTGCGAGGGCTTCGGCGCCGGAACCGGCGGCACGGGCCAGGATTATGCCGTCCACCCGGCGCTCAAGGAGGGTCTGGACGGCACGTGCCTCACGGTCCGGATCTTCAGCCGAATTGGCCAGGAGAAGGGTGATCCCCTGGTGGGCGGCGGTTTCTTCGACGCCACGTATCATCTCGGCGAAGGCCGGCTCCCCGCCGTCCGAAACGATGAGGCCGATGCTGTCCGTCCGGGAGCGCCGCATGGCACGGGCCAAGGCGTCCTGCCGGTAGGAGGTTTCCTCGATGGCTTTCAGGACCCGCTGACGCGTCTCTTCGCCGACGTGCCTGGTTCCGTTCAGGACGTGCGAAACAGTGGAGATGGATACGCCGGCAAGCTTGGCCACTTTTACCATCGTCGTCATCGTCGCCGCCCTTGGGGAATCGTTTACGCGAACGTTTCGCGTAGCCTCCGCCAGTTTACTCACGGCGTCCGGGAACGAGCGAAAGGCCCCGTTCCTCCTGGTGGAAAGGATGAACGGGGCCGGCCTCTGGGCTAGAAGATGTTGCTTTGCGTCACCACATCGTCGTTGCAGGTCAGGCCGTCGGCCGTCGTGAGGCCCATCCCCGGCAGATCCGGATAGATCCGCCGGTATCGCGTGTCGGGAAGGATGGCCTCGATCGCCGCCTCGATCTCGCGATGATCAACACCGGCGCCGTGCAACGCAACGAGCGGCACGCCGACGCCATGCTCGACGTAATGGACCAGGACTTCGTTGATCCGGCACTCCATACCGACACCCTAATCGATGCCGACGACGCGAACCGTGCGGGGAATAGCCGGTTGAGGATCCCTTCCGTGCACTCGAGCCTGCCGCGAGGATGCTGGTCGCGAGCTCAGCGGGCGGTGTCCATCCGATCACGCGCGCAACTCACAACGGCGGACAGGTCGAGCCCGTAAGTCGGCCCTTCGTACTCCTCGAGTCGGGCCGCACCGCGCTCGAAGAGCCGGAGCGCGCCAACGCTGTTCCCCCGGGCGGCGTGGGTGAGCCCGACGCAGATCTGGGCAAGACCTTGCCAAAGGTTGCGTTCTTGGGCCGGCCCAGCTTTCCATCGGGCCTCAAGTACTTCGTGCGCGGCGAACGGCCGGCCCGCTTCCACCAAGCTCCGGGCCGAGACCAACGTCTCCGCCGGCGGCAGCGGCTCCTCGGAGACCGGCTCCACGCCAGAGCTTCCGTACGGCAGCGGCCGTCCAAGAGCGTCACGTGGCCGGGCCTGCCGCGGGCGCCTTGAAGCATCGCGATCCCTGTCGCCGGTCATTGCAGTTTCCGCTCTGAGCGTCCGTGGACCTTACTAACCTTCATCTGCCCAATGCTACGGCTCGGCCCTTCGAACATCCGTTCCACTGCAAAGGATGCCGTGGGGACGGCGGCCGCAAGTGAAGAAATGATCACCGCTGGTCGCGTCGCGGGGGTGATCCTGCGGAACCTCAACACAGGCTAATTGGGCCGATCGCCGGGTGTCAGTCTTTCTTCAGTTTCTCCGCGAGCATTACGAGGATTCCGCTGGGACCGCGGAGGTACGTGAGTTTGTAGACGTCACCGTAGGTCGCCACGCCGCGCAGCGGATGGCATCCGTGCTTCGCAGCTATCTCAAGGGCTTGGTCGATGTCGTCGACCGAGAAGGCCACGCGGTGCATGCCGATGTCGTTGGGCCGGGTTGGGTTCGTCTCGATGGCTTTGGGGTGGATGTATTCGAAGAGCTCCAGTTGACCCTGACCATCCGGGGTTTGGAGCATCGCAATTTTCGCGTGGTTGCCATCAAGCCCGACGGCAGTGTCGGCCCACTCGCCGCTGACGGTGTCACGGCCGACGACCGTGAGCCCGAGATCGGTGAAAAAGGCGATTGTTGCTTCGAGGTCGCGAACGGCGATACCGACGTTCTCAAGTTTGATGGCCATGCGTTGAAGCTACCAAGGCGGACCGATTAGCTCCAGTGGCGAGCCGGGACTGGACTGAACAAGTTCCGGGACGATTGCCCCAGGCCGATGGGCTTACGGAACGATGAAGGCTCTTAGCTGCCGAAACGTCAATGAGCGAGGCGGCCTTGCTTGCCCTGCATCCTGTCGCCAAACTGAAACCATGCAATGGTCCCCGGATCCTGATGCCCTGCGAGGCCGGGTTGCAGTTGTCGCAGGAGCGACCCGAGGCGCTGGACGCGGCATAGCCGCTGCTCTGGGTGAAGCCGGCGCGACGGTAATCTGCACTGGACGCAGCAGTGCGGCGGGCAGAAGTAGGTCGGACTACGACCGGCCCGAGACCATTGAGGAGACGGCCGATCTGGTCACACAGCTTGGCGGCGCCGGAGTCGCCATCCAGGTCGATCATCTCGACTCCGGAGAGGTCCGAAGCTTGGCCCAGCGGATCCGAACTGAATATGGCGGTCTCGATGTGCTGGTCAACGACATCTGGGGTGCTGAGGTCCTGAAAGGTGGCCCAGCCGAGTGGAACACCCCTGTCTGGGAGCACGACCTAGACAAAGGGCTGCGCATCCTGCGACTGGGCATTGACACTCATCTGATCACCTCGCACCATCTGCTTCCGCTGCTAATCACCAAGCGTGGGGGTCTTCTCATTGAGGTCACCGATGGGACTACCAAATTCAACGCCACTGAGTACCGGATCTCGGTGTTCTACGACCTGGCCAAGGTCGCGGTCAATCGGTTGGCCTTTTCTCAAGGCCACGAGCTGGCACCGCACGGAGTCACGGCGATCGCCATCACGCCGGGATGGCTACGGTCGGAGATGATGCTCGATAGCTTCGGAGTCACCGAAACCAACTGGCGCGACGCTTTGGACCCCGGCCTGGTGGGCGGATACCCAGACGCCCCCGCAGGTTTCGCTTTCTCGGAGTCACCCCGCTATGTCGGTCGGGCCGTAGCTGCGGTGGCAGCGGACCCTGACCGCGCGAAATGGAATCAGCAGTCGGTCAGCTCGGCTCAACTTGCCAGAGAGTACGGATTCACCGATATAGATGGTTTGCAGCCCGATGGCTGGAGCGCGCACTAACCAGGTAGATTCCTTGACGCTGCCCGGGCCGGGTTGTTGGAGTCGAGAGCAGTTAAACTGCGCCGGCCCACCGAGGTCCGCTGGTGGCGCGGTGGATTTCCCGGGAACGTGTGTGAAGGTCAGCAGCCGGAATGCGCCGGACTTCACGAACCTGGACAGTGACGTCACGTGCCTCCGGCGGCGTGGCCCGCCTCTCTGTCGGGGAAACATCGGCAATCAGTCCCATGCCGGCGTACTCACGCACGGCGGCGATCCCGGCAACAGCTGCGGTCTTGTTGTCAAAGGCCTTGGACACTGCCATCACGGTGCCATCCGGCGCGGTCAGACGGAACCTGAAATACGACTCCGCGTCAACGAACAGTTCGAACATTCCGGCCATAGCAAATCCTCCCGGTCTGCGGGATATCCGCCCCCGCGGCGTCGTTGCCACGGAGCAGAAACGGACGCGCCGTTGCGTCCCCTTCCCGCTGGTTTTGTCCTGCAATCCAAATGATGAGTTCATCGCGTGCTCAATGAGTCTCGCTCAAGACAGCCTGTGCCACAAGACCCACCGTTCGATCACCGACCCTGGAGAAGCCCGGGACGACCTTCCCGGGGCTTCTCTATGCCGTCTAACGGCAGGCCCTACAGCTGCATCGTCACTGGCCGCTTGAGGCCGTTCACGGTGGCAGCGGGCCAGCGGTCATCCACCGTCAGGACTTTGATGCCCGACTCGGTGAGCTGGACCGTGTCCTCGATCTTCACGCCGGGTCCCGACGGGTTCCAGGTGAACGGCTGGTTGAGGACGACGGTGTCGGTGGCTGCCGCGGTGACGCGCGGATCCCGCCCGGCATAGCCTGCCGGTCCGCCCTGGTGGTGCTGCTCCCACTGCTCGGCGCCGAAACCGTGGCGGACGTAGGCCGCCTTGATCTCGCCGAAGACGCGGTCCAGCCTGGCTCCGGGAACCGTTGCGTCGAAGATGTCCGCCTCCACGGCGGCGATCCGGGACTCGGCGTCGCGCTCTTCGGGGGTCCCGGCGTCGAACCTTACCCAGCGGGTGATGTTCGCGACCAGGCCGTCCCGGCGGGCGCACACTACGGCCATGGCGCGGCGGCCGAGCGGCGCGTGCGTGGCCAGCGGGTGGCGGAAGTCGCTCCGGGAGCTGCCGTTGCACAGGAGTACCAGAGGCTCCGCGCCCGCGCCAACCACGCGGCCGGCCAGGGCGGATACCAGTTCGAATTCGGTGGTGTCCGGCCGGGCGGTGGACAGCACATCGGTCATGATGCCGGCCAGTTCCGCGCTGAGGTGGGCGTAGCGGGCGGACTCGCCGGGCAGCAGGTGCTGCCGGGCAGCCCTCAGCTCGGTGGCCACCGAGGCCTCAGCCAGCGGGGTGCCGGAACCTTCTCCGGAAGAACGTCCGACGGCGGCGGCGGCCTCGTGGAGGTTCCCGTACCAAGGCGCGGTGTGGAGGGAGACACCGGCGGGGAGCTCCTCGGCCGCGATCCGCCCCGCCTCGTTGTTGAACGTCACCAGGTGGTCGCCGTCCTGGTCCACCAGCAGCGCGGCGATGGGGTCGCCGGCAAGGCTGATGTGGACGCGGCTGCCGTCCAGGTACCAGGCCAGGGCCGTGTGCGTGGTCAGCAGCAACGAGTCCTGCCCCTTGGCATCAAGAATGTCCAGTACACGGCGCCGCTTGATGGCACGGTCCGCGGTAGAGGCGGGCGGCGTGCGGCGGCCCTGGTCCGCAAAGGTTGCGGCTTCAGTCAGCTGCGACGGCGGCGTAGCAGCGGTGGTTGTCTGGCTCATGAGTTGTCCCCCTGTGTATTGATCAGTGTCTCGATGTCTTCCGAACCCAAAATCCCGTCGGCAATGAACACGGTCACGCTGCGGCGAACCGGGGTGCCGGGTTCGGCAATGACCGGCGCGTCCCAGGCCAGCGACTGGCCGACTCCCGCGTATCCGTCCACGCGGACGAACCACGGGTCCGTTGAACCCGCCGCGGCCACGAACACGAGTGTGGCCGCGCCGCCGTCTGGACTGGCGCCGCTTTGGTGAGTGCCGCCGTCGAACGTTCCCGTGAACCCGCCAGACCAGGCGAGCCACGGTGCGACACTCCCGTGCGCGGCGGACTCACCCGCCCCCGAAGGCGTCCAGACGCGCGCCCCGGAACATTCGGGAAGGCGCCAGAAGAACCCGCCGTAACCGCCCCCAACACGGCCGTTGGAACCGGGGCTGCCCAGGCTCACCGGCTGGTTGCCGGCGGGGGAGAGCGAAAAGTCCAGGGTGAGGCGCCAGACGGAAGGTCCGACGGCGGCCCACGTCCAGGTGCGCTGTTCGGTCAGGACGGGAGCGCCGTCGGGCCCGTTCCAGGCGAGGTTCTCGGTCAGCTTGCCGTCGGCTTGAGAAGGTTCGCCAGCGCGGACGATGCAGCCGTGGTCCGGGCGCCAGACGTACCCACCGGCGGCCCGGGTGTAGGTGCGGCCGCCCCAGAAGTTGACGCCGTCCACATCCTGGAGGGCCACCCCCACGCCCAGATGCCACACGTGGTCCAGCGGCTGGTGGTCCGTCACAACGGTCCCGGCCAGGGTGCGGACGGGGTGCAGGTACGGGCGGGGCGACGAGACGGCGCGGACGCGGCTGCCGTCCTGATAGTCCGCCACGGGATGCCCGGCAAGGTCAAAGGTCCGGACCGGAGGCAGGCTACCGGCCCAGGGGACCCCCAGCTCGGCAAAGGTGGCCTGTGCCTTGGTGGCGCGTTCGATCAGCGCGGCAATGCCGTGGACCACCGGGTGGGCATCATCGCCGTCGCCCTCCCAGCTGACATGGCCGGCGTCGATTTCCCGGGGCGCGGGGGCGGTGCGGATGGCTTCCAACACACACATAAAAGCTCCGGCATCCGGCAGTGCACTGAGCAGGGCAGTGCCGGGCAGGGGAGTGCCGGGGGTCCGCGCAGCGAGCAGGTTCTCCAACAGATCGGTCCGGCCGAACGTCTCGCGGCGCTCGCCGTCCGCCGTCGTGATGACCAGTTCGTCCTCGGTGTAGAAGAACGTGACGTCCCCTTTCGTCCCGTGGACCGTGATGGAAGGCCGCTGCTGTTCGGGGGCGCACAGCGTGAGCGCACACAACAGGGTGGTCCCGGCAGCGGTGCGGACGCGGATCACCGAGGTGTCATCGCTCTGGGTGTCGTTGGCGCGGTAGAGGTCCGTTTCCACGGAGGCGACGTCGGCCACCGTGTGGGCGCCGGCCATGTTCAGGGCGGTGGCCACGGCGTGCGCCAAGGCATTGGTGGCCACGCCGTCCACCACGTCGATGCCGTCCAGGCTGCGCTTTCCGGCCCACCGGGAACGCTTGAAGTAGCTTCTGGTCCTGACCCACATGCCGGTGGCGCTGAGTCCCAGCACGTCTCCGACGCCACCGGATTCGATGGTGTTCCGGATTGCCGGCAGGGCCAGCGAGCCCAGGCTCTGGAACCCCACCTGAACGAGCCGGCCGGCGGATTCGGCAGCGGCCAGCACCTCCTGGAACTGGGCCATGGACGCCACCGGCGGCTTCTCCACGTATACGTCGGCACCGGCGGCAATGGCAGCCAGTGCAAGGGGAGCGTGCGTCTGGATGGGGGTGGCCAGGATGACCACGTCCGGGACCGGCCCGGCCGCCAGCAACTGGTCCAGGGTGTTGAAGACGGCCACGGACCCGGCGAGCGTGCCCGTTTCCGGCGGGTTGGGGTCAGCCACTGCCACAAGTTCCAGGACGCCGGCCTCCTCGAGCCTGGCGAGGTTGGCCAGGTGCGATTCGCCAAAGCCGTGCACGCCCACGAGGGCAATGCGCGGGAGGGTTGCCGGAACGTCACCTGCCGCTGCAGAGCTAGCGGATGCCGTGGGGGTGGATTGCTGAATCATCAAGGGTCCTCGGTAGCTAAGGGGTGGGTAGGGGCGAAAGATGGTGGGCGGTGGGGCCCGCCGCGCCCAGGGTCCTGGACAGGTAGCTGATGGCTTCATTCTGCATCTCCGCGGTGAAGGCGTGCCCGCCGGGCCAGAAACTCCCGGTGTAGGAGCCAGCCGGGTGCAGGGACTCCAGGATCCGGTGGGCGTCCCGCATCCCTTCTTCCGGGAACAGCTCGTCGGCCAGTGCGTACTGCACCAGGAATCCGTCGGCGCCGGACCTGCCGGTTAGTTCCGGCCAGTCGCCCAGCTTCCAAAGGCCCGGGGTCTGGAGCAGCCAGGAATGGGCATCCAGGTAGGCAGGCAGCAGCGACTGGAACGTGGTCATCATGCACGTGACCACGTAGTTCCGGATCCGCGGGCTGAGGACCGCCAGGGCCAGTGCCCGGCCGCCGCCACCCGAGAACCCGATGCAGCCCAGCCGCTCCGCATCCACCCCGGGCAGGCCGGCAAGGACATCCAGCGCGGTCAGGTCATCGTGGGCCACCATCCCCGCCAGGCTGCTGCCCAGCAGGCCGGCGGTCTTGGCCACGGTGTCTTCATGGATTCCCGCGGCGGCGTTGTACAGTTCGGCGTCGGAAGGTACGACGCCGGCCTCCCGCCACTGCGACTTCCTCGCCTCCAGTGCTGATTCCGTCCGCCACGGCGGGGTGGACAGATCGAAGCGCCGGCTGCCCCACGCGAAGGCGTCGTGGGCCAGGACGGCGAAGCCCTGGCGGGCGACCTCCGTGGCCAGTGCGCGCCCTCCGTAGTGCCCGGCACGGGCTTCCGTCGCGGAGGGGTGGGGCTCGGGAAGCGTGACCAGCCGGTCTGCTCCGCCGAACTTGTTTCCGCCGTGGCAGTGCAGGGCCAGCACGCCGGGCAGCGGCCCGGAACTCCCGGCCGGCCGCAACAGCCAGCCCGTGGTGCGGGGGCCGAAGCCCAGCTGCCAGCTGAGCTGGGAGGTGGTGACGCCGTCGTACGTTCCCTCCCAATGGACGGTAACGCCCGCCGGGGAAACAACTGCCGGAACGCCCAGGGCGTCCGAAAGTTCCTGCGCGGCCGGTGCGGCTGCCGGGTAGCGCGGCCGGTCACGAACGTAGGCAGGCCAGTTCTCGTAGCCTGCAATCGCACTGGGCCGGACTGGCCGGGAATCCTTGCTCACTGACCTGCCTGTTGTTCGGGTGGAGACGGATGGGTGAGGGCGCGGTGGATCGGGATGAAGATGAACTGTGGGTAGAGTGATCCGTTGCAGAAAACGCTTTCTCAAAAACTAACAAAGGGCTATACAGGAGTCAAGAAACCGTTTACTTTTGGTACGGAGCCGCTTTCAACGTCCCGCGTGACGGAGGCCGGATCCGGACAGCTGCACCCCAAGTGAGTCCGCCGCCGGAGACGATGCAAATATGGATCGCCCAGTGCGATCAACCCAGACGTGGAGGGCCACGATGACCAAAGGAGGCCACATGGCCGCTAGACACATACCCAGGACGCCGTGCCCGGCAGGAATGCCGGCTGCAGCGGGCCTGCTGCGTGAAACGGAGTTGCCGCAATGAGTGCCATCAGCGAACTGAGCACCCTCAAGCGCCGCAAAGGCCCGATGACGGCAGCGGAGAAAAAAGCGAACGGCCGGGATAACAAGGCCGCCTACATCTTCTTGCTGCCGTGGCTGGTGGGCCTTGTTGCCATCACCGTCGGTCCGATGCTGATGTCCCTGTACCTGTCCTTCACGGATTACAACCTGCTCCAGCCGCCGGAATGGGTCGGGCTGGACAACTTCATCCGCATGTTCGCAGACGCCCGGCTGCACAACTCGCTGGGCGTGACGTTCACCTACGTCTTTGTAGGCGTCCCGCTGCAGCTTGGTGTTGCGCTGCTGATCGCGCTGGTGCTGGATAAAGGCCTGCGCGGACTGCCGTTCTACCGTTCCGTCTTCTACCTGCCCTCCCTGCTGGGCGGTTCCGTGGCCGTTGCCATCCTGTGGAAGCAGATCTTCGGCACCACCGGCCTGGTCAACCAGGCCCTGGCCATGTTTGGCATCCAGGGTCCCGGCTGGATTTCCGATCCGAGCACCGCGCTGGGCTCCATCGTCCTGCTGCACGTGTGGACCTTCGGCGCCCCCATGATCATCTTCCTGGCCGGCCTCCGCCAGATCCCGGTGATGTACTACGAGGCAGCGAAGGTGGACGGCGCCAGCACACTCCAGCAGTTCTGGCGGATCACGCTTCCCATGCTCAGCCCCATCATTTTCTTCAACCTGGTGCTCCAGATCATTGGATCCTTCCAGTCCTTCACGCAGGCGTTCATCGTTTCCGGCGGCAATGGCGGCCCTTCGGACTCCACGATGTTCTTCACGCTGTACCTGTACCAGAAGGGCTTTGGCCAGTTCGACATGGGCTATGCCTCCGCAATGGCGTGGTTCCTGCTGGTCATCATCGGTGTGTTCACCGCCATCAACTTCATCGCTGCAAAGTATTGGGTTTTCTATGACGACTAAGCTTGAGACGCTGCCCGCCCCGGACAAAAACACCGCCGGCGCCGGTAAGCCTACGAATCACCGCAAGCCCGCGAAGCGCCGCGAATCCCGCGGCACGCTCGCCTTCAGCAGGGCTGCCCGCACCAGGGCCTTGATCAAGCACGGCATCCTGATCCTCGCCGGCGGCCTCATGATCTACCCGCTGCTGTGGATGGTTGTCTCTTCGCTCCGGGCCAATGAGCTGATCTTCCGCGAGCCTGGCTTGTGGCTCAACAGCCTGGAGATGAGCAACTACACGGACGGCTGGTCCGCGCTGACGCACCCGTTCGGGCACTACATGCTCAACTCGGCCATCGTGGTGATCGGCTCCATCCTGGGAAACCTGATCTCCTGCTCCATGGCCGCCTACGCCTTCGCCCGTCTCCAGTTCACGGGCAAGAAGCTGTTCTTCGGCATCATGCTGCTGACCATCATGCTCCCGTTCCACGTGGTGATCGTGCCGCAGTACATCCTGTTCTCCCAGATCGGCTGGGTAAACACGTTCTGGCCGCTGATCGTGCCCAAGCTGCTGGCCACCGACGCGTTCTTCGTGTTCCTGATGGTCCAGTTCATCCGCGGCATCCCGAAGGACCTGGATGAAGCGGCAAGGATCGACGGCGCCGGCCACCCGCGCATCTTCCTGCGGGTCATCCTGCCCCTGATGGTGCCGGCCCTGGCCACCACCACCATCTTCACCTTCATCTGGACGTGGAACGACTTCTTCGGCGCCTTGATCTACCTGACGGATCCGGACATGTTCACCGTTCCGGTGGCGCTGCGCGCCTTCGTGGATTCGCAGTCCGCCACCAGCTGGGGATCGCTGTTCGCGATGTCCATCGTGTCCCTGCTGCCGGTGTTCCTGGTGTTCCTGTTCGGCCAGCGGTTCCTCATCAAGGGCATCGCCACCACAGGCATCAAGTAGATCCAGCGGTACTCCTTGCTCCAGCCAGTGGCCCGTCCCCCGAGGACGGGCCATTTGGCATATGCCGCCGTGCCGGGTCGCGTGGAAGATCCGCCGAGGCCAAGGCAGTAAAAACATCTTGTAATACAAGTCATACACTTGTAGTATGAGAGTTAAGAAAACGCTTTCTCGTTTACTTTCCCCCATAACCGGATCAACGAAGATCGGAGTACCCAGTGGCGCTTTTTCACCGCACTGAGTCAGATGCCAAAAATCGTACGGCAGAGTTGCCATCCATCGGCGCACCCCGCCGTTTCCGCAAGACGGGCGTCGTTGCCGCGGCAGCCGCCGTCGTGCTTGCCCTGAGTGCCTGCGGTGGAGGAGCCTCCCCGCAGAGTGATGGCGGACCTGTTGAGCTGCGCTTCTCCTGGTGGGGCAGCGACAAGCGCGCCCAGCTGACGCAGGCGGCCATCGCGGCGTTCGAGGCCGAGAACCCCAATATCAAGATCAAGCCGGAGTACGGCGACTGGAGCGGTTACTGGGACAAGCTGGCCACCCAGGTTGCCGCCAACGATGCCCCGGACATCATCCAGATGGACGAAAAATACATCACGGAGTACTCAACCCGCGGTGCGCTGCTGGACCTCTCCAAGTACCAGATCGACACCTCAAAGCTGGACGAAGCGGCCCTCAACGCCGGCAAGAGCGAAGACGGCCTGACCGGCATCGCCGCCGGCATCAACGCGGCCACCATCCTGGCCAACCCCGCAGTCTTCAAGGCCGCAGGCGTTGAGCTTCCCGACGACAAGACCTGGACCTGGGAAGACTTCGGCCGCATCTCCGCCGAAGTCACCGAGAAGTCGCCGAAGGGTACGTACGGCTCTGCCGCCTACGGAACGGACGAGGCCTCGCTGGGAGTCTGGCTCCGGCAGAACGGCAAGTCCCTGTACACCTCCGACGGCAAGCTGGGATTCGAGCCCTCGGACATCGCCGACTGGTGGGCTTTCCTGAAGGAGCTCAGCGAGAAGAAGGCTGTGCCGTCCGCATCGGAAGTTGTGGAAGCTGAGGCCGCAGCGCTTGACCAGAGCGGCCTGGCCACGGGCAAGAACGGGCTCGCGTTCTGGTGGTCCAACCAGCTGCCGGCGCTGGAGAAGGCTGCCGGAACCGAGCTGCAGATCCTGCGGTTCCCGTCCGCCACCGGGAAGGCTGCCGACGCCAAGCTCTGGTACAAGGCATCCCAGTTCTGGTCGGCTTCATCGCGCACCAAGCACCCCGTGGAAACGGCCAAGTTCATCAACTTCCTGGCCAACAACACCAAGGCAGGCGAGGCCCTGCTTGCCGACCGCGGCGTCTACCCGAACTCCGACGTCCGCGCCGCCATCGAGCCAAAGCTGACCCCCGCCGATATCAAGGTGGTCAAGTTCATCGACCAGATCAAGGGCGAACTCGGCGAGGCTCCGGCCCCGCCGCCGAAGGGCGCCGGCGCCATCCAGGAAATCGTCAAGCGCTACACCTCCGAGGTCCTCTTCAACCGCCTGTCCACTGACGAGGCCGGCAAGAAGGCCGTGGATGAGATGAAGTCCGCCATCAGCTAAGTCCCGCGCCGTCGTCGGGCTCTTCCGGGTGCAGCTTCTGAAGGAAGCTTCAGCAGGAAGCGTACGACGGCGAGTGGTCACCACAGTCCCGGCTGGAACCTTTGGTTCCGGCCGGGACTGTGGTGTTTAAGGTCTGTGTCCGGAGTCCGGCTTTCCCGGTGGCCATGAGTGCTGGACGGGTTCCGGTCCTCGTGGTCCACTGGGAGCACTTCAATTCATGGGGGAGAACATGAAGGCATTGGGTTGGACCGCCGCGGCGGCAACACTACTGATGTTGACTGGTTGCGCAAATAATGTGCCCACCGTGAATCCGGCGCCGAAGACGCTGGAAGTTAGTCCGCCCAGTGCCGTCCCCACTGGCAGTCCCACTCCATCCGCTCAGGCCTCAGGGGCGCCGGTTCAAGCGATCACCATCCCGCTGGGCAAGCAGAAGCAGACTGGTGTCGAGGCATGGCTGACCATCAGCGGCTTTTCCGGGCCTCCGGGTTCGCAAGTTACTTACGACGCGTCAGGGTCCGCAGGCGTCGTGGTCAAGTATGAATGGGATTTGGACGGCGACGGAAGCTACGACAGGACCACCACTGATCCTGTCCTCAAACACACTTACGGGGCAGAGTTTGAAGGAGTCATGATCCTGCGGGTAACAGGGATTGCCGGCGGCACCGACGTTTTGGAGACCCCTGTTCGCATCAGCACAACGCCCCCGTATCTGGCAGCGGCCTCAAACGTTCGTATCGAAGTTCTCTCTACGGTGGGGACGATCAGTGAGGTCAGAGTCACTTGGGAATCCAGTGACCCCACGGTTTACAGATGGGGAGTGGCTGTTGACGGTATCCCGGCAGGCATGCGTGAGGGATCGGTCCGCTCCGTGAACGTCACAGATGTGCACCACGAAGAAGAAGTCCTGATAGAAGTCATTGGCTTCACAGCCGGCGGCGCTATGGGTGAACGCGCGGGCGCAGTCTTGGCCGCGGCCGAGTAGTAAACCTCGCAGGCTTGTCCGTGGCTTTCATTCGCGTTGTGGTGGCGGGGGTGGTTTGAAGTAGTGGTTTTGTTGGGGTTTTTGGGTGGGGTCGATGTGGCGTGGGGTGTGAACCACGGGACGCCGTTGCGGGTGTGGATGGTCCATTGTTCTTTGTGGATCAGGTGGTGGTGATGGGAGCAAAGGAGCGCTCCGTTGCCGACGTTGGTGGGGCCGTCGTGTGACCAGTAGGTGATGTGGTGGGCCTCGCACCAGGGGGCCGGGATGGTGCAGTTGGGGAACGTGCAGCCTTGGTCGCAGGCGGTGAGGGCGAGGCGTTGGGCAGGCGTGAAGAGCCGCGTTTTGCGGCCTTGGTCCAGGATTTCGCCGTGGGTGCCGAGCAGGACGGGGATGATGTCGGCGTCGCAGGCGATTTTGCGGAGGGTGGTGGCGGCGACGGGCCCGGTGAACGTGAAGCTGCCCGCGCCAGCGCCGACGCCGGTGTTGCCGGCGTCCGTGGCTGGGCCCTGAGCGGTGGCTGCGTGGGGGAGGAGATCTTGGTAGTTGATGGTGGCGAGGATTTGGGGGCGGTTCCCGCCGGTGGTGGGCAGTAGGTTGGTGCTCAGGGCGGCTTTGAGAGCGCCGATAATGCCGTCGAGTTGTTTCTGGGAGCGGGTGCGCCGGTCCAGGTCGAGGTCTGCGTCCTTCCAGACGTTGTTGCCTTGCCCCGTGGCGGGGGTCCCGGTCCCCGTTCCGGTTTCTGTACCTGTGGTGGTGCGGGGGTTGGTGGCGGCGTTCATGATGGTGGCGAGGTGTTCGTATTGGTCGGTGGGGTGGTGGCCGGCAGGATGCTGTGCGCGAGGTGGATGCGGCGCTGGGCTTCGCTGCGTCCGATCCGGAGCCGGAGGCGCAGGAATTCGGCGGTGGTTTTGCAGCCGTCATCGGCCGGTGACCGCGGTATAGGGCATCTGATGGTTCCGGCGGCGTCAGTTTCGTTCAGGGTTTCAACGCCGTTGTCCCACCCGGTGATCCAGCCTCGGGTGGTCCGAGTGGTTCCAGCGGCGGTGATGGCCTGGGTGCGCGTGCGGTCCACGGCGCCTGCGGCGAGAATCTGGAGGTAGTCCACGGTCCGGGAGAGGTCCTCGACGAGGCCGGCGAAATCGGCGGCCTCCACGTAGCCGGCCATCGCAAGCCTCCCGGGAGCCGAGGTCGCGGCTGCGTTCACTGCGTTGATCACCGCAGCCAGCCCGGCGTCGGCCGTCGGAACGGCGGTGTCACCGCCGCCGTTCCGAGTGAGCCGATCCCCAATAGCCTCCATAGGAATACTCTGTCGTGGGGGTACGACATTATTGCCGCTGTGGCCAACGCCAGCGTTTGAAGCGCCCCCCAATGGGGCGGCAGCGAGCGTCAGAACGGCAGCACTGCCGCCGCCGTCCGCAAGCCGATCCCCGAGAGCTTCCATAGGAATACTCTGCCGTGGGGGTACGACATTCTTACGAAGAAGGTCCCGGCCGTGGGAAAACGGGGATCCGGGACGACCAGCAGAGCCTCAGTCCTCCGCGATCACTGCAACCCCGCCGGCCTCAACAGTCCCCGTGAACGGCGCGCCGGTCAGCAGGTCAACGCCGGCCGCCTCCACGGCGGCGGCCGAGCGTGAGTGGTTGATCGCGAATAGGAAACTGCCGCCGCCGTCGGAGCGTCGACGAACGAGTTCCACCCCGCGGTCGGCCGTGGTAACTGGCGCCACTCCGGATTCGGCCAGCAGCCGGTCCACGACCGCCTCGATGCCGTCGCGGTCCGGGAACGTGGCGAGGTACCAGGCTGCACCAGCGCGCGCACCATCACCAGCGCCAACCGCATGCCGCGTCAGGGCCGGCACGCCCTCCAGCGGATGCTCCGTGAAAGTCTGCACGGCCTCAGCGCCCGCGAGGTTGACGTGCTCGCTCCAGATGGAGGACACGCCGCCGTCGCTCAATTTCAACTGCCCGCCGGCCAGCAGCGGGTGGAATTCCTCCACCCTGATCCCCAGCAGGTCCCGGAAGGCGCCGGGGTAGCCGCCCAGCCGGACGTGGTCCTGTTCGTCCACGATCCCGCTGAAATACGTGACCAGCACCGTGGCTCCGGCCCGCGCCGCGGCAGCGATGTTGGCAGCGGCCGCGTCAGTCACCGAATAAAGCGTGCACACCAGGACCAGGCCGTAGCCCTCCAAGGACGAAGAAGGATGGAGCAGATCCACCGCGATCCCGCGCAGGAACAGCGACCGGTGGAACGCCCGCAGCACGTCGAGATACTTCACGTCCTCGCTCGGTTTGGAGTCGATTTCGCTGGCCCACCAGGCTTCGTAGTCGAACACGATCGCCACGCGGGATTCCACCCGTGAGCCGCGCACCGGAGCGAGCCGCTTCAGCACAGACCCGAGCTCCACCACCTCGCGCCACACGCGCGTGTCACGGCCGCCGTGCGGGACCATCGCGGAGTGGAATTTCTCGGACCCGGCGAAGCTCTGCCGCCACTGGAAAAACATCACCGCATCCGCCCCGCGGGCCACGTGGGCCAGGGAGTTGCGCAGCATTTCGCCGGGCATCTTGGGCTGGTTGCGTGGCTGCCAGTTGACGGCCGACGTCGAATGTTCCATCAGGATCCACGGGTCACCGCCCGCAATTCCCCGGGTCAGGTCCGCGCTGAACGCGAGTTCGATCTGACGCTCGGGATCCGCGGCCACCAGGTAGTGGTCGTTGGCGATGACATCCAGGTCCTTGGCCCACTCGAAATAGTCCAGGGCCTTGGTGGCGCTGGACGCCATCAGGTTGGTGGTGCAGGGGACCCCGGGGGTGACCTCCCGCAGGACCGCCACCAGCTCCCGGTAGTAGTCCATCAGCGCCCACGAATTGAACCGCTGGAAGTCCAGCTGCTGGCCCGGATTCAGCGTGGAAGGCGCGACGCCGGGCGGCAGGATTTCCTCGAAGGAACCGTAGTTCTGGGACCAGAACGCCGTGCCCCAGGAGGCGTTCAGCGCCTCGATGCTGCCGTACCGGCGCTCCAGCCACGTGCGGAAGGCCGCGGCGTCTTCCGCGCCATGGAACTCGGAGACGTGGCACCCGAGCTCGTTGTCCACATGCCACAACGCCAGCGCGGGGTGGTCCTTGTACCGCTCGGCGATCACGCGGGTGATGCCGGTGGCATACCGGCGGTAAACGGCCGACGACGGTGTGTAGTGCCGCCGGGAGCCCGGTCCCAGCACGGTGCCGTCAGCCGTGACCGGCAGGATTTCGGGGTGCTTCCGTACCAGCCACGCGGGCGGAGCCGCGGTTGCCGTGGCCAGGGCCACCTTGATTCCGTTAGCGGCAAGGTTGTCCAGCACCTCATCCAGCCAGCCGAAGTTGTAGTCACCCTCGGCCGGTTCCAGCAAGGCCCAGGAGAAAATCCCGACACTGAGGAAACTGACGCCGGCTTCCTTCATGAGCTCCAGGTCTTCCAGCCGGACGTCGGCGGGCCACTGCTCGGGGTTGTAATCGCCGCCGTACGCGATCCCTTCCACGTTGCTCCAGACGCTGGCCGGACCGGAATTGCGCTGCATGCTCATGGGACTCCTTCGTCTACGGGATGGACTAAACGTACCTGAATCCAGAGGTTTGGGAAAACGCTTGCCCAAACTTCGGAATGCCGGTATTGTATCGTTTCAGAAGACGTGTAAGCCAGCTCACAACTTACGTTGTAAACACAGAAGCCACGGGCCTGCACAACTCGAGCAAGGAGGCTCTCATGATCAACAGAAGGAATTTCCTCACCACCGTAGCCATCGGCACGGCATCCGCGGCAGCACTGGCTGCGTGTGGCTCGCCGGCCCCCAGCCAGACGGGATCGGCGGAGAACCCGGTCACCATCAACTACACCTGGTGGGGCAACGATGACCGCGCCGAGCGCACCCGCAAGGCGATCGCGCTGTTCGAAGGAAAAAACAAGGACATCAAGGTCAACGGCAACTTCACTGACTTCGGCGGCTACTGGCAGAAGCGGGCCACGGAAGCTGCCGGCGGCGGCCTCCCCGACGTGATGCAGTGGGACCTGTCCTACATGCGCGATTACGGCCAGCGTAACCAGCTCCTGGACCTGGGTACGGTCAAGATCAACACGGACGCTTTCGACAAGTCGCTCCTGCCCTCCGGGCAGATCCGGGGCAAGACCTACGGCATCCCCACCAGCACCAACGCCTTCGCCGTCTACTACGACCCCGCGAAACTCGCCTCCCTTGGCATCGCAGAGCCGGACGGCACGTGGACCTACAAGGAATACAACGACTTCCTGGCCGAGGTCGGAGCCAAGGGCAACGGCGCTCTCTTCGGCGCCACGGACTACACCGGCGTCTGGTGGATGTTCAACATCTGGCTGCGCCAGAACAACATCGAGGCCTTCACCGAGGACGGCAAGCTCGGCTTCAGCAGGGACGACCTGAAGAAGTGGTGGAACCAGACTGCGGCTCTCCGCGGCACGCCTGCCATCGTGTCCGAAGAGCGCGTCACCCAGCTCGCCCCCAAGTCACCCTTTGGCTCGAACGTGACCGCCACGGAGGTCACTTGGGACAACTTCATGGCCGGTTACCTCGGTGACAGCGGTGCCAAGGAGCTCAAGCTCGTTCCGGTTCCCTCCGATGATCCGGACAACCTGGGCCTGTTCCTCAAGCCGTCCATGCTGATGGTTGCCAGCGCCAAGACCAAGTACAAGGATGCTGCCGCCCGGTTCATCGACTTTATGGTCAACGACCCCGAGGTCGGCCAGATCTTCAAGACCTCCCGCGGTGTTCCGGCCTCCAAGACCCAGCGCGACGGCACCACGTTTGAAGGCACGGACAAGCTGGTTGTGGATTACGAGAAGTCCATCGAGAAATACCTCAAGGACGCTCCGGAACCGCCCATCGTCGGATTCGGCACGCTGGAAACGTCCTTCAAGCGGGTCAGCTCCGACCTGAACTACGGCAAGCTCACCATTGACGGCGCGGCTGACGCGTGGTTCAAGGAAGCCGAAGACCTCATCAAGCAGAACGCCTGAGCAGCGTATTGTCTGCCCGACGTTCACAACTGACGGATTGAACTCGTGACTCAAAGCCCAACCCTGAGCAGGCGTTCGACGCAGTCCGCCCCTGCTCCGCGCAAGTCAAAGCGGAGCGGGGCGGATGCCCGCGCCGGCTACACCTTCCTGTTTCCCTGGCTGCTGGGATTCATCGTCCTGACCCTGGGCCCGATGGTTTCCTCGCTGTACCTGTCCTTCACCAACTACAACCTTTTCGATCCGCCCAAATGGATCGGGCTGGATAACTACGCCACCATGTTCCAGGACGAGCGGTTCCTGCAGTCGGTGGGCGTGACCGTGGGCTATGTGGTCTTCGGTACCCCGCTGAAGCTCGCCGCGGCCCTGGCCGTGGCCATGCTGCTGAACAGCAAGCGCAAGGGGCAGGGGTTCTACCGCTCCGCGTTCTACGCCCCGTCCCTGATCGGCGCGTCCGTGTCCATCGCGATCGTCTGGAAGGCGATGTTCGGCGATTCCGGTCCGGTGGACCAGGGACTGTCCTTCTTCGGGATCAACCTCGGCGGATGGGTAGGCAACCCGGCCATGACCATGCCGATGTTCATCCTGCTGACCGTGTGGCAGTTCGGCGCCCCGATGGTGATCTTCCTCGCCGGCCTGAAGCAGATCCCGAACGAGCTCTACGAAGCGGCGTCGATGGACGGTGCCGGCCCGGTGCGGAAGTTCTTCAACATCACCTGGCCCATGCTCTCCCCAGTGGTCTTCTTCAACCTGTTGATGGAAACCATCCACGCGTTCCAGATCTTCAGCTCGGCGTACATCATTTCCAACGGTGAAGGCGGCCCGGCCGGCTCCACCCTCTTCTACACCCTCTACCTGTACCTGCGCGGCTTCAGCGACTTCCGGATGGGTTACGCCTCGGCGATGGCCTGGCTGCTCCTGATCGTCGTCGGCCTGATTACCCTGGTCATCTTCCGCACGTCCAAGTCCTGGGTCCACTACAGCGGTGATTCGAAATGACAATTATGGCAACCCCCAAGCAGTCGGCCCCGATGCTCTCGACGCAGGACTACAACCCGAAGTCGGAATCCACGGGCACCAAGCGCGTCAAGAGCGTGGCCTTCCATGCCGTCGCCCTGGCCCTGACCGGCGTGGTGCTCTACCCGGCGCTGTGGATGATCGCCTCGTCCTTCAAGCCGAACTCCGAAATCGGCGGCACCAACACCTCGCTGTGGTCCAGCAATTTCAGCTTCGATAACTTCGTCACGGCCATGGACGGGATCGGCGGGGTGACCACCCTGCAGTTTTTCACCAACTCGCTGATCCTGGCCATCGGCGCCGTCGTCGGCACCGTCCTGTCCGCTTCCGTGTCGGCCTATGCCTTCGCCCGGATCAAGTTCCCCGGCCGCAGCATCTTCTTCGGCATGATGATCGCCACGCTGCTGCTGCCGTTCCACGTGGTGATCATCCCGCAGTACATCATCTTCAACCAGCTCGGCCTGGTGGACACCTACATTCCGCTGCTGATCGGCAAGTTCCTGGCGGCGGACGCGTTCTTTGTGTTCCTGATGGTCCAGTTCATGCGCAACCTCCCGGCCGAACTGGACGAGGCAGCCCGCATCGACGGCGCCGGCCACGTACGGATCTTCTGCTCCATCATGCTGCCGCTGATGAAGCCGGCCCTGATCTCGACGTCGATCTTCTCCTTCATCTGGAGCTGGAACGACTTCCTGGGCCCGCTGCTGTACCTGAACACCCCTGAGAAGTACCCGCTGCCGTTGGCCCTGCGCCTGTTCGTTGACCAGACCCAGAGCTCGGACTACGGCGCCATGATCGCCATGTCCGTCCTGGCCCTGCTCCCCGTGCTGATCTTCTTCCTGGTGTTCCAGCGCTACATTGTTGAAGGCGTCTCCACCCAGGGCCTCAAGGGCTGACGGCGATGACGGAAGCTACAGACAGAAAATGAGCATCATGGACAGCACCACACCCGCATCCGGCCAGAGTGAACCGAGCCCGGTAAACCGCTTCGCCCTGTTTTCCGAAACCCTCCTGGCCGGGCTGCTGGTGCTGGTGCTGTCCATCCCGCTGGTCACCATCCCCGCCGCCTTCGCGGCCGGGATCGCCCACCTGGAACGGCACCTCGCCGGCCGCGACGATTCACTGCGCGGTCTCTGGGGCACGTTCCGCTCGGCCCTCCCGGGCAGCTGGAAGCTGGGACTCACGACGGCGGGGGCCGCCGTCGTGATTGTCCTTAACCTGTTGCTCGCAACGGTGGGTCAGCTGCCGGGCAGCGCGGTGGTCCTGCCGGCCACGCTGATCATGGCGGCGGCCGGAGTGGTCCTGCTCCTGCGCACCGCGGCTGCCTGGTCCGACGTTCACCGGTCCGGCGTTCCCTGGTCCGACGTCGACGGCGAGGAGTCCTCCGCGCCGCGAACCTGGTCCGCGGCCCTTGGCACCGCCAAAGCCCTCTCGCTGCGCGACTGGACAGGCTCGCTGCTTCTTGCCGCGGCGCTGTTCGCGTCGGTGGTGTTTGTCTGGATGCTCGTGGCACTGTTTGTGGTGGTGCCCGGCATGCTGATCCTGGCCTCAGCCGCCGTCAAGATGCGGACCAACCGCGCCTAGCAAGTCCCTGCATTTGACCTTTACTACCGAGTTGAGCCAGACGTGTCTTCCGACAGCCCAAAGTCCGCAGAATCCCTTCACACCTCCCAAAGCCGGGCCCGCTGGTACCAGCCGCTGACGCAGCACAACTACCGCCTGTACATGGGCATGACCTTCGCCGGAAGCATGGGTGTGTGGATGCAGAGGCTTGCCCAGGACTGGCTGGTGCTTCAATTGACGGGGAGCCCGGCCGCCGTCGGGATTGCCGTGGCGCTGCAGTTCCTGCCGATGCTGGTCATCGGTCCGCTCAGTGGCCTGCTGGTGGACATGTTTCCCAAGCGCAGCGTCATGATGGTGTGCCAGTCCGTGATCGCGCTGCTGGCTCTGGGGCTGGCGGTCTGGGACGCCGGCGGAAACATCACCGTGTGGGCGGTGTACGGAAGCTGTATTGCGCTGGGAGTGACGTCCGCCGTCGACGGTCCGGCGCGCCAGGTCTTTATCAACGAAGTGGTGGGCGACGCCGGGCTGAGGCCGGCCATCGGCGTCAACAACGCGATCGGCCAGTTTGGCGCCATGGTGGGACCGGCCCTCGGCGGCGTGGTGATCGCCCAGGCCGGATCCGCCGCCGCTTTCGCCGCGAACGCCCTGCTTTCCGTGCTGGTGATGGTCATGATCGCCGCGGTCCGGCCGGCACTCCTGCACCTCACGGCCCCGGCATCCCGGGGACGCGGACAGCTGCTGGCCGGCTTCGGGTACGTCCGGGAGCGGCCATCGCTGCTGCTGATCATTGTCCTTGCCGGCCTGCTGGGGGCCTTCGGCATGAACGGTCCGGTGGTGCTGACGGCCTTCGCCGAGCGGGTGTGGCACAACGGTGCGGCGGGGTTCGGCCTGTTCAATACCGTGGGTGCCGTCGGCGCCCTGGCCGGTGCGCTGCTCGCTGCCCGGCTGAGGACCATGGGCCGCAAGGGAATCGTGGCCGCAGCCGGACTCTTTGGACTTTCGCAGCTCGTTGCCGCGCTGATGCCCAACCTGGTGGCTTTCACCGTGATGCTTGCCGTCGTGGGCCTGATGACCCTGGTGTTCCTGACGAGCGCCGCCACGGCTGTGCAGGTGGAGGCGGGCCCCGAAGTCCGGGGGAGGGTGATGGCGCTTTACCTGCCATTGCTGCTGGGCGGGCATGCTTTGGGTGGCCTGCTGGCGGGCTGGCTGACTGAGGAATTTGGTGTGCGGACAGGCCTGGTGGTCACCGGTGCGCTGGCCATGCTGTCCGCGGCCGTCGTCGGACTTTTGTTGTGGCTGAATTCGAGGCGTGCGCGGAACTGACAGTCCTGTGAGGAAAAGTAACTTTGTGTGAGTTCTTGACGCGTGGTGCAGCTCACACCTAGTCTGTGAGAAAGCGGTTTCTGAGACGCTCCCGACTGCCAGATCAAAGGACAACGAATGCTTTCACGCGCCCGAAAATCCAGAATTCCAAAAGTTGCGGCTGCCATGGCCGTCCTGGCGCTGGCCCTTTCGGGCTGCGCCGGGAGCTCGCCGGCTGCCTCCGACGGACCGGTCACCCTGCGTTTCAGCTGGTGGGGCTCCGACACCCGCCACAAGATGACCCAGAAGTTGATCGACGCCTACGAAGCGAAGAACCCGAACATCAAGATCGAAGGGGAGTACGGCGACTGGTCCGGATATTGGGACAAACTGGCCACCCAGGTGGCCTCCCAGGACGCCCCGGACATCATCCAGATGGATGCCCAGTACCTCGGTGAATACGCCGAACGGGGGGCGCTGCTGGAGCTGAAGGACGTGGATCTGTCCAAGTTTGACCAGGCCTCCGCAGATGCAGGAAAGACCGAGGGCGGCCAGTACGCCGTGACCGCCGGCATGAATGCCCTGGTGGTCCTGGCCAATCCCGCGCTGGTGTCCGCCAGCGGGGTGTCCCTGCCTGATGATTCCAGCTGGACCTGGGACGAATATATGAAGACCGCGGCCGACATCACCAGCAAGAGCAAGGAAGGCATCTACGGCTCCGGGGCCTTTACCGGTGACGCCTCCTTCAACCTCTGGATGCGCCAGCATGGCAAGTCCCTCTTCACCAACGACGGCGGCCTGGGCTTTGATGAGGCCGACGCCACCAAGTACTTCGAGATGCAGGCCGAGATGCGGGACGCCAAGGCTGTTCCGCCCGCGTCGGTGATGACCGAAGACGGCAGCGCACCGCTGGACCAGCAGGGCCTGGCAACGAACCGGTTCGCCATGGGTTGGGTGTGGTCCAACCAGCTGGCCGCGCTGACCAAGGCGTCAGGGCAAGCGCTGGAGATCCACCGGCCGCCGAGCGTCGAGGGCGATGCGTCCAAGGCCGAACAGTTCTATAAGGCATCGCAGTTCTGGTCTGCCAGTTCGCGGTCCAAACATCCGGTCGAAACCCAGAAGTTCATCGACTTCCTGGCCAACAGCGTCGAAGCCGGCGAAATTGGGCTGGCAGACCGCGGCATCCCGGGCAACTCGGAAGTCCGCGCGGCCGTGGGCCCGAAGCTGACGCCAACGGAAGCGCTGACGGCGAAGTTCATCGACGACATTGCCGATGAAGTAGGGGAGGCCCCAGCCGTGCCTCCCGCCGGATCCAGTTCGGTCTCCGAAGTCCTGACCCGGTACGCCAACGAGGTCCATTTCAGCAGGATTTCCCCGCAGGACGCGGCGAAGAAGTCGATCGAGGAGATCAAGAGCTCGCTTAACTGACCGAGGCGGGTGCTGAAACGGCCCAGGGCATGCCGAGTTCGCTGAAGGTTGCGTGCTCCCGGGTGGCACGATCCAGGGCGTCTTCGATTCCAATGACTACGGCGTGGACCGCATCGCCGTCGCCCTCCCAGTACAGGTGCTGCGGCCCAATCGGAATGGGCGCCGGTGCCGTCCGGATGGCTTCGAGGACCAACATAAAAGCGCCGCTGTCTGCGATGGGGCTGATCAGCGTGGCACCTTCGTTCCGGTGCGCAATCAGGTTGGCGGTGAGGTCGTCCCGGCCGTAGGTCTTCTCCGTCTGTCCTGCCGGAGTGCTCACCACCAGCCGGTCCTCGGTGTAGTGGAACACCGCCGTGCCCGCAGAACCGTGCAGGGTGACATAGGGTTCCACGGATTCGCTGGCGCAGATGGTCAGGGCGCAGGTGACGGGCAGCCCCGTAGCGGTGCGGACCCGGATGACGGAGGTGTCGTCGGATTCGATGTCGTTGGCGCGGTACAGGTCTGTTTCCACCGACGCAACGTCGGCCGTGGTCCGGGCGCCGGCGATCCGCAGCGCGGTGGCCACCGCGTGGGCCAGCGGATTGGTGGCGACCCCGTCAACCACGTCGATGCCGTCAATGCTCCGCTTCCCGGCCCAGCGGGAGCGCTTGAAATAGGCCCGGTCGCGGACCCACCGGCCTGTTGCCGAGATGCCCTCAAGGGTGCCGATGGTGCCGTTGGCGACGAGTTCCTCGAGGGCCGCCAGTGCGTGCGAGCCCAGGCTCTGGAAGCCGATCTGCACGCTGCGCCCGGACGCCTGGGCGGCGTCACACAGGATGTTGAAATCAGCCAGGGAAGCGACCGGGGGCTTCTCCAGATAGAGGTCCGCTGTTGTGGCCAGGGCAGCGAGGCCCAGCGGGGCATGGGTCTGGATGGGTGTGGCCACGATGATCACGTCCAGATCCGGCGTGCCCGCCAGAAGTTCCGTGAGCCCAGGAAACACTGCGGCTCCTGCTGGCACGGACCCCGGTTCCGGCGGCTGGGGATCGGCTACCGCTACGAGTTCGACGACACCGGCGGCCTGCAGCCGTTCAAGGTTGCCCAGGTGGTGGGCGCCGAAGCCGTGGACGCCTACCAGCGCCACTCTCGCCGCTGAAGCCGCGTGTCCGGGCTGGCCGGACCGGCCGGACTGTGACGCGGCGGAACGTGGTGTTGCCATGGGGCTCCGTTTCTGCCCCGGAGGACACTAGTTTGGGCAAGCGCTTTCCCGACTCCAGTGTGCGGCATAACCATGGTGATAGTCCAGTGCGTCTTGCAGGCTGTAGTTACATGCCCAGTGGCGCTGCCCAGTTGCCGTTCCGGCCGCCACTGCCGCCTTCCTGGTACTTTCCACAACGTGCGCAGCGGCGGTAACGGCCGCCGTCGTCCGTGCTTTGGATGTGCCAATCGTGGCGCAGATTCATCTTGCACAACAGGTTTTGGAGCATGACCTTCTCCGATCCATGGCTAAGTGTTCAGTCGGGTTTGATGTTCTGGTTGAGGCTGAAGAAGTTGGTGGGGTCGTACTTGCGCTTGAGTGCCTTGAGCCGGTCGTACTTGGCGGCACCATAAGCGTCCCTGACGCGTTCCTCGCCCTCTTCCATCAGGAAGTTGACGTAGACGCTGGTGTGGTGGGGCGCGAGGGCAGACCAGTAGTCGCGGGCCCATTGGCGCTCGGCATCGAAGCCGTCGGCGGTCTTGCTGTTGCCGTTGATGTTGAACGTGAACCCGGCCTGGCGGCCGTTGAACGCGGTAGCACCGTCGTCGATCCTGCCCACCGCGCCGCCCATCTGCCACAGGGCGATGCTGGTGACGGGCGAGGTGATGTGGCTGCCGTGCTCGGCCACGATGTCGATGACCTCATCACTGAGGGCTGCGACGTCACAGGACCTGACGTAGTAATGCCAGCCGTGCGGGAAGGACGGATCGAACGTGCTCTGATGCTCCAGGAACGGCTTTGGCCGGCAAAAGTCGAGCACGGGTGAACCGAATTCCTTGAGCGGCCGCAGGACCCGTTCGCCCTCCTCAACCGGGCCCGCGTAGCAGGCGGTGACCGCAAAGACGAGCTTGCCCACCAGTTCAGGCGGGACTATCGGCAGGGCCGGTGCCCTGCGCTGCACGGCGATGGTCATAAGCTCGTCGGGGCAGTCTGCGATCCAGTCCCGGTAAAACCGCAGCACCTCCGGGGCGTCCTCCATCGGCCAAAAGACCGGCCCGGCCATAACGTACGGACCCACAGAGACAAGCCGGAACTCGAAGTCGGTGACAATGCCGAAGTTCCCGCCGCCACCCCGCACGCCCCAGAAGAGGTCCGCGTTCTCGTTCTCGCTTGCCTTGACCAGCTCGCCGTCGGCGGTGACCACGTCTACGGACAGCAACTGGTCGATCGTGAGTCCATACTTGCGCATGACCCACCCGATGCCACCGCCGAGGGTCAGGCCCGCCACCCCGGTGTGGGTCACGACTCCAGACGGGACAGCGAGACCGAACTCCTGCGTCTCCCGGTCGAGCTCGCCGAGCAGTACGCCGGCCTGGACACGTGCCGTTCTCGCCTCGGGGTCCACCCGGATGCCCTTCATAGGCCCGAGATCGATGAGCATTCCGTCATCGCACACTGACAGCCCGGGGAAGCTGTGACCGCCTCCCCGCACGGCGACCCGCAGGTTCTGCGAGCGGGCGAACCGGATGGCAGCTCGCACGTCTGCGACGCCGGTACAGCGGGCTATCAGTGCGGGACGGCGGTCAATCGACCCGTTCCACACCCTGCGGTGCACGTCGTATCCAGCATCGTCCGGGCGGACGAGTTCGCCCCGAAACGATTTCTGTAACTCGTCGACAGCTACGCCGTCGATCTCCGTCCTTTGTGCCACTGGACTCACGGACCTCTCGCTCCTTCCAGCAGAGTCCCACCGTTGGCACGAACTGGCAAGAGGAAATTGCGGGAGCTTGGGCGTCCCGGTCCCTGTCCCGGGCTGGCCTAGCCGCTAGCTGACAGCCTTCTTCACGAGCTCGATGACTCTTGCTTCGTCCGCGTCAGTGAGCTTGGTCAGGGCGTAGGACGTGGGCCACATGTTGCCGTCGTCGAGGTTTGCGGGGTCGCTAAATCCGAGCGTCGAGTACCGTGCCTTGAATTTGTCGGCGGGCTGGAAGAAACACACCACCTTGCCGTCCTTGGCGTAGGCAGGCATTCCGTACCAGGTCTTCGGCGCGAGCTCCGGCGCGTTGTCCTTGATGATGGCATGCAGCCGTTCGGCGATGGCGCGGTCCGGGTCCGACATCTCGGCGATCTTTCCGAGCACATCGCTTTCGCCATCCGGCTTAGCGGCGCGGGCACCCTTTCGCGATGCGGACTTGAGCTCCTGGGCCCGTTCCTTCATTGCGGCGCGTTCGTCCGCATCGAAGCCGTCGTACGACTTGGTGCTCGTGCCGGTCTTGTTCATGTCTGTCATTGCGGGTTCCTTCCTTGGCGGTCTCTTGGGGTCCACGCTAGTGTCCGGGCGTCAAAGAGGCTTCTCCAGAACTGCTCGAATCGGAGATCCCTAGCGGGCGGAGGATCCCTTCGCGGGGGCGGTGCTCTGACGGACCACCAGTTCGGGGGTGAAGATGACCGCCCGGTGCTTTGGATTCTCGGACTCGAGTTCCTCGGCCAGCAGCTCGATGGCTGTGCGCCCCAGGGCCTCGGTTGGCTGCCGGATGGAGGAGAGGGGGACGACGGCGGAGACGGCGAAGTCGATGTCGTCGTACCCGATCAGCGCAATGTCCTCCGGGATCCGCAACGTGTGCGTCATGGTCAGTGACTGCATCACACCCAGGGCAAGTAGATCGTTGGCGCAGAAGATGCCGTCCGGCAGCTCGCCGGGCCCCCGCTCCACCAGCAGGTTGCCAACACTTCGGCCTGCCAGCACCGTTTGTCCGTCGGAATCGAGGACTTCAAGAGTGGCATCCGATTCCTCCTTCACGGCACGTTCTGCGCCCTGGAGCCGGTCCGCCACCTGGCGGATGGAGGTGGGGCCGCCCACAAAGGCGAGCCGACGGCGGCCGGTGTCCAGCAGGTGCCGGGCAGCGAGGTAACCGCCGGCGTCGTCGTCCACTGAGACGGAGCTGTACTTGCTCTCATCGGCGAGCCGGTCCACCAGGACGGTGGGGACGCCGCGCTCGCGGAGCTGGTCGATGCGGGCGGTGACATCTCCAACGGGCGAAATCAGGAGGCCCTGCACGCGCTGCTCCTGGAACAGGTCGATGTAGTTGGATTCCCGGCTGGCATCATGGCCGCTGTCGCCCAGCAGCACGGCGCTGCCCTGGAGCGCCGCGGCGTCCTCCGCGGCACGGACCACCGACGTGAAGAAGGGGTTGCCGACGTCGAGCACGATCAGACCAATGGTCCTGCTGTGGCCGGCGCGCAGCTGGCGGGCGGCGTCGTTGCGGACGAACCCGAGCTCATCGATGGCCCGCAGCACCCGTTCCTTGGTCCGCTGCGAGACCCTGTCCGGGTAGTTCAGGACGTTGGAGACCGTGCCTACGGCCACGCTGGCGTGGTTGGCGACGTCCTTGATGCTGGCTGAGCGATTCATGTTTCTCCGTGCTGATATGCCGTGTCCAGTACTTTTCGCTGGTCTGGGGGACCGGGGCCGGGAAATGCTTGACACCTTAGTTGTCTCAAGGGTACTTTGAATCGTATTAATGAAACGATTCAAAACAACCAAAGTTCAAGAGAGGCGTAGATGAGGGTGTGTTTCCGCTCCTCAGTCCAGCCAGGGCTGATCGACGAATACCGACGGCGGCACGCGGCTGTGTGGCCCGAAATGCTCAGCGCGCTCCAAGACGCTGGCTGGCGCGACTACTCGCTGTTCCTGGGCGCGGACGGGCTCCTCATCGGCTACCTGGAATGCGACGATTTCGACGCCGTCCGGGCGCGGATGGCCTTGACAGCGGTCAATACACGCTGGCAGGCCGAGATGGCCGCTCTGTTCGACAATCCGGACCAGGCGCCCGACGAAGGATTCCAGGTCCTCGAGGAAGTCTTCAATCTTGACGACCAGGTGACGGCGGCGGAGTCCACCAACAGCTGACGCACTGGCCCCGCCGGCCGGCTGCAAAAACTCGGAACCCTTCACTAAAGACCACAGCACAACAGGCCACATCACTAAGACCGGGAAGAACCAACATGAATGACGTAGCAACGGCGCTGGGCAGGCTCGGGGAGCTTGCCATCGAGGTCCCTTCGTGGGCTTATGGAAATTCAGGCACGCGCTTTAAGGTGTTCGGCACGCCGGGTACCCCGCGGTCTGTTCAGGAGAAGATCGCGGACGCGGCCAAGGTGCATGAGCTGACCGGCTTGGCCCCCACGGTGGCCCTGCATATCCCCTGGGACAAGGTGGATGACTACGCCGCTCTCAAGGAGTACGCGGCCGGCCTGGGCGTGGGCTTGGGCACGATCAACTCCAACACCTTCCAGGATGATGAGTACAAGTTCGGTTCCCTGACGTCGTCGAACGGGTCGGTGCGGCGTCGGGCGATTGCCCATCACCTGGAGTGCATCGAGATCATGCATGCCACGGGCTCGCAGGACCTGAAGATCTGGCTGGCGGACGGCACCAACTACCCGGGCCAGGACGATCTCCGCGGCCGCCAGGACCGGTTGGCCGAGTCGCTGCAGGAGATCTACGCGGGCCTGGGCGAGAACCAGCGCCTGGTGCTGGAATACAAGTTCTTCGAGCCGGCTTTTTACCACACCGATGTTCCGGACTGGGGTACCTCCTACGCGCAGACCCTGGCTTTGGGTGAGAAGGCGATGGTCTGCCTGGACACCGGCCACCACGCGCCGGGCACCAACATCGAGTTCATCGTGATGCAGTTGCTGCGCCTGGGCAAGCTGGGCTCCTTTGACTTCAACTCCCGCTTCTACGCCGACGATGACCTCATTGTGGGTGCAGCGGATCCGTTCCAGCTGTTCCGGATCATGTATGAGGTCATCCGTGGTGGCGGCTTCGGCACGCCCGCAGGAGAGAACTCACACGTGGCCCTCATGCTGGATCAGTGCCACAACCTGGAGGAGAAGATCCCGGGCCAGATCCGCTCGGTCCTGAACGTCCAGGAAATGACGGCCCGCGCGCTGCTCGTGGACACGGCGGCCCTGGGTGAGGCGCAGCGGTCCGGCGACGTCCTGGCCGCCAACGGCGTCTTCAACGATGCCTTCTACACCGACGTCCGGCCCATCCTGGCCGACTGGCGTGAGTCCCGCGGCCTGCCCGCGGACCCGATGGCGGCGTTCAAGGCCAGCGGTTACCAGAAACAGATCAACGAGGACCGCGTCGGCGGCCAGCAAGCCGGATGGGGCGCATAAGCAATGACTGCACAGAACACAGTGACGCTGAACACGGGCAACAAGACCGTTGAAGAGCTGATTGCGCGTTCCAACCGCCTGGGTGCGGACAAGCGGAACACCAACTTCGCCGGCGGCAACACCTCCGCCAAGGGTACGGAGAAGGACCCGGTGACGGGCGAGGACGTGCAGCTTTTGTGGGTCAAGGGCTCCGGCGGGGACCTGGGTACGCTGCAGGCCGGGAACCTCGCGGTGCTCCGCCTGGACCGGCTGAGCGCCCTGAAGAACGTGTACCCGGGCGTTGACCGTGAAGACGAGATGGTGGCCGCATTTGACTACTGCCTGCACGGCAAGGGCGGTGCCGCGCCGTCGATTGATACGGCCATGCACGGGCTCGTGGACGCCGCGCACGTGGACCACCTGCACCCTGACTCCGGTATCGCCATTGCCACCGCGGCGGACGGCGAGGCCCTGACCACCAAGATCTTCGGCGACAAGGTTCTCTGGGTTCCGTGGCGCCGTCCGGGATTCCAGCTGGGCCTGGACATCGCCGCGATCAAGGATGCCAACCCGCAGGCCATCGGCACCATCCTGGGTGGGCACGGCATCACCGCCTGGGGCGCCACGTCCGAGGAAGCTGAGCAGAACTCGCTGTGGATCATCGAGCAGGCCGAGAAGTACATTGATGACAACGGTAAAGCCGGTCCCTTCGGCCCCGCGCTGCCCGGCTACCGCGCGCTCCCCGAGGCCGAACGCCGCGCCAAAGCCGCCGCGCTCGCCCCGGTGATCCGCGGCCTGGCCTCCACCGACAAACCGCAGCTGGGGCACTTCAGTGATGACGCCGTCCTGCTGGACTTCCTGGAAGCTGCCGAACACCCGCGCCTGGGTGCCCTGGGCACCTCCTGCCCGGACCACTTCCTGCGCACCAAGGTCAAACCGCTGATCCTGGACCTGCCCGCGGACGCCTCGATCGAGGACTCCGTCAACCGGCTGCGGGAACTCCATGCCGCGTACCGGGAGGATTACCAGGCCTACTACGACCGCCACGCCGTACCGGATTCGCCGGCGCTGCGCGGCGCGGACCCGGCCATTGTGCTGGTCCCGGGCGTGGGCATGTTCTCGTACGGCGCGAACAAGCAGACCGCCCGGGTTGCCGGGGAGTTCTACCTCAACGCGATCAACGTGATGCGAGGCGCCGAGGCCATCTCCACGTACGCTCCGATCGAGGAATCCGAAAAATTCCGGATCGAATACTGGTCCCTCGAGGAAGCCAAGCTGGCACGCCTGCCCAAGCCGAAGAGCCATGCCTCCCGCATCGCGCTGGTGACCGGCGCGGCGTCGGGCATCGGCAAGGCCATCGCCACCCGCCTCGCCGCCGACGGCGCCTGCGTCGTCATTGCCGACCTGAACCTCGAGAACGCCCAGGCCGTCGCCGCGGAGCTCGGCGGTCCTGACGTCGCCATCGGCGTCCAGGCCGACGTGACCGACGAAGCCCAGATCGCAGCCGCGATCCAGGAAGCCGTCCTGGCGTTCGGCGGACTTGACCTGGTGGTCAACAACGCCGGGCTGTCCATCTCCAAGCCGCTGCTGGAAACCACCGAGAAGGACTGGGACATCCAGCACAACGTCATGGCCAAGGGCTCCTTCCTGGTCTCCAAGGCCGCGGCGAAAGTCATGATCGCCCAGGACATGGGCGGGGACATCATCTACATCTCCTCCAAGAACTCCGTCTTCGCGGGCCCGAACAACATCGCCTACTCCGCCACCAAGGCAGACCAGGCCCACCAGGTCCGGCTCCTCGCGGCAGAACTGGGCGAACACGGCATCCGCGTCAACGGCATCAACCCCGACGGCGTGGTCCGCGGCTCCGGGATCTTCGCCGGCGGCTGGGGCGCCAAACGCGCCGCCGTCTACGGCGTGGACGAGCAGGAACTGGGCAAGTACTACGCCCAGCGCACCCTGCTCAAGCGCGAAGTCCTGCCCGAGCACGTGGCCAACGCCGCCGCGGTCCTCACCAGCAACGAACTGTCCCACACCACCGGACTCCACATCCCCGTGGACGCCGGTGTGGCCGCAGCCTTCCTGCGATGAGCACCACTGATAGTCGTGTCGACGGCGGTGGTACTTCTGCCCACGGCGTCTTCGCCGCCGTCGACATCGGCGCCTCCTCCGGCCGGGTCATTCTGGGCCGGGTCAACGGGACGGGGGTGGAGCTGGAAACGGTGCACCGTTTTCCCAATGGTGTGGTGGATCTCGACGGCGGCCTCCGCTGGGATTTCGACGCACTGTTCGCCGAGGTGGTGGCGGGCCTCGCTGCCGCGGCCCGCGTCGCCGGGGAGCGCGGCGAAATCATCACCAGCATCGGGATTGACACCTGGGCTGTGGACTATGGCCTGGTTAATGCCGCGGGCGAGCTCACGGCCCAGCCCTACAGCTACCGCGATGACCGCAGCCGCGCCGCCGTCGCACCCGTGCACCGGAAACTGGACCCGGCCAGGCTCTACGGGACCACGGGATTGCAGTTCCTGCAGTTCAACACCGTCTACCAGCTGGCCACCGAGCGGGATCTGGTCGGTCTGCAGGCGCTGCTGATCCCGGATCTCATCGCGTTCTTCCTGACGGGCCGGCGCCGCACGGAATCCACCAACGCCTCCACCACAGGTCTGTTTGACGCTGTCGAGGGGGAGTGGGCCTCCAAGTTCCTCACCGCCCTGGGCCTGCCCAAAAGGCTGTTCCCGCCGCTGATCGAGCCCGGCGAAACGGTGGGCACCCTGCGGCCGGATATCGCGTCCAGGGTGGGACTGCCTGCCGGCACCAAGGTGGTGGCCGTCGGCTCGCACGACACCGCCTCCGCCGTCGCCGCCGTCCCGGCCCAGGAGGAGAACTTCGCGTACATCTCCTCCGGCACCTGGTCCCTGGTGGGGCTGGAACTGAGCCATCCGGTCCTGACCGAGGCCAGCCGGGAAGCGAACTTCACCAACGAGCGCGGCGTGGACGGCACCATCCGCTACCTGCGCAACATGGGCGGGTTGTGGCTGCTCAGCGAATGCCAGCGGACCTGGGCGGCGGAAGGCCACACTCCAGAACTCGCTGATCTGCTGGCCGCCGCGGCGGCGCTACCCCCGGGCGGTCCGCAGATCAATCCGGACGATTCCGCCTTCATCGCCCCTGGCACCATGCCGGACCGTATCAGCGCCGCGGTCCGCCACGCCGGGGACATCCTGCCCAATGACCCGGCCGCCATCGTGCGGTGCATAATGGACAGCCTCGCCACCGGCTACGCTCGGGCCATCGCGGACGCCGAACGCCTGGCGGACCGTACCGTGGACGTGATCCATGTCGTGGGTGGCGGCTCCCAGAACGGGCTCCTCTGCCAGCTCACGGCGGATACCACCGGCAAAAAGGTGGTGGCCGGGCCGGTGGAAGCGACCGCCGTCGGGAATGTCCTGGTCCAGGCCCGTGCTGCCGGGCACATCAGCGGGGGGCTCACGGAACTGCGCCGCCTGGTGGTGTCTTCGCACGAGCTGCAGACGTTCACGCCGCAGCTCTCCCGCCTGTAACCACCCGCCACCCAGCAGCAACTATCCAGCGCGAACCACCCAGCATGCCCCTCTTCGACCTTCCCCTTGACCAGCTCCGCGGCTACACCTCGAGGGTCACGCCTCCCGCCGATCTCCAGGCCTTCTGGGACGCCACCATCGACGAGGCCAGGACGTTCCCCCTCAACGCAACCTTCGAGGCAGTTGAGAACCACCTGTTGGTCATCGACACCTTTGACGTCACGTTCGCCGGCTACGGCGGCGCGCCGATCAAGGGCTGGCTGCACCTCCCGGCGAACCGCAGCGCCGGAACCCGGCTGCCCGTCGTCGTGCAGTACATCGGATACTCGGGCGGCCGCGGGCTGGTCAACCAGGACACCAAGTGGGCGCAGGCAGGCTATGCGCATTTCATCATGGACACCAAGCCAGGGCGGCGGCATTGTGCGGAAATCGCAGCCTCCCTGGGCAGGCACCGTGACCGGTATGAGCCGATGCTCGCGGTGCTGAACTATTTCGACGGCGTCAATCTGGCCAGGGCGGCCACCGCACCGGCCCTGTACTCGGTGGCGCAGATGGACGATGTCTGCCCGCCGTCCACCGTGTTCGCCAGCTTCAATGCCTACGGAGGCGGCTCCGCGGCACCAAAGGAGATCGAGGTCTACCGGTTCAACAACCACGAGGGCGGCCAGGAGCACCACTGGATCAGGCAGCTGCAGTACCTCCGCGAGCTTCTGGGCTGATCGTATTGGCGGTGGCTGACTTGTGCCCGGATGTCCACATGTGTCGGCCGTGATTTTGCGGCGATCGCAGCCCGCGGTTATGGTTTGCCTATGACAAACCGTTGGTATGCGTATTTTTCGTTGGCTCTGGAGGAGCCCGCGTCTAACTGACACGCATCCATCTTCCTTCAGAGCCAACAGGGCAGAGACCATTCTCTGCCCTTCGCCATTTCTCCGGCGGGTTCTGATCTGGGCCCGCTTCCTATCTGGAACAGGACCCGAACATGAGCACCGCGACAGCCACTCCCGCAAAATCCACGTCCAATCTGCGCGTCAGCGAATTCACTGCGCTGCCCTCGCCCCAGGAGCTCATCGCCGAGCTGCCTCTGGACGCCCGGGTGACGGACGTCGTCGAGCGTGGCCGCGACGAAGTCCGGGCCATCATGGACGGCGTGGACGACAGGCTGCTGGTCATCGTTGGCCCGTGCTCCATCCACGATCCCAAGGCTGGACTGGAATACGCCCGCCGCCTGGTCAGCCAGGCCGAGAAGCACCGTGACGACCTCCTGATCGTGATGCGCACGTACTTCGAAAAGCCCCGCACGACGGTGGGCTGGAAGGGCCTGATCAACGATCCGCGCCTGGACGGCAGCCACGACATGGTCACCGGGCTCCGGACCGCCAGGGAATTCCTGCAGCAGGTCACCGCTCTGGGTCTGCCCACGGCCACCGAATTCCTGGAACCCATCAGCCCGCAGTACATGGCGGACCTGATCTCGTGGGGAGCCATCGGGGCGCGCACCACCGAGAGCCAGATCCACCGCCAGCTTGCCTCCGGTCTCTCCATGCCCATCGGCTTCAAGAACGGGACCGACGGCGACCTCCAGGTCGCGCTCGACGCGTGCGGCGCCGCCGCTGCCGCCCAGGCATTCCTGGGGATCGACGGCGACGGCCGGGCCGCGCTGGTGGCCACCGCCGGGAACCCGGACACCCACGTCATCCTCCGCGGTGGACGGAAGGGGCCCAACTACTCAGCGGCCGACGTCGAAAGTGCCTCCGCCAAACTCGCCGGCAAGGGGCTCAACCCCCGGCTGATCGTGGACGCCAGCCACGCCAACAGCGGCAAGAGCCACCACCGGCAGGCGGAAGTGGCGCTGGAAATCGGCGCACAGCTGGAGGATGGCGGCGAGGCGGCACAAGCCATCGCAGGCGTCATGCTGGAGAGTTTCCTGGTGGGTGGTGCACAGAACCTGGATGTCGCCGAGCATGCGGCTGGCCGGGCGGAACTGGTCTACGGGCAGAGTGTCACGGACGCGTGCATGGATTGGGACGTCTCCATTTCGGTCCTCGGTCAGCTGGCGGCGTCCGCCAGGAAGCGCCGGACCGCTTAATGATTGCCCGGATGACTTTCACTACAGCCCCATGAACCTCTAGAGTATCTAACACATGGTTGGTGGATGGCTCAGCATCGGCACACCGCATTATGAATCAAAGCTGGGGTACTGTCGTCATCCATCAGCAAAGGAATAGGGAAATGTCCGCAGAACAGAACTTCTCGAACGCGAAGTTCCTGACCGTGGCCGAAGTGGCCGAGGTCATGCGCGTCTCCAAAATGACCGTCTATCGGCTGGTCCACTCAGGCGAAATGCCCGCGGTGCGTTTCGGCCGGTCGTACCGCGTGCCGGAGCGCGCCGTCGAGCAGTACCTCAAGGGTGCTGTGGTGGACGGGCACTCCGAAACCGCCTGAGCATTACCTGCGGTCAGTGGGCATCGCCAAGAAGCGGTACCCTGTTAAGGAACGTTTTACGTCATTGTAAGAATCTGTCAGTTGTTTCAGTCTGTAGCTCTGTCCACGGACCATTTCCATCAGACAGGTACTGCATCTAGTTTGTGAGGAACTTTCGTGGGTTCAGTTATTAAGAAGCGTCGCAAGCGTATGGCCAAGAAGAAGCACCGCAAATTGCTTCGTAAGACCCGTCACCAGCGCCGCAATAAGAAGTAGAGATACTTCGACAAGCGTGAAATGCCCGTTGCCTTCCCGGCAGCGGGCATTTTTTTGCGTCCGAGCGGTAGCAGCCGGGCAGTCGCTGCTATGCCCGGGGGCCGCGGATGCGGGCGAAGCCTTTCCAAAGTCCGTAAATTACGCCGCCGGCCGTTGCTGCCTTGAGCCCCAGGGTGGCGGCGCGGCGGCCGGAACGGAAGTCGTAGACCGGCCAGTTGTTGTCCCGCGCGTGGCGGCGGAGCCTGGCGTCGGGGTTGATGGCTACCGGGTGCCCCACCAGGGTCAGCAGCGGGATGTCATTGTATGAGTCGCTGTAGGCCCAGCACCGCTTGAGGTCCAGGTCTTCGGCGTGGGCCAGGGCCTGCACTGCCACTGCCTTGGCGGAACCGTGCAGGATGTCGCCCACCAGCCGGCCGGTGTACATGCCGTCGGCAACCTCGCCCACGGTGCCCAAGGCCCCGGTCAGGCCGAGCCTGGTGGAAATGACCGCGGCAACCTCGATGGGGGTTGCGGTAACCAGCCAGACCCGCCGGCCCACGCGCAGGTGCTGCTGCGCCAGTGCCCTGGCGCCGGGCCAGATCCTGGACGCGATCATTTCGTCGTAGACCTCTTCGCCCAGTGCCTTGACGTCTTCCACGGTTATGCCCTCGGCGAGAGTGAGGGCGGAGTCGCGGACAGCGTGGACATCGTCCATGTTCTCGCCGCGCGCCACAAATTTGAACTGCTTCCACGCGAACCCCGCAGCCTGCGTCAGGGTGAAGGCGCCGCGTTGGTGCATCTTGCGGGCAACATGGAAGAGGCTGGCGCCCTTCATGAGGGTGTTATCGACGTCGAAGAAGGCGGCTTCGCCGGTCTGCATCAACGCATCCGGCTGGGTCACCACAGCGACGTACTTCTCCTCGGGCATGTCCACGAGTCTAGTCAATACTCGGTGACCAAGATTTCAGTGCCGGCGTGAGTGCCAGTGCACGCCCGGATACCCGCGTCGCCGTACGCCCCGCCGTCGGCCGCTGTCCTCTGCCCTGTTCTCTGCCCTGAAGGGGGATACGGTTAATGCATGGCAAAACCCGAGGTAGTCCTCATCACCAAAGCAGACTGTCACCTGTGCGCAGGGGCGCGCGACGCCGTCGGACGCGTTACTGCCTCGCTGGGACTCGGGTGGACAGAACAGCAGGTGGACGAGCTGCCGGAACTGAGTGAGCGGTACGCGGAGGAAATCCCCGTAGTCCTGGTGGATGGAATCCAACGCGATTTCTGGAAGATCGACGAAGCCCGGCTGGAGCGCGTCCTCAAACGCGCCATGGCCCAGTAGGAAAGCGGCCTCGCAGAATGACACCGGCTTTGTTGGCATCAGTGGCGGGGCTCTAGAGTGGAGTCACGACGCGATGGGATGGAGGGGATAGTGACTTCACTGGATTCATCTCCGCAGGCTGTCCAAGGTTCAGAAACTGGCCACAGTACACAGCCCGTCCACGGCGCCGAGTCCACCAAGCAGATACCGCCCGCAGCAGTGGCCCGGCTGACCATCTACCTGCGCGCCCTTAACACGCTGCTGTCCGACGGCGTCGAACGGGTATCTTCGGAATCGCTGGCGGAAGCGTCAGGAGTGAGCTCGTCAACCCTTCGCAAGGACCTTTCCTATGTGGGTTCCTACGGCACGCGCGGAGTGGGCTACGAAGTGCAGTACCTGAGCCGCCACATCTCCGCGGCGATGGGGCTGACCCACGACTGGAAGGTCGCCATTGTTGGCGCTGGTAACCTCGGCAAAGCCCTGGCCCGTTACGGCGGCTTCGAGTCCCGCGGGTTTGACGTCGTGGCAATTTTCGACGCCGACCAGATGGTGGTGGGAAATGAGGTGGGCTGGCTGCGCGTCAGCGACGCTGCGGACATGGAGGCCGTGTTGCAGCGGACGGGCGCCAACATGGTGGTCCTGGCGCTTCCAGCCCACGTGGCGCAGGCCGTGTGCGACCGCGTGGTGGCGGCCGGCGTCCACAGCATCCTGAGCTTCGCCCCCGTTATGCTGCAGGTCCCCGAGGGCGTCAACCTCCGTAAGGTGGATATGGCCACCGAACTGCAGATCCTCGCCTATCACGCACAACGGGCGCAGACCCCGGACCAGACCGCCTAGTTCGTCGGCGGCTGATGGGGCCCACGCCCGTTAGGGTGTGGATGGCTCGTTGGTACTACTGCCCGTAGGGGTTGCCAGGCGTGGTGCCCGGGGCGCCGTACGGGTTAGCGAACGGCTGCTGCTTGCGGAAGTAGGGTGCCGCGGCCGGCAGGTAGAGCAGCACGATCGCTGCGATCCCGGCCAGCGTCCCCACGGTTCCAAAGCTCGGTGGTCCGAAGAGGCCAAAAATGGACAGTGCCGCAAAAACCGTACCGAGGATGCGGGCCCAGTTCTTGCCCTTACGGACGAAGAACGCCACCAGCGCGTACAGCCCAGCGCCGATGATGGCGAAGACCACGAGCGACCCGGCGAGGACACCCTTGAAATCGTCGAAGGCAAACTCCGTGCCGGTAGCGCCACCGCTGCGCATGGCGTCTTCGAAGGCGCGGCGCATGGCCGGGTCATCGAGCATGCCAATGCCCATCAGCAGGCTGATGACATACACAACACCCGCGCCAATCAGCAGCCAGAACGAGATGTTGACCAGCTGGGGAACCCCGTTGGATCCCGTGGCCTGCGGCTGTTCGGACGGGTACTGCGCGTAGGGGGACTGCCCGTACGGCTGCTGGCCATAGGGCGGAGGCGTGGGCTGGCCGAACTGCGGCGGGTTGTTCTGGCCATACTGCGGGGCGTTTTGCCCGTACTGGGGTGCGTTCTGCCCGTACTGGGGTGCCGGGGGAGTCTGCTGGCCATACTGCGGGGCGTTTTGCCCGTACTGTGGCGCCGGCGGTGTGGGCTGCCCGAGCTGCGGGCTGTTCTCGCCGTATCGGGGCGCTGGCGGCTGGTTGCCGGGCTCGGGCTCGTTCGGAACGGGAGGCGGGACAGGCGTGCTCATGAGCGGTCCTTTGCAGGTCGGATGTCAGTTCGGCTGCTGGGTGCAGTCCAACTGGCCTGCCCCCAGTACGGCTTACTTCCCACCGTACCCCCGGCGGGTGCCGCGGGGGATCATTCCGGAGAGGTATTCCCGCGGAACTCAGCGGGGGTCGCGCAAGACTGTGTTTCTTCTGGATCCGGTCTACGCGCGGCCCTTGGCGGCGTTGAACCAGGCCTGCGAGTTCGGAAGCCACATGAGCACCGTTGCCGCGGCGCTGATGAGGAAGCCCAGCCAGTTGTTGCCGATGCCTTGGCCCATCCCGCCGCCGCCCACGCTGCCGCCAAGCACGGCGAGCACCAGCGAAACGCCGGCCACGATGGTGAGCGCAAGTCTTGCCCATTCCTTGCCCTCCTTCATCTTCAGGACCAGGACAATCTGGGCCGCCGCCAGGGCCAGTGCCACCAGGACGAGCAGGAGGACCACAACGGCCAGCCCGGGTGCCACGACGAACAACGCCAGCGAGCCCAGCACCCCGAAGAGGCCGCCAAGGACTCCCAGCATGCCGCCGATGAGCCAGATCCAGTACGAGACCTTGAGCTCGGTGGGCAGCCCGGTCACGCTGAACATGCCGGAGAATCCGGCCTTGGGCATCACGTCGTTGAAGTTGCGGGGACCGTCTGTGGGCATCTCAAAATGGAAGCCGCCCGGCTGGCCCGGCTGGTTGTATGGCTGGCCGGGCTGCGGGTAGGCCTGTCCCGGCGCGGGATAAGCCTGGCCCGGCTGCGGGTAGGCCGGTGGCGGCTGGTAGCCGGCCGGAGGAACGTTGCCGGCCGGCGGCTGAGTGACGGGCGGCTGGGCACCGGGCTGCTCAGCGCCGGGCTGCTGGGGCTGCTGGGGCTGTGGTACTTCACTGTTGCTCATGGGTCTCACTGTAGACCGCGTATCCGCCGGTATCTAGGGGATAAAACAAAGCACCCCGGCCGCCAGATTCCGGGGAAACATGGCGGCCGGGGTACTTCAGGACGAAAGAACTATGCTGCGGGTGCGATGAACGCGAGCTCCAGGTTGATGGCAACCTTGTCGCTGACCAGCACGCCGCCGGCTTCCAGCACGGCGTTCCAGGTCAGGCCGAAGTCCTTGCGGCTGATGGTGGTTTCAGCGGAGACACCGGCGCGGGTCATGCCGAACGGGTCCACGGCCACGCCGTTGAACTCGGTTTCGAGGGCAACCGGGCGGGTGACGCCCTTGATGGTGAGGTCCCCGGTCAGCTCGTAGCTGTTGCCCTTGGCCACGAGGCCGTTGGAGACGAAGGAGATTTCCGGGAAGGTCTCGACGTCGAAGAAGTCTTCGCCGCGGACGTGGCCGTCGCGGTTGACATCGCCGGAGTCGAAGCTGGCGGTCTGGATCGTGGCGATGATCTTGGAATCGGCCACGTTGTCGGCGAGGTCCAGGGTTGCCACGGCATCCTTGAACTGGCCGCGGACCTTGCTGATGCCTGCGTGCCGGACGGTGAAGGCGATCTCGCTGTGCGAGTTGTCGAGGGTCCAGGTGCCGGTGGTGACGTCTGCGGGAAGAGTCATGGTGTTTCTCCTTGGGTTTGTCGGGTGGTACTTCCGGATAGCTTGACGCTTCATCTGTTGAATCCTCAACTATCCGCTGCATCCAGTATAAACATGCGTTTGCATGTTTTGTTCCCGGTTCCGGAACATTTTTCCAAAAATTTGAGTTCTACGGAATGTAGAAGATTTCGGATCGCACGCCATCTTTGAGAAACTGGTACACATGCCCCAATCCACTGTCCATCTGCTCCGCCACGGCGAGGTCCACAATCCTGACCGCGTTCTGTACGGCAGGCTGCCCGAATTCCACCTCTCCGAGCTGGGCCGGGAAATGGCGCAGATGCTTGCCGACCACTTCGCCGAACGTGCCGCGCGCGGGGCCAGGATCGTCTACCTCGCGGCGTCGCCGCTGGTCAGGGCGCAGGAGACGGCGGCCCCCACGGCTGAGGCGCTTGGCCTGGAGCTCCACACGGACAGCCGCATCATTGAAGCGGAAAACTACTTCCAGGGCATGAAGGTCACCAAGGCCGAGCTCCGGAAGCCCAAGCACTGGCCCCACCTGGTCAACCCGTTCCGGCCGTCCTGGGGCGAACCGTACAAGGCGCAGGCCGCGCGGGTCATGTCAGCTGTTGAGGACGCCCGGCTCCGGGCCATCGAACTGGCCGCCGGCGACTACGGAACCGACGGCGCGGAAGCCATCATGGTCAGCCACCAGCTCCCCATCTGGGCCACCCGCCTCAGCGCCGAAGGCAGGCCGCTGTGGCATGACCCGCGCAAACGCGAGTGCACGCTGACGTCCATCACCTCCCTGGTGTTCGACGACGACGGCTCGCTCCTGCGCGTTGAGTACAGTGAGCCCGCTGCCGTACTTCTTCCCGGTGCCGCCAGCACCCCCGGAGCCTGACATGACTGACCCTCGCGCAACATCCCCCGCAATTTCAGGCACAGCGTCCCGCCGTGCCGTTCTCGCGGCCGGGGGCGCCGCCCTGACCGCCCTGACCCTGGGCCTGTCCGCCTGTGCGCAGGAAGACGCCCTCGCCAAGCAGGCCAAAGCCGGCGACAACAAGAACTACGTGGCCGGGGACGGCTCGGTGACCGAGTTCACCGCGGCGGACCGCAAGGCCGCCGTCGCCATTAACGGCACGCTGTTCAGCGGCACCCAGATAGCCCCCGCGGACTTCCAGGGCAAGGTGACCGTCCTGAACTTCTGGTTCGCCGCCTGCGCACCCTGCCGCGTTGAAGCACCCATCCTGGAAGAGCTGCACCAGGACTTCAAGGACCAGGGCGTGCAGTTCTTCGGCGTCAACCTCCGCGATGAAAAAGGCACGGCAGAGGCCTTCGACAAGACCTTCAACCTGACCTACCCCAGCTTCGACGACAAGAACGGCGGCGTGCTCCTGGCCGTCTCCGGCCTGGTCCCGCCGGGAGCAGTCCCCACAACGCTGGTCCTGGACAAGCAGGGCCGTGTGGCCTCGCGCGTGCTGGGCGAAATCCAGAAGGGCACCCTCAAAGCCCTCATCACCGCCGCCGTGGCAGAGTAGCGGCGGCCCCGGACCGTGAACAGCCCCTTCGCCGAAACCATCCTGAACGGCTCGCTCCTGCTTGCCATCCCGGTGGCGCTGCTCGCCGGCCTGGTGTCCTTCCTGTCGCCGTGCGTGCTGCCCCTGGTGCCCGGCTACCTGGGCTACGTCACCGGCCTGAGCGGCGTGGACCTGGAGAAGCAGAAGCGCGGCCGGATGCTGGCGGGCATCGGGCTTTTTGTGCTGGGGTTCTCGGTGATTTTCGTGCTTCTGGGCGGCGCGTTCGGCCAGCTCGGCACCCTGATCACCGGCTCGCAGAATGCCTGGATCACCCAGCTGCTGGGGCTCCTGGTCATCCTTTTGGGCGTGGTGTTTATGGGCGGTTTCGGCTGGCTGCAGCGTGATGCGAAGATCCACGCCAAGCCGCCGGCCGGCCTGTGGGGTGCGCCGTTGCTGGGCCTCACGTTCGGCCTGGGCTGGGCCCCGTGCATCGGGCCCACCTACTCCGCCGTCCAGCTCCTGAGCCTGTCCGGCGGTTCCTCCGCAGCCAAAGGTGCCCTCCTGGCGTTTGTCTACAGCCTGGGCCTGGGCATCCCGTTCCTGCTGATCGCCCTGGCGGTCCGGCGCGGCATGGGCGTGATGTCCTTCTTCCGCACGCACCGCCTGGCCATCCAGCGGATCGGCGGCGGGATCCTGGTGGTGCTGGGCCTGCTGATGGCCAGCGGCGTCTGGGGCGCCTGGGTCACCGAGTTGCAGTACTGGTTCCAAACCGATGTGAAGTTGCCGATCTGATGAGCGAGCGCGTGAAAGCAAACAAAAAGTCCCCGGCCCCCGTTGCCGCCGCCAGAACTGAGGCGGCGCTTCCAGTCCTGGGGCCGGTGGAGATGCTGCGCTGGGCCTGGACCCAGCTGACCAGCATGCGCACTGCGCTGTTCCTGCTGCTGCTCCTGGCGGTCGCCGCGGTGCCCGGCTCGCTGTTCCCGCAGCGCCCGGCCAACCCGTCCATCGTGACGCAGTACATCAAGGACAACCCGGACTACGGGAAGCTGCTGGACACCCTGCAGCTCTACGACGTCTACTCGTCGGCCTGGTTCTCGGCCATCTACATCCTGCTGTTCATCTCACTGATCGGCTGCGTGGTCCCGCGTGCCATCGCCCACTACAGGGCCATGCGCTCCCAGCCGCCGCGGACCCCCAAACGTCTCTCCCGCCTCCCCGAGTACGGCACCCTGGTGGTTCCCGCCGACGCCGGCCTCCCGGCGTCGGACGCCATCCGCAGCGCCGCCGGGGTGCTGAAGAAGCGCGGCTACCGCGTTGAAGTGAGGGACGACGACGGCGCGCGGCCCTCTTTGGGCGCCGAGCGCGGCTTCGCCAAGGAAGTGGGGAACCTGGTATTCCACACGTCGCTGATCGGCGTGCTGGTGTCCGTGGCCGTGGGCGGCCTGTTCGGCTACAGCGGCCAGCGCATCCTGGTGGAGGGCGACACCTTCGTGAACACCCTGGTGGGCTATGACCAGTTCACCCCCGGCACCAACTTCCAGTCCAGCCAGCTGCAGCCGTACTCCATCCAGCTGGACAAATTCGACGTCCTGTTTGACCGCGAATCACCAGGCAAAATCGGCCAGCCCATCGACTTCAACGCCGAAGTCACCACCCGGGACACCCCGGACTCGCCCGCCAAGCAGGAAGTCCTGAAGGTCAACGATCCCGTGACCCTGGGCGGCACCAGCATCTACCTCACCGGCAACGGCTACGCGCCCGTGGTGACTGTCCGTGACGGCGCCGGCAACGTGGCCATGCAGGGTCCCGTGGTGGCCAAGCTCCAGGGTGACAACTACTACTCGTCCCTGGTGATCAAGGTCCCTGACGCACGGCCCGAACAGCTGGGCTTCGTGGGGTTCTTCCTGCCCACGGCGTTTATCACCGAGGAGGGCGTGTCCTTCAGCGGCGATCCGGACCTCTTCAACCCGCAGCTGACCCTGAACTCGTACTTCGGGGACCTTGGTTTGGACGCTGGCTCGCCGCAGAATGTCTTTGAACTGGACGTCAGGGACCTCACGCCGCTGAACGCCCGAAACCTGGACGCCGGCGGCATTACCCTGGCTCCGGGCAGCACCTACACCCTGCCGGACGGCAAGGGCAGCATCAGCTTTGACAGCGTGAAGCGCTACGTGGGCGTGGACATCCACCACAACCCGGGCCAGCTGTACGCCCTCATTTTCGCGCTGCTGGCCGTGGGCGGCCTGATCGTCTCGCTCTACGTGAACCGGCGCCGCGTCTGGGTGCGGACCGGGACCCACGAGGACGGCCGGACCATGGTGGAGTATGGCCTGCTTGCCCGCGGTGAGGACCACCGGCTCGCCGCGGAAGCGGTTGCCGTCAGGAAGCTGCTGTCCGAAGAGTGGCAGCTTGCGGATTCTGATTCCGGCGAATCTGCTGACGATTCCGATTCCAGCGTCACCCAGCAAACTCCCAGCCGCCAGGGCGATAATGGCGCAGACTCTGTCACCACCCCAGCGGGCCCCACCGGGCCGAAAAAGGACCAGTAATGCCGTTCGCCATCAACGAAACCATGGGCCAGTACAGCGAGCTGTTTATGCTGCTCGCCGCCGGCACGTACACCGTGGCCTTCATCGCCTTCGCCTGGGACCTCGCGAAGAGCAGCAGGGCGCTGCGCGCCATTGACCTGAAGGCGGCCGAGGCTGCCGGGACCAAGGTGCCCGCGATGGCCGGCGCCGGTGCGTCTGCTGGTTCTGCTGCTGGTTCAGCCGCGGCAGCCGACGGGGGAGCAGCGGACAGTGTGGCAGCGGACAGGGTGGACTCGCATCTGGCCGGACCGGTGGGACGGGCCGAGCGGCCGTCGTCGTCCGTTGCCAAGCGCGGAGGCGACGCTTCCGGGGCCGGACAGACGGCCGACGCCGATATGCGCTACGCCGCGGAACGGCGCGTTCCGGCGCGCGTCGCCGTTGCCCTCACCGTCCTCGGCGTGCTGATCCATGCCGCCGGCGTCATCACGCGCGCCTTGGGTGCCGGCCGGGTGCCGTGGGGCAACATGTACGAGTTCCTGACCACCGGCGCTTTTGTGGCCGTGGCCGTGTTCCTGCTGGTGCTGATCCGCCGTGACCTGCGGTTCCTCGGCACCTTTGTGGTGGGCCTGGCCATCATCATGCTGGTGGCCGCCTCGGTTGCTTACTGGACCCCCGTGGGCCACCTGGTCCCTGCGCTGCAGAGCTACTGGCTGATCATCCACGTCTCCATCGCGGTGCTCTCCTCCGCGCTGTTCACCCTCACGTTCGCCATGTCCGCCCTGCAACTGGTGCAGTCCCACCGGCAAAAGACGGTGGCAGCCGGCGGTGCCGACAAGCTTGGTTTTATGCGGCTGGTTCCCTCGGCACTGAGCCTGGAAAACCTGTCCTACCGGATCAACGCCATCGCCTTCATCGGCTGGACCTTCACCCTCATGTTCGGTGCCATCTGGGCTGAAAAAGCCTGGGGCCGGTTCTGGGGCTGGGACACCAAGGAAGTCTGGACCTTCGTGATCTGGGTGGTCTACGCAGGCTACCTGCACGCCCGCGCCACGCGTGGCTGGACCGGCACCCGCGCCGCGTGGCTGTCGATCGTTGGCTACCTCTGCGTGGTCTTCAACTTCACCATCGTCAACCAATTCTTTAACGGTCTGCACTCCTATTCGGGCCTCTGAACTGGGGTTTCTCCCGCTGTCGTTGGCAACGGTGGATTGATACGCCAATCGATGTATGAATAAGGGTGTTGCCCCGCAGACGGTGATGCTACCTTGGTGGGAGTTGTCAGTGATGAAGCTCGCAGACAGCTAGTTGCGTTTTTGCCGAGGTGCCCATGAACTATGTCCTCGCCGTTGATGTAGGGACCAGTTTCACCGCCGCCGCCATAGTCCGAATTGATCACGATGCTTCGCGTGTTCCGGAGAGCCTGCCACTTGGGCTCCGCGGAACGGCTGTGCCGTCGGTGGTCTACTACCCCGAGGAAGGCCCCATCCTGGTGGGGGAGGCGGCCGAGCGCCGCGGCCTTGACTCCCCGGAGCGGGTGGTGCGGGAGTTCAAACGGCGGGTCGGAGACGACGTCCCCATTGCCGTCGGCACGCTTTCCCTTCCTGCTGAGGACGTCTTCGCCACTATGGCGCGATGGGTTGCAGACCGGGCTGAAGAACGCGAGGGCGCGCCGCCGTCGGACATTATCCTTTCCCACCCTGCCTCCTGGGGTGCGCACCGAACGCAGCTCATCCTCGCTGCCCTGGCCTCAAAAGACCTGACCAAGGTCACGCTGATCAGCGAACCGGAAGCGGCGGCGCTGCACTATGCCGCCCAGGTGCGGGTGGAGGATGGCAGTACCATCGCCGTCTACGACCTCGGTGGCGGGACCTTTGACACCGCCGTCCTGAAGAAAACGGACGCCGGCCACTTTGAACTGCTGGGCCGGCCCGAAGGGATCGAGGGGCTGGGCGGCGCCGACTTCGACGCAGCCGTCCTGCGGTACGTTGCCGATCACGCCGGGCAGGGCCTGGCAAATCTTGACCCGTCGGCGCCCGGCGCCCTGGCGGCCCTGTCGCGCCTGCGGCGGGAGTGTGTTGAAGCCAAGGAGGCGCTGTCCGCGGACAGCGAGGCGAGCATTTCGGTGCTGCTGCCGGGAATCCAGCAGCAGGTGCGGCTGGTCCGGTCCGACTTCGAGGCGATGATCAGCGAGCCCATCCGGGAAACAGTGGACGTCCTGGAGCGTTCGCTTCAGGACCTGGGGCTCACCCCGGACTGCCTGTCCGCGGTGCTTCTGATCGGCGGCTCATCGCGCATTCCCCTGGTGGCACAGCTGATTTCGGAGCAGCTGGACCGTCCGATCGCCGTGGACGCCGATCCGAAGTCATCCATCTGCCTCGGCGCGGCGGTTGCCGCCCTTCGCGCTCAGCCGGAGGGGGCCGCGCAGTCCGCTGTACTGACCGCACAGCTGGCTGACGCCGTCGTACTCACGCAGGGTGACGGGCATCATGGAGCTGCTGGCCGACGAGCCAGCTGGTCCCGGCATGCCGACGCCGGTGCTGCAGCACTCGCCGCCGGCGCCCATACCACCGGTGCCCATGCCGCCGGGCGCAAGGGCGGCGCGCACGGGCCACGTCCGACCGTGCGGCTGAGTGCGGTAGCAGCGGTAGCGGCGCTCTTTACCGGGCTGACGGCGACTGCAGCCCAGGGCCCGGAGGGACTCGGCAGCCTCTCGGCAATGTTCGCCGCGCCGGCAGATGCGGCGAAGGAATCCCCAAGCGCTGCTCCTCCTGACGGAACCGGCGGACCTGGCTCCGGTGGCCCCGCGACAGGAGCAGGCGCGGCAGGAGCAGGAGCAGGCGCAGCGCAGCTACCCGTGCAGGGGATTGAAGCCAGCGCTCTGCTGCAAGACAGCAGCGCGCCGGACAGTTCCACGGGACTGGACATTGCTGCCTCGTCCACCAGCAGGCCACTTACCGAAGCAGGCCAACCAGCCGCCGGCGGGGCCGCTGCCGGGACGGGCACTTCTGGTGAGCCTGCACAGGGTTCCGTAGGCTCCACCCCGGGTCCGGTGACCAACCCGACGACGGATCCGGCGCCGGGCCCGGTCCCATTGCCCGTCGATCCGGTACTTGATCCGACCACTGACCCGGCCCCTGGTCCTACGACCGACCCTGCGCCGGATCCGACCACGGACCCTGCACAGGATCCGACCACTGATCCGACCACTGATCCGACCACTGACCCGGTTCCGGATCCGACCACCGACCCTGCGCCGGATCCGACCACTGACCCCGCTCCCGATCCGACCACCGGCCCGGCTCCCGAGCCGTCGTTGGCACCTGCGCCGGAGCCCGATCCGACGACGGACCCTGCGCCGGTTCCCGACCCGTTCGCGGAACCGTCCCCCACCACGGATCCCGCGCCAACCACCGAACCGGCGGTCTGAGTCATGGCCGCCGATCATATGCAGCCCGAACGGGAACTGCATGAGGCAGGGACGCCGGCTCCCGCCGGAGCCGCTGACATGGCACAGCAGTTGCGGGGCGAGAATGCGGCAGTCCGTGAACTCCTGCTGGCGCTGTCCGTGGGGTTCACCTTGCCGGGTCCGCTGCCCGGTGAGCTGGCGCACAAGCTGGAAAGCCCTGACAGTCCGGGCCTGGACGCCGTGGTAAACCGCGCCGAGGCCTCGGGCCTGCTGCTTGCCGACGGGACCGTCGTCGGCCCCGTGCAACACGCGCTCCTGAACGGCACGCCCACAGCCCGTGTGCATGCATTGCAGCGGGAACTCGTCGGTTTTGTTTCGGCCGAGGGCCGGCCCTTCGGCGACCTTGCCCGCGAGCTGGCGAGGGGCGGACTGGCGGACCCGAGGGTCGCCGCCGAACTCGAAGCCGCAGCGGACAAAGCACTGCAGCACAACCCCGGTCTGGCCGCCCAGCTGTACAGCGAAGCGCTGCTGGCAGGGGCGGACGAACTGCGCATCGCTGCCCGCCGCGCCCAGGCCGCAGCCGCCACGGGCGACCTCGACGCCGCCGGCCGGATTATTGACGGGCTCCTGGTGAGTTCCGATCCGCCGGATGTCAGACTTGGCGTGGATGTTGCTGCTTCCGTCTGGGCACAGCGCGGGCTGCTGGTCCGCAGCGCCGACCTCTATGCCTGGCTTGGTCCGGCGAACATGGGCCGGTCCGCCCCGCTTGCCGCGGTGGTCATGATCGGCAGCGGCGACCGGGCGGGCGCGGAAGAGGCCTTTCCCGCCGGGTCGGCGCCGGTGTCGCCCACCTTACTGGCGGTGGCGCTTTCGCATACGGGCAAGGGCGTGATGGCGTCGATGGAGCGGGATCCACACAAGGGCCTTCCCCTGCTGATCCATGCTTCGGACATGCTCAACGCGTCCGGTTCGGCGCTGCCCCTTCCGGACACCCCTGGAGCGTTGGCCGCGTTACTGGCCCTCCACAGCGGTGAATCCCACGTAGCGGACACCATCATCCGCTCCGCCGTCGCCGCGAGGCAGGGCGGTGATGCCGCCAAGCCACGGCTCCACCTCTTGCAGGCGTGGTCGGCCATGCAGCAGGACGATGCTGGCGAAGCACGGCTGGCCATCAACGAAGCCTCCAAGGCCAACCACTGGCCGCTGGTTCCCAGGGACGAGTTCCTGTGCGCGGCCCTGGAAGTGGGCCTTGCGCGGCGTAGCGGCGACGTCCATGACTTGGTGATGGCCTGGGAGCGCGCCCGCGAAGCGATGCTGCACTCCGCCGTCGACCTTTACAGCCTTCTGCCGTGGGGCGAACTGATGATTGCTGCCGCCCGGTTGCGGGAGACACGGCGCGTCGCGGATTATCTGGATGACGCGTGGGCTTTGCTGACCAAGCTGGGGGAGCCACCCCTGTGGGCCGTTCCGCTTCACTGGGCGGCGGTCCAGGCTGCCCTGCTGAACAAGAGCCCGGCCGACCTTGCCCCGCACGCGGCAGCGCTGGTACGGGCCGCGGACTACAGTCACATGGCCGCTGTGCTCGCCGCCGCAGGCAAGGCATGGGTCAGCGTCCTGGCCGGCCGGTTCCAGGCGACGGATGTGGAGAACGCCGCCCGGGGACTGAAAGTGGTGGGCATGCCGTGGGAAGGGGCCCGGCTGGCGGGACATGCTGCCGCGCAGGTAGACGAGCGCAGGGACATGATGCGGCTCCTTGCCTGCGCCAGGGACCTCCACCCGCAGGGCAGAACCACCGGGCCACCCGACGGGCTGGCACCGGAAGCACGCCGCAGCGCCGCCGAGAACAACCATGGCGCGCATCCTGACGCCTCGGGGCTCAGCGAACGCGAAAAGGAAGTGGCGCGGTTGGTCCTGGAAGGAAAGACGTACCGGGAAATCGGCGAAGCCATCTACATTTCCCCCCGGACCGCTGAACACCACATTGCCAGGATGCGGCGGAGGCTTGGGGCCGAAAACCGCTCCGATCTGCTGGTGCGCCTGAGGCTGGCGCTAAGGGCAGATCATCAGGGCCCGGACTGAGCCCTGCTGCCCCTAGCCACGAAACAGGCAAACCCCTAATGCGGGGCATCCGGGTACGGGGACACAACCCGATGCCAGGCCCCTACGAAGGACCTTAGGTTTGATTTAAGCCCGGCACCGAGGCCTGGCGATCCACAACTCCGAGAAGATTTGAGGACCATCCAATGCCTACACTCGCAAACCAGCTCGTCCAGTTCCTGATGGGTCTGTTCAACAACCCCGCCGCTGCTCAGGAGTTCCTGAACGATCCGGAGCGTTCACTCGAGGGTGCCGGCCTGCGCGAAGTCTGCTCGGCCGATGTTGACGCCGCTATGCCGGTTGTCCTGGACTACGCACCCATCACTGTCAACGCTTCTTCCTTCGACCGGGAGTACAACACCGGCGGGAACACGTCGTGGACCGGCGGCAACGGCGGCGCCGGCCACACCCCGCCTCCTGCAGGCGGCGGCGCAGGCCACACCCCGGGGCACGACCACCATGACGATCACGCTCACGCTGTCCAGCAGCTGCACCACGTGGTGAACAACTACTCCTACACCTCAACGGTGGATGACCGGGACACGATCACGGACCAGTCGGTCAATCAGAACATCTGGGCCGACGGCGACGTGAACCAGTGGTTCGGCAACGAGGCTGTCATCGCATCCGGCGATCAGGCCCTGGCTGCCGGCGACGACAACAACGTCCGGGACTCCTACAACACCACCGACTCCTACAACACGGACAACACCACGGACAATTCCACGGACAACTCGATCACGGCCGGCGGCGACGTCAACATCGGCAACAGCGATCTGGATGTGGCAGATTCGTTCAACACCGACGTTGACCTTGATGTCGCTGATTCGTTCAACGACAATTCCGATAATTCCGATAACTCCGATAATTCGGACAACTCGGATAACTCCGTGGATAACTCGGAAGACAACTCGGTGAAGATTGAGGATTCCTTCCAGGACAACTCCGATAACTCGGACAACTCCATCGAAGACAACTCCACCGAGGACAACTCCCTCGTAATCAACGACAACTCGGACAACTCCATCGAAGACAACTCCACCACCGAGGTTGTCGTTGAGGATTCCTTCCAGGACAACTCGCAGGCGGAGACCACCGAGGTGGAGGTGGTTGATTCCTTCAACCCGGTTGAGGTTGTGGTTGAGGATTCTTTCCAGGACAACTCCACCGAGGACAACTCGACGCACACTGACGTGGCTGTGGACACCGACGTCGCGGTCGAAGATTCGGAGATCAGCCTATAAACATCAAGTTCCGGGTACCGGGAGCGCCCGGCAGGAGGCCATCGACCTCCTGCCGGGCTCTTCGCGGATCATCCCCCGCCCCACCCGCACCCCTGCTGCAAAGGACAGATCATGGCTGAATCGCAACGACCGGGAGGCCCTGGACGTGCGCCGGTGCCCGTGAACGCCGGCCAGCTGGCGTTGCTGGTGGAGCAGGGCATCGAGCTGGTGGGGACAGGGGACCGCGCGGACCTGCGGAAACGCCTGGACCAGACCCTGCGCCGGCTGAGGGATCCGAGTATCCGCGTGATCGTGGTGGGGGAATTCAAGCAAGGAAAAAGCAAACTTATCAACGCCCTGGTGAACGCCCCGGTGTGCCCTGTCGACGACGACATCGCCACCTCGGTGCCCACCGTGGTCCGCCACGGGGAACCCGCGTCCGCCGCCATCCTGCTGCCCAAAGCCGGCACAGAGCCCGGCGACGACGCCGCACTGGAGCGGCAGCCGATCAACCTAGCGGACCTGGCGGCTTACGTTTCCGAGCGGGGCAACCCCGGAAACGTCAAGAAGCTGGTAGCGGCCGAAGTTTTCCTGCCCCGCAAGGTCCTGGCCGGCGGGCTGACGGTCATCGATTCGCCGGGTGTGGGGGGACTGGGCTCCTCGCACACATTGACCACCCTCACAGCCTTGCCCACGGCGGACGCCATGCTGCTGGTTTCAGATGCCTCGCAGGAATACACCGAGCCCGAAATGCGGTTCCTGCGCCAGGCCATGCGGATCACCCCGAGCGTTGCGGGCATCCTGTCCAAAACGGACCTGTATCCGGACTGGCGGCGTGTGGAGGCCATGGACCGTGCCCAGCTCGCGCAGGTGGCGCCGGACATCCCGCTGTTCGCGGTTTCCTCGGATCTCCGGCTGGAGGCTGCACGCCTGCAGGACAGCGAACTCAACGCCGAGTCGGGTTTCCCCGTGCTGATCGGCCACCTCCGGAATGAAATTGTGGGCAAGGCGGAGCGGCTGCAACGGCGCTCCGTCAGCCAGGACCTGCTCTCCGTGACTGAGAACCTGCGCCTGTCCCTGCGGTCCGAGCTGGGAGCGCTTGAGGATCCTGACGGGACGCCGCGGATGATTGCTGGGCTGGAGGAGGCGAAGTCACAGGCAGATGAGCTGCGCAAACGTTCCGCCCGGTGGCAGATTACGCTCAACGACGGCATCGGCGACCTGATCGCGGACATGGAGTACGACCTCCGGGACCGCCTGCGGCGGATCCAACGCGAAGCCGAGGCCGCTATTGACCAGGGCGATCCCGGCCCCACCTGGACCCAGTTTTCCGCGTGGCTCGAGGAGTGCGCCGCCGCCGCGATCTCGGACACGTTTGTGTGGACCAGCGAACGCGCGCAGTGGCTGGCCGCACAAGTGGCGGAGCATTTTTCAGAGGACGAAGTGGCCCTGCCGGTGCTCCACATCTCGGACACCGACGACGCGTTGGACCCGGTGGACAACATGCCAAGGCTCGACGACGGGCACCTCAACCCCCTGCAGAAGGTCCTGATCGGCATGCGCGGATCCTACGGCGGCGTGCTGATGTTCGGGCTCCTGACCGGGATTTTTGGCATGGCCCTGATCAATCCCCTGTCAGTGGGCGCGGGCCTGCTGCTGGGCCGCAAGGCGTACCGTGAGGACAAAGAAGCACGGCTGAAGCGCCGGCAAGCCGAAGCCAAGGCGCTGGTCCGCCGGCAGCTGGACGATGTCACCTTCCAGGTGGGCAAGCAGCTCAAGGACCGGCTCCGGCTGGTGCAGCGTTCAACCCGGGACCACTTCACGGAAATCGCGGACGAACACCATCGCTCCCTGGCGGATTCGGTGGCGGCGGCCCAGAAGGCAGCCACCACCTACACGCTGGAAAAGGACATCCGCATCCGCGAGATCAAGGCCGAGCTCAAGAAGGTGGACGCCCTGCATCATGCCGCCGGCCTGGTGGCCGCCGAAGTGGCCCAATCCCCGGGGCCTCAGGCCGCGCAGTCTCCGGCCGGGCACGGCACGGCGTCGGGAAACCCGGCGTCGGGAAGTCCGACGACGGGCAGCCAGTCGGTGGGCACGGCGACGACGGGCAGCCAGTCGGTGGGCATGGCGCCGGTGGTTGCGGCGGGCAGATGAAGGAGTCCATCAGCGCGGGAGTGGCGGACCTGATCCAGGACGCCCTGCTCGTGTATGCGGACGACCCCGCTGCGGCTGCGGCATTGGAGACTTATGCCCGGCGGCTGTCCGAGCCCCTCAGGCTCGCTGTGGCAGGCATGGTCAAGGCGGGAAAATCCACGCTGCTGAACGCCATCATCGGGGAGGAGATCGCCCCGACCGACACCGGGGAATGCACAAGGATTGTGACGTGGTACCGCTACGGGCACACGCCGCGGATCACGGCCTACCCCATTGCCGGTGAACCGCGTATCCTGCCGCTGAAGCGCGTGGACGGCCGCCTGGTGTTTGTCCTGGGCAACGCCCGCGCCGAGGACATGGAACGGCTGGTGGTGGAGTGGCCCTCGCCGGCCCTGCGCGAGCTCACCCTGATAGACACCCCGGGAATTGCCTCGTTGTCCGAAGACGTCTCTGCCCGGTCCACCGATTTCCTCATCCCCGTGGACGCGCCCTCCGAGGCTGATGCCATCATTTACCTCATGCGCCACATGCACGCCTCGGACCTGCGGTTCCTCGAATCCTTCAGGGATACCGAGGCGGGTAGGTCGGGAACCGTGAACGCCCTTGCCGTGCTGTCCCGTGCCGACGAGATCGGTGCGGGCCGCATTGATTCGCTGCTCTCCGCGGATGACATCGCTGACCGGTACCGCCGGGACCACAGACTGCGGAAGCTGGCGTTGGGGGTGGTCCCTGTGGCCGGGCTGCTGGCGCAAAGCGCACGCAGCATGCGCCAGTCGGACTTCGAGTCCATGCAGGTCCTGGCCGGCATGGAGCGGTCGGCCCGGGAGCGGATGCTGCTCTCGGCGGACAGGTTCATCAGGGCCACTGTCCCGCAAAGCCTGGGCGCCGAAGCCCGCGCCTCCCTCCTTGAGCGGTTCGGGCTGTTTGGGATACGGCTGGGCGTGGTGCTGATTCGGAATGGCTTCACGGAACCCACGCCACTGGCGCATGAACTGGCCCGGCGCAGCGGGCTGGACCCGTTGCTGCACCTTGTGGCCCGGCAGTTCCAGGCCCGCGGAGATGCCCTCAAAGCCCGCACGGCTTTGGTGGGAGTGGAAAGCTTGCTGCGAAGCGCGCCCAGGGAGGGGGTCGGCCGCCTGGCCGCAGCCTTGGAACGCCTTCAGGCCAACGCCCATGAGTTCCGTGAGCTCCGCCTGCTCGCCACTATCCGTACCACGGGAGTATCCCTCAGCGATGAATTGGCGGCGGAGGCTGAAATGCTGGTCGGCGGCTGGGGTGCGGTGCCCGCCCTGAGGATGGGGCTGGCTCCGGATGCCGGACCGGACGAAGTCCTGGCCGAAGCCCGCCGCTTCCTAAACCGGTGGCGGACGGTATCGGAAAACCCGCTGACGGAGCGCTCAGCCGTGGAGGCCTGCCGCGTGGTGATGCGCAGCTGTGAGGGCGTGGTGGCTGAATGCTCGGCCCTGCAGCTCCACCCGCAGTCTGCCTGAGGTGAGCCCTTATTGCCGCGTCCGCGTCGGCCTGACCTGCGCCGACTGGATCCGCGATGCCTTGAGCCACCCGCCCGCCGACGGCACAAAAACCGCCACCAGGCCGAAGGACGCAAGGAGTAGCTGGGCTCCCCAGAGCATCACAACGTAACTGCCGGCGTCGCCCTCGGGGACGAGGAAAGCCGCGGCCACCACCATGACCATTACCTGCCCGGCCAGCAGCGGGATCAGGAGCCAGCGGGACCAGCCGCGGCGCGCTGAGAAAATAGCCAGCGCCGCCGCTTCAAACAGCATCACCAGCAGCAGGGCGCCCAGGCTGCCCCAGAAAACAATGGCCGCGGACGTGGTCACTGCGTCAGGCCCGCCGCCGGGGGACATCTGGTCCACCACGGTGCGGAGCCGCTCCAGGTGTGAGTCGCGGGTCAGGAATGAACCTACAAGCACGGCCAGGCCTGCCACGAAGCTGAACAGCCAGAAGGTCCGCACCAGGCGGACGCTCCGCGGTGTCGGCGGAATGACAACGATGGGCGCCGGCGCGGCGTAGGACAGCCCGGGCCGCGGCGGCGGCAGAGGGGGCGTGGCAGCCCCGGCGGGTGCAACCGGCTGTTGGGATTCTCCGTCGGGGTGCTGGGCCACGTTTTACCTACTTTACGTCGCCGGTATCGTGGGTGTCCGCGTCTCCCGTACTGGCACCGCCGGCTTCGTCGTGGCCGCTCCCATCCTTGCCCCGCGTACCGGCGTTGTCCTGTCCCGTGCCAGCGGGACCGCCGTCGGCCTTGGCGTTCGCCTCAAGGTCATCCTTGAGCTTCTTGAGGCGGGCAGCCTCGGTCTGGTTGCGGCGGCGCGTTTCCAGATTGCGGAGGAAATCGGGATCATCATCCGGGGCGGTGGGATGGCTGCGTGGTTGGCGGACCGGGGCTGAGTCACGCGGACGGCCGATCAGCAGCCACAAGATGGCGCCGAGCACCGGAAGGACAATCATCACCACGATCCAGGCCGGCTTGGAGATCCCGCGGGTGAGGCGGCCGTCAGTGCGGATCACGTCCACCAGGCCATACACAAAGATGACGAGAACTGCGACAGCGAGAACCACACGGAAGAGCATGGCATTAAGTCTATCGTCCGCAGGCCGGGGGCGTTCAGGCAGGGCGGCTAAACTTGAACCGTGGCTTTTCTGAAATACTCCCTGATCCGGCTGGCGCTGTTTGCGCCGCTCTTTGTGCTTTTTATGTTCCTGGAGCTGGGGGCGGTGCTGTCAGTCATCTGCGCAGCGCTGATCGCGTTTGCGGTCAGCTACCTTTTCTTCCAGAAACAGCGCGACGCCGCCGCTGCCGCCATTCACGGCCGGCTCTCCGGCAAGGCCAAGCCGTTGCGAAGTGAAAGCGAGGTGGCCGACGCCGAAGCCGAGGATAGCCTCCTGGACGCCAACCCGGATGTCACCATCCGGAACAGCGGCCCGAAGGCACCCGAAACGAAGGCACCCGAGTCCTAGAGCCCGAGTCCTGGACCCCGCCCCGGTCCGGCCTAGAATCCGTGGCTGAGCAGCAGTCCCAGTGAGAACAGCAGGCTGTAGCCGAGGTTGATCAGGCCGGTCTGCTGCAGCACGGGAATGAGGCTCTTGCGCTTGCGGCCGTTGATCATCAGCCAGGCGGGCATCAGGCAGGCAGGGATGAGCAGCAGCACGATCAGCATCCACGGCCGCCCGGGAGCCAGGATCACCACCAGCAGGATGGCCACGGCGAGCATCAGCACGTAGCTTTCGCGGGCGTGCTTGTCGCCCAGGCGCACGGCCAGGGTCTTTTTGCCGGCCTGGATGTCGGTGGGGATGTCGCGGACGTTGTTGGCCATCAGCAGGGCGCAGGCAATCAGTCCGGTGCCGATCGCGCCGATAACGGCCGGCAGGTTGACCTGGCCGGCCTGGGTGTAGGTGGTGCCGAGCGTTGCCACCAGGCCGAAGAAGACAAACACAAAGACGTCGCCCAGGCCCATGTAGCCGTAGGGGTTCTTGCCGCCGGTGTAGCCCCAGGCGGCCATAACGCAGCCGACGCCCACCAGGATCAGCCACCAGCTCTGGGTGATCACCACCAGCGCCAGGCCGAACAGCATGGCCACGGCGAAGGCACCGAACGCCGCATATTTGACGTGTTCCGGCTGGGCGGCGCCGGAACCCACCAGCCGCAGCGGTCCAACGCGGTCCTCGTCGGTGCCGCGGACGCCGTCGGAGTAATCGTTGGCGTAGTTCACTCCGATCTGCAGCAGCAGCGCCACCAGGGCGGCCAGCACGGCATTAACGGGGCGGAACGAATCCAGCTCGTAGGCCGCGGCGGTGCCGATCAGTACCGGGGCGATGGCGGCCGGCAAAGTGCGGAGGCGGGCGCCTTGGATCCATTGTGCGGCTGTGGCCACGGTCAGTACCTCTGTTGGGTCGGGAGAACGGCGAAACGGTGGTGGCGGCCGCGAACGGGCCGCCGGTGCAGGTCTACTCTACTTTCCCTGATGCAGCGCGTTGAGCCGGTCGATCATCGCGAGGCGGTCCGGCTTGCCGTTGGGGAGCATCAGCAGTTCAGGGCCGGCCAGCACGGTTTTCGGCGCCAGGAGGCCCAGCCGCCGGTGCCATTCCTCCTTAAGTACGACGGCGTGATCCCCTGCTGGGGTGCCCGCGGCGTTGGCGGCGAGCGCAACAAACGCGGCCACGGCCTGGCCCCATTCCGTTGACGGGACGCCGGCCACAAAAGCCGAAACGACGCCGTCGGACTTTTCCAGCTCTTCCTGCACATGCGCGGCGGAGACCTTGACGCCGCCGGTGATGATGACGTCGTCGGCGCGGCCCAGCACGGTGAGCCGGCCGTCCGCGTCCAGCGTGCCGAGGTCATTGGTGCGGTACCAGCGGACGCCGTCCTCCTCGAAAAACGTGTCCGTCGCTTCGGGCGCATCCACATACCCGGCGGCCACGGTGTCGCCGCCCAACAGGATACGGCCGTCGTCGGCCACCCGGACCTGGACACCTTCCAGGGGCACGCCGTCGTACACGCAGCCGCCGCAGGTTTCGGCGGACCCGTACGTGGTGACCACCCTGACGCCGGCCTCGCGGGCGGCGTCCAGCAGCCCGGCCGACGCCGGCGCGCCGCCCAGCAGGATGCCGTTGAACCGCCGCAGGACGGCCAGGGTCTCCGGCGACGGCGCCTCAAGGAGTCGTTGGAGCTGTGTGGGCACCAGCGACGTGAAGCGGAACTTGTCGGTCAGCTCCAGTGCGCCGGCCGTGAATGCTTCGGGGGTGAAGCCGCCGGACATGTCCATGACCCACGGGCGGGTGCCGGCGAACAGCGACCGCACCAGGACCTGCACGCCTGCCACGTACTGCACGGGCAGCGCGAGGAGCCACTGGCCCTCGCCCTTGAGCGCCAGGGCGGTGGCCATGGATGAGGCCGCCAGCGCCTCGACGGTCAGGATGGTGGCCTTCGGCGCGCCCGTCGAGCCGGACGTGCGGACCACCGCCACGGCGTCATCGCAGCCGGGCGTCTCGGTGTGTCCCACCACCAGTTCGCCGTCGGGGCCCGCGGAAAGTTCGACGGCGGGTCCCTCACCGTGGAGGGCGGCGGCCAGGGCTTTGAGCACCGGGTCGATGTCCGTGGGACCGATGGTCTGGGTTCCGAGATTCATGTGCCGTCCTGCCTTTGAAGTCAGCCGGGGCCTGGGGCCGGTCGGCTTGGAAGTTTGTGCCTGGACGTGGTGCCTAGAAGTAGTGCGGGAAGCGGGACCAGTCCGGGTCCCGTTTCTCCAGGAAGGCTTCCTTACCTTCCACCGCCTCGTCCGTCATGTAGGCCAGGCGGGTGGCTTCGCCGGCGAAGACCTGCTGGCCGGCCAGGCCGTCGTCGGCAAGGTTGAAGGCGAATTTCAGCATCCGGATGGCCTGCGGTGACTGCCGGGCGATGTCCGCGGCGTATTCCAGGGCCACCTCTTCGAGGCGCTCGTGGTCCACGGCCTCGTTCACGGCGCCCATGCGGACCATGTCGTCCGCGGAGTACTCGCGGGCAAGGAAGAAGATCTCGCGGGCGGACTTCTGGCCGATCTGGCGGGCCAGCAGCGCCGAGCCGTACCCGGCGTCGAAACTTCCCACGGTGGCGTCCGTCTGCTTGAACTTGCCGTGCTGGCGGGAGGCGATGGTGAGGTCCGAGACCACGTGCAGGGAGTGCCCGCCGCCGGCAGCCCAGCCGTTCACGACCGCGATGACCACTTTGGGCATGGTCCGCATAAGCCGCTGGACCTCGAGGATGTGGAGCCGGCCTGCGCGGGCGGGGTCGATGGTTTCCGTGGTCTCGCCGTCGGCATAGCGGTACCCGTCCCGGCCGCGGATGCGCTGGTCCCCGCCGGAGCAGAAGCTGTGTCCGCCGTCCTTGGGGGAGGGGCCGTTGCCGGTGAGCAGGACGGTGGCGACGTCCGGGGTCATGCGGGCGTGGTCCATGGCGCGGTAGAGCTCGTCCACGGTGCCGGGGCGGAAGGCGTTGCGGACTTCCGGGCGGTTGAAGGCGATGCGGACCGTGGGCAGGTCCCTGGTTATTGTGCCGTCGGTGTCCCGCTCAACCTGCCGGTGGTACGTCATGTCCTGGAAGTCGTCGAATCCGGACACGGTGCGCCAGCGGGTGGGGTCAAAGACGTCGGACACCTTGGCGGGAAGTTGGTTGCTCACCGGACAAGTCTAGTAATCGGGTCAGCTGATGCAGAACTCGTTGCCCTCGGGATCGGCCATGGTGTGCCATTCGTGCGGGCCCTGGCTGGCCGTCCAGAGGAAGCTGGCGCCACGGGCTTCCAGTTCTTGCCGGACGTCGTCCTTGTCCCGGCCATCCAGCCGAACGTCCCAGTGGACGCGGTTCTTGTCGGTCTTTCCCTCCGGCGCAGTCTGGAACAGGATACGGCGGGCAGGGGCGGCTGCCTCGGTTTCCTCCACCGGGCGGATGGCGGAGCCGGTGCTCCACACCAGCTTGCCCTTGTGGACCAGCGTCTCGGCGTCCGTAGCGTAGCCCTGGCTGATCATGGAGCGGATGAAGCTTTCGTCCTGCGGTTCCACCGCCCAGTCCAGGGTTTCGGCCCACCAATCGGCGAGCTCATGCGGGTTCTTGCTGTCCACAACGATCTGGATGTTCAGTCCCATCCCACCAAAATACGACGGCGGGCGGCGGCTGGGTAGGGGTTCCCTGTGGCTGGTGGCTGGCCGCCAGCTGTCAGGGCTGGACCTGCTGCAGTTGCTCAAAGAGCTCTGGCGGGATGGCGTAGATGAAGATGACTGCCAGCAGGTTTTTCGCCGCGTGCACAAAGTAGGAGAACATCAGGTTCTTCCCGGTCCACACATAGACAAAGACCAGCGTGGCGCCCATGGCCAGGTACGGGAGCAGCGCACTGAACGTGATGGCCTCCTGGCCCGCGATGTGGATGCCGGCAAAGAGGACCACGGACAGGGCGCAGCACAGCCAGATGTTGAGCCGGCGGCTGAGCTTGCCGATCAGGAGGTGCCGGAAGATGTATTCCTCCACAAACGGGCCCACCACCACCAGGACCGGCACTATCAGCCAGGCGGGCACCTGCTGCATCAGAGCCTGCAGTCCGGCCTGGTTTGCCGACGTCTCCACTCCGCCGCCTGCCGACACCACAACCGCCGTGAGGATCATCATGGCCACCACCGCCGCGGGCACCATCAGTAGCGTGAACCACGGACGGGTGGCCAGCACGCGCAGGTCCCGGGCCACGACGTGGCGAGCGGCAGCCAGAGCCAGGATCCCGATCGAGCCATAGAAGATGAGGTTAACGGCGTACGATGCCGCGGCCGGGCTGGGAGCCAGCTGGCGGATGAACGGGGCCAGCAGTTCCCCGGCGACGGCGAAGAGTCCGGCCACGGCCACGTAGAGGCCGACGGTGGTGAAATCAAGGCTGGAAAACCGGTACAGCTCGGGCTGCGGCGCGGGTGGTTTCCGGTGTGTGGTGGCCATGTCTTCAGCCTAGCTCCCCGCCTCCCACCCGCTGAGCTATCACTTTTGGTCCCCAAACCGGGGGCAAAGCGACGAAATGTGATAGAGCAACGAGTCGTCCCGATCCATGCCTGGCCAGGTGGAAGCTACGCGATCGGCAAAGCGCCAGTTCAAGCTGCGATAAATCCGCCATATCCCGTTAACGGTCTTGGTTGCCTGGACGCCGGCCCGGTCTCACGATTCATGACGACGGGTCAACTCGCGGAGCGGCTCATGCACCGCTCCGGGTGCTTCCTGGGTCGCGGGTATGCCTGCGATCATTCCCGCCCACAACAGGTCGGTTGTCGCAACGGTCAGGGAGTCGATGGATGTTCCATCCAGGAGGTTGCCCGCGGCCAGTACAGCGGCTCCGTGCAGGCTCACGAAGCAGACGAGCGCGAGCATCTCGCAGTCGCCTGAGGCCAACTCCCCGGCGTCCATTGCTTCAGCGATGAGTGCCCTGGCAACGCGCAGGCCGTCTTCGCCGATGCTGCGCAGCTCATCGCTGGCATCGGGATGGTGCTTGGTGGAGTGCATCACGGCCAACAGGACCGGGTGGGAGACGGCAAAGTCCACATAGGCGCTGGCGATCCGGACAAAGCGTGACCGATGGTCTCCGGCAGCTTCAGACGCTCCGATTATGCGGGCGTTCATGGCGCGGAAGCCGTCAAGGGCGAGGGCGTCCAGAAGGGCCTGCTTGTCACGGAAATGCTTTCCGGGTGCAGCGTGGCTGACGCCCAGGTCACGCGCGAGCTGCCGCAGGGAAAGACCTTCGACTCCTGCTTCTTCGATGGATTCCGTTGCACGGGCGAGCAGCGCCTCGCGGAGCTTGCCGTGATGGTAGGACTGATCGGTCATGCGATCAGTATAACCAGGATGTAGTCATTGACAACAATGTAGCCAATGCCTACTATGTTGGCAGCGACTACATAAGTGGTCGCAATACGGATCGGATTCGAAATGACCACAACCATGACCTACGCCGGAACCACGGCACTCATCACTGGAGCGAGCTCCGGGCTCGGCGCCGAGTTTGCCGCACGATTTGCAGCGCGCGGCGCAAACCTTGTGCTGGTCGCACGGCGGACAGACAGGCTTGAGGATCTCGCCCGGAAGCTGCGCGTTGCCCACGGCATTTCAGTGACTACGCTCTCGAAGGACTTGAGTCGTCCGGGAGCCGGTGCGGAAGTCCGGGACGAGCTCGCCGGCCGGGGCATCCGCATCGACACTTTGATCAACAACGCGGGTTTCGCCACGAGCGGTCCGTTAGTCGAGGAAGACCCGGCGGTCATCGCCTCGGAGATCTCCCTTAACGTGGCCTCTCTTGTTGACACCACGCGGGCATTCCTCCCCGAGATGCTCGCCGCCGGGAAGGGCGCACTTATCAACGTGGCCAGCACTGCGGCATTTCAGCCGGTGCCTGGGATGGCGGTCTACGGTGCAACCAAGGCCTTTGTCCTGAGCTTCACCGAGGCGGTGGCACATGAAACGAAGGAATCCGGCCTTCGTGTGCTCGCGCTCTGCCCCGGGGCTACCCGGACCGAGTTCTTCGAGGTACTGGGGAGCCAGGCCGCCGCGGTGGGCCGGCTGCAGAGCGCCACCGAGGTCATCGACACGGCCCTGCGCGCTCTCGATCGCCGCACCACACCCGTAAGCGTCGTCTCCGGCTGGGGAAACCGCGTGCTTGCCGCAATGGCCCAGCGCCTCCCGCGACACATCTCCCTCGCCATCGCCGGCCGGGCCGTCCAGGACTAGTGCTGGAATCGCATTTCCCTTCGCCCTGTTGGCCGCCACCGCCCCCGTATTTTTACAACCCCTCGAGGATGCACCAATGAATCAGACTTCTGTTGTACTGCGTTATGCCGCCTTTACCACGACCCCTGACGGAGGAAATCCGGCGGGCGTCGTATTGGATGCAACCCATCTCGACGACGCCCAGATGCAGGTCTTCGCGGCCGATGTCGGATACGCGGAAACGGTCTTTGTCACCGAGGCGGCGGTTGGCGGAGACGCCCGTCGAAACCGTGTCCGGTACTTTTCCCCGATTGCGGAGGTGCCGTTTTGCGGCCATGCCACAATCGCTTTAGCCGTCGCCCTGTCGAGGCTTCACGGTACTGGAACGTTTATGTTCGATACGTCGGTGGGGCCTGTCGCGATCGAATCTGCGGGCCAGGGCGCTGCCCTGACGGCTTCCTTTACAAGTGTGGAGCCCCGCGTGGCCGAGTTTCCGGCCGGTGTACTGGACACTCTGCTCGGGTTGCTTGGCATGGGTCGGGACGAGTTGCACGGCGCCTACCCTCCGATGGTCGCCTTCGCCGGAAACTGGCATCCAGTATTGGTCTTCGCTGACCAAAGGAGCTTTGACTCATTCGTGTTCGACCCGGATCGCATGCGTGTGCTGATGGACGCCCAGGGCTGGGCCGGTACCGTGACGACGCTGTGCAAGGTCGGAGCGGCTGAGTTTGATTCGCGCAATCTCTTCCCGGTGGGCACCATCACTGAAGATCCGGCGACCGGTTCGGCTGCCGCCGCTTTCGGTGGATACCTCCGGCTGCTTTCGCTTGTGGAACCACCCAGCCGGGTGGTGGTGCTCCAGGGAAGCCATGTCGGCCGCCCGAGCAGACTCACCGTTGAGATTCCTCCGCTCGGCGGGATTATCGTGCGCGGAGAAGCCGTCGAGATCCGGTCGTGGACTGACCGGAGTTCTACGGTCCCTTGTCCGGATAGTGAACGCGTCGCCGGAATGGCCTGAAGTCGCCTGCGTAGGCCTGCCAGATCTTGTCGTTGATGATTTCACGGGAGGCGGTGAAGTGCCGCAGCGCACGCATCTACTGGCGGGCCCCTCCCCGCCAGCTCACCCCGCTGGGAGGGGTTGACTCAAGCCGCCAGTGCCGCTGTCAGCTCCGTGGAGACTGAAATGCGGCGGAGGCTCACTCGAGCCCAACGGCTAACAGTCACACAACGAGGGGTCGGGAGCGTTGGTTCGGGCGGGCGTCACATTGCGGGGCCAGATCAGCGTCGCGTAGAATGTTCGGTATGCCTAAATTTTTGTTTCGGCGCGCCAAAGTCGCCGCCCGAACCCTCGCCCTTGGATCGGCGGCGTTCCGCGCTGCCGGCGCCGCCGCCGTCGTCGTCGTCCTGTCCCTCTCCCTGACCGCGTGCGGGGGTGCCGCGTCAGGCAACAGCGACAGTGACAAACCGGTGGTCCTGACCACCTTCACGGTCCTGGCCGACGTCGCCCGGAACGTTGCGGGGGACAAGCTCACCGTGGAGTCCATCACCAAGGCGGGCGCCGAAATCCACGGCTACGAACCCACCCCCGGCGACATCCGCAAGGCAGCCAAGGCGGACCTCATCCTGGACAACGGCCTGAACCTCGAAGCCTGGTTCGGGCAGTTCGTGGAGGGCCTGGACGTGCCGCACGCCGTGGTCAGCGACGGTGTGGAGGTCATGTCCATCAGCGAGGACTCCTACCAGGGCAAACCGAACCCGCATGCGTGGATGTCGCCCGTGAACGTGCAGATCTATGTGGACAACATGGTGACGGCGTTCAGCAAGCTTGACCCGGAGAACGCCGCGGTATTCCAAGCCAACGGTGACGCGTACAAGGCCGAACTGCAGGCTGTGCAGGACGAGATGAAGGCAAGCCTCGCCGGCCTCCCGGAGAACCAGCGCGCCCTGGTGACCTGCGAAGGAGCCTTCTCCTACCTTGCCCGCGATGCCGGGCTCAAGGAGGTCTACATCTGGGCGGTCAACGCCGAGCAGCAGGCCACGCCGCAGCAGATCACGCGCGCCATCGAGTACGTCAAGGCCAACCAGGTTCCTGCCGTGTTCTGTGAATCCACGGTGTCCGATGCGCCCATGCAGCAGGTGGTGGGCGCCACCGGAGCGAAGTTCGGCGGCACACTTTACGTGGATTCGCTGTCCGAAGCCGACGGGCCCGTCCCCACTTACCTGGACCTGATCAGGCACGACGCCGATGTCATCACCAAGGCCCTGGCCGGCACGTCCACCGGCGCCTCAGCAGGGGCGAAGTAATGGGCACCCCGGCCATCCTCGTTGAAAACGTCACGGTCCACTACGGCGAGGTCCTGGCGCTCGATTCCGCCTCGCTCACCGTGGACGCCGCCCGGATCTGCGGCCTGATCGGCATGAACGGGTCCGGGAAATCCACCCTGTTCAAGGTGATCATGGGAATGATCAAGCCCGACGCCGGTCGCGTGCTGATCGGCGGACAGTCACCTACCAGCGCGCGAAAGGAGGGCGGGATCGGCTACGTGCCGCAGAGCGAGGATGTGGACTGGCAGTTCCCGCTGTCCGTCCGCGATGTGGTGATGATGGGCCGCTATGGGCACCAGGGTTTCACCCGGCGCCCCTCCAAGGCGGACCGCGCCGCCGTCGATCTGGCGCTGGACCGTGTGGAACTGGGCGAGTACGCGGAGCGGCAGATCGGGCAGCTGTCCGGCGGGCAGAAGAAGCGTGCCTTTGTGGCCCGCGGCATTGCCCAGGGTGCCACCATGATGCTCCTGGACGAACCGTTCGCCGGCGTGGACAAGCGCTCCGAGGCCACCATCACCAGGCTGCTGCGCGAGCTCGCCTCCGACGGCTGCACCATCCTGATCTCCACCCACGACCTGCACGCGCTGCCCAATCTGTGCGACGAAGCCGTGCTCCTCATGCGCCGGGTCCTGATGCACGGCGCCCCGGAACTGGTGCTGCAGCCGGAGAACCTCGCCATGGCGTTCGGCCTGGATGTGCTGAACCGCGACCTCCCGGAACCCGCCCACCCCGCCACCACCGAGAGCAGGGGTTGACCCATGGAACTCCTCGACATCCTGCTCGAACCGCTCAGCTACGACTTTATGGTCCGCGCCATCATCACCACCGCGCTCGCCGCCATCGTCTGTGCCGTGCTCAGCTGCTGGCTGGTGCTGATCGGCTGGTCCCTGATGGGCGACGCCGTCTCCCATGCCGTGCTGCCGGGCGTTGTGCTGGCGTACATTGTCGGCGCCCCGTTTGCCCTCGGCGCCCTGGTGTTCGCGCTGATCGCGGTGACCCTGATCGGCGTCGTCCGCAACACCAGCCGCGTGAAGGAGGACGCCGCGATCGGCATTGTGTTCACCTCGCTGTTTGCGCTCGGCCTGGTGCTGATCTCCGTCACGCCCAGCCAGACTGACCTGAACCACATCATCTTCGGCAACCTCCTGGGCGTCAGCATCCCGGACCTCATCCAGGTGCTGGTGCTCGGCGTCGTCGCGTTCGTCATCCTGATCCTAAAGCGCCGCGACCTGACCCTCTACGCGTTCGATCCCACGCACGCCCACGCGATCGGGCTCTCCCCGAAACGGCTGGGGGCTCTGCTTATGGGGCTGCTGGCGCTGACGTCGGTGGTGGCGCTGCAGACCGTGGGCGTGGTGCTGGTGGTGGCCATGCTCATCATCCCCGGCGCCACCGCCTACCTGCTCACGGACCGCTTCAACCGGATGCTGGTCATCGCCCCGGTGATTTCATCCGTGTGCTCCATCGCCGGCATCTACTTCAGTTACTACCTGGACACCGCCTCAGGCGCCATGGTGGTGCTCACGCAGGGCGTGGTGTTCGCCGCCGTCTACCTGTTCAGCCCCCGGCAGGGACTGATCGGCACCCGGCTGGCGAAGGCCCGCCGCAGGAAGGCTGCCGCACTTCTGGTTGGCTAGGCCCCGCGTTGCCTACCGGGTGGGAACGGGGGAGCGCCGCACGGTGATGTCGCCGTAGGCGCTGCGGGCGCGGATCTCCACTTTGGCGTCCGTCTCGCGTGGCCCGGTGGTGGCATCGAGTCCGTTTCGGACGCGCCCGTACTTGGTGCTGAGGTCCAGCCACGCGGCGCTGCCTTCGCGGACGCCGATGGCCAACGAACCCGCGGCGGTCTGGAGGGTGAGGGTTCCGCGGGCCACCTCGCCGACCGTGATGTCGCCGTTGGAGGCCTTGATGGTGGTGGTGTCGCCGGCGCGTTCCAGGGAGACATCGCCGTTGGCGGCACTGACCTTGAGTTCACCGGCGGCATCCACGATGTACGTGCTGCCGTTGCCGTTCTTGACGCTGGCGGTACCGTCGATTTCCCGGATCCGGATCTTGCCCGAGCCCGTCTTGATTTCGGCCCGTCCCGCGACGCGTTCCACGGTCACGTCGCCCATGCCCGTGTGGACCCGGAGTTCCGTGGAGTGGTCGAGGTGGACGTGGCCCATGTCCGTCTTCAGTTCGGCGGAGCTGAAGTCGCCCTCGCAGCGGAGATCGCCCATTCCGGACTTCAACTCCAGGCTGCAGCCGATGGGCACCTCAACGGTGATATCCACGGCGCCGCCGTCGCTGAACCAGGTGTGGCGGCGCTGGGGTCGCAGCCTTACCTGCAGGCGTCCATCCGTGTAGTCCACGGTGGTCTGCTCCGCGGCCTTAATGTCCAGGGCCCGGGTTGCCTCGCGGGGCCGGATGTTGACTACGGTGTCGGTGCGGTTGCCGGCAACAATCAGAATGTCGGCACGGACGGACACGTCCACCACGACGGCGATTGGTTGGGGGGTCTCGAAGGTTTTCATCAGCGTGCCCATCCTGTGAAGTTCTGCTCGCCGGGATCGCGGCGAATGGTGCGTTGGGTGGATTGGTTCCCGTTGAGGGCGTCCGCCACGGCCCGGATCAGCCAGGAGTTCACGGACAGGCCTTCAAGGCCGGCGGCCTCTTCAACCTGCTGCTTGAGGTGATCCGGAAGGCGGAGTGTCGTGCGGGAGGTGCTGGCGCCGTCGAACTCTTCCGGGGCCTGACGGGAAGGCTGGCTGGACCGTTCCGTCACCGCTTCGAAGTCGCTGGCGGCGGGCGGACTGGTGACCACAAACTCCGGATCGCGGCCCCGGAGCCGTACCTCCACCGACGCCGGGGCCAGCTCGAGGGTGATCTCGCTGGCAGCGTCGGAGAGGGCTTCGAGGAGGACCAGCCGGACGGTGGACTCCAGCGCGGCCGTGAGGCGGTCGCTGAGTTCCCGTGCCTCAGGGCCACCGGCTTCGGCGGCGACGCCCAGCTGATGCTGGACGGCTGATACGTATTGGTTGAGTTGCATGACACCATTCTGACGTCATGCTGGTGTCACGTCAATGCTTTCCGGCGAATGATGGTGTCACCGGTGGTGTCCCGGCTTGACGCTGGGGCTTCCGGCGGGGAAGCTGGACCGATGAAGTCCTGAGCAGCAGCCCGGCATTGCCGGGCTGTTCCCCCGAATCCAGGGCCGCCGTCGAGCACCAGTTCCGGCGGCCACACTGCGGAATCTTGCGAGGACTTGTCTTGACTGAACACCTGAACCTTTCCGGCGTCTCCCATGGCTATGGCGACCGGCTGCTGCTGGACGGAATCGGCCTGGTCATCACGGCCGGCGAGCATGTGGCCATCGTCGGCGAAAACGGCGCCGGCAAGTCCACCCTGCTCCGGATCCTGGCCGGGCTGGAAGCGCCCGACGAGGGAACTGCGGTCAGCCACGGCCGCGTTGGCTACCTTGCCCAGACGCACGGCCTGCCCGAATCCTTCACGGTGGGCGCCGCCGTCGACGCGTCCCTGGCCTCACTCCGCGGCCTCGAAGCCGAGCTTGACCGGCTCGAGGCTGGTCTCGCCGATGCCGAGGACGACGAGCTGGAAACCTACGGCCGGCTGCAGACCGAGTACCAGCTGCGGGAGGGCTACGCCGCGGAATCCCGTGTGGAGGCGGCGCTCGACCGGCTGGGCCTGGGTGGCCTGGACCGGAAGCGGACGCTGGGATCGCTCTCCGGCGGCGAGCAGGAGCGCGTGGCGCTGGCGTGTGTCCTGGCCGATCCGGCGGACATCCTGCTCCTGGACGAACCCACCAACCATCTCGATGCCCGCGGAACCGCCTGGCTGGAGGACCGGCTGGCCGCCCATCGCGGGACAGTGGTGGTGGTGTCCCACGACCGCGTGCTGCTCCGCAAGGTGGCCAGTACCGTGATTGAGGTTGATGCCGAGCGCCGTACCGTGACCCGCTACGGCAACGGCTACGACGGCTACCTCCGCGAGAAGGCCGCCGAACGCCAGCGCTGGGTGCAGCAGTACCATGAGTGGATCGACGCGATGGAGGCGGAGCAGCGGCAGGCGGACACCGTGACCGACAGGATGGGCTATGCCCGCAAGCGCGACAACGACAAGATGGGCTTCGACTTCAAGGCCGGCACTTGGCAGAAAGCGGCCACCAGCAAGGTCCGCAACGCGCAGGAACGGCTCCGGCGGCTGGAAGCGAGCCCCATTGACCGACCGCCGGTGCCGCTGCGGCTTGCGGCGGAGCTCGCCGTGGAACCGGAGGTTCCTTCGGGTGCCTCCGTGGCGGCCACCGAATCCGGGGACGACTCCCTTTTGACCGCGTCGGCGGTCCTCGTTGCCCGCGGCGTCGCGGTTCCCGGCCGCCTGGGCGTTACTGACTTCGCGGCCCGCACGGGTGAGAAGATCCTCATCACCGGCCCGAACGGCGCCGGAAAATCCACGCTGCTCTCCGTGCTGGCGGGAACCCTGGAGCCCGTCGAAGGGTTGGTTCAGCGGCCTGCGCGGATCGGCTACTTACAGCAGGAACTCGAACTGCCGCAACGGCCCACGCTCCGCCTGCTGCCGGCCTTCGCGGCGGGCCTCGGCGGCAACATTGATGAGCACGCCGAGGCACTCCTGCGCCTGGGGCTGTTCCGCACCAGCGAGTTCCACGTCCCGGTAGGCAGCCTGTCCGCGGGCCAGCAGCGCAGGCTTGCCCTGGCCCGCTTGCTGCTGGGCGGCTACGGCACGCTGATTGTGGATGAACCCACGAACCACCTGGCTCCCGTGCTCGTGGAGCAGCTCGAGGAGGCGCTCGCAGGCTTCACCGGGACCCTGGTTATGGTCAGCCACGACCGCGCCCTCCGGGACTGGTTTGCGCGGTGTGCGAAGAAGAGCGACAATTCGCGGACGGACGACGCCGGCCGCTGGATCCGGTACTCGATGGACAAGGGCGTGCTGGCCCCGGCCTGACGCAGGCGTGCAGGGCCCCGGCAACGGTGAGATTTGCGCAAAGGAAAAGTTACGCACCGACCGGCAGGCGGAAACATCGGTGGCGGAAGATAGGCCTATGCCAGTCTCCCGCCGGCCGAAAGGATCTGTCCGTGATCACCAAGAACCTTTTCCTGCAGGGCATCTTCCCGTTTGAGGGCGCGGGGCTGGAAAAACCCGTCCCCATCCATCGCGAACTCTCGCACTACGTTCCGGACGGCGTCATCAACCAAACGCTCTACTTCCGGGGCGGCAATTCCAGCAGTGAACTCATCACCGTGGTGCTGATGCGGAACGGCGTGCCCATGCGCTATTTCCCCATCGGCGCCAAGAGCGATGTCCATGTGCCGCTGCGGGTGGTGGAGGACATCGACGGCGGCTCGGTGGTGGAGCTCTATCTCGCCGCACCGGATGGTGTTGGGGGATCCGTGGTGGTGGACCTGGGCATGGTGGAACACTGATGACCAGCGTGCTGGACCGGCCGCAGGGCAGGCACGCAGGCGCCGCGCCACGCCGTCGGCTGCTGGTGGTGGGCAACGGGATGGCGGGCGCCCGGGCCGTGGAGGAGATCCTGGCCCGCGGCGGCGCCGAGCAGTTCACCATCACCATGTTCGGCGACGAGCCGTACGGCAACTACAACCGGATCATGCTCAGCCACGTCCTCTCCGGCGAGGAAAGTGACGCCGACATCTTCCTGAACGCCCTGCCCTGGTACCGCGAGAACAGCATCACGCTGCACGCCGGGGTCCGTGTTGACCGGATCGACAAGTTCACGAAGCACGTCTTTTCCAATGACGGCCGCGTGACACCGTACGACACCCTCATCATCGCCACCGGGAGCCGCTCCCACATGCCGCCGATGGACGGGCTGTACACACCTGGCGGGTCCGTGAAGCACGGTGTGTTCGGGTTCCGCACCATCGATGACACCCGCCGTATGGTCCAGCATGCGGAGCAGGAGCATCACCGGCGGGCGGTGGTGATCGGCGGCGGCCTGCTGGGCCTCGAGGCGGCCTACGGCCTGAAAAGCCACGGGATCGACGTGGAGGTGGTGCACTCCGGCGGGCACCTCATGAATGCGCAGATGGGACCCGACGGCGGCGCGGTGCTGCGGAGGAGCGTGGAGGCCTTGGGTATCCGGGTGCACACGTCCAGCCGCACCACTGCTGTCCTCGGGGGGGACACGGTCAGCGGCGTCAGCCTCCGGGACAGGGACGACATCGCCTGCGACATGGTGGTGGTGGCCGCGGGCATCCGGCCGAACGTGGACGTGGCTGTGCTGAGCGGGCTGCCGGTGGAGCGGGCCATTGTGGTGGATGACCGGCTGCGGGTCCAGGACGAAGACGATATCTACGCGGTGGGGGAGTGCGTCCAGCACCGCGGCGAGGTCTATGGGCTGGTGGCGCCGCTGTGGGAACAGGCCGTGGTGCTCGCCAACCACGTGACCGGCGTCGACACATCGTCGGCCTACCTGGGCTCCCGGACCGCCACCAAGCTCAAGGTCGCAGGTGTGGACGTGGCTTCCATGGGACTGCACGGCCCGGAACTCGACACGGACGAGCATATTGTCTTCTCGGAGCCCAGCCGCGGTGTCTTCAAGTCCATCGTGGTCCGCGACAACAAAATGGTGGGTGCCACGCTCCTGGGCGACAGCCGGAAGGTGGCCTACCTGACCCAGGCCTACGACCGCGGGCTACCGCTTCCGGAGGAACGGATCGCGCTGATGTTCGACGTCGGCGGGCCGGGTGAGGAGGCGGGCGTGGCCGAGCTCGACGACCGCGCCCAGGTCTGCAACTGCAACGGCGTCAGCAAGAAGGCCCTGGTGGCCGCCGTGAAGGGCGGCTGCACCACGGTCTCCGGCGCCATGGACGCCACCCGGGCCGGCAAGGGCTGCGGCTCCTGCAAGCTCCTGGTGAAGCAGGTGGTGGAGTGGGCCGCCGACGGCGCGGTGGAGGAGGACCCGGCCGCCAGCTACTACGTGCCCGGGATCCCGCTGGACAAGCCGGCCCTGATGGCCGCCATCCGGAAACAGGGCCTGCGCTCCGTGTCCCAGGTGTTCACGGCCCTGGCTCCGGGGAGCGCCGAGGATGCGAAGTCCAAGATGGGCCTGGCCTCGTTGCTGAAGATGATGCTCGCGGACCGGTACATCGACGAACGCGACGCCCGGTTCATCAATGACCGCGTGCACGCCAATATCCAGCGCGACGGCACCTTCTCGGTGGTCCCCCAGATGAAGGGCGGCGTGACGTCGGTGCAGCAGTTGCGCCGCATTGCCGACGTCGCCGAAAAGCACAACGTTCCCCTGATCAAGCTGACCGGCGGGCAGCGGATCGACCTGCTGGGGATCCCCAAGGAGGACCTGCCGCAGGTGTGGGCGGACCTGGACATGCCGTCCGGCTACGCCTACGGCAAGAGCTTCCGCACGGTGAAGACCTGCGTGGGCAAGGATTTTTGCCGGTACGGCACCGGCGATTCCACGAAGCTGGGCATCGAGATCGAGTCCCGGTTCCAGGGCATCGAGTCGCCGGCCAAGCTGAAGCTGGCTGTGTCCGGTTGCCCACGGAACTGCGCGGAATCGCTGGTTAAGGACGTGGGTGTGGTGGCTGTGGAGGGCGGACGGTGGGAGATTTACGTCGGGGGAGCGGCGGGGGCCCACATCCGCAAGGGCGACCTGCTGGCCACCGTGGACGACCCCGAGGAGGTCAAGCTGCTGGCCGGCCGCTTTATGCAGTACTACCGGGAACAGGCCAACTGGCTGGAACGGACGTACTCCTTTGTGCCGCGGGTGGGCATCGAGCACCTCCGCGCGGTCATCGTGGACGATTCCGAAGGCGTCGCCCCGCAACTGGACGCCGCCATGCAGGCATCCGTGGACAGCTACGTGGATCCGTGGAGTGAACGCGACGATCCACTCACGCCGGGCCAGTTCCGCACCTCCCTGCCGCTCACGGTCTTGCCCCAGGTGCCGGTCCGATGAGCGCCGATCCGATCAGCACCGAGCCCGTCAGCACCACCGAGCCCGTCAGCACCACCAGCCACATCCTGGGCCCGGTGGACCAGATCCCGTTTGGCGAAGGGCGTGCCTTCGGGGTGGACGGCGAGCAGGTGGCGGTCTTCCGGCTGCGGGACGGGACCCTGCGCGCCCTGTCCGCGGTCTGCCCCCACCGCGGCGGCCCCATCGCGGACGGCACCATCGACCGGGAGGTGGTGATGTGCCCGCTGCACCAGCACACGTTCAGCCTGGAAACGGGCTGCTCCAGCACCGGTGCCGAACCTTTGCGCACGTACAGCGTCCAGGAGGATGCCGAACAGAACATTGTTCTGAAGTATCCCCAGATTCGTGGCAATAGTTTGGCTTAACCGGGCCCGGGTGTAGCCCGCGTCACGTGCTGCGGTTTGAGTCTTGTAGGATGGAAAGGCCGCGCGAACTTCGACGTACTGTGACTTTCCATACAGAAAATTCCTTGAAACATCAAGAAACAGAATTTTCGGGATGGAGAAGTCCCTGCCAAGAGGTGCCGGCCAATCCCCTACCCACAAGGAATTGTTGTGCCTCAAAGTACCCCCACAGAACTCGTGAGCCCGACGGCGCAATCCGCCGTCGTCGACTCCACCCTCAGCGCCGAGGGCTACAAAAAATCCCTGAGCGGACGCCAGGTCACCATGATTGCCATGGGCGGCGCCATCGGCGTCGGCCTCTTTATGGGTGCCGGCGGACGCCTGGCCTCCACTGGCCCTGCGCTCATTTTCTCCTACGCCATTGCCGGCGTTATCGCCTATCTGCTGATGCGGGCCCTGGGCGAGCTGATCATGTACCGCCAGACGTCGGGTTCCTTCGTCAGCTACGCCGGTGAGATGTTCGGCAAGAAGGGCGCTTACCTGTCCGGTTGGATGTACTTCATCAACTGGGCCATGACCGGCATCGCTGAACTCATCGCGATCGGACTGTACTTCCAGTTCTTCTTCCCCAACGTGCCCGTTGAACTGTCCGCCATCGCCGCGCTGCTGCTGCTCGTGGGCGTCAACCTCATGAGCGTCAAGGCGTTCGGCGAGGTTGAATTCTGGGCCTCCTGCCTCAAGGTCGGCGCCATCGTGATCTTCCTTGCCGTGGGCACCTTCATGGTGGTCACCAACGCCCAGGTGGGCGACGGCAACGCCTCGGTGAACAACCTCTTCGCAGCCGAAGGCGGAATGTTCCCCAAGGGTGCGCTGGTGATGATCCTCGTCCTGAACGCCGTGATTTTCGCCTACAACGGCATTGAACTCGTCGGCATCACGGCCGGTGAAATGCAGGACCCCGCCAAGGAAGTTCCCAAAGCGATCCGCGCCGTCGTCTTCCGCATCGTGGTGTTCTACGTCGGTTCCGTGACGCTCCTGGCGATGCTGCTTCCCTCGGACCAGTACGTGGCCGGCACCTCGCCGTTCGTCACCGTGTTCGGCCAGATGGGCCTCGGCTGGATGGGCGATGTTATGAACATGATCGTCATCACCGCCGCGCTGTCCTCCTGCAACTCGGGCCTGTACTCGATCGGCCGGATCTTCCGGACCATGGCCAACAACGGGCACGCCCCGGAGTGGCTGACCAGGATGTCCAAGAGCCACGTGCCGTACGCCGCCATCCTGGCCATCGGCGCCGTCTACCTCGTTGGCATCCTGCTGAACATCTGGCTGGGCGGCTCACACGCCTTCGACCTGGCGCTCAACTCGGCATCGATCGGCGTGATCTTCACCTGGGGCGCCATCTTCGCCAGCCAGATCGCGCTGCGCCACAAGAAGGGCAAGGTCTCCTCCCTGCCCGCGCCCGGCGGAACCTGGAGCAGCTGGGCCGGACTCATTGCGCTGCTGGCCATCACCGTACTCATCGGCTTCGACACCATGACCAGCAAGACCGGCGAGGTATTCCACCTCGGTCTCTGGACCCTGGCCACCATCCCGTTCTTCGCCCTGGTCCTGTGGCTGGGCTGGCAGAAGGTCAAGCACAACGAGCCCAAGAGCGAGCTCTTCTGCTAGGTCTTTTCGCCTCAGCAGCCGGACGCTCAGCGCCCGGACGCTAAGAAGTCCGACGACGGCGGGTCACCCTTTCGGGGGCGGCCCGCCGTCGTCGTCGGTGGTTAACCCCATCGAGTGCTCCGTAACCGCCGTTATGGGGCCCCAAAAGGGCGCCTACGGAGCAATCGATGGGGGTCGGTGGGCATCCACGCTCTTGAGGTGCCGGGCGAAGTGGTCGTTGATCCGCTGCCAGGCTTCGGGGGAGGACTCCGGGTCGGGGCCGATGCCCATGACCCGCATCAGCGGCCGGAAAACCGCCGGGCCCAGGTCGATTTCATTGAGGAACGCGTGGCCGGCGGTGGGAAATTCCTTGACGCTGTTTTCGATGCCGAGGTTGTCCAAGGCGGTCTCAAGCTTGCCGGCCGCGCCCTTGAGAGTGATGTCGCGGCCGCCGAAGTTCGCCACGATGGGGCAGGCGCCGCGGAGGCTTTCCTCGAGATTGCCGGGCAGGCGGCCGTAGTTGACCGAGGCCGCGTCGAAGCCGTCGCGGGCCACCAGCAGCGCGAATCCTCCGCCCATGCAGAACCCGATCACCCCGGTCTTGCCGGTGGACAGCGGCGAAGTGGCCAGCCAGAAGCGGGCGGTGGCGAGGTCGGTGAACGCGCGGCCGCTCCCCCTGAGCATGCTCCGCATGGTTCCGACCAGGCAGCGGCGCGGGCCGCCGTCGCTGAACAGGTCCACCGCCAGCGTCAGGTACCCGGCTCGGGCCATCCTGTCTGCATGCCCGCGAACGAGGTCGTTCAGGCCGAAGGCTTCGTGGATCATCAGGACCGCGGGAAACGGATCTGGCCCGGATGGCGTGGCGAGATATCCGCCGAGCGAAGGCGAACCGCCGGCAGCGGCACTCTGGGCACTCAGGTCCACATAAGTCATGGGCCAAGGGTAGCCGCCGAGCTCAATCCGTCCACCCACTGCTCCGTAGACGCCCTTATGAGGCCTCAAAAAGGCCCGTACGGAGCAGTCGATCGGCGGACACGAGAACGGCGGCGGATCCCCCATGGGAATCCGCCGCCGTTCGACTGTGGGAGGACTAGTCCTTGAAGGTGTCCTTGACGTTTTCGCCGACCTTCTTGGCGTCAGCCTTGACCTGGTCCGCCTGGCCTTCGGCCCTAAGTTTGTCGTTGTCCGTGGCGTTGCCGGCCGCTTCCTTGGCCTTGCCGCCCAGGTGCTCTGCTTCGTTGCTGATCTTGTCTCCGAGGCCCATGAGTCTGGCCGCCTTTCGTTCCGGTTGATCTGACAATGCTTTTTTAGCCTAACACAAAGCATGCTTACCATTTCGGGGAACCCGATTTTCGGCGGCCTGTCGAATGTCAGAGCCCCCGACTAGGCTCGATGCATGGAACACAGTACAAGCCTGACCCAGCACATTCATGCCACGCCGGAAAAGGTCTGGGCGGTCATCTCGGACATCCCGGGTTCCGCCTCCACCCTGTCCGGCATCGACGCCGTGCAGATGCTCAGCGACGGGCCCTACGGCGAGGGAACGCGCTGGAAGGAAACGCGGACCATGATGGGCCGGGCGGAAACGGTGGAGATGTGGGTGGCGCAGGCCGATCCTCCCCGCAGCACCACGGTCAAGGCCCTCCAGGGCGGCGCCGATTACACGTCGCGCTTCAGCCTGGCCGAGCGCGACGGCGGGACGGACCTGACGCTGACCTTCGGCGCCGACGTCGTCAAGCCCACCCTGCTCAGCAAGGTCAGCATGACCCTCTTCGGCAAGCTGGGCATGAGCATGACACGCAAGGCGCTCACGAAGGACCTGGCGGAAATCGCCGCCAAAGCGGAATCGCTCTAGTGGCGGCAAAGGCCCCCAAGGTAACCGCTCCCCGGCTCTCGCCGGTCAGTCTGGAGGATGTCACGGATGATCCGGCCCCGGACTTCCAGCGTGGTGAAAGGTACGACGGCGTCCGGTACAGCCGGGCGGTCGCCGACGGTCTGGAGCTGAGCGGCACGGATTTTGCCGAGTGTGAGTTCCAGGGCGTCTCCTTTAATGACACCCAGCTCCGCGGGGCCACGTTCCGGGACTGCATCCTGTCCGAGCTGTACGCGCCGGTGTTCCGGGCCGCCCGCTCCACGTGGCGGGACGTGCAGTTGAACAATCCCCGGCTGGGCTCCGCTGAGCTGTATGAGACCGGCTGGCAGTCGGTCCGGATCGACGGCGGCAAGCTGGACTTCCTGAATCTGCGCGGCTCCAAGCTGACGGACGTTGTCATCAGCGACTGCATCATCAACGAATTGGACCTCGGTTCCGCCTCCGGGACGCGCGTGGCGCTCAAGAACTGCACCATCGGCACCCTGGATCTCACAGGCTCGCGGCTGAAGGACTTTGACCTTCGCGGCACGGATTTCCGGACCATCAGCGGCCTCGGCAGCCTGGCCGGCGTGGTGATCGACGACTATCAGCTCAGCCTGCTGGCGCCGCTCCTGGCTGGGCACCTCGGCGTCCTTGTCCTGTGAGTGTAGTCTTTATAGAACGAACGGTCGGTAAATAGGGCGGTCACTGGACGGCCCCGAAGATTCCGGCTCCCTGGCGTAAAGGATTTGTTCTTATGGTCGAGGCTTTTCTTGTTGGCGGCGTCCGCACTCCCGTGGGCAGGTATGGCGGTGCGTTATCGGCGGTCCGTCCTGATGATCTGGCTGCACTGGTGGTCCGGGAGGCCGTGTCCCGAGCGGGCCTGGACCCGGACAGTATCGAGGAAGTCATCCTGGGCAACGCAAACGGCGCTGGCGAGGAGAACCGCAACGTGGCCCGGATGGCAGTCCTGCTGGCCGGGCTTCCCCTCCACATCCCGGGAATCACCGTCAACCGGCTGTGCGCGTCGGGGCTGAGCGCCATCATCCAGGCCAGCCAGATGATCAAGTCCGGCGCTGCGGACGTGGTGATCGCCGGCGGGGTAGAGTCCATGAGCCGTGCGCCGTGGGCCCAGGAAAAACCCGCCACGGCGTTCGCGAAGCCGGGCCAGATCTTTGACACGTCCATCGGCTGGCGCTTCGTCAACCCCCTCTTCCAGAAGGGCGGGCTGGCGCGTGGCGGCAAGATGACTTACTCCATGCCGGAAACAGCCGAAGAAGTGGCCCGCGTGGACGGCATCACCCGCGAGGACGCCGATGCCTTCGCGGTCCGCTCCCACGAGCGTTCCCTCGCCGCCATTGCCGCGGGCCGCTTCAGGGACGAAATCGTGGCCGTGACGGTCAAGTCCCGCAAGTCCGAAACCGTGGTGGACACCGATGAAGGCCCGCGTGCCGGCACCACCCTGGATGTCCTGGCCGGGTTGCGCCCCGTGGTTCCGGGCGGTTCAGTGGTCACGGCCGGGAACTCGTCCACGCTGAACGACGGTGCTTCGGCCATCATCGTCGCGTCCGAGGCCGCCATCGCCCGGCTGGGCCTGACGCCGCGTGCCCGGATCATCGACGGCGCCTCCGCCGGCTGCGAACCAGAAATCATGGGCATCGGCCCGGTCCCGGCGACGCAGAAAGTGCTCGCACGGAGCGGCCTCAGCGCTGGTGACCTGGGCGCCGTCGAGCTTAACGAAGCGTTCGCCACGCAGTCGCTCGCGAGCATGCGCCGGCTCGGGCTGGACCCGGAGATTGTGAATAACGACGGCGGCGCCATCAGTTTGGGGCATCCGCTCGGTTCCAGCGGATCACGGCTTGCCATTACCCTGTTGGGCCGGATGGAACGCGAGGACGCCAAAATCGGCCTGGCTACGATGTGCGTCGGCGTGGGCCAGGGCACCGCGATGCTGCTGGAGCGTGTCTGATGCCCGCCCCGGACGGCGCGAACGGACACTTAAGCACCGTTGCATTCCGCACGCTCCTGGTCGAGGAGCGGGAGGACCGCGTGGTGGTCCTCCTCAACCGACCGGAAGTCCGGAATGCCATCGACCAGCAGATGGTGGACGAACTGCACGTGGTCTGCGCTGCGCTGGAGCAGAATCCCAAAGTCCTGATCATCTCAGGGGTCGACGGCGTCTTCGCCTCAGGTGCGGACATCGCCCAGCTGCGCGAGCGGCGCCGCGATGATGCCCTGCAAGGCATCAATTCCACGATCTTCGTGCGGATCGCCAAGCTGCCCATGCCGGTCATTGCCGCCCTGGACGGGTACTGCCTGGGCGGCGGCGCCGAGCTCGCCTACGCCGCAGACTTCCGGATCGGAACGCCCAGTGTCCGGATCGGCAACCCTGAAGCAGGGCTGGGGATCCTGGCCGCGGCCGGGGCCAGCTGGCGTTTAAGGGAGCTGGTGGGGGAGCCGCTGGCCAAGCAGATCTTGCTCGCGGGCTTGGTGCTCCGGGCGGAGGAGGCCCTGGCTGCCAGCCTCATCACCGAAATCCACGAGGCGCCGGACCTGATGGATGCCGCGCACAACCTGGCGGACCGGATCGGCCGCCAGGACCCGCTGGCCGTGCGGATTACAAAGTCGGTTTTCCACGCCCCGGCCGAAGCCCACCCGCTGATTGACCAGCTGGCACAGGGGATCCTTTTTGAATCCCAGGCCAAGTTTGAACGCATGCAGGCTTTCCTCGACAAGAAATCAGAGAAGAAACCATGACGAACCCGAATCTTCCTTCCACCGTTGGCGTCCTCGGCGGCGGCCGCATGGGCGCGGGGATCGCCCACGCCTTCCTGATCAGCGGGGCCAACGTCTTGGTGGTGGAGCGCGATGAAGCGTCCGCCGTAGCCGCCCGGGAACGCGTGGAATCCGCAGCCGCCAAGAGCATCGAACGTGGAGCTACTGACGGCAACCTGGATGAGATGGTGTCGCGCCTCGCCGTCACGGTCGATTACGACGACTTCAAGGACCGCCAGCTGGTGGTAGAGGCCGTTCCCGAAGACTGGGACCTGAAGGTCACCTCGCTCCGCGGCATCGAGGAGCGCCTGGCCGATGACGCCTACCTGGCCTCCAACACGTCGTCCCTGTCCGTCAACGGCCTGGCCCGCGAGCTCAAGCGGCCGCAGAACTTCCTGGGCCTGCACTTCTTCAACCCCGTCCCCGCCTCCACCCTCATCGAAGTGGTGCTCGGCGAACAGACCTCCCCGGGCCTGGCTGCCGCGGCGAAAAAGTGGGTCGAGGCACTCGGCAAGACCGCCGTCGTCGTCAATGACGCACCGGGCTTTGCCTCGTCACGGCTGGGCGTGGCCATCGCATTGGAGGCGATGCGCATGGTGGAGGAGGGGGTGGCCTCCGCGGCGGACATCGACGCCGCCATGGTCCTGGGCTACAAGCACCCCACCGGCCCGCTGCGAACCACGGATATCGTGGGCCTGGACGTGCGGCTGGGCATCGCCGAGTACCTGCATTCCACGCTGGGGGAGCGGTTCGCGCCGCCGCAGATCCTCAAGGATAAGGTGGCCCGCGGAGAGCTTGGGCGGAAGACCGGCAAGGGATTCTTCGACTGGGCTGAGTAGGATTTCCGGGTGACCCTCTTTGAACCCCTCACTCTGACCGGCCGGCACGTGATTCTTGAGCCGCTGAAGCACGATCACCATGATGATCTGGTGGCGGCCGCACAGGATGGCGATCTGTGGAAGCTCTGGTACACGTCTGTCCCGGCGCCGGACGGGATGGCGGCGGAGATCGACCGCAGGCTGGCGATGCAGGAGCAGGGGTCCATGCTGCCGTTCACCACGCGGCTGATCGATCCTGCCACCGGCGGCCCGGGCCGGATCATCGGCATGACCACCTACATGAATATCGACGCCGGCACGCCCCGCGTGGAGATCGGCTCCACCTGGAATGCGGCGTCAGTTCACGGCAGCGGCACCAACCCGGATTCCAAACTGCTGCTGTTGCGCCACGCCTTCGAAACGCTGGGCTGCGTGGCTGTGGAGTTTTGTACGCACTGGCTGAACCACCAGTCCAGGGAGGCCATCGCGAGGCTCGGTGCGAAGCAGGACGGCGTGCTGCGCAGCCACCGTCGGACCAGCGACGGCGTCCTGCGTGACACCGTGGTGTTCTCTATCCTGGAGCACGAATGGCCGATGGTACGGAACGGGCTGGAGCACAGGCTCGCCAAGCGCCGGTAGGGGCGCTTGGCGAGCGTGTTGGCGGAGCGGGTTAGCGGCGGGCGAGCGCCTGGAGGTTCACCGCGGCGGTGAGGGCGTCGGCGTATGCCTGATGTCCTTCTGCGTTGGGGTGGAAATTCTGGAGGGCAAAGGGGTCGGCCGGATTGAAGTTGATCCACGGCACGGCTGAATTAATTGCGTGTCCGGCGAACTCCTCAGTGACGTCGACGTACACGGCGTTGGCCTTTGCTGCGGCGTTGGCGGTAGCCACGGCTTGGGTGATGGTGTAGTTAAGAGCCATCGTGCCTGCGTTGACCAGCCTTTGCGCGTCCGGGGTCAGGAGCGTCGGCCCGCCTGCGGGATCAAAAAGGAGCGGGTAACCAGACACCACAATTTTGGTGCGCGGGGCTGCCTGGTGGATGGCGGTCAGCGCTTCCACCAGGTCGGCTTGAATGACGGGAAACCTGGTCTGGCCTGCTTGTATCGTCTGGAGGCAGACATCGATGGTGGACACTGCGCAGACAGCCAACGGTGTGGTGAAGTCAAGGTCATTGGCCCCGGCAGTCAACGTGACCAGTTCGGTCCGGCCGGAGAGTCCCTCGGAAGCGTCGAGGGCCGCTATCTGCTCCATGACGCTAGGTATGCCCCCGGGTCCATCATCCGGAATGATCGCTCCGCCGCATGCCCCGTTGCTGACAACGTCGTCAACAATGGCCAGGGCTGTCAGGATGTTGACGTAACCTCCGTCGGTTTTCACACACGGGGGAGGCGTTATGTAAGACCCCGCACCCACCCCGGCCGTGTAAGAGTCGCCGACCGCCACGAGGTCGACATCCGGAACCGGCGCCGCTTCGGCCGGGATGGCCGCGAAGCCCAAAGCCATTGCCACGGTGGCGAGGCCTGCTGCAAAAGCCGAGCGTCGCCGTCGTACTGCTGAAGCTGTCATCGATTTTCCCCTTTTTGACTATCCAATTGAATAATTAACACAGGCATGCAACAGTCAACCTACGCCACGCTCACAAGCACGTCACGGGCACGGAGTACTTGTTTTTCAGCGCGGCTCCCTGCCCGACTACCTGCCCCGCGCGTGCGGGCAGTGGCGGCTGTGTGGTTAGCTGTCCGGGTGGAGACGACAGGGGGAGCCGTGAGCTGGGACGGAGCCGTGAATGCCTGGCACGTTGCCGGCCGCGTTTACCGGATGGGGCGCCGCGAATGGCTCACCGAGACAGGCTGGCGGCAGGCGTACGACGACGGCGTCCGCACCGTGATTGATCTCCGTAACTCCCGTGAAGCGCAGCGCCGGGACACCGACCCTGCCGTGACCGAAGCGGCCTGGTCCGGCGTCACGATCGTCGCCGCACCCACTGAAGAACCCGATGATCCGCGGTTCACGGCCGTCTGCGGACCGTACCTCAAGGATCCCGCCCATTATCTGCACAACGTCCGGCTCTACCCGGAGAAGTTCGTGGCGGTGTTCCGCGCTGTCGCGGCAGCCGAAGCCGGCGCCGTCGTCATTCATTGCGCGGCGGGCCGGGACCGCAGCGGCATGGTGGCGGCCATGCTGCAGGACCTCGCCGGCGACCCGGACCAGCTCATTGCGGACGGCTACGCCAAAGCCGCCCGAGGCATCAACGAACGCTTCCGGACGCACGGCCCGCCCCATGCAGGCGAAGGCCACATTGACGACGCTGAACTGACGCCCTTGCTGGAGCGGCGCGGCCGGGCCGTGGTGGAGTTTGTCCGGGAGTTGGGCACGCGCACCTTCCTGCTGCGGAACGGACTGTCCGAGGCCGAACTGGGCGCCGTCCTGAGCCTGCTCGGCAGCCGGGTGGCGCCATGAATTCCATGAAGTATGTGGCGGCGTCGCTCGCGGTGGCGGGAGTCGCCGCGTACATGGCACGGCGGAGCAATACAGATGAATAGAACGAAAGCGATGGCACACAGTTTGAAATGCGTATTTGCGGCAGCAGCGGCTGCCGGAGTGGCACTTTCCGTGGGGCTCGGGGCCGTGCCGGCCTGGGCTGTTGAGCAGCCGGCCGTTGAGCCGTTGCCGGCCGCTTCGCCGCCCGCTCCGTCGCCGGCCCCTTCCTCGGCGGACGCTGCGGAACGCCCGACGGCGGGAGGTTCCGGAGGCGGTGACGCGCAGCCCAGCGACGCCCACCCCGGCGACGCCGGCCTTCGGGAAGCTGCCCTCCGCGATCTTGGCCTGACCCCCGAAGAGTTCGCGGCTGCGGGCCAGCTGGGCAAGCAGGCCGCGGACGTTGTGGCGGCCCTGCAGGATATCTCCGGCTACCTCGGAACACGGATCCACGATGGCCGCATTTTGGTTGCCGGCACCGGGGCCGAGCTCAAGGCCGAGATTGCCCGGCTCAGCGCGACCATCCCGGCCGTGACCCTTGACGCTCCACCTGCCGCGCCGCCGTCGGACGCTCCGACTGAGGACACTGACGCGCCGGCCGCGACGGGCACCCAGGCGACCGGCACTCCGGCGACCGGCACCGAACTGGCCCGGAGCACCCAGGAGCTGTACCAGGCGTACCTCCGCGACGTGGGCGCGGCTGGGTTGCAGGCCGTGGCGTTCACTGGCAGCAAGTTCGTAGTCCGCACGGGCGGCATCAACGGGTCCGAGGCCACGGTGCCTGATGCGGCCGACGACGCCGGAAATTCGAGCCTCACCGGCCCCAGCCTCACCAGCCCAAACTCGGACGGCAAGATCTCGCCCGCCGAGTTTGTGGCCCGCTACGCCAACGTGCAGCTCGACGCCGGGGCGCCGCTCGCGCCGCAGGCCGACCTTTCCGGTGGCCAGGGCTACTTCACCGACATCGGAGAAATCTGCTCCGCTGGCTTTTCAGTTTTTGACCCGGCAGGCCTGCCGGGCGTCCTCACCGCCGGACATTGCACTGATGACGGCGCCGCGGCAACGGCCACCGTGGAATTTCCGCAATGGAACCGTAGCGACCTGTTGGGGACCTTCGGGTTCAGCCAGTTCGGCGGACCCGGAAACACCTCGGTCCTGCGCCCCGGCAACGATGATGACCCCGGCAACGTCGGCACGGACATCGCCGTTATTGGTCAGCTTCGCGCCGACCTCGATCCACTGCCCGCCGCCAGCACATGGAACGATCCCTCGCAGGCCGGCAGGGACGTCAAGATCATCGGAACGGCCGCCCCGGTGATCGGCATGCCGGTCTGTCGCTCCGGCCGAACCTCAGCGTGGTCCTGCGGATCCATCGACGAGGTGGGGATCTATGTGGCAGGCGGGCTCAACTATGCGACGGATCCGACAGACCTGCGGGCCTTCAACGGTTTCCTGTCCTTCGATGTCCAGTCCAGCGGCGGCGATTCCGGCGGGCCCTGGGTCAGCGGCAACTACGCGGTGGGCACCCACTCGGCAGGAGAAGAGGCACCCAAACCAAACGAAGCGCCGCCGGTAAACTTCGCCGTGGCCGCCACGCTGCAGGACTCATTGACGGTACTTCCCGGCTACCAGCTGGAACTCTTCCTCAACAAGCCGACGGTGACGTCGCCCGCGGCGGGGGCAACGTTCGACGCCGGCCAGACCGTTACCGGCATGGTGGCCGCGGCTCCGGCGTCGGCTGTCGCGGCGGGTTCGAAGGTCAGGATCACCGTGAGTGGGCAGGGGCCTCTTGAGGTTCCCGTGGATGCTGGCGGTGCGTGGTCCTTTACTGCCCCCGCGGTGGCCGGCCCGCTGCGTTTCACGGCCGAAACGGTCAACGGATTCAGCACATCCGGAGCCGTGGCCTTCGACTTCGCCCCGGTCAGCCAGCCCTCCCAGCCAGCCCCGCAATCTCAGCCCCCGGCCGAGGTGCCGGCCACGAACGGTGCGCTGCCCCCAAAACGTGACAGCGCCGCCGTCGTACGTCCGCTGGGTGACAGCCGGGCCGCTGACCTGGCCAACACCGGCGCCTCCGGGCTGATTCTGTTCGCCGGTCTGGCGGCTGGGGCGCTAGCCGTCGGCGGTGTGTTCCTGGTGTTGGCGAAGCGGCGGCGGATTCGGCAGCGCCCCACCCCAACTGACTAGCATTTGACGTCGTCAAACCCGTGAATGACGACGCTAAATGCGACCTACTTGGGGGTGGGAGGGCTACTTCTTCTTCATCAGCAGGTTGGTGATGCGCAGGGTGCAGAGGCGCTGGCCGGCGTCGTTGGTGATCAGGACCTCGTGCGTGGTCAGGGTGCCGCCGAGGTGGATGGGCGTGGCGGTGATGGTGATCTGACCCTCGCGCGCGGAGCGGTGGTGCGTCGCGGAGACGTCCACTCCCACGGCAGTTTTCCCCAACGTGCTGGCGTGGATGACCGCCGCCCAGGAGCCCACAGCTTCGCCCACCGCCAGCGACGCGCCGCCGTGCAGCAACCCGAACGACTGCCTGTTGCCCTCCACAGGCATCGTCGCCACCACGCGCTCGACCGACTCCTCCAGGATTTTCACGCCCATCTTCTCGTCGAGCTCGCCGAGGACGATCTTCCACGGCGTGGCGCCCGGGGTGGTGTCCGGCGCAGCGGCGTCGGGGGATAGGGCGGTCATGGGTCTCCTTTTGCGAGGCTGAACTTCCAGTGTGCGGCACGGCACAGTCATGTACTGTAGACATATTACCGAACGGACGGTCAGTAAAGCCCTGGCCGCGTTTTGTCCCCGCCTTGGAAGGACCCGTCAACGATGACCACCACTGCAGAAACCACAGTCGACACCGTCCAGACCGTTCCCAGTTTTGTGCAGGATTCCTGGTGGACTCCCGACGCCGGTTCGGCAGCATCCGCCGTCCCCGTCCGGGATGCGAGCACCGGCGAAGTCCTGGCCAAGGTGAGCACCGACGGCCTGGATCTTGCCGCCGTCGTGGATTACGGCCGCACCACGGGACAAACGGAACTGGGCAAGCTGACCTTCCACCAGCGCGCGCTCAAGCTCAAGGAGCTGGCACAGTACCTGAACGCCCGGCGCGAGCACTTCTACACGTTTTCGGCCCAGACCGGTGCCACCAAGATCGACTCGATGATCGACATCGACGGCGGCATCGGCGTCCTATTCACGTTCGGCTCCAAGGGCCGGCGCGAGCTGCCCAATTCGCAGGTGGTGGTGGACGGTCCCATGGAGGTGCTGTCCAAGGACGGCTCGTTCGTGGCCGAGCACATCTACACGCGCATCCCCGGCGTCGCCGTGCAGATCAACGCGTTCAACTTCCCGGTCTGGGGCATGCTGGAGAAACTCGCGCCCGCCTTCATCGCCGGGGTCCCCACCATCGTCAAGCCGGCCACCCCCACCGGGTATGTGGCCGCGGCCGTGGTGAAGGCGATCATCGAATCCAACATCCTGCCGAAGGGCTCGCTGCAGCTGATTTCCGGCTCCGTCCGCGGCCTCCTGGACCTGCTGGACTACCGCGACCTGGTGGCCTTCACCGGCTCCGCGTCCACCGCGCTGTCCCTGAAATCACACCCCAACGTGGTGCAGGGCGGCGTCCGGTTCACGTCCGAAACGGACTCACTCAACGCCGCCATCCTGGGACCGGACGCGGTGGAGGGCACGCCGGAATTCGACGCGTTCATCAAGTCAGTGGTCACCGAAATGACTGTCAAGGCGGGCCAGAAGTGCACGTCCATCCGCCGCGCCATCGTCCCGCAGGAGCTGGTGCCGGCGGTGATCGCCGCTGTCGGCAGGCGCGTGGATGAGCGTGTGGTGCTGGGGGATCCCCGCGCCGACGGCGTCACGATGGGCGCTTTGGCGTCGCTCGAGCAGCTCACCGACGTCCGCGCCGCGGTGCAGTCAATGCTCGACGCCGGCGGTGAGCTCGCGTACGGAACGCTGGATTCGCCGTCGGTCACCTCTGCCGGCGGCGCCACGGGCGTAGTGGATGCTGGCGCCTTTATGTCGCCGGTGGTGCTGAGCTGGGCTGACGCGGAGACTGACGCGATCCACTCGCTGGAGGCGTTCGGCCCGGTGGCCTCCGTGATCGGATATAAGGACCTGCCCGACGCCGTCCGCCTCGCCGCCCGGGGCGGCGGCTCCCTGGTGGCGTCGGTGTGCACCAACGATCCGGCCGTAGCCCGCGAACTCGTCACCGGGATCGCCGCCCACCACGGCCGTGTCCTGATGCTCAACCGCGAAGACGCCCGCAGCTCCACCGGCCACGGTTCGCCGGTGCCGCACCTGGTCCACGGCGGGCCAGGCCGCGCCGGCGGCGGCGAGGAGCTGGGCGGCATCCGCTCGGTCATGCACCACATGCAGCGCACCGCCATCCAGGGCTCGCCCAACATGCTCACCGCCGTCACCGGCCTCTGGCATACAGGGGCGCACCGGAACTTCACGCTGGAGTCCGAGGGGATGCACCCGTTCCGGAAGTCGCTTGCTTCGTTGCGGATCGGCGACGCCGTCCGGTCCGACCTGCGTCAAGTGTCCCTGGCGGACATCACCGCGTTCGCCAACTCCACCGGCGACACCTTCTATGCCCACACCAACCAGGAAGCGGCCGAAGCCAACCCGTTCTTCCCGGGCATCGTGGCGCACGGGTACCTGCTGCTGAGCTGGGCCGCCGGGCTGTTTGTGGAACCGGCGCCGGGCCCGGTCCTGGCCAACTACGGCCTGGAGAACCTCCGTTTCATCACGCCTGTGGCTGCCGGGGATTCCATCCGGGTCACCCTGACGGCCAAGAAGATCACGCCGCGCGAAACCGACGAGTACGGCGAGGTGGCCTGGGACGCGCTCCTGACCAACCAGAACGACGAGATCGTGGCCACCTACGACGTCCTCACCCTCGTCGAAAAGTAGCCCCACCCCGGACGCTCTCTCACTTAATGTACGGTTTCCGGCGACGCTCTCTCACTTTCTTGAGGAAAGTGAGAGAGCGTCGGGGGTTTTCCCGCATTATGTGAGAGAGCGTTTGGATCTTTCCGGGTTGCTGCGGCGTAAAATTTCCTCCGTAGGAGGTGGCGAAATGAACCTAGCCCTGAACACAGCCACAACCATCCTGCCTGTCGATGACGCAGCGCGCGCCCGCAGTTTCTACACCGAAAAACTGGGCCTCCCGCACCGCGGAATGACAGACAATGGAAGCGAATTACTCGGTAGCGACGGCGGCCCGATGCTGCAGTTGTTGCCGGTCTCGGACGGGAAGCACTCCGAGCACACAGCCCTCAGCTTCGAGGTGCGTGACATTGAGCGGATCGTGCAGGACATGGAGGCCAAGGGCGTCCGGTTCCAGGATTACGACCTGCCCAACCTGAAGACCGAGAACCACATCTGCACCACGGACTCGGAGAAGTGCGCCTGGTTCATGGACACGGAGCACAACATCCTCTGCGTTCACGAGACGTTGGGCATGCAGGCCGAATACCAGCTCTGACCGCCACGGCGAGTCGCACAACACGGTCGCGCTCAGCAGGCCGCAGCATTCCCTAGTGCTGCGCGTGGAGCCCGTCGAACGCGATGGTGATGACGTCGTCGGCCAGTTTTTCCGGCGTGAGGGAGCCGCCCGGTTTGTACCATTCCACGATTGAGTTGATGGTGCCGAACAGCAGTCGCGTGACGGTGCGCGGATCGATGTCCTGGCGCAGCGAGCCTTCGTCGCGGGCTGCGGAAATCAGGGCGGCCACCTCGTGATCAAACGCGCGACGGCGTTCCAGGGCGTCGCGCTCAATGTCAGTGTTGCCCCGCAACCGTAGGAGCAGCGTGACAAACGGCAGCCGCTCCACCAGGACGGCCACGGTCTGACGCAGGACAAATTCCAGCCGTGCGTCCGCCGCGCCGCTTTGCGCCCCGGGTTGTTCGAGGATTGATTCCAGGCCACCTAGCGCATGGTCCAGGGCGAGCTTCAGGAGGTCGCCCTTGGACGGCACGTGGTGGTAGATGGCCGATTTCGAGATGCCCAGGTTCTCGGCCAGGATACCCATGGACGTGGCGTCATAGCCGTGCCGGTTGAAGACGTCGACGGCGATGAGCAGCACCGACTGCTGGTCGTAACCGGGACGGCCGCGCTTGCTGGGGACTGCTGTAGTGGGCATACCGGCTATTTTCCCACGAACGTTCGGTAATCCCTGTAGCGGCGCAGCCCAACACGTTCGCGCACGACGCTACTGGGCCCTACGCCTTGGGACGGAGGTCGTAGATCCGGCGCAGCTTGCCGTTTGACCGCTCCAGTGAACCCGGTTCCACCACGTCAACGGCGCACGAAGAACCCACGTGGATCTTGATCTGCTCCTGCAGGGTGCGTGCCGCCGTCGTACTCTGCTCAACTGTCACCGCGTCCCGGCGCTCGATCTTGACGGTCAGCTGGTCCATCCGCTGGCCCTCGGGGCGGGTGAGTTCGAGCTGGAAGTGGGGGCTGAGTTCGGGGATGCGCAGCGCGATTTCCTCGATCTGGGACGGGAAAAGGTTCACGCCGCGGAGGATGATCATGTCGTCGCTGCGGCCGGTGATGCGGCCCATCCTGCGGTGTGCGGGGCGGGCGGTGCCGGGCAGGAGGCGGGTGAGGTCCTTGGTGCGGTAGCGGATGATCGGCAGGGCTTCCTTGGTGAGCGAGGTGAAAACGAGTTCGCCGTGTTCGCCGTCGCGCAGGACGTTTTCCTTGCCTACTACGGGGTTGAAGGCGTCGATGATTTCGGGGCGGAAATGGTCCTCCCAGATGTGGCTGCCGTCCTGGGTTTCCACGGCCTCGCCGGCGACGCCCGGGCCCATCACTTCGGACAGGCCGTAGATGTCGCAGGCCTTGATGTTCATGGTGACTTCGAGTTCGTGCCGCATCTCCTGCGTCCACGGTTCGGCGCCCAGAACTGCGTACTTAAGCGAGGTCGATGTCGGGTCGATGCCCATGTGGGCCATGGCGTCGGCGATGGTGAGCAGGTACGTGGGCGTGGCCAGGATGGCGTCCGGCTGGAAGTCCTGGATGAGCTGGATCTGGCGTTCAGTCTGCCCGCCGGACATCGGGATGACGGTGCAGCCCAGTGCTTCAGCGCCGGCGTGCGCGCCCAAACCGCCCGTAAACAGGCCGTAACCGTAGGCGTTGTGGACCTTCATTCCGGGCCGGACGCCTGACGCGCGGAGGCAGCGCGCCACCAGTTTGGCCCAGTCGGCCAGGTCCTGTTTGGTGTACCCGACGACGGTGGGCCGGCCTGTGGTGCCCGAACTTGCGTGCACGCGGGCTACTTCGCTCTGCGGCACGGCGAACATGCCGAACGGGTATTCGGCGCGGAGGTCATCCTTGGTGGTGAAGGGGAAGTTGCCGAGGTCGCTCAGTTCGCGGAGGTCCGCGGGGTGGATGCCGGCGTCGTCGAACTTGCGCTTGTACAGCGGCACGCGGTCGTAGGCGTAGGCCACCGTGTGCTGCAGGCGGGTGAGCTGCAGGGCTTCAAGTTCGTCGCGGGAGATGGTTTCCTCGCGGTCCAGGATGGGATCTGTGCCCTGGGACGTGGACTGCGGCATGGGGGTTTCGGGGGCGTGGAGGGTCATGGTTTCCTACTTCTTGGGAATGGTGCGGCTGCGTCCGCGGAACTCGGCGATGAGTTCCCCCGGGTTGCCGGAGCTGGGAATCGAATCGGGCTGGGCACCGTGCTGCGTATCGGCGTCGGCCGCGAAAATCTGGATGTCGTACAGCCCGCTGCGCCCTGAGCTGGACCGGCGGTCCGCGACGGCGGTGATCACCTGGCCGCGGTAGGCCGGCTTGAGGAAGTTGATGTCGACGCCGGCGGCAACTGTGATGCTGTCGGCCTCTTCCGGGGTGGGATTGACCGGATTGCAGGCAAGGGCGAACGCGGAATCGGCGAAGGCGAAGATCATTCCGCCGTGGGCCATACCGAACCCGTTGAGCATTTCCTGCCGGAGTGTCATTCGGATGGTGGCGTGCCCGTCGCTGACGGCGAGGACTTCGATGCCCATCCATTCGGAGGCGTAGTCGTTTTCCAGGATGGGGTGGGTGGCCCCGGAGAGTGCTGCTTCAGCCATGCGTCATTGCCTCCAGCTTTATATACCGAATGTTCATTAGGTAATCCCATATGCAGGTCCGGTGTCAAGGGCAGACCGGTCTTTGGGTACCCCTGATCGGTGGGACCCCCGGCACGGAAGTGCAAGGATGGAGGGACCGGCACCACGCACAGCAAAGGGCGGACCATGGCCAAAGGCATCTACGTCAGCGCGACCACCCCGGGGTCGGGCAAATCGCTCGTGGCCCTGGGCCTCGCGGACACGCTCCACCGGCACGCGGACCGGATCGGCTTCTTCAAGCCGGTGGTCCACGGCCCGGACGCCGCCAGCGACCCCATGGTGGCGCTGATGAAATCACGCTTCGCGCTCGACGACGACCGTTGCCGTGGCGGCCTGACGTCCACCGAAGTGCGTGCCCTACTGGCAGACGGAAAACGCGCCGACATCGATGCCCGCTGCGTGGAGATCTTCGCCGAGATTGCCAAGCATTGCGACGTGGTGATCGTGGAGGGGACGGACCTCACCGGCCAGGACGCCGCCGTCGAGTTTGACCTCAACGCCCGGCTGGCCAACAACCTGGCCGCGCCGGTGGTTGCCGTGGTGGGCGCAAAGGGGCTCAGCGTCGCGGAGGCCGCGGCCGCCGTCGAGGTTGCCCGCAAGGAGCTGGTGGCGGAAAAGTGCACGCTGCTGGCCATCATGGTTAACCGCGCGGACCCAAACCGGGTGGAGGAAATCGCGGCCGCCATCAAACCGGGCGCATCCAACCGGCCCGTGTATGTCCTGCCGGAGCTGGAGGAGATTGCCCGGCCCACCACCGGCGAGGTTGCTGCGGCGCTGGGTGTGCGGCAGATTGCCGGTCTTGCGGACATGGAACGCGACGTCCGGGACATCAAGGTGGCGGCCATGAATGTGGGCAACTTCCTGAACGTGCTGGACGAGGGTGCCCTGGTGATCGTTCCCGGCGACCGCGCGGACGTGATGGTGGCCTGCCTGGCGTCGTCGTTCTCGCCGGAATTCCCCGTGCCGTCGGCGCTGATCCTGACCGGTGGGCTGGCCCCGGACGCCAACATCTACCCGCTCCTGGCGCAGGCGCCGTTCCCGGTGTTTGCCGCCAGCCAGGACACCTACACCACGGCCAAACGGGTCTCCGAGGTCCGCAGCGAGATCTGGTCCGGGCACCGCCGCAAGGTGGCCTCCGCCCTGGGCCTGTGGTCTAAGCGGGTGGACGAGGCCGAACTTGTGGAACGTCTCCACCTGCCGCGCCCGGAACGGATGACCCCGCTGCGGTTCCTGCACGACCTGATCGAACGGGCCAGGGGCCAGCGCCGGCACGTGGTGCTGCCGGAGGGAACGGACGTCCGGATCCTGCAGGCCGCCGAAATCCTGCACCGCCGCGATGTCTGCGATCTCACCCTGCTGGGCCGGGACAGCGACGTCCGCGAGCTGGCCGCGGCCAACGGCATCGACCTCGCCGGGATCAACATCGTGGACCCGGCCACCTCGGAACTGCGGCAGGGGTTCGCGGAGAAGTACGCCGAACTTCGCGCGCACAAGGGCGTGGACCTGCCCAAGGCGCTGGAGATCATGCAGGACGGCAGCTACTTCGGCACCATGATGGTCCAGCTGGGCGTGGTGGACGGCATGGTGTCCGGCGCCGCGCACACCACCGCGCACACCATCCGCCCGGCGCTGGAGTTCGTCAAAACGCGCGACGGCGTGAAGATCGTGTCCTCCGTGTTCCTGATGCTGATGCCGGACCGGGTGCTGGTCTACGGCGACTGCGCCGTGAACCCCGATCCCAACGTGGAGCAGCTCGCGGACATCGCCCTCGCCTCGGCCGAAACCGCGGTGCAGTTCGGGGTGAAGCCGCGCGTGGCCATGCTGTCCTACTCCACCGGCGGCTCGGGCTCCGGCGAGGCCGTGGACGAAGTCCGGCAGGCCACCGAACTGGTGCGTCAACGCCGCCCGGATCTCGCCGTCGAAGGCCCCATCCAGTACGATGCCGCCGTGGACGCCTCCATCGCGGCCTCCAAAATGCCCGATTCGTCGGTGGCAGGGCAGGCGACGGTGTTCATCTTCCCGGACCTGAACACCGGCAATAACACGTACAAGGCGGTGCAGCAGAGCTCCGGGGCGGTCGCCGTCGGGCCCGTTCTGCAGGGCCTGCGCAAGCCGGTCAACGACCTCTCCCGCGGCTGCACCGTGGAGGACATCGTGAACACCGTTGCCATCACGGCCATCCAGGCGCAAGACAGCAACGCGGGGTCACTTAAAGCCCCTTCCGGAGGGAATTTTGGGCTTTAAGTGACCCCGCGTTGGTGTCAGGATCCATCTCGCGGAGGTGGGCCTAGCTGTTTTCCGGCTTGGCCACGCTGTCCGGGTCCTCCTGCTGGGCCGGCTCATCGGAGAGTCCCTCAGGAGTGAGGTCCAGGTTTTGCGGATCCTCGGGCTGCTCCGGGGCCTCGCCCACTTCCTCGGCTTTGGGGCTTCCGGTGTCGTCCAGGGCAGGGTTGGCACCCTCGACGCCGGTGGGGTCCTTGGTGCCTGGCGTGTCAGATTCTGCGGCCCCGGGTTCGGTGTTGTCGGGCTGAGTGGTGTCGTTCGGCATGGAAGTCCCTCTCTGCATAGTGCAACGTGTCCGCCGACTCTAGGCGCCTGCCGCGGCTGACGCAACGGGCCCCTGACGCAACGGCAGGCGCGGGGTGAGCCGGTCCGCAGCCTCAGCCCTGACGGGCCTTCATCCTCGGGTTCTTTTTGTTGATCACAAACGTGCGGCCCCGGCGTCGGACGATCTGGGCGCCGGGAATCTTCTTCAGGGCGCGGAGGGAATTTCTGACTTTCATGGGCTTGCTCCTTGTTGTTGGTGGCGGTTGGTGGGTGGCGTTTTGACCGCTGGCGCGGTGTGAAAGGGGGCCGGGGCCCGGGCCGTTCAGTTCGGGGCGGGGTCGAGCTGGAACGGATCGGTCAGCCCGGCGAACCCGGCCTCCATTTCCGCGTCGGTGAGTTCGCAGGCGGAGAGCAGCTGCCCAATTTCCGCCGTGTCCATGCCCTCTCCGGTCGCGGCCAGCACGCTTCCGCGGTCCCCGTGTTCCGGATGCCAGTCCAGGTGGGCGTCCACATGATTGAGTGGATCGGGCGCCGCACCCGCCTCCTGGTCTGCCAGCCACGGTCCGGTATTTTCGAGCCAGACACGCGGCCCGATGCCCTGGATGGCGATCCGGCACTGCGGTGCGGCGGCGATCCACAGGCGGCCCCGCAGCCAGCAGCACCCCTCCGCGAGGGACGCCAGGGCGTGCCGGAACCGCTCCGGGTGCAGCGGACGCTGGGCCCGGTGCGTGACAGTGGTGAACGGTGAGGTTGAGGACGACGCCGGGATCCGCACCGAACCGGGGACCGTCCGGCTCAGGGCGTCGTGGTAGTCGTGGCGGCCGGGGCGGATGAGGCCGGCGTTTTCAGCCACGTCAGCGTGCGGGGCCAGTTCCCGCACCAGTTGCACGCCGCGAACCCGCAGGGCGGGGTCGGCCGGAAACAGGTCCACCTCCGCCAGCAGGACGGTGTCATTGAACGACAGCTCGCCGATGAGGAATTCACCCGCCGTGCGCTGGTCCTCCGGGACCGGCGTGAATCCGGATTCAAACAGGGTGTGGTGGTCCCAAATGTGGTCCTCCAGGGTGTCAGGGGCGCAGGCAAGGACAGCGGAATCAATCGTCACCGGGCGGGAAAGGCCACGCCGCAGCGCCCCGATCGCGGCCTCCGCAGAGACCGCTGGCGGGAGCCCGATGATGGCCTGCGTCTCCCCGCGTTCCAGCAGCCGCTCGATGGTGGGCACCAGGTCCAGCCGCACGGTGCAGCTCAGGCAGCCGTGTTCCAGCTGCGTCTCGGCGCGCTCCACGAGCCCGGACTGGCTGGAGATCCTGCGGATGACCACGCCGTTCTCCAGCAGGTCGTGCAGGACAACCACGGCGCCGGGATTGGCCGCGGCCGCGTCCTGGCAGGCTTGTTGGCGGCACAGGGCGTCCAGGGAGCTGATCACAGTGAGATGCATGCCGATCACTCTAATGAGAATCATTATCATTTACAAGCCAGCGTACCCAGGAGGGCAACTTATAGAGTGGTTCCCAGGGAGCCCTGCGCCAGGCTCCGGCACCACCCCTCGTTAGCTGTGCCCGCGGTACCAAGGCTTCAGGAGGCCCCATGCTTGTGCTCGTCATCAACTCCGGTTCGTCCTCGCTCAAGTACCAGGTCCGTGACGTGGCCGCCGGCATAGTCCTGACCGAAGGGCTGATCGAGAAGATCGGCATGGGCAACGGCGGTGATGGCGACGGCGAAATCGAGGGCCCCCGGGACCATGCGGAAGCGCTGGAACTCGTAGATGCCGCGATCCATGCCGAGCTCGGGGACCTCGAGCTGGCAGCGGTGGGTCACCGCGTGGTGCACGGCGGCGAACGGTTCGCCGAGCCGGTGCTGATCGACAACGAGATCACCCGCGCCATCGAGCGCCTCAATCCGCTGGCGCCGCTGCACAACCCCGCCAGCGTCCTGGGCATCCGCGCCATCAGCAGGAAGTGGCCGGACCTGCCGCAGGTGGCCGTGTTCGACACCGCCTTCCACCGCACCTTGCCAGAGCACGCCTGGCGCTACGCCGTCCCGGACGAGCTCTACACCAACCATGGCATCCGCCGCTATGGCTTCCACGGCACCTCGCACGAGTACGTCACCCACCGCGCCGCCGCGCTGCTGGATCTGCCCGTGGACGAGTTCGACGGCGTGATCGCCCACCTGGGGAACGGCGCCTCCGTCACGGCCATCCGCCGCGGCCATTCGGTGGACACGTCCATGGGCTTCACCCCGCTGGAGGGCCTGGTGATGGGCACCCGCTCGGGCGACCTCGATCCCTCCATCCTGGTATTCCTGGGCCGGAACGGGTGGACGCCGGAGGACATTGACACCATGCTCAACCGCGAATCGGGGCTGAAGGGGCTCGCCGGGAACAACGACATGCGCTCGGTGGTGGAGGCGGCAGAGGCCGGCGATGCCAAGGCTTCGATGGCGCTCGCGGTCACGTCCTACCGGCTGGCAAAGTACATCGGCGGCTACCACGTGGCCGTCGGCGGAGCCAAGGCGCTCGTGTTCACGGCGGGGATCGGCGAAAACTCGCACCAGTTCCGCACACTCGTGACCGACAGGCTGCATGCGCTGGGCATAGAGCTCGACGCCGGCCTGAACAGTCAGCGGTCCAAGGAACCGCGCGTGATTTCCACGGCTGCGTCCGTCATCCCCGTTCTGGTGGTGCCCACCGACGAGGAGCGCGCCATCGCAGAGGCGACTGCCGCCGTCGTCCATTCATCGATTGCTCCGTAACGGCCCTTCCGGGCGCTCAAAACGGCGGTTACGGAGCAATCGATGGGGCATGGCGTAGCCTCAGTCCATGCCTGAGATCACTTTGCCCATCCGCAGTGAGCGTTTGGTCCTGCGGAGGTTCGAAGGTACGGACCTGGACGCCTTCCATGCCTACCATTCGCTGCCCGACACCGCCCGGTTCCTGCCAGGGGAGGCCAAGAGCTACACCAAGTGCATGGAGTCCGTGGGAAAGTACGCCAACTTCGTCTTCGAGCAGGAGGGTGACTGGATATGCCTGGCCGTCGAGCCGAAGGGATCGCCGGGGCTGCTGGGCGAAGTGGTGCTGAAGTGGCTTCCGGGCCGTGGGCAGGGCGAAATCGGATGGACCCTGGCGCCGGCAGCGCGGGGCAAGGGCTACGGGGCCGAGGCCGCGGATGCGGTGCTGAAGCTGGGGTTCGAGGAACTGGGGATGCACCGGATCGAGGCAAAGCTCGACGCCCTGAACACCGCCTCCGCTGCTCTATGCGAACGGCTGGGCATGCGGTTGGAGGCCCGGCTGGTGGACAAATGGCATTACAAAGGCCAGTGGGCCACCGAGCTGGGCTACGCGATCCTCGAGGACGAATGGCGCGCCCGGCGCCGGTGATCGACGCATTCGGTGATCGAGCCTGTCGAGATCCGATCGGTTGCTCCGTAACGGCCCTTTTGACCCCTGAAAACGGCGGTTAGGGAGCAACCGATGGGTTATCTCAGGCCATTGACTGCCTGCTGGGCCAAGGCCAAACTGGCGTTGTGCCTAGCTGCCGGCCATGCCGCGCTGGCAACAGGCGTGTCCAAGGAGAATCCGATGCCCACCGTGGAAGAAAACGTCTACATTGCCCGCCCGCCACAGGAAGTCTTCAATTTCCTGTCAAAGGGCGAAAACATTCCAGTCTGGGACTCCTCGGCGGTCCATGCCGAAACGGTCGGGACCGAGCCTGTTGCAGTCGGCACCCGGGTCAAGGGCGCCAGCAAGGTGGTGGGCAGGAAATTCGACTGGACTACGGAGGTCATCGAATTCCAGCCTCCAACCCGCTTTGTATCCCGCTCGGTGGAAGGAAAGCTGGAATTCACTGTCACCAATGTCCTGGAACCTGAAGGTGACGGGACCCGCCTGAATTTCCGGATCGATGCGGCATCTGGCCTGGGCGGCGTGTTCGGCAAACTGGCCGACCGGTTCGTGGAACAAGCCCAGGCCCGGACTGTCCGTGCCAACCTCGAGACACTGGCCGAACTGCTGGTCGAGCACCCCGAATATGGCAGGGATGACGGCTGAGCCGCGAGATCCGATCGGTTGCTCCCCACCGGCACCCTAGCCTCGCAAGCCCGGCCAGGGAACCCTGCCGGCGTGGGCCCACGGCCCTTTTGACGCTGAAAACGGCGGTTACGGAGCAACCGACGGGATTATTTGAGGCCAGCCCCCGGCAGCAGGTCCTTGGCGCCGAGGGAGTCGGCGATGAACGCATAGTCCCACGCCCTCTCGCGCCACTGGACGTAACGCCCGGACGCGCCGCCGTGGCCGCCGTCCATTTCGATCTTCATCACCACGGGCTCCGTGCCCGTGGTCTTGTTCCGCAGTTCCTGGACCCATTTGGCCGGCTCCACGTACAGGACGCGGGTGTCGTTGAAGGACGTCACCGCGGCCACCTTGGGGTAAGCCACTGAATGCACGTTCTCGTACGGTGAATAGGACTTCATGTAGGCGTACACCTCGGGGTCCGTGATGGGGTTGCCCCACTCCTCCCATTCCAGCGCGGACAGCGGAAGCTCCGGGTCCAGGATGGTGGTGAGGGCATCCACAAACGGCACCTGCGCCACCACCGCGGCGTACTTTTCCGGTGCCAGGTTGGCCACCGCGCCCATCAGCAGCCCGCCTGCCGAGCCGCCCAGCGCCGCAACCCGGGCCGGATCCACCCACCCGGAATTGGCCAGCCAGTCGGTGGCGTCCACAAAGTCGGTGAAGGTGTTCTTCTTGGCGAGCTTCTTGCCGTCCTCATACCAGTGCCGGCCCAGCTCGCCGCCGCCACGGATGTGCGCGATCACAAACACCACACCGCGGTCCAACAGCGACAGCCGGGCGATGCCGAAACCGGGGTCCATGCTCAGCTCGTAGGAGCCGTACCCGTAGACCAGGCCAGCCGCCGTCGAATCCTGTTTGACGTCCTTGTGCCGCAGCACAGACAGGGGGATCCGCGTGCCGTCCGCGGCGTTTGCCCATTCGCGGGTTGCCACGTAATCGCTGCCGTCGTAGCCGCCCAGCACCGGGCTTTCCTTGCGCAGCAGCAGTTCGCCGGCGGGCTGCGCCGCGGTGGGCAGCACAAAGTCGTAGACGCGCGACGGCGTGAAGTAGGACGTGTAGCCCAGCCGGATGACCGGTGCCTCGTAGTCCGAACCGCCGACGCCGGCCGTGTACAGCTCCTCGTCGAACGCCGGTTCCACCGGGGCTTCCTGTGTGGGCGTACCGAGGCCGGCCAGTCCCATCACCTGGACGCGTTCGATGGTGTCTTTGCGGACGGACACAATCAGGTGCGTGGAGGTGACGCCGGCACCGTTGACGCGGACGTCGTCGGAATGCTCGACGACGGTGCTCCAGTGCTGCTCGGCCAACGGCTTGGCGAGCTCGGCGGGGTCCGCCAGGGAGACCATGGAGTTGATGGCACCGCGGTTGTGGGTGAGCAGAATACGTTCTGATTTTTCGCCGTCAGGACCGGTGAGCAGGAACGGCTCGGCCTCGTAGAGGACGCGCTCGTCCCGCGAAATCACGGTGGTGAGGGCCGCCGTCGGGTCATCGAAACGCAGCAGGCGGGTCTCGCTGTACTCGGAGCAGCCGATGCCCAGCACGAGGTGGCGCCTGTCAGAGGAGAGCTCAAAGCCCAGCCACATGGCGACGTCGTCCTCCTGGTAAATCACCTCATCGTCGGAGACCGGCGTGCCCAGGACGTGGGACTTGACCTGGTAAGGGCGCCACGAATCGTCCACCACGGTGTAGAAAATGCGCGTGCCGTCGGGGGAGAAACTGACGCCGTAGAAGATGTTCTCGATGACGTCCGGGAGGAGTTCACCGGTGCGGAGGTCCTTGATGCGGAGGGTGAAACGTTCGTCGCCGGCATTGTCCACGGCGTAGGCGTAGAGGTTCCCGTCCACCGTGACGGCCGAGCCGCCCACCGAGAAGAACGGCTTGCCTTCGGCCTCGATGTTGCCGTCCAGCAGCATTTCCTCGCCGGGCATTTCGACGCCGGCCTCCACGGCGGGGGGAGTCCAGTCGGCCACGGGGTTGCCGGTGTCCTGGGCGCGGACGCGGCACTGGATGCCGTACTCCTTGCCTTCGACCGAGCGGCTGAAGTACCACCAGCCGTCCTTGCGGTTTGGGACAGACAGGTCTGTCTCCTGCGTGCGGCCCTTGATTTCCTGGAAGATGGCCTCGCGCAGCGGCTCCTGGTGGGCGGTGACGGCCTCCTGGTAGGCGTTCTCGGCCTTCAGGTGCTCAACCACCTCGGCGGATTCCTTCTCGCGCAGCCATTCGTAGTTGTCCACGAAAGTATCGCCATGGTGCGTCCGCTCGTGCGGGACCTTCTTGGCCACTGGGGGCGTGGGGGAGGAAGCGGCGGACGAAGTGGCGGAATCCTGCAGCGGAGTCTGGGTCATGCCTTCAATATATAGAGCCGGGCGGACAAAATGGCCGCCGTTCGCTACCGGGGTAGCGCCGCCAAACGCTCTCTCACTTTCGTTGCCTAAATGCCCAACGCTCTCTCAGTTCCCGCCGCACGGAGCGATCGCCAGTGAGAGAGCGTCGCTGGAAAGCCTGCATTAAGTGAGAGAGCGTTCGGACGGGCTGCTAAGTTACCGGCCGGAACCCCTTGAACCGACCTCCGCTGGGTGCTAAAACGGCATTACCGGGAGGATCCGGACGCGTTCTTTTTCATCTGCCTCTTAGGGCGGTTAGCCGTTTCGGCACGCCACAGCGCCAGATAGCGCATCGGCAGTCTGCGGGCGACCCTTCCGATACGGTGGCCCCCGGCATTGCCGGGGGTCACTTTTTGGCGCCCCCAGCTAATCCGGTGTGGCTAGCCTGGCCATGCCTTTGTGGGTTGCCACAGGACCCTGGACAGGGACCTTGACAGGGCGTCATTATCGCGGGCTAATTGGAAGCACTCTTAGTAATTTTTGGGGGCGATGATGCGAAACTTAATTCCGAAAGGCATCCTCCGGAAGGTGCTCCTGCCGCCCACATACGGCTTGCACCTGACACCCGGCGCAGAGTTCACGGTGCTCTCCGTCGAAGTCTGGAGCACGTGCCTTGTGGTCAACATCCATGTGGAATCCGCTGCCGGCAGAGCGGTCCCCGAAATTACTATCGAAGATCATTGGGGCACGCTCTACACCTTGCGGGATTCAGCCAGCATAGGCTCCCGGAACCTGCAGGTTTTCACTCCGTCCCTGCCGCCCGGCACCAGAAGCCTGACCATCAGGTCCACGGACGACGCCAACGCTCGCCTGGTGGTGAGCTTCGCCGTCCCGCTGATGCGGGAAGCCGGCGAAGCAGCCAAGGCGCCGGTTTCCCGCCCGGTCCGACTGCGCCGTCCGGCCTAGGAGCAGGCCAATCAAGAACGCACTCACTGCAGGGATTGAGAGAGGGTTCGGGAAATTTCTGCAGGATGTGAGAGAGCGTTGATGGCGGGCAGGCGTATCCTGATCACGCAAAGGCGTACCCGCCCAGCGTGAGAGGGGAAGTTCCATGACCATCCCGCCAGTGCACGAACCAGAGCCGTTCCCGCCGGAACCAGGCCCGGACCCCTTCAATCCGGAGCCCACCCATCCCGGCCACCCGGGACCGGACAGGCCCAGCCCCATCCCGACGCCGGAACCGCCAGGCCCGCTGCCCGTCCCGGATCCCGGGCCCGCACCGCTGCGCCCGGACCCCACCCGGAGTTAAGTCACCGATGAAACGGCCCCTGGCACAGCCGGGGGCCGTTTCACTTGGTGCCCGCTAGTACCCGGACCGTGTTGCCCGGCGCACTACCCGCCCGCGTACTCGGGCAGCCGGCCTTCGCGCATTGCCGCGGCCACCTGGGCGATCCCGCCATAGTCCGGGAACACCACCGACGCCCCACCTGGTGCCGTGCCCACCCCGGCTGTCGGCAGCGTGAGCGAAACAACGGCGTTGGGGTCGATGCCGCGCATGCCGTAGGCCAGGACCGCGACGCCCACAGGATCAAAGCCCTGGTCCACGGTGAGGTAGCCGGATGCGAAATTCACCAGCGCCCGCACCGCAGTCACATCGTGCAGGGCGCCGTCGCTGGTGAGCCGGGCGAGGATGGCGCGGAGGAACGTCTGCTGGTTCCTGACCCGCTGGAAGTCGCCGTCGACGAAGGCGTAGCGCTCGCGGACGAATTCCAGCGCCGCCTGGCCGTCGAGGTGGTTCACCCCCGGTGTGAAGACGTGCTGGGTTTCGTGGGTGGACTGGAACGGCACGGTGACGTTCACGTCGATTCCGCCCAGCCCGTCGGTGAGCGTCCTGAAACCGTGGAAGTCCAGCATGACGGTGTGGTCGATGTGGGTCCCCATCAGGGACTCCACCGTGCGGGTCGCGAGCGGTATGCCGCCCACCTGCAGGCTGTCGTTGATCTTGGCGTAGCCGTAGTCGGGGATGCTTACGTACAGGTCGCGCATGAGAGACACCACATGCACGCTGTGGCGGTCGGCCGGGATGTGGACCAGCATGAGCGTGTCGGCGCGGTGGTCCTGCGATTCGCCCGTGGCTGCGGTGTGGGCTGCCTGCTCCCGGGCGTTCGCGCGGCTGTCACTGCCGATCACCAGGATGTTCATCGGTGCCGCCGGGAGTTCCGCGATGGGTTCGGGCGGCGGGGGTGGGGCAGGTGCCGGTGGCGGTGGCAGTGTCGTCTCCGAAGGAGTCGGGGTGGCGGTGTCAGTGGTGGTGGGCACCGGGGCCGCAACTTCCGCGGCAGGCTTGGTGAACAGCAGGGCGGACACGGCGACGACCGCAACCAGTACCAGCGACAGCACCGCAGCGATCATTCGGCGCCGTTTCAGCGCGGCAGGCGCAGCAGGCTCGGGGCCGGAATTGCCGGGGCCGATCGGATCAGGACCGCTTGGGTTGCTCACCATGACTTAGTGTCCGCCCTCGGACCCGGTTCCGGCTACAACGCGGGGCGTGTCGTTTCCATGCTGTAACGTACGACGGCGGCTCGCCGGGTTCACTGGAAAGCCCCGCAGTGCGGGGCGGACTAGGCTCTTGGTCAGGAACGGGATATCTGTGGGGGATCTGATGGAAAATACGAAGCCGGTTCTGCTTGTCACCAGCCGGGCGGCCTGGGAGAAGCGGTACGAGCGTTACAAGCGAATGGGCAAGCGGCTGAATACGGTCCAGGGGCTGCTCTTCATCCCATTCCTGGCCAGCCTGCTGTTTCTGGCAGGTGTGCTCTTCCCCCTGGTTGCAGGGGACATTGCGTTTGGCCACCCGGGCTACTACTGGTACCGCGCGGCAAGCGACACGGCATTGCTGATCGGCGCCATATCCTTCGTGCTCTACGCCGGGAACGGCTTTCTTCACCGGCATTTGGTACGCAGGGCTCATCTTGCCCTGGGGCTGAAGGCAGACGGCACGTTCGTGGAAGTGCGTGAAGTTACTCCCGAGGCCGCGCCTGCCCCTCGCTAACGCCGGCTTGCCCGGGAGCGTTTAGGCGGGAGTGTTCAGGCGCGCGTGCCGCAGAATGGAAACGATGGCCGGGGCCAGTTCGTCCTCCATCTGGTGGTAGATCTCGGGGCTGCGCCGGTAGGGGTCGATGATGTCGTTTTCGGAAGAATCCGCGGGCAGTGACAGGTGCCGGACGGACGCGGCGCGCGCGGGCAGCCCCCGCCAGAAGGCGGTGTTGGCACTGAGTGGACTGCCGCCGTCGTCCGCTACCGGAACGTTTGCGGCGCTGTCCGCACGTTCGTCCAGGACGTCGAGCATCCGGGCGAATTCGCGGATGGTGAAGGTGCGCTTAAGCAGGGAGGCGTCCAGCTGGAGCACTTCGCCGCGGTGGCCGGAGGTCATGGTGAGCACCAGGTCCACACCGCGCAGGATCTTGCTGGTCAGCTGCCGCGAGACGAAACCGTCCGGGTTCCCGCCAAAAGTTCGCACAATGTCGCCGGACAGCGGCTGCATCGGATCGCCCACCATGGCCCGCGTTCCGGCGCTGGTGACCTCAAATCCGCACGGCATCACCTGGTCCAGCCCGGCCTGCAACAGCCTTTCGGCCACGGGAGAACGGCAGATGTTGCCGGTGCAGACCGTCAGGATCCTCACGGGTGCGGGGGCAGATGCGGGGGATTCCACGGAACTTCTCTTTCCAGCCGATGCGCCGGACCCGGTGCGGCCCGTCGTACCTTTCAACTTAACACGCGCAGGTGCCGCTGCCGCCGAGCACCGGATGCCGCCGTCGTGCTTTTTCGGGTGACGACCCATCCGTGAAGGCGTGGTGGTACGAATCACACTCGACCACCGGGATTCCCCGTGGGCGCTGACCAAGGAGTGAATCGTGAAACGGAATACAAAGTTGGTTTTTGGTGGTGCCGGTGTGGCACTGCTGGCGGCTGCGTCGCTGGGTGCCCTACCGGTGATGGCTCAGGGCCCAAAGTCGGAGGAGAAGACAGTCACGCTGAGGGCCAACCTCACGGAGCTTAATGGCTCCGGGGCTTCGGGCACAGCCACCGCTGTTGTCCGCAACCAGAAGATCCAGCACATCGAGGTCCACGCCACCGGGTTGACGCCCGATGCCCCGCACGCCCAGCACATCCATTACGGCGAGCAGGCCCTGAACGAATGCCCCACGCTGGCGCTGGACAGCAACGGTGACGGACGGCTGAATACTGTCGAGGGTGTTCCGGCCTACGGCCCTGTTGTGGTCTCGCTCAACACCACCGGCGACACCACACCGGCCAGTTTCCTGGACGTTTCCCGGTTCCCCGTCTCCCATGACGGCAGCTATGACTACAGCCGGGACAACATCGAATTCACGGATGTGGCCGGGACCGGCTACCCCGGTGCCGGCGGGCTCGGTACCGCCAAGCAGATCGCTGACGCCATCCGCGACGGCGAGGGCGTGCTGGTGATTCATGGGCAGGACTACGACGCCAACGGAACCTACAACTTCAGCGATCCGGAAGGCGCCAGCGAGCTTGACCCGAACCTGCCGGCAGAGGCCACCGACCCTGCCGCCTGCGGCCTCCTGCACTAAGGGAGCACTTCCCCGCCCTTAGGGCCCAGCAATGCTGAAACCCCAGTGCCGTGCTTGGCTTGAAGGCGGAAATGAACGGCAACAGGTAGGGCCGGTCCGCGTAGTGCGGGCCGGCCCCACCTGCTGCTCCTAAAGGGTGGCCAGCAGGCCCTTCATCTCCTGGATTTCGGTTTCCTGGGCGGTCGCAATGCCTTTGGCCAGCTGGACCGCTTCAGGGTTCTTGCCGGCGGTGCTTTCGGTCTTGGCCATCACGACGGCTCCCTCGTGGTGGGCGGGCGGCCGCGCGCTCGCCCTACCGCCAGAACGGTCAGCCGTGGCTGGGCTCCCCGGTGACGGTGTGGTCGGCGTGGTTCAGGCCTTCCAGGACAAGCCGGGCCAGGTGGCCGTCCGCGATGCTGTAGACCACCCTGCGGCTGACCTTCTGCGTGCTGACGAGGCCGCTGAAGCGGAGTTTGGCCAGATGCTGGCTGACTGAGGTCCGGGAGGCTCCGGTGCGTTCCACCAGGGTGGTGACGTCCGCCGGTTCCTGGGTTAGGAGCCAGAGAACGTGCAGGCGGGTGGGATCGGAGAGCATCCGGAAGGTGGCCGTCGCGGCATCCAGCCGGCGGGCATCGGGGAGCCCGGGGTGGTGAAGGCTCGGTGTGTTGACGCCCTGGGCTTCTTGCACCGGATCACCCTTTCCTGATGGCCGGTTCTGAGCCGGTTCTGGACGCAGCAGGCCAGAATTTCAGGGCCGCTGCTGTACTGATCATAGCCACCACAGCCAGGACTGCTGCGGCCGCGGGCTGGCCAGCGGACGCGCCGATCCAGCCAGCTACAGGGTAAGTGATGATGAAGCACGCGTGGGAGAGGGAGAACTGGGCGGTGAAGATGTAAGTCCGGGTGCTTTCCGATGCGGAGCGGCGCAGCAGCCGGGCCGACGGCGTGCTGATCATCGAGGTCCCGGCCCCCAGGGCAACCCAGAGACCCAGCAGGATGGGCCACGGCCCGGCAGTGGCCAGCAGCACAAACGTTCCGGCCAGTCCAAGGCCAAGAAGCGCGGCTCCGGACATCATCAACGAACGGTCCGCGATTCGGTCCAGCGCCCTGGGTGCGCTGAGGGCAGCAGCCATCGAGCCGGCGCCGTAACAGGCCAGGGCGACGGCGACGTCGGCGTTGGAACCTGCGAACAGGTCCCGGGCATAGACCACAGTGTTGACCAGCACCAGGGCTGTAGCGGCCGCCACGGCCAGATTCAACGCGAGGAGGCCGCGAAGTTCCGGCGTCTTCGCAAAGATCCGTGCACCGAGCGTGGTCCGCCGCCAGAGTGATCCTTCCTGACGGGCTGCCGGTGCTGCAGGCAGGCTGGTGGTCACCACCAATGCAGCAGAGAACATAAAGCCTGCCACGGTGCCGAGGAAAAGTTCGTGGAATGTGAGTACGGACAGGAGTACCGCGGCCAGGGCCGGACTGATCAGGGATTCCAGGTCATAGGCGAGCCGGGAGAGCGACAAGGCCCGCGTGTACTGCCGTTCATCGGGGAGCACCACCGGGATCAGGGACTGGAAGGCCGGCGTGAACGTAGCCGAGGCACTCTGCAGGACAAAGACCAGCACATAGATTTGCCAGGCCTGATCCACCGCGGGCAGTATCAAGGCGATTCCTCCACGGACCAGGTCCGCAGCCACCAGGACCGGCTTTTTCGGCAGCTTTTCCACCAGCGCCACCATGACTGGCGCGACGAAGACGTAGGCCAGCATTTTTATGGTCAGCGCTGTCCCGAGCACGGCCCCGGCCTGCGCTCCTGCAAGGTCGAACGCCAGCAGCCCGAGGGCCACCGTCAGTAAACCCGTGCCCAGCAACGCAACAATCTGGGCTGAGAAGAGCTTCCGGTAGGCGCGGACGGCCAGAACTTCGATCATGAGGATCCCTCAATCAAAAAACAATATGTGCGTACCTATGCACCTATTGTAGACGGCTAAACTCCAGCGCCGTGCAGGGCCAACCTCGAGCGGGTGCGCAGGAAACTCTTGGTCACCAGCTCTATTTCCCGAATCTAGACTAAGACTTGCTTACTGTGCCCCTGTTTTTAGATAAAGAAGTCTTTCTGTTCATTAGTGTTACGCGGGTCACAGAGAAGGAAGGACGCCGTAGCAATGACTGCAACAAAAGCACAAAACGTATCCCGCTCCTCAACAGGTGCCCTGCTTGCCTCAAACCCGTCCTGGACCGAGCTGAAACGGGCCGCCGGAGAACTGCAGCGGATCCAGGTGAAGGACGGCTCGATACCTGATCCGGGGGACCATGACCGCGCCCTGTACGAGGTCGCCACGATCACGGCTTCACTCAGGGATTTGGCCCCCTCGTTCCCGCACGATGCGGAGTATCTGGCCCGGCTCGAAGTTGACTTCGAGCGGTGGGCTGCCTCCTCGTTCGGGGTCCCGGACTTCCTGGATTCCCTGCTCGCATTCCAGCCACAGCAGCACCGAATCGACGGACTGCCGCACCTGGTGGTCTTCCCTATGTATACGCAGAACGGCAGCCCGAATCGATTCGTGGAGGCTGTGCTGTTCGAAGTAGTGTGGCCGGAGTTCATCGCTGAACTCGAAGGTGCAGAGTATTCGAACCAGCTGTTCGTACCCGTCCGCTTCATCGACTTCACACCCGGCTATGACACGAACTCGGCCGTGCTGTTTCCCGAGAGCGTAGCCGTCCGTGAAACCCCGCAGTTCACCTGGGGTGGTATTTTCGCGGATCGCGAGGCTGAGCGGTTCCGGAGGGTGGTGGCAGCAGCCAGCGACATCACGTCCCTCACTCTCCCCGACTGTGCGCGGCGGCTGCTTGAAGACCCTCAGCTGGCCATGGAAACCTTCGTGATGTGGGACCTGATCCATGACAGGACGCACATGCGCGGGGATCTGCCGTTTGATCCGTTCATGATCAAGCAGAGGATGCCGTATTTTCTCTACACCCTGGAAGAGCTGCGGTGCGATCTGACGGCATTCCGTGAATCCGTGCGTATCGAGAGGGATGAGAACGCGCCGCCGGAGGCGCGAAACCACGCGAAACTCGTCCAGTATGCCGTCATCTTCGACCGGATTTTCCGGTTCGCGATGACAGGAAACCGGGTCCGCAATTACGACGGCCTTGGCGGTCAGCTCCTTTTCGCCTGGATGCACCAGCACAAGGTGCTTCATTGGACGGACTCGAAACTGTCCATCGACTGGTCGGAAGCGCCCGAAGTAGTGATCGAACTAGGCAAGCGGATCGAGGAGCTGTACTGGCGTTCAATTGACCGCCCGAAAACCGCTCACTGGCTTGCGGCTTATGAATTCATCAGCGCCACAGTCACCCCGAACCCCGCATCGCTCTGGGCCAAGGGGCCCGAGGCGCTGGCCCTTGATGGCCCTCCTCGGGGCCTGACCGACCAGGTGCTCGATGACGAGTTCCCCCTTTCAATGTTCTACGAAGCACTGGAGAAAAAGATGAGAAACGTCATCGAATCCACGGCCGGAATCACCGGTGAGCCCAACGGCCGCAACAGCCGCAAGGACGCGGCATGATGGCTCCCGACGGACCCAGGACCGTCATGGTGGCCGGCTCCACCAGCGAAGCCGGGACCGCCGTCGTATCGGCCCTCAGCGGCGCCGGATTCCGCGTCGCCGCCGTGGACCTGGACACTGAACGCGTGCAGAACCTCGCACAGTCCTGGCCCAACGTCACCGGCTACACCTGCAACCTCGCAGAACCCGCGGCCGTCCGGGAACTGGCGTCCTCGGTCCGCCGGGACCTTGGACCCCTCGATGGCCTGATCCACCTGGTGGGCGGCTGGCGCGGCGGCGACGGCATACCGGGGCAGGAGGACTCTGACTGGGACTTTCTGCACACCAGCGTCCTGACGACACTGCGAAACACCAGCCGCGCCTTCTACGACGACCTTGAAAAGTCCCCGGCGGGCCGGCTGGCCATCGTGTCTGCCCAGGCAGCTGCCAATCCCTCAGCAGGTGGTGCCGCCTACGCGGCGATCAAGGCCGCTTCCGAGGCCTGGACTCTGGCGGTGGCCGACGGCTTCCGCAGCTCACAATCCGGCAGCACGAACCACCGGGAACCGCAGCGGTCAGCTGCCGTCGTGTTCGTGGTCAAGGCCCTCGTCGACGACAAGATGAAGGCTTCCCAGCCCGACCGCAAATTCCCGGGATTCACCCATGTGAAGGATCTCGGAGCCGCTTCGGCCGCCCTGTTCAGCAGGTCCGCTGCCGAACTCAACGGTTCCCGCCTACCCCTGGTCTGATCCTTCACCTATCCGTACCGGGAAGCAGGTAGGGAGATCGACCAAGCGCCAGTACAGGCGCGCCCGCACGCCGACGTGCGTGCAGGCAGTCAGAAACAATCCCATTCATGGGCCACACCAACCAAGAGGTAAACAATGTCGTTTTCTCCGTCCAAGAGGACAAAAGCACTGGCGAGTCTCGCCATCGGCCTTCTTTCTCTGACCGGTTGCACCAATGCATCACAGATCTCGGGGGGAGCTGCCCCGGGTTCCACTGGCTTTGATCCCGCCTCTGTGGCCAGGGACGATGCCCTCGCCGCGAGCGTCCCTGAGGCCATCAGGAGCAAGGGCACCCTCACGGTGGGTGCCGACACAACGTACGCACCTGCCGAATCCCTGGGCGGCGCCGATGGCCAGACCCCGGTGGGCTACAACGTGGATTTCGCCAAGGCCATCGGTGCGACCCTCGGCCTGCAGGTCAGGGTCCAGACGTCGGAATTCACGGGAATCCTGCCCGCTCTCGGTGCCAAGTACGATCTGGGAATCTCCTCCTTCACCATCAACGCCGAGCGTCTGAAGGCCGTCAACATGGTCAGCTACTTCAATGCCGGCACGTTGTGGGCCGTCCAGAAGGGCAACCCGAAGAATTTCAGCGTCGATGACATCTGCGGCAAAACCGTGGGGGTGCAGACAGGCACCACCCAAGAGGACCCCGACGTCTCCGGCCGGTCCAAGGCATGCACGGATGCCGGAAAACCGGGCGTCAACGTCGTCACTTTGAAAACGCAGACGGATGTGACCACCCGCCTGGTGAACGGCAGCATCGACGCAATGGCCGCCGATTCCCCCATCATCGGCTATGCCCTCTCGCAGACCGGCGGCAAGCTGGAGGCCCTGGGCGATGTTTACGCTGCGGCACCGCAAGGTATCGCGGTCGCCAAGAGCGACACCGCCCTGTCCGAGCTCATGAAAAACGTCATGAACAAACTCATCAGCGACGGGACCTACGGGAAAATCCTGGACACCTGGAGCAACACCAAGGGCGCCGTCACGAAGTCTGAAGTAAACCCGGCGGTAGGCAATTGAGCACCCTCGCACCCACCGATACCAGCGACCGCAGGACCGGTGCCGCGCACCGGAAACCGGAACTGATCGACGCCGTTCCGGTCCGCCATCCCGGCCGCTGGGCCGGAGCCGTCCTCATCCTGCTGTTCGCCGCGCTGCTGGGCCAGAGCCTGGTCACCAATACCAATTTCCGCTGGGACATAGTCGGCACCTATTTCATGGACGTGCTCGTCATCCAGGGCATCGGCTGGACGTTGCTGCTGACAGTCCTCTCGATGGCGATCGCCATCATGCTGGCCATTCTCCTGGCCTTCATGCGCCAGTCGGATAATCCCCTGTTCCGCGGCGTGAGCTGGACCTGGGTCTGGTTCTTCCGCGGCACACCGGTCTACACCCAGCTGGTGTTCTGGGGCCTCATCTCCGTTCTTTATCCCAAGATCGCCCTGGGGATTCCGTTCGGACCGGAACTGTTCAGCTTCAGCACCCAGGACGTGATCACCGCCTTCATGGCAGCGATCCTGGGACTGGGGCTGAACGAGTCAGCCTATCTGGCCGAAATTTTCCGCGCCGGCCTGAAGTCCGTCGACTCCGGCCAGATGGAAGCCGCCGAGGCCCTGGGGATGCGCAAGTCCAAAATCATGTGGCGGATTATCCTGCCCCAGGCCATGCGCGTCATCGTGCCGCCCACCGGCAATGAGACCATCGGGATGCTCAAGACCACCTCGCTGGTGCTCGCGGTGCCGTTCACGCTGGACCTGACATTCGCAACCAACGGCATCGCCAACCGCAGCTATCTGCCCATTCCGTTGCTGATCGTGGCCGCCCTCTGGTACCTCGTGATCACCAGCATCCTGATGGTGGGCCAGTACTACGTTGAGCGCCACTTCGGAAAGGGCGTGGACAACATCGTCCCTGCCCCGGTCAAGCCGACCCCGGCGGCCGCCGCAGCCAAAGCAGCCAAAGCACCCAAAGTAGAGGATGAGCTACCGTGACCATCACCAACGACCTCATGACGAGGGAGACCCTCGTCCGGATTGACGGGGTACACAAGTACTTCGGAGAGCACCATGTGCTCCGCGGGATCGACATGACGGTCCGGCAGGGTGAGGTTTCCGTGCTGATCGGGCCGTCCGGGTCCGGGAAGTCCACGTTGCTGCGCTGCATCAACATGCTGGAAACCATCAGCGCCGGCCGGATCCACGTCCGCGAGGAACTGATCGGCTACCGCGAGACCCGCGGCCGCCTGCATGACCTGACCGTCAAAGAGATCGCCGCCCAGCGCAGGGAGATCGGCATGGTCTTCCAGCGCTTCAACCTCTTCCCGCACCGGACGGCGCTGCAGAACATCATCGAGGCGCCCACCCAGGTCAAGCGGCAATCCAAGGTGAAGGCCAGATCACGCGCGATGGAACTTCTGGACCGTGTCGGTCTGGGCAACCATGCCAACCATTATCCCGCGCAGCTCTCGGGCGGCCAGCAGCAGCGCGTGGCCATTGCCCGTGCACTGGCCATGGAACCGGAACTGATGCTCTTCGACGAGCCGACCTCGGCCCTGGACCCGGAACTCGTGGGCGAAGTGCTCAGCGTGATGAAGGACCTGGCCAAGTCCGGCATGACCATGATCGTGGTGACCCACGAGATCGGCTTCGCGCGCGAGGTCGGAGACACCCTGACGTTCATGGACGGCGGCGTCGTCGTCGAAAGCGGCAACCCGCGTGACATCATCGCCAATCCGCAGCAGGCCCGCACCCAGGAGTTCCTCTCCAAAGTTCTCTGACGGCTCAACCCAGACGGTCCGGGCGTGATGTGCGAAGCTGATCATGCCCGGACCGGCATTGGTGTCTCCGGCCGGGTCACTCGAGCCACGCCTCGGCGACGCGTCGCGCGAATCGGAGTAGCCGCAGGTCAAAGACTCCTGTGCGGTGGCGCGCTGGCTATGATCGAGGTAATGGGTTCTGAGCTGAGGGGGATCACTGGCTGATGAGTGCCGTTACTGTCGCGCGCAACGTCCGCGTCGCTATCTGGACTATTATGGCGGTCCTTGTGGCTGGGGGCGTGATCTGGTTCGCCGTGTTTACCGCAAACAAACCTGCCACGCCCGCGCCGCCGGCGTCCGCTGATTCCCAGGTGGCGAGGGAAGACAGTCACCGGCTCACCAGCCCACCGGCCGAAAAAGCCCAGCTGGTCGAGTTTCTGGACTTCGAGTGCGAGGCCTGCCGCGCCGCCGAGCCCTTGGTGGCGGAGCTGAAGGAGGAGTACGGGGACAGGATCACGTTCACCCACCGCTACTTCCCCCTGCCCGGACACCTGAACTCCGGCACCGCAGCGCTCGCTGTCGAAGCCGCCGCGCGCCAGGGGCACTACGAACCGATGGTCACGAAGCTGTTCGCGACCCAGCCCGAATGGGGCGAAAAACAGGACTCCCAGGCCGCCCTCTTCCGGACCTACGCGGAAGGCCTCGGCCTGGACATGGCCCGGTTCGATCAGGATGTTGTTGCCGAGGACACCAAGGAACGGATCCGCCGGGACATCGCGGACGGGAAAGCCCTGGGTGTTACCGGCACCCCGACGTTCTTCCTCAACGGCGAAAAACTCACCCTCAACACCGAAGCCCAGTTCCGGCAGCTGCTCGACGACGCCGTCCGGTAGCAGGGCGGCGCCTTGCAACAGCGGGGCGGCACCGGATTTACGCCCGCAACTCCCGATCAATCCATTCCATGCGGGCCCGCACCAACTGGAAACGCAGGTCACCAGGTCCGGTCAATCGTGCCAAAGATTTTGGGAGTTGCAACGACCGTGCCGTCCCTGTCGAAGCAGCAGCACCCGGCTGGATCCCCAGGGCGTCATGGAATCCTTCGCCTGCAGCACAGTGAGGTGTGACACCGGACTTCAGCCCGCCTCGACGGTAGTCAGACGTGGTTGTCCTGGTCAGCTCGCGGCCGGCAGTGCGTCCGGGATCCGGGGTTTCGTGTTTCCTGCGAAGGTGAACTGCGCGTCGTCGCCGTCGCCGTCAACGTCCACCACAACAATGTCGCCCGGGTGGATCTCTCCGACGAGGATCTTCTCGGAGAGCTGGTCTTCGATCTCGCGCTGGATGGTGCGGCGCAGCGGCCGCGCACCCATGGCCGGGTCATACCCGCGGGTTGCCAGCAGCACCTTGGCTGCGGTGGTGAGCTCGATACCCATGTCCTTGTCTGCCAGGCGCTGCTCCAGGCGGCCGATCATCAGGTCCACGATCTGGATGATCTCCTCCTGGGTCAGCTGGGGGAACACGATGACGTCGTCAACACGGTTCAGGAACTCGGGGCGGAAGTGCTGCTTGAGCTCCTCCGTGACCCGGGCGCGCATCCGGTTGTAGCCGGTCTGCGTGTCCGTGCCGGACTGGAAGCCGGTGGCAACGCTCTTGGAGATGTCCCGGGTGCCCAGGTTGGTGGTCATGATGATCACCGTGTTCTTGAAGTCCACCACCCGGCCATGGGAGTCGGTCAGGCGGCCGTCTTCCAGGATTTGCAGGAGTGAGTTGAAGAGGTCAGCGTGCGCCTTCTCCACCTCGTCGAACAGGACCACGGAGAACGGACGACGCCGGACCTTCTCGGTCAGCTGGCCGCCTTCGTCGTAACCGACGTAGCCCGGAGGGGCACCGAAGAGCCGCGACACCGTGTGCTTCTCCGAGTACTCGGACATGTCCAGCGTGATGAGGGCGTCCTCGTCACCGAACAGGAAGTCGGCCAGGGCCTTGGCGAGTTCGGTCTTGCCGACGCCGGTGGGGCCGGCGAAGATGAACGAGCCGCCGGGACGCTTGGGGTCCTTCAGGCCTGCACGGGTGCGGCGGATGGCCCGCGAAACCGACCTAATCGCCTCGTCCTGGCCCACCACGCGCTGGTGCAGTTCGTCTTCCATCTTCAGCAGACGGCTGGATTCTTCCTCGGTCAGCTTGAAGACCGGGATGCCGGTGGCGTTCGCCAGCACCTCGGCGATCAGTTCCTCATCAACTTCGGAGATGTCGTCCAGGCCGCCGGTCTTCCAGTGGCGTTCCTTCTCTCTACGCTGCGCGACGAGCTTCTGCTCCTGGTCGCGCAGCCCTGCGGCACCCTCGTAGTCCTCCGCATCCAACGCGGACTCCTTCTCCATTTTCAGGGCAGCGATGCGCTCGTCCATCGCCTTGAGCTCCGGCGGTGCGCTCATGCGCCGGATACGCAGCCGGGCGCCGGCCTCATCGATCAGGTCGATGGCCTTGTCCGGCAGGAAGCGGTCCGAGATGTAACGCTCCGAGAGGTTCGCGGCGGCCACCAGGGCGCCGTCGGTGATGGTGACCCGGTGGTGTGCCTCGTACCGGTCGCGCAGGCCCTTGAGGATCTCGATCGCGTGCGCGACGGAGGGCTCCTTGACCTGGATCGGCTGGAAGCGGCGCTCCAGGGCAGCATCCTTCTCGATGTGCTTGCGGTAGTCATCGAGCGTGGTCGCACCAATGGTCTGCAGCTCGCCCCGGGCCAGCAACGGCTTCAGGATCGAAGCCGCATCGATCGCACCCTCGGCCGCACCGGCACCGACAAGGGTGTGGATCTCATCAATGAACAAAAGAATATCCCCGCGGGTGCGGATCTCCTTCAGGACCTTCTTCAGACGCTCCTCGAAGTCACCGCGGTACCGGGAACCGGCCACCACGGAGCCCAGGTCCAGCGTGTACAGCTGCTTGTCCTTGAGAGTCTCCGGGACATCGCCGCGGACGATGGCCTGGGCGAGGCCTTCGACGACGGCGGTCTTGCCGACGCCGGGCTCACCGATCAGGACCGGGTTGTTCTTGGTGCGGCGCGAAAGGACCTGCATGACGCGTTCCATCTCGGACTCGCGTCCGATCACCGGGTCCAGCTTGTTCTCGCGCGCAGCCTGGGTGAGGTTGCGGCCGAACTGGTCCAGCACCACGGAACCGGCGGGAGTGCCTTCGGCCTGGCCCGGGACTGGGTCTGCACCCGTGGTCTCCTTGCCCTGGTAGCCCGAGAGGAGCTGGATGACCTGCTGGCGGACCCTGTCCGGGTCCGCGCCGAGTTTGACCAGAACCTGCGCGGCAACGCCCTCACCCTCGCGGATGAGGCCCAGCAGGATGTGCTCCGTGCCGATGTAGTTGTGGCCCAGCTGCAGGGCCTCCCGGAGCGCGAGCTCCAGCACCTTCTTGGCCCGCGGAGTGAACGGGATGTGGCCGGACGRGGMCTGCTGGCCCKGKCCGAKGATCTCCTGTACCTGCTCGCGCACGCCGTCGAGCGAAATGCTCAAGGACTCAAGAGCTTTGGCGGCAACGCCTTCACCTTCATGGATCAGACCCAAGAACAACTACGCGACGGGCACGGTCCGTAAATCGCTCAAACATTTTCGCCACACTCCTGGCTGTCGCCTACTTTGATGCTACGTCGCCGCAGGCCCTAATGGGGTGTTCGTTGCGACGCAGCATAAAGGGCCAGCCACGCCACCGCGTGTCACCGTGCGGGCGCAGAGGCACCCGCAGTCGCCGAGGCGACCTTGGAGCGCCTGGGTGGCTCTCGGATCGAAGCCGCCAGCGCCGGTAGTCACCCCAAAGACCTTCACCCCAACGCCGTACGCGCGATGCGTGAGCGTGGCACCCGAGGAATCATGTCAAGATGCGCGCGTAGCGTTCTTCTTGCAAGCGGCCCAATATCCGGCTAATCTGTGAGAAGTGTCACGGACAAAGTGGCACATGCTTTTGATCTGCGGCGGGAGAGTCCTGCCGGTACGTTCAGTAGGCGCCGTAGGAGCAAATCCTCCCCAGGAATCTCTCAGGCCCACGTACCGCCGCGGTTAGGCAACTCTGGAAAGTAGTCCGGCAACGGGCTCACCGACGGTGCAAGCGTCACCCTGCGGCAAGCAGGTGGGCGCGGAAACTCTCAGGTCCAATACAGAGTGGGGAGGAACCCGAATCAATGTGGCGTACCCAGCGCGCCACCTGAATTATGGAGTTCCTTCATGACCATCCAGTCGTCCCCTTCCACCTTTGCCGATCGGCATATTGGTGCCCGCCGCCAGACCGATATTGACGCCATGCTCAAAGCCGTTGGCTATGACAGCGTTGACGGCCTCGTGGACGTTGCCGTCCCCGACTCCATCCGCCAGGCCAAGCCGCTGGCACTCAAGGACGCCCTCAGCGAGGTTGAGGTCCTTGCGGAGCTGCGGAAGCTCGCGGCGAAGAACAAGACGGCTGTGCAGATGATCGGCCAGGGCTATTACGACACCGTGACCCCGGCCGTGATCCGCCGGAACATCCTCGAAGCTCCGGCCTGGTACACGGCCTACACGCCGTACCAGCCGGAGATTTCGCAGGGCCGCCTTGAAGCGCTGCTGAACTTCCAGACCATGGTCCAGGATCTGGTGGGCCTGCCGATCGCGAACGCGTCGCTGCTGGATGAAGCCACTGCGGTCGCCGAGGCCGTCCTGATGATGCGCCGCGCCAACAAGAACAAGGCCGCCCATGACGGCAAGACCGTCCTGGATGCCGATTGCCTGCCGCAGACCATTGCGATTGTGAAGGGCCGCGCCGAAGCCCTCGGGTTCGAGGTGGAGGTCGCGGACCTCTCCCGGGGCCTGCCCGACGGCGTCATCAACGGGATCGTCCTGCAGCAGCCGGGCGTTTCCGGCCGGGTCTTCAACCACGCCGACGTCATCAAGGAAGCCAAGGAGCGCGGCGCGCTCGTCACGGTCGCTGCTGACCTGCTGGCGCTGACGCTGATCACCCCTCCGGGGGAGCAGGGCGCGGACATCGCCGTCGGCTCCACCCAGCGTTTCGGCGTGCCGCTGTTCTTCGGCGGCCCGCACGCCGCGTACATGGCCGTGGCCAAGGGCCTGGAGCGGTCCATGCCGGGCCGCCTCGTCGGGGTGTCCAAGGACGACGCCGGGACCCCCGCGTACCGCCTGGCGCTGCAGACCCGCGAGCAGCACATCCGCCGCGAGAAGGCCACGTCCAACATCTGCACCGCGCAGGCACTGCTGGCCATCGTCTCCTCCTTCTACGAGCAGCACATCCGCCGCGAGAAGGCCACGTCCAACATCTGCACCGCGCAGGCACTGCTGGCCATCGTCTCCTCCTTCTACGCCGTCTACCACGGCCCGGACGGCCTGAAGGCAATCGCCGAGCAGGTCCACCGCAACGCCCGCACCCTGGCAACAACGCTGAAGGTCGCCGGCCGCGAACTGGTCACCGAGACCTTCTTCGATACCGTCACGGTCCGCGTCCCGGGCAAGGCCGCCAAGGTCATCGCCGCCGCCGAAGCGCGCGGCATCAACCTGCGCCACATCGACGAGGACACCATCGGCGTCTCCGCTGATGAAACCACGACGACGGATGTCCTCTCCGCGATCGCCGTCGCCTTCGGTGCCGGTCCGGTAGTGGACGCGAAGGGCTTTGAACTGCCCGAGTCGGTGCTCCGCACCTCCGAGTACCTGCAGCACCCGGTGTTCAACACGCACCGTTCCGAGACCCAGCTGCTGCGCTACATCCGCAGGCTGAGTGACCGGGACCTTGCCCTGGACCGGACCATGATTCCGCTGGGGTCCTGCACCATGAAGCTGAACGCCACCGCGGAGATGGAAGCCATTTCCTGGCCGGAGTTCGCCTCGATCCACCCGTTCGCCCCGGATTCCCAGACCGTGGGCTGGCGCGAACTCATCGGCGGACTGGAAGCTGACCTCGCGGAAATCACCGGCTACGACCAGGTCTCCCTGCAGCCGAACGCCGGTTCGCAGGGCGAGCTCGCGGGCCTGCTGGCCATCCGCGGCTACCACCTCTCCCGTGGCGATGACCAGCGCACGGTCTGCCTGATCCCGGCCTCGGCGCACGGCACCAATGCCGCCTCGGCCGTCCTGGCCGGCATGAAGGTTGTGGTGGTGGCCACCGCACCTGACGGCAGCATCGACCACACGGACCTGTACGCCAAGATCGAGGCGAACAAGGACGCGCTCTCGGCGATCATGATCACCTACCCGTCCACTCACGGTGTCTACGACGCCGACGTCACCGAAATCTGCGACGCCGTGCACGCTGCCGGCGGCCAGGTCTACGTGGACGGCGCCAACCTCAACGCCCTCGTGGGCCTGGCGCAACCGGGCAAGTTCGGCGGCGACGTCTCGCACCTGAACCTGCACAAGACCTTCTGCATCCCGCACGGCGGCGGCGGCCCCGGCGTCGGCCCGGTCGCAGCCAAGGCCCACCTGGCACCGTTTATGCCCGGTGACGCCAACAAGGCAGCGCACGAAGCCGGCCACGGCGTGGCCATCAGCGCATCCAACTACGGCTCCGCAGGCGTCCTGCCCATCTCCTGGGCGTATGTGAAGCTCATGGGTGCCGAGGGCCTGACCGAGGCCACGAAGTCGGCGCTGCTCGCGGCGAACTACGTCGCGGCCCGCCTGAACGAGTACTTCCCGGTCCTCTACACCGGCGAGGGCGGGCTGGTGGCGCACGAGTGCATCCTGGACCTCCGTGACCTGACGGCGAAGACCGGCGTCACCGCGGAGGACGTGGCCAAGCGCCTCATCGACTACGGCTTCCACGCCCCCACCCTGGCGTTCCCGGTTGCGGGCACGCTGATGGTGGAGCCCACCGAGTCCGAGGACCTGGNGTGGCCAAGCGCCTCATCGACTACGGCTTCCACGCCCCCACCCTGGCGTTCCCGGTTGCGGGCACGCTGATGGTGGAGCCCACCGAGTCCGAGGACCTGGCGGAGATCGACCGCTTCATCGACGCGATGATCACCATCCGCAAGGAAATCGACCAGGTGGCCAACGGCGACTTCACCGTGGAGAACAGCCCGCTGCGCCACGCACCCCACACCGCGTCCGCCGTCGTATCTTCCGACTGGGCTGGATGCCAACAACGGGGCGTTCCTGAACGCCTGGATTCTTCGNATCACCATCCGCAAGGAAATCGACCAGGTGGCCAACGGCGACTTCACCGTGGAGAACAGCCCGCTGCGCCACGCACCCCACACCGCGTCCGCCGTCGTCACCTCCGACTGGGCCCGTCAGTACCCGCGGGAGCAGGCCGCCTTCCCGGTCCACCACCTCAAGCAGGACAAGTACTTCCCGCCCGTCGGCCGCATCGACGGCGCCGGCGGCGACCGCAACCTGATCTGCTCCTGCCCGCCCATCGAGGAATTCGCGAACTAGTTTCGTGTGAAAGGCTTTCACAATGACTGAGAACTACACCGCTCTCTACGAAGAGCACAAGAAACTCGGCGCTTCCTTCACCGATTTCGGTGGCTGGCAGATGCCCCTGAAGTACAGCTCCGAGCTCGCCGAGCACCACGCTGTGCGCAAGGCTGCCGGCCTGTTCGACCTCTCCCACATGGGCGAAGTCTGGATCTCCGGCCTGGAAGCCGGCGCGTTCCTGGACTACGCACTCGTGGGCAAGCTCTCCGCCATCGCGGACGGCAAGGCCAAGTATTCGCTCATCTGCAACGCCGACGGCGGCATCATCGATGACCTCATCGTCTACCGCTTCGGCGACGAGAAGTACCTCGTGGTCCCCAACGCGGGCAACGCCCCCACTGTCGCCGTCGCCCTGGCCGAACGCGCCACGGCGTTCAACGTGAAGGTGGAGGACGCCTCCGCCATCACCTCGCTGATCGCGGTCCAGGGCCCCAAGGCCGAGGCCATCCTGCTCAAGCTGACCGCTGAGGCCCAGCACGCACTGGTCACCGACCTGAAGTACTACGCGTTCAACGAGCTCACCGTGGCAGGCCACAACGTCATCCTGGCGCGCACCGGCTACACCGGCGAGGACGGCTTCGAGCTCTTCGTAGCGAACGACGGCGCCGCCTCCCTGTGGGCGTCCGTCGCCGAAGCAGGGGCTGAGTTCGGCATTGTTCCGTGCGGCCTCGCCTCACGCGATTCGCTCCGCCTCGAAGCCGGCATGCCGCTGTACGGCAACGAGCTTTCCCTCGAACGTTCACCGTTTGATGCCGGCCTGGGCGGCGTTGTGGCGCTCAAGAGCAAGGAAGGCGACTTCGTGGGCCGCTCCGCCCTGGAAGCCGCCAAGGAAGCCGGATCAAAGCGTAAGCTTGTGGGCTTGAAGGGACTCGGACGTCGCGCCGGCCGCGGGCACTACCCGGTGCTCAAGGACGGTGCCGTGGTTGGCGAAGTCACCTCCGGCCAGCCCAGCCCCACCCTCGGCTACCCGGTGGCGATGGCCTATGTCGACGTCGAGCACGCCGAGATTGGCACCGCCCTGGACATCGACCTGCGCGGCAAGGCAGAGCCTTTCGAGGTTGTCGCCCTGCCGTTCTACAAGCGCCAAAAGTAAGTCCCCCGGGGCGTTGGGAACGGGACCGGCGGACCGGAGTTTTCACGCGTGCTGCTCCTTCGTCGCTCTGACGCACGCTTTCGAAAACCCCCGCCCGCCGGCCCCTCCAGACGCTCTCTCACTTAAAGCACGTTTTAGGCCGACGCTCTCTCACTTAATGCGGTGTTTGGGCCAACGCTCTCTCACTTTTGAATTCGAAACGTAAGGATTGATACCCATGGCTAAGGTTGCCGCTGAACTGAAGTACTCCGCCGAGCACGAATGGATTGCCTTTGATGGCTCTGGTCCGTCCGTTGTTGGTGTGTCCGCTGTTGCCGCTGAGGCGCTGGGCGACATCGTCTACGTGGACCTGCCCGAGGTTGGCTCCACGGTCACCGCGGGGGAGACCTGCGGCGAGATCGAGTCCACCAAGTCCGTCTCTGACCTTTACTCCCCGGTGACGGGCGAGGTCACGGAAATCAACGAAGACGCCGTCGGCGATCCCGCACTGATCAACTCCGATCCTTACGGTGCAGGCTGGCTGTTCAAGGTCACCGTGACCGAAGAGGGCCCGCTGCTCTCCGCTCAGGAATACGCCGAAGTAAACGGTGGCGAACTGTGAGCCCGGCTGCCGCGGCCGCGGGCACAATCAGAGTCTTTGAACAGGTAGTTTCCGCGAGCCTGGACACCGACCTGTCGGTGCTGGACCCGGAGATCGCCGTCAAGATCGACGACGAACTGGGCCGCCAGCGCAATGGCCTGGAAATGATCGCCTCCGAGAACCACACGGCTGTTGCCGTGATGCAGGCGCAGGGCTCGGTCCTGACCAACAAGTACGCCGAGGGCTACCCGGGCAAGCGCTACTACGGTGGCTGCGAGCACGTGGACGTCATCGAGCAGCTGGCCATCGACCGCGTCAAGGCCCTGTTCGGTGCCGAGTTCGCCAATGTGCAGCCGCACTCCGGCGCCCAGGCCAACGCCTCGGTGATGCACGCGCTGATCAAGCCGGGCGATACCATCATGGGCTTGAACCTGGCCCACGGCGGACACCTGACCCACGGCATGAAGATCAACTTCTCCGGCAAGCTCTACAATGTGGTCCCGTACCAGGTCCGCGAAGACACCCACACCATTGACATGGCCGAGGTGGAGCGTCTGGCGCTGGAGCACAAGCCGCAGCTGATCGTCGCAGGCTGGTCGGCCTATGCCCGCCAGCTGGACTTCGCCGAGTTCCGCCGGATCGCCGATCTGGTGGGCGCCTTCCTGATGGTGGACATGGCGCATTTCGCCGGTCTGGTGGCAGCTGGCCTGCACCCGAGCCCGGTGCCGCACGCCCACGTCACCACGTCCACCACGCACAAGACCCTCGCCGGTCCGCGCGGCGGCATCATCCTCTCCAACGATCCAGCGATCGCCAAGAAGATCAACTCGGCTGTCTTCCCCGGACAGCAGGGCGGCCCGCTGGAGCACGTCATCGCCGGCAAGGCCGTGGCCTTCAAGATCGCAGCCACGCCTGAGTTCAAGGAACGCCAGGAGCGCGTCCTGGCCGGCGCCAGCATCCTGGCCGACCGCCTGGTCCAGCCGGACGTCACCGCCAAGGGCATCAACGTGATCTCCGGCGGCACCGACGTCCACCTGGTCCTGGTTGACCTGCGCAACTGTGAGCTGGACGGCCAGCAGGCCGAGGACCGCCTGGCCGCGATTGACATCACCGTCAACCGCAACGCCGTGCCGTTCGACCCGCGCCCTCCGATGGTCACCTCCGGCCTCCGGATCGGCACCCCGGCGCTGGCCACCCGCGGTTTCGGCGAGGCAGCCTTCCGTGAAGTTGCGGACATCATCGCCGAGGCATTGATTGCCGACGCCGACGCGGACCTTTCCGGCCTGCGTCACCGCGTGGAGGCACTCGCCGCCGCGCACCCGCTGTACCCGGGGCTGTAGTCACCTCCGGTGCCGGCGGACCGGACTTTTCACGCGTGCTGCGCCCCACCGTCCCCCTAGCCTCGCAAGCTCGGCCAGGGAACCCGGACGGGGTGGGCCCAGTTCCTCGCTTTGACGCACGCTTTCGAAAAGTCCGGCTCCGGCCGGCACCTCGTGCAGCACCGTGTTCGGCGGGCGCACATCTCTGAAGAATTAATTAGTTAGGAAACGCACATGGCCGTTGGAGTCTTTGATTTGTTCTCCGTCGGGATCGGGCCGTCGAGCTCTCACACTGTTGGGCCGATGCGCGCTGCCGCCGTGTTTGCCGAGGAGCTCAAGGGCTCAGGCAGCCTGGACAGGGTGGCCGGGCTGCGGGTGGACCTGTACGGGTCGCTGGCGGCGACGGGCCACGGCCACGGCACCATGACGGCGATCCTGCTGGGCCTGGAGGGTTTCCACCCGGAAAAGATCCTGCCGGCCGAGGTGGAGGAGCGGCTCGCCGCCATCGCCGAAACCGGTACCCTTCAGCTCGCCGGTTCCGTCCCCCTGCCGTACGGCGTCAAGGACATGGTCCTGCGCCCCCTGACTGTCCTGCCGCGGCACACCAACGGCATGACGTTCACGGTCACGGACGAGGCAGGCGAAGTCCTCCACAAGGCCACGTTCTTCTCCGTCGGCGGCGGTTTCATCGTCCGCGAAGGTGAGGAGGACGCGGCCCTGAAGGAACTGGACGAGTCCAAGAAGGAACTGCCGCTGCCCTTCCGCACCGCGGCGGAGCTGCTGGGACGGTGCCAGTCCAAGGGCCTGTCCATCGGCGAGATCATGTTCGTGAACGAACGTGCGTCCCGCACCGAACAAGAGATCCGCGAAGGCCTGCTGCACATCTACTCCGTCATGGAGGAGTGTGTGGCAACCAGCCTCAAGCGCGAGGGGCTGCTGCCCGGCGGACTGAAGGTCCGCCGTCGTGCTCCGGACTGGCATGAGCGGCTCGAAAAGGAGGACAAGGACCGGGACGCGAAGTACTGGCAGGAATGGGTGAATCTCATCGCCCTGGCAGTGAATGAGGAGAACGCGTCCGGCGGCCGGGTGGTCACGGCACCCACCAACGGCGCTGCCGGGATCATCCCGGCGGTCCTGTACTACGCGCTGCATTTCGCGCCCGGGATGGACAAGGCGACGCAGGAAGACCGCGACGACGTTGTGGTCAAGTTCCTGCTCACGGCCGGTGCCATCGGGGTGCTCTACAAGGAGCAGGCGTCCATTTCGGGTGCCGAGGTGGGCTGCCAGGGCGAGGTGGGATCGGCGTCGTCCATGGCGGCCGGCGCCCTCGCCGAGGTCATGGGCGGGACACCCCAGCAGGTGGAAAACGCCGCGGAGATCGCGATGGAACACAACCTGGGCCTGACGTGCGATCCGATCGGCGGGCTGGTCCAGGTGCCGTGCATCGAGCGCAACGCGATCGCAGCGGCGAAGGCCATCAACGCCGCGAAGATGGCGCTGTGGGGGGACGGTACGCACCGGGTGTCCCTGGATGAGGTGATCGTGACCATGCGCGAGACCGGCAGGGACATGAGCTCCAAGTACAAGGAAACGGCCATGGGCGGCCTCGCCGTCAACGTAGTGGAATGCTAAGGGAAGAGAACTGATGACACTGGCACCAGAAGGCCGGAAGCTGCTGCGCGTTGAGCAGCGCAACTCTGCAGTACCCGTGGAGCGGAAGCCGGAGTGGATCAAGGCGAAGGTCCAGATGGGTCCGGAGTATGTCCAGCTCAAGAACCTGGTCAAGAAGGAAGGCCTGCACACGGTG
>NZ_LMSG01000019.1 GCF_001428335.1 Arthrobacter sp. Soil762
GGGGGGCTCTCCCACTTTAACCACCACACCACAAACACCCCCGAACGGGGGGGGCTCTCCCACTTTAACCACCRCACCACAAACACCCCCGCCCGGGACGCTCTCTCACTTAATCCAGCGAAAACCCGAACCCTCTCTCACTCCCGCAGCGAGCTGCACACTCCATGCACCCGCCGTCGTCGGAAACTGCACCCCCGGGTACCTGGACTGCGAAAGCGTCCGCCGGAAACCCGCAGAAAGTGAGAGAGCGTCGTCTGTGGGGGATGCTGGAGCCGCGTAGAGTTGGCGTCCATGGATAACCTTTTCAGCCACGCGGACGATGCCCTCCCCGCTTCAGTTGAGCCCGCAGAGAACCTGGAACCTGTCATCTTCGCTGTCACAGTGCCGGGGCCGGTGGCGCAGGCGTTCGCCGGGTTCACAGATCACACGCACTTGTGGTGGCCACTGGATTCACACGGTGTGTACGGCGCAGGATCTTACGTTGAGTTTGAAGAGAACCTCATCGTGGAGACAGCTGACGACGGCAGGACCGCCGTCTGGGGTTCCATAGATGACTGGCAGCCGCCGCTTTCCTTCCACGCGTCCTGGCATCCCGGGACCACCGCTATCTGGTCCACCGAGCTGCGAGTCGCGTTCAGGTCCGTGGAATCCGGGACCGAGCTGCGCCTGGTCCACAACGGCTGGGAAGGTGCCGAGGATCCTGCCGCAGCGCGCGCCGACTATGCTGCCGGCTGGCCGAAGGTGCTGGACCGTTTCGTGAGGTTCATGGGCGGGGAAGCTTAGGCCTGACGGCCGGCCCTGAATAGCAGCTTGGGACGGACCCAGCTCAGGATGGACTGAGTGGCACGATCAGGCCGGCGGGACGGCCGTGCTGTTCCGGACGAGGAACTCCGTAGGGTATTCCCGGTCGGTGGCCGCTGCTGACGGTGGCGTGCCCTTGGCAGGCCGCTTCGCGCCGGCGTCGAGCGTTTCCAACAGCACGCGGGCCGCCAGGGCGCCTTGGCCGCGCGCATCCTGGTTGATGGTGGTCAGCCCAAAGACCTCGCCCAGTTCGTGCCCGTCCATGCCGATCACGGAGAGATCCTGCGGCACGCGCAGGCCGAAATCGCGGGCGGCGAGGATGGCCCCGATCGCCATCTCATCGGAGGCGGCAAAAACCGCAGTGGGCCGCCCGGCTGCGGCGGCCAGGAGATTGCGGGCACACACGTAGGCGCCCTGGATAGTGAAGTCCGCGGACACTACCCATTCGGGGCGGACAGCATGCCCCGCAGCCTGCATGGCTGCCTCAAAGCCGGCGCGGCGTATCCCCGGCAGTTTGAAGTCCTGGTTCAGTTCGGCATCGCCGGTGATGTGTGCGATCCGGGTGTGGCCCAGCCCAAGGAGGTGCTCGGTGGCCGTCCGGGCGAGGCGGGCATCGTCAATCCTGATGGTGGACGCGCCGGCCAGGGCGCCGCCGATGCCCACGATTGGACGGTGGATTGCCAGCAACTGCTTGATTTCTGACTCGCTCAGGACCAGCGCCACAGCGATGACGGCATCCAGCCGCTTGCGGAGCAGGAAGTCGTTCAGGACGCTGTGGCGGCGTTCCGGCCGGTCACCCACGTTGTACAGGGTGAGGTCGTAGCCGGCATCGAGCAAGGTGCCGGACACGCCCTCCACCACGGACGAAAAGTACCAGCGGTGGATGGACGGGACCACCAGCCCCACGTTGTGGTTACGGCCTGAGGCCAGGCTGGACGCGTGGTAGGACGGGACAAAGCCCAGTTCGTCGGCTGCCGCCTTTGCCAGCTGCCGGCTCTTGGCCGACACGTTCGCCTTGCCGCTGAGCGCCCGCGACACAGTGGCGATCGACAGCCCGGCGCGGTCGGCAACGTCCTTGATGCCCGCAAGTCCCACTATGCAGCGTCGCCTCCGCCAACCCGCAGCCACGCGGTTTCTCCGGTCGCCAGGAAGTGGGCCGAGCCGGAGCCCGAGCCCGAGCCCGAGCCGGAGTCAGCGCTGCGGACGAGGACGCTGCCTGCCGGCATTTCCAGGGGTTCGTGGTTGAGGTTCATAATCACCAGCGTATCGCCGTTGAGGAACGCGAGGGACGAACCGCTGCACCAGTCTTCTGCCCAGGCCAGTGACCCGCTGCCCAAACCCAGTTCACGGCGCAAGGCCAGCATGTTCCGGTACAGGGAAAGGTGCGACGACGGCGACGCGGCTTGTGCGTCCCGTGCCAGGTCCGCGAAGCTCGCCGGCAAGGGAAGCCAGGGAGCCTGGCCAGCGCCAAAGCCCAGGTGCCGTTCTGTGCTGCGCCACGGGAGGGGAACCCGGCAACCGTCGCGGCCCAGCCGGGCGCCTCCGGTGCGTGCGAACGTGGGATCCTGCCGCAGGTGCTCCGGAATATCGATGCCGTCCGGCAGCCCAAGCTCCTCACCCTGGTACAGGTAGGCGGCGCCGGGCAGTCCCAGCATAAACAGGGAGGCGGCGGCTGCACGCCGACGGCCTAGGGCTGTATCCGGCTGCGGATCGGCCGCACCGATGCCGTCGCCATCGCGCGGACCGGACCCGTTGTAGCCGAAGCGGCTGGAATGGCGGACCACATCGTGGTTGGACAGCACCCACGTGCTGGGTGCTCCCACGGCGTCCAGGGCGGTCAGCGATTCGGTAATGACACTGCGCAGCCGGTAAACGTCCAGCCCGGCGTGCAGGTAGGGGAAGTTGAAAGCCTGGTGCATTTCATCGGACCGCACCCACTCGGCGAGGCGGGGGAGCGGGTCGACGTTGGCTTCCGCGCATAGAATGCGGTCCGGCCCGTACCCGTCAAGGATCAAGCGCCACGCCCGGAAGATGTCGTGGAGGGCAGGCTGGCCGAACATTGGTGCCTCGTGGCCGGGGTAGCCGTCCGAGCTGCCGCCGTCGGCACGACCGCCCCAGGCAGGCAGTCCCGGGGCCTTGACCAGAGCGTGGGCGACGTCCACCCTGAAGCCGGAGACGCCGCGGTCCAGCCAGAAACGGAGCACGCGCTCAAATTCGGCGTGCACAGCCGGGTTGTCCCAGTTGAAGTCTGGCTGGGAGGAATCAAACAGGTGCAGGTACCACTGGTCCGGCTGGCCGTCAGGACCGGTGACCCGGGTCCAGGCCGGGCCTCCGAAATGGGACTGCCAGTTGTTAGGCGGTTCGTGGCCCTCGGGGCCGGCGCCGTCCCGGAAGATGAACATGTCGCGTTCCGGGCTCCCTGCCGGGGAGGCGAGGGCTGCCTGGAACGCCACGTGCTGGTCCGAGCAGTGGTTGGGAACCAGGTCCACGATGACCCGAAGCCCCAGGCGGTTGGCCTCGGCAATCAAGACGTCGAAGTCGCCCAGGGTGCCGAAGATCGGATCCACGTCGCAGTAATCGCTGACGTCATAGCCGGCATCGCGCTGCGGCGATTTGTAGAAGGGGGACAGCCAGACGGCGTCCACATCCAGCTCGGCCAGCTGCGGAAGTTCCGCAGTAATCCCCGCGAGGTCCCCGATGCCGTCGCCATTGAGGTCCCGGAAGGACCGCGGGTACACCTGGTAGATGACGGCCGAGCGCCACCAGCCGGGGGCATTGTCGGCATCGTGGATAAGGGACAGCCGGCCCATCAGTGGGGCGGTGGCGGTAAACGCTGTATCTACAGACATGGAGAAAAGTTTAGGCGTCTCTACACCAAAAATGAAAACGCTTCCAGTCATATGACCGCAAGGCTGCATACGTTCTGATGACTGGTTGAATTCCAGAAATGGAAGCGTTTACAGACTGCAGATACCGACGCCCTCAGCTCCTGCCGGCCGTCCTAGACTGGGGGAGAACGACAACGACGACGAACGGGAGGCTGCGTGGGCAGCTTGGTTGAAGAGCTGGTGGGCGCCCTCGGGTCAGGGCAGGTCAGTACCGAAGAGGATCTGCTCGCGAGATATGCAGTGGACCAGGCCCCCATCCTGGACTTCCAGCTCCCCGAAGCGGTGGTCTTCGCCGGGTCTGTGGCGGATGTGCAGGCCGTGGTCAGGCTGTGTGCGGCCCTCAACGTCGCCGTTGTGGCCCGCGGAGCCGGAACTGGCGTGTCCGGCGGCGCGCACGCGAGCAGGAACTGCATAGTCCTGTCCCTGGAACGGATGAACCGCATCCTTGACCTCAACCCGGACGACGAGACCGCCGTCGTCGAACCCGGCGTGGTCAACGCTGCCCTCAACGAGGCCGCCGCAGTGTATGGCCTGATGTACGCGCCGGATCCGGCGAGCTTCCGTTCCTCCACGATCGGCGGCAACGTTGCCACAAATGCCGGGGGACTGCGCTGCGCCAAGTACGGCGTAACCCGGGACTCAGTGTTGGCGCTGGATGTGGTGCTGGCTGACGGGTCCCTCATCCACACCGGCCACCAGACGTTCAAGGGCGTGGCGGGCTACGACCTGACGGGCCTGTTTGTGGGCTCTGAGGGCACTCTGGGGATCGTGGTGGGCGCGACTGTCCGGCTCAAGTACCTGCCCCGTGACGTGCACACCATCGCCGCGTTCTACCCGGACTTCAGGCAGGCCGCTGCGGGCGTCCTGGCGGTGGGCCGGGCCCGCGTGCAGCCGGCCATCATGGAACTGCTCGACGGCGGGACGCTGGCCCAGCTGGACGATCTCCACGGCTCCGACCTGGGCTCCCGCGGCCGTTCGCTGCTCCTGATCCAGACCGACGGGTTCGGGGCAGCGGCGGAGGCCGACGTCGTGCGTTCCGTCCTCGCGGCCGGCGGGGCAACGGTGAGCACGGAATCCACGGCGGAAGCCGAGCAGCTCGTGGAACTCCGCCGGAACAGCCGGGGCGTGGAGGTGGACGACGAATACCGTGTGGGCGAGGACGTGGCCGTGCCGCGCTCACGCCTGGTGGATTACGTGGCGGCGTTGGAAGACCTCGCGGCAACACATGGTGTGAGCCTGAAGGTGGTGGCGCATGCGGGCGACGGCAACCTGCATCCCACGTTCTGGATTGACCGCCAGGACAGTGCGGTGGACGCTGACGCCATGGCCCGGCTGAACTTTGCCCTGGACGCCTCCATCGAGGCTGCGCTGGAAATGGGCGGCACCATCACCGGCGAGCACGGGATCGGGCAGTACAAACTGCGCTGGCTGGGCCTGGAGCAGGCGGAACCCGTCAGGGAGCTCCAGCGCAGGATCAAGGAACTCTTTGACCCGGCCGGCATCCTGAACCCGGGCAAGGCCATCTAAAGGCCGCCACCTGCCACAAAACTAGGTAGCAGTACCTGTCGTTATGGGCGTTCATAACGACAGTTACTGCTACCTAGTGGTGTGTGTTAACACAGCCGTGCTGCATCCGCTGCCGGCCCATGGTCCGCGTCAGTCGTCGACGTCCGGGTACTCTTCGATAGACTCGTCGGCGCCATAGCGAGAGGACTCCTCGGTTTCCACTTCGAGGATCTTCAGCATCGCAGTATCCGGGTTGAGCATGATAGCGGCTTCGTCCCGGCGGTGGCGCAGGACGGACTCGATGTAGGACTGCACTGCCTCGGCGAGCGGAATGTGGCGGGCCTGGTCCTCGGACATGTACCAGCGGTGCTCCAGCACCTCGTGGACTGCCTCCGCTGGCTCAAGCTTGCGGGACAGGTCGCGGGGGATCGAGCGCACAATCGGCTCGAAGACCTGGCTGACCCAGAGGTGCGCGCTGTATTCCTCGTCCATCCCCGGGTTGTTGTCCGCCCGGAAGGAGTCCATGTCATTGAGCAGGCGCCGTGCCTGGTTCTCCTGGGCGTCCAGTCCGGTCAAGCGCAGCAGCCGGCGCTGGTGATGTCCGGCGTCGACCACCTTGGGCTGGAGCTGGATGGTGGAACCGTTCTGGGTGGTCTTGATGGCGTATTCCTCGACGTCGAACCCCAGCTCGTTGAGTTTCCGGATCCGGGCGGCCACGCGCCAGCGTTCGCCGATTTCGAAGGATTCCTTCTCGGTCAGTTCCGTCCACAGGCGCCGGTAGCTCTCCATGATGAGTTCGCTGGTGGCCACCGGGTCCACCTTTTCCTCGATCAGGCCGCCGTCCAGGAGGTCCATCAGCTCGCCGGCGATGTTGACCCGGGCAATCTCGAGATCGTACTCGCGCTGGCCGGTGGAAAGATCGGGATACAGCTCGCCGGTTTCCGCGTCCACCAGGTAGGCGGCGAACGCGCCCGCGTCACGGCGGAAGAGCGTATTGGAGAGCGAGACGTCGCCCCAGTAGAAGCCGATGAGGTGCAGCCGGACCATCAGCAGGGCCTGGGCATCGATGAGCCTTGTCAGGGTGTCCTTGCGCAGCATCTGCGAGAACAGGGCCCGGTACGGCATGGAGAATTTCAGGTGGCGGGTGACCAGGACGGGGTTCAAGGGCCGCCCATCCAGGGTGGTCCGGCCTGTGATGACTGCAACGGGGACAACGCACGGGACGTCCAGGCGGGCCAGCTTGCGGAGCATGTGGTACTCGTGGCGGGCCACATGCTCGGACGTTTCCTTGATGGCGATGACGGAGCCGCCCAGGTGCGCGAAACGCACAATGTGCCGCGAGATGCCGCGGGGAAGTGCTGCCAGGTTCTCGGCCGGCCAGTCCTCCAGGGCGATGTGCCAGGGCAGGTCCAGGAGTTCGGGATCCGCGGCCGCCGCCGTGATGTTCAGCGAGCTGGAAGCGGCAAGGACCTTGTCATCCTTGGCGCTCGCTGCCTCGAACCGCGGCAGTTTGCCGACCTGCGCGTAGTCCGTGGGCTCGTCGTGCCACTGTGCACTGTTTTCGTCGGTCATGGATCAATTCTTTCGTACAGAGGGGCGGCTGGCCTAAACCTCGGACTTAAACGCCGACGGCGGCCCGTCCAGTCAGGAGGGCCGCCGTCGGTTAGATCTCGACAGGCTCGATCGCCGGTGGGGACTAGTCGCCCAGGCGCAGACCGGTCTTGGTGTCGAACAGGTGCACGTGGCCCGACTGCGGACGGACGTAGATGGTATCGCCCTTCAGCGGGGGGCGGCGGCCGTCGACGCGTGCCACGATGTCGTGGTCCTTGCCGTCCAGCGTCGTGTGGCCGTAGACGTAGGCGTCGGCACCGAGTTCTTCAACAACGTCGACCTCGACCTGGAGACCCTCACCGTGAGAGGCCTGCTCGAGGTCCTCGGGGCGGCTGCCCAGGGTGACGGTGCTGCCGTGGGCCTCTTCGAGGATGTTGCGCGGCACGGGGTAAACCGTTCCGCCGAACTGGACGCCGCCGTCGACCACGGGCAGTTCGAGCAGGTTCATGGCGGGGGAGCCGATGAAGCCGGCAACAAAGACGTTCTTGGGCTTGTCGTAGAGGTTGCGCGGGGTGTCTACCTGCATCAGCAGGCCGTCCTTCAGCACAGCCACGCGGTCACCCATGGTCATGGCCTCGACCTGGTCGTGGGTGACGTAAACGGTGGTGACGCCGAGGCGGCGGGTCAGGGATGCGATCTGCGTACGGGTCTGGACGCGGAGTTTGGCGTCCAGGTTGGAAAGCGGCTCATCCATGAGGAACACCTGCGGGTTACGCACGATGGCGCGGCCCATGGCAACACGCTGGCGCTGGCCACCGGAGAGGGCCTTCGGCTTGCGGTCCAGGTACGGCTCGAGGTCAAGAAGCTTGGCGGCTTCACGGACACGCTCGGCGCGCTCTTCCTTGGAGACGCCGGCGATCTTCAGCGCGAAGCCCATGTTGTCTGCAACCGTCATGTGCGGGTACAGCGCGTAGTTCTGGAAAACCATCGCGATGTCACGGTCCTTCGGCGGAACATCGGTGACATCGCGGTCGCCAATAAGAATCCGGCCGGCGTTGACGTCCTCAAGGCCTGCGAGCATGCGCAGGGAGGTGGACTTACCGCAACCGGAGGGTCCTACGAGGACCAGAAATTCGCCATCGGCGATTTCGATGTTGAGCTTGTCAACAGCGGGCTTCTCTGTGCCCGGGTACAGACGCGTAGCGTTATCAAAAGTAACTGTAGCCACAGTTATCAATCCCTTCACCGGCAGGTACGTGCCGGACGATCCGTTGTGAATGGTTCATGTAATTCAGTTATCCACGGCATTGCAGCCGTGTACTCCCCGGCCGAAGCCGAGGAGTATCACGTGACGCCGCACGGTTCCTGTGCGCCACATCACAACCAAGAGTATGTCAGACGATTGGCGTATTGGTGCAAATGTTACGGAGGTCACATGTGAGGTTGGACATGTCCCCGAGGTTCAGTCAGTGCCGGGCGCTTCTTCGGCCACCACCAGGCTCCGTTCCTGCAGGAGTGCTTCGAGCAGCTCCGCGACGTGGGCCGGCGCTTCCACCCGGAACTCGGCCTGGGTGAAGTCCAGGCCCACCTTGACGCCCACATCGCCGGATTCCAGGCGCGCCAGGGCGTCCTCGTCCGTGACGTCGTCGCCGGCGAAGAGGACCGCAGTGGCCCCGGTGATCTGGCGCAGGAACGTCAGGCCCTCGCCCTTGGAGGCGTTAACCACCGAAGTTTCCAGGACCCGTTTGCCGTTCTTCAGGAAAACGCCTTTGCGGTCCTGGAGAACGGAACGGGCCGCAGCCACCGCGTCCTCGGCAACATCGTCCGTGGCCAGCCGGGTATGCAGGACTACGCCTGCGGGCTTGTCTTCGAGGAGCGTGCCCGGTGCCTGCTCAACGATCTCCTCCAGGACGCCTCGGACTTCGGCCAGCAGCTGGCGCTGGGCCTCGTCCAGCGTCAGCTCCGTGGAGCCGGGGCCCAGCCACGCCTCGGCGCCATGGCTGCCGATCAGCAACGTGTCCACCGGGGGCGAGGCGACCGCGCGCAGGCTGGCGAGGGCCCTGCCTGAGAGGAGTGCCGTCGTCGTGCGTGGAAGGGCGGCGAGCCCGGCGAAAGCGGCGGCCGAGCGCGGAAGCGGGCGGGCGTCGTCGGCGCGGTCAACCAGCGGGGAAATGGTGCCGTCGAAATCCATGGCCACCAGCAGGTGTTCCGTCTGGGCGATGCGCCGAGCGGCCTGCCGGAGTTCAGGGGACAAGGTGAGCGGGCCCTTGGCGGGCCGGGCGTCAGGAGTCATCGCGTACAACTTTCTCGTTCAGGGCGGCCAGGAAGTCAGCTGACCAGTGGTCGACGTCGTGTTCCAGGATCTGCTTGCGCATGGACCGCATGCGGCGCGCGGCATCTTTGGGAGGCAAATCGACGGCCCGCATGATGGTGTCCTTGAGGCCGTCGATATCGTGCGGGTTCATCAGGAGCGCCTGCTTGAGCTGGTCCGCGGCACCGGCGAACTCGCTGAGGACCAGCGCGCCGTCGTTGTCCTTGCGGGCAGTGACGTATTCCTTGGCCACGAGGTTCATGCCGTCCCGCAGTGCGGTCACGAGCATAACGTCGGCGGCGAGGTACAGCGCCACCATCTCCTCCACGGGGTAGCTGTGGTGCAGGTAGCGGACCGCCGTGTTCTGGATGGTGTCGTAGGTGCCGTTGATGTGGCCGACGGTACCTTCGATTTCCTCGCGCAGGAGGCGGTACTGCTCAACCCGTTCGCGGCTTGGGCTGGCAACCTGGATCAGCGTTGCGTCGCCGACCGTCAGCTTGCCTTCGTTCAGGAGTTCCTCGAACGCCTTGAGCCGGTGCCGGATGCCCTTGGTGTAATCGAGCCGGTCCACGCCCAGGAGGATGGTCTTGGGGTTGCCGAGGTCCTGGCGGATCTGGCGCGCACGCTCGATGATCTCGGGGTTGTGGGCCAGTTCGTTGATCTGGGCCACGTCGATGGAGATGGGGAAGGCCTGGGCCCTGGCGATGTGCGTGATTTCGCCGTCCTTACCCTTCACATGCACCTGCTGCTGCTTGACGCTGGCGCCGAGGAACCGGCGGGCAGAGCGCATGAAGTTGCCGGCGTCGCTGGGGCGCTGGAAGCCCACCAGGTCTGCACCCATCAGGCCGTCAATGATGGCATGCCGCCACGGCAGCTGGGCGAAGATTTCCGGCGGGGGGAAGGGGATGTGGTTGAAGAACCCGATCCGCAGGTCCGGCCGCGCTTGGCGCAGCAGCCGCGGCACCAGCTGCAGCTGGTAGTCCTGGACCCACACCGTGGCGCCCTGGCCGGCATGGCGCACGACGGCGTCGGCGAACCTTTGGTTGACCCTGCGGTAGGCGTCCCACCAGGTTCGGTGGAACTCCGGCGGGGCGATGACGTCGTGGTACAGCGGCCACAGGGTGGCGTTGGAGAAACCCTCGTAGTAGAGCTCAACGTCGTCGTTGCTCAGCTGGACGGGTACCAGGTCCATGCCGCCGTGGCTGAAAGGCTCGACGGTTTCGTCCGGGGCGCCGTGCCAACCCACCCACGCGCCGTCGGTCTTGGTCATCATAGGTGCGAGGGCAGTCACCAGGCCGCCGGGGGAGCGGCGCCAGCCGGAGCCGTCGTCGCCGCTCTCGCCTGGCGCGCAGCGGTCAACGGGCAGCCTGTTGGAGACAACCATAAAATCGTACGTGGCGGCCGTGCTGTGGCTGCTCGCGGCGGCGCCGGTTGCAGGTACAGCTGTTGGTTTTTCTTGGACGGGTGTTTGCATTGCGGCCCCCTGGGGTTGCTTGTGCCTTTAAGCCACCTTAATAGGATGGAATCCTCGGGGCTATTCGTCCGTTGGTTATTCGGGCGGAATAGTTGAAAGCGCAAGCTCTCAGGTTTGTCCCCTAAAATGGTGGAGTCGCCACAGAGTGGTCCCCCTATGTCGATCGACCCAAGGAACACATGAGCCCCGCAAATGAAATACGTAAGTCCAAGGCTGAGCGAACCTCGGAGGCGCGCGAGAAGGCACGCCTGATCCGTGAGGCGCAGCTGACGAAGGACAAGCGCAACAAGCTGCTGATCGGCTGGGGCATTGTGGTGGCCGTGGTGGCCATCCTTGTGGTGGTGGGGCTGGTGGTGACCACAACGATGCGGCAGAACGCCCCGATCGCTGACCAGGGGCCGACGCCGGCCAACGGCAACGTCAACGGTGGCATCACCTTGCTGGCCAATACCGACGTCGCGAAGCTGGAAGCAGCCACCGTTGACGCAGCCTCCGTGGGGGAGCCCCCGAAAACCGCGCCGGCGTCGGTTGTGGCACCGGGCGCCGAGGCTGAGGCCGGAAAGCCGGTCAAGGTGGTCCTGTACGTTGACTTCATCTGCCCGGTTTGCAAGAACTTCGAGGCACAGTACAACGAGCAGCTGACGGCGCTCCGCAACGAAGGCAAGATCTCGGTGGAATACCGGGCGCTCGGGTTCCTGGACAACCGGTCCTCCACGAACTACTCCTCCCGTGCAGCCAACGCCGCCGCGTGTGTTGTGAATGAGTCTCCGGAGAAGTACGCGGAGTTTGTGGACTCGCTGTTCGCCAACCAGCCCGCCGAGGGTACCGCCGGTCTTTCTGACGACAGGCTCAAGACCATGGCCACGGACATCGGCGCCAAGAACATTGACACCTGCGTCGACGAGAAGACCTACCGTCCGTACGTGAAGTTCACAACCAAGCAGGCCGCGGCGATCGGCGTCACCGGCACGCCTACGGTGTTTGTGGACGGGCAGCAGTGGGGCAAGGGTGCCAGTGCGCAGACCCCGTTCGCTGACTTCCTGCAGGCAGCGATCACCGCGAAGGGCTAAAGTCCTTCCACTCAGAGGACCTGCTTCCGGATCGATTCCGGAAGCAGGTCCTCTGTTTTGGCTCCGGTTCGCCCTTGCCGGCGTTTTTACGAGCGGGCGGACTTGGGCTAACCTTATCTAGCGCCTTGCGGCGCACGCCCCTCGGGGGCGCGCCTCCTTAGCTCAGTTGGCCAGAGCACCGCTCTTGTAAAGCGGGGGTCGTCGGTTCGAATCCGACAGGAGGCTCCAGTTGTGGCTCTGGTCGCAGGATCAGGCTTGAGGGCGCGTATCCAGCGTTGCGCTGTTGCCGCCGATCTCCATAGCCTCATGGATCTGCAGGGCAAACCAGAGCTGGGCCATGGTTGACGTTTCGGTCACGTCCAGCCCTATCAGCTCACTGATCCCCCGGCGTACGACCACGCAGACATCACCACTCTCGCGGCCGCAACCTTGGTCTTTGACCTTCTCGGGCTGATGGTGAATCGCTCCAAAGGAGCGACCATAAGAGGCGCCGACGCGCTGGAAGCCGCGGCGGTTTAGGCGCCATGCCCTTGTTGGCCTGCGGACCCCTGTGGGCCAGCAAGGGCGCTGGAACGGCCCCTCGAATACAAGCCCGCGACCGGCTTCGTTGCCATTGCCGGATGAAGGCTGGACCGTGGGTACAACCGACCGTTGCCAGTTCCCGGGGGAGGGCCTAGACTCAGCCCACAACCCCAGCCGGGGAGAACTCCAGAACCCTTCACTCATCCTCTGTTCTGGGCGTGCGGATAGGTTCGTGTTCTGGGCAAAGCAGAACAGGAATCGGCCATGACTAAGTATCTTTTCCAAGCAAATTATGTGGGCCAGGGCATCAAAGGCCTGATGCAGGAGGGTGGGTCCAAGCGTCGGGACGCGGTTGTAAAGGCCTTGGAGTCGGTTGGAGGATCACTGGAATGCATCTACTACGCGTTCGGCGAGACGGATGTCCTTGGGGTCTTCGACGTTCCCGATCAGCCGAGTGCTGTTGCCCTTTCCCTGATGATCAATTCCACCGGCGCCGTGGACCTTCACCTCACGCCGCTCATGACACCGGAGGATATTGACGCAGCTGTGGAGAAGACACCTGCATACCGGGCCCCCGGTCAGTAACAGCCTCGACTCGGCCTACCGGCCTGTCGACGCGGTTTCCCATTTGTACTCAATCCAAACCGAAAAGCCTTGGGAGCGTTCGAACATGGCCCGGGACTCAGCGCCGTCGGCTGCTATCCAAAGGATTTGATCGTCGGCTGTTACACCGTCCACCCTGCCCGTTCTCACCGTCTTGTCATGGAGCCGTACTTCGACGATCTCGCCCACGACTGCGATCCACTCGGGTTGCCAGTGCAGCCTGTTTTTCACCGCGCTGCAAAGCATTCCAATGTCCTTGCCTGGGTCTCCCGCAATGCTTCCAGCACGGGAAGCGCACGATGTTCCTCTGCCAGGATCTCCACTCCCCACGGCCCATCAAAGCCAATGGATTTCATGGTTCGGATAAACCCAACGACGTCCTGGTCGCCCTGCCCGCACTGGCGGCGGTTGTCGCGTGTGTCTTCGAAAAGGGAGCCCCGGACTTCCGCGTCCGCGTCGTTGAGCTCGACGCCGAATATCTGGTTAGCGTCAAGGCTTTTGGACAGCTCGTCCAAGGTGGTTCTTGCGCGGAACACGTGCCAGTAGTCGACCACCAGACCGCATCCGTGCATGTCGACCTTTCGGATCAGTTCCGCTGCCGCGGGCAGCGGTCCGACGGTGGCGAATGCCATCGGTTCCAGGGCAATGCGGGTGCCCCGCAGCTCGGCCTCGGCTGTCAGGCGCCGCAGGGGTTCAACCAGGAAGTCTAGGTCATCCAGGGCCTCGCCCGGGGCAGTTCCGACTTTGATAAACCGGGCACCGAGCGTCTCGGCAGCCTCAAGGAGGAGGTCGAACTGAGGCCGCCACTGGTGGGAAAGGCTCTCGTCCCACCAGTTGCTGAGGAGTTCAACTTCAACGTAGCTGAAGCCGGCGTCGTCAATCAGTTTCCGCAAGGCCGGGAAGCCAAGCGTGGAGCGGACGGCGGCCAGGTCATCATGGGCGAGCCCAAAACCTGACCATCCTGTCGCGGCCATAGCGTCCAAACGATCCGTGATGGGCACAGGACTTGTCTCGGGAATTTGCAACGGCGCAACATTGCCGGCGCTGGTCCAGCAGGATGCGACGAGTTCCGGCGCAGACATCTCAGTCATTGTTCTCCTTTGAAGCAAATGAGGGCCGCCGCCCGATCAAATAAGCGCGTCTAAATATGAAACCACAATCCATTGGAACGGTCTATTGACATTCCGAATCCCCGTCTTCTATGGTTGGACCGTTCCACTCAGAGAGTTGGATCACATCCGTTCATAATCAGCGACCTCCGCATTTCGCTCCATGCCCCGGCATGCGACCGAAGCGTTCACGACGGTCGAAATGGTGCGAATCAAAGGAGATTTCACGTGGCAAAATTCAGTTGGCGTCAGGGCGTTATGGCTCTCGCCGTCGTTCCGCTCCTGACCCTGGCGGCATGCTCGAGCGGTGGCGGCAAGACCGAAACGTCCAATGCCGGAGGAGGCGGCGCGGTTGCGGACACGCCCCGTCTGAAGGTCGCGATGATCACCCACGCCGCCGCCGGCGACACGTTCTGGGACATCGTCCGCAAGGGCGCCGAAACCGCCGCGCAGAAGGACAACGTCGAGCTGCTGTATAGCGGTGACGCTGAAGGTGGCCGCCAGGCGCAGTTGGTGCAGCAGGCCATCGACCAAAAAGTCGACGGCATCCTCGTCACTCTGGCCAAGCCGGAGGCGCTCAAGGACGTCGTAAAGAAGGCGGCCGACGCCGGGATTCCCGTGGTGAGCTTCAACGCAGGCGAAGACCAGTCGAAGGTTATGGGTGCAATCACCCACTTTGGCCAGAGCGACAAGCTCGCCGGCGTCACGGTGGGACAGCGACTCGCCGCCGAAGGCATCAAGCACCCGATCTGCGTGATCATGGAACAGGGCCACGTCGGGCTCGAAAACCGGTGTGCCGGGGTCAAGGAAGAGGTCCCCGGCTCCGAGATCCTCAACGTCAACGGCGCAGACATGACCTCCGTTTCCTCTACGGTGACGGCGAAGCTCCAGTCCACGCCGGACGCCGACGCGATCATCGGTCTCGGCGCCCCGTTCACGCTCACCATCGTGAAGTCCGTGAAGGAAACAGGCAGCAAGGTCAAGGTGGCTTCGTTCGACCTGAACGGCGAGCTGGCCAAGGCCATTGAAGACGGAAGCGTCGAGTTCACCGTCGACCAGCAGCCTTACCTCCAGGGGTACGGCGCTGTGGACACCATTTGGCTGAACAAAGTCGGCGGTTTCAAGGTTGGCGGCGGGCAGCAGGTCTACACCGGCCCGGCTGTCGTCGACAAGAGCAATGCAGTCGATGTCTCCAAGTTCGCTCAGGCCGGCATCCGCTAAGCAGGAAATTTCTGTGGGATGCCGGGCGCCCCGGCAGTCGCGCCCGGCATCCCACCACAAAGGAGTCAAAATCATGGCCAATGCTGTCCTCACGATTGCAGTTGACGAGCGCGTCAGCGCTCGAAGCACCTTGCAGAAACTACTTGTCCGGCCCGAAATAGGCGCTCTCGTCGGCGCCCTTGTACTTTTCGTATTCTTTGCCGCCATTGCTCCCGTCTTCCTGCAGCCCAGTTCTCTGGCAACCGTGCTGTACGGCAGCTCCACCATCGGGATCATGGCCGTAGGCGTGGCTCTGCTGATGATCGGTGGCGAGTTTGACCTCTCCACCGGCGTCGCAGTCATTACCTCAGCCCTCTCAGCCTCCATGTTCAGCTGGTACTTCAGCACGAACATCTGGGTCGGCGTCGCTTTTGCGCTCGTAGTGTCCCTTGGCATCGGGTTCATCAACGGCTGGATCCTCGTCAAAACAAACCTCCCCAGCTTTATCGTCACGCTGGCTACCTTCCTGATGCTCGCCGGACTCAACCTCGGACTGACCCGCATGATCGGCGGGGCGGTGGCAACCCCTTCCGTTTCCGACCTCGACGGTTTCGACGCCGCCCGCGTGCTCTTCGCCTCGACCATCAAGATCGGCGGCATCGACGTCAACGTCACCGTGTTCATCTGGGTCGCCCTGGTCGTCGTGGCTTCCTGGGTCCTGCTGCGCACCAAGGTGGGCAACTGGATCTTCGCCGCCGGCGGCGACGCCAATGCCGCCCGTGCTGTGGGCGTTCCCGTGAATAAGACCAAGATCGGACTGTTTATGGCTGTCGGTTTCTGCGGCTGGATCCTTGGCATGCACAACCTGTTCGCCTTCAACACCGTCCAGTCCGGTGAAGGTGTGGGCAACGAGTTCCTCTACATCATCGCCGCGGTCATCGGCGGCTGCCTCCTGACCGGCGGTTACGGCTCGGCCATCGGCGGCGCGATCGGCGCGTTCATCTTTGGCATGGCCAACAAGGGCATCGTCTACGCGCAGTGGAACCCGGACTGGTTCAAGTTCTTCCTGGGCCTGATGCTGCTGCTGGCCACCATCGTCAACCTCATCGTCAAACGCCGCGCGGAACTCAAGTAAGGGCCCGGAGAACATGAATGCCAAGGAAATCGACCAAACGATCCTGCTCCAGAACGAGACGGACCCGCTGACCCACACCCCGGTGCACCTGCTCTCGTTGAACAAGGTGGGGAAAAACTACGGCAACATCCTCGCGCTGAGCGATGTCACGATGGCCGTGGACAACGGCCGCGTCACCTGCGTTCTGGGCGACAACGGCGCCGGTAAGTCCACGCTGATCAAGATCATCGCCGGCCTGCACCAGCACGACGCCGGGGTCCTGAACATCATGGGCGAGGAACGGAAATTCACCTCGCCCCGTGATGCCCTCGACGCCGGCATCGCCACGGTCTACCAGGACCTCGCCGTTGTCCCGCTGATGCCGATCTGGCGGAACTTCTTCCTCGGTTCCGAGCTGACCAGCGGCTTCGGCCCGTTCAAGAGCCTGGACGTCCAAAAAATGAAGGACATTACCAAGACCGAACTCGCCGAGATGGGCATCGACCTGCGCGACGTGGAGCAGCCCATCGGCCAGCTCTCCGGCGGTGAACGCCAGTGTGTCGCGATCGCCCGGGCCGTGTACTTCGGCGCCAAGGTGCTGATCCTGGACGAGCCGACCGCGGCACTCGGCGTCAAGCAGTCCGGTGTGGTTTTGCGGTACATCCTGCAGGCCCGCGACCGCGGCCTCGGGGTCATCTTCATCACCCACAACCCGCACCACGCCTTCCCCGTCGGAGACCGGTTCCTGCTGCTCAAACGCGGCAAGTCGATCGGCTACTACGACAAGAAGGACATCAGCCTCGACGAGCTCACCGCCCAGATGGCCGGCGGCGCCGAACTCGCCGAACTCGCCCACGAACTCGAACAGCTCGGCGGCCACAGCGACATCGTCAAGGAAGTCCAGGCGGAGGTCGCGGAAGTCACCTCAGAGAGCGAAGGCCTCAGCAGCATCCGCTGACAGCAGCAGCCCAGAGTCCTCTCCTCCGGCTCAGCGCCGGAGGAGACAGATCAAATTCAAGAAACAGAACGGTTGACCCGATCCCCGCCGGAATCGGAAGGGCCGCTCGTCCACCCAGATGGAGCAACCATGCAAATGCTAATCGCCGGAACATGGCTCGGTGCCGCCGACGGCAGGACCGAGGAAGTCCGGTCACCCTTCGACGGCCGGATGATTGACACGGTCCCCGTGGCAACAGTCAAGGACGCCCAGACCGCGCTTGACCGCGCCGAGATCGGCGCTCAGCTGCAGAGGGCCACACCGGCACACGAACGGGTGGACATCCTCTTGCGGGCAGCTGCCCTGGCCGATGAACGTGCCGAGGACATCGCCCAGACCATCAGCGCGGAAACCGGGAAGCCCATCACCGAAGCCCGCGGCGAGGCCAGCCGTTCCGGCAACATCATCCGCCTGGCTGCCTACGAAGGAAGCCAGCTGTACGGTTCCACCCTTCCCCTGGATGCCAACGCCGGTACAGGTCTGGAAAAGATTGGCTTTACCCTGCGGCAGCCCGTGGGTATCGTCGTGGCCATCACGCCGTTCAACTACCCCGCCCTGCTCGTGTTGCACAAAATTGCACCTGCGCTGGCAGCCGGTAACGCCGTCGTACTTAAACCCGCCCGTGCCACGCCGCTGACGGCGCTGAAACTGGCGCAGTGCTTCGTCGACGCCGGGCTGCCGCCGGAAGCGTTGTCCGTCCTGACCGGACCCGGCAGCACCCTGGGGGATGTTCTGGTCACCGACCCGCGCGTCCGGAAAGTCTCCTTCACCGGGTCCACCGCAACCGGCACGCGCATCAGTTCGATCGCCGGAGTCAAAAAACTGTCCCTGGAGCTGGGCGCCTCATGCCCGGTCATCGTCCTGCCGGACGCAGACCTTGAGCTTGCATCCAGCGCCGTTGCGGCAGGCGGTTTCATCAACGCCGGTCAGGTGTGCATCTCGGTGCAGCGGGTCATCGTTGACCGCCGGATCGAAGCAGACTTCCTCGACGCCCTCGTCCCCAAGGTCGAAGCCATTGCGGTGGGGGACCCCCGCCATGCCGAGACCCGTCTCGGATCGCTGATCTCGGAAGAGGAAGCGACGCGCGTCCACTCCTCCATCGACGAAGCCCGCAACTCCGGAGCCAAGGTGCTCACCGGCGGGGACCGCCAGGGCGCCGTGGTCACCCCGACCGTCGTCGCAGGCGTTGACCCGCGCTCTCCGCTGAGCCGCAACGAACTCTTCGGCCCGGCCGTGGCTGTTACCTCAGCCAGCGACATCGAATCGGCGATCGCCCTGGCCAACGACAACGACTACGGACTTGGTGCCGGAATCTTCACCAGCGACGTCTCGGGGTCTGTCCGGGCCATGCGGCAGATTGACGCCGGAAACATCCATATCAACTGGACGCCCCTGTGGCGCGCCGACCTCATGCCCTACGGAGGACTCAAGGGCAGCGGCGTCGGCAAGGAAGGCGTCCGCTCCGCAGTGCAGGAAATGACTGAAGAAAAAACGGTCATCCTGCACGGACGCCCCTGGTAAACCCCCGACTTCTGGAATAAGGCAATGACCACTAACTCGCAGACCATCCGACTGACCACCGCCCAGGCGGTCGTCAAATACCTGTCGGTCCAGTACTCAGTCTCAGACGGCGTCCGCCGACGCCTCATCCCCGCAGCCCTCGGGATCTTCGGGCACGGCAACGTGGCCGGCCTGGGCCAGGCGTTCGACGAACTGGCCGATGACATGCCGTTCATCCAGGGCCGCCACGAACAATACATGGCGCACATTTCCACCGCGTACGCCAAGGCAACCCGGCGCCAGTCCGTGCTGGCCGTTACGGCTTCCATCGGTCCGGGCGCCCTCAACCTGGTGACCGCCGCCGGGCTGGCAACCGTCAACCGGCTTCCGCTGCTGCTCCTGCCCGGCGACACCTATGCCACCCGGCACCAGGGTCCTGTCCTGCAGCAACTGGAACACCCCATCGAAGCTGACGCCACGGTCAACGACGCGTTCCGTCCGGTATCGCGCTTCTTCGACCGGATCAACCGTCCGGAGCAGCTCCTGACCGCCCTTCCGCAGGCCATGCGCGTGCTCACCAGCCCCACCGATACCGGTGCCGTGGTCATCTCGCTGCCCCAGGACGTGCAGTCCCACGCCTACGACTTCCCGACGGAGTTCTTCGAACCCCGGGACTGGAAGATCCGCCGGCCGCTGCCGGACCTGGCAGAGGTCGACGACGTCGCCCGCCTGATCCGCTCGGCCGAGCGTCCGGTGATCATCGCCGGCGGCGGCATCCACTACTCCGATGCGCACGCCGCACTTGAGGCGCTGGCAGGGCAGGCCGGAATTCCCGTCGTCGAGACCTTCGGCGGCAAGGGTGCCGTAACCAAGGACGAATGGTGGCAGGTGGGCGGCGTGGGACTGGAAGGCAACTTCGCCTCCAACACCCTCGTCAAGCAGGCTGACCTGGTCCTGAGCGTCGGCTCCCGACTCACCGACTTCGCCACCGGCTCACAGTCCATCTTCGAGAACCCGGACGTCCGGTTCGCGTCATTGAACATTGTGGACGCCGATACCCGCAAGCAGGGTGCCACCGGAATCCTCGCGGACGCCCGGCTGGGACTTGAAGCACTCTCGCGGGCGCTGGAGGGCCACAGCACCAGCGAAGCCTGGCAGGACACCGTCCAAACCGAGAAGGCCAAGTGGGCTCCCATCCGGTCCACTTGGCTTGACGCGGACGACGCCTACAACCCCGCGGATCACCCGTACGCGCCGGTCACCGGCGCCCTGCTGACCCAGCCCCAGCTGATCGGACTGATGCAGGAACACGCACGTTCCGGCGACACGGTCATCGCCGCTGCGGGCGGGGCTCCCGGCGACCTGCAGAAGGTCTGGGACGCCACCGGCAACCGTAACTGCCACCTGGAATTCGGGTTCTCCTGCATGGGCTACGAGATCGCCGCCGGCATGGGCGTCCGTCTCGCCGAAGGCAACAACGACAACCGGGTGGTCACGTTTATCGGTGACGGTACGTTCCTGATGGCACCCACGGAAATCCTTACCGCGGCCCAGGAAGGCCTGAACGTCACCATCATCGTCTCGGAAAACCACGGCTACCAGGTCATCCACCGCCTGCAGATGAACCGCACGGGCAAGGAATTCGGCAACGAGTTTCGGTACCGCACCACCGGCGGCAGCGTCGCTGCGGAGGACGCCCCCAAGGCCCGGCTCGATGGCGACTACCTCAAGGTGGACCTGCGGCAGATCGCCGAAGGCCTCGGCGCACTGGCCATCCGCGCCACCTCGGCGGCCGAGGTCCGGGAAGCGCTGTCCTCGACCAGGGACACGCAGGGCCCGGTGGTCATCGTGGTACCCACCGTGCCCCACGTTGACCTGCCCGGCGGCGACGTCTGGTGGGACGTTGCCCCGGCGGAAGTCTCCGGCCAGGAATGGGTCCGCACCCTCCGCACCGACTACGAGAAGGCACGCGGCAGCCAGCGGTGGTTCGGATGAGCCACGGACCACTGGACGCGGGTCAGCTACGCCGGCGCCTCGCCGCAGGCGAAGTCACCGTCGGCACCTTCGTGGGCATGTCTTCGGCTATTGCCGCCGAAGTCTGCGCGGCGGCAGGCGCCGACTGGATACTGATCGACCTTGAACACGGCTCCGGCGGCGAAGAAGCCGTCCGGGACGGAGTAATCGCCGCCGGAAGCTACGGCGTCCCCACCATCGTCCGGGTCGAATCCGGAGACCGCATCCGCATCGGCCGGGTGCTGGACCAGGGAGCGGCCGGGATCATGGTTCCGCGGCTGAACACCGTTGACCAGGCCGCGGAATCGGTCCGGCACATGCTGTATCCGCCCCTCGGAGACCGCGGCGTGGCCACCTACAATCGCTCCTGCCGCTGGGGCATGGACCGCCGTACGCTCACCGAACCGGACCAGGAAGCCCTCGGCGTCATCCAGATCGAAACCCTGGAAGCACTGGACTCTGTCGAAGACATCGCCGCCCAGGACCGGGTCGACGTCGTCTTCGTCGGCCCCCTGGACCTGTCCTACGCCCTCGGGGTCCCGCTGCAGCTGGACAGCAGCGTCTTCCAGGAGGCGCTGCAGCGCGTCGTCGCCGCAGCGCAGCGCCACAACAAGGCGGCCGGAATCCTGGCCGTGGACGGCCTGAGAGCTGCCAAATACATCGGCCAGGGGTTCCGGTTCGTGGCCATCGGCTCAGACTCCACCATCATGGCGGCGGCGTTCCGCGACGCCTTCGACACCGCCCGCAACTGACATGAATTCCCCTGAGAAAGGCAAGAACGTGAACGCAGAATCCCGCACCGTCGGTGTAGGCCTCATCAGCGTCGGATGGATGGGCAAGCTCCACTCGCGCGCCTACCAGACCGTCCAGTACGCATACCCGGAACTTGGCTTGAAGACCAAGCTCGTCATCGCAGCCGACACCGCGCCTGACCGGGTGGACTATGCCCGCGAGGTCCTTGGCTTCGCCGAAGGCACCACGGACTACCACGACGTCCTGAACCACCCGGATGTGGACGTTGTTTCCATCTGCGCCCCCAACTTCCTGCACGCCGAAATCGGCATCGCGGCAGCCAAGGCCGGAAAGCATTTCTGGATCGAAAAGCCTGTTGGACGCGGCTACGAGGAAACCGCAGCAGTGCAGGAAGCCGCCGCGGAGGCCGGCGTTGTCACCACCATCGGCTACAACTACCGCCACGCCCCGGCAGTGGAGCACGCACGGAAGTTGATTGCCGAGGGCCGTCTCGGCCGGATCACCAACGTCCGCGCCGTCTTCTTCTCCGGCTATGCCTCCGAGCCCAACGGTGCGCTGTCCTGGCGTTTCGACCGTAAGCTTGCCGGCACCGGCGTGCTGGCGGACCTGTTCAGCCATGCAACGGACCTGTGCCAATATGTAGTTGGACCCATCGCCGAGGTAACCGCCCTGACCAGCACGGTCTACACGCAGCGACCCAGACTGGCTATGGGATCCGGCACGCACTTCGCAGTGATTGAGAACGGTGAAATGGGGGAGGTCGAGAATGAAGACTACGCTGCAGCGTTGGTCCGTTTCGGCCCGTCCGCGGTCGGCGCAGGAGCCGTTGGCACCATCGAATCGTCCCGCGTTGCCGTGGGACCCGAGTGCGGTTACCAGATTGAGGTTTACGGCACCGAAGGCTCCCTCAAATGGGACTTCGAGCGCATGAATGAACTCAAAGTCTGCCTCGGACGCAACAACCACGAGCAGGGCTACACCACAGTCAACGCCAGCCCGCGCCATGGGGACTACTCGCACTTCCAGCCCGGCCCCGGCAACAGCATGGGCTTTGACGACCTCAAAGTCATCGAAGCCAAGAAGTTCCTGGTGGCCGTCACCGGCGGAGCGCAGGAGAACTCCAACATCAACGACGCCACATCCGCTGCCGCCATCGTCAGCGCGGCAGAAGCTTCCTCGCTGTCCGGTCAGTGGCAGAAGATCGAGGAAATCCACGGCACCACTGCGGCACGGGTCTAGCCATGACAACAGCATCCGCCCGGCGGCCAACGATCAAGGACGTGGCCGAACGCGCCGGCGTATCAAAGTCCCTGGTTTCCCTGGTTCTGCGTGACTCTCCCCGGGTCAGCGCGGAACGCCGCCAGCGGGTGCTGGAAGTCATGGAGGAGATGGGCTACGAGCTCAACATGGCAGCCAGGTCGCTGGCAACCCGCAGCAACGGAACCATCGGTGTGCTGGTCAGTGACCTGCACAACCCCTGGGCCTTCGACGTCGTGGACGCCGCCCGGCCGGTGCTGGAAGAGGCCGGCCACACGGTGCTCTTCAGTGCGGTCACGGCGTCGGCATCGGCCGGGGGCGTGGACCTGTCCATCCTCCAGGCCTTCCGTGATCTGCGCGTAGCCGGTCTCCTCGTGATTGGATCCGTTCCCGATAAGGCTCCGTTCAGCCGCGTTGTTTCGGGCGGATCGGTTGTGTTCGCTGGAGGGGGTCCGGACTACATCGACACAGCCGACGTGGTCCGAAGCGACGATGCGTACGGCATCTCCATGGTGGTGGACCACCTCGTCGCCCAAGGCCACGAACGCATCGCACACCTGGGCGGGCTCGGCGGTTCCGTGGGGGCTGCGCGAGTCAGTGGCTACACCGAGGCCATGGAGAGCCACGGACTCGGGCGAAACATCCACATCGTCGAAGCCGACTTCTCACAGGAATCCGGGTACGTTGCAGCTCAACGGGCGCTCGGAGCGTCCGGCCGGATGCGGCCCACGGCCCTGGCCTGCATCAACGATCTGGCGGCACTCGGAGCGATGACGGCAGCCGATGAACGCGGAGTTCAGGTCGCGATCACGGGGTACGACAACATCTCGCTCGGCGCCATGCCCCGGCTCGGGCTGACAACTGTCGATCCTGACAGTTCCGGCATCGGCGTCGCGGGCGCGAAAACGCTCCTTCAACGCATCGGGGACCACGACTTCGGCGGCGGCTTCGTCCACCGACCCATCGTGCCCGAACTCGTCGTGCGCACGTCCAGCCTCCTCGGCCTCTAACCCACCACCCATACAGTCACCCCGCGGCCATCCAAGCCGTCGCGGGAGTGCACCCCCACATCTTCAAGGATGACGATGGCTTCCATAACCACACCGCAAACAGTCGTAGCTCTCGGCAGCATAGAGGCCGGCCTGGTTGAACCGATCCTGGCTCCGCACCAACAAATGATCCACAACCCCACGGACGAGGACCTCGCCCGCGCCGATGCCGCAATTGTCCGCGCCGCGTACGCAGTAGACCGCGAACTCCTTGACCGCATGCCCGCCCTGAAAGTGATCGCCAGGACCGGGGTCGGTACCGACCTCGTCGACGTCGCGGAGGCGAACCGCCGCGGCATCCCCGTGGTAATCACTCCAGGAAGCAATACAGCGTCCGTCGCTGAAGGCGTCTTTTCCCAACTCCTGGCCCTCGTCAAGAAGCTGTCGACGCTGACCTCGCTTGTCAGGGAAGGCCGCTGGGAGGAAAGGTCAGCCGTGGCCGTCGGCGACCTGGAAGGATTCACCCTGGGCATCATCGGCTACGGACGCATCGGGCGCCGGGTCGCCCGGATCGCCGAGGCCTTTGACCTTAACGTCCTGGCCTTTGATCCGTTTGCCGATGTACCCGCCGCCATCCGCTGCCAAACTGTTGATGAGTTGATGAGCCGGAGCGATTTCGTCACCCTGCACGTGCCGTTGACGCCGGAAAACCACAACCTCATCAACGCCGAGCGCCTCGCGCTGATGCCGGCCGGCGCCCTCCTCGTCAACTGCAGCAGGGGCGGGCTCGTGGACCTGGACGCAGCCCAGGACGCACTTGCCTCGGGGCAGCTGGCCGGTCTCGGACTGGACGTCTATGACCCCGAACCGCCAGCCCACCACCCCGTCTTTGACCACGAGAACGTCGTCCTGACGCCACACTTGATGGGGTTCACCCGTCAGGGAATGGTTCACACGGTCCGTGACGCCGCAAAGGGCGTCGTGGACGTCCTGGCCGGTCGCGCGCCGGCGGCGGTGGCCGCACCATGACGGTGCGAATCGGCGTCATCGGAGCCGGCGTTATGGGCAGCGACCACGCCCGCACCTTGCAGGGCAGCGTCTCGGGAGCAACCGTGACCGCCATCGCCGACCCGGTCCAGGACCGGGCGTGCGCCCTGGCCGCGGAAACGGGTGCCCGCTGCTTCAGCTCGGCCGAAGAACTCATCGCCTCACCGTTTGTGGACGCCGTCCTGATTGCCTCTAACGACAACGCACACGCAGAGCAGGTCATGGCTTGCCTCGAGCACGGCAAGCCGGTCCTCTGCGAAAAGCCCCTGGCGCCGACCGTCCGGGAATGCCAGGACCTCGTTGACCGACAGGATGCCCTCGCCGCAGGAATTCCCCTCATTTCGGTGGGCTTTATGCGCCGGTTCCACCCCGCCTACCGCGCAATGAAAACCCTGTTGGAGGAGGGCGCCATCGGCCAGCCGCTGATGGTCCTGAGCTCGCACCGCAACAGCACGTGTCCGCCCGGCGGAAACTCGGCCGCCACCATCACCAACTCGGGTATCCATGAAATCGACATCACTGCCTGGCTCCTGAATTCACCCATCGAATCCGTCAGCTGGCACGCCCCGCGGTCCACCGCCCTTGACAGCAGCAGGCAGGATCCGCAGGTGCTCCATCTGCGCACAGCAGACGGCGTCCTGACCGCCGTTGACCTCTTCCTGAACGCGCAGTACGGCTACGACGTGCGCTGCGAAATCGTTGGTGAACTGGGCACGGTGGAGCTCGCCCGGCCGCACCTGACCACAACAAGCCGGGCACTGACGGAGTCAAAAAGCTACGCGGCTGACTGGAGACCCGTCTTCGCCGATGCCTACCGGCTGCAATCCCAGGCGTGGGTCGACGCCCTGATCTCAGGAACCCGGCCCCCTCTCGCCACCGCCGAGGAGGCCCTTGCCGCGGCCCGCGTGGCGCAGGCCTTGGTGGATTCCATGAACAGCGGCGGCGCCACCATTTCGATCAATCATCCTCATCCAGCCGCAGGCGAATCATTCGCTGGCGGAAAACACGAAAGGACCCTCACTAATGTCCGCTGACCGACCCCTCAAGGTTGCACTCTTCGGATCCGGCCGCATCGGCCAGGTCCACGCCCGGAACATCGCCGACCACCCTGACCTGGAACTGGCATGGATCGCTGACCCGTTCATTCAGGGCGCCCAGGCACTCGCCGCCACGACCGGAGCCCAGGCCGTCGAAACCGCAGATGCGGTTTTCGCCAACAAAGACCTGGACGCCATCATCATCGGTTCCCCGACGAGCACCCACGTCGAGCTGATCTCCCGGGCGGTGGCCGCCGGCGTTGCTGCCCTGTGCGAAAAGCCCATCGATCTGGACATCGACCGCGTCCGCGCGTGCCGGGACCAGATCCGCGGCACCAGTACCCCGCTTATGCTCGGTTTCAACCGTCGCTTCGATCCGAACTTCGGCTCGCTGCGCGCACGGGTTGAGGCCGGAGAAATCGGACGGCTGGAGCAGCTGACCATCATCAGCCGCGACCCCGCGCCCGCGCCCAAAGAGTACATCCTCACGTCCGGCGGGATCTTCCGGGACCAGAGCATCCACGACCTGGACATGGCCCGCTTCTTCGTCCCGGACATCATTGAAGTTTCGGCCACCGGTTCAAACTTGTTCTGCGACTACATCGAAGAGGCCGGGGACTTCGATTCGGTCGTCATCAACCTGCGGGGACGTGGCGGCGAACAAATCACCATCATCAATTCCCGCCACAGTGCCTTTGGCCACGACCAGCGGCTGGAAGCCTTCGGCAGCGAAGGCCTGCTGACCGCCGGCAACATGACTCCGACCACCGTGCGCAAATACACCGCCGCAGGCACCGAAGAGTCCGACCCCTACCTGCCGTTCTTCCTGGAGCGCTACGGCCAGGCCTACCGCAACGAACTGGACAGCTTCGCCCGGTCCATCCGCGAGGGAACCAGCTGCAGCCCCAGCTTCGACGACGGCGTTATGGCCCTCGTCCTGGCCAATGCGGCTGAAGAGTCCGCCAGGTCCGGCCGCGTCGTCAAGATCGGGAAAGAGTAGACAATGAACAGCCCGCTCCTTAAGGACAAGGTTGTGCTTGTCAGCGGCGGCACCCAGGGGCTGGGCGCCGGCATTGCCAGACGGGCAGCGGCCGAAGGCGCTGCCGGCGTGGCGGTGACCGGCCGCAACGCAGACTCCGGTGAACAATTGGCGGCCGAGCTGACGAAGTCCGGCGTAGCCGCGCGTTTCATCAAAACGGACCTCGCCGACGTAGAACAAGCCCGTGCCTCCGTCCTGGACACGATCTCGACGTTTGGAAGGATCGACTGCGCGGTCAACGCCGCCGGCCTGACAACCCGCGGAACCATGCTGGATACAACACCGGAACTCTTCGATGCCCACATTGCCGTCAACCTGAAGTCGCCGTTCTTCATCATGGCCGAAACGATCAAGCACCTCCGGGAGCGCGGGGCGTCCGGCAGCATCCTGAACGTCATCTCCATCGCCGAACTCGGCGGCCAACCGTATCTGGCCCCGTACGTGGCGGCGAAGGCGGGACTGGCCGGAGCGACCCGGAACGCGGCACACGCCCACCGTTGGGACAAGATCCGCATCAACGGTCTGGACATCGGCTGGACCGCCACGGAAGGCGAAGCGGAAACGCAGCGAAAGTTCCACAGCGCGGGGGATGACTGGCTTGAGAAGGCCAACGCATCCGTGCCCATGGGCAAACTCGGGCAGGTTGACGAGATTGCCGAATTTGTTGTTTTTCTCCTCTCCGACAGGAGCGGGGTAGTCACCGGCTCAGTCATCGACTGGGATCAAAACGTTTACGGAGGATCAGATTGAGCAACATCACCAGCCGCCTTGCCGCCGCTCCCATCTCGTGGGGCGTCTGTGAAGTCCCCGGATGGGGCCACCAGCTGGAGGCCAGCCGGGTGCTGTCCGAAATGACCGACCTGGGTATCGCCGCCACGGAATTCGGCCCGGCGGGATTCCTGCCCGAACAGGCGGCAGAACGCGCAGAGGTCCTCAAACGGCACAACCTCCAGGCAATCGGTGGCTTCTTTCCGATCCTTCTGCATGACCCTGCGAAGGACCCCCTGAAGGCGGTGGCAGCTGAGCTGGACGCCTACGAAGCAGCGGGCGCCACCGTCATGGTCCTGGCTGCCGAAACCGGGGTGGACGGCTACGACCAGCGTCACGAACTGGACGCCGAGGGCTGGAACCTCTTCGGACGCAACCTCGACTTCATCGTCAAGGCTGCCGCGGACAAGGGCATCCAGGCAGTGGTCCACCCCCATGTCGGCACCATGATCGAGACCACAGCCGATGTCAACCGCGTCCTGAACGACACCGCAGCCAACCTTTGCCTCGACACCGGACACCTGCTGATCGGCGGGACAGACCCCGGGCAGCTTGTCCGGGAGTATGCCTCACGGATCGGCCACACCCACCTCAAAGACGTACGCAAAGCCATCGCCAGCCGGGTCCAGTCCGGTGAGATCTCCTACACCGACGGCGTGAAGTCCGGCATGTACGTGCCGTTGGGACAGGGCGACGTCGGCATCGCCAGCATTGTCAGCCACCTCCTCGACAGTGGCTACGACGGCTGGTTCACCATGGAACAGGACACCATCCTCCAAGGCGCACCTTCCGGCGACGGCCCCGTAGCGGATGTCCGTCAGTCCGTGGCCTTCCTTCGGGCCCTGGAAGTGGAGCTTTCGCAATGAGCGCCGTACGGTGGGGCATCCTGACTACGGCACGGATCGCCCAGGACAGGTTCCTGCCGGCGATGCGAAAGGCCCGCAACGCCAGCGTTTTTGGAATCAGCAGCCCCAACGGACGTGCCGCGGAGGTGGCGGAACGCTTTGGGATCCCTGAGTCATTCACATCCCATGAGGATCTCCTGGCCGACCCCAACGTAGAAGCCGTCTACCTGCCCTTCCCCAACGGACTTCATGCCGAATGGATCGTTGCGGCCGCCGAGGCGGGCAAGGACATTCTGTGTGAAAAGCCGCTGGTGGGAACCGCGGAGGACTATGCCCGCGTAGTAGAGGCCTGTGAGCGGAACAGCGTCAGCCTGATGGAAGCCTTTATGTACCGGTTCCACCCGCAGCACCAGAAAGTGCGGGAGTTCGTTGACGCAGGGCGGATCGGCCGGATCGTTTCGATGCATGCGCGCTTCCACTTCGTTATGGACCGCAGCCCAGGGGAGGTCCGGCTTCAGACTGGCCTGGAAGGCGGCGCTGTCAACGACGTTGGCTGCTATGCCATCGACATCATGAACATGGTCATGGGACGGGCGCCCATCAGCGTATTTGCGAAAGGGACAAGCCCGTCCGACCCCGTGGAAACCAGCGTGGCCGGCATCCTGGACTACGACGGCGTCATTGGAACCTTTGATTGCGGCTTCGAAGGACCTGCCACCCACACGCTCCAAATCATCGGAACGGAGGGCACCATCACCCTCGACAAAGCCTTCGATCCAAACCCGGACGAAGCAGCGCGGGTCACGGTGGCACTCCGCGACGGCCGCTCCGAGGCCTTCGACATCACTGAAGACCAGTTCAAAGTGGAGATCGAAAGGTTCAGCACGTGGGTGCGGAGTGCCGACCACGAAGTGGTCCACCGCGAACTTACCGAGCAGAACCTCGCCGTCCGGCTGGCCGTCCACGAATCACTTGCCTCCGGGCTCCCGCGCACCGTCACGCCTGTGCACCCCGTCGAACACCGTTTACTACAGGAGCAATAACAATGACAACCATCAATCACTTCATCCGGGGAGCAGAAGCCGCAGGCACCGGAACCGAGACCAAGCCCGTCTACAACCCGGCCACCGGCGCCATCAGCGCTGAACTGTGCCTGGCCACACGGGAAGACCTGGACGCCACAGTGGCCGCAGCCAAGGAAGCGGCCAAGTCCTGGGGCGACATCTCGCTGGCCAAGCGCACCGCCGTCCTGTTTAGGTTCCGCGAGCTCGTCGCGTCGCACGTTGACGAGCTCGCGGAACTGATCACCGCCGAGCACGGCAAGGTCCTCTCCGATGCCAAGGGCGAGATCGGCCGCGGCCTGGAAGTTATCGAGTTCGCCTGCGGCATCCCGACGCTGCTCAAGGGTGAGTACTCGGACCAGGTCTCCACCGGCATCGACGTCTTCTCCTTCCGCGAACCGATCGGTGTAGTTGCCGGGATCACCCCGTTCAACTTCCCGGTGATGGTGCCGCTGTGGATGGCCCCGATGGCCATCGCCACCGGCAACGCCTTCATCCTTAAGCCCTCCCACCGGGTTCCGTCCGCGGCGATGCTGCTCGCCAAGCTGTTCAAGCAGGCAGGCTTGCCCGACGGCGTCTTCCAGGTCCTGCACGGCGACCGCGAAGTTGTCTCCGGTCTCCTGACCCACCCGGACGTGGATGGTATATCCTTCGTCGGCTCCACCCCAGTCGCCAAGCACATCAACGAGGTAGCCACTGCGCATGGCAAGCGGGTCCAGGCTCTGGGCGGGGCGAAGAACCACGCCATTGTGTTGCCCGACGCCGATCTGGACAACGCCGCGGACCACCTTGCCGCGGCCGCCTTCGGCTCCGCCGGCCAGCGCTGCATGGCCATCTCCGTGGCTGTCGCTGTCGGCGACGCCGCCGATCTGCTGGTCAAGAAGGTCGAGGAGCGTGCCCTCGCCGTGAAGGTCAAGAACGGCACAGCGCCCGACGCCGACATGGGTCCGGTGATCAGTTCAGACTCCAAGAACTTCATCGTCAGAACCATCGCCGAAGCTGAAGCCGCGGGCGCCGCGATGGTCGTGGATGGCCGCGATCTGGTGGTTCCCGGCCACGAGGAAGGCTTCTGGGTTGGCCCGACGGTCATTGATCACGTCAAGACCGAAATGACCGCCTACACCGAGGAAATCTTCGGACCGGTCCTCGTCGTCGTCCGGGTCCAGGACCTCGAAGAGGGAATCAGGCTCATCAACGCCAACCCGTACGGCAACGGCACCGCGATCTTTACGTCGTCAGGAGCGGCGGCCCGGAAGTTCCAGCGCTCCGTGGACGTCGGCATGATCGGCATTAACGTCCCTCTGCCGGTCCCGGTGGCGTACTACTCGTTCGGCGGCTGGAAAGCCTCGCTGTTCGGCGACAAGCACATCTACGGCCCGGAAGGCGTGTCCTTCTACACCCGAGGCAAAGTCATCACCTCACGCTGGCCCGAAGCGAGCCACGCATCCGGCGCCTCGTACAACTTCCCCTCAAACTAACACCCCGACAACCACCATCGGTTGCTCCGTAACCGCCGTTTTGAGCGTCCAAAAGGGCGTTTACGGAGCAATCGATCCGTCCTGGCCCAAAAAATCTTCTCAAAAACGCGCTCTGGTTTCGGCGTCCAACCCTTAGGATCAGGAACGTGCCGGTAGGCACCACCTGAATCTATCGCGGCAGTGGTTGGCCTGGGTCTGGCTTTGGGACTGATGCCGGCCCAGGCCGCCCAGGCAGCGCCTGCCACAGACCGGATCTCCCTCAGCCCGGCCACTGGACTGGCAGGATCCGCCGTCACAGTCAGCGGAACGGGGTTCAAGGCCTCCACCACGGGGACGGTGATTGCCGGTGCCACGACTTTTCCCGTCAAAACGGCGGCCTCGGGTGCCTTCAGCACCTCGATCACCATCCCTTCCACAGCCACTGGATCAGTGACCATCACTGCCAAGTCTTCTTCCATCCAGGCCTCGTCCGTGTTCACGGTGACGGCGCCGGCCCCGACGCTCCCTCCGGTCAGCACGGCCGCCCTTCGGTTCGGGGTGGCCACAGCCGGCGGCCCGCTGGACGAAGTGGCGCAGCTCGCCGGAGAAAGCCCGTCCAGCATTCTGTTCTACAAGGACTTCCTCCAATCGCCCCCCATCGCAGAAATGAACTCCGTCCGGGCACGCGGTGCCGTCCCGCTGATCACCTGGGAACCTTGGGCCTGGGGCGGTGGAACGGAACAGCCGGCCTACTCCTTGGACCGAATTGCCGCCGGCGACTTTGACGCCCACATCACGCAGTGGGGCCAGGCACTCACTGCCTGGGGTTACCCGGTCCAGCTCAGGTTCGCCCATGAGATGAACGGAAACTGGTATCCGTGGGCCGAAGGCGTCAACGGCAATCAGACCGGTGACTACGTAAATGCCTGGCGCCACGTTCACGACGTTGTTGCTGCCACCGGCGCCGGCAACGTGTCCTGGGTCTGGAGCCCGAATGTTCCCTACTACGGTTCCACCGATCTCGCCGGGCTCTTGTACAACTGGGGCACCTCCGCCTCATGGAGCGGCTGGATATCGCCGCAGGATCTCTTCGCTCCGGGCATAGCCCAGTTGCGTGCTCTGGCACCCGGAGTTCCCATCCTGATCAGCGAGACGGCTTCCAGCGAAGCAGGCGGCGACAAGGCTGCCTGGAACACTGCGCTCGTGTCCTACCTTGCCGCCCAGCGATGTGGTGGGCTTCGTATGGTTCCATCTCCAGAAGGAAACCGACTGGCGCATCAACAGCAGCGCCACCTCAGCCTCCGCATTCAAGTCCGCACTGGAAGCGCGTCGGACTCCCTGACTTAATGCTCAACTCCCGGTAGTCAGGGACGCGCCTTGTTGTCCCGGCGGACCAGTCCCAGCAGGGCCATGCCTATGAGCATCACGCCAAGCGCGGTTAACAGCGCGGCCATGACGTCCAGGCCGGTGTAGGCCAGCCCGGTTGCGCCGATAGGGCCGCGATCTGCCGGAGGACGGCGTTATTGATGGCGCAGCCAGTCCCTGCCAGAACGCTGGTATGGCCCCGCCTCAGGGCCGAATCGGTCCACGTGGCGAACTCAGCCTTCTGCAGCCGGCTCAGAAATCCGGGGTCCTGCATCGTAAATTTCGACGACGAGCCACCGAGGAGTGCGCCCTTTTCGGCGCTGAACTCCCGGGACCAGGCTTCGACGGCGTTCGGCGGCAGGATCGTATCCGCGTCAAGGCAGATGACCACGTCGGCGTCGAATGCGTACTTCGCCCACGCCCGGTTCAGGGCTTCGGATTTGCGGTGCTGCAATCGTGGAAGCTCCGTGGTGGTCACCGGGTACTTCCGCGCTTCCCAGGCCGTTGCATCGGTGCAGCCGTTGGGGATGACCACGATAAGGTCCGCGGGACGGGACTGGAGCATCAGGCCATCGAGGGTTGCCCCGATTGAGCCGGCCTCGTTATAAGCGGGCACCAGCACGACTATGCGCAGGCCCACCGAAGCTGCGGTAGCCACGGCGGCCTCCTTGGTGGGTTTTGCAGGCCTCAGCGGCCTGCGAATCCATCCTGTAGGCGCCTTCTCAGATTTCGCCCCCGGATACGGTCAAGGTTGCATCAATACGGTTCCGGCCGCGCCTTGGACAAATCCTGTAGACGGCGAAGCAACGAAATCTGTCTGGTTGGCCACACTGTTGCCCAAGTAGCGGCATAATGACCTAAACTGCTTCACTGAGGTGCCTGAAATGGTGCCGTGCAGCGACGAAAGTGAACATGCCATGGCTACCGATTACGACGCTCCACGCAAGACTGACGACGAGGCCTCTGCCGAGTCGCTGGAAGCCCTGCAGGCATCCCGCAGCGGCAGTGCCCAGACCGCTGTCATCGACGTCGACGAAACCGACACCGCCGAAGGCATTGACCTTCCCGGAGCCGATCTCTCCGGCGAAGAACTGACCGTCATTGTTGTTCCCGAACAGTCCGATGAGTTCACCTGCTCATCCTGCTTCCTGGTCCGGCATCGGTCCCAGGTTGCACGCGAAAAGAACGGCCTGAAGTACTGCATCGAGTGCGAAGGCTGAACGGCCGACGGCGGCACTGCAGTGAGGTGCGCCGGCGTCGTTATCATGCATAACGGCAGGGTGCAGAAACGGTATTAATAGCGTTTCGATGGCCCCGCAAAGTGCTTCAGAATTTACGCCCGCGTGACCGGAACCAAGGCCGATTAACGGTTCCGCGCCGAAGCGGCAACAACCCTTTTGAGTGGCCTTGGAGACTCCTACGCTTGAGCTACCTAATCACTCGAAGGGTGGCCCACAATGAAAAAGATTCATACGTGGCTGACAGTCATTCTGATGGCTGTCGGATTAGGTTTCCTGGCTCCGGGGCCCGCCTCGGCAACCACATCGTACTGCGGACTCGTATGGGGATCGCTGGCTGAATCAGACCCGGCCATGAGCACCGCATCCGTCACCAACGTCCGGACAGGGCAGCACTACTGCTTTGACCGGATGGTGGTTGATCTCAACGGCCCTGTTGCCGGCTACACGGTTCAGTACGTTCCGACCGTGGTCCAGGACGGTTCAGGTTTTGAAATCCCACTTTTGGGCTCAGCATTCCTCCAGGTAACTGTGAACGCACCGTCCTATGACAGCAATTACAACGTCACCTACAGCCCGGCGGCAAAGGCCGAACTGTCCGACGTGTCGGGATACCAGACCTTCCGGCAGGTGGCCTACGCGGGCAGCTTCGAAGGCTATACCAGCATCGGACTGGGTGTCCGTGCACGGCTCCCGTTCCGGGTCTTCACCCTGGACGGCCCCGGGGCCGGATCGCGCATGGTGGTGGATGTAGCGCACTTCTGGTGACCCGCGGTTCGATGCTGAACCGCCGTTGAGGCAAGATCAGGAAACCAAAACGGCGCCCTGCTCCGGAGACTTTCCGGGCAGGGCACCGTGCTGTGTGCTGTGGGTGGGGCAACTACTCGGGCACCACCAGCGCAGGAGTGTCCCGGCGGATGGTTTCGCCCCGGAAGAAACCGGGGCTGAGGCGTGCCATGATCACCATCAGCACCGCCCCGAGCGCCAGGATCCCGATGCCCAGGACAAACACCAGCCCCACGCCGAAGACCTCGGAGCCGCTGCCGAACTCCGGCGCCCAGCTGTCGATGGCTGTCTGCAGGAAAACCACAAACAGACCGACGCCGCCCAGCACCGGGCAGAGCAGCCGCAGCATGAAGTTGCGGACGCTGCTGAACACGCTGTTCCGGAAGTACCAGGCGCAGGCGATGGCGGTCAGGCCGTAGTAGAAGCAGATCATCAGGCCGAGGGCCAGGATGGTGTCGTTCAGGACGTTTTCGCTGATCACATGCATCACCGCGTAGAACCCGGCGGACAGGATGCCCGCCGCCACCGTTGCGAAGCCCGGCGTCGAGAAGCGCTTGCTGATGTGGCCGAACGGCTTGGGCAGCGCACCGTAGTGGGCCATGGCCAGCAGGCTGCGCGACGGCGACGTGAACGTGGACTGCAGGGACGCGGCCGAACTGGACAGCACCGCGAGCGACATCAGGATGGCGAACGGCCCCATGATCGGCGAGGCCAGCGCGGTGAAGAGGTTCTCATGGTTCTCCGTGTTGTTCAGCCCCAGCCCTGTATCGCCGACGCCGGCGAACATCATGGTGGCGATGCTCACCAGCAGGTAGATCCCGAGGACAACGACGGCGGTGAGGGTGCCCGCCAGTCCAGCCGTCTTTTTGCCGTTGGCGGTTTCCTCATTCACCGTCAGGCATACGTCCCAACCCCAGTAGACAAAGATCGACAGGGAAATGCCGGCGGCGATCTGCCCGAACGTCTCGATCCTGGTGACGTCGAACCACTCCCAGCTGAAGGGGATGGCCGTTTCCGACGTGGACCAGTTCGCGAACGCCATGCCGACGAAAAGCCCCAGGACCAGCAGCTGGAAGCCCACGAGGCCGTACTGCACAAGCTTGGTGGTGTGCAGGCCGCGGTAGCTCACCCACACTGCGAGGGCCACGAACACGAAGCACGTCAGGACGTTCAACGGCTTATTGGCCGCGAGGTCCGCGAGTTCAGGCGCGCCCGTCAGCTGCGACAGGAAGAGATAGAAGAAGTCGACGGCCACGCCCGCCAGGTTTGACAGGACGATGATGTTGGCGGCCAGCAGTCCCCAGCCGCCCATCCAGCCCACCCAGGGGCCAAACGCCTTGGTGACCCAGGTGAACGTGGTGCCGCTGTCCGGGGAATCGGTGTTGAGTTCCCGGTAGGCGAGTGACACCAGGATCATGGGGATGAACCCGATCAGGAAAATGACGGGCAACTGGAGCCCCGCCTCATTAACCGTGGGGCCAAGGGCGCTGGTCAGCGTGTAAGCCGGTGCGATGGTGGAAATGCCAAGAACGACGACGGCGAGGAGGCCCAGCTGCCCGCCCTTCAGTCCTTTTTCGGTGATGCCGTGCGCCGAGCCGGCCGGGTCGGTCCCGGAAGGCTGGCCTGCGGGGGTGTTCGTGCGGGTGGTTTGAGTCATTGTCCAGCGCTTTCTACGAGGCAGCAGGCTGCTGTTGGGTGATGCAGTGGATGCCACCGCCGCGGGCGAAGAGCTCACGGGCGTCAATGCCGACCACACGCCGGCCGGGGTAGGCCTCCGCCAGGATCTGCAGCGCCTTGTCATCGTTGGGGTCCCCGAACGTACAGGCGATGACGCCGCCGTTGACCACGACGTGGTTGATGTAGCTGTAGTCGACAAAGCCTTCGTCATCCCAGAGCACTTCAGGGGCGGGGACTTCGATGATGGTCCACTCCCGTCCGGCCGCGTCCCTCGTGGTCCGCAGGTGCTCGATGATGTCCCGGCTTACCTGGAAGTCCGGGTGGCGGGGGTCCTGCTGGGAATGCACCAGCAGTGTGCCGGGGGAGGGGATAGCGGCCACGATGTCCACATGACCGCGCGTGCCGAACCGTTCCGAGTCGCGGGCCAGTCCGCGCGGGAGCCAGACCACCTGGGTTGCGCCGATGGTCCGGGCGAGCTCGGCTTCGACGTCGGCACGGCTGAGTCCCGGGTTGCGGCCCGGATCCAGCTGCACGGTTTCGGTCACCAGGACGGTTCCCTCCCCGTCCACCTGGATGCCGCCGCCTTCATTGACCAGCGCGGACACGATGTGCGCGGCGCCGGATCGGCCCGAGACTTCGCCGGCGATCAGCGCGTCCTTGTCCCAGCGTGCCCAGTCCTGGGCACCCCAGCCGTTGAAGATCCAGTCGACGGCGCCGAGGCTCCCGTCCTGGTCCAGCACAAACGTGGGGCCGATGTCCCGCATCCACGCATCGTTGAGCGGGGCGGCAAGCACCTCGACGGCCGGATGCAGATAGCGTGCGGCGATGCCGACGTCGTCGGGGTCCACCACCACGGTGACCGGCTCAAATTCGACGGCGGCGTTGGCCACCGCTGCCCAGGTGGACCGGGCAGCGTGGGCGTCTTCCTCCGTGTCGCCCAGGGTGTAACCGCCGGTGGGAAAGGCCATCCACAGCCGGTCCTGCGGAGCGGTTTCGGCGGGCATGCGCCACGTGCTCATGCGGTCACCTGCGAGGATGCGAAAACTTCGCCGCCCAGCGGCTGGTCACGGCGTACGGGTTCCGCAAGCCGGCCATAGGTATCGGGGCGGCGCGTGGACAGGAAGGGGAAGAGCGTCAGCCAGTCCCGCCGCTGGTCCAGGTCGAGGTCTGCCACCAGCACGGCGGAGGCGTCACGCGGGGCCTGCACGAGGACGCGGCCGTAGGGGTCGGAGATGAAGGAGGAGCCGTAAAAGTTCAGCGTTCCTTCACTGCCCCAGCGGTTGGGGGCCACCATGAACAGGCCGTTGGCGATGCCGTTGCCCACAATGACCTGCTGCCACAGCGGCTGGGTGTCGAAATCCGGGTGGTCCGGCTCTGAGCCGATCGCCGTGGGGTAGACGAGGATCTCTGCGCCACCGAGGGCGTAGAGCCGGGCCACCTCCGGGAACCATTCGTCCCAGCACGTGGGCATGCCCAGCCGGGCGCCGCCCAGTTCTGCCGGCGCGTGGACCTCGTAGGCATCCGCGGTCGCCGGCCCCTGGCGGAAGAACTTGTCTTCGTAGTAGCCGGCGGTGACCGGGATGTGCAGCTTGTGCGTGCGGGCGAGCAGTTCGCCCTCGGACGACACCAGGATGGCGGTGTTCAGCCCCAGGCCGTCGTCGCTGCCGTCCGGGTTCGGTGCCTGCTGGTACAGCGAGGCATGGACAGCCACGCCGTGGCGGCGGGCCGACTCGGCAGCAAACCGGAAGGTGGGCCCGGTGAGCAGGTCTTCTGCGGTGTCCGACGGTCGCGGCCGCACCGCTCCAGGGCGAGTGGTGTCGTTTTCGGGGCGGGTGTCCGCGGGGTAGCGGGAGAGGGTGAGTTCGGGCAGGAACACCACCGAGGCACCGAGCCGGGCGGCCCGGCCGATTCCTTCATCCAGTTCGGCCTGCAGGACGGCAGTGTCTGCATGCCAGCGGTGCTGTACGACGCCCACCCGAAGGGCAGGGCGGTCGTACGGCGTTGTCCGGGCCAGGGAGGCGGGTGAGTCGAGGCAGGAAATTTCAATCATGTGCTTACTTCCAGTGAGACGACCGTCACTAAATGAATGACGTTCATTTAGTATGAGGGATGCGGGGATTTCACGCAATGGTTTAAATGAATCCCGTTCCTTTGTCTCGCTCCGTGAGATTAGTAAGCTCACTGAGAAATTTGCTTCCGGCCTGCCGCGATCGATCCCGTGGCTGATAGCGTCGGCATTACTGGACAAATCGAGGAGGATTCATGAAAGCTTCACCGACCCTGACCAATAACCTGCAGGCCGTACTTGCGGACCTGATTGAGCTGCACATCCAGGGCAAGCAGGCCCACTGGAACATTGTGGGGACCAACTTCCGGGACCTTCACCTGCAGCTGGACGAAATCGTGGATGCCGCCCGGCAGTTCGCGGACGATATGGCCGAGCGGATGCGCGCCCTGCATGCCCTGCCGGACGGCCGCAGTGCCACCGTCGCCAAGTCCACCAGCCTCGCGCAGTTCCCCGAAGGCCTCATCAACACGAAGGACGCCATCGAGCGGATCGTTGCCGCGCTTGAGGCTGCCGTGGGCACCATGCGCAAGGTCCATGACGAAGTGGACGAAGAGGATCCCACCACCGCGGACCTGCTCCACGAATTCATCGCCAAGCTGGAGCAATACGCGTGGATGGTGAACGCCGAGACCATGAAGGCCTCCGCCAGCGTCACCGCCCCCGACGCCAAGTAAGAGTCGGCCCTAACGAGGCCACAAGCGCCCGGCGCCGGAAGGACTTCCTGCGCCGGGCGTATTTTGTGCGCTCGCCGGCTTGCCGGAGACGAGCGCCTAGCCCACCGTCGGAACTTTCCGGAGTACGACGGCGGCAAGGACTGCCGCGCTCGCCATCAGTACCAGCGCAATTGCCGCAGTGGTGTGGACGCCTGAATCAAACGCCAGGCGTGCTGCGCCGCGGAGCGCTTCGGCCAGCGGAGCAGGCAGGCCGGCGGCCAGCTCGACGGCGCCCGCCAGAGTTTCACCCGCCTGGTGTACTGCAGTGCCTGACGCCGCTTCCTCCACCCCGGTCGGAAGCCGGAGATTGCGCTGGTAGGAGGCAGTCAGGATGGAGCCCAGCACCGCCGTCCCCAGCAGGGACCCCACCTCATAGCCCGTTTCGGAGATGGCGGCCGCCGCTCCTGACTTCTCCGCTGGAACGGAGCCCAGGATGAGGTCATTGGAAATGGTTTCCGCTGTGCCCACGCCCAAGGCGAGGATCAGCAGCGCGGCCAGCAGGAGGGCCGGGCCGGAGCCGTGGTCACCGAAGACCACGATTCCGTAGCCGGTGGCGCTCAGGGCCAGGCCACCTGCCACCACAAAGCCCGGACGCACCTTCCGGACCAGCGGCACCACTGCCAGCCCAGCCAGCACTGTGGCCACCAGGGCCGGGATCATGGCAATTCCGGCGGCCGACGGTGTCATTCCGTCCAGGAGCTGCAGATGCTGGGCGAGGAACAGGATGAAGCCGTTGAAGGAGAACAGGGCCAGCACGTTTGCCGCGATGGCCGTGCTGAAGACCCGGTTGCCGAACAGGGACATATCCAGCAGGGGGCCGGCCACCCGCTGCTGGCGGCGGACAAAGACGACGCCCATGGCCAGGCCAAAGGCAACAAGACCCACAGGAGCGGCCCCGAAACCATCGGTCGCCAGCTCCTTGATGCCATACACAACGGGCACCATTACCAGCAGGGACAGGACGATGCTGGTCACGTCCACCCGCCCGGGGCGCGGATCTTTTGATTCCGGGATGAATGCAGGGCCGAATGCCACCAGGGGCAGCATGATGGGCACCGCGACCAGCAGGATGGCGCCCCACCAGAACTGCTCCACCAGCCACCCGCCGAAGATGGGACCCAGGGCGGCGCCGCCGGAGAAGCCGGCAGCCCAGATGGCAACGGCCAGCCGACGCCGGTTTGGGTCCGGAAAAATGTTGCGGATCAGCGACAGGGTTGAGGGCATCAGCATGGCGCCGAAGAACCCCAGAATTGCCCGACCCGTTATCAGCCACTCCGCGCTGGGGGCGAAGGCTGTTGCTGCCGAGACCGCGGCGAAGCCAACACTGCCGGTCAGCAGCAGCCGGCGGCGCCCGATCCGGTCGCCCAGGCTGCCCATGGCGACCAGCAAGCCGGCAAGCACCAGGGGATAGGCGTCCACAATCCACAGGAGCTGGACTCCGGTGGTCTCCAGGCTGCTCGCGATGGCCGGAAGCGCGAACGTCAACGCAGTGTTGTCCACCGCAACCAGGAGCACCGGAAACATCAGCAGGGCCAGCGCGAGCCAATCGCGCCAGGGCGCCTGGGCAGGCCCTGACGGCCGGACCTGGGCTGCGGTCGCGGATGTGTTTCGGGTGTTCTGGTTGGACTGTGCGGACAACGTCATGCCGATAACTATACCGTCCAGACGGTACAGTTAAGAAACGGGACCCGGAACGTGCATGATTGAAGCCATGGCCAGAAATCCCGTCGCACGCGACGCAGTCCTCGACGCTTTTGAAGAACTCCTGATCGACGTGGGGGAGCGGGCTGCCACTTTGGATGCAGTGGCCAAGCGGGCAGGCGTGTCCAAGGGCGGGTTGCTCTATCACTTCCCCAACAAGGAAGCGCTGATCGCCGCGGTGCTGGAGCGGCTGGACCGACTGGCCGTCGAGGACCTCGCGCTGATGGCCGCAGCAGCCGAAGGTGCGGCGGCCTACTTCATCCGTTCCTCGCTCTGGTCCGACTCGCCCATGGACCGATCCTTCGTGGCCGCCACGCGCCTGGCTGAAGTGGCCCATGAAGAGGCCCGGCGCCGCTTTGCCGCCATCCAGCAGCAGTGGTTGGACCTGATCGCGGCCGACGTCGGCACGGCCATGGCGAAAGCCGTGCTGTACATGGGGGACGGGCTGTATTTCAACGCCATGTGGGAAAGCGGCACCACCGGGGACGGCCGTGGAAGGCATGGAGACATTGAGGAGCTTCTTGCCGCTGTGGAGCGGCTGCGGGGCTGAACCCGATGACCTCATTTGCCCGGCAGCCCGGGGCGTAGGAGAATTGGACCGCGTGGCGACCATCTGCGGCCGCCACAAAATCTGAATATGCCTTTGATCTGCGGCGGGAGAGTTCTGTTAGCAGGTACAACAGGCGCCGTAGGAGCAAATCCTCCCCAGGAATCTCTCAGGCCCACGTACCGCCGCGGCCAGGCAACTCTGGAAAGTGGCAGGCCGTCCGCCTGAAGCGTCCCGGATCACTCCGGAATGTCAGGACCGCTGTGCCCACCGACGGTGCAAGCGCAGCCTAGCGGAAGCAGGCTGGGCGGAAACTCTCAGGTCCCAGACAGAGCGGGGAGGAACCCGAGTCGATGTGGCGTACCCTGCGCCCGCCTTAGTAATGGAGTTCCTTGTGAGTGTTAATTCGGCCTCGGCCACTTTCGTTGACCGGCATATTGGCGCCCGCCGCCAGGCCGATATCGACTCCATGCTCAAGGCCGTCGGCTACGGCACTGTGGACGCGCTGGTGGATACTGCCGTCCCCAACGGCATCCGGCAGGATGTGGCCCTCCGCCTTAAGGACGCCCTCAGTGAGGTTGAGGTCCTTGCCGAGCTGCGGAAGCTCGCTGCGAAGAACAAGACGGCTGTGCAGATGATCGGCCAGGGCTATTACGACACCGTGACCCCGGCCGTGATCCGCCGGAACATCCTCGAAGCCCCGGCTTGGTACACCGCGTACACGCCGTACCAGCCCGAGATCTCGCAGGGCCGGCTCGAGGCTTTGCTGAACTTCCAGACCATGGTCCAGGACCTGGTGGGCCTCCCGATCGCGAACGCGTCGCTGCTGGACGAAGCCACCGCCGTCGCCGAGGCCGTCCTCATGATGCGCCGCGCCAACAAGAACAAGGCCGCCCATGACGGCAAGACCGTCCTGGATGCCGACTGCCTGCCGCAGACCATTGCGATTGTGAAGGGCCGCGCCGAAGCCCTCGGGTTCGAGGTGGAGGTCGCCGACCTCTCCCAGGGCCTGCCCGACGGCGTCATCAACGGCATCGTCCTGCAGCAGCCGGGCGTTTCCGGCCGGGTCTTCAACCACGCCGACGTCATCAAGGAAGCCAAGGAGCGCGGCGCGCTCGTCACGGTCGCTGCCGACCTGCTGGCGCTGACGCTGATCACCCCTCCGGGGGAGCAGGGCGCGGACATCGCCGTCGGCTCCACCCAGCGTTTCGGTGTGCCGCTGTTCTTCGGCGGCCCGCACGCGGCGTACATGGCCGTGGCCAAGGGCCTGGAGCGGTCCATGCCGGGCCGCCTCGTCGGAGTGTCCAAGGACGACGCCGGGACCCCCGCGTACCGCCTGGCGCTGCAGACCCGCGAGCAGCACATCCGCCGCGAGAAGGCCACGTCCAACATCTGCACCGCGCAGGCACTGCTGGCCATCGTCTCCTCCTTCTAGCCTGGCGCTGCAGACCCGCGAGCAGCACATCCGCCGCGAGAAGGCCACGTCCAACATCTGCACCGCGCAGGCACTGCTGGCCATCGTCTCCTCCTTCTACGCCGTCTACCACGGCCCCGACGGGCTGAAGGCCATCGCCGAGACCACCCACAGCCACGCTGCAACCATCGCCGCGTCCCTGAAGGCGGCCGGCCTGGACGTCCTGCACACGAGCTTCTTTGATACCGTCACGGTTTCCGTGCCCGGCATGGCTGCCGCCATTGTTGCCGCCGCGGAGGCCAAGGGCATCAACCTGCGCCACATCGACGAGGACACCGTCGGCGTTTCCGCCGATGAAACCACCACGCAGGCCATCGTTGCCGGTGTTCTGGAAGCCTTTGGTGCGGCGGCGGTGGATGCGGCCGCCGGCACTGACACTGAGTTCGCGCTGGATGCCGCCGTCGAGCGTTCCTCCGGTTACCTGCAGCACCCCGTGTTCAACACCCACCGTTCCGAAACGCAGCTGCTGCGCTACATCCGCAGGCTGAGTGACCGGGACCTTGCCCTGGACCGGACCATGATCCCGCTGGGTTCGTGCACGATGAAGCTGAACGCCACCGCGGAGATGGAAGCCATTTCCTGGCCGGAGTTCGCCTCCATCCACCCGTTCGCCCCGGATTCCCAGACCGTGGGCTGGCGCGAACTCATCACCGATCTCGAAGACCAGCTGACCGAGATCACCGGCTACGACCAGGTCTCGCTCCAGCCGAACGCCGGGTCCCAGGGTGAGCTCGCGGGCCTGCTGGCCATCCGCGGCTACCACCTCTCCCGTGGCGATGACCAGCGCACGGTCTGCCTGATCCCGGCCTCGGCGCACGGCACCAACGCCGCCTCCGCTGTCCTGGCGGGCATGAAGGTTGTGGTGGTGGCCACGGCGCCGGATGGCAGCATCGACCACGATGATCTGAATGCCAAGATCGAGGCGAACAAGGACGTCCTTTCGGCGATCATGATCACCTACCCCTCCACGCATGGTGTGTACGACGCCGATGTCCGCGAGGTGTGCGATTCAGTGCACGCTGCCGGCGGCCAGGTCTACGTGGACGGCGCCAACCTGAACGCGCTCGTGGGTCTCGCGCAGCCGGGCAAGTTCGGCGGCGACGTCTCGCACCTGAACCTGCACAAGACCTTCTGCATCCCGCATGGCGGCGGCGGACCCGGTGTGGGCCCGGTCGCTGCGAAGGCGCACCTGGCACCGTTTATGCCGGGTAACGCGGCTACCTGGACCGAAGGCAATGACGTTCCGATCTCCGCCTCACGGTTCGGTTCTGCCGGTGTCCTGCCCATCTCCTGGGCCTACGTGAAGCTGATGGGTGCCGAAGGCCTGACCGAGGCCACGAAGTCGGCGCTGCTGGCGGCCAACTACGTCGCGGCCCGCCTGAACGAGTACTTCCCGGTCCTCTACACCGGCGAGGGTGGGCTGGTGGCGCACGAGTGCATCCTGGACCTGCGTGGGCTGACGGCGAAGACGGGCGTCACCGCGGAGGATGTGGCCAAGCGCCTCATCGACTACGGCTTCCACGCCCCCACCCTGGCGTTCCCGGTTGCGGGCACGCTGATGGTGGAGCCCACCGAGTCCGAGGACCTGGGGTGGCCAAGCGCCTCATCGACTACGGCTTCCACGCCCCCACCCTGGCGTTCCCGGTTGCGGGCACGCTGATGGTGGAGCCCACCGAGTCCGAGGACCTGGTGGAGATCGACCGGTTCATCGACGCGATGATCACCATCCGCAAGGAAATCGACCAGGTGGCCAACGGCGACTTCACCGTGGAGAACAGCCCGCTGCGCCACGCACCCCACACCGCGTCCGCCGTCGTATCTTCCGACTGGGCCCGTCAGTACCCGCGTGAGCAGGCCGCCTTCCCGGTCCACCACCTCAAGCAGGACAAGTACTTCCCGCCCGTCGGCCGCATCGACGGCGCAGCAGGTGACCGCAACCTGATCTGCTCCTGCCCGCCGCTGTCGGAGTTCGAAGACTAGGGCCCGGCAGACTGTTTCCGGTGGTGAGCTTGTCGAAACCGATCTCGACAAGCTCGATCACCGACAGTCGGTGGGTCCGCGGCATCCGGCAGCATGCGTCAAAGCGAGGAACGAGCAGCATGCAGAGGATGCCGGGGACCCGCCGCCCAACGAGTGGCTTTAGACTTGTGGCTACGCAACCCCTGAGATTGGACACGGCCCCCTTGCGAGAATTCACCGCCCGCTTTGCCACAGCGGAGGAAATTGAGAACTGGGACAAGCACGTCACAGCCAACCCGAACGGCGGCAACATGCTGCAGTCCGCCGCCTACGCGTCCGTGAAGAACGGCAGCGGCTGGACCGCCCGTTTCCTGGTCCTGGAGTCTGCCGGGACCGCCAGCTACAACCTGGTGCTGGAGAAGAAATTCCCGGTACTGGGCCGCCTGTGGTACCTGATCAAAGGTCCTGACCTGCGTGCCGTCGAGGACCTGAAGCCGGTCCTGGACTCGTGCGCTGCATTCGCCAGGAGCCGGAAGCTCAATGTCTTTACCATCAAGATTGAACCGGACATCGTGAGCACCCCGGAAGCCCGGGCACAGCTCGCCGCCGCCGGCCTGGTGAAGGCCCCGAACATCCAGTCCAACGACTCCACAGCGCTCCTGGACCTCGCGGTACCGGAGAACCAGGTGTTCCGGTCCATCTCCTCCCGCGCCCGCAACGCGATCCGCCGGGCAGAACGCGAAGGCTGCGCCGTGGTGCAGCAGGAGCCAGGCCCGGAAACGTACCGGGCGCTGTATGACCTGATGGCAGACACCGTGAACGCCAAGGGTTCCATGCCGTTGCGAAGCCTCGAGTACTACACGCGGTTCTGGGACGAATTCTGCACCCGCGGCCAGGGCAGCTTCTTCTTCGTTTATGAGGACGGCAAACCCAGTGTGGGCGCCTTTGTGATCAACTACGGATCCAAGGCAACCTACAAGGACGGCGGCTCCACTCAGAACAGGAAGCGGTACGGCGATTCGCACCTGGTCCAGTGGCAGGCCATCCGAAGAATGCAGGAACTCGGCTGCATCGAGTACGACTTCTGCGGCACGCCGCCCTCTGGCCTGATCAAGGACAAGACCCACCACCTGTACGGCATGGGCATGTTCAAAACGAGCTTCACCAAGACGGTGACGGATTTCGTCGGCTGCTACGACTACGTGCTGTCGCCCGTCAGGCACACCCTGTGGGTCAAGGCCGCGGAACGGGTCTTCCGCCGGCTTGAAACCGCACGCACCGGCCAGCAGTTCTACTGACCGCCCACCAGCCACTCTCACCATCCACACCACGAAGGCCAGCGCCTGCCCCAGTCGGCAGCCCAGCCATAGATGAGGTTATTTCTGTGAATCCAACCAAGGCCGGAGCCGGACTCGAGCTCAGCGTCCTCAGCGATGCCGAGTTTGAGTCCTTCTCCCTCAAGCATCCGCAAAACAACTTCATCCAGTCCGCCGACTTCACCCGTTTCCAGCGTGCCCGCGGCCAGTCAGTGGAACTGTTCGGAGTCAGGCGCGACGGCGACCTGGTCGCTGCCGGGAAACTGAACTTCACCACCAACCGCTGGGGCTACAAGGTGTGCGAGTGCGCCAAGGGCCCCCTCCTGGACTACACGGACGCCGCACTGGTGCGTGACGTCGTCGGACTCCTCAAGGTACGCGCCGCGGAACGCAAGGCTGCCGAACTCCGGATTTCTCCGAACCTGACGTACATCGCCCGCGATGCCGAAGGCGCCGAACACCCAGAGATCGTGGACAACAGGCCGCTCGTGGCGGAACTGGCGGGACTGGGTCTTGAACACCAGGGCTCGGACATGAACTTCGCCAACGTGAACTGGATGTTCATCAAGCACCTCGACGGCATCACGGACGCCGAGGAGCTCATCATGAGTACCAGCTACCGGACACGGAAGGCCATCCGGAAGGCTGAAAAGAACGGTGTGTTCCTGGCGCAGGCCACCCTTGAAACCCTTGACGAGTTCTACAACGCGCTGAGCACGGCCGGGGACGAGAAGGGCTTCTTCTACCGCGAACGCGAATACTACGAACAGCTCCTGCGGACCACCTCGGCCGAGTTCACCAAACTCATGATGGCCAAGATCGACATCCCCGCGTACCGGAAGTCCATCACCGAACGCCTGGAAGCGGAATCCGCGTCCGCGGCCGAACTCCGCCGCGAGGTCGAAGAGACCGGCAGCAAAAAGAAAGCCAACCGCCTCAAAGTAGTCCAGGACCTCGTGGACAGCTACGAGCGCAGCCTCAAGGACATCGAGCGGTTCCCGGACTCGGTGGGTGTGGCAACAGTGGCCGCCATCCACTTCGTCTGCTTCGGCGACGAGGTGGTCTGCGTTATCGGCGGCACCAAACAGGACTACATCTACTTCAACGGCGCCACGTCCCTGTACTGGGGAATGATGCTGCACGGGCTGGACAAGGGCTACTCGCGCTACAACTTCTACGGCACCTTCGGCATCCAGGGACAGGACGAAGAAGGCCACGGCGGCTACGAGTTCAAGAAGGGCTTCGGCGGCGACGTGGTCCAGCTGCTGGGTGACTTCGTGATGCCGGTGCGGCCGGTAGCCTTCCAGGCCAACCGCCTGGTCCGCGCGGCCATCGCGGCGGCGCGCACCCTGCTGGGCAAACTGCCACTGAAGCGCCAGGCCTAATACCAAACCACGAACTGCCAGAAAGGGAGGAGCACCAAGGTGAACGAGCGACCTGAAAACCCAAGGCGCAGGCCTCCCACCGACGGTCTGCCCAAAACAGAGCCGCTCACCCCCTCCCAGCTCCGCCAGGATGCGGCGGCCAAGCGGATGCTGCGGCGCCTGGTGCGGGGGGACAGCCCGCCGACGGCGCCGCTGAGCATTGTGGACAGGCTCGCCGGCAGCCCCTACGCCAACCCCATGATCCAGGTGGGAGGCGTGGACACCTCCGCACGCAAGACCCTGGACTTTTCCCTGCACCTGGCCGAGACCATGTTCCGGTACGGGGCGGGCGCACTGGAAGTGGAGACGAGCATTATTGCCGTCACCGCGGCGCTGGGGCTGAAGAACATCGAAGTGGACATCACCAACCAGTCGGTGGCCATTAACTATGCGCCCAAGGACCAGACGCCCATCTCGCTGCTTCGGGTTGTGCGGTCCTGGACCAACAACTATGCCGGGCTGGCCAAAGTACACCGGCTGGTGACGGACATCGTGGCCGGGGGAGTGGGCCGCGATGAAGCCATCCGCCGGCTGGACGAGGCCATCACCAGCCCCAAACCGTTCCCGCGCTGGATGGTCACCATAGCGTTCGGCGTGTTCGCCGCAGTCTTTGTGGGTGTGCTCGGCGGCGGGCCGGTGTCCTCGGGCATTGCCTTCGTGGCCAACATCGGTGTCAGCCTGCTCGCCCGCCAGCTGGGCCGGTGGCGGGTTCCGGACTTCTTTACGACGGCGGCATGCTCCTTCGGCGTTACGCTCACCGCGCTGCTGTTGTGGCGCTTTGACCTCACCAACGCCCCGGCGATTGTGGTGGTGGGCGGCATCCTCCTGCTGCTGCCCACCGGGCGCCTGGTCTCCTCGGTGCAGGATGCCATCAACGGGTTCCCCGTGACCGCAGCGGGCCGGTTTCTGTCCACCTTGCTGACCTTTGGTGCGATTGTGGCCGGGATTGCGGTGGCCTTTGTGGTGGGCGCGATGACCGGAATGCAGCCCATTAGTGTTACCCAGACATTCCCGCCAGCCTACGACCTCTGGGTCCTGGTGATATTTATCGCCGTCGCCGTGATGGCCATCGGCGTGACGGAGCAGACCTCCTGGGAGCTGCTGCTGCCTACCGCGGGCGTAGGCGTCGTGGGCTACCTTGTGCTGCTGGGTGCCGCGTCCCTCGGCGTCGGTGACCGGTTCTCCCCGGCGCTCGCCGCCGTCGTGATTGGCCTGCTGGCGCGGGTGGTGGCGTTGAAGATGGGCGCACCGCAGCTGGTGGTGGCCGTTCCGGCGGCCCTGATCCTACTGCCCGGGCTGACCATTTTCCGGTCCATGTATGTGCTGACCATCGAGGAATCCGAAATCCTGCTGGGAGCCGGCGGCATGCTCAACGCCGGCGCGATCGTCCTGGGCACGGCCGCCGGCATTGTGCTCGGCGATACGCTGGCCCGGCCGCTGACACGCAGCCTGGCCAGCAACGAACGCCGCCGCGCCCGGCGGCGCTAGGTACTGCTCAGATCTTCCCTCCTTAGATCTTCCCCACGGGCAGCTTCTTCTCGGCCTGGAAGTCGTCCTCCACCCGGCCCTGGGCCCAGTAGCCGGACAACGAAACCTGGCTCCGTTCCAGGCCGCGCTGGACGAAAAGCACGTCCCGCAGGCTCTTCATGTAGCCGCGCTCGCCATGGGCAAAAACGTCAACGCGGCCAGCGGGCCATTCGGCGTCGGCCACCGCTGAGACCAGGAGGTTCCCGGTGCCGGCCGGCGCGCCGTGGCGGCGTAGCCAGGTCACCTTAACGCCCGCCGGGGACGCGAGGGGCTGGATGTCGGCGTCGCTGTCCACCTCGATAAACGCCAGGCCGGCCGCTTCCGCCGGCAACGATTCGATGGCGGCGGCGATCGCAGGAAGTGCGGCTTCATCGCCGGCAAAGAGGTACCAGTCAGCGTCCGGCGCCGGGTTGTAGGCGCCGCCCGGGCCGGTGAAGGTGAAGGCGTCCCCGGGCTTGGCGGCGGCCGCCCAAGGGCCGGCCAGCCCTTCGTCCCCGTGGATCACAAAGTCGATGGCGAGTTCCTTGGCCTCGGTGTCCACCCAGCGGACCGTGTAGGTGCGGGTGAAGGGCCACAGCTCGCGGGGCATGGTTTCGCGGATGGTCCACAGGTCCAGGGGCTGGGCATAGTCAACGCCGGGCTGCGGAAAAGCGATTTTGATGTAGCGGTCCACGAAGGTGTTGTTCACGTAGGCGGCAAAACCTTCGCCGCCGGCCACGATCCTGACCATGTGGGGCGAGAGTTCTTCGCGTCGAAGGACCGTGAGATCGATCTGCGGACGTGTTTTTTTCGTGGCATTGGTGGCGGCCGGAAGAGTGCTCATAAGGCAACCCTAAGCTAAGGGACCGGAGGGAGTTCCCAGGTTACGCCAGGGCATCCCTGGTCCTGCAGCAGTTGGTTGATGGTGCTGAAGGGCCGGGAGCCGAAGAATCCGCGCGACGCCGACAACGGGCTGGGATGGGCGCTGGACACCACCGCCGCGCCGGACAGAAGGGGCCGGACACTCTCCGCGTCCCTGCCCCACAGCACCGCCACCAGCGGCGCAGGGCCGCCGTCGGAAGTGCGCCGGCCGGCAACCGCGGTGACTGCCGCCGTCGTGATGGCCTCCCAGCCTTTGCCCCGGTGGGAGCCGGCTGCCCCGGCGCGGACGCTCATGACCCGGTTAAGCAGCAGGACCCCTTGGCTGGCCCAGGCGGACAGGTCGCCGTGGACGCGCGCCGGAAGGCCGAGGTCGGACTCGAGTTCGCGGTAGATATTTGCCAGGCTCCGCGGGATGGGGCGGGTGCGCCCGTCAACGGCAAAGGACAGGCCGATCGCGTGGCCCGGCGTCGGGTAGGGGTCCTGGCCCACTACCAGGACCAACACGTTCGCCAGCGGCTGCCGGAAGGCGCGCAGAACGTTCGACGGCGCCGGCAGCACCCGGTGCCCCGCGGCAACTTCGGCGGCCAGGAAGCCCAGGACGCCGCGCAGCTCACTCTCTACGGGGCCCAGCGCCTCCGCCCAGTCGGCAGCCATCAGCTCACTGAGCGGCAAGGCAGCCATCTCGGCAAAGCCAACGGCCTCCGCCGGGTCCGCCGTTAGTTCGAACAGCGCGTCAGATTCAAACACGCTCCCATTCTCGCAGGGTTGCCGGACGCGGCGGCCGGGGCGCAAATGACAACCGTGTTATTCACGCCGTAGCATGGGGAGGAGATTTTGTAACTTAACCGGTGATTCAGCGAGACCAGCGAAGGGGTGTGCCGTGGCGGAACCTGCTCGGGAACATATGCCGGAGCCGGAGGAGCGCGGCTCTTTGCTGGCTGACTTTACCCTCCGCGACTCCCTGTTGAGCGAGCGCGACCAGCAGATGCTGGCACTCGAGCGGCAGTGGTGGAAGTATGCCGGGGCCAAGGAACAGGCCATCAGGGAGCTGTTCGATCTGTCCGCGACCCACTACTACCAGCTGCTCAACGCCCTCATCGACACCGAGGCTGCACTGGCCCACGACCCCATGCTGGTCAAGAGATTGCGTAGACTACGTACGTCGCGTCACCGGGCACGCACTGCACGACGCCTGGGTTCCGACGCCTGACCACGCTCGTGCTGAGCCATCAGCAGCAATCAACAAGGACGTCTCCCCACCATGACCAAATACGCTCGGGATGAATTCGACAAGGTTCCGGAGTCCGCCTCGCGGCAAGGCGTCCACCGTGCGGCCTCGGCGCCTGCCCGCCGCAAGCTGTGGCCCATCCTCGCGGTGGGGATTGTGGCATTGGCCATTGGAGTGGTGTCCTTCCTGATCCTTCCCAAGCTCGGGTTCACCCAGGCCGGCAGCGAAGCCTCCACCAGCCTGGAATCAACCGCTGCCCCCGAGGCAAGCGCGGCACCGTCGGCCACCGCTGAAGCCTCCACGGACCCGGAGCCCTCTCATAGCCCCGACGCCGAGCCCAGCGCTTCGCCCAGCAACATTCCCTCCGCGGTCGTCCTGGACAAGACCCAGGGCGTGGCCATCTACAACGCCGCCGGTAAGGCCGGGCTCGCCGGACGCATCAGCTCTATGGTCCAGGCCGATGGCTGGACGCTGGGCCAGGTGGGGAACTGGGGCGGCGCTCCGCAGCAGACATCCACGATCTTCTATTCGGGCCCGGCGCAGAAAGCCAACGCCGAAGCAGTCTCCGAACTCCTGAACATCCCTACTCTGGTGGAGAGCCAGGACTTCCAGGTGCCGTTGGTTGTTGTCCTGGGGCCGGGCTACCAGTAGCGTCTCGCGGTCACGCCTGAATAACTTTTGGGCACCGGAGCGGCCGTGTGGTTCGGCCCGCCGGATGGCTTGTCGCTAGAGTGATTTCAGGCTTCGGTCCGTAACAAGCGGCACACTTCCGACGGGGACCGACGGCACGACGGAAAAGAGTGGACATCATGGCATTGGGAACGGTTAAGTGGTTCAACGCCGAAAAGGGCTACGGCTTTATTACGGTGGACGGCTCCGGGGACGATGTCTTTGTGCACTGGTCGGCCATTGAGGGCGAAGGTTACCGGGCCCTGGATGAGGGACAGCGCGTGGAGCTTGAAGTCGGTGAAGGCGAGAAGGGCCCGCAGGCAGAAAACGTCCGGCCCGCGCAGTGATCTACCGCAGCTTGCGTTCAACAATCGTCCGCACAACTACAGGGGCGGCCCTCCTGCTGGCCTTGTCCGGCTGTGCCGGAGCCGGCGGCGGCGCCCGCATTGAATCCGCTGAAGCATCCGGTGACGGCACGCTGCGGATCGGGCTGATCCAGGACAGCACAGGGGAGCAGGCCTTCCTCAACGACTCGCAGCTCGCCGCGGCCCAACTGGCAATGAAGGAAATAAATACGGCCGGCGGCCACAAGGGCAGGCCTGTAGATCTGGTGGTAGGCGCCGGTGACGGCGCCGACGCCCAGGCCAGGAATCTGGCCTCAGCCAAGGTTGACGCGGTCATTGGACCCACGGATTCGAGTCACGCCGCCGCTGCCATCGACGTCCTCTCGGCCGCCCGCGTCCCGCTCGTCTCGCCTGCCAACTCCGCTGCCGGTCTGTCCCGCTACAAGAGCGGCGGCTATTACTTCAGGACGGCCGCGGCGGACGTTGCCCAGGCATCGGTGCTGGTGAAGCTGGCCAAGGACGGCGGCGCCAAGAGCCTTGCCGTGGTCCACCAGGACTCTAGCTACGGAAAAGACGTAGCTGCCGCGGTGACCGGCGCCGCCAAGAACGCCGGCCTGGAAACTGTCTCAACCACCGCCTTCAAGCCCGGCGACGCCGGGAACGCTGCAGCCGGTGCCAAGGCCGCCACACCTGACGCGGTAGTGCTGATTGCCAGGGACGACGCCCAGGGCGCCATCGCAGAGCTCAATAACGCAGGGCTTTCGGGCAAGAGCATCATCCTGAGCGACGGCGCCTTCGCCCAGTACGGTTCGGGGCTGGGATCCAAGGCCCTCGACGGCGCCCGTGCAGTGGTGCCGGGCCTGTTGCCGTCGGCGGACTTCCAAGCCCGTCTTGTGTCGGTCAACCCTGCCCTGAAAGACCTTTCGTTCGCCGCAGAGACCTACGACGCCGTGAACCTCGCGGTCCTGGCGGCAGCGAAGGCTGACGACGATGCCGGCCGCTCCATCGCCGCCAACCTGATCGCCGTCTCCGGCGGGACAGCAGGCGGGCAGCCCGCCGCGCAGGCCTCGGGCCCGGCCACCAAGCCGTGCCTGTCCTACACCGACTGCCTCGCGGTCCTGAAGACCGGGGCAGACATTAATTACGACGGCGAATCGGGGCCGGTTGCCTTCGACGCCAACGGTGACATCACCACGGCCAACTACATGGTGTTCACCTACGGCGCAGACAACAGGGCAGTGCTCAGCGGCCGTGAGGCGGCAGGCCGGGCCGCAGGCTGATCGCCGGTGGCGAACGGGCCGCCCTGACAGGGCGATTTGCGGGACCTTTCGCTTGCACTCTCACCTAGGGAGTGCTAATTATTGAGTTAGCACTCCTACGTACCGACTGCTAAAGCAACGTCCGGTTTGTCCGGCATCGGGGCTTGGCGGCGGTCGTGGAGCGAGAGAAATACCTAGCTGGAGTGAGATCCCCAGCCGCGGCATACAGAGGCCGCCGGTGAAGGATCGTCCGTCGCGGGCACTGCAGTGAGGTTCATTCTTAACGACTGTCCCGAAAGGACTACTGCCGTTATGGCCAAGATCATTGCATTTGATGAAGAGGCACGCCGCGGTCTTGAGCGGGGCCTGAACATCCTCGCCGACGCCGTCAAGGTCACCCTCGGCCCGCGTGGACGCAACGTCGTCCTCGAAAAGAAGTGGGGCGCCCCCACGATCACCAACGATGGTGTTTCCATCGCCAAGGAGATCGAGCTGGACGACCCCTACGAAAAGATCGGCGCCGAGCTGGTCAAGGAAGTTGCCAAGAAGACGGACGACGTCGCTGGCGACGGCACCACCACGGCTACCGTGCTGGCGCAGGCCCTGGTCAAGGAAGGCCTGCGCAACGTCGCGGCCGGCGCTGACCCGCTGTCCCTTAAGCGCGGTATCGAGAAGGCTGTAGCGGCCGTCACGGTTGAGCTGCTGGCCTCTGCCAAGGAAATCGAAACCAAGGAAGAGATTGCGGCCACTGCCTCCATCTCCGCCGGTGACGACGAAATTGGCGCCCTGATCGCTGAAGCCCTGGACAAGGTGGGCAAAGAAGGCGTCATCACCGTCGAGGAGTCCAACACCTTCGGCCTGGAGCTCGAGCTCACCGAAGGCATGCGCTTCGACAAAGGTTACATCTCCGCTTACTTCGTTACCGACACCGAGCGCCAGGAAACGGTCCTTGAGGACCCGTACATCCTGATCGTCAACTCCAAGATCTCCAGCGTCAAGGAACTGGTTGCTGTCCTGGAAAAGGTCATGCAGTCCAACAAGCCGCTGCTGATCATTGCCGAGGACATCGAGGGCGAGGCCCTGGCCACCCTGATCGTCAACAAGATCCGTGGCACCTTCAAGTCCGTAGCCGTCAAGGCTCCGGGCTTCGGCGACCGCCGCAAGGCCCAGCTGGCCGACATCGCTGTACTCACCGGTGGCCAGGTCATCGCCGAGGAAGTCGGACTCAAGCTGGAGACCGCCGGACTGGAACTCCTGGGACGCGCCCGCAAGGTCGTTGTCACCAAGGACGAGACCACCATCGTTGAAGGTGCTGGCGACGCCGACCAGATCGCTGGCCGTGTTTCCCAGATCCGTGCCGAGATCGAAAACTCCGATTCGGACTACGACCGCGAGAAACTGCAGGAACGCCTGGCCAAGCTGGCCGGCGGCGTTGCAGTCATCAAGGCCGGTGCCGCAACCGAGGTTGAGCTCAAGGAACGCAAGCACCGCATTGAGGACGCTGTCCGCAACGCGAAGGCTGCTGTTGAAGAAGGCATCGTCGCCGGTGGCGGCGTTGCGCTGATCCAGGCCGGCGCCAAGGCGTTCGCGAACCTGAACCTGACAGGTGACGAAGCAACGGGTGCGAACATCGTCCGCGTTGCCATCGACGCCCCGCTGAAGCAGATCGCCTTCAACGCCGGCCTCGAGCCTGGCGTTGTTGTCGACAAGGTCCGCGGCCTGCCTGCAGGCCACGGCCTGAACGCAGCAACCGGCGAGTACGTCGACCTGCTGGCTGCCGGCATCAACGACCCCGTCAAGGTAACCCGCTCTGCCCTGCAGAACGCGGCTTCCATTGCCGGTCTGTTCCTCACCACCGAGGCCGTTGTGGCCGACAAGCCGGAGAAGAACGCTCCGGCCATGGGTGGCGGCGACGACATGGGCGGCATGGGCGGCTTCTAGTCCCCAGCGCCCGGACTACGTTCCGCGCAAACCATAATGCGGCCCCCTCCACTGGAGGGGGCCGCATTTGTTTTCGCTACTTGCGGGCCGTGGCCAGCATTCCTTCGACTTCCTTCTTGAACGCGTCGGCGGCCGCTTGGGGAGTCAGCCGGTGTGATGCCCTCGACGATCTCGGAGTTGCTGGGGAATCCGCGGTGTGTCATAAGGATGGCGCCTGCCGCGGGGCTGTTGGACAGGTAATTGATAAAGGTTGCGGCGGCTTTCGGGTGCTTGGACCGTGAGGACGCGGACCAGAACATGGTGGGCTTGTAGTACATGCCGTTGTCCGCAGACCTCCCGTCCGCGGTGGGGGCGCGGAGCATCTTGATGCTGCTGCCCGTGGTGGTTTCCAGCGATCCCAACTGGTTAGTCCACCACCAGGCCATGCCTACCCGGTTGGTGCCGAACAGGCTCTCCTCAAGGCCTGCGCCGGAGTCCTTCAGTGGCCACCGTGGCCGGCGGGCTTGCCTGGGAATCGCGCTGTTCCTTCAGCCGTTCCCAGAACGAAGCGGCCGTAGCGGTGTCGAAGTCCAGTTTTCCGTCCGGGGAGTAGAGGTTCTCGCCGTGCTGCCGAAGCCAGATGATGAGGTCCGCCTCGTTGCTGCCATAGGCTGCGCCGTAGCTCTTCCCATTACCGGCCGCGCTGAGTTTCGCGGCGGTGTCCATGAAGTCGTCCCAGGTCCAGGTGGTGTCGTCGGGGACAGGCACGTTTGCTGCCTCAAAGACCTTGGTGTTTGCCATGATGACGTAAGCGTTCTTCCCGGTGCTCAACCCGTACTGTGCGTTGTCGTATTGGCCGGACGCAAGTGATTCCCTGTCCAGCTTGGAGGTGTCGATCCCGCCCTGTTTGGCCAGGTCCAGCAGCGCCCCGCGGCCACCGTACTCGGCGATGTATTTCTGGTCCATCTGGATGACATCCGGTGCGTCATTGGCCGCGGTCGTGGTGGCCAGTTTGTCCCAGTAGCTGGCCCATTCGCCCAGCTCGGATTCGATCTTGATGTTGGGATGTTCCGCCTCGAACGCCTCGATGACTCTCTCTGTTTGCGGGTTGAGGTACTCATTGCCCCACCAAGCGAACCGCAGGGTGACTTCGCTATTTTCGCTGGAGCCGGCGGGTGCACCGCAGCCTGTGGCGAGCAGTGAGACAGCGACGGCGACTGCGCCGAACTGGAATCTCCTGCGGCTAATGGCCCGAATCTTCATTGATGTGCCTTCCTCAAAAGGGTGGAGGTCCACCCCGCGCGTGTCCCTTGACGGCGTCGGCGCCGGTGGGGAAGCCTCGGCAGAGAAAGCGCTTTCCCGGCCAGGATTCCGATTCTGCCGCACTTCGACTTCGGCATCAAGGCTTTTCGGTAAGCGGTTTCCCAAGGCTGGCTGAACCGGTTGTCGTCGCTGTCTGGCAGGATAGTTAGGTGACAATTACTGCAGCGGCCGACGGTTCGGCTTTAGGAAATCCCGGCCCGGCCGGTTGGGCCTGGTATGTGAACGACGACTGCTGGCGTGCCGGGGGATGGCCGCACGGCACCAACAACCAGGGCGAGCTGATGGCCGTCCTGGATCTGTTCCGTGCCACCGCCCACGTCCCGGAGGAGGACCTGAGGGTCCTGTGCGACAGCCAGTACGTGATCAACTCCATCACAAAGTGGATGCCGGGCTGGAAACGCAAGGGCTGGCGGAAGTCCGACGGCAAACCCGTCCTGAACGTGGAGCTGCTCAAGGAACTTGACCGGGAAATCGCCGGCCGGAAATACACCTTCGAATGGGTCAAGGGCCACGCAGGCCACGACCTCAATGAAGCAGCCGATGTCCGCGCGCGTGCAGCCGCCACCGCGTACCAGCAGGGTGTGGCAGCGCGTTCAGGCCCGGGCTTCGCGGGAGCCCCGGCAGCGGTTGGCCCAACAGTTGATAGCCGGGTTGCCGTCAGCTCTGGGGCAGGCGCCGCATTGACGAGCCCCGACGCCGCCACTGCAGCCAGCCTTCAGGCCGCCACCACAGCCGGCGGTGCTGGCTCCGACGGTCAGGGCTCGTACGGCCAGGACCTTTTCAACCAAGGCCCCTACGCCGAGCCGGACCTCTTCAGCGAGCTGGAGAGCGACTCCTTCGTCCCGTCGGAGTCCGCCGGGGCTGAGATGAGTCCCGAAGCGATCGTCGAGGCCCTCGAACGCGAGTTGTCGGGCCCCGACATCCGTGGCGACATCGGCCGCACCGGCGTACTCCTGCACCCTGATTTTATGGAGATCGGAACCTCGGGCAGGGTATGGACCCGTGACGCCACGATGATGGCACTGGAAGAGGAACCGGGGCAGCACACTGAACTGGAGATCCTGGGTGCGGACCGCATCGGCACCAGCGCGATCCTGCTGACGTGCCGAAGCTACTCGCGCTCAGGCACGGCTCTCCATAGCTCACTGTGGGTCTTGGACGGCAACAGATGGCGGCTCCGATTCCGCCAGGGGACGCCGGAGGCGTAGAGGCCATTTCGGCTGCGGACTCAGCTGAAGCGCTGGGTGTTGCCCTGCTCGGCCTGGGCGTAGGTGGACGCTGCTGATGCCAGGGCCATGTTGATGGATGCCAGCGATGCCTCCACCTTGCCCTGGGTGAGTGTCCACTCGGTCACCAGGGCCTGGAAGTTGTTGGCGGCCGAGCCCCGCCAGGTGGACTGCAGCTCGTCCAGGCCACGCTTCATGGCCTGGACGTCCGAGCTGATCCGGTCCACGGTTGCTTTGACGTTGGCCGACTTGAGCTGAAGGAGTTCGGTGTCGACGGAAATGATGCTCATGGCTTGCTGCCTCTCGAAGTAGTGGGACAGCATCTGCTGCCCGCCCGGCTGCTCCGGGCCACTACAGCGAGCCTACGGACGGGCACTGCCCGCCCGCCACGCTCGTTGGCTATATGTGGATAACCCTGCCATCTCCGTCTCCGTGGCCTCCTTCCAGGGGATCTCCATCCTGCGCGGCCGATCGGCCCGGGTGGGCTTCCGCCAGGTGGTCATGGCCGGCGTGAGCCTCATCGGTGGCGTCGTCCCGGACCGGCAGGCTGACCACCAGCGTGGCCCCGCCGCCGTCGGTCTTTTCCACCCTGACGGACCCGCCGTGCGATCCCACGATGGCAGCCACAATCGCGAGCCCCAGGCCGCTGCCGCCGGTCTCACGCGTCCGGGACGTGTCCGCGCGGTAGAACCGCTCGAACACCTTGGACGCATCCTCTTCGGAGATGCCAGGGCCGTGGTCACGGACCTCGATCACGGCGAGCGGCTGCCCGCCGTCGGAGGTCCGGACCCCGACGGCGAGTTCGATCGGGCTGCCGTCCGGCGTGTAGCGGAGGGCGTTCCCCACGAGGTTCCCCACCACCTGACGCAGTTTTGCTTCGTCACCGAGTACCGGCGCGGGGGCGGCCGGATCGTCACCAAGGCCGGTCAGGGAGATGGGGCGCGAGCGGTCGCTGGCCTGCGTGTCCACCACTGCATCGTGGGCAACCAGCTGCAGGTCAACGGGCTTTTGCTGGAGCGGGCGCTGTTCGTCCAGGCGCGCCAGCAGGAGGAGGTCCTCCACCATTGAACCCATTCGTTTGGCTTCGCTTTCGATCCGCCCCATGGCCGTGGCCACGTCCTCGTCGGTGGCCAGCGCGCCATGGCGGTAGAGCTCGGAGAAACCCCTGATGGTCACGAGCGGGGTGCGGAGCTCGTGGGAGGCGTCGGCCGCGAACCGGCGCATTCTGCCTTCGGAGGCTGTCCGGGCGGCGAAGGCCGTCTCGATATGCGCCAGCATGGCGTTCAGCGAGCTGCCGAGCCGCCCCACTTCAGTGCCGGGATTTTCGACGTCCACACGCCGGGAAAGGTCGCCCGCGGCGATGGCAGCTGCGGTCTTTTCCACCTTGGCCAGTGGCCGGAATGACCGGGACACGGTCCAGCTCGCGATCAGGGAGGCCAGGAGCAGGGTGAGCAGGCCGACGCCGGTGACCACCAGGGTGGCGTGCTTGAGGACGTCATCCACGCTTTGCAGCGGCAATCCGATGACAACCACGGCAGGACGGCCCATATAGAGCACGGTCACCGCGACCACCCGCCAGTTCTGGCCGTCGGTGCCCCTGACCTGGTACGGGCGGGTGCCCCGGTCCTGGGCGTCCTCAACGGAGATGGTTGAGATGTCGGGGTGGTCATCCGGATCGCCGCCCAACAGCTGGGGGTTCTCACCAGGGGTGTAGAGGATCAGCGAGTAGTCCGTGGGGACCATCGGGTTGGGTGCCTGCAGCTGGGTGAACGAGCGCTGCTTGCTGGCGAGGTCGACGGCGGCGTACAGCTTGTCGTCCACCTGCCCCTGGAGGTAGCTGTGCAGCAATGTGAGCGTGCCGGCGCCCGTTGAGGTCAGCGCAACAATCAGCAGCCCCATGATCATGGCCACCAGCTGGGACCTCAACGAGGCCGATTTCCACCGCTGAAGCAAGGTCAGCGCTTCTCTGCCGTCCGGAGCACGTAGCCGACTCCGCGTTTGGTCTGGATCAGGGCCGGTGCGTCCGGATCAATATCCACCTTGCGCCGGAGGTAGGAGATGTAGGACTCCACGATCGAAGCGTCGCCGTTGAAGTTGTACTCCCAGACGTGGTCAAGGATCTGGGATTTCGACAGCACCCGGTTGGGGTTCAGCATGAGGTACCGGAGGAGCTTGAATTCCGTGGGGGACAGTTCGATCACGGTGCCGCCGCGGCGCACTTCGTGGGCGTCATCGTCGAGCTCCAGGTCGTCCACCCGGATCACGGCGTCGTCGTCGTCGAGCAGGGGCTGCGTGCGGCGCAGGACGGCACGGATGCGGGCCACTACCTCGTCCAGGCTGAACGGCTTGGTGACGTAGTCATCCCCGCCTACTGTGAGGCCGGTGACCTTGTCCTCCGTGTCGTCCTTCGCCGTGAGGAACAGGACCGGAAAGTGCTTACCCGAAGCCCGCAGCTTGCGGGTGACGGTGAACCCATCCATGTCCGGCAGCATCACGTCCAGCACCGCCAGATCGGGCGCGTGGAGCTCCGCGGCGGCCAGCGCGTCACGGCCATTGGCGGCAGAGACCACCTCGAAGCCTGCGAAGCGGAGCGAGGTGGACAGCAGCTCGCGGATGTTGGGTTCGTCATCAACAACTAGCAGCTTGGCTTCTGGGCCGGTCTTCTTCATGCTCCCATCATGCTCCCAGAAACTGTGAGTTTTCTGGATGGATGGTGGGTGTTCCATGGGGAGCCCGCCGTGGCATGGCCATCCCCATCGCCTGACAGGAACAGCGGGTGGCCGTTAGACGGCGCCGACATCCTTGGCGTCCATGATCCGGTAGGCATAGCCCTGCTCTGCCAGGAAGCGCTGCCGCTTGGCCGCGAAATCCTGGTCCAGGGTGTCCCGGGCCACCAGCGAGTAGAAGCGGGCCGCCCGGCCGTCCTTCTTGGGGCGGAGCAACCGGCCCAGCCGCTGGGCTTCCTCCTGCCGCGACCCAAAGGAACCGGAGACCTGGATGGCCACCGAGGCCTCGGGCAGATCGATGGAGAAGTTGGCCACCTTGGAAACCACCAGCGTGTTCACGTCGCCGGAGCGGAATGCATCGAAGAGCTTCTGCCGTTCTTTGACGGACGTATCGCCCTTGATGACGGGAGCCTGCAGGCGCTCGCCGATCTCGTCCAGCTGGTCAATGTATTGCCCGATCACCAGCAGCTGCTCGCCCTGGTGCCGGGCCACCAGCTGTTCCACGATGAGGGTTTTGGACTCGGACGTGGCGCACAGCCGGTACTTGTCCGCGTCCTCGGCCATGGCATAGGCCACGCGTTCGTCCCGGGGCAGGTCAATGCGGACCTCCACGCAGTCCGCGGGGGCGATGTAGCCCTGGGCTTCGATGTCCTTCCAGGGCGCGTCGTACCGTTTGGGCCCGATGAGGCTGAAGACCTCGCCTTCGCGGCCGTCCTCGCGGACCAGGGTGGCAGTGAGTCCCAGCCGGCGGCGGGCCTGCAGGTCCGCGGTCATACGGAAGATCGGCGCCGGCAGGAGGTGCACTTCGTCATAGATGATCAGGCCCCAGTCGTGGCCGTCCACCAGCTCCAGGTGCGGGTACAGGCCGCCGCGTTTGGTGGTGAGGACCTGGTACGTGGCGATGGTGACCGGGCGGACCTCTTTGACCGCGCCCGAGTACTCGCCGATTTCGTCCTCCGTCAGGGACGTCCGCTTGAGCAGCTCGTCCTTCCACTGCCGGGCCGCCACCGTGTTGGTGACCAGGATGAGGGTTGTGGTGGAGCTCGTGGCCATGGCTGCGGCACCCACCAGCGTCTTCCCGGCCCCGCAGGGCAGCACCACCACGCCGCTGCCGCCGGCCCAGAAATTCTCGGTGGCGAGCTGCTGGTACGGGCGGAGCTTCCAGCCGTTCTCGTTCAGGGCGATCAGGTGGGGTGTGCCGTCCACGTAGCCGGCCAGATCCTCCGCCGGCCACCCGATTTTCAGCAGCAGCTGCTTGAGCTGGCCGCGCTGTGAGGAGTGGACCACAATGGTTTCGCCGTCGATCCGCGGCCCCAGCAGGGGCTGGATCTTTTTGGCCCGGATGACCTCCTCCAACACCGGGTAGTCGTCCGTGCGCATCACCAGGCCGTGCTGCGGGTCCTTCTCCAGCCGCAGCCGCCCGTACCGCGACATGGTCTCTTCGACGTCGATCAGCAGCGAATGCGGCACGGGGAACCGCGAGTATTTGAGCAGCGTGTCGAGGACCTTCTCCGCGTCCAGGCCGGCGGCGCGTGCGTTCCACAGGCCCAGGGGCGTCAGGCGGTAGCTGTGCATGTGCTCCGGGGCGCGTTCGAGCTCGGCGAAGGGGGCGATGGCGTGGCGCGCCTCGGTGGCCAGTGCGTGGTCCACTTCGAGCAGGATGGTTTTGTCACTTTGGACGATCAGCGGGCCGTCGTTCACGCGGGGCAGTCCTTCACTGGCGCAGTTCTTCTGCGGCCTCAATGTCGATAATGCGGTGGATGGAGAGTACGCGCTCGGTTTCCTTGGCAGGATCAAAGACCCTGACGCGTCCGCCGTTTACGGAGAGGGGAACAACTGTTTCAAGGCAGGAATTCCCCTGGCTGTCCACCACGTTCATGCTCACAAGCTGCTTGAGCCGGATAGCCCGCTGCAGGGTCTCCAGGCCAAGCTGGGTCGCGGCTTCGCCGGAGCCAGCCACCGGGCCTGCGTGGTTCCCGGAGGCTTCAGCCCGCCTGTTCCGCAGGACGGCCAGCTGCGCGGCGACGTCGTCCTCGGCGGGCGCGGTCCGCGGCGCCGTGTAGACGGGGCGGGCGCTGCCGGGAACATGGTTAGTGCGGCGGAGCCGGACCACTCCGGGCTCGGCCTGGTCCACCGACGGCGAGAGGCCCAGTCCGCGCAGGACCTGGGCTGTTTCCCGCGGCGGAGCGGTGGAGATCAGTACCGTCGGCGCAATGCGGGCCAGCCCCAGGCCGGCGGCTTTGGACTCCGCCGCCAGCTCCAGCACCGTTGCCTCATCATCGCTTTGGATAAAGCTGGCGGCCGTTCCCACCCGGAGCCGGCCGTGCCGGGCCGCGGTGTCCTCCACCAGGTATTCCAAGGGCTGGGGCACGGCCGTGGCCGAATGCTCACGCAGGAACTCCAGCAGGCTCGAGGCGTCATGCCCGGCGTCCAGCGCCCGCCGGACCGAGTTGGCGGAGAACCGGTAGATAGTGGCGGGCCCGTGCCCCTCGGCGTCGGCCATCACCAGTAGCTTTTCGGTCAGCTCCGGAGCCAGGTAGCCCGGGGCAACTGCGGTCAGGTCCGCCTGCAGCAGGACGTGGTTCAGTGCCGCAGGCAGGTGCTCGCCCAGGATGCCCAAGGCTTCGTCCGGATTGTCTTCGGCAATGGCGCTGCCCAGCTGGCTCAATGCACCGGAGCCGATCAGTCCGAGCAGCTCCGCTTCCGCGAGCACACCCCTGATCAGGGAACTGAACCGGCGGGCCATCCGCGGCTGCGTCCATTCAGCCCGCTGGAGGACGGCCGCAGCATCCAGGACCGGTGCCGTGCCGTCCGCAGCGGCAGCCTCCTGGGTGAGTTCCTCCAGGATTTCCAGGATCCGCTTCCTGACCACCGGGGCGTCCGGCCGCTGCGCCTCTGCCGAAAGGGCATTAACGGTGTTCCCGGCCAGGGCGCGGTGCGCGGCGGGAACGCCGCCGGGGCCGTTAGCGGGCTGACCCACCAGTGAAGGCACACGCTCGCTCGCGAGCCAGGCATTGACCAGCCACAGCCACTGCTCCTGGCGGGGGAGGGCCAGCCACTCCAGCTGCGGGGGCTGCACCCACGAGGACGAGTCCACATCAAGGCGCAACAGGCCGGCGAGGGCGCTGACCTCCAGCAGCAGGCCCGCCCGGTGCTGGTCGATGCGAAGCGTCTCGGCCAGCCGCTTCATTTCCCGGACACCCACGCCGCCGCTGCGCAGCGTGGCCAGCGGCTGTTCGCGGACGGCGTGGAGGAGGTCACCCACCAGCCGGAGGGTTTCGGCGATGGCGCCCAGCGCCGCGTTCCGGCGAAGCGCAGCGGTGGTGCTGCCCAGCTCCGGAACCGGCGGGGACAGCGAGAAGTCATTGATGATGGCGCCGCCACGCAGCGACAATCCCACGCTATGCGGCAATTCCACGTGCGCGGCGTCCAAGGGGACCAGCAGGCCCCGGGCCAGGAGCCAGTCAACGGGCCCGACGTCGGCGCCCTGGTTCGAGACCGACGCTTTCCGTTGCGCCTGGGGGACGGCACCCATGGCCCAGTTGCGGAATTTGGCGAGCAACGCCGTCGTGCGTTCCGGGGCTCCGGCCAAAGCCTCGCCGAGTGCCTCGGGCGAGGATGTCCAATGCTGCAGCGCGAGGGCTGCCTCCATGGGGGTGGTGGCGTTCTGGATGGAGACGCCGCTGCGGCGCAGCTCGGCAACGAGCTGGACTGCCCGCTGGGCAAACGCGGGCTGGAGCCGGACCAGCTCGGTGTAGCTGCGCCCCAGCCCCGCAGGATAGATTCCCACCACGTCCTTGAGGCTTCCCACCGGCAGGTAGTAGCGCTGGCGGTGGCCCGAAACGGCCGTTCCATGCGGCGGCTCTGCCCGGTGCACCAAAGCCAGTTCCTGGAGCGAGGCCAGGATGCGTTCCAGCGCCGCCACCGTGGACCCTGCAATGAGTTTCCGGACGCCCGCCGCCGAGGCGCTGTGTTCGGTGTCCGTGTTGGTACACAGGTGCAGTGTTTCCAGCACCTGCATCTGTGGCCTGTTAAGCCGCTCGAGCGCGCGCTGGACGCTGACCCGCGCACTCGCCCGCGCGGCAAGGGCGGAAAAGTCAGGAACTGCGGGGGACATAAGGTCCGGCCGCGCTGCAAAGAGCGCCCGCAACGAGTCATCGCTGCGTGCTTCCAGTTCTTTGCTGAGCGCGCGAATAAGGGACATCAGTCCAACGTTACCGCCCGCCGGACTTTCCTGCCCGGCGCCGTCCCGCCACGCTGTCCAGCACCAGGAAAAGCATCAGCAGGAACGCCACAGGCAACCCGTACAGGGCAGTGGCAGTGACCCAGGCCGGAGCAGCGGAGCCTGCGAAGGCCAGTGCCATGACGGCTCCCACCGCCACGAGGGAAAGCATGGCAACAACCGCTGCGAAGATCATCAGTGGGCGCCGGTATCGCGAGGGTGTCATGCAGGCAACGCTAACAGCCGGGCGGCCGGTGGTGGCGCCACAGGCGGCCGTGAGCGGCGGGCACACAGCCGCAGGAAGGCGGCAGGACGAAGGGTGCGTGAAAGCAGGATTCCGGCCCCCGGCAGGATAACCTTGAAGAACAGACCAACACGGTCCGTCGCTGTCATACCCTGAACCCGCACATCGGTGCGGATGCGGTGACTGCCGGCCGTGTCAGAAGACGTCAGAACGAAGAAGGTTGATTACGTGCCTACCGGCAAGGTCAAGTGGTATGACAAGGAAAAAGGTTTCGGATTTCTCGCAGGCGAGGACGGCCAGGAAGTCTTCCTGCCCAAATCATCGCTGCCCGAAGGCATCACGGAGCTGAAGGCCGGCACCCGGGTTGAGTTCGGCGTTGCCGACGGCCGCAAGGGTGCACAGGCCCTGGGCCTGCGCGTCCTGGACAAGACGCCGTCTATCGCCAAGGCCAAGCGGCCCAGCGCCCGGGACCTTGCGCCGCTGGTCCAGGACCTGGTCAGCGTGCTGGACAACCTCTCCGGAACCCTGTCCGCGGGCAAGTACCCGGAAGGCAACAAGGGCAAAGCCATCGCGGCTGCCCTGCGTAAGGTTGCCGACGAGCTGGACGTTTAGGTCTTGGCCATGAACGCGGAAGCTGAACAGCCGGACACCACAACAGCGGAGAAAGCAGGCGCCAAAGCCGAGGCCAAGCGCCGCGCAGGCGTGCCCGCATGGCGTACCGGAAAGCCGGATGCCTTCCTCGCCGCTGCCGTTGGCGAGGCGCGAACCGCCATCGAAGGCATCGCGGCGGCGTCGGACATCGGTGCGCACCTGGCTGCCAAAAGTGAGGGCGACCGCCTGGTCACCCACCTCTTCGAATCAAGAATGGCCGGCTACCACGGCTGGCAGTGGTACGCGGTCCTGACCAGGAACTCCCGCTCCAAGGTGGTCACGGTCAGCGAGCTTGGCCTCCTGCCGTCGGAGGACTCCATCCTCTCCCCGGAGTGGGTGCCGTGGGCCGAGCGCGTCCGCCCCGAGGACGCACAGGCGGCAGAGGAAGAGGAGCCGCGCGCTGCTGAGGCTTCCGCTGCGGAGCCGGACACTTCGCACGCCGAGGCTGACACTCCCGGGTCCGAAGACCGGGACGAAGAATCCGAAGACGACGACCCCGCCGGCGAGGCTGACTAAGCAGTTGCTAATGCGCAGGGTTGAGAACCAAGAAGGCCGGGCCTGATGTCCACCTTCAAATCCCTGCACATCCTCAACTACCGGATCTGGTTCCTCGGCGCGCTGGTTTCCAACATCGGAACCTGGATGCAGCGGACGGCCCAGGACTGGCTGGTGTTTGACCACCTCTCCGATCACGACGCCGGGGCCATGGGCATCACCATGGCGCTGCAGCTGGGGCCGCAGCTTTTCCTGGCACCGGTCGCCGGCCTCGTGGCGGACCGATACAGCCGCCGGCAGCTGCTCATCATCACCCAGTCAATGATGGCCATCCTGAGCACCGGCCTGGGCATCCTCGTGGTGCTCGGCGCCGGCCAGCTGTGGCACGTCTACGGCTTCGCCCTGCTGCTGGGCATGGTCTCCGCCCTCGATGCCCCGGTGCGGCAGACCTTTGTTTCTGAACTGGTGCGGGACGACTACCTGCCCAACGCCGTGGCCCTGAACAGTGCCTCCTTCAATGTCGCCCGGATGATCGGGCCCGCCGTGGCCGGCGTCCTCACCGTAGCGGTAGGTCCCGGCTGGGTGTTCCTGATCAACACCTTCACGTTCCTGGCCATGCTCCTGAGCCTGTGGAAGATCCCCGCCGCGTCCTTGCGGCGGCTTCCCAGGGCGGCCCCGGGCAAGGGCCGGATCCGGGAAGGGCTGCGCTATGTGCGGTTCCGGCCGGACATAGTGGTGGTCCTGGTGGCCGTGTTCATCGTGGGAACACTCGGCCTTAACTTCGTGCTGTTCATCGCCGCCATGGTGGGCACGGAATTCGGGCTGGACGCCAGCGCGTTCGGGCTCATGAATTCCATCATGGCCATCGGTTCCGTGGCAGGCGCACTGCTTTCCGCCGGCCGCGGCAAGCCCCGCTTGCGGATGATCTTCGGCGCGGCGGCTGCCTTTGGGGTGACCTCGGGACTGGCCGCGCTTGCCCCGGACTACTTCTGGTTCGGCGTCGCGCTGGTGCCGGTGGGCCTGTCCGCGATCACCATGATGACCAGTGCCAACGGCTACGTCCAGACCACCACCGATCCCGTGATGCGGGGCAGGGTCATGGCCCTGTATATGGCCATCTTTATGGGCGGCACACCCATCGGCGCCCCGTTGGTGGGATGGGTGGCCAACGTCGCCGGCCCCCGGTGGTCGCTTTCCGTTGCGGCCGCTTCCGGGATTATCTCCGCCGTGATCGGAATGATCTGGATCATCCGCGCTCAGCGGCTCCGGCTCACCTTCAACCGGCGCGCCCGCGGCCTGCGGTACTTCGGCGTCGTCTCCCATCTGGGCGTCCAACAACCGGGGGACAACGCAAAGGGCGCCGCCCGGGACGAAAACCCGGACGACGCCGTCGGACGCTGACAAACTGGCGCCACCACAACACAGCGCGAACGGACACTTGGGGCCCCGGTTCCTGGGCCCCAAGTGTCCGTTCGCGCGGGAGGATCTACTTGCGCAGTTCGCCCACCACGTAGTCGATGCTTGCCAGCAGCGCGGAGACGTCAGCCGGCTCGATGGCAACAAACGTGGCGATCCGGAGCTGGTTGCGGCCCAGCTTGCGGTACGGCTCGGTGTCCACGATCCCGTTGGCGCGGAGCACCTTGGCGATCGCGGCGGCGTCGATCGAGTCGTCGAAGTCGATGGTGGCGATGACGTTGGAACGGTCCTCCGCCTTGGCCACGAACGGGGTGGCGTACTCGGAGGCCTCGGCCCAGGAGTAGATCCGGCCGGCGGAGTCAGCGGTGCGGGCGGACGCGAAGTCCAGGCCGCCGTTGGCGTTCAGCCACTGCACCTGGTTGTCCAGGGTTACCAATGTGCTCAGCGACGGCGTGTTGTAGGTCTGGTTCAGCTTGGAGTTGTCGATGGCGGTCTGAAGGTCCAGGAAGTCCGGGATCCAGCGGCCGCTGGCCTTGACCCGGGCGGCGCGTTCCAGCGCGGCGGGGGAGAAGAGGCCCAGCCACAGGCCGCCGTCGGACGCGAAGTTCTTCTGCGGGGCGAAGTAGTAGACATCGGCCTCGGAGACGTCCACGTCCAGGCCGCCGGCTGCAGAGGTGGCGTCCACCAGGACCAGGGAGCCGGCGTCGGCGCCCGCCACGCGCTTGACCGGAGCCGCGACACCCGTGGAGGTTTCGTTCTGCGGCCAGGCGTAGACATCCACGCCTGCCTCGGCGGCCGATACCGGGCGGGTGCCGGGCTCGGACTTGATGATGGAGGAGGCGTCCAGGAACGGGGCCTTGTTGGTGGCCGAGGCGAATTTGGAGCCGAACTCGCCGAAGGACAGGTGCTGGGCCTTCTTTTCCACCAGGCCGAAGCTGGCGACGTCCCAGAATGCGGTGGAGCCGCCGACGCCGAGGACCACTTCGTAGCCTTCGGGGGCACGGAAGAACCGGCTGAGGCCTTCACGGACGGAGCCCACGAGGTTCTTGACCGGAGCCTGGCGGTGGGAGGTGCCCAGGATGGTCTTGGACGCCGCTGAGAGCGCTTCGAGCTGCTCCGGCCTGACCTTGGAGGGTCCTGCGCCGAACCGTCCATCCTTTGGCAGGAGGTCGGCGGGAATAGTGATGCTGGTTTCGCTCACGGGGGCTCCAATTTCGGCATGGACGTGGCTCACGTCCGGGCGGTGGGGTGGCCGGTAGTCGGCGGTGACTGCATAAGGACCTCCTTTATTCTGCCTGAACCCTCCGATTGGGCGGGAACCGGCGCCGTCATAGTCCGGCCAATGAGACCGTTTGTCCCCGCCCGGGGATTATCCAGACAAATTCAAAATAGGCTAAGCTTTTTAGCGGACCTCGCCGCTGAGCGGGACGCGATACGGTGGGACAACGCAAGGTACTGCGCTCGAGGAGCTGAGCTGGATGACGGATCTGATCGATACTACGGAGATGTATCTTCGGACCATTTTGGAGCTTGAAGAAGAGAACATCGTTGCTCTTCGCGCACGCATCGCCGAACGGCTGCGGCACTCCGGACCCACGGTGTCCCAAACCATCGGCCGGATGGAACGCGACGGACTGGTAGTGGTCTCCGGAGACCGCCACTTGGAGCTCACGGAAGCCGGGCGGAAACGCGCCACGGAAGTGATGCGCAAGCACAGGCTCGCGGAACGGCTCCTGGCGGATGTGATTGGCCTGGACTGGGCCTATGTCCACGATGAAGCGTGCCGCTGGGAGCATGTGATGAGCGAACGCGTCGAGCAGCGCATCTACGAATTGCTCAACCACCCAACCGAATCTCCGTACGGCAACCCCATCCCCGGGCTGGCCGCCCTGGGCGGGCCGGCGCCCGAGCTCCCTGACGCCGGTGTGATTAATCTCCTTGATGCGATGCAGGGCTACGGGCCGGCGTCGAACGTGACAGTCAGCCGGCTGGCTGAGCCCATCCAGGTGGAACCTGAGCTGCTGGTCCAGCTGGATGAAGGCGGGATCAGGCCCGGTGCCACGGTGTCCCTGGAGCGCGTAGGTGAGTACATTTCCGTGCGCGTGCCGGGAATCGAAGGGGCGCTCGAGTTGCCCCCGGAAGTGGCATCCCACGTCTTCGTTTCCGTCAGCTGACGGGAAGGCGGTCCGCCGTGTGGGTCCGTGCGTGGGGCCGTGCCGTAGCGCAGTGACGACCGGTTCCGCAAAGATAACGGAATTGTTACTGTCCAGGTTAATCACCTATAGTTTGAAGCTCAGCGTCGATACAAAAGCGTTACCTGATCCGGAGCCGAGCTCTGCCAGCGGATCAGGTGCATCAGTCAACAACTGGCAGAGGCGGGGGAACCACAACCGGCAGTCGTAAGACTGCCTTGGGGTTAAGTCCGTCAGCAGCAAGCCTCTTCCAGCGAAGGATCCTCACGGGATATCTCTGCGCCAAGTGCTTGTCACGGCGGACCGGGTCTTTGAACTCTCTGACCCGAATCCGACAGCTAACTTCGCAGGCTATCCAGAGAGGAACATTCTTGACCACGCAATACTCCAGGGGCCGCCGTCGCGCGGTGGGTCCCGCCTCGGCGCCCAGCGTGGCCGGGGATTTCACCGCGGAGAGGCCCCGCGACCCGCAGCGGGAAGCCCGCCGCCGCCGGGGACCCTTCCGGCAGATGACGGATTTCGCCGCCGCCAGTGGCCTCGGCCAGAAGGCCGGCATCGCCTTGGCGGCAACAGGCTTGGCTCTCACCGTGACGGTTCCTGTGACCGGCCCCGTGATGGCCACTCCGGCACCCGGCCAGGCTGCGTCAGCCGTTTCCGCTGCTCCGCAGCCCGAAGTTACCGCCGAAGCCGCCGCCCAAATCGATTTCAGCCGCTCGTCCGTGGTGACCCAGGGTGATCCCGACGGGAAATTGAAGCAGCTCCTGAGTGCCCAGTCCGCGGGATCCATTACCCGCGCCGCCTCTGCCGGAAGCCTCGGCGCGCCGCTCGCCCAGCTGGCTACGGCCTCACCCTTCGGATTCCGGGTCAGCCCGATTACCGGCGGCTCCGGCGACTTCCATCGTGGCCAGGACTTCGTGGCACAGTGCGGAACCTCTGTCCTGGCTGCTGCCAGCGGCACCGTGACCTTCGTGGGCTGGCACCAGTACGGCGGCGGCAACCGCGTGGTGGTCGATCACGGCAATGGCCTTGAAACCACCTACAACCACCTCTCCTCCGCCACCGTCAGGGTAGGCCAGACGGTCAGCCGCGGCGACGTGGTTGCCCTCAGCGGCACCACGGGCGCATCCACGGGCTGCCACCTCCACTTCGAGGTCCAGATCAACGGCGAAGTCGTCGACCCCACCGGCTGGCTCTGACCCAAATGATGGCCAACTCTCGAATCGCAGCGACGTGCCGTGACCTGAACGTGACATTGGCTCGGAACTCCTGTAACGTCTAAAGCGCGTCAACTTTTCCGAAGTTGACGTTCTTGAGTGGATTGCCTAGCTCTGCCACCGCTCAAGGTCCGTTCGCATGACATCGTCTGGCAGGGGCGGGGGAACCAATTTTGGTCTTCGATTCTGAAGGCCTTGGGGTTAAGTCGCAAAGCTTCCACTGTGAAGCGGCGCGGCCGGGTGACTCCCATCCGAATCCGACAGCTCACCTCGCAGGCATTGGGAGAGGCTACCTTCGTGTCTTCACGCCATACTTCTGCGCGTCACCGCGCACAACCGGTTCGCACTAACCCCTTGGGCTCCGTGTCCAAGGCCGTCAGTGCCAATGCCGGGACCGTAGGTCGCCAGGCTGCTGTTATCGCAGCTGCATCAGGTCTGATCCTGAGCATGGGGCTTCCGGCCAACGCCGCGGATACCACCGCCGGCGTTTCCGCCTCTACCGAGTCCGGTTCCGCGCAGACGGCACTCGCCGTAACTGCCGCGCCCACGGCTACCGTTTCCTTCGAACGCCCCGTCATCAAGACGACGCCGGCGCCGAAGGTTGAGACGGTCCGTGCGCAGTCCACGGCCTCCGAAACCGGGGCTCGGTCTGCCGCAACCGAGGCCGCGGCCTCCAAGCTCGCTGACACTGTCTCCTCCGCCGCCGCTTCGGGTCTGGCAGCACTTGCCTACACCGGTATCGGCCACCCCTACGTCTGGGGCGGCACCACTCCCAATGGCTGGGACTGCTCCGGCTTCACGCAGTGGGTCTACGCCCAGGCCGGCATCAGCATTCCCCGCACCAATGCCTGGACGGCCATGCGGCCCACCGCCACACCGGCCCCCGGTGACCTCGTCATGCAGAATGGCGGTGCCCACGTTGGCATTTACGTCGGCAACGGCATGATGATCAGCGCACTGAACCCGTCACAGGGCACGCTGCTCCACTCCGTGGCATCCACGGGCGGCGGATCCTTCTTCACGCTGGCCCCGTAGTTCCTGCATTCCAGTAGTTCCTGCAGCCTCGTGCTGCCGGAGCCGTTCTTCGCTGGAACCTTTTCGCTAAATCCCCGTTCGGGGCGTGCCGGCGTACCCCCAAGATGCCGGCGCGTCCAAAGCCCCTGGACTGCCACGCGGTCCTGAGGAACACGAAAGAGAGAAATTAATGACTACACGTGCAACTGTTGCACGGCACCGCGCCGAGGTCGCCAAGACCAACTCGCTGGCTGTCATTGCCAAGGCTGTCGGCGACAACGCCGGCGGCATGGGCCGCCAGGCTGCGGTTATCGCTGCTGCTTCCGGCCTTGTCCTGACCAGTGGTATCGCTGCGAACGCGGCTGACACCGGCGTCCAGCGTGAAGCTGCGTCCGCTTCGAACCTTGAGGCTGAGGTTTCCGCCCCGGCCATCATTTCGGCTGCTTCCACCATTGCCATCTCCTACGAAAAGCCCGCAGTGACCACCACGCCGGCTCCCGTTGAGGCTCCCGAGCCGGTTGTTGAAGCTCCGGCTCCGGCCAAGGCCGCGGCAACCATCAAGGTAGCGTCGGCAACTCCGACTGCTCCCTCGGCTCCGGTTGCCGCCAGCGGCAAGGGTGCTGCCATCCTGTCCGCTGCTTACGCACAGCTCGGCGTCAGCCAGGACTGCACCATGCTGGTGACCAACGCCCTGGCCGCCGTGGGCATCAACTACCACGGCTGGCCGGCAGGGTACCTGTCCCTGGGTCAGACCGTCAGCGCTGCCGAGGCCCAGCCCGGCGACCTGATCTATTACGCCGACGGCGGCGCGGGCGTGGCCCACATTGCCGTATACGCCGGCAACGGCCAGGCAGTGCACGGCGGCTACAACGGCAACCAGACCGTTGTCTTCAGCGCCAACGTTGGCTCGGGACCGGTCTTCATCCGCGTGTCCTAGCAGCTGATCCAGCCTTCGAAGGACCCTCGCCTCACGGCGGGGGTCCTTTGCTGTCTGCGGGCTGCTGCCCTGATCCGGAGAGATGTACGAATCCGACACGTGACGGCGGCCGCTTCTGCGATTAGCTGATCCCGGGATTCTTTGTTTACTCTTGTGGTGTCGATCCATAGCCCGGATATGCCGGGGGCAGCCGGCCCTCGTGCCCCTGACGGGTGCGGCCACAAAGAGGTACGTGCATGCGCACTCTCGTTCTGAATGCTGGATATGAACCGCTGGCGGTAGTCACCTTCCGCCGGGCGCTGGTGCTTGTGCTCACGGGCAAGGCCAGTGTCATTGCCGAGGGCGATGATCCCGTGGTGGGACCGCAGGAGATCCTGGGCCGCCCGTCCGTGATTCTCCTGAACCGTTACATCCGCCCCAGATACAACCAGAGCACCGCAGTCTCCCGCCGCGGAGTCCTGCGGCGGGACGGCCACCGGTGCGCGTATTGCGGCAAAGGTGCCCACACCATCGACCATGTGCAGCCCAAATCACGTGGCGGCGCCGACTCCTGGGAGAACCTGGTGGCCGCGTGCCTCCGGTGCAACAACACCAAGGGTGACCACACACCGGCTGAAATGGGCTGGAAGCTGAGGTTTGATCCGGAACCGCCGCATGGCACCATCTGGCAGATCAAGGAACTTGAGAAGCCCACTCCGGCCTGGGATCCGTTCCTGCTGCCTGAGCGGGCCGCCTGAGCGGGCCGCCTTGTTCCGGTCCGCACGGTAGTTCCATCCCGCACGCTAGTTCCAGCCCGCGCAGCATTCCAGCCCGCGCGGTTAAGCTGGGAGGGTGGACGCTGACCCCCTCAACTTCGATGCCGTCATCCTCGCCGGCGGCCGTTCGTCGCGGCTCGGTGGCGTGCCCAAACAGAGCCTGACGTACAACGGCGACTCCCTGTTGCGCCGCTCCGCCGCCGCTGCGAGGGGAGCCCGGGCCGCCGTCGTGGTTGGTCCGGACACCAGGGAGGTGCCGGCCGGAGAAATCCCTGCCGGATTTCTCCGTTGCCGCGAAGAACCCCCCTTTAGCGGTCCCGCGGCCGCCATCGCGGCCGGGCTCGCGGCCCTGTCCGCCGCGGGTGGCAGCCGCCCCGGGCTGACGCTGATACTGGCCTGCGACATGCCCAACGTAGCGCAGGCGGTGGCGGTGCTGAGGGCTACTTTGCGTGCGCAAGGACCCACTGCCCGAGCGCCCGCGGGCTTGGCACCGGGCGGTGTGGTGGCCGTCTCGGAGGATGGCCGCCGTCAGCCGTTGGTCGGTTTTTATAGCACGGCCGCGCTACAACGTTCCGTGGCGGAACTGGAAAGCACAGGACGCTTAATCAACGGTTCGGTGAGGGCACTCCTTGCTAGTCTGGACGTGCAGCTTGTCGCCGTTCCGGCCGGCTCCACGGCAGACGTGGACACCTGGGACGATGCCGCCGCACTTGGAGTGGCCGGTCCGGATCCCCTAGCCGGGTTCCGGGGCAACACTGCCGCAGACGATTTGGGAGGCAGAGCGTGAAAAGCCAGGAAGAGACGCTGGAAGAATGGTGCAGGTCCTTGCTCCAGGCGTATGAACTGGAGGACGTCCAGATCGACGTCAACACCATCCTGTCGCTGGCAGGCGTGGCAGCCCACTCAGTGGTCCGCCCCGCCGCCCCGCTCACCACCTTTATTGCCGGTTTCGCCGCCGGACTGGCTGCGGGAGCAGGGCAGGCCACCAACGCCGCCGCCATGACCGCTGCCATGGACCGTGCCCGCACCCTGGCTGCTGACTATGACGCCGAATCCGCCGGGACGCCCGTCGAATGACTCCCGTTCAGTGACGGCCGCCCCCGGCGACGTATCCGAAAATCCCGAGCAGCAGACAGCCCCGGTAAAGCACCTTGCCCACACCTGGGATGAGGCGCGCAGGGCCGCCTTTGATATCGCCACGCCGATTCCGCCGGGCCGGGTTCCCCTTAACCAGGCGCTGGGCAGGGTCCTGGCAGAAGACATCACTGCGTTGCACGACATGCCGCACTACGCGTCGTCTGCGATGGATGGATGGGCCGTCAACGGCAGCGGTCCGTGGATCGTGGCGGAAGCCGGCCAGCGGCTGGCACCCCACCAGGGCAGCCCCATTGTCACCGGCGGACTGATTCCGCCCGGCGCCAAAGCGGTCCTGCGCAGCGAAAGTGCCTTGCTAGGAACGGACGACGACGGCCTGCCGCTGCTGATGACCGGCGGCACCGCCCGCCCCGGCGAGCCCGGGAACGGCCAGCACATCAGGAAGGCCGGCGAGGAAGCAGCGGCGGGGGAGGTGCTGGTCAAAGCCGGCGTAACACTGAACCCCGCCCATCTGGCGGTCGCGGCCCTGGCCGGGCACGATGACCTGCTGGTCCAGGGCAAGCCGGTGGTTAAACTCCTGCTGACCGGCTCCGAAGTTGTGGCCCACGGGCTGCCGGTCCCCGGTCAGGTCCGGGACACCTTTGGCCCGCAGCTCGCGGCCGTCGTGGAAATGCTCGGCGGTATCAACGGCGGCCAGGAACGGATCGGCGATTCCTACGCCGAGTGGCTGGACGGCCTGGCGGACCTCCCGCCCGAGGTGCCGGACGTCTCCGTGCTGCCGGCCGACGTGGTGATCACCACAGGCGGTACGGGCGTCTCGGACACCGACCACCTCCGCCGGGCGGTGGCGGAACTGGGCGGGCGGCTGGTCATCGACGGCATCGCCATGCGCCCCGGCCATCCGGCTGTCCTGGCCGAGCTCCCCGACGGGCGCTTTGTCCTGGGGCTCCCCGGAAACCCGCTGGCGGCCATGATGGCCTTGTCCACGGTAGGCGAACCGCTCCTGGCGGCGCTGGGCCACGGCACCATGCCGCCGGTGCAGGAGGTCCCGTGCGGGACCACCATCGAACCGGAGCCGGGCCGGACCAGGCTGATGCCCTTCCGCCTGCTCTACGGGATGGCGTCACCGGCCAAGCACACGGGTCCCGGGATGATGCGCGGGCTGGCGTCGGCGCACGGGGTGATGGTTGTTCCGCCGCACGGCGTCCAGCTGGGTGAACCCGTCCCGGCGTTCGCCTTGCCGTGGGGACCGCCGGTGCCCGCACCCGAGCAGCCGGGCACCAAGTCCAAGGGCAGGTCCGCCGCGAAGCCGGCCACCCGGGCAGCTGGCAAGGACGCTGCGAAGCCCGCCGGTCCGGTGGACTGGAGTGCCCTGCTTGGATAGGCGCCATGCTGCGGAACCACGTACGCCACAGCCCGCCCCGTGGTGCGATGATGGACCTATGAACAGCGCCAGCCGGCAGGTCCGGAACGTCCACGGGGCCCTTCAAGACAGTCTGGCGGTTCGCTGATGGGGCGCGTGACGCAGCGCCGCAAAGTGCACAAGTACGTGTTGGACGGCTCACCCAATGCCCTTGAGTTCCCGGTCCGCCACCGCGAGGACGTCCTCGCCGTTGAAGAGCCGCTGGAAATCCGGATCGGTGCGCTGTCGTTTTCGGTGACCATGCGGACGCCCGGGGACGACTTTGACCTGGTGGCCGGGTTCCTGGTGTCCGAGGGGATCATCTGGGCTCCCGAGCAGCTGGTGTCGTTGCGTTTCTGCGCCGGCGAGGACGAAGACGGCGTCCAGACCTTCAATGTGGTGGAAGCCCAGCTGCGGCCCGACGTCGAACTCCCGGCGAAGGGACGGAACGTCTTCACTTCCAGCTCCTGCGGTATCTGCGGCACGGATTCCATCGAGGCAGTGCGCAAATCCTCCCATTTCAGCCCGGCGGCGGACCCTTTGACCGTGCCCGCTGACGTGCTGGCGTCCCTGCCCGGGCGGCTCCGCGAAGCCCAGGACGTATTTGACGTCACCGGCGGAGTGCACGCCGCGGGCCTCTTCCGCATAACGGACGACGGCGGCGTGCAGCTCTTGTGCCTCCGCGAGGATGTGGGACGCCACAACGCCGTGGACAAGGTGGTGGGCTGGGCCCTGCGGGAGCGGTTGCTTCCGCTGGCTGGGCTGGTCCTGCAGGTCTCGGGCCGCGCGTCGTTTGAACTCGTCCAGAAAGCCGCGTTGGCGGGCATTCCCGTGCTGGCGGCGGTGAGTGCGCCGTCGAGCCTGGCTGTGGAGCTGGCGGAGGCCAGCGGCATGACCCTGGCAGGATTCAGCCGGGGCACCAGCCTGAATATCTACGCCGGGCAGGGCAGGATCACGCTGCCCCCCGCGCACGTTCCCACGCAGGTTCCTGAGCAGGTTCCCGGGGAGGACACGGCAGCGGAAAGCGCGAAGATACCGGGATAGAAAACAGGGGCTGTACCTTCGGTGAAGATTCCCGGTGACGCTTGGATATTGAGCTACTAGCCGGTAGATTTTATCCATCGATTGGACGCGTTGGTCCGGATTCGAGTACTCCAGTTCAAGCACCTAAGAGGGTTTACATTGCATGACGACCGCCGGATCACCGAAGTCCGCCTGGACCGGTTCGTCCGCGAGCGGATCATTCCCGCCGTATACGCCCGCACCGTTCCGCTGAACCTGAGCAGCTGGGATGCGCCCGGCGAGCCTGTGTCAGTGATGGAGGCCCTGCGGAATCACTTCACGCCGCAGGAACACGGTGCTGCCTGGGGCCAGCCGTGGGGCACAAAGTGGCTTCGCCTGCAGGGCGACGTCCCGGAGGCCTGGGGCACGGGGCCGGACACCGCTGTGGAAATTGTGGTGGATCTTGGCTTCATCAACGAAGCCCCAGGATTCCAGTGTGAGGGAATCGCCTGGCGCCCGGACGGCACCATCATCAAGGCCATTTCGCCCCGCAACCAGTACATTCCCCTGAAGCTCCTGGGCAGCGGCATGTCCGTTGACTTCTATGTTGAAGCGGCCGCCAACCCGGACATGGCGCAGGGCTGGACCTTCGCCGCCACACCCTACGGGGATAAGGAAACGGCAGGCACGGCGCCGCAGTACCGGCTGGGAAGGATCGCCATTGCCGAACTCAACCAGACGGTCTGGGAACTCCAGCAGGATATCTGGACCCTCGCCGGGCTGATGCACGAACTCCCTCCGGAGCAGCCGCGGCGCCATGAGATCCTCCGCGCGCTGGAGCGCATGATGGACCAGATGGATCCCGACGACGTCCCCGGCACCGCCGCAGCCGGGCGGGCAACCCTGGCCGAGGTCCTGTCCAGGCCCGCCTACGCTTCCGCCCATCAATTGGTGGCTACGGGCCACGCGCACATCGATTCGGCCTGGCTCTGGCCGGTGCGCGAAACCATCCGCAAATGTGCCCGGACGTTCTCCAACGTGGTGGCGCTGATGGATGAGGATCCGGGCTTTGTGTTCTCCTGCTCCTCAGCCCAGCAACTGGCCTGGATGAAGGAGTTCTACCCCGAGCTTTTCGGCCGGATCCGGGAGAAGGTCAAGGCCGGGCAGTTCGTTCCGGTGGGCGGCATGTGGGTCGAGTCGGACACTAACATGCCCGGCGGCGAGGCCATGGCCCGGCAGTTCATTGAGGGCAAGAACTTCTTCCTCGACGAGTTCGGCGTCGAATGCCGCGAAGCGTGGCTCCCGGATACCTTCGGCTACTCCGCGGCCCTGCCGCAGATCGTCAAGGCGGCGGGCAGCCGCTGGTTCCTCACGCAGAAGATCTCGTGGAACCAGGTCAACCGCATGCCGCACCATACCTTCAACTGGGAAGGCATCGACGGCACCCGGCTGTTCACGCACTTCCCGCCCGTTGACACCTACAACGCCGAGCTCAGCGGGCGCGAACTGGCGCACGCCGAGCGGAACTTCCGCGACCACGGACGCGGGAACACCTCGCTCGTCCCGTTCGGCTACGGCGACGGCGGCGGCGGGCCTACGCGTGAAATGCTGGCTGCGGCCAGCCGCACCGCAGACCTCGAAGGTTCGCCCAAAGTCCGTGTGGGTTCCGCCGAGAGTTTCTTCGCGCAGGCGGAGCGCGAGTATTCCTCCCTGCCGGTCTGGGTAGGCGAGATGTACCTGGAACTTCACCGCGGCACATACACCAGCCAGGCCCAGACCAAACGCGGCAACCGGCGCAGCGAACACCTGCTCCGCGAGGCCGAACTCTGGTGTGCCACCGCCGCTGTCCGCGGCGCCGGTTCCTTCGAGTACCCGGCAGCAGAGCTGAAGCGGCTCTGGCGGCTGGTGCTGCTGCAGCAGTTCCACGACATCCTGCCCGGTAGCTCCATCGCCTGGGTCCACCAGGACGCGGAACGCAACTATGCCGCCATCAGCGCCAGCCTCGAAACCCTCCTCGGGCAGGCAGCGGCCGCGCTCCTCGGCGAGGGGTCGCGGACGTTCCTGCTCAACGCCGCACCGCACGCGCGCAACGGCGTTCCGGCCTTGGCTGCCGCAGAGCTTTCGCCGACCGGCCAGCCGGTCCAGGCAACCGCTCTGGATGGCGGTTACGTGCTGGACAACGGCATCATCCGGGCTGTCCTGGATGCCGATGGCCTGCTTGCCTCCCTCACCGACTACGCCACGGGACGCGAAGCCATCGCTCCGGGAGCGCGCGGCAACCTGCTGGAACTGCACCGGGACACCCCTAACGAGTGGGACGCCTGGGACATCGATGAATTCTACCGCCGCAACGTCACCGCCCTCACGGCGGCGCAGGCCATGCGGGTGGAGCACGCCGGAACCAGTGCCGTTGTGGTGGTGGAGCGGGTCGCCGGCTCGTCACCGCTCACCCAGCGGATCACGCTGGATGCCGGCAGCGGCTCCCTCACCATCACCACCATCGTTGAGTGGCAGGAGAGCGAGAAGCTGCTCAAGCTGGGCTTCCCGCTGGACGTCAGGGCGGACCGCTCCGCCTCGGAGACCCAGTTCGGCCATGTCTTCCGTCCCACCCATGTCAACACCTCGTGGGAGGCCGCCAAGTTCGAGATCTGCGCGCACCGCTGGATCCACGTGGCCGAGCCCGGCTACGGCGTCGCAATTTCCAACGCGGCCACCTACGGGCACGATGTCACCAGGAGCGTACGGGATTCCGACGGCGGGACCACCACCTCGGTGCGTCTCTCCCTGTTGCGTGCACCGAAGTTCCCGGACCCGACGGCGGACCGGGGCCATCAGGAACTGACCGTGACCATCCGGCCCGGAGCCGGAATCGCCGACGCTGTGGAGGAGGGGTACCGCACCAACCTTGCACCCCGGCTGGTGAAGGGCGCCCGCGGCGTGGAGCCGCTGTTCTCCGTGGATAACCCGGCCCTGGTCATCGAGGCGGTCAAGCTTGCCGAAGACGGCTCCGGTGATGTTGTGGTCCGCCTCTATGAGTCCCTGGGGCAGCGGTCCGCCGGCGTGCTCACGGCCAACTTCCCGGTCACGGCCGTCCAGGCCACGGACCTGCTGGAGCGCGCCACCGACGCGCCGGGCGTCACCACTGCCGCAGCAGAGCAGTCGGTGGAGCTTTCGCTGCGCCCGTTCCAGCTGGTCACCCTGAGGTTCACGCTGTAATACACATCGATTGCTCCGTAGGGGCCGTTTTGAGGGCTCAAAAGGGCCCCTACGGAGCACTCGATGAGGGTTGGCCGTTAAATGGCTGAGTGGGGGCGGTCCCCAACGGCCCGCCACCACTCATCCCCCCAAGGAATGCAAAGACTCAACGGGCCCGGCGTCCAGGAATCTATCCCCGTTCGCGAACACCGGCACCCAACTTCACACATTCATGATTGTGCCATGACTAATGATTTTGTGAAAGTGTGAACGCTACTTTGCAGTAGAAGTCCTTGGCCGCGGGCCGCTCCGCCGGTGCCGGACGCTGGCAACGGCGATCAACGCCAAGCCAAAGACAAAGCAAAGAACCGCGGTGTAGTTGATCAGGAACGTCGCTGCTCCCCAGCTGGGCGGATAGAAGGGAAACAGCAGCGTCAGCGCGATGGCCACCGATCCGGTGCCCAGCAGGAAGGCGGCGATGCGAACCAGGCTGGGCAGCGTGCTGCGGACTGCCCGCACCATGGCCGGCAGCAGGACCAGCGAAACGTACGCAGGGTAGGCGCGGCCTGCGGCACCGTAGTACTGGACCAGATCCCGGTCTTTGTCCTCCTTGCCTGCTACGGCAACCAATCCCGCGGAGGACCCCGCCGTGTCCATCATCAGGAACACAACCACCACCATCAGCGAGGTCAGGCCCAGCACAGCCATTCCGATCCGTCCGGTCAGCAGCCGGTAGGCGTCGTCGGCCCCAAAGCCCCGGGTGACGCGGATGCCCACGAAGAAAATAGCGGCGAAGATGACAAAGCGGAGAAGGAGGTTGGCCAGATTAACACTGCCGAGCGCCTGGTCGATGGCAAGGTACGGTGCCTGGATGCTGAGCAGGATGGCGAGCGTCATCAGCGCAAAGATGTAGAACAGTGTCCGGTTCCTCCCCCTCACGGCACTGGGAACCCGCGCGACGGCCACCAGGCCGCAGACAGTCAGCGTGGACCACTGCAGGATTTCGATCATCCCAGGTTCTCCCAGATCTTTTCGGTTTTCTCGTGGTCATGTTCCTGGCGGCGTAGTGCCCTGCCGAGAGTCTGAAGCCGGTCACCGGCCAAGGTGGTCAGCTCGCCGTCGGACAGGCTGTCCAGGGCGGCCTGCCGGGCTCCGGGAGGCCAGCCGGCCTCAGCCTCCGTGACCAGCCCGGTGGCCACGAGGCCGCTGGCCGGGGCGACGCCGGCGGCAAGGGAGGTGGCAACCGCCAGCTCCGGAGCCAGCCGGTTTGCTGTCAGTTGTGCCGAATAGTTCTGCGGCGCGATTCCGGTGGCTGCGGAGACCCGGTGCCTCAGTTCGCCGTCGTCGATGGCCTCCACCCAGTTCTTGACCGAGGTGGCGTGCGGGGCCGGCTCCAACACGGACGAACCGGCTGGCGCGGCCGCCGCCGGCTCAGCGCCCGGGTCCGCGGCGGAACGGGCCAAAACTGCCCGCAGGAGGTCCGGAGTGGAGATCTGGCTGACCAGTTCGGACCTGCTGGGCGGGCGCGTGTCCGTGAGCTGGCTGTAGGCGTCGAACGCCGCCAGCGCCGAAACGGGATTGACGTTGTACGCCCGGCTGATGCTCACCACCGTAGTCTCTGCCACCTTGCCCCGGACAAGCTGCTGGGCAAGGGTGGTCCGCTTGATGCCGGAGACGCGGCAGATGTCGGACGTGCTCGTGTTGGGGGCGATGCCGTGCAGCCAGCGCTGGAACGCTTTGGCGGGAATTGGCATATCGGCTCTCTGCTGAACGGATGATTGCCCTTTGATTTTAGCCTGACCTTTCGGAGGGCAGTTTGGTGCGGCGTCCTGAGTCGACTATGCTTGATGGTCGAGCCCGTTGGTCCGTACACCCCCCAAGTCCGGACCAGCGGGCTCTTTAGTGCCCCGGCACTTTTCGGGGCGGCACATTGCGGATTCACCGCCGCTTCGGGCCGATTCAGGCGGGCTCCTCCGGCCGGGCGGCGGCGAGAGGATGGACCAACCTATGACTGCAACCCTTGTTGCCAAAGATCTTTCCGGCGGCCACGACCACCGGACGCTGTTCGACAAACTTTCCCTCACGGTGGCCCCCGGCGACGTGGTAGGCGTGGTGGGTGCCAACGGCGCCGGCAAGTCCACCCTGCTGCGCCTGCTGGCCGGCGTGGACCAGCCCAAGAGCGGCAGCGTCAGCCTCGCCCCCTCCGATGCCTTTGTGGGTTGGCTGCCGCAGGAACACGAGCGCGTGGCCGGAGAGACTGTGGCCGGCTACATCGCCCGCCGGACGGGCTGCGCCCAAGCCACCGTAGAGATGGAGTCCACCGCGGAGGCGTTGGGCTCCGGTGCGCCGGGAGCCGATGACGCCTACTCGCTGGCCTTCGACCGCTGGATGGCGTCAGGCGCGGCAGACCTCGACGAACGCATCCCGCCCGTCCTGGCGGACCTGGGCCTGGACACCGGCGCGGACGCTCCCATGACCGGGCTCTCCGGCGGCCAGGCCGCCCGCGTGGCCCTCGCGGCGCTCCTGCTCAGCCGGTTCGACGTTGTGCTGCTGGACGAGCCCACCAACGACCTTGACCTGGCCGGCCTGGCCAAACTGGAAGCGTTTGTGCAGGGACTGCGCGGCGGCGTGGTGCTGGTGTCCCATGACCGCGAGTTCCTGGCCCGCTGTGTGACCACGATCGTGGAATTGGATCTGGCGCAGAATTCCGTGGCGGTCTACGACGGCGGCTATGAGGCCTTCCTGGAGGAGCGCGCGGTGGCGCGACGCCATGCGAGGGAAAAGTTCGAGGAGTTCGCGTCCACCAAGGCAGACCTGGTCTCCCGTGCCCGGACGCAGCGCGAGTGGAGCTCCCAGGGCGTGCGGAACGCCATGAAGAAAAGCCCGGACAATGACAAGATCCGCCGGGCCGCCAGCACCGAGTCATCGGAAAAGCAGGCCCAGAAGGTCCGGCAGATGGAATCCCGGATTGCCCGGCTGGACGTGGTGGAGGAGCCGCGGAAAGAATGGCAGCTGCAGTTCACCATTGGCCAGGCGCCCCGGTCCAGTGCGGTGGTGGCCACCTTGCGTGACGCCGTCGTGAAACAGGGAAGCTTCACGCTGGGCCCGGTGAACCTGCAGCTCAACGCGGGGGAGCGGATCGGCATCACCGGCCCCAACGGAGCCGGCAAATCGACGCTGCTGCGCCTGCTCCTGGGCGTGCAGGCGCCCGACGCCGGCAACGCCGCCATGGGTGCCTCGGTGGCCATCGGCGAAATTGACCAGGCCCGCGGACTGCTGGCCGGCCACCTCAACCTTGCCGACGCCGTCGAAGCCGTGCTCACCGACCTGACAGCGGCGGAGGTCCGCACCTTGCTGGCCAAGTTCGGGCTGAAGGCGGACCACACCACCCGCCCTGTGGATTCCCTGTCGCCGGGCGAACGCACCCGCGCCGCACTGGCGCTGCTGCAGGCCCGCGGGGTGAATCTGCTGGTCCTGGACGAACCCACCAACCACCTGGACCTGCCCGCCATCGAGCAGCTGGAAGAGGCGCTGGGAAGTTATGAGGGCGCTTTGCTGTTAGTAACCCATGACCGGAGGCTGCTCGAGAACGTGCGGCTGGATGTCCGGTGGAATGTGGACAACGGAACGGTAACTGAACTGATGGCAGACGCAACGGAGCAACAGCGATGAGCATGGACGGCGTCGCCTGGCACTCCCTGTACAACATCTCCCGGGCCAAGAACGGCTCCCAGCCCTTCTCCAAGGCCACCCTGAAACGGGTCCTGGGCTTCGCCCGCCCGCACCGGACAAAGCTGATCGCGTTTGTGGCGCTGTCCATTGTGATGGCGTTCCTGGCCGTGGCCACGCCCGTGCTGGCCGGCCAGGTGGTTGATGCCATCGTGGCCAAGGCGGGTACAGACCAAGTGATCCGGCTGGCGCTGCTGATCGCCGTGGTGGCCGTTGCCGAAGCCGGCCTGGGACTGGTGAGCCGCTGGCTTTCGTCCAACATCGGCGAAGGCGTGATTGTGGACCTGCGCACCAGGGTCTTTGACCATGTGCAGAAGATGCCCATCGCATTCTTCACCCGCACCCGCACCGGTGCCCTGGTCAGCCGCCTGAACAACGACGTCATCGGCGCGCAGTCCGCCTTCGCCGGAACGCTGTCCGGCGTGGTCAGCAACGTGGTGGCACTGATCCTGACGCTGATCGTAATGCTCGGGACTTCCTGGCAGGTCACCGTGCTCGCCATGATCCTGCTGCCGATCTTCCTGATCCCCGCCCGCCGGATGGGCTCCAAGCTTGCGGACCTGCGGCGTGAGGCGGCAAACCACAACGCGGCCATGGGAACCCAGATGACCGAGCGCTTCTCCGCTCCGGGCGCCACGCTGGTGAAGCTTTTCGGCCGCCCGGACGAGGAATCCCGCGAGTTCGCTGTCCGGGCCGGCCGGGTCCGTGACATCGGCGTCCGCACGGCCATGCTGCAGTTCACCTTCGTCACCGCGCTGACGCTGGTATCCGCACTCGCCCTGGCCCTGGTCTACGGCCTGGGCGGCTGGCTGGCCATCGGCGGTCAGCTCGCCGCGGGCGACGTTGTGGTGCTGGCCCTGCTGCTGACCCGCCTGTACGCCCCGCTCACCGCCCTGTCCAACGCCCGCGTGGAAATCATGAGCGCGCTGGTCAGCTTCGAGCGGGTTTTCGAGATCCTGGACCTCAAGCCCCTGATCCAGCAAAAGCCCGACGCCGTGTCCATCCCGCCGGGAAACGTTTCGGTGGAGTTTGACGACGTTCGCTTCGCCTACCCCTCGGCGGACAAGGTCTCGCTGGCCTCGCTCGAGGAAGTGTCCACGCTGGACACCCGCGGCGGCGAAGAGGTGCTGCATGGCATCAGTTTCCGGGTGGAACCCGGGCAGACCGTCGCCCTGGTGGGTTCCTCCGGTGCCGGAAAGTCCACTATCGCGCAGCTGCTTTCCCGGCTGTACGACGTCGATTCCGGCGCCGTGCGGCTCGGCGGCACCCTGCCGGGCTCGGGGCTGGACGTCCGGGACGCCACGTTCGATTCCCTGCGGGACACACTGGGTATGGTCACCCAGGACGGGCACCTGTTCCACGAGTCGATCGCTTCCAACCTCCGGCTCGCCCGGCCGGACGCCACCGAGGAGGACATGTGGGACGCCATCCGGCAGGCCCGCCTGGAAACCATGATCCGCTCCCTGCCTGACGGCCTGGACACCGTGGTGGGAGAGCGCGGCTACCGGCTCTCCGGCGGTGAACGCCAGCGCCTCACCATCGCCCGGCTGCTGATTTCCCAGCCCCGGGTTGTCATCCTCGACGAGGCCACCGCCGCGCTGGACTCCACCAACGAAGCCGCCGTGCAGGCGGCCCTGGGCGCCGCGCTCGAGGGGCGCACCGCCGTCGTGATTGCCCACCGGCTGTCCACCATCCGGGCCGCCGACGTCATCCTGGTGGTGGAGGACGGGCGGATCGTGGAACGCGGGAACCATACCGATCTGCTCGCGGCCGAAGGCCGGTACGCCGAGCTGTACCAGACGCAGTTCGCCGAAGCCACGGCCGTGGCAGCGGAAGCCGTTCCGGAGTACTAGCCCCATCGAGGGGTGAGATCCCAGCGCTAAGACCGCCCTATAGCGCCGGGATCTCGCTCCTCAGCGGCGCAGGGTTGCCAGTTCGGGCAGGATGTGGTCCGTCAGGAGCGGGGCGAGGTCCGCTGGCAGCGGCGCGCCCCGGTCCAGCGCCGCCAGGTCCAGCCAGCGGATCTCGGCGATCTCGGCTGACGGGTGCGCGGTCCAGGTTCCGGGTGCGGTAAACACTGTGGCCTCGATGTCCGTGGCGGCCTCGTTGGCGGCGTCGGCGATCCAGACGCCCATCAGCTCCAGTTCGCGCGGATCCACCACGATCCCCACTTCCTCCTGAAGTTCCCGCGCAGCGGCGTGGACGGCGGATTCACCGGCCTCGGGCTTGCCTCCCGGGTGCATAAACATGCTGGTGCCGCGCTTGCGGACGGTCAGGAGCCGGCCGGCCTCGTCGAAGACACAAACGGCGGAGACAACAATGCGGGCTTTCACGGTTCCGAGCCTAGCGTGTTCAGACTTGCCGCTTCAGACTTGCCGCTTCAGGGCGGACGTCAGCAGCAGGTCCTTGCGCGGGCCTGTCACATCCCACGTGTAACTGAACGTGTCAGGGCCTTCGTAGGTGTAGGCCACGCGGTACGTATCGGGATCGCACCAGTGCTGGTCCAGATTGGCCTCCGGACTGAAGCTCATCCGGTGGAAGGGCCGCCCGTCGGCAAAAAACACGTCCAGGGCGTCCGGCCGGTCGGCGGGTTTCAGGAGGTACTCGCGCGTGGCGGGGCCTGTGAAGGTGGGCCAGCGCATGGTGCCTTCCTCACGGAAGGCCAGGCCGCCGTCGTCCGCGGGGGAAAAACGTACGACGCCGGAAAAGGTTCCGTGGTTGCCGGTGGACCGGTCCAGCAGCTGCCGTTCGACGGCCCAGTTTCCCTCAACGGGCAAGTTCCCGGCCTGCGCGGGGCCGAGCAGGTAGGCGCGGAGGTCGAACTCCGGGGAAGGAAGATTCAAGTGCCCTCGATTGGAATCGAACCAACGACACCGGCTTTAGGAGAGCCGTGCTCTATCCACTGAGCTACGAGGGCGCGTGTCCGCTGTTCCGGCAGGGCCGGTCCGTCCGGACACGGATACAAGCATACAAGGTGGGAGGCCGTACTACGCTCTTGGCATGAGATCAGCCCCGACGTCCACCCTCGCCGTGGCCTACCTCCCGGACACCGCCTCGACCCGCCAGTACATCGGTGCCTGGTCCGTCCTGAGTGTCCTGCAGTATTTTGTGGCGGAAGCGGCCGTGATCGGCGCCTGGGGCGGGCCCCAGCCCTACGACCGCCGGACCGGATACATCAGCGACCTCGGCGCGCTTCACTGCGGGATCTACGACGGACGCGATGTGTGTTCGCCGCTGCATTGGCTGATGAACGCCTCGTTTGTGGTCCAGGGGCTGGGCATGCTGGTCGGTGCGCTGCTGCTGGGTTCGGGGCTGCTCTGTGTGGCGGCGAGGGCCGGCGCCCGGGTCCAGCCGGGGCGCCGCAAACCCTGGCAGGCGGCGGTCGCCGTGCGGGTCCTGACCGGTACTGCCGGTGCGGGGACCATGATCGTGGGCCTGGTGCCGGAGGACGTCGGCTCCGGCTGGCACTTCGTCGGGGCCCTGATGTACTTCCTTGCCGGCGCGCTTGCGTTGCTGCTGCTGGGGGCGTTATGGCTGCGGCAGACTCCGCTGGGGTGGTTCGTGCTGGTGTGCGGGCTGGTGTCCCTCGCCGCGCTGGTCACAGGCGGACTGACAGGCCTGGATGTTCCGGAGCCGGGCACCCTGGAGCGGCTGATGGGTTATCCAGTCACCGTGGGCGTGGCGGCGGCGGGCCTGGTGATCGCCCAACGTGTGCACCGGCACCGCAAGGAACAGCGCGGCCGGGTTACTGGGGCGGCGCGGGCCTAGCCGATTTTTGCGGGCCTTTTCCGCAGGAACACAGCCGCGGCCCCGGCCAGCAGGCTGAGGACGAACAGCACCCACCCGGCAACGGTGAGCCCGGACGCCAATGCGACCTGGCCGGCGTCGGCCGTTTCCGATCCCAGCGCGGCGTCGATGGCGACATTGCCCCACAACCGGACCACCACAAAGAGCAGCGGGAGGGCCCAGAGTGCCCAGCGGAGGGTCTTTTTGGCGACGTTGGTCCCGATCAGGAGCAGCCACGTGAAGCCGAAAATGAGCGGGAACAGGGTGCCGGCTGTCTTGTGGACGTAGTTGAGCTGGCCGCGGGCGTCGTTGTCCATGGCGGCGTTCAGTTGGCCGACGTAGCCGGCGTCAAAACCTCCCACGAGCGAGTCGGGCATGGCCAGGCCGCCGGAGAGTTGGGTGAGCTGCTGGAGCGTGAGCAGGTGGACGTACCAGAACAGGAAAAGGCTGACCACGACGCCGGCGATGAGGATCAGGTTGGTGTTGCTCTGGGCCTTCTGCGGCGAACGGCTGGTGGAGGGGTTGATGACCGGCGGGAGGCTGTGCTGCGGAACAGCCGCCTTGGAGCCGTGCTTCTTGATCCGCTGCGCTGGGGTTTTGGCCATGGCACCATTATCCCGCCACCTAAACTGGGTCCATGACCACTGGCCGGCACAGCGCCCTTGAACTTGACCCCGCCCTGGACGACTATCAGCTGGCATCCGCGCTGGTGCGCGAAGCCGGGCAACTGGCGCTCCTGATGCGCATGGCCGGGCTGCAGTCCCAGCAGAAAACCTCCATCTCCGACGTGGTGACCGCCGCGGACCACGCTGCGGAAGCCTACGTGCTGGCGCAGTTGCAGCGCTGCCGGCCGGAGGATGGCATCCTGGGGGAGGAAGGCACCTCTGTGGCCGGCACCAGCGGCCGTACCTGGGTGATCGACCCCGTGGACGGCACCTACAACTTCCTGCACGGATCCACGTACTGGTGCTCGGCCCTCGCACTGAAGGACTCGTCCGATGTGCTGCTCGGCGCGATATTCCAGCCCGAGGAGGACAAGCTCTGGCTCGGCGGAACGGCCCACGCGGCCACGCTGAACGGCGAGGTACTGACCGCTTACCGTGACACGGGCGCTGTCCAGGATGGCGGGGGGCGGAACGCAACCGCGCTCGCCGAACTCGGCGCAGCCACCTACATCCACCCCACCTGGCTGATGGATCCGCTCTGCGCCATGCCCTGGCACGCTGCGGCCACCTCCGCCGCGGCGCTGCGGATGTTCGGCTCCGGGTCCTGCGACCTGGGCCGGGTGGCCGATGGCCAGCTGGGGTGCTGGTTCCAGCACAGCTGCCCGGAATGGGACTGGCTGCCCGGCAAGGCAATCGTCCGGGCCGCCGGCGGCGCCACGGACATGGTCCGGATCAACGGCCTGGACTGGTTCATGGCGGGAGGCACGACGGCGGTGCGGGAGTTGCGTGCGGCCCTCGAGTCTGGCTCGGTGGCCTGAGTCCGGGCCGCCTTTTGCGCGCTTCCCGGGTGGGGAGCACGGTGTTATCCACAGGCTGGACCTGACTGTCAGCCCCACCGCCTAGACTTGTAGGCACCATGGATATGTTGTTTGACCCGTACTCTGACGGACCCTTCAAGGCCGCCGCGCCAGCCTCCGCCCGTACCAAGTCGCGCCCGGAAGGCCTTGCCGCGGCCGCCGAATTCGGTGGCGGCGGGTCTGGCGGCGGGTCTGGCGGCGGGTCCGGGGGCGGACCGGCCAGCTGGGCCAACCAGCAGCCCTCTCATGACGGCAACGGCGAGCCGGCCCACCACCGGCCGAATGCCGAAGAACTCCTGCAGGGGCTTAACCCGCAGCAGGAGGAAGCCGTCAAGCACGCCGGCGGCGCCCTGCTTATTGTGGCCGGCGCCGGCTCGGGAAAGACCCGCGTCCTCAGTAATCGGATCGCGTACCTCATTGCCACGCACCGCGCGCATCACGGTGAGATCCTGGCCATCACGTTCACCAACAAGGCCGCCGCCGAGATGCGGGAGCGCATCGCGGCGCTGGTTGGTGGACGGGCCAAGATCATGTGGATCTCCACGTTCCACTCATCCTGCGTGCGTATCCTGCGCCAGGAGGCCGCCAACGTCGGCCGGAAGTCGAACTTCTCCATCTACGACTCCGCGGACTCGCTGCGGCTGGTCATCCAGGTCTCCAAGAGCCTGGACCTGGACCCCAAGAAGTTCGCGCCCAAGGCCATCCAGCACAAGATCTCCGCGCTCAAGAACGAGCTCATCGACGCCGATTCCTACGCGTCCTCCGCGAACTACAACGATCCCTTCGAGTCCGCCGTGGCTGACGTCTTCAAGGGCTACACCCAGCGGCTGCGCCAGGCCAACGCCATGGACTTCGATGACCTCATCGCCGAGACCGTCTACATGTTCCGCGCCTTCCCGGCGCTGGCCGATTCCTACCGGCGGAGGTTCCGGCACGTCCTCGTGGACGAGTACCAGGACACCAACCATGCCCAGTACGCCCTGGTCCGCGAGATTGTGGGTGAGGGCCCCGGTGCGTCCGAGCTCACCGTCGTCGGCGACTCCGACCAGTCCATCTATGCTTTCCGCGGTGCCGACATCCGCAACATCGTGGAGTTCGAGAAGGACTACCCGGACGCCCGCACCATCAAACTGGAGCAGAACTACCGCTCCACCCAGAACATCCTCAGCGCGGCCAACTCCGTGATCTCACGCAACCCCAACCGCCCCGACAAGCGGCTGTGGACCGCCGAGGGCGAGGGCCACAAGATCATCGGCTACGTGGGCGAGAACGAGCACGCCGAGGCCCAGTTCATTGCCAAGGAGATTGACCGGCTCCAGGACGAGGACAACCTCCGCCCCGGTGACGTGGCCATTTTCTACCGCACCAACGCGCAGTCCCGTTCCATTGAAGACGTGCTGGTCCGGGTTGGCCTGCCGTACAAGGTGGTGGGCGGCACCCGCTTCTACGACCGGAAGGAAATCAAGGACGCCCTCGCGTATCTCCGCGTTCTGGTGAACCCGGACGACGACGTCAACCTGCGCCGGGTGCTCAACGAACCCAAGCGCGGCATTGGTGACCGCGCCGAAGGTGCCGTGGCCGCACTGGCCGAGCGCGAACGGATGTCGTTCATGGCCGCCGCCCGGCGGGCTGAAGAAGCTCCCGGCATGGCCACCCGTTCCGTCAACGCTGTCCTCGGGTTTGTAAAACTGCTGGACGACCTTGCAGAGGTTGCCTCCGGTTCAGGTGCCGCCGCCGCGCTGGAGGCCGTCCTGGAACAGACCGGCTACCTCGCCGGGCTGCGTTCCAGCACTGATCCACAGGACGAGTCCCGTGTGGAGAACCTGGCGGAACTCGTCGCCGTCGTACGTGAATACGAACAGGAGAACCCGGAAGGTTCCCTGGGCGCATTCCTGGAACAGGTGTCCCTGGTGGCAGACGCGGACCAGATCCCGGACGCCCCCGGCGCGGACATCGACGCCGCCGTGGCCGAAGCCAAACGCCTGGGCGTGGTCACGCTGATGACCCTCCACACCGCCAAGGGGCTCGAATTCCCGGTGGTGTTCCTGACCGGCATGGAACACGGGCTGTTCCCGCACCAGCGCTCGGCCACGGACCCCAAGGAACTCGCCGAGGAACGCCGGCTGGCCTACGTGGGCCTCACCCGCGCGCGCAAGCGCCTCTATGTCACCCGGTCAGAAGTCCGCAGCATGTGGGGCCAAAGCCAGTACAACCCGGCCAGCCAGTTCCTCGAGGAAATTCCCGCCGAGCTGCTGGACTGGAAACGCGAAGGCACCAGCCGGCAGTCCGGCGGGTGGGGGAGCAGCAGCGCGTCGATCGGTTCCAGCCGTTACGGCGGATCCTTCTGGGGCGCCGGCACGTCCCGCGGCGCGGCCGCCGATTCGTCGGCGGGCTTCAACGCGGACGTTCCCGCAGCGATCGCCAAGAACCGGGTCCAGCCGCAGAAGGAGATTGTGGCCGTCAGCGTGGGCGATAAGGTCAACCACACCAGCTTCGGCAACGGCACCGTGCTGGCGCTGGAAGGCGCGGGGGACAAAACGGTGGCCAAGGTGAAGTTCAGCGTCGGCGAGAAGCGACTGCTGCTCCGCTACGCGCCACTCACGAAGCTCGACGCCTGACCACGCTTGCCCTTGTCCGGGCACCCCGAGGGCCTTCGGCTCGAGGAGAGTCCCGCCGTCGTGGGCCACTTTGAGCGGCTTAACCCGCAAAACCGGCCGAAGCGGCGGCGTGTCCGAGTCGAAGTGCCCCATTTACGCCGGACGAGCGGCCCAAGACCAGCCGTGGAGTCCGCGGTGACGCGCCCGGCGTCCTGAGACCGCTGCCGGGGCATAATGTAGGCCATGCGACGGACTGTATTGGGGATCCTGGCCGCCCTCTTCGTGGTGACCGGCACTGCCTGCAGTATCACCACCGAGGACCCGGGCTATGTGGCTCCGCCGCCGCTGCCGGCCATGGAACAACTGGAACAGGCAGCACTGGCCGACCCCGCCGCGTTCAAGGCCAGCGGGGATGTCCTGTCCTTCATCACTGAGGACCGGAACATTGTGTGCTCCCTGACATCGGCCCGTGGGGAACACCTCAACCTCCCGTATGAGTCGAACAGCTTCAGTGATGCGGCCAACAACAAGCTCGCCACCGTCCCGGTGGCACATTGCGAGCTTGCCGGTTACCCCAAGCCTGCCGCGGGCGACATCAAGGACGACTGCGCCGGCACCGGCCTGGGGTATCTGGGCGGAGCGGCGCTGCTCAGCCCGGACAAGGCAACGTACGGGGAGTGCCGTTCCGGCGTCACACAAATGGAGGCAGCCTACGGACCCAAGGGAAACAAGAGCGGCCCGCTGACGGAACTGCGGGTCCTCGCCGAGGGCCAGAACCTGGAACGGAACGGGCTGCGCTGTTCGGCCCATAACGGCGGCGTGGCGTGCGGAAACGTCTCGGCCGGCGTCGGATTCTTCGTGGCCCGGGACCGCTACGAACTTATTTCCAAGGACGCCGCAACAGCCTCCCCGGCACCCGCGGAGGCCTCAAAAACCCCGTAATCTAGGCGTTTTTCTACGCTCCATAGAATAGTGTCGTTACTCACATAAGCGGTAGTGTGGAACGGGCCGGTCCTCTGAGAGGGCTAGAGTTCCGAATGGAGCATTGCGCTGTGGGGCCCGTTTCCGGACTGGTCGCAGGTGCAGGCAATCCGCAGCCCGGTCATCGTCTTCGGCGGTGCCCGACTGTACAGAAACTACTTCGACGTAGAAGGACACTAAACCGTGGACCTGTTTGAATACCAGGCGCGCGATATGTTCGAGGCGCACGGTGTACCCGTGCTTGCCGGCATCGTGGCGTACACCCCAGAAGAAGCAAAGGCAGCTGCCGAGAAAATCGGCGGCGTAACTGTCGTTAAGGCCCAGGTTAAGGCTGGTGGCCGCGGTAAGGCTGGCGGCGTCAAGGTTGCCAAGACCGCCGATGAGGCGTTTGAGCACTCCACCAACATCCTGGGCATGGACATCAAGGGCCACACCGTCAACAAGGTGATGATTGCCCAGGGTGCCGACATTGCCGAGGAGTACTACTTCTCCGTCCTGCTGGACCGGGCCAACCGCAACTACCTGGCTATGTGCTCGGTAGAAGGTGGCATGGAAATCGAACAGCTCGCCGTCGAACGCCCTGAGGCGCTCGCCAAGATTGCCATCGACCCCGCTGTGGGCATCGACCAGGCCAAGGCTGACGAAATCGTCGCAGCTGCAGGCTTCGATGAGGAACTGCGCGGCAAGGTCGCCGCCGTGATCCTCAAGCTCTGGGACGTCTTCAAGAAGGAAGACGCCACCCTCGTGGAGGTCAACCCGCTGGTCAAGACCGGCGCGGGCGACATCGTGGCACTGGACGGCAAGGTCTCCCTCGACGAGAACGCCGAGTTCCGCCACGCCAAGCACGCCCTCCTTGAAGACAAGGACGCTGCAGATCCGCTCGAGGCCAAGGCCAAGGCGCAGGACCTGAACTACGTCAAGCTGGACGGCGAAGTGGGCATCATCGGCAACGGTGCAGGCCTGGTCATGTCCACCCTGGACGTTGTTGCCTACGCCGGTGAAAACCACGGCAACGTCAAGCCTGCCAACTTCCTGGACATCGGCGGTGGAGCTTCCGCCGAGGTCATGGCTGCCGGCCTCGACGTCATCCTGGGCGACCCGCAGGTCAAGTCCGTATTCGTGAACGTCTTCGGTGGCATCACCGCGTGTGACGCCGTCGCCAAGGGCATCGTTGGCGCGCTGGCCGAGCTGGGCCACTCCGCGAACAAGCCGCTGGTAGTCCGCCTCGACGGCAACAACGTTGAGGAAGGCCGCCGCATCCTGGCCGAGGCCAACCACCCGCTGGTTACCCTGGCCGCCACCATGGACGAGGGCGCCGACAAGGCCGCCGAGCTCGCCAACGCAGCTAAGTAAAGGGACGCACCATGTCTATCTATCTGAACAAGGACTCCAAGGTCATCGTCCAGGGCATCACCGGCGGCGAAGGCACCAAGCACACCGCCCTGATGCTGAAGGCCGGCACCAACATTGTTGGTGGCGTCAACGCCCGTAAGGCCGGCACCACGGTCCTGCACGGCGACACCGAGATCAACGTTTTTGGCACCGTCAAGGAAGCCATTGCCGAAACCGGCGCCGACGTCTCCATCGTCTTCGTCCCGCCGGCATTCACCAAGAATGCCGTGGTTGAAGCCATCGAAGCAGGCATCGGCCTGGTCGTTGTCATCACCGAAGGCGTGCCCGTCCAGGACTCCGCCGAGTTCTGGGCACTGGCCCAGTCCACGGTTGACGCCGACGGCAAGCAGGTCACCCGCATCATCGGACCGAACTGCCCCGGCATCATCACCCCCGGCGAAGCGCTGGTTGGCATCACGCCGAACAACATCACGGGCAAGGGCCCCATCGGCCTGGTTTCCAAGTCCGGAACCCTGACCTACCAGATGATGTACGAGCTGCGCGACCTTGGCTTCTCCACCGCCATCGGTATCGGCGGCGACCCCGTCATCGGCACCACGCACATCGACGCCCTGGCCGCGTTCGAGGCCGACCCCGAGACGAAGGCGATCGTGATGATCGGCGAAATCGGTGGCGACGCTGAAGAGCGTGCTGCCGACTACATCAAGGCACACGTCACCAAGCCGGTTGTTGGCTACGTTGCCGGCTTCACCGCTCCCGAAGGCAAGACCATGGGCCACGCCGGCGCCATCGTCTCCGGTTCCGCCGGAACCGCCCAGGCCAAGAAGGAAGCCCTCGAGGCTGCAGGCGTGAAGGTCGGCAAGACGCCGTCCGAGACCGCCAAGCTGCTGCGCGAAGTCTACGCAGCGCTCTAGCACCAAAAAGTGCAACGCGGGGTCACTCCCTGCCCGTTCCAGAGGTTGGATCGGGTACGGAGTGACCCCGCGTTCTTGGTTAAGTACGACGGCGGACGGTCACCTTCTTCTGAAGGTGACCGTCCGCCGTCGTGCTTGAACTAGGCGTTCGCGTGGAGCCGGGGGAGTGCGTCCACCAGCGCGGCCAGCTCGGGAATCTCCTGGGCCTCGGCCAGGGCGCGCTCCAGCGTGGCGTCATGGACCGGGCGCGTTTCCTCCAGCAGGGCGATGCCGCTGGGCGTGAGCTCGGTGTAGATGCCGCGGCGGTCGTCCGCGCAGAGGATCCGGGTCAGCAGGGCGCGGTCCTCAAGCCTGTTGACCAGCCGGGTGGTGGCGCTGGCGCTGAGGGCTGTGGCGCGGGCGAGCTGCTGCATGCGCATATGCCAGCCGTCCTGGCGGCTGAGCGCATCCAGCACGGTGTACTCCACCACTGACAGCTTTGATTCGGCCTGCAGGGAGCGTTCCAGCTCACCCTCGATCAGGCCGTGCAGCGCCGCGAGCGTGCGCCAACCCTGTGCCCGGACCTCCACGGCGTCGTCCTTGATGCCCATCTGTCTTTCCTCTCGCGGGTGCTCCAGCTGCCTGGCGGCGTGAGGCGGAGCACAATCGATAATAGTTGCTTGCGCGGTGTATCTGCTTGTGCAACAATAAATAACGCGTCTGCAACTACTAGCTTACGCGTTCTATCTCATTCCGTACAGTTTTCAAAGGAGCATCCCCATGCCCATTGGCCTGATAGCCCTCGCCCTCGGCGGGTTCGGCATCGGACTCACCGAGTTCGTGATCATGGGCCTGCTGCCCGAGGTTGCCGCCGACTTCCAGGTCAGCGAGGCCACGGCCGGCTGGCTGATCTCCGGCTACGCTCTTGCCGTGGTCGTCGGCGCATTGGTGCTGACTGCCGCGGTGACCCGCTTCGAACGCAAGCCCGTCCTCGCCGTCCTGCTGGTGCTGTTCATCGCCGGCAACCTCGTCTCCGCCATCGCTCCCGATTACGGGATGATGATGATCGGCCGGATCATCGCCGCCCTGGCGCACGGTGCCTTCTTCGGGATCGGAGCCGTGGTGGCCGCGGACATGGTTGCCCCCACCAAAAAGGCCGGCGCCATCGCCATCATGTTCACCGGGCTCACCGCCGCCAACGTCCTGGGCGTGCCGTTCGGCACCATGCTGGGACAGGCGGCAGGCTGGCGCTCGACGTTCTGGGCCATCACCGTCATCGGAGTCATCGCCCTGGCGGGCATCCTCGCGCTGGTTCCGAAGACCGGCCATGGGGACACCACGCCCGGAACCCTGAGCAGTGAACTGCGCGCCTTCCGTTCCGGCCAGGTGTGGCTGTCCATCCTCGTTACGATCCTCGGCTACGGCGGTATGTTCGGCGCCTTCACATACATCGCCTTCACCCTCACCGAGGTCTCCGGCTTCGCGGCTTCCACCGTGCCGTGGCTGCTGATCGTCTTCGGTGTGGGCCTCTTTGTCGGGAACACCATCGGCGGCAAGGCGGCGGACCGCAACGTGGACCGCACGCTCGTTGTGGTGCTCTCCGTACTGGTGGTTGTACTCGTCGGCTTTGCCCTGACCGCCGGCAACCAGGCGCTCACCGTCGCCTCTATCGTCCTGATGGGCGGCTTCGGCTTCGCCACGGTGCCGGGACTGCAAATGCGTGTGATGAAGTACGCCTCCAGCGCCCCCACCCTCGCGTCCGGCGCCAACATCGGCGCCTTCAACGTCGGCAACGCCCTCGGCGCCTGGCTCGGCGGAGTGACCATCACCGCCGGACTCGGCTACACCTCACCCATCTGGGCAGGGGCCGGCATCACCCTGCTGGGGCTCGTGGTGATGATCATCGCCGCCGTCGGAGCCAAGCGGGCCGTCCGGCACGCATCCTCTGAAGCCAGCGCCAGCGCCAACGCCAACGCCGCCTCCGGCGAACGCGTGGCTGCCGAGCCCGTCGCCGTCCTGCACTAAACCTTCAAACCGCAATCCTCAACCTGCAACAGGAGAACCCATGACTTCCACCCCCATCACCACGTCTGTCCCCGAGATCACCCTCAACAACGGCGTGCGGATGCCGCAGCTGGGGTTCGGCGTTTTCCAGGTGTCCGACGACGACACCACCGTCGCGGTCAGCCACGCGCTTGCAGCCGGTTACCGGAGCATCGACACCGCCGCCATCTACGGCAATGAGGCGGGTACCGGACGCGCCATCGCCGAGTCGGGCATCGGCCGGGAAGAACTGTTCATTACGTCCAAACTCTGGGTGGCCGACCTCGGCTACGACGCCACGCTGGCCGCGTTCGACGCCAGCCTGGACAAGCTGGGGCTGGACTACCTGGACCTCTACCTGATCCACTGGCCGGCGCCGGCAACCGGCCTGTACCTCGAGTCCTGGCGGGCGCTGGAGCACCTGCTTGCCACCGGCAAGGCCAGGGCCATCGGCGTCTCCAACTTCCTCCCCGAACACCTGCAGGAGGTCATCGACCTGGGCGGCACGGTCCCGGCCATCAACCAGATTGAACTCCACCCGGCCCTGCAACAGCGGGACATTGCAGACTCTAATGCCGCACACGGGATCGCCACGGAGGCCTGGAGCCCGCTCGCGCAGGGTGCCGTGCTGGCAGATCCGGCCGTCGTGGACATCGCGGCACGGCATGGGGTGAGCCCGGCGCAGGCCATTCTTCGCTGGCACCTGCAGCAGGGCCGGATCATCATCCCCAAGTCCGTCACCCCGCAGCGGATCCGGGAGAACCTGGACGTGTTCGGCTTCGACCTGACGGCCGAGGAACTGTCCGTGATCGACGGCCTGGAGCGGGACGGCCGCACCGGTCCGCACCCGGCGGAGTTCAACGGCTAGGCCTTCCTCAGGTCTCGACAGGCTCGACCAGCGGGTCTTGACCACCAGTACGACGGCGGCCGGTTACCTTCTCCGGGAAGGTAACCGGCCGCCGTCGTACGCGTTTAAGGGCTGTTCTGGACCTTGGCGCCGCTGAGCAGTTCGTCGAGCCGCTCGTAGCCCTCGGTCATGCCGCCTTCCATGCCGGACTGCGCCATGCCGTCGCGGGCCTCCTGGGTGGGGTAGACGGAGTGGCCCCGCAGGCGGGTGCGTCCGTTGCCGAGGTCCTCAAACGTCATGAATTCAAGGCTGACAACATCCGGGTAGCCGCCGAACTCGAAGGTCTGGATGGCGAATTCGTTTTCCCGGACGGTGTGGAAGACCCCGCTGAACTCATAGGCGACGCCGTCCGGCCCCGTGTGCAGGTAGCTGTAGGTGCCGCCGGTGCGGAAATCGTAGTGGTCGATGTCCATCTTCAGTCCCCGCGGGCCGAGCCACTGGACGATCAGATCAGGGTCCTTATGCGCGCGGAAGACGTCCGCCACCGGGAAGTCGAACTCCCGCTCGAAGTCGATAAAAGGAAGGCCGTCGGGAACGCTGAGTTTCAGGGAATTGCTCATGATGACTCCTTAGCATTGCTCGCCGCTGGCGCGGCGCTGGATCGAAGCACGGCATCCAGGCTGCGGAACTGCTCTTCGCGGACCAGCCGGTACTGGTCGATCCACGCTGTGAGAGCCTCCAGCCGTGCGGGATTCAGGTGGACGGGCCGGCGCTGGGCTTCCCTGCTGCGGGTGACGAGCCCTGCCTGCTCAAGGACCTGGATGTGCTTCGAGACCGCCTGTTTGGTGATCGCGAAGGGTTCCGCCAATTCGTTGACTGTGGCCTGCCCGCGGCTGAGCCGGGCGATGATCCGCCGCCGCACGGGGTCGGCCAGGGCCATAAAGGCCGAGTCCAGGGTGCCGTCGTCGGGGTTCATCGTGGTGCAGGCCTTTCTCGATCTGTTAATCAACTTATTCATTGATCAACTATTTGGTTGTTTAACCATACTCCCGGCCCTGCCCGAGACGGAAGGGGTGTTGGGGATTTTCCTTGCCGATCCTTACCGAAGTTTGTTAGTATGTCAGGACAAACTTCAGGGAGATGAAAAATGCCGCTGGTACGAATCGATGTTAATAACGGGCGCACCGCTGAACAGTTGCAGCGCTTGAGCGGGGGCATCCATGACGCGATCCTCGCGGAGTATGCCATCCCGGAGCGTGACTACTTCCACATTCTCACCGAGCACCCGCAGGGCCAGATAGTCGCCCAGGATGCAGGACTCGGCTTCGAGCGCACCCCCGATGTGGTGATGATCCAGATCTTTACGCAGGGCGGCCGGAGCCAGGCGGCCAAGCAGTCGCTGTTTGCGGCGATCGCCGACCGGCTGGCGGGGCTTGATATTGCCGGTGAGGACGTGTTCATCGGATATGTGGAGAATGCCGCCGGTGACTGGTCGTTCGGCTTCGGGCGGGCGCAGTACGTCACGGGCGAACTGGCGGTCCCCCGGAAGTAATTCCGAGGGTGCCAATTCAGCGCCTTGTGCAGGTTGTAAATATGTCAGTACAAACCTTTGACAGGACAATGATTCTAGGGCAAGGTAGTGGTTGTGGCCCCGCTCACGGGGGCCCGGCCAGGAACCCGAGCCCTAGCTCTTGCTGTACAGGGGTATGGAGCTCAAACCAGAAAGGTCCGCGATTACCGTGACCCACGAACTGCTCACGATCGGGCGCATCAGTGTTGATATCTACCCGAACGACATCGGGGTGGATCTGGAGGACGTCACGTCCTTCGGAAAGTACCTCGGAGGTTCCCCATCCAATGTGGCCGTGGCCGCCGCGCGGCATGGCCGCACTGCAGGCGTGATCACGCGCACCGGCGACGACGCCTTCGGGAAATACCTCCACCGTGAACTGCGCAAGTTCAACGTGGACGATGCTTTCGTGACGCCGGTGAAGGAATGGCCCACCGCGGTGACGTTCTGCGCCATTATGCCGCCGGATGATTTTCCGCTCTACTTCTACGGGCGTTTCCCCACGGCGCCTGACCTGCAGATCAAGGCCGCGGAGCTGGACCTGGATGCCATCCGTGAAGCCGGGATCTTCTGGTCGACGGTGACCGGTCTGTGCCAGGAGCCCAGCCGCGGAGCCCACCTGGCCGCCCATGCTGCCCGTCCCCGGACCGGTCTCAAGGAAGGCCAGTACACCATCCTGGACCTGGACTACCGGCCCATGTTCTGGGCCTCCGAAGATGACGCCCGGGCCGAGGTTGCCAAGATCCTGCCGCACGTCACGGTCGCCATCGGAAACGACAAGGAATGTGCCGTCGCCGTGGGCGAAGGAACCCCAGACGAGCAGGCCGACCGGCTGCTGGCCGCCGGCGTCGAAATCGCCGTGGTCAAGCTTGGCCCCGAAGGCGTGATGGCGAAGACCCGCACCGAACGCGTGGTCTCCGCGCCGGTCCCGGTGGAAACCCTCAACGGCCTCGGTGCCGGCGACTCGTTTGGTGGGGCCTTCTGCCACGGACTGCTTTCCGGCTGGCCGCTGGCCCAGGTCCTGGACTACGCCAACGCCGCCGGCGCCATTGTGGCCTCCCGACTGTCCTGCGCCGACGCCATGCCGACGCCGGAGGAGGTCACCTCGCTGCTGGCCGAACGCGGCCGCCTGGCTCCCGCCCTGGCCGGTGCCGCCGCCTCACATCCGTCCCACACCACAGTTTCCGAAGGAGCAGCGTCTTGAGCGCCAACGACGATCCCCGCCGCTACCAGCACCTGAGCGCCCTCCGGCTCGAAGACCCCGACGCCGTTGCCCGCGCGGCAGCCACCCGCCGGCGCCATCCGGGGCTGAAGTACGGTGTGCAGAACTTCATCGTTGCCGCCGACCACCCCGCCCGCGGAGCCCTCTCCGTGGGGAACGATCCGGTGGCCATGGCGGACCGCCGCGATCTGTTGGACCGCCTGCAGATCGCCCTGGCGAATCCCGCCGTCGATGGTGTCCTGGCGTCCCCGGACATCATGGACGACCTGCTCCTGCTGGGGGCCCTGGAAGGCAAGCTTGTCTTCGGCTCCATGAACCGCGGTGGCCTGGCCGGGCTCGTCAACGAAATCGACGACCGCTTCACCGGCCACACGGCCGCGGCGCTGGAAGCACTGGGCGCCGACGGCGGCAAGATGCTGACCCGCATCTGCCTCGGCGACCCGGACACCGCCTCCGCCCTGGAAGCCACGGCGCGGGCCGTCGACTCCCTCGCCGCACGCAAGCTGATCGCCATGGTGGAACCCTTCCTCTCGGTCTGGCAGAACGGCAAGGTCCGCAACGACCTCAGCCCCGACGCCGTCATCAAGTCCATCGCGATCGCCCAGGGCCTGGGCTCCACGAGCGCCTACACCTGGATGAAGCTGCCCGTAGTGGCGGAGATGGAACGCGTCATGGCCGCCACCACGTTGCCCACCGTGCTCCTCGGCGGGGACCCGGAAGGCACCCAGGACGAGGTCTTCGCCAGCTGGCAGGCCGCCCTGGCCCTGCCCGGCGTCCAGGGCCTCACCGTGGGCCGGACGCTGCTGTACCCGGCCGACGGCGATGTGGCCGGGGCCGTCGCCACGGCCGCCTCGCTGCTCAAGACGCCCGCGCTGCAGTCATCAGCGAAAGTATCGGAGTAACTTCACATGGAAACAGCAACACGCAGAATGACGGTCGCCCAGGCCGTCGTCGAGTACCTGTCCAAGCAGTACACCGTTGACTCTGTTGGCGGGCTGGATTACCGGGAGCGGCTGATTCCTGGGACGTTCGGTATCTTCGGGCATGGCAACGTTGCCGGCGTCGGGCAGGCTTTGAAGCAGTACCAGCAGCTCGATCCGGCGATCATGCCGTACTACCAGGGCCGCAACGAGCAGGCTCAGGTGCACCAGGCCGTGGGCTACGCCCGGCACACCCGCCGCCGCCAGACGTTTGCCATCAGCACCTCCATCGGTCCGGGATCCTCGAACCTGCTCACGGGTGCGGCATTGGCTACCACCAACCGCCTGCCCGTGCTGTTGCTGCCCAGCGACACCTTTGCCACCCGCGCCGCGGACCCGGTCCTGCAGCAGCTCGAGCAGCCCTACGCCTACGACATCACCGTCAACGATGCGTTCCGGCCGCTGTCCAAGTTCTTCGACCGGGTGACCCGCCCGGAGCAACTGTTCTCGGCGTTCCACCACGGCCTGCGTGTCCTGACGGATCCGGCCGAAACCGGTGCCGTGACCATCTCGCTGCCGCAGGACGTCCAGGCCGAAGCCTTCGACGTGCCCGAGGAGTTCCTGGCCGAACGCGAGTGGCGGATCCGCCGCCCCGAGGCCGACGACGAGGACATCCGCCGTGCCGCCGAGGCCATCCGTGCCGCGAAGCGCCCGCTGATCATCGCCGGTGGCGGTGTCCTGTACGCCTACGCCAACGAGGAACTCGCTGCATTTGCCGAGTTGACCGGCATCCCGGTGGGCAACACCCAGGCCGGCGTCGGCGTCCTGCCGTGGGACCACAAGTTCTCGCTCGGCGCCATCGGCTCCACGGGCACGACGGCGGCCAACGCCATCGCCGCCGAGGCGGACCTCATCATTGGCATCGGTACCCGCTACGAGGACTTCACCACTGCCTCGCGGACCGCGTTCCAGAACCCCGACGTTAAGTTCATCAACATCAACGTCGCCGCCATCGACGCGTACAAGCACGGCACGTCGCTGCCCATCGTCGCCGATGCCCGCAAGGCACTGGTCAAGCTGAACTCGGCCTTGGGCGGCTACCGTATCGGAGCGGACCTCGAAGCGACGATCGCCGCGGAGAAGAAGCGCTGGGACGCCACGGTGGACGAAGCCTTCGACACCCGCTTCACGCCGCTGCCGGCCCAGAACGAGATTATCGGCGCCACGTCCCGGGCCATGGACGCCGCGGACGTCGTCATCTGCGCGGCGGGTTCGCTGCCCGGTGACCTGCACAAGATGTGGCGCGTCCGGGACCCCTTCGGCTACCACGTGGAATACGCATACTCCTGCATGGGCTACGAAATCCCGGGCGGACTCGGCGTCAAGCGCGCCGCGCTCGCAGAAGCCGCGCGCGGTGGCGAGCAGCGCGACGTCGTCGTGATGGTGGGGGACGGCTCCTACCTGATGATGCACACCGAACTGGTCACCGCCGTCGCCGAACGCATCAAGCTGATCGTGGTCCTGATCCAGAACCACGGCTACGCCTCCATCGGCTCGCTCTCCGAATCCCTCGGTTCGCAGCGTTTCGGCACCCAGTACCGGGCGCTGAACGAGGAGCAGCACAGCTTCGACGAAGGCGAAACCCTCCCCGTGGACCTGGCCCTGAACGCCGAAAGCCTCGGCGTGAAGGTGATCCGGATCAAACCGGGGGAGAAGGTCATCGCCGAACTCGAGCAGGCCATCCGGGACGCCAAGGCCGCGCCTGAACGCGGCGGGCCCATCCTGATCCACGTTGAATCCGACCCCCTGCTGGACGCCCCGAGCTCCGAATCATGGTGGGACGTTCCCGTCTCCCAGGTCTCCGACCTCGACTCCACGCAGCAGGCCTTCAAGACCTATACCGACCACAAGAACCGCCAGCGCAAACTGCTCGGCTAGACCCCCACAGACCAAAGGAAGTCCAACACCATGTCAACGACGACCGTCACCACCATCAACCACTTCATCAACGGGGCAGAGACCGCCGGCGTTGGCACCCGTACGCAGCCGGTCTATAACCCGGCCACCGGCGCCGTGTCCGCGGAGCTGCGCCTGGCCAACCGTGCGGACCTGGATGCCACCGTGGCCGCGGCCCGCAAGGCTGCCGACAGCTGGGGCGACATCTCCCTGGCCAAGCGCACCAATGTGCTGTTCAAGTTCCGCGAACTTGTTGCCGCCCACGTGGACGAGTTGGCCGAACTGATCACCGCAGAGCACGGCAAGGTCCTCTCCGACGCCAAGGGCGAGATCGGCCGCGGCCTCGAGGTCATCGAGTTCGCCTGCGGCATCCCGACCCTCCTCAAGGGCGACTACTCGGACCAGGTCTCCACCGGGATCGACGTCTTCTCCTTCCGCGAGCCGCTCGGCGTCGTCGCCGGGATCACCCCGTTCAACTTCCCGGTGATGGTGCCGCTGTGGATGGCTCCGATGGCCATCGCCGCCGGCAATACGTTCATCCTCAAGCCCTCCGAGCGTGACCCGTCCGCCTCGATGCTGCTGGCCAAGCTGTGGAAGCAGGCCGGCCTGCCGGATGGCGTGTTCCAGGTCCTGCACGGCGACAAGGAAACCGTGGAGGGGCTCCTGACCCACCCGGACGTGGACGGCATCTCGTTCGTTGGCTCCACCCCGATCGCCCAGTACGTCCACGAGACCGCCACCAAACACGGCAAGCGTGTCCAGGCTCTGGGCGGGGCGAAGAACCACGCCATCATCATGCCCGACGCCGACCTGGACAACGCGGCAGACCACCTCGCCGCCGCCGCCTTCGGCTCCGCGGGCGAACGCTGCATGGCCATCTCCGTGGCCGTCGCCGTCGGGGACGCCGCGGACCTGCTGGTCAAGAAGGTCGAGGAGCGCGCCCTCGCCGTGAAAGTCAACAACGGCACAGCGCCCGACGCCGAAATGGGCCCCGTGATCACGCCCGCCTCCAAGGAACGCATCGTCAAGATCGTCACCGAGGCGGAAGCCGCCGGTGCCGCCATGGTGGTGGACGGCCGCGATCTGGTGGTCCCCGGCCACGAGGAAGGCTTCTGGGTTGGCCCCACGGTCATCGACCACGTCAAGACCGAAATGACCGCCTACACCGAGGAAATCTTCGGACCGGTCCTCGTGGTGGTCCGCGTCGAGGACCTGGACGCAGGCATCGCCCTGATCAACGCCAATCCCTACGGCAACGGCACCGCGATCTTCACCTCCTCCGGCGCCAACGCCCGCAAGTTCCAGCGTTCCGTGACCGTGGGCATGATCGGCATCAACGTGCCGCTGCCCGTCCCGGTGGCCTACCACTCCTTCGGCGGCTGGAAGGCCTCCCTGTTCGGCGACAAGCACATCTACGGCCCGGAAGGTGTGTCCTTCTACACCCGCGGTAAAGTCATCACGTCCCGCTGGCCCGAAGCCACCCACGCCTCGGGTGCTTCGTACAACTTCCCCTCCAACTAGTCCCCACCACCACGATCGATTGCTCCGTAACCGCCGTTTTGAGCGTCCAAAAGGGCTTTTGCGGAGCAACCGATGCAAAAGGATTGAGCAATGACAGAGAACAAGCTGATCATCGGAACCGCTCCGGACTCGTGGGGCGTGTGGTTCGCGGATGACCCCCAGCAGACTCCGTGGGAACGCTTCCTCGACGAAGTGGCCGAATCCGGCTACAAGTGGATCGAACTGGGTCCGTACGGCTACCTGCCGAACGATCCCACGCGGCTGGCCGAGGAACTGAAGGCCCGCGACCTGAAGGTCACTGCCGGAACGGTCTTCACGGCGTTCCACCGTGGCGCCAGGCAATACGATGAAGCCTGGGAGCCGGCCCGTAGGGTGGCCGAACTGACGGCAGCCATGGGCGGCGAACACATCGTGGTCATTCCCGCCATGTGGCGCGACGACGTCACCGGTGAGGCAGTGGAGAGCGGCGAGCTCTCACAGGAACAGTGGGCGGACCTCTTCGCCGGCCACAACCGCATGGGCAAAGTGCTGCTGGAGGACTTCGGCCTGAAGCAGCAGTTCCACTCACACGCCGATTCGCACGTTGGTGCGCAGCAGGACATCGAGACGCTGCTGGCCTCAACGGACCCGGAATACCTGAATCTGTGCCTGGACACCGGCCACGCCGAGTACTGCGGAGCGTCCAGCCTGGAGCTGATCAAGAACTACCCGGACCGCATCGGCTACCTGCACCTGAAGCAGATCAACCCGGACGTCCTGAAAAAGGTCAACGAAGAAAACATGACCTGGGCAGCGGCCAACCTAGCCGGCGTGATGACCGAGCCGCCGAACGGCCTCCCGGACCTGCGCGCCGTCATCGAAGCGGTGGAAGGGCTCAACCGGCCGATCTTCGGCATCGTGGAACAGGACATGTACCCGGTCGCCTTCGACGTGCCGATGCCCATCGCCAAGCGAACCCGCAACTACCTGCTCTCCTGCGGCTCCCGCACCACCGTCAGCTAGCACCCCCGTCACACGATACTAAGGACAGAACAATGACTGACATTCTCCGTGTTGCCGTCATCGGCGCAGGCCGCATGGGTGCGGACCACATCAAGCGCCTCAGCACGCGCATCCACGGCGCCGAAGTGGCCGCCGTCGTCGACGTCGACCTCTCCCGGGCACAGGCCGCCATCGAAGGCATCGACGGTGCCGTGGCGCTGGCCAGCGCCGACGAGGCGCTCAACAACGGCGACGTCAACGCCGTGCTGATCGCCACGCCGGGCTTCCTCCACGAGGAAATCCTGTACAAGGCACTGGAGAAGGGCTTCCCGATTCTCTGTGAAAAGCCGCTCACCCCTGATGCGGAAAGTGCGTGGAAGGTTGTCCAGGCCGAAACGGCGCTGGGCCACAAGCGCATCCAGGTGGGCTTCATGCGCCGCTTCGACGCCGAATACGCCGCCCTGGGCTCAGTCATCCGCGACGGCGAACTGGGCGAGCTGCTGATGCTCCACCACCAGCACCGGAACCCCACCACGCCCGCCGGCTTCACCAACGAAATGCTGATCAACGATTCCGTGGTCCACGAGTTCGACGCCATCCGCTTCTTTACCGGCGAGGAAATCACCTCCGTGCAGGTCCGGCTCGGCAAGGCCACGAAGAACGCCCCGGCCGGCCAGCACGATCCTCAGCACGTACTGCTCGAAACCGAATCCGGCGTCCTGGCCGACGTCGAGATCTACGTCAACGCCAAGTTCGGCTACGAAGTGGCCACCCAGGCCTCGTTCGAGGACGGCATCGTGAACATCGGCGGCGACAGCGGCCCGTACATCCGCACGTCCGGCCGCTGGGGCGGCGCCGTCACCCCCGGCTTCGAAGAGCGCTTCGGTGCCGCATACGACGTCGAGGTCCAGGCCTGGGTGGACGCCGCCCGCCGCGGCGAAATCGGCGGCCCCACCGCCTGGGACGGCTACGCCACCGCAGCCTGCTGCGAAGCCGGCGTCGAAGCCCAGAAGTCGGGCGAAAAGGTCAACGTCCAGCTGAACGCCAAGCCGGACCTCTACACCTAACAGCCCATCCCGCTCCCGTAGTTTTTGTCCAGATAATGCGACTTTGAGTCCCCTCTCGGTGCATTATCTGGACAAAAACTTAGTTCACTGACTCATTCACAAAGGAGTGACCATGAAAATCGCCCTGGACCCCACCCCGTTCCACCACAGCCACAGCCTGCTGGAATTTCCGCGCGTGGCCGCCGATCTCGGTTACAAGTACCTGCAGCTGACTCCGCATGCGGACATGATCCCGTTTTACAATCACCCCAAAGCCGATGATGAGCTTGTGGCCCAGATGAACAAGGCCTGCAAGGACGCCGGCGTCGAAATCGCATCGGTGCTTCCCGTGCTGCGCTGGTCCGGCCCGGATGAGGATGCCCGCGAAGCAGCGGTCCGCTACTGGAAGCGTGCCATCCAGATTGCCGTGGACCTTGGCGTCAGCACCATGAACACCGAATTCAGCGGCCGCCCCGAAAAGGCCGAAGAATCCGAGCGCGCCTTCTACCGCTCCATGGAAGAGCTGCTGCCGATCATCGAGCGTGAGGGCCTGGATGTCCTGATCGACCCGCACCCGGACGACTTCGTCGAAGACGGCCTCGCCGCCATCCGCGTCATCCGCGGCATCAACTCGCCCAACATCGGCATGGTCTACGTTGCCTCGCACTCCTTCCACATGGGCAACAAGCCGCTGGAAATCATGCGGGCGGCCGGGGACAGGCTGCGCCTGGTCCACGTGTCGGACACCATGGACCACCACGCCTCCCACGGCCTGCGCTACATCACCAACCCGCCCGGAAACGCCGTGCGGGTGCACCAGCACCTGAAGATCGGCGACGGCGACGTGAACTGGGACGAGTTCTTCGGCGGGCTCAAGGAAATCGGCTTCCTGGACAAGGACAACACCGTGATGGTGTCCAGTGTCTTCGCCGAAGACGACAATGCCGAGGACGTGTCCCGCTACCAGCTGGAGACGATGCGCAACTACGTCGCCCAGGCCAAGTAGTGGTGGGGAAGACTGACCAAAGCAACGGAACCATGACGAATACCGGCACAGTCCAGTCCGACACGCCCGGCAGCACCAAGCCGAACAACCCGGCCAAACCGGCAAATCCGAAGAAGTTCATGCGGAAGGTGGCGCTCTTCTCCACGTTCGGCGGACTGCTGTTCGGCTACGACACCGGCGTCATCAACGGCGCCCTGCCGTTTATGCAGCGGGACCTCGGGCTGACGCCGCTCACCGAAGGGCTGGTCACGTCCACGCTCCTGTTCGGCGCGGCCTTCGGCGCCATCAGCGCAGGCCGGCTCTCGGACCGCTTCGGCCGGCGTAAGACCATCATGGGACTGGCCCTGATCTTCGTCGTGGCCACCATCGCCTGCACCCTCTCACCAAGCACTGAACTGCTCATCGCGGCGCGCACTCTGCTGGGCCTGGCCGTGGGCGGCGCCTCCGTGATTGTCCCCGTCTACCTCGCGGAAATGTCCCCGGCGGCCCAACGCGGCCGCATCGTCACGCAAAACGAGCTGATGATCGTCACCGGCCAGTTCCTGGCCTTCACCTTCAACGCGGTGCTCGGCAATGCCTTCCCCGAAGAAACGCACGTGTGGCGCTGGATGCTGGTTATCGCCACGCTCCCGGCCGTCGTCCTGTGGTTCGGCATGCTGGTCCTGCCGGAGAGCCCGCGCTGGCTGGCGTCGGCCGGCCGCTTCGGGGCCGTCCTTGAGGTGCTGCGCTCCACCCGCGCCGCCGGCGACGTCTCCGCGGAGTTCGACGAGGTGCGGCAGGCAGCCCGGGAGGATTACCAGGCCAGGATGGGCACGTTCAAGGACCTCACCGTTCCGTGGATCCGCAGGATCTTCGTGGTGGGCCTGGGCATGGCCATCATCAACCAGATCAGCGGCGTCAACGCCATCATGTACTACGGGACGTCCATCCTTTCCTCGTCCGGATTTGGCGACCAGGGCGCCCTGATCGCCAACGTCCTGAACGGCGTCACGTCCGTGGCGGCCGTGGTCGTCGGCATGTATCTGATGACGCGGGTGCCCCGCAAGCCCATGCTGATCGTGGGACTGTGCGGCACCGCTTCTTCGCTGACGGCCATCGCGCTCGTCTCCATGCTCCTGCCGGAGGGCACGTTGCGCGGCTACCTTGTGCTGCTGTTCATGGTGACGTTCCTGGCGTCCATGCAGGGCTGCATCGGCACCGTCACGTGGCTGACCATGTCCGAGATCTTCCCCATGCACGTCCGCGGTATCGCTATGGGCATCTGCGTCTTTGTGCTGTGGATGATCAACTTCCTGATCGGGTTCTTCTTCCCGCAGATGGTCTCGTGGATCGGTGTTTCGGCGACGTTCTTCATCTTCGTGGCACTGCAGCTGGGTGCCATTGTCTGGGTCAAGCGCGTCGTTCCGGAGACCAAGGACAAATCCCTGGAGGAGCTCGAGCACCTGTTCAAGCAGCGCTCAGGCGTGACCGTCTAAGGTGGCGCAGAAACCAAGGTGACACAAGAACGCCCGACGCCGGCCGGCGTCGGGCGTTTTCGCCTGTCCCCTCTTGGGGGACTACTTCGGCGGACTGCTCAGAGCGCGATCACCGCGTTCTCCAGCGCACTGCGGCGGGCCGCATCCAGCACCTCCAGCGTCCGGATTCCTTCCGTCGCCGGTACGGGTCCAGGGCCGTCCCCGCGGACCGCGCGGGCGAACTCTGTATGGAAGCCGGCATAGTTGCCCTGCGCCGAGGCAATGGTCTCGCGGCCGTCCTTTATAGCCAGGGTGCCCCGGTTTTCGTCCGCGTCGATTCCCCACGTTGCCGGTTCCTCAACCGGACGGCGGCCCGACATCAGGGCGTCGGCCTGAACGTCGGCGCCGGAGGCGAAGTAGCTGCCCCTGCTGCCGTAGGCCCGCAGCTCCCTCGTGGTGGAATGGTTGAGTTTGGCGAGCGTAAGGATATCCGCGTCGCGGCGCCGGTTGTGGTAGACGTTCAGGACTACGACAGCAAGGGGGCGACGCACATGCGCCGCCCCCTTGCTGTTCACAAGCTTTGCCTGACTGATTGGCTGACTAAGCCGTAACGTTCAGCGATGAACTGAGCGCAGCGTCAGCATCCCGCAGCACCTTGGCCGCCACCTGCAGGCCCTCGATCCGGCCCAGTGAAACGTCCTCGTGCTCGATGTTGACCAGCATCTCCGGGTCAACTTCGTGCAGGGCGCGGAGGAACTCCGTCCAATAAGCGGTGTTATGCCCGCGGCCCAGGGCCACAAAGTCCCAGGCGGAATTCTTGGGCCACTCGTTGGCCCATTCGTCGCCGCCGAGGTTGGTGCGGTTTTCCTCCGGCGCAAGGCGGCGGAAGCTGTTGTCCAGCACGCCGTAGAGCGCGGCGTTTTCGGTGTTTACGCGGACGTCTTTCGCCGCCGCCTGGAACACGAGGGGCCCGAGTTCGCGCACCACGGCGACCGGATCCATCTGCTGCCAGAACAGGTGGGAGGCATCCAGTTCGACGCCGACATGCGTTGCCTTGGTCAGCTCGATCAGCTTGCGGACGTCGGCAGTGTTGAAGACGAGGTTCTGCGGGTGCAGTTCGAGGGCCACCTTGACGTCGTGGTCAGCCGCCAGGCGGTCGGTTTCCTTCCAGAATTCCGCAGCCACGCCCCACTGGTAGTCCAGTACATCCAGTGCTGCGGAGTTCCAGGCGTTGACCACCCAGTTGACGGTGGTGGCTCCGGGCTCTCCGCCCGGCAGGCCGGACATGGTGACTACCCGGTCCTGGCCGAGGCGGCTGGCCAGCCGGATGGAGCGGCGGATGTCCTCGGCGTGCTTCTCGCCGATCTCACGGTTGGGGTGCAGCGGGTTGCCGTTGCAGTTAAGGCCCGCGATGGAAACACCGGTGCCCTCGAAGACCGCCAGATAGTCATCGCGTGCGGCGTCGCTTTCCAGGATCTGTTCCATGGTGGGGACGTGCACGGCGGGGAGGAACCCGCCGGTGTTGATCTCGATGCCGGTGAGGCCGAGCTCGGCGATGACCTTCAGGGCTTCGGGAAGCGGCCGGTCGTGCAGGATCGCGTTGTAGACACCGAGCCTCATAGCGTGATCTTCTTTCCGTTGTTCAGGGCGGATTCGGTGACTGCGCCGAGCAGTTCCATGTTGCGCACGCCTTCGTCGAAGGTGGCGCAGCGGGGGAGGGAATCTTCTTCGCTGAGGCCGGCGACCTCTTCGAGGAATGCTCGGGCCTGGTAGCCGAAGGCGTCGTTCTGGCCGAAGCCGACTTCCGGGGCGTCCGTGGCGAGGCCGCCGGCGATGTAGGGGTGGCCCGGGCCGAGGATGACCTGGCGGTACCCGTTCTCGTTGCCGGAGCCGTCGTTGAGGAACAGCTGGATTTCGGCGGGGCGGCGCTGGTCAAACTTGGCGGCACCGTTTTCGCAGAACACCTCGAACTGGAGGCTGTTGGCGTGTCCGGCCGCAACCCGGGAGACTTCGAAGCTGCCGGCTCCGGTGCCGAACTCGGCGTTGAATGCTGCATAGTCGTCGTTTTCGACGGCTTCGAAGGTGTCGCTGACGGCAGCGTGGTCGTGCCCCATCACGGCTGCGAGCGGCAGGGGACGCTTGTCGATCACGGTACTGAGGCTGCCGCCGGTGACCGACTTGATGTCGCCACAGAGGAACTCGGAGATGTACGTCAGGTGGCTTCCGACGTCGGCCAGCGCACCGGAGCCGGGGCCGCCCTTGTAGCGCCAGCTCATGGGAGCGGCGGGGCTGAAGCCGTAGTCGGTCCAGTAGCGGCCGCTGAAGTGCAGGACGTCGCCGAGGACGCCGTTGCGGATGAGGTCCCGGATGTAGGCGATGCCGGGGGTGCGGCGGAATGTGAAGCCGATACGGGCGATCGTGCCGCCGGCCTCGGCCGCGCGGGCTACCTCGGCCATGGCGCGGGCGTCTGTCAGGGAGTCGCTCAGCGGCTTCTCGCACAAAACGTGCTTGCCGGCAGCGAGCAGCCCCTCCACCACTTCGCGGTGGAGCGAGTTGGCGATGACCACGCTTACGACGTCGATGTCATCGGCTTCGGCGATTGCCTGCCATGATGTGTCGTTGCGCTCGTATCCGAAACGGCGGGCGGCCAGTGAGCCGAATTCGGCGTTGACGTCGCCGATCGAGACCAGGCGCACCGGGGGAAGTACCGGGCTGTAGAGGGCAGACGCGGTGCGGTATGCAGCAGCATGGGCCTTGCCGGCCATGCCTGCACCGATGACGGCGACGCCTAGGCTTTCAGCCATTGATTTCTCCTTTGAAATTCAGCCGCGGCGGGAAGCTCCAACGGCATTTTGTAGCGCTACAATTTAGTGCACTGGATCTGAGCGTATCCATGTATGTATGTCCTGTCAATCACCCTGCGGATATCCTCAAGGGTAGACATGAAAGGCACCTCCCATGACGTTGCATAGCCCCAAGACCCGACGCCCGACGATCTATGACGTGGCGAAGCAGGCGGGCGTCTCGCCGTCGCTGGTTTCACTTGTACTGCAGAATCCGGCGCGGGTGAGCGACAAGCGCCGGGAAGCTGTCCAGGCGGCCATCTCGGACCTCGGGTACCTCCCCAGCCGCGCCGCCACCACACTCGCCAGCAGCCGGACGAAGAGCATCGGGCTGGTGATCGACGACTACCGGAACCTGTGGTTCGTCGATTTGCTGCGGGGGATGGAATCTGCGCTGACCGAACATGGCTACCAGGTGATGCTGGCTGATTCCCGCCCTGGAGAGAACCGCATCCAGGAAGCTGTCGACGGTTTGCTTGCCATGCACGTTGACGGGCTGGTGATAGCGGCAGAGCCAAGCGCGTCAATGCTGGCCGGGGCGGGGGTTCCGACAGTAGTGGCCGGGTGGCGGGATGGTGTGCCGGCCGGCGCGGACCTGATTACCAACGACGACGACGGTGGCGGCGGAATGGCGGCCAGCCATCTTCTGGAGTTGGGTCACACCCGGATAGGCCACCTCTCCGGATCCGGCGGCGCCGCCGCACACCGGCGCGCGGGTTTCCATGCCCGGCTCGGCGAGTCCGGTGCCGAACTTCGGACTGTGGGGGAGCAGGGCGGTACGTCCGAGGAGGATGGCTACGCCTCGACGTGCTGGCTGCTGGACCACCATCCGGACACCACGGCCATCTTCGCCGCCAACGACACCATGGCGTTGGGCGCGATGGGCGCCATTAAGGCGCGCGGGCTTGCGGTCCCGGCGGACATCTCGGTGATCGGATACGACAATTCAACCCTGGCCAAGTCGCGGTATCTGGAGCTGACTTCCGTGGACAACCGAAGTGACCTGGTGGGTGTGGATGTGGCAAAGGCGCTGCTGGCGCGCATTCACGACTCCGCGGTTGGCCCGCAGCGGAAGCTGATTGAGCCCGCCCTGGTTGTTCGCGGGACCACGGCGCGGCCGGCATCTTAGGGCGGCCGCAGTAGGCTGCTTACGTAAAAACATCCTAATGTCAGGACAAACTATTGACATTCGTGAGTTGAATCACCATGATCGAGGTAGACAGTGCTCCGGCGGTTGCAGAGTGGCAGCCCGGACCCTGAGATCAAAGGAGATAAATCGTGAAGAAGTTTTCCTGGCGGACGACGGTCCTTGTGGCGGCAGTTGTTCCCATGATGGCACTCAGCGCCTGCTCCAGCACGGGCGGCAAGCCGGCGGATACCGGCAACGTGGGCGGCGGACAGGTTGCCACTACAGACCGGATCAAGATCGCGTTGATCACCCACGCCGCAGCGGGTGACACCTTCTGGGACATCGTTCGCAAAGGTGCAGAGGAGGCATCGGCGAAGGACAACGTTGAGCTCCTCTACACGTCCGATCCCGAAGCCGGGCGCCAGGCCCAACTCATCCAGCAGGCTATCGACCAGAAGGTCGACGGCATCGCGGTCACGCTCGCCAAGCCCGAAGCACTCAAAGACGTCCTGAAGAAGGCCGCTGACGCCGGCATCCCGATTGTCAGCTTGAACGCCGGCGAGGGTGTCTCGGCGCAGTTGGCAGCGTTCACCCACTTCGGTTCCAACGAGCAGCTCGCCGGCCAGGCCGTCGGCACCCGGCTCGCGGCGGAGAACTTCAAGCATCCGATCTGCGTGATTCAGGAACAGGGCCACGTGGGCCTTGAAGCACGGTGCGCCGGCGTCAAGGCGAAGGTGCCTGGAACGGAGATCCTTTACGTTGACGGCAAGGACATGACCTCCGTCCAGTCCACCGCGACTGCCAAGCTCCAGGCTTCCAAGGACGCCGACGTCATTATCGGCCTCGGCGCTCCCATCACACTGACTCTCCTCAAGTCGGTCACTGACGCCGGCAGCTCTGCCAAGGTGGCAAGTTTCGACCTGAACGCGGATCTGGCCCAGAAGATTGTGGATGGTGCAGTTCTGTTCACCGTGGACCAGCAGCCGTGGCTGCAGGGCTACGGCGCGGTTGACGCGCTGTGGCAGAACAAGCGCGGCGGCTTCAGCATCGGCGGCGGCCAGCCGGTCCTCACCGGCCCGAGCCTCGTCGACAAGTCAAATGCGGCCGATGTCCTGAAGTTCGCCAAGCAGGGTATCCGCTAACAGTCCGCTGGCCGGGCCGGCTAACGCCGGCCCGGCAGCAAGGAGAATCATCATGACCATCACCCAGACAAAGACAAAGTCACCGGCGCTCGACGAGCGCGTCGCCAAGCGCAGCCCGTTCCAGAAACTCCTCGGCCGGCCCGAGGTCGGCGCCCTCGTGGGCGCACTCGTCCTTTTCATCTTCTTCGCAGTGGTTTCCCCGACCTTCACCCAACCCAATGCCTTGGCGACCATTCTCTACGGCAGCTCCACGATCGGGATCATGGCGGTGGGGGTTTCGCTGCTGATGATCGGCGGGGAGTTCGACCTGTCCACCGGTGTCGCCGTGATCTCCTCGGCGCTTACGGCGTCGATGTTCAGCTGGTACTTCAGCACGAACGTCTGGGTCGGCGTCGTCCTGGCCCTGTTGGTCTCCCTAGGTATCGGCTACATCAACGGCTGGATTCTGATGAAGACCAAGCTGCCCAGCTTCATCGTCACCCTGGCCACGTTCCTGATGCTCACCGGCCTGAACCTGGGTCTGACCCGGCTGATCGGCGGTTCCGTATCCTCCCCGTCGATCTCCACCATGGACGGTTTCGGCTCCGCCCGCGCCGTGTTCGCATCCTCCGTCACCATCGGCGGCATCGATGTCAAGATCACGGTGTTCATCTGGATCGCGCTCGTCGCCGTGGCCACCTGGGTGCTGATGCGCACGAAGGTGGGGAACTGGATCTTCGCGGTCGGCGGGGACGAGAACGCTGCGCGCGCCGTAGGCGTCCCGGTCAAGGCCACCAAGATCGGGCTCTTCATGGGCGTGGGTTTCTGCGGCTGGATCCTGGGCATGCACAACCTCTTCGCCTTCGACACCGTGCAGTCCGGTGAGGGTGTGGGCAACGAGTTCCTTTACATCATCGCCGCGGTCATCGGCGGCTGCCTCCTGACTGGCGGCTACGGTTCCGCGGTCGGCGGGGCGATCGGTGCGTTCATCTTCGGCATGGCCAACAAGGGCATTGTGTACGCGCAGTGGAACCCGGACTGGTTCAAGTTCTTCCTGGGCCTGATGCTGCTGCTGGCCACCATCGTCAACCTCATCGTCAAGCGCCGCGCGGAACTCAAGTAAGGGGCCCGGAGAAATGAACGCCAAACAGATCGACCAGCAAACGCTGCTCCAGAACGAAAAAGATCCCCTCACGCACACCCCCGTGCACCTGCTCTCCCTCGAGGGAGTAGGCAAGCACTACGGCAACATCATCGCCCTGTCCGATGTCACCATGGCCGTGGACAACGGCCGCGTCACCTGCGTGCTGGGTGATAACGGTGCGGGGAAGTCCACGCTAATCAAGATCATCGCCGGCCTGCACCAGCACGACGCCGGGGTCCTGAACATCATGGGCGAGGAACGGAAATTCAGTTCCCCCCGCGACGCCCTCGACGCCGGCATCGCCACGGTCTACCAGGACCTCGCCGTTGTCCCGCTGATGCCGATCTGGCGGAACTTCTTCCTCGGCTCGGAGCTGACCAGCGGCTTCGGCCCGTTCAAGAGCATGGACGTCGAGAAGATGAAGGCCATCACGCTCAAGGAACTCGCCGAGATGGGCATCGACCTGCGCGATGTGGAGCAGCCCATCGGCCAGCTCTCCGGCGGTGAACGCCAGTGTGTCGCGATCGCCCGCGCGGTGTACTTCGGTGCCAAGGTGCTGATCCTGGATGAGCCAACGGCGGCACTTGGCGTGAAGCAGTCCGGCGTGGTGCTGCGGTACATCCTGCAGGCCCGCGACCGCGGCCTGGGCGTCATCTTCATCACCCACAACCCGCACCACGCCTTCCCCGTCGGGGACCGGTTCCTGCTGCTCAAACGCGGCAAGTCGATCGGCTACTACGACAAGAAGGACATCACCCTCGACGAGCTCACCGCCCAGATGGCCGGCGGCGCCGAACTCGCAGAACTCGCGCACGAACTCGAACAGCTCGGCGGCCACAGCGAAGCCCTCAAGGAAGTCAAAGCGGAAGTGGCCGTCGTCGCTGACGCGGTCCAGGCAGGCGCCCCAGGACACGGCTAGCAGCGCCGGCCGGAGAGGCCCTCCGGGGGACCGCCGGCGGGCCCCGGCCTTGCCATGGGGCAGCCACCAAACGACGTACAGAATCACGATGGACAGGACAGGACCAACATGCCGATCCGTGTAGGCGTCATTGGCGCCGGAATCATGGGCGCCGACCACATCAGGAACCTCTCCACCACCATCGGCGGTGCCGAGGTCACTTTTGTGGCAGACCTCGACGCCGGCCGTGCCGCGGCCGCTGCGGCCCCGGCCGCCCGCATCACCACCGATCCCTCCGAGCTGATCAACTCCAGCGAGGTGGACGCGGTCGTGGTTTCCTCCCACGACTCCACCCACGCCGGGCTGGTGCTGGAATGCTTTGAGGCGATGACCCCGGTGCTGTGTGAGAAGCCGCTGGCTCCCACGCTGCTGGAAAGCCTCGAGGTGGCGGCGGCGGACGCCGATATCGTGGCCGCCACCGGGGCATCCCTGCTCTCACTGGGCTTTATGCGGCGCTTCGACCCCGGCTACGTGGCCCTGCGCCAGTCCGTGCAGGACCGGGTCCAGGGTGAGCCCCTGATGGTCCACTGCACCAGCCGCAACGCCGCTGCGGGCCCCGGCACCACCTCGGAATCGGCCATCACCAATTCGGCCATCCATGAGTTGGACATCATCCCTTGGTTGCTGGACTCGCGCATCATGGAGGTGTCATGGCAGGCCGGGCGGAGCTCACGCCATGCCGACGGCGGGCTGCGGGACCCCGCCTTTATGATGCTCCGCACCGCCGACGGCACAGTGACCACGCTGGAGCTGTTCCTGAACGCCCAGTACGGCTACACAACGCGCTGCGAGGTTGTCTCGGAACGTGGCACAACCGGCCTGAATGATTCCGCACTGCTGGGCGTCCAGCAGGCGGGCCTCAGCCAGACGGCAATACCCGCAGACTGGCGCCTGCGCTTCGCCGACGCGTACCGGCTGCAGCTCCAGGCCTGGATCTCAGCATTGGCCCAGGGGGAACAACCACCCCTGGCCGGGGCGCAGGATGGCCTCAACGCCTCGCTCGTTGCCCAAGCCATGATCCAGTCCCTGCGCAGCGACGGCGCCTACACGAAAGTGAGCTACTCGTGAGCTTTTACGCCCTGCCGGTCTCCCGCGTGCCCGGTCCGCGGGATGCCCCAGTGCTGCGCTGGGGGATCATGGGACCGGGCTGGATCGCCGAACGCTTCACCGAATCCGTCCAGGCGCACACGGACCAGGTGATCGCCGCCGTCGGGTCCCGTTCGCTGAGCCGGTCCAAGGCATTCGCGGACGCTTTCGACGTACCAGCGGCCTACGGCAGCTACGAAGAGCTGGCAGCCGCCCCGGACATCGACATCGTCTACGTCTGCACGCCACACAACTTCCACCACCAGGCCGCGGTGCTCGCCGTGAACGCCGGCAAACACGTACTGGTCGAGAAACCGATCGGCCTCAACGCGGCGCAGGCCCGGGACATCGCCAAACGGGCCGAAGCCGCCGGGGTGTTCGCCGCCGAGGCCATGTGGAGTTTCTTCCTGCCCAAGTTCGACGTGATCCGGCAGATCCTGGACGCCGGGACCCTGGGCACCGTCACCACGGTTTTTGCCGAATACGGCGAACACTTCGAACGCGGGCACAGGATCTTCGATCCCGCACTGGCTGGCGGCCCGCTGCTGGACCTCGGCACGTACCCGCTGGCCCTGGTCACCGAGGTCCTGGGCCTGCCGGAAGAGCTGCACGCCATCGGCCAGCCCCATGAGTCCGGGGTCAACGCCCAGCTGTCCGCCATCATGCAGTTCGCAGGCGGTGCGCAGGCGGTGGTGAACACCCACATGCATAACTTCACGCCCACTGCGGCCACGATCGTCGGTTCGAAGGCCACGCTGACCATCGACGGTCCCTTCAACATGCCCGGTGGCTTCGAGGTCCGCTTCCCGGACGGGGCCCGGCTGCGCCATGAGGAACCGGCCGGCGGCCACTTCGAGGGACTGCACTACGAGGCAACGGCCGTGGCCCGTGCCGTGGCCGCCGGGCAGACGCAAGCGGGCCAGCGGACCCTGGCAGCGTCCATCCGCACCTTGGCCGTGGCCGACGAGATCCGCCGCCAGCTGGGTGTGGTGTTCCCGGGCGAAGAGACGTTGGCGGACGAGGACGCTGCACGGCTCTGATTCATTTTTTGTTTCGACCATCGAAAGGACGGGCCAATGGCCTACATCGAACAGCACTCCGCAGGACTCTCCGCACCCGTGAAGGTCGGGCTCATCGGCTCCGGCTGGATGGGGGCGTTCCATGCCGAAAGCATTGCCCGCCGCGTCCCCGGCGCTATCCTGGCGGCCATCGCCGACCCCAATGTGGAATCCGCGCAGGCCCTTGCCCAATCGCTGGGCACCGGAAAGGTCACGGCCGACGCCGCAGACATCCTGGCCGATCCGGAGATCGACGCCGTGGTGATCGCGAGCCCGGCCCGCTTCCACTCCGCCCTGATCACCCAGGCTGCCGCCGCGGGCAAGCACGTCTTCTGCGAGAAGCCCGCGGGCCAAGGCCTGGACGAACTCGACGCCGCGCTGGCCGCCGTTGAAAAAGCGGGGGTGCATTTCCAGATCGGCTTCAACCGACGCTACGCGGATGACTTCCAGGCCGCCAAGAAAGACCTTGCGGCCGGCATCGCCGGGCAGCCCCAGCTCCTGCGCTCGCTGACCCGCGATCCGGGCAACGGCAGCATCCCGAACGCGGCCAGGGTCCCCGCGTGGACGGTCTTCCTGGAAACCCTGATTCACGACTTCGACACCCTGAACTGGTTCAACGAAGGCGCCGAGCCGGTGGAGGTCTATGCCGTGGCCGACGCCCTCGTGGAACCGGAGCTGCGCGATCAGGGTTTCCTGGACACCGCGGTGGTGACCATCCGCTACAGCAACGGCGCCATCGCCGTGGCGGAAGCAAACTTCAGCGCCCTCTATGGCTACGACATCCGCGGCGAGGTCTTCGGTTCCAAGGGCATGGTCCAGGCCGGCCGTGCCACCGAGACTGCGGCCCGGCGTTACACGGCGGAGGGACTGTCCGCGGACACGCCGCGCCTCAACGTGGAACTGTTCCGGCAGGCCTACACGGACGAACTCGCCGATTTCGCCGCCACGGTTCGTGCGCAGCGTGACGGCACACCGCCGCCGTCGGGCGCTTTCACCCTCACCCCCGGCGCCGCAGACGCCCGCCGCGCGCTGGCCATGGCGCTGGCGTGCATCGAATCGGTCAAACAGGGCGGCCCGGTGGCTGTGGCTGCTGCTCCGGTGGCGCTCCGTGACGACGCCCGGGCCGGCGTCTGATGCGGCTGGCCGTCTGCGCGGAAATGGTCTTCACGGACCTGCCGTTTGTGGAACGGGTGCAGCGGCTCCACGACGCTGGATTCGACGTCGAGATGTGGGACTCCAGGGGCAAGGACCTGGCCGCTCTCAAGGCCACGGGCGCGGTGTTCTCCTCCATGACCGGGTACACCTCCGGAAGCCTCGTGGACCATGACACGGCCGACGACGTGGTGCGGACGGCCGAGTCGCTGATCCCGACCGCCCTGGAACTCGGCGTCAGCCGGATGGTGGTGCACTCCGCTGAGCTCATCGATGGCCAGGCGGCCCGCCCCCTCTACCGGTCCACCGGCCGCATGTGGAGCACCGGGGCGCGGACCCTGGAACGGCTCGGCAACTTGGGGGAGAAGTATGGGGTGACCTTCTGCCTGGAGAACCTCAACACGGTCCTGGACCACCCCGGCATCCCGCTCGCCCGGGCCAAGGACACCCTGGCGCTCGTGGAAGCAGCGGGGCACCCCAACGTGAAGCTCATGCTGGACCTGTACCACGCACAGCTGGGGGAGGGGAACCTCATCGAGCTTGTGCGGACCGCCCTGCCGCACATCGGCGAAGTCCAGGTGGCCGACGTCCCGGGGCGGTGCGAACCCGGAACCGGGGAGATCAACTACCGGGCCGTGGCCAGGGCCCTCGCGGACGCAGGCTACGACGGGACGGTGGGTATGGAAGCCTGGGCCAGCGGTGACGACGAGGAAGCCCTGGCGGCCTTCCGGGCGGCGTTCACCGTCCAGGCCGCCAGCGTTCAGGACGCCAGTGTCCAGATCGCCTCGGCATAGGCGTGCCGTTCAGGGGTGGCGTGCCGTTCAGGCGTGAGGGGCGGCGGTGCTGCCCCTCACTTCCAGCGTCGGCACCAACAGTTCGTCTGGGGGCAGCGTGCTACCGGGCTCCAGCCGTGCGATCAGGAGTTCGGCCGCGCGCTGCCCTGCGGAAAAACTGGCCGTGTCCACGGAAGTCAGGCTGATCCGGCGCAGCCGCGCCAGCGGGGTGTTGTCGTAGCCGGCCACCGAAAGATCGGCAGGAACGGCGAGCCTGCATTCCTCGGCAGCCGAGAGAACCCCCAGTGCCGCCATGTCGTTGACAGCGAACACCGCTGTGGGCCGGTCGCCACCTGACAGCAGCTCGAGTGCGGCACGGTGGCCGCCCTCTTCGCTCAGGTCTCCCGGCACGGCCCGGATGAACTTCGCCAGGCCGGCGGCCATCATCTCGGCCTCATACCCCCGACGGCGGGCAATCCCGACTGCGGTGGCCGGTGCCCCCACATGGGCGATGCGGCGGTGCCCCAGCGCAATCAGGTGAGCCACCGCGAGGCGCGCCCCGGCGTCGTCGTCGTTGGTCACGACGGTGACGTTGGCACCCGGGCCGGTGGGCGCTCCCAGCGCGATGGTTGGCACCTGCAAGGCTGCTGCCGTCAGACCGGGGCTCTCCGGCATGGTCCCCACCAGCACCAGGGCCTCGATGTTCATCTCCAGAAGTTTCTTCAGCAAGGATTCGCCGCTGCGGCTGTCCAGGCGGAAGTCGCCCATCAGCATCTGCAGGCCGCGCTCGTTGAGGGTGCTGTTGAGCCCTTCTACCGCGCTGACGAACCAGGGGTTCCGCATGTCGTTGAGTACCACGCCCACGGTGCGGCTCCGCGATTCGCCGAGGGCCCGGGCGGCCGCGTTCGGCCGGTAGCCGAGTTCCAGGACAGCATGCTCGACGGCGGTGCGCTTGGCCGCGCTGACGTAGCCCGTACCACGCAGCACGAGGGACACCACCGATTTGGACACACCCGCGGCGGCGGCCACGTCCAGGATGGTGGCCGCGCGTTTGCGTTCAGGGGCAGTCACAGCGTCCTCCAGTTTGTTAATACAAAGTCTTGACTCCGAATGCGGATTCACCTACTCTAGCAAGACAATGATGGAACGTTCCAACATTGTTTGTCTGCCCGGATTCCGGGGCCGCTACTGCATGCGAGGGAACTATGAAGGACGTCATTCTCGGTCTGGTCGGAGTGGGGCGCATCGGCGTGATGCACGCGAACAACATCGCCGCGCTCAACGGAGTTCTCAACCCGGAGGGCATCAACGTCAGGCTTCTGCTCACCGACGTCGCCGAGGACCACGCCAAGGGCATTGCGGCCGGCCTCGGTGCCGGCTTCCTGCCCTCGGTGGAGGACCTCATCGCCGCCGGCGTGGACGGACTGGTCATCGCCACCGGGACCGGAACCCACCCCGAACTGATCAAGGCCGGCGTGGACGCCGGAATCCCCGTCTTCTGCGAAAAGCCCGTGGCCATGAACGTGGCGGACGCCCTGCCCGTGCTGGACTACATCCGCGACAACAAGGGCGTTGTGCAGATCGGCCACCAGCGCCGCTTTGACCACGGCTACCTTGAGGCCAAGCGTGCCTACCAAGCGGGCGAGCTGGGCTGGATCCACTCCCTGCGCGCCGTCACCTGCGACATGGCGCCGCCGCCCGTGGAGTTCCTCGCCAGTTCCGGCGGCCTGTTCCGCGACTGCTCCGTCCACGACTTCGACATCCTCCGCTGGCTGACCGGCCGCGAGATCGTGGAGGTCTACGCCAAGGGTTCCAACAACGGAGACCCGGCCATCGGCGCTGTGGGAGACGTGGACACGGCGCTGGCACTGATCACGTTCGACGACGGCACGGTCGGCACCGTCTCAGCCACCCGCTACAACGGCGCCGGCCACGACGTCCGCCTGGAAATCCAAGGCTCCAGCCGTTCGCTGATGGTTGGGCTCGATGAGCACACGGCCATGGCGTCGGCCGAAGCCGTGATTGATTTCCCCGCCGGAGAACCCCACAGGACCTTCGCCGAACGCTTCGACCAGGCGTACCGATCCGAAATGGCCGCGTTTGTGGAGCTCATCCTGGGCCGCAGGGAGAATCCGTGCACGCCGGAGGACGCCGTGGCCGCCTCCCGTGTGGCGGACGCCGCCCAGGAATCACTGGCCACTGGCGTCCCCGTCAGGGTGGCCATCAGCGTAGCCAGGTGAGCATACCGCTGCCATGAAAAATGCCCCTCCGGAATCCGTTCCGGAGGGGCATTTTCTTGATCTCCAGCGCTTGCTCTCTAAGCGCCGAACGGCAGCCGGGGATCAATGTCCTGGCCGCCCCAGCTTTGGCGGACCCAGCCGTGGTGCGGGTCGTCGCTGATGAGCCATTCGCGGACCGGGCCGGGGCCGGCCATCACGTTCAGGTAGTACAGGTCGTAGCCCGGGGCCGCCATGGCGGGGCCGTGCCACCCGTAGGGGACCAGCACAACGTCGCCCGTGCGGACCTCGGCGGCAACGTCGATGGGACGCTCATCCGAGGCGTAGACGCGCTGGTAGCCGATGGCGTCGGCGTCGGCGGGTGCGCCGGAGCCCGCAGCCACCTGCGTCTCGAAGTAATAGATCTCCTCAAGGTTCGTTTCGCCGTCCTTTTCCTCATCGTGCTTGTGCGGAGGGTAGGAGGACCAGTTCCCGGCGGGGGTGAGGACTTCACACACGATGAAACGGTCAGCCTCGAGGGCCGCAGGCGTGCCGAAGTTATGGACCTGACGGGAACAGTTGCCGGCCCCGCGCAGTTCCACGGGTGTCTCCGCCGCTGTGACCAGGCGCGTGGGATGGGAGGCCTTTGCCGGTGCCGTGGCGACCGCCACCCGTCCGCCGTCGGACGAGCTGATGCTGACGGTCCGGCCCGTGCCCGAGTACAGCACGTCGCTGGGGCCGTGGAACACGGACGCCCGGCCCGCCAGGACATAGTCTTCACCGTCGACGGAGACGGTGAAGGAGCCGTTGAGGGGAACAACAATCCGCTCCTCGTCCGCTGCCGGGAGAACGACGTCGGCCCCTGCAGTTAAGGTGGCCACCTTCAGGCCCGTATGGGCCCAGCCATCCACAGCCAGGGTTGAATCGGAGGTTCCGAGCGAGATGTCCCAGCCGCCGTCGGCGGCGCTGCCCAGGGGATAGACCCAGTTAGTCATTGATGTATTCCTTGCGCTATCGCTGTACGAGTGTCATTTCAAAGCTGTACGAATCCGCCCGGTACACATGGTGTCCGGTTTCCACGCGGCGGCCGGCGTCGTCCGTTGCGGTGCGCTCCATGGTGACCAGGGCGGAATTGACCTCCGCCTCCAGCAGGCGCGCCTGGTAGTCGTTGGCGATCATCGCGCCGATCCGTTGCGAGGCCAGGCGGAAGTTGGCACCGCCGCGGCGGAGAATGGCGTAGAGGCCCTCAGAGGCCAGCATGGCTTCGTCCATGGTGGCGATGTCGTCCCGGACCCAATTCTCCATCAGGGCCAGGGGCTTGCCGCCCACTTTGCGCAGGCGCGTGAAGTGGTACACCTTGGAGCCGGCAGGCAGTTCGAGGGTGGCGAGCGTCGCCGCGTCAGCCTCCATGTGGGAGAAGGTCAGCACCTGCGTGGTGGGCTTCTTGCCGTTGTTGGAGAGGTCATCAAACAGGCTGGAGAGCTCCAGGGGGCGGCGGACCTGGCTGGAGACCACCTGGGTGCCCACGCCGCGCTTGCGGACCAGCAGCCCCGAGCGGACCAGTTCATCCATGGCCTTGCGCATGGTAGGCCGGGACAGGTTCAGCTGGGCCGCGAGATCGATTTCGTTTTCCAGCCGGCTGCCGGGTTCCAGGATTCCGCTGTGAATGGCGGCCTCGATGCCCTGCACCACCTGGTGGTACAGGGGTACGGGCGACGAGCGGTCGATAATGAGACCAAGTTGGTTCGCCACTGGATATTCCTCGTTCCATGCCGGAAGCTGGTGCCCGCCCGAGGCCCGGGAGGGAATCCATGTCCTACTATGTTCGCTTGATAGGACATACTGCCTTTATTGATAATATCAGCCGAACTTTGGCGGTCAAGGCTGCCACTGCCGGGCGCACCGCCATTCGTGCACATAGTCCTAGGCTGGGGGGATGAACAACCGATACCTCGTGTCCCGCGAACGCTTCATCGCTGCCCCGCCCGAAGTGATCTTTGAAGTCATGGCCACTCCGGCGCTGCACAGTGCGATCGACGGTTCCGGCACCGTGAAGGGCGCCCAGCCGCGCGGCCCGGAACGGCTGAGCCTCGGAGCCCGCTTTGGCATGGAAATGAACATGGCCGTGGACTACAAAATCCTGAACACGGTCTCCGAATTCGAGGAAGGCAGACGCATTGCCTGGCGCCATTTCTATGGCCACATCTGGCGCTACATCCTGGAACCGGCCACGGACGCCGACGGTACTGCCGGCACGCGCGTCACCGAACAATGGGACGCCACTGCGGTCCGTGGGAAGATTTTCCTCCGGCTGGCAGGCTACCTGCGCCGCCACCCCGTCAGCATCGAAAAGACACTAATCAATCTTGAGGCCTACGTTGCGGCCTCCGGTCGGCGCGAGGCCGGCAATACGGGGATTTCCTGAGACGCCGCTTCTTTCCTGAGACGCCGCTTCAACGGGCGGTGAGGCTGGCGGGGGTCCCGGTCCGTACGGCGGCTTCTGTAATGTGGATGGCACCGGGAGTACGGGGTAAGACTAAAGGTGGGAAGCACGATGGGCCGCAGGACACTTGTTGACGACCTTGTCGACGGCCTGCTCGAAGATATCCTGGACGGCAAACTGCAGCCCCACGTAGCCTTACCGCCCGAAGCCGACATCGCCAAAGCCTACGACGTCAGCCGCCTCACGGTGCGCGAGGCACTCAAGGCCCTGCGGGCACAGAACATCCTCTACGTTAAAGCCGGCCGCGGGACCTTCGTGAACCCGTCCGATAACTGGACCGGTCTGGATGCGATCTTCAAGGCCGCTTCGCACGACAATGGGGCGGAGCAGGTCGCGGTGGGATTGATCGAGATGCGGCGCATGGTGGAAACCGGGGCCGCTGCGCTCGCTGCCAAACGCCATACACCCGAGCATGCGCAGCAGATGCGCGAGTGCATTGCGGACATGAAGCGCTTCCATGATTCCGGCGACCTCGAGGCCTTCGTGGCGGCGGACATCGCCTTCCACGACGCAGTGTTGAAGGCTTCCGGCAATCCATTTGTCCGGGCGCTGTTCGCGCAGCTGGGTCAGCTCCTTTACGTAAAACGGCGAGAAACGTCCGCCGTCGAAGAGATCCAACTGCACGCCATTGAGTACCACCAAAAGGTCATGGAAAGCATCCTCAGCGGCGAGGCCGAGCTGGCCCGCCGCACCATGGACGAGCATATGGACCAGACATACCGGGACTACGAACGCTACGTGCACCACGCAGCATCCTGACATTGCAGCCCGCACCAAACAGGTCTTGACGTAATCCGCATCACTAATCTATGCTTTTTCTCAGTTGTTCGGTCAGATGTCTGACATCTGACTCAAATCGCATTGATCCCGTTCCCATTTGGACTGGGCCTCCCAAGATATCCGCACGGATTCCCGCCACCATCGCCGGTGCCGGACTCCGTTAGACAGAAGGTCGAAGATGACTTCCCTCTCCTTAAAATCCGCAGGGCTCGGCGAGCTTGGCGAGCGTACGCTCCGCAAGGTCCGCCGCCGCGTTATGCCACTGATCGTCCTGCTCTATTTCGTTGCCTACCTTGACCGCAACAACGTGGGCTTCGCCAAGCTCACCATGAGCGAGGATATCGGCCTGAATGCCGCAGCTTACGGGCTCGGCGCCGGCATTTTCTTCCTCGGCTACGCGCTCCTTGAGGTGCCGAGTAACGCAGGCATGTACCGGTTCGGCGCACGCAAGTGGCTGGCCCGGATCCTCATCACCTGGGGGATCTTCGCCACGGGCATGTGCCTGGTGAACGGCGAAACGACCTACTACGTCATCCGGTTCCTGCTGGGCGCGGCAGAGGCTGGGTTCTTCCCGGCCATCCTCTTCTACCTGACGCTGTGGTTCCCTGCCGCTCAGCGCGTCACGGTACTGGGCATCTTCATCCTCGCCCAGCCCATCTCCAACGCCCTCGGCGCCCCGGTCTCCGGACTGCTGCTGCAGATGGACGGCGTCATGGGCCTGCAGGGCTGGCAGTGGCTGTACATCATCGAAGGTATCCCGGCCATCCTCCTGGGCCTGCTCACCCCCATCCTCATGACGGACCGCCCCCGCGACGCCAAGTGGCTCAACACCGACGAACGCGAATGGCTTGTCGCCACCATGGATGCCGAACTGGCAGCCAAGTCCACGGGACGCAGCCACAACTTCCTATCCGGCCTCAAGGACAAGCGGACCCTGACCTACTCGGCCCTGTACTTCGGCCTGGTCTGCGGCATCTACGGACTGGGCCTGTGGATGCCCACCATCGTCGCCGCCTTGGGCAAGTTCTCCACCGCCCAGGTCGGGTTCATTGTCCTCATTCCCTACTCCGTGGCCGCAGTCTTTGTGTACTTCTGGAGCAAGCGTGCGGACAAGACCGGAAAGCGGGCCTGGCACAGTGCGGTCAGCATGGTCCTTGCCGGCATGGGCCTCCTTGCTGCAGGCTACCTGCTCCCGGTCAACCCCGTACTGGCCCTCATTGCCCTGACCGCAGCGGCCATGGGTATCTACGGCGCCATCGCGCCGTTCCTGTCCATGCCGTCCGCGGCGCTCACCGGGGCAGCTGCTGCTTCCGGCCTCGCCCTGATCAACTCACTGGGTAACCTCGGCGGTTTTGTGGCCCCCTACGCTGTCGGACTGCTGAACGACGCCACGGGCAACAACCAGAGCGGCCTGCTGTTCCTGTCCTTCTGCCTCTGCGTCACGGCGGTTGCCACCTACCTTTACGCCCGCAAACGCCCCGAAGGCGATGCCGCGCTGGATCCCGCAGTTGCCGCGGCGGCCGCTGTGACCCCTGATTCCACGCACCCCGCCAAAATCTCCTGATCTCGAAATCACTGAAGGAAAACCTCATGACTACCAGCAACTTCCCCTCCGAACGCACAGTTGTCCTGACCGGCGCCGCGTCGGTCCGCGGCATCGGCCGCGCCGCCGCTGACCGTATGGCCAGCGAAGGATGGTCCATCGCCATCCTCGACATCAACGCGGAGGACGCCAAGGCTGCCGCCGCGGAAATCGGATCCAACCGTGCGGTCAAGGCCATCGGCGTCGGAGCCGACGTGTCCGACGAAGCGTCCGTTGACCGGGCCATCGCCGAGATCGAGGACGCGCTTCCCCCGATTGTTGCGCTGGCCAACCTCGCCGGGATCAGCTCGCCGACGACGTTCATGGAAACAACCGTGGCGGAGTGGGACAAGGTGTTCGCCATCAACATGCGCGGAACCTTCATCGTTACCCAGCGGGTCCTCAAGGGCATGATCGAACGCAAGCTCGGCCGCATCGTGAGCATCTCCTCCATCTCCGCCCAGCGCGGCGGTGGCACGTTCTCGAAGGTTGCCTACAGCGCCACCAAGGCCGGAATCCTCGGATTCACCCGTGCCCTGGCCCGCGAAGTCGGCGAGTTCGGCATCACGGTCAATGCGATTGCCCCCGGCCCGATCGACACCGACATCATGGGCGGAACCCTCACCGATGAGCGCAAAGCACAGATGTCCGAGGGCATCATGATGGGCCGCGTGGGCACCCGCGAGGAAGTGGCAGCCTTGATCGCCTTCCTGTTGGGCCAGGACTCGGGCTACATCACCGCCGCCACCTACGACATCAACGGAGGCCTCCAGGTTTCCTGACCGGGACCCGGACCCAGGCACGAGGGCACCCCCGCCGGTTTTCCAGCGGGGGTGCCCTCGTGCCAGTGCAGTGCAGTGCAGTGCACTGCAGTGCCGTGCCGGAGCCTCGGCCGAAGTCTAGGCTGGCACTATGAACCCCTCCGGCGGCCTGGTCCCCAGCCCGCGGACCCTAGAGGTTGAGAGCCTGGACGCCTTCGACCGGCTGGTCGCCGCCGGCGCGGTGGCCATGCATGGCTGGCACGCCCAGTCCCTGGACCTGCGCGGCCGAAAAGCGGCGCTGGAAACCCTGGACGTGGAGGGTGCCATTTTCCTGGGCTGCACCTTCGACCAGGGCGTTGAAGACGGGCTTCGGCGCCGCGGCGCACTGATCTTCCCCAGGCTGCATGGTGTGCCGTTCGATCCCTACCGGGCCCGGCTCTATACACCGCAGGAACTGTACGCCGGCCTGGAAAACTCACCCTACGAGGAGCTGCCTGACGCCCTGGTGTACCAGTGGAGCATCCGCCCGGGGCAACGCAACCGGCTGGACGCCACCCTGGCCTCGGCGCTGCATGACCACGCCATCGGCGACGCCCTGGACGAGTTCACTCACTCGGACCCCTACGCCGGCCGCACCACCGTGGGCGTGATGGGCGGGCATGCCGTCCTGCGGGGCACCCTGGACTTCGCCCAGGCAGCCGAGCTGGGCAGGCTCCTGGCGCAGAGCGGGCGGATCGTGGCAACCGGCGGCGGCCCGGGTGCCATGGAAGCGGCAAACCTCGGCGCGTATCTGAGCCGCGTTCCGCACGCGGAGTTCACGGCGGCGCTCGCCGGCCTTGGAGCCGTCCCCGGCTTCCGCCCCTCGGTGTCCGCGTGGGCACGCGAGGCGGCCGCCGTCGTCGAACGTTATCCGGGCGGAACGCCGTCGCTGGGCATCCCCACATGGTTCTATGGGCATGAGCCGCCGAACTACTTTGCCACCCACATCGCCAAGTACTTCGCCAACGCCATCCGGGAGGCGATCCTGCTGGAACTGTGCGACGGCGGCATCATCTTCCTGCCGGGAGCGGCCGGTACCGTGCAGGAAATTTTCCAGGACGCCTGCGAGAACTACTACAGCGCCCGCGAAGCCGTGACGCCGATGGTGCTGGTGGGACGGCAGCACTGGGAGCACGAGTATCCCGCGTGGCCCATGCTCCGGCGGCTGGCTGCCGGACGGGCCATGGAGGACCGGATCTTCCTCGTGGACAGTGTGGACGAGGCGCTCGCTGTGCTCGGCGGCTGACTATTCCGGCGTCCGGCCGTTGTTAACCCACCACGGTGCCGAAGGCCAGGCCCAGCACATAGGTTACGGCGGCGGCGCCCAGGCCGATGCCCAGCTGGCGGAGCCCGCGCGTCAGCGGCGACGTCCCGGACAGCAGGCCCACGATTCCGCCGGTGGCCAGCAGCGCCAGCCCCACCAGCACCGCGGCCACCACCAGGGCGGTCACCCCGGTCAGGCCGAACAGGAACGGCAGGATGGGGACCACGGCGCCGGACGCGAAAAAGCAGAAGCTGGACAGCGCCGCCCCCCACGCGGTGCCCACGGCCTCGTGCTGGTCCTCTGCCTCCGGGAGCTCGGGCTGGAGCGACAGGCTGGGATCGCAGTCGCAGCTCAGCAGGCCCATGCGTTCGGCCACACGGTGTTCGGCCGCTTCGTGGGACATCCCGCGCGCCAGGTAGACGAGCGTCAGTTCGTTGTGTTCGATGTCCAGTTTCGGGGCGGCGGCGAGGGTGATCTGGGTGGGACGCGTGGCGGCCAGGAGCTCGCGCTGGGACCGGACGGAGACAAACTCGCCCGCGGCCATGGACATGGCACCGGCGAGGAGCCCTGCCACACCGCTGAGCAGCACCACACCGCTCGCCACTCCGGAAGCGGCCATGCCCACCACGAGCGAAAGGTTGCTGACCAGGCCATCATTGGCGCCAAAAACGGCGGCACGGAACGTCCCGGCGAGCCGGTTGCGGCCACGGGTTGCCAGGCCTCGGACCACTTCCTCGTGGATCTGTTCATCCGCCGCCATGGCGTCCGTGGCGTTGGGTTCCATGCCGTAGGGGGAGCGGCCTTCAGCGCGCTGGGCGAGCGCCAGGACGAAAACGGAGCCGAAGTGGCGGGCCAGGAAGCCCAGCAGCTGGCTGCGGAGGGATGCCGGCCGGGACTTCTGGGCGTGGTCGCCGAGGAGTTTGAGCCAGTGGGCCTCGTGCCGTCCTTCGGCTTCGGCGAGGGCCAGCAGGATGGCACGTTCTTCGCCGTCGCGGTTCTGGGCGAGATCGCGGTAGACGGCGGCCTCTGCCCGTTCGTCCGCCAGGTACTGGCGCCACCGGCGGATGTCGGCCGGCGTGGGCTGCGGCGCGGATGGAATGGATTCCGCGGGCCGGGCTTGGCTGGGATTGGGGTGCTGAGACACGCAAGGCTCCTGTGCTGGATGGGCATGGTTCGGCCCCATTGCACCGCCCAGCTTACCGCGGAATTCCGCGGATTTTCGGCTGGCTGCCCTCACTGCGGAGTTTAGGTTTCCCTCAAAATTCGGCGGTCTGCCGCGTGTGCCGGGACGGGTTGCGCCGGCTCTTGACCGGGCTCGCCGACGGTGCTGTGATGAAGGAGTGGCGTCGCCCGCGCCCACCGGCGGCGCCCTATCGACAGAGCACGTCAGGCGAACAAACGGAGGTCGAATCATGAGCACCACCGGACAGCACCCGGACATGCCGCACCTGGAATCTGTTGAATCGGATCCCGCTTACGACTACGCCGAGGACGTCCCCATCAGCGTGGACGACTGGGACGCCGAGGACGAGTTCCTGGACGCCGAAGAGGTGGTGGTTCCCACGCCCCCGGTAACAGTCGACGCCGAGGAGCGCGTGGTTCCACTCGATGAGGACGAGTTCCGCGGAACCGAATAGAACGAACGACGGCGGCACTCCGGTTCGCGGGGAAGCGAAGGGGAGTGCCGCCGTCGTACTCAACTCAGTGAAGCTGCCGGCTTAGTGGCAGCCGCTGATCGAGCCTGTCGAGATCAGTGGGTCGAGTGGCTGGCGACCGGGTGGGCCTCCACGGGCAGTTCTTCGGTGACCGCTCCAGCGACCCGCTTCTCCCAGGCCTCGCGGACCTCGGGGTCCGTAGGAGGCGTGAGCAGCGAGATCACGATGTAGGAAACCAGAGAGGCGCCGAGGCCCCAGTAGATGGGTTCGTTGGCGTAGACGCCGTCAGCGCTGGGGATGGCCCCTACGGCGTACATGATCAGGAGGGCCAGGGTCAGTACCGAGCCTACGGCCATGGACCAGGCGGCCGCGATGCCGGTGCCGCGCTTCCAGACGAGGCCGCCCAGGATGGCCACCAGCAGGCCGCCCACCAGGATGTCGTAGGCGATGGTCAGTGCCACCACGACGTCCTGTGCCGCCATGGAGATCAGCACGGCCACGATGCCCAGGCCAAGGACCCAGTAACGGTTGGCCTTCACGTCGTGCTCGGGGTTTTCGGTGTCGTCAGTGTTGACCGTCTTGCCGAACCAGCTGGCCACGAACGGCACCACGTCGGCGCGGGCCACCGTGGCGGCTGCGATGAGGGCGCCGGAGGCGGTGGACATCATGGCGGCGACTGCGGCGGCCATGACCAGGCCGCCGATGCCGATCGGCAGGAGCTGGGTGGCGACCTCGGCGTAGACAACGTCCTTGCCGAGGTTGGCGACGTCGATGTCGGGCAGGGCCACGCGGGCGGCCAGGCCGATCAGGGCACCGGCGACGCCGTACAGGATGCAGTAGACGCCGGCCGTTGCGCCGCCCCAGCGGGCCACGGTGGGGGTCTTGGCGGTAAAGACGCGCTGCCAGATGTCCTGGCCGATCAGGAGGCCCAGGGTGTAGACCACGAAGTACGTGATGATGGTCTGCATCCCGATGCCATCAAGCTGGAAGAAGCTGGCGTCAACACGGCTGCGGATGCCGTCGAAGCCGCCGGCGGCGTTGAGCGTGAACGGCAGCATCAGGGCGAAGATGCCCACGGTCTTGATGATGAACTGCACCTGGTCGGCCAGGGTGATGGACCACATGCCGCCGATGGTGGAGTAGACCAGGACGATGGCGCCGCCCACTGCGATGGCGAGCCAGCGCTCCCAGTCGAACAGGACGACGAAGATGGTGGCGTACGCGCCGGTGGAGGTGGCGCAGAGCATCAGGGTGTAGGCCAGCATCACGATGCCGGAGGTCTGTGTGGCGCGCTGGCCGTAGCGCAGGCTGAGCATCTGGGAGACCGTGTAGATCTTCAGCCGCTGGATGGTGCCGGCGAAGAGCAGGCTCAGGAGGAGCACACCAGCGCCGATGGCGACCACCAGCCACATGCCGGAGATGCCGAACTTGTAGCCCAGGCCGACGCCGCCGACGGTGGAGGCACCGCCCAGGACGACAGCGGCCATGGTGCCGGTGTAGAGCAGGGGGCCGAGGCGGCGGCCGGCAACCAGGAAGTCGCTGTTGTTCTTGGTGCGGGACTTGCCCCACCAGCCGAAGGCCAGCATGGCGATGAGGTACACCACCACGATGGCGATGTTGACGAAGTTAGCGTCCATTTGGGGCTCCTTGGAGCTGATCTGCAGTGTGTCTGGAATCCCGGCTGCGCTGCTGGGGAGGCCGGTATTCCGCTGCTCTTGTGGAATTGGGAGGAAGAGTTCCTCAAAATATTGCCTCACAGGCAACACTTGTTGCCAAGAAGCGTATGCTGTGACCGACGCAACAGTCAAGGTCGGCCGTACTATCTGTTGTTCGCCGCCGCGCCCGCCACCTCACGCGGGTCGGCTGGCCATTAGGATTGCTCCAGAGATGGGGCCGCACCGCCGGCCACGAAAGGTCCGCACATGAAGGCACTACCTGTTGAGCCGAGCAACGTTCCCGTTGCCATCGGTTCCCGAATCCGTGCCGCCCGGCAGTCGCAGCGGCTGACCATCGAGCAGGTTGCCGACGCCACCGGCCTGACCAAAGGCTTCCTCAGCCGCGTGGAACGTGACCTTACGTCGCCGTCGGTCGCGTCCCTGGTGACGCTGTGCCAGGTCCTGTCCATCTCGATCGGCGACCTGTTTGTGGCCCCGGAAACCCACCTGACAAAGCGGGACGAAGGCCCACGGATCTCCCTGGGCGGCGAAGGCATCGTGGAGCGGCTGCTGACGGCCCGTTCCGAACGGCGCATCCAGATCATCCAGGCCGTCATCGAGCCGCATGGCCGCGGCGAAGCTGAGCTGTACGCCGTGGACTGCGACGTGGATGTGCTCCATGTGATCAAGGGGCGCATCCGGCTGATCCTGACCAACGAGGAATACGAGCTCGGCACCGGCGACACCGTAACTTTCCCGGGCCGCGAACCGCATACGTGGGTCAATCCCACCGATGAGGCCGTCGAAGTTCTCTGGGTCCTGGTCCCTGCAGCCAGCCGGTAGATGCCTGCTGCCTGCTGCCCGCCCGCCCGCCAGTCGCCTGCCCGCCGGCGTTGCGGCGCTCCGTTAGGCATTCCTGCCCAGTTTGTGGCCTGCTTCCTCCTGCCCTCGGGCCGGCACCCCCAGTCATGGCCCGGACTGGCGCGGATTGTGGGCTGCCTGTGGCTTGCTCGGGCAGCCCCGCAGTGAAGCAACTGGGCGGGAGCGCACGGCGCGTTACGGCGCCTTTGCCTTCGCCGATGCCTTCCTGGAGGCGAGGACGGCCCTGATTTCCGCCAGAACCTGCTCCGGATTGAACCAGATGACCTCCGGCGGGTAGCGCAGCACCGCATAGCCATTCAGAGTCGAAGCGTTGTTGCGCGCCAGGTCTTGCCGCAGGGCTTTCCTGGTCGAGTGGAACGCGAAGCCGTCTACTTCCACAATCAGGAAACCCTCGATGAGGAAATCGACGCGCCCGATTCCCGGAATTTGAACCTGTGCATCAAACGCGATGCCGTTGGCGCGGAACAGGTGTTGGGCGTCTACTTCTACAATGGATTCGGCGCGCAGGTCCAGCTCACGCAGCGCGGTCAGCACGGGGCGGGAGCGATCTCCTCCGAGCTGGTCCTTCAAAAGCTCGATGTGTACCCCATGCAGGCGGATGGCCGAAGTGGCGATTGCCGTTGACGTCGGGGCGGGCAGGCATCCGATGGCATGCAGCACCGCATCCTCAACCGCGGCGAGGGGCAGCACGGGGTGTGGATTGAAGCGGACTGTCCGGTGCCGGATGAAGCCCTTGTTGTGGCCATGGTTGCACGCCAGATGGTACTCGGCTGGCGGCTCCCGCAGCCATAGTCCGTAGTGTTCGGCTGCGCTGACGCAGGTGAGCCGCGCGTTGTGCCGGATGGCCGCAACGAATCCGGCGTGGGCATCTGGCCGCACAAAAATGCCGCGCCGGGGCTGGGTGACACCGCGGTCCGTCAAGCGGGCAATGTCCGTCCGGGAGTATCCGGCGCTGAGCAGCTGGGCGGTGCGGGCAACTCCGCCGGCCTGTCGTAGGTGTTCGAAGATGTCCATGGGGCCATTTCAGGCCGCCGGGACTGGATCTGAAAGACGAAACAAGCCGTATGTGGGTAACCCGCCTCGCCTGCGCTGGACGCTCCTGCCCAGTTGCTCGCGCCCCGTCGGACTGCCAGTCGCGCAGATCCCCATGATTCCGCGGCACTGCGGGCCAGGTGGCGGCCAGCCAGGAAGCGGCCCCGCGGCAACTGGGCGGGAGCAATCAGCGAGACTCCGGCAGAAGAGTTTTGTAAACAACTGATGCGCATAAGAAAACTTCAGGCTATGATGGCTGTCACACACGCCGATCAATCCTCGAAGGAGAGGCTCATCTTGAAAGAGCTGCGCATCGAAGCCAACGGCAACCTTGGCCCCATCGATTCATCCCGTATCCCGCGCTATGCCGGCGCTGCAACCTACGCCCGCCTGCCGCGCCTGGACCAGGTGGCCAAGGCTGACGTGACGGTGGTGGGAGTGCCCTTCGACTCGGGTGTTTCTTACCGCCCGGGTGCCCGTTTCGGCTCCAACCACATCCGCGAGGCCAGCCGCTTGCTCCGCCCGTACAACCCCGCCTGGGACGTCAGCCCGTTCGAAAACATCCAGGTGGCCGACGCCGGCGACATGGCTGTCAACCCGTTCAACATCAACGAAGCCATCGAAACCATCCAGCAGAACGCCCTGGACCTCACCGCGGCCGGCAGCAAGCTGGTGACGCTCGGCGGGGACCACACCATCGCCCTGCCATTGCTCCGCGCGGCTGCCGAGCGGGCGGGCGGGCCAATTGCCATGCTGCACTTTGACGCCCACCTCGACACGTGGGACACCTACTTCGGCGCCGAATACACGCACGGCACCCCGTTCCGCCGGGCAGTTGAGGAAGGCATCCTGGACACGGAAGCGATCAGCCACATCGGCACGCGCGGCCCGCTCTACGGCAAAAAGGATCTCGACGACGACCACCGCTTCGGGTTCGGCATCGTCACCTCCGCGGACGTCTACTACCAGGGCGTCCTCGAAACCGTGGCCAAGGTCCGTGACCGGATCGGCAACCGCCCGCTCTACATCTCCGTGGACATCGACGTCCTGGACCCCGCGCACGCGCCGGGCACCGGAACCCCCGAGGCCGGCGGCATCACCAGCCGCGAACTCCTGGAGATCATCCGGGGCTTCCGCGGCATGAACCTGGTGGGCGCCGACGTCGTCGAGGTTGCCCCCGCCTACGACCACGCCGAAATCACCGGCGTGGCAGCCAGCCATGTGGCCTATGAACTGATCACCCTGATGGCGGACAATGCTGTTGAAGGTGACCGGTTCGGGACCGCCAACGGCTACGCCGCCCAAGCTCTCGGCCAGGAAGCCCGCCAACCTGCCGGTTTCGCCGCCGGAACCAAGGAGTAGCCACCATGATTGATTTCGATCCGGGCACAGCAGCTGCGCCCGCAGGGGACAGCGGGCGGACCAGCCAGCGCAATGGCGGGGACCTCGTCGTCGAAACCCTTGAAGCGCTCGGCGCCAAGACCGTCTTCGGCATCCCGGGCCAGCACGCGCTGGGCCTGTTTGACGCCATGGGCCGCGGCAATCTGCACTTCGTGTCTTCCCGAGTGGAGAACAACAGCGCCTTCGCCGCGGACGGGTACTCCCGCGCCACCGGCGAAGTGGGCGTGCTGTTCCTGTCCACCGGTCCCGGCGCGCTGACCTCCCTGGCCGGCCTGCAGGAGGCCTACGCCACCGGTGTGCCCATGGTGGTGGTGGCCAGCCAGATCCCGCTCGAAGGACTGGGCGCCCGCCGCAAGGGCATGCTCCACCAGCTCGATGACCAGAAGGCCTCGGCCGCGAACGTCACCAAGAGCCAGCGCCTGATCCAGCACGCGTCCGGCATTCCGTCGGCCATCCAGGACGCCTGGACCGAGGCCATCTCCTCGCCGCAGGGCCCGGTCTGGCTGGAGATCCCGCAGAACGTGCTGCTGGATCCCATCATGGTGCCCCCGGTGGAGGACGCGCTCGCCGAAGCCGCGGACAACCCGCCCCGTGTGGAGTTGGTCCGGGAAGCGGTGAAATGGCTGTCGACGGCGGAACGTCCCGCCATCATCGCGGGCGGCGGTACCCGGCGGGGCCGGGCCGAAAAATCGCTGCTCTCGATTGCCGAAAAGCTGAGGGCGCCCGTCATCTGCACCCCTGGCGGCAACGGCGCGTTCCCGTGGACCCATGAGCTCTCGCTGCAGTCCTGGATCGAGGACCGCCACATGACGGACCTCCTGGAGGACGCCGACGTCCTGATTGTCATTGGCTCGTCCCTCGGTGAAGTCACGTCCAACTACTTCACGTTCGCTCCGCGCGGCCGCATCATCCAGATCGACGCCGAGCCGCGCGTCCTCGAATCGAACAGCCCCGGCCTGGGTATCCGTGCCGACGCCGGCCAGGCGCTCGCCGCCCTCGACGAGGCCCTGGTTGCGCCCGTCGACACCGCGCGCAGCTGGCATGGGACCACTCCCGAGGATCTCGTAAAGGACTCGCTCGCCAAGGTCAAGGCAAGGCTGGAATCCCAGGACCTGGGCAAAGAGCTGAAGTTCATGTCCGACATCCGCGAAGCCGTCCCCGCGGACATGCAGACTTTCTGGGACATGACCATTTCCGCGTACTGGGGCTGGAGCTGCTGGGATGCACGGCAGGGCCAGTTCCACTCGGCCCAGGGTGCCGGCGGACTGGGATACGGCTTCCCGGCAGCCATCGGCGGCGCCGTCGGGCTGGAAACGGTTGGCAAGCCCGGCCGGGTCCTCGCCGTGTCCGGTGACGGTTCATCCATGTACTCCATTTCCGAACTCGCCACCGCCAAGCAGCACAACATCCCGGTCACCTGGCTGATCGTGGACGACGGCGGCTACGGCATCCTGCGCGAATACATGGTGGGCGCGTTCGGGAAGGCCACGGCCACCGAGCTTGCGCGCCCCGACTTCGTCAAGCTCGCCGAAGCATTCGGTGTGCCGGCCACGCGGGTGGCCCCCGAGGACGTCGGGGACGCGCTCAAGGCGGGCTTCGCGGCGGACGGTCCCAACGTCGTCGTCGTCGAAACCCTGCTCAAGATGTTCGGCCCCACCCACCTGGACGGCTGACACCAAGCACCAAAGCCCCCGCTTCACCACAGCGCGAGAGGACACTTGAGGCCCCATTCCAAGGGGGCCCAGTGTCCTCTCGCGCTTTTGTTGTAAGGGTGTGTGCCACCGCGCCCAGCTCTTTAGTTTCCCAAAGCAATCATTTATGTATATAGTTGCCTTAGGCAAACAAAAGAGAAGAGCTCAGCCATGGCAGTCGCCCCGGACACCGCAGCGGACCTTGTCTACCGCATCTTCGATCTCCAAAGAGTGGTCCGATGTGTCGCTGCGGCGAGCTTCCGCGGACAGGACACCGGGGTTGCGCTGCAGGGCGTGCTCAGGTTCGTGGGGGAAGGGGAATCGCGCGCCACCCACCTGGCGGAGCGGCTCGGCGTCAGCGCCCCCGTCCTCAGCCGCCACATCGCGGACCTGGAAGAGCAGGGTTACGTCATCCGGCGGCAGGATCCCGACGACGGCCGCGCCCAGTTGGTTGCCCTGTCGCCGGCCGGCGCTGACAAGCTCCGGAAGATCGAAGAGCGCCGCACGGCCACGCTGCAGGAGTACCTCAGCGATTGGAGCCAGGAGGATGCCGAAGACACGGCACGGATCCTGACAAAACTCTCGGAGTCCCTCAAGCATTCAGCCCGGGCGCATGCACTCCCGGCACCTTCAACCGCGGCACCAGCCGCTGCACCCCAGAACCTCCAGGAGCACTGATATGTCGAGCCAACCCGCCGCACCGCCCTTGGCGATGACGCACCGCCAGATCATGGAAGCCCTGACCGGGCTCCTCGCGGCGTTCTTCACCGCCATCCTCAGCAGCACCATCGTGGCCAATGCGTTGCCCACCATCATGTCCGATCTGCACGGCACCCAGACCGACTTCGCCTGGGTGATCACCGCCGCCCTTCTGGCCAACGCCGTCACCACCCCCATCTGGGGCAAGCTGTCCGACCTCTTCAACAAGAAGATCCTGGTCCAGCTGAGCATTGTCATCTTTGTGGCCGGCTCCGTCATGGCCGGACTCTCCGAGACCATCCCGCTGCTGCTCACCGCCCGCGTTATCCAGGGCGTGGCCATGGGCGGGCTCACCGCGCTGGCGCAGGCCATCATCGGCACCATGATCCCGCCGCGGGACCGCGGCAAATACTCCGGCTACATGGGTGCCGTGATGGCGGTAGGCACTGCCGGCGGCCCGCTGTTCGGGGGATTCATCGTGGACAGCCCGCTGGGCTGGCGTTGGACTTTCTTCGTCTGCGTGCCGCTCGCCGTCGTCGCGCTTATCCTGCTCCAGATCACCCTGAAAATCGAGCACAGCAAACGCCACATCAAGATCGACTGGCTTGGCTCCATCCTGCTGACCTCCGGCGTCAGCCTGCTCCTGATCTGGGTTTCCTTCGCCGGAAACCCTTCCTACTACGACTGGGTTTCCTGGCAATCGGCCGCCATGGTGGGCGGCGGTGTGGTTTTGTTGGCCCTGCTGGTGCTGGTGGAGTCCAAGGTGGAGCAGCCCATCATCCCGCTGAAGATCATCTCCGAACGCACCACCGCTTTGGCCATTATCGCTTCGGTGGCCGTGGGCATCGCGATGTTCGGTTCAACCACCTTCCTGGGCCAGTACTTCCAGGTAGCCCGCGGCGCGTCGCCTACCGAAGCCGGGCTCCTGACACTTCCGATGATCGCCGGCAACCTCACCGGTTCGGTCGTTTCCGGCCTGCTCATCAGCCGCACGGGCAGGTGGAAGGGCTACCTGATCGGCGGGTCCATCCTGCTGATCGGCGGCCTCGGCCTCGCAGGGACCATGGACCACACCACCGAACTGTGGCAGGCCGGGATCTTCACGGCCATCCTGGGCGTGGGCCTCGGCATGCTGATGCAGAATCTGGTTCTGGCAGTGCAGAACACGGTCCGGGCGTCCGACATCGGTTCGGCCAGCGCGTCTGTTGCCTTCTTCCGTTCGGTGGGCGGCGCGATCGGTGTGTCCGTGATCGGCGCCGTCCTCAGCAGCCGGGTCAGCGAACTCGCCACGCAGGGTCTGGCTGCGGCCGGTATCCCGGTTGCGGGCGGGTCGGCGGGGGCCAGCATGGACCTCGTTGACATGCCCGCACCGGTCCGGGAGATCATGCGCGCCGCTTACGGCGATGCCACCGCCGAGGTCTTCCTGATCTCCGCCGGCGTTGCGGTGGTAGCCCTGATCTCGGTCCTGTTCATCAAGGAGCGCCCGCTGCGGCGCACCGTGGACATCCAGCCGGAGGCCGAACCAGGGGCGGCGGCGGGGGCAGGCGCCGCGGCCAGCGCCAGCGTTGAAAGCACGACGCCGGAACTCGCCTCCGCCGGTCGCTGACCTGGGCGCGAACGGACACCTGAGGCCCCACGGATCCGTGGCCGCAAGTGTCCGTTCGCGCAGGTGAGTGGGGAGGAACATGTGGGGGAGTACGCCGATCGGATGATATTTACCGTAGATGTTTCGCCCGGGCAACGGATTTCGTAGAGTGGGTAGGCTGAGAAATGTCAGCCCGGTCTGTTACTACTTATCCTCATCGTTTCGCGCTCTCTTCCTAAGGATTCACGGGCATGCTCCTCACCCTCATACGGCGCTACTCCAAACCGTACATGCCATACATCGTGGCCGTCGTTGTGTTCCAACTGGCGTCCACCATCGCAGCGCTCTACCTTCCCAGCCTCAACGCCCAGATCATCGACGAAGGCGTTTCCCGCGGGGACACGGATTTCATTTGGCGGACCGGGTCCGTGATGCTGCTGGTGGCCATTGTCCAGGTGGGTACCGCCATCGCCGGCGTTTACTACGGCTCCAAAACGGCCATGGCTGTGGGCCGCGATCTGCGCCGAGGGGTGTTCCGCAAGGTCACCAGTTTCTCCGCCAAGGACGTGAACACGTTCGGCGCCCCCACCCTCATCACCCGCGGCACCAACGACGTCCAGCAGGTCCAGATGCTCGTGCTGATGGGACTGAACTTCATGGTGGCCACCCCCATCATGTGCATCGGCGGCATCATCATGGCGCTGCGCGAGGACATCAGCCTGTCATGGCTGGTCTGGGTCTCCGTGCCCGTACTGATCGTCGTGGTGGGCTACCTGGTGGTCCGGCTGATGCCCCTGTTCCGTTCCATGCAGAAGAAGATCGACCGCATCAACGCCGTCCTTCGCGAGCAGATCATTGGCATCCGCGTAGTCCGCGCATTTGTCCGCGAACCCTATGAAACCGAACGATTCGGCGTTGCCAACAAGGACCTGACCGACGTCTCCCTGAAAATCGGGGCCCTGTTTGTCCTGATGTTCCCGGCCATCGGCATGATCCTGCACCTGTCCACAGCCGCGGTGCTGTGGTTCGGCGGCCAGCGCGTGGATTCAGGCGACATGCAGGTGGGCGCCCTGACCGCCTTCCTGCAGTACCTGCTCCAGATCCTCATCGCCGTCATGATGGGCACGTTTATGGCCATGATGATCCCGCGCGCCTCGGTCTGCGCGGACCGCATCGGTGAAGTGCTCGACGTCGAACCCTCCATCCACGATCCCGAACGTCCTGAGACTCCCGCCACGCTGGCCGGGGTAGTGGAATACCGGAACGTCACCTTTGCCTACCCCGGTGCCGAGACGCCGGTGCTGAGCAACATCAGCTTCACCGCCAAGCCGGGCGAGACCGTTGCCATCATCGGTTCCACCGGTGCAGGCAAAACCTCGCTGCTGGCCCTGCTGCCGCGCCTGTACGACATCGCCGAGGGCGAAGTCCTCCTGGACGGCGTCTCCGTCAGCAACCTGGACCGGGACGAGATCACCAAGCGCGTGGCCCTGGTACCGCAGCGGCCGTACCTCTTCTCAGGCACCATCGAGCACAACCTGCGCTTCGGCAAGACGGAGGCCACGGACCAGGAACTCTGGGACGCGCTGCAGATCGCCCAGGGCGAGGGCTTTGTCCGAGAGAAGAAGAACGGACTGAACGCCCGCATCGCGCAGGGCGGCACCAACGTCTCCGGCGGCCAGCGGCAGCGGCTCTGCATCGCCCGCGCGTTGATCACCAAACCCAAGGTCTACCTCTTTGACGATTCGTTCTCGGCGCTGGACGTCGCAACCGATGCCAGGCTCCGCGCCGCGCTGAAACAGACCACCGCCGACGCCACGGTCATCATCGTGGCCCAACGGATCTCCACCATCACCGACGCAGACCAGATCCTGGTCCTGGACAACGGCCGGATCGTGGACCGCGGAACGCATGAGGAACTCCTGGAAACCTCACCCACCTACCAGGAAATTGTTGAATCCCAGCTGAGCGTGGAGGAAATGGCATGAGCGCCGCCAAGAGGGACTCAACACCGCCTGAGGTCAAGGAAGCAGGCACCGCAACCCACGAGGAGCTCCTGGAGGACGACGATTTCTTCGAGGAGGAATACAAGCCCTCCGAAGCCGACGGCGACATGTTCGGCGGCATGCCCGCCAAGAAGGCCGAGCACTTCTGGCCCTCGGCGAAGCGCCTGCTGGGGCTCCTGAAGCCTGAGGCTGTTGGCATTTACGCCGTGGTGACCCTGGTGGTGGTCTCGGTGGTCCTGAACGTCATCGCCCCCAGGATCCTGGGCCAGGCCATGGACGTCATCTTCGGCGGTGTGGTTGGCAAGCAACTCCCCGCGGGCGCCAGCAAGGACGAGTTCGTTGAAGGCCTGCGCCAGCGGGGGCAGGACAACTTCGCGGACATGGTGTCGCGGATGGAGCTGGTTCCCGGCACCGGGATCAACTTTCAGAAACTCTCAGTCCTGATCGCCATAGTGCTGCTGATGTACTTTGTGGCCAACATCTTCCTCTGGCTGCAGGGCTACGTGCTGAACCGCATCGTCATGAAAGTGATCCGCAGGCTCCGGGACGACACCGAAAAGAAGCTGAACCGGCTCCCGCTGAACTACTTCGACACCCGCCAGCGCGGCGACGTCCTCTCCCGGGTGACGAACGACGTCGACAACGTCCAGCAGGCGCTGCAGCAGGCGTTCGCACAGCTGATCAGCTCGTTGCTGACAGTGATCGGCATCGTCATCATGATGTTCATCGTCTCCTGGCAGCTCGCTCTCATCGCACTCGTGGCGCTGCCGCTGTCCGGTGTGGCTGCCGGCCTGATCGGCTCGCGCAGCCAGAAGCTCTTCGCCGCCCAATGGAAGAACACGGGCGAGCTGAACGGCCAGATCGAGGAATCCTTCTCCGGGCACGACCTTGTGCGGGTCTTCGGCCGTGACGCTGACATGCTGGAACGCTTCGAAGAGCGGAATGAGGCCCTCTACAAGGCCAGCTTCGGAGCCCAGTTCGTCTCCGGCATGATCTTCCCCGTCATGCAGTTCGTTTCCTACCTCAGCTATGTGGGCATCGCCGTCGTGGGTGGCCTCCGGGTGGCCTCGGGCTCGATGTCCCTCGGCGACGCCACGGCGTTCATCCAGTACTCGCGCGAGTTCACCCAGCCGCTGGGCCAGATGGCCGGCATGGCCAACATGCTGCAGTCCGGCGTCGCGTCCTCGGAGCGGGTCTTTGAATTCCTCGACGCCGATGAGCAGGACTCCGAGACCGCCACCGAGCACCTGCCGGCCAAGACCGACGGGCATGTGGAGTTCAAGGACGTCACGTTCAGCTACACCGAGGACAGGCCGCTGATCGAAAACCTGTCCTTCACGGCGGAACCGGGGCACACCGTGGCAATTGTTGGTCCCACCGGGGCCGGCAAAACCACCCTGGTGAACCTGGTGATGCGCTTCTACGAGCTCAATTCGGGGTCCATCACCCTGGACGGCGTGGATGTCACGCACCTGAGCCGGTCCGAACTGCGGTCCAAGGTTGGCATGGTGCTCCAGGACGCGTGGCTGTTTGGCGGGTCCATTTACGACAACATCCGGTACGGCAACCTGGACGCCACCGAGGAGCAGGTCATGGCAGCCGCCAAGGCCACCTTCGTGGACCGCTTTGTGCGCGCCCTGCCGGAGGGCTACGACACCGTGATCGATGAAGAAGGCAACAACGTCAGTGCCGGTGAAAAGCAGCTGATCACCATCGCCCGCGCATTTGTGGCCAACCCGTCGCTGCTCATCCTGGACGAGGCCACCAGCTCGGTGGATACACGCACCGAGCTGCTGGTCCAGAAGGCCATGGCGGCGCTGCGGACGGACCGCACCAGCTTTGTGATCGCGCACCGGCTCTCCACGATCCGCGACGCCGACACCATCCTGGTGATGGAGAACGGCAAGATCGTGGAGCAGGGCAACCACAAGACGCTGCTGGGGGCTGAGGGTGCCTACTACCGGCTGTACATGTCCCAGTTCGCCGGTTCCGATGTTGAGGAAACCGTTGTGGACGATTCGACGGCGGTCCACAGCTGAGCGCGCCGGGAACCGGAACCGCCCGGCGCATCGAGGTCCTGGTCCCGATGCGCTGGGGCGACATGGACGCCTATGGGCATATCAACAACGTCCAGATTGTCAGGATGCTCGAGGAAGCCCGGATCGCAGCATTCGGGCCTCCCCGGGGTGCCGGACTGCCCGGCATCGAACCGGAAGTGTCGCTCTTCAACGACGTTCCGGAGGGCACTCTGGCGCTGGTGGTGGACCACAAGATCCGCTACGTCAGGACGTTGGAATACCGCAATGTCCCGGCTGTGGTCCAGGTGTGGATCGGCGCGGTGAAGGGCGCCAGTTTCGACATCCACTACGTGGTGCAGGACCCGGTCACGCGGGAGGAGTGCGTCCGGGCCAGCAGCCATCTGGCGTTTGTGGACGAAGCTTCCGGCCGCGTCCTTCGCCTGACGCCGGAGCAGAAGGAGCGGCTGGCGCCGTTCACCGTTTGAGCCGTTACGTTTTGAACCGCACGGCACTGTGCCTGCGCACCCGTTGCGCAGGCACGGCGCACGCCGGAAACTGGAAATACCCACTAAGGAGAGCGTTGACCATGGCCAAGAAAAACAAAAAAACCTGGAAAGAGATGTCACCGGCGGCACGGGCGGGATTCGTGGTCATCGGGATAGGGCAGGTGGCGCTGATGCTGGCCGCCCAGCGCGACATCTCCAAGCGCCCCGCGGCGCAAATCAACGGGCCAAAGGCGGCCTGGCGGGTGGCCGCCCTGATCAATTTCATTGGGCCGATGGGCTACTTCATTCTGGGGCGCAAGCGGCCCGGAGCCAGGCTCGGAGCGGCCAAATAGCACCCCTCCGAACCTCACGTCCAGAGGGTCATCGGAGCAGGCACCCAGTTTGAGCCTGTAAATTTGAACGCATGACCCCAAATCCCAAGACTGCCATGCACCGCGCCCTCGGTGTCTCAAAGGAGATCGAGGACGCGGCCTGGTTTGTGCTGGGACCTGGCCTGCAGGGCAAGCCCTCGGCTCTGGACGGGAACACCCTGACCTGGACTGCGGAGGCCGCGGCGGAGCTGCTGGAACGCCTGGACCGGGGAGCGGCGGATGCCAAGGCGCCCATGATGACCAACCTCCGGCAGAACCTCGAGGACGCCTCCCGGGAGGCCAAGCAACTGGCCGTGGAGCTGCTCTTCCTGCAGTCGCTGCCCCTGGCGCACGAGGTCAAGTCGCTGAAGGTCAAACGTGCCCGCGTGGCGGAGGCCGCGTCCTGGCTGGAGACAGCGCTGGAGCCGCCGCTGGAGCTGCCCGAGGAGCTGTACAAGGGCATGACGGACCACGGCGTGATCAGGGACCGCACCGCCGAATTCAACTGGACCATCTGGGACCACCTGAAGTGGCTCTGCCGGTTTGTGCAGCATGTGGACCAGCAGGTTCCGGCGGCCATCGCCAAGGCGCTGAAGGACCCGCTGAAGTTCCATGAGCTTGCCGCGGGGACCCCGACGGACCAGCCCGCCATCCGCCGCAGCATCGAGTACCTGGCCTGGCCCAGCTACTTCGAGCCGGTGGTGGCGGACGTGGAGCGGCAGGAAATCCGCGACGCCTTCGCGTCCCTGGTGGGCGGGGCCAAGGGCGATTCCGACGAGGAAATCACCGCTGACATTAACCGGATCCGCCTGCACCTGGATGAACAGGCGGGCCAGCGCATCGACTGGTACGCCCGCCAGCTGGTCAGCCAGTGGCGCAAAGTGGGGGACCCCGGCCGACGCGCGTGGCTGCTGCGTACCCACAGCGACAACGCTGAACTCCTGACCGCGTGGCAGGACGAGGAGAAGGTGACGCTCGACGTCGAACATCTCCGCCACCTGGACCCCGGCGTGACCGCGGGGCTGGTGCAGCACGCGGTGGACGAGGACTACAAGCACCTGGGCTACGTGGAGCGGGAGGACACCAAAACGGCGGTGTTCGCCTTCCTGACCGTCATGAAGCCGGGCGACCTGGTTCTGTTCCAGCACGCCGGCACCGTGCGGCTGGGCGTCGTGCTGGGCGAGCCCGAGCACAACGACGACAACCGCCGCCTGCGGCGGAAGGTGCGCTGGCTGGACGACGACGGTCACGCCGCCGCGGACCTCCCCCGCCACGTCCAGCGCCAGCTGGCCACCTCGGGGATCGTTGTCGACGTGACGAGGGTGGTGCAGGCGCTCCAGGCGCTCGTCCCGGCCGAGGCGGAACCGGAGGACGACGACGCCGACGCACCTGCCGCCGTCGTGCCCCCTGTGCAGGAGGGCTTCCGCCCGCTCAGCCGCGACTTCGCGGATTCGCTGCACATGGACCTTGAGCCGCTGCAGGAGATCGCGGAACTGCTGGAGGAGAACCGCCAGTTGGTCCTGTACGGGCCGCCCGGAACGGGCAAGACGTACCTGGCCAAGCACCTCGCGGCGGAACTGGCCCAGGACAGCACGGACGAACGGGTGAAGCTGGTGCAGTTCCACCCGTCGTACGCGTATGAGGACTTTTTCGAGGGCTACCGGCCGGACAAGACGGACGAGGGCCAGGTGTCCTTCAAGCTCGTGGCGGGGCCGCTGCGCCGGCTGGCCGAGGAAGCCGCCAAGCCCGGGAACGAGAAGAAGCCCTATTTCCTGATCATTGACGAGATGAACCGAGCCAACCTGGCCAAGGTATTCGGCGAGCTGTACTTCCTGCTGGAGTACCGTGACGACCGGATCTACCTGCAGTACAGCCCCAACGAGCCGTTTACGCTGCCCGACAACCTGTACATCATCGGCACCATGAACACCGCGGACCGGTCCATCGCCATGATGGATGCCGCCATCCGGCGCCGGTTCGCGTTCATCGAGCTGCACCCGCAGACGGAGCCCGTGAAGGGGTCGCTGCTGCGGTTCCTGCAGGCGAGGGACCTGGACACCACGCCGGCGCTGCTGCTGGACGCCCTGAACGCGGCGATCGATGAGTGGGACCGGGACCTGATGATCGGCCCGTCGTACTTTATGAAGTCTGCCGCCCAGACGCCGGCGGGGCTGCGCCGGATCTGGAAATACGAGCTGATGCCGCTGCTGGAGGAGCACTACCACGGCCAGCTGACCCGGGCGCAGCTGGAGGAGCGGTTCGGCCTGGAGCAGCTGCTGGGACGCCTTGTTACCAGCTAAGCCAACCCACACTCCCGCGCACGGCGGCGCAGCGTTAGGCGGTGCAGGGCAGAGCGGCCGTGGCCAGGCAGCACGCCATCTGGTTCTCGACGAGCTGTCCAAGGGCACGGTGGAACGCCTGGATGCCGCCAGCGCGGCCTTCGTGAACGCCAGCGGGCTGGCCAAGGCGTCCCCGATGGGCATGGGCTTGTACCGGATCGAGCCCGCGGGCAAGGTGGGGTCGGTCCGCACGGCCACCCTGCAGCTTGATGTGCGCCCCAAGGACCGGCTGGGGCTGAGCCGGCTCCTATTCCTCCTCAGCTATGCCGGGAACCAGGGCTTCCGGGCCGATTCCGTGGCGGCCGCCGAGGACCGTGAACTCTGGAGCGCGCTGGCGGAGTCACTGGCGCAAATGGCGGAGCGTGCGCTTGGACGCGGCGTTTTGCAGGGTTATCTGACCGTTGACGAGTCCCTCCGCACGGTCAAGGGCCGCATCCGGATCTCCGACCAGATCTCCCGCCGCCCCGGCATGCTGGTGCCGTTGGAAGTGTCCTACGACGAGTTCACGGAGGACATCGCCGAAAACCGGATCCTGCGCGCCGCGCTGGAGCGGATGGGACAGGTTCCACGCGTCCGGCCGGAGGTGCTGAGCCGCCTGCGGCAGCTGAAGGGAAAGCTCGACGCCGTCACCCGCCTTGCATCCGGCGCACCCCTGCCGCCGTGGACCCCGAGCAGGATGAACGTCCGCTACCAGTCCGTGCTGCGCCTCGCTGAGCTGATCCTGAAGAATGCCTCCGCGGAGGCGGGGGAGGGGAAGCAACAGACTGCGTCGTTTGTGGTGGACATGGCCCAGGTGTTCGAGGACTTTGTGGGCACGGCCCTCCGCGAGGCCATGGCGGCGTATCCGGGGGAGACGCGGTTGAAGTACAACGCTCTCCTCAGTGAAGCTGTCCACGATTCCGACAGGCTGTCCGTGCGCCCGGACGCCGTGCACCTGCTGGGCGGACGCCCCGTGGTGGCCTACAACGCAAAGTACAAGGCCGCCACTGATCTGGGAGCATCCCTGACCGCAGACCACTACCAAATGCTCGCCCACTGCACCGCCCTGGGTGTGCCCACCGCGTGGCTGGTCTATGCCGGGGCGGGCGAGATGAAACTGCGGCGGATCCTTAACACTGACATCGACATTGTTGAGTTTCCGCTGGATCTGTCCCTGCCGCCGTCGGACATCCTGGCAGCGGTGGCGGACCTGGCCCGGCAGTCCTGGGGCGAAGTTGTGCGGACTGCCCGCCAGGGAACCTAGACCGGCACCCGGAACGTGAATGTGGTGCCCTGACCCAGTTGGCTCTCCACCTGGATGGTTCCGCCGTGGGCCTCCACGATTGCCTTGCTGATGGGCAGGCCCAGGCCCACGCCGGGAATAGCTGTCCGGCGGACGTTGCTGGTCCGGAAGAACTTGGCGAACACGTGGGCCTGGTCGTCGGCGCTCATGCCCATGCCGGTATCGCTGACTCGGCAGGCGACGTGGCCGTCGTCGTGCTGCAACGACACCACCACGTTGCCGCCGTCCGGCGAGTACTTGATCGCGTTCGAGACCAGATTGTCCAGCACCTGGGAGATGCGGGGGCCGTCCACATGGGCCTCCAGCCTTGCTGGTGTTTCCGCCGTCAACGCCACGCGGGAGGCGTCAGCCCGGGGCATCGCGGCGGACACGCTGGCGCGCACCAGTTCGGCGACGTCCACGGCGTGCGGGGTCATGATCAGTTCGCCGTTCCTGCTGGCGAGGAGGTCGGACACCAAGGTGAGGAGCCGTTCTGAATTGCGCTTGATGATGTTCAGCGGATCCAGTTGGTCCTTGCCGGGATCGTCCTCCAGGAGAAGTTCCACGTAGCCCAGGATGGAGGTCAGGGGAGTCCTGAATTCATGGGACACGCTGGAGACGAACTCATCCTTGGCGGCCAGGGCGTCCACCAGGTCGGTCACATCACTGAACACGATCACCGAGCCGGCGAACGTTCCGTCCGGATCCTTCATGGCCCGGGCGCTGGTGGTGATGGCGCGCTGCTCTTTGCCTGCGCCCAGCCAGACCAGATAGTCCGTAAAGGTCTCGCCGAGGACGGCCCTGCGCACGGGGCGCTCCGCCACCGGGACAAGAGTGGTACGGTCTGCGGCGAAGACCAGCAGTTGGGACTCGTTCGGATCGTCGACGTCCTTCGGGCGGGCAAGTTCGTGGTTGGCGCGCTGCTTCCGGTTCATCAGGATGTCGTGCCCGTCTGCGTCGACGGCGAGGACGCCCAGGTGCACAGTGTCAAGAACGGAGTTGAGCAAGGCTTCCTGGCGCCTGGTGCTGAGCAGGCTGGACTGGAGCTGCGCGTCCTTCTCTTCCAGGATCCGCTGCTGCCGTCTCAGGCTGAGCGTCAGCATGGTGACAGATACTCCGATCCCCAGCATCATCACAGGAAGCAGCAGCGAACGGGCCAGGTTCGGTCCGGAGACGTCTCCGCGCATAAAAATTGGCGTCCAGATGATCGCCAACGGCATGATGAAGGACAGCCACAGTGACACGCGGACGTAGTATCCGGAGGCGCAGAGCCAGATCACGGGGAAGACCGCGAGCAGGCTGATTCCCGTGAGGCTTTCCTGGCTTCCTTCACGGCCCACCGCAATGGAGATGAAGTCCAGCAACGGGATCACCAGGAACGTGGTGTGCGGCAGGCGGTCCCATGGCACCACGTAGCACAGCACCATGATGGCAAGTTGGGAAAAGAGGAATACCACGAACAGCGGGTTGTCCATGCTTCCGGGAAAGAACGCCGAAACGAGGACCGCGGCCAGCAGTGTGGTGACGAACAGCGGCATCTGGCTCAGGGCCACCCTGTCCGTCAGCCGGTATTCGTGGAAGGGCCGCCGAAAAAACCTGAGGCGGCCCGTGGCCCACGTCACGGGTTCACTCATAAACGGCGGCCTGAAGTGGGAGTATAGGGGAATGCATACCAGCAGGATATCGGCAGCGGGCTATACTTCTGACGTTGTCAAGCTGGCGGAGGGGGCTGAGGGGGCTGGTATGAGCGAAGCACGAGTGGGTCTTGTCATCGAGGATGATCAGGATATCCGGGAGTTGGTACGCGCGGTCCTGACGCAGGCAGGTTTTGACGTTACCGTCGCGGGCAGCGGCTCCGAAGGGGTTAAAGCTGCGAGAGCCTTGAATCCAGACGTCATAACGCTGGATTTGGGACTGCCGGATATTGACGGGTTCGAGGTCTCCCGCCAGATCCGTGAGTTCTCGGATGCCTATATCGTGATGCTCACGGCTCGGGCTGAAGAACTGGATACTTTGATCGGTCTTGAGTCGGGTGCCGACGACTACCTCACCAAGCCGTTCCGCCCTCGGGAACTCCGCGCGCGGATAGCGGCGATGATGCGCCGGCCCCGGTCGGTTCCGGACGCGGGGGAGAGCGCTCCCGTTGCTGATCGCCCGGCGAACGCCGTTAGTGACAGCGGAAACGGTCATTACAACCACAACGGACTGGAGCTGAGTTACGCCTCACGGTCGGTCAGCGTGGACGGCCAGGAGCTCAACCTGACCCGGACCGAGTTCGAACTCCTGTATGCCCTGCTCGAGGCGGGACGGACTGTCCGGACGAAATCGGATTTGGTGCGTCGGCTCCGGGACGAGGATTACGACGTCGGAAGTTACATCAGCGAGGCGGACGAACGTTCCGTGGAGGTGCACATGGGCAACCTCCGGAAGAAACTCGGTGATTCACCGCAGCAACCGCGCTGGCTGCAGACGGTCCGCGGCGTGGGCTACCGGTTGGCGCCTGGCGGGCGCTGAGCCTGGAGCCTGTGCAGGGTCTGGCGGCTGCACAGGTTGATCGGCCGGAGGTAGTTGACGGCAAGCTGCGGCAGTGCAATGGAAGGTTCCGCACTCGGTGAATCTTCCCGGATTGAACGTTCAAGGTCCATGGCCAGGCCCGCCAGCCGTTCCGCGCCCACCATCTGGCTCGAAGTCTTGAGGCTAAGGATCGCGTCCACGGCCCCATCCAGGTCTCCGGTGGTCAAGGCCAGCCGCAGCTTGCCGATCCGGAACGGCAGGCAGTCGATGAAGTTCCCCACGAAGACGCTGCAATAGCCCTCGTCCTCGTCGAGTTCGACCCGCAGCCGGTCAAGTACGGAGGGATCTACCAAGGGGCGCCCTGCGTCATCGGATGGTGCCATTTCCGTCCCTTCCGCTCGCGCCTGCCGCCCCCATAGCGGGATATGACTTGGTTTTGTATTCACTTTCAGAGTAAATCTGTTACTTGGGGATGCAGCCGTTCGGGAAAAGGACTGCGGGATTCCTGAGGAGACTGCGGGTTTTTCATAGGAGTTCATCTTTGCGGGCGCCGATCAATTCGGGAGGCGGCAAAGGCTCAAGTTTGACTCAAGTTCCGGCTGGCGTTTCTTGCATGCCGCCGGCTTGCGGGCTATTTGCTGGCGCCGAGGAACTCCACCAAGTGGGCTTCGAGGGCGGGGCCGTCCTTCAACTCGCACTCCCACACGGTGAGCACCTCCCAGCCGGCGGCCATTAACTGTTGGCGCTGGTCGGCGTCGCGGTTTTTGGTGCGGGTGCGCTTGGCCTCCCAAAAGGCGGCGTTCGCCTTGGGCGCGTGCTGGCCTACGCGGCAGTCGTGGAAGTGCCAGAAGCAGCCGTTGATGAAGATGACCTTTCGCCGGCCGGCGAATACCAGGTCCGGTCGGCCGGGCAGGCGGCTTTTGCCGGCCGTGCCGTGCAAGCGGTAGCGGTAGCCTTTGGCATGGAGGAGGCGGCGCACCAGCAGTTCCGGCTTGGTGTTTATGCCCCTGATGCGGGACATGTTCCAGCTGCGCTGCTCGGGAGTGAGCCTATCCGCCATGATTCCAGCCTGGGGGCGCCTAGATTTCGCGCTCCGGCTGGTCGCCCAGCTCGAAGTGGCGGCCGCTGACGGACGTGGGCACGATCTCCACGTAGAAATCCTTCAGCGTCGGCACCCAGGATTTCAGGCCGAGCTCCTCGACGACGGCGAGCTCGGCTGAGTTGGTCAGGACGCGCGCCGTTCCCCGCAGCACCACGGACCAGGCTTCGTCCGAGAGGATGCCGTCCGTTTCAAGCAGCACCCTGGAGTTGATGGTGAGCTGCGCCAGCTTGTTGCCCGGCGCGGTGCGGAGGTAGATTTTCCGGTCCGAGGTGAGGTAGTTGACGGGAAATATATCCGGTTCGTCGGCAACGGAAACTACCAGCCGGCCGTGGCTGGTAGCTTCCAGGAGTTTCCAGGACTGCTCGTCGTCGAGCTCCAGAACGGGGTTGCCATCTGCGTGCGTAAACATCATGCAGCCTATTCTTCTACGTTCGGTAGAAGAATTCTAGGGTTTGCGCGTGGGAATCCGTTTCGCAAGGGGCTGGGAGGGCGATTGTCCATGTGACTTTTTATTGCTCCTTGACGGTGGTAGAACCGATGGCGGGTGGCTGTGGATAACTTTCATCGCTCAAATGTGTCCTGGGCTACCCTTAAGGTCATTGTTCGGAGCGAAGCGTCTTGAAACTATCGGGGGATTAGCTGCCCATGACATCGCACATCACTTCCACTACTTCGCGACGTTTGCGCCTGCGCCTTGTTGCTGCTGCTGCCGCGTCTGTTTTGCTTTTGACCGGTTGCAACGCGGGTGGCGATCCTGGGGGCACCTCGTCCGCGTCCCCGACTTCGACGGCAAGCCCAAGCGCAACGCCAACCCCGACGGCGACTCCTGCTTATGTGCCCGCTTCGGCTAGCGGCCGTGCTCAGAACGTGCCGGTGCCGGTGTTGCCGGAGGTCGCGAAGACGGAGACGAAGGAGGGGCTCGAGGCGTTCGCGGCGTACTGGTTTGAGCAGCTCAATTATGCCTATCAGACCGGCGACATCGCAGGAATCCAAGCGGTGACATCACCGGCTTGTCAATTCTGTTCGAACATAACGGGCTCGCTGACCACCAATTATCAAGGCGGGCGATGGCTCGCAGGTGGCAAGATCGTCATACCGTCGTCAGCGACTACATTTGAGCGCGGGTCCGATGGGGCCTACCAGGTCATCGTCCAGGTGCAGCAGTCGACCATTAACTATTACGATCCCAGCGGGTCGGAATTTAGAGCTCCCACTGAGGCGTCTGATGGTGGAAACGTACTGCTGGTTGGTTTCCAGGACGCCGCGTGGCGCGTTACCGGTCTTCATCCCCTCCGCTAATGAATATGGGCTGGGTCGTTCACCGACTGTCGACAGTAATGCTCGTAGTCGGGCTAGGTATTGCCATTCCGTCCCCCAATACGACGCCAACGGGGACCGACGCAGACTCCGGTTTTCACAATTCTGGCATCGGCGTGATTGTTTATGTCGTCGATCCTTTGACGGGGAAGATGAGGCCGGAAGAACCTAGGGACACCAAAAAGGATCCAAACGTCTACAAGTATGAGCTTCAGTGCCACCTCGGCGGAGGCGATTTTGATACGGTGTGCCTTGGATATCAGCTTGAGTGTGTCAACGGGCCCGAGGGAGTAGACGGAATTCCCGTAATTTGGCTCAAGGCGCCTGTCGGCGTTCCTAACCCGGCCTGGACCCATCACTCCGGGCCAACTTGTCTCTACGATGCTCGGCCCGAGGACCTCCTGCCTCGAATAGCGGCCCAGATCCAGCAGCAGTTCGAGAGCCTGCCCATCAACGCGGGAGCCGTGGTCGCTCAGCCGAGCCCCAACACGCTCCGCGGGGCCGAAACCAATTTCTACGCAGACGCGTCCGAGCAACAGTTTGACGTGACGATGCTCGGACAGCAGGTGCACGTGGTTGCCATGCCGGTTCAGTACACCTGGAATTACGGCGACGGAACCGTCTTCGGTCCGCAACCTTCCATGGGTGGGCCGCTGCCGCAGGACCGCTGGGGTGAAAAGACCCGAACGAGCCACGTCTACGCGGACACTGGCGACTTCCAAGTCGTCCTCACGACGTCCTTCCAAGGCACGTATTCCGTGAACAACGGACCGCAGCTGCCCATACCGGGCCAGGGCCAGTTCAGCGCACCACCGCAGACGATCAGCGTCTGGCGGTCCATCACCAGGAACTACGCCGACGACTGCAACCAGAATCCGCAGGGACAAGGGTGCCCCGGCGTGGCATCGTCCCGGTAGGAAGCATCAGACGACGCGTATATGACGGCAGGCAACGCCTGGAACCAAGCCGAAGCCACCCCCGCAAAGAGTGATCCCCGCCTCCATCGGAATACTTGCACGCGCCGCGCAGTTGGGCACAGCAGTACCAATTCACCTCGAAAGGAACTGCGCATGCTGTTTTCCCCCTTGACTCTTGGCGAGCTTGAACTGCCCAACCGCCTGGTAATGGCACCCCTAACCCGTCTCCGCTCCGGCGAGGACGGTGTTCCGGGTCCCGTGGTTGTGGAGCACTACCGGCAGCGCGCGTCCCTGGGACTCATCGTCAGCGAAGGCATCTACCCGAGCCCCGCTGGACGCTCCTACCCGGGTCAGCCCGGTCTCGTGACCGCGGAGCAGATTGCCGCCTGGAAGAAGGTCACCGACGCGGTGCACGCTGAAGGCGGCCGGATCTTCGCCCAGATCATGCACGGCGGACGGGTTTCCCATGCGGACATCACCGGCGGACATACCATCGTTGGTCCGAGCGCCATCGCCATCGAGGGCGAGGTCCGCACCCCGTCCGGCAAGCAGCCGTATCCCGTCCCGCACGCGCTGACCATAGGCGAGCTGCCCGTCGTCATGCAGGAAATCGTCACCGGCTCGATCAACGCCATTGAAGCGGGATTCGACGGCGTGGAACTGCACTCGGCCAACGGCTACCTTCTGCACGAATTCCTGGCCCCGAACTCCAATGTCCGCGACGACAGCTACGGCGGCTCGCCGGAGAACCGGGCCCGCTTTGTGATCGAAACGGTCAACGCCGCGGGGGCTGCGGTGGGTTCGAGCCGCGTGGGCATCCGCATCTCGCCGGAGCACAGCATCCAGGGCATCGCCGAAACGGATGCGGCCGATGTCCGCGCCACCTACGAGGTGCTGGTGGACAGCATTGCCCCGCTCAACCTCGCCTACGTCAGCATCCTGCACCACGAGCCCACCAGTGAGCTGGTCCAGAATCTCCGGGCGCGCTTCAACGGCACGTTCCTGGTGAACTCCGGCTTCGGCACCATAACCACTCGGGAGGAAGCAACCGCCTTGGTGGCCGACGGTCATGCAGACGCTGTGGTAGTGGGGCGCCCCGCCATTGCCAACCCGGACCTCGCGCGCCGCTGGAAGGAAAGCCTTCCGCTGAACGAACCGGACCCGTCCACGTTTTATGCAGACGGCTCCGTAGGTTACACGGACTACCCCGCGTATTCGGCTTAGCGGTCAATGGTGGCCTCGGCCAGAGATTAACGACGACGGCGGCACCCGGCTTGGGTGCCGCCGTCGTTGGCTGCTCGGTGTGCTGTCCCGGCAGCCCGCGCCAATTAGCCATCCGACGGCTGTTTTGGCTCATCTTTCAACGCTGGCCCGCCCAGGTTCACAAGTGCTGAGCGGTAAAAACCAGAATACTCCAGTGAATGGATTATTGCTAGGGAAATAGCTAAAGGTATGCTTCCCGGCCCGTTCCTTCGCGCATCACCAACTTGTCGTCCTCGATGGAGACGAGCAGGCTTTTGGGCTTTCCGCTGACTTTGGTAATGGCTTTCAGGCCGCGGTTGGTGACTTCCACTCCCACCTGCGCCCCTTTCGCGGGCAGCTCCACGGACGTTTCGTAGGCTTCTCCCAGCAGTGGGTTGGTGGACACGCCCATATCGCGGCGGACCTCCTTGCCGTTGACCATGACGGTGATGTTGGCCTCGTCGAATCCTTCCTGAAAGACGATGAGCAGTTCACGCATGGTGGCCCTCTTCCTCGAAGTGATTGCCTGTGACGGCATATCAACTACAGCACTTCACAGCCCGGAGCGGAATACCCCGGCCGGCTGCCAGGCCGGGCGCCGCTGGAGACCACCATGCCCGTAGGGCAAAATGTTCAGGTGACCCAACTCCCGCACGTCCCGTTCGCCCCCACGTCTGCCCCAACTCCGGACAGCGCCATCCACGCCCAGATCGCCGCCGAGCTTGGCGTGAAGACCTGGCAGGTCAAGGCTGCAGTGGACCTGCTCGACGGCGGGTCCACCGTTCCATTCATCGCCCGGTACCGCAAGGAAGCCACCGGGACGCTGGATGACACGCAGCTGCGCGAGCTCGACGAACGCCTGCGCTACCTCCGTGAACTTGAGGACCGCCGTCGTACTATCCTCGAAGCGATTGCCGCGCAGGGACAGCTGACCCCCGAGCTGCAGGCAGCGATCCTTGCCGCGGACACCAAGTCCCGGCTGGAGGACATCTACCTTCCGTTCAAGTCCAAGCGCCGCACCAAGGCCCAGATCGCCCGTGAAGCCGGGTTGGAGCCGCTCGCCGATGTGCTGCTGAAGCGGCCCGACCTGGACCCGGAACGCGAGGCTGCCAAGTACCTGAACGCCGAACACTCCATTGATGACGCGGCCGCCGCGCTCTCCGGCGCCCGTTCCATCCTCGTAGAGAGGGTTGCGCAGGATCCGGACCTCGCCGCAACCCTACGCGAGAGGCTGTGGACGCAGGGGCGGATGGTTTCGCGGGTGAAGAAGGGCAAGGAGTCCGACGGGCAGAAGTTCGCCGATTACTTTGAGTTCGCCCAGGCGCCCACCGGGATGCCCTCGCACCGCGTGCTTGCGCTGTTGCGCGGTGAGAAGGACGGCGTCCTGGAGCTGGATCTCGCCGAAGCGGATCCGAACGACGACGACGCCCTGGCCGCCGCGCGTTCCCGTTACGAATCCGCTGTGGCCAGGTGCCTTGGCGTCGCCGACCGCGGCCGTCCCGCCGACGCGTGGCTGATCCAGACCGCGCAGATTGCCTGGCGCTCGCGCGTGCTGGCCCGGCTGACTGCAGACCTCCGGGGACGGCTGTTCACCGACGCAGAGGACGAGGCTGTCCGCGTGTTCGCCGCGAACCTGCGCGACGTGCTCCTGGCTGCACCCGCCGGAAACCGCGCCACTCTTGGACTGGACCCGGGACTCCGGACAGGCGTGAAAGTTGCCGTCGTGGACGGCACAGGCAAAGTGGTGGCCACCGACACCGTGTACCCGCACGCGCCTGCCAGGAAGTGGGACGAGGCCCTCGCAACGTTGGTGCGACTGGCCCGGAAGCACAACGTGGAGCTGGTGGCCATCGGCAACGGAACCGCGTCCCGGGAGACGGACAAGCTTGCCGCGGAACTGATCAAGCTGCTGCCGGCCGCGGAAACGAAACCGCAGAAACTGGTGGTTTCCGAGGCCGGGGCGTCGGTGTATTCCGCGTCGGCGCTGGCCTCGGCGGAGCTGCCGGGCATGGATGTTTCCCTGCGCGGAGCGGTTTCCATTGCGCGGCGGCTTCAGGATCCGCTGGCGGAATTGGTGAAGATCGATCCCAAGTCCATCGGCGTGGGGCAGTACCAGCACGACGTCACGGCATCGAAGCTGGACCGCAGCCTGGACGCGGTGGTCGAGGACTGCGTGAACGCGGTGGGCGTTGATGTGAACACGGCATCGCCCGCGCTGCTGAGCCGCGTTGCCGGCGTCGGGCCGTTGCTGAGCGAGAACATCGTGGCGTACCGGAACGAACACGGGCCGTTTGCCAAGCGCAGCGAGCTGAAGAAGGTGCCCCGACTGGGTGCGAAGGCGTTTGAGCAGTGCGCTGGCTTCCTGCGGATCACCGGGGGAGCAGAACCGCTGGACGCGTCGAGCGTGCACCCCGAGGCGTATCCGATTGCCCGGAAAATCCTGGTGGCCGCGGGCTCGGCGCCGGCGTCGTCCCTTGATCCCCGCGCTTTCGTTGACGGCACCTTTGGCCTGCCCACGGTCCAGGACATCCTGGCGGAGCTGGACAAACCCGGCCGCGATCCGCGACCCGCTTTTGCCGCGGCGACGTTCTCCGAAGGGATCGAGAAGATTTCGGACCTCAAGCCCGGCATGGTGCTTGAGGGTACGGTCACCAACGTGGCCGCGTTCGGCGCATTTGTGGACGTGGGTGTGCACCAGGACGGCCTGGTTCATGTGTCGGCGCTGGCCAACCGCTTTGTCTCCGATCCCCGTGAGGTGGTGAAGTCCGGGCAGGTTGTCCGCGTGAAGGTTCTGGAAGCCGATCCGGAGCGGAAACGGATTTCGCTCACGCTAAGGCTCGACGACGAACCGTCGCCTTCTGGTGGGCGGGCGCAGGGCGGGCGTTCGGAAGGGGGCCGACCTGAAAGCGGTCGGCCAGCTGGGGGACGCACTGCCGGGGGCCGTCCGGGAGATGCACGCCGAGACTCCGGTGGGCGCGACTCGGGTGGGCAGCGCGGACGCGGGGCCTCGAGCCCCGGCGACAACGCATCGACTTCGAAGCCCGATCCGAAGTCGTCCGGCGGCCGGCCGCAGGCATCGAATCCGGTGCCTGTAAACACCGCCATGGCAGAGGCCCTCCGCAAGGCTGGCCTCGGCAAATAGACACGTGCTGATTGGCGCCCACTCGGAGTAACTCGCTCAGTCAGCGGCCATGTTGGCCGTAGGAGGTCGTCGTCAGGCAACGGCTGGCGCATAGCGAGGTCACGGTCTAGCTCACGGCGTTCGGACAGGACGCGGTCCGGGGATCGCTGGCTCCGGATGTTCGGCCATTTGTTCGGCCATTGCCGGTAAGCCATCTGGCCAGTGGGGTGGTTCCCAGTCAGGGTGTTCGCTTTTGTAGTGCCGTCCGGTGGGTGATGTCCAGCCGGGTGGTTCGTTCTTGGTGGCGGTGGCGGGTGTCCATCCGGTGGTGTGGCGGAGCCTGTGGTGTTTGTGGCAGGGCTGGCCGAGATTTGAGATCCCGGTGGTGCCGCCGTGGGCCCAGGCGAGGATGTGGTCCGCTTCGTTGTCGAGGGAGTGGTTGCTGCAGCCGGGGAACGGGCACTTCCCGTCGCGTAGGCGGAGCCACTGGCGCTGGGCTTTTGTGAGCCTGTAGCTGGTCCGTCCGATTTCCAGCGGTGCACCGTCGCGGGGATCTGTCAGGACGCGGTGGAAGGACTCCGCGCCGTCCGCGATCAGCTGGCGGGCCATGGATGGTGGGATCGGTCCGTATCCGTCGAGCGTGGCCGGTTCGTCCGTGACACCCAGCAGTGACAGGACCGGGACCGTGATGAGGACCTGTGCCCGCGGCGACGGAACACCGTCACCCGCTGCCAGGCTGCCCATTTTGACGATGCCGGCCGTTTCGCTGATGTCGCCGGACATTGCCGTCGTGCCACCGGTTCCGGCGCCGGCGATGTTGTTGCCCAGGAGCCAGGTCGCGACGGTGTCGGCGCGGAGTTGGCTGAGATTCCGGTCCTCGTCCGGTCCCTGCAACGCTCTCGCGGAGATGGTGGCGCGGTCCCAGATCCCCGCAGCCTGATCGGCCGGCAGGTACGCGGAGAGCCAGGCCATGCCGTCGTGGTCCGGGGCGTACTCCACCCGCCGGTCGGCGGCACACCTGGCGTGGCGTTTTTCGATGCTGACGGGGTGGTGGCGTTCCCGCCAGTTGCGGGCCTTGTGCCGGAATCTTCCGGGGATGAGCTCGCCGGCCGGGCCGCGTGCCGGATTCACCGCGTCGGGGTCCAGGAAATGTGCCTCCAACGCCGCCGCGCCCGGCCTGTCGAGGTTGGTGGCTTCGTCGACCATGATCCTCGCGTGCTGCCACGAGATCGTCCCGGCCTGCAGCGCCGACAGCGTCAGCGGCAGCGCGGTGGTCAGCTGATGCGCCTCGGCGAGGAGAGCACTGGCGGCGCGTTCACTGACCGTCAGCACGCACGCGACCTCCGCGACCACTGCCATCTCTTGCCCGGTATGGTCCTCGGGCGACATTGCAGGGCCCGCCAAAGCCTCGGCAGCGGCGCTGTAGCCGGCAGCCAGCCAAGCCTTCAGGGCGGCACTTCTCGCGTCCAGCCGTGAGATCTCGGCCAGCCCGTCCAGGAATGCATCTGCCCTCCGACGCATAGGATCAGCGTCCCCGGAACAGTTGGAATCGGTCCCGTCCCGGACCGCCACTGCAAGCTCAGCGAAGGATACCGAAAGGGCCTCCGCCGTCGCCACCGCCGCTCTGCTATCCATACTCAAATCATCCCTGGAGGGTGTGACAATAACGGCGAGGGTGAATGGCTATGTGCATAACTCTGCGACTGGGAGAACGTCAAAGCGACGATCGGTGCCTCCAGTTGCGTCGCGACCCTTGAGGGCCTCAAGGATCCGCTCGCGCGGGGTCGTCGGGGCGGTGGGCCGCAAGTTTCCGCTTCCGCCGCGACTTCGGTGCGGAAGTGCCGGAAGTGCCTCAAGTGTCCGTTCGCGCCCGGAGGCTACGGGTGGCGGACTCCTGTGCGGGCCAGGACTGCCCTGTAACCTTCCCGGAACGTCGGGTAGGTGAACTCAAGCCCGGTCCCCCGGAGCAGAGCATTGCTGCAGCGTTTGTTGCCACCACGGGCCTCGCCTGCTGGTCCGATGGGCGGTTCCGGATAGCCCATTTCCAAGGCCAGGAACCGCAGCACATCCCCAAGTTCAGCGGGAGAGTCGTCCACACCGACATATACCGGTGCAGGCATGGCTTCCATGGTGGCCAGCTGGACGATCGCCGCAGCGGCGTCATCCCGGTGGATCCGATTCGTGAAGCGCGGCTCGTCGGGCACCATGGCAGTCCCGCTGCGGACCTGGTCAATCAAACGCGTCCGGCCAGGACCGTAGATCCCACCCAGCCGCAGCACAACAGGCGAGGTACCAGTGCCGCGCAGCCGCGAAACCAGGAGTTCCTCCGCCTCGAGGAGGATCCGCCCCGAGAAACCGTCAGGAACCGCCGTCGTACTCTCATCGACCCAGCCACCGCCGGCGTCCCCGTAGACAGCGGTGGAGGACACAAAAAGCACCCGCCGCGGTGTCACGCCGTCGCGCTCCAGGGCGTCCAGGACATGCGCCAGACCGTCCACGTAGGCGGCACGGTAGGCCGCTTCCGTGGGTGAGTCGGCCGCAACCGCCACGATGACGGCGGTGGTGTCCGCCGGGACACCGGGCAGGCCCGGAGAGCCCAGGTCCGCCGCCACACCTTCAATCTCAGAGGGCAGTTTCTCGGGCGAACGCCGCCAGCCCACCACCCGAAGCCCTGCCGCGGCAAAGCGCAGGCCCGCTTCAGTACCCAGATCGCCGCAGCCGGCCAGGAGAATTGTCATGGACTCAGGGAGCGGGAACCGGGAAGAACACCCGGGGGTCCTGCAGGAGCGCAGGGTAATCGAACGCGGACCGGTCGATCACCTCGGTGACGGTGAAGGTGCGGCCGAACCGGCCGTCGTCGAGCGTGATGGGACGGCCCAGCACTTGCCCGACGGCGAACTTGTTGCCGTCCTCAAACGAAACCGCGACGGTGGTCTTGCCGGGGAGGGTGGCGAATGCCTCCTCCTGCGCCAGGCGCTTTCGGGTGGGCTTCTTCACGAGCTGCTTGCGCGGTAACTTGCGCGGCTGCTTGGACGGGCGGCGGGAGCCGTCGTCGACGTAAACGGGGGAGTAGCCGTCCTCGGGAGCGCCGGGTGCAACAGCGCCGCCGCGGCGGATCGGAGGCAGCGCCACGGTATCCAGCGTCTGCGGATCGATTTCGGCGTGCGGGTCGCGGAGGATCCAGAGGATATCGCCCTCGGGTTCTGCCGGGTAGAACTCGTGCTTGGGCTCAGGCCAAATGAAGTCCAGGTCCAGGTCGGCGTCCGGGAACACCGTCTTGTAGAACTTCGGTTCCTTGCGGACCAGCTTGGCGCGGTGGCTCAGGTGGAAATCAGGGTTTCCGAGCCATTCCGGCAGCGGGATCTTGGCCGCGTAGTCCGGGTGTGCGGCCTGGGGCGCGAACTCGGTGATGTTGGCGCGCGTGTTGTCTGCATGGCCGCGGTTGGTCCATTCGTCCACCATCGCCAGTCCGTACATGGTCAGCGCCGGAACGTGGCCCATCCACATGCGGACGGCGGGATGGTCCAGCCAGCCGTACTCGGGAATCACCAGAGCCCGGAGGGTTTGCAGCGCCTCGACACGCTGCTTGCCAAGCCTGGCGGTGTCCAGTGCTGCGGCGCTCTGCCGGAAATCGGGATACGGAAGGAAGGTTTGCATCCCTTCAGTCTGACGGCATGCGGCGGATGTGCCAATTGCAGTGCCCGGCGCCACACGCGCGGGATCCGGCGGCAGCGCCCCCTGAGCGCGAAGGAGCAGCGGAATAGTTCACATAGTGGACCGATACATACAGCGGATGCCGCTAACCACTAAGATCACCGAAACGCCCCACCGTCCCGGAAGCCCCCAATGACAATTTCTCCTGTTGTGACCGCCGGTTCAACGCAGCTGTTTGTGCCCAAGTTTGGGCAGATGCTTGATCCGGAGGCCAAGGGCATCCTGGTCCTTGATGAATTTACCCTTGACCCGGCCGCGGCACGCCACGAGCAGCACGGCTTTCGTGCGGCCATGGCCTCAGTGGCCCTGACCCTTCGCCGGATCGTCGCGCTGCGGATCGTGATCGCGCTCGTGGCGATCGGCAATCTGCCCCTGTTCCTGATGTCCAGCGGCTGGTGGATCTACGCTGTCTCCCTCGCGTTGGTGATCGGTGTGCACCTCGCCGTCTCCTGGCTCAACAAGCACGAGCCCAAAGTGCGCCAGCGCCAGATGCTGGAACTGCACCTGCACCGCGAGAAGAGCGCCAACTACCGCAAGGTCCGCGACGCCGTGAAGTACATGATCGACACCCCCAGCCGCATGAATGAGCACCTCTACCTCGAACTGCTGGCGGCCAAGCGCGTGGCACTGAACCTCGCCCACGGCACGGTGGCCCTGCTGGACACCACCGACGACGCCGCGTGGAAGGTTCGCATCATCCGCGAGATCCCGACCGTGGCCAAGGCAGCAGCCTAAGCACGAAGGATTGCGGACGGCAGGAAGATCAGGTCCCTGCCCGGCCATTCAGAACACAACGGACGACGCCGGAGCTCCCCAGTGAGGGGCGCTCCGGCGTCGTTGTTTCCCGGGGTTGTTGCTGCCGGGTTTTATTGTTTCCGCAGGCCGTCAATCTTGGGGAAAGGGGCGGCTCCCGCGGAAAGTGTTGAAGCTTAGGCGGGAAGCTGGAGGACCTGCCCGGAGAAAACGAGGTCCGGGTTGGCAATGGTGTCCAGGTTGGCGTCGGCCAGGCTCTGCCAGCCGCCCTCAACGCCGAGCTTGTCGGCGACGGTGCTCAGGGTGTCGCCGGGCTCAAGCGTGTAGGTCTCGCCACTCAGTTCCACGGGCGCGGCGTGCTGCGGAGCCGTCACGGCATCCGTCGCGGCCGGCATGGCGGGGGCCTGCTCCACCGGCGCCTGGACTGGCACGCTCTCCACAGGCACCTGGACCGGCGCACTCTGGACTGGCGCGCTCTGGGGAGTCACCGCCGTCGTACCCCCCCCGCCGCTCAAGCCAAGCTCCGCGGCGCAGGACGGCCACGCTCCCCAGCCCTGCGATGCCTGGACCTGTTCGGCCACGGCGATCTGCTGCTCGCGGCTGGCGTCGGCTGCGGAACCGGTGCCGCCGTAGGCGGCCCACGTGCTGGCGCTGAACTGCAGGCCGCCCGAGTAGCCGTTGCCGGTATTTGTGGCCCAGTTTCCGCCGCTTTCACACTGCGCCAGTGAATCCCAAGTTGCGCCGTCGGTGGCCGCGTTTGCCGCGGTGACGGAGAGTGCAAGGCCGGCTGCCGAAATGGCGGCGACGGCTACTCCACGGCGTGCGGCAGTACGAATGGTGGTGTTGTTCATGGTGTGATGCTCCTGAAGGCCACCAGCGCTCGGTCCGTCCCCGGAGGTTATTGCGCCCTGCCCGCCCCTGACGATATAGAGGTCAATTTTCGGTGTCTGCCGGCCGGGCAGTTCTGGTGGAGGCAGCACCGGGCATTCATGTCGCCCGAAGAACGGGCTTGCATTTCACGCTAGGACATCAGGAGGCCGTTATCAAACCGAGATGATTTCTGGTGGTCAGCTGGTGATGTCCTGATGGAAGTGGTCTGCTGAGAGGGCGAGGACCGGCTTGCAGGCATATCCTGACCGGATGAATATCTTTGCGGACGGAACCGCAGTGCCCGAAACTGAAACTGCCGCCACTGAAACTGAAACTGAAGCTGCCGCGGCAGAAACAGCAACCGCAACAGACCTGCAGGAAGAAGCTGCGCCGCTCCTGCCCGTTGCGGAACTGCACCTGCACATTGAGGGCACGCTGCAGCCGGAACTGATCCTCGAACTGGCCGAACGCAACGGCATCACGCTTCCGTATTCCGGGATGGAGGAGCTCCGGGGACTGTACGAGTTCACGGACCTGCAGTCCTTCCTGGACCTGTACTACGCCAACATGGCGGTGCTGCAGACCGAGCGGGACTTCGCCGATATGACCCGCGCCTACCTCGCCCGAGCCGCCGCCGCGGGGGTCCGGCACGCCGAAATCATGATGGACCCGCAGGCCCACCTGTCCCGCGGTGTCAGCCTGGAAACCTGCGTCAAAGGGGTGGCGTCGGCGCTGGCCACATCCCAGGAGGACTTCGGCATGTCCACCCTGCTGATTGCCGCATTCCTGCGGGACCAGTCCGAGGAATCCGCGCTGGAGGTCCTGGACGGGCTGCTGGCCATGAACGCACCCATTGCGGCGATCGGCCTGGATTCGGCCGAGGTGGGCAACCCGCCGGCCAAGTTCGAGCGGCTGTTCGCCAAAGCCCGCGAAGCGGGCCTGCGGCTGACCGCGCACGCAGGCGAGGAGGGACCGGCGTCGTACATTATCGAAGCGCTGGACATCCTCGGAGTGGAACGGATTGACCACGGCATCCGCTGCATGGAGGACCCGGACCTGGTGGAGCGGCTGGTGGCGGACCGGATTCCGCTGACGGTCTGCCCGCTCTCGAACGTCCGGCTGCGTGCCGTGGACACCCTGGCGGACCATCCCTTGCCGGCCATGCTCGCCGCCGGGCTCAACGTCTCCGTGAACTCGGATGATCCGGCCTACTTCGGTGGGTACGTGGACGACAACTTTTCCCGGCTGAAGGCCGTTTTTGACCTTTCAGACTTCGATAGGTCACGGCTCGCGGCCAATTCCATCCATTCGTCGTTCGCCTCCGAGGAGCGAAAAGCAGAGCTTCTGGACGAACTGAACCGCGGGTAGCTCTGCACGTTGCTGCTCGCTACACTGGTGCCCGGGCGCGCCCGGGAAGAGTCCGGCGATACCCGGAATCAGCGCTCCAGGGTTGAGTAAACAGCCCCGTAGCCGAGACTCCTGCCTCACTTCTGCTGTAATCCGCGTCATAGTCGGTCATGACACGCAGAGTTAACCATTTCAAGTCGCGCGATTAACACGCTGTTGGCAGGATGCCTAGTGACAGATCGCATTACGCAAGGGGAATCATGGCCAAGTCCATCGCAGATAACACCGACGTCCGGCTCAAGACCGTGCTGCACGTCCTGACCGAAGGCGTCTGGTCCGGCGGTTCACTCAATGCCGGCGAGGTCCTGGCGGAAGCCACCGCGCGCGTGCCGTTCAGTGATCACGAGGCCACGCTGCTCAGCGGTGGCATTCCGCGTGGACACAAGACGCTCACGTCCGCCACGGCCAAACTGGTCAAGGCCGGCTGGCTGGTCAAGGGCCGTTCCGGCTGGACCATCACCGAGGATGGCATGCGCGCCACGGTCGCGTTCCCCGATGCGGATTCCTTCGCCGCAGCCCTCGACGCCGGCACTCCGGTTCCTGCCGACGTCGCCATTCCGCCCGCACCGGCACCGGCAGCGGCAGTCAAGGCGGCTCCCGCCAAGAAGGCCCCGGCAAAGCGGACTCCCGCTAAGAAGGCCGCCGACGCCGTCGGGAAGGCCGCCAAGGCCATCGAAGACGCCATCGAGGACGCCGTAGAGCCCGTGGTCAAGGCCGTCCGCTCGCGCAAGACAGCGCCCAAAACTGCGGCTAAGGCTGCGACCAAGGCAACGGCAGAAGCTCCTGCTGTAGAGAGTTTCCCGCAGCCCGAGGCAGTTGCGGTTGCCGGCGACTTCAACACCATCCTGGGCGCGCCGGAAAACTGGGCCCCGCAGTACGACGAGGCCCAGCTGACGCTCGATGCCCTGGACCAGCTGTGGAAGATCAGCACCGACCTGCCCGCCGGCTCGTACACCTTCAAGATCGCCCTGAACCGCTCGTGGGATGAGAACTACGGCGCGTTCGGCACATTTGATGGCCCCAACCACGAACTGCACCACGACGGCGGCACGGTCACCATCCGCTATGACCACCGCACGCGGGACATCACCATCAACTGACCAGGCCCGCCCCCCGCCTGCTGAGTTTTCGTCCAGATAACGGCATCTGCGGGCATTTAGGGTCAGTATCTGGACAAAAACTCCGGAGTGAAGCAGTGTGGAAACCGGTCGTCCTGGCCGGTTTCCACAGCACTGTTTCCCACAAAGGAGATGTAAAAGTGACCCTACCTTCAGGCCTTACCTCGGGCGTCTGGACGCTGGACATGTCGCACAGCGAGATCGGCTTCACTGTCCGGCACGCGGGCATCAGCAAGGTCCGCGGACGTTTCACGGACGCCTCGGCCGAAGCCCGCGTTGGCGCATCCCTCGCCGACGCTTCGCTTCACGCCACGGTCAAAACGGCCAGCTTCGATTCCGGCGACGCCAACCGCGACGGACACGTGAAGGGGGCGGACTTCTTCGATGTGGAGGAGTACCCCGAGATGACATTCCGGGCCACCTCGGTGGAGGGCGACGGCGAGGACTACACACTCACGGGCCATCTCACCATCCGCGGAATCACCAAGCCGGTGGAGCTGGAGGTCGAGTTCACCGGGGTAGCAGTGGACCCCTTTGGTGCCACCCGCGCAGGATTCTCCGCGGAGTGCGAGATCAGCCGCAAGGAGTTCGGCCTGACCTGGAATGCCGCCCTGGAAGCCGGCGGCCTGCTGGTCAGCGACAAGGTCAAGATCAACGTCGAAGCTGCGCTGGTTAAGCAGTCCTGACTGCCATGCGATTTTCCTGGCGCCGGGATGACTCCGGCCGGGACATCCCTGACCGGGATAACGGCGATATCCGGCTCTCTGCCCGCGTCTTTGGCGTGGTGCAGGGGGTCGGATTCCGTTTCTGGACGATGGGCAAGGCCGACGAACTGGCCCTCAAAGGTGTGGTGAGGAACCTCGACGACGGCTCGGTGTCCATCGAGGCCGAAGGGCCGGAGCAGCAGATCCAAAAGCTCCTGGACTGGCTGAGGTCGGAGAACGCTCCCGGCAGGGTGGAACGCGTGGAGGAGTCCATCTCCGCGGCCGACGGATCGTTCCGGGACTTCCGGGCCCGCTGAGAGGGCCGCTGACAGGCTCCCCGCCAGCCCCGTGTGGGAGGGGGCTATGTGGAAGTTTTTTGGGCGCCGTCTGGAGGCGATGGAGACGTTGCTTCGGCCAAAGTGGCTTGGCGTTCCTTCGGCCCCGGCGGATAGGCGTGCCGCCGTCCGGCAAGGATCAGCACAAACGCGACGACGGCGGGGATTGCGGCGGCGATCGGGATCAGGAGCGGCCCCGCGAGGGTGAGGGCGGCGGCGCCGAACATCGCGCCGATCATGATCCCGATCTGGATGGTCAGTACAGTCAGGCCGTTGGCGGCGTCCCTGTACGCGCCGCCTGCCCGGAGGATGGCGGACTGGTTGTAGATCCCCATCGCGCCGATGCCTGTGCCCCAGACCAGCATCAGGACCAGCGTGACCGGCAGCGCCAAGGCCGGCAGGACGCTTCCCACCAGTGGGAGCAAGGCCACGGACACTACAACACCGGCGACGGTGATCAGGAGCCAGCGCCGCGGCCGGGAATCCACGGTGATGCCGGCGATCCAGATGCCCACCAGCCCGGCAACACCGAGAACACTGATGGACAGCGGGATGCTGAAGTCGGGCAGCCGGACCTCGCGCAGGAACGGCGCAATGTAGGTGAACAAGGCGAAATGGGCCATAAGCATCAGCGGCCAGGCAACGGCGACAGTCTTCACTCCCGGCTGGCCGATCGCTTTGCGAAGGGACGGGTGGGGAGCGTCGGGGATGCGCCGCACCGGGGGCAGCAGCCACACGGCCAGCAGCGCCAGCACCACCCCGGAGGCGGCCAGGACCAGGAACGCCGCGCGCCAGCCGACGATGTTGCCCAGGGCGGTGCCCACCGGGGCGCCGATGGCCAGTCCCAGGCTGTTGCCGCTGAATACGATGGCCAGTGCCTTGCCCACTTTGTGGGCGGGAACGATCCGCGCCACAAACGGGGCCATGGCAGACCACAGCAGGCCGTGCGCGATGCCGCCCACCACGCGTGAACCCATGGCCGCGCCGAAATCGGAGACGATGGCCACCAAGGCGTTGCTGGCCGCGAAGAACAGGATCAGCGCGATGAGCAGGTAGTGCCGCGGGACCCGCGACAGAAGCAGCGACAAAGGGATAACGGTGACCACGATGATGGCCGCGTAACCGGCCGTCAGGTAGCCGGCCGTGGCCTCGGAGACCCGGAAGTCGGCGCTGATCTGGGGCAGCAGGCCGGAGGGCAGGAGTTCGGTGGTGATGGCGGTGAAGCCGATGGCGGCAAGGACTATCAGGGCGCCGACAGGCAACCTGTTGCTCTGGGAGGTCACCCCACGAACCTACCTTGATTCAGCGGTGAGAACACGGTTTCTCAGGGTGTTGCGCGGCTGTGACTACCAGTGCTGTGAAGACCCGCGCTGAGGCCGATGAAGGCGCCAAGTTCCTCGAGCACCGCCGGTTTGGCCGGCATGTAATTTGTAAGCTCGGGGGCGCGGATGATGACGGCTCGCCACTGGCCCCGCGACACGGCCACGTTGATCCGGTTCCGGTTCAGGAGGAATTCGGCCCCGCGGGGAGCTTCGGCAACAGCAGAGCAGGCCATGGAGACTATGACAACCGGCGCTTCCTGGCCCTGGAACTTGTCCACCGTGCCCACCCGGACACCCGGCAGCCCGGCGTCGTGCAGGGCCTGCCGGATCAGCTGGACCTGGGCGTTGTAGGCGGCCACCACCAGGATGTCTTCCGGGTTCAGGGGCCTGGCCGGCTTGTCGTCGCCGGGAAGCCATTTCAGCCCGATGTGCCGCTGGGCCTGACGGACCACCTCGGTAGCTTCCTCTGCGGAGGACTTCGTGTTCCCGCTGTGGTCCACAAAGACTGTTTCCACCCCGGCCGGCAGTTCCGCGAGGCTGCGGAGGGATGCCGCAGGCGCAGCTTCGAGTCTTCCGTCGTAGCTGAGGACGGACACGGCCCGGCACAGGTCCGGGTGCATGCGCCAGCTGTCCGCCAGGAAATAGCCCAGCTCGCCGGGGAGGGTGGCGTGCCCGGCAGCGAGCCAGCCCAGGGCGGATTCGTCCACGGGCTCCGGGTGCGAGCCCTGCGTGACCTGCGGCAGCTGCTGCGGGTCACCGAGGAGCAGGAGCCGCGTGGCGGCGCGGGCCACGGCCAGGGTGTTGGCCAGCGAGAACTGGCCGGCCTCGTCGATGACCAACAGATCCAAGGATCCGGCGGGGACGGACCTGCCCGTCATGGTCCAGGCGGTGCCGCCCACCAGGCAGCCGCCGGGCGAGCCCAACAGGGCAGCGACGTCGTCGTCGGACGTGCGGTGCCACAGCACGGAGTGCGGGGCGGCCAGCTTCTTCGCCACCCGCGCCGGATCCACACCGGCGGTTTCGATCGCGGTGCACAGCATGTTCTCCACCACTGCGTGGGACTGCCCCACCACCCCGATCTTCCAGCCCTGCTCCACCAGCCGGGCAATGACATGCGAGCCGACGTAGGTTTTGCCCGTCCCGGGAGGGCCCTGCACCGCAAGGTAGGAATGATCGAGGTCCAGCAGCGAGGCGGTGATCGCCGTGACATAGTCCGCCGCACCGGAGCCGTCCTTTCCGACTGCGGCAGGCGCGGGCAAGGAACTTAAGCGCGGCGGCACCTTGCGCAGGATGTCGACCCCGGGGTGTTCCGGAAGGACGGGGACCGAGGCGCCGACCCTCTGGGCCAGCTCGGCCAGCGCGGCTTCGATGCTGGCGGTGCGGATGGGCTGGTCCTCGGTGAGCGCCACCGGAATATGCGGGTAGGCGGGGACCTTTCCTGTTTCCCGCTCTTCGATGGTGATCATGGTCTGGCCGGCCACCCGCGGGTGGTCCTCCACAGCGGTCACCAGCGTGCCAAAGGTGAAGCCGCGGCCCGTGGGGGTTCCCAGCGGATCATCCAGGCCATCAGGCACCGGGGAATCGTAGAGCCGGCACCACGTGCTCCCGGGTCTGAACTCCGACCCTTCGCTCATGACTCCGGTCAGCCTCAGCGTGCGGGTGCGCATCCGGGCCGTGGGCTTTGCGAGCTCCCAGTCGTTCAGTATTTCCGCGGTATCCACCACAAACACGTTGCGGTGCTCGGACCAGTGGTCGATCTCGGACTCGGTGCGGTCGAAGTGTTCCCACCAGAACTGCTTGCGCTCGCGGCGGTGGTAGCCGGTGGCCGCGGCCACCATGGCGATGGCCCGTTCGTCGTTGGTCCACGGCCGGTTGTCCGGGAGGCCGGCCAGGTAGTCCTGCAGGCGGCGCTCCTCCGGGGTTGGCTCGGGTTCCGGAAGCGGTGGCGGGGCAGCAACAGCGGACGACGACGGCGCCGGACGCCCGCCGTCGGCTGTTCCGGTTGACGCCGCGCGTGAGGCGGACGTCCCGCGCAGACCCAGCAGCCAGTCGCGGAGGCGGAGGGTGGAGAGGCAGTCGTACTGGTTGTAGTCGGAGATGGACGCCAGGATGTGGGCGGCCGTGGCGGCGTCGCCGTCGTCCCGTGCGGCGCAGTACCCGGCATACGCCACCACGGAGGCTCCGGCGTCCTTGACGTCCCCGGAGCGGAGGTTGCTGCCCATGTACAGGGGCTCCAGCTTCTTGATGGAGTAGGAGGGCTCGGAGATCCGGAGCGAATGCCGGGCGGTGGCGTAGAGGTCCACGAGGAGGCCGTCGCGGAGCCAGTTGTCCACGATGTCCTCGCCGGCGAGGTGCGTGACGGATAGGTTCCGCAGCGCCGATTTCTCGTAGGCGGCGTAGTGGTAGACATGCATGTCCGGGTGCCTGGCGCGGCGCTCTTCGACATAGCCGAGGAAGTCCAGGAAGGCCTGCCGCTCCTCGTTGCGCGAATGCGCCCAGAAGGGCCGGAACACGGGCTTGTCGGCGGCGAGGGCGTCAGCAGCGTCACCGTCAAACACGGGCGCCTCGATGACGCCGAACAGGTACTCCAGCCCCCATTTGCCGGTGGCGGGGTCCTGCCAGAGGGGATCGCCCTCGAAGTCGAAGAAGATGTCGCCGGGGCTGGGCCGGGGAATCGCTGCCAGGGTGTTCTCCGGCAGCACCTTGAACGTGACGGTATGCTCCTCGCCGTCTTTGGCGAAGGTGCGGGAACCGTCCGGAACGTCCCGGCCCAGCTGCATCCTGGCCTGGTCGCGGAGCCGGGCCACCGAGCCGGTGGCCTTGCTGAGCGGGAGATCCGCCAGTGCGTCGATGGTGGTGATGTGGTCGGCGATGAGTTTCTTCCGCCGGAGGGTGGTCATGCCGCCCACCATCAGGAGGTCACGGTGGGACTGGACCTGTTCGGCGCAGTAGTTGCACCGCCCGCAGTATGCGACGCCGGGCTGTTGCCACTGCACCGCCGAACCGGCCTCGCGGTGGGCGGTGGTCAGGGTGCGGAAGCGGTCGCGGCGCTCGCGGAAGACCGGCAGCAGGTCCGGCAGGGAGTGGTGGCTGCGGACGTAATCGCCGTCCACCACGGCGCCCAGCACCAGCGTGACCCGGGGCGACGGTTCCAGGCCCATGCCGATGAGCTGGTCGCCGTAGGCGGCGAGCTGCAGGAGCGCACCCACCTTGGCGTGCCGTGCCAGCTTGCTGTCCCACACCTCGTAGCGTCCGGGATTGCCTGTGCCTGCGGCCTCGTTGACGATGAAGTCGGCGTAGCCCAGGAACTCTCCGTCGAAGAAGGTTGCCTGGAAGACGACGTCGGCTCCGGCGCGGAGCGCGAGTTCCGTTTCGGCGTGTTTGGCCAGCAGCTCGCCGCGCGTGTTTTCCCCGCGCTCGATCGAGTACACCCCGGCCCCGCGGCTGGCGTCCCAGGCGCCGTACTGCGCGATCAGGCCAGCCAGGACCTTGGCCTCGTGCTTGTCACCGAGCGCCCCGGCACGGCGCTGCATCTCGTCGTCGGGAAACTGCGCCTTCGGGGTCCGGCCCAGTTTCTCGTCCAGGACGCGGAGCGTGCGGTACTCACATTCGCTGGCGGCCACCAGGTCGCTGGCGGAAAACACCAGGTCCTGCGGCGCGCCGGAACCGGAATCCGCCCGGCGGGGATCAGCGAGGCGCGGATCAACAGTACCGGGATCAGCGCTGGCTGAATCGAGCAGAAACACGGGGCCTCCCCATTGACGTGCCTGGCCGGAGGACAGTTCCCCTGACTGGTTTGAATCTAGCAAGAGGGGCTGACAATCAGGCCCCGGCTACTCCTGGGCTGCCCGGACCTGGGCTTCGTCGTGCTCGGCGCGGGCTTTGCGAAGGAGGTCCATAAATTCGGTTTCGTTGCGGATGAGCCGTTTGTACTTCTCCGGAAGCTTGCGGATTTGGTCTTCCTCGCGGACCATCCTGGCGAAGATCAGGTCGCGCTCGGCGATGTCCGTCTCGTAGTTGAGGTCCAGGTATTCGGTGGCGTGCCGCCTTGCTCCGGACACAGCGTTCTTGGCCTTGCCTTTGGGGCTGAAGATCGAGGCCAGGACGGTGACCGCCAGGACGCCCAGGATCACGGTCAGGGAAACGCCGGTGCTGACTTCGATGACGTTGACGTGCCCGCCGTCGTTGATGAACGGCAGCGTGTTCTCGTGCAGGGCATGCAGGATGAGCTTGACGCCGATGAAGCCGAGGATGGCGGCGAGACCGTAGGCAAGGAAGATTAGCCGGTCCAGCAGTCCGTCGATCAGGAAGAAGAGCTGGCGCAGGCCCATGAGCGAGAACGCGGTGGCCGTGAAGACGATGAAGACGTTCTGCGTGAGGCCGAAGATGGCGGGGATGGAGTCCAGTGCAAACAGGATGTCGGTGCCGCCAATGGCCACCATCACCAGGAGCATCGGGGTGAGGACGCGTTTGCCGTTCTCCTGGGTGAAGAGTTTGTCGCCATCGTAATGGGCCGACGCCGGGAGGTACTTTTTGGCGAGCCTGACCACCAGGCCTTCGGCGTCTTCGTCGTGGCCGTCGGGCTTGAGCAGGTTCCCCGCGGTGATCAGCAGGATGAGTCCAAAGAGGTAGAACACCCAGGCGAAGGTGTTGATCAAAGCGGCGCCAAGGAAAATGAACGCCGTCCGGGCGATCAGCGAAAACACGATGCCGAAGAGCAGCACCTTCTGCTGGTCCGCGCGGGGGACCTTGAAGCTGGCCATGATGATCAGGAACACAAAGAGGTTGTCCACGGACAGGGCCTTCTCCGTGATGTACCCGGCGAAGTACTCGGTGCCCATGGTGGTGCCGCCGAACCACAGTACGCCCAGGCCAAAGAGGAGGGCGATCCCCACGTAGATGGAGGACCAGATGGCCGATTCCTTCAATGAGGGCGTGTGGGCTTTCCGGACATGGAAGAAGAAATCGAAGGCCAGCAGGCCGACGATTCCCGCGATGGTCAGGGTCCAGACAAAGGGAGGGACGTCCATCTGTCCACCCTACCTAGGCGTTTGCCGTTAGTCCTGATTGACTTGGATGACCCCCTCAATAAGGGTGGACTGGGACCGTCACACCGAGCTGAAACCGGTGCGCATCCGGTGTGAGCTTGAACCAAGGAGAGTGCAACGTGGCACGCAAGAACCCGCACGTGGAAGAGGCCAACGAGGCTGACATCGAGGTCAGCGGCCACCCCAAGGCGTGGGCCGCCGGCGTCCCGGGCGTCTACCACTCGTTGGAGCCGGCCGTGCAGCACATGGGCCTGGTCAGGACCGGGAAAACCCTGCTTGCCCTGAACCAGAAGGACGGTTTCGACTGCATGAGCTGCGCGTGGCCGGACCCGGGGCGCCGCAAGACGTTCGAGTTCTGCGAAAACGGCGCCAAGGCTGTCACCTGGGAGGCAACTCCGGTGGTGATCGGCTCCGAATTCTGGGCCGAGAACCCGGTCAGTGACCTGCGGCAGCGGTCCGAGTACTGGCTGGGGATGCAGGGGCGCCTCACCGAGCCAGTCCACAAGCCAGCGGGGGAGGACCACTACCGGCCGGTCAGCTGGGAGCAGGCGTTCACCATCGTCGCCGACAAGCTCAAGGGGCTGCCGAGCCCGGACCAGACCGCCTTCTACACCAGCGGCCGGACCTCCAACGAGGCCGCGTTCCTCTACCAGCTGTTTGTCCGCGCCTACGGGACCAACAACCTGCCGGACTGCTCCAACATGTGCCACGAGTCCTCGGGCTGGGCCATGGGCCAGACCATCGGCATCGGCAAGGCCACCATCTCCTACGATGACTTCGCCAAGGCGGACCTGATCATCGTGATGGGCCAGAACCCGGGCACCAACCACCCGCGGATGCTGACCGCCCTGGAGGAAGCCAAGGAGGCAGGAGCCAGCATTGTGGCCGTGAATCCGCTGCCGGAAGCGGGCCTGATGCGCTACAAGAACCCGCAGAAGGTCAAGGGAATCATTGGCCGCGGCACGGAGATCGCCGACCAGTTCCTGCAGGTCCGCATCGGCGGGGACATGGCCCTGCTCCAGGCCGTCTCCAAGCGGGTCCTGGACGCCGAAGCTGCGAATCCGGGCACGGTGCTGGACCACGCGTTCCTCGCCGAACACTGCGAAGGTCTGGAGGAGCTTCGCGAGCACCTTTCCCAGCTGGACGAGACTGCCGTGCTGGCGGCCACCGGCCTGCGGACCGAGGATATAGACGAGCTCGCGGACCGCTATCTCAGGGCGGAGAAGGTGATCATCACCTGGGCCATGGGCATCACCCAGCACAAGAAGGGAGTGGCCACCATCAAGGAGATCATCAACCTCCTGCTGCTCCGGGGCAACATCGGCAAGCCCGGCGCCGGAGCCTCTCCCATCCGCGGTCACAGCAACGTCCAGGGCGACCGCACCATGGGCATCTGGGAGCAGATGCCGCCGGCATTCTTGGACGCCCTCGGCAAGGAATTCAGGTTCGAACCGCCGCGCGAACACGGCGTCGATTCCGTCGATACCATCAGGCAAATGCGCGACGGCGGCATCAAGGTTTTCGTGGCCATGGGCGGTAACTTCGTGGGAGCCATTTCGGACACCCACGCGGCGTTTGCGGCGATGGAGAACACCGAGCTCTCGGTCCAGATTTCCACCAAACTCAACCGCTCGCACACGGTCACCGGCGCCGAGGCGCTGATCCTGCCCACGATGGGCCGCACGGAGATCGACATGCAGGAATCCGGTCCGCAGTTTGTCTCCGTGGAGGACACGGTCTGCGCCGTGCATGCCTCACACGGAACCGTGAAACCGGTGGCGCCGGGCCTGCTGTCCGAAGTGGCAATCGTCAGCAGGCTGGCCCAAAAAGTGGTGGGTGACTCCGTGCAGGCGGACTGGGCTGGGTTCGAGAAGAACTACGACCTCATCCGGGACCACATCTCGCACGTGGTCAGCGGCTGCGAGGACTACAACCGGAAGATCCGGCAGGACGGCGGTTTTGTGCTCCCGAACGGGCCCCGGGATTCCCGGACGTTCACCACCCCGACGGGCAAGGCCATGCTCACCGTCAACGAGCTCGAACATATGGAGCGGCCAGCCGGAACGCTGATCCTGCAGAGCATGCGCTCGCACGACCAGTTCAACACCACCATCTACGGCAACAACGACCGCTACCGGGGCATCAAGAAGGGCCGCGAAGTGGTGTTTGTCAGCCCCGGGGACCTCGCCGAACTGGGACTCAGCGACGGGCAGCACGTGGATATCCACGGCGTGTACCAGGACAACGTGGAGCGGGTGCTGCGGAACTTCCGGGTGGTCTCCTACCCCACGGCGGCCGGCTGCGCGGCGGCCTACTACCCCGAGGCCAACGTGCTGGTGCCGCTGGACAGCGTGGCCGAGGGCAGCCAGACGCCGGCGTCGAAGGAAGTGATCGTCCGGCTGGAGCCGGCAGCCCTTGGTTGAGCCTGGGGCCAGACCCGGGGCTCCCTACTGGCCGGTGTCCGCCCAGCCCCCAGCCGCCGGGCCGCCGTCGTGCCCGTCCTCGCACAGCCGGAAGGCGACGTCGGCCGCCTGGGTGACTGCCGCCGTCGACTCTTCCTTGGATCCGGCGCTGCCGTTGCCGGCGGCGAGCCCTGCGGCGTAACCCACCAGGAACGTGGTGACCGGTGCAGCCGCATGGATCACCGAGCCGGCAGACTTCCTGGCCAGATCAAGGAGGAGTCCCTGATCCACCTCCAGGTCCAGGATCTGCAGTGCCTGGACCAGTCGCTGGGTCCACTGGTCCAGGACCTGGGCTTCGTTCTCGTCAACAGTCATGTTCGCTCCTAAGTTCCCGGTTCGCTGCTGGTGGGCGGGAGGGGAGTCCGTGCCCGATGTCCACGACACTACAAGGCCTGGGCGGCTGCGTCACCGGGCGGCGGCAGCGTCCTTGACACTCCGTTTTGCCCTGAGGAACATCGAAGGTGCCGGGGCAGCTGGCGGTCTCTTGGGAGTTCAGTTGCTGACCGGCCCCGTGAAGGGACGTGGGATGCAGGCAGCCGTTCATGGTTTCAGCTCCTCCCGCCTTGCGGCCGCTGTGGCAGCAGCCGCGCTGGTGGCCTCGCTCGCAGGCTGCACCAGCGCCCCTGATCCGCCGGATCAGCAATCCCCAACTGTTCAAACCACGACGGCGGCGTCCGCCACTGCCCGGGCGCCGCGGGCTTTTGTGGGAGTGCTGGAAAAGTACACCGGGGAAATGCGCGCAGGGGGAGCGACGGCCGTCATCATCCAGCTGAAGTCAAGGCTGGGCGAATGGTCCTCGGCCGAAGGCGTCCGCAGCCTTGAGACCCAGGAACCCGTGCAACTGACGGACCAGACCCATATCGGCGACATCACCACCACCATGGTGGCGGTGTCGGTCATGAAGCTGGTGGCGGAGGGAAAAGTCCAGCTCGATGACCCCGTCCAGAAGTACCTGCCGCACCTCGAGAACATCATCAAGCCGCCTGGACCCATCACCATACGCAGCCTGCTCAGCCACCGGTCCGGGATGCCCGACTATTGGGTATCGCCCATCCACATAGGTGACGGGCCCTTCACCCATGAGCAACGTGTGTCCTTCGTTGCGGGCATGCCCTGGACCGGCGGATCGGGCAGCCTGTACAGCTACTCCGCCACGAATTATTCGGCGTTAGCCCTCCTCGTCGAGAAGCTGCGGGGCAGGGACCTCGGAGCGGTCATTCACGACGACAACGTGGTGCCCTTGGCGCTGCAGGACACCCTGATGACGGAGGATGAGCCGGGCCCGCAGCGGATGCTCCACGGCTACACCCGGACGGAAACCGGCGAGCTGGAGGACAACGCTCTAGTTCCGTTCCACAACGGTTCCCCCGACACCGGGATGATCTCCACCGTCCCGGAACTCAACACCTATTTCGCCGCCCTGCAGAAAGGGACCCTGCTGACGCTCCAAAGCGTGCAGGAGATGCATCATCCAAAGTACGAAACGTTCGGCCTTGGCCTCGTCAGGCAGTACGACGAGTGCTCCAACAATGACTACTTCGGCCATGTCGGTGTGGTGCGGGGATATGCGGCACTCGCGCTGATCAGCGCAGACGGGTCCCGGCAGGTGGCCATGGCGGTGGCCCCGTGAACCCGTCCCGGACCGCGTTGGTTTCGAAGACTGGCGGTCGCTCGAGATGGCCGAAGCAGCCGTGAACGCGCTCAACCTGGCCTGTTAACGGGGCACGAAATAAGGACGGGGGTCCCGAGGTTAGGCTGTATCAGAAGCCGACCCGAGGAGATCCCGTGCACGATGTCACCATCCGCCACAACCCGGAGCGGCAGCGCTTCGAAGTGCTGACCGGCGGGAACGTCATTGGTAAGGCCGTGTACAAGGAATACGACGGCGGCGGCTCGCCGCAGCGGATTTTCTACCACACGGTGATCAATGAGGAGTACGGCGGCCAGGGCCTTGCGGGCAAGCTCGCCAAGGTGGCGCTCAATGAAACGGTTGACGAGGGCCGCGCCATCGTCCCGGTCTGCCCCTTCATCAAGAAGTACGTTCGTAAGCACCCGGATTATGCGGCGGCCGCGGTGGCCATCACGCCGGCGCATCTGGAGTTCCTCAACACCGCCTTGGCCCCGCGGGCCCGGGCGTAGCGGTCAGTTACCGGCTGCGCTCAGCCCAGCCGGGCGTTGACCGGGCCTGGCCGCTGTCCGCCTGACCAGTAGCTCCGAGCGGGCGGACCAGGAAAAGCGCCCGGGGCGAGATGCCGCCGCCGGGCTTATCGTGGAGGTATGGGCTCTCCAAAGGTGCAGCTGTACTTGGATATCACCGCTAAAGGCCTGTGCTTGTTGGGCGTCGCGCTGATGATCTTCGGCCAGGGTGGCTGGTTCTATGTGGGCGTCGCCACCGTGGTCCTGGGCGTGCTGTTCATCGGCGCCTCGCTGATGGCCACGCGCAACCTGCGGCACAGGGGATGGGACGGCAGGAACCGGCCAACAGCCGGATAGCCCGCCCACCCCCTCGCCCGCCAGTCCCGCCGGAGCCACACGGAGCGGCAACCTGGTCCTGGCCGACGCTAACGCTCCCTACAGCTGCCCCGCATCCAGCGGCTGCGGAACGATCGGTTGGTCGTTGGCCGTCAGGTCTATGCCCATGTCCTTGGCGAAGACCAGCCGCGTGTCCTTGTAGATTCCGGGGTGGTTCTCATCCAGCTCAAAGACCCGGGCGCCGCGCAGGCGGTTCCGCTCAGCGCCGGGGAGCCCATACGCGCCGAATCCGGTTCCGGGGGCGTAGCCGAGCTGCACCCCGTAGTAGTTGCCCACGTAGGTGTTCACGTGGTCGTGGCCCACAAAGTAGCCCAGGACGTCCCCACGCTCCAGGAAGGCGTTGAACAGGCCGGAGTTGATGGGGCCCGGGCACTCGTCCTCGTTCCGTTCGCCGACGATGTTGTGCTTCGTGAGGGCCCGGGCGTGATCCGCGTCCGTCCGCGAGTCGAGGCTGGCGAACCACATGTTGCGGTGCTCGTGGAGTGCGATGTGGCCCCACATCAGTGAGGGGACCTTCTTGCCGTACTTTTGCTCAGTGGCGATCGACAGATTGCGGTACCAGGTGACCTGGTCCATGCGTACCCAGTCCCAGTCGGGGTAGCCTGCGAAGTCCTGTCCGTTGATGGCGTCCGGGGCATATCGGCCGGTGTCGATGAGCCACAGGCCGAAGGCCGGCTCCTTGGACTTGGCCGACTGCACGAGCAGCAGCGAGTTCGACGTCCCGGTGAGCCCCGGCGTGGAGTCGCCGTTCATGTTGAATTCGTAGGTCTGCAGGAACTGCAGCATTTTGGCCTCGGTCATGCCCGTCCGTGCCACGGAATCCTCGTCGTGGTTGCCGAACGTGACGGCCCACGGGATCTGCCGGCGCTCCATGGGCTGGACCACGTGGTTGAGTGCCTGCTTGACCTCCAGTTCAGAGTCGCAGCCGCCATTGATCACATCGCCGTTGATCACCACGAAGTCAGGCTTCTCCGCGTCCAGGGTCTTGTCCATGAGCTCGATCGTGCGGCGGTCCGTTTGCTCGTCGTCCTGGGTGTCGTTGAACTGGATCACTTTGAAGCCACCGTCAGGGCGGAAGGCGAGGGTGGGCTTGGGTGCCTTCGCCCCCGGCGCCGCGTAGCTACCGGTTGCTGCGGCCACTGTCAGTCCCAGCGCGCCAAGCGTCCCGGCGGCAGCCAGCGCTGCCCGTCGGCTGAGGGTGGGCTGGTGGATTCCGGTGGTCATCGTTGCCTCTTTCGCTGATGCGGCCGTACTTCCGGCCGTCGATCCTGCGACTGTAGGAGAGCCAAGTTTCGGGTTCCGGAACACTTGGTGAACGCCTCGTGCAAGACCCGCTGAATCTCGGCTCCATCCGCCTATGATTGCGGCATGTCATCTTACGAAGTCACTCGCAGCGCCGTTATTCCCGCCCCCGCAGAAGACGTCTTTCCGCTGGTCAACAGCGTCCTCGAGTGGACCAAATGGTCGCCTTGGGAGAACGTGGACCCGGAATTGAACCGCTCGTATTCGGGCAACGACGCCGGTGTGGGGGCCAAGTATGCCTGGAGCGGCAACCGCAAAGCAGGCAGCGGAACCATGGAAATTGTCGAGTCCGACTTTCCCCGGAGTATCAAGGTCCGCCTTGAGTTCACCAAGCCGTTCAAGGCTGTGAACCCCACCACGTTTACGTTCACACCGGCCGACGGCGAAACCCAGGTCACGTGGCGGATGACCGGCGAGAACAAGGGGCTCGCGAAGATTTTCGCCATGATCGTCAACATGGACAAGATGGTCGGCGGCGACTTCGAGCGTGGGCTGGCTGCGCTCTCGGCCGCCGCGACGGCCAACAAGGCCTGACCCGCCGCGGCTGACGTCGGCGCTTGCCCGGCGTCAGCCGTTGAGGATCTGCTCGCGCAGAATATCGGCGTGCCCGCAATGCTGGGCGAACTCCCGCAGCACGTGCAGGTACACCCAGTGCAGCGGGAGCGGGCCGCGCCGGTTGCCGCGGAGCACGTCGTCGAGACTTAACAACGACGTCGCCTCGCGCGATGCCTCGCAAGCCTCCCGGTGCGCCCGCCGGACGCTGGCGATGGTGTCCTGGTCCGTGAGGATGAACGACTCGTCGGGTGTTGCCGGAATCCCGATCTCGGTGCGCGGCCGGCACGTGATGGCCTCGTCGAACCAGACCTTCTCCACAAAGGCTGCGTGCTTCACCAGGCCCAGCAGAGTGGTGCGGGATGCCACCAGCGACCGGCGCGCCTGCTCCTCGGTGAGGCCGTCCAGGCAGGCGCTGAGCATGTTCCGGTGGTCATCGATGAAGGCCTCGAACTGGGCGCGCACGGGCTTGCGGATGGCGTTCTCGGCGAACGCGGCTGAAGGAGCAGACATCCCCGAAGTATTGCAGGCAGGGGTCGCGGGGCAATGCGCGGCTCGCTGGGGGAAGGCCCGACGCCGGCCGCTCACCCATGGTGATGGCCGCGCCGCGCGCCTATGGTGAAGTCATGTCTGATTCCTTTTCGTCCTTCGTGGACACCTTCAAAAACATCGGCGTCGCCAAGGCTTATGGCCCGGCCGTCCAGGTGGGCGGGGAAGAAATCGTCCCGGTTGCCCTGGTGTCCTTCGGGTTCGGGGGAGGCGGCGAAGCTGGCGACGGTGCCTCCGGCGGGGGTGGCGGCGGGATGGTGCTGCCGCTGGGTGTGTACCGGACCGTCGGCGGCCGCGCGGCGTTTCGGCCCAACACCGTGGTCACCCTGATGTGCCTGGTCCCGGTGATCCTGGCTGCCGGCGCCGCTGGGGCCCGGGCTATCCGCGCTGCGCGGTCCTAGCCGTACGGCCCGGCCAGAAGCCTGCCCGAGAGCCTGCCCGGCCAAAGCTCGCCTGGCCGGAGGAGCGACTAGCCGGAGATCCGGCGGTCGCGCGCCTGGCGTGCGAGCCGGATGAATCCATAGACAAAGACGGCCTCGATCAGCACCATCAACCCGAGCAGCAGCCACTGCCCCTGCGCGATGAAGACCACCGCGCCGGTGAGGACCAGCATGGTTCCCAGCGCCAGCGCGTACACGGCGAAGCCGAGGGCCACTTTGGCGCTGCGCACACCCGTCCGGAAGCCAAAGCCCACCGGTTCGCCGCCGGGATAGCCGGCCACTCGGTCCGGGACTGCGGGCTTGAGCCTGTCGAATTCCGCCCAGGGATCCGGGTCCTGATTGCTCATGCTTCCATTATCCCGCGGTTCCCGGCCCGCTTGCGGCCGACGGATTCTGCTCAATCATTCGATGGCGGCATGCGGGCCGCCCCGGAAATCCAGCCCGCCCGGCAGGGTGGAAGTGGCTGATTGAGCAGAATCCGACGCGAGGCCCAGGGTGCGGGCTTGCTATTGCTTAATCTCCCAGCACCTGCTGTTGCTGGCCGACGTCGGGCTGGTGCGTGCCAGGAAGGACGGACGCAACCGGTACTACAGTCTCGACTCCGGAGGAATGAGGAGTCTCAGGGAATCCCTGGACATTTTCTGGACCGACGAACTGGATTCACTGGTGGCCGAGGCCACCGCCCTGCAGCATCCAAATCTCAAGGAGAACCCTGATGACCATTGACAAATCCGTCTTCATTCCGGTCGACCCGGACACTGCCTTCGCCCTGATCACCCGGCCCGAACGGCTGCGGCGCTGGCAAACCGTCGCGGCGCGCGTGGACCTCCGCGTGGGCGGAGAGTACCGCTGGACCATCACGCCGGGGCACTCCGCCGCGGGCACGTTCACGGAAATCGAGCCCGGCAAGCGCGTCGTCTTCACCTGGGACTGGGAAGGTTCCAAGGCCCCTGCCGCCGATGCCTCCACAGTCACCATCACCCTGGACAGCGTCGACGGCGGGACAAACGTCCGCCTCGTCCACGAGGGCCTCAGTCCGGAACAGGCCATCGGCCACACCGAGGGGTGGAACCACTACTTCGAGCGCCTGGTCACGCTGACCACAACGGACGACGCCGGCGCGGACGATTGGGCGGCGGCTCCGGATCCTCTCACGGAGCTTGTCAGCGCCGAGGCCACTCTCGCGATCGTCCAGCATGTCCTGCGGACGCTGACACATGCTGACGCGGACAAACCGACGCCCTGCGAGGACTTCACCGTGAGTGAACTCGTGGAACACCTGGTGGGCTCCATTACGGGAATCGGCAAGGCCCTGGGCGTCGCCGTCGCCGATCAGCCGGATGCCGCACCGGAAGTCCGCGTGGCCGACGCCGCCCAGCCCACGCTGGAAGCGTTCCAGGCCCGCGGCCTGGAGGGGACCATCGACATGGGCTTCGCGGAACTGCCGGCCTCCCTGGTGGCCAACATCCTGAACCTGGAATTCCTGGTCCACGCCTGGGACTTCGCAACGGCCACCGGCCAGGACCTGGACGTTTCGCCGGTGCTAACCGACTACGTCCTGGGCCTGGCACACAACACCATCAGCCCGCAGATGCGCGGAAAGAGCTTCGCCGACGAAACGCTGGTGGAAGAGTCCGCGGCAAGTATGGACCGGCTGGTGGCATTCACGGGCCGCCAGGTCCTGGCCAACTGATCGCCGGGGTTGCTCGATCAGGTTTGGTGGCTAAACCACCGGGTTGGGGACCAAGAGTGATAGGTCATCCGAGGTGCTCGGCTCGTAGAAGGCCGGCTCCTGGTGAGTAACTACGACGGCGTCGCTCACCACGTCAGCCAGCCTGCCGTGGCGGGCGTAGGCCTGCCGCTGCAGCTTGGCGCCGGTGCCGTTGCTGAAGATCCGGTGCAGGGATGCCTCGACGTAGGCTTCATCGCCCGCCTCGACCAGGGCGTCGCGAACATGGTTATGGAGCGCGGCGATGACGCTGCGTGCAGACTCCGGCTTGTGGGTCAGCGGGTTCAGCAGCTCGCCCTGGATTCCCCACCGGCTGGCCAGCCAGGAACCCTGACGCAGGATGATGGCCGAAACCATGTCCGGCGCATGGCCGGATTTCCAATCCCGGGAAGCGGTCTCCACCAGACCGCGCACCAGGGCGGCGATCAGGACGGTGTCGCGGGGATCGAGGCAAACGTCGGACACCCGGATCTCCACGGTGGGGTGGCGGGCGGAGAGGCGGGCGTCGAAATCAGGGTTGTTGACTACGCCCGTGCCGGCCAGGTCCGCCACCCGCTGGTGGTAGGCCTGCGCCGAGCCGAAGATTTCCGTCGGCCCGGCAGAGGACCACCGGTTCCAGGCCTGTGTGCGGAAGCTCGCATAGCCGCTGTCAGCGCCGCCCCAGAACGGGGAATTGGAGCTCAACGCCATCAGCGGCGGCAGCCAGGACCTGATCCGGTCCAGGATTGCGACGCCTTCCTCGTCGGAGTCGACGGAGACATGGATGTGGCATCCGCAGGTCAGCTGCTCACGGGCCGTGAGGGCGAACTTTTCCAGCAGCGCGTCATAGCGGGGATTGCTGGTGGAATGGGGTGTCACTGCCAGCGGGGACGTGGCGAGCGCCGCGATCCGGGCGCCCGCTTTTCGGGCGAGCGAGTCCGCGTAGGCGCGGCCTGACAGGATTTCGGCGGAGAGTCCGCTCAGGGTGCTGTGCGGGTGGGTGATCACTTCGAGCTGTTCCTGGTGAAGCTCGACGGCGAGCACCGGGTGCGTGGAAAGGTCCGCCGGTTCGCCCGGGTCCTGGAGGCGCAGCAGGTCTGCGGCCAGGGGCAGGGGACTGCCGTTGGAGGGATCAACGATCAGGAATTCTTCTTCTACACCAAAAGTACGCACTACCTAAGTGTGCGGCACCAAAAGCAGCCCCAGATCCACACTTGCTCGCGGCATCCGTGGGGGCATCCGTGAGGGCACAGCGAGGCTTCCGGGAGGGCCGACTGAAGCGGTTGAAATCCCCTATATCCGCGGGTGCCCTTTCAGTTCCATAATGGCCACATAGGCTTCGGGGACCCTCGCGCCGATGATGGCTGGCGCGGCGCAGGAGAGTCCCAGGTGGCCGCTCCGGCACTTGGCGCAACGGGCGGCCACGCGGCACCGGACAACGGGGTTCCGGATCCGCCACCGGGGGAGAGCATCGCCACCAACGCGAAAGCAAGGCACAAAGGAAATCATCATGCTCAAGGATCTAGAGATCATGGCTGTCCTCCCCGCAAAGGACATCGACAGGGCTAAGGAATTCTACCGGGACAAGCTGGGGCTCGAACCTGCCGACTCCGTGGATAACGACAACCTGATGTTCCGCTGTGGCAAGGGAACGGGCTTCCTCGTTTACAAGACGGACAACGCCGGGACAGCCAAGAACACCCAGATGGGCTGGGAAACGGAAAACATTGAACGCGAGATGGAGGAACTGCGGAGCCGCGGCGTCGTCTTTGAAGAATATGATTTTCCTGGTTTGAAGACAGAGAACGGCGTTGCCACCAATGAGTGGGGCAAGGGCGCCTGGTTCCTGGACAGCGAGGGGAACATCCTCAACATCTCCCAGCGCGCCTAACCAGCCGCAGGGCCTGATGGCGGAGCAACGGGCCGCGCTTGCCGCGAAGGCAGGTGCGGCCCCTCGTGCGCCACACCCAGGAATAGAATGGGCGCCATGGGCGCCGTTGACGATTCTTTGGCCGATCTTCCTGAGCCGGACCGCGGCTGCCTGCAACATGTGATCGACGTTGCAAGGGCCGTTGTGCCGGAGGCCGAGCAGGGGATGAGCTACGGGATGCCCGCCCTGAAACTTGAGGGAAAGCCACTCGTGGGCGTCGTCCGGGCAGCCAAGCACCTCTCCGTCTTCCCGTTTTCCCCTGCGGTGATTGACGCCGTCGCCGGCCGGCTTGAAGGGTACTCCCTGTCCAAAGGGACCATCCGGTTCACGGCGGCGCATCCCCTCCCCGACGACGTGCTGGAGGACATCGTCCGGCTGCGCCGTGCCGAGATCCTCAAGTAGGGCGGGCGTCGGTCAGTGTTTGGACAATTCCGGAAGCAGACCGAGCTGTCCCAGGAACTCCATCTGGTCAAAGTAGAAGTGGTGCGATGTGATCTGGCCACCCTCCACCCTGGCGATGTCGCAGCTTCTGACTCTGACGTGTTTGCCCGTGGCTGGCAGTGTTTCGCCGGAAGGCAGGCTCAACGGCCCGGTGTTCGTTCCGGTGACGAAACCCTCATCAATAGCCACATTCCCGGCCTCATGCTTATCGGCGTACTCATACGTGACGTCCGGCAGCGCTTCCCAGAAATGGACGAAGTAGTTGGTGATTCCCTCCCGCCCGGTGAGCTCGCCTTCATCAGGAGTAAAGGCCACGGCGTCCTCTGCGTAGCACCCCGCTAGTGTTTCCTTGTCCTTTGCTGCCATGGCCGTGGTTAAGCGGTCCATGACCTCGCGTGCCTGTCCCATTTCGACCTCCATGTGTTGAGGGCGGCCGCACGGAAGCGTGGGCCGCTTCGTGATTTGGCCCTGCAGGCGCAGGCGCCAATTTAAGTACACGTCCGCCGTAGAGGAGTGTCAACGAACGGGGATACCCTCTGTGAATACCGCGGAGGAAGAAGAATCCATGGGCACAAAAACAGACGCAGAAACAGTTGCGGCAGTTCTCCATGACGGCTCAACCATCCCCGTCACGGTTCAGGGAGACGGACCCGGTGTCCTCCTGCCGGTCAGCCTGGCGATGCACACGACGGCGGAAGCGGAGACGCTGCGCCAGTGGGGCGGGGACCCGGACCTGGGACCAAACCTCATCAACGGACTGGCACCAACCAACCGGGTCATAGCCGCGGACTACGAAGCGCACCGCATGGCCCACCCGGCGCCGCAGACGCTCAGCCCGGGGAACATCGCGAAGGATCTGCTGGCACTTGCCGATGCCGCCGGCGTCGACCGTTTTGCCTACTACGGTTACTCCTGGCTGGCGCTGTGCGGCCTGCAGCTCGCACTCCGCACCGACCGTCTGCGGGCGCTCGCCATGGGCGGGTTCCCGCCGCTCGAGGGCCCGTACCGGAGCATGCTGGCGGTCACCCGGGCAGCGCACGCCATGTCCGTGGAAAAGGCCGGCGAACCGGCAAGCGCACCGGCAGGCCCGGTCCCCGAACCTGAGCCGGGCGACTGGGATTCGGTGTCGGTCCAGACCACCGAGGCGCAGACGCAGCAGTTCGTCACCCTGTACGAAGCGCTGCAGGACTTTGACGATTCCGCCGCGATGCTCCCGGCGGACCTGCCCAAACTCGCGTTCGCCGGCGCCGAGGACCAGATCGACTACAAACCGGTCTGGGGCGGTGTCCGGGTGTCCATCGGGGAGCCCCTGGCGAGGCATCAAGCGGCCCTGACAAAGGCCGGGTGGGACGTCCGTGTCCTGCCGGGCCTGGATCACCTGGCCGCGATGCACAGCTCGGTGGCGCTGCCCATCCTGGCCGGCTGGCTGCAGAAGACGGGCTGGGTGAAGTAGCTAGGCTGGGGCCATGGACTTTCTGATCAGGCAGGCCACTCCCGAGGACGCTGAAGCCGTGGTGCATATGCACACCCTGGCTCACGAGGAGACCTATGGGGACCGGCTGTCAGCGGAGTTTTTCCGCACGCGGAGGGCCAGCATTCCCGAACGTGTGGAACGCCGTCGGCCATTCCTGGCCGGCAGCGACCCGCGGATCATTGCCGTGGACGCCAACCATGAAGTGGTGGGTCTCGCCGACTCGGGTCCCGCACGGGATGAGGACGGACCCGAGTCGCTGGAACTGTATTCGCTGTACACACTCCGGCGGACGCACGGCAGCGGGCTGGGGGCCGCGTTGCTGAGCGCGGCCATCGGTGAAAGCCCGGCGTATCTCTGGGTGCTGGAGAACAATCCCCGGGCGCAGGCCTTCTACGTCAAACACGGCTTTCGCCCTGACGGCACGCGCGGCCAGCTGCCACCCGAGTGGGAAGAGCTGCCCGAAATCCGCATGGTCCGTTCTGTGCGGGCCCGGTCATGACTATGCGGACAGGATCCTTGCCGGATAAGGGGTCACTACCGCGCTGGGCGAGGATCGCCGTCGTCGTTTATCTGGCGGTGACGGTTGCCGCTGTTGGAGCTTTGCTCCTCACCGGTTCCTTCGAAACGGGTCTGGAAGCCGTGTTCCGGGAGCGGCTGTGGCTGGCCGGGGTGGTCCTGACGCTTCCCGTTTCGGCAGCTTATTTCGCCGTGGGTTTCCTCCTTGATTCCTCGGGTCCGCCATCACCGGGTGTCACTCGGTATGTCCGGCATCTTCGGTGGACGGTACCTCTGGCAGTTTTGCTGAGCCTTCCGCAGTGGTTCGTGGCGGGTTTTGCCTGGTGCGGGATCAGCGGTTGCAGCGGCGGAGGTTTCGGCGTGTACAACGGGGCCGAACGGCTGGCGGTCACCATGACCGTTGTGAACGGATTCATCCTCGCCGGGGCTGCCTTCGCCGTGCCCCGGCTCTATCCCACAGGGAAGCGGGCCCTGATAGCCTTGGCGGCCGGAACGCTGTTCGGGCTTTTGGGTGCTGCGGTGACGCACGGCTAGCACCGCGAAGATGGTAAGCGAACAGCCCTCGGCAACGCAGTCAATCGTAGGTACGGTTGCCTCATGCAAAAGATATCCATTGAGGCTTTGGCCCGTCAGCAGATCGCTGCCGCTGTTGCGGCACCGAGCGGGCGGGCAGCCGACACAGCGTTCGGCGGGCACGAGAAGAAACTGCGCCAGACCGTCATGGCCTTCCGTGCCGGCACGCAGCTCAGCGAGCACCAGAACCCCGGCGAGGCAACGGTCTACGTTCTGAAGGGATCGGTCTGGCTGAGGGCTGGCGGGGAGTCATGGCAAGGCAAGGCAGGGGATCTCCTGATCGTGCCGGACGGGCTGCACAGCCTGGAAGCGGAAGAGGACTCGGCGGTGCTGTTCACGGTGGTCAAGACCGACCGGTAGCGGCGCCCGCTGAGGAATATACGACGGCGGCGCCGGAGTTCTGCTGGTACTAAAGTAAGGTGCGTCAGGCTGCCTCCACGGGCGTGAGGGTGACGTTAAACCCGAGTGCGAGGAGGCGTTTTGCGGCATTATTCTGACCGTAAAGGCCGCGCGTCAGGACGGTGGGTTCTTCCGCAGATACTGGCCGAGGCCTGGAATGGCGAAGGCGACTTTGCCGTGGGCGATTGACTCGATAAGACCTGCGGCCAATAACCTGGTGCGGTACTTGGCGACGAGCGTCGGGCGCGATCCGGTCCGCTGGACTAGGTCAGCGGCCGTTGAGGTGATGTCGTCAACGGCCATGGCATACAGGAATTCCAGGTCTTTCGCTGAAGCCGTAGCGAGGGCTGCTTCGATCACCACGCGTTCGTTTCGACGTATGGCTGCTGCTACTGCCCTGTCGACCGCGGCGGGGGAGAGGGAACGGTCCTGATTCTCGGCTTCCTTCCACAGGAAGTAGCCGACGAGTTGGATGAGGAACGGGTAGCCTCCGGTGGCTACGGCTGCGCCGTGTATGAGGTCCGGGGCTATTCTGATCCCGGCGTTGTCGAACGTTTCTGTGAACGATGTCTCGACATCGCGTATCGCGGCGGCATGGAGGTCAATCTTGTCCGCCCTGCGAAGAAACGTTGCCACGCCCTCGTTCAGAAGGTCTGACACGGCAGAGGGCAGGCCGGCGAAGATCAGTGCGATGGGGAGGCGGTCCTGGATGAAGTGCTGGACGTTTGCCGCCAACTGGGAGAGTTCAGTCCGGTCGGCGGCATGGATCTCATCCACGGTGATGAGGAGCCCGGTGCCGCGTTCGTCCAGAAGTTTCAGGAGGTTTTCGCCAAGCTCCCGCCAGTCCACTTGGCGTTCTGGTGAGAGTTGCGTCGTGAGGCCGAACCCGGCGACTGTAACGGCCGTGATGCGTCGTCGGGATTCGGGTCCGTCGCCGAGCTCTTGGGTCAGTCGGCGCATTTTTTCGCCGATCCGGCCCATGAAGGTTCCAGTGGCTGTTTCTGAGACCACGGCCCATCCGTGTTCCCGGGCCACGTCGTGCGCGGCCCCAAGCATGACGGTCTTGCCGATGCCCCTGGCACCGGTGAAGATGGACAGCAGGCCGGGCGCCCCGGAACCGAGCCGCAGACCATATTCGAATTCATCCAGTAGCCCGGCTCGGCCGATGACTTCCGGCGGGGTGGCCCCAGCCGTTGGACGGAACGGGTTCTCCATGATGACCATACCGTCAACCATACATGTGAATATGGGTGAATTTGGTGAATTTGGTTTGCCGGGTGAATTTGGTGAACTTCGTTCGTGTTTCCGGTTATGGCGTGATGCGCTCCTCCACCGCCGGGGCTGGTTAACTGGCAGGGAAGTCGAGAGAAGGAGCACCCATGTCCGGTTTGCCCGCATCACCGAAACTACGGGTGAGTCTGCCCAGCCAGAACCTGGTGGACGCACTTGAGCCGTCCGTCGGCGTCGAACTCTTCCTGTGGGACCTGAGCGGCCCGCCGCCGGCCGAGCAGTTCGATATTGTGGTGCCGCCGTACATGGGCGGGGTAGGGGTGCTGGCTGCGCTGGACTCCGTAGACGTCGGCCTGGTGCAGAGCCAGCTGATCGGTTACGACGGCGTCGAGGCGGTGCTGCCCGCGGGGTGCCTGTTCGCCAATGCGGCCGGAGTGCATGAGACGTCGACGGCGGAACTGGCGTTGGGCATGATCATCGCCAGCCAGCGGGGGATCCCGGACTTTGTGCGGCATGCGGCGACCGGGACCTGGGACCACCGCGAGCGCCCCAGCCTGGCCGACAGGCGCGTGCTCCTGGTGGGCTATGGGGGAGTGGGGAAGGCGGTTGAGGCCCGGCTGCTGCCGTTCGAGACCGAGGTGACGCGGCTGGCCAGCCGCGGCCGCGACGATGAGCGCGGCAGGATCCACGGGATTGATTCCCTGTATGAGCAACTGCCGCTGCACGACATTGTGGTGGTCAGTGTTCCCCTGAGCGAGCAGACCCGGCACCTGGTTGACGCCCGGTTCCTGGCGGCGATGCCGGACGGCGCGCTGCTGGTGAACGTGGCGCGCGGGCCGGTGGCGGATACGGAGGCCCTGCTGCGCGAGACGTCCGCCGGCAGGCTCCGGGCGGCCCTGGACGTGACGGACCCGGAACCGCTGCCGCGCGATCATCCGTTGTGGACCGTAGCGGGTGTTCTGATCACCCCGCACGTGGGCGGGGCGAGCTCGGCCATGCTGCCGCGGGTGGCACGGCTGATCCGGAAGCAGATCGGGTTGCTGCAGGCCGGGCAGGAACCAGTGAACGTGGTGCTCGGCGGGGCCGCCGGGCGGTAGGTGACGGTGGGGCATTCCGTGGGCCTGCCGTGTCTTTGACCTTTTCTCCAACGAATTGCGCCTAGCATGACGCTGGTAGGCGCATCCACTATCTCCGAGTTGAAGGCCAGAGGCTCGGAAGTTATCAGTGACTTACGGAATGCGGTCCGATTAACGGGTGCCATGCCGCCCCACTGAATTCCCCACTGATTTTGCATCCAGGGGAGTCGCACAATTTTCGCGGTGCCGGACCTTCATCTTCAACCTCCTAAGGATCCAATGCGCAACCGCTATTTAATCCCGGCCCTGACCGCTGCAACAGCACTTATGCTTTCGGGTTGCGTGGACAACAGCGCCCCGGCAGCTGCGGATAAAGCGTCTTCCTCCGCGGACACCGCTGTTCAAAAGAATGAGGAACTTGCGGCCTTGCTGCCCGAGAAAATGAAATCCGCGGGCGTCCTGAATGTGGGAATGGCCAACAATTACCCGCCCAACGAATTCAAGGACGGCAACGGCGCCCCGGCCGGCTGGTCGGTGGACCTCACTAATGCGTTGGGTGCCTCGCTCGGGCTGAAGGTCAACTTTGATATCGGCACGTTCGACAACATCCTCCCGTCCGTCAAGGCGGGCAAGGACGATATGGGGATGTCGTCCTTCACCGACACGCTGGAACGCGAAAAGCAGGTCGATTTTGTGAACTACTACTCCGCTGGCATCCAGTGGGCGGCACCGAAGGGCAAAACCGTGGACCCGGACAACGCCTGCGGTCTGAAGGTTGCCGTCCAGGCCACCACCTATGAGGACACCCACGAGGTGCCGGCCAAGTCCAAGGCGTGCACGGATGCGGGCAAACCCGCCATTGAGATCTTCAAGTACGACGCGCAGGACCAGGCCACGAACGCCCTGGTGGTGGGCCAGGTGGACGCCATGAGTGCGGACTCGCCGGTGACCCTCTACGCGATCTCGCAGACGAAGGAGAAGCTGCAGACCGCGGGGGATGCCTTTGAAGTGGCGCCCTACGGGATTCCGGTGGACAAGGGGAGCGCGTTCACCCCGGTGCTTCAGAAGGCGCTGCAGGCCCTGATCGACGACGGCACCTACAACAGGATCCTGTCCAAATGGGGCGTGGAAAGCGGCGGCGTGAAGATGGCGGCGCTCAACGTGGCGTCGTCGGCCAAGTAACCAGCCGTGACTCTTCCCAAACATGCCGCCGTGGCGCGGCCCAGCCCCGCAACCGGCGGAACTCAAGCGCAGGGGGACGCCATTGTGGCCGTTCCCCTGCGCCACCCCTGGCGGATCTCAATCGCCGTCGTCCTGGTGTTCCTTCTGGCGCTGTTCATCGTGGATGCTTCGCAGCGGCCCGATTACGGCTGGGCGGAGGTGGGCAAGTACCTCTTCGACCGCCGGATCAGCCAGGCGGCCTGGGTGACCCTGACGCTCACCATTTACGCCATGTTCGGCGCCATCGTCCTGGGGCTGCTCCTGGCCATCATGCGGCTCTCGCCGAATCCGGTGGTCAAGAGCATCGCCTGGCTGTATCTGTGGATCTTCCGCGGGACCCCGGTCTACGTCCAACTGGTGTTCTGGGGCATCGTGGCGCTCATCTACCCCGTGTTCACCATCGGGATACCGTTCATGACGCCGTGGATCACCATCCCCAACGACGTGTTCACCAACCTCTTCATCACCGCGGTGATCGGACTGGCGCTGAATGAGGCCGCCTACATGTCCGAGATTGTCCGCGCGGGACTGCTGTCCGTGGATGAGGGCCAGGAGGAGGCGTCGACGGCGCTCGCCATGTCATGGGGCCAGACCATGCGTTACGTGGTGATTCCGCAGGCCATGAAGATCATCATTCCGCCCACGGGCAATGAGGTGATCTCCATGCTCAAGACCACCTCACTCGTAGCGGCCATTCCCCTGAGCATCGACCTCTACGGGGTGTCCCGCGGCATCTCCGCGGTGACCTTCACCCCCGTTCCGCTGCTCATCGTGGCATCGATCTGGTACCTCCTGTTCACGTCTGTCCTGATGGTGGGGCAGCACTTCATCGAGAAGCGTTTCTCACGCGGAACGGGACGGCGGCAGGCGGGACCGGCGTCGGAAAGTGATCCTGGGGCGGCGGCAGTGACTGCTGCGCCAACGGGCAATGATTTGGGAGGCAAAGGATGAGCGCTACTCCGATGGTGACCGCGGACCGGATCTCGAAGAGCTTCGGTGCCAACAACGTGCTGCGCAGCATCAGCCTGGAAGTCCAGGCCGGCGAAGTGCTGTGCATCGTGGGGCCCAGCGGCTCCGGCAAGTCCACGTTCCTCCGCTGCATCAACCACCTGGAAAAGATCGACGCCGGCCGCCTCTTCGTGGAGGGGCAGCTGGTGGGTTACCGCCAAAAGGGCGACAAGCTCCATGAGCTCAAGCCGAAAGAAGCAGCGCTCCAGCGCCGCGACATCGGCATGGTTTTCCAGCGGTTTAATCTCTTTCCGCACATGACCGCGCTGGAAAACATCATCCAGGCGCCGATGCGGGTCAAGCGCGTTCCGAAGGCCAAAGCCACCCTGCGCGCCAGGCAGCTGATGGAGCGCGTAGGGCTGGGGGACAAGGCGGATCACTATCCGGCGCATCTGTCCGGCGGGCAGCAGCAGCGCGTGGCCATCGCCCGGGCCCTGGCCATGGATCCGAAGCTGATGCTCTTCGACGAACCGACCAGTGCCCTGGACCCGGAGCTCGTGGGTGAGGTCCTGGACGTTATGAAGGAACTGGCCACGAGTGGCATGACCATGATCGTGGTGACCCACGAGATGGGCTTTGCCCGCGAAGTGGCGGACTCCATCGCCTTTATGGACGGCGGCGTGGTGGTCGAGGCGGGCCCGCCCCGTGAGGTGCTGGGCAATCCCCAGCAGGACCGGACCAAGGCGTTCCTCTCAAAGGTGCTGTGAAGGCTGGACCTCAGGGAAGGTAATCCGGAGCCGCTTCGAGCTCGAAGTATTGCTCCAGTGTGGCCATTTGCCTCGTTTGCATGTCCAGGGCGAGCGCCTTTCCCACATAGCGCAGGTGCCATGGCTCGTAGGTGTATCCGGTGATGTCCTCGGCCCCGGCCGGATAGCGGATGATGAATCCGTGCTCCGGGCCGTGCTCGGCCGCCCACTGGCCCGCCGGCGTACTTGCGAAGCAGGCTTGCAGGGCGCAGGTTCCGCTGGCGTTGCCGATGTCCATTGCCAGGCCGGTCTGGTGTTCGCTGTGTCCGGGCCTGGCGGCAAGGGTATCGGCCGTCGTCTGTCCGTACTGGCGCACATAGCTGTCATAGAGGCTGGCCTGCTGGCTGAACGAACGGTAGCCGCTGATCGGCATGATGTTCACGCCGTCCGCCTTGGCGGCTTTGGCGAGCTGCTTGTAGGCGTCCGCGGCCTCAGCCCGCAGCCGTTCGCCTTGGACCCTGACCAGTGTCGCCGGCACATATGAGACCGGGTTCAGTGCCCGGTGCTTGTTGACCACCACCTGCAGGCTGGAGGCGGAATCGATGTCGTAGTTCGTCGCGGCGACTGCCGGCACCGACTGCGCGATCAGGCCGAGCGAGAGCACCAGCCCCGCCACGGCACCTGTCATCCTGCTGATTCTTCTAAACACTGTGGCCTCCAAGAAGTGTACGGGACAGATGCGGGAACTTTACCGGTCTGCGGGGGCTTAGTCGAGGTCAATTTCGGAACCACTGCATGCCCGCACCGGTCCGGCTGGCGGCCCGAATTCCGCCAGGCCAGACGGCCACGGCAGGGGAGCAAATAGGGGGTTCGGGCTATGGACCCTTCGGACCGGCATGCCTAGACTGGCCAGACCTCCAACGCCAGGAAAACATCGAACTGCTCAAGCCACGGGCAGGCCCTGCACCTGGGGGGTTCCATCGCAACACTTCACAACTCACGGCTGCCCCACGAAGGCGTGCCGTGCCGAGAGAGGAGAGCACTGATGACTGGAAACAAAGCCGTTGCTTATAAGGAACCGGGCAAGGTCGAACTGATCGACATCGACTACCCAAGCTTCGAACTCAAGGACGGACCCGGCGTGAATCCGGCGAACGTGGGGCGCACAGTACCCCACGGGGTCATCCTGAAAACCGTTGCCACCAACATCTGCGGTTCGGACCAGCACATGGTCCGCGGACGCACCACCGCCCCCTCGAACCTGGTGCTGGGGCATGAGATCACCGGCGAAGTGGTGGAGGTGGGTCCCGGCGTCGAGTTCATCAAAGTCGGGGACATCTGTTCGGTGCCCTTCAACATCGCCTGCGGCCGCTGCAGGAACTGCAAGGAACGCAAGACCGGGATCTGCCTGAACGTCAATCCGGACCGCCCCGGCAGCGCCTACGGCTACGTGGACATGGGCGGCTGGGTGGGCGGCCAGGCCAACTACGTGCTGGTTCCGTACGCAGACTGGAACCTGCTGAAGTTCCCGGACAAGGACCAGGCCCTGGAAAAGATCATGGACCTGACCATGCTGTCGGACATTTTCCCCACGGGCTTCCACGGCGCCGTGTCGGCCGGGGTGGGCGTCGGCTCCACCGTGTATGTGGCCGGCGCCGGCCCTGTTGGCCTCGCAGCGGCCACCAGTGCGCACCTGCTGGGTGCCGCCGTCGTGATTGTGGGCGATCTGAACGAGGACAGGCTGAAGCAGGCGCGCAGTTTCGGGTGCGAAACGATCGACCTGAGCAAGGGCGGCCCGGCGGAGCAGATCGAGCAGATCCTGGGCGTCCCGGAAGTGGACTGCGGCGTGGACGCGGTGGGCTTCGAAGCGCGCGGCCACGGCCATGACGCCAAGGAGGCGCCCGCTACGGTGCTGAATTCGCTGATGGAAATCACCGCGGCCGGCGGTGCGCTGGGCATTCCCGGGCTGTACGTCACAGGCGATCCGGGCGGCGTGGACGAAGCTGCCAAGAAGGGTGCGCTGAGCCTGAGCCTGGGCACTGGCTGGGCCAAGTCGCTCAGCTTCACCACCGGACAATGCCCGGTGATGAAGTACAACCGGCAACTGATGATGGCCATCCTGCACGACAAGGTGAGCATCGCCAGGAACGTCAACGCGAAGGCGATCAGCCTGGAGGATGCGCCCAAGGGCTATGCCGAGTTCGACGCCGGCGCAGCCACCAAGTACGTCCTCAACCCGAACGGATACCTCAACTAAGCTCCTCACCTGGCCAGCGGCCGTCGTCGGGAATCACGACGGCGGCCGCTGGTTTGGTGCCTGACCTCAACCGGGCAAGCTGAGGAACGCCGTCGTATCTTCCGCCACTTGTTCCGGGCACTGCAACAGCACCAGCGCTGCGACCTTTCGTGGGTGGGCAATGGCGAGCTGCTGGGCTACGTAGCCACCGCTGGAGGAGCCGACGACGGCGGCGCTCGGCACGTTGAGGGCGTCCAAGATCGCGGCGGCGTCCTCGGCCTGTTCCGCCAGGGAGTACGGGCATTGGAGTCAGTGACGCGCTGAACGCATTGCAAGCGCTTGCGTTAATGCGCAATGCCTGTCTAGCATGGGTTGCATGGTAGCAAGCGTTGAATTAGTGGCGGAACGTGCTGGGGTCTCCGTATCAACAGTCTCCCGTGCGCTGCGTTCCGTTCCAGGTGTCTCGACGGCAACTCGCAAGCGCGTGCAGAAGGCGGCCGATGAGCTAGGGTATTCGGCATCCCCTGCTGCGTCGCGTCTTGCGACAGGCCGGACGATGACCGTGGGCATCGTGGTACCAGTGCTGGCCAAGTGGTTTTTCGGAAAGGTCATTGGCGAGGCCACACACACGCTCCGGGAGGCCGGATTCGATGTGCTCCTCTACGAGCTCGCCACTGCCGGACAGCGTCAGAGGTTCTTCGGCACCGTGCATTTGCATGGCCGTACGGACGGGGTCATCATCATGGCCCTGCAGCCGAGCAGGGAGGAGCTGGATTCGCTCGCCTCCCAGGGGCAGGCGGTGGCGTTGCTTGGGGCTCAAGCGCAGGGTGCCGGATCGGTGTCTGTGAACAACGTCGGGGCCGGGCGGGCTGCTGTGAGGCACCTGTTGAACCTTGGCCATGAGCAGGTAGCCTTCATCGGCATCCGTGATGAGGAGGGCAGCAATTTGGGCGGTGTGCCGCCCTTGGAGCGGCTGGTGGGTTACCGGGAGGCTCTGGCCGAGGCCGGACTGACCCTGGACGACGCCCTTGAACAATTCGATGAGAACAGTGTCGCTGGGGGCGCAGCGGCCATGTCCCGCCTGCTTGTCGCTGGACGCGCCCCGACCGCGGCTTTTGTAGCCTCCGACGAAATGGCCTTCGGGGTCCTCAAGGTCCTCCGCCAGACAGGCCTGGAAGTTCCCCGGGATTTCTCTGTGGTCGGATTCGACAACCACGAGCTCTGCGATGTCGTGGGCCTGACAACGATGGACCACGAGGTGGCCGAACAAGGACAGGACGTCGCCCGGATCCTCCTGGAGATCATGCATGGAGGGCAAGCTACCAACCTTGCCCGTCCGGCACGCCTTGTGGTCCGGGAGACCACCGCGCCGCCCCGTGCCCTGCGCACAACACCTACCGCCCCGGATTCTCAGCATTCCGCCGGACACCCCGGCAAACTCTGAAAGGAAGCTTCATGCAATACCGCAAACTCGGCACCAGCGGCATGTACGTCAGTTCGATCGCACTGGGCAACTGGGCCACCCACGGCGAAACCGTGGACCAGGATGTTGCCACGGCATGCGTGCGAAAGGCCCTGGACCTTGGCATCACCACTTTCGACACCGCCGACGCCTATGCAGGCACCAAGGCCGAAACCATGCTCGGCGAAGCACTCAAGGGTGTGCGCCGCGAGGGCATCGAGGTCATGACTAAGGCGTTCTTCCCGACCGGCACAGGGAAGAACGACCGGGGCCTGTCCCGCAAGCACGTAATGGAATCCATCAACGGTTCGTTGGGCCGCTTGCAGATGGACTACGTGGACGTCTACCAGGCGCACCGCTATGACTACGAGACCCCGCTCGAGGAGACGATGGGTGCCTTTGCGGATATCGTCCGTGCCGGCAAGGCCCATTACATCGGCGTCTCGGAATGGACCGTGGCGGAGATCCGCGCGGGCGCCGCGTTGGCGGCCGAACTGGGCATCCAGTTCGTCTCCAGCCAGCCGCAGTACAACATGCTCTGGCGCGTGATCGAACCTGAAGTGGTGCCGGTCTGCGAAGAGCTCGGGATCACCCAGGTGTGCTGGTCGCCGCTGGCCCAAGGCGTGCTGAGCGGTAAGTACGGTGCCTCCACCGTACCGGCCGGCAGCCGCTTCACCGCCGACGACGGCGGGCTGAAGACTGAGCACAAGTTCATGCAACCCGAGGTGCTGGAGCGGGTGGAGAAGCTCAAGCCGATTGCCGCGGACCTCGGTGTGCCGCTGGCTACCCTGGCCGTGGCTTGGGTGTTGGCGAACCCCAACGTTTCCGCGGCGATTGTCGGCGCCAGCCGCCCTGAGCAGCTCGACGACACTGTCAAGGCCGCCGACCTCGCGCTGGGCCAGGAGACTCTGGACCGGATTGACGGCGTGCTGGGCGACGTCGTCGAGCGGGATCCAGCCAAAGTGGAGTCCTTCCCAACGCGCGTCTAGCGGCAGCCCGCATACGGGCACCGCAATGTCCACCCTCTGGTGCCGGATTTCAGGCCGCCTTCAACCGGTCAGACGGTATCGATCCAGTAGCGTCGTTTGCCGTTGCGGGTGTCCTCCCAGACGCCGCCGTTCTTTTCGATAGTCGCCCGGGAGCCGGTGTTGGTCTCATCGCAGGTGAGGAGAACCCGGAGGATTCCCAGTTCCCGGGCCATCGGCAGGGCGGCTTCCAAAGCGGCAGCGGCGTGGCCGCGACGCCTGGCAGTAGGCCTCACGCTGTAGCCGATGTGCCCGCCCTCGTTGAGGAGGAATTCGTTCAGCTCGTGCCTGATGGCCAGCGAGCCAAGGAACGTGTCACCCTCCACAATCCATAAGTACGTGCAGGGCACGTACCCCGGCTTGCGCGGGCTCTCCTGCAGGGCATCGTTGACGAGGGCAGCGACAAATCGGCGGAACGGCCGGGCATCTTTGAGTTCTTCCAAGGACCAGTCCTCCGGGCCTCCACCGTCCCGGTTGGCGCCGCCAAATTCCGCGGATCCTTCCAGCCAGGAGGCGTGATAGCTGACGTCCGGAGCGATGAGAACAGGCATCACACGAGCGTAGTCGAAGGGTCCGCCTGGGTGGACGGCAAATCCTCAGCCGTTCTTGTTTTTGCCTTTTCCCTCGGCGCCTTTTGCCTGTTCCGGTGCAGGGGCTGGTGCCGGTACAGGTTCCGGCACGACGGTCGCAGTGTTTTCCTGGGCGGCCTGCGCGGCGGCTTCCGCGTCGGCCTTGGTCTTCTCCGCTTCTGCCGCGGCGGCCACTGCTTCAGCTTCCTTCGCTGCCGCTGCGGCGGCGACTACGGCGGCATTGAGGTCGGCCCTGACGGCGGTGATGCTGGTCATGATGCTCCGGCGCCGTTCCTCGGAAACCTGGCCGCTGCCGGCTGCAGTCGCCACGTCCGCTTCCAGGCTGTCCAAGGTCTTGAGCGCGGCCGTGTGATCGTTGGCGGCCGCTGCCTGGCTTACGCCGAGCACGAGTTCCTGAAGATGGGAGGCCGTATCGCGCTGCAGGCCGGTAGCGGCCGGGCCGCAGCCGGCGAGCGATGCCGCCAGCACCAAGGTGGCGGCAAGGCCGGCTCCCCGTGCTCCGGCGCGCTGGCCTGTGGAATGGAAGCGGGTCATGGTTCCACACTCTTCTGAAGTTCCAGGAGGTGGTCACCCAGCGTGCCGCTCACCGCGGGGTAAGGCACGACGCCGGATGTGGACTCTGGCGCCTGGCCCGCTGTGAGTGCCGCGGCACCGCCTGCCAGCGCAACAAGGATCAGGATGGCCACCACCGGGAGCCGCCGCATCTTCTGTCCCGAACGGGCCGACCTCCGTCGGCGCACTCCCAGGGGGCTGCTGGGCTGATCGGTGCCAGGTACCGGCCGTGACTGGGCGGCGTTGGCGGAATCCTCACCGTTGGGGTCTTCGTTGGTCGGCCTGGCCGGCAGATTAAGGGAGGGCGACTCTGCTGTGACGGACGGCGTCCTGAACGGCATGGCCGGCAGCACACGCGTGGTTTCCGGTGCAAGTTCGCCGGGAGTGGATGTCGGCGAGACAAGGGCCTGCCGCAGCGCCGTCTCGATGTCCGCAGCCGTCGGGCGTTCCAGCGGCTCGATTGCCGTCATCGAGCGGATCAGGTCTGCCCACTCGGCAGGGAGATCCGCAGGAATTTTGGGGGCGCGGTGCAGCCTGGCCACCGCAGATTCCACAGCGCTGCCGGGGTACTCCATTGTCTGCTTGATGCATTCGAGCAGGACCAGCCCCAGCGAATAGATGTCTGTGGCAGGGGTGAGCGGGGAACCCATGGCCTGTTCGGGGCTGAGGTACGCCGCGGTGCCCACCATGGCCCCCGTAACGGTCAGGCGTGTTGCGTCGTCGATTCGTGCTATGCCGAAGTCTGCGACCTTGGCCCGCAGTGGCTCCCCGGGTCGGGTCTGCACCAAGAGGATGTTGCCCGGCTTGATATCGCGGTGGAGGATGCCAAGGCCGTGGACATAGGCCAGTGCGTCAGCGATGCCGGCTCCTATGACGGCGAGCTCGTCCAGGGGGACTTTACTGTGCCTGATCCGGCTGCGCAGGTCCTGTCCTTCGACCAGTTCCATCGTCAGGAACGGCCGGGGCTCATCCGGGATACGTACGTCGACGCCGACATCGAACAAAGTCACGAGGCTGGGATGGTTCAGCGTCGCCAGCAGCGTTATTTCAGCTTCCTGGCGTTTCAACTCGTCTGCATCGGGGGCCTGGGGTGCGAAGAGCTTCAAGGCCACGTCGCGACCCAGATTCTTATCCCTTGCACGGTAGACGGACGACATGCCGCCGCGGCCGATCACCTCGCCCAGCCGGTAACGTCCGCCAACCACGTCAATTCTGTTGGAGCTCGGCGATTCCGCCACCATACCCGTTCCTTCCGGCGCTGCGGCAATGTATATATCAAATCATAAGGCAACTTACTATATTGGCCACTCCGCGAGGCCAGCCATCACCGGATGGACGTCGAAATCAGGAACCGGCGATGCCCACCCAGAACCAAGGCCCGGTGGCTTGGCGCGAACCTGGTCCTCGCCGCCTCCTCGACAGTAGCCGTGGCCGTCGTCGCCGGGACCGTAGCCACCATCGGTCTTGCCCTGGCCGGCGCGGAAAACGGCCCGCCAGGCCTGCTGGTCGGCGCCGCGTTGGCGCACGTCCCGGCCGCCGTCGTCTTCGTCGCGGCAACCGCGGTCCTCTTGGCAGCGGCACCCAGAGTGAGTATTCCACTGGGGTTGGGGCATGCTGGCCGCCGGCCTGCTCCGGCGCAGCTACCCCAACGCCTAAGGTGAAGCATGGACTTTGCGGACGTTGTGGTGACGGTCATCGGTGCGGGACTGATTCTGCTGATGGCCGCAGATGTCTTTCACACGCTCCTCTATCCTCACGGCACGGGACCCGTGTGCAGGCTCATCATGCGTGCGCTGTGGCTCCTGTCCCGACGATTCGCCGGCCGGGCCTCCACCGTCGCTGCACCCGCCGCCATGGCGGCGGTGATCGGCGCCTGGGCGTCCTTGTCCATCATGGGATGGGCACTGGTGTATGTACCGCATTTACCGGACGGGTTCGTCTACGCAGCGGGCGTCCCCCATGGAGGGGACCTTTCCGAGGCCATGTACATCTCGATGGTGAGCCTCTCCACTGTCGGCTTCGGTGAGATAGTTCCGGCGGCGCCATTACTTCGGTTCGTCGTCGCTGCGCAGGCCGTCACAGGCTTCGGGTTGCTTACGGCCACGGTCTCCTGGATTCTGCAGACGTACCCCGCCCTCAGCCGGCGCCGCGCCCTTGCCCACGAGCTGAACCTGTTCAGGCAGGCCGCCGGGCCGCAAGGCATGTCGACGTTGGAACCCGGACATGCCGCTACCTTGCTCGAATCATTCGCCAGAAGTGTAGCCACGGTCAGCATGGACCTGCTGGCGTTCAACGAAACGTACTACTTCCACGAAGCACAGCAGAGAGGATCACTGCCGGCTACCGTCGCCTATGCGCACCAACTGGCCTCAGAAGCGCAGGCAAGCACGAACATCGACCTGCAATTTGCCGGACGGATGATGCACGCGGCCTTGGATGACCTGGCCGAGGTCCTCCGCGGAAAATTCGGACACTCCGGCCAAACCTCCTCAGAAGTGTTCCAAAGCTACGAAAGTCATCACCGGCACCGCCGGAACTAAGGAAGTGCCGCCCGCGATGCCCGTTGAAGAGTTCTCTTGCCGCTAAATAGCGAGCCCGCCGCGCAAGCAATGCCCTGGCACTTTGCGGACTGTGCCTCCCTCGGGAACCCGAGGTAGCGCGGAACCGTTTTCGCGTAATCACGGTGGGACCGTCCAAAGAGCTCGGCCAGCATGGCCTCTTCGCCGAGGACAAAGCGGTGTTCCACAAGCAATTCAGCCGGCATCGTCGCGAGGACCCAGGATGAACCGGCCAAGGTTCCCGCGCCCAGTTGGATGAGCCACCAGCCGACATACATCGGATGGCGGGTGATTGCATACGGGCCGGTGATGACCAGCTCCACCGGCCGCTCCAGCGCGAAGGGGCCCGCCGAGCGGCGTCGCCGTTCAGCCAGCGCCCAAACATTCAGGCCGACGCCGGCGAGCAGCAGTGCCGCCCCCGCTATCCGGTGGAGGGAGCGGGATCCGGGAAGCGGCATTGGACGGACCCGGTCAAGGAGGAGATCCAGGGCCAGCGCGGCCACGATAGGCAGCGGCAGCGGGAGGTTGTCGTAAACCTCCTTCAACCGCCTGGCCGGCGAGCCTGCAGAGCGGGCCGTCACAGTACGTCCGATGGCTTGCGGGCGTCAAAGAGGGAGGCGAGGAACGCCGTCGTATCTTCTGCGACCTGGTCCGGGCACTCCCACACCACCAGATGCGCCACATCGGGGTAGACCTTCAGCACGGAGCCGGGGATCCGGGCTGCCAGGGTTTCCTGGCCGCCGCGTGTCAGCAAGCGGTCCTGTTCTCCCCACAGGATCAGCGTGGGGGCGTGGATGGTTCCCGATTCGGTGGGCGGGGTGGCCTCGCCCAGGCCGTTCAGGATGCCCTTCCAGGCGTGGGCCGGCATCCGGAGACCGTCGTGCACACGGTCCTCGACGAACCAAGCGGGAACCTCGTGCAACAGGGGAAACCAGGACAGGGAATCCCGGACCCAGTCCTCGTCGAGGGGGTCCGTCAGGCGGTCCACTTCGTCGGCGAAGGGTGCCCGCCCGTGGAGGCTCAGGGGAGCGCCCACCAGCACCAGCGAGGCAACCTTTTGTGGGTGGGAAATGGCGAGTTGCTGGGCGACGTAGCCGCCGCTTGAGGAGCCGACGACGGCGGCGCTCGGCACGTTGAGGGCCTCCAGGATTGCGGCTGCGTCCTCGGCCTGTTCCGCCAGGGAGTAGCCGCCCTCCGGTTTGTCCGCCTCACCTTGCCCGCGGAGATCCGGGGCATAGACCCGGAAACCGGGCAACTGGGGAATCAAGCGGTCAAAGCTGCCGCTCGATTCGCCCCACGCGTGTAGCAGCAGCACCGGTTTCGCGGCGGCGTCGCCGTGGACGAGGCACGGCACCGTGATGCCGGTGCGGAGCGTGAGATACCGGACTTCGGAGTCCATGGATTCAGGCTACGCCGGGTGCCGCTCTCGGTAGAGTTTTGCTTATGGATACCCCGGTGAGGGTTCGTTTCGCGCGCGTCGAGGACGCTGCCCATATGGCGCGCGTGAATGTGCGGACCTGACGATTCGGCAGCGCTCTGGGTGGCCGATCCAAATCCTCGGGCGCAGGCGTTCTACCGCAAGCACGGGTTCGTGGCGGACGGGACCGTGAATGTGGAGGACGGCGTGCGCGAGATCCGCATGGTGCGGATCTCCTCCGGGCGTGGCTCGCGCTCGGACAATCGCATGGATTAGGGGAGTAACCCCCAGGGACGTCAGGGGATCTCCCGTACCTCCAGCAAGGGCCGGCCCGCTGGTAGAGGACCCTCTTGGCGGGCAGTTTCACTTGAACATTCTGGGCAGCACGCGTCGACGGTGCGGACTATGCAACACACGTCTCCGCGCCAGGCATTGATGCCTTCCCGGACGGCGATGGCGGCGATGACCAGTGCGGCCCCGGCATCGGCCCACCACCAGCCCAGAGTGCTGTTCAGGACCAGCCCCACCAGCAGGACCGCTGACAGGTACGTGCACAGAAGCGTCTGCTTTGAGTCGGCCACCGCGGTCCGGGAGCCCAGCTCGCGCCCCGCGCGGCGCTGCAGCCAGGACAAAACGGGCATGATGGCCAGGCTCAGGGCAGCGATAACGATCCCCGGCGTTGAGTGCCGTGCTTCCCCGCCGCCCGTCAGCGCCCGTACGGCATCGACGGTGACGAACGCGGCGAGGGCGAAGAAGGACACCGCGATGATCCGCAGGGTCAGATGCTCCCGGCGTTCCGGGTCCTTGGCGGAGAACTGCCAGGACAGCGCCAGGGCGGAGGCCACCTCGATGACTGAGTCCAGCCCGAACCCGATCAACGCCGAGGAGTCCGCGACACCGCCGGCCCACAGGGCGGCGACCGCTTCAATGAGGTTGTAGGTGATCGTCGCCGCGGCGAACAGCCGGATCCTTCGGGTCAGGACCGCACGGCGCTCCGGCGCCAGCGGGTTCAGCAGCGCCGTCATGCCGGGCACGTTCCGTCCGGCGCGCAGCAGGCCGGATCCACGGCGAGGACCACGCCGATCAGATCCCTGACAGCGTGGCCCAGCCGGGCATCCGCAAGCTCGTACCGGCTTCGCCGCCCGTCAGGGACGGCGACCACCAGGCCGCAGCCGCGCAGGCACGTCAGGTGGTTGGACATGCTCTGCCGCGAAACTTCCAAAGTGTCGGCCAGATCGGACGGGTAGGCCGGCGCGTCAGCAAGGGCCAGCAGAATCCGGGCCCGCGTTGGGTCCGAGACTGCGTAACCGAACCGTGCCAGTACCGGTGCATGAGCGAGCGTTTCCATACCAATAAAGTACATCTAAGGATGTATTCACGCAATTGTGAACTCAGCCGGTTCCCACCCGCTCGGCCTGTTTAGTGGATGACCCGGTAGCGGACGTGGGTGACGAGGCCGGTGCCGCTCACTTCCGTGGGCTCAAGCGTGAGGTTCGCGACGCCGTCGAGCAGCCGTTCGCCCGCCCCCAGGATGATGGGCGCGGTGTGGAGCCGCAGCTCGTCGATCAGCCCCGCCGATAGGTATTGCTGGGCGGTCTGCGCCCCGCCGGCAATGGCCACGTCCTTGCTGCCTGCGGCCTTCCGGGCCTGGGCCAGCGCCGATTCGATCCCATCGGTCACGAAGTTGAACGTGGTACCGCCCTGCATCTGCAGGGGCTCGCGTCGCTGATGGGTGAGAACGAAAACCGGTGCGTGATAGGGCGGCTCCTCACCCCACCATCCCCGCCAGTCCTCATCCCACGCCCCGGGACCTGCGAACATGTTCCGCCCCATGATGTAGGCGCCGGAAGCGAGGATGCCTTCGATCGCGGCCGCGTTGGCCTCGGGTTCCTCGAACATCCACCGGTGCAGGAGCTCGCCGTTCTCGCCCAGCGGCTCCACCGGGCTTTGGTTCGGGCCGGCGACGAAGCCGTCGAGGGAGATGGTCAGGTCGCACGTGACTCGGCTCATGCGCCCCATCATGCCACCGGGTCATGGCCCTTGAGTAGGGCTCGGCTGCTCGATGGTGACGGTGCCGGCGTCGCCATCCACACGGATCTGCTGGCCGCTGGTGAGCCGCTGGGTGGCAACGCCGGTGCCGAGCACGGCCGGGATGCCGTACTCCCGGGCCACGATGGAGCTGTGGCTCAACGGTCCGCCCACGTCGGTCACCACGGCGGAGGCCATCGCGAACAGCGAGGTCCAGGCGGGAGTGGTGATGCGGGCGACGAGGACCTCTCCGGGCTCCATCAGGGCGAAATCCTGTGGTCCCCTCAGGACTCGGGCCGGAGCGCTGACCCGGCCCGCGCTCGCGCCCGTGCCCTTGATGATGTCGCCGAGTTGGTGCTGCGAGCCTGCGGGCATCATGGAGCCGAAGGCCTTTTCCATCCACCGGCTCTCCGGGAGCAGTTGCGGGGCAGCGGCCTTCATCTGGCCCCGCCACAGCATCTTGCGCTCTTCGACGGCGGCGGCGCGGACGGGCCGGTCGGCTCCGGTAATGGCCACGGCCGCCGTTGCGCCCGGCGCGGCCAGGCCGAACTCGACGGCGCTGCGCAGCTCCTGGTGCCGCAGCCAGAACACGTCGGCGGGCTCGGCGATGACAGCGGAGTCCACCAGCCGCTGCCCTAGTTCCAGCAGCATCCGCCGGAGCAGCGGCCAGGCCAGGCCGACGTCGGCCAGGGCATCCTCGCGGATCGGCGCGGTGGTCTGTGCCCACCGGAGCAAACGGAGGAACGCGGCCCGGCGGCGCGGCCCGAGCCGGGCGCTGATCCGGCTGGTCTCGTCCTCGCGGCGGTCGGCCGAGTGCCGCTGCCGCTCATGGGGGTCAGTGCCTTGCCCCCGCAGGTAGAACTTCACCGTGTCCAGCAGGGCTGACGGATCGTCGGCCGGCACCGGGCTGGCGAAGTCCAGATTGTAGACCGCATGGCCGAACCGGCCGAGGTGGTCCTGGAAGCGAGGACGCCACTGTTGCCACAACGGCTCAGCGAAGCCGGCAGGCGGGAATCCCGTGCGTTGGGACTCGGCCAACGCCGTCGTCGGTTCATGGAGGAGCGCCGAGGCGAGCCCGGGGACGCCGCGGGCCCAGGCTGCCAGATCGTACAGGGACTTCTCCGCCCGGATGGGTTCGCTGTCGTAGCCGAGGATGAACGTCACGGCGGGGGGTTCGCCGTCGCGCCGGACGAACTTGTCGTAGTACGCCCGGAACGAGATTTCGCTGCATGCGGCGAGCGGAATGACTGACTGGACGGCTGTGTAGTACACGGTGCCGGCGTCCAGCAGCGCCTGCACACCCTCCAGCAGTTCCTCGCCGGTGAGCTCGCCGACCGGCGTCGCGGACCGGTCTTTGATCACCCGTTCGTAGTGTGGATGCGAAAATTCGCGCCAGCCTGCCACTCCCATGTGCGCCTGGCCGCGGGCCAGCGCGCGTACCGCCGTCAGCGCCTTGCCCATGATCCGCCACATCCCCGAGGTGCGGTAGTAGTAATAGGCGTAGCCGTTGATGGTGGGCAGTCCCACGTCGCCCTCGCGGATGACGTTCGTGCCCACGGCCTCGTTCATCAAGGCTCGCAGCGACCTGGACACCGAGCCGTCAATGAGGTCGGCAAACAGCGGCGAGAGCGGGTCGGGCAGCTGTTCCACGATGCTCGCCCGGAAGTACATCCCCTTGGGGAAGGGCACGGGCCAGGTATCCGGGGTGTCGGCCGCCGGTTCGGGCAGCGCGGTGATGGGCCGGGACTGCAGGATGAAAAACCCGCCACCGGCCCGCGCCCACTCGATGTCCTGCGGTGCCCCGAAATGATCCGCACTCCGCGTGCCATACCCGGCGAGCTCGGCTGCGGCACGGTCGTCAAGAACGGGAGCACGACGGCGGGCTGCCGCCACGGGCTGCTCCCGGGTGCCGTGCTCCGCGTAGACAGTCATAACCGCCTTGTCTGCGGTGCGTCGCGAGAGCACGGCGCCCGTCCCGGCGTCGACTACGAGGTCATCCGTGGTGACCGTCCCGCTGACCACGGACTCGCCCAGGCCCCACGCGGCACTGATGGCGATCTGGTCGCGGCGCCCGTTGGCCGGATTGGCAGTGAACATGACCCCGGCAGCCTCGGCCTCGACCATCCGCTGGACCACCACCGCGAGGCGCACCGAATCCGGTCCGATGCCTCCGCGGGCCCGGTAGGCCATGGCACGCGCCGTCCACAGGGAAGCCCAGCAATCGATCACGGCCGCGGACAGCGACTCGGCCCCGCGGACGTTCAGGTAGGTTTCCTGTTGCCCGGCGAAGCTGGCTGCGGCGAGGTCCTCGGCCGTGGCGGAGGAGCGCACCGCAACGGCCGGATTCCCGTCGGCGTCACCGTCGCCGTCGCCGTCGGCGAACTGCCCGTAGGCGGCGCCGAGTTCCGCTGCGATGTCGGCCGGCATGATGCCGCCGGCGAACAGGGCGCGGATCCGCTCCGAGGCGTCCGCGTAGTCCTGGGGCGCGGCCTGCGGCGACAGAGTGGCCAGTTCCTGGATGCGTGCCTCAAGGTGGTTGGCGTCCACAAAATGCGAATAGGCTGCGGTGTTCAGCACAAAGCCTGGGGGGACCGGCGGCCCGGCCTGAAGGAGGCCGCCCAGTCCCACGGCCTTTCCGCCGGCCACGGCGATGTCGCCTGCTCCCACATCGGCCAAATTGTTGACGTAGGTCATGATTGTGCGTCCTCACTGGCCGGTTTGGGGTCCTGCAGCGAACCTGATTCTCCACATACTGGCACTGCCGCAGACAAGAGGCCATAGCTCACGCGTGTCTTAGGATTCACTCCCGCCGTGGCGCACATAAGCTCGATACATGGGCAAAAACCAGCACAGCGAGTTGGAAGGGCAGACCTCCATCAACGAGCTGCTCGACAAGCCCATCGGCGACACCCACATCCAGCTGGTGCTGCCCATCCACGTCCAGCTGCGGCCCGGGGAGTTCCGCCGGGTGTCCTGACGCCGTTGAAGTTTCGGTGGCCTTAGTGGCGGACCTTCCTGATTTTCAGACTGTGTCGCCTCGACGGAGTTCCGGTGTTCTGGTCCGCGATCCGGCGGAGGCGGCGCCAGCGAATGCCGTTACGGAGGTGAGCCTGGTCAGTGGGATGCGCCGGATGCACCGGCCTCGATCCACTCCTACGGCGCCGAGTCCGGAGGATAACCACTAGCGTCACGCCCAGCCAGGCAAACGCTGCCCCGATGACGAGGAAAACCGCCGGGATCGTGTCCATGATTAAGTCTAGATCCCAATCCGTAAGCGCACTTACTAAACCATAGGCACCTGGCCAGCGGCCGCCGTCGGGAATTACGACGACGGCGCACGGCTTGGGGGCGCCGCTCGCGTTGGTACTTGGGCGCGCCGGTGGATGAAGTATTCGGCCACCGCCAGGCTGAGTACCCATGATGCGCCAATCAGAAGCGCCCGGGTCAGTTCGTCTACCGGTCCTACCAGGAGAATCCACGGAATTGTCACCACAACAATGGTTCCCTGGGCGATGCCGATGGCGTACGCCCGCGACATCCATTCGCTGTGCCGGACGTAGTTCCGGCGCCGCACGGCGATGAATCCAAGGACAATGAACGCGACCATGGCGGACCCGAAGGCGAGCCGAAGGACAAGTAGCAGCGGCCCGTCCAGAGGCGTGAGATCGTAGAAAACTGCCATCCACAAACCCGACAGGGCGGCGAGCAGGCCGGTGGGGGCAAGAATGCGTCCCGCGATTTTGTGCCAGCTGGCCCTGCCGCGCTTGCCCCGTCGAAGCGAGGGAACGAACTGAAACGCCCCCAGCACCAGGTACACCGTGACGGTGGGGATATGGATCAGCACGGGGACTGGCGAATCGAAGAACCGCGCGTTATCCGGCGTGATCTGACCTCCCGAGAGCTCGGTCAGGCGCACGGCCCCGGCGATGACCGGGACGAGGCTGAGGAGGATCAGGGCGGCAGGTACGAGCCAGCGGGTCCGGGGGCTTTTGCGGGAGCGGGGAAGGGTTGCAGATTTCATGAGTTCGCTTCTCTGGTCCGTGCGCGCACGCACTCGCCGGGGTTGAGTCAGGCCGGGACCTCAGAGTCCCTCATGACGCAGATCGAAATTTTCGAGAGTTGGCGGCCGGAATGCGTGCCCAGCACCACGCTATTCGTGCGGCGTACGGCCAACGTACTGCACTTGGTCCCGATAGGCGATAGGCGATAGGCGCTCGGTGATGGTGGTCAGCGCCAGGAAACGTTGGGTGAAAGGCCGACCGCCGTAAATATGGGAAAACAGAAAACTACGTCTTCCCTTAGCACCTATTTCCATTATTAAGCCTCGAATTCCCCGATCGACGAACGGCTCAAGATCGGCTCAAGACCGGATCAATGTTGTGCCAGGATCCGCGAAGTATCCGCCGTTCGCATGGGACGTAGAAATAGGGTCTTCAGTGACGCAAGATGTCGACAGGGTAAAAGCCCGGCTAATTGTCGGGCTTTTATTATTGGGGGAAATAATGTCGAACAATGAAGTGCTCTGGGCTCCAGTATCAGGTGGTCCCGGGTCAAGACCACCAGGCAGGCCACGTGCTTCCACGTTCATCGTCGGCGGCATCACAGCCCTTTTCATGATTATTGGTGCTTTCAGTGGCGGTCTCGGGGGCGCTCTGGTTTTCCTAGCTATCGCCGGCGCCGTTACCGGCTTTTATGTTCTGGCGACCGGACGCCGTTCCTGGGCGTGGCTCCCGGCGAAGCGGAAGGCAGGGGCCATCGCACTCGCCCTCTCCTTCGCTCTCTTCATCGCCGGCGCAGTCACAGTGCCACGGACCAACGCGGAGGATCTCCAGGCAGCCTCCTCGGACTGGAATGCCTCGCCGGGAACCGCCACAGCGAGCGCATCTGCAAAAGCGACTCCGACGCCGTCGTCCGTTCCAACCGCGCAGGCGACGGGCGCCCCGCTCGATCCTGAGACTTCAAGCCTCGTTGCGAACGATGTCACGGCTCCGAAGACGCAGCCCGCCTTTGCAACGAAGACGATCGACCTGCTGGCAACCCTTCCCATCAAGGGCCGGGCGCCGAAGACGGGCTACGACCGTGCGCTCTTCGGTCAGGCCTGGGCAGACGTGGACCGCAACGGCTGCGACACGCGGAACGACATGCTCAAGCGCGACCTTACGGGGATCACCTACACCAACAGCATCCCCTGCAAGGTTCAGTCCGGAACGCTGGCGGACCCCTACACAGGCACTACCATCCGCTTCCTGCGGGGGAGTGCCACCAGCAGCGCCGTCCAGATCGACCATGTTGTTGCCCTCAGCGACGCCTGGCAGAAGGGTGCGCAGCAGTTGACCACGGAGCAGCGGACGGCCTTCGCCAATGACCCCCTGAACCTCCAGTCCACGGACGGTCCCACCAACATGAAAAAGGGCGACGGCGACGCCGCCACCTGGTTGCCGCCGAATAAGGGCTTCCGGTGCGAATACGTTGCCCGGCAGATTTCGGTGAAGGCAACGTACAGCCTGTGGGTCACCCAGGCGGAGCATGCCGCGATGGCCAGGATCCTTGCCGACTGCTCCGGCCAGCTCGCACCAACAAACGAGCAGGCACCAGTCGCCGCGGCGCAGGCGCCCGCACCTGCGCCGGTGGTGGCAGCTGACCCGGTAGCTCCCGCTCCGGCCCCGGCGGCTGTGGCACCCGCCCCTGCTCCGGTTGCTCCCGCGCCTGTTGTGCCGGCGCCCGCACCTGTTTCTGCTGCTCCGGCCGCCGTTTACTACGCCAACTGCACGGCCGCCAAGGCCGCCGGTGCCGCGCCGATCTATGCCGGACAGGCCGGCTATAGGGCGGCATTGGACCGCGACTCCGACGGTGTGGCCTGCGAGAGCTAGCCACGCCAATCACTCCACCGTTTCAAGAATTTCCAAGGGGGAAAAATGAAGAAGACACTGACATTAATTGTGCTGACCGGCCTCATGCTGACGGGATGCAGTGGTACGCAGGCGTCATCAACGTCAACCGCTGTTGCAGTGGTTGCAGATGCTGTCACGGTTCCAGGCGTGCTGAGCCTGACTCTGGACAAAGCCACGGAGCAACTGGAAGATCTCGGGTTCAAGGTCGAAGCTGCGGACACTGCCGATGGCAAGTCCATCATCGTAAAGAAGAACTGGCAGGTGACGTCCCAAGACCCAACCGAAGGCGCACAGGTGGCAAAGGGATCCACCGTTCACCTAGGCGTCAAGAACCTTGAAAAGGCTGCGGCGGAAAAGGCCGCCGCTGATAAAGCCGCAGCTGACAAGGCTGCAGCAGAGGCGGCTGCTGCAGCAAAGGTTGTGGCGGACAAAGCTGCGGCAGATCAGGCAGCCGCGCAGCAGGTTGCAGCCCAGAAAGCAGCCGAGGCAGCCGCGCAGCAGACTGCCCAGCAGGCGGTCGTAAAGCCAGCACCCGTAGTCCAGGCACCAGCAGCCGTGTACTACGCAAACTGCACGGCGGCACGCGCAGCAGGTGCGGCGCCCATCTATGCCGGAACACCGGGATATGGGACGCACCTCGACAGAGACCGCGACGGAATCGGGTGCGATAAGTAAGCGAATCGGACGATTAATGCCGCGGAAACCTTTCCTCTGGAAGGTGTCCGCGGCTGTCGGCTTTAGTGCTGATCCAGGCCAGGGAGTGTTGAGCATGTTCAGCCGCATCACCGCGATGGACTTCCCCGTAACTGCACGAGTAGCCGAACTGGGGCACTTTGACATGGACACGCCGCGGTTTGAGCCGTTTCGGGGCCAGGTCACCGTCAATGTGGCCCACGACGGCGCCCCGCTGACGGCGAACGCTGCACTTTAGGCCACACCGCGCCAGCCGGAGCCTGAACGGGCAAATTGCGGGCGGCATCAGCCCGCACTCTGGCGAGAAGCCACACCGTCCGCGGGACAGGGCAAAGGATGGCCAGCACGAGCACAGGCACCAGAAAAATGCCGACGTCGGGAAACTGGCGGATGATCACAAACAAGTGGGTGTCGAACCGGGCGGGGGCGTAGCTGAGGCACAGCCAGAGGGCGAACGCGTCGAGGGCGAGAGCAGCAACTCCCCAAACCAGAAGCACCCAGCGCTTCCGGGACGGAGCACGCCGCCGAAGCAAAAACCGCAGCACCAGCCACAGGCTCAGCAGCTCCGTCAGAAGCAGGGCCAGGGCCACCGCCCAGCTGTAACGCTGCAGCCAGTCCTCGAACACCACCGCCGGCACGGGGGACTGCCCGTGGAGGATCCGCAGGACGTTGGTGTCGATGGCCTTGAGCCGCGACGGGGCGGCGGTGTCATTGCCGTTGATGACCAGGGCGACGCCAAGGCCGGACTCCGGAACCATGGCCAGGTAGGTGTGGCTGTTGCCCCATTCGCCCTGATGCTCCAGGAGCAGCGGCAAGTCCGCTTCCTGGACGGCCGGTGCTGCGGGATCGGCGGATTCCACCAGCGGCCGGGTGAACCACCCCATGGCGTACCGCTTGGACCCGTCCACCTGCACCCCCGGCTCGAACATCGCCGCCACGCTCTCGGGCCGGAGGATTTGGGCACCGCCGTACCGTCCGCCGTCGAGCAGTGCGATCAGCTGGTGGCCGATGTCCTCCGCCGACGCGTACAGCGTGGACGACGGCATGCCGGTGGTGGGTGCGGGCACGTCGGTCTGGCGCCAGAACGAGCCGAACCACAGCGAGTAGCCGGCGGCCGCATTGTCCGCGCGGGCGGCAGCCTGCGTGGGATGGCTGTGGGCCATCTCCAGCGGCCCAAAGACGTGCTGCTCCAAGTAGTCACCGAAAGGCTGGCCGGAGACTGTCTGCACCAGGAGGCCCAGGATGTTGAAGTTGGCGCTGGCGTAGTGGAAGGCCTCGCCCGGTTCGCCGGCCAGCGGGGAACCGGCCAAGGCCCGGACCCCTTCCTCGAGAGCCTCCGGGCCCTGCGCGTCGGAGGCTTCGAAGGCCGTGTCCTTGGATGACATGCCGCTGGCCTGGTGGAGCAGATGGCGGACTGTGATGGCTTGCGAGCGACTGTCGTCCAGCGTGAACCAGGGCAGGTAGGTCTGCACCGGCGCATCCAGCCGCAGGCGGCCGGCCTCCACCTGCTGCATCACGGCGATGGCGGTGACGGACTTGCTGGTGGAGGCCAGCAGCACCGGCGTCTGGGCGGTCATCGGGCGCCCGGAGTCGTCGGCGCGTCCGAATGCGGCGGAGTGCACGTGGACGCCGTCCCGGACGACGGCGATGGCGGCGCCCGGAATCCCGAGGGTGTCCAGTTGCTCCCGAAGGAAGGTGTCCAGCGCGTCGTAGGTCTGCTCGGGGCTCGCGGGTCCCGTGGCCAGCAGGCCGGCAGGTGACGGTGCCGGTGTGGTGGCGCCGCCGAGGATCCCCACGGTCAGGAAGCACAACAGGAGACAGCGCGCTGACCAGGAAATAGCTCGCATGCCCGCACCTGCACTTCGGCTGACCGTCCCTTCACGGTATGGCCTGGCCAGGTGGAAAACAATGCATCCCTGCCTCGGCGTGGGGGAGTACGACGGCGGCGCCCGGATTGGGTGGCGACGGTCGCCTCACGTGCCCCGGCCGGGCGGCGGGTGGCGATTATGGCACACCTGTATCCTGACAATGCAGGTTGAATGGTTCCAGCAGCCATCAACCAAGCGCGGTTCGCGGCCGGAAGACGGTCCGGAATCTTGGGCCGTCGCCTTCCACGTCGTGGAATCACCGCCGCAATCGTCACTCTCCGATCGGCCCCCGGACTCTTGGAATGGATCTATATCACTACCGACACACCAGCTCCCGTGGGAATCCCGACGTCGGCCCCCGATCCGGCGCGCGCAGCTGCGGTGGATGATCCCGCCGTCGTGACCTGGGTCGAGGCTGGTGAGAGCATGACCGCTCGATGGCGTTCGGCGAACGGCAGGCCGGCGCCGACGCGCGTCGAAGTGGTCACCGACTCCCTCACGGCCGATGAGGCGAACCGGATGGCGTCACAGGGGATCGCGATGCTCTGGCACGGTGACTTCCACAACGCACGGCAGATCCTCAACGCCATGGACCGGCGGGTAGGCGCCGGAAAGAAGATCGCAGGAACTCCGGCCGAAAAGTTCTATCGGCATCGCCAGTCCCGCTCGCACCGTGCGCGCATTCTCGGCCTGCTGCTGATTCCTCTTGATCCGGGCCCGGTGGTGCCGCTGCGCCGCGCACCGGATATCCGGGAGGCCGCCGCTGAAGCGTATGGCGATATCGGCGAACCTTCCGTTGTGTCCCTGCATGAGCTTGTCGGGGCAATTGGCGCCCACGAGTGGCGACGGAATGGCGTCTACGTCGATGCCCTGCAGGGCCGCATCCACCCGCACTATGGCACGTTCTTCCCCACCCGGAGTGAGTATGTGGATCTCGTGGCCGCCGCGCCGCTGCCCTCTGACACGCTGGCGTTCGACGTCGGAACAGGTACCGGGGTGCTCGCGGCCGTCCTCGCCCGCCGTGGCGTCCACCGCGTGGTGGCGACGGACAATGAACCGCGTGCCATCGCCTGCGCCGGTGAGAATTTCCGGAACCTCGGTGTCCAGGACCGTGCTGAGGCCGTCCTGACCGACATGTTCCCGCCCGGACGGGCACCGCTCGTTGTGTGCAACCCGCCCTGGATTCCGGCCACGCCGCATTCCACCCTGGACAGCGCCGTCTACGACCCCGGCAGCAGGATGCTGTTCCGCTTCCTGAACGAACTCTCCGACCATCTGGAGCCGGGCGGTGAGGGCTGGCTTGTCCTTTCCGACCTGGCCGAGCACCTTGGCCTGCGGTCGCGTGACGATCTGCTGGCGGCCATCAACGCGGCTGGGCTGAAGGTGGTGGAACGGCTCGACACCAAGCCGACGCATCCGAAGGCATCGGACCGCGACGATCCTCTGTTCGAGGCGCGCACGGCCGAGGTCACGTCCCTGTGGCGGCTTGTTCCCCGGGCAGTCACAGGCTTCTGAACAGCCGGTTTCTGAACGGGTTTCTCACCGAATCCCATTGCTGTGCCCGGGCGGCGGTGCCAAGATGGTCGGAGTACCTAAACGAGCCGGAATGACCCATGGGACAGGACCTAACGCAGGGCGCTTTCCCCACGATCGGACCTCCGGCTCTTCTCGACAGCCCGGCACGATTGCCGGACACTTGGGCTTCGCCATCGAGGTGTGTCCAACGCCAAAGACGGCGCCATCCGTCGGTGGCGTGTGACCTCCATCGGAGGAACCAAAGTGTCTGTATGCCAGCTGATGGGCCCCTTCAATCTGGAGGTGGGGCAGCCATGACCCAGCAACCTCTCAAGAAACGCCGTCTCCGCGTTTCAGACGTCAATGTTGTTAACCACCGGACCCTCAGGAAAGCGCTCGGCGGGACCATCGTCGGCAACACGATGGAATGGTACGACGTCGGTGTGTTCGGTTATCTGATCACCACCATGGGGCCGGTGTTCCTGCCGGAAGCCGACAAAGCCGTGCAGAACCTGTTCCTGCTGGGAACCTTCGGAGCCACGTTTATCGCCCGGCCCCTGGGTGGCGTCTTTTTCGGCTGGCTTGGCGACAAGATCGGCCGCCAGAAGGTCCTTGCAATGACCTTGATGCTCATGGCCGCGGCGACCTTCGCCGTCGGTCTCCTTCCGGGGTACTCGGTGCTGGGCATCTGGGCTGCCGTGCTGCTGGTGATCACCAAGCTGGTGCAGGGCTTTTCCACCGGCGGCGAGTACGCAGGCGCCACGACGTTCGTCAGTGAGCACTCCCCGGACCACCGCCGCGGCTTCTTCGCCAGCTTCCTGGACATGGGCAGCTACCTGGGCTTTGCCATCGGTGCAGCTCTGGTGTCCGGTCTCCAGCTGACCCTGGGCCAGGCCGAGATGGAGGCCTGGGGCTGGCGGATTCCGTTCCTGATCGCCGGGCCCCTCGGCATCATCGCGATCTACTTCCGGATGAAAATTGAGGAGTCTCCCGCGTTCCAGGCAACCCTCGAGGCAGAGGCCGAAGTGGCCAGGCATCCCGAAACCGGTGAGGTGCTCGGCCCCATGGGCCCGGTGGGGATCTTCAAGGCCTACTGGCAGAGGATAGTGCTGGCCATGATCCTCGTGGCGGCTGCCAATACGGTGGGCTACGCCCTGACGTCCTACATGCCCACGTACCTGACCACCAACAAGGGGTACGACGAGATCAACGGGACTCTCCTGACCATCCCGGTCCTGGTGGCCATGTCCCTGTGCATCCCGCTGACAGGTCATCTCTCGGACCGGATCGGCCGCCGCCCCGTGCTGTGGATCGGTGCGATCAGCACGGTGGTGCTCTCGCTCCCCGCGTTCATTCTGATCGATATCGGAAGCATTCCGGCCACGCTCACCGGTCTTGCCCTGGTGGCCTTCCCGGTCACGTTCTACGTTGCCAATCTCGCCTCGGCGCTGCCGGCACTGTTCCCCACGGCCCATCGCTACGGGGCCATGGGCATCGCCTACAACTTCGCGGTGGCGATTTTCGGGGGCACCACGCCGTTCATTATTGCGAGCCTGATCCAGCTGACGGGCAACGACATGATGCCCGCGTACTACCTCATGGCCACCTCGGCAATCGCTGCGGTCACAATTTACTTCCTGCCGGAATCCGCCCGGAGGCACCTGCCCGGGTCAATGCCCAGCGTGGATTCGGACAGAGCTGCCCGCGAACTGGTGGCAACCCAGGACGATAACCCCATGCTGGACATGGACACGCTGCCCTTCGGCACCAGCTATGAGGCCGCTAGGGCGGCGCACGCGGGACCCGAAAAATAGCGCGGGAGTACGACGGCGGCGCCCGGGTTGGGCGCCGACGGTCGCCTTAGGTGTACATGAGTGAGCCGGGCGTGGTGAGCTTTTCGCCGGTTTCCAGCCAGGTTTTGAGGCCGGAGAGGATCATGGGCCAGCCGCCGTAGAGCTGGTCGATGGCGCCTTCGCGTAGCTGGTCGTGGGTGACGGTCAGATGGCAGGAATCGCCCACGGGTTCGATCTCCCTGGTGACGCGGGAGGTGCCCTCCTCCTTGACGTCCTCGCCCCAGAGCGCGCGCATGGTCTGGACGAGTTTGCGGGGCGGGTCGACTTCGAGGATTTCGCCCTCGGCCAGGAGCTGGCCGCTGGCTTTGGCGTTGCCCATCTCGAAGCGGCCGCCCGGTTTCCACTCGGCGGTGAAGGTGTTGCCGAACTGGTAGTTGCCGCGGATCTCGCTGGTGGTGATGGCTTCCCAGAGCCGTGCCGGCGTGGTCTTGACCACCGCTCATCGCGGATTTCCTACCGCTCGGCGCACGATTAGTTCGCTTGCTGATGATTTGCACCATGATTGCCGGAGGCGCCGGCCCGTGTTGGGGGCCATTCGCCTCCAGATCTTTGGACACCGACGTCTTACGACGCGCAAGGGAGCGACGATGGGCTGGCTGGACCGTGAACGAACTATTGCCCCACCGGGATTCAACCGCTGGCTCGTGCCGCCCGCGGCGCTCGCCGTGCACCTCTGCATCGGCCAGGCCTACGCCACGAGTGTCTACAAGACGGCGCTGGTCAAGCATTTTGATGCCAGCCTTACTGAAATCGGTATGATCTTCTCGATCGCCATCGTGATGCTGGGCCTGTCGGCTGCGGTCATGGGCACCTGGGTTGACAAGAACGGCCCGCGCAAGGCGATGTTCGCCTCGGCCATGTTCTGGGCCGGCGGCTTCCTGATCGGGTCGGTCGGCATCTTCACGAACCAGCTGTGGCTGGTCTACCTCGGCTACGGCTTCATCGGCGGAATCGGCCTGGGCATCGGCTACATCTCGCCGGTGTCAACCCTGATCAAGTGGTTCCCGGACAGGCCAGGCCTCGCCACCGGCATGGCCATCATGGGATTCGGCGGCGGCGCGCTGATCGCAAGCCCCGTATCCACGGCCCTGCTCAAGCTGTACGACCCGAACTCCGGTGCCACTGGGTGGGTGGCAAGCGGCGATGCCGTGGGCAAGCTCTTCCTGTCCCTCGCCGTCGTCTACCTCGCGTACATGCTCTTTGGCGCCTTCACGATCAAGGTCCCGGCCGAAGGCTGGCAGCCGGCAGGGTTTGACGCCGCCAAGGTCAAGGCCGCCAAACTGGTCACAACGGAGAATGTCTCGGCCCAGAACGCGGTTAAGACCAGGCAGTTCTGGCTGGTCTGGATTGCGCTGTTCTGCAACGTCACGGCGGGCATTGGCATTCTGGAACAGGCCGCGCCGATGATCCAGGACTTTTTCCGCAGATCCGACGGCACGTCGCTTGTCAGCGCCGCCGTGGCCGCCGGCTTCGTTGGGCTGCTCTCCATCGGCAACATGGCCGGGCGCTTCGCCTGGTCCGCCACCTCCGACGTCACCGGCCGAAAGCGCATCTACATGGTGTATCTCGGCGTCGGCGCCGTCCTCTATGCGGTGCTGGCGCTGGTCGGTTCCACCGCCACCGTCCTTTATGTGGCGCTCGCGTTTGTGATCATTTCTTTCTACGGCGGCGGCTTCGCCACGGTCCCGGCCTACCTCCGGGATCTCTTCGGGACCTTCCAGGTGGGCGCCATCCACGGCCGGCTGCTGACCGCCTGGTCCGCCGCCGGCGTGGCCGGGCCGCTGATCGTCAACGCCTTCCTGGACGCCCAGGGCAAGCCCGGTCAGCTGAACGCCGTGTCCTACCAGCCGGCGCTGCTGACCATGGTGGTGCTGCTGGTGATCGGTTTCCTGGCCAACCTGCTGGTGAAGCCGGTAGACGCACGATTCCACGAACCCCGCCCCGACCGCGGACGGGCATACGAACCTGCCATGGAGGCCTGAGATGAGCACCGCACACACGCCCGGCCCGCAAACATCCGTGAAAGTGTCCACCGGCCAGCTTGCAGCCGCCTGGGCGCTTGTGGGCCTCCCGCTGGCCTACGGGGTCTATCAGACCCTGACCCGCGTGGCTGCCCTGTTCGGCTGATCCATGGCGGAAGGGTGTGTAGGTGAAACGCAATGCATCCAGGCAGGGCGTGGGCGGGTACGACGGCGGCAGCCGGGTTGGGTGCCACGCGTCGCCTGACGGTGAGGTGAAGATCGTGAACATTTCAGAAATGGCGGTGAATGTTCACTATCTTCACCATTTGATTCTCATGCCTGCTATGGTGAATATATGGAACATCCGGCTGAAACTCCGTTCTTCCGCGCCGTGGATTCGAAATCCTTTGGCGCTTCGGTCCGTAGCGCCCGTCAGGAGCGGAAGCTGACGCAGAGCGGCTTGGCCGAGCTCATCAACGCGAGCCGTCACACCATCGTCCGCCTGGAACAGGGCGAGAATGTTTCTTTGGAGACGGCCATCGCGGCGGTACGGGCCCTTGAACGGGACATTGCCCTTATTCCGCGGTTTTCACGTTTGGACGTCAAGCAGTGAGGCGGAATGAGCGGCTGGCCGTCTGGCTGCATGGCCGGCGGATTGCCTGGCTCACGGGAACGTCGTTGCGTCCGCGGCTTGAATACCTCCCGGACCTTGTAGCTGAGTACGGTGCCGGCGCTGCCCTGCTCTCGTTGTCCTTGCCGTTGCAGTCCAAAGCCATCAACGGTCCGGCAGTGCTGAACTTCTTCGATGGACTCCTCCCGGAAGGTCAGGTTCGTGCGCACTTGGCCGACCTGCACGGGGTTGCTTCCACGGACATCAAAGCGTTGCTCGCGGCGGTGGGCGCTGACTGTGCCGGCGCGGTGCAGGTCCTTCCCGACGGCGTGGATCCCGAGGAGGGGGGAGAACTGCTGCCGATGACCGAGCAGGAAGTCGTGGCCGCCGTCGAGTCCCTCCCCACTTGGGACCTCCCTGAGGACTTCGCCATCACCACGTCCCTTGGCGGTGTCCAGTCCAAGGTCCTGCTGTCCAGCAGCTTGTCGCCAGGCGACAGCGGCTGGTATTGGCCGGCCCGGGGCGCCGCCTCCACGCACATCATCAAACCCGACCCGCTTGATTCACCGATTCCGGACTTGCTGGCGGCCGAACATTGGGCGCTTGAGCTGGCCAGGGCGGCAGGCCTTCGTGCGGCACGGACACGGATGGAGACGTTCGGCACCCGGGATGCCCTGGTAGTGGAACGCTATGACCGAACCGAGGACCACAAGCGGATTCATCAGGAAGACTTCACCCAGGCTCTGGGGATTGCGTCTGCGGCAAAGTACGATCAGTCGACCGCGGCACCGTCACGCCTCGCGCAAGTGGCTGCGATCGCGTCGCCGCGCAGCCGAAATGCTGCGGCTTTCAAGAGTGAGTTGTTGAAGGCTGTGGCTTTCAATGTCCTCATCGGTAACGGTGACGCCCATTCCAAGAACTACTCGGTGCTGATCCGGGAAACGGGCGAGGTGCAGTTGGCGCCTCTGTATGACGTCGCGCCAACGCTGCTGCTACATGCGCGCAGTTCCAATGCAGGGCATTCAGTGGCCGGTCAGGCCCGGCTGAACTACATCACCCTGGACCATCTTGTGAGGGAGGCTGGCAGTTGGGGGATGGACGTGGATGAAGCCCGCTCCGGCGTGACGGGCCTCCTCGTTGCGGCCGCGGGGGCTCATACGTCCGTTCCCGAGCGCCTCGCGCACCTGCCCGCACTCGTGGCTGCTCGTGCAGAAGATCTCATTGCCGGAAGCACGGCGCGCAGGCAGCTGTAACCGCACCAGGTGGCGCTGGCCGGAGCCGCCTCAGGTGTACATGAGCGAGCCCGGGGTGGTGAGCTTTTCGCCGGTTTCGAGCCAGGTTTTGAGGCCGGAGAGGATCATCGGCCAGCCGCCGTAGAGCTGGTCGTTGGCGCCTTCGCGGAGCTGGTCGTGGGTGACGGTGAGGTGGCAGGAATCGCCCACGGGTTCGATTTCCCAGGTGATGCGGGAGGTGCCTTCGGCCTTGACGTCCTCGCCCCAGAGTGCGGTCATGGTCTGGACGAGTTTGCGGGGCGGGTCCACTTCGATGTTTTCGCCCTCGCCCAGCAGCGCTCCGTCGGCCTTCGGGTTGCCCATTTCGAAGCGGCTCCCCGGCGTCCAGTCCGATTTGATGCTGTTGCCGAACTGGTATTTGCTGCGGATTCCGCTGTCCGTGATGGCTTCCCAGAGCCGTTCCGGGGTGGTCTTGATGTAGATTTCGAAGATCTTTTCCATGGGACTTTCCAATCTGGTTTTGAGGTCGCTGAGGGCAGCGGCCCATGGTTCTGCATATTTGCTGACCCAGCGGTCGTGGACCAGGCGGATGGGCACCGGATTGAGGAAGTGCAGTTTCTCGCGGCCCCGACGGCGGGTGACCACCAGCCCGGCGTCTTCCAGCAGCTTGAGGTGCTTCATGACGCCGTAGCGGGTCATCTCGAAGCGGGCCTCGAGCGCGTGAAGGGTCTGCCCGTCTTCCCGGAAGAGCTCATCGAGCAGGTCCCGGCGGGTGGGGTCGGCGAGGGCCTTGAATACGGCGTCCATAGCTCCCATGATACGTGACCATATGGTCACCTAACAAGGGCATGGCGGCCGAAGGCTCAGGTCCCCACCTCGCACGGGGGCGCGGATCAGACGGTGTCGAGCGAAGTCAGGCCTGCCGGTCCGGCGCTGGCTGCGTAGCCACGCCCCGCCGGCCGCACAGTCAGGGTCCATAAGCCTGGCGCACCGTTGACTGAGGGCATGATGGTGCCTTCGGTGATGAAGCGCGCGTCTCCCTCGCCTTCGAGGGGCGCCCACCATCCGTTGACCGGGCAGTGCTCGCCGGTACGTGGTCCGAGTGCCCGGCTGTTCTCGGAAAGTCGGACGTGGTGGAGTCGGCCGCGGTTCTTCATGGTGGTTCCTTCGGACACTTTGTGCTGGTGGGGTTGGCGATAGTGCCGCCGAATTGTGGGATTCGAGCCTCGCGGGGAAACGTCAGTGTCATCACCAGCAGGTTCAAAATTTACATTCGGATTGTTGACAATAGTACATGTTGCTCCTAGGTTTTATGTAACACGCATCACATCGAGTGATTTGCTGACTATCCCCGGTGGGTCCGGGTGAAGGAGTAGTTATGACGGGTTACATTTCGCGGCGGAATGTCTTGCGAGGTGCAGGAGTGGCTGTACTGGGCGCTACGGTGGCTGGGTGGGCCACCGGCTGCACGAGTGTGGCGCCCGGAGGTCCTGCCTCCGGCGCTGCCAGCAACCTGCTGGAGCAAGCGAAGTCCCAGGGCTTTCTCCGCGTGGGCATCGCCAACGAACCGCCATACACGCAGGTTGACGCGGATGGAACGGTCACCGGCTGCGAACCGGATGTGCTTCGCGCTGTCTGCAAGCGGCTGGGCATCGAAGAGGTCCAGGGCATCATCACGCCTTACGAATCCATGATTCCGGGCCTGAATGCCAACCGCTGGGATGTAATCGCTGCGGGTCTTTTCATGAAGGAATCCCGTTGCGGACAGGTCCTCTACTCGGAGCCGGTCATTGTCTCCACGGAGTCCTTCGCCACCCCCGAAGGCAACCCGAAGGGCATCACCTCCGTGGCCGCTATCCTGGCTGACCCCTCACTGAGGATCGCGGTGCTCCCGGGCGGCTTCGAGGAAGGCGTACTCAAGACGGCCAACGTCCCGGCCTCCCAGCAGGTCAAAATCAACGACGGCCGCAGCGGCCTTGAGGCACTCAAGGCCAACCGCGCCGACGCTTTCATGCTGCCCACCCTGTCGTTGCAGGCCCTTGCGGCGGACGACTCGAGCTTCGAGATCTCCGCACCTTTGGACGATGCTCCCCGCACCGGCTCCGGCGCGGCATTCCGTCAGTCCGACGCCGCCTTCCACGAGGCCTATAACAAGGAACTCGAAGCATTCAAGGCCACCCCGGAGTTCGCCAAAATCCTCACCAAGTGGGGCTTTGACGCTTCCGTGGTGGAGGGCGTAACCGCTGAGGAGCTATGCAAGACCGCGGGCTGATGCTGTTGCCGGTCGAGGGGAGGTGCGGATGTCGGCAGTAATCGACTACGCGCCGCTGCTGTGGCAGGGCTTGCTGACCACCATCCTGGTGGCGGTCCTCAGCGGCGCCCTCTGCCTGGTGGTGGCGTTCGCCGCAGGGCTGGCGCGGCTGTCCAGCCACCGCTTCATCAGCTGGCCGGCCGGAGTCTTCATTGAGGTGTTCCGCGGGACGTCGCTGCTGGTACAGATGTTCTGGCTGTTCTTCGCGCTGCCGTTCTTCGGCATCCAGCTGCACCCGCTGACAGCGGCCGTCCTGGCGCTTGGCCTTAACGAAGGGGCCTACGCCGCCGAAGTGGTACGTGGCGCCATCGCCAGCCGGGCCAAGGGCCAGACGGAGGCCTGCATCGCGCTGGGAATGGAGCCCGCACTGCGGCTCCGGCGCATCATTATCCCGCAGTCCATTCCGGCCATGCTGCCGCCGTTCGGGAACGTCATGGTGGACCTGCTGAAGAACACCTCGCTGGTCTCGCTGGTGACCGTGGCGGACCTGACTTTCCGGGCCCAGATGATCCGCAGCAGCACCGGTCAGACGACGGCTATTTTCCTCACCATCCTGGTGCTCTACTTTGTCCTTTCCTACCTGTTGACCCTGCTGACGAGCTGGCTGGAACGGCGGTTTGCGCTTGACCGGAGGGCACTCGCTGCCCAGCGCAAGGACAGCAAAATGATGAAGGTGGGTGCAGCTTGATCTGGGACAACAACTTTGCCGTGTCGGTCATTCCGCTGCTCCTGGAGGGGCTTTGGGTGACCATCAAGATCACCCTGCTGGGCACAACCCTGGCTGCAGCTCTGGGCCTGTTCTTCGCCATCCTCAGGCGGCTGGCCATCCCGGTGCTGTCGCTGGTGGTGTCCTTCTTCGTGGTGTTTGTCCGCGGAACCCCGCTTCTGGTGCAGGCCTACTGTGCGTTCTTCGTCCTGCCCGCGTACGGGATCAGCTTCGATGCCTTCACCACCGGCGTGGTGGTGATCGGCGTGAACTACAGCGCCTACATGGCGGAGGTCTACCGCAGCGGGATCCAGGGCGTGCCGAAGGGGCAATGGGAGGCCGCAACGGCGCTGAGCCTGCCCAGCGTCCGCACCTGGGGCAGGATTATCCTTCCCCAGGCGGTCCGCACGGTGGTCCCGATGCTCGGCAACTACCTCATCCAGATGTTCAAGGACTCCGCGGTCCTCTCGGCCATCACGGTGGTGGAACTCATGGCGACGGCACAGGCCATCGGCAGCTCGAGCTTCCGATACCTGGAACCACTGACCCTGGCGGCCCTGCTCTTCCTGGCCGTCAGCTACCCAGCCTCGCGGCTCGTCAATAGATTGGAGCGGCGCTATGCGCCCCAGCACTGAACCCCAACCCCTGTCCGCACCCGTGGACCTCGCCCCGGACCCGATCATCAGGTTCCAGAACGTCAGCAAGAACTGGGGATCCAACCAGGTCCTGAAGTCTTTGAACTTCGAGGTGGCCCCGGGGGAGAAGGTCTCCATCATCGGCCCATCCGGATCCGGCAAGACCACCATCCTGCGGATCCTCATGACGCTCGAGACTCCCAGCGAAGGGCTGGTAAAGGTCGACGGCGACACGCTGTGGGACGTCAGTCCCGGCCAAAAGGTGCGCGAGACCAAGCAGATGCGCGAAACCCGGCGCAAGATCGGGATGGTCTTCCAGCAGTTCAACCTGTTTCCGCACATGACGGCCATGGAAAACATCATCGAAGCGCCCATACACGTGCTCGGCATGAACAAGGCCGAGGCGAAGGAACGCGCGGCGGAGCTGCTGAATCTTGTGGGCCTGGGAAAGCACATGAACCACACGCCGCCCCAGATGTCCGGCGGCCAGCAGCAGCGCGTGGCCATTGCCCGGGCGCTGGCCATGCGGCCGAAGGTGCTGCTGTTCGACGAGCCCACCTCCGCCCTTGACCCGGAGCTGATCGGGGAGGTGCTGAACGTGATCCGGAACCTCGCCCACACCACGGACATGACCATGCTTATGGTGACGCATGAAATGCGGTTCGCAGAGGAGATCTCCGACCGGGTGGTGATGTTCGACAACGGCGCTGCCGTGGAGAGCGGACCGCCGGCGCAGATCTTCAAGGACCCGCAGCAGGAACGCACCCGGACCTTCCTCCGGGCCGTCCTGCAGCACTGACGGGGCCGCTACACCTCCACAATCATGGAAATCTCAACGGGCGCCAGCCCGGGCAGTTCGGCAACACCGACAGCTGCCCGGGCATGGCGCCCCTTGTCGCCGAAAGCCTTCTCCAGGACCAGGGAAGCGCCGTTGATGACGGCCGGCTGGTCCCCGAATCCTTCGGCCGAAGCCACGTATCCGGTCAGGCTGACAATGGACACAATCCGGTCCAGCGAGCCCAGGTGCTGCTGCAGGGCGGACAGGCAGTTGAGTGCCGCTGTGGCACTGGCCTCCTGGCCCTGTTCGATGCTGAGCTCACGCCCCAGCTTGCCGCTGACGGTGAGGACGCCGTCCCTGGTGGGGGTCTGGCCGGCCGTGAAAATGAGGTTTCCCACCTGCCGCACCGGGACGTAGTTGGCCACCGGGACGGGAGGGGACGGCAGCTCGAGTTCGACGGCGTCTGTGCGGTTTTTTGCGATATCCATGATGCTCCTTCGAAGGGTGTGCCGGGTCACTATGGACCCTAGATACGCGTCGAAGAATTGTCAACAATCTACTACTTGAGGAGAATTATGCAGTCCCATGATGCAACATTCGCAGGGCCGGAAGCCCAGTCCGGCATCGGCGTGGTGTGCCCGTTCGACATGGCCCTGGACCGCGAGCTGTGGCGGTGGATGCCGGCGGATGTCTCGCTCTTCTTCACGCGGACGCCGTTCTTTGATGAGCCCGTCAGCCTGGAGATGGCTGAGGACGTCAGCGACGACGGCGACATCCTGGAGGCGGTTCGGAACCTGAGTGCCGTGCGCCCCGCCGTCATGGCGTACGCGTGCACGTCCGGCAGCTTCATTAACGGCGTATCAGGGGCCCGTCACATATCGAAGGTCATGGCCACAGCGGGCGATGCGCAGGGCGTCAGTACGTCGGAGGCCCTCCTGGAGGCGCTGGACCATCTGGGTGCGTCCAGGGTCGTGGTCATTACGCCCTACGTGACGGACCTGACCCGGCGGTTGGGGGATTTTCTGGAGGAAGCGGGCCATTCAGTGGTGTCGCAGGCCGGACTGGGGTTGGGTGGCGGCATCTGGGAAGTCCCCTACCAGGTCACCGCGGACCTCATCCGCGGGGCGGACGTGCCCGAGGCAGACGTTATCTTCATCAGCTGCACCAACCTGCCGACCTACGACATCATCGCTCCGCTGGAGCGCGAGCTGGGCAAGCCGGTACTGTCGGCCAACCAAGTAACGGCCTGGGCCTCGCTGCGCAGGCTGGGAAAGACGGCGGTGGGTCCCGGACAGCGACTCCTGGCGTAGCCGTGCGGTAGGAATCCCGAAAGCGGAAGATGTGCCGCACAACGAAAAATCCCGGGGCGGGCTGCACCAATGGCTGCCCGCGCCCGGGATTCTTTATGGAAAGGGATCCATTGTGGAAGAGTCCTAGGCTCCCGCGGAAACGGAAGCGGTCTCCTTGAAGAGGTGGCCCAGTGCATCGCAGGGGCGCAGGGCGCCGGCCAGCCGCAGGCCCTGCCAGACCGTAACCTGGTTCGCCGTCAGCACGGGCTTGCCGAGGGCTTCTTCCAGCTCATTGATCCAGCGGGCACTGTGCAGGGCGGTGTCCGGGATCAGGATTGCCTGCGCTTCGTCGCTGTCGTTGCTCCTGGCCAGCGCCAGGACGCCTTCGCGGTCAAGTTCGCCGGCGAGGGCAGCTGTGGGGATGTCGTGGCTGACAAGCTGCGTCACGTCGATGCCGCCGCGGGACAGGAGCGCGACGAAGTGCCGGGAAACGTCCTCCGGGTAGGTGGCAGCGACGGCCACCCGGGTCAGTCCCAGGGCGTGGCACGCGGCAACGAAGGCCAGGGACGTGGAGGACACGGGGACCTCCAGCGCTTCCTGGACTTCGAGTGCCTGCTGCTGGGCGCCGTCCCAACCGAAAACGAAGCTGCCGGACGTGCAGGCCCACATAACGGCGTCCGGCTCGGCAGCGCGAAGGGCCTCCGCACCTTCGAGAAGCCGTTCGCTCTTGCCGAGGTCCAGCAGGGCCTGGACCTCGTGGGCGTCAACGCCCACCGAGGTGTGGACCAACGGAAACCGGATTCCCTCGCCGAGGAGTTCCTCCATGTAGGGGTAGTCGTCCTCGGCTCCAAAGCCCGGGTACAGCATGCCGATCGTGACAGTCATAAATTCTCCTTCGAAGTGAGTGCCGGGGAACAGATCCCGGTTATTGTGCACAATCGTACAATTCCAAACCGGCAAAAGATAGGAAAGTAGGATTGTTGACAATAGTGACACGGGCAACATAACCTGACAAGAGTGTTACCGGCGTCACAGCCAGGCAAGCCGTAATCATAGGTCGTTTTTCGCACCGGACAAGGAGCTTCACAGCGTGATTGATTCATTGGAATGGGCCACTGCCAGACAGTTGGTTTCCGCATACGGCTCCGGAGAGGTCTCCCCGGTGGAGGCCACCCAGTCGGCCCTGGATGCCATTGACCGCCACGATGGAGATATTAACGCCTTCTGCCTCGTGGAAGCGGAGTCCGCCCTGGCGGCCGCCCGCGAATCGGAAGGACGCTGGCGGCGGAATGAACCGCGGGGCCTTGCCGACGGGGTTCCCACGTCCATTAAGGACCTCATGCTCACAAAGGGCTGGCCCACGCTTCGCGGGTCCCGGCTGACATCTCCCGACGGTGACTGGAGTGAAGATGCCCCGGCCGTGGCCAGGCTGCGTGAAAATGGCGCCGTCCTGATCGGCAAGGTCACCAGCCCGGAATTCGGCTGGAAAGGCGTGACGGACAGCCCCCGCTGCGGGATCACCCGGAATCCATGGGACCTTTCCCGCACCGCGGGCGGATCCAGCGGCGGCAGCGCCGCCGCAGTTGCCCAGGGCATGGGCCCTTGGTCTGTGGGGACCGACGGCGGCGGCTCTATCCGCATCCCGGCCGGCTTCACCGGCGTCGTAGGTTTCAAACCCACGTACGGTACCGTTCCGATCTACCCGGCCAGCCCGTTCGGAACCCTCGCCCACGCCGGCCCCATCACGCGCACCGTCGACGACGCGGCGCTGATGATGGACATCCTTTCCCTCCCGGACGCACGCGACTGGTCCGCCGGACCCGCGCCCACCCGGTCCTTCCTTTCGTCCATCGGCGAAGGTGTCCGGGGCCGGAAGATCGCCTTCAGCCCGAACCTCGGTTACGGGACCAACGATCCCGACGTCGACAAGGCCGTCCGCGAGGCAGTCCAGGTCCTGCGGGAACTGGGGGCGGACGTCGAGGAAATCGACCTCGGCTGGCAGGATCCCGTGGCGGCCTACCACGTGCTGTGGTTCAGCGGCGCGGCCAAGGTGCTGGAAGGATATGGTGCCGGCGCCCCGGAGCAGATTGATCCGCTGCTCGCCGCTGCGCTGGAACGGCACGCCGACTTCAGTGCCAGTGATTTCCTGGACGCCACCGCCGTTCGCATGAGGCTGGGCCGCGAGGCGGGGCTCCTCCATGAGCGCTTTGACCTCCTGCTCACGCCCACGCTTCCCATTCCGGCCTTCGAAGCCGGGCGTGACGTCCCCACCGGCTCGTCCTCGCTGGACTGGACCTCGTGGACGCCCTACACCTACCCCTTCAACCTGACACAGCAGCCGGCCATTAGTGTCCCCTGTGGCTATACGGCCGGGGGCCTGCCTGTCGGCCTGCAGATTGTGGGTCCCCGGCACAGCGACGCGGGTGTGCTTTCGGCGGCCGCCGCCTACCAGGGCGCCACCGAGTGGCACCTCGCCCGTCCGAACACCACCGCAGTATTGACCAATCCCTCCAGGAAGTAAGGCAGAAATGGCCAGGTACATCAACATCACCCTTGAGAAGCGCGGAGTCACCTGCAAGGCGCTCCTGCTCGATGACGCAGCACCCCGCACGGCCAATGCCGTCTGGGACGCGTTGCCCCTGAGCGGGCAGGTTTTCCACGGAAAGTATGCCCGCAACGAGATCTACAACCTGGTGCCGGCATTCGCCCCGGCCGAACCGGGCGCGGAGAACACCACCGTGACACCCATACCGGGCGACGTCTGCTACTTCACCTTCACGTCCAACGACCTCAAGACGCCGTCGCACGGCTACGAGGCGGACTCTACGGATACGCAGGAGACCATCGTGGACCTGGCCGTGTTCTACGGCCGCAACAACCTCTTGCTGAACGGAGATACAGGCTGGGTGCCCGGCAACGTCTTTGCCACCATCGTGGAAGGCCTGGACGAAATGGCGGCCGCCTGCCAGGACATCTGGATGGGCGGCGCCCGGGACGAGACCCTGACGTATTCACGGGCCGTCGACACCACGCCCTGATCCGCTTCGTCGGGGCCGCCACGCGGGCGGTCCCGACTTCTTTTACACAAAAGACGGAGGGTCAGGCTACTGCCGGTAGGATTGTAGACAGTTCATTCCCGACCCGCCCAGCCGGACATGACCGAAAACGGGTCCGTTGCGTACCACGAGGGTCGCAGCCGGACCACTGATGGATAGTGAGTACCGATGCAAAGATTTGAGCCCCTGGTGCGCGAGTCCACACCAGCAATCATTGCCGGTAAATTGCGCACGGCGATCGGCCTGGGCCAGATTCCCCCTGGTTCCCAGCTGGGCGAAGCGGAGCTGGCCAAGGAACTGGGCGTCAGCCGCGGACCTCTCCGTGAAGCCATGCAGAGGCTGACCCAGGAAGGCCTGCTGATCAGCATCCGCAACCGCGGGCTGTTCGTGATCACCATGACCGATGAAGAGGTGCGCGACATGTACGTCGCGCGGACCGCCGTCGAACGTGCGGCCTCCGAACTGATCCTGCAGAAAGGCGGCAAGGCCGTTGCCGCGCAGCTGATGCAGACGGTGAAGGCCATGAAGAAGGCCGCGGACAAGGCCGATATGGACGCCATGTCCCAGGCTGACATGGAGTACCACGCCAAACTGGTGGCTGCGGCCGAAAGCACCCGGCTGACCCGCATGCACAACACGCTGCTGACCGAAACCCGCATGTGCCTGACCGCATTGGAGCGGAAGTACCCGGATCCGTATGCCCGGGTTGCCGAACACCAGGCCATCGCCGAGGCGCTGGCGGATGGCGATCAGGAACGGGTGGGCAAGCTCCTGATCAGCCACATGGAAGACGCGCTGGACCGCCTGACCGGCAACGGCGATGCGGACGTGGCGACGGCCTGACCCGGCCCAACCAGACCGCAATAACAAAGAAGAGGGGCTGGCTGCATCGTGTGCGGCCAGCCCCTCGGCAGTTAAAGCGCACTCAGCAGGCGCCGTGCCGCAGGCACAGCAGCGCGTAGGCGCGGGCAGCTGCCCGCACTTCGGCGATGCTGACGGATTCATTGACCTGGTGGGCCTGGTCGTTGAGTCCGCCCGGGCCCATCACGATCGCCGGCACGCCAAGGTCGCGCACCACGAAGCCGCCGTCGCAGGCTGCAGTCCAGCCGCGGATTGCACTCTCAACGCCGGCATCAGCCAGGGCAGCAACGGAGTTGGCGACCAAGGGGTGGTCGTCCGGCGTCCGGAAGCCGGGCATCTCCATGGCGACTTCGGCCGAGACCGCGATGCCGTCCGTGTCGATGCCTGCCTCTCGGACCTGCGCCAGGAGGCGGTCCAGGATCAGCTGCGCGTCATCGTCGGGCATGAGCCGGCGGTCCAGCGAAACGGTGCACTCCGCCGCTACCATCGAGGTCCCGGTACCGCCCCGGATGAGGCCGATGTTCCAAGTGCCGGCGCCCAGGAGCGGGTCCTGTTCGGTTTGCAGAAGGGCGTGGTCGTTGCGGACCAGTTCCAGGATTTTGGCAGCGGCGTCAATGGCGTTGCGGCCATCGGCAGGCCGGCCGGAGTGGGCTGACTTGCCGGTGACCTTCAACTCGATGTAGCTGTCTCCCCGGCAACCGATCACGGTTTCCAGGTCGGTGGGTTCGGCCACGACGCATGCCGAGTAGTTGAAGGACTCATCCGCTGCAGCGGCGGCCGTGTAGGCCCGGATGCCGATGCCCAGGTCCTCCTCGTCCACGGTGCATGCCAGTGCCGCATTGAACGGCAGGTCTGCGCCGGCATCCTTGAGCGCCCTGAGGGCAACGAGGACGGCGGCCAGGCCACCCTTCATGTCAGTGGAGCCCCGGCCGAAGAGCCTGCCATCGCGCACGTACGGTTCAAACGGCGGCCGCGCCCAGCCGGTTCCGGCCGGGACCACGTCCGAGTGGCCGAGGAACAGTATGCCGGGCTGGCCGCCGCCGGGCAGGACAGCCGTGAAGTTCGGCCGTCCCACAGCCACAGTCTCGGTGAAGACGTCCAGGCCGGCGGACCGGCTGAACTCTGCCAGGACCTGCACGGTGGCTTCCTCGGTCCCGCCGGGGTTCTCGCCGCCGGCGGCCACAAGGGCGGTGGTGAGTGCCACCAGGTCAGCCTCGCTGATCAGGCCCAGGACCTTTTCCTCGAGGACCTGCTGCTCCGCGCCTTGCCTCCCGCCCGACCCCTGCTGCTGGACGGCGGAACTCACGCTCCCGCTCCGGCCTTAACCGCTGCAAGCTCACGGTCCATTGCCCGGGCAAGGCGGATGATGCCCTCCTCAGCCCGTTCGGGAGTGGTGGACGCGAAGCAAAGGCGGACGGCGTCGTCGAACTTTCCGCTGGCGGACAGTGCCGGTCCGGGGATGAACGCCACGCCTTCCGCCAGTGCCGTTTCGAAGAGCTTCCGGGTGGAGATCCGGGCATCCTCACCCTGCAGTGTGAGCCAGAGGAAGAAGCCGCCTTCGGGATCGGTGGTGGTGACGCGGTCGCCGAGGTGGCGGTGCAGGCTTTCCTGCATGGCGTCCTTGCGGCGCTTGTACTCCGTGCGCAGGCCGGCGAGGTGGTTGTCCAGTCCGCCGCGGCGGATGAACTCGGCCACGATGTGCTGGTTGGGGACGTTGGTGCAGGTGTCCATGGCCTGTTTGGCGTTGATGACCAGCTGACGCAGTGCGGGATCGGTGTCCACCCAGCCCACGCGGAGGCCCGGGGCCAGGATCTTGGAGAAGGTCCGGACCGAGAAGAGCAGCGGGTCGCCCGGGCTCAGCGTCTGGAAGGACGGCAGGTCTTCGCCCTGGAAGCGGAGCAGGCCGTACGGATCGTCGTCGATGATCACGGCGTTCCACTCGTGGGCCAGTTCCAGCAGCTGGAGGCGGCGGGGCAGCGAGAGGGTGACGCCGGACGGGTTCTGGAAGTTGGGGATGGTGTAGATGGCCTTGGGCGTACGACCGGCCGCCGCCACCAGGTCGGGGAGGGCCTCGACGATGAGGCCGTCCTCATCCATGGGCGCCTCGAGCAGTTCGGCGCCGTAGCTCAGGGCGGTGGCGCTGCCATTGGTGTAGGTGGGGCTTTCAACGATCACCAGGTCGCCCGGGTTGATGAAGATCTTGCAGGCCAGGTCCAGGCCCTGCATGCCACCGGCGGTGATGGTGACGCGTTCTTCCGTGGTGGGATCCGAGGTTCCGGCCAGGTAGTCCACCAGCGCCTTCAGGAGCACGGGCTCGCCCTCGGTGGCGCCGTAGGTCATGGAGCTGTGGTCGATGACCTTGTCCGCAATGTCACGGAATTCGGCCAGCGGAACTGCCTCGTCCGCGGGGGAGCCCATGGCGAAGCGGACAATGTCGTGGGTCTGGGCTGCCAGCAGGGAAGTGCTGGAGTCGATGACGGAGCCAACAAGGCTGGCTGCGCGGTCGGCCAGGGGCAAAGTAGCCTGGGAGCGGTCTGCGGTCATGGCCTAGCCGCCTTTCTGGATAAGTTCGCGGGGGAAGCTGGTGAAGGTTTCCACCCCGTCGGCGGTGACGCGGATGGATTCGGAGAGTTCATAGCCGTAGTTGTCCATCCACATGCCTCCGATGACGTGGAAGGTCATGTTCTCCTGGAGGATGGATTCTTCCTCGGAGCGGATGGAGATGGTGCGCTCGCCCCAGTCCGGCGGGTAGCCGATACCGATCGAGTAGCCGATGCGGGACGGCTTTTCCAGGCCGTGTTTGGCCAGCGTCCAGTTCCAGGCGCGGGCCAGTTCACGGACGGGGACGCCGGGCTGCACCTCGGTCAGGACGGCGTTCAGGCCGTCGGCGACGGCGTCAGCCAGCTTTGCGAGCCGCTCCGGCTTCTTGCCGAGGGTCAGGGTGCGCGCCAGCGGGGTGTGGTACCGGTGATGGGCGCCGGCGAGCTCGATCACTACGGCCTGGCCGGCTTCGAATCGGTCCTCGCTCCAGGTCAGGTGCGGGGTGTCTGCCGCTTCGCCGGTGGGCAACATCGGCACGATGGCGGGGTAGTCCCCGCCGATGCCGTTGGCGCCCTGGATCTGGGCCTTGCTGATGGCTGCTGCAGCATCGCACTGGCGGACGCCGACGTCGATCGTCTCCACTGCGGCCTCCATGGCCGCCATGCACACCTGCGCGGCACCGCGCATCAGCTGGATCTCGGCGGGCGACTTGACGGACCGTACCCAGTTGACCAGTTCGAAGCTGTCCACGAGGGTCCATTCGGGAATCGCGTTCACCAGCGAACGGTAAGCCTTGGGGGAGAAGAAGTGCGAGTCCATTTCCAGTCCCACGCAGCCCTTGGCCGCCGGTGCGATGAGGTGGCGCTCGCGCAGGGCGAATGCCACCCAGTCGAAGGGGTGGACGTGGGGGCGGTGGACGTACTGCTCCGGGTATCCGACGACGCTTTCCTGGGGCAGCCAGGTGGTGCGGGTTGCCCCACCGGCGTCCATGGCCCGGCTGAACAGCAGCATGGGGCCGTCAGCAGGAACGAACACCAGCTGCGGGGTGTAGAACGACCAGGCGTTGTAGCCGGTCAGGTAGTAGATGTTGGCAGGGTCGGTGACCAGCAGGGCAGACAGCCCTTGCCTGGCCATGCGCAAGCGGACGCCGGCGAGCCGGGCATCATATTCCTCTTGGCTGAACAGCAAAGAGACACCTCCGGTGATTAGTAGATTGTTTACAATTTACGCCATGTGGTGCGGCTCACACAAACCTGGCCGCAGCGCTGCGGCCAGGTCCGGCGCAGGGTTAGCGGCGGCTGACGTAGCCGCGTTGCTTGTCCACCACGTTGGTGAGCTGCTCACCCGCGGTCCAGCGTTCAAGATTGGCATGGAACTGGAGAGCCAGTGCGTCACGCCAGCCGATCACATCGCCGCACATGTGGGCGGACATGTGGACGTTGTCCATGCCCCAGAATGGATGCGAGGCGGGGACGGGCTCTTCGGTGAACACGTCCAGGGACGCGGCCGCGATCCGGCCGCCCTGGAGCGCCTCGATCACCGCGGGCTCATCCACCAGGGCGCCCCGGCCCACGTTGATGAGGTGTGCCGACGGCTTCATGGCGGCAAGGACTTCCCGGTCCATCATGTTCCGGGTCTGGTCCGTCAAGGGTGCAATGAGCACCACGTGGTCCGCCCATCCCGCATGCGCGGCCAGGTCTTCGCTGGCGAGGACGGTGCCGAAGTCAGGATCGTCGTCACGGGCCGTGCGGCCCACGCCGCGGACCTCGATGCCTACCGCGCGGAGCAGCCGGGCCGTGGCCCGGCCGATTCCGCCGGTACCCACCACCAGGGTCCGGGAGCCCCCGGTGCGGGTGACTTCGCGGTGCTGCCAGATGGCCTGCTGCTGCAGCGCCTTGCTGCGATGCAGTTGCTTGTCGTGCGCCAGGATGGAGGCCAGGACGAATTCCGCGATCGGCTGGTCGAACGTTCCATGCGCATTCGTCACCACCACATCCGAGGAGCGCAGTTCCTCGAACATCATGGCGTCTACTCCGGCTGCCGCCACGTGCACCCATTTAAGGGAATCGGCGGACGGCCACGCCTCGCGGAGTGCCGACGAGAAGAAGTCCCAAAGGAACAGGATGTCTGCGCCGCGGGAGGCCTCCGCGAGGCCGGCTGCATCCGTGAGGACCACGTCGGCCAGTTGCTCGATGGCGGCGAGGTTACAAGGGCGGGGCTGCCCTTCGGCTACCAGTACCACCACCCGGGGCATCGTTGAGCCGGGTGCTTCAGCCGGGGCCGTAGAGGGCCGGCTTTGATTATCAGTGTTACTCACGCCACAACCCTACGCGATATTAGGATTGTTGACAATAAACAGATGTGACGTGCATCATGGAATGCATGACTTCCCTCAGCCCCGCACTCAAGCAAGCAACACCGATCATCGTGGATCACGCCCTTGGCAGCTGGATCCACGGGACCGATGGAAAAGACTACCTGGACTTCACCACCGGCATCGGCGTGACCAGCACCGGCCACTGCCACCCGAAAGTGGTGGCTGCAGCCCGCGAGCAGGTGGGCAAGATCATCCACGCCCAATACACCACCGTGATGCACAAGCCGCTGCTGGAACTGACCGAAAAGCTCGGCGAAGTCCTCCCGGCTGGCCTGGATTCCGTCTTCTACGCCAACTCCGGTTCCGAGGCAGTGGAGGCGGCGATCCGGCTGGCCCGCATGGCCACCGCCCGCCCCAACATCGTGGTCTTCCAGGGCGGCTTCCACGGCCGTACCGTTGCGGCTGCCTCCCTGACCACCGCCGGCACCAAATTCTCCGCCGGTTTCTCCCCGCTGATGTCCGGCGTCCACATGTCCGCCTTCCCGTACGCCTACCGCTACGGCTGGGACGAGGCCCTGGCAGTGGAGTTCGCCCTGCAGGAACTGGACTACCTGCTGCAGACCCGCACCGCACCCAATGACACCGCCGCTTTCCTGATTGAGCCCGCACTGGGCGACGGCGGCTACCTGCCCACCCCGCCGGCCTTCATGGAGGGCCTGCGCGAACGGGCGGACAAGTACGGCATCCAGCTCATCTTCGACGAGGTCCAGGCAGGCGTGGGCCGCACCGGTAAGTTCTGGGGCCACCAGTACTCCGCTGCCACCCCGGACATCATCATTACTGCCAAGGGCATCGCCTCCGGCTTCCCGATTTCCGCCATTGCCGCCTCCACCGAAACCATGTCCAAGGCCTGGCCCGGCTCCCAGGGCGGCACCTACGGCGGCAACGCGGTGTCCGCCGCGGCCGGCGTCGCCACCCTCGAAGTGGTCAAGGAGGAAGGCCTGGTGGAGAACTCCCGGATCCGCGGCGAGCAGCTCCAGTTCGGTCTCAAAGAGATCCAACAGCGCTTCCCGGTGATAGGCGACGTGCGCGGCCGCGGCCTCATGCAGGGCATTGAGTTCACCGGCGAGGACGGCAAGCCCGACGCCGCCACGGCCGCCGCAATCCAGCAGGCCACCACAGACCAGGGCCTGCTGACCCTGACCTGCGGCCCTGCCGGCAACGTAGTCCGGCTCATCCCGGCGCTGGTTGTCACCGCCGAAGAGATCGCCACCGGCCTGGATCGCTTCGAAGCCGCCGTCGGTGCCGTCGTCGGTGCCGTCCCCGCCACCGCCGGAGCCTGAGCCGCGACATGACTGTTTCTTCCCTGCCCGACGCCGCAGACGCCGTCGTGTCTTCTACCGTGCCTGAACCGGCCCGGGAGCGGATCCTGCAGCGGCTGACCGAGGCCGGAATCGACGCGGATGCTTCACCGCGGCGGCTGGCCGAGTATTCCTACGACGCCTCCAACTACCGCGTGCAGCCGCAGGCCGTAGTGTTTCCACGGTCCGTGGAGGACGTGGTGGGAACGCTGGCGGCGTGCCGGGAAACCGGCACCCCGCTGATCAGCCGCGGCGGGGGCACCTCAATGGCCGGCAACGCGATCGGCCCCGGCGTGGTGCTGGATTTCTCGCGCCACATGAACCGGATCCATGGGATCGACGAGGCCGCCGGAACCGTCTCGGTGGATCCCGGGGTGGTGCTGGCGGTGCTTTCCCGCGAGGTGGAGCAGGCCACGGCCAACCGCTTCACGTTCGCTCCGGACCCGTCGTCCAAGAACCGCGCCACAGTGGGCGGTTCCATCGGCAACGATGCGTGCGGGAACCACTCCGTGCGTTATGGCCGCACGTCGGACCACGTGGTGGAGATCGACGTCGTCACTACCGACGGCGCCCGCCTCACCGCCACCGCCACCGGGCTGCGTGCCACCGACCCTGCCGACAGGGCCGCAGTGGTGCGCGCCGCCGCGCTCACCGACTCGCTTAGGGAACTGGCCCACACCAACCTGGCCGAGTTCCGGGTCGAGCTGGGCCGGATCCAGCGGCAGGTTTCCGGGTACCACTTGGACAACCTCCTGCCGGAAAAGGGTTTCAACGTGGCACGCGCACTGGCGGGGTCCGAAGGGACCTGCGTTGTCGTGACCGGGGCGCGGATGAAGCTGGTGCCCAAGCCAGCCAGCGCGCTGCTGGTCTGCCTCGGCTATGCGGACGTGGTGGACGCGGCACGGGACATCACCACCATCCTGGAGTTTTCACCGGCCGCCGTGGAAGGCATCGACGAGGCCATCGTGGACACCATGCGCTTCCGGCGCGGCGCGGACGCTGTACTGGGCCTGCCGGAAGGCAAGGCCTGGCTGTACGTGGACCTCGACGGCGATGACCCGGCCCAGGTGCGGGCCGAGGCTGACCGGCTGCTGGCCCGGCTCCGGGAAAACGGCCGCCTGGTGGCGGGCCGCCCGGTTCCGGACGCCGTGGAACGCGGCTCGCTGTGGCGGGTCCGCGAGGACGGCGCCGGGCTCTCAGCCCGGCTGTCCACCGGCGGCGAGTCCTGGCCCGGTTGGGAAGATTCGGCCGTCGCACCGGAAAACCTGGCTGACTACCTGGCCGATTTCCGTGGACTGCTGGACAGCTTCGGGCTGCAGGGGATCATGTACGGGCACTTCGGCGCCGGCTGCATGCACATCCGCATCACCTACGACCTGCGCACCGAGGAAGGCCGCGAGGTGTTCCGCCGGTTCTCCGCCGAGGCAGCGAAGCTGGTGGTCCGCCACGGCGGCTCGCTCTCCGGCGAACACGGCGACGGCAGGGCCCGCTCGCAGCTGCTTCCGCTGATGTATTCAGCACGGATGCTGGCGGCATTCTCGGATTTCCGCAGGCTGTGGGACCCCGCGGCCATCCTGAACCCGGGATCCCTCACAGATCCTGATCCGCTGGATGAGAACCTGGCGCTGGACGGCGTGCCGCAGCGCGAGTGGCGCACCAGTTTTGATCTGCGGCCGCTCCACGCCGGCGGCGGCTCCGCCAGCGAGACGGACAACCCGGCCGGTTCAGCCGGCAGCGGCCTGGATCCCTGGATCCACGCCATCCAGGCGTGCATCGGCGTGGGCCGTTGCCGCACCGACTCCGGTGGCGTGATGTGCCCCAGCTACAGGGCCACAGGCGACGAGAAGGACTCCACCCGGGGCCGGTCCCGCGTGCTGCAGGACATGGTCCGCGGCGCCCGCACGGTGGAGGAGGGCTGGAAGTCCGAGGAGGTCCGTGAGGCGCTGGACCTGTGCCTGTCCTGCAAGGCCTGCTCCAGCGACTGCCCAACGGGCGTGGACATGGCCACCTACAAATCCGAGTTCTTCGACAACTACTACCGGGGCCGCCTGCGCCCGCTCTCGCACTTCTCCCTGGGCTGGCTGCCGCGCTGGTTGAAGATCACGGGCCGCGTAGCGCCGCTGGTCAACGCCGTCCTGGCAACGCCGCTGGGCAAACTGGCCGCCGTGCTGGGCGGCCTCACCACCCACCGGGACCTGCCCCGGTTCGCCGGCGACGGTGAATGGCGCAAGGAGGTCGCCGCGGCCGGCGTGAAGATGCCCGCGCGGAACGCACAGGGACGGAAGGCGCCGGAACGGAAGAACGACGGCGGGACGCGCCCCGGCGGTGACCGTCCCCTCGGTGGTGCGGGAGCCGGCGTCGTGCTCTTTGTGGACACCTTCACCAAGGGCTTCCGGCCGGAGGTGGCCGGCGCCGCGGCCCGCGTGCTCGCCGGCACGGGGGAGCCCACCGAATGCTCGGCCGACGCGTGCTGCGGGCTGACGTGGATCTCCACCGGGCAGCTGGACACGGCCAAAAGGCTGATGGCCAACGCTGCCGAGGTCCTGGACGACGGCACGGACCGTCCCATCGTGGTGGTGGAGCCCAGCTGTGCCGCGGCGCTGCGGAAGGACCTGCCCGAGCTGGTCCACACGGACCAGGCACGCCGGGTGGCGGCGAGGGTCCGCAGCTTCGCCCAGCACGTGGGTGAACTGGCCGCTGCGGGCTGGACGCCCGCGCCGGCGGCGCCGCTTCCGGAACAGGTGGTGCTGCAGACGCACTGCCACGAATACTCGGTGTTCGGTGCCAAAACCCAGCGCGGCGCACTGGCCGCCATGGGCGTCGCGGACGTGGTGGATGCCACCGGCTGCTGCGGTGTGGCCGGGAACTTCGGGTTCGAGAAGGAGCATTACGACATCAGCATGAAGGTTGCCGAGCAGTCCCTCGCGCCGGCGCTGCGCACCACGCGTACCGATTCGGTGGTGCTCACCGACGGGTTCTCCTGCGCCATGCAGGTCAAGCAGATCGATGCCGAACGGCCCGGGCGGCATATCGCCCAGCTCCTGGACCCAGGACAAACAACTCCAGAACGAGCCTGACCACCATTGCAGGCTGACCCACACTTTGCCCCATCTTCAACGAAAAGGATTCCCGACATGACAACCCAGACAACCCAGACCGCCGGCATCTCGCAGCGCGCCCTGGACGCAATCGCCAAGGTCAACACCGGCCTCTTCATCGACGGCGAATGGACGGAAGCCGCGTCCGGCGCCCGGTTCGACGTGATCAACCCCGCCACCGAGGAAGTTATCGCCACCGTGGCCGACGGCGGCCCGGAGGACGCCCGCCGGGCCATCGAAACCGCCGGCCGGGTCCAGGAAGAATGGGCCAGGACCGCGCCGCGGGAACGCAGCGAGATCCTCCGCCGCGCCTACGACCTGATCATGGCCCGCCAGGACGAACTGGCCCTCATCATGACCTCCGAGATGGGCAAGCCCTTCGCCGAGGCCCAGGGCGAAGTGGCCTATGCTGCAGAGTTCTTCCGCTGGTTCTCCGAGGAAGCGGTCCGTATCGGCGGCGACGTCACCACCACCGGCGACGGCAAGAACCGCATCCTGGTCTCCAAGCAGCCGGTGGGACCGTGCGTTCTGGTCACCCCCTGGAACTTTCCGCTGGCCATGGGCACCCGGAAGATCGGTCCCGCGATCGCTGCAGGCTGCACCATGGTATTCAAGCCGGCCAACCTGACCCCGCTGTCCTCGCTGGCACTCGTGGACATCCTCATCGAGGCCGGCCTGCCCAAGGGTGTCCTGAACGTTGTCTGCACCACCAAGGCCGCTGACGTGGTATCCCCGTGGATGTCCAGCGGGATCGCCCGCAAGGTCAGCTTTACCGGCTCCACCGACGTGGGCGTCCGCCTGCTGAAGCAGGCAGCCGAGCACGTGATGCGCTCTTCCATGGAACTGGGCGGCAACGCGCCGTTCATCGTGTTCGAGGATGCGGACCTCGACCGTGCCGTGGATGGTGCTGTGGCGGCCAAGATGCGCAACATGGGCGAGGCCTGCACGGCAGCCAACCGGTTGTTCGTCCAGCGTCCCATCGCCGACGAATTTGCCCGCCGGCTGGCTGCACGCCTCAGCGCACTGCAGGTGGGCGACGGCGCCGAGGAGGGGACCGACGTCGGACCCCTCGTGGAAGAAAAGGCGCTGACCAAGGTGCAGGAGCTCGTGGACGATGCGGTGGCCAAGGGCGCAACCGTGGTTTGCGGCGGGTCCCGCCCGGACCGTCCCGGCTATTTCTACAGCCCCACGGTCCTCTCCGGCGTCAGCGCAGAGTCGGACCTGATGAGCCAGGAGATCTTCGGCCCGGTGGCCCCGGTGGTGCCGTTCGACACCGAAGAGGAAGTCACCCGGCTGGCCAACGACACCCCGTGGGGCCTGGTGGGCTACCTCTTCACGCAGGACGTGGACCGCGGCTTCCGCATGGGTGACGCCCTCGAGGTAGGCATGGTTGGATTGAACACCGGAATTGTCTCCAACCCGGCAGCACCCTTCGGCGGGATCAAGGCTTCGGGCCTGGGCCGAGAGGGCGGGCGCGTGGGCATCGAGGAGTTCCTCGAAACCAAATACATGGCCGTGCCCCGCGGCTGAGGCCGCCGCGATGCAAGCGAAAACTACCCCCTTCAAGGACGAACCAACGATGACCAGTCCCCAGCCCGTTTCCAACAGGCATCCTGAACCACTCAACGCACCAGGTGCTGAGCCCTGCACTGAAGAGGGCAAACGTTCCCTCCGCCGCTCTATCCTGGGGTCAGCCCTGGGCAACGCGGTGGAGTGGTTTGACTACGGCGTCTACGGCTACCTGACGATTTACATGGCCACGAACTTCTTCGGTTCAGTGGAGGGCGACGGGGGCCTTGGCGTCACGCTGACCCTCGCCACCCTGGCGCTGTCCTTCCTGGTCCGGCCCCTGGGCGGCCTGATTCTGGGGCCGCTGGGTGACCGGGTGGGCCGGCAGAAGGTCATGGTCCTCACCGTGACCCTGATGACGCTGGCCACCGGTGCCATCGGCCTGTTGCCCACGCTGGAGACCGTAGGCTTGCTGGCCCCCGTGCTGCTGCTGATTTGCCGCCTGGTGCAGGGTTTCTCGGCCGGCGGCGAATATGGCGGCGCGGCCGTTTACATGGCCGAGTCCGCGCCGGACCGGCGCCGCGGCTTCCTGGGCTCGTTCCTGGAGTTCGGCACCACCGTGGGATTCATCCTGGCGGCCATCGTCTGCACCTCGCTGATTGCCGTGGTGGGGGACCAGGGCATGGAGGACGGCTGGTGGCGTGTGCCGTTCCTGCTGACCATCCCGCTGGGGCTCACCGCCCTCTGGATCCGGACCCGGCTGGTGGAGGCGCCGGTGTTCTCCGAAGCATCCGAGCACCGGGAGACCATGCGCTCGCCGCTGCGGCACGCGCTCAGGCACAACTGGCGCCAGCTGCTGGTGCTGGCAGGATTCGTGGTCCTGCTGAACGTGGCGTTCTACCTGATCCTCGGGTACATGCCCACGTACCTGAGCGGACAGCTGGGGCACAGCACGTCACAGGGCAACTGGATGCTCGTGGCCATCATGGCCATGATGCTGGTGGCCATTCCGCCGGTGGGTGCGCTCTCTGACCGGTTCGGCCGCAAGCCGCTGCTGCTGGTGGCTGCTGCCGGGTACACGCTGCTGTCCGTCCCGGCCGTCATGCTGCTGGGCCTGCCCAACGTGGCCCTGCAGTTCCTGGGCCTGGCGGTGCTGGGGCTCCTGCTGGTGATCCTGGTGGCTTCGGTGTCCTCCACGCTGCCCGCGCTGTTTCCCACGGCCGTGCGCTACACCGGCTTTGCCATCGCCTACAACTTCTCCACGGCATTCTTCGCCGGCCCGTCCCAGACCATCGCGAACCAGCTGATCGAAACCACCGGGAACCAGCTGGTGCCCGGCTGGTACATGGCGATTGCCGGCGTGATCGGCCTGGTGAGCGTCCTGTGCATGCGGGAGACCGCGCAGGCCACGCTCCGCGGCGAGACCCTCCCCGGCGCCCCCGAATCGGTCGGCTTCCCGAAGCCCGGTTTTCTGGAACAGAACCGGAAGGACGCCGAGTCCCGCCGCGCCAGCGCTCAGATCTGAGAGTCCGTAAAGCACGACGCCGGTGCCCGGGTTGGGCACCGATGGTTGCCGGGTGGGCAAGGCAGTGGTCCAAGGCCAGCGAACGCCGGCACCGTCGCCGTCTGGAGCTCTACAAGCTCAAGAACCAGGCGGTGCAGGCCGAACAGGCCAGCCAGGCCCAGGTCGCCGCCCTGATGGCAGCGCATGATGCCAAGCGGGAGGCTGACGGTCTGCGGCCGGCCACACCGGAGGAGATGACGACGGCGGCCCGGCTGGCGGAGTACCGGGCGGCCGTACACAGCTTCGAGCTGGCGTTCGACGTCGCGGAACGGGAAGCCAAGCGGATCAAGGACAGCAATTTCACGGGGCCCGAACGCCAGCGGCTGGCAACGGCCAGGAAGCTGCTCAACATCGCCTCGGACAATGCCGCCACACCGGCGGAGCGGCAGACAGCCTACAAGCGCGCCCGGTGCGAGCTGGACGGTCTCATCGTCCTGCCCGAGGCCACGGTAGCTGCGCTGGAAGTGAAGATTGCCGGCGAACTGAACCCGCCGCACGCCCCGGAGTAAGGGAGTACGACGGCGGTACCAGGGTTGGGTGCGGGCGCCATCCGGCTGACCTGCGCCCAGGTAGCAACTAACCATTGACTGCGGGTTCCAGCGGTCTAACATGAGGCGCATCAGGACATTTCAAGGAGGAGATTAGTGATGTCACGCGCCGAAGTAGAGCAGCTTGACGACCGCGGAATGGCGGCCTGGGACCAGCACGATACGGCGGCGTTCGCCGACCTGCTGGCCGATGATTTCATTTTTACGGACGTGATGGCCCCTGAGCCGTTCCGCACGCGGGAGCAGGTCCAGGCCTACATGGACACCTGGTTCATGGCGTTTCCGGATATGCGCATCAGGGCCACCCGGCGGGTGGTCAGCGATGACGAGGTGGCGGCGGAGGTGGAATTCACCGGCACGAACACCGGTCCGGTGCGGATGGGGGACCAGGAAATTCCGGCCACGGGCAAATCCGTAGTGGGAACAGGAACCTATTTCGCTTCCGTCACCGACGGAAAGATCGCCTCGTTCCGCGCCCATCCGGATGTTGCCGCACTGATGGGGCAGCTTGGGCTGATGCCCGGGATGTGACCGGGGCACGAGGCTGGCCAGCGCCGGCGCCCAGGGGGTGGTGAGCCTTTCGCCGGTTTGCGGCGAGCTCGACTCGCCGCACGCCCCGGACTAGGTTCGTGACCCAAGGCAACCATGCACCAGACTTAGGGGCGTGACGCACAAACCCCGTCCCGGCCTCGCGATCGCCGCGCTCAGCCTGGGCACCTCCCTGAACCCGCTGAACTCGTCCATGATCGCCGTCGCCCTGGTGGTTCTGCGGGAGGATTTCGCGCTCGACGTCGCCACCGTTACCTGGGTGATCACCTCGTTCTACCTCGCGTCCGCAGCCGGGCAGCCGCTGATGGGCAGGCTTGCGGACCGTTTTGGGCCGCGCCGCCTGTTCACGTTCGGGATGGCACTGGTGGCGGTGACGTGCGCGCTGGCTCCGTTTGCGCCCAACTTTGCGCTGGTCTGCGTGGCCCGCGCGCTCATGGCTGTGGGGACGGCGACGGCGTACCCGTCCGCCGTCGTGATGGTCACCGAACTGAGCCGGCTGGCGAAGCTGCCGTCCACCCGTCCGCTGGGCCGGATCCAGATGGCGAACACGTCGGCGGCCGCGGTGGGACCCGTCGTCGGCGGTTTGTTGGTGAGCCTGCTGGGTTGGCAGGCGCTGTTCGCCGTCAACGTGCCGCTCGCGCTGCTGGCGCTGATTGTGGTGCACCGGGCCGCGCCGGCCGATTCCGGACGCGAAACCGGGAAGCTCTCCACCCTGATCCGGGACTCCGACATCCCCGGCATCCTGGCCTTCGTCGCCTCGCTGATGCTCGCGATGATGGCGCTGCTGAACGTGATGCCGGGCTACCGGTGGTGGCTCCTGGGCGCCGCAACCGTCATTGCCGCGCTGTTCGCATGGCGGGAGCTGCGCTTCCGCCCGCCGTTCCTTGACTTGCGGCTGCTGGGCCGGAACCGGCCGCTGCTGCTGGTGTATCTGGTGTTCGTGGTCTTCAGCGGCGTCTACTACTTTGCGTTCTTCGGCCTGCCGCAGCTGCTGCAGGAGGCGGGACGTTACGACGCCGGGCTGGTGGGCTTGCTGATGCTGCCCCTGGCGGCGATGTCCGTGGTGGTCACCCCGGTGACGGTTCGGCTGATTGAGCGGTTCGGCGTGCGTCCGGTGTTGATTGCCGGTGCGCTGATCCTGCTGGTGGCCTCGGGCGGGCTGGGGGCGTTGACGTTGTCCCTGTGGCCGCCGTTGGTGTTTGTGCTGACCGCGTTGATGGGTGTGCCGTACGGGGTGGTGAGCACGTCGTCGAACCAGGGCCTGTATGTGTCTGCCCGGCCGGAGGAGAGGGGAGTGGCGGCCGGTATTTTCCAGACCTGCCGCTACCTTGGGGCCATCACGGCGACGGTGCTGATCGGTGTGCTGTACGGGCCAGGCGTAAACCAGGCGAACTGGGGACTGATGGTCCTGGTGATGCTGGGGCTGGGTGCCGTGGTGCTGGGATTGGCGGTGGCGTGGAAGCGGAAACCGGGGGTTTAGGTGCGGTGAGCTAATGCGCGTTCACGTGGGCGGCCAGTTCGCGGCGCCCGGTCCGTCGAACAGCGCGCTCGTGCTGCTCTGGGGCACCACGACGTGGACGGCGTTGCGCTGGACGGTGAAGTCGGTAGGCGTCGTGGTGGCGATCTCGCCGTCGAGGTTCACCGGCAGCGGCTGCTCGGTGACCAGCCGGACAGCACGGCTGGTCAGGTGGTACACCCGGTCGTGTTCGATGAAGCTGCCGTCCTTGAGCAACCGTGCGATACTCACGTGCTCCCGGAGCGGCCCCGCCAGGATGGCGTAGATGTCAAGGGTGTGATCGTCGATTCCAGCCGTCGGGGAGACCGTGTTGCCGCCGCCGTAGTGCCGGCCATTGCCGACCGCCACCTGAAGCAGGTTGTCGAACTCCATCGTCTCGTGGTCCCCGTCCGGGAACTCGAGCCGGGCCCGGAACGCCTTGTGCCCGGTATAAGCGCGCAGGGTGGCAATGCCGTAGGCCAGCGGCCCGAGAAGCCGCTTCAGGCGGGGGCTGAGCGCTTCGGTAACAGCCACCGACAGGCCCACGGACGCTACGTTGAGGAATGGCTCGCCGTTGGCCCGGCCGAGGTCGATGTCCACCACCTTCCCGTCGGCGACGGCAGCGCATGCATCGGCAAGATTGTTGGGTATCTCCAGCGTGCGGGCGAAGTCGTTGGCGGTGCCCAGCGGAAGAACGCCGAGCACAACGTTGGTGCCGGCAACCCGACCGGCGGCGTAGGACACAGTCCCGTCGCCGCCGCCGACAACCACCAGATCGTGCCCGTCCGCAAGCACGCGGTCAAGCGCCCCGGCCAGGTCTGCCCCCGAGCGCACATGGTGGACGGAGGAGACCGGAACGCCTGCCTTGCGCATCGTGTCCACGGCAAGTTCGTGTGCCGCCCCTCGGCGTGATCCGGCGTTGATTACAACGGCGGCAGAGCGTGCGTCCCGGGCAGCCTTCATGTGGGCCATGTTAGGCGGTGGACCTGTGATTTCCTCTACCCCGCCACCGCAGCCTTCGCCTCCGCCGCGTGCTGGCCGCGCCGGAGTGGTTCAGGTTGGCAGGCCGGCCCTGATCTGGATGAGGGTGAGGTCCAGCAGTGGCGTCGGGGCGTTGAGGCTGCGGGCCCTGCCGGCAAGGTCGCCGAGGATGTGTTCGGCTTCCGATGGGAGCCCTGCGCTGAGGTCCCGGTACAGGGAGGAAGTGAATGCGGATCCCGGTTGAGCCAGTATGCCGACCGCTTGTGCATGGCCGGCGTCGGAAACGGGATGTCCTGCCGCGGCCGCCACAGCTTCGGTTTCACTGATGGCCTCCAGGATCCTGGACCGCCCGCCGGCCTCGATGATCCGTCCAACCGGCGCCCGGAACAGGCAGTTGACGATTCCTGCGGCAGCGATGAATACCCATTTCTCCCACAGGGCGCCGGCTACGTCGTCCACTACCGAGAAGTCGACGCCGGGCACGTCCAGAGCCTCGGAAACATCCGTGGGGACAGGGTTTCCGTTCAGCCCGCCCACCGTGAGGGAAGTGAGGGGCATCTGCTGTCGGACCACATCGCCGTCAAGAGTGGCGACGATCCGGGCCAGGCCGCCGAGCACCTGGCCCGGGTACAACTGCTCAAGCCGGTCCACATGGGCCATGCCGTTGAGGATGGGGATGATGCTGGTTCCAGCCCCCACGAAAGCGCCAATCTCGCCGAGGACGCCCTCAAACGCGGTGGCTTTGACCGTGACGAGGATCAGATCGAAGGCCTCTGAGCTGTCCGGTGCCGTGATGGTTTTTACCGGGTGCGTCCGGTCAGCGGTGGGGGAGATGAAGCGTAACCCGTCGCGGCGAAGGACCTCCTGCTTGCGCGGCCGCACCAAATAGGTGACATCCCGTCCCGCTTCCTGCAGGAGCGTGCCGAACGCCCCGCCTGTGGCTCCGGCTCCGACGACGAGTATCCGCATGGGTGCATACCTTTCCGGGTGTTCAGGGATGTTGACCGGGCATAGGAGCCAGGGAACAGCTGACGAGGCTTCGTATCCGATGTCCCAAGGCTAGGCGGTTTCAGCAGGACCTCCCACCCGCGGCACCTAACCGCAGCAACCTGGGCCCGGGCAGCTACCCCGCCACCGCCGCCTTCGCCTCCTGCTTGGCCTGCATCCACTCGCTCAGCCACGGGGCCCGGACGCTCGCGCCGTGTAGGGGATGACGTGGTTATCCGTAGCCGCCTTGCGTAAACGTGAGCCTTCCCACCTTATTCTGAGTAGCTCACATTAAGCCTGTAAAGTTAGGTACAGGCCACCGTAGCCCTTGAGTACCGCACCGGTGAACATACCCGGGCCAGCGGGGCAAGCGACACGACGCGCAACCGCCCTCCTGCTTGAGCGGCACAAGAACCTGTATGGCCCTTATCCCGAAACCCCACGGAGAACCCATGACTTTGCTGACCGAACGCCCCGCAACCTCCTCATCCACCACCGAAACCACTCTCAAGAACGCCACCCGGATCACTGCCGCTGACACCGCAGTGCGCGGCGGCAGCTACGTGACTCTCCCCGCCGGCAGAGTCCCCGCCGGCGTCGAGGGCAGCTACGTCACCGTCGCTGGCGGCCGAAACCTGGCCCCCGTCACCCGTGGCAGCTATGTCACAGTAGACGGCACTCCCGTTGTTGCCGCCGGCGTCATCGAGGGCAGCTATGTATCGCTTCCAATGGCGGCATAGAGCCCAGGCGCCCTGCGTGGGATAGCGCCACCGCGGGCTTAAAAGGAGGCCGACGGCGACACTGGGTGTCGTCGTCGGCCTCCTTTTTCGTGCCAGCCGGGCAGCTACCCCGCCACCGCCGCCTTCGCCTCCTGCTTGGCCGCCATCCACTCGCTCAGCCACGGGGCCCGGACGCTGGACGTGATGCGGCAGTCGGCCACGAAAGTTCCCTTCGCGCCGGCGTCGATCCAGTCCTGGAGCGCGCCAAGCCTCCTGTGCTCACTGACTGAATCTGGGCTATGACCCCTTTCATGGGGTTCGTGTGCACGGAGGGAGCGTCCTCCGCCCTGCTTGACGGGCATTGCTCCGACGGCGGCGCGCAGGCCACACTGGTCTGCTCGTCGCGGGTGCCGGGCGCGCAGGGGACGGGGCAGCATTTGGCACTGAACCGCTCAGGTACACTTTGAGAAGTGGTGCCAAAAGTGGCACCATATTCATATGGCGAGCATCGAGAAGATCGAACAGCAAGCTAGAAAATCACCCGAGAATGTCTCGTATAGCGACATGCTCAAACTTTGCGCTCACTATTTTGGCGAACTAGGTCGGGTTCTGGGAGCCACAACGCGATATTCAAAATGCCCTGGGCGGGGGATCCCAGAATCAATCTGCAGAACAAGAACGGTAAGGCTAAGCCGTATCAGGTCAAACAAGCCATAGCCGCCGTCGATCGGAGCAAGGAGAAGTAGATGTCCAGTCGAAAAGCAGCAGCCGTTCCGTCCCCGGTTGCGCAGTACCGATACTCGGTGCAGTGGTCACCGGAGGACCAGGAGTTCGTTGCCACTGTCCTTGAGTTCCCTTCGCTGTCGTGGCTGGACGAGGATCAGTTCGAGGCACTTCGCGGCCTCGAACGCTTGGTGTCCGATGTCATCGACGAACTTACGGTTTCTGGCGAACCGGTGCCGCAACCTATTGCGACCCAGACGTTTAGTGGCAGGCTTAACCTTCGGGTACCCCCTGAGCTTCACCGGAAGCTGGCGATTGAGGCCGCCAATCACGGAGTGCCCCTGAACAAATACGCTACTGAGTTGTTGACGGCCTAGCTGAAGACGGTGCGGAGCGGGCGCCGCGCGGCGGTCCCTGCGGGCAGCCGCACTGTCTCGGTCCCCATCGCCACGGCAACCAGGAACTTGGGGCTGCGCTCGCAGGCAACCACGGGGCCGCAGCCGGAGAACCCAGCGAGAATCCATGGTGCAACGAAGGCGACGCGGTCCACGGGAGCGGGACGCGGGCGCCATCCCAGCGAGGCCGGCATGGAGCTCATGGACGCCGTCCGGAAGTCCTTCCAGGACGCACCGGAACTCTCCGCCGTCGTCTCCGAGTGCGGGAGCCTGGCCGAACTGCCGCTGGTGCTGCAGCTTGCCCGCCGCCGGGGGCGAACCGGGTCTCCATCGAGCACCCGTCGCAGATCTTGCCGGCGTGGTGGAGGGCCTGCCCGGGCCGGGATTGGTTGCGATGGCGCGGCGCCTCCTGGGCCCGTTGATGTCCGACGGCGGCACGGCCTTGCGCGAAACGCTTGAGGTGTACCTGCGGCACAGCGGGAACACCAGCGAGACCTGCGGGGAGCTCTTCATCCACCGCAACACCCTCACCTACAGGCTGCGCCAGATCGAGGAGGTTCTGCAGCTTGACCTGGATGACGGCGAAGTCCGCGCCACCTGCCTGCTGGCGTTGAAGATCGTGGCCGCGGCGCCCTAGGGGGCGGTCGCGTCCGCCGGCACCCGGGCGGCGCTGCTCTCCCGCACGTGCAGCGTGGGTTCCAGCCTCGCAGGTTCAGGCTTCTCGCCACTAAGCACACGTTGGATGAGTTGCACTGCCGTCCGTCCTATGTCCGCCATCGGGGAGTAGACCGAGGTCAACTGGATGGGTAGTTCGGCGGCCAGGGACGTGTCGTTGTATCCCACTACGGCAACGTCCCTTCCTGCGGTGAGGCCATGGGAGCGCAAGGCCCCCATCGCTCCAATGGCCGCAAAATCGTTGACGGCGAACAGGGCCGTGGGGCGCGGTTTGCCCCTGGCTAGTATTTTTTCTGCGGCCTCCCGGCCGCCGGCCGTGTCGAACCTGGACCACACCACGTCGTCGTCCGAGATGGCGCCGCCCAGGGAGCACCAGCGGTCAAGGAAGCCCGCAGTGCGGTCGACTGCGGTGCTTGCGTACGGCTCGCCGGCAATCACCGCCACGTGCCGGTGGCCCATCTCCCACAGGTGCGCGGCCACCAGTTCGCCGCCCACCACGTCGTCGCAGGTGGCGGACGGGTATCCCGGCACCCTGCGGTTCATCAGCACGAACGGGACTTTCCGGTCGGTCAGTTCCTGCAGAAGGCTGCCGTCCAGATGGGCGTCGCCAATAATCAGGCCATCCACCCGGCGCGCCAGCATAAGGTCGATTTTCCGCCGCTGTTCTTCGGGATCGTCGCGCGAGTTCATCACGAACGCGGAATACCCCACCTCGGCTGCAGCCTCATCGATGCCCTCATACATGATGGCCAGGACCAGGTCCGAAAGCCGCGGGACGATGACGCCGAGCAGCTTGGTCCGCCGGGTCCGCAGGCTGGCCGCCTGGGGGTCGGGGGAGTAGCCGAGCTTGCGCGCCAGCTCACGGACGCGCTCGGCAGTGGCGGCGGAAGCGGCGCCTTTGGCCACATCCGAGCCCGAATGCAGGACCCTGGAAACGGTCGAAGGATGGACGCCCAGCTCCCTGGCCAGATCCTTCAGCGTGACCGTGCGGCCGCCGTCTGCCTTTTCTTCCATGTCGCTCTCCTGCCCAATAGAGGTCTCTGTAGCCCAGGTCTTTCCGCCCCGGGATGTTACGTGCGGCCCTTGACGTGACTCCCTTCACATCCTATAGTCGTTTTCAACGTTACCCAAACGTTTGGGTAAGTGACCCAAAACCTCTCCCGGCGCCGCCACCCTTGATGCCGAACCCCTTCGTCCACGCACTTGCGCGCTTTTCCGCGGAAAGTAACCCAATCGATTGGGTTGCGGACCTCAAAGAGAACCACCGGAGCTGAAAATGACTGATACCGACTCCCACGTCGTGCTGCTGGCCACTGGAGGCACTATCTCGTCGCGTTCTTCCGTTGCCGGTGGCGCCGTCGCCTCCGATACCGGCGAGCAGGTGTTCAAAGCACTCGGTTCCCCCGTATCCCACCCCGTGCGGGTCCTGGATGTGTTCCAGAAGGGGTCTTATCTCCTGACATTCGAAGACATGCTCAGGATCTGCACCACCATCAAGGAAGTCCTCAAGGACCCCAAGGTACTGGGTGTGGTGGTGACCCACGGGACGGACACCATGGAGGAAACCGCCTACCTCGCGGACCTCACCCACAGTGACGAGCGGCCGGTTGTCTTTACCGGCTCGCAGCGCGCCGCAGACTCCGAGGCTCCCGACGGCCCGGACAACCTGGCCCGCGCCATCGCCGTCGCGGGTTCTGAAAACGGCAGGGGAAAAGGCGTGTTGGTGCAGTTCGCGGGCACCATCTTCCCCGCCGCCGGCGTCCGGAAAAGCCAAACTATTCTGCTCAATGCTTTTGCGAACCCCGATTTTGGGGTACTTGGGCAGGTATCAGCCCAGGGAGAAGTCGCAATGGCGGGCAGTGGCAGCAGGCTTGAAGCCCTGCCGCTGCCCCGGCCGGGAAGCAGCTCCCCCCGGGTGGACGTCGTTGCCGCATACCCCGGCGCCGGCTCCACCCTGATGCACGCCGCGCTCGAAGGGGGAGCAGCGGGCATCATCCTGCAAGGCACCGGAAGCGGCAATGCGAACACCAGCCTCTGCGCCGAAGTCGCCTCTGCGGTGGCATCCGGCGTCGTGGTAGTGACGAGCACCCGCGTGGATGCCGGACCCGTGGTCCCGATCTACGGCGCCGGCGGGGGCGGTGAGGATCTCCGCGCAGCCGGGGCCATCGGATCCGGCCACCTCCGGCCGTCACAGTCGCTCATTCTGCTCAGCCTCCTGCTCAGGATCAACCCTGACCGGGAGCGGATCACCGAAATCTTCACCCAACGAGGGAGGCCTCCTGAACCTTCCGAATGACACCCACGAACACCCCCGTTTTATACGAATTGAAAGGAAAATCTAATGGCTAAGGACATTCAAGTCGCCTTCGGCGTGGACGTTGATGCAGTGGCGGGCATGCTCGGTTCCTATGGAGGCGAGGACTCCCCATGTGACATCTCCCGGGGCCTGTTCAGCGGCGAAGTCGGGGGACCTCGGCTGATCCGGTTGTTCGAGAAATACAACCTCCCGGCAACCTGGTTCGTGCCGGGCCACTCGATCGAGACTTTTCCGGAACTGACACGGATGATTGTGGATGCCGGACACGAGATCGGCGTCCACGGATACTCGCACGAAAACCCGATCGCCATGACCCGGGAACAGGAGACCGCCATCCTGGACCGCTCGATCGAACTGATCGAGAAGGTTTCGGGGCGCCGGCCCACAGGCTACGTCGCCCCGTGGTGGGAATTCTCGCCCGTCACGAACGAAATCCTCCTTGAACGCGGCATCAAGTACGACCATTCCCTGATGCACCGCGATTTCGAACCGTACTACGTCCGCGTCGGCGACTCATGGAAGAAGATCGACTACGCCAAGGACGCCGAAACCTGGATGGAGCCGCTGGTGCGCGGACAGGAAACGGACCTGGTGGAGATACCGGCCAACTGGTACCTCGATGACCTGCCGCCCATGATGTTCATCAAGGCGGCCCCGAACTCGCACGGGTTCGTCAACCCCCGCGACATCGAACAGATGTGGCGGGACCAGTTCGACTGGGTCTACCGGGAAATGGACCAGGCGACCTTCACCATGACCATCCACCCGGATGTCTCCGGCCGCCCCCAGGTCCTGCTCATGCTCGAACGACTCATCGAACACATCAACTCCCACGAGGGCGTCAACTGGATGACTTTTGACCAGATTGCCGACTCCTTCCTTGCCCGCAGCCCCCGAAAGGAAAACATCTGATGACTACGCAGCAGAATGAGGTCGATCTGACCCAGCCGGCACCCGGCGAGAAGCGCCGCTTCCCAGTCTTTTCCAAGCGTGATACCAGCATTGCCACTGTTCTTGCGTTGCTTGCCTGGACTGTAGCTGTTTTTGACTACGGGCTCTTCGGCACGCTCCTGCCGGCGATGCAAGAGGAGTTCGGCTGGACCGAAACGGAAGCATACGCGCTGAACACCTGGATCGCGGTGGGTACCGCTGTCGTATGCTTCGGCATCGGACCGGTCATTGACCGCCTCGGCCGACGTAAAGGCATGATGACCACCATCGGGGGGACCGCCGTCGTTTCCGGGCTGACGGCCCTGATCCCGACAGGGATCCCGTTCCTGAGCAACGGCCTGATGGTGCTGATCCGTTCCTTCGGCGGGCTCGGATTCTCCGAGCAGGCCGTGAACGCCACGTACATGAACGAGGTCTACCAGGTCACCGAGGTGGCCGATAAGCGCAAGCGTCCCGGCTTCCACTACTCCTTCATCCAGGGCGGTTGGCCGCTGGGGTTCCTGCTTGCCAGCGCGTTGGCTTTGGCGTTCCTCCCGTCGCTGGGGTGGCGTGCGCTGTATCTCGTAGCTACTGTTCCGGCCGCCATCATTGTGTGGGTCATTGCCAAGAAGCTGAAGGAAACCCCGCAGTTCGAGCTGCACCACAAACTGACCGCACTGGAGAAGGGCAACAGGTCCGAGGAGGCACATGCCCTGGCAAGGTCATACGGCGTAGAGCACTCCTCGGCGGCCCCGCTCAAGCGCATCTGGGAGCCGCACCTGCGCCGGAACACGATCGTGTTCTCGCTGGCCTGGATCTTCAACTTCTTCGGCATCATGATCTTCAGCATCCTCGGCAGCTCCGTGCTGAAGAACGCCAAGGGCGTGGAACTTTCCGACGCCTTCTGGATGCTCATCGTCATCAACATGCTCGCCTACTTCGGTTACGTCTTCCACGGCTGGCTGGGGGACAAGATCGGCCGCAAGCGGACCATCATCGGCGGCTGGATCCTCTCCGGCATCTCCTTCACCATCATGCTCAGCCCCATCGCCACCAGCCCGTTCATGATCATCGTCACCTACGGCGCCGGACTGTTCTTCCTCGTCGGACCCTACGCCGCGATCCAGTACTTCATGGCTGAGTGCTACCCCGTCAGCTGCCGCGCCACAGGCACAGCGTTCATCGGCGCCATGAGCCAGCCCGGCGTGATCCTCGGCGGGGCACTGTTCACCGCTGCAGCAGCCGGGGCCGGAACCGGGCCGGCCGCGTTGTGGGTCGGCGCTGCGGGAACACTGTTCTCCGGACTCCTGATGATCGCCGCCAAGCCCCCTGTTGAAGCTCTTCTGGAGGACCACCCCCATGACGTCCCGTAACAAAGTCGCCATCATCACCGGCGCCGCGAGCGGCATCGGCCGCGCCCTCGCCGTCCACTACGCCCGCCAGGGAGTGGTGTCAGTCATCGGCACCTTCCCCGGCGACCCCCACGACCCGGAGGAGACCCTGCGCCTGGTCAAGGAGGCCAACGGGGAGGCGGTGATCCACGAAGTGGACGTCCGCACCACCGCGTCCGTGGATGGGCTGGCACAGCGGGCCGTGGACGAATACGGCCGGCTGGACTACGCCATCGCCAACGCCGGAATCCTCCGCAACTCCCCGCTGGGGGAGATGACGGACGAGCGCTGGCACGACATGCTCAACGTGGACCTCACCGGCGTGCTGCGCACGCTGCGTGCCGGGGCGGAGAGAATGACCGACGGCGGCGCGCTGGTTGCGGTTTCGTCCATCGCCGGCGGTGTGTACGGGTGGGAGGAACACGCCCACTATGCAGCCGCCAAGGCCGGCGTCCTGGGCCTCGTCCGCAGTGTGGCCGTGGAACTCGGGCCGCGCCAGATTCGCGCCAACGCCGTCATCCCCGGCCTGATCGAAACCCCGCAGTCCCTGGATCCGGTGAATTCGCTCGGGCCGGAGGGGCTGCAGCGGGCCGGGAAGGACATTCCGTGGGGCCGGGTGGGAACACCGGAGGAAGTTGCCAGTGTGATCGGGTTCCTCACCTCCGACGAGTCCCGCTACATCACGGGTCAGGCGCTGGTGGTTGACGGCGGCCTCACCGTGAAGATGCGCGCCTGACAGGGCGCCGGACAGGGATAAGGACACGATGAACATATCGACTAATGCAGCTGACCAGGTTTCCAGTGACGGAAGGGCGGTGGTGGTCACCGGCGGTTCCAGCGGAATCGGCAAGGCCATCGCCGAGGCGTTCGTGGCCAACGGGGACCGGGTGGCCGTGCTGGACCGGGCCGGCGGCGACGGCGACGGCACCATCCGCGTGGACGTTGCGGATGAAGCCAGCGTGCGGGCGGCCTTCGCCGAGGCCCGGGACAGGCTGGGCCCAATCGACGTCCTGGTCAACAGCGCGGGCCTGCTGACGGAGTCTCCGCTGGAGGAAATGTCCCTGGCCATGTGGAACGAGACCCTCACCGTGGACCTGACCGGCGTGTTCCTGTGCTGCCGGGAGGTGGTGGGGGAGATGCGGCAACGGAAGTGGGGCCGCATCATCAACATCGCCTCCCAGCTGGCCATCAAAGGCGGCGTTGGGCTCACCCATTACAGCGCTGCCAAGGCCGGCGTGGTAGGGCTTTCCAAGGCTCTTGCCTTGGAGACGGCGGCGGACAATGTCCTGGTTAACTGCATTGCCCCGGGCCCGATTGAGACGCCCCTGGTGGAGGGCATTTCGGAAAGCTGGAAGGCCGCCAAACGCGCCGAACTGCCACTCCGGCGCTTCGGGCGCCCGGAGGAGGTGGCCCCTGCCGCCGTGCTGCTGGCCAGCGACCCGGGCGGAAACCTGTTTGTGGGACAGACGCTGGGGCCCAACTCCGGCGACGTCATGCCGTAACGAAGGAGAGCCACATGTGCGGTGCCTGCGGTAGGACTACCGTTGCCGACCCTGCCCTGGGACCGGTGCGGACCATGCGGCAACACCTGATCGTGGCCGGCACGATCAACGCGGTCTGCACCGGCCTCCCGGGAGCGCCGAAGGTGACTGCACTTAGCGACGGCTGGATGATGACGGGCCCCTCCGGTGTCTCCAGGCAGTGCCAGACCCTCGAACAACTGTGGTCCGCTGTGCTCGGCTGCTTCACTGCAGCGTCGGTCCTCGACCGCCTGCGCCAACGCCGGCACGCGTACGCAGCTGATCCAGCCAATGCCGGCCTGCCCGCGCTCGCAGCTGGGGTTGTGCCGGACCCGGCTTACCCAATTACTGCCACTAACTTCCAAGGAGAAGTTCATGACTGACTACAACCCGCTCTGGTCACCCATCAGGATCGGTCCCACAGAACTGGACAACCGGGTTGCCTTGGCTCCCATGACGAGGATCAGCGCCACCGAGGACGGGCATGCCACAGAAAGAATGGCTTCCTACTACCAGACGTTCGCGCGCGGAGGCTTCGGGCTGCTGATCACGGAAGGCATCTATCCGGACACCGCCCACAGCCAGGGCTACCACTACCAGCCAGGTATCGCTACCGAGGAACAAGCCCAGTCCTGGGCGAAAGTTGTGGACGGCGTTCACGCGGCGGGCGCTAAGATCTTCGCCCAGCTGATGCATGCGGGGGCGCAGAGCCAGGGGAACCGGTTCGTGGCCTCCTCGGTAGGGCCTTCGGCGGTGGCACCCAAGGGGGAGCAGCTGGGGTTCTACCGGGGTGAAGGCCCCTATCCCGTTCCTTCGGAGATCACCACGGACCAGATGAAAGAGGTCCGGGATGGCTTCGTGACGGCCGCGCTGCACGCACAGCAGGCAGGTTTTGACGGCGTTGAGATCCATGGTGCCAACGGGTACCTGCTGGACCAGTTCCTCACGGACTACCTGAACCAGCGCGACGACCACTACGGCGGCTCACCCGAAAACAGGGTGCGCTTCGCTGCCGAGATCTGCCGTGACGTCCGCGAGGCCGTGGGCCCGGGCATGACGGTGGGGATCCGCGTCTCCCAGTCCAAGGTCAGCGACAATGACCACAAGTGGAGCGGAGGAGTGCAGGAAGCCCAAGTCATCTTCGCCACGCTGGGCGCCACAGGAATCGATTTTGTCCACACCACCGAATACCGCGCCACCGAGCCCGCGTTCGAGGATGCTGAGGAAACCCTGGCTGCGCTGGCCAAGCGCTACTCGGGAGTGCCCGTGATCGCCAACGGCAAGCTCGACGCTCCGGACACCGCGATGTCCATGCTTGCCGGGGGCTCAGCCGACGTCGTTGCGCTGGGCAAAGCCGCGCTGGCCAACCGGAACTGGCCGCACCTTGTCCGGAACAACCTGGAATTCGACGACCTCGATCCTTCCGTCTTCGCTCCCTTCGCGGACGTTAAGGACTGGGAACTGGAGGACCCAGCGTAAGCAGAGTCGATGCCCCCAGCCCGTCATTGCATCGTACCGGTGGCGGACAGCCAGAAACGCCGCTTCACGGCAGACCCTGCCAACAAGGGCAGCTTCATCTCCACTGGCCTGTGGGCGAAGTCCCGCCACCCCAACTACTTCGGCGAGATCCTGCTGTGGATCGGCGTGCTCCTGATCGCCGTGCCGGTGCTGGAGGGATGGCAGTGGGCGGCCCTGCTGTCGCCGGTGTTCGTGGCGCTGCTGCTCGTAAAGGGCAGCGGCGTCCCGCCGCTGGAGAAAAAGGCCGACAAGACGTGGGGCGGCCAGGCGGATTACGAGGCGTACAAGGCGAACACTCCGGTGCTGGTGCCGACGGTCCGGTAGCCGTCTATGGGCGACGGCTATGAGGCGCTATCCGCCAATCTCGGCGTCGGGGTGGTTGTCCCTAAGCCACTCGGTTATCCGACGGGTTCGTCTGCAGATGAAGCCCAGCGTGGCCTCACGGTAGGTCACGTACTCCTCGGTTGTGGCCGGTGTCGCGCGACGCTTGAAGTTGTCGAACGGCAGGTAGAACAGAACCTCGTCGTAGTCGGAGGTCACGAGGTCTTGCAGGTGGAAGAAGTCCACGAACTCCCTGAACCCTTCGCGGTGAGGGGGCTCTCTGGCTCTCCTGCGTAGTGGCGCCGGATGCACTCAAGGGGTGAGGTCCATCCGGTCGGCGATCAACGGCCTGGTCCCTCGTGCCTGGTTGCTGGTGGGGCGGTCCGCCTTCCTGACCGGCCAAATCATCGCACTGCCGATGGTGTACCGAGGGTTGATCCGCGAAGCGGCGAACACGTATGTGAGTGGCCATGATTCTGGAGATGCTTCCGTCCGGCGCATCGCCTCCTTTATCCAGAACGCGGTCGCCTGGCATGCCTGATTCTTTCCCGGCTTGTCTAGGACCAATTACCCCGCCACCGCCGCCTTCGCCTCCTGCTTGGCCTGCATCCACTCGCTCAGCCAGGGGGCCCGGACGCTGGACGTGATGCGGCAGTCGGCCACGAAGGTTCCCTTCGCGCCGGCGTCGATCCAGTCCGTGAGTGCGGAAAGGTCCGTCAGTGAGCGGATGATGGCCGACTCGGCACCGAGCGCGCGGGCGATGCCGCTGAAGTCCACCTCGGGGATCAGCATGGGCTTTTGGGTCAGGCCCTGGGAGCCGTACTGGTGGATTTCGGCTCCGTAGGCGGCGTCGTTGTAGATCACGACGACGGCGCTGCTTGCCGCACCAATGAGCGATTCGAGGTCGGACAGGCCCATCAGGAAGCCGCCGTCACCGGAGGCCAGCACCAGGGTGCGGCCGTCCTCCACTGAGCGGGCTGCCCCGACGGCGCTGGCAAGGCCCAGACCGATGGCCTGGTAGGCGGTCCCCACCATGACCAGGTCCTGGGGCCTCGGGATGCGCCAGTACATGGGTGCCCAGCCGACGAAGTGCCCGCCGTCCTGGACCACCGTGCGGCGCTCCGGCAGCACCGCATCCAGTGCCTTGGCCAGGGAGCGCGGGTCCAGCCGGCCGTCCGCGGTCTCGTCGGAGCCCGGGTGGTGGGCCGGTCCTTCGGCCAGGCGCCTGCGGGCTTCCGCGCGCCAGGCTTCTGCGCGGCTGGCGTCAGTGAGATTGGCGTCCGGCGAGGCCGGGCCATCCAGCATCCTCAGGATGCGTCCCGCAGCAGACTTCACGTCCGCGCTGACGAACGTGTCCACCCGGGGGTGCGTCGGCTGCAGGGCGGCATCGATCTGGATGACGGTGCTGTCCGGGCCGAGCAGGTGCCCGAACCGCATGGTGAAGGGGCTCAGGCTTGCCCCGGCTACGAGGACCACATCGGCCTCACCCATGAGCCCGGCCGCGGTGTCCGTGCCGAAGCCGCCCGCGACGCCGAGGTACCCGTCGCCTTGGAGGAGGTTGAGCGCAAGGGCGGTTCCGGCGGTCAGCGCTCCCAGGCGGTCGGCGAGCTCCCGGAGCTCCGGGCCGGCTCCGGCGAGATGCGCACCACGGCCGGCGAGGATCAGCGGCCGCTTCGCCCCTGCGAGCAGGCGGGCTACCTGCCCAAGGCCGCCGTCGACGTCGTCCGTCACCTGAGGTGCCAACGGCGCCGGAAGTTCCTCGTCCGCAGCCTCGAGGGCCGCGAGGTCGTAGGGGATGGCAATGACGACGGCGGTCCGCTTGGTGAGCGCGTACTCCACCGCCTGCTGTGTGATGGAGCCCGCGGCTTCGCGGGTGACGGTAAAGGTGGCCGCGCCGAGGCCCGCGGCGATGGCCGCCTGGTCCACGTCCTGGGGCCGGGCACCGCTGCTTGGAGCGTCCCCGGTGACCAGCACCACGGGGATCTGCGCCTGGACCGCCTCGGCGAGGGCGGTGAGCGCGTTGGTGTAGCCGGGGCCGTAGGTGGTGGTGCCTGCGGCGAGGCGTCCTGAGGCCCGGTAGTAGGCGTCGGCCGCGGCGATGGCGGCGCCTTCATGGCGGACGGGGGAGAAGCGGAGGCCCAGCTTTTCCGCGGCGTCCAGGAAGTAGACGTTTCCGTTGCCCATGACGCCGAAGACATCGCTGAGATAGCTGCTGAGAACCTGCGCCACGCGGCCGGAGACGGTGAGAGTAGTCATGCAGGAATCTTGTGGCCTGGTTCACAGATAGGCAAGAGGTGCGGATTTGATTGGGATATTTGGCAGAAGTAGGCGGATGCAAGTGAAAATATGCCCACCTGTGGCGTGCATCACCCGCACTCAGGTGGAAGGTCGGGATTCCTGCTCGGAGAGCCGGCTGAGGAGGCCGTCGTAGCGGGGCGGCATGAGTTCCAGCACGGAAATGGCCGTGCTGGTCCGCTGGATCCCCTCGATTTCCAGGATCTGGTTGGTGATGCGGTAGAGATCGGCCGTACTGCGAGCCACCACCTTGGCCATGAGGTCCGCATCCCCGGTGGTGGCGTGCACCTCGATGACTTCCGGAATCGCGGCGAGCCCGTCTTCCACGGCACCTGTCCGGGTCTGGCTGATGGACAGTGAGAGGAAGGCCATGAGGTCATAGCCAAGCGCGGCGGGATCCAGTCTCCTGCTGAAGGAGCGGAGGGCGCCGCTGCGCTCCAGCCGTGCCAGCCGGGCGTGGACCGTGTTCCGTGCGACGCCGAGCGTCCGCGAAAGTGCCAGGGCGCTGGCTTCCGGATCCTTGTCGAGGGCCAGGATGATCCTGCCGTCGAGCGAATCCACGGTGCGGGGGTTCGGGATGGTCATATTTTCACCACAGAGAGTAGAAGTTGAGCAGAAGTCCCAATGGGTTGAGGGTATCTTGCATTGTGGGCCGGGTCACAATCATGATCGTTCCTCATGACCGTGATCAGTTCCTGACCAAACAGGACACCGCCCTTCCCACTCTTCGCGGCGCGGTGGCCGGACTTCCGCGCTACGTCCCGGGCCGGCGCAGCGGCCGCGGCCGTCACTGCCCCGACACAGGTCATTTGCTCTGCGCCCCCCACAATGTCATCGGCCAACTTCGCCGGCGACGGTTTCGCGCCTGGCGGTTTCGCCGGGATCGCCACGGCACTGTTCGTGGTGTCGTTCGCGTTTGGCGGCACCGACACCTCTCTACTGCAGCAGCAGAGACCGTAGTGCAGGCCCGCAGTGTGAATAAAGCGGTCCGCGCGAATCGGGGACAGCCGGGCGATTTGGTGACGGTTGACACACGTCAATGCCGCTGTTTACACTTGTGGAAACGATCTCATGGAAACGATTCCATGGAACGGGAACCGGCAATTATTCACACGAAGGAGTGTCTGCGATGACAAGCGTCACCATTAAGGATGTCGCAGCACTGGCCGGAGTCTCCTTGGCCACGGCATCGCGGGTCCTGTCCGGACACCCCGCCACGTCAACCGAATCCCGGGCAAGGGTTAGTGCCGCCGCTGAGCAACTGGACTTTCGGCCCAACGCCCAGGCCCGGAGCCTGCGCTCGGCCAAGACGAATGTCTTGGGCCTCCTGGTGTCGGACGTGCGGAACCCTTTCTTTGCCGATCTGGCGCATGCGGTGGAACAGGCGGCGCTGAAGACCGGTTACGTAATTCTCCTCGGCAACGCCAATGAACTCGAAGACCAGCAGAACCGGTTCCTGGACACCCTGATAGACCAGCGGGTTGATGGCGTGATCGTGGCGCCGCAGGGTGACGGCAAGGGTTCCATTAGTTCGCTTGTGAACCGCGGGATCCCCACTGTCTTCGTGGACCGAACAGTCGACGGCATTGACGTCCCCAGCGTCACCACGGACAGCCGTCCTGGAATCAGCCAGGCGGTCCGGCACCTCGCGGATCAAGGACACCGGCGGATCGGCTACATCGCCGGACCGCAGTCAATTTCCACTGGTCGGGAGCGTTATGCCGCATTCCTGGGAGCCCTGCTTGAGGCCGGACTGGATCAAGACCCAGCCCTGACGGTTTTCGGCGACTTCCAGCTTGAGAGCGGCGCTGCAGCCACCGAGCGGCTGCTCCAGCTCAAGGACCCGCCCACGGCAATCCTCGCTGCAGACAGTCCCATGGCTGTGGGTGCTGTTGCCAAGCTGCATGAACTTGGTGTCCGGATCGGACCGGACGTGGCCCTGGTGGCCTTCGACAACATCAATTGGTTTGCCCTGCTCAGTCCGGCATTGAGCGTCATAGCGCACAGCGTGGAGGACATGGGCCGGATAGCGGTGGATCTTCTGCTGAAAGTCATCGACGGCGAAGAACCCCTCTCGGTGTCTTTGCCCAGCGAACTCATTATCCGCGAGTCATCCTTGCACCGTCATTCCGATCCAGTGAAAACCCAGAGGAAGAATTGAAATGACCGATCGCTCCTCCGACTCCAACGCCGCAGAGCATCCCGGCGAACCGCTTGTCACGCTGAAGAACATCAGCAAATCCTTTGGCCCCGTCAAGGTGATCAAGGACGTCACCGTTAACGTCTACCCCGGCCAAGTCCAGGTCCTGCTGGGTGAAAACGGTGCGGGAAAGTCAACCCTGATCAAGATCATGGCCGGGGTTTACCAGCCGGACAGCGGTCAGATCCTGATCAACAACGAGCCCGTCACTCTCGCGAACACCCGTGCGGCCGAGGCCCACGGAATCGCCACCATCCACCAGGAACTGAACCTGGTGGGCAGCATGAGCGTTGCTGAAAACATCATGCTGGGACGCACCCCAAAGAAATTCGGGATGGTGGACCGCCGTGAATTGAGGCGCCAGGCCAAGGATGCTTTGGACCGCATTGGACTCCGCGTCGACGTGGACACCCCGGTGGGGGAGCTCGGCATCGCACAGCAGCAGCTGGTGGAAATCGCGAAGGCGCTGAGCATCAACGCCCGGGTGCTGATTCTGGACGAACCCACGGCGGCGCTCACCAAACACGAAACAGAGAACCTGTTCCGTGTGGTGGAGGAACTCCGCGCGGAGCGCGTCGGCATGCTCTTCATCAGCCACCACCTTGAGGAAATCGCCGAAATCGGCGACTCCGTGTGTGTTTTGCGTGATGGTGAGTTCATCGCCGAAGTACCCGGATCCACCCACGAGGACGAACTGGTCCGGCTCATGGTGGGCCGCAGCATCGACGATCAGTTCCCTCGCCGCATCGTCGAGCCAGAAACACCTCAGAAGGTCCTCGAGGTCGAGGGACTGGGGTCCAAGGACCGTTTCAGCAACATTTCCTTCGACGTCAAGGCCGGCGAAATACTGGGCATTGCCGGTCTGGTAGGGGCCGGGCGGACTGAAGTCATCCGTGCCATCGCCGGTGTGGACAGGCACGACGCCGGCAGTGTCACTGTGCGCGGCAAACGGCTGCCCAAGGGCGACGTGGGGGCAGCCATAGCTGCCGGCATCGGGCACGTTCCCGAAGACCGGAAAGTCCAAGGCCTCGTGCTGGACGCCACGGTGAACGAAAATCTGGGTTACGCGACGCTGAAGTCAAGCTCCCGTCTGGGCCTGGCCGACTTCGCCGGTCAACGCCAAAAAGCGGAGGAGATTGCCAAGAAGCTGCGCATCCGCATGCACAACATCGACCAGCCAATCCGATCCCTTTCGGGCGGTAACCAGCAAAAGGCCGTCTTTGGGCGCTGGATCATGGCTGCGTCTTCGGTGCTGCTGCTGGATGAACCCACCCGCGGCGTCGACGTTGGCGCCAAGGTGGAAATTTACGAACTGATGAACCAAATAACTGCCGCCGGCGGCGCCATCGTGATGGTCTCGAGCGAGCTTCCTGAAGTCCTCGGCATGAGCGACCGCATTCTCGTCATGCGCGACGGCGAAGTCGCCGGTGTGCTGTCCGCAGCCGATGCCACCCAGGACGCCGTTATGACCCTGGCAGCCTTGGATATGGATGAAGACCAATGAACGCCCCAAATCCCGAGACGAAGACGTCACAGTCCCCATTGACCCAGACAAGGAACACCAACATGTCCACTGCAACCCTGACCAAGCCACATCAGGGCTTCGATGTCAGAAAGTTCCTGGCGAACAACGGCGCCTTGGTGGGCCTACTGGTCCTGGCTCTGGCGCTGTTCATCATCACCCCCGACTTCCTTACCGGGCCGAACCTGCTCAACATCGGCATCCAGGTCTCCACCGTGGCCATCCTTGCCTTCGGCATGACCTTCGTGATCGTGGCCGGCGGCATTGACCTTTCGGTTGGGTCGGTGGCCGCCCTGAGCGCCATGGTATCCGGCTATATGTTTGTTTCATCCGGGTTGCCCGGGGGCCTGGCCCTGCTGGTCGGCCTGCTGACAGGCCTGGTGGTGGGAACCGTCAACGGTGTTGCCAGCGCCTACGGAAAACTGCACTCCTTCATCGCCACCCTGGCCATGCTCAGCATTGCCCGCGGCCTCACACTGGTCATCTCAGACGGCCGGCCCATCAAGACGGCACCGGAAGTTTCTTTCCTCGGCGGCAACGTCGGCCCTGTCCCCACCCCAATCATCGTCCTGGTCATCGCGGCAGCTGTAGCCTCCTTCATCCTGAACCGGACCGTCATAGGGCGTTCAATGTACGCCGTCGGTGGCAACGCCGAGGCGGCCCGACTCTCAGGACTGCCGGTCAAGCAGATCACCGTCACTGTTTTTGCCCTGGCGGGGCTCTTCGCCGCCCTGGCAGGACTCCTGCTGGCCGGCCGGCTGGACTCCGCCCAGCCCCAGGCTGCGGCCGGCTATGAACTCGACGCGATTGCCGCCGTCGTGATCGGTGGGGCATCCCTGGCGGGCGGCCTCGGCCGGATCTCCGGCACGATCGTCGGTGCGCTGGTACTGGTGGTCATTCGCAACGGCCTGAATCTGCTCAACGTGACCTCCTTCTGGCAGCAAGTGGTGATCGGCGTCGTTATTGCCCTGGCTGTCGGCATGGACGTCCTTCGTCGAAAGACCCGTTCCAGCTAACGCTCCCAACAGATTTTTCAACCCCCGAATCATTTTCCAAACCTCCAAGTCAAAGGACAGAACAATGAAGCTCTCCCTCACCCGCGCCCTCGCACTGACCGCCGTCGGCGGCCTCCTGCTTACCGGAGCCACGGCGTGCAACCGCGGTGGCGATTCTGCCGCAGCCAGCAATCCCAAAGTGGTTCTGGCACTGTCCACCCTGAACAACCCCTTCTTCGTCGAGGTCCGCGACGGCGCCCAGGCCGCCGCCAAGGCCGCAAACATCCAGCTTGAAGTAGTGGACGCGCAGAATGACTCCGCAACGCAGGCCAACCAGCTTGCCAACGCCCAGACGTCGGGCGCCAAGGCCGTGATCGTCAACCCGGTGGATTCTGATGCAGCATCGGCATCAGTGACGGCCTTGACCAAGGCAAACATTCCGGTGGTTGGCGTGGACCGCACGGTCAACAACGCGACCCTTAACTCTCTGGTGGCCAGCGACAACGTTGCCGGCGGCAAGCAGGCCGCGGAGGAACTCGGTGCAGCGCTGGGTAAGCAGGGCACCGTCATCGTGCTGCAAGGCGTTGCCGGAACCTCCGCAAGCCGTGACCGCGGCGCCGGCTTCGCAGAGGGCATGAAGGCCTTCCCCGACATCAAGATTGTCGCCAAGCAGACCGCCAACTTCGATCGGGCAGCCGCATTGGACGTCACTACTAACCTGCTCCAGGCCAACCCCGGTGTCACGGGGGTCTTCGCTGAAAACGACGAAATGGCTTTGGGAGCAGTTCAGGCTTTGGGCGCCAAGGCCGGCAAGGACGTCAAGGTCGTTGGTTTTGATGGAACCACCGATGGGCTTGCCGCCATCAAGGCCGGCACCCTGGTGGCGTCGATCGCGCAGCAGCCGGCAAAGCTGGGTCAGTTTGCTGTCGAGCAGGCCGCGAAGGTTCTCAAGGGCGAAAAGATCGACGCCACGGTCCCAGTCGGCGTCGTGACCGTGAACAAGACCAACGTCGGCGACTTCAGCAAGTGACAGAACAGCAAGGGCCAGGCGGAAAAGTCGCTGTAGTTGGCTCTATTAATCTGGATCAGGTAGTGCGCCTGACGCGTCACCCCTTGCCGGGGGAGACGCTGCTCGGCAGCTCGATCACACTGCTTCCCGGAGGGAAGGGAGCCAACCAGGCCCTTGCTGCGGCTCAATGCGGCGCAACTGTAAGCCTGGTCGGCGCGGTGGGTAACGATCCAAACGCCGCGCTGGCCACGGCACTCCTGGAAACCTCAGGGGTGGACCTCGGTGCCGTCAGGACTGTGGACGGAGCCACGGGCGTGGCTGTCATTTGCGTGGCGGACGGCGGCGAAAACACCATCGTTGTCATCCCGGGGGCCAACTCCTCGGTGGACGCCGAGGCGGTGGAACGGGCTGCCGCCCGAATTGCCGAAGCAGCCGTCGTGGTTCTGCAGGGTGAAATTCCCGCCGAGGGAATTGCGGCGGCGGCCAAACTTGCAACCGGGAGGGTGCTGCTGAACCTAGCCCCAGTGGTTGCCCTGGACCCGGCGGTTATCCGTGCGGCGAGCCCACTGGTGGTCAACGAGCACGAGGGAGTCCTGGTGCTTGCGCAGCTGGAGCCCCTCGCCCCGGTGCCGGCAGATGACGAGGCGCTGGTCGCCTCACTGCGGGCACAGGGGATCCCGTCTGTCGTCCTCACCCGTGGCGCGGACGGCGCCATCTGCTCAGACGGTGAGGGCACTCACCTGGTACCGGCCCCGACGGTCCAAGCAGTGGACACCTCGGGCGCGGGCGATGCCTTCGTCGGTGCCTTGAGCACGCGTCTTGCCGCTGGCGCGTCACTCCTGGAGGCTTCCCGCTATGCGGTCCGGGTAGGCGCATTCGCGGTGCAAGGACACGGAACCCAGCCGTCCTATCCGACCCTGGCCGATGTGCTCCCTGAGGTGAAAGCGTGAAGCGCCACGGAATTCTCAACGCCGAGCTCAACGCTGCCCTGAGCCGGCTGGGCCATGGCGACCTGGTTCTGCTCGCCGATTGCGGCATGCCCGCCCCTCGCGGGGTCCCGGTGGTGGACCTGGCGCTAGTCCAGGGCATACCGCGTTTTGACGAGGTTCTGGCGGCACTAGTCGGGGACCTGGTGTTCGAAAGTGCCACGGTGGCGAAGGAAGGACGCGGCACGGACACTGAAAATTGGGTCGGCAGCCGCATCGGGCAACTGAGCTACGTCAGTCATCAGGAGCTCAAGGACTTGTCCGGGTCGGCCAGACTGTTCATTCGGACAGGGGAAGCTACGCCCTATGCCAATGCGCTGTTGACCTGCGGGGTGCCTTTCTAGCCATCCCGGGGAACGTCTGCAACCCGAAGGGACGGCGGGCGACGCCGAGCGTCCGCGAGAGTGCCAGGGCGCTGGCTTCGGGATCCTTGTCGAGGGCCAGGATGATCCTGCCGTCGAGGGAATCCACGGTGCGGGGGTTCGGGATGGTCATATTTTCACCACAGAGAGTAGGAGTTGAGCAGAAGTCCCAATGGGTTGAGCCTATCTTGCATTGTGGGCCGGATCACAACCATGATCAGTGCTCATGACCCGTGATCAGTTCCTGACCGCACCGGACACCGCGCTCCCCACCCTTCGCGGCGCGGTGGCCGGCCTCCCGCCCTACGTCCCGGGCCGGCGCAGCGCCGGCACGGACATCGCAGCCCTCGCCAGCAACGAAAGCCACTACGAGCCACTGCCCGCTGCCGCCGCTGCGGTGGCCGCAGCGGCCGGTACGATGAACCGCTATCCTGACTCGGCCGCCGTCGAACTCCGCGAACGGATTGCCCGGCACCTGGGCGTCACGGCCGGAGAGGTGGCGGTGGGACCCGGCAGCGTGGGCGTCCTCCAGCAGATCATCACCGGACTGTGCGACGCCGGGGATGAAGTGATCTTCGCGTGGCGCTCGTTCGAGGCCTACCCCATCCTGGTTGAGCTTGCAGGCGCCCTGCCGGTCCGCATCCCGCTGGACGGCGCTGAGGGCCACGACCTCGATGCCATGGCTGCGGCCGTCACCCCGCGCACGAAGGTCATCCTGCTCTGCACCCCTAACAATCCCACCGGCGTGCCGATCGGCCATGAACGCATCGAGGCCTTCCTGCAATCCGTGCGCTCCGACATCCTCGTGGTGATCGACGAGGCCTATGTGGAATACGCCGAACCGGGCAGCGGTCCCGATTCCCTGGCGCTCTACCGCCAGTACCCGAACGTGTGCATCCTGCGCACCTTCTCGAAGGCGTACGGGCTCGCCGGCCTGCGCGTGGGGTATGCCGTGGCGGCGCCGGCCATCGCCGAGGGACTACGTCGGACCGCCCTGCCTTTCTCGGTGAGCGCGCTGGCGCAGAAGGCGGCCATCGCGTCGCTGGACGCCGGGGAGGAGATGGAAGCGCGGGTCGACGGCGTCAGGAAGGAGCGCGCCCGGATGGCCGCGCAGCTGGAAGCCCAGGGCTGGAAACTGCAGCCGAGCCAGGGCAACTTCCTGTGGATCCGTGCGGACGAGCATCTCCAGGCGAGGCTGGTGGACGCGTTCGACCGCGCGGGCATCCTGGTCCGGGCGTACCAGGGCGACGGCGTGCGGATCACCGTTGCCGCCCCCGCCTCCAACGACCGTGTGCTCCGGCTCCTGGAAGCCCACGCGGCCTCAACAATCGACTGACCTGAAACCCCAACCCGTTCCACCTACAACCAGAGGACTCCCCATGGAACAACAGACAAAGACGTCTGGCCGCGCCCTCGGCGCCGCACTCAAACCCCGTCAGCTCACCATGATGGGGCTCGGAAGCGCCATCGGCGCGGGCCTCTTCATCGGCTCCGGCGCCGGCATCCAGGCCGCCGGCCCGGCCGTACTGATCTCCTACCTCGTGGCCGGCACCCTCATCATCCTGGTGATGTGGGCCCTCGGCGAGATGGCCGCCGCCAATCCGGACAGCGGCGCCTTCTCCGTCTACACCGCAAAGGCCTACGGGCCGGTGGCCGGCGCCACCGTGGGCTGGCTCTGGTGGCTGCAGCTCGTGGTGGTGATCGCGGCCGAGGCGCTCGGCGCGGCAGGCCTGCTGGCCACCATCTTCCCGGCCCTGCCGGTGTGGCTGATGGCCTTCGTGTTCATCGTGGTGCTCACCGCAGTGAACCTCACCAGCGTGAAGAACTTCGGCGAGTTCGAGTTCTGGTTCGCACTGCTCAAGGTGGTAGCCATCGTCGGGTTCCTCCTGGTGGGCGCTGCGCTGCTCTTCGGCTGGCTGCCGGGCGTGCAGTCGCCGGGCCTGTCCAACTTCACCGGTGCCGGATTCGCACCCAGTGGTTTCGCCGGCATTGCAACGGCACTGTTCGTCGTGGCGTTCGCGTTCGGCGGCACCGAGATCGTGTCTGTGGCGGCAGCTGAGACCGCGGAGCCTGCCCGCAGTGTGAAGACGGCAGTCCGGACGGTGCTGTGGCGCATCCTCATCTTCTATATCGGTGCGATCTTCATCATCGCGGCTGTTGTTCCCGTGGGATCGGCGGGGTTGAAGAGCCCGTTCGCCGCCGTGCTGGACGCCGCCGGCATGCCCGGCGCAGCGACTGCCATCACCCTGGTGGCCGTGGCAGCGCTGCTCTCCGCCCTCAACGCCAACCTCTATGGCGCCTCACGGATGGCATTCTCCCTCGCTGAGCGGGGCGAAGCGCCGCGCCTGCTTGCTTCCGTGTCCAAGGCCCGTGTCCCGGTTGTCGCAGTCCTGGCCAGCGTTGCTTTCGGCGTTGTTACGGTTGTGCTGGAGTTGGCTTTCCCTGAGAAGGTGCTTCCCGTCCTGCTCAACATTGTGGGTTCGACCTGTCTGCTGGTATGGACGTCCGCGCTCCTGGCCCAGCTCGCGCTGCGCCTCCGGGCCGACCGCGAGGGAACGGCGCTTCCCCTGCGGATGCCCGGCTTCCCGTGGCTCACTTGCTTTGGCCTGCTCATTCTCGCGGCGATCTTCACGGTGGGCTTCATCGGCGAGGATTCACGCCCCCAGCTCCTGAGCACCTTCGGACTCGTTGCGCTTCTGGCGGTGGCCAACTGGCTTCATCACCGTTCGGGCAAGGTTTCTGGTCGCGTTGAATCTTCGGACGAAGCCAAGCAGCCGGTGCTCATCGACTGAATGGGCGCTGTAAACCCACTCCGCGGGTTCGGTGCAGGGAGGGCGCGTCCGGCTTTGGCCGGGCGCGCCCTCCGCTCTGCATGCTGCTTTCACGGCGACGGGGTGGCTGCGCCGGCTGCTCCCGCTGTCGTTCTCCGTGAGGCGTGATTTCTGGAATGCATTGACACTGCTCTCAAACGGGCACGATCTTGTTCGATTTGGTCCTGTTGCATCGCCAGCAAAGGGTCTGCAGGTTCTCGGGCGTTGACACCCCGCCCTTCGAGACCGGAACAACATGGTCCACTTCAAGAAGGAGATGGGGCTCCGCAGCGATCGACACTGAGCAGTATCGGCACGTGTGGCGGTCTCGCGTCTTGATGAACTGGCGGAGCTTCGCAGTCATAAGAGCTCGCTGTCCGGCCGCGCTTCGGTTAAATCGGATCTTCTGCAAAAGAGTCTCGGCGAGCGCGTCAATCGTCTCGGTATTCAAGGTGACGGTCGTTCGCTGCGAGCTGTTCCCACCAGCGCTTACATATTCGAATGCATATTCAGGGTACGGAACGCTGATGGGCGAGAGTTCGATTCCGGCGTGCTCCATGAACTCCTCGGCGTAGTGCTTCAAGATGAAGGCAGGAGGGTCGAATGACGCAGTAATGCTCGCCTCGCGCTGATGTAAATTATTGACCGCATCTTCGAGGCGGGCGATCTCCTCGCCAAGATTTTCTACGTCAGGAAGGTTTGCCTCGTCCGCCTTGATGTTGAAGTACTTCATCAGATACTTGATGGGATCGGCGCTAGCCTTGCTTACAACTTGCAGTGAGCAGTTATGCACATTCTGCCCCTGGTAGTTAGCTACGTTGCGGTCACGGCGGTAGTTGTGATTGCTCGTATTCTCAAACGACGCCAGGTGCGCGTGAGCACCTGTGGCCGCTATGCCAAGCTGAAACGTTCCACGGCCACGAATCTCAGAGGTGTACTCAGCAATTTCATTGTGCTCATCGACGACCGAAGCGATCTCAGCTTTCTGCGCCAGAAAACCTTCACTGGCGAAGTAGCGGTTCTTACGAACATGCCGTATCAGGCGGGGCAACATCACGCCCGCCAAAGCCACTAGTGCAATTGGTAGGACGATATACCAGAACGAAACCATGAGCGCCAACACGACAATCACGATTCCGAAAGCGACTACATACGGCAACGGTGTCTCCCCTCGAGATGATTCAAACATGAGAATAGCGTTGGCCACTCTCCCAAACGGACTTTGACGCGGCACTCCAAGAGACCACTCGGAGACATCACGGGACCGATGACTATACGTTCCTATCTCTTCACGAGATGGCCGCTCTGCAAGCATGGCAGGATGAGGAACATAACGCCTGCATTCCTGTCGCCGCTGACCTGTCCGTCCGGCTTGAGGTGTCCCGCTTCCTTGGATGAAGCTAGGTTGCGGCTGTGACACTCGGATGGACCGGGTCGGGATTCAATTGCGTGTCTGCCATCCTCGGACTTGCTCACTGGCGCGATCCGTTCCGGGTGCTCGTTGCTGTTCACGGCCTACAAAAAGCGCTTAGCGCTAAGAAATTTTTGTAACTGCCAGGAATGTCCGTGGCCAGGACTAGGTTGCTTGCATGACTAAAGACGGCAAGACAACGAGTACCGCGACGAGGAAGTGCCCGGTGTGCGGGCATGAAGCCTGGCGCGTCATCTATGGAATGGTCATGCCCGACACCCGGGAGGAGTATTCAAAGGCGGAGTTCGCCGGCTGCGTCATGATGGAGGAACTCAGAATCTACCCCGCTACTGGCAAGGTTGAAACGGGCGTGCCGAAGTGGGCATGCCAGAATCCCGAGTGCCACCATCGCTGGTGGTAGCAAGACTCGGCTGTCTTAGAACTCGCTGATCTCGTAGACCCGGCCAAGAGCCGGGAAATGGATGAGGGTCCGCAAGACCGGCTTGCCCGTCGCGGCGAGGACCGCGTTCCGGTACGCAGCCATCTGGCCTAGGTACTTCTCGCGAACGTGACCCGCGGGATCATTTCCCGGGTACGTCTTGTGGTCCACCAGGACAAATCCGTCGGAACTCTCCAGCAACAGATCGATCCAGCCTTCCATGACCTGATGGTCTGGCCGCCAGCCGATGGCCGCTTCCTTGTGCCGGACCCATTCTGGAAATTCGATGTCCAGATAGGCTTCGAACCTGTCCCCAGACGTGATAAGTAACGAAGGGTCAACGGTTCCCGCGACCTGCCACCGCGCAACGATCCGCTCTGCCAGATCCCGCCGCTCGGGCGCGCTGAGCGCGGAGAACTGCGTTCCCAGATAGGCATGCACCGCACTGCCGACCGCACCCCAGTCATCGGAGCCATGATCCGCAAGCCGTGAACCCAGCTCGGCCACAGCGGCGACCGCGGCATCGTGCCCGGTAGAGTCCACGGACGAGGCGGCGAAGCGGGCTGGCAATGCCGCAGCGCCGGAACGGGTTGATAGCGCGTCTGCAAACCGCGGAGTCCAAACTGCAGCTGTCTGTACAGCATCGAAAGGCTCCAGCTCCTCAACAAACGCGGGAAAACCTTCGCCATCGTCTACCTGAATAATCCCTTCGGTGCTGTTCTCGTCTTCTTTCGACCAGGACACAAGGCCGGCAACACCCAAGTTGTTCAGCAGTTCCGGTTTGCCGTTCTTTGCGGTCAGCACAGTGGTCTCTACTGCCCGGGTCATGCCCACATACATGAGCCGTGACATGTTGCGGCGGTCGCGTTCCTGCGCCCGCTCCGCAACCTCGCTGTTCTTGCCCTTCGTGTCCAGGGGGGATCCGCCATACGGGAAGGGGGTCGGCCAGAATCGGATCCAGCGGCCGGCTAGCGGTTGCGCTAAATCGAAGGTGCCGTCCTGCTCCACTGCGGCCCCGAATGCTGCGAGCCGCAGGTCCTTGTCCAGCCCTTCCATGACTACCACGGGCCATTCGAGCCCTTTGGCCTTGTGGTACGTGAGGACGTTTACGATGTCGTCCCCGGCATTCTCGGCCGACTGCTGCTCCTCACTGTCGAAGAAGGCGAGGAAGCCGCGCAAGGTCGCAGGGGAGCGGAGCGCCAGGCACCGCTCGTAATAAGTGTGGATCGCTCCACGGGCGGCGTCGAGATTCCTAAACCGGGTAGCCGGCGAAGACCAGCTGGCGATGAGCCGGGGCAGCCCAAGAACGCCGGTCACTGCCTCGAAGACTTCTGTAGGAGTAGCCATGGCCGCGCGTTCACGGAGGCCATCGAGTGCGGTCACCAACGGGTCAGCATTCCACGACTCGAGCACGACGGCGGCATCCGGGGCTTCGAGGAGCTGCTGTTGCCATGTTGCGTGGGCCGAGTGGCCGGGATGCAGTGCCACGAGCTCGGTCAACGCCACAGTGTCATAGCCGTCAGCGATAAAGGCCATGCCTGCCCGCGCGAGCTGCACCTCCCGCGCGGCAGACAGCTTACGGGGGTTGCGGCTGGCACGGATTCCCAGCGCGTCGAGTGCCGTGGAAAGGGATTCCACATCCTTGTTGGATCTGGCCAGGATGGCCACATCGCCGGCCCGCAGCTCGGGCCGCCGTCCTAGCAGGGACGCCACGCCAGCCGCGGTTGCCTTGAGCCGCTCGGCATCGTTCGACTGTGGCCGGGTCCAGGCCTCGAGCGTGCCCGGGGACCACTCCGCGTGCGCATTAGGGAGTTCCAGATGGACAGTTTCTGGTGGCATGCCGTGCGGTTCAAACACCGGCTCGAACACGGCGTTGCTGAGGTCCACCACAGCCTGGTGTGAGCGCCAGGTTTCAGACAACTGCTCCCGCTGGCTGACCTTGGCAACCACGGCTTCCATGAGTTCAGGGTCAGTGCCACGGAACTCATAGATGGCCTGCTTGGGGTCGCCCACCCAGACGGCCTCCTCTACGAGACCGCTGAGCTGCAGGAAGAGTTCCAGCTGGAGGGGGCTGGTGTCCTGGAACTCGTCGACCACAAGGAACTGGACGCGCCCGGGAAACGAACGCCGGAACGCCTCGTTGTCACGCGCAAGTTTCAGGACAAGGGTCTCCTGGTCAACAAAGTCCATGAGGCCATGGAGCCGTTTGAACTCGGAGTAGGCATCGAGGCAATCCGCGGCGCACGCGAAGATCCGCCGGATGTACTGCTCAAGGTCGTGATGGAAAGCGGGGTTGGAGAGTAGGCCAGCATGAATACGCTGCCGGAGGTCCCAAAAAATGTCCTTAATCGGAGCCGCAGGAGCAGAGGCGATGAACCCGCGCCATATCTCCCAAGGCGTATCTTCCGCGGTTTGCGCTTGATCTATCTTCGGCAGGACCTTGGGGCACTGCTCCCGGAACTTCGCCGTATCTGTGAGGGCTTTCTTCCCATCAGTGCCGGTACCGCTTCTGACCATTTCTCGGAACTCCATGCCACCGAGATGCAGGTCCCGCAGCCAGCTCGCCCGGTCGTCAGTGCCGGGCGTGTCGAGGAGCTCACGCAACCCGGTCCAGGAACGCTCCGCGCAGTCCGCAAGCTCCTCCGCATCCAGCAGGTTGGTTCGGGCGGCGTCCACGACAGAGCGGACCATCTCCTGCCAGGTTTTGGCATCCCGAGCGCCAGCGTCGTCCGTGCCCATGCGGTGTGCGATGGGCAGAATCGCCGGAGCGTGCTCGGCCAGGATTTCGTCCGTGGCGAGGTTAAAGATGCCGGCAAGCTGCTCCTCTCCGATGACCTCGAGGGCAGGGGACAGGCCCGCGTCAATGGCGTGATCCTGGAGCAGCTGCCCGCAGACGCTGTTGACCGTTCCGATGAGGTTCACCGGGAGCTGCTGGGAGGCGAGCCGAAGGGCGGCGGCAGCGTCGGCGTCGTCCGTCACCTCAGCTTGTTCCAAAAGGCGGGCGGCGATGCGCTCGCGCAGCTCGCCTGCCGCTTTCTTGGTGAACGTGGTGGCCATGATGGCCCCGGCAGGCAGCCCGGCTGCGATCTGCTCCACGATCTTGCCCGTCAGCGTATAGGTCTTCCCTGTGCCGGCGCTTGCCGAGACCATAGTGACGTTTTCCAGCATGTTCACGAGTAGTCCCCTTTGAGTCCGCACAAAGTTCCAAAATGGCAGTACCGGCAGTTCGGCTTCCGGTGCAGCCGCTCATTCTCCGCAGCCAACCCGGCAGCACCTGGCTCACCGTCGACCAAGGCGTCCTCGGCTGGCTGTGCGGCAGTGATGCGGCCGGCTAGGACTTCCTCTACCGTGAATTCCACGGCACGTACTGCACGGCGCCAGAGCTCAGGCGTGTCCTGCGCAGGTTGCAGGGCGGCGCCGAACTCAGGATGGGCGGACGCGAATGTTCCCTGTTTCAGCAGGAAATATGCGGCCGGAAAATCCGGCGGCACGTCCCCGTCGTTGAGAGCCCATTGGTAGAGCGCGAGCTGGAGTGCTTCACCCCGCTGAACGTCCTCGCGGAGATACCTTTCCGTGTTGCTCCACTTGAGGTCGACGACGGTTGTACGGCCGTGCGCATCGATGCCCACGGCGTCGGCACGGCCCTCGACTGACACTGTGAGACCGGATCCCGCCACTGTGAGCGTCAGGTCCTTACCGAACTCCTTCTCCATCTCCTGGAGCACCACTCCGCCGCGCTGCAGCTGCTGGAAGAACATCATGACAGTGGCTTCGATGGTGGCGCGGACACCGGCAAGCCGGTGCAGCTGGCCAGGCAGGAGCAGCTCGGATGCCAGTTGGGGCAAGAGACGGCCGACGACGGCACTCACCTCGGCTGCTTCCGGAACCGAGCGGTGCAGCGGCCGGAGTTCGCCGTGCAGGACCTCGACGACCTTGTGGGCAAAGATGCCAAGCATCTGGTTGCCGGCCGGCACACCGGCGGCGTCGGGCGCCTTGAGGTGTGCTTTGTGTTTGAGCGCCCACGCGAATGAACAGCCGAGCAGGGTGGACAGCTGGGTGTAGGAGATGCGTTTCGGGATGAGCATCGGGTTCGGAGCCACTTCGTGGACTGGACGTGGTGCCAGGGGCCGGTGTTGAGCAACGGGGGCGAGCTGTGCCTGGCGGCCGGCCAGTGACCAACGGCCTTTGCCTCCGATCAGCTGTTCGGGTACAACAGTCAGCGCGGCCAACCGGGCTGCAACGGTTTCCGCCTGCCCGTTGGACTGTGCGGCAACGAGTGCCTCCAGAAGCGGGTTGCCCGCCACGCGTTCTCCGTCGCGCTGCTGGATCTGGACGAGAACCAGGTTTCTGGTCCGGGTAGAACCAGCAAGCGTCTGCCTAACCTCGAGAGCGCTCAGTTCTTCGGGGGCCGGAAGCAGAACACCCACCCGGGCGAGCGCCGCAACGTCGTGGGCGTCCCACCGGCGGTGGTGCAGCGCGCTGGCGCCCTGGAATCCCCACCAGAGGACTTGGTCGACGTCATCGGTCAGCTCAGCCAAATGGCCGAGCCGCAGCCAAGGTGATGCTTCCGCTGAGACCAGGGACCCGGCGGACGGAGTGATCACCGCGGCGATGATCCGCCGCAGGTCCCGGCGGGACACGCGGGGCAGATGTTTGATCAGTGCAAGTATCCGTTGCAGCAGCGACGCCGTGGCCGCGGCGGTTGCGTCCATAGATACGCGTGCACGCAGCCGGGCTGCCAGCCATTCCGCCCTTTCGGCCAGATGGTTGCCGCTGACATTTTCTTCTTCAACGAGGAGGCCCGTGTTGAAGACGTTGTCCAGGACGCCTGCAACATCCGGGCCGAGCTTTTCGTCGCCTTCGATGTCTGCAATTGCCGCGGCCCAGGCGTCGCCGCCGATTCCGGGCTCGGCTTTGAGTGCGCCCAGAAGATGCCGCGCGGCGCCTCTGCGGATCGGTGAACCGGGAAGGCTGAGCAATTCGGAGAGAAGCTGTACGTTCACTGGTGACCAGATGACTTCGAAAAACAGCGGAATCAACTGGTCCTGGGGCCGCCACACCGAGGGGGCACCCACGCCGACCGCTGGCAGCCCATGGCCGGAGAGATAGCTGTCCAGCAGTGCGCTGCTGTCGGAACAGACGACGGCGGTGCTGGCGTTTTCACCCGATGCGAGCCACCTGGCGGCTGCTTCCGCAGCGTTCCATTCTGTTTCCGCTGTCAGGATCGTGAGCTTGGGAGGCGTGGCGGCAGAGAAGGATTCGCTGATCCTGACGCCGCGGCTGCGGAGCTTTCCGATGATGACCTGCCAGATCTGCGGAAAACTATGCTCCGGGTGCTGAAGGATGAGCTCGTCGATTCCCAGCGGCAGTGGCGAGTCAAGCGCGGTCAGCAGCTCGGCGATGTCATCTGCCAAAGATGGCGCAAGGCGTCCGGGCGCCTTTTCCGCCGCTTCAAGAGTCCGCAGCAACGGGGACAGTGGTTCTGAGTCTGCCTGCTCGGCGGGGAGCAGACCGTTCCAGCCATTGGCGACGGCGTCGTCGCGGGCGGCGAGCAGTTCCTGGGCGGTGGACCACGGGTCAACCTGGAAGGACTTGTGGAACCATGCGTCGGGGGAGTCGATTGATTGGAGACGTTCCAGGTATTGGCTGACACGTTCGGCATGGCCGGTGTCCGGCCGCGTTATGCCCAGTCGTGTCTGCAGCAGGGCGGTGAAGTTCTTCCGGCCCACGCGGATCCGGTTGAGCCCCGGCTGCGTGTAGGCCCACGGTGCGCGGTCTAGGTGCCATCCGAACTCGATCTTCATTTATCCCCCATGCTTTGACTGGTGGTCGTTTCTATCACGCTAACGCCAGTGTCTGACAATTGAGTCCTGTCGTTCGACTGGGGACGAAGTTCGCTGGCGCTGAGCGACGATGGTGGTGCTTCTCTATCGAATGCCCTTCGATCTTGCGGACATGTGCATGCACGCAACGGTTCCCGGGTCGTCCAGCGTTTTGTTCTCGTCACGCACCGAGCGCACCTACTCACTGCAAAGGCAGTGGGTCAAAACGCCCCGGCTGGTAGTCACGAGGTTGACGATTTAGCCAGAAGTCGGTTGGGCTCCCGGCGCGGGCAATGCGGTCGTCTTGGGAAGTCCAGATGATAATGTCCAGCAGTCGCAGATCCGTTACTGTGCCAATATCCGATACCTCGTGGGCGACTTGATCACGGACGTGGGTGAGTTCGCCATGTTGTTGGCGGAGGATGCTGCGAAGTGTCAAAAGTGTTCGTTCGATTCGATCCCAGCGTGGTTCTTTGCCGGCACGGAAGCCGTCTCTCTTGAAGCCCATGGCCATCGCCACGTGCCCATCGAGCACTGGTACAGCGTCCGGCCTGTAAAGGGCAAGCATTTTTGTGACCTTGGGTGCCCACAAGCCGCTAAAGCCGGACCTGCAAAGGAGCGCCAGGGCTTTCACCTCGTCATCATCCATTTCGGCGAGGTCCTTGGCGGACAGCGCGGTCAGTCGTTGCAGCAATTTAGACCGAAATTCGTGCGTGAAGCGTGCGACGTCTGACGCGGACAATCGTCCAGAAAGCGCAGTTGCCCACAACAGTGACCAAGGGGCGATTTCCTTGAAGTGGCCACCTCGCCGAGCTTCTAATCCTGGCATATCGTACGTATGCCAGCCGCTCCTCGGGTGCGTGCAGTAGCCGACGACTCTTGCCGCAACGTCCTGTATTGGTACGACCCCAATTCCTCCGGGCATACCGGGGGACAGATCCATTTGAACGTATGTGCTCATCGTGTTCTTTCGTATGGGGATGCCGTGATTCACCGAGCCTCGTGTCGATCTAGATCCACGAGACTTGGCCACTTGGCCTAAGCTCATGCCGCGCTTTTTGGTCCTAAGCCGGCGCCGGGCTCCACGCCTGCGCCCGCCCTAGCACCGCCTTCAGTTCCCGTCCGCCGGCCTCCTCCAGCAGCACGGAATCACCAACCACCACCAAGAGGCTTCGCGCGCGAGACAACCCGACGTACAGCTGCTCAGGCGCCCGGCTCATGTCTTTGAACCCGTTGACACAGAGGACCACAACTGACCGTTCAAGGCCCTTGAACCCCAGAACGTGCCCGTAGAATTCACCCTCGTTAGCATGGAAGTCCCGCCAATACTCCTCTGTGGCGCCCCGCTCGAAATAGTCCAAGTGGATGGGGTGGCGGTCCTTGGTGGTGAGGAGGGCGATCTGGTTGTTCGCCCAGCCTTCGTCGATCAGCGCGTTCAGGCAATCCTCCGCGACGCCGAGCGCATCCTCCGTAGCGCATTCCACAAACCGGACAGGCAAGCCCGTACTGCCGCGGGGCGTGAAATGCTCACCGGCGAAGGGCCTGAACGCCTCGGCAATCTTCCGGGTGTTGCGGAGGTTGTCGTCGATGTGGATGGGCACGAAGGTGGCCATGGGGCCGTTGGCGAGGTCCGCCGTCGCGCCTTCCCATCTGCGGTAGACGTCCTGCCGGTCATCCATGAAGGCGTACACCTCGCCCGCATCGGGGTCGGTGGTGCAGGCGAGCAGCGCGTCCCACCAGAGGGGCGCGAAGTCCTGCGCCTCGTCTACCACGACGGCGTCGAGCCGCTCATGCGGTTCCATCCCCGCGGCCAGTTCCTTCAGGAGACGGGGCATCTCGATGTCGAAGTATTCTTGCCCGGAACCGTCCGGAACTCCCAGCCCGCGAACGTACTCGTGGAATTCGCCGGTGAACACCGGCTTGGCTTGGCGCCAGGGTGCGACGCGGTCCTGGAGGTATTGGCCGAGGCCCTTGTTGTAGCAGAACAGGCCCACGCGCTTGCCCTGCTTGCTGAGCATCCGGGCCTTTTCGACGGCGAGCCAGGTCTTCCCGCTGCCGGCGCCGCCCGTGAAGCGGATGCGGGGGAGTGAGCGGGTTGCCTGCAGCAGCACGGACTGGCGCTCGGTGAGGTGGTCCTGGGCTGCCTCATCCTCCTTGGCGGTGGTGGAAGGTACGACGGCGGTGTCCAGGTTTCCGCCCAGCTTGCCGGCGATGCGGTCCAGGAAAGCCGGGGCCAGCGGGGAGGCGCCGCCGCCTTCGTTCTCTATCGCACGGCGGACGAGGTCGGCGGGTGACTTGGTGTCCGTCTGGTCCAGGATGAGGGGCCGGGGGCAGCCGGCCATGGTCCAGTCCCTTGGCACGTCCGTGTAAGGCAGGCTGACCATATAGACGCTGCGGCTGCTGAGCCGGGACCCGAGGTGGTCCTCCAGCCAGTTCTTGAGGGCATGCATTGAGCTTTGCGACTGCGCCACAGGGCTCAGGATCCTGCGCTTGGCGGACCGGTCTGACTGGTACCACTGCCCGTCCGCGATGCTGACCTGTCCGCCTTTGACCTCGATGGCGGCCATGCCTACTCCAGGCCAAAGGACCAGGAGATCGATCTCGTGTTCACTGCGGCCGTCGCGGACTTGGACGGAATGGGCTAGGACACACTCATCGGGGAGACTGTTTTTCAGGGCGGTCCAGACGGCCTTTTCCGCCAGCTGTCCCTCGCCGAATTCCGGTTGTTCCGGTATGCATCTCACTGCCGCCCCCTAGACTGATTCGCTTGATTCTACGGCGCCGGGGGAGAGGAAATCGGTAATATCCTTCCGGGTTGGCGTCTTATCCACCTAGGAACCCAGCAGAGACGGCGTTTCGGAAATATCTTGCAGAATCCATTGAACTGGGGCAAAGTAAGCGATGGAACCGAACGTATCAGCAATATATTTCAGAAGGGTGCCCGGATGGAGGACGTGACGGCCATAGGTGCCAGGATCCGGCACGCCCGCAGGGACGCTGGTATCACCCAAGGGGTTCTGGCGGACCTGATCGGCACGTCTTCCCGAACCATTCACGCCATCGAAACGGGGACCGGTAATCCTTCGTTGGTTACGGTGGCTGCGGCTGCCAACGCGGTAGGGCTGCACCTTAGGGCTACTGATGATTGAGGACCTGGGGCGCCTGAAATTTGTCCGTAGCGCGGACGTGTACAAGACGGGCGTTTTGGCCGGGCACCTGAACCGGACCGGCCGCGGCAGTGTCGTCTTTTCCTACAGGCCCGGCTACCTCGCCTCAGACGGCCGCGCTGTCGCCACCACCCTGCCCCTCACCGCGGAGCCGGTGGAAGCCCCGAGCGGTGCACTGCCATCCTTCTTCTCAGGCCTCCTGCCCGAAGGTCACCGCCTCACTGTGCTCAAGGACGCCGTCAAGACGAGTCTGGGCGATGAGCTTAGCCTGCTTCTGGCTGTCGGCGCCGACGTTCCCGGCGACGTTCAGGCGGTGCCGGCCGGGGAAATGCCTGTGGAGCCTCCGCCGCTGGCGGACACGTCGCACCCGAAGGACCTGGACTTTGCCGCCTTGGCTGAGGCCGTGGATCCACACGGGCTCCCGGGCGTTCAATCCAAAGCCAGCGCGTCGATGTTGACCACGCCGCTCGCTCTGGCTAATCGCCGGTACCTGCTGAAACTGGATCCGCCCCGGCACCCGCATCTGGTTCTCAACGAAGCAGCCCATCTCACCGGGGCACGAGCCCTGAAAATCCCGGTTGCCAGGCACCGTGTTGTCCTGGACCGGAACGGCCTGCCCGGCCTGCTTGTTGAACGGTTCGACCGCACTCAGGGCGACGGGCTGCGGCGCCTGGCACTGGAGGACGCCGCGCAGGTCCTCAACCTCCCGCCGGCATCAAAGTACGCTGTGAGCTCGGAGGAAGTGGTGCTGGCGCTGGCCGGGCTGTGCAAAGCCAAAGTTATCGCCGTCAGGAACCTCTACCTGCAGTTCGTCTTCGCTTGGCTGACCGGCAACGGGGACCTGCACGCCAAGAACGCATCGGTATTGGAAGGCCAACCCGGCTGGGCGGTGGCCCCGGTCTACGACATCCCCTGCACGCTTCTGTACGGTGACGACACCATGGCTCTGACCGTCGCCGGCAGGGTGAAGAACCTCAAGGCCAGGCATTGGCAGGATTTCGCTGCCAGCATCGGGCTGCCGGAACGGGCGGCCACAGCTGCGAACAAGGTAGCACTGAGGGCAGCCGCCGCCATCGATCTGGAAACCCTGCCCTTCACTGGATCGCCCCTGAACGCGGCCCTGCGGGAACTGCGCTTCCGCCGCGCCGAGCTCACGGGCTGATCCGGAATCGTGAAGTAACAGGAACGGCGGACGACGGCGGCACCCGGCTTGGGTGCAGCCGTTCGCGTCAGGCGGCCAAGTCCATGTGCCCCTGCTCGACGATGCCGACGGCCATGCGGAAAGTGTCCTCTGCCGGAAGGTCGGCTTCTTTGTGCCTGCGGGCCATGACGGCCAGCCGGTCAGCGAGAACGTTCAGCTGATGATCCGCGTGGCCTTTGACCCAGCGGAACTCGACGTCTGCAAATGCGGCCAGGGTCAGGATCCGCTGCACTTCGTCGCGGCAGGCCACCGTTGAGTGTCCGCGATGGGAGCCGGCCTCGTTGAGCATCGTGACGGCGGTGAGGCTATCGGAGGAAACGGTGACCGCACAGCTTCCATCCAGGACGCCCGTGTGCACGTTCTTTGCAGCAACCAGGGCCAGCCGGATGGCACGCAGTTCGCTTTCCAGGATGCTTCCGCCGCTGACGGCCTTCAGGCCGGGACGGAGCGGCAGTCCCTTTCCGAAATCCAATACCCAGCCGTGCCCAGCCCAGGAGGTGCGGTGTCCCACCGAGGCGTCCGTGGCGATCTCCAAACGGCAAAACAACGCCTTCAGTTCATCGGTCACTGCCTTTTCCGTAGCCACCACTCCCGCCGCCGGGGGGATAGGAAGGATCAACATGAAGCCCAAGTTCCAGCAACAGTTCGCTTGCAGTATCCACTACAGAAAAGACGGGTTCGTTCCGCCCGGGATCCATTTCGGTGACTGCGCGAACAGCCTCCGCGTAGGCCTTGCCGCAGCGCGGTCCCGCCGAGGCCACGGGGATCCAGCCGGAGCGAACTCCGAGCACTGTTGAGTCGGCTGTTCGTGCCACAGACCACAGGACGAGGCCCCGCCGCGGCACGACAAGGACGGTGAGCCCGGAGCGTTTGGCTACAGTTTCGGCGGCCGAAAGGACTCGGCGTGGCGGCGGAGTGGGGAACGGCATGTGGGCCTCCTTGCAGCGGACTAACTGATACTGGGAAGGCTATAGGCGGCCACTGACATTATTGCGGGAGGTGTTCCCGGCTGGGCCGATGTTTAGCTCGCGCGCCGCAGGTTCCGGACCGCTCCGCCGGTCTCAGTCCAGGATGACGCCGCCATCAGGCCCCGGGCCACCGGGGAAATCTCCGCTGTGCCAGCGGACCTTCTGCAGATCATGGCAGCGCCTGCCGCGCGCCAGGCGTTCCAGTACCTGGTTGCCAGCGTGATTCCGGGCCTGCAAAAGCAGCAAGATCCTCCAGCGAGCGCATGAGCGCGGACTCAGCACCCAAAGCGGCGGGCGGACGATGCGTTCCAGGAAGGCCGGGGCCGAGAGGAGCGGCACCGCCGCCTTCGCTGTCGATGGCATGGCGGACGAGCTCGGCGGGGGACTGGCTTTGTGTCTGGTCCTTGCGGCCGTCGCGGGCATGGACGGAATGGGCCAGGACGCACTCATCGGGGAGGCTGTTTTTCAGGGCGGTCCAGGACGGCCTTTTCCGCGTGGTGTCCCTCGCCGAACACCGGTTCTTCCGGAATGCACCTCATTGCCGTCCCCATATTGATGAAGCGGTTCCCCGGTTTTGCGCTGATCCAACGTTAGCTGGGCGGGACTGATTCACCATGGCGACACGAAGAGGTCAAACTTCCCGATGTCAGGAGCGCGACTTGGCGGTGTCCTTGAAGGCGGCAAGTCCAAACTGGGCGCGGATATCAGCCAGATCACGCGTATTCCGGTCAATCTGCCGAACCTGCTCTTTTTCGATGAACCAAGCAATGATTCGAACTACGATCACCAGCGGCAACAGCAACAGGAAAGCCCAGCCAGCCGCAATGATAAAGTCCGGCATGGTCAGGAATGCATTCTTCAATGCGATGGCATTGTTCAGGCTTCCCGTCAGGCTGCCGAGGATGTCATTCAAAGTATCGGTGATTGGCTGGAAGAACGGCCCGGCAGACAGCTGGGGACTGTCCAGTTTTGGATCTTTTCCGACAGACCAGCGCTGATCCGTGAGGTGCGCAAGGATATAGAACACCACTGCCAGATTGGCGGCAGCGAATGACACCGTTGCCGCAAGCAGGGCACTAACGGCCCTCGCGGTTATTTTCAGTGGAGAAGACACTGGGCTGCCGATGACAAACAAACCGCCGACAATAAAGGCAGCGAGCCATACGAGATTCTTGAATGTATCGACGCTGACACCACTCAGCATTTCCATGGCACGTTCCAACTTCCTAATGCAGCGTAAGAACTGCGGCCGTTGGCCGCAGAGTTTGGTCCACCCCCGAAGGGGCCGATTCAATATGACTAAGTTGGGCGGACAGAACTGTCCGGGAGACGTCCGGATGGTCCAGCTCAAGTCTGCGGCTTCCACGGGGACGTGGCAAAACCGCGTGACGTTGAGGATCTTGGTTGCGGCTTCCGGCCGTGACCGCCGCCTCCCTTCGTTATGGACGCTGCGGGTTTGACCCCGATGAGAGTACTTCCTTGATCCGTGACAAGTAAGGCCGCATTTGGGCGTCCCACCACTCATCTGGATTCCCGGCGAACTCGGTGTTCGCCGGGACCTCAAAGACGGTTCCAACGGTGAGTGTACATCCAGAGGACGTCGGTTCCAGCCGGTAGGTCGAGCGGCTGTTCACCTCGCTTTGGGCAATGGGACGCGTAGATGCCCACCAAGGGCTTTCCTCGCCAATGACTTCGATAATGGAGACGGAGCCGTCGCGGCTTATGAAGCACTGTTGTTCTCCCACCCCGGAAGGGGTGCCGGGGACTGTGAAGGCCTTCACCGCGTTGGACAGGAGAACTGCGCTCTCAGCCGGTCGGATCAGTGACCATACGGTGTGGGCATCGCGCTCGTAGGTTTCGGAGGCATGCGCGCTGTAAGTTTTGGTGCGGCCGGAAGCCTGGGAGGCTTGAGCTGTCTCGAACGCCCGCTTATGCCGGCGATTCACCACCGCCGACAGTACGAGGAGCATAACCAACAGCGCGGTTGCGGCTATCAGAATTCCAAGCCCCAGAGCTTGATTGCCAAAGTAGCTGATGACCGAAGCAAGCGCGGCGATGGCAAGGTAGCCGGCGGCAAAAAGTGTGTCGTGGAGGATCTTGATGAACTTGATCACTTTGTCATTATGAAGGTCTGGCTGGGGCAGGCCGTGCATGGCGCGTTTGCTCACATAGTTCGAGGCTGAAGCGCCCCCGCAGGAAGACTCTTGCCGTGAGCAACTCTCCGCGTACTGGTTTTGCTGTGGCCGGTCTCAGCCTGAAGCTGCTGACCGAACGTGTCGGCGTATACAAGCGATGCAACTTCACCAGCCACCACCAGCAGGTCTGTCCGGATGAGGTCAGGCCCTTGACAGGAGGCGGCGCCGCTTTTCTTTCGCAACGTAGGACAGAACCCGGGGCAGTTCGACGTCGTATAGTTCCGTGACCAGGGAGATGCGGCGACCCGATCCCTTTCAAGAGGACCCTTCGTGCTTCCTCAGACCCAGTCAAGTGCAGTGAACGCAGCGCAACCATGACTTGGTCGATTTGCTTCGCATTCAGCAGTTGGTGTCGCGAAACGCGCTTGTTGTGCCCACCATCAAAGATTTCGTATCCGTCAGCCATGACGTCCCTCCAGAAGATAATCCAAGCATCGTGCGAGGCCCTGAGAGCATTATGAATACGAGGTCCGACAATTGTTGTGAGGCAGTGTCGGTTCCTGGCAATACACTTTCTTCCAGTCCTCACCCGCGATCGGAGACTTACCCATGGATGACCGCCCAATAATGCTCGGGACGCTGCCTGACGGCCGTCGTCTCCACCTCGGTGATGCGGCTGGACGTTTGCCTGCAGGCGGAGGTGTTCTGCTGATCCGCGGTGATGGGCCAGTTACGAGGGGGAATACGTATCTCGATGAGATCGTCAGTCAGTTTTGCCGTACGAGTGCGACACACGTCATCGACCTCGTCGGAGGTGACTATGGATGGATGTTGGAAGGGATGAGGACACTTTCCAGATCCATGGGGGAAGCCTGCATGAAGGTCGGAGAGATCTTTGGGGGAATGCATGAGGATCCGCGCGGTACAACTGTCATCGTCAACGGCGCTGAGTCACTCCATGCTGATGCCCATTCATACTCATCCCTACTCGCCGAGAAGCTTAATCATCTGATCGCTTTCCCGCCTCAAGGAGGTGCTTCCTTGGTGCTGGCCGGTCGCGACTTGGACGTCTCCAAGCTTCTGGTGGGGGGTTTGAACGGTGCCTACCGGATACAGCTCAGCTGTGGCCAGACCAATTCCGCTCAGTATCTGCTCGGCGACCTTCAGGATGCTGTCCTGCCTGCGACCACTGCCATCTATGAGGGGCCCGCCGGGTCTGCGTCGACGTTTTTCAGCCCTCTTGTAGGCCCCGATGGCAGGTCCGCGGGGGATGCGTTTTTGGAGCTGCCAATCGGTATTGCAGGGGCCAACTTCTCGACAGCGTGGGCACAAAACCTACTGGTACGCGGCGGTTCACTTTCCGACAGGTCGGAACTGATCGCCGCGATGGCCATGGCTGCGCAGGAATCTGGAGTGCTTACTTGGGTCGCCGCGTCAGCCCCAGATTCCGCACCCAGTGCCAACTGGCGTCACCATCGGGAGACTATGTCCACGGGAGTCGTGCAGGCGCGGGAACTCCTGCGGCTCGCTTGCGATCAAGTCTTCCCGCGCATCGATGCGTGCCGAAGGCTAGGCACTAACGACGTTAGGGACTTTCGGATTCCTGCCAATTTGGCACGGCCTATTGCAATCTTCGTTGACGATCTTGATGGCTTAACAAAAGGCAGCGCAGACCAGCCCGACTTTGAAGAGTCAGCTATGGCCGTGGAAACCCTGATCGGTTTCCTTTCCAAGACTGCCAAGCAAACAAACGTCTCGCTGATTGTGGGCACTGCAGACCGTCGACCGACGCAATCGACTGATTTTGACTCGCTGTGGAATAGCGCTGCGCAGCTACAGCTAGCCTCGTCCATTTCCGATCCCGGCTCCGATGAGCCTCCGCTGTACTTTGCCGCGCCGGGACTTCCTGGCATCACTCTCCAGGCAGCAAGGGTGTAGTAAGCAGTCCCGACGATAGCGATTTTTTCCTTTAGTTTTAGGCCGCATTCCGCAGGTTCTGGACTTCGCCTTCCAGCGCCCGTTCTATTGTGACGCCGCCATCCGGGCCTGGTCCCGATGGAAACTCGCCGGTGCTCCAGCGGAGTTTGTTTGCGTCCTTGCAGCGCCGTCCGTGCCTTAAGCCACGCACGATTGCATGTCCTGCCTCACCCGTTGGGACCCGCTCCTTGCGCCAGTTTGGAACCTCTTCGTCCGGTGCTGACCAGCCGCTCTTCTCCAAGTAGCGCCTATCGATGGGCCACTCAGCCGTCGGTAGGTATTGCTCGGAAACAATTTCGCACCACACACCGTCAGCGCTTGGTGTCCCCTGAGCGTAGGGCCTGGTGGTGATTTCCTCATCGCCGTCGTACTCGACGCGCAAAAAGCCGTTCCAAGGCATCTTTGCCAAGAGTTGGCCGATGAGTTCGCCTGCCTGTTTCCATTCTTCAGTCGCGCGTTGGGACTTCGCCTCATTGATGGCCAGACTTTCATCCTCAAATCCAAACGGAAAGCCCCAGTGGAACTCATGACTGTCCGGTTCCTCGTCGCTTTCCAGGTCGCGGGGCAGAACAACTTCGATCGCTTCATCCCAGCTTCCGTAATGGCGGATCACCTCGACGGCGGAAGGGCATTCATTTTTAACGGCTGCTTCGGCCATGATCCACTGATCATAAAGCTCTATGTTCATCGGGATGCCGAGATTTATGCAGTCTTCGGTGAAGCGATCTAGGGCCTCCAAGTAATCAACCTCACTGAAACGCTGGTCATAGGACATAAGCCGCATGCCGGCTGACTTCAGTACGCTCTCCCAAGATCCATAGCCGTAGCGTGTCCGTAGCTTCGCTGCGGGGACGGGCCAAGGATCCGAAGAATCGTTGGCAATCGAACCAAGCCGCAGGGATGTTGTCTCTACAGCGTTCTTATAGTCCGCGTGAGAGATCGTGGTGATGGCACGGGCACGGATGGCAAGAGCTGTCGTTTCGATAACGGCCAAGATCTCTGCCATACGCCGGTACGGCAGGCGCGAATTCAGCAAGCCTCGAAGCTCAGATACCGCGGCGAGCGACATCTTTCCTAGAGCCAACTGGTAATCCGGCTCTATTTGATGGTGGACGCCCGTTACGTACAGCAGGCTCAACTTGTCACTGAGCCTCCGCGGGAGAACTTCCTCGACTGGTTGACCACCGGGAATACCAGGAATGTGCAGAAGCTCCGCGGCGATTTGGACATCGATTGAGATACCCAGCGCCGTCAAAACTTTTGGTATCTCGTCGCGATCGATTTCCGAGGCATGAAGCCGCTCGATCATGTCCTCATTTGCGAGGAGGGTCTCATTGGTAGCGAGACAGCGCCGCCGAACCGCACGCGAACGTTCCAACTCGTCTTTTATGTCAGCCTGGGTCAGGGCCAGAACGGAGACTTCTTCAGTGCTGCAGTCTTTCGCGGCAGCGATGAAACGGAGCGGGTCACCCCGGCGATAGAGGTCGCGAATGTCGACCGAGGCTGCTTCTTGCGTGCGAGCGCCCTCATGCTGCTCCAGCAAACTATCCCCCATTTCCCAGCACCTATTCCTGCACGGAGCGGAGGGCATCCGCCCAAGTGCCGTAGATGTTTCGCACTGACGCCCCGGATGGCCGCTCGTGGCCAGCAGCGATCTCCTGCTTCACCCATTCGTCGTAGGCGGCAAACGTCGCATTCGTTTCCGCTGCCGACGCATGGAAACAAAAGTCACGTACCGCGTCGTCGTAGTCCTCGCGGGTGAACTTCAGCAGTCCCTTCGGACGGCCCTGCGTGGTGGTCCCGATTCCCATTGCTTCCAGTGCCTCGTTCCAGCCACCAAAGCGCTTCATCACGGTTTGCCGGGTGGGCGGCCAAGGGAACGCTCCCTGCCTGGACACCAGACCGAGCGCCACGACAAGCTCGTCACGGAGCTCCTGGTAGCGCGCGCCGGTGATGCTGGCGGACGGGTTCTCCGAGAGGACTTTCTGGGCGGCACCAATAACTCCCAGGATGGTAGCCACGTCATCGGGTGAGGCTTCTGCCGATTCCAGGGCTGCCCGCAGCTCGCTCATGAGGGACAGGTCCAGGTTGACTGCTGCCCACTCTCGGTCAGGCGAAAGGTTCCGGTCCGAGCCCAGCAGGAACCAGATGCCCGCAGCCAGGGCCTCCTTGGAGAAGATGTCATCCATCTGCGCCTTGGAGAAGACAATGTTCGACCCCCTAAGTGCCTCTTCAGCCAGATCGACGTCGATCGCCGGGTAAAGTGCCTGCAACTTCAGCACGGCATCGGGCCGGGTCACGCCGCACTTGGCCATCTGGCGGGCGAGGTCACCGTACTCAGCGAGGAAGGCTTCATGCGCCGCCTTGGTGGCCGCTTCCCGTGAAGCAATCCGGTTCTTGCGGGATTCTTCAGCGTTCGTGCCGCCGACCTTCGCGATGATCTGCCGGACCCGCTCGCGGGTGATGCCGAAGCTCTGACCAATGGCGTCGAGCGTCTCGCCGTCGGAGTAGCGCTCAACCATGGCAGCGTCGCGCTGTTCCCGACTGAGTTCAGGAGTTGTAGTCATGGTCATATTCCTATCAGCAGGCTCGGACATTATTCGGCAGCCGCGTGCGTGGCTCCGCCAACCACCGGATCGTTGCTAGCCGCAGTCTCTCTCAGCACCTGCATGAACAGCTCGTTGGGCCGTGCTCCGGGCAGTACGACCTGCAGATCAGACAGCGCCGCAAGCGGCGAGATGCCCGCCACCGTTGCGCCATACAGGGCAGCGACGGTCGGCGTCCGGGATTCCGCCCGGACACAGTGCAGCAGCACGCTCTTGCCCTCCGACCGGTAGCGTTCGACGGCGGCCGCCGCCCCCCGGAGGACAAATGCGGTGTGCGCGTTGTCGCCTTCAACAGCGGAGTCGACCACCCAGAACGTGGCGTGGTCCTCCGGAGCCAGGCCCGGCACGTCCAGCGCGCCCAGCCGGCAGAGCGAAACCACCGCGTCGATCCCCAGCTCAGCCACGCGCTCAAGCGAGCCGACCCCGCCAAGCCACACGCCGCCGTCGTGCGGGTGCCGGACCAGCACGTCCGTGCGGCCCCACATGCTGTAGTCGTGGCGGTCGGCCCGCGGCCAGGAGGCCGGCCGGCGGCCTTCGCCACGGCCCAGCTCCATGCCGAGGACCATGAGGTCGCGGGCACGCATGCCCGGCCAGCCGTGGAGCCGCTGCCGCCATTCGAAGGGCACGGCGGTGTAGCCGTACGCCGCACCGAGCAGCCCACCGGCGATCGCGGCAACCGTATCGGTATCGCGCCCGCCCCGCACTGCCTCTTCCAGAGCCGCCCGCAAATGCGCTGGCCCCGACGCCGACAAGCCCGCAAAGTGGATGGCGCTCCATGCACCCTGGAAGGCCTCCACCACCCAGCCGTTGCGGGCGAAGTCGCTTGGACGGGACCGCTCCGCCGTTACTATCCGCTCCCGCCACACAGAAGCCCGCTCGGCAGACAGCAGCGGCAGGCCCGCCCGGACATCGAGCGCCCCGGTGAGAACGGCCTTGCGGATCGCCACGCACCACAGCCCGCAGGCCTCCTGCGCGTCAGGATCGGCGTGGGTCAGCGCGCTCATCACACTGGCAGCGGCCAGCAACTCCGAAGGGTCCCGGTCTAGGTAGGCGAGGGCCAGCGGGGCCGTCCGCATCAGCGAGCCGTTGCCGGCGCTGCGGCCGGTGCGGGCATGGAAGTCCGAGGCTGCGGCAGTGAAGTCGGCCGCGTGCACTTTTCTCCGTCCGGCAGCGGAAGCCAGCCGGCGGGCTGCCGCGATCACGGAGCTTGTCTGCGCGCCCACATCCTTCGCCTCCGCAGCCCAGGAGGTCCAGACCCGGACCACCATGGTTAGCGCCGCGGGGGAGGAGGAACCGGCGTCGGACGCGGACTCCAGCAGCGCCTGGGCGATGGGGATGGCCATGGACGTGTCGTCGGTCCACTCGGCCGGCGCGAACCCGAACGGACCGCCGCCCTTCATAGTGACTTCGGCGCCGTCCGGCAGCGGCGCGCCGAACTCGTAGCCGGCTCCGAGGGCGTCGCCGGCGGCCAGGGCGACGAGGACGCCAGCCGCGCGGTCATTCTGCAGGGGGTTCAGTTTCATGCCATCTCCATCAGGCGGTGTTGGGTATTCCAGCCGGTCAGGTGGGCCAGCTGGGGGCGGCGCCGGGGGAGCGCGACGGCGATGCCGGCGGCGGTCACTGCTCCGGCGGCGCATGAGACGTTGCGGCTCCGGAGCGCGCCGTGGTCACGGACCACCACGGCCGCCGCGCCGCCGTCGAAGGTTCCGAAGTCCATCGCCTGGACGTGGGCGGCGAAGTCGCGGGCGCGCTGGCCCGGCATCGGCCCGGATGCCAGCACGTGCGGCGACAGCAGTTCCAGGTCCAGCAGCGCCGCCTCGACCAGCTGGCGGTAGTGGCGGAGGAAGAGCGTGCAGGTGCCGAAGACCTCCAGGAGCAGAGGCTGCTGGCCGAGGCCGATCACCACGCCGCGCTGGCCTTCCAGCGGATTCGGTGTGTCCGCGGCGTCGAAGCGGTTCCGGCCCTCCTTGTCGTCCTTGAACCAGTCCATGTGCTGGAGGAGCGAACTGGTGGCAGAAGCGCCACGGGCGTTGTCGAAGCGGCTGACCCGCTCCCAGATGCGGCCCTGCCGGTTGCCGCCGCGCGCGCCGCCAATGCCGTTGGCCAGCTCGGACCAGACATTGAGCGGCGCGCGTCGGGCTTCCCGGCGGTGGGTGGTTTGGCCGGCTTCCCAGCGGCCGGCTTCGACGCAGAAGGTGTCGATGTAGCGGGTTTCGCCGGGGCCAAGGACGACGTCGCGGGCACACGTCCGGTGCTGCTGCCCGCCTTCGAGCAGCTCGCCTTCCAGCAACAGCGCGGGGTGCGGTCCGTTGTTGGTGACGGTGAGGCGGGCCACCTGGGCGCCGCTTGCGAGCTCGGTGACGGCGACGTCGGCGTGGGTGCCCGTGCTGATGCCGAGGCTGCCGGAGCCTGACGTCCAGACGGGGAAGATGCTCAGGGGCCGAGCCTTCTGCCGGCGCCGACGTGGAGCTGTGGGACTTTCATGATGACCTCCGGTTTATTTAATGCATTTCTGCGCTAATTAACTTCAGTATGCATCGCTTGCGTCTTTAGCGCAACACTGCGATAAATAGTGGTGTGAAGGATTCCAAGAACAGCCCTGCCGCGTCCCTGCTCGACTACCCGCGGCCGTCGGTGGCGGTGGATACGGCGGTGCTGACCGTCGCGGACGGTAGCGTGTGCGTGCTGCTGGTGCGCCGCGCGGAGGACCATCAGCGCGGGAAGTGGGCCCTGCCGGGAACGTTCCTGCGCGAGCGAGAGACTCTGGCGGATGCGGTGCTGCGCTGCCTGCGGGAGAAGGCAGGTATTTCGGGGCGCGTGCCGCGGCAGCTGCAGGTGTTTGACGAGCCGGGGCGCGATGACCGCGGCTGGGTTTTGTCAGTGGCGCACGTGGACGTGGTGCCTTTGGCGGCTCTGGAGGAGGCGTTGAAGTCCGACGGCGTCAGGCTGGCTTCCGTGACCGGGGAACCGGAGCTGATCGCCGGACTGCCCTACGGGCATGCGGACATCGTGGCCAAGGCGGTGGCGTGGCTACAGGCCGCCTACTTGGACGCACCGGACCCTGGTGCGCTGCTGGATGAGCCGTTCACGCTGAAAGACCTGCGGGAGCTGCACGAAGTGGTTGCGGGTGCTCCGCTGATGCGGGATACGTTCCGGCGATTCATGGAGCCCAAGCTGGCCGGGACGGGGCAGATGTCTGATGGGACGCGGGGGAGGCCTTCGCGGTTGTGGGTGCGGAGGAATTAGTTGCGACGTCCCGCGAGGCGTTGGGTTGAACTGCAGGGCTCACCATGAAGAATGACGTAAACGACGACGGACACAGGCATGGACGGCTCAACAGGGGGCAAGTTGATGTATGCAGAACACGGAACTATTCGATACCGGCAGATCAACGCCTTGGCATGGAGGGTGGCGAGCGAGCTGAGTCGACGAGACCAAGGGCTATACATCGGCCTCACGGGATATGACGGCTCGGCTGCACATGCTGACGCCTCAATGCTGACTAACGCCAGCGGTCCGGAGTACCAAGCAAGACGCCGTGGTCTGGGCTTCACTGCCGGCTCCGGTGGGGATTTTCAGATTTCTTGGGACAGGGCGTTTGCCATGTCAAGCGCAAGAGCTATAGCGATCGCGATGGAAGAATCTCAAAACATTTATCGTCCTGAGAAGTCGCCGGCAACCACTCCCAGGGTTCTGAACTATCGCGTGATGGCTTCGATGTTGGAGCTCACAGTGGGTGGGCGCTTGGAGTGGTCAACGAGCGAACTCAGCGCTGGACCCCTTGACCCTGAGTCATCAATATCGCGCGATCGTCTGCAGCCTTGGGAGGATACTCGCTGGATCCTGCAGCGTGACGGTCAGCAAGTAGCGCAGCTGGATAACTTCGGCTGGCTTGATTTGGGGGACCGCAGAATTGATCTGTATTCCAAATATCGCCAGCATCGCCAGCTCAATGGTCGGCTGTATCCACTGATGTTTGACCTCTTTGGCCGCCTGCTGCCATAGGATGGGCGGTCAGAACGCGACGTGCTAGCTGGCTCAGCGCAAACTGGCGGGTTGCCGGGGCCTGAAACCTTAGCTTTTCGGCATTGTGATTCCTTCGACTGCTGCCGCTAACATCTGACAAGGGTTGATAATCACATACAAAATGGGAGATTTCATGGGGGCACCGGAGTACTCCGACAGCGATGTCGAAGCGATGGCTGACACACTTGCGACCTTGGTTGCAGGCGGCAAGACACTTCAGGGGGCTCAGGCAGCCTTGACGTACGTGCCGGCGGGACTTGTCCACGCGGCGCGAGTGTTGTACGAGAAGCGGTTGAATCTCATAAAGGAGATCCCGGATCCCGACTTTTTGGCCGACAAACATCGCAAGGTTGGCTTCTGGTACTCCGGTCCCCGACACGACGATGTTGTTTGGCCGACGCTGAAAGCCAGGCTGTTGCAGGAACTTCCTGCAAAAGCGGTAGAAGGCGTGGATGCAGCGTCTTCCATGGTGATCGGCCTCGGGAGTCCTCCGGGCAAAGAGACCATCAATACGAGGGGTCTCGTGCTTGGCTACGTCCAAAGCGGCAAAACGACGAACTTCATGTCCGTGGTGGCGAAAGCGGCAGACGTTGGATACCGGCTCATTATCGTTCTCACCGGGACGACCGAAAACCTTCGAACGCAGACACAGGACCGGATCAATGATTACTTGATCGATCCCTGCGTCTCAATCTGGAACCCCTTGACTACCGTCGATCTTGACTTCAGCGTGACGACTTCGGCGAATGCGATACTGAGCAATCCGTCAATGCGTTCAATTGCTGTCGTAAAAAAGAACCCCTCCAGGCTTCGTCGACTTCGCAATTGGATCAAAACTGCGTCCGCGACGACGCGTCAAAGTTGTCCCATTTTGATCATTGACGATGAGGCAGATCAAGCGTCCATAGATGTTGGTACTAAGCGTCAGTCGACCATCAACGGTCTAATCCGTGACCTCCTGGGCAACCCCAAGGCTGCTTACATCGCATATACGGCTACACCGTTCGCAAATCTTCTTATCGATCCAAGTGTGGAGCAGGACCTGTACCCGCGGGACTTCATAGTGGACCTCCCTCGCCCGGATAACTATTTCGGTGCGGAACGGATATTTGGTCAGCTTGAGGCTGAGAGCCTCGAAGATCCTGTGGATGATGGCTTGGACGTGGTCCGGTTGATCTCCGAATTGGAGGTGGATGTCGTTCGTCCCCCACGGAACAAGACACTTTTCGAACAATGGTCCCCCGACGTACCTGAGGCAATGGACGCCGCGATCCGGTGGTTCCTCCTGGCAACGGCGGCTCGCCGCCTACGCGCCGGCCAAGTAACCCATTCTTCGATGCTTATCCATACCTCGATGTTGGCTGGGGCGCATGAAAAGACTGCAGAAGCAGTCGTAGATCATCTGGATGCGCTCAGGGCGGAGCTGGTTAATGAGGCTCCTACGGCTTTCGCCGTATTCCGAGATCTTTGGGACTCCGAGTCGGTTCGGGTGAAGGCGGATACATTTGGCAATGAGCCGCTTCCCTTTGACGACCTGATGCCCCACTTGATTGAGACGGCCCGTGCCGCAAAAGTCATCGTGGATAACTACAAATCGAATGACCGGTTGGAGTACGACAAAAAGCATCCGCAGACAGCAATCGTGATCGGTGGCAACACGCTGTCCCGTGGATTGACGCTTGAAGGTCTGACAGCGAGCTACTTTGTCCGTGCTTCGTCGGCCTACGACACCTTGCTTCAAATGGGGCGCTGGTTTGGATACCGAATGGGCTACGAAGATTTGATCCGCATCTGGATGAGTTCCGAGCTGAAGAGCTGGTTTCTCATGTTGTCCATCGTTGAAGCTGAGATACGCGAGGAGATCAAGGTCTACGAAGCGGAGGGTAAGACTCCGGCCGAACTACCCGTCAAGATCCGTACCCATCCCCAAATGTCAGTGACGTCGGCCGCGAAAATGCGCTCTGCAGTCAAGGCGCAGGTCAGTTATTCCGGACGTCGTGTGCAGACGATCATGTTCAACGAAGGAGACTCAGACTGGTTGAATGGCAACATCACGGCAACCAAGAATCTGTTTGGGCGTCTGATACACCAAGGCCATGATGAAAATGAACTCGAAGCGTCTCGCCGCGGGTTCCAAGACGTTTCGGCCGACGACATTCTGGACTTCCTCGATGCATATAAGGTTCATGACGCGGCAAAATCCATCGACAAGGACGCGATACGCCGCTATATCGAAAGGGAACGTTCCGAAGGTGATTTGAAGCGTTGGGACGTTGTACTCATGGAGCCTCTGAACGGGGAGGAAGAGCTGGATCTAGGGCTCGTTGGAAAAGTGCGGCTCCTGCGCCGCAAGAAGATGTACATTCCGAGCGACGACGGGACGGCCAATTTGAAGGCAATTGCGTCGACTTCCGACCGTGTTGCCGATCTTGATGTCGGACTGGACTTCATTCGGAAATCCCTGAACCTAGTGTCGACAGATAAGATCACGGACCGGCAGTTATTGCAGTTCCGGCAACTGCGGCAGAAGTCCGACCGAAAAGGTCTGTTGTGCATCTACCCCATTGCCAAGGATTCTGATCCGAGACTGGACAAATCCGCTCTAGAGCCCGCAGAGAGCCGCCGGGTTCCGCTGTTCGCGGCGGCGGACGTGATTGGGCTCTGCTTTATGTTCCCCGACTCGCGCAATCCTCGATCAGTGGTCGATTACGTGGCCGCGAAGGTAGATGCCGATTATCTTGAAGCCCTTGAAGAGGAGCTGGAGGCAGCCGATGAGCTGGACGAAGAGAAGGCTGTCCAAGAAGAGCTGGTAAAAGCATGAGGGAATCATCGGCTTCAGTCTTTGATTTCCTAGCCAAGGATGTCTCAGCTACAGGGAGCTTTCATTCACGGAAATCTGGCGTATCGGCGGCAGACGGCGAAGTTCTTTGTGCCATAGACGCGGCCGGACAGCCCACAGTACTCGTCCCGATTGGCGCATCAAAGAACGGCCCCCTGAACTGGGCCAGTAAATCGTTGTCAATGCAAACAACCGAACTTGCTGTGGATGGTGTGCAACGGCCCTTTGTGATTCTCCGCTGCATCGAGCCAAAGCTGCACCACCAGTTCGGGCTATTGGCAGACGACGTTTTGGATGCAATTGCCCAAGCCCCACAAGGGGCAGCAAAGGCAGTCTCGGCTACTTTGGACCGTTGGAGGAACCTCTTCGAGTCCGAGCGAGGGTCCCTCCTGGGGGCCGAACAGTTGGCTGGCATTATGGCGGAGCTCTCAGTCCTTCATGAGCTTGTCAAGTCGCATGGACCCTATGCCTTGTCAGCATGGCAAGGGCCAAACGGGAACCGGCACGATTTTGTATTTTCCGACTGCGCCGTGGAGGTCAAAGCCACGACCAATCACAACAACATGGTTGTTACGATCCACGGCGGACGTCAGTTGGCGGCGCCGGATCAGGGTGGCCTTTACCTCAGAGCCTTCCAACTGGAGCGCACTCCCAACGGCATCTCCGTTCCGGATAAGGTCAAGGAAGTGATTGCGCTAGGTGTCTCCAGGCTTGATCTTCTGACAGTGCTAAGCGGTGCAAATTACTCGGATGCCGATTCATCTGCGTACGAGAGGTTGAGATTTTCAACGCTGTCCGAGAACTCGTATCTAGTTGACGCCAACTTCCCGAGGATTACTGCCGACACTCTTGTTCCGGCAGGCACAATTGAGCGGCTTGGCAACATTGCTTACTCCGTTGACTTGGGCCACATGGAGACCGCCAACCTCGATTTGTCAGGGGTCTCCATGGCGAGCGGCGGGCAGGACTGATGCTGTCGCTGTACAGGCAGCAGTATGGTGCTGATGGTGGCCTCGATGCGCGCTCGGCTGATAATGCCATCGGGCGTACATCACTTGGGCTTTGGGATCTCGTGCTCCGCGAGTCTCTGCAAAACAGTTGGGACGCCCGTGTAGACAGGGCCGGACACATTTCGTATTCCGTAGATGAGTACGAGATGACCGAGGACCAGACTCGGATATTGACGAATGACGTCTTCAGCCAGCTTCCCCCGAATTGCAGATCGACCGGCCTGCATAAACACATATTTCACAAGCGCATTCGAGTCCTCGTCATAGCGGATGGAGACACTCGAGGTTTAGGCGGGCCAGTTAGGGCGGATGTTTCAGGGAAATCCGGCGAGTCTCGAGACTTCGTTGATTTCGTTCGAAACCTTGGCCGGTCGACATCGAAGGGGTTGGAGGGCGGCACCTACGGGCTTGGCAAGGGTGTCCTTTACCGGGCGAGCCAAGTAGGCCTGTGTCTCGTGTACTCTCAGGCCAACTGCAAGGGAGCGGTAGAGCCTCGGCTGATTGGCGTGTCTGGTGGTGACGGCGACTACGACGACGGAGCTAGCCGCTATACCGGACGGAACTGGTGGGGGGTGCCTGGCGTTGACGGGATTGTTGATCCTTTGGTAGGACAAGCTGCCCGGGACTTAGCAAAGAGCCTGGGCATGCGCATACCGTCCAGTGAAAGTACCGGCACCAGCATCATGGTTATTGCACCCGATTTTGCTGGCGTCAAGAACGGTCGTGAACGAGTTTCGGCAATCGCTGACGCCGCATTGAAATGGGCCTGGCCGCATGCCCTAGATCTCGGCAAAGGACCAGATATTCGATTCAAGTTCAGCGCGGACGGCGCCGACATCCCGGGACCTCAACCGTTGGACCATCCGGTCTTTCGCGAGTTTGCATCGGCCTACATGGAAGGCCGTCAGAGAATATTAGACGCCGACCATACGAGCAATTGGCAAACCACCTTCACTCGCATCTCTAGCAGGCGGCCCAAACGCTATCTGGGTCTGCTGACGCATCGCATGAGCCACACGCCTGTTGCGACGGGCGCCGAGCTGGAGAACTCCGTTGCACTCCTGCGTGACCCAAGAATGGTCGTCAAATACCTATCCGTCGCAGCTCCACCCAATGGAGTACCAGTCTTTGGCGTGTTCATTTCCTCGCCAGAGATGAATGAAAAATTTGCAGAATCTGAACCCGTAACTCACGACGATTGGGTATACCGTCAAGCGACGGTCGAAAAGAATGCACCGAATCCCGTAAGGATTGCGCTAGATAATATTCGGGACACCTTCAGAAGTCTCTCAGCTAAGGGTGCGGCGGCAGGAGACGGGGTCCACTCCAAAGGAGCTTCTCGTGTAGCTGCTGCGCTAGGTGGCCTCTTGGCGGGGTTCTCTGGCACGGGTGCTGAGCTTCAGCCACCTGCGGGTCCAAGCGCCCCTGGGTCAAGGAGATCAAGAAGAGCCGCAGTACGGCTCCTTACCTCGGCTTCTCTGGACCTTTTGGACGGTGAGGTGGTTGCTAAATATTCCTTCTCATTGACCGGCGGCACACCGGGAAGCTCTCTCGCTGTCCGCGTTGCTGCCCGCGTTGTGACCGAGTCCGGAGGGAACGAATCGGAGGGTCCACTTGGTGCCGAGCTTCCTCGCTTCGCCGGTTGGATTTCCCACTCGGGGTCGTTGTTGTCATCCGGCGAGGTCTTGACCGTGCTTGCGCCTTACGACGACGAAATCACCGCGGTGTTCACCCAGCCTGCTGACACGGCCATCCGCGTCAGTGCCTCCGTAGAGGAGCTCGAATTTGCAGGCCATTAGCTTCGGTTATCTCACACTGCCGTTAGAGGAAGTATCCACTCTCGCTTGGGAAATTTCTGTGGGAGATTCTCCTCTTTCTGAGGAGGATACCGCGGCCGAAGATTGGACGTACTACGACGACATAATGGTTAAATGCACATTTGAGTTGGATCTTCAGTCGACACTGCGCCGACTACGGCTTCCAGCCAGCGCAGGCTTAGGCGCAGTGATTGTCGCTAGATCCACGGGAACGCCTCTCATTATGAGATCGGACGTCCGCAGCGTGCGCAGCGGCCGGCAACAAATCTATTTGACCGTTCCGGGAAGTCAGATTTCCGGAGGCTTAACTCTTGATTTTCAGATGTCGCTCCTCGAGCCCGGTCGGACCGTGGAGAGTCCCTTTGCGCCCAAAAAAATCGGGAACACGGTCTTCCGGGTGGAACGGAAGATTCTGCTGGAGGGAATAGCGCCACGGTTGCCAATGCTGCCGGTGAGCTTTGCCGACCATGGCATCGTAGGTTCCGAAAGCTCTCTGTGGTGGCTCCGGCTGTCTACCCATGACCTGACGGCCAGTGCCTCTTCCGCCATTTGGTTGTGGCTGAATGTTGACAACCCATTCATTGTGCGGATGTTGGAGGTCCCCGATTCTCCGGAATCGGAAATGTGGCTGCGTTTTCTCGAAATTGATTTCATGCGTCAACTCCTTCGCCAGGCTTTAAGTAACGATGAGTTGAGCCTCCAAGTTCCATATCCGGAGGAATCGCTGGGGTGTGTTCTGAGCAGCTTGGTCACTCTGTTGGGAAATTCACTGGATCAGCTCCGGCAACGTTACGAGGAGGATCCGGGTCGTTTGGAAGCGGAACTGCAAGCCAAGGTTGGTGGAGTAAAGTGACCGCGGAGAAAGCCTTGTTGTGCTACCCACGCATGGCACTGTACGACTCTTCCCTGTCATGGGAGTTGTTGCGTTCACAGAGTTTGTCGGAGATTGGTTTGTCCATTGACTTAACCAATATTCAAGCGCCGTATTATCCCCTGGCTCGCCAGCGCGCCGGCGCAGAGGAGCTGACGAGTCTCAGAACAAAGATACTGGGCATTGCTGAAGGTTTTGGTTTCCCCTCGGCGGTAAGCAGCAAGGTATTAGTTGAGTTCGACCGAAGCGTTGGGCCTGAAGTTCACGCTCAGATGGCCATAATGCCCGCTGACGCCTCTGCGATAGATGTTTGGAACTTCATCAATACGGCCGTTGTTCCTGATGTCGTCCTCTGGCGATATGGACGATTCAACGTACAGAACAAGAAGTGGAACATCTCCGAGGATCGCCTGTTCGACATGACCCGGACGACCATCGGACGACTTTGGTGGAGAGTTCATCTTCTCGGGCCCGAGTTGGCTGGCCGGCTGGGTGAGGATGAGGTTGTCAACCTGTTGGAGAAGCCGCGGATTGGCGGCTATCCGCTTCTTTCGCGAGCGATGGGGGCACACCTATTAGCTTTCGCCTCAGAAACGAACACGGGCCGGCGCATGGAACTTTTCCGAGATGCCACGAAAAGGCTCCTGCGCAAGATGGCAGTCCAATCTGTGTTCGTTATGTCATCCCAGCAGGTGGACGTATTCGTCACATCATTATTCTTAGAATCAGCTTCAGCTTTGGGCATTTCCCCAGTGGAGGTTTCCATAGAAACTCTCAGCGCCCGTGATTATAAGCACAGACTATTTGCGACTGAATGGCCTATGTCCTGACCATCAAAGACACACTGCCATCCGTTGCCGACGAAAAAGGCGCTAAAGGGCCCCTAACATGTCAGCAACAACGTCACCAATCTGCTTAGAAAGCAAAGGCGGCACGGCATTTCCCACCTGGTGAAATTGCTGTGTCCTGGCCCCTTCGAAGAAGTAATTATCGGGGAAGGATTGGAGGCGCGCGGCTTCTCGCACGGTGAAGCTGCGGTTCTGCTGTGGATCTGGGTGAATGTAGTAGTGCCCGTCTTTGGAAATGTGTGAGACCACCGTCGTCGCGGGCGTATCCCAGACCTGCACTCGGAAGCGATCTGTGAAAGGGGTGCGTTCCCGGCCAACGTTGCTGTGCTCAGGATGCAACGAAACTGGCAGGTCTGTGTACTTGGGGCTTTTGCCCAATCTTTCGGCGAGTTCCGCCATCACCCGGTACCGAGCAAGGTCGGAAACCATGTGAGGACGTGGATCATGCTGTATCGGCGCGGAGAGTGACGCTTCATGAATCCACGCTTCATACTCGTCCATAGCCAACGTGCCGGCTTTCAGGGGCTCATGCTTGGACACTGAATCCATCCGGCGGACCGAGTCAAGTGCTTTGTTCTGGACCGCTACCCAGTCCTGATCGATTTTAGGCCTTCTCTTTGAAGTCTTCGCACGCACGCTAGGCATGGTCTGCAGTGCGGCTCGAACCGTAACTGGTCCATCGGCCCTCTTGAGAGAACTACGTGGAAGGCGCCCCGCAACGTCGCTTCGAACTCCGAGCAAAATCACGCGGTGCCGTTTCTGAGGCACACCGTACTCTTCGGAACGAATGATGAAGTCTGACGGGTCCAATTCTCGGGGTTCGGCATCAACCACTAATGAACGGATCTCGTAGCTAGCACCGCCGGGTAGGCGCTTAAGGTCTTCGAGAATCGTTTGGAACATGCTGCTGTCGCCGTTTCTTGACGAGAGGAGCCCTTTGACATTCTCCATGACAAAGATCGTGGGCTTGAACTTGCCCAGGATGTGAAGGTACTCACGGTAAAGGAAATGCTTGTGGTCGGACGCGAACGACTCATCGCCGGTCCTCCGGGACCGCCCAGCGAGGGAATACGCTTGACACGGGGGGCCGCCAATGAGTGCCCAGTGTCCTCGTTCATTCTCTGGTCCGAGCTGGCGCTCGATAAAGTTGTCCACCTCGGGGCGATTGTCCTCTCCGAGTTCGACCTGGTAGACGTGGGTCTTGGCCGCTAAGTAGGCTTCTTTGAAGTCGCCAGTGAGCACGGATTGCCATGTCTGCTTGCCCTCGATGTAATCGAAGTAGGGTCGCAGATCTCCTCCAGACCGAACGAGCTCTCGGTATGTCGCTCGCAACCTGAGTGTCTGACAGGCAAGGCTATCCATCTCAAACGACGCCAAGGTTTTAAAGACGTAGGCCCCTCGTTCGTCTCTAACACTTGAGAATCCTTCATTCAGGCCTCCCGGCCCGGCGAAGAGATCGATAATTGGAAACACATGCACCCCTTGATATCCGACACTCCAGGATACCAGGCTGAACCGACAATCTACCTATCGTCCCCGTCAGAGTTGGATGCGTGGGCCTTGATCGGAGTGCGCCGCGACTCAGACCTTTGTTTCAGCCGTCGGTCGGAGCAGTCCGGCGCAAATGGTACTCCGACTGTCTTGGACGCCCTAGATGCAGACCTTCTGGTGCCGTTCCACTATTCGGCGTCTCGGACGACGTCGACCTGAGCCAGCTGGAATGGAAGCGTGGCAACTACGACACCACCCAACTCAGCAATCTCTACACCTGCAGCGACGCCCGCGCTGCGAACGTGATCCGCGAACTCCGCGACAAGGTCACAAACCCAGACCTGGTGCGGGCCATCGGCTTCTGCGTCTCAGTCCAGCACGCCCATTACATGGCCGAGGTGTTCAACCGTGCCGGGATCGTTTCCGTCGCCGTCGATGGAGGCACCAACGATGCCGACCGAGCAACTGCGCTGGAACGCCTCGGTCAACGGGAGATCAACCGCATTTTTGCCGTCGACCTTTTCAACGAAGGCCTGGACCTGCCGCAGGTGGACACCATCCTGCTGCTTCGGCCGACGCAGAGCGCCACGATCTTCCTGCAGCAGCTGGGCCGGGGGGCTGCGCCGTGCCGAGGGCAAGGCGGTGCTGACCGTCATGGTTTTCATCGGCCAGCAGCGCCGAGAGTTCCGCTTCGATCTGCGCTACCGGGCGCTGACCGGCTATGGGCGGAAGGAGCTGGAGAAAGCCGTCGAAGATGACCCATCCGAGTCCGCTCGGATGGGGGTTTCGACGTTGTTTGAGCGGTACGCTCCTTGAAGCTGAAGGCGCGCAAAACACATGGTTGTGAACAAACGATGTTCTGGCGCGTCTAGAGAGCAGCAGTGGGTGATAGCTCCAACGTCGGCTTTTGCTAACCTCTTTGCGTTGTATCGATGGGGAAAGGAATGCTCACTGGACCTACATCTGGGAACTGTACTTCGTGAAGCCGTTGATAGACCCTTTCCGGCAAAGGAACGGCCACGTCCTCGGTCCAGTAGTGTTCGGGTGCGGCGCGTACGATCAGCCGGGAACCGTCTCGCTCGAAGTACCGCAGGTCTCCGTTAAAAACGTAACTGTCGCGGACGTTCATGCCAAGGTCCTGCACCCAAAACTTGAAATTGAAAAGCCACGTGTTTGGGTCGTGAATTTCCTCCTCAGTTGTTAGCATTTCAGGCGTCCAGACCCGCTCCCATGCGTGCGACGCTTTCTTGTGCGGCGGGACGATTATGTCTCTTCCAGGCGGCTGAGCCTCAAGTTCGCCTAGTGCAGCATTAACGATGCTGATGCGAGCAATTTGATCGGAAACATTTTGAAAGTGAATGACGAGCCTAAGCCGGAACTGAAGCTTGCGTTGCGCTTCCTCCGTATAGGTCTCCTCGACGTACCGTTGGAACGTCCACGTAGAGAAGTCGTCAGTCTTATATAGCCTGAGTCCCGCGGAGCGCCTCATGTTTGCTGTCGCAAGGATCGTCGGGGCGAGCCGATCTAGTCGTGATTCTGCAAAGTTTCGGTAGGAATCGTCCGCTTCCTTACGTTGTCTTGCCGCAACCACTTGTGCGAGACGAGCTTCCTCGTGGGCCACGTCGAGGGATGCCTTGCCGATCCTTACCTGCTCGTCCGAAGCCTCGGCCTGCTGTTTGGTCCACTTAGCGGCCTGGCCTGCAAAATAGCCTGCAGTGACGGCTGCGGCCAGAGTCAGGACCGAGGTAACCGCCACGATCCAATTGGGGATTCCTTCTCCCACGAGGTCTACCATGCAACTGACGTTATTCCAGGCCCCCAAAACGTGCTGGTCGCGACACGGACTTGAGCGCTGATGTCCTGATATCTCATTCCTTCATTTGAATGAGATGGTCTTGTAGCTCAGGGGATAGTGCGGCTCTTCGACTTAGCGTTGGTCGCGGGTTCGATTCCCGCCAAGGATTAGAGGGACACTGAGCGGCTCGGTAGCCCGGCGTCCCTCTTTCTTTGGTGCGGCCAACACCAGATCTGACGCCATCTTGCCGGTTTCGACAGTTCAAGAAGCGCGGTTTCGACAGGCTCAACCACCGAACATGGGCAGCTCTCATCCGGGCGTCGTGAGGTGCGGGTTCCAGGCCATGGTCGGGTCCGTAGTGGAGCCCGTGCCGTCTCCGGTGGAGGTGATGGAGGTGCAGACCAGTTCGGAGCCGACCACGGGGGAGGTGGGGTCCTTGTAGTCGACTTTGATGTCGTTGGCCCAGTTGCGGTGCACGTCGCCGGTGAGGACGACAGCGTTGCGGACGTTGGCGTCCACCCAGCCTTGGGTGATGCGGCGGCGGGAGGAGGCGTAGCCGTCCCACCGTCCATGGAGACGTCAACGATCTCCGGGGCGGCGTTCCCTGTCCTTCTCGGCGAAGAAGATCTGCTGGCCCGGGATGTCCCAGCGCAAGAACGTCACCGAACGCCTCGCCGAGGACCGCACCATCACCGGCGCCGAGCAGGAGAAGTGGCTGCTGGACGGCTTCAGGAACTCCACCCAGGTCGTTCCGGTACTGCCGGGTGTCCATCATGTGGAAGTTTGGCCGGCTGGCCCCACTGGATGGTGCGGTAGATCTTACTGTCGTACCCGGCCGGCACGGACGAGGCCCGAAGCGGCATGTTCTCGAGTAGGCCTGGAACGCGGCGGTGCGGCGCTGCCGGGCTCCAAAAACCGAGCCATAGTGACACGCTGTTGGAACCTGCATTCAATGTCTGAGGCTCTGGGTACAGTTGCGCACATGGGGACATCAGGTTTACTCGAAGAGCGGTACGTCGGCGATATTGAAGGCAGGTTCTTCATCCCCGCCTATCAGCGCGGATATCGGTGGGGCGTTGACGAAGTCACTCGTCTCCTCGACGATATTGCTGAAAGCCGTGAGCAGTCGTCGTATTATCTGCAGCCGATCGTCGTGAAACGCATGTCCGACGGTCGTTGGGAACTCGTAGACGGCCAGCAACGACTTACCACCTTGTTCCTGATTCTGCAGGACATCCGCCGATCTTTACCGTCAGCGAATGCGCGGTTCGAGCTCGAGTACGAGACCCGAGGCGGCAGCCAAAACTATCTGAGGGACCCAGACGAGGTGGGAAGTGCTCTCAACATTGACTTCTTCCACATCCATAAGGCTGCTTCTACGATCAGATCGTGGTTCGAGGCCCTGGGGTCTGGCGAGATCCAGGCGGCAATCGACTTCTACACCGATCTGTCGCGTCGCGTGAAGGTTATCTGGTACGAGGCGCCCGAAGCGACAGATTCAACTGATTTGTTCACCAGGTTGAATATCGGACGCATCCCGCTGACTGACGCTGAACTCGTCAAGGCGCTCCTGCTGACCCGGGCGAAGGGGTTGGCGGGCCAGCCCGATCGATCGCAGGAGATCGCCGCGCAGTGGGACACATTCGAGCGCGATCTCCGCACGCCCGAGGTTTGGGCATTTCTTACGGGTCATGCGAACAGCCAGGCGACTCACATAAGCCTGCTGCTCGACAGCCTTGCGGGTGGGCCGAGGGGACGCGAGCGTCCGGCCTTCCACACGTTTGGAGCGCTGCGAGCAGAGATCGATGCCAACTACAAGACTTTCTGGAACAGAGTCATTGACCGCCACTCTCTGATCCTCGGTTGGTTCGAGGACCGAGACTTGTTCCATAAGGTGGGGTATTTAGTCGCGGTAGGTATTCCTTTTGATGAGCTCGTTGTTACCGCGGACGGCAAGTCCAGGAGCAGTTTCGAAGCCACGCTTGACGACAGGATCAAGGCGAAATTGGCTCTGACGGATACAGCACTATCTGGGCTGTCCTACGAGAGCGCGGCGGGACGGGAAAAGGCGTCACAGGCACTGCTATTGATGAACGTCGAAACAATTCGCAAAATGCAGCATTCCTCGGAGCGATACTCATTCCGTGCGCACGCGGCCGGCACGTGGTCGTTGGAGCACATCCACGCGCAGAATGCCGAAGCACTCAATACGGGCGAGCAATGGTCGAGTTGGCTCCGATTACATCGTGACGCTTTAGTCGGCTTGCCGCTCGACGAGAACCGTCGTCGCGACATGATCCGTCGGATCGACGACGCAATCCCGACGATCAGCCGGGAAACGTTCCGGCATCTGGAGCGCGACATCAACACCATTTTTTCTTTTGGTGATGAGGGAGCGGAGGGTGATGTGCACGTCATTGACAACCTTGCTCTTCTCGATAGCCGGGACAATAGCGCTCTGAGTAATGCGGTCTTCGAAGTGAAGCGGCTCGAAATACTCCGACGAGACCGCGCGGGTTCGTATGTCCCCGTGTGTACACGAAATGTGTTCCTGAAGTACTACACAGACGAGAGTGCACAGCAGGTCCACTTTTGGGGAGCATCGGACCGTCGCGCCTATCTCGACGCATTCCGTGTTGAGATCGGCGCGTATCTAACGGAAGAAGTGAGCGAAGCATGAGCACCCAAAGCCGGTCCACGACGTTCACCGGCCTCTTCTTGCCCAACGAAACGGATGAGATTCAAGCGATCGAGATCCCGCTGATTCAGCGGGACTACGCCCAGGGACGCGAAAGTCAGGCAGTCGACGAGATCCGCAAGAACTTCATTGATGTCCTGCACTCGGCCGTCGCTGGGGAGAAACCGGCGCCCGTCGACCTTGACTTCGTTTACGGCGAAGTGAAGTCAGGTGTGCTGGAGCCCCTCGACGGTCAGCAGCGGCTCACTACGTTGTTTCTGTTGCACTGGTATCTCGCATCGGGAGCGGGGGAGCTTCCTTCTACTCAGGCGTGGGCGAAGTTCACGTATGCCACTCGGCCGAGTGCCCGTCTATTCTGCGAACGGCTTGTGCTGACCACGCTGCCAGATACCGTTGAACAGCCGTCATCATGGGTCATTGATCAGCCTTGGTACCTCTTCGTCTGGCGCCACGATCCAACAATCCAGTCCATGCTAGTCATGCTCGACGCAATTCACCTTCGATTTCGGACGGCGGACGCCAAGATGGCCTGGGATCGGCTCGTAGACCCGATCGAGCCGGCGGTGTCCTTCCTCCTGCTCGCGCCGTCTGACATGGGCTCGGCTGCGGACCTATACATCAAGATGAACTCCCGCGGGAAGCCTCTTACTGAGTTCGAGAACTTCAAGGCGCATTTTGAGAAATCTATCGAGGCCACCGAACGCGCCAAGGAGTTTGCGGAAAATGTTGACGGTGCGTGGTCAGACCTGCTCTGGGGATTCCGGGGCGACGACGACTTAGTCGACGACGAATTCATGCGTTACATCGGCTACATCACCGAGTTGTGCGAGTGGCTCGATCCTGACGTCGAGGTCCCTGAGCATCCTGAACGTCCTAGCCACCGCACTGAGCGGGTGTTCGGCGGCGTCAATCCCAGGCGCGCAGAGTCATTGGACTTCCTGTTTAAGGCGTTCGACGTGTGGGTCGGACGCAATGTTGACGGGGAATTTAACGGGCTCTTCAGGGGTACCACCGAGCGGCAAGTCGGGTTTGAGGCCGATCGCGTGGCGCTCTTCTTCCGGGACCAACGGATCAACTTGTTCGACGCCTGCTGTCGCACCTTCGGAGATACAAGCGGAAGAACAAGGGTCTTCACGTTCGGGCAGAGCCTCCTGCTTTTTGCGGTACTCCGCCATCTCATGTACGGGACAGACGCTATTCAGGCCCGCATCCGCTCCCTGCGTAATCTCATAGAAGCTTCCGCGAATGAGCTACGCGTTGACCGGATGCCTAGGTTGCTACGGGACGTTGAACGACTTGTGCGCGACGGCGCTCTCGGCGAAATTGACAGCTTCAACAAGCAGCAGGTCGAGGACGAACTGCTGAAACAGGTGTTCCTGGACGCAAACCCGGAGCTGACTGAATCGCTTCATCGCTTGGAAGATAATCACCTGTTGCGTGGGTCGATCGGTGCGTTCGAGCTGGAGCCAACGAAGTTCGATGCTCGGGCCGATGCCTTCCTTCGTCTGGCGTCAGAGCCTGAGTCCTGGCTCGATGCCACCGGTGCGCTCCTCGCCGTCGGTGAGTATCAACGGACGACGAATCACAGAAAGTTTCAATTCGGAACAGGGTCTAAACGTTTCGAAAATGCTTGGCGCGAGCTGCTTACCGGAGCAGACCGTGAGGCACTTTCCGGAACACGTTCCGCTCTTGCCAAGCTCCTGGACGCCATCGAAGTTGGCGATGATTTAAAGTCGACGCTAGTGGCAGTGCAATCCGAATGGCTCGCCCAGCGCGAATCGGAGCTATTCCTCGACTGGCGGTACTACATGGTGAAATATCCGGCCATGCGTGAGGGCGCCTCGGGAACTTACTACTCACAGGGGGGAGCGCTCGGCTACTCGCTCTGCATGCTCCGCGGTGGTACGAGCACGCTCAATAGCAAGTACCGGGATCCTTACGTCCTTGCAATTTGGCGCAATCTCGGCAACCCACGGGATATCGATGACCCTTGGTTCACTGGACACGAAACTCTTCCGCGATGGCTACGGCTCACGCGCAGCGGCGTTAGGATTCGCCCAGTTTCCACAGGGTTCGAAGTTTCAGGACCTGTGCCGGACGATTTCGAGGAGTTATACGGTTCCCTGCGGGGTGAGCTCGGTATGTCCGAGGGCGGCATCATCGAGATCAAGCAGATGGACGGAATCGACACGGTTGACCGCATTGCGATCGGAACAGAGATTGTGCGGCAGCTTCTTGAACGGGGGCTGTGATCACCGGGTCATCCCTGAACTTTGAGTACCGATTCGATGCGTTCGAACAACAGCTGCGGAGGCGGCCGTGAGAAACTGCTGACCGCATCGAAGTCAAACAACGTCGGCGGTCCTTGTAGCCGATCTTGAGGCCGGTGGCGTCCACCCAGCCCTGGATGATGCGCTGGCGGGGGGCCGCGTGGCCGTCAATATAGACGTCGCATGTGGCGTTGGTCGAGGGACCACAAGCCGGCAGCTGCTATGTCGAAACCCTTTGTTGTCAGAGCCAGGTGCATTAGTGGCCCACAAGGGAGAGCAAGACCTTCGCCCGGAAAACGCAGTTGTCGTAGTTGGGGACAAGACCATGAACGCAGGATTCGCCGTCGTCGATGTGGAAACGACAGGACTCTTCCCGGGGAGCCATCGCATTGCCGAGATCGCTGTGGTGCACGTAGAACCAGACGGCACCGTCAGTAATCGCTGGGAAACTCTGGTGAATCCGCAGCGCGACTTGGGACCACAGCATATCCATGGCATTCGGGCTGCCGACATCCTTCATGCACCCGTCTTCGGGGACATCGCCCATGACGTAATGGAGCTGTTGGCCGGCCGTGTACTGGTCGCGCACAACGTGCACTTCGACTACCGCTTCGTCTCACACGAAATGGGCCGTGCGGGATTGGAATTGCCGTTCGAAGTCCACGACTGCATGTGCACGATGAAGCTTGCCCGCCAGTATCTGCCTGGTGCAGGCCGTTCCTTGAAGGATTGCTGCGACAGCTTCGGGCTGGATTTGAGAAACGCGCACTCGGCCGGTGATGACGCTGAGGCGGCTGCACATGTCCTGAGCAACTACATCCGTATGGATGGGGAGAACCCTGAATGGTGCTCGGCCTTGGATAGGGCTTACTTCGCTTCGTGGCCCGCTGTGAACCCAAAACGTTTGCCGCAGGCGTTTCGCCGTTCCGGAAGTGAGCCCAAAGCGCACTTCTTGGAGCAGCTGGTGAACCGCCTGCCGGATGTTGCGGGCCCTGATGAACACAGCGCTTATCTTGCAACACTTGACCGGGCACCCTTGGACCGGCAGATTTCGGCGTCGGAGGCGGATGGGCTTGTGAACCTTGCGGATTCGCTGGGCATAAACCGAAGCATTGCTGAACAGCTGCACGTCACGTACATGATTGCCATGCTGGCGGCGGCGTGGGATGACGGGGTCATTACTGACGAGGAGGCAGCTGACATTCGGATTGTTGGCGATCTCCTCGACATCAGCCAGGAGTCCGTAACTCAGGGACTCGCTGCGCCCGTCGTCGGGCAGGACGAACAAACGGGTGCGGCAGTGCAATCCCTCAAATTGGCCGCGGGTGACAAAGTCGTCCTGACGGGTGAGATGTCTCGGGATCGTGACGAAATCGAAGCAGACCTGCGCGCTGTGGGGTTTGTCCCTCACCCGGCGATCACTAAAGCCGTCAAGCTATTGGTTGCGGCAGATCCGGACAGCCTATCCGGCAAGGCGAAGAAGGCACGCGGCTATGGAATTCCGATAGTAGGTGAGGGCTACCTGCCGAAGCTGCTGGGGAAGTAGCAGGCCCGTTCTGGCGATATCCCGGGCGCCGCCCGGGACATTCTTCTTACCGACTGGTCCGGCGATTAGGATTCGCATTCCCTGTGCCGGCAGCTGTCGAGGTCCTCGCTCAAAGCGTCAGGCTGGATTGTCGGTGCCTTGCTTTATCCTTCAAGCTAAGTGCCCTCCATTTTCCGGGGTTGGGGGATGTGTCAGGGCACACTACTCTGAGCTGAGTTGATGGTCGGCAGTCGCCGAAGATGGGGGAACACAATGGGGCATTCCAACCGTGAGTACGTCGGCCGTGCTCTGGACACCTTGGCGGCCAGTCTGGGCTCATATATTGAGTCCGTCTTGGTACCACTGGCGCCGGGCGTGGCCTGGCCAAAGATTCTGGAGCACAAGGATGCCAACGCGGGTAGAACTGCGAATAATTACTCAGCCCAGGATTTGAGCGTCCAGCTCCGGACGATGACAGAGGCTTTGGGATCGCTCGGTTATCCATTCAACCTCGCCCACGACGCGCGCAGCTACACATCCGAGCTCCGCCAGACCCGTAATCTCTGGGCCCATAACGAAGACTTCGATGATGCAGACACGTATCGCGCGCTGGATACCGCTGGGCGGCTAGCCAAGCACTTGGAACTAACCGGCGCCGCCCAAGAGCTTAGATCTCTCCTCGACGAATTTAAGACGCGCGGAGAGGTGGTCTTAGTCCCAGAAGCCCCAGAGGCGAACGTCGGAAGCGAAGTTGGTCAGCCCATCGGCGAACCCGACGCAGAAAACCACAAGCTCCTGCAGCATGCTGTCAGCGTCGAGATCACGGCGGCGGAGTCTCTGAGCTACGCCATGGTGCACAACGGCTTCAAGTTCGTGCGGCAGATCAAGATCAACAACCCAGGTGTTGAGATCCGCGGCGCCGTCGTCCGCATCGAGGTCCACTCCAGCGCGGGCAAGATTTCAGAAGACTTCCAGCAGTACGTCGACCTTGCCGCAGGCCAAGCGATGGTCCTGGACGACGTCGACGTGCACGTATCTGCCACCACAATGTATGAGCTCAACGACAAACAGCCAGGGCGCGTACTGGTAACGATCGAGTCCGCTGCCGCCGGCGCGGAAGCCGCCGAAATCGGCAAGGCGGAAGCGAGCCTGCAGCTCCTCCCGGCTCAGCTTTGGATCGCAGGTAAGGGACTCGTTTCGTACGAATTCCTGGCTGCATTCGTCCAGCCACATCACCCTGCTGTTGCCCAGCTTGTCTCCGAAGCTGCCGACGCTCTAGGCAAAGCTACTGGCCGGAGCAGCCTGGACGGTTACACAGAAGGCGCAGAGCGCGTGGACGAAATCGTCTTCGCTCTGGCCCAGGCAGCCAGCCAACGCAACATCCGCTACAGCATGCCACCCGCCAGTTGGGGCTTGCAGGGCCAGCAGGTGCGCACACCAGCCCAGGTTCTTGAGGGCCGCTTAGGCACCTGTCTCGACACCACCGTGGTGATGGCAGCAGCGCTGGAGTTCTGCGGAATCGCGCCGCTCCTGTGGATCGTGGACGGGCACGCCTTCCTCGGATACTGGCGCGAAGAAATGACGTTGCCAACCGCCGCTTCTGAGGACGCCCTCGAACTCGTTAGCCTTGTCCAGCGCGGCTTCATTGGCTTGGTCGAGACGACAATTCTTACCGGCAGCCACCCCATCACGCCGGCACTGCTGCGGAGCAGCCCTGAAGCCGACTACATCGAAACGGGCCAGGACAAGATCCAAGCCGTTACCGACGTCCGGCGGGCGCGATTGGACGGAATTTACCCCCTGCCCGCGCGGACAACCAACGAGACCGGGCACTCGTAGTCACCAACTACGTCCCGGAATCCAAAGCGGCGCCAGTAGCACCCGAAAAACACGGCCGGGGAGCGGCGCCCGGCCGTTCGACGTCGAGCATTCCGCCCCGGGTTACCCAGTGGAAGAACGCACTCCTGGATCTCAGCCTCCGCAACCGGCTGATCAACTTCACGGACACAGCCCGATTCCCGCTCGCAGTTCCCAGCTCGTGGATGGGCCGGTTTGAAGATCTCGTAAACAACGGCACTCCCATCAGCCTTCTTCCGTCAAACCAGCTGAGCGCCATTCACCAGGAACGGGGGATCCGGTTTGGCAGAGACCTTCCTCAGGACGAACTGATCGCCTTGTTGAGCTCGAGGAAGGCCGTGTTTGCCGAGGTGACCGGGGACGCCTACAACGCCAAGATGCGCGGCCTGGCGTACAAAGCCAAAACCCAGCTGGAGGAGACGGGCGCCAACAACCTCTACCTGGCCTTGGGAAGCCTTCTCTGGGAACTCGATGGCCGCACGCTTCGCTCGCCGCTGGTGCTGGTACCCGTTAATCTGACTTCCGCCGGCAGGCAGGGCCTTTATCGGGTCACCCTCGACGAGACGGGTCAGTCAACGCCGAATTACTGCCTGCTGGAGAAGCTGTCCCAAGCGCACGGGCTCAAGATTCCCGGGCTGGCCGAACCGGCAGAAGACGGCTCCGGTATTGACCTCGACGCCGCTTTCCACGCAGTCAGGGAAGCCGTCTCCGCCAAGGGCCTCGCTTTCCGGGTGGAGAACACCGCTGACCTGTCCATGCTGCAGTTCGCAAAGTTCCGGCTCTGGAAAGACCTGGACGAGAGCTGGGAGCAGTTCGGGAAGAACAGCCTCGTGGACCACCTGATCCGCAGCCCGACCGAGCTCTTCCAGGATCCCGTGAAAGCAGCTGAGGAGCCTGACCTCGACGCCCTGGCGGCGACATGCCCAATCCCCGCAGACTCATCCCAGCTGCAGGCCGTTGCCTCCGCCGTCGCCGGCCAGACGTTCGTGCTGGAAGGACCGCCAGGGACAGGCAAGTCCCAGACCATCACCAACCTGCTAACGCGTGCAATCGTCGAAGGCAAACGGGTCCTCTTCGTTGCTGAGAAACGGGCCGCCCTGGACGTCGTCCAGAAGCGTCTTGAAGAGGTGGGCATGGGTCCCTTCTCCCTTGACTTGCATGACAAGGGAAGCAAACCGGCCATGGTCCGCGCCCAGATCAAGCATGCGCTGGAGCTGAGTCTCAGCTCGGATCAGCAGCGGCTGGACACTGCTTCCACGGACCTGGCCGCTGCACGCAGAGGACTCGTCCGCTACGCCAGCCACCTCCATGAGGAAAACGGCGCCCAACTGTCGCTGTACAGCGCCCGCACCAAGGCCCTGACTTTCGATCCCAGCGACCCTACGCTCCCGCTGACTACGCAGTTCACGTCCACGGCCAATGGCACCGTCCTCGAGCCGGTGCGTGCGCTGCTCCGTGAGCTGCCCGAATTCACCGACCGGGCCCGTCCAGCCAAGAACCATCCGTGGCGCTTCGTCGCGGCTGAGCCGGATCCGGTTGACGCCGCTCGAATTACACGCGCGGGGCGCCGCATTGATGCAGCGCTCGACGCCGTCCGTTCAGTTGATGAGTTGCTTTCAGTTGCGGCGTCGGCGACGTCCTCCTCGGAGCTTCGCGTCCTTGCTGCCCTCCTTGAAGACCGCAGTGTCCCGGTTGGGACCTTGGACGACGTTCGGTCCGGTCAGTGGTCAGCCGGAGCGCAGCACCTTGAAAACTTGGTGGCAGCGTTCGCCGCTGTGAATCATCCCGGTTTGGACAAAGTCCGGCCAGAAGCCATGGATTTGCCTCTGCCAGAGATTCTCGGACGCGCCGAGCAGGCCGCGGCCAGCGGCTTCTTCGGGCGCAAGAAAAGGCTGCTCGCGGTGGCCGCAGAGCTCGACGCCGTCATGCACCCGGGTGCCGGGATCAGGCCCAAGGAGCTGGTACCGCTGCTGCAGAATCTCGCAAACACGCAGCATCAGATCCGTGGTCTCCAAACCGAGGCACAGGGCATCCCCGGTGTGGCTGTACCGGAGGGCTGGAACCCTCTGACTGAGCCTGCCAAGGAGGCTCTCAACCGCAGGCTCGGCTGGTTGCGGTGGGCGGCGCAGGCTGTCCAGCCAAGCGCCGGCAACGAGGTCCCGTTTCAGACCCGACTGCGGGCGTTCCTCGAAACCGGCCGACCGGTCCATGAAAACGTGATCGCGTGGCTGTACGAGCTGGCCGCTTCGTGGGATGCACTCACCGAAATTCCTGCCGTGAACGCCGCTGAGCTGGAGCGGTGGAGAGGAGCCGATCCATTCCTGGAAGTCTGGGCGACCACTCGTGGAGCACGTGCCCTCGACGCCACAGGATCTCGCAGCCTGGACCGTTGGCTTGAGCTGCTGCGACACGTGGAGCCTCTGAAAACCGTGGGCCTCGCCGATGTCCGGACGTCGATCTTGGATGGTTCGATGGAAGCCGATGACGCCGCCACAGCCTTCGAACGCGGACTCGCCGAGAGCTCCCTGGACGAACGGAAACTGGCAACCGGTCTGCAAGACTTCGACGCCAGCTCTCACGAACGCACCATCGACCGCTTCACGACGCGGGCCACGCTGGTCCGTGAGCTTCTAAAGCGCAACCTGGCCGCCGGCGTCGTAAACTCCCGGAGGGTCTCCTCGTCTTCCACATCGGGGCGCATGGGGGAGCTGCAGCGACAGCTGACCAGACAACGCGGTGGCCTCACCGTCCGCAAGCTGATGGAAGGCTATGCCGACCTAATCACGCAGATCATGCCTTGCACACTCGTCAGCCCTGATTCCGTGGCGCGGTTCTTCCCTGCGCGGTCGGATCTCTTCGACATCGTGGTGTTTGACGAGGCCTCCCAGATCCGTGTGGCAGATGCCGTCGGTGCCATGGGGCGCGGCGCGTCAGTGGTGGTCGTGGGTGACAGCAAGCAGATGCCACCCACGTCCTTTGCAGAATCGTCCAGCGATTCCCTGGACGATGTGGAGAGTGAGATCACCGCAGTCGAGGACATGGAGTCGATTCTCTCGGAGTGCGTCGAGGCTCGGGTACCCCGGCAGTGGCTTTCCTGGCACTACCGCAGCCAGGACGAGTCCTTGATTGCGTTCAGCAACCAGCAGTACTACGAGAGCAAGCTCTCTTCGTTTCCCGGGCCTTCGCATGGTGCACCCAACCCGGGGATTCATGGCCACGGTGTGAACTTTGTGCGGGTCAACGGCCAGTTCCATCGTTCGGGTCCCTCCAAGGTGCTTCGCACCAACCCTGTCGAGGCGGCCGCCGTCGTAGAGGAGGTGCGCAAGCACTTCAACGGTGCCAGCGACTCGCCGTCGGTTGGAGTTGTGACCTTCAACCTGCAGCAGCGGGCGCTGATTGAGGGGCTGCTCCGCGACACAGACGATGTACGGATCATCAAAGCCCTCGATGAAGATCCCGAAGGACTGTTTGTTAAGAACCTGGAAAACGTCCAGGGCGACGAGCGCGACGTCATCCTTTTCTCAACCGGCTTCAGCAAGAACGACAAGGGCTACCTGCCGCTGAACTTTGGACCGCTGAACCGTGCCGGGGGAGAGCGACGGCTCAACGTGGCCGTGACACGTGCACGCCGGCAGGTCATTGTGTTCTCCAGTTTCAGCCCCTCCGAGCTGAGGGCCGAGGAGACGAGTTCCGTGGGTATCAAGCACCTGCGTTCCTATCTAGATCTGGCCGAGCAGGGGACGGGCGCTTTGCCCTATGACGGACGCCGAAGCCCGGCGGTGGACCTGCACCGGGAAGAGATCGCGGACGCACTGCGGGACCGGGGTTTTGTGGTGGCCACCGACGTGGGATTGTCGGACTTCAAAGTCGACATCAGCGTTGCCACGCAGGATGCGCCTGGCCACCAGCTCATGGCGGTTTTGTTGGACAGCCCTGCCTGGGCAGCGCGGCGAACCGCCGGAGACCGGGACGGACTTCCCGGCGACGTCCTCACACGGATGATGCGCTGGCCGGCCGTTGAGCGGGTTTGGTTGCCGGCGTGGATCACCGACAAGGAGGCGGTGTTGGACGGACTTGTGGCTGCTTTCATTGGAGCGGCCGAGAAGTCTTCTTTGGGTTTCGATGCTGAGCTTGGTGTGACCTCTGTGGCGCCTGCTAAGGATGCTGTGCGACCTGAAGAGGACGCCGTTGGTTTGGGCGGGGGATTGTTCCTGAAAGCGTCGGAGGGGCTCCAGGGGCCGGTGGACGTCGTCGTCAACGTTGCCCGTGCGGACTACAAACCGTGGGTTGTCAGGCACTTCGGCACTATAGACGTCCTGGACAACCTGCAGTCGCGGCGGTCTGTCGCTGCCGTCCGGGAGGCCATGCTGGCGATCGTCGAGGCTGAGGGGCCGGTCCATGTTGAGCGCTTGGCGAAGCTCACTTGCGCTGCCTTCAACCTCAACAAGGTGAACGCGCAGCGGATGAACTCGGTGCTGCAGCTACTCGATCGCAGCGCGCATCAACGGGACGCTGACGGGTTTGTCTGGGACGCAACAATCGATAACGAGGCCTGGGAAGAATTCCGGTCCAACGGCCCAGAGGTGGTCCGTAAGCCCGAGCACATCAGCGTTGTGGAACTCCGCAACGCCATGATGGAAATCGTCTGGCTCTCTGGCGGTATCTCGGTGGACGAACTTCACCGGGACACCATCCGCGTCTTCGGCGGCAAACGGCTGACGGCCGGCATCACTGCCCGGTTGAACGAAGGACTTCAATATGGGGTGGACACGGAACGGCTTGAACTGCGCGGGGAGCTGGTGGTCCTGGCTGGCTGAGGCGGCGAATGCGCCAAGTGCTTTGAGGCCACGCAAACACAGTCCACTCGTACTTTCGATCGCGGCGAAGGCCGAGCTACCAAATGACGATGTCCAGTGTCGTTGACGATCAAGAACCGTCGGTGCGCGGTTGGGGTTGTTCCCAGTCACGGGCGAAGTCATCCTTCACGAGCGGCCAGACCAGATGGAACCCCTCTTCTACTGAGCTGACTTTGCTAGGCAGCGGGGGGAACAACAAGAACTCGTGCGGTATCACTCTGCCTGCTGCATCCCGACGTTTCTCCGGATCGAGAAACCGAAACGCGATCGTGTCTTCGCTTGCTTGGAAGGCTTCCGGGGTGTCTTCGACGCCGAAGAACGCGGCCCTATAGATCTCAAGCGGGTTCGACCGACCTGCAGTGCGCAGGAAACGGAAGCCCCAGTTTTTCCCACGAGTAGCCCAAAGGAAGGCAATCTCATTGTCCGCGGAACTACTGTCGGAGGTCACGCGCGGCTCCGCAGCAGGACCTTCTCGCCGTCACCACGGTCCAGCTGCAGTTGGAATCCGGTCAACGTTTCGGTGAGGAAGTCGTGGTTTGCTTTCGCCTCAGCATGCATTTCCACCAATCTGGCCCCGGCGAGATCGAGCACGGCTTGAATGAGGCCAGGCCCAACTAAGGCCACTACCTTGCTGATCGGGCCAGGCAGCCGGGCGATGAGATCGGAAAGCCTGCCCCTGTTGATAAAATCGGCCACAGGCTTAGCGACATCCAGCAAATGCTTGGCTACCTCTCCGCCTTGGCGCATCGCGAGAGCCCAGCCCACATAGCGAGAGAACGGAAGCATGGCGGCGACCGGCAGGATCAAATCCAGCCCCACACGCTTCGTCAGCTCGATCTTCTCTGGCTGGAAGTGGGCCGAGGAAAGCAGCACGAAATCGTCCCCGACTGACAATGCCTCAGGAACCTCCACAAACGTTGCGATCACCCCTTGTAATTTGTTCAGCTCTGCTCCGACCTTCTCTATGAGCAGGTCGCGGAAATCGATCACGTCCATGTCCGGCAGCAGATCGGCCTTCGAGAGCGCCATCAGCCAGATCCGCGGGAACGTCACCAAGGGTTTGCCATCGTGCAGAAGGTTGTCTCGCAGCTTGAGTAGCTGAGTACTGAGGTTGCTCAGAAGTAGCTTGAGATATCGTTCCTCCTCACCCGCGTTATCGAGAAGCTTCTGGCCATCCACCAACACGAGGGCGACATCGGAACCCAGCAGAGCTCGGAACGTGTCGATCCGGTGTTCTGCTTCTTCCGGGCCGCTCGGCTCCTGTTCAAACCAATCACCGGGGTAGTCGTGCCACACCAGACGCAGTTCGTCTTTCTTCCTGGTTTTCCCAGCCATCCCGGGCTTGCGTTTGATCGAAAACGCGTAGGACGTGGCTAAAAACCGAGTCTGAAGTGGTAGCAGGGCTGAATTTTTCATGCCGAGGTAGTTCTGGTGCAAACGTCGGCCTTGGGCGTTATCAACTGCGAGAACGTCAAACTGCTCGGTGCCGGAGAGTAGCTGCTCGACCCCTAATCCGTAGAAGGAGGACAAGAGTACCGTCTTGCCACTTCCGCTCTCGCCAAATACGGCAATCTGCTGCTCTCGTGCGACTTTATTCTGCTCCATGGAACGAACTTACGGCACGATCGAGTGACAGATGGGCGTCACGTAACTAAAGCGTGTCGAATAATTGAAGTGTGTCGAAATCCATGTGATGCGAGACTGCGCGATACCCGTTCAGGGATGTCGGCGTGCTTGAGATTCGGGAGCAGGTCTGGCCTGGCTGGATGGTGTGGGGTTGCGCATTTCTTCTGAGCGTCTCCGACGAGCCGACGGAACTCCGTGCCATCGGCCGAAAGGGTATCTTTGGGAGGGGGGACCGTACCGGTCAAGTCCTACACCGGTGTTCGGTTGAGCGCGGCAAGGCCGCGCAGCAGCACGTCTCCGGCGTTCGCGTTCACGGCGATGTCGCCGTCGTCATGAGGAGCGTGACTGGTGAGCAACGCCGGTGAATGGGCTGCCAGGCTCAAAGCTTTCCACGAGAAACAACTGGATCGTCCGCGCCGTGTGTACCGGCTGGGACGCACCAAGATCATACTTTCTCGCGGCCATATATGGTGCACGGCGGGTGCAGCTGTCGGGGCAGTGTCGGTGGATTCTCCTGACTGGCTGTTCTGGGTCGCATCCGTCGCCGGATTGGTCGGCGGAAAGTACTTCTTCCCGGTCCCTCGCAGCAGCGTAGCGAGCCGATATGACGCCAGAGAAGTAGCCAGGAAATCCCCGGGCGATCTGGATTACATGACGCCGGCGGAGATCTTGGCCTACCAGTACAATGTCCAGTTCATCCAAAAGAGCGTTACCCCTCTGGAACTGGGAACCGAAGATGCTCTTGCGCGCCAGTCTGAGGCAGCCAGGACAGTGTCCCGGGCTGTAGGGGCTGATGCCGGGTCGTTGGCGCACCTTTCCCAGGCGGATGTCACGGAATACGGGAGGACCGCAGGCCGTCACGATCTGCTGAAGCGGCGATGGCTGACCTACGAAATGGACCCGCGGTTGCAGTTCGATTACCCTGCGATGTCCGATGTCTTTTCCCCGCCGACGGCGGCCATGATCAAGGCCTTGGGCGCCGCCGACCAGCAGAGAACGGCAGGCAGCCCGGCCGACTACAAGCTGGCCGTGGACAGGTTTTCGCAGGCACTGGCAGCAGCGGAATCGGCGGCTGGCGTCCCGTAGAAGTTGCTCCCGGCTGACCTCTGCCACCTCACCCCCAACGTCGTCGTACCGGGGTTTCGACAAGCTCAACCACCCAGGGCTAATCCCCGGCCGACGCCAGGAACGACAGGTAACGTGCATCTCCGCGACCCACCAGCCGTCCCAGCACCTCGACAGCCTCGAAATCCGCGGAGCCCATATCCGTGGACAGCCAGCGACCGATCAGACCGGCATCACCGCTGGCCCGCACGGCCGATCCGACCGCCAGGTCCAGCTGGTCCCGGAGCAGTTGAACCGCCAAAGAGCCCGAGCGGCTGAGCAGGGGAGCCCGGTACGCCTCCAACGCCTGGGCCACCTGCCCCTCGCGCAGCAGCCGCAGCACCCGCCCCGAATCCGAACGCCCGGCCAGGCCGGCAACGAACCGGTAAGGGTTCGACTCCACGGCATCGCCCAGCATGGAACGGACCCGGAACATCTCCGTGCGGATGGCCTGAGGCGTGCCGGCATCGCCGTACAGCTCGTAGGCCAATTCCTCGGCGCTCCAGCCCTGGGCGCGTGAATCCAGCAGCGCCAGGATTTCCGCCCGCCGCAGCGTCAGCGGCACCCGGCTGCCGTCCCGGAACACCACGGCAGGCTTGTCCCCAAGGAGCTCCAGCGATTCCACTGCAGCAACCGGCCGGCGGACAGGCTGCCGGGACGCCCGAACAGAAGGCGAGGCACCCAAGGAGGCAACGCCGTCGGGCGTTCCCAAAAGGGACTCCGCCACCCGGACCGCGCACCGCACCATCCGCAGAGTGTCAGCGCTGAGGGTGTCCAGCGGTCCCGAGACGTCGAGCACGCCCAGCAGCCTGCCCGTGGCCGGGTCCATGATGGGCGCCGCCGTGCAGGCCCACTCGTGGTGGGTGCGGACCAGGTGCTCGGCGGAGAACAGCTGCACGGGCCGGCCGGTGACCAGCGCCTCGCTGATTGCGTTGGTTCCGATTCCGGCCTCGGACCAGTCGGCCCCTTCGGAGAACTCGAGCCGGTCCGCGCGCCGCAGCACGTCCGGGCTGCCCACCCGCCACAGGATCTCGCCGCGGGCGTCGGTGAGCACCAGCAGGTGCCGGCCGGAACTGGAATCGTCGGCCAGGAGGTCATTCAGCGCCGGCATGACCTGCTGCAGGCGGTGCTCCCGCCGCAGCTCCAGGACGTCGGCGGCGTCGTGCAGGTGCCGCGGGCTGTGCTGGTCCGGGCTGATGCCCAGGGCCATGGAGCGGCGCCACGAATCCGCCAGGTTGTTGGGGATCTCCGGGCGCGGGACACCGGAGATGACCAGTTCGTGGGCGCGGCGCAGGGCGCGCGAGTACTTCGCCGGGTCCGAAAACCTCAGGCCGTAGTCCAAAACAGTGTCCTCCTCACCGGCGGCGTCTTTGCCGGCAGTGCCCGTGTAACGCGGTTGAAACCCCCACTGCGTTGCAATGGTGATGCAGCTCACGCCCGTCCCAGCATATCGCAGGGGATTCCGGCGGGACGGGGCCGCCGGGACCAACAGACACACGGACCATAAGACACAAAGGAGTGGACATGACCGAAACACGCACCGCAGCCGCGCAGGCCTGGCTGACGGAACTGGATACCGCCCTGCAGCGGCGCGACCTGGACGCCGCGCTGGAGCTTTTCGAGGACGACTGTTACTGGCGCGACTTCGTGGCGTTCACCTGGAACCTGAAAACGCTCGAAGGCAAGGCGGACATCCGGCAGATGCTCGAGGCCACGCTGGACCACGTGCAGTCTTCTGGTTGGACGCTCTCCGAGGATGCCACGGGCGACGCCGGCACCACGGAAGCCTGGATCACGTTCGAAACCGCGGCCGCCCGCGGCTACGGCCACCTCCGGCTGCGGAACGGCAAATGCTGGACGCTGCTCACCACCATGCAGGAGCTGAAGGGCTTCGAGGAGAAGAAGGGGACGCGCCGCGAGAAGAGCGTGGCGCACGAAATCATCAGGGGCCGGCGCTCCTGGCTGGAACAGAAGGAGGAGCGCGAGGCGCGGCTCGGCTACGAGGAGCAGCCCTACACGGTCATCATCGGCGGCGGGCAGGGCGGCATCGGCCTCGCGGCCCGGCTGCGGCGCCTGGGCGTCCCCACCCTCGTCATCGAGAAGAACGAGAAGCCGGGCGACTCCTGGCGGAACCGCTACAAGTCCCTGCACCTGCACGACCCCGTCTGGTACGACCACATGCCCTACCTGAAGTTCCCCGACGACTGGCCCGTCTTCGCCGCCAAGGACAAGATCGGCGACTGGCTGGAGCACTACACCCGGATCATGGAGCTGAACTACTGGGGCGGCACCGAGTGCGTGGGTGCAGAGTACGACGACGGCACCCAGGAATGGGTGGTCAACGTCGTCCGTGATGGGGTGCCTGTGACCCTGCGCCCCAAGCAGCTGGTGTTCGCCCTGGGCGTCTCGGGCTACCCGAACATTCCCGCGTTCGACGGCGCGGGGTCCTTCCTGGGGGAGCAGCGCCATTCGTCGCAGCACCCGGGCGGCGGGGACTGGACCGGGAAGAAGGCCGTGGTGATCGGCTCCAACAACTCGGCGCACGATATCTGCGCGGACCTGTGGGAGCACGGCGCCGAGGTCACCATGGTGCAGCGGTCCTCCACCCACATTGCCCGGAGCGAGTCGCTGATGGACCTGGCGCTGGGTGATCTGTACTCGGAGAAGGCTTTGGCGGCCGGGGTGACCACGGAGAAGGCCGACCTGCTGTTCGCGTCGCTGCCGCTACGGGTCCTGCCCGAGGCGCAGGTGCCGGTGTACCAGGAGATGGCTGCCCGGGATGCCGAGTTCTACTCCCAGCTGGAGGCCGCCGGGTTCGACCTGGACTTCGGGGTGGACGGGTCCGGGCTGTTTGTGAAGTACCTGAGGCGCGGCTCCGGCTACTACATCGACGTCGGCGCCTCACAGCTCATCATCGACGGCCGGGTGCAACTTCGCTCGGGGGAGGTTTCCAAGATCACCGGCAACGCCGTGGTCTTGAACGACGGGACCGAGCTGGAAGCGGACCTGATTGTGTACGCCACCGGCTACGGTTCCATGAACGGCTGGCTGGCGGACCTGGTCTCTCCCGAAATCGCGGACCGCGTGGGGAAGTGCTGGGGGTACGGCTCGAATACGCCGAAGGATCCGGGCCCCTGGGAAGGGGAGCTGCGCAACATGTGGAAGCCCACCAACGTGCCCAACCTCTGGATCCACGGCGGCAACCTGCACCAGAGCCGCCACTACTCCTCGTACCTGGCACTGCAGCTCAAGGCCCGCATGGAAGGGCTGGAAACGCCGGTGTACGAACTGCAGCCGACGCACCACACGCGCTGAATTCTTATCCGCTTCAATCGGGAGGACCATCATGAAAGCTGCACGTTTTCACGGCAGGAAAGATATCCGGATCGAGGATGTGCCGGAGCCGGAGCTCCGCGCCGGGACCGTCAAGATCGACGTCGCCTGGTGCGGCATCTGCGGAACCGACCTGCACGAGTACCTCGAAGGCCCCATCTTCGTCCCCGCACCGGGGCACGCCCACCCGCTCTCGGGGGAGGAGGCTCCGGTGACGTTGGGGCACGAGTTCTCCGGGACTGTGTCTGAAGTCGGCGAAGGGGTGACGGGCCTCGCGAAGGGGGACAACGTCGTCGTCGAACCTTATTTTGTCTGCGACGAATGCGATTCCTGCCAGGCGGGCAATTACCACCTGTGCCGCAAGATGGGGTTCATCGGGCTCTCCGGCGGCGGGGGAGGCCTGAGCGAGAAGATCGTGGTGGACGCCCGGTGGGTGCATCCCATCGGGGATATCCCGCTGGATGAGGCGGCCCTGATCGAGCCGCTGTCCGTGGCGCACCATGCGGTGGCGCGCAGCGGTGTGAAGGCGGGCGATGTGGCGCTGGTGGGCGGGTCGGGTCCGATCGGGCTGCTCACCGCCGCGGTCCTCAAAGGCATGGGGGTGACCACGATCGTCAGCGAGTTGACGCTGGCCCGCAAGGAGAAGGCGGTTTCCAGCGGCGTGGCGGACCATGTGCTGGACCCCAGCAAGGAGGACGTGCCGGCGCGGGTGCTGGAACTTACCGGCGGTACCGGGGCGGACGTCGCTTTCGAATGCGCAGGCGTGAACGCGGTGCTGGACACCATGCTCGACGCCGTCCGGCCAGCGGGCGTGGTGGTCAACGTGTCCATCTGGGGTGCGCCGGCCACGGTGGACATGCAGAAGCTGGTGCTGAAGGAGATCGACCTGCGCGGGACCATCGCCTACGTCCGGGACCACGCCGCCGTGATCAAGCTGGTGCAGGAGGGCAAGGTGGACCTCAAGCCGTTCATCACCGGCCGGATTGCGCTGGAGGATCTCGTGGAGCAGGGCTTCGACACCCTGATCAACCACAAGGAGACGGCGGTGAAGGTGCTGGTGCATCCGTAGGGTGCTTGAGGTAACCCGGAGGAACTGCACCGCCATAGTTCCGGAGCGCGGCACAGCGAAGCCCCCAGCCGATCAGCCGGGGGCTTCGCGAACTTCCTATGAGTGTTACTTGGCTGCGACGAATACCTTGTCACCTCCGGGAAGGTGTTCCCCGGGATTTAATGGTCATCAGAGTAACCACAAAGTCTGCTGATGGGCACATTACTAGCCCTTATGGAATCCGGGACCGCCCCGCTGTCGTTAGGCCCGTTCTCTGCGCTGTCTACCCTGAATGGGGTTACCCCATGAAGGTCTCGTGCGGATAGCGTTTCAGCGGACCGGGCCGGTACGCGCGGCGAGGACGGTCGCTGTGTACGCCAAGCAACTACGCGGTGCGATGCCCTCCGTTACATGTAACAATTGATTATGAGTGTTAGGGATCGAGTTGCGCGGCACAGGATTGCCATGCGTGAGCGCGGCCTTCGGCAGATTCAGATGTGGGTGCCGGACACCCGTACAGACGAGTTCAAGCGTGAGGCGCGGCGGCAGTCGCTGGCTGTTGCCGCCGCAGACAGGGCCGGGGACGACCAGGATTTCATCGAAGAGATTTCGGAAGACTGGCCGGAGTGAATCGAGGCGAGTTGTGGACAGTCTCAGGCGGAACATATGCGCAAAAGCCCAGACCAGCGCTGATAATTCAGGATGACCTGTTTGAGGCGTCGGAGTCGGTCACTCTTCTGCCGCTGACGACCCAATTGACAGACGCGCCACTGCTGAGGCTGACTGTTGAGCCGGACCAGGTCACTGGTTTGGAGCGCGAAAGCCAGATCATGGTGGACAAGCTGACCACCGTTCGGCGCGCCAATCTTGGGCAGCGATTAGGGCAAATAGACGCCAAGACGATGACTGCGGTCGAACAGTCCCTTGCCGTCTTTCTGGGCCTAGGGCGCTGAGCTGGGCCTAAGCAACGGCAATAACGGCGGGGCGGTCAGCGAAGCGGCTGCCGCTCGCCGACACTAACGGGACCGTCGGGCGCAACGTAGTCCCGCCGTCGTCGTTCTATCCGTTCCTGTTGGCCCGGGGAAGGAATCCTGGCGCCCTTTGACCGGTTGCACCTGGCGCAGGCGGCGACGAAGTTCTGCAGGCTGCTGGATCCGCCCTTGGACCAGGGGTAGAAATGGTCGCCGTGCTCGGCGGGACGGGAGCAACGGCGCCGGAATCCTGCCTCCATTTCACACAGATTGGCAGCTCGTGTCATGCCTTCGCGGCGCTGCTGGCGCGTGAAACGTCTTACCGGGTCCCGGCGTCGGACGTCTTGGCTGTGGACGACGGCAGCAACGATGACCAGGCCCACCAGAAATGCGCCGGGCAGGGCGACCGCGGCCAGAACGCTGTCCACCATCCCGCGCAGGACTTCGGTTGCGGCGGAGATACCAGCCCCTGACGCTGACACCACTTTCGACTTTGGCAGGAGCGCCAGGATCACCGAGATGCTCAACCACACCAGCACGGCTGAGTATGCCAACCGCAGCGCCTGCCGGCTCCAATAAATGCGTTTCAGTTCCACCATGACGCTTCCCCCATCCTTCTTCAGCTTCAAGGAGCGTACCGCTCAAACAACGGCGAAACCCCCAGCCGAGCGGACTTGGATGGGGGTTTCGAGGGTTTCGACGGGTCTTGCTTTGCGACCAGCCAAGGAACTCGTGACGTAGTTCAGGACCCGGAACTCCGCGGTCACCGCCTCGCGGGTGATGGTGCGGTCCTCGGCGAGGTGCTCTTAGGCAAGATGTTCGTGCCAGACCATAATGTTCGACAATCAGTCCGCTGAGGTCTAATATCTGGAGCCTCGCCGTTATCATTTGTATGGCACACGGTAGTGCAGCTTCTATTAATGCTCGGTAATCACTTATGGCTGCTCCCGCGGTAAGAGGCATCCTTCGTACGAAAGAACAGTGCAGATGTCCACACCGCCGTATTTCCTTAAAGCCGCGACATCCGTATTCCTTGCCTCAATGGTTCTATCTCTGGCCCCTGCTGTTGCTCATGCTGATTTTGCAACTGATCCGCCAACTGCCACTGTTCCTTCTCCTTCGCCCTATGCTCCACCCGCAGGAGAGCAAAGGTACATCGTGAAATATGGCAATGATGTGAATGCAGAAGCGGAGTCCATGTCCCTGCGGCAACAGGGGATTGAAGTTAAGGCGACTCTTTCCCATGCAATGAAAGCTTCGGTAGTTGTAGCGACACCGAAGGAAATGGAGTCCCTGAAAAGATCAGAAGACGTGGCCTCAGTTGAACTTGACACTCCCGTTTCAATCTCTGGTGCCACGTCTATTTGGGGGCTTGACCGGGTAGATCAGCGATCAGGGCGAGATGGGCAGTACAGCATCGGCAATGAAGGTGCTGGCGTGAACATCTACGTTGTTGACACTGGGCTGCATGTTTCCCATACAGAATTTTTCGGGAGGATTCCTGCAACCTGGTGGGGAGTTCATGATGGCAATGGAATCAATGACTGTAATGGTCATGGGACGCACGTCGCTGGAACCGCCGCCGGAACAACATACGGCGTTGCCAAGAAAGCCAGCATCATCCCCATCCGGGCGCTTGAGTGTGATGGAAGCGGCTGGGCGTCAACAATCATGGCAGGGATTGACTGGTCAGTTCAGCACCACGTTGCCGGTCAGCCAGCAGTACTGAACCTCAGCATTGGCGGTTTCACTAATTCTTCATTTGACGAAGCCGTTCAAAGTGCTGTTAACGACGGGATGACGGTAGTCGCATCAGCAGGCAACGCCGGCGCTGATGCCTGTGCTGCTTCTCCTGCTCGAGTTCGGTCTGCCATCACCGTTGCAGCTACGGATATTAACGACGCTCAGGCGTCATGGTCCAACTACGGCTCTTGCGTTGATATTCAAGCGCCGGGAATATCCATCAGGTCTGCTTGGAACAACGCTGCTACCGGCTACAACACTCTGGACGGTACCTCAATGGCCGCTCCACACGTTTCCGGTGCGGCTGCAATCCTGCTTTCCCGTGACCCTTTGTTATCCCCGGCACAGGTTCACCAGTCGATGACCAACAACGCGGTGACGGGTGTCATCAGTGCCAATAAGGGCGCAACCCCTAACAGGTTGCTATTTATCCCCGCGCCTAATCCACCTGCTCCCTCCTGCTCCAATCTCCAGCCTGGTGATGCATGGGCGGGGGTAGGCACGCATTGCGGGTTGCAGGGATCAGCAGCTTCTACCCCGTCTACCGCTGAAGCTCCCCCCGTAACCGCTGATGAAGCTCCCGCTCCCCTTGCTACGACCAATGCCGCCCCGGCACCTGCTGCAACTGCCCCAGCTCCAGGGCCCGCACAACCCGCTCCCGCGCAACCGGCTCCCGAACCTGCTGATGCTCCCTCGCGGCAGGCTGCAGCCGCATCGCCCCTAAATATCCCTGCCGCTGCGAATGCGGCGCAGGCAGTGGCAATTGCTGAACCTGGAGTGATCTCACCTGAGCCGGTGGTGGACGAAGCCACTCCACGACCAGAAACCACATCTTCGGAAACACCGGCAACAGTGGCAGCGAACTCCAACCCTGCCCCATTACCCAATGGCGGTGCCACCATTGCCCCTGCAGCGGATACATTCGACGACGCTGCGGCGGATACCGTGACCGCCGCAGCGAACAACTCATTCTGGGTAATCACGATCGGACTGGTCCTTGGTGGCATGGCTGCTGCATATGCAATCAGGAGGCTGAATCACCGACGGCGGCTGACAGTATGACCTCACCTTCTGTTTGATTTGTAACGGTCAGACACGGAACGGCTGAGGTCTCGTTTCTGCAGGAAGTTATGCCCCGCTTCACTTTCTGTGTGCTTCCGAAGCTCCCGGCGAACCGGAAGTAACCCCGCCGCCGTCGCACGCAGGGTGATCTGCAGGTGCGCAGGGGCGGGCAGGCTGGCCGCCTCTGCATCCGCACCATCGAACCGCGCGATTCGAGGATCAGAAGCGCGACGCCGTCCCGGAGTCGGAGGGATTGGTTCCGAGCGGGACTCCGTTCATGTCGGTTGCGATGCCGGGTTGGCCGTTCGCGGTCCCCTGGTACGTGGGGGTGCCGGCGATGACGCCCGTGGCCCGGGTGCCGCTCTTGAGGGCTCCGAGGGTGATCGTGAGGGTCTTGCCGTCCGCGCTCAGCGAGACGGAGGACCGTTGGACGGTGCTGCTGCCCTTGAAGGTGAGGTTTCCGCCGGTGCTGGTGGTGTAGCGGGCGCCGAGGTTGACGGTGCCGAAGTTGTTGGTCGTGCAACCCGTCGAGAGGGTCAGGGTGTCGTTGGGTGCGGAGGTGTTGCGGCTGATGAGTACGCTGACGCTGCTGCTTATATGGGTCCACGGCCCTGTGGGGCTGGTCCAGGTGCTGCAGAACGAGCTCGGGCTCATCGGCTCGTTGAACACGACCACGACCTTGTCGTTGGTGTCCGCTTTGCCGGCGATTCCGCCGTTCTGTAGCGTGACGGACACGACCCTCGGGCCGATGCGGCTCGTCGCCGTCATCACCGTGCTGATGTTGCCGTAGGAGTCCGTGGCCTGGGCCGAGAACGTGACCAGGCCCGAGTTGAGTTGGCTCAAGTTCATCGTCGCGGACCAGTTTCCAGCGCCGTTCGCCGTTGCCGTGGCCGACAGGCTGTAATTCCCCGAATCGGTGGCCGTGAGCGCCACGGCTGCCCCCGGATCGGAGGTCCCCGCGAATGGCACGGCGGTCACCGTGTCGCCCGTGATCTGGGACGGCATGCTCGTGAACTGCGGTGCCGTTGCGGTGGTCTTCTTCATTCCGGTCTGCGCTGCGGACGCGCCGGTGTTGCCGGCCGTGTCGGTCGCGGTTGCGGTGTATGTGAGCTGGCCGTCGTTGAGGCTCGTCAGGTTCAGTGGCGTTATGGACCAGTTCCCGGTTCCGTCCGCGGTGGCGGTTGCGGTGAGGGTGTGAACGGTGTCGGCGTCAGTGATGTTGAGCGTGACGGTGGCGTCTGCCTCGGCGCTGCCGCTGATGGTCACGGTCGTGGCGGTCGCGGCGGTGACGGTGGCCGGGGCCGTCAGTGTCGGCGCGGCGGGGGGTGCGGTGTCCTTGGGGGCCGTTGCTGTCGTCGCGGGGCCGGTGTTACCGGCCGTGTCGGTCGCGGTGGCGGTGTATGTGAGCTGGCCGTCGCTCAGGCTCGTCAGGTTCAGTGGCGTTATGGACCAATACCCGGTTCCGTCCGCGGTCGCGGTCGCTGTGACGGTGTGAACGGCATTGGCGTCCGTGACGTTGAGTGTGACGGTCGTGCCGGCCTCGGCGCTGCCGCTGACCGTCACGGACGTGACGGTCGCGGCGGTGACTGTGGCGGGGGCCGTCAGCGTGGGCGCGGCGGGGGGCRCGGTGTCCTTGGGGACCGTTGCCGTCGTCGCTGGGCTGACGTTGCCCGCCGTATCGGTTGCGGTTGCGGTTGCGGCCAGGGTCACGGTGCCGTCGTTGAGGCTCGAGAGGTTGAGTGTCGGAAGGGACCAGGCTCCCGTCGAGCTGGCCGTGGCCGTTCCGCTCACGGCATTGCCCGCGCTGTCGGACGCTGTGACACTCACGGTGCCCGCGTCCCCGGCGATGCCGGAGACGGGCACGGCATCGACGTTGGCCACGTTGACGACGGAGGGTGCGTCCAGGGTTGAGTGTCGGAAGGGACCAGGCTCCGGTCGAGCTGGCCGTGGCCGTTCCGCTCACGGCATTGCCCGCGCCGTCGGACGCTGTGACACTCACGGTGCCCGCGTCCCCGGCGATGCCGGAGACGGGCACGGCATCGACGTTGGCCACGTTGACGACGGAGGGTGCGTCCAGCGTGGGCGCGGCGGGGGGCACRGTGTCCTTGGGGACCGTTGCCGTCGTCGCYGGGCTGACGTTGCCCGCCRTATCGGTGGCGGTGGCGGTCAGGGTCACGGTGCCGTCGTTGAGGCTCGTCAGGTTGAGTGTCGGAAGGGACCAGGCTCCGGTCGAGCTGGCCGTGGCCGTTCCGCTCACGGCATTGCCCGCGCCGTCGGACGCTGTGACACTCACGGTGGCAGGGTCACGGTGCCGTCGTTGAGGCTCGTCAGGTTGAGTGTCGGAAGGGACCAGGCTCCGGTCGAGCTGGCCGTGGCCGTTCCGCTCACGGCATTGCCCGCGCCGTCGGACGCTGTGACACTCACGGTGTCCGCGGGCCTGGCCCTGGCGGTGCCGGAGACGGGCACGGCATCGACGTTGGCAATGTTGACGACGGAGGGTGCGTCCAACGTGGGCGCAACGGGGGGCGGTGCCGGGCTGACCGTGATGGTCGAGGTGGTTGAACTTGAGCCGGTGTCGTTGGTGGCGGTCAGGGTGGCGGTGTAGGTTCCGGCGGCGGTGTAGGTGTGGGCGGGGTTCTGCGCGGTGGACGTGTCGCCGTCGCCGAAGGCCCAGGACCACGACGTCGGCGAGTCGGTGGAGGTATGCGGCCCAGGACCACGACGTCGGCGAGTCGGTGGAGGTATCGGTGAAGGCCACGTCCAGGGGCGCGGTGCCGGAAGTGGGGGTGGCCGTGAAGGAGGCAACGGGGGGCGGTGCCGGGCTGACCGTGATGGTCGAGCTGGTTGAACTTGAGCCGGTGTCGTTGGTGGCGGTCAGGGTSGCGGTGTAGGTTCCGGCGGCGGTGTAGGTGTGGGCGGGGTTCTGCGCGGTGGACGTGTCGCCGTCGCCGAAGGCCCAGGACCACGACGTCGGCGAGTCGGCGGTGTAGGTTCCGGCGGCGGTGTAGGTGTGGGCGGGGTTCTGCGCGGTGGACGTGTCGCCGTCGCCGAAGGCCCAGGACCACGACGTCGGCGAGTCGGTGGAGGTATCGGTGAAGGCCACGTCCAGGGGCGCGGTGCCGGAAGTGGGGGTGGCCGTGAAGGAGGCAACGGGCGCCCGGTCGTAAAAGTGCCAGTACCGGTCGGTGGCGTTCACATCGGCGAGCACCAGCAGACCGCTGTTGGCCGTGCCCCGCGCCGCGCTGTTGAGGTTCTGCTTCGTTGACGTCACGTTGTGGACATACTGGTCGGCGTCCACGATGCGAGCCGTCTTCGCGGTGGTGAAGCTGATGTTGTCCAGCGGCGAGGACTTCTCGTAGATCGCGCCCCCGGAGTTACTGCAGACACCGGCGTTCGTCGTGCCATTCGGCTTCGGATAGGAAGCGAAGGTACGCAGCCTCTGCGTGCTCTCATCAATCAAGACGATCACCCGGTTCGGGCACTCCGACACAGTCGCGATCGGGTGCGCCGACCAGGTCGTGGCATTCAATGCCAACAGCTGGATCAGCGGCTGAGGCGCGGACGTGAACGACGTCTTGACGGCGGCGAAAACCCGGTCACCCGAGGAGTCCAGCCACTTCAAGTTCATATGGTCATCGCTGCTGCCCTGCCCCGACACCGCCGCCACAGGTTCGCTCCAGTCGGTGTTCGACGCTCCATCGACGTGGTAGCTCCAGTACATGCCGTCCGTGGCGTCACCGACCTCCCGGCTCCACATCAGACCCATCTTGCCGGGTCCGAATGCGATCACAGCCGACGTGTCGTCCACAGACACATTGCTCAACGACGCAGGATGCGGGAACGGCGTGCCCCATGTTGTGCCGTCCGTGCCAGTGACGTTCAGATAAATCTTGTTCCCCTGCTGCCACGTGGCCCACACCCGACCCGTCGAGTCCTTATCGATGGTCAGGGTCTCAATCTTGTAGTTGTTGATGTTCGTAGACGACAGCAGCGAGTACGTCTTAGTACTCAAGTTGTAGCTGTAACGCCGCATCGTCGTCGGGTAGTTCGGCTCAGCCGGCAGGGTGTCGGCGACGAACCGATAGCTCGCCACATACAACGTCGTCCCGTCCCACAACACGTCATGATGGGTGCTCGCCCGCTTTTCCGTCGCCACGCCCGTATCGACCCACGAACTCGTCGCGGCATTGAACCGGAAGATATGAAAATCCGAGCTGGCAGTGTCCCACAGGTTCCCCCACCAGAGCCCGTCGTTGAACCACAACGAACTCGTCGCCCGCTTCGTACCCGTCGGCGTTCCCGTCCCCGAATGCGACGGACCCTCAACCCCAACATCACCCTCACCAGCCGACGCCGCAACCGGCACCACCAGAACACCACCCAGCGCAAGCAGCAGCGCTGTCAGCAGTGCAGGGAGCCGCAGATTCCGCGACCCGCGTAGGCGAAGACCAAGCGAGCGACCACCTCCCTGCTTTACGCCATGCCAGGAAGTCCTGCGACCCCTACCACGCCCGCCCATGTGGGCAAATGCATCGTCCAGCAGCGTTACTCCGCGGAGTTGAACGACGATCCACAGGGCGAATGCCGTGATGAACGCGGGCAGGGTCTTTCTCATGGTCTCTTCCAATCAAGAGCCGATGGGGACGCCGGTAGTTTGTTGTGTGGCAACGGTGAGACCAAGCCGCGCCGGTGCAGTGCTTTCCCGGCGGATAATGGATTCTTCGGTTGCCGCCGCTGTCACCGGCGACGGGCATCAGGCCCGAGGCGAAGGTTTCTTCACGACTCTTCTCCCTTCGATTTTTGTCAGGCGTCGCGGCAGGCGTCTGGTCAGTGTATGCCCGGGTCAGGAGGCCAACCAGCGTGGTGAGGGGCTGCCGTGTACTCGTATTTCTCGCATGCGCTACCCGTCTTTCAGCCCGGACTACCCGGCTTTTACTGCGGTGCGGAACGCGTACCTGCGTCTGTGTCCGACCCCGACGTTGGAACGAAGTTCCAGTCGAAAGACCCGTCGTCTCGGAGTGTCATCCGAAGGAACCCGTGGGTGTCGCTGAACCGCTTCACAATGTACGGCGGACGGCTAGTGAAAGGACGGAGACCGATACCTCCCGTGGAAACCTGGAACGCTGACATCCCGTCATCGACGCACTGGTCAGCGTTGTTCACCGGACATGACCGTTCGTAGTTGTGTTGTGACCCTGACAGGGTCAGACGGACCCGGTGCTTCCACATCACGTCAATCCATGGCTTGTGGTCAGCGGCCCGCTCATGTTCGTTCGTGTTCGACGTGAAGTACGGTTCGTGATGAACGACCGCCAGGTGCTTACCCGCCGCCTTAGCAGCAGCGAGGTCATTGTCCAGCCACGTGGTCAACGCCCGAGCCTGCGTGGGGTTGTACCGCCAGAGCGCGGACGACAGGAACGCGAAGTGCCAGTTCCCGAAGTCCTTCGAGTACGGTTCCCCGTTCCCGATGAACCCACGCTCCTGGTTGACCGCAGCCTTATCCCGAGACCCCGGGCATTGGCCATTCATGAAGTTGTCGAGGTCTTCGTTGTGGCCGGGTTCCCAGTCGTGGCTGGGGGCGGACACCCAGTACAACTTGGGCATCGTGCCACCCCACAACGGCGTCCAGTAGTTCACGTAGTCATCGCAGTACGCCGTGTCGTACTGGAAGTCCCCGAGCCCTAGGAACGCGTCAATGTCGTTGTTCTGCACAAGCCGCGTGATCGCCGCACCGTTCCGACCGGACGGGCTATCAGGCGCATAGTTCTTGACGCCGTTCATGTCACCGACAGCAGCGATCCGAACACCAGGCGGCTCCGGAGCGCTGGTGCAACCCGCGACAGAGGCCGCCAGAAGGGCTGCCGCGGTTGCGGCCACGCTCCGGAAGGATATGAAACGAGTCGGCGCTGACTTCATCGATAACCTTCAGATGTGTCGGTACCCGAGGTACTCGGTGACCACCCCATGGTCGAAAGCGAACATGCCCGGCGACTTGCCTGACCGCTGCCACCTCGTGTGGAAATCGGTTACGAAGGCCCCGATCCTGCCGCGTACCTCGTCCTGAGTCATGCGGCACATCCTACCGCCCCACGGTGACCCCTCTTCCTAAGCCGGACGAGCGTGCTGTGGGGGTTCAGGTTCACGACGGACTGCACTACCTTTCTCCTATGGCCATGGGCAAGCAAAGGTGCTCTGACCCCCTACAGGAATTTCTACTCAGAAGGAGTGGGATAGGTCATGAATCAACGATCCAAAATATTCTTTGCTCTCGTCGTCCTGTTGCTTGTTGTTGGCGGGGCGGCACTTTTTGTCTTCGACAACACAAAAAGGAGCAGGGCCGCGGAGTACGATCCGCAGATCAACCCGGCCGATTTCACCACCAAAATTACTAATCAATATTTCGCCCTCCCCGTCGGCAAAAAAATGACTTACGAAACGACCGAGCAAGGACGCGTCACCGAGAGGATTGAAATCGAAATCCTGCAGGAGACCAAGACCATAGAGGGCGTTGAGACGGCCATCTACCTGGACAAGGAATACAAGAACGGGCAGCTCGTAGAGGAAACCAGGGATTACCTGGCACAACACAAGAACGGTGACGTGTGGTACTTCGGCGAGGACGTGAACAACTATTGGTACGGGATGTTGCTGGACCACTCCGGCAGCTTTCTGCACGGAAAAGATGGCGCCAAAGCCGGCATCTGGATGAAGGCCGAGCAGCGGACCGGCGATTCCTATAGGCAGGAATTCTACGTTGGCCATGCAGAAGACATGCGGGACACCGTGGCTACCGGCGAGACCGTGGCCACGAAATCCCGCACCTACACCGGCTGCGTCAAGGTTTATGACTGGACGCCGCTTGAAAAGAATTCCCGGGAGCACAAGTATCACTGCCCCGAGGTCGGTGGGCTGGTCCTGACCGAGGACCTGCAAACCGGAAAACGGTCAGAACTCGTGAATGTTGTCCAGCCCTAGCCTTCCAACAGCGGGCCCTACGCCCGCGCCACCAGCCCCGGGACTCCGTCTTGGATCGCGAAGGATGCCTTCGTGCTGACGGGGGATCCCGGCGTCGTGACGTAGTCCAACACGCGGAAGTCAGCAGTCATCGCATCTTTCGTGATGTGGGTGTTCACGTAGCCGCGGTTGTCGTTGTAGAACTTCAGGTGCGGGTTCCAGGCCATGACGGGATCCACCGTTGAGCCGGTGCCGTTGCCGGTGGAGCTGATGGACGTGCACACCAGTTCGGAGCCGACCACGGGGGAGGCCGGGTCCCTGTAGTCGACCTTGAGGTCGTTGGCCCAGTTGCGGTGCACGTCGCCGGTGAGGACCACGGCGTTGCGGACGTTCGCGTCCACCCAGCCCTCGGTGATGCGGCGGCGGGAGGCGGCGTAGCCGTCCCACCCGTCCATGGAGACGTCGTCGATCTCGGGCGCCTGGTTCCGGTCCTTTTCGGCGAAGAATACCTGCTGGCCCAGGATGTCCCAGCGCTGGGTGGAGTTCTTGAAGCCGTCCAGCAGCCACTTCTCCTGCTCGGCGCCGGTGATGGTGCGGTCCTCGGCCAGGCGTTCGGTGACGTTCTTCTTCCACCCGTCGCCGGCGAGCTGGTCGTCGCGGTACTGCCGGGTGTCCATCATGTGGAAGTTGGCCAGCTGGCCCCACTGGATGGTGCGGTAGATCTTCATGTCGAACCCGGCCGGCACGGACGAGGCCCGCAGCGGCATGTTCTCGTAGTACGCCTGGAACGCGGCGGTGCGGCGCTGCCGGAAACGCTCGGTGGTGTCGTTCAGCTGGCTGGCGTCCGTGTTCTCCGGGATCTCGTCCGCCCAGTTGTTGTCCACCTCGTGGTCATCCCACACCACCAGCCACGGCGCGACCGCATGCGCGGCCTGCAGATCGGCGTCGGACTTGTACTGCGCGTGCCGCTGCCGGTACCCGGCCAGGCTGGAAGTCTCGGGGCCCTGGTGGTCGCGCGGGTTGCCGCCGCCGATCACGTAGCTGTCCTTCTTGTACTCGTAGATGTAGTCACCCAGATGCAGCACCAGATCCGGGTGGTCCTGGGCCAGCCGCGAGTAGGCGGTGAAGTAGCCGTGCTCGTACTGCGAGCAGCTGGCGAACGCCATGGCCAGCGCCGCCGGCGTCTCGTGCGGCGCCGGGCTGGTGAGGGTGCGGCCCACCACGCTGACGTGCCGGCCGGTGCGGAACCGGTAGAAGTATTCGCGACCCGGGCGGAGGCCCTTGAGTTCGACGTGCACCGAGTGCGCGGTTTCGATCCGGGCCTGCTCGACGCCGCGGGCTACTACGGTGCGCATGCCGGCGTCTTCAGCCACTTCCCATGCCACCGCGACGTTGCGGGAGGGCATGCCGCCCAGGCCGTCCTCAGCGATCGGGTCCAGCGCCAGCCGGGTCCAGATCACAAAGCCGTCCGGCCACGGCTCGCCGGAGGCGATGCCCAGCAGGAACGGATCGGTGCGGAGACCGGCGTCGTCCGCTGTGGAAACGGCGACGGCGGCACCCGGCCAGGCGGCCACGAGCCCGGCCCCGAGGCCGGCGGAAAGGAGGGATCTGCGTGAAATGTTGTCCATGGCTTCGACCGTATTGAGGCCGGTTGGACAGTTTGTAAGGGCGGCGTGAATGCGTGGTTAACTGCGTGACAAGAACTGTCGATTTCTACTTGCGGGAGCTCAGGGCGTCGAACTGCTCCTGCCAGAGGGCCAACTCCTCATCGACGTAGCGCCTGTGGGCCGGAGTCCATTTGGGCCAGATATCGGACGAGGCCGGGGATGGTGCGGGCCGCGGTGCCCGGTCTCGAACCGGGGGTGCTGCCCGGGTCGGAGCCGGGTCCGGGACGGGGCGTTGGACCCGGGGTGGGTCCCGTCTGGCGCTGGTAACTTTCTTCTGACTGGGCCGGGGCTTCAGGCCCAAAATCCAGAACGCCAGTCTGGACAGGGCCCAGAGAATGCTGGCCAGGACCAGCACGACAAGAAGGAAGGCAATCCAGAGCAAGAGTCCGATGGCTGGGAAGACCAACATGGTCTATTTTAGCGTCCGGACCCTCGATTGGATCAGGAGTATTTTGAGTCCATGGCCTCCCGAACCCTCGTTGCGGACATCGTCCAGCTAAATCGTCCATGACCATCTACCGCCTCCCGCCAGCCCAAGCGAGCTTCCACCTTAGGGGCCGGGTTCAAGCTCCTTGGCGAGCCTGTTGAACTCATCGTCCCACGGCTGGTGTTCTTCTTCCCGCCACTTTCACTGCAGTTGCTGCACACGCCGCATTTCGTCCCATGGATCGCGGACGATGGGAGCTGGCGGGGGCGGTTTGGGAGGGACCAAGGCCCGCCGAGTTTTGGCTGCGCGGGGTTTTGGAGGTCGGACCGCCTTGGCCGGCCTTGGCTTCCTGATTGGCCTGCCCTGCGAATCAACTGGGACGTGAGTGTTGGCCAGAACAAGGCATATTAGGAGAACCACCAGGATCAATATCGCCCCTGGCTGGCCCGTTACCACCCAGGCTCCTAGAAGGAGCAACCAGAACAGCGCGACCATCTACCTCACCCGCAGGTCCCTGGACGTGTCGAGTGCGTCGAACGGCTTCTGCCGTGCGCCTAGGTGTCGGCTCATAGGCCCGTCCGCCGCTTGAAGGGGGCGGTCAAACGCTTCCCGGCACTATGTGAGGCCGGAGATATCAGCATCCGACGGCTTCCGGCTCCAGAAGCGGTCGAACTTCTACGTCGCCGGTGTCAATAACATGGAGCTATTTCCCGCGCACTGTTGGCATCCCGTGTGCGGGTCGATGCAGGTCGCGAGGTGAAGGACTCGTTCGGAGTAGTGCCGTCCGAGTGGGCGGTGCCGGAGCATGAGACGGGTCGTCCGTGCGAAGCAGTTGGTCCTCGCTGACGTACGTTCGTGGCCCTCCTCTGGCGGGGCGACGACGCGGGGCTGAACCGGGGATCCCTCAGCGCGCATCGAATCTCGTCGTCGCCTACCGATCGGGGACTCGTTTGGATGAAGTTTGTTCGGCTATCCAGCAGCTTCTGGCAGGGGCGGCTGCATAGCTGCCGCCCCTGCCCACATGTGGTAGCCGGCCGCCACCATGGCGAGCCCAAAAGGTATGGCGAGCAGGACAGCAGGCGTTTGTTCATTGGCTGCCAGCAGAGCGACAGTGCCGACCACGAAGAAGATCCCGAGCCATCGTGGAAGAACACGTGAACGGAGAATGAAGACCCCGATCATGAGGAGGCCTGCGATGACAGCCAGCAGCCCGGGGATGACAAAATAGGGCATCCCTGGGAAGTCGCCGGCGAAGAATGCCGTCTGGATCAGCGCGCCCGTAAACAGCAGGATGAACCCAACTGCGGCCGTAATCAGGCCAGGGTTCGCAAGCTTGAGGTACTGGCCGGATCGCCGTGCAAGGAGTGTCATACCGGCAACGCCAACTAGTATGAGAAGGGATGCGGCAGAGGCTGCCAACGGGACAAACCCGGTTGATGAACGCATTGCTCTTGTCTCGCATTCCAAGCCGATGCAGCCGATCGGTTCCAGATTGTGTAGGAATGCGGCCAAGACGCACAGCACGCCGCCGAGCATCGCTGCGGCGCCGGCCCATCTGGGGAATTGCCCTGCCCAGAATCGGTCGTCGAAATTTCCCCGGGCCATCGTCAACCGCCATCTCTCTGGAGACCGCCAGTGTGTCTTCCTATGCTGGACCGGGCCGGTGTGGCGGTCAAGAGCCGGTTGCCAGGCACACAAGGATCCGCCTCGACGTATCCTCGCTGCAGGTGGCATGCTCGGTTTCAACAGGCTCAACCACCGGCCTGGACACCTCCAAACCCCGGCGCCACAGACCCGTTGCACTTGGGCGGGGTTGGCGTCGTCGTTCGTTCCAAAGTCCAGGGGAGCGCGAGCCAGGCCCAGGCAGTCCACGCCGATGCCGATCGTCCCGTTTCCGGCCGACCGGCCAGCCGCGGAGACTAAACCGTTTCGGGAATCGTTCGCCCCGGGACGAGCGTCGAGTACTGCCGCCGATACATCCTGCGCCCGACGAGACGGTAGGCAAGGCGGACCGGCGCGGGGACCTCCTTGAACAATTCCTCCCGTTCTGCAGGTGGATTCGTGGCCAGCACCATCCCGAGGTCGCCGACCAGGAACTTCTTGTCGAACTGGCTGGACCCGTGTTCTGCAGCCATAAACAGTTCCTTTGCGGTCATCACCTTGTCCACCATGGCATCACCTCAGTCACCCCTCGGCGCAGGTGCACGTTGAGGACAGCTGACAGGTCCTCGTACCGCTCTGCAAGGTCGTCGCGGACCTCTGCCTCCGCCGTCTCCATCCAGCGCGTTCGGAGCGGCTGGATGATCTCAAGTCGTCGTGCAACCTGCCTATGCTGCTCGAGTATCTGCTCAACGTGCAACGCACATACGGGTGCCCGTTCCGCGAACTGCGGGTACATCAGCAGGTCCTCGCCCTCGTGGTGGACATGGAGGATCTTGTCGAAGTTCCCCAGCACTTCTCCCACGTATGCGGCGCGGGCTGTGTCGCCGGTCCCGGCGGAGCGCACCTGACCGGGTGCCTCGCCGTATGCCCAGAGGAATACACGGTGGATGCGCCGCATGGCTGCCGAACCTGTACAAAGGACTGGCCCCGGGGGAACTGGAGCAGGGTCTCGCCGGGCTGAAGGGTGAAGAAGTCGGTCCTTGGATGGCCCTTACGGAAATCAGTGCGAGCCCACGACCTCTCCCCGGCAGCCTCGTAGCGTTTGCCCCCAGGCCGCACAATGGCCGTTAGGTTTCGACGGGGTTGGCTTCGACGAGCTCAACCGCCGGGCAGTACCTCAGCCACCTCTACCGTGACCCTCGCGTCACGGAACTTCTGCACCTGGCCCGGGTCGGCGCCGTCGTCCGTGACCAGCGTCCAAGGGAGCGCGAGCCGCGCCCACGCATGGAAGGGCCGCAGGCCGAGCTTGGAGGAGTCGGCCAGGACGTAGACGCTGTTGCCGCGCCGGGCCATGAGCTCCTTGAGCCGGGTTTGGGCGTGGTCTGCCTCGCAGATGCCGTCCTCGGCGGTGACGGCGTCGGCGCCGAGGAACACACGGTCAAAGCTCATCCGCTCCAGGGCTGCCTCGGCCAGGGGACCCACGAAGCTCTGGCTCAGGCTCCGCAGCCGGCCGCCCAGGCAGTCCACTTCGATTCCGTCGGACTCGGCCAGTTCCTGCATGGTGTTGATGCCCGGCGTCGTCACGGACAACCGACCAAACCCCCGCAGTTCGTGGGCCAGGGCACCCACGGTGGAGCCGGCGTCGAGCAGGATGTTCTCCCCGGGCCGGATCACGGATGCCGCCCAGCGGGCAATGGCGTGCTTCTGCTCAAACGCCTCGCCGGTGCGCTGCCGGAGCGATGCTTCCGGGTGGGCGCCCAGGGCCATGGCGCCGCCGTACGTGCGGGCCAGCCGGCCCTGCCCGTTCAGGAGCGCCAGGTCGCGGCGGATGGTGGAGGCCGTGACGTCGAACCGGGCGGACAGTTCCTCCACGGAGGCCAGGCCGGTAGTGAGCGCCAGATGGTAAATTTCTTCGCGCCTGGCATTTGCCGACAGCATTCCCGGTCTCCTTCCCGTGGGCGTGGTTCCCATGCTAGTTCCGGCCCAGGCTAAGTGCCCGCAGCATTGCCGTATGCGCCTAAACGGCCACGGCGGGGCGGGTGGCCATCTCCGCCGCCTGGTGCAGTGCCTCCACCATGCTGCGTGAATCCGCGATCGCCTTGCCGGCGATGTCAAAGGCGGTGCCGTGGTCCACGGAGGTGCGGATCACGGGCAGGCCCACGGTGATGTTCACGCCGGCCTCGATGCCCAGCACCTTCACCGGGCCGTGCCCCTGGTCGTGGTACATGGCCACCACCAGGTCGTAATCGCCCCGGCCGGCCAGGAAAAACAAGGTGTCCGCGGGCAGCGGGCCGGTGACGTCGATGCCTGATTCGCGGGCCGCCTTCACGCCCGGCTCGATCTTCTCCGCTTCCTCGCCCTGGCCGAACAGCCCGCCCTCACCGGCGTGCGGGTTGATGGCGCAGACGCCGATCTTCGGGTTGGCGATGCCGGCCCGGATCAGGGCATCGTGGCCGCGGCGGATGGTGCGTTCCACCAGGTCCGGGTTGATCTTGCGGACGGCGTCCATCAGGCCGATGTGCGTGGTCACGTGGATGACCTTGATCTTGGGCGTGGAGAGCATCATGGACACTTCCTCCGTCCCGGTCAGCTGCGCCAGCAGTTCGGTGTGCCCGGGGAAGACGTGCCCGGCGGCGTGCAGGGCCTCCTTGTTCAGCGGCGCGGTGCAGATGGCCTGCACCTTCCCGGCCATGGCCAGCTCGCTCGCCACCCGGATGTATTCATAGGCCGCGTGCCCGGCCACGGGGGACAGCTCACCCCACGCGAGGTCTGCCGGCAGCAACGCCAGGTCGATCACGTTCACCCGGCCCGGCGTGAACACGGCGTCCTCCACGGAGGCGACGGTCTGGATGTCCGCCTCGATGCCCAGGATGTCCGCGGCCTGGCGGAGGCGCAACGCGTCACCGATCACAACGGGACGGCACTCGGCATTGATCTGCGCGTCCAGGACGGCGGCCACCACCACCTCGGGTCCAACACCGGCGCCGTCGCCCATGGTCACGGCGACATAGGGGAGTTCAGCGGGATCAACAGAGTTCATGGCGGGTCCTTTTTCGGGCGGGGACGGCTGGGGCGCCATCGGCAGAGGGGAGTGCGTTGTGGAGGGATTCCCTGTTAGGGACGGTGAAGAAGTTGAGTAGCCGGCCAATACGGCCAGGATGGTGCGGAGGCTGTTCGTTTCGCCGAAACTGCCCGGGCGGGTGACCACAGGGTTTCCGTCGGGAGCCAGCGACAGGACGGCGCCATGCTCAATCTCGCCCTGAACGCTCAGCCGCTGCACACCCAGGGCATCCAGCACAGAGCGGGCCGTTTCCCCGCCGGTGAGCATCAGCGGCCGGTCCTTGGCAAGCGGCGCCACTGTCCGGGCCAGGGCGCCGGCAATCCTGGACGACACCGCCGGATCCACAGCGGACGCATCCACGGTCACCGCCGCCGGGCCTGCGGTTAGGGCTTCCAGCGAAGTCAGATCAGCGGTTCCCGCCAGGAGGTCCGCGGGGCTCAGCGTGATGACCGCGACACCGTCCGCGGCAAGGGCCTGCAGCTGTTCCCTGGCCGGGCCGGACGCGGAGCCCACCACCAGCAGGGGGAATCTCTTGGTTGCACTCTCGCCGATTAGTGAATGTGCGACGGCGGCGCTGCGGTTGCGTGCCCTGCCGGCGGTCCGCGCCAACGTGGCTCCCAGGGCGGCTCCGAGAGCTGCACCCAGTGCGGAACCGAGCGCGGAGGCACCCGCGAACCGGACGCCGGGAATGCTGAGGGCGGCGCCGACGATCGCATCCAGGTCGGCCTGTGTCTCGGCGTCGCAGACCACCACGGGGAAAGGCCGGCCGGCACTGGCGGCCTTCAGCGCTGCGGCCAAGGTCTCGCCGCCGCCGCCGCGGACAGTGGCCAGCTCCACCAGGGTGGTTGCCAGAGGCTGCAAGGCAGCGCCGATGGTTGCTGGCGGAACCGACGTCTCGGCATGCCACAACGTCGTTTCATGCAGGGGCACCCCCTGGTGGTGCACCGTTCCGTTGACCGTGCTGCGGCCCAGCGGCGGCAGTGCCGGCGCCAGGACGACGGGACCGTCGGCGCTGAGGACCTCCAGTTGCGAGGCCACGGGCCCGCGGAGCAGGGAGTCGATCTTCAGGAAAACTGTGGGGGAGTGGTCCCCGACGGGAAGCGAGTGCAGGACTTGGCGCAACCGCCCGGCGGCGGCATCCGCGGTGAGCCTCCGGTTGTCCGTGTCCAGCACCAAAACCCCGACGTCCTGCGTGGCGCTTGCGTCCTGCCCGTGGTTCCCGTCCTGCAGGAGGTTCCGCAGGGCGGTGGCAAGCTCCTCCGGAAGGTGCGGGAGCAGACAGACGAGCGGGGCGCCGTCGTCGGCCCTTGTCTTGCCGGGGACAGTTTGCGCGCTCCGCGCATCATTATTACGGGTCTCGGCGTGTTCCGTCAGGAAGGCCGCTGCGGTCTCTGCGGCGCCGGAAAGGTCGTCAGCAATGGCAATAATGCGTTTCATCGCTGCCTCCTTTGGCTTCCGCGGAACTGGGTACGGTGAAGCCGTTTTGGATCGGCCTGCACAAAACACGCTAACCTACTTGCGCACTTTGCGCAATCATGACATTGTGAGCGGAGTAACAACCCTGGTGCCTCGTATCAGCACGAAGATGCAGCACCTGGCCGGCACGAGCCGGCCCTTACCTGGAGGTCAAAGATGACTCGATCCGACAGTGTCGCCGGCGGCAGTGCATTCCTCGGCGAAGTAGCGCAGCATTCACTCTCCCGGCGTTCGCTGCTCCGGTGGGGCGCCCTGGCCGGAGCAGGTGCCGTGCTGGCACCCGCCGTCACCGCCTGCGTGGGCCCGTCCGCCCCCGGCCCCGGCGTCACCGGCACCAGTACCCTCACTCTGGGGCTGAACCGCTCACTGGTCAGCCTCGACAACAAACTCAACCAGTTTGACGCCGCCGTCACCGTCCAACGCGCCGTCCGCCAGGCCCTCACCGAGATCGGCGACGACCTCAAGCCCCGCAACGTCCTGGCCGAAAGCTTCGAACTGACCAGCCCCACCCAGTGGACCGTCAAGCTGCGCAACGACATCAAGTACTCCGACGGCAGCAGGGTTGCCGTGGAGGACGTTTCCAAGGCGCTGGAGATGTACAGCCAGGTCAACGGCTCCTTCCTGGCACCCCAGTTCCCCGAATGGCCCGTCGTGACCAAGAAGGACGAACTGACCTTCACCCTGGACACCAAGGCCCCGCTGCCCGTGCTGAACACACTGATGTCCAACATTCTCATCACCCCGGCCGCCGCCAACAAGCCCGAGGAACTCCAGGAGGGCGTCGGCACCGGCCCCTACAAGGTGGCCTCAGCCGACCGCGGAACGGGCACCTACAAGCTGGTGGTCAACGAGAACTATTGGGGCGAGAAGCCCAACATCTCCGAGGTCAACGTCCGGTTCATGTCCGAGGAATCCAGCCGTGTGGTGGCCCTGCGCTCCGGCGAGGTGGACGTCATCGACTCCATCACCCCGGATTCGGTAGCCCAGCTAAAATCTGTTGAAGGCATCAAGATCGAATCAGTCACCGGCACCCGTTACAATCAGCTTTTCTACAACTTCCGCAAGCCGGCGGACAGCCCCATGTCAGATCCCAAGGTCCGCGAGGCGCTCTCCTACGGCTTCGACAGCAAGAGCATCGTTGACGGCATCCTGGGCGGCACGGTCACTTCCGCCAAGGGCGTGGTCCCGCAGACCCTGGCGGGCGCCGTGGAAACCGGCGAGTACAAGTACGATCCCGCGAAGGCCAAGTCCATGCTCGCGGACCTGGGCGTGTCCAACCTTGCCGTGAAGGTCATCTGGGAAACCGGGGAGTTCGCCGGCGACGTGTCCATCATGGAAGCCCTCGTGGAGATGATGAAGGCGATCGGCGTGACCGCCACGCTGCAGCAGTTCGAACCCGGTGGGGACATCTCCAGCTGGCGGCAGGGCAAAGCCGGTGACTGGGACATCCTGGGCAACGGCTACGGGAACCAGACGGGCCTCGCTCTGACCAACCTGCAGGGCATGTACGCCGGCACCGCCGCGAAGGAAGCCACCCGCGACACATACCACGGCTTCGTTTTCCCGGAGATCAGCAGCAGGATCATCACGGCCACCTCCGAAACGGATACCGCCAAGAGCACCAAGCTGCTCACCGACGTCCAGAAGGACATCTGGGCCCAGTGGCCCTGCATGTGGGCGTTCATCCCCAACGCGGTGCTGGCCCGCCGCACCCGCGTGGAGGGCCTGAAACTGCGCCCCATCAACTCCTACCAGCTCTCCACAGTCAAGGTGAACGGCTAGTCACATGCTCACATATGTCTCCAAGCGGTTGGGGCAGAGCCTGCTCACGATCTTCCTGACCGTGTCCACAGTCTTTGTCCTGATCCGGATGGCTCCCGGCGACCCGGCCTACGCCTTGGCCGGGCCGCTGGCCTCCACCGGGGACCTCGAAAAAATCCGGATCTCCATGGGGCTCAACGAACCCCTGCTGACCCAGTACGGCATCTTCCTCAAGGAACTGGGCGCCGGGAACATCGGCAAGTCTTACTCGTTCCAGGCACCCGCCCTGGAAGTGGTGATGTCCCGGCTGCCCAACACCATCTTCCTGGCGGTACTCGCCATCCTGCTCGCCATCGTGGTGGCCATCCCGCTGGGGGTCTGGATGGCCAAGCGTGCCGACACCAAGCGTGAACTCGGCGTCAACGTGCTCACCATCGCCGGGCAGTCCATGCCGGACTTCTGGATCGGCATCATGCTGCTGACCCTGTTCGCGGTGGTGTTCCCCATCTTCCCGTCCTCCGGCTTCACCAGCTGGTCCGGGGTGGTCCTGCCCGTCACCACGGTGGCCATCCTGCAGATCGCGCTGGTTTCCCGGATGGTCCGTCGCGAGGTGGGCACCAACATGGCCGCCCCGTACCTCACGGTGGCCAGGGCCCGCGGCACCGGCGAGCAGAAGCTCACCTGGGCCTATGCCATGCGCAACTCCTCCATCCCCATCCTCACCACCCTGGGCACCCGGTTCGCCGGCATGCTCAACGGCGTGGTTGTGGTTGAAGTGGTGTTCAACTGGCCAGGACTGGGTTCCCTGGTGGTCCGGGCGCTCGAAACCCGCGATTACCCGCTGATCCAGGCCACGGTCCTGGTGACGTCCGTGCTCGCCGTCGGCGTCCAGCTGCTGATCGATCTGTGTTACCCGCTGCTTGACCCCCGGGTCCGGCTCGGAAAGGTGTCCGTCGCATGAGTACCGTCAACGAAATCCCGATGGCCGCCGAGAGCATGAGGCGGACCACCGCGGTGACCAAGCGGCTCCTCCGCCGCTCCTCGGCTGCCCGGCGGGAACGCTCCGCCAAGGTGAAGATCGTGCTGGGCGCTTTCCTCACGGCCGTGGTGGTCCTGCCGATCATCCTGGCCCAGGTCCTTCCGCTGCCTGACGTGGACGCCCAAGCCATCACCTCCCGCTTCCTGCCCCCGTTCAGCCCGGACCACCTGTTCGGCACCGACCAGCTGGGCCGGGACATCCTCTCCCGGGTGCTGCACGGCGGCCAGGTGTCGCTCACCATCGGTGTGCTCGCCGTCGTAATTTCCGGCCTCGTGGGTGTGGTCCTCGGCGCGCTCGCAGGATTCTTCGGCGGCTGGGTGGACGCCGTGGTGTCCCGCCTCATCGAGGCGCAGCTCTCGCTGCCCCTGCTCATGATGCTCCTGCTCGTGGTGGCGCTGTTCGGCCCCTCCATCCCGGTGATCACCTTCGTGATCGCCATCGCCCAGTGGCCGGAACCCGCCCGCCTCACCCGCTCGCTGGTGCTGGTGGAACGCGAAAAGCCCTACGTCCAGGCGGCCAAGGTCCTGGGCCTTCCCCAGATCACCACACTGGTGAAGCACATCATCCCCAACGTCATCAACCAGGTGATTGTGGTGGTCCTGCTGCTCCTGGCCACCGCGGTGCTGATGGAAAGCGCGCTGAGCTTCCTCGGCGCCGGCCCGCAGCGGCCCTTCGCCACCTGGGGCCGGATCATCTCCGACGGCCAGGACTTCATCACCACCTCCTGGTGGATCGTGACGCTCCCGGGTGCCGTGATCGCCATCCTGGTGGTGGGTGTCAACCTGCTGGCCGACGGCCTGCGGGACCGCGTACGGCGCCGGAAAGGAGCCACTTCATGAGCGTGCTGGAGGTCAGGGACCTTTCCATCGAACTGATGACCACCGCCGGCGTGATCCGCGCCGTGGACGGCATCAGCTTCTCCATCGACGCCGGACAGACCGTCACCATTATCGGTGAGTCCGGTTCCGGCAAAAGTACGACGGCGATGGGCCTCCTCAGGCTCCTGCCGGACGACCTCGCCGTTATCTCCGGCCACGCCGTGCTGGACGGCGTGGACGTGGTGACTGAGCCTCGCAAGTTCGCGAAGCTTCGGGGCCGGTCCGTGGCGCTGATCCCGCAGGACGCCATGACTGCGCTGTCCCCGGTGCACACCATCGGCCGGCAGCTGGGCGAGGCGATCCTCCGGAAAAAGTCCGCCTCCAAAACCGACCTGAACCGGCGTTCCGTGGAGCTCCTGGAACAGGTCCGCATCCCCGAGCCGGCCGTGCAGCTGAAGAAGTACCCGCACCAGCTCTCCGGCGGCATGCTGCAGCGAGTCCTGATCGCCATGGCGCTCGCCGTCGACCCCGTCCTGCTGGTGGCCGACGAGCCAACCAGCGCGCTGGATGTCACCGTGCAGGCCGGCATCCTGGACCTGCTCATGGAGCTGCAGGAACGGACCCACGTGGCCATCCTCATGATCACGCACGATCTGGGCGTGGCGCGGCTGGTCTCGGACCGGATCCACGTGATGAAGGACGGAAAGTTCGTGGAAAGCGGCGAAGTGGAACAGATCGTTGAGCACCCGCAGACGGAGTACACCAAGAAACTCCTCGCTGCGGTGCCTAAGCTGGGGCACTGGGACGGGGAACCGCACCATGACCCGCTCGAAGCAGGCCCGCCGTCGCCGGACGCAACCGACCAGCAGGCAACCGTCCGCCAGGCAACGTCCAGCCAGGCAACCACCAGCCCGGTAACACTGAACGGAGCACACCCGTGAGTTCACCCTTGAAAACCCCGCCAGCAAAGGCGGCCGGGCAGGACCTGGTGCTGTCCGTCAAGAACCTCACCGTGGACTACGCCGTCCACCGCACCAGCTTCCGCGCGGTGGACGATGTCAGCTTCGACGTCCCGCGCGGCAGCACCGTGGCCATCGTGGGGGAGTCGGGCTGCGGCAAGTCCACCATCGCGAAGGCCATTGTGCGGCTGCTGACGCCCGCCTCCGGGGAGATCCTGCTTAACGGCCAGGACATCGCCAGGATGCCTGCCCGGCAGCTGCGGCCTCTCCGGTCCAAGGTGCAGATGGTGTTCCAGGATCCCTACGGTTCGCTGGATCCGCACCTGACCGCTGAGGACATTGTGGCCGAACCACTGATCCTGCGCGGCGTCCGGTCCGGCAAGGAACGCCGGGCGGAAGCGGCCAAACTGATTGACCAGGTGGGTCTGCCCGCCTCTGCCCTGGGGCGACGTCCAGCTGAGTTCTCCGGCGGGCAGCGCCAGCGCATCGGGATCGCCCGGGCGCTGGCCTCCAAGCCGGAACTGCTGGTCTGTGATGAAGCCACCAGCGCGCTGGACGTCTCGGTCCAGGCACAGGTGCTGGAGCTCCTTGCGGACATCCAGCGGGACCGCGGGCTCACCTACCTGATGATCAGCCACAACCTCGGGGTGGTGCGGGAAAGCAGCAGCCACGTGGTGGTCATGTCCAAGGGCAAAATCGTGGAGCAGGGACCCACCGAACAGGTCCTCACCAGGCCCCGGGACCCCTACACCCGGGCGCTGCGGGCCGCGGCGCTGGATCCGCTGACCATGACCGGCCGCAAACCACGCGAGTTGGTCTCAAGACTGAACAAGGTGGCGCCGCAGGGCGAGCCCGTACTGATGGAGGAAGCAAGCTGATGCAGGGAACCAACGTGGCAGGCCTGGAGCTTCCCATTTCGCAGCTTGCCCTGGGCACCATGACCTTCGGGGACACCGCATCGGAAGAGGTGGCCGCCGGCATGCTGGCGGCCGCGCTCGAGGCGGGCATCACCGTGGTGGATACCGCCAACGGTTACGCGGGCGGCGCCAGCGAGGAAATCCTGGCGAAGCTCCTGCCCGCCCACCGCGACGCCGTCGTCCTCGCCTCCAAAGCCGGGATGCCGCACGCGGACGCCGGCGACAACTCGCCCCTGTCGGCGGAGGGCCTCCGGCGTTCCGTGGAGGGCAGCCTCCGGCGGCTGGCCACGGACCGGCTGGATCTTTTCTACCTGCACCAGCCGGACCGCAAGGCGCCGATGGAAGAGACGCTCGCCGTCGTCGGACAACTGATCTGCGACGGCAAGATCCGCGCCTGGGGCGTGTCCAACTTCGCCGCTTGGCAAGTCAGCGAGCTGAACGCGGCAGCCGACAGCTCCGGGGTGCCGCGGCCGGTGGTGGCGCAGCAGCTGTACAACCTGCTGGCCACGCGGATCGAGGACGAATACCTGGAATTCGCCCAGCACACCGGGCTGCTGACCATGGTCTACAACCCGCTCGGCGGCGGGCTCCTCACCGGCAAACACACCTTTGCGCAATCACCCACCGAAGGCCGGTTCGGCAGCTCCCGGCTGGCCGAGATGTACAAGCAGCGATACTGGGACCCCCGGCTCTTCGAGGCGGTCCGCCAGCTCGGTGTCATTGCCGACGGCACAGGCCTGCCGTTGCCGGAGCTGTCCTTCCGCTGGCTGCTCAGCAAGCCCGGCGTGGGCTCCATCCTGCTGGGCGGCTCCAAGCTGGAGCAGCTGCAGACCAACATCGCCGCGGCCGCGAAGGGCCCGCTGCCGGAAGATGTGGTGGCCGTCTGTGATGCCGTGGCCGCGGAAATCCGCGGGCCCATGCCCAACTACAACCGCTAGCCCACTTGCACGTCTTTACTAACTGAAGAGGAATCTGCCATGACTGCCGCATCGTTTGCCGCAAAAGCCCGAGCCAATGAGCCCGTCGTCGGATACTGGGTGGTCCTGGACTCACCGGTCTCGACCGAGCGCGTGGCACGGCTGGGCTATGACTACGTGGCCCTCGACGCCCAGCATGGGCTGATGGGTTATTCCGGCTGGCTGCACGGCCTGATGGCGATTGATGCCGCCGGGGCTGCCGGAATCGTCCGGGTCCCGTCCAACAACGCGGCCTTCATCGGGCAGGCGCTGGACGCCGGAGCTGCCGGAGTGATCGTGCCGCTGGTCAACAACGCCGAGGAAGCCGCCGCCGCAGTCCGGGCCGTGCGCTACCCGCCCCACGGCATGCGCTCCTATGGGCCCATGCGGTCCGCGCTCCGGATCGGGCCTGTGCCCGCCGAGACCGACGCCACCGTGCTGTGCCTTGCCATGATCGAGACGCCTGAGGGCCTGGAGAACGTGAAGGAAATCTGCGCCGTGCCCGGAATCGACGGCGTCTACATCGGCCCGTCCGATCTCTGCCTGGCCGTGGGCGGCAAGTTCCCCAACGACCCCGACGTGGCCGAGGAGTTCAACGCCGCGCTGGTGACCATCCGCGAGGCAGCACAGGCCGCCGGCGTAATCGCAGCCATTCACACAGCGAGCGGTGAGATCGCGCGCCAGCGGATCGCGGAGGGCTTCACATTCGTCACCGTGGCGTCTGACCTGACACACCTGGAAATCGCGGCCGCGAACCACCTTTCCAGGGCCCGCGGGGAGTAGCCGGGGTGATGGAGACTGCGGCGATCGGGCCTGTCCGGATCCCAGTTGCCCCTTCCAACGCTCTCTCACTTCCTGCGCGTTTTCCCCAAACCCTCTCTCACTTTGCGCACGCAGGCTCCTCCCAGAAAGTGAGAGAGGGTTGCCCAAAAACGTGCGGGAAGTGAGAGAGGGTCCTGGGGTTCCTGACCGGTCGGACGGCGGGGCCGGGGGGAATTGCCCTGATCGGCAGGCTCAAGCGGCGGGCAACTATCGTTGCAGCTCCAGGCGGAACACCCAGAGAAGGACGTCCTCGCCGGGCACGTACCAGTCGCGCTTCGGAACCCTCTGGAAACCCAGGGATTCGTAAAGAGCATGTGCCCGTCCCATAAACGTCGCGCTCGTGATGCTGATGGCCCTGATGCCGGGCAGCGACTGCGCGTGCTCCACCACCTTGCGGACCACCGCGCGGCCCACGCCGCCGCCCTGACACTCCGGGTCCACGGCCAGCATCCGGAACTCCAGCTCCCCGTCGGCGGCGATCTCGCTGTACGGCTGGCCGGCGAACGTCAGTGTCACCGCCGCCACCACCCGCCCGGCGGCCTCCGCCACCCACACCTGTGCGTGCTCGGCGCGGTGTTCCACGTCCTCCAGCACGCTCATATAGGGGTGGTCCGCGGCGAAGTGCCCGGCCCGCAGGTAGGCATCGCGCGTGATGCGCCGGACGTCCGGAAAGTCCGACGGCGCCGCCCGCCTGAGTGCGACGCTCACCGCGCGCCTGCGGTTGCGGCGGCCCGCTCCACGTAATGGCCCAGCTGTGCCAAGTCCGGCTGGGAGGAGGGATCGCCCACGGCGTCCGCTCCCACAGCGTTGGCCACGGCCAAGGCATGGGTGTAGTCCAACCCCTGCCGCAGGGCCAGGACCAGGGCGGCACAGAACGCGTCGCCGGCGCCCACCGTGTTCGCCACGCTCACGGCAGCGGCCGGGGCTTCGGCCACCTTCCGCCCGTGTTTGAACATCGCCGAGCCGTCCTTGCCGTACGTCACTGCCACGAGCTTGGCCGAGGCGAGGGCGGGGATCAGGGCGTACTCGCTCTCGTTGACGATCACCAGGTCGCATCGCTCCAGCAGCTCCGCGGGCAGGTCCATGGCCGGCGCCGCGTTCAGCACGAAGAAGCCAGTGGAACGGCGCGCGGCCTCCAGTACCACGGGCAGGCCCACCTCCAGCTGGCACAGCACCGTCTCGTCGGGGCCGAACTCCACACCCTCCAGGGAGAGGCTGGAATTGGCGCCCGGGCACACAACGATCTGGTTCTCGCCGTCGCGGTCCACCACAATCAGTGCCGTCCCGGTCGCCCCGGGAAGGACCGCGACGTCAGCAGTACCGACGCCGGCACCCGCCAGCGCCTCCAGCATCCGCTGCCCCTGGGCGTCGCTGCCCACGGCGCCGACCATGCGCGCGCTCCCGCCCAGCCGCGCGGCCGCCCCGGCCTGGTTGGCCCCCTTGCCGCCGGGCTGCTCGGAGAGCACGGCGCCGCCGATGGTTTCGCCCGCCGTCGGGAGCCTTGCGGCGGTGGCGATCAGGTCCAGGTTGATGCTGCCGACGACGGTGACGGCAGGAAGTCGATTGCTCATGGGAAGTCTCTCTCGAGGGGAAGCCGGAAGCGGCCGGATTAGGAAATAGTGTACGGCATGGTTGTACTTGTGCGTCATACATGGTTGTATAACAACTCGAGTCGCCATTCCGGACGATCCAGCTCGAACAAAGGAGTTTGATGTGAACACCCCCACCCCGGTCACCGCCTCCCCGCCGGTCAGCGCGGAACAGCCCGCCTTCGCCGGCCGCCGTGCCGCCCTGCTGATCTCCACCCTGCTGCTGGGCGTGCTGTCCTTCCAGCTCAACGCCAGCATGGTCACCCCCGCGCTGCCGCAGATCGCCGCGAGCTTCGGCCAGAGCGCCGACAGTGCCGCGCCTGTCCAGTCCATGTTCTTCCTGGCGGGCGCCATCGCCGGGCCCGTCATCGGGCGCTGGAGCGACTTCATCGGCCGCCGCGCCGCGCTGCTGCTGGTGCTCGGCATCATGGGCGCCGGCACCATCCTCTGCATCGCCGCCCCCACCCTGCCGCTGCTCATCACCGGCCGGTTCCTGCAGGGCGTCTCCAGCGCCGTCTTTGCACTTGCCTACATCGTGCTCAGCGAGAACCTGCAGGCCAAGGTCTTCGGCACCTCGGTGGGCATCATCGCCGCCATCAATGGGGGAGTGGGCGGAGTAGACGGCTACGTGGGCGGCCTCATGGCCGAAACCCTCGGCTTCCGGTCCATCTTCGTCGTCGTCCTGGTCCTCACCGCCATCGCCGCGGCCTGCATCATCAAAATCGTCCCCGCTGGACGCCCCCAGGGCGTGCGCGGCGCCATGGACTGGTGGGGAGCCGGCTCCCTGTCCGTGTTCCTGGTGTTCATCACCTACTTCGTCTCCGGCGGCTCGGCCGCCGGCTGGACCGCCCCCAGCACCCTGGGCCTGCTCGCCGGAACCGTCGCATCCTTCGCCGCCTTCTGGATGATCGAGAAACGACGCACCAACCCGCTCATCGCAGTCCACCACCTGCGCTCCCGCCAGGTCTGGCCCGTCATCGCCACCACCGTCCTGACGCTCGCCGGCATCTTCGCCATCATCAACTTCACCGTGGTGCTCCTCAGCCAGGACTCCGGCGCCGGCTTCGGGCTGACCGCATCAGTTTCCGCGCTGCTGTTCCTCACGCCAGCCGCGCTGATCGGCGTCTTCGCCGCACCCCTTGCCGGCTGGCTCGCCGACCGCCGCGGCTGGATCAAAACCCTCCGCGCCGGCACCGGACTCAGCCTGGTCTGCGCCATCGCAGCGGCCACGTTCTCCGAGAACCAGGTGGCCGTCCTGATCGCCGTCGCCGCCCTCGGCATCTTCTACAACGGTCTGTTCCTCACCGCCATCAACGGGCTCTCCGTCCTGCTCTCACCCAAGGAAGCCCCGGCTGCCCTGCCCGGCATCAACGGTGCCTCCTTCGGCATCGGCGCGAGCCTCGGCGTCGTCCTCGTGGCACCCTTCGCCGCCCAGGCCACCGCCGCCGGCTACGCCACCGCCCTTTGGATTTCGGTTGCCATCACGGCCGCCGCGTTCATCGTCAGCCTCTTCGTCGCCGCCCCCAAGGGCGAAAAGCTCTGAACCTCCCCACCAACGAAACGAGAATCACCGCCATGACCACCACCAGCCACCCGTTCTACCTGGACTGCGATACCGGGATCGACGACGCCCTCGCCCTGGCCTACCTGCTGGCCGCCCCCACTGCCGACGTGGTGGGCATCGGGACCGTCAGCGGCAACGTGAGCGCCGCCGTCGGCGCCCGCAACACCCTTGACCTGCTCCAGCTCGCCGGGCACGCGCACATTCCCGTGGCGCTCGGCGCCCACGATCCGCTGGCCGGGGAGTTCGGGGGAGGGGCGCCGTGGGTGCACGGGGACAACGGCATCGGCGGGGTTTCGCTGACGACGGCGTCTGCCGGACTGGCGCCCAAGTCCGCGGCCGAGATGCTGGTCCGGCTCGCCCACGAGCACCCCGGCATGCTGCGGGTGCTCGCCATCGGCCCGCTGACCAACATCGCCGAAGCCCTCCGGCTGGAACCGGCCCTGCCCGCACTCGTCCACGGGATCACCATCATGGGCGGCGCCGCCCTGGTCCCGGGCAACATCACCGCCGTGGCCGAGGCCAACATCCACAACGACCCCGAGGCCGCCGCCGAAGTCCTGGCTGCCGACTGGGACGTCACTCTGGTTCCGCTGGATGTGACCATGGCCAACGTCCTGGAGGAAAGCCACCGGCAGGAGCTTCTGCTGTCTTCGGGCCCGGTGCCGCAGGCGCTGGGGGAGATGCTCGGCTACTACTTCCGGTTCTACGAGGGCATCTTCGGCCGGCCCTGCTCCGCCATGCACGATCCGCTGGCGGCGGCGCTCGCGGTGGGCGGCGTCAAAGCCGCGGTGGCCCCGGTGGTGCATGCCGCCGTCGACACCACTGACGGTCCCGGCCGCGGGCAGACCGTCTGCGACCTGCGCGGCTCCTACCTGGGCTACCCGGAGCAGCCCGGCGCCCGGTGCCGGGTGGTGCTCTCGCTTGACGGGGATTTCGCGCCGCACCTGGTGGAGACGCTGCTGTCCTTCTCTGAAAGCACGACGGCGGCACCCGCCACGGGTGCGGCGGCCGCCTGAAATATCCGCAGACTTTTCCGCAACCACTATCCAGCCGGTCCGGGCAGGCGCAAGATAACTCCATGAAAAAAACAGTTATCGCCGGTTTCGCGGCGCTCATGATGGGGCTCGGCGCCATCACCTTCGCCGGCCCAGGGAACGCAGCGCCCGAGCCGCCGCACATCGCGGGGCAAATCATGGTCAAGTTCCGCGACAAAGCAGCGGCAGCCGGCGTACTGCGCCAGCACGGCCTCAGCGAGGGCGCCGGTATTGGCAGCACCGGCGCCCTTCTGATCAAAGTCCCGGCCGGCAAGGAACTGCAGCTTATCGACGCCCTCAGCCGGAACCCGAACGTTGAATACGCCGAGCCGGACCATGTGGTGACGGTAGCTACCGATCAGCCCAACATCGACTATTTCCCCAGCCAGTACGCCTTGCACAACACTGGCCAGGAATTTACCAGCACGATGGGAGTAAAAGTGGCCGGGGGTACGCCAGACGCCGACGTGGACGCCGTCGAAGCGTGGACGAAGACGACCGGTGCCAGCATCACGGGTGCCGGCATCAGGGTGGCTGTGCTCGATACAGGAGTCACGAACAGCCATGACGACATCTCATCACAGGTTGTTGCACACGTTAACTACAGCGATGCGGCAACCGATGAGGACAAATACGGCCATGGCACCCACGTCGCCGGCATCATTGCTGCCATCAAAAACTCGGTTGGGGTCTCCGGTGTGTGCCCGGACTGCGACATCCTGGACGGCAAAGTCCTGAACGACAACGGGTCCGGGTCCACCTCGAGCATTGCCAAAGGCATCAGCTGGGCCGTCGGTGAACGTGCCCAGGTCATCAATATGAGCCTAGGGCAGCGTGTTTCCTCACGGACCCTGGAAATTGCCGTCAATAACGCCTGGAAGGCAGGGGTGGTGATCGTTGCCGCAGCCGGCAATGCCGATACCCAGGCCAAGATCTACCCGGGCGCCTACCCCAACGTCATTGCCGTCGCCGCCACCGACAACAGGAATGCCAAGGCGTCGTTCTCGACGTACGGCAAGTGGGTGGATGTCGCAGCGCCCGGTGTCAGCGTGTACTCGACCTTCCCGAACGGATCCTTTGTCCTGGGCGCCGAGCCGTACAACCGCTCCCATGGTTACGACATCGCCAGCGGTACCTCGATGGCTTCACCCATCGTCGCCGGCGTTGCCGCGCTTGTCTGGAGCACGACGCCTGCGGGCACCGCAAACGCATCAGTCCGCGCAAAAGTCGAATCATCCGCGGACGATTCTATTTTCGGCACTGACCCGTACTGGGCGGCCAATGGCCTCGTGAACGCCTGCGATGCAGTTGGTTGTGTCCGGTAGCTTCGTGTAGCTTCCGGGTGTTTCCGGTCCTCGAGCCTAGGACTGGAGGGACTGCATTACGGACAGGTGCCCGGCGCGTGCCGGGATGAGGCACTTGGCCAAGTAGAAGGGCCGGTTCGCGTGCCTGACGTACTGCGTCAGCACGAGGACCGGATCCGCGGCCCGCAGGTCCAGCAGCTTGGCGCGGCTGGGCCCCACCTGGCTCAGGCTGATCTGGCACTCGCCGGGCCCGAGGACCTTACCGAAGCGGTTGTTCAGGGAGGCAAGCAGGGTGCTGCCGCCGTCGTCCTCTATGTCCAGCGGCGCGGCGGCGGAACCGCTTCCCAGGCTCATCGGCAGGGCGGAGATGTTTTCCTGCAGGTGGGCGATGGCCTCACCGTCGCGGATCAGGACGGATTCCCAGAGCCAGCAGTCGGCGCCGGGCTCGACGCCGACGCCGGGGGCGACGAATTCGGAGGCGGGCTGCCGCTCGCGTTGGATGCGTTTGATTTCGAGGTGCTGGCCGGGGCCGCCGAGGACTTCCTCGAAGGGGCGGATCCGCTCGATGCCGGTGCGGGGGAGCGTGTCGGCGACGAACCGGCCGACGCCGCGGCGGGCCCGGATGAGGCCGTCTTCTTCGAGCAACATGAGTGCTTCGCGGACCACTGTGCGGCTGACCTTCATGTCCGCGCCGAGCTCGGTTTCGGTGGGGAGCATGGAGCCGGGCGTCAGGAGGCTGTTACGGATGGCCTCGGCTATCCGGGAGTACACCGCCACGCGGAGGGGTGAGCCGGGCTGGGCCTGCACCGGCTGCGACAGGAACCGGACGGCGTCCTCGTGCACGTAATGCCTCGCTTCGTGGTCTGGGAATTCCCAGCCTACCGGTGTGACGCGTTTGTTGGACAAGGCGCGGGTGGCTTTGTACCTGCTTGCCCAGGATGTCCCAGCGCTGGGTGGAGTTCTTGAAGCCGTCCGGGAGCGAATTCTTTGAGACGATTAATGATCATAATAATGACCACAAAGTTCCTTAAGGATCACATTTATAACCCTTATGGGTTCACGATCTAAGCATGACCACGAAGAGAACGTCCCTGAAGACGCAGCGGACTGCGCGCACAATCGGCGAGCAGCTGGTCACGTGGCGCAAGCTTCTCGGCCTAACCGCCGAGCAGCTCAACGGCTCCAAGCGGAGGCGCGGCAGCTTGGCAGGAGCGCGGGACGCTCACTGCCCCGGATTTGCTCCTGTGGGAGCGGATCACCAGGGAATCGTTCCGGCGCCCCACAAGGAAACCACGCCGGTCATAGCCTCAGGACTTGCCCTGGCGGTTGCCATGGCACTGCTCGGTCTTACGGGACGGAAGCGGCCATAGTCCGGCACCCATGCTTGACCTGTCTTCGGCCACGGGTGCCCTCTTCCTGGTGCGGCCGTGGAAGAAGCTCCAGTTCACGATCGCCGCTCCGGACCGAAGCATTCAACGCACCTCCCTCGGGCTGGAGTTCCACGCCCGGGCGGGCCGACGCCGTCGTCCGTCACCGCAGTTCGCCGATGCGGCGCTATTTTCCGCAGGTAGTGCACATTTGTGCAGCAGCCCTGACGGGTTTTCTCAGTCCCGGCGCCGACGCATACGCTACCCACCAGTAATAACGCTGGTTTTGAGGGTTTTGGCCTCGGCGGAGAGCGCACCGCTTTATAAGGCTTTTTTGGCGCACGTCTGTGCAACCCGGCTCCGCAACGACGGGTGTGCTGCGTAGCATGGAAAACCCGGCCGGTACCTGATCAACACCCAGAACCATCACTACCGGCCGCCCCTGTTGACACATGAACAAAGAGGTTTCCATGTCATTCGTTATTCGGGCCCTGTCCGTTTCGGCTGCCGCCGTCCTCGCCACTTCCTTGGCTGCGGCTCCCGCCCAGGCGATCGAGATTTCCCCGCCGGGGGCCAACGACTGGTCCTGCAAACCAACCGCCGAGCATCCCTATCCGGTCATCCTGGTACCGGGAACGTTCGAGAGCATGGAGAAGAACTGGTCCACCCTCTCGCCGTACCTCAAGAGCGCCGGGTACTGCGTTTTCGCCCTCAACTACGGCGAGACCAATGGCGTGTATGCCACCGCGCCGGTGGCCGAGTCGGCGCAGGAACTCGCCCCGTTTGTGGACGCGGTACGTGCTGCCACCGGAGCGAAGAAAGTGGACCTGGTGGGCCACAGCCAGGGCGGCATGATGCCCCGCTACTACATGGGCTTCCTCGGCGGGGCCAAGTACGTCCGTCAGCTCATCGGCATCGCACCCTCCAGCCACGGGACTGAAGGTGTGATTGTCCCGCCGCCGGGCTTCGTCCAGGACCCGGACTTCACCGGCTTGGGCTGTGCTGCCTGCGCCGATCAGCAGGCAGGCTCGGCGTTCATGCAAGAGCTCAACTCCATGGGCGACACCGTAGCGGGACCCTCCTACACTGTCATCTCCACGGTTTACGACGAAGTGGTCATTCCCTATAACAGCCAGTTCCTGAACGGTCCGGCCCGGCAGGTCACCAACATCACCATCCAGGACAAGTGCCCGGCCGATCTCTTCGAACACGACCAGACGCCGAACGACCCCGTGGTGCACCAGACCGTAGCGCATGCGCTAGGCAACCCGTCCGGCCCGGCAGACCCGGCCTACCAGCCCGCCTGCTTCTAGCCGTTGTGCCGGCGTGAGTCCAGGGCTCGAACGGCGAGGCTGACAGCAACCAGACGGTGCCGCAGGCCTACAGCGTCTCGGGAACCTCGCGCCCCGGAAAGAGTGTCGAGTACTGTTTCCGATACATCCTGCGTCCGACAAGCCGGTAGGCAGCGCGGACCGATGCAGGGATTTCCTTGAACCGTTCCTTCCGGTCTGCGGGCGGAGCCAGGCGTTCGGTGACGTTCTTCTTCCAGCCGTCGCCGGCGAGCTGGTCGTCGCGTTACTCTTTCAGCTCCACGTGGACGGAGTGGGCGGTTTCGATCCGGGCGTGCGGGCGTGCGGGCAGGCCGTCCCCGTCCAGGGGGTCCAGCGCCAGGCGGGTCCAGATCACGAAGCCATCCGGCCACGGCCCGCCGGAGGCGATGCCCAGCAGGAACGGATCGGTGCGGAGACCGGCGTCGTCCGCTGTGGAAACGGCGACGGCGGCACCCGGGAGGGCGGCGACGAGGCTGGCCCCGAGGCCGGTGGAAATCAGGGATCTGCGCGCCCGTAACCCGTTCCTGCAATTCACGCCCTCGGAGGCAGGCCAAGGCGCCCCTTGAACAGGATCTTCATACGGGCCGGTGTGCGCCACCGAGCGATCACAGAATGCAGCCACCAAGCGATTTAAGCCACAAACTGCGTGACAAGAACAGTTGGTTCGCTCAAGCGTCCTTGTTTCAAAAACCTCTTGCGGCGCCCATCCCGTAAGCGGAGAATAACGTCACTGGCGGGGTTCTGTATCCTCTCCGCCGTGGATATCGGGGCTTCGCCGAAGCCCTATTTTCAGGAGATATCCATGAACACTAAACGTTCCTCCGCTGCCGTCGCCGCCGCAGTACTGGCGGTGCTTTTTGCCGGCGCTGCCCCGGCTTCAGCCGAGATTGCCGACGAACATGCTGCCTGCACCGGACTCGGCATCTCGGACCATGCAGTCGCCGACGGCCCGGGCGCCGTTGCCGGCATCATCACCGATATCAAGGGTGCCGCCACTGTCTTCGGTTTCGACAACATGGGCCAGGTTGTGAGCAAGTTCTCGAAGGTCCATGCCGGCACGCACGTACCAGGCTGCGAGGAAGCCATTGAGGATATTCTCGTCGCCGGGCCATGACCCTGACGAGTGCAGGCGCTCCGTTCCGGGAAACTGCCCCAATCCGCACTTCCTGAGGCGGAACGGCTAGCTGGACGGTGCCAGTAGCCCGGCCGCGATCAGCAGGCTGAGCAGGATCAGAATGCTCCCCACCGAGGCGAAGATCCACACGCGGCTGGATCTTCCCTTCCACCTTCCAGCAGGGTCAGGCTCAGCAGGTGCTCAGGGTGTTTGGCGGCAAAGGCCAGCGCCGCGGCGCCGCCGCCCGAGTAGCCCACCAGATGGAACGCCTTCCAGCCGCGGACCCCCCGCCTCGCGGAGGACGCCGACGGCCTCGGTGTCCAGGGTCCAGCCCGGAGGGGGAGCGTCGCCCGCGTAGAGTTCCAGGTCCTTGGCCACGGCGTCGACGCCAGGTCCCAGCGCCTCAATCAGCGCACCGTAGGCAGGCTGGGCGGGGAGCACGCTCCCGGGAAGAAGGATGGCCCGAATTGGTTCCATGGTTGGATGCTACGCCCGGGCGCCAGATCGGGAACGGCAATGGCCCCGGCAGCAGCGTGGAGCTGCAGCCGGGGCCATAACCGTCGATGTGGCGGGGTTTGCTGCCCGGGGAGTTGCTAGGAGCGTGCCTTGGCGTGGCCCTTGGTGAGGATCACGGCCAGGGCAACCATGCCGACGCCGAGCAGCAGGTGCAGGACGTTGTCGAAACCGTTCAACGGGACGAAGTTGCCGGCCGAATCCTGGGGGACCACCAGGCCGTAGACGAACAGGACCAGGTAGATGATGCCGCCGTAGAGGAGGAAGGAGCGGGCGCCGGCTCCAGATTTGGCAAGGGCGATGCCCGCTGCGCCGAAGAGCAGGTGGACGATGTTGTGCAGGGCCGAGACCTGGAAGAGGCCCAGCAGCATTGCCTCGGAGTGGTGGCCGGCGAAGTGCAGTTCATCAAAGTTGGCCGTGATTCCCGGAACGAAGCCCAGGACGCCGACCAGCAGGAACACTGCACCTACAACTATCGATGCCTTCTGGACGTTGGTGCGGGCTGACGTTCGGGTGCCGGTGTGCGTTGCCATGGTGATCTCCTGAATGCGATATGTGTTTATGGATCAGCGGGGCTTTCTTTCCTGCCGACCCAAGGGGTTATGCCAGCTATTCGGGCGCAACCGCATGTCGGATGGGTTGTTCAGAAATTATTCTGGAGTGCACTCCCAAGTTTCCGCGGGCTCCACCACCGGGGGTTTCGAGCCCCAGTCGGTCGCCGGCGTCACCGATTGCCGGCGGGCGTTATCCAGCTGGTGAAGTTTGAAGCGAGAAAAGGCGGCGATGGCCAGGCCTCGGCCGCTTTCACCGGTGGTCGGGCCTGCCGGGCTCAGCCGCCGACGGTATCGACAGGCTCGACCACCGGGGTTGACCCGCCGTGGATTTCGTACCGGGCCTTGCCCCCGTGCTTGGCACGGTACATGGCCGAATCCGCCTGCCGCAGCAGCTCCGTCACGTCCGCCGTGTCCGCTGTGCGCTGCGCGACGCCCATGCTCAGCGATACCCGCAGCGACCGGTCACCGATGACGAACGGCTCACTGAGGGCTTCGTAGATCCGTTCGGCGACGGGCCCCGTTGCCGGAGTGCCGTCGTCGTTATCCACAACGACGACGGCGAACTCGTCGCCGCCCAGACGGGCCACCAGGTCGTGGCTGCGGACGCTGGCCCTCAGCCGCTCGGCCAGCTGCGCCAGCAGCGCGTCGCCGCCCTCATGGCCCAGGGAATCGTTGACGTCCTTGAAATCGTCGATGTCGATGAACAGCAGGCCCTCGTGCCGGGTCCGGCGGTCGCTGTCCGGTTCGAAGGATGCCAGCAGTCGCTCGGCCAGGGCTGCACGGTTGGCGAGCCCGGTGAGGTCATCGTGTGTGGCCCGGTACGTCAGGGCTTTGTGGCTGTCCTGGAGTGCAACGGCCATCCCGTTGAACGCCACGGCGACCTCGCCCAGTTCGTCCCGCCGGGCCACGTCCAGGCGGTGGCTGAAGTCGCCGGACTGCAGCTTCAGGACACCCCTGCGCAGGCTGTTGACGGGCCGCATCAGGTCTTTGACCATCCGGCGTCGGAAGTACAGGGTGGCGCCGATGGCCACAACGAACAGCCCGAACCGGCCAATCACCAGAAGCCCTTCAAGTTCGCGCGTGTCCACGAGTCCCCTGTTCAGCGCCTGGAGCGAGGACTGCTGGGCGGCGGCCAGGTGCGCACGCACGGTGGAGTTTGCGGCCGCGAAGGCAGCGGCGTGCTCGACATTGCTCCCCGTGAGGTCCAGTGCCTGGTCACGCCACAAGCCGGCGTTCTCCAGTCCGGCCTGCCATTCCTGGTGCGCCGCTGACAGGGCCTCAAGCCGGTCTTCGTCCGCCGCCTTGAGTGCCGAAGCCGCACGGAAGAGGTCCTCGATGTCCTGCTGTTCCAGGACAAACGCCTCCCTGTTCACGGGCGTCGCCGCCAGCAGCTGGTGTCCCAGCTGCTGGTGCGTATCGAGGGCAGCGGCCAGGTCCGCGACGCTGCCGTATTCGGCCTGGAGCCGCCCGTTCGCAGCTTCCATCTCGTTCACCACGAACCGGACCCCGACGACGGTGACTGCCGCCCCGACGAACAGGGCCAGCAGCATGAGGGTGAATGCCCCGGACCATTCACGCTGCAGGCTAAAGGAGCGCGGCGCGGTGGTGGCTCTATTCATGGGCGTCCTCGGAGCGGGTGAAGTTATGCCTAAATTGGGGTGGCTTGTGAATTAGCGAAAAATCCGAAGCTAAAGTCTCGCCGGACGTGATAGCGGGCCTGTATCTGCGTCTGTATCTGCGTCTGTATCTGCCGGGTTTGATCTGGTTGGTGCGTGGCCAGGTGTAGTCGCCGGTGAGTTGAGGTCTGGAGCGTCGTTGTCAGTGGCATACCCGGGCCAATATCGGGGCCTTCGATCACCAGGCCTCCCAAACCGTAACGGCTTACAGTTCTCCTGCGCGTCTTGTCCTGCTGTGTCGCGCCGGGAAATGAGCACTGAACCTTGGGCATGGTGAAGGACTGCGTGGGGCAATCCCGCGATGCTGTCTGTCTTCGCAATCCACATGCGTATCCCGATGGCAGATCAGCCCGACCGGTGTGCGGATCGGCAACGATCGGCCGGTGCACCTTATCTATTCAGCAGATGGTACCGCAGCGGTTCATGAAACGCGCTGAGGGAGCACGTTTCTCAGGACGGAGGATTCTTGCGCAGGTACTGCCGCGACGGCTCTATCGACGGCGGCGGGGGAGTGGGAAGCATCATGAGTTTCGGCTTCCCGCCACAGGAAATAGCCAACGAGTTGGAGCAGGAACGGGTAGCCGCCGGTGGCCGTGGCCGCCCTGCGCTGCGGCATGGAGGTCGATCATGTCGGCCTGTCGAAGGAACGTCGCCAAGCTCCTGGGCCAGCCGGCTGTGACTGTTAGTTCGCAACGGCGGTTTTTTCACAGCTCGGTTTGGCGGTTTAGCTGATTCCGATGTCAAGGGTTGAGCGTGCCGCCTCAATGACGTTGTCGGTGATGGTGCTGAGTTCGTTGATTTTCATGACCCGTTCGATTTGGGTGAAGAGCCGGTCGATGAGGCGGAAGTTCCCCCTGGTTATGCGGGCGACCGCGGCAATGGCCTGGGCATCGGTGAAGTCGGGGTCCAGGGCGTGGCCTAGTTTGTGCTAGCGGCGCTGCAGGACGAAATGAAGTTCTTCTTGTTCGATGGGACGGTATTCGTGGGCGAATCCGACCCCGCTGTAGAGCTGGGGGAAGGACCACAGTCCATCCATGTTCACGGGCCACGTTATGGGCGGCTCCCAGCATGACGGTCTTGCCGATGCCGCGGGCACCGGTGAAGAGGCCCGGCACGGCTGATGAAACCGGCCTCGTGGTGCCAGCAACCCGGATTGCTGACGCCAGGAGCCTGAAACAGTGGTTTCAGGCACATTACGGATTTGCCTGTGAGGCAACTTTAATTGCCTTCTGCGCCTCCTTGTTGGAGTCCCGTCCGGTTTGGTGCGGCGTCAACTGTGGGATTGCACAGAGCAGGCGGGGGACGGCCCGGTCTAGGGTGAAACGACACTGTGGTCCGCCGCACATCATGCCAGGCATGACGGACGGGCCGACACCCCCCACGAAGGACGGCGCTTAATGCAGGCTGACCAGCAACTCTCGAAATCCCTTAAACCCAGGCATCTGTCCATGATCGCCATCGCCGGCGTGATCGGCGCCGGACTCTTTGTGGGTTCCGGCGCCGCCATCCAGCAGGCCGGTCCCGGCATCCTCCTTGCCTACACGGCGGCGGGTCTCGTAGTCATCCTGGTCATGCGCATGCTCGGTGAAATGGCCGCGGCCAACCCTGAAACCGGCTCCTTCTCGACCTACGCGGACAAGGCCCTGGGCCGCTGGGCGGGCTTCAGCATCGGCTGGCTTTATGCCTGGTTCTGGATCATCGTGCTCGGTATCGAGGCCACGGCAGGGGCGGCCATCATGCACCGCTGGGTGCCGGGCATCGACCAGTGGGTCTGGGCCCTGATCCTGATGGTGCTGCTCACGCTCACCAACCTGCGGTCCGTGAAGTCCTTTGGCGAGTTCGAATTCTGGTTCGCCTCCATCAAGGTTGCCGCGATCGCGCTGTTCCTGCTCTTCGGTGTGGCGGCGATCCTCGGCCTGGTCCCCGGTGTCCCTGCCCCGGGACTGAGCAACCTCATCGAAAACGGCGGGTTCCTGCCCAACGGTCCGGGAGCTGTCCTGGCGGGCATCCTGGTGGTGGTGTTCTCCTTCTTCGGCGCCGAAATCGCCACCATTGCCGCCGGTGAATCCGAGAACCCGGTCGATGCTGTGAAGAAAGCCGTGAAGTCCACCGTCTGGCGCATCCTGGTGTTTTACATCGGCTCCATCGCCATCGTGGTCACCCTGCTGCCCTGGAACTCAGCCTCGGTGGCCAAGAGCCCCTACGTGGCCGTGATCGAGCTCTTCGGCATCCCCGGCGCGGGCACCATCATGGACATCGTGGTGCTGACCTCCGTGCTGTCCTGCCTGAACTCCGGCCTGTACACGGCGAGCCGCATGCTCTTCTCGCTCTCCCGCCGCGGCGACGCCCCCACGTCGTGGATGCGCATCTCCAAGCGTGGCGTCCCCGCCGCCGCGGTCCTGGCCTCCACAGTGGTTGGCTTCATCACCGTCGGCCTGAACTACATTGCCCCGGACACGGTGTTCCTTTTCCTGGTCAACACCTCCGGCGCCATCGCCCTGTTCGTCTGGCTCGTCATCGCCAGTTCACAGCTGATCCTGCGCCGCCGGATGGGCGCGGCCGCCAAGGACCTCCAGCTGAAGATGTGGCTCTTCCCGTACCTGACCTGGGTGGCCATCGTCAGCATCGTCGCCTTGCTGATCGGCATGGTGATCCTGGAATCGACCCGGGAGTCGCTGCTGCTCTCACTCGCCCTCGCTGCCGTCGTCGTCGGGATTGGCCTTTGGCGATACCGGACGGTCGGCGGGAAGTCCGCCGTCCCCGGAGAAGAAGTGGCCGGCGAGGAAGCCAGCGTCGGCGCCGGCACGATGTCGTAGGCGCCCGGCCCCACGGCACCGCACCCTAATTACCCCGAGCGGCACGACCTTGCCAACCGGCCGGCGCTCAACGGCGGACCGCCGCTGAAGATCAACGCCAACCAGCGCTACACCACGGATGCCCCGGGTGAAGTTTGTTTCCAACGACGTGATGCTGAATTCCGGCCCGTTGTCACACCTGACGTAGGTCGGGGCGGTGCCGGTTTCGGCGATGATGTTCTCCAGCACCGCGACCACGTCGGTGGCTTTGAACGACCCGGCGCGGGATGATGGCCAGCGCGGTGCCGGTGTAGTCGTCGATGACGTTGAAGGAGCGGATGTGCGGGCCGCAGGAGGTCACGTCGGACGGGAAGTCGAAGCTGACCATGTGCATCGGGTACTGGGTAATTTGTGGCCGGATCTTAACCAGGCTCAACCATCGGGCATCGCCGGTTTCGACAGGCTCAGCCGCCGATTCGGCCCAGCACCCAGTCCCAGCGGATCAGCTCTTGCTCCAGCCTGACATCCGTCCCGAAGGCATCATTGCGGAGGCCTTCGTACAGTGCGGACTCATCAGGTGTCAGCCTGCTAAGCGAAGCCTTCGACGGCGATGGCTCGGTAACCCATGCATCGCGGTGGGCCAACAGCGTGGCCTCGTCCATCAGCACGCTCACCACATGCGGGTGGACCGCGCGCAGCTGGTCCAGGATCCGGAACCCGTGGGTGTCCAGATCGCCCCAGTACAGGACCTCGCGGTCGCGCAGCCACCCTGCATCCCGCAGCGACGAGAAACCATAACCGCCGCCATAAATAGCCAGCGTGTCCGGGCGGTCGGGGAGGGCCAGGAAGTTGACCAGGTTCTCCGTGATCAGCACTGTGGTGACCGGTAGGCTCAGCGTGCTGAAGGCTTCAGCGGTCACGGTCAGATCGCGGGCCTGGCCCAACAACGGCACGGCAGGATCCAGCAGGCGGAACCTGACCAGCTCCGGCGGATGCAGGAATCCGTGTCCCGCGGCGAAGCGTGCCGCGGGCGTACGGGCCGGCATCAGCCCCAGCAGTGAGCCGGGCTCTGCGGGCACGTCTGGGAGAGGCTCTACGGATTCAACAGCGGCGCTCACGGAATGAGCCTGCACCACCATGGCCAGCTCGCTGATCACCGCCCTGTGGTTCTCGATGAACTTGGTGTGTACACCGGGAAGGCTCAGCTGCCGCACATAGATGCCGGGCTCGGGATTGTCCCGCAGCCATAGGGCCACCCGGGCTGCGGTCAGGGCGTCGGCCCCGAGTTCCAGCAGCTTGAGCGGCCGCTTCAGCGCCCACCCGCGGAAGGACGGGTGAACCGATGCCAGACTCCCTGCGAGCTCCACGAACCGTGCCGCCTCCTTGGCCTTGCCCGCAAACGCGATCTCATCCTCCACAGTGGCGAAGACCGCCGCCGCCGGAAGCTGGTTGGCCCCCACCGTGGTGCGCCCCACCTCTGCGGTTTCCAGGCTGAACGGACCCACAGCGGCGAACAACTCAGCCGCCCACGCACTCGCCGCAGCGTAGTCACTCCGGAGCGTCGCCGCCGTCGGACGTTTCAATGGACGACGGCGGGGGTGCAGTCCGTTGGGTTCCAGTACCTCGCGGAGCAACGCACCGCTGCCCCAGGCCTTCAGCGACTGCGCCCGCAGGTCAGCCAGTGTGGTCCAGCCCTGTGCCCGACCCGCCTGTGCCCGGCCAGGAGCGGAAGCCGAAAGCCCGTCACCCGGCACGCCGGGCCCGCTCGTCCCGATACTCCTGAATGGTCATGTTCCGCAGCTGCGAATCGTCGCCGTTGGTGTTGGCCACGAACCCCACATGGGAGACAAAGGGCTCGATCACATGGATCTTCTGCAGGGGAGTGACGATCAGCAGCTGCAGCTTCATCCGCTGGAACAGCTCCAGCCCGTACCGGGCCGACTCGTCGGAGCCGCGGCCGAACGCCTCATCAATGACCACGAACCGGAAACTGCGGCCACTGCCGGCGTTTTTACCGGCACCCTTGCCGGACGCCAGCCCGAACTGGAACGCCAGGGCGGCGGCGAGAATCGTGTAGGCGAGCTTCTCCTTCTGCCCGCCGGACTTGCCGCCCGAATCCGTGAAGTGTTCAAATTCCTCGCCGGTTTCGGTCCATTTTTCCGAGGCGGAGAACGTGAACCAGTTCCGGACGTCCGTGACCTTGGCGGTCCAGCGCTCGTCGAGGGTGGTGTAGCCGTCCCGGCCCCGGAACCGCTCGATCAGGCGCGCCACCTGCAGGTACTTCTGCTCGGAGTATTGGTCATCGTCGCCGATGGTCCCCTCCGAACAGGCCCGCAGGTCCAGGCCGAACTGCCGCACGTCGAGGTCGGTGCTGTTCTGGTGCTCCAGCTGGATGTGCCGGCCGGTGTTGTACTCAATCCCGGCCAAGGAGAGGTTGATTTCGCCGATCCGGTTCACGATGTCCTGCCGGCGGCTGTCCAGGAACGCGTTGAACGCCACCACCTCGTGGATGGTGTTCTGGTTCAGGGATTCCTTGAAGTGGGCCTCAAAGCGCGGAAGATCGTTGCCGACCAGCTGCTCCAGCAGTTTGCCGAAGTCGACGGCGGACTCCAGGGCGGCATCGATCTCCGTGGTCTCGTTCGGGTACTTGTTCCGGAACTCGGCCATCAGCCGGACAGTCTTCTCGGCGGCCCGGGCGATCTGCTTGGACAGCGCGTCAATCGAATCGGTCAGCCCGTTCCGGACGGCACTTTCCACGGTGCCGGTGTTCTTGTACGTAAGCGGCTTACCGGCGAGTTCCGCAGCGGCGAGCCTTGCGACGGCGGCCAGCACGCCGACGTCGTCCGTCAACGGGGTCTCGTGCAGGACCTCGCGGCAGTCCTCGATCGCCTCCACGATGTCCTTGGCGGCGCCCTCGTTGGAGCCGATCCGCCGCTGGACATCATCGGCCCGAACCTGCAGGCGATCCAGCTTTCCGGTGAGCTCGGCTTCCTTCGCGGTCAGCTCCCGAAGCACATCGCTGGTGGACTCCAGCCGGGCCTTCTCCGCCTTGAGCTCCTCGATGCGGCGTGCGGTGAGCTGCCAGCTGAGCTCGGCGAAGTCCGATACCGCACCGATGATGCCCAACTGCTGGTTCTGCCGGCCGATGGCGCCCAGCGAATCGTTTACCCGGGTCAGCTGGCCGGCCACCACGCTGAGCTGGCCCTGCACCTCGTCCTGCTCGGCACGGAAACGGCTGATCTTGTCCAGGTTGTCCCAGCCCAGGACGTAGTTCCGGCGGTCCGAGAGCTCCTGCCGGTCATCCTTCTCGTGCCGCCCGCGGCCGCCCTTGAGCTGGCCGTTCGCGGTGAGCGCCTTGGAACGGCGGCGGAAGTCCTCCAGCGTGTCGCAGCAGAAATAGTCGAAGCGGCTGCTGAGCTCATCGAGCAGGAAATTGCGGAACGGCGTCCCCTGTTTGATAGCGATCTTCGTCGCCAGCGTGCCCGCCTCGGCCGGCTTCGGCGTGTACGATTCGCCGATCTTGAGGTACACCAGCCGGCCGCGCAGGTTGTTGCCGTCCACCCAGCCGCTCACCGCCGCGTAGTGCTCCGACGGCACCAGCAGGGACAGTGCAAAGCCGCGCAGCGTGCGTTCGGCGGCGCCTTCCCAAGCCGCTTCACCGTCGCGGACGCGCAGCAGCTCACCGGCGTACGGCAGCTCGGATTCCTGGATGCCGGTCCCATCGCACAGCCGACGGCGGAGCTCCACCTGGGGGCGCGGCAGCAGGTTGGGACGCGCCTGCAGGCTGGTCAGCTCCGCGGCGATGTCGCTGGCGCGGCCGGTGAGTACCGTGCGTGTCATGGTCAGTTCGGTGCGGGTGTCCTGCACTTCGTTGGCTGCGGCGGCGAGGTCCTTTTCGACGTCGGCGAGCCGGGCCCGGTTGGCGTCGAACTGGACGCGGTCCGCCGGTGCCTGAAGACCGAGCTCTGCCGCGGCTTCGGCGTATTTTTCGAAGCGAACCCGCTGCGACCGGGACTCCTCGCCCAACCGCGCGGCCTCCGCCTCGATGGCGGCCAGCCGGCCGCCGCCGTTGCCGCGGATATCTTCCTTCACGGCGGCCAGGTCCAGGCGGAGCTGAGTGATTTCGGTGGCCAGTTTGCCGCTGTCCTCCTGCAGCCGGAGGCCGGTGTTCTGTAGTTCCGTCTGGTGTTCGATGCTCAGCTGCAGTTTCCGGTCCGTGAACCAGGGATGCAGCTGGTCCCGCTGTTGGCGGGCGAATTCGTCGTCCCGGCTCAGGGCGGTGTGCTGGGCGGCGCCCTCGGTGATGGGGGTGAGCAGGGCGATCTGGTCCTTGGCGCGCAGGACGGCGTCGTGGGCCTTCTTGAGATCGTCGAAGTGGTGGATGAGGTTGCCGATCCGGGCCTCGACGTCGTCTTCCTCAAGCATGTTGGTGCGCACGAAGTTGGTGATGTTCTCCACCTGCTTCATGGACACCGTGCGGTGGAACAGCTCCATGGCCTGGTTTCCGCTGATGCCGAACTGCCGCTTGAACGCCGCCGCATACGGGTCGAACGTTTCATGGAGGGACGCACCCGCGGCCCGGAGCTGCTTCTTCAGCTTCGCGGGGTCCTGGCCGAAGTTGGCGAAGTCCCCGGCGATGGACTGCTCGCCCTCCACCAGCGAGTAGAAGCGGTTGGGCTGGCCGGCCTCCTGGGTGGCCCAGAGGGTGATGGCCAGGGTGATGGATTTGCCCAGGACGGCGTTGTGGAAGACGCCCAGGACCACGGTGAGTTTGCCGGTCCCGCGCAGCGCAACGGGCTTGGAGTACTCGCCGCCGGCGCTGCGCGTGCTCTTGTGGAAACCCCGCACATACGACATCAGCGTGCGTTCCTTCTTCTGCGCACCCGCGGCCTTGTTGTACTCGATCCTGTTGGCCGGCAGCAGCAACGTGGTGATGGCATCCACCACGGTGGACTTCCCGGAGCCGATGTCGCCGGTCAGCAGGCTGTTCGAACCGTCCAACCGGAACGTCCGTACCTCCTGGTGGAACGTGCCCCAGTTGAGCAGCTCCAGACGGTGCAGCCGGAAGCCCGGGGGAGTGCCGGCGTCGTCCGCTTTTTCATCCAGGCTGAACAGCATCTCCTGCTCGTCTGTCACGCCTTTAACTGCGGTGGCCGTCTCAGTGGTCATATGCGGTCCTCTTCCTTACTGCCGGTGACGGCTCCGCTGAGCGAGGCGCGGTAGTCAGCGAGCCGTGCGTCGAATTCCTCCAGCCACTGGGCATCCACGTAGGCCTTCAGGATCCGTGCTACTTCGTACGTGCCTGCCTGGCCGCGCAGTTTCCGCAGGAAGCCCAGCTCCACCACCTTCTTGATGTTGGTGCCGAGCTGGTCCAGGATCCGCGCCTCGTTGCTGGATTCGGGCAGGAAGACGGCCACCATGTCCGCGATGTCCTGCTCGGTCATGATGAGGCGCAGTTCGCTGCTGTTGGTGTCGAATTCGAGCATCCGGCCGCGGAGCAGTGCCAGGAGGAGGCTGACGTTGAAGGTGAGCGGGCGGCGGGGGATCAGCCGCGGCAATGTGCCGTCCGGGTCCTCGCGGGATTTCAGGAACGCGTAGCCCTCGGACTCGTCCAGGATCAGGTCAAGGCCCAGGACGGCCACGTAGTCGCGGGCATGGGAGGACAGGCCCAGCAGCGACTGCCAGATCTTCTCGTCCGTCTCGGCGTAGACCACGCCTTTGAAGAGCTTGGTGACGACGCCGGGAAGTTCCTCCGGCGTGTGTGTTTCAGCTGCGTCGGTGGTGGTCATGCCGGCCTCACGAAGATGATCTGTTCAACGGTGGCTTCCCGGATGTTGCCGTCCGGGAGCTGCCAGGACAATTGCTGTGACTCGTCCGGGTTGATGGAGGCCCAGTCCGATTCGGTGGCGAGCTGGTAGTAGGCCACGATTTCGGCCAGCCCCTGGGAGAGCGGATGCGCGGCCGCTACTTCGCCGAGGGTGGCCTGCCCGGCGCCGGCAAGGACGTCGTCGATATTGGACTTCAGGCGCTCCGTGTCCACGTGGAACTGGCTGAAGAGGGCGCCGGCATCCACTTCTGCATCGTTTGCCGCCACCACGACGTCGTCCACCATGATCCGCCGGCTCGGCTCATACAGCGGCCGCTCGAAGGGGAGCGCGACCTCGACGGACTGAGCGGCGATCTCCATAAAGACGCCCGACGGCGGCACCTCCCGGGTGCCCAGCGCGCCGGATTCGATGCTCCGGACGAGCTGCATGATGCGCTTGTTCTCCAGGAACACCTTGTCGTCCAGGAGCCGGCGCATCTGCTGCGAGAGCTGCCGGACAGTGGCCTGGGTCTGCTCGACGGCGGGCAGCCAGTCCTGGTGCAGGTTGGTCACGGCGTGCAGGTTGTCGAGTTTGGCGAGGGCGTCGATCTGGGTGGCCCGCTGCAGCAGGTCCCGCAGTTCGGTGCGCAGCTGCGGGGACATCAGGTAGTCCCAGAAGCCCTGGAATGTGCGGCCCTGGAGGGAGCCGCTGATGTCCTGCTGGTTGGCGAAGATCGAGGCAAGCAGCTCGCCCTGGGTGCCGTCCCACGTGGCGATCTGCTCACGGACCTGCCGGTCCAGCTTCCGGAAATTCTGCTCCACCTCACGGAAATCGGAGAGCAGGTCCTTGGCCAGGGTGGTCAGCTGCTGGAAGTGGTCCAGGGCTTCCGGCGCAGTCATCACGCGGATGTTGCCGTCCTTGATCCGCTGCATCTCGGCGTCGATCCCGTCCCGCTGGCGCTGGAGCTCGGCGAGCCTGACCTCCGGATCGGTTTCGGACTGCTGGACCAGGGCTTTAAGCACGGCGAAGATGCTGGTCAGCCTGGATTGGGTGGCCACGAAGTCCCGCCCGCTCAGGCTCTCCACCCAGCGGACCACGTCCTCGGCGGCGGCCGTGAGATCGTAACGCGGCTCATCCTGGCCCGGGACGTAGTATTTCCGCAGCCAGGCCCGTTCCGGGGCCGCCCACTCGTCCAGGTACTCACCGGCCGGGCGGGGGTACTTGTCCTCGCCGAAGACTTCACGGAGGCCGAACAGGACATCATCGAGGTGGTCAATGAGCTCCTGCCGGCCGATGTCCCGTTGGTTAGGCCCGGTGAAGGCCTTGATGAAGAAGCTGACGGCCAGCGGGGCGTTCTGGGCGCGGAGCAGGGACCACCCCGCGTGGTTCTCACGCAGTGCGTTGATGGCGTAGAAATCCATGGTGTCCTCATGCAGGAGTTCATGCGGCTTATTTTGAGTGTGTTCTGAGCCTAGACGAGCTTTTTGTGGTGTTCCAGCAATAGGTGCACGGCGTCGCGAACCAGCTCGGACTGAGGCTTACCAAGTTCCGCCACCAGTTCCATAAAGGCGCGGTATTCGACGTCGCGGATCCGTCCACGTACGGTGGCGGATTCGCCCGGCGCTGAGGCCCCGACGCGGGGCCGACCGCGGCGTATGGCATGACTGATGGCAGCATCGCTGCCGTACTCTCGCAACAGGAACTCGCGCCCGGATGCAGCGGCGTCGCTACCAACGTGTACAGCAGCAGCCTCCAGCGGCGAGTCGCCGGTCAGTCGATCGGCCAGTGCGTCGTAGTCCGGTTCTCTCTGATTAGTCATGGCTGGGACTCCTCCCGGAATCGCTTGAATTTTGGACCGAGTGTCATTGCATGAAACACGACGGCTTCCTTGCCTGTGCCAGGAAAATCGTTCACGAGGATTTCTGGTTCCCGATCGGTCTGCTCATGGGCTGGGCCAACAAACAGCATAATCCGGCCGTCGAGCGCCTCGCCCTTCAATTCGGCCTGAAATGTGGCAGATGGGCCCTTGAGCGGATTATCTGGACAAAAACTCCAGGGCGACAGGACGTTGATGCCCGCATCGACGGCGGCAGCCAGGAGCTCGGCGTCATACGCCACCATTAAGTCGGACTGCAGCCGGATGGCTGCGGCAAGATGTATGGCGTCGGGGCTTCGGAGCTTGCCGGGCAGGGCCGCCGCGTACATAAGGTCCGAGCGGGCAAGATCGACCAGGTTAATGGCTCCCAGGACCGTATTGACGGTCTCGCCGGGAAATCCGCGGCGATGGGCCGCACAATGAAGTTCCGTATAGAGCAGCATCGAAGCCACCAGCCGGTGGCCCTGGGTGGCCGTGGTTGAGAGGTAATGGGCGGCCGCGGATGATTCTGGTCGCCATGGTTGCCTCCGTAGCAAGCGGAGCAATCTGTGCGCCCGAGCGAAAGGATCAGTCAGGGATGGCTGCTTCTGCCTGCTCCCAGTGCCGCCGGAGCAATTCAGCCAGCCGCTCGGGCTCGATCCGGTGTGGCGGATCGAAATGGTGGCGCTTGGGGAACACTTCCAGGTGGAAGTCCGGGAAGAAGACCCTGGACAGCCGGCTGGCGATATCGCCGTAGTCATGGGGATTGCTCAGGCCGCCCAAGACGAAGCAGACGGGCTGGCGAAAGGCGGCCAGACGCGCCCTCTCCAGGTCATGGTTTTTGAAGGTCCGCAGGAACGCCCTGATACCTGCCGGCCGGTTGGCCATCCACGGCGGCGCGGGATCCGGCGGCGGCGGAAGGACGACGTCGGGCTTAACTCCCAGCCTCATGAAGGCGGACATGAACTGTTCCGGCGGGAGTGTATCCAGCTGCTCGTACTTCTTCCGGAGCTCCGTGTACGCAGGGCTCCAGTCCCAGTTCCCGGCCCAGGCAGGTTCCAGCAGCGCCAGGCTCAGCAGCCTGCCAGGGTGTTTGGCAGCGAACGCCAGGGCCGCCGCGCCGCCACCTGAATAGCCCGCCAGGTGGAACGTTTCCCATCCCCGGGAATCGGCATCGCGCAGCACGCCGTCGATCTCTGTGTCCAGGCTCCAGTCTTCCGGCGGCCCATCGTCCGCGTAGAGCTCGAGATCCTTGGCGATTGCCTGGACATCCGGCCCGAGGGCTGCGATGAGTCCGCCGAAGGCGGCCTGGGCGGGGAGTACAGCGCCCGGTAGAAGAATGGCCCGAATTGGTCCCATGGGAGAACGGTACGCCGGGGTTTCGGCAGGCTCAACCACCGGATCGTGGAGGCGCAACCACCCGTCTCGTTGGCTGGTGGTAAATGGTTCGGAAAATCTCCTGTAGTGTTGATCCTGTTGTTGTGTTTATGCGGTTGGTAGTTCAGGCAGTACGCGCGGTCGAAAGTCCGCGTCTTTCTGAAGTAGCGGTTTTGAACACCCCACACCGGAGGACCCGAAAGTCGGGACTTTTCCTCCACCTTCACGAAGGACAAAAATAATGGCTACTGGTACCGTCAAATGGTTTAACGCTGAAAAGGGCTTCGGCTTCATTTCCCCCGATGACTCCTCACAGGACGTTTTCGCTCACTACTCCGCGATCGCCTCTTCCGGCTTCCGCTCACTCGAAGAGAACCAGAAGGTTTCCTTCGAAACCGAGCAGGGCCCCAAGGGTCCCCAGGCCGTCAACATCCAGGCACTCTAATTCTTTAGAGATTCTGGGGCCTTAGGGTTTCATTTTCTAAGCAGGGCCGGTCATTAGACCGGCCCTGCTTTTGTTAACCCGGATGTGCTTCAAAGCGCCCGACTGGCAACTTGCGAGAAACCCCTTCAAGATAGTCAGTGGGCAAGCAGGGGGGTGATCGAGTCCATCCCGCCGCACAGAGAGGCCCGCACTTCGTGCCAATACCAAAACGTCAACTCCGTCCGCTCATCCGCAAGTACGTCAACGGCAGCCGCCGCGCCCACGCAGAGACCAGAGGCCTCGGCGAACTCAAGCCGGTGGAGCCCGCCGCCCGCCGGGAGGGGGTGCCCGTACTGGGGGATGACCAGGTCTATGTGATGAAATACGGGACGGTCTATCACACGGCGTGGTGTCCGGTGGTGGCCGACAGCTGGGACCACGCCCCCAGAAGACTGCTCGTGACCCTATTGGCCTCTGTGGGGGAGCGAACCCGGTGCGCGGAATGCAACGGGCACGCGAAGGCAGCCAGGGCGTCAGGTGCGCAGGAATACCACCAGCAAGCCCGGCCCACCCCCGAACCCCCACCGCCTGACGCCGTGGTCCCGCTGAAAGTCATTGGGCTGGCCCATGGGATACTCTTCCTGGCCGCAGGGCAGGAATATCGGGAACGTTTTAAGGAAACCGCCGTGGAGCCGGCCACCCCGCTGTGGGTGGACGGGCGGCGCGACGGCATGGTCGTGCGGCTGGACTCCGCCAGCGACGAACCACTCGTGCTTGTCCAGTTGGACCCCCGCGCCACGTTCCGGAACGGTCCGTACCAGGTGCGCCTGCGTCATCCGCTGCGGCGGTCGGCCACCAAACCCTATGCGGTTGAGTCAGTTGAGTCCGTTGAGCCTGCACCATAACGGATCCCCGGCCGCACTCTGGCAGGATTGCCTCCATGCAACTTTCCGTTCCCGCCTTCGACCTGCGGATCAGCATTACGGACACCGAACCGTTGATCTGGCGAAGGCTGCAGGTCCCCGTGACGCTGACGGTTCCCGAGTTCCACCTCGCGGTCCAGGCCGCCTTCGGCTGGGAAAACAGCCACCTCTACGCCGTCCGCTGCGTGGACCGCGCCGGAAAGCCGCGGGAGATTGTGGGTCCCCATGACCTCACGGAAGATCTGGACGCAGAGCCGGCCTCCGGCGTCGCCCTTTCCGAACTGCTGGATGCCCAAAAGCCGGGAAGCGCGCTGGAATACGAATACGACTTTGGCGATAACTGGACGCATCACGTGGAGGTGCTTGGTTCGGCGGACCTTCCGGCCGGGGAACTGCTGTGCGTGGATGGCGCCAACCGCGGACCCGTGGAGGACTCCGGCGGGCCCCACGGTTACCAGCGACTGCTGCAGATCGTCGCGGACCCGGAGCATCCGGAACACGCGGATGCGACGTCCTGGATCTTCGGCATCACGGGCGAGTACGGCAGCCACTTCGCCCCCGCAGCGTTCGACCGTCAGGCCGCCAACCGCAAACTCCGGCTGCTCAGCCTCCAATGGTGGCCGCAGCCACTCGCCGACGAGGAGCGTGACGCCGTGCTGCTGCCGGTCCGCTGGCTGTTGGAAAACGCCGCTCCGGACGGCCTGGAACTCACGAAGGACGGCTACCTGAAGCCCGCCATGGTCAAGCGAGCCATGGACGAGTTCGGCTGGAGCGATCCCATCATGGGCAAGGGAAACCGCGAGACGCACGCACGGCCGGTTCTCGAGCTCCGGCTGCACCTCATCGACTGGAAGCTCCTGCGGAAGTTCAAGGGCCGGCTGGTGCTCACGCCGCGCGGCAAACGCTGCCTGGAACGGCCCGCGGAGCTGTGGGACTACGTCGTGGATGCCGTCGGCCGTCAGGAGCACGACGCTGTCCGGCTGGTCACCCGCGTCCACACGGACTGGCACCTCAGTGGCATCGCGCCCACCTGGAACCGCGAGATGGAGGCGATCCGCGGCGCCATGCTGGCCGCCGGGTTTGTCACCCGGTCCGGCCATCCCATCCCGGACGAGTGGGTCAGCGACATCAACCGCGTGGTGCGTTGGAACTTCGAGTCCCTGCACCTGACGGTGCCCAAAGTGGGGCGTCATGGCAGGGCACTGCTAACCGACGGCGGCGTGAAGTTCCTGTTGGCGGTCCAGGCTGTGGGCCGCTCGGTTTAGTCCCCACCCGCCCGCGCGGTCACTCGTCCGGGTTCGGATTCCGTACGTCCTTTTCGCCGATATCCGCAGCACCCAGGGCGGCCGCGGCAGGGCTGTGGGAGGTGTCATGTAAATGCAGCGCGAGTTCAGGATGGTGGAGGTCCAGGGCGGGACGCTCCGAACGGATCCGGGGCAGCGACGTGAAGTTGTGGCGCGGCGGCGGGCAGGAAGTGGCCCACTCAAGCGAGGCGCCAAAGCCCCACGGGTCATCCACTTCAACGCGCTCCCTGCTGCGCCACGTGATGTAGACGTTCCAGAAGAACGGAATCATCGACGCGCCGAGAAGGTAGGAGCCGATGGTGGAGAACTGGTTCATCCACATGAAGTTGTCCTCCACCAGGTAGTCCGCGTAGCGGCGGGGCATGCCCATGACCCCCAGCCAGTGCTGGATCAGGAAGCATCCGTGGAATCCAAGGAACAGCATCCAGAAGTGGATCTTTCCGAGGCGCTCGTTGAGCATTTTGCCGGTGAATTTTGGCCACCAGAAGTAGAATCCTGCGAACATAGCGAACACCACGGTGCCGAACACCACGTAGTGGAAGTGCGCCACCACGAAGTAGGAATCTGACACGTGGAAGTCCAGCGGCGGCGAAGCCAGGATGATGCCGGTCAGCCCACCGAAGAGGAAGGTGATGAGGAAGCCGAGGGCCCACAGCATGGGAGTCTCGAACGTCAGGGACCCCCGCCACATAGTGCCGATCCAGTTGAAGAACTTCACGCCGGTAGGCACTGCGATCAGCATCGTCATGAAAGAGAAGAACGGCAGCAGCACCGAACCGGTCACGTACATGTGGTGTGCCCACACGGTCATGGACAGGGCCGCAATGGCGATGGTCGCGTAGACCAGGCCCTTGTAGCCGAAGATCGGTTTGCGGCTGAAGACCGGGAAGATCTCCGACACAATGCCGAAGAACGGCAGCGCAATGATATACACCTCCGGGTGGCCGAAGAACCAGAACAGGTGCTGCCAGAGTACGGCGCCGCCGTTTTCCGGATCGTAGATGTGAGCACCGAACTTGCGATCGGCCCCCAGCGCGAACAGTGCCGCCGCGAGCGGCGGGAAGGCCATGATCACCAGGATGGACGTCACCAGGGCGTTCCAGGTGAAGATGGGCATCCGCCACATGGTCAGGCCCGGGGCACGCATGCAGATGATGGTGGTGATGAAGTTGACCGCACCCAGGATAGTTCCGAAGCCGGACAGCGCCAGGCCGAAGACCCACAGGTCACCGCCCACGCCGGGGGTGAAAGTGGTGTTATTCAACGGCGCGTAGGCGAACCAGCCGAACGCCGCCGCGCCCTGCGGGGTGATAAAGCCCGCGACGGCGATGGTGGATCCGAAGAGGAAGAACCAGAAGGCCAGTGCGTTCAGCCGCGGGAACGCGACGTCGGGGGCGCCGATCTGCAGCGGCATGATGAAGTTGGTGAAGCCGGCGAACAGCGGGGTGGCGAACATCAGCAGCATCATGGTGCCGTGCATCGTGAACAGCTGGTTGTACTGCTCCTTGGTCTGCAGGACCTGCATGCCGGGTTCGAAGAGCTCGGCCCGGATCAGCAGGGCCATCACTCCAGCCATCAGGAAGAACACAAACGAGGCGATCAGGTACATGTACCCGATGACTTTGTGGTCGGTGGAGGTGAGCCAGCCGACCACCATGGAGCCTTTGCGCCGGGGTACTACCGGGGGAGCCGCGGTTGAGGCGGTCCCTGTTCGTGAATGTCCGGTGATGGCCATTTTTCACCTCACAGATCTTCTGCACGGCAGCTATGGGCCCTTTGCAAGAGCCCCTAATTGCAGGCTACTCACTAACTCGGCATCCCGAAAGAGTCAGTGCAGGCCCATCGCGTTCCGGACCTCGTCCAGGATGTGGTGGACGGCGGTCTCTGCCGCCACGGCATCCCCGCGGGCCACTGCCACCGCAACATCCTCGTGGGCCTGTAAGGCTTCGTTCCGCGGTTTGAAGGGCATAAGGCCCTGCTGGGTCCGGCTGGTGAGCACCTCGGCCACCATGCCTTCGAGGGCCGTGAACATCTCATTGCCGCAGCTTTGGAGCAGCAGGCAGTGGAACTCGATGTCCACCGCCAGGAACGCCTCGAGTTCGCCGGCTTCGCCCAGCCGCCGCAGCTCTGCGGCCAGGTAAACCAGCCTGGCCCGTTCCGCGGCGCTCGCCCGGCGTGCAGCACCTGCAGCCGCAATGGGCTCGACGGCGATGCGCAGCTCCGTGAGGCTGCTGTACTGGATATCGCGCCGGACAGAGCCCAGGCGCCAGCGCACCAGCTTGGGATCGAAGAGATTCCACAGCCTGCGCTCCTGGACCACGATGCCCACCCGCCGGCGCGAATACACCAGGTTCATGGATTCCAGGACCTTCATGCTGTCCCGCGCAACGGTGCGGGAGATGCCGTACTCCTGCTGGAGGCCTTCAAGGGTCAGTCGGCTGCCCGGAGGAAGGCTCCCTGCCGCGATTGCAGAGCCAACCGCCTCGAGGACGCGTTCATGCATGGCGGGGGAGGCCCCGCCGTCGTGCGCGTCATCCGCGTCCGGTGGTGTCGCCGTCGACATCTTTCCTGCTTTCGTCTGCGCCTGTGCGCACCCCAATCGTACCCACAAAGTCCCAAAGGTATGACTTGTGACACCAAAAGATAGTATCTATGGCTCGAAATGGTGATACCTTATCTCCCGGCGCAGTTCCCTGTGAGATGCGCTATTAGCTTTCTTCACTTAGCCAACGGCGTCTTCTTCGGAGGTAAAACATGCAGTATCCAGCCACGCACCTGGTGGTGATGGGCGTCGCCGGTTCCGGCAAGTCCACCATCGCGGCAGCGCTTTCCCAGCAGCTTGGCTGGGCCTGCGCCGAAGCGGACGAGTTCCACCCCCAGTCCAACATCGACAAGATGACCCAGGGCATTCCCCTGCAGGACGAGGACCGCTGGCCCTGGCTGCGGGAAATCAAGGACTGGATGACCGCAAATGCGGCAGCCGGCAAGAGCACCGTACTCACATGCTCCGCGCTCAAGCAGAGCTACCGTCAGCTGCTCGCCGACGCCCAGGGCCGGGTCCTGTTCATCCACCTCGACGGCGGCGCCGACCTGATCGGCCAGCGCATGCAGGGCCGCGAAGGCCACTTCATGCCGTCCACGCTCCTGCCCAGCCAGCTGGCCACCCTGGAACCGCTGACCGGCGACGAACTCGCCGCCGGCAGCCTCCGACTGGACATCTCAAACTCCCCGGCGGAGATCGTCGCCGCCGTGCTTGCTGGCCTCGCGCTTCCCGCGCGTTCGGCGACGAGCGCCCACCTGGAGCCCAGCGCCGGCTGAGCCGGGCCTGCGGAGCCCGCCCAATTTTCCCCCAATATTTCATTAGTTCTGTTTCAAAGGAGAACCATGGTCATCGAAGGATGGACCCAGACGCTGGGCGCAGGCCCCCTGCTGCTCATCGCGGCGGCAGCGATTGTCGCGCTGCTGTTCCTGATCATCAAGCTGCGGATGCACGCCCTCGTGGCCCTGATCGTGATCAGCCTCGCGACCGCATTCGCCACCGGAATCCCCGCCAACAAGGTGGTGCCGGTGCTGATCGACGGCTTCGGGACCACCCTGGGCACCGTTGCCCTCCTCGTCGGCCTGGGCGCCATGCTCGGCCGCATCGTTGAAACGTCCGGCGGTGCCAAAGTCCTGGCCGACTACCTGATCGGCGTCTTCGGCGAAAAACGTGCCCCGTTTGCCCTGGGCCTTGCCTCGCTGATCTTCGGCTTCCCCATCTTCTTCGACGCCGGCCTGGTGGTTATGCTGCCCGTCGTCTTCGCCGTGGCCCACCGCCTGGGCGGGGGAGTGCTGCGCTACGGCCTCCCCGCCGCCGGTGCGTTCTCCGTGATGCACATCTTCCTGCCGCCGCACCCGGGCCCGGTCTCCGCCGCCGCCTTCTTTGACGCCAACATCGGGCTGGTCCTGATCGCCGGCCTCATCACCGCCATCCCCACCTGGTACGTCACTGCCTACCTGTTCGGCCTGTGGACCGGCAAGAAGCTGGTTCTTCCGGTTCCGGAGATCCTGGGCCACGCCAGCGCCGAAGCCGAATCCCACCCGCCGCGCTTCCGCACCATCATCGGCCTGCTGCTCCTGCCGCTCGTCCTGATCTTCATCAACACCGGCCTGAACACCCTTGCCTCGTCCGGAGCGCTCTCCGAGGCAGTCCGGAACGAGCAGTGGTTCCAGGTCCTGCGCACCATCGGTGAAACCCCGGTGGCCCTGCTGATCGCTGTCCTGGTGGCCGTGTTTGTCCTGGGCGCCCGCCGCGGCAAGGACGCTGGCGCCATCGAGAAGCTGCTCGAATCCTCGCTGGGCCCGGTCTGCTCCGTCATCCTGATCACCGGCGCCGGCGGTATGTTCGGCGGCGTGCTCCGCGCCTCCGGCATTGGCGACGCGCTGGCCGATGTCCTGGGCAACCTGGGCATCCCGTTGATCCTGGCCGGCTTCCTGATCGCCGCCATCCTGCGCATCGCCCAGGGTTCCGCCACCGTGGCCCTGACCACCACCGCTGGCCTGATCGCCCCGGCCGTGGCCACCGCCGGACTGACCGGCATGCAGATCGCCGCCCTGGTTATTGCCGTGGCAGCAGGCTCCGTGGTGGTCTCCCACGTCAACGACTCCGGCTTCTGGCTGGTGGGCCGCTTCTTCGGCATGGACGTCAAGACCACCCTGCGGACCTGGACCGTCATGGAAACCCTGATCGGTGTCATGGGCTTCGCCATCGCTGCGGTACTCTTCCTGCTCGCCGGTGTGGCGGGTTAGCGATCTGACTCCAGCCACGGCTGACTGAAGTACGACGGCGGGGCGTCCAGGGAAATTCTGGGCGCCCCGCCGTCGTCGTACTCCTGGGGCGCCGCTACGTGCGTGGTTTGGCTGCCTTGGGCGCTTTCGGCGGGAGCCCCGCGACGTACTCGAAGGACTTCTCCACCCAGGCGCTTGCCCGCGCGTCGTCACCGTCGGCGTTCCAGACCTCCGGCAGCCCGGTGTAGCCGCCCATGGGCCGCTCCGCCGGGCCGAACGGGACGGTCTGTTCGGTGCTTTCGAGCACCTGACGGTCGGCGTCGGAGAGCTTCACCCCGATCGTGGAGCCGAACAGTCCGGCGAACATGTTGCCGTTGACGAAGGCGCCCAGGTTGCCGAACATCGGCTTGACCACCACCTCGGGGTTGTCCGGAACTACCGAGCGGAAGCGCTTCTTGGCTTCGTCGGACGCTTTGGCCATCTCCATGTGGCATTCTCCCAGGGTTGCGGTGTGATTCCTTGTGCAGCTTATGCCCGCCCGGGCGCCGTGGACAGAATTTCCGTACCGCTAGGCTTGCAGGAGTCCGCACTCACCTCCCAGGTTCCACCCAACCAAAGGACACCCCTTGACCCAACGCACCATCGTGATCACTGGCGCCAGCGACGGCATTGGCGCGGCAGCCGCGCGGACGCTGACGCAGGCAGGCGACCGAGTGGTCGTCGTCGGCCGTTCCGAGGAGAAGACGCAGGCCATCGCGAAGGAGCTCAACGCCGACTACTTCGTCAGCGACTTCGCGGACCTGGACCAGGTCCGCACGCTCGCCGCACAGCTGAAGGACGACTACGAGCGGATCGACGTCCTGGCCAATAACGCCGGCGGCATCATGGGCAAGCATCAGCTCACGGTGGACGGCAACGAGTCCACGTTCCAGATCAACCACCTCGCGCCGTTCCTGCTCACCACCGAGCTGATGGACGTCCTCACCGCCAGCAACGCCAAGGTCATCAACACCGCCAGCGCGGCTAACGGCTTCGGCAAAATGGACCTTTTCGACCTCGCGTCGGAGCACACCTACTCCACCAACCGGGCCTACGGCACCGCCAAGCTCGCCAACATCCTCTTCACGTCCGAGCTGCACCGCCGCTTCGGCGAGCAGGGAATCACGACGGCGGCGTTCCACCCGGGCGTGGTCCGCACCAACTTCGCGGCGGAGTCCACCAGCCCCATGCGGCACGCCTACAAAACGCTGCTCAACCGCTTTATGCTCACCCCGGACCAGGGTGCCGACACCCTCCTCTGGCTCAGCAACGGCACCCCGGGCACCGACTGGATCTCCGGCGCCTACTACGCCAAGCGCGCGCTGGCCAAGGCCAACGCCCAGGCGTACGACGCCGAGCTGGCGCAGGGTTTGTGGGAGGCCAGCGAGGCGCTCGTCGCGCGCTGAGTTTCCAACCGCTGGCGGGTCACCCGAGGTAATAAGCGTGCAATATGAACAAGTTCGCATGATTTTAACGACCGAAATTCGGTGATTGTGCTAATTTCTCTCTGTTGACGCGCATATCTTCGGTACCCGGGACGGGACAGGGGAGTGCGCCCAGCAGCCGCACACCTGCTGACCACCCCCTCCTGGAGACGCCCGTGGAATCCCCCTCACCCCTGACGCTGGACCCGAAGCCCGCCGGGCCCCCACCGGACCAGCCCGGACTCCGGAGATCCATGGGCACCAGGCACCTGGTGATGATCGCCATGGGCGGCGTCATCGGATCCGGCCTGTTCCTCAGCTCGGGCTACACCATTTCCCAGGCCGGTCCGCTGGGCGCGGTGCTCGCCTACCTGGTGGGCGCGTTCGTGGTGTACCTCGTGATGGCATGCCTGGGTGAGCTGGCCATCGCCTATCCGGTGTCTGGCGCCTTCCACATCTACGCCGCCCGCTCCATCGGGCCCGCCACCGGATTCGCCACCGCCTGGCTGTACTGGCTCTGCTGGGCCGTGGCCATCGGCTCCGAATTCACCGCGTCCGGGCTGCTTATGCAGCGCTGGTTCCCGGACGTTGATGTGTGGATCTGGTGCCTGATTTTCGCGGCCGTACTCTTCGGCTTCAACGCCGTATCCGCCAAGTTCTTCGGCGAATCCGAATTCTGGTTCGCCATCGTCAAGGTGGGCGCCATTATCGGCCTGATCGTCCTCGGCGGCGCCGCACTGTTCGGCTTCCGACCGCTCAGCGACGGCGGCAGCCGCCCCTTCCTCTTCGAGAACTTCAACACCGCCGGCGGGCTGTTCCCCAACGGCTTCACCGGCGTCCTGGTCACCGTGCTCGCCGTCTTCTACGCCTTCTCCGGGTCGGAGCTGATCGGCGTGGCAGCAGGCGAAACCAAGGACCCCGCCACCAGCATCCCCAAAGCCATGCGCACCACAGTGATCCGGCTGCTGATCTTCTTCGTCGGCGCCATCGCCGTCATCGCGGCCACCATCCCCTACAACGAAGTGGGCCTGGACGAGAGCCCGTTCGTCACGGTCTTCTCCGCCATCGGGATCCCGTTCGCAGCCGACGTCATGAACTTCGTCATCATCACAGCCCTTCTCTCCGCCGGAAACAGCGGGCTCTTCTCCTGCGCCAGGATGCTCTACTCCCTGGCCGACGAAGGCCACGCGCCCCAGGCCTTCCGGCGCCTCACCCGCCGCGGCATCCCGCTGATCGCCCTGTCGGTGAGCATGGTGGGCGGCGTCGCGTCCCTCATCAGCAGCGTGGTGGCCCCGGAAACGGTGTACCTGGTGCTGGTGTCCGTGGCAGGATTCGCCGTGGTGGGCGTATGGATGTCCATCACCGCCTCGCACTTCTTCCACCGGCGCGCCTTCGTGCGGAACGGCGGAGACATTGGCGCCCTGGCCTATAAGGCCCCGCTGTACCCGCTGGTGCCCATCCTGGCGTTCACGCTGTGCGTCGTCTCGCTGGTGGGCATCGCCCTGGACCCCAACCAGGTGGCCGCACTCTACTTCGGCATTCCGTTCGTTGCCGCCTGCTACGCCTATTTCTACCTCCGGCATGGCCGGCAGCGGACGACGGCGGAAGTCCGGTAACCAGACTTGCGTCACCTCCGCAAACGCCCGGGTCCCCGTGGAAGAATAGGGCGGGCACCGGCAGTGAGGGGTAATAAGCGTGGATTCGTCCGCAGAGGCGTCATCGTTGGCGCAAGGACTCCGGATTGTCCGGCTCGTGGCAGACCGGGAGAAGCGCGGCCGGCAACTGCTGGGCGTTTCCCAGCTGGCCGCGGAGCTGGACATGGACCAAAGCCGCGTTTCACGCCTGACGCAGGAACTGTGCGAGCTGGGCCTGCTGGAGCGGGTGGACCGGGGCCCGTTCCGGACCGGGCTGCGGTTCTTCAGCCTTGCCGCATCGCTGAACACCGGCTGGGTCCGCGAAGCCAAGCCCGAACTCGAGTCATTGGTTTCCGCCCTGGGGCTGCGGGCACGGCTTTCCATCCGGGACGGCTTCCGGGCGATCCTGTTGCGCGCCTCCAGCAACGACGCCGGCCTGGGCAGCTTCGTTGCGCCGGGCATGGTGACGCCGGTCTGGTGCACCGGCGCCGGCAGGGCCCTGCTCTGGGACCACGACCAGCCCGCCCTGGAGTCGTTGCTGCGCGAGGTGAACTTCATCGGGGTGGGCGGCCCCGGCGCCGCGCACTCCGTCGATGAGGTCGGGGAGCTGATGGCCCGTGACCTGCTACGCGGCTGCATCACCTGCGACGAGGAATTCGAGCACGACATCCTGGAACTCGCCGTCCCGGTCCGCGACGCCGGCGGCACCATCCTGGCCGCACTCAGCGTGCTGGGGCGGCGGAACGAGGTCGGCGACGACGCTGCGGGCATTGCCGCTGTCCTGCGCGGCGCTGCGGCGCGCTTGGGCTCCCTCGCCGCCTAGCAATCGCCGTGTCTAGGCACTATCGGGCGCAGCGGCGTCGGCATTTCTGAGGCGGCCAAGTTGGGTGCGGGTCATGTCAACGTCACCTTCCGGCAAGGCGTCCCCGTGCCGGTGAACGATCTTCCAGTCGCCGCCCTCGCGCCTGAAAATGGTTGTCACCCTGAGGGTGTAGGGCAATGGATCCGCACCTCCTACCGACGCGGTGGTGTGTTCTATCCCCACAACGTAGGCCAGGTCTCCGCTGACGCCGGCCGCGGTGACTTCGTACGTGAAGGACGCGCAGTTTGAGAAGCGTGATGCAAGGAGGTCGAAGAACGGGATCACCTCGTCCGCTCCGATGGTTGTCCTGGCGGCACCGAACAGGGTCACGGGGGCGGTGCGGGACCACAGGGCCTTTCGGGGTTCGGCGTCGCCGTTGTGCAGTGCGGTGTCGGCTTCGGTCAGGACAGGCATAACGGCTGCCAGGAATGCTTCTGCATCGTCCACGGCTTTCCCTTCGGTCGAAGCTCCGTTTTCATTCTGGGTACGCATGGGCCTTGGCGCAAGGGTCCCCCAGCCGGGGTCCCTTTGTCGAGGAAGCGCGTCTCACCATCGATCGGCTCGGCCAGGGCGCGTTGTGACTTTCTAGGTCAAAATGGTTTGCGAGATTCCGCAGGCTGGTAGCCAAGCCTGGCCTCCAGCCAGCGGCCCTGCTCCAGCAGGGCCGCCGCGAACTCGGCCCGGCGCGGCTCCAGGCGCGCCCTGGTGCCCACAATCTGCAGTGCCGCCGCCACGTCCCCTTTGAAATCCCGGACGGGGACGGCCAGCGAATAGAGCCCCGGCTCTGCTTCCTGATCCACCACTGAGTAACCCCGCACCCGCGCCGCAGCCAGCCGCCCAAGGAAATCGCCGACGTCGCACGGGGTATTGGGGCCGTGCCGCACAAAGTCGACGCCGGCGAAAACGGTCCGCACTTCGGCTTCCGACGACTCCCACAGCACGGCCTGCCCGGCGTCGCTGCAGTACGCGGGGTAGGGCCTGCCCAGCCATGAGCCCACCAGGTTGCTGCTGGCCGGAACGCTTTCGCCGATGGTTACGGTGCTCGCGCCGTGCAGCACGCCCAGGAAGCACCCCTCGTCGGTGTCGCGGGCCAGCTGCTCCAGTGCCACGGCGCCGTCTGAGTGCAGCCTCTGCGCCGTCAGCTGCTGGGCATCGGTCAGGATGGACCAGTCCAGGGTGTAGGTGCGCTCGCCGGTCCGGCCGAGGAATCCTTCCTGCTCGCCGGTGCGGAGGTTGCGCGACACCTGGCTGCGGTCCTTGCCCAGGTCTGCTGCGATCCGTGCGACGGTGGCGCCCGGAAGTCCGGCCCCATGCCGTGCACCCAATGCCAGGATGGCCAGCATGCCGCGGCCCATGCTGGAGGTTTTCGACATAGGCGAGAGTCTAATGGAGCTGCCGGACTCCGAGGCGGTCACAGTTAGCCATGCTCGTTACCAGCAACTCAAATTGCCTATGATGAACAGGAAAGCCTTTTGCCGCCAACATCCGGAGTGCCTGCCATGCCCCGCAACACCACGCTGTCCCGCCTGCTGGATGCCGGAGCGCATCTCACCGCGGACGGCGCCCTGGCCACCGAACTTGAGGCGCGTGGCTGCAGCCTGGACGACCCGCTGTGGTCCGCCAAGGTCCTGCTGGAGCGGCCACAGCTGATCCGCGACGTGCACCGGGACTATTTCGACGCCGGCGCCAACGTGGCCACCACCGCCAGCTACCAGGCCACGCCGCTGGGGTTCGCGCAGCGGGGACTTTCCGAGGACGCGGCACTGGACCTGGTGGCATTGTCCGTCCGGCTGGCGGAGGAGGCCCGGCGCGAACACCTTGACCGGCACCCTCAGGCCGGGCCGCTGCTGATCGCCGGATCCGTGGGCCCCTATGGCGCCTACCTCGCGGACGGCTCGGAGTACCGCGGGGACTATGTCCTGGACGCAGAGGCCTTCAAGGAGTTCCACCGCCCCCGCATCGGAGCCCTGGTGGAGGCAGGTGCCGACTTCCTGGCCTGCGAGACCCTGCCGTCCTTTGCCGAAGCGGAGGCGCTGCTGGCACTGACCGCGGAGTTCGACGTCGAATCCTGGTTCTCCTTCTCGCTGCAGGACGGTGCGCACATCAGCGACGGCACCCCGTTGGCTGCTGTAGGGGAACTCTGCGGGTCCGAGCCGCGGGTGGTGGCCGTGGGCGTGAACTGCGTGCCGCTGCACCTGGTTCCGGCCGCCCTGGCAGCCTTGCGCGGGGCGGGCTCGAAGCGGCTGGTCACCTATCCGAACTCCGGCGAAAGCTACGATGCTGCCACCAAGACCTGGGCATCCGAATCCGGCAAAGCCGATCCAGCGGCCGAAGCCCAGACCGCCGGCCTCGCAGCCGGAGCCGGTGCCTGGCGGGAGCTCGGTGCCCGCATCGTGGGAGGCTGCTGCCGCACCACGCCCCGGGACATCGCCGCCCTCGCCACCACCCGGGCTGCCTACCCCGGGCCCTAGGCGCGCACCGGCCGTGCCCGCTCGACGTCGGCGGCGCTTTCCGTATCCCCGCGGGCGGTGAGCCCAGCCACGACGCCGTCGACGTCCGCCGCTGGCCGGTTCTGGCTCAGCTTGGTCTTCGCCTCGATCCTGGTGATGACCAGTTCGATGCCCACAATGGCGCGCAGCTGGCCCGAGATATAACGTTCCGGCGCGTCGTCCACGCTCCACGGGTGCTCGAAGCCAGCTTCGTGGACGCCGGTGAGCCGCCTGACCTGGCCGGCGATCCACTCCGGGTCGTCATGGATCACGAGATGGCCGTACACGTGCGCCGTGGAGTAGTTCCAGGTGGGGACCACGCGTCCGTGCTCGGCCTTGGACGCATACCAGGACGGCGATATGTAGGCGTCCGCGCCCTGGACGATCATCAGGGATTCCCCGATCGCCGGCTCGGACCACTGGGGGTTGTTCCTGGCGACGTGTGTGTGCAGCGCGCCGTGTTCGCCCACCGAGGGGTCGTGCACGAACGGCAGCAGGGTGGCAAGCATGCCTCCTGATGTCATGGTGACCAGGTTCGCTGCGCCCGGCCTGGTCAGTAGTTCCCGGATGGCCTCGGGTCCGGCTTCAAAATGAGCTGGGGTGTACATGGTGCTAATCCCTTACAGGTTCGAGTTGTTTCGTGACGGGACGGGCGTCGGGCTGGAGGGCCGCGGGCTGAGTGGGCGCCGGCTTGAGCCGGACCCGGACCGCGGCGCCCGCGCAGAGAATGACTGCAAGGCCGCCCACAATGGTGCTCCACGTCAGCGACTCGCCGAGCAGGAGGCCCGCCCAGCAGATGCTCAGCACGGGCTGGACAAGCTGGATCTGGCTGACCTGGGCCATGGGTCCGATGGCCAGGCCGCGGTACCAGGCGAAGAAGCCGAGGAACATGCTGACCACGCCGAGGTACGCAAAGGCCAGCCACTGGACCGGTGTGCCCGACGGCGGCTGCTGCGCCACGGACACCGCCACCAGGATCACCATCAGCGGCGACGCCAGTACCAGCGCCCAGGACACGGTCTGCCAGGCGCCGAGCTCGCGGGCCAGCAGGCCACCTTCCGCATAGCCGATGGCCGCGGCCACCACCGCGCCCAGGAGCAGCAGGTCCGCCGAGTGCAGCTGCCCGAATCCGCCGGACTGCATGGAGGCGAAGGCGATGGCCGCCAGCGCTCCCACGCCGGTGATGAGCCAGAACGCCAGGCGTGGACGCTCGCGCCCCCGAAGAACTGCAGCCACTGCCGTCGCCGCGGGCAACAGGGCGATCACGACGGCGCCGTGACTGGCCGGTGTGGTGGTGAGTGCAAAGGAGGTCAGCAGGGGAAACCCGACGACGATGCCGCCGGCCACCACCGCGAGACGGACCCACTGCGTGCCGCGGGGGAGCCCCTGCCGGGTGAGGGCGAGCGCGAAGGCGGCGAGGATGGCGGCTACCACCGCACGGCCCGACCCGATAAACAGCGGGGACAGGGACTCGACAGCCACCTTCGTGAAGGGAACCGTGAAGGAGAAGGCCGCTACTCCCGCGAAACCCCACCAGAGGCCGATGGGCTGGCGGGACGGTATCACTGGCCGTAAAAGTGTAGTAGCGCTACTATTGTCTCTCATGAACAACGATAGCAGTTCCCGGATTGTGGCGCACCTGAAGAAATGGATTTCTTCGGCCGCGCCCGGTGCGAAGCTGCCGTCCACGCGGTCGTTGGTGGCCGAGTACCAGGCCAGTCCCGTCACGGTGCAGAAGGCGCTGCAGACGCTCACGGCACAGGGACTGATCGAGAGCCGGCCCGGCGTCGGGACTTTTGTACGCGCCGTCCGGAGCGCCCGTCCCTCCGACTACGGCTGGCAGACGGCGGCCCTCCGTTCCCCGCTGGCGCCCCCGCCCCCGGCGTCCAGCACCATGCGCAACGTGGCCAACGATGCCATCTCCTTCCACTCCGGCTACCCGGACCGCGAACTCCTGCCCGAGCGGCTGGTGCGGGCCGCCCTTGCCCGGGCAGCCCGCGGCGACGCCGCCTTGTCCCGTCCGCCCGCAGCCGGTCTGCCGGAACTGCAATCGTGGTTCGCGCACGAACTCGGTGCCTCGACACCGGCCGGGACCACCCCGCCGAACCCGAGCGACGTCGTCGTACTCCCCGGAAGCCAAAGCGGGCTGAGCTCCATCTTCAGCGCGCTCGCGGGCCGCGGACAGCCGCTGCTGATGGAATCGCCGTCCTACTGGGGTGCCATTCTGGCAGCGGGGCAGGGCGGCGTGCGCATTGTCCCGGTGCCCAGCGGACCGGACGGACCGGACCCGGCGGAACTGGCCCGGGCCTTTGAGGAGTCCGGCGCGCGGCTGTTCTACGCGCAGCCCAACTACGCCAACCCCACCGGCGCGCAGTGGTCTGCTGAACGGCGTGAACAGGTCCTGGACGTGGTGCGCGCGAAGGGGGCGTTCCTGGTGGAGGACGACTGGGCGCACGACTTTGGCATCAGCTCCAACCCCGTGCCCGTCGCCTCCCGCGACGACTCCGGCCACGTGGTCTACCTGCGCTCGCTGACCAAAAGCGTGTCACCGTCGATCCGGGTCGCCGCGGTGATCGCCCGCGGTCCGGCACGGGAGCGCATCCTGGCGGACCGGGCGGCCGAATCGATGTACGTCAGCGGGCTGCTCCAGGCGGCAGCGCTCGACGTCGTGACGCAGCCCGGGTGGCAGACGCACCTTCGCAACCTCCGCCACCAGCTCGAGTCGCGCCGCGACCTGCTGGTCACCAGCCTGCGCCAGCATGCCCCGCAGGCTCATATCGAGCAGGTGCCCAAGGGCGGCCTGAACCTGTGGGCGCGGCTGCCCGACGGGACCGACCTCGAACGGCTGACCCGCGACTGCGAAAGCGCCGGGGTGATCATCGCCGCCGGCAACGAGTGGTTCCCGGCCGAGCCGGCAGGCCCGTTCATCCGGCTCAACTACTCGGGGACAAATCCGGGCGCCTTCCCGGAAGGCGCCCGGATCATCGGCCAAATGCTTGAGCGGAACAGGGGCTAGGGCTCAGCTGGCCAGTTCGGCGCAGACATCCAGCGCCGATCCCGAGGTGCTCACCAACGTGAACACGCCAGTAACAGGGTCGACGGTGAAGACGATCCTTCCGATGTAATGGATGGTGGATGGGCCCGCGGGCACATCGCTGGGATACATGACGAGCCCGTTATGCCCGGTGGCCGTGTAGGTCAGGGTACCGTCCGGGTTGACCACGATTTCCGTCACTGATCCATCTGTCCGGATGGTGATTGACTCGCCCGCCACCGGCTTCTTCTTGGTCCCATAGTTCGTATAGGTCAGGAGCACTCCCTTGCCTGCCGTGAGGATTCGAACAACTTCGCCGTTCTTATCGGTGAACTCCTCGGTGTGGAGGTTTCCGCCTGTCCACGACACCCCGAGGTTGAACTCACATCCGATCCCTGCCGGGAGGATGAAGGAAACGTCGTCGGCCAAAGCCGGCTGTGCAGGCGTCACCAGGGCGGCTGCTGCAAGCGCGGACAGCGTCAGACCGCGAGAAATGCTGCTGATTTTCATGGGATTTCCTTTCGAACGTATTCGGGTTGGTTTTCCTAGCGTGGCCCTGTGGACTTAACCGGTCCTTAATCGCCTCGGCGGCAGTCGACGCGAAAGCACCGACGCGACAGGGAAAGCCTCATGATTTACCGTGAGCATCACGCGTCAGAACGGCCCGGCGTGAACCTTCGAAACCTCACGCCGGGCCGTTCGTTTATCCGGTCATCGTCAGCCTGACGCCGCCGATGACACTAAATCAAGACCTCAAAGCAAAACCAGCATCGTCACCGGCAAAGACGCCCCCACCGCCAAACACCGCGACGCTTAACACGCCGGTGCGTTGGCTTCATGCAGGGCCGGAATGGGTTTCGGCCGGTACGCTTCGGCAACAGCCGTGGCGTCCCATGATTGCTGTGGGGTGATGCGCCCGGGCTTGACCCCGAGCGAGGTCACGTAGGTGACCATGTGTTGAAGCAGACCTGTCACCGATGTCCTGCGACATAACACTCCTACTTTAAAAGCACCCACCCGCGCGGCGTGCCGCCGTCGCTTTGCCGGACCCGCCCACGACTTTGCATCAGCCCCAGGGCTCTGGACATGGTCCGAGATATGCACCCAGCGGGGCTTCAACGACGCGCGCTCCGGTCGCACGAAATCCTGGCATCTCGCTGTAGGTTCGGTGCTGGCGGGGCAAATGAGCGAATCCAGTCGATCGTTTCGCGCCGACGCAGCCCCCAGTGTCGACAAGCTCGGGAACTTCCCGGCCCGCCGAGGTGAATTAAGGATCGATTAAGCCCTGCGCGCGACCCTTAGAACACCAGCCGGTACAAACCACCCGAAATGGAGAACCCCCATGAAAACCGTTAGGCGTCTGTTCTCTCCTTATATCCTTTTGTTGAACCTATTTATTATCGGATTCACTATCTTTCTTCTGTCCCTTATAACGGGCGTCGTCAATGCCGTATCCATATTCCAAATTTAAGCTAAGACGGAGCTGGCCTTCGATAAAGACGGCAATCCTGTAAAGCAAACCGTTTTTATGGGTAACTCTTTCGATACGACTAGTTGCCATCGTCGGCAAAGGCCACCAGTCCGCGATCGGGAAACTCGCGGAGAGAACCACCAGCTACAACTACACGTGAGGAGCACTCATGACCATCCTGACAATGCCCACAGAAGCCGAAGCTGCCGGCCTGAGGGCTGAAATTTTCGCCGACGACGTCCGGTCTCTCGGTTACGTGCCGAGCCATACGAAGGCCATGAGCCTGAACCCGGAGGCCTACCTGGCGTGGGAATCCCTTTCCAAGGCCATCAGCTCCTCGCTGGGCCTTCGCCGCTATGAATTGGTTACGTTGGCCGCGGCGCAGGTCATCGGTTCGTCCCATTGCAGGCTGGCCCACGGGAAGAAGACGCTGCAGATCATTAGTGAAGAGCAGTTGCTTGCAATAGCCATGGACTTCCACGACGCAGGCCTGCCCGCGGCTGAGGTTGCCATGATGGACTTTGCTGTGAAGCTCAGCACCGATGCGGCGGCCATGACCGACGGCGATGCACAGCAACTGCGCGACTTCGGCTACAGCGACCGCGAGATCGCCGACATCACGCTGGCGGCGGCGGCCCGAAACTTCTTCAGCCGGGCGTTGCTTGCCATGGCTGTTGACGTGGACGTTCCCGAGGGCCTTAGCCGTGATCTGCAGGGCGCGCTGCTAGCACCGTTGGCAGGCTGGACTGCCGAAGCCGAGCAACGCCAATAGTGGTTCCTGGCCTCCTTGGCCCCGTTCGGGGACTGGCCGCGAACCGGACCGCCAGCGAAACGATAGGAGCATCCCATGCTCCTAGCGGATGAATCTACAACACAGATACCGTGGGGCCCCTGCCGTTGGTAGGGGCCCCACGTACGTACGTTAGCGGGAATGTCTGCGTGGCTGGTGGTTGTGCCAGTGGTTTCAGAGATGCAGCCAAGGTGGCCCCATCTTAGGTCGACGAGAGACTTTCGACGCCTCTCCGTTTCGGAGGCAACGGTGAAGACGCAGAACTAACCGTGGCCCTCAGGGCTTAACCGGTCCTTAATCGCCCGCAGGACACTGGACCTCCTGCCTGCCGCAGGAGCATGATGGGCATGATGTGGTCTGGACCTTGAAGGCCGCATCGTGTGTCAGGGCAGGCGCTATGGGGTCGCTGGGTCGATGAGCTTCGCGGAACCAGGCCGGCAGGGTCGGGTGAGCGGCCGGTCGGTGAGGGGTGCTGTGCGATGGGTGCGCTTTGGATACGGGCCCTGGGCCCACTGGAGGTGGTCGCCGGCGGGACGCCGGTTGCCGTGCGTGCTGCCCAGCAGCGAATTGTGTTGGCGTGCCTGGCCCTGCGGGCCAACTCGGTGGTGACCCATGACTTCCTCGTAGAGGCACTCTGGTCCGGCAACCCGCCCGCAAAGCCGGGCCCACAGCTACAGGTGTATGTCGCGAACCTTCGAAACATACTGGACCCTGATCGGTCAAAGGGTGTGACCTCGCAGCGGCTGGCCAGCAGGCCGGGCGGCTATGTGTTGACGGTTGCCGAGGACGAGCTCGACCTCCTGCAATTCCGTGAGCACATCGCGGCCGGTGAGCAGGCCGTCCAGGCTGGGGATTTGGCGGTAGGCGCGGATTGCCTTCGCCAGGCCGTGAAGCTCTTTAGGGGACAGGCATTTCCTGACCTGGCGGACATTGAGTTGTTCCGGCCAGAGCTGGAAGAAGTGAACGAGAGCCGCCTGGATGCCTACCAGGACCTGGCGGAGGTTGAGCTCGCGCTCGGCCGACACGGCACTTTAGTGGGCGAGTTGCAGCCGTTGGTTGCCCACCATCCCTACCGGGAACGCCTTTGGGCGTCGCTGGTTCTCGCCTTGTACCGGTCCAATCGGCAGGCGGATGCCCTTGCGGCGTGCCGTCACGCACGCCAAGTCTTCTGCGAGGAATTGGGTATCGACCCCGGTGCACGCCTGCAAGAGTTGGAACGGTCGGTGCTGCAACAGGAGGCGTCGCTCGCGGCCCCCATAACTAACGGGCACCGGCGGATCAGGCAACGGCTGGACAACCTTCCGGCCGAACTCACGCCACTGGTCGGGCGGGACGCCGAGCTACGAGAGCTGTGCTCAATGTATGCCGGGGAAGGCTGCAGACTGGTGACCGTCACCGGACCGGGCGGGACGGGCAAGACCCGCCTCGCGCTGGCGGCCGCCGGCCAGCTCGGTGAGCGGATGGCCGACGGCGTTGGCTGGGTCAATCTCGCACCGCTCACCCAGACCCAACAAGTGCCGGTCGCCATAGCTGCTGCGCTCGGCTTGGAGGACCGGGCGGGGGAGGACACGTTGAAGGTAGTGGCTCGCTTCTTGCGCTCGCGCCGGCTGCTTTTGGTCCTGGACAACTTCGAACATCTGGAGGAGGCGTGGCCGGTGGTGCTGGACATGCTTACCGCCGCCCCCGACCTGCGGATCATGGCCACCAGCCGACGACGACTTGGACTGCGCGCTGAATACGAATACGAGCTCGCACCGTTGGTACTGCCTCCGCTCGACCCGCCCCTCCCGCCGCCCCTCCTGAAGGAGGTGCCAGCCGTGAAACTGCTCCTGATCCGTGGACGGGCGGTCCGTCCACATTTCACCGTCGACGGCGATAATGCCGCAGTGGTAACCCGTCTTTGTCATCGCTTGGACGGCCTTCCGCTCGCGATCGAACTGGCCGCTGCCCAATTGCGGCACCGCGGCGAGCGTGAACTGCTGGACGACCTGGAGGTCAGCCTTGCAGCGCTGCCGGCAGCCTTCCGCGATCTTCCGGACCGCCAGCGAACTCTCACAGCCACGATCGCTTGGAGTTACCGGTTGCTCGGTGACGCCGAACGGCGACTTTTCGATCAGCTTGGCGTCTTCGCGGCTGATCCGACTGTGGCCGCGGTCGGCAGCATCTGGGGATCGACTCCCGTCGCAGAGGCTCAACCAGAAGACTTGCTGACGGGACTCGCACGCCATAGCCTGCTGCGTCGGTATACAGACCCGGCGGGAGCACAGCGCGTGTCGATGTTGCAGGCGATCCGGGAGTACGCCCGCGACCGCCTCAGATCACGTGGCGAGGCGGCAACGGGGCAGCGCCGGCACGCCGAATACTACCTCGGCCTCGCCGAGACTGTCAGCCCTCAGCTGTGGGGCCGCGATCAAGTGGACGCCTTCCGGCTGCTTAGTGCTGATGCACCGGATTTGCGCGGTGCCCTGCTCTGGGCCACCGGACCGGACGGCTCGACTGACCTGGCGCTGCGTCTGGTCGGGCATCTTTGGCATTACTGGGAGCTCACCGGGGACGTGGCCGAGCAGTGCGAGGTCGCCGTACAGTTGGTCGCCGGCACGGCGAATTCTTCACCCGCGCTGAACGCTCCCGCGCTCAGTGGAACAGCCACCCTGTGCTGGATCCTCGGCCACTACGACGAGGCGATCGACCTCCACCGCAGGGCGCTTCAGGCTTTCCAGGCCGCCGGCAACCACCAAGGCGTCGCCTGGACCACGATGTGCCTCGCGGCGCAGGCGCTGGAACGTGAGGACGCAGTCACCGCTCAGCGACTCAGCGGCGTAGCATTGGCGTCTCTACGGGCCAGTCCCCGCACTCGTATCGGCGCTTTGACTGTTCTGAGTTTGCTGGCGTTCTACGCCGGCGACAAGGCCCGAGCCCTTGAACTGCGCCGTGAGAGTGTGGAGCTTGCCCGACCGCTGGGTGATCGATTCCTCCTGGGAATAGTCCTGACCAACTTGGCCGAGTGCCTGGAGCAAGCAGGTGACTTCGTCGCTGCGGAACGGCTGGTCCTCGAGGCAGTGGGCGGGGCACTCGAGCTTGGTGCTCAGGGCGGCCAGGTCACGAATTTCCTCGAGCAGCTCGCCGACGTCTACGTCGAACTGCACCGCGTTGAGCTGGCCATTCGCGTGCTCGCGGCCGCTGATGTCTACCGCACCGAGCGGGGGTGTCCGCGCTCTCCTGGAGAACAGCCACACATCGAATCGGTCATCACGAAGGCGCGCACCGAAGCCGGTCCGATCCGCTTCGGCCTGGCGTGGGCGGGCGGCCAAGCGCTAACACTCACCCAGGTCCTCCACGAGGTGCTCAAGGCTAAACAGGAGAGTAGTCAGCAGGAACCCGTCGCCGACCAGCACCTTCATTCACCCTTCGACCAACGCACGGAACCTGCCCTCAGCGCGGCGCCGTGGTGACCGTCGCGTTTGCCGACTATTCGCCCAAGAGCCCGTAGGTGCTGACGACGTTGCCCTTCGTGGTCCGGTACTGGTCCTTCAGGCCGAGCCGCGTCACCGGGTCGCCGTCCTGGAACAGCTTCCGGCCGCTGCCGGCCACCACGGGGTGGGTGATCAGGGTCAGCTCATCCAGCAGCCCGGCGAACAGCAATTGGCGCACCACCGAAATGCTGCCTGTTACGGCGATTTCGCCGCCGTCGCGCTCTTTCAGGCCCGCCACGAATTCCTCCAGTGGTCCCTCGATCAGGTGGGAGTTCTGCCACTCAAGCGGCTCCGTCAGCGTCCGGGACGCCACAAACTTTTCCACCGGGTTGATGAAGGCGGCGAAGTCCTCATCCACCGAAGCTGTGGGCCAGTACCCAGCCCACTCCTGGTAGCTCACCCGGCCCAGCACCACGGTGTCCACGCTTTCCATCATGCGGGTCAGGGCCTGGCCGAGGTCGTCGTCGAAGCTGTCGAACTGCCAGAGGAACGGGTCTGAGACCACGCCGTCTACGGAGTGGAACAGGCCGGACGTGACTTTGCGCATGGGGACCTCCAAGATCAGGGGCAATTGTCATCCACGCTATTGGCTGTGCCCGCAACAGGGAACCCCTACCGGTGGTTGAGCCTGTCGAAACCTGGCCGCCGTTAGGTTCGTCACCACCGCCTGCGTGTTGCGCAAATCCGTGGGTCTGCAGCCGCATACTGGTGTTCATGCGGCCTCTCACCGCACCCCGGCCAGGCAGGAGGAAAATGCATGGAAACCCTGAAGAAGATCGTACGCAACCAGTACTTCCCCGCGGCCGCGGTGCTGACGGCGGTGTTGCTTTTCTGGATCATTGGCATGTTCGGCGGGCTCTCCCTACTGAACAACAACCAGCCGCCCATGGCTACCTTGACGTGGATGCTGTTCGTCTATGCCGCGGCTGTCCTGACGCCGATGGCAGGCATCCTGGCCGGTGTGGACCTGGTCCGCCGCTGGCGCCGCAACCGCATGTACGCGTTCGTTGAGATTGCGCAGGACGAAGAGGTCACGGTGCAGGAGGCCCCGGCACAGCCCGCCGAGCACGAAGCCCCAAAGCAGTCCGCCCCGAAACAGCCCGCAGAACACCGCCCGGTAACCCAGCAGCAGCCCGTGAAGCACCATCCGGTGCAGCAGCAGCAGCCTGCCAAGCAGCAGACCGCCAATAAGCGGCCGGCCCAGACGAAGCAGCGCAAAAAAGCCGCGTAGCCGCTACTGCAGCGCCAGCTCCACCCGGTTCCGGCCGGCCGCCTTGGCTACATAAAGCGCGGCATCGGCCTCGCCCAGGAGGGTGTCGGCGTCGGCCGGGTGATCGGCGGTGAACGCGGAAATCCCGGCGCTCAGCGTCAGCTGCCCCAGCGGATCCCCGGAGTGGACAATTTCCAGCTCGCGCACGGTGTCCAGCGCCCGCTCCATAAAGGCCTTGGCGCTCAGCTGCGACTGGTTCGGCAGCACCAGCAGGAACTCCTCGCCGCCATACCGGTACACGCCGTCGCTCTTTCGCGCCGCACCCACCAGCGCCCCCGCCACGGCCCGCAGCGCGAGATCGCCCGCCTGGTGCCCGTAGATGTCGTTGTAGCTCTTGAAGTTGTCCACATCGCACATGGCCACGGAATATCCCTCCGTGTACCGCTGGCTGCGCGCATGCAGCTGCTCAAGGTCCTCCGAGAGCTTGAGCCGGTTGTGCAGGCCGGTCAGCGGATCGGTCCGCGCCTGCTGCGAGAGCACCTTCCGGTAATGGGCCAGATCAGCGTGCAGCGTGGTCACGCGGAGCGCCACCAGCAGCCGCGCATGCAGGACAAACGGGTCCAGCGGCTTGGTGACGTAGTCGTCCGCCCCGGCTTCGAGTCCGGCGAGCACATCGTCCCGGGACCCCTGCGACGTCAGCAGGACGATGTACGTGTACAGGTCCGCCCCGCGCGCCCGGATGGCCCGGCACAGCGCCAGCCCGTCCATCCCGGGCATCATCCAGTCCGTGACCACAACATCGGGCTGGTGTTCCAGGTACAGGGCCCACGCCTCGTCACCATCGGCCGCCGTCACGCAGTCATGCCCGGAACGTTCGACGGCGGCGCGGGCCACCAGGAGCGAGCCCGGATCGTCATCTGCCACCAGGACTTTCACCGTGCAACCTCCAGCGCTAGCCCGAGTTCAAAGTCCACCCGCACCAGCTCAGCTTCCAGCCGGCTGACTAACTGCGGGCCGCCGTCGAGCGTGCCGCTGCGTCCCAGAACGTCCAGCTCGCCGCAGAGGCTTGAGACGGCGGTGGCCCCGATGTTGGCCGCCGCACCCTTCAGGGCGTGCGCCGCCTGCGCCAGGGCCGGCCCGCCGCCGCTGCGTACCGCTTCGCGCAGTGCGGCGAGCCGCGCGGGAACGTCCTTCCGGAACGCCTCTGTAGTTGCGGGCAGCAAGCCCAGGCCGTCCTCCGGGCCGAGGCCGCGCAGCATGGCGAGCCGGTCCGCATCCAGCGCGGGAGCACTTCCACCGGTGACGGCCAGCAGCTGTGGAGCCACCTGCTGGGGAGATTCACGCTGGGGAGCCTCCTCCCACTGAGGCGCCGCCGGCTCCGGCGGCCCAGGAACCTCCGTGGCCTGCTCGGGGACCCAGCGGGCAAGGGCGGCTTCAAGCTCGGCGGCGTCCACCGGTTTGGAGAGGTAGTCGTCCATGCCGGCGGCGAGGCAGCGTTCCCGGTCCCCGTCCAGGGCGCCGGCGGTCATGGCGATGATCGGGAGATGGCTGGCCCCGCCGTCGCGCCGGCGGATGACGCGCGTGGCCTCGAAGCCGTCCATCACCGGCATGTGGCAGTCCATCAGGACGGCGGCGTACCGCGTGCTGGCGGTGGCGGCCACGGCCTCGGCGCCGTCGGCAACCACGTCCACCGCATAGCCGAACTTGATCACCGTGGCCCGGGCCACCAGCTGGTTCACCTCGTTGTCCTCCACCACCAGGATGCGGCCGCGTGACGGCTCAGGGGGCGCCCCCCGAAGGGAGGACTCGAGGGAGGACTCGGCGGAGGATTCAGCAGAGGGCTCCGCCGACAAATCAGCGTCGGACAGCTGGGCGGTTCCGGAGGGGGCATGGTGTTCACTCGTGGACATCAGCCGGACCAGGCGGTTGTAGAACTCGGAGCTGCGGACCGGCTTCATGAGCCATTCGCGGACTCCAGCGTCGGTGATGTCGGCCGCGTTGACCTGCATGGTTGATGTAAGCATAATCAGCTCGATGTCCGCCAGTGCGGGGTCGGACTTGAGTTCGCGGGCCAGCTCCAGGCCATCGGTGTCAGGCATACAGAGGTCCAGTACGGCCAGGTGGAACGGCACTCCGTCGGCGGCGGCTTCGTGGGCGCGGGCCAGCGCGGCGCGGGCATCCGGCACGGCCTCCGGCTGCAGCTTCCAGCCGCGCAGCTGGGATTCCAGCACCAGGCGGTTGGTGGCGTTGTCGTCCACCACCAGGACGCGCAGCCCGGTGAGGAAACCGGCGGCCGGCACGGGATCTGTCGACGGCTGGGCCACGGGCACGGGGATGCGGAACCAGAACATGCTGCCCGCGCCCGGAGAGCTGTCCAGGCCGATCTCGCCGTCCATGGCCTCGGTGAGCCTGCTGCAGATGGCCAGGCCCAGCCCGGTGCCGCCGTAGCGCCGGGTAGTGGAAGCATCCGCCTGGGAGAAGGACTCGAACAGCCGCGCGTGGTGGGCAGGGTCGACGCCGATGCCGGTATCGCGGACCTCGAAGCAGACCATCGCGGTGGCCCCGGGTTTCGCGTCCGGCGTCTCGGTGGTCACGCGAATGGCGACCTCCCCGGCCGCCGTGAACTTCACGGCGTTGGAGGCGAGGTTCAGCAGGATCTGCCGAATCCGGCCGGAATCACCGTGCAGCCTGGCCGGAACGTCCGGTTCGCAGTAGGCGATCAGCTCCAGGTTTTTGGCCTGTGCGGGCTCCGTCAGCAGGCCCGCCACTTCCTCCACCAGCGTGCGGGGGTCGAAGGCTCGGATATCCAGGTCAACCTTGCCGGCTTCCAGTTTGGAGAAGTCCAGGATGTCGTTGATGAGTGCCAGCAGCGCCTCGCCGGCGCCCTTGACGCCCTGGGCGTACTGCTTCTGCGTCTGGTCCAGCGGCGTCTCCAGCAGCAGCGCGGTTAGGCCAACCACGCCGTTCATGGGGGTACGTATCTCGTGGCTCATGGTGGCCAGGAACTCGGACTTGAGCCGGCTCGATTCCAAGGCGGCTTCCCGCGCGGCCTTCAGCTCCTGCTCGGCGGCCCGGCGCAGGGTGATGTCCCGGGCGATGGTGGCCAACCCGGTGAGCCGGCCGGTCTCGTCCCGGATGGGGGAGACGGTCATCGATACGGAAATGACGGCGCCGTCCTTCGTCAGGTGCTCCATCTCGAAGCTCATGGCTTGGCCGCTGGCGCGGAGCTGGTCGAACACCTCGGCGGCACCGGCGATACCGCCCGGCGCCAGCAGGAACCGAGCGTCGCGACCGATCGCTTCCCCGGCCGTGTAGCCGTACTGATGCTGTGCTCCCGGGTTCCAGCTGGTGATGATGCCCTCTGGCGTGGTGCTCAGGATGGCGTCCGAGGAGGAGTTGACGATCGCGCCGAGGCCCTCCAGCTCAGCCGTCCGGGCGGCGACTTCCTGCTCCAGCCCGGTGGTGAGGGTGAGGTTTTCGATGATGATCAGAACCTGGCGGACAAGGATGAGGGCCACCGTGATCCTGGCCACCGTCAACAGGAAGGCGCTCATCTCGCTGACGTGCGGCTGGGCGATCATCATGACGGCTACCAGGATCGGCGCGTAGGGGAGCAGTTCAAGGGCCAGCGCAAACGCCTGGCGGTCCCGCCGGGGGTTCTCCGCGTAGGGGAGCAGCGGTGCCAGCGCGATCAGGAGGAAGGCGCCGATCCAGCCCAGGGCGAGGGGCGATCCAGTGACGCCAGTGACGCCGTCGAACGTCAGCTTCACGTAGGTGCTATCCGTGATGGTGAGCAACAGCAGGCCGCCGCCGAAACACATCCAGGGCAGCCGCTCGCCGGGCTGCCGGCGCATCCCCAGGACCAGTACCAGGGACGTGATGACCACGTCCACCACGGGGTAGCCCATCGACGTGAGCCGGGTCAGGAGGTCACCTTCCGAGCTGAAAGCCGGGCCCAGCGCCGTGTACCAGCTGATCACCAGGACTGCGCCGGCGATCACCGCCGCGTCCAATGCGGTCCGGGCCAGCCCCACCCGGGTGGTGCCGCCGGGCCGCTTGAAGCTGAAAAGCGCGACGGCGGCCGGTACCGAGTACGCCAGGAACAGGGCGTCCGCCAGGGAGGGGAACGGGGCCACATGGTTGTTGGCAAGGCCGAAGTAGGTCCAGACTGCCTGCCCGGCGGCCCAGACATAGGCGGCCACCGCCATCAGGGCCCAGGCCCGGGCGTTCACACCGCCGCGGCGCGCGGCGCTGGCGCAACTGCGGCCTGCCAGCACGGCGGCAATGAGGATGGCGAAGTCACCCGCCACTACGGCCGCGGGCGTGCCGCTGTTGGCGGCAAAATACAGTCCAAAAACGCCCAGCACCACAGCACCAAGCGCGATCAGCCAACCCAGTCTGGCCGTGCTCCTCACCGTGGCAGGACGCTGCTCCAGGAGACCATTCTGAGACACGCGGTTCCCTCCCCATAGGTGCGTCCGTCACCCGCAAAGCTTGAGACCCGGGCCCGCCGAGACCTGGGCGAAGACGCATCCTTATGATATCCCTCACAACTCAAGAAGGACCGTACTTCGCGTCCACGTGGACAACGTCCCGGCCGGCGCGCTGCAGCAGGCTCGCCGCCACCCCGGAGCGGTATCCGCTGGCGCAGTGCACCCACACCGTGCCGGCCGGAATCTCGGCCATCCGCCCCAGCAGCTCATGCAGCGGGATGTTCACCGCCCCGGCGAGGTGGCCAGCGTCGTACTCATCCGTCCGGCGGACATCCAGCACCACGTCCCCGGAGCCCCGCCCGTGCAGCATTTCGGCCCAGTCCACACGCGGATAATGCACGACGGCGGTGCCCGGTGCGAGTGCCGACGGTTCCGTTCCGAGGGCGGCATCGGGGGAGTCGATGCCGATCCGGGACAGGTCCCGGATGGCCTTCTCTACGTCGTCGCGGGCGCCGACCAGGGTCAGCTGCCGGTTCCATGGCAGGACCCAGCCCAGATAGGCGGTGAAGCTCGAGCCGCGGCCGTACTCAAAACTCACCGAGCCCTGCAGGTGGCGGCTGGCGAAGGCTACCCGGTGGCGCAGGTCCACCACCCATTCGCCGTCGGCCAGACGGCGGTCAAGTTCTGCTGGATCGAGGGACACCGGCACGGAGAGGTTCGCCGGCCCCGGGCCCTGCCGGTTCGCCGGCGCCATGTGCGCGTAGTAGGACGGGTAGGCCGTCAGGTTGTTGATGAGCTCCCGCACAAAGTGGTCCTCATCGGCGTCCGTGAACGCGTGGTTGGTTACCTGCTGTTCGGCGAGGGTGGACGAAGGGGCGCTCGACGCCGGCAGGGACGAGCAGAACGAGCCGAACCCGTGTGTGGGGTACAGGGCTGCGTCCGGCTTGGCCTCGGCGGCGAGGCGGCGGACCGAGGAGTACTGGGCGTGGGTGAGGTCTTCGGTGTCCTCGTCGCTGACCAGATCCGTCCGGCCCACGGACCCGTAGAGCAGGCTGCCGCCGGAGAACACCGCCTGGTCCTCGCCATCGCTGACCACGTAGCTGAGATGGTGGTGGGTGTGGCCGGGCGTGGCCACGGCCCTCACGGTGAGCCGGCCCACCTGGACCGTGCCGCCGTCGGCTATTGGCTGGTGTTCAAACCCGACGCCGTCCGCTCCGTTCACCAGGTACGTGGCACCGTGCGTGTGGGCGAGGACGAGCCCGCCGGTGAGGTAGTCGTTGTGCAGGTGGGTTTCGGCAACGTGGGTGATGCGGACGTTGGCCTCCGAGGCCGCGGCCTCCACCCGGTCCGTGTCCCGCTGCGGATCGATGACCAGCGCCACCTCGCCGTCGTGGACCAGGTAGCTGCGGTCCCCGAGCGGCCGCGTTTCGATGACAACAACGTCCATAGGTTCATTGTCCCTCGCGTCGCCCGATGTATGCCCGGATTCTCATTCGAAGGGTGCTTAGCTGGAGCCGGAGCGGCTCGCCAACGCCTGGAGCGCATGTCCGGCGTTCTTCAGCGCGTGCTCGAAGCGGTCGGCCGGTTCCGGGTGCGAGAACAGGTAGCCCTGCAGCGAATCGCATTCGAGTGCGATGAGGTAATTCGCCTGCTCGTCGGTTTCGATGCCTTCTGCTGTGACGGTCAGTCCCAGGCTGTGCGCCATATTGATCATGGAGCTGAGGATGGGCAGGCGTTCCGTGCCGGTGCGAACCATGGAGACAAAGGTCTTGTCGATTTTGACGATGTCCACCGGCAGCTCCTGCAGCCGTCCCAGCGAGGAGTAGCCTGTACCGAAATCGTCCAGCGCCACCCGGGCGCCGGCCTCCCGCAACCGGCTGAGCTGTTCGATCACGGTGCAGTCGGCGTCGAAGAACACGCTCTCGGTTACCTCGAAAACCAGCTGGTAAACGCCCACGCCGCACGATTCCGAAAGGTCCAGGACTTTCTCGGCGAAGTCGAGTTCCTGCAGCTGGACCCCCGAGACGTTCATGGACAGCGATCGCGAGGGATCCTCGCGCAACCATGACGCCAGCTGCTTCAGGCTTTGCGCCATCACCTCGTTGCCGAGTTCGTCGATGAGGCCACTGCGTTCGGCCAAGGGAATGAACACCGCGGGCGGGACGCGCTGGTCCTCGCGGTCCCAACGTGCCAGTGCTTCAAACTTGACCACCCTGCCCATGCGCGGCGACACGATCGGCTGGAACTCCACAGAAATCTCACCCCGGGCAATGGCCAGCTGGAGGCCTGCTTCCAGATCGGTCCGCTGGACCAGGGCCGTCATCATGTCCTGGTGGAACCGCAGGAAGCGGTTCTTTCCCGCCGCCTTGGCCGCATACATGGCGATGTCCGCCTCACGCAGCACTTGAGAAGCGCCCCGGGCATCCCGGCCAATCGAAGCCAGCCCCAAGCTCACGCTGGGGCGCAGCATGCTGCCCTCGATCGAGAACGGCACGTGCAGGCAGCGCACAATGCACTCGGCGATAGCGTCGGCGTCGGTACAGGCTGTCAGCAGCACCACAAACTCGTCGCCGCCCAGCCGGGCCACCACATCGGCGGTGGGGACGCAGCCCCGGAGCCGGCGGGCCACTTCCACCAGCATGTCATCACCGGCCTGGTGGCCGAGAATGTCGTTGACCTCCTTGAAGTCGTCCAGATCAAGCAGGAGTACGTCCACGGATTTGAGCCGTGGCTCCCCCAATGCGCGGACGAGTTCGGCATTGAACACTGCCCTGTTGGCCAGGCCCGTCAGCGGGTCCTGGAACGCAAGTGCTCTCAGCTGTTCCGCCTGCGCGGCCAGGTCAGTCAGGGCCTGCTCGGCCTGCTCCTGCGCCTGCCTGCGCGGAGTGACATCCCGGAAGCTCCACACGCGGCCCGCGATCCTCTCGCCCACGCGCTGCGGCCGCGAATACCTTTCAAACGTCCTGCCATCCTTGAAGTCCAGCACGTCATGGCTCTCGGCCCCGGGGGTGTCCACAACCTGGGCGATCCTGGCCATGAAGGCCTCCGGGTTGGCGATCTGGGAGAGGATCAGCCGCATGACGGGCTCATCACTGTCGCCGTCCAGGAGTTCCGGCGGGATGCCCCACATCTTCAGGAACTGGTCATTGAACCCGGCAACACTGCCGTCGGAGCTGATCACCAGGATGCCGTCCGCGGTGGATTCGAGGGTGGCCGTCAGCAGTGACATGGCCTCGAGGAGGTCAGCGTCAGCTCCCTTGCGGTGTTCCGTGCTCCGGACCGAAACCAGCAAAACCTGCGAGCCGCCGTCGTCCAGCAGTGAGCCTGCCACCTCGGCGGAGAACTCTGTGCCGTCCCGGTGCAGTCCGTACACTTCACGCGGCGGCAACGGTTCAGCGGGCTGCGCCTCCAGGTGCTCCTGAAGCAGCCGCGTTTCGTTCCGGAACCCCTCCGACAGGAGCAGCCAGTGGTCGCTGCCGATCAGCTCAGCGCGAGTGTAACCGAACAGCTTGCTGGCTGCCGCGTTGGCCATTTTGATGGTGCGGTCCGCGTTGACCGCCAGAAGCGCATCCTGGCTGCTATTAAGAAACACATCGAAATTCGATGCGCCCACATCCTTGCCCTGCCGCCTGGAACCCCCCATGCGTCACCACCCCCACGCACATCATAAAGCGCGGGAGGCCACATCGAGGGGGACGGGCAGGGAAAGATTCCAAGCCCGGAACGGCGCCGGCCGCTTCCCCTGCGACAGGGAAGCGGCCAGCCGTCATGGACTGCCATCAGGGGGACCGTTCAATCAGGCGCATCACCGACGTCAGCGTGGCGGCGTAGGACGGGTCGGTTGCGTAACCGGCCGCTGCGACAGCCCTGGCGAACGCGTACGGATCGTTGGTGTGCTGGAACGCCGGCCGGTAGCGGGAATTGCGGACCAGGAAATTGCCATGGTCCGCGAAGGATTCCTCCGCCGAGGCGTAGGCCCGGAACCAGTCCATAACCACGTACTCGTACCTCCCGTCGGCCCGGGGCGTCACCGAAATGACCCGGGGGAAATTGCCGTTCGGGTGGCTCAACACTTCGCGGGTCTGCAGCAGTTGCCTGCGTGGCTCGGGATCGGTGGCTTTTGCCTTGATGCCAAAGAAGTTGAACCGCGGTGCCTTCTTGCCCCAGCCGGATTCGAGCGCGGCCTGGCCCAGCGTCACCAGCCACGGGACTCCACTGTTCTGCTGCCCGAGCCGCGCCTCCGGTCCATAACGCCGAACAAATTCCTGGACGTGCGCCGGTACTCCGGACTTGGGCGCAGGGGCGGGCGCTGGCTGTGGCGTCGGGGCGGGCGCCCCGCCCAGGCCCGACACGCCGCCGCTGAAGAGCGGGCTGGGGTTTCGGGCCCCCTCCCAGCTCAGGTCCACGTGGATGTGGTCGATGTGCTTGTTGTTTCCACCGTATGGACGCCAGCCCTCTGCGCGGCGCGCCCAGCTCCACTGGTTGTGGTTCCAGATCAGGTACGCCACCTGCAGTTCCACGGCGTTGCTTTGCATCCACGCCACATAGGCGTCCGCCTGGGCCTTTTCTGCGGGCCGGTCGACCCGTCCGTGCAGGTCGATGGACCGCCCCTCGCCATGGAGCGATGGCGTGCCCGCCTCGGTTTTCCGGCAGTTGAACGTACCCGCTTGCCGGCCGGTGAGCCTGCGCCACTGGTCGGCCATGGCACGCGCTCCCGGCTGCTCACCCGTGGCACACGTAATGAACATTCCGCGGATCACCCGGCCGGCGGCCCGGTCCGAGGTCTGCGGTGCCGGTGCCGGGGCAGGCGATGCTTTCCTGTCAGTGCGGTGGGCGTTGAGCTCCGCCACGGCTGCTGCTCCGGCGGCCCCGGAAATATACGTCCAGACGGTCCACTTTCCGCGGACGTCGATATGGGTGAAGCCGGCACCGATGCCCACCCCGATCCCGTCCCCGAGCACGTCCACGGCAGCTTTGGCGATCTCCAGCCCGGACATCCCGGCCACGGTGATGTCGGCTGCCTGACCGCTGCAGTGCCTGCTCAGGGTTGGCTTCTTGGGTGGACGGGCCTGGCTGTATACGGCGACGTTCCGCTGCCAGGACCGGTACCCGGACGTGATCCGGACAGGACGTCCCACGCGGTCACGGATCTTCTGCAGCGCCGCCACCAGAGCCGGGGAGATGCGTGCCTTCTCGGCAAACTGATTGCCGCTGAAAACGAGCTCGCCCACCGTGAAGTTGGGCGACAGCTTCCGGGTCCGGACAGCTGCTCCCGTGTCATAGAGCGGCAGCCCTGCGTTGTTTGGATCCCAGTGCTCCTCGCCCTGACCTGTCTGACCGGTGGTGACAGTCAGTGACTCGCCCGAGGGAAAGACCTCGTGCTCGCCGATGTCCTCGGCCTCTGCCTCCGCGGCGGCGAGTTCCCACTCGCCGGCTTCGGCTTCCCCGGCTTCGGCTTCATCCGTTTCAGTTTCATCCGTCTCGGTTTCAGCAAGCCCGACGGCGGGTTCAGCCTCGGTTTGGCCCGTCCCGTCAAAGCGCCAGCCAGTTTCGGCGAAGTACAGGTCTGCGTTTTCCTCCTCTGCTTCCCGGGCGATGGTGCCCGCGATTGGTGCGCTGGAGTCCTGCAGCAAAAGCCACCCGAATTTCCGTGGAATGTCGTTGTGCGGCACCCTCGTGGATTCCACTCGGAAAGACGGCGGTACGGCCAGCTGCTTCAGTGCCTTCGCCACGCGCTCGCTGTTCCGAGCGGTCGGCTCGCCCGGACGGAAGAGTACGCGCAGGGCGCCTGTCCCGGCCGCGATCCGCCGTCGGGCCCAGGCGATCAGCGCGGCAGGATCCGAGTAGAGGGCATCGAAGGTGTGGACTTCGTCCGGATCGGTGTGGCGGAGGATGGCCATCAGCGGGGCGCCGCCGCCGGAGTGCGCCGTCAGGATCAGTTTGCCCAACGTGGCGCTGGTACCGGCTTCCTTGTTGAAGGCCTCCAGCCCGGCAGCCACGAGTTTCTGGATGGCCGAGGGCTTGGTGAGCTCGGGAAAGGAGTATCCGGCGCCGCTGTTGCCGCCGAAGTAGTTGCCGCGGGGAAGGAGGGCGAGGGTGGGCGTGGTCCGCCCGGGCGTCCCTGGCTGGGCGGGATCGCTGAAATCCAGCCCGCTGGCAGGTTCCTTGTCGCGGGTGATGCTCATCGTGGCGCGTTTGTCTGAATAGCCGTGCAGATGAACAACGACGTCCACGGTCTGCACGTCCTGGGGCATGCCGTTCCACTTCAGCAGGAGGTCCGGGGCCGTGCCCTTATGCCCCCGGAGTTGCGGGAAGCGGCCTATCACCAGGCGCCCGCCGGGCACCGAGCGTGCCAGCCCGGCCTCCCAACGCTGGCCGGCGGAATCGGCGAATCCGACGTCGGCTTCACCGCCTGCCAGATCCTCCTGTACTTCCCAAGTAGTGGCCTCATCCTCTTCCTGCAGGTCCGCGGCTTCCGACCAGGAGGCGAACGCCTGGTCTTCCTGCTCGCCCCAGCTGAGGTTGTCGTAATCCTCAGCCCCGGTCGCCGTGCCGCCCGGGGCTTCATCCTGCTGGTCCTCATCCTGCTGGGATTCGTGCTGGTCCTGGAAGGAGAAAACGTCCTGCTTCACCGGCCAGCCGGGGTGTTCCTGGTGCGCGTCGCCGTTCCGGTTGACTGCGAACAGCTGCGCCACTGTGTAGTCCTCCATGACGTGCCCCCCGCTCCTAGACCTTGGCCTTGTTGCCGTTGCTGGACGGCGTAAACACCGGCGCGGCAGCGGTGGGCGTGGGCTCGGGCAGCCGCAGCGGCTGGGCCGGGCGCCTGGCATCCGGGCTCACTGATACAACGGTGGGGTCCTTGATCCGGGTGCCCGTGGCCGACTGCCACAGGTCGATGATCCGGATCATCGCGTCGGCGACCACCGGGTTGGGGACCAGATTTGAGTGGTACAGCATCTCCGCGTCGGATTCATCGTTGAACGCGCCGTTTTCGATAAACCACATCAGCGGTGATAGCAGGCCGGCGAGTTCGAACAGCTCGCGGCTTTCCCGCGGCGGGGTGATCCCAACGCGGGCGCCGATCGCGGCCAGCCGATCCGCCGGATTGCCGTTGGTGCCGGCCTCGGCTTTGAGGTCCCTGACCACCGGCGTCTCATACTCGACCGTCAGGTGGAACCAGTTGAGCATGGTGACGTACGCGAACTCCTCCTGCGCCAGCATTCCGCCCCGCCGCCGCATGGTGAGCATCTCCGAAAGGGACTGGCAGAGGTAGGCGATGTAGCTGCGGTCCGTGGCGTTTGGGCCGCCCTGGTTCCGGTCGTTGAGGATGCCCTGCCAGACCTGCCGCAGCAGCTCCTCCCAGATGTCGAAGAACCGTGCATTCGTTCCGGCGCCGACGTCGCGCTTCCACGGCTGGCCCTCCAGCGGTGCGCCCAGCGGCGGATGGGACAGGTCCCGCCCAAACATGCGCCAATAGGCGTTGCGGCGGTTCACCCGTGCATCCGGACGGAGCTGGCTGCTGACACCCAGGATGTGGAAAGCCGGCGGATCGCGGAAGAACAGCTCCTCTGTGTTCCTGGCCCAGACAAGGGTCTGTACCGACGGCGGTGCCAGGGTTTCGCCCACCTTGTAGCGCCGGACCACCTCGCCCAGGATCTCCACGATCCCGGTGTTCTCGAGCAGGAAGGCATAGATCAGGTGGTCCCACGGCAGTGGGGTGGTGGTCCCCAACAGCGGGTTCACTTTGTAACCCGGGGGGATGGCGGTGCCCTGGGTGATGGCGCTGGGAAGTTCGGTCAGCAGCCCGGGTGGCATCTTGAGTCCGTTAATCACAGCCTGTTGACCGGTGGAAGCGGTCAACGGAGGCGCCGGATTCGGAAAGTATTTGACCACGCCGTTGACCGCGAAAACTTCCTCCAGCCATCGGCTGAGCTGGCGGGGATTGTGCGCGAACACCACGTCCGGATTCGGTATGGCTGCGGGGTTCAACAGGGTCGGATCAACGACCAGCCGGGCTAGGGTACGAAACATCGTGAGCCTCCAAGTGATTCTTGATTTCAGCGCCGGTAGGGGATTCCGTAGGCGATGGGAACAGCCCGCCCATCCAGCAGCTCAACAAACTGCACCTGGTCCGAAGCCAGATCCAGGCTGTTGCCCGAGATTTTCTCCACCCGGACCAGGCCCTTGGGATTGTTATCCAGGTACTGGATCCCCACGGTCACTGCTCCGGCCGGCAGGGGCGCGGTAAAGGTCAGAGCGAAGACTTGCTTCCCGCTGGTGGTGACAGTGCGGATCTCGGGCGGAGGAATCAGCGAGTCGTCACGGCCCACCCGGGTGCGCTTGCGGCTGCCCAGGACGTTGCTCAGGGCGTTGAACTGCAGGCCCAGCCGCAGCTGCCCCGGCTCGGCGTCGATGCGGCGGGTCGTGGCCGGCTCCGGACGCCTTGTTTCGGCCTGCTCGATCTTCTTGAGCAGTTCCGCGTCTTTGTCACGCCGATCGCGCTGTTCTTTCACCATTTCCCGGACCAGCACGTAGTCAGCCTCGCGCAGGGCGGCCTGCCCTGCGAAGATGTCGCGCTGTTCGGTGAAGACTTCCCTGATGGCGCCGCTGAGTTGTTCACCCAGTGCCCTGGCAACCGCTTCAGCCACCCTCAGGTCCGCCGCCTCGGTCTGGCCATTGGCCTCGTCCTTGGCCTGGTCTGCTTTGGCCGCGGAACTGCGGGATGATGCCCGGGCCGTGCCCGTGTCCTCTGCCATGACGTTCGTCCTTTCTTGCTGATGTTCTGTTGGGTGGGTCAGGCTGCGGCGGCCGCAGCGCCGCCGATCCGTCGGAGCCAAAGTTCGACGCCGTCGTCGGACCCGGTGGCTGACTGCCCGTTAAGCACCGTCCAGGCCAGCACGCGCATCGCCTCCAGGCGCTGCAGGTAGCTGGACGTGTAGAGGGAAGCGCCCGCCCTTTCGGCCAGTCGGGCAAGCTCCGCCGGGGCAACAGCCCGCGGGTCCGCGAGCGACGCGAGCGACGCGCCGCCGAACGCGCGCAGCGGCATGCGGGTGCACACGTCCGCCAAGGCCGGCAGCTGGGCCAGGCTCGCCCGGCAGATGGCCTGGACGTCCCGCGATGCCTTCTCCACTGGGTGGCGGAGCATCCATGTCCGCGCGATGCCGTCCCACGGCCCGGGCCCGAACCAGGACCGGCACAAGCCCACATTGAACAGCACGCGCACCCAGCCAAACGGATGCGGATCGCCCGGCGGCATCCGGAAGACCTTGCTGGTGGGACCATCCACCACCGTGGCCAGGGCTGGCAGGGGTGCGTAGCCTAGGAGCGCAAAGGCGTATACGTCGGCGGCCACTTCACTGGCCCAGGAGCGCCAGCTTTCGGCGGCCAGGACGGAGACCGGAGCCATCCGGTTGTACAGTGCTGACCCAAGTTCTGCCGTCCAGCCCGTCATGTGCGCCACCTGGTGGCCTGTCTCGTGAATTAAGGAGGTGGGGCGCCACAGATTGTGCCGGGTGATCTTGATAGCTGCCACCGGTGAGAGGGATGCGTCCCAGAGCCGTGCGCCGGAGCGGAGGATGGACGCGCCGATCCCTTTGTCCAAGTAGGTCAGGACCGGCGGAGTGCTCATGCCCAGGGGCCGCAGAACCCGGTCCATGCTGTCCACGGCTAAGGCATCCAGCCCCCGGAGCACGGCGCCCAGGCGCGGGCTTGTCCGGGTATTTACTGCGTCACCGTAGAAATCCAGGACGGTCTCCACCTGTTCGTACCGGCGCCTCAGCCGAAGCATGCCGGTGCGGATTGCTGCCAGCTCCGCGGGCGCCGTGGCCGTGGTGAGCCTCGCGGCAAGGACACCAGCCTCGGCGGCGACGCCTGTGGCCAGCGTGCGGAGGCTGGTTCGGATGCTGAGCCCCATGTAGCTTTCCAGCGCCTGCCAGGAGGCCGACGAAGCGAGGACCTCCAGGTCCGCCAGTGCGGTACTGGCCCGGGACCAGTGCCGCACCTCGAGGGCCAGGGCGTCCTTTTCCGCGGCGAAGTCATTGGCCAACGGACTTCCACCCCGCCTGCACTGCCACCTCGGGCAGCTGGACTGTTGCGCCGAGCTTTTCCTTGGTGAGGTCCTGGAACGTGAGGGAGATGGTGATGCCGCTGGCCGGCTCCGCCACCGCCGCTGCCAGCTGGGCAGCCCGCTGGGTGAGGAACTTGGACAGTGCCGCGGCCAGGGCCTTGAGCAGGGCCTCTACCGGCGCTGCCGCTTCGGCGGCATCTTTTGCCAGCGCGTGCCGGACCATCCGGGCCGCCAGGATCTGCGGCAGCCGGGGTTCGTACAGCTGCCGCAGCGCCGCCAGCACCGAGGGAAGATCCCGCCGGGCCGTAGGTGACGGTGGCTGCAGGAGCGTCAGGAGCTGCTGGGCCTGGCGCTCGGAGAGCCGCAGCTGCACAAGCAGGCGCCGCTTGGACGGTTCCAGCACAACCCGAAGCCGCCGTGCCAGCCGCTTCGTCCGGTTGATCCGGCCGAGGGCAGCCGAGCGGATCCGGAAGTACCGGCGTCCCACCTCCGGCCTGGCGCGTCCCACGGCGGGGCCTGCAGCGGAGGCCTTGCCCAGTCCGGGTTCGCGCAGCAGCAGTCCGGCGATCTCCGGTGTGAGGAGCTGGAACTCGCTGCTGTCCGCGGCGAGGGCCTCATCCGTGGCCTCGTCCTGGGTCAGGTGGCCGAACTGGGTGCCGGGGATGGCCTCGAACAGGTCCACTTCCGCTTCCAGCGGCCACCGCCGCACGCCCCGGTCCAGCAGGTGCCCCTCCAGGGTGCCGCCGTCCGACCAGCGGATGGCCCGCGCTGCCTGACGGGTGATGGGAATGGCGAAAACCCGGGTGTATTTGCGGAACCGGTAGCGGGGCTTGGCTGAGCGGGGCATCAGCACCCACACCCCGGATTCGCCGGCTGTTTCACGTTCCGGCAGGTCCTGGTGCAGGACCTTGTCCGGCAGGTACGCGGCGGCGGCTTCCACGAAGGCTTCCTGCACGGCCGCAGCCAGCTGGAGCTGGTCCTCGAACACGGCCTCAGGCAGTTCCAGGAGCCGCAGTGTGGCCCCCTCCACGGTGGATGCCACCGCCTCCGCCGCCCGCATCCGGTCCGACTCCGCCTCCGCCTCGAATCCGAAAACCTTCAGCCCCAGGTCTGCCACCGGAGTGGCCAGCATCCGGGCGGGACCTTCGCCGATCAGGCCCTTGGCCAGATTGGCGAGGATGTCCGCGACGAACTTCACTACCCGCTGCCGGCCGATGATCGAGATACCAAGTTTGATCAGCGGTTGCACGGCCATCACTGCCGGCAGGAACTGCTCAACTTCCGCCGACGGCGTGCTGCCGTCCGGCATGGCTGCGAGCCGCTCCGTGAACTTGGCCCGCGCCGTGTCCAGGGCGGCCAGCGAATCCGTCGACTCGTATTCCCGCGGCTCAAAGAAACTCTCACCCAGCTCCTCCTCCGCCTCGGGAGCGTACAGCAGCGCGGCGACTTCGAGTTCGAAGACTTCGGCCAAGCCCTCGGCCGAGGCATGGTCCTTAGCTTCGGCCTCTGCTACACCGAGCTTCGCGGCGAGCTTGCGGGCCAGTGGCCGGACGCTGGCCGGGAGCCGGTTCATGGCGGCACTGATGACGCGTTTGAGCAGCGGACGCACCAGGCCTTTGAGCTTGTTCAGCAGCAGGTTTACCGGCAGGACCTTGCCCACCGCCGCGATACCCTTTTTGACGAGGCCGACGGCGCCGCTCACCAGCTTCTTGCCGGCCCGGATGATGCCGCCGAGGAAGTCCTCATAGCCGGTCAATCCGTACTGGGCTTCGTTGCTGGCCGCGTCCAGGAGCTGCTCGAAGTCCTGCGCGGGCAAGCCGTAGATGTCCCGGCCCAGCAACCGCTCGGCGAACCCGTCAAGGGCGCGTTCGGCTTCCGTCGCCACTGGTTCGATCCAGTCCTCGAGCGAGGCCCTCGCATCGGCCTCGGCAGGGAGGGAGGACCAGTTCCGCTGGTCGGCAAGCTGGTGGGCGGCGGCATCGTTGATGAGCTGCTCCAGCGAATCAGCAAAGTCTTCGTCCTCCAGCTCCGCGAAAAACGCGGCACCCTCCTCCACCTCAGGCGCGAAAGCCTCGGCGATGAAACGGGCCGGGAAGGGGGAATTCAGGGTGGCCTCCGGCACGGCCTGGGGACTGGCCGGGTCAGCGGGAGGTTCGGCCAATGACAGGCCGGAGAAGAGCGCCTCGCTGGCGAAGCCGGACTGGACGTCCATGACAGCCTCCTTACAGGATGGGGATTCCAGAGTGGGGCGGCGTTGTATGTGCCAGCGTCAACCGTCTGTAGTAACTTCTGCTGTTGTGCCGGGACCGGGAGGTTCGGCATCGGAGGTCAGTGATTCCAAAAGGGCAACCAGGTTTGCCATACCGAAAACCACCCAGCTGCGTCGCGTCCCGTCTGTGGTCATCACCCTGATAATCAGCCCTTGTGGGTTACGCCAGGCCCGCAGTACGATCACGGAGTATTCGGCAGTCATGGCGGACATGATCCGCCCCAAAGCCTTAGCGGGCATCAACATTGCGTAGTGATGTTGATCATCGCCACGCAAATACCGTGGCCGGTCTCCCATACTTTTCTGTGTCCGATTGAACATGGATCCTTCAATGACGTCTGCACCCTCCCTCCCGGCACCCGTTGCCGATGTCCAGCCGAGACTGTATCTCCTGAACGGCTTTTCGCTTTTCCTGGCCGAAGACCGGATCCGGCTGCCGCTTCACGCCCAGCGGGTCCTCGCTTTCCTGGCGCTGGCCCGGCAGGACGGCGTGAAGTGTTCGCGGGACGCCCTGGTCAGCAGGCTCTGGGCTGACTCGTCCGTTGACCATGCGCACGGAAGCCTGCGTACCGCGCTGTGGCGAATTCGTTCCATCCGGCAGGACCTGGTGCCGGCGGGACGGAATGAACTGGCGTTGGGCCCGGAGGTTACCGTGGACCTGCAGCAATGCCGGGACCAGGCCGCCCGGCTCCTGTCTGATGGCGAAGAGCTGGCCGTCGGCGATATCAACAGCTCCCCGCTCACCGGAGATCTCCTGCCGTCCTGGGATGAAGACTGGCTGCTGGTGGAACGGGAGCGGTTCAGGCAACTGCAGCTCCATGCGCTGGAAGCGCTCGCCGTCCGGCTCCGGAAACTGGGCCGCTATCCGGAAGCCATCGACGCCGCACTCCGTGCCAAGGCCATTGAGCCCCTGCGCGAATCAGTGCACGCCGTCCTCATCGACGTCTGCCTGGACGAAGGTAACGTTGCCGCGGCACACGAATACCTTCGCCAGTACAGCACACTGCTGGACACCGAACTTGGACTGCGCCCCTCCCCGCAAATCCTGGACCGTTTTCGGGCTCCGCACCCCGGTCCACATGATGGCGGCCCGCATCCAGCGGGCCGCCATCATTTTGCCGGAACGGTACTCAGCCGGCCCGCGTCGGCAATGTGATGGGAATTGCCCCCGCAGGCCTGCCAGGGCCGCGGACCACCCAGCCCTCCGCCTGCCAGGCAGCAGCATCAAGGACGTTCCTGGCGTCCAGGATCACCCGCCGCCGCACCAAAGCGCCCGCAGCGGCAGGGCTCAGGCGCCGGTATTCGTCCCACTCAGTAAGGAGGAGCACCAGCTCGGCACCCTCCAAGGCCCGCGTCGCGGAGGCTTCGAACCGCAGCTGCGGATATCGCAGCCACGCGTGGTTGACGGCTTTCGGATCCGTCACCGTCACATGCGCGCCGGCCGCTGCCAGCCGGGCCGCCACGTCCAGGGCGGGGGAGTCGCGGATGTCATCGGTCTCCGGTTTGAAGGAGGCTCCGAGGATGGTGATCGCGCGTCCGGAGAGCCCGCCGCCGCACAGTTCCCCGGCCAGGGACACCGTCCGGGTCCGCTGGCGGACGTTGATGGCATCCACCACACCCATCCAGTCGTTCACCGGGTCCACGCCCAGAGCCGCGGCCTGGCTGCGGAGGCTGCGGAGGTCCTTGGGCAGGCACCCGCCGCCGAAGCCCAGCCCGGCATGCATGTAGCGGTTCCCGATCCTCGGGTCCATGCCCATGGCCTCGCTGAGTTCGGCCACGTCCGCGCCGGACGCGTCGCACAGTTCGGAGATGGCGTTGATGAAGCTGACCTTGGTGGCCAGATACGCGTTGGCGGCCGACTTGATCAGCTCCGCCGTGGCGAAGTTGCACACCAGGCGCGGGATGCCGGCGTTCAGCAGCGGCTCATAAACGGCATCCAGCGCAGCCGTCACCGCACGCGGCGCCCCGGTTTTGGTGTTGAAGGCCGCGGCGCGTCCGCCCGCCACACCGTAGACCAGCCGGTCCGGCACCAGCGAGTCCTTCACTGCAGTGCCCTGCCGCAGGAACTCGGGGTTCCAGCCCAGCTGCACGTCCGTCCGCCCCGCGAGGACGTTCTGGAGCATGTCCACCGTGCCCACGGGCACCGTTGATTTACCGACGACGACGGCGCCCCTCGCCAGGTGCGGGAGCAGTGCCTCGGTGGCGGAAACGAGGAAGGTGAGGTCGGCGCCGTCGGACGTCTTGGACTGCGGCGTCCCCACGCACAGGAAATGGACCTGGGCGCCGGCGGCAGCGGCGACGTCGGTGGAGAACGTGAGGCGGCCGGTGCTGCGTCCGTCGCGGAGCAGTTCGTCCAGGCCGGGTTCGAAGAAGGGGGCCTGGCCGCGGCCCAGCTGGTCCACTTTGGTGGCGTCCACGTCGATGCCCACCACGGTGTGGCCCATGGACGCGAGCGTCGCGGCGTGCACGGCGCCGAGGTAGCCGCAGCCGATCACCGATATTTTCACAGGGACGCTCCACTTTTGGTTTGGGCGGGCTCAACCACCGGGCGGCGGCTCTTGGTTTCGACGGTTTCAGCCAACGGTTCGCCGGCGATTACTGATTGGTACTGACGCACCAGTTCGGCGCTGAGCACCGGCCATGTCCGCGCCTGGACCGAGGCGTGCGCTGTCCTGGCGAACGCGCGGCGCTTGGCGTCGTCGCCCATGAGGTCCATCACCCGGGCCCGGAAACCGGCCAGGTCGCCGGGCTGGTACAGCCAGCCTGTACGGGAGTTTTCCACCAGGTCCAGGGGTCCGCCGCGGCCCGTGGCCACCACCGGCACCCCCGATGCCATGGCCTCCTGGATGGTCTGGCAGAACGTCTCGAACTCGCCGGGATGGACAAAAAGGTCGAAGGACGCCACCGCCTTCGCCAGCTCCTCACCGCCTAGGAACCCGGTGAACACGGCGTCCGGCAGGGCTTCCTGCAGGAAGGACTTTTGGGGTCCATCGCCCACAATCACCAGCTTGGTGTTCGGGACGTTGGCGAGCGCGGTGAGGTCCTCTACCTGTTTTTCGATGGCCAGCCGGCCGACGTAGCCGATGATGCGCTCACCGCCCGGGGCAACCGTTGTCCGCCACCCGGCGTCGCGCTTTTCCGGCGAAAACCGCGCGGTATCCACACCGCGCCGCCACATGCCCACCCGCGGAATCCCGCGGCCGCGCAACTGGTTCAGCGCGAAGGTGGACGGCACCAGGGTCCGGGTGGCGAGCAGGTGGATATTCTCCACCCGGCTCCACGCCCAGTTTTCCAGGAACGGCACACCATAGCGGGCGGCGTAGCTGGGAACCTCGGTCTGGTAGATGGCTATGGTGGGGATCCCCAACTGATGCGCGGCCTGCACTGCCCGCCACCCGAGGATAAACGGCGATGCGAGGTGGACAACGTCGGGTGCGTAGTCGGCAAGGATTCGCTTGACCCGGTACACACCGCCCATCGCCACTCGCACGTTGGTGTATCCCGCCAGGGGAACCGCGGGAACCCGGTGCACCGTCGCGCCGTGAACCACCTCGGCCGGTCCCACGAACTCGGCGACAGCATAGGTGGAAGGGGCGATGACCAGGACGTCGTGGCCCTGGTCCTCCAGGTGTTCAAGCACCCTCAGGATGGAGTGGGTCACTCCGTTCATCAGCGGCAGGAATGACTCGGCAACAATTGCGATCCTCACCCCTCCACGGTGGGCGCGGCGCCTGTCGGGGCGGGGTCACCCGGGTTGAGTCGAGGGAAAGGTTGGGTTAACAGATCAGCGCATGGGGTCAGCCGTCTTCACCGTGCCGCAGCACGTCCGGCAGTTCATCGACATAGACCGTTTGCGGCGGCTCGAAATAGATGACCAGCACTTCGTCACCGACTGCGAAGACGCTCGTCTTGTCGAAGGGGTGGGCATGGAACGCGTTGGTGCCGCCCAGGTAGGGCAGCATGACCTCGCCGAGGGTTCCCGGCCCAATGCGCCCGGTCACGCGGCCGATCTTGCCGGTCAGGCTCCGGTCAACGTTTCTATGCATCGGGGCCTTTCGCGGGGCGCTTGCCTTCCCGGCTGTTCTTCAGTGCCGAGGACAAGGCAGGAAGGTAGTCGCCCACCTGGGCCAGGATGCCGCCCAGCATCTTGTTCACGCCCTCGCCGCCGTTCAGCACGGTCATCTGCCCCACGTGGGAGAAAGGCTCGGCCGCTGCGGCGATGATGGCCGGCATGTTTTCGGCCAGCTGCTGCGAAATGACGGCGTCCTGGTTGGTCCCGAGCGCTTCGGCCCGCGCCTTGATGCCGTCTGCCTCGGCCAGCGCCTTGGCTTTGATGGCGGATGCCGCGGCATCACCACGGGCCCTGGTGGCAGCGGCTTCGGCCTCGCCGGTGACCTTCGTGGCACCGGCCGCGGCCGCCGCGGCAGTGGCGTTCGCCTGCGCAGTCAGTTCCGTCCGGCGGGCGTTGGCCTGGGCCTCAAGTTCCGTGCGGCGGGCCAGCGCTTCGGCGGCGCTGATGTCCGCCGCCTTCTGGCCCTCCGCGTCGGTGCGCTTGGCGTAAGCCTTGGCGTCGGCGGGCTTCCGGACTGTGGTCTGGAGCTTCTGCTCCTCCCGGTCCGCCTCAAGCTTGGCCACTTCCGTTTCCTGGACGACGACGTGCTGCCGGGCGGTCGCATCCGCCAGCGGTCCCGCCTGGGCGGCCTCGGCCTTGGCCCGCTCGGCGTTCGCCTGCGCCACCGACTGCCGGATGGCCGAAACGCTCTGCGCGTCCGCGATCATGGCAGCCGCCTCGGCTTCCTTCTCGGCCGCCTCACGGTTCCGCGTGGCCTCCGCGATCCGGGCCTCCATTTTGACCTGGGCAATGTGGGGCTTGGCGATGTTCTGGATGTACCCCGTGGGGTCCTGCAGGTCCTTGATCTGCAGCGAATCCACCACCAGACCCAGCTTCTCCATTTCCACTCCGCTGGCGCTGCGGACCTGGGACCCCAGCTTGTCCCGTTCGCGGATGATCTCTTCCACGGTCATGCTTCCGATGATGGACCGCAGGTGGCCCTCAAAGACGTTGTAGACCTGGCTTTCCATTTTGGGCTGCTGGCCCAGGAAACGCCTGGCCGCATTTGCGATGAACGGCGGGGCGTCACCGATTTTGTAAATTACCACGCCTTCCACAATCACCTGGATGCCCTGCGAAGTCACGCAGGAAACCTTTAGCTCCGTTTCATTCAGCGTCAGGGAAAGCGTGCGGACGGTCTGCAGGCCCGGAAATACCAGGGCGCCCTTTCCGGTGACAATCTTGAAGTCCATTCCGGCCCGGGTTTCCAGGGTTCCGCGGGTCAGGCCGGAGATGATCAGTGCCTCATTGGGCTCCGCCACTTTCCACATCAGTTTGATGGCCGCCCAGACAAAGCCGACCACCAGTATTGCCCCGATAATCGCGGCAAGAAGCGGGAAGAATGCTGACAGATCCGGCATGACGAGGTCCTTTCGCGTGCGGCACAGGCCTCCCAGGACGGCCCCAATAATGGCAGCTGCTCAGGCCTTGCCGGTATTGCGTGTCTCCAATCTCGGCCTGCTGGCCAGCTGTTGTAGACAGTCTGGTTGGCGCCCGCCCAAGAGTCCAGAGCGCGGGCTGTTGCGTGGGGTTTCAACAGGCTGGATCTCGACCGGCCCGATCACCGGTTCCTATTTGCCGAGGATCTCGCGGGCAACGCGCTGGGCCTCAATCTCCTCAGGGGCAACGGTGGTTCCGCGGAGGTATCCGGCGGTGGCCATGATTTGCCGCAGCTCTGCTTGCGTGCGCGGCGTGCTGACTCCGTGGTGGGCCATGGCATGGCAATTGGCACAGAGCGGAACCAGATCCGTGAGCGGATCCAGCTGGTAGCCGCCGCCGAGTTGGGCCGCCGGCACCATATGGTGGACGTCGATGAAGTCCTTGCCGAGCTCGCCGTACGCCAGTTCGAAGGAGAACCCGCAGGCCGCGCACCTGCTGCCGCGGTGCGCGATGCACGCCCGCCGGGCCTCGGGGTCACGCTCGTAGCGGTTGGCAGTGACACGGACGACGGCGGTCTCGGGGTACGTGCCGGGCACAGGTTGGGTTGGGTCAGATCCTTGTGCCGGTCCGTGAGTGGCCCAGAGCGCCCGGACCGCGGCTTCGTCGCCGGACTCCAGCGCCATGCCCCCGGTTTCGGCGCTGTCCCACACGACGCCGGGCACCGCTGCGTCGAGGACCGCAGCAGGCACGTGGTCGCCCAGCGGCAGGAGCGCATCGAACGCCACCTGCACGGTGAACTCAGGCTGGCCCGACGAGGCCGCTTGATCCGGGTGCCCGGGCTGCCCCGACAGGACAACGCCATGGCCGATCAGGCCGGGGCCGTGCGCTCCCAGCAGGAGCAGCCACACGCCGGTGCCGGGGGCAACGCCCCGGTCCACGCTCCAGGGCTCCAGGTGCAGCCCTGTCGCGGCGACCTGTTCAGTAACAGCCGGGTAGTTCCAGCGGTTCCAGCCGGCCGGGTCCCAGCCCAGGATGATGTCGCTCATGGGGCCATTGTTGCAGCCTCACCCGCGGACAACCGCGACCACCGGCTCGGTGGCCACCACCGGATGGTCGCGGCCCAGGTTCCCGAGGCCGGCGGCTCCTTGCGGGGATCCCAGGTCCTCGAAGAAATCCACGTTGGCCCGGACATAGTCGGCCCATTCATCCGGGACGTCGTCCGAATAATAGATTGCCTCCACGGGGCACACCGGATCGCATGCCCCGCAGTCCACGCACTCGGACGGATGGATGTAGAGCGAGCGTTCGCCTTCGTAGATGCAGTCCACCGGGCATTCCTCGATGCACGCCTTGTCCTTCACATCCACGCACGGTTGCGCGATCACGTACGTCACGGCTGGCTACACGCCGGTGTAGACGGTCTTGCCCCACGTGAAGAAGTCCAGCGCGGATCTGCCCTGCTCTCGGAACGTGTTTGTAGAGGAGTCTTTTACCCTGCCGAATGGCACGTTCACGGCGTTCGACGGCGGTGCGCACCACCGCCTGGTTCTGCTCAAATTGCTGCCTGCTAGCGGTCAGCGATTCATCTTATATGAGGTGAAGGTTTTTACAGGAGTGTTGTCTGGGCGGGTGGGCGGCGGTCTCAGCCGCCCACCGCACCTGGAGCTAGCCGAGCTTGCGCATGGGGTCGGGCCAGTTGCCCACTGTCGAGATGACGTGGGAGCGGTTGATAACAGCGCTGTAGATGGACATGACAGATTCTCCTGACTGAACGTGGTGTCCGCGCGCCGGTGGTGCGCGGGTGGTCATGGTCTGCCGCGAAAAGGGCAGAGATGACCTGTTCAGTCGGGTGAGCAGCCGGGGTCGAAGGAAGGACCGGCCGGCAGCGTCACGGCGCCGGACAGATGTGGTCCACTGTTGGCTGTGGGGAGGGACGGCCAGGACCCGCCAAGGTCAGCCGCACCCTCGGAGCCTCCGACTGACCCGGAACTGGCCGTCCCGGCGCCATTTGCTAAGGCAGGGGGAGTCCGCGGGTCAGGGTTCTGCGGCCCGTTTTCGGGGCCGGTAGGGCTTGCCGATGCCTCTGGCGGAGAGGCCAAGCCTGACCGGTCCTGGGCCGGGCCGAAGCCGAACCTCGGGGTGTTGGTGGCCGCCAGGCTAACAGGGCGTGCCGGTGCCGGGCTAACGCTCGCAATGCTGCCCTTCGCAGCCGCGCTCGACGCCGGGAGGCTGGGTGCCGCCGTCGGCAGGGGGCCGGGTGCCGTCGTCGTACGCGGCAGGCCAGGCAGCGGGGCGATGCCAGGCGCGGGCAGGAGCGGCGGCAACTGCTCAGGCAGCGGCAGGACATCGGGGAGGGGAAGCGGGAGGGGCGCCTGTACCAGCGGCAGATCGGGAAGCCCGGGCACCAAAGCAGTGGCAGTATCAACAGTGCCGGTGACCGCCGGCAGCGCAGGGGCAGCCAACGCGTTTGCGGCGGCCGCGGCCGAATCCGCCAGGGACGTTGCGGTTGCCAGTGCAGTTCCGCTTGAGCTCACCACGGCGGGATGCGCCGGTACAGGAAGCGGTTTCGCAAGTGCCGCGGAAGCCGGCTTCAGGAGGTCTCCGGCATCCGGGACGGGGCTGGACGCGGTGGCTGTTCCGGCTCCCCAGACGAGCCACGCCAGCGCGACCAGGAGGGCCAACAAGACAGGCCGGGACGCGGAGCGGCAACGAGCCCGCAGTATCGCCCCCATCCGATTCCCCCCTCGCCGATTAGCGTACGCTCGGCCCCGGCCGCCGTCCAGCATTAGTTTTCACCGCCGTCGCGCACCAAGAAGCCGGTGCAGCTGTTCGCGGAACGCGGCAACTGCACCGGCGAGTAGGACGAAAATTCAGAACTTATTGATCATTTCTCATTCGCGGCTCCCGTATCCCGGCTTGTCATTTCCGGGCTATTTCCTCTCGCCGGACATGTTCCTGGAGAACAGCCAGCCAGCAGCTATCATCGCTACGCCCAGCACCAGGTGGGTCCAGTTGTCAGCCATGTTGAACGACAGGAAGTTGGCCGCCGAGTCAACGCCGACACTGAGCCCGAAAATGCTGAGGATGATGTACAGCGCGCCTGCTCCGATGAGGAAGTTCCGTGCGCCATGTTCGGTCCGGGACATCGCCCAGCCCGTTGCGCCGATGGCCAGCTGCACAATATTGAGCAGCATGGACACCTGGAACAGCCCAAGGAACATGGCATGGGAATCAGGTCCCAGGAACATCAATTCGCTGTACTGGGTGGTGACGCCGGGGATAAAGCCCAGGGCACCCACCACCAACAACAGGATACCTACTCCCATGCCGGCATTCTGGACGTCTGCGCGCCCAAAATGAACGTGTGCATGTGGGGATGCGGTAGTCATTTTTTCTGCCTCCAACCACTGATTGCGGACATTCCAATTTTACGGCGGACCCGCGGAAAAAGCGCCGAATCAGGCCCGGATGGGGACATCTGCCCAGCGACATGAGCGACCCGGACGAGGCGCCCCGACAGGCAGTGCAACATGGTGTGTTCGCGGGAGCCGGGCTGGATGGCCTGCGCCCACCTCCGCACCCGTCGCGGGTTCGCGTTCAGCGAGGCGGACTACGAACTCTGGTGAGGCGCGTCTCGCAGGGAGAATGAGCCTGTCGAAGCCCGGTCCGAAGCCCCGGCCGTGACACCATGGGACACGATGAAACTGCGCGCTGATCAGACCGGAGACCGAGGCCTTCCCATGCCCTTGTGGCTGCAGGGAGGCCTCGAAACGGCGCAGGCTGCCATCATCTCCGCGCTCCTGGCGGTGGTTCCCATTGTGGCCGTGTGGGCCACTGCGGGCTTCGAGAACACCGCTTTTGATTCCCTGGCCCGACTCGCCGGGCAGGGCTGGCTGCTGATTCACGGGGTGCCGCTGCAGCTCGCCGTGGTCTCCGGCGAGGCTGGTGCGGCCGGCCGTCCAGGCTCCGGCCTGCTGACCCTGGTGCCCCTCGGCCTGACCCTGATCCCGTTTTTGCTCGCCTGGCGTGCGGGGCGGCGCCTGGCCCGGGCCTCCTATACGGACCAGCTGTGGCAGGCGCTGCTCGGGTCCTGGGTGGTCTACTCGGCGTTCGGCGCTGCCACCGGCTTTGTGTGCCGCACGGCCGACGTCGTCATTAACATCTGGTTGGCAATGCTCATCCCGCTCGTCCCGTTCGCCCTCGGCATGGTGATCGGCGCCCGCCGCGAGGCAGGCTCATGGAGCCGGCTGATCGGCGTCGACGCCGTCGACTGGATCTCGCGCACCAGCCAGCATTCCCGCTGGGCCGGCTCCTATTTTGGCTCCGCGGCGAAGGCGGGCTGTGTGGCTCTTCTGGCGGCCTTTGCGCTCGCAGGTGTGCTCCTGGCCGTGGACTTCTTTATCCACTGGAACCTGGTGATTGCTGTCTATGAAGCGCTCGACGCCGGCGCGGTAGGGGGTGCCGCCCTCACCATCGCGCAGCTTGGGTATCTGCCCAACCTTGTGGTTTTTGCGCTGGCCTGGGTCTCGGGTTCGGGCTTCGCCCTGGGCGTGGGCTCGCAGGTGGGGCCGCTGGGCACCGCCACTGGGCCGCTGCCGTCCATTCCGGTCTTCGCCGCTATCCCGTCGGGTCCGCTGGACTACGGGTTCGTGGCGCTGGTGCTGCCCGTTCTGGCGGGGATCCTGGCCGGCTGGTGGTTCCTGCGCGAAGGCGAAAACCACTTCGACGAGTGGCTCTCCATCAAGATTGACGCGCGCTGGTTCACGGCCACGGTGTCCACCCTTGCCCTCGGAGCGCTGGTCGGCGGTGTGTCCGGGCTGCTGGCCGCGGGCCTGGCCTGGCTGGCCCGCGGCTCCGCCGGGCTGGGCCGCCTCACGGCCATCGGACCCGACCCCTTGTGGATGGGACTCTGGATTGCCGCGGAGGTGGGCATCGGCGTCGTGATCGGTTACGCGGCCGGACCGTGGCTGGAACGCCAGCAGCACGTGGATGAGGAAGCGGAACTGGCCCGCTGACTTTCGTGGCGGCTGCTGGTGTGGCTGCCAGTGGTGTGGCTGCTACCGGAGACCCGGCAGCGAGCTTTCCAGCTGGACCCGGCAATTGGAGAGCGCCTGGTCGGTAAGGGCCTCGCGTGAGCAAGTCTGGAAGTCCTGGACCTGGCGGAAAAACAACGCCGTGGCCAGGATGACCAGCAGCATGATCAGCGATACCACCAGCCCCGAGATGGTGCCGAACAGGACCAGCTTGGACTCCTTGAGCCTGGCCGACCTGACCAGCAGAAGGACACCCAGCACAAAGCTCGCCGCGGTCAGGATGCCGGTGAGCCAGAGGTAGCTGACGTCGAGCTGGTAGACGAAGAAGGCGCCCAGCACGGTGACAATGAAGATCCGGAACAGGTTGCGGGTTTTGGTGAGCGAGTCCTTGGCGGCGTCGCTGAGCGGCTGTTTGGTCCGTTGCTGGCCAGCCGGTTCCGGGGTGTTGTTCATGTTTTCCAGCCTACGCGAGCGTGCCCATAAGCTAGACCCATGCGCATCGTAGTCCTCGTTTCCGGTACCGGGTCCAATCTCCAGTCAGTCATCGACGCCGTCAAGGCAGGGGAGCTGGACGTGGAAATCGCCGCGGTGGGTGCCGACCGGGAGGGGACCTACGGCGTCGAACGATCCTCCGAAGCCGGGCTGGAGACGTTTGTGGTCAACTTCAATTCCTTCCCCACCCGCGACGAATGGGATGCCGCACTGACCGCCCGCGTGGCGTCCTACGCCCCGGACGTGGTGGTCTCCTCCGGCTTTATGCGCATCGTCAGCGCCGACTTCATCGCTGCGTTCCACGGCAAGTACCTCAACACCCACCCGGCCCTGCTGCCTGCGTTCCCCGGCGCCCACGGAGTGCGCGATGCGATGGCCTACGGCGTGAAGGTCACCGGCTGCACGGTGCACTGGGCGGACGCCGGGGTGGACACCGGGCCCATCATCGCCCAGGAAGCCGTCACGGTTGAACCGGGGGAGACCGAGGAATCGCTGCACGAACGCATCAAGGTGGTGGAGCGCCGCCTCCTGGTCAACACCCTGGCCGCCCTCGCCGCCGCCTGATTTTCCGGCGGCTCCGGGGGCTACTCGAGGCGGCGCTGCTTGGTCTCCGGGGAGAAGAACGCCATCCACAGGACGGCCACCAGCACCAGCCCGCCGGCCAGGGCGAAGGACGTGGCCAGGCCGAGCTCGGGCCAGAAGTAGTTCGCAAATATCAGGGGCCCAAAACCAGCCCCCAGCCGCGAAAATGTTGACGCCCAGCCGAAACCCGTGCCGCGGAGCTCGGTGGGGTACAGCTCAGACACGTACGCGTAGAGCACCGGAATCGCTATCTGCACCACAAAGCCGAATACCAGGAGCCAGAACACGGCTGCCGTGGGGATGTCCACCACAATCGCCACGATCACCAGGGTCAGGGCGGACAGCGGGCCGGTGATGGCCAGGATCCATTTGCGGCCCACACGCTCCACCAGCAGCGCGGCAACACCCACACCCAAGAGCCCAACAGCCGCCATGGAAGCCGTGGTGACAAACGCCTTGTATTCGGCGAAGCCCGCGCCGATCAGGATCCGTGGCATCCACGTCAGGGACAGGTAGTAGACCAGCAGGATGCTGAAGAACAGGGCCCAGGCCGTGGCCGTGATCTTCCAGTTGAACTGCCACACCAGCCTCAGCTGATGCCAGGCGCTGCCGGCGGAGAGCCGCGGAACTTCCTGCGCGTCGGGCAGGCTGTAGGCGCGGGGTTCGGCGCCGGTGGCAACCACGAGGTCGTCGATGACCTTGGCGGCTTCCTCGCGGCGGCCCTTGCGGATGAGGAACAGCGGAGACTCCGGAACGCTGCGCCGGACCCAGAACACCAGGAGCGCAGGCAGCACCATCACCAGCATGGTCAGCCGCCAGTCGCCGAACACCGCCACGAGGCCGGCGGACACAAAACCGGCAAGGGCCGCGCCCACCGGCCACCAGCCGTCCATCGCGGTGAGGACCTTCCCGCGCTGCTTGCGGGGTGTGAACTCACCCACCAGCGCATAGTCCACGGGAATGCAGCCGCCCAGACCGAAGCCGGCCATAAAGCGGAACACGCAGAACCAGATGAAGTCGGGGGAGAAGGCGCCCAGGACCGTGAAGAGCGAGAAGATCAGCAGCGTGGCCGTAAACGCCTTCTTCCTCCCGATCGTGTCCGCGATGGTTCCCCACACAAACGCGCCCAGGGCCATGCCGATCAGGTTGGACGTACCCACCCAGGCCACTTCGCCGGGAGCCAGGGCCCAGTGCGTCGAGAGCAGCGGGATGAGGATGCCGTTAAGCGTCACGTCCCAGGCATCGAACATAAAGCCGAGGCCGCCGATCACGAAGATCCTGCCCTGGACTTTCCAACGCCAGGGCAGTTCCTGGACCACCTGTTCGCCGCTGGGCACAGTGGTGTAAGTATTCATCGCAGCCTCCTGTGAAAACTCTAACCGTGCCCACTGACGTTCACACTGCCGCCGGCAAGCGGGGCAAACCGCGCAACACGATAAACTGAGCCCATCCCCACCAACCGCGGCACTGTTCCGCGAGATCAGACGGAGACTTTTTGTGAGCGTCACGCAGCCTGACCGTGTATCCATCGACCGTGTTCCCATCCGCCGGGCGCTGATCTCGGTCTACGACAAGACCGGTCTGGAGGATCTCGCCAAGGGCCTGCACGCAGCCGGCGTGAAGCTCGTCTCCACCGGTTCCACGGCCAAGAAGATCGCCGCGGCCGGTATCCCGGTCCAGGAAGTCGAAGAAGTCACAGGGTCTCCGGAAATGCTGGACGGCCGCGTCAAGACGCTGCACCCGCGCGTCCACGGCGGCATCCTGGCGGACCGCCGCGTCCCCGCGCACATGGAAACCCTCGCCGGTATGGAGATTGAAACCTTCGACCTGGTGGTGGTGAACCTCTACCCGTTCGTTGAGACCGTGAAGTCCGGCGCCGCGCAGGACGATGTCGTTGAACAGATCGACATCGGCGGCCCCGCGATGGTCCGTTCGGCAGCGAAGAACCACGCCGCCGTCGCGATTGTTGTTGACCCCGCGTTCTACGGCTCAGTGGTCACCGCCGCCGCTGAGGGCGGCTTTGACCTGAAGACCCGTCGGCGGCTGGCCGCCAAGGCGTTCGCCCACACCGCGTCCTACGACAACGCCGTGGCCACTTGGACTGCCAGCCAGTTCCTGGATGAAGACGGCGACGGCGTCATCGACTGGCCTGCCTACGCCGGCCTGTCGCTGGAGCGCTCCGAGGTTCTCCGCTACGGCGAAAACCCGCACCAGCAGGCTGCGCTCTACGTCGACAAGGCAGCCCCGGCCGGGATCGCGCAGGCCGACCAGCTGCACGGCAAGGCCATGAGCTACAACAACTTTGTCGACGCCGACGCCGCCCTCCGTGCCGCGTTCGACTTCGCCGAGCCCGCCGTCGCCATCATCAAGCACGCCAACCCGTGCGGTGTCGCCGTCGGTTCCGCTGATGCTGCAGACCCGATCGCCGACGCCCACGCCAAGGCCCACGCCTGCGACCCCGTTTCGGCCTTCGGCGGCGTCATCGCTGCCAACCGGACGGTCACTGCCGCCATGGCCGAGACGGTTGCCGGCATCTTCACCGAGGTTGTCATCGCCCCGGACTTCGAGCCGGAAGCCGTGGAGATCCTCTCCAAGAAGAAGAACATCCGCCTGCTGGCCCTGCCCGAAGGCTACGACCGCTACCCGGCAGAAATGCGCCAGGTTTCCGGCGGTGTCTTGGTCCAGATGAGCGACAAGGTGGACGCCGACGGCGATAACCCCGCCAACTGGACCCTCGCCGCCGGCGAAGCCGCTGACGAAAAGACCCTCGCGGACCTCGCCTTCGCCTGGACTGCCTGCCGTGCCGCCAAGTCCAACGCCATCCTGCTCGCCGATCACGGCGCAGCCGTGGGCATCGGCATGGGCCAGGTCAACCGGCTGGACTCCTGCCGCCTGGCCGTCGAGCGTGCCAACACGCTGGGCGTTTCGGTGGAGTCCGACGTCGAAGGTGCTGGCGGTGCGTCAAACGCCGACGCGACCGGCGCACCCGCGCGTGCCCGCGGCGCCGTCGCAGCCTCCGACGCGTTCTTTCCGTTCGCTGACGGCCTGCAGATCCTGATCGACGCCGGCGTCCGCGCCGTGGTCCAGCCGGGCGGTTCCGTCCGGGATGAGGAAGTCGTAGCCGCGGCCAACGCGGCCGGCATCACCATGTACTTCACGGGTGCCCGCCACTTCTTCCACTAGTCCCCACCGGTTCCCTAACCTCGCAAGCTCGGTCAGGGAACCCTGCCGGCGTGGGCCCAGGGTTAAACGTCGACGGCGCCTGTCCCCGCTGAGGGGACAGGCGCCGTCGGGCCTTAACGGGCAGCTTCTAGGAAGGTCGTGGTGCCGGGTCCGCGCCCCGCTGCATGAGGCGCGGACCCCCTTCCGGAAGCCGAAGCTCCCGGGGCTTTGCAGCGGCCATTCGCTGTTTGGTCCAGTATTCGAGGATCTCCCCGCGGGTCTGGCCCGATTCGCTGTGGCTGACGGTTCCGTTCCCGGATGCCTTCTCAGGCGGGGATTTCCTAGGCTGCTGCGGCAATGTCGTAGGCCGTTTTGATGGCGGCGCCCCAGTACGGGCCGTACATCACGGGTTTCGGGCTGTAGCCGTAACTGTTGATGGAGTTCTGGAGGCCGTCGGAGCCGCTGCCGATGAACCACGGGCCGCCGGAGGAGCCGCCGGTCATGTCGCAGGGGATGCCCTGGGTCGTGAACGCCGTGTTGTTGGTGTCATTGGTGGCTGTGCCAGTGCAGCTCCAGAGCCGTTGGCCGCTGAAGGGCTTGGCGGCCGGGTAGCCGTAGGAGGTGTACTGAAGGCCGCGGTCTTCATTGAATGCCACGCCGGAGCCCCCGACGACGTCGGTCAGCAACTTGCCGCCAAGCTGACTCATGACCGCAAAGCCGGTGTCGTAGCTGATGTCCCCGGAGCCCTTCCACTGGGCCGTGGTGTAAAGCGCCTTGGCTGTCCAGGTACCGTAAGGCCTGGCGCCATTCTCGTAGGCCGGTACAAAGACAAAGTTGGTGGCGAACGCGCCGGGACCTTCATTGAGGCAGTGCCCGGCGGTGGCCACGGTACTCTTGTTCGGCGCCGATACGGCATTTCCGGAACAGACGTAGTTCGCCCCGCCGAGGGTGAAGAACACCTTACCGATGTGGGCTACAGGGTTCGCAGGCTGAGCGAGTGAGGGCTTTCCCGTGGTGCCCGCCACCTTGGTTTTGGGTCCCTTCAGCACACTGGCCGCACTGGATGATTTACCGCGCTCCAGCGCCTTTCCGGCCAGGACATCACCGGGAATCGCGGCGCGCATGCGGTCTGATGTCCAGTAGTCCGCCGCCCCGGTGCCGTCTACGATTGCGCTGGCCACCGAAGGAGCTGCTTTATCGCCCGACGACGATGGGGCAGCATGGGCACTTCCGGCGCCAACCAGCGCCAGGAGGGCAGCCGCCGAAAGGCTCAGGAGGGTGGCAGCCAAGGACCTGGTACGCGTCATTATTGTCCTGTCTAAAACGTTCGAAGGCGTGCCCGGGAGAGCCAGCCGCGTGACCCATGTAACCTATCGAGACATGACAAGTTTGTAAATAGTAGTGACGCCAGAAGTATGGTCCGCAAACACGGCTCGGATCTGGTGGTGCGGGTGCGCCGCTCTGGCAAAAACGACCGCCGGAGGGTACTTTTCTCTATACAGTTACACGTCCGATCTGGGCTCCGGACTCTCAGCGAATTGGGGTCCCCTCGTGATTGCTTTCTGGAAGTCCGCCAAAAGGTCCGTCGTCAATGGCCGGCACGTAACAGCCAACGCCGGGGGCCAAAGTGCTTCCCCGGATGTTGAAGCCTACGCAGCAGGCCTGCAATTGCGGGACGTTGATCCCATCCATTCGTTCACAGCGACGGAGGAGCTGCGCCGTCAGGACCCCAAATACGTGCAGCTCTGGCCCAGTGACATACCCCACAAGAGGCGCTGACCGGATCCGCACCTGTGCCGGTGGCTCCCGGCGGTAAGGCGCGACGGCGGCTGGCCGCCCGGCGCGTGCGCACCGCCGTCGGGCGTTTTCCCATGCCCCAATCCGCTGTAATGCAGGGCCGTCTGGCCGCCCCAGTACGGTTCAAAGCCGTGTCCTCGGGTAAGTTAGGGGGTGGTGAAATAGAACAAAATTTCCAAAAAAATCAGCCGACCTCCAGGGAGACGCCCGCGCATGTCCAAGATTATCTATACCCACACCGACGAAGCGCCGATGCTGGCTACTTATTCGTTCTTGCCGATCATCGAGGCGTTTGCTTCGACCGCAGGTGTGGAGGTGGAGACCCGTGACATTTCGCTCGCAGGCCGCATCATCTCCGTGTTCGGTGACTACCTCACCCCGGAACAGCAGATCGGCGACGCCCTTGCTGAACTGGGTGAGCTGGCAAAGACGCCGGACGCCAACATCATCAAGCTGCCCAACATCAGCGCTTCCATCCCGCAGCTGAAGGCCGCCATCGCCGAGCTGCAGGGCAAGGGCTACAACCTGCCCGACTACCCGGACAACCCCTCCTCGGACGAGGAAACGGCCGTCCGCTCCCGCTACGACAAGATCAAGGGCTCCGCTGTGAACCCGGTCCTGCGCGAGGGAAACTCGGACCGCCGTGCGCCGCTGTCCGTCAAGAACTACGCCCGCCAGAACCCGCACTCCATGGGTGCCTGGTCCGCGGATTCCAAGACCAACGTCGCATACATGACGGCTGACGACTTCCGCGCGAACGAGAAGTCCGTGGTCATCGAGTCTGACGGAACCATCGCCATCCAGCTGGTCCGCGAAGACGGCTCGGTCAAGGTCCTGAAGAAGGCCTTCCCCGTGCTGGCCGGTGAAGTCATCGACGGTACCGTTATGCGCGCCGCCGCGCTGGACGAGTTCCTGGCAGCCCAGGTAGTCCGCGCCAAGGAAGAGGGCGTCCTGTTCTCCGCGCACCTGAAGGCCACCATGATGAAGGTCTCGGACCCCATCATCTTCGGCCACGTGGTGAAGGCCTACTTCTCCGAACTGTTCGAGACCTACGGCAAGCAGCTCACCGCCGCCGGCCTGAGCGCCAACAACGGCCTGGCCGCCATCCTCAGCGGCCTCGAGGAGCTGCCGGAAGACGTCCGTGCAGGCGTGAAGGCGCTCATCCAGAAGGGCCTCGACGACGGCCCCGCACTGGCCATGGTGGACTCGGACAAGGGCATCACCAGCCTCAACGTTCCCTCCGACATCATCGTGGACGCTTCCATGCCCGCCATGATCCGCTCCTCCGGCCACATGTGGGGCCCGGACGGCAAGGAAGCCGACACCCTGGCGGTCCTTCCGGACAGCTCCTACGCCGGCATCTACCAGGTTGTTGTGGACGACTGCCGTGCCCACGGCGCCTTCGACCCCACCACCATGGGCACCGTCCCGAACGTCGGCCTGATGGCCCAGGCCGCCGAGGAATACGGCAGCCACGACAAGACGTTCGAGATCCAGGAAGCCGGCACGGTGCAGATCGTGGACGGTTCCGGCGCCGTGCTGATCGAACACGAGGTTGCTCCCGGTGACATCTGGCGCGCCTGCCAGGCCAAGGATGCCCCCATCCGCGATTGGGTTAAGCTGGCCGTCACCCGCGCCCGCGCTTCCAAGACGCCTGCCGTCTTCTGGCTCGACGAGACCCGCGCCCACGACCGCAACCTCATCGCCAAGGTCAACGAATACCTCCAGGACCACGACACCGAGGGCCTGCAGATCGAAATTATGTCCCCGGTGAAGGCAACGGCCTTCACCCTGGAGCGCATCCGCAAGGGCGAGGACACCATCTCCGTCTCCGGCAACGTCCTCCGCGACTACCTCACGGACCTGTTCCCCATCCTGGAACTGGGCACCAGCGCCAAGATGCTGTCGGTTGTTCCGCTGATGAACGGTGGCGGCCTTTTCGAGACCGGCGCCGGCGGATCTGCTCCCAAGCACGTCCAGCAGCTGCTCAAGGAAAACCACCTGCGCTGGGACAGCCTGGGTGAATTCCTGGCTCTGGCCGTCAGCTTCGAGCACCTGGCCACCACCACGGACAACGCCCGCGCGCAGGTCCTGGCAGACACCCTGGACAAGGCGACGGGAACTTTCCTGCTGGAAAACAAGTCCCCGAGCCGCCGCGCCGGCGAGCTGGACAACCGTGGCAGCCACTACTTCCTCGCCCGCTACTGGGCCGAGGAACTGGCCAAGCAGACCGAGGATGCGGAGCTGGCGGCATCGTTCGCGGCTGTGGCCAAGGAGCTTTCCGCCAACGAGGAAACTATCGTGGGCGAGCTGGCCGCGGTGCAGGGCTCAGCGGTGGACGTCGGCGGTTACTACCGGCCGGACGAGGCCAAGGCCTCTGCCGTGATGCGTCCGTCCGCCACGCTGAACAAGGTCATTGCGACCCTGAACTAAGCGGCACCGAACCTTAGAAGGCGGCGCCCCCGGGACATGACACCGGGGCGCCGCCTCTTTCGTCTAATCGACATCGCTTAGGCGACGGGAGCCGATGAAGCACAGATGGGTTAGTAACCTCATGTGCCGTCCGTCCGCCCGCACTCAGTCGCCGTCCTTGCCCTTGCCTCTATTTCCCTTGCTGTCATCGGGTGCGGGAGCTACGGGCGCGGTGACCGCTTTCTGGGACGCATCGGCGTCTGCCTGCTTTTGCGCAGCGGCTGCGTCCTCTGCGGCCTTCGCTGCTGCGGCGTCGGCTACGGCCTTGGCCGCCGTCAGGTCTGCCCGGACGGCTGTGGCGGCCGTCGTGATGCTGCGCCGGCGTTCCTCGGAAACCTGCCCGGTCCCCGCAGCGGACGCGAGGTCGGCCTCGAGGCTATCCAAAGCTGCCAATCCGCCAGCGGGGTCATTATTTGCTGAGGCCTGGGTGACGCCGAGGACTCGTTCCTGGAGTTGGCGGGCGGCATCACCTTGAAGGCCGGTCTCAGCCGGACCGCACGCTGCCAGTGAACCGGCGAGCAGAAATGCTGCTGCAGCTGTCAGGCATTTGGCAGTGGCCGAACGCCCGCCGTGCTTCGGTGCAGGGTTCATGGTTCCACGCTCTCCTGAAGTTCCTTGAGGTGGTCGCCCAAGGTGCCGTTGACGGCGGGGTAAGGAACGACGTCGGGCGTTGGCTGAGGTGCCAGGCTCAAGGTCAGCCCCGCCGCGGCTGCTCCAGCGGCGAGCACGCTCAGTGCGGTGACAGTCCAGAAGCGCCTTCCGGTGTGGCGGAGACGAGACAAGTCCGGGACCCACGCCCGCGCGTCAGGACCGCGGGTGATGTCCAGCTTGCCTTTGCTGGACCGAACTAGAGGCAGATCTGATTCCGCGGTGATGGCGATGGACGGCGGCCTGAACGGCATAGCCGGGAGTACGCGGGTTGTCTCCGGCGCGAGCTCGCCCGGTGCGGACACGGGTGACACCAGGGCTTGACGCAAAACGAATTCAACATCGGACGCGACGGGACGTTCCAGCGGTTCAATGGCAGTCATTGAACGGATCAGATCAGCCCACTCCGCTGGAAGGTCAGCGGGGATCTCGGGTGCCCGGTGCAACCGGGCCACTGCGGATTCCACGGCGCTGCCCGGGAACTCAACGGTTTGCTTGACGCATTCCAGCAGTACCAGACCCAGCGAGTAGATATCAGTGGCGGGCGACAGGGGAGAACCCATGGCCTGCTCCGGACTGAGATACGCGGCCGTCCCCACCATGGTTCCCGTGGCGGTCAGCCGGGCTGAATCCGCCATCCTGGCGATGCCAAAATCCGTGAGTTTGGGTCGCAAAGGTTCACCCGGACGGATCTGCACGAGCAGGATGTTCCCGGGCTTGATGTCGCGGTGGATGATGCCCACGCTGTGCACGTAGGCCAGCGCGTCAGCTACGCCTGCCCCGATGACTGCAAGCTCGTCCAAGGGAACTGCACTATGCCTGATCCGGCTGCGGAGGTCCTGGCCCTCCACGAGCTCCATTGTCAGGAACGGCCGAGGTTCGTCCAGGACACGGGTATCGATGCCTGCATCGAACAGCGTGACCAGGCTGGGATGGTTGAGCGTTGCCAGCAGTTGGATTTCGGCTTCCTGGCGCCTGAGCTCATTGGCATCCGGTGCCTGTGGGGCAAAGAGCTTCAGGGCGACATCCCTGCCCAGGTTTTCGTCCCGGGCGCGGTAGACGGATGACATGCCGCCGCGGCCAATAATGTCCGCCAGCCGATAGCGTCCGCCGAGCATTTCATTCTTAATTGAGCTAGGCGAATCCGCCACCATGACCAGTTCCTCCCGGTGCGCTGCGGCACTATTCCTGCTCAATAATACCGGCCGGTAGGGCATCCTTTGAGCCGTCTGCCGGCACGCCGGCGGCCCGGCTAAGAAGTGATTGGGACTTTCTCAGCCGGACCTCCGGTCACAAGGACAAGCGCTGGTAGTTGAGCTCTCTGGTGGCCACCTCCTCTCTGAAAAGTTGGCTAGGCCGCGAACGGCGGAGCCGGTGCGTTGACGGTCTTAGCCGTCGCAGTCCGCTGAGTGCGGAGTCTGCTAGGCCTTCCGGCGCCGCTTGAGCATCAGCAGTCCGGCAAGCAGCAGGATGGCGGCCAGAGGGATCAGTGAAGCATCCATGCCCGTCTTGGCCAGGGCAGCGGTGCCGCCCTGGCCCGAGGTGTTGCCCATGGTGTTTGCTGCGGAAGATACCGTACCGGGGGTGGTGCCGGCGGGAACAACAGTGATACCGGTCGTGCCACCTCCCGTGCCACCTCCCGTGGTGCCTGTCGTTCCGGTACCTGGGTCCGTGGTGCCGGTAGTTCCGGTACCCGGATCGGTGGTGCCGGTAGTTCCGGTACCCGGGTCCGTGGTGTCCGTGTCACCCGTCGTGCCGGTTCCCGGGTCCGTTGTGTCCGTAACGGGCATTTCCGTACCGGGGGTTTCAGTACCTGGGGTTCCACAGCCATCGGTGCCGCCGCCAATGATGACGCATGCATCAATAGCAACATTCGCGCCGTCAAGAACGCCGGACGTGCCCAGGCCGAGGTTGATGTCGGCCGCTGCGGCTACGGCGGCGGTGGTGCTGTCGGTCCCGCCGCTGTTGGTGTTGCCGAGGAGGCCGTCACCGAGGCCGAGGTTGATGTCGGCCGCTGCGGCTACGGCGGCGGCGGCGGTGGTGCTGTCGGTCCCGCCGCTGTTGGTGTTGCCGAGGAGGCCGTCACCGAGGCCGAGGTTGATGTCGGCCGCTGCGGCTACGGCGGTGGTGCTGTCGGTCCCGCCGCTGTTGGTGTTGCCGAGGAGGCCGTTGCCAAGGCCAAGGTTGACGTCGACTACGGCAGCGACATCCGCAGTATCCGACTGCGTTGGGCCACCCAGCAGGCCCAACGACGTCGTGTCAACGGATGCCGCTGCCGAGACCAGGGCGGATGCGGAAAGGTCCGGTCCGCTGGTTGTGTCCGCGGCGCTGGCCGCGGTGGCGCCGAAGGCCAGTAGCCCGCCGGCAAAGAGGGTGCTGAGCAGCCCCCTGCGAAGGTTGCAATTCATGATGGTGTCTCCTGAGAAGTTGATGTGGGGCGCTTGTCAGCGCCTGGAGGCCGTGTTCTGCCCATTACAAGGGCAGGAGGCATCAACTAGTCAGGTGAGGAACCGGGGTCGAATGACACCGGTGAAGGGGCATGCTCAGGTGATCCGCTGATGGGGAAGGCTCCCGAAAGCGGCAGGTTTAAACGGAACTCGTCCAGCCATACAGCAGAGCCTGAGGCGCCGGAGGGCGAAGCGCCGCTCCCTACTCCCGATGCAGGTCCTGCCGGAGCCGGTGGCGTGGAAAGGTCGTCGGCGGTCCAGGGGCTTTCTGCTGGGACTGCGTGCATTTCTGTGCCGGACGGAACCGGCAGCGAAGACGTTCCCGTAACGGACAGCGGGGTCTCGGAAGTGCCGGGGGAGTCGGCTGTGATGTGCCCTGCAGCGGGTGCGTCCGTGCCAGTCGAGATCGCGCCGGCAACGGCAGTCTCTTCAAGCGGCAGCAGCCCGGGAAGCTTGACCGGTGCGGACGGAACAGTCGCATCTACCAGATCCACTACGGGCTTCAGAACAGGCTCAAGAACCGGTGCGGCATCGGTGAGCGGAGAGGCGACTGTCTCAACCAGGTCATCTGCAGCGGTATCCACCACTGCGGCAATCGGGACAGCCACGACCGCGACGGTCCCCGCCGGAACCACGCTGTTGACTACAGGGACGGCGGCGATCAGTTGATCAGCCGTGCCCGACACGCTGCCTACTACGGGCTGCAGGAGTCCGGTGGGTGAAGGAGCCGGCGACGCGGCCTCAAGAATGGGGGAGACGGCGCTGGCCGACGGTGCAGTCAGGGACCAATCTGATGACGTGAGGCCGCCCAGAAGGGATCCTGAATCTCGTGAAGAGTCTGCCGTCGCGGCTGAAGCGGAGAGTGTCAGCCAAGTGGCGGTCACCGCACCTGCGAGGAGAAGCGGCCGGAGGGCACGCCACGGCGAGCGAACTTTAGCCATGCGTACCACCCCCAGTACCGTTGAGACCTAACGATTTCAACAGCGTAGGACTCTCGCGTGCAGGAAGTCTAGGGAAACGGAAAATAAATCCAGCAAGCTTACTAACTTGTCACTCAGCCATCGATATTCGAAACTGGAGTGTCAAAACTTATTTACAAAAAAGTCATAGGCCCGAACGGAGAGATTCTGCCCTTCAATGGGCATCGTTCGGGTAGCTAACCCCCAGTTGCCCGCGCACTCCGTCAAATAGTCGCATGGTTTTGATGGAATCCTCCAACGGCATGACCGGGCTCTCGGTCAGACCCTGTTGGATGCAGCGCGTCACCTCGCGCAGTTCGTAGGTATAGCCGATGCCGACGACGTCGAACGCCTCCGTGCGCAGGCCCTCCCGTCCGATGCCGATCACCAACTCCCGCGGATTGTTGATGGAACCGACACTCTGGAGGTAGCCCAGGCTGCCGGCCACGGTGGCAGTCCGCGGACCGTACGCCAAGAGCGAGGACGTCAGCTGGGCCTGGGCACCATGGTTGTAGCCGAGCGTCAACGCATTCTGGGCGTCCACGCCGTCGTCATTAATGAAGCCGGTGGCACTGACGGTCTGCGGGAACCCCAGTGTTCCCACTGCCCACAGCAGGGGGTAGACCGAGATGTCCAGGAGGGCGCCGCCACCGTCCTGTCTGGCCCACAACCTGGACGTCGGGGAATAGGGCGCGGGAAAACCCAGGTCAGCGCTCACCCAGTGCACGTCCCCGAGCTCCCCGGACGCGGCAATCTCGAACGCCCGCTGCATGCCCGGGAGGAAGCGGGACCACACTGCCTCCATGAGGAAGAGCTTCCGCTCCCGGGCAAGTGCGACGAGATCGCTCGCTTCCCTGCCGTTGATGGTGAACGCCTTTTCGCACAGGACGTGCTTGCCCGCATTGAGCGCAGCGAGCACAATCTGGTGGTGCTGGGCGTGCGGGGTGGCGACGTAGACAACGTCCACCGAGTCATCGGCGAGCAGCCGCTGGTAGCCGGGCACGCCGTCGTCGTCCCCGTAGGCCTTGGCGAAACCGTAGTCCGCCGCGAAACTCTCCGCAGTGCCCTGTGAGCGGGAACTGACGGCATAGAGCTCGGCGTCTGGGAGCAGTGCCAGGTCCTGCGACACTGACCGCGCGATCCCGCCGGTGGCTATGACGCCCCACCGCAGGCGTTTTCCGGTGGCAGACCGGGGATCCGGATCGGACTGGGTGGACAGCCACGGTGTGGCAATGGGCGCGCTCATGGTGCCCATCCTCTCATTGTGACCAGTGCGGGCGTCAGACCAAGGCGCGCGCCGGTTCTTCCGTCAGCCTGCCCTGCTGGAGCCTGAAGCGGCGGTCCGTCTTGTTGGCCAACGCCTTGTCGTGCGTGACCACGAGGATGGTGGTGTTGTGGTCACGGCTGAGCGAGCTGAGCAGCTCAATGATGTGATCGCCCGTCTGCTCATCCAGGTTGCCGGTGGGTTCGTCCGCGAGGATCAGCTTGGGTTCGTTGGCCAGCGCCCGGGCAATTGCCACGCGCTGCTGCTCGCCGCCGGACAGCCGGTTGATGCGCCGCACCTGTTTCTCCGGGTCCAGCTGCACCTGCTCCAGAAGGTCCGTTGCCCGCTGCCGACGCTCCGTCCTGTGCACGCCCGCGAACTCCATGGGCAGCATGACGTTGTCCATCGCAGAAAGATTCGGGATCAGGTTGAACTGCTGGAAAACGAACCCGATATCCCGGCGCCGGTACTCGGTCAGCTTGCCGTCCGGCATCCCGGCCAGGCTCACGCCGTTGACGAAGACGTCTCCGCTGGTCGGTTTGTCCAACGCACCCAGGAGGGACAACAGTGTGCTCTTGCCGCTGCCGCTCTTGCCGACAATGGACGCCAGCGTGCCCTGCTCCAGAACAAAACTGACGTCGTTGACCGGCTTGATGGTGCGGTCACCGGAGTTGAAAGTGCGGACCAGGTTCTTGACTTCAATCATGGCTATTCTCCTCGCAGGACTTCGATGGGACGGATGCGTGCCGTGAGCAGTGCAGGGACCAGCGCGCCGATGATGGCCACGCCGAACACCGCTGCGATGCCGGCGGCGATGACGCCGGGGGAGGCGCTGGCGGTGACCGATGTCAGCAGCTGGGAAGCGCCACCAAGGGGGTTCCCGGAGGGAAGGCCAGCGCCGCCGGGGAAGCCAGCACCGCCGCCCGGCATTCCGGCGCCGCCTGCAGCGCCGGCCATGGCGGCCCCGCGACCGGTGGTGGTTGCCGCCGTCGTGGTGGTGTTGGTGCTGATCAGCGCGGAAGCGATGCCGCCGCTGGCAAAGGAGGCGACGGCGGCGCCCACGGCGCTGCCCATGGCCACGAGGACCAGTGCCTCCAGCACGAACTGCAGGCCAATCGTGCGGTTGGGTGCTCCGATCGCCTTCAGGACACCGATTTCCCGGCGGCGTTCGCGGACCAGCATGACCATGATCAGCAGGATGATCAGTCCGGCGGTGCCCAGGGCTGCTACGAAGGCGATGAAGGAGATGTTTTTGACACTGCCGAGCGAGCTGACCGCCGACTCCAGGTTCTGGCCCTGGGTGACGTCGGCCTTGTCCGTGCCGAGGGCGGACTCAAGCGCGGCCTTGGCCGCCTCGAGGTTTTCCATGCTGTCCACCGTGACGATCATCGATGACAGCTCGCCCGGCAGTTCCGCGACGGTCTGCGCCGTGGGGAGGGTCAGGTACAGGGCGTTGTTGCCGAACGTGGTGCCTGAATCGAAGAGGCCTGCCACGGTAAACGTCTGGTCGTTGATGGTGAACGTTGAACCGATGGTCAGGTTGTTCTTCTCGGCCAGGGTGGTTCCCAGGAGGGCGTTGGCGGATTCAGCCGTGTAGTCGCCGAGCCCGGTGCCTGCGGTGATGGTCAGGGCCTTGCCGGTGGAGTCCACTTCGCCGCCGATTCCTGTCGCAGTGATGGGAAGCGAGTGTACCGGCTGTGCGGTGGTGGTTCCCGTGGTGCCGTTTGCCGCCTGGTTCCGTCCACCGAGGGTGCCGGCGTCGATGGCTGCGGTAAGGCTGGTGGTCAACGTGGTGGCGTTCTGTCCGGCGGGACCGCCCTGGCCGCCGCCGGGGCCAGCTTGGGTGCCGGACGCCGCCTGCGCTGCAGCTTCGGCGGCGTTCCGCAGCCGGAGTGAACTGGTTCCGACGACGGAGCTGACGTTGGGGACGGCCGCTGCGGTGGCGGCCTGCTCGGAAGTCAGCGGTTCGCCGCCGCCTTCGAAGCCCTGGCCGCCGGCCGGGTTGACGGTCAGGACTGTCCCGACGGACGCGTTCAGCTCCTGGACTTTGGCTCCGACGGCCTGATTGGCCACCAGCATGGCCAGCGCAAGTCCGATCGCGACGGCCAGGACTGCCACCACCGCGGCTGTTCGGACCTTGTTTCTGAAGGCACTGCCAACACTCCGGGCAAGGACGCTCACTGTACTCCTAGGATCTGGGGCCAGCGGAAGGCCGGCATCTGCTCCTACCCTCGCGGCCGGGCCTGTGCAGGAAGGCGGCCGAAGCTGTGTTTGGGCTGTGAAAGGCGGCGGGCACTGAGAGAGCGTTAGTGAAAAGCGTGCATTAAGTGAGAGAGCGTTGGGACACGGAATGCCCCGGCTCCCTGTGGGGAGCCGGGGCATTCGATGTAAACCGGTGGTGACCGGCGGACCGCGTTACTTAGACCGCGTTACTTAGACCGCGTTACTTAGACCGCGTTACTTGGTCAGCGGGCCCAGTACCGGATCGTCCGCGTAGGCCGTCTTCACGTTGGCGGCGGTCACGATGACCGGCGGCAGCAGGAAGGCGGGTACGGTCTTCACCGTGTTGTTGTAGGACTTGTCGTCGTTGATCTCAGGCGTCTTGCCTGCCTGGAGATCCTTGACCATCACGATCGCGTGCTCAACGAGCTTGCGGGTGTCCTTGTTGATGGTGGAGTACTGCTCGCCGGCAAGGATGGACTTGACGGATTCAACTTCCGAGTCCTGGCCGGTGATGATGGGCAGCGGCTTGCCGGCGGCCTTGACCGAAGTCAGGACAGCGCGGGCCAAGGTGTCGTTCGGTGAAAGGACGCCGTCCAGCGAAGCGGTTCCATAGGAACCGGTCAGCAGGGTGTCGGCGCGGCGCTGGGCGTTCTCAGCCTTCCAGCCCTGGGTGACGGCCTGTTCGAAGCTGGCCTGGCCGGAGAGTACCTTCAGCGTGCCGTCGTCGATCTTGGGCTTCAGGATGCTCATGGCACCGTCGAAGAAGACCTTCGCGTTGGCATCATCCGGTGAACCGGCGAAGAGCTCGATGTTGTAAGGGCCGGTCGGCTTCTTGGTCTTCATTCCGTCGAGCAGCGCCTGGCCCTGCAGCACGCCCACCTTGAAGTTGTCGTAGGCCACGTAGTAGTCCACGTTCTCGGTGTTGAGCAGTAGCCGGTCATACGCAATGATCGTCGCGCCGGAGTCCTTCGCCTGCTTCAGCTGGGTGCCCAGCTGGGCGCCGTCGATGGCACCGACAATGATGACCTTGGCGCCCTTGGTGATCATGGCACTGATCTGGTTCTGCTGCTCAGAGACGCCGCCGTTGGCGAACTGCACGTCGGGCTTGAAGCCTGCGCTGGAGAGCCCGTCGTTGAACAGCTTCTCCGCCAGTACCCAGTTTTCGCTGGTCTTCTGGGGAAGCGCGACGCCGATGGAGGAGTTCTTCTCGAAGCCGCCGGCTCCGGTAGTGCTGGTGGTGCCGGGTTCGGCCCGTCCGCAGGCTGTCAGCGCCAGTGCTGCGATTGCAGCTATCGCTGCTGCCTTTCCTGCTTTACCAATCATTCGCATTTCTTGGTCCACTTTCTCTTTGGGGGTATTGGTTCCGGAACCTGAATCGCTCAGGCTTCCCTGGCGATCGTTTCCTTGGTGGAGGTGGTTTCGTCGGGCTGCAGGGTTGTGCCGGGCCCGCCGGTTGGGCGGTTGAAGTTCTGCATCATCAGTCCGATGATGGACCGCTTGCCCTGAGACTTGTTGTAGACGTCGAACGCCACGGCGATCAGCAGGACCAGGCCCTTAATGATCTGGGTGAGGTCGGCGCCGACGCCGAGGAGCTGCAGACCGTTGTTCAGGACTGCCATGACCAGGCCACCGATGATGGAACCGATCACGGTGCCCACGCCGCCTGTCACGGCCGCGCCGCCGATGAAGACTGCGGCGATGGCGTCCAGTTCCCAGCCGACGCCGTCGAACGGGCCCGAAGCGGTGGAGCGGCCCACGAAGATCATGCCCGCGAGGCCGGCCAGGATGGACATGTTCATCATGACCAGGAAGTTGACCTTCTTGGACTGGACGCCGGAGAGTTCGGCTGCATGCCGGTTGCCACCCACGGCGTAAATGTGGCGGCCCACCACGGTCTTGGAGGAGACGAAACCGTAAATCAGGACCAGGACGGCGAGGATCAGGCCGGGGATGGGGAAGGACGTGCCCGGACGGCCGGTGGCAAAGAGGTACGTGGCGTACAGGATGGCCGCGCAGACCAGGACAAGCTTCAGGACGACCACCCAGGTCTCTGCCACTTCGGCGCCCAGCACCTTCGCGGTCCGGCGGCGGCGGATTTCGCTGAAGATCACAAAGGTGACAGCAGCGAGGCCGATCAGCAGGGTGAGGTTGTTGTATCCGGTGCTGGGCCCAACCTCAGGAAGGTAGCCGGAACCCAGGTACTGGAAGTCATTGGGTACCGGGATGGTGTTGGACTTGCCCACGAACTGGTTGAAGCCGCGGAACAGCAGCATGCCGGCCAGGGTGACGATGAACGCGGGAATGCCCACGTACGCCGTCCATAGACCTTGCCAGGCTCCGATCAGCGCACCGAGCAGCAGGCCGAGGAGCACTCCGGCGTACCAGGGGATACCCCAGTCGCGGATGGCCAGGGCCACTGTCACACCCACAAATGCGGCCACGGATCCTACGGAGAGGTCGATGTGACCGGCGATGATGACCAGCACCATGCCGATGGCGAGGATGAGGATGTACGAGTTGCCATTGAAGAGGTTGATGACGTTGCCCGGGGTGAGCGTGCGGCCCTCTGTGGTGAATTGGAAGAAGATGATCAGCGCGACCAGAGCGAAAATCATCCCGAATTGGCGGGTGTTGCCGCCAAAAAGCTTCTTAAGCGCGTTCATTGTTTCAGTCCTTGTATCTGGAAGGATCTGGAGGATTCCAGAGGGTCAGGCGGCCTTGCGGGCGGAGGTCATCAGCTTCATGAGGCTTTCCTGGCTCGCTTCCTCTTTGTTCAGGACGCCGGTGATGGCGCCCTCGAAGATGGTGTAGATGCGGTCGGAAAGACCCAGCAGCTCGGGCAGCTCGGAAGAGATGACCACGACGCCCTTGCCCTGGTTGGCCAACTGCTGGATGATGCCGTAGATCTCGTACTTGGCGCCCACATCGATGCCCCGCGTCGGTTCATCCAGGATGAGGAGGTCCGGGTCCGTGAACATCCACTTCGCCAGGACCACCTTCTGCTGGTTGCCGCCCGAGAGCTTGGCGACGCCTTCCTCCACGGAGGGCGCCTTGGTACGCAGTGCCTTGCGGTACTGCTCGGCTACTGCGAATTCCTTGGCAGTGTCCACCACGCTGTTTCGGCTGATCTTCTTGAGGTTCGCTGAAACTGTGGTGGCCTTGATGTCATCGAGCAGGTTCAGGCCCAGGGACTTTCGGTCCTCCGTCACATAACCCAGTCCGGCGTCAATCGCCTGCCGAACGTTTTTGAGGACGACTTCCTTGCCGTCTTTGTAGATGTGGCCATTGATGAACCGTCCGTACGAGCGGCCGAAGACAGAACGGGCCAGCTCGGTGCGGCCGGCACCCATCAGCCCGGCGAATCCCACAATTTCCCCGCGGCGTACGAAGAAGTTGGAGCCCTTGCAGACAAGCCTGTCCTGGATGGCGGGGTGGCCCACGGACCAGTCCTTGACTTCGAAGAACACCTCGCCGATCTTCGGCGTGTGGTCAGGAAAGCGGGACTCGAGGGCCCGGCCCACCATGCCCTTGATGATGCGGTCCTCGTCGACGCCGTCGGCCTTGACGTCGAGCGTTTCGATCGCCTTGCCGTCCCGGATGATGGTGATGGAATCGGCGATCTGCTCAATCTCATTGAGCTTGTGGGAAATGATGATCGAGGTGATGCCCTTGCCCTTGAGGCCGAGCATCAGGTCCAGGAGATGCTGGGAATCGGATTCGTTGAGCGCAGCGGTGGGCTCGTCCAGAATGAGGATCTTGACCGACTTGTTCAGGGCCTTGGCGATCTCCACCAGCTGCTGCTTGCCGACGCCGATCTCCTTGATGGGGGTGTCCGGGTCTTCCCTGAGGCCCACCCGGGCCAGCAGCTCCGTGGACCGCTGCCGGGCCTCCGCCCAGTTGATGACGCCGCGTTTGGTCGGTTCGTTGCCCAGGAAGATGTTCTCCATGATGGACAGTTCCGGGATCAGGGCCAGCTCCTGGTGGATGATCACAATGCCGGCGTGCTCGCTCGCGCGGATGTCCTTGAACTGCTGGACCTCGGTCTGGTACACGATGTCGCCGTCGTAGCTGCCGTACGGGTAGACGCCCGAAAGCACCTTCATCAGCGTGGACTTGCCAGCGCCGTTTTCGCCGCAGATTGCGTGGATCTCGCCGGCCTTGACCCGGAGGCTTACTTCCGCCAAAGCCTTGACGCCGGGAAATTCCTTGGTAATTGAGCGCATCTCGAGGATGACCGGGTCAGTGTGCGTGGTGTGGGACGACATTTGTCCTTACGCCTCCAATGCATGACTTCTTTGTCCGCCCAGCAAAGCGCAGGGTCGTCTGATGAAAAAGTAAACTGGATCACACGGGTTGTCGTCAAGTCTTTAACGCAATTAGCGGGATAACGAAACGGCTACGTACGCCGGATCCCGGCATGCTGGAACACCAGTGCGGCTGCTCCCAAAGCCTCCGCGCGGTCCCCAAGTGAGGACATCGTCAGTGTGGTGGTCTCGCCGATCACCGGCACTGCATGCCGGATAAGCCCCCGCCGAATGGGGTCGAGCAGCAGGTCGCCCAGGCCCGCAAGGGGACCGCCCACCACGATGACTTCAGGGTTGATCAGGTTCGCGACGTTGCCCAGGGCGCGTCCAACTGCCAGGCCTGCATCGTCCACCACCCTGAGCGTTGCGGAGTCGCGCGCCAGGGCTTTGCGCACGATGTCCGCAGGTGTGAGGGGTGGGTCTTCCCCGCGGCCGAGCAGCTCCATCATGGTGGTGGTGGAGGCAATGGTTTCCAGGCAGCCGCGGTTGCCGCAGCGGCACACGAGTCCGTGCTCGTGGATAGTGGCATGGCCGATTTCGCCGGTAATGCCCACGTTGCCGTAGTAGGGCGCGCCGTTGAGGATCAGGCCCGCGCCGATGCCCGAGCCGATCTTGAGGAACATCAGGTTGCTCACGCCCGAATGTGGCCCCCAAGTAACCTCGGACCAAGCGCCAAGATTGGCGTCGTTGTCAACGAAGACGGGTATTTTGAGGGTTTCCTCCAGATGGTGAAGGATGTTGATTCCCACCCATTCCGGGAGGATGGCGCCCTGCGCCACGGTGCCGGTCCGGCGGTCGATGGGGCCGGGAATCCCGACGCCGGCGCCGACCACCAGGGTCCGCTCCACGCCGCTTTGCTGCAGCAGTTTGTCCAGTAGCCCGACGGCTGCCCGGATGCCTTCGTCGGCCTGGTGTCCCAGTGGCAGCAGGACGGATTCCTCGGCGATCACGTGGTAGCTCAGGGACGCCAGGACCACACGGAGATGCCGCCGCCCGAAGTCGATCCCCACCGCCACCGCGCCGTTGCTGTTGAGCCGCACATTGAGTGCCCGGCGGCCGGAGCTGGTGATCGGTTCGGTCGACGCCAGGCCCGCATCCTGCATGATTTTGACGATATTGGAGACCGTGGCGGTGGAGAGGCCGGTCTGGCGGGCAAGCTCGGCCTGGGTGGACGGACCGCTCATGAGGGTCTCGATGATCCGTTGCTGGTTCAGTTGCCGGAGGGCTGACTGGGATCCCGGATTTTTTGGCTTGCTCCTCGTTGAGCGCGGTGTGGCGGACATGAAAAGAAGATTGCCCTACATTGACTGTTGTAGTCAAGAAGTTAACGCAAGGAGTCTGTCGGATAAGACGAAATGATGGGACGATCCGCCCACTCCCAGGCTTGGCCGGTGCAATTGGCCCGGGATGCCGTTCAGGGCCGGTGGCTAGGCTGGAAAAGCCGGACACATACTTCCTGTGGCCGTCCTGATCATATGAGGTGGTAACAGTGCTGCTGGCCCTGATGCAGGCAAACGCCCGCGTGCTGGACGTCGATGCGAACTGCGCTGCCCTGGATGCGGCGGCCCGGGCGGCTGCCGCGGCAGGCGCAGCAGTCCTTGTCACTCCCGAACTGTTTGCCGTGGGCTATGCCCCGGTGAGGGTTCGCGCGGAGCTGGACCCCACTGGGCTTCCCGCCATCAGGGAGGCGCTGGCAGGCATCGCACGCCGCTACGGAATCGGACTGGTCTACAGCCTGCCGTCAGTCACGGAAAGGGGCAGCTGGCACATCACCTCCACGCTCGTGGACGCCACGGGGGGTGAGCTTCTCACCTACGCAAAAGTGCACCTCTTTGGCGATGACGAACGCGCGGCGTTCAGCCCCGCGGAGGCGGGTCCCGCCGTCGTCGATTTCAACGGCTTCCGGACGTCAATGGTGATCTGCTATGACGTGGAATTTCCGGAAACGGTCAGGGCCGCCGCGCTGGGTGGGGCAGAGCTGCTCCTGGTGCCCACCGCACTGGCGCACGGTTTCGAGACAGTTCCCCAGGTCCTGCTCCGGGCCCGCGCGCTGGAAAGCCAGCTGACCATCGCCTATGCCAACCACTCAGGAACCGAGGACGGCTGCGAATTCCTCGGCGGCAGTGTCATTGCCGGACCGGATGGTTCGCTGCTGGCCACGGCGGGACCGGGAGCCGAACTCCTGTTCGCCGAAGTGGATCCGGACGCCGCCCGACATGCCCGTGACGTGGTGCCCTATCTCCGGGAACGCCGCCCGGAGCTCTACCGGTTCTGGGGCATCTGAGGCATCTTGCCCTACCCGTCCTCCAGGCTGTCCACGTACTGCAGGGCAATCCACAGCTCTGCCCGCACCTGGGCGGAGCCAAGGTCCGTGGCCAGCAGCTCGGCCAGTGCGTTGATCTGGCGCCGCACGCTGTTCCGGTGCATCCCCAGGACCTTGGCAGTGGCATCCCAGTTGCCGTTTTCGCCCAGCCACGACTTCAGGACACTGAGTTGGGGGCTGATTCGGTCAGGCTCCTGCGCCAGGATCGGTTCCAGCAGCCGGGCGGCAAGCATGGTGCCGGCGCTGCGGCCCAACAGCCCCGTGACCGACCACGTCACGTCATCCACGCGCACGCTTTCTCCGCTGGCCTGGACGCGGGCCCGCAGCGACGCCGCGCGCTGGTATGCGGCAGGAAGTCCGGCCATTTCCGTCGGATCGCCCACCACCAGGCGCCAGCCCAGTTCCTCCACTTCATGCAGCAGCGTGTCGTCCACCTTGAACCGGGTGACGGCGGCAAACCCATAGTCCGTCAGTTCCACCATCTTCGTGTCGAACAGCCTGCGCCACTGCAGCAGTTCCCTGACAGGGCCATCGGCCGACGCGGGCGCCGACGCGTCCGCCCGCACGCCCTGAACCACCCGGAGGGCACCGGACCGGGTTCCGGAAACGCTTTGCGCCAGGAGGTCCCTGAGGGCGTTCAGCTGCCGGGTTGAGCCGGCGGCCAGGCTCTCCGGATGCAGCAGCAGCGCCGTTGCCAGCTGGCTGGGGGCGAGCGAGCCGCTGGTGCGCTGGCGGACCAGCAGTTCCAGCAGCCCCACTACCGAGGACACCACACTGTTCTGCGCCGGGGTCAGCGCCCTGTCCGTCCCGAGAATCAAAGCGCCGAGGGTGGCGTCCTTGGTGCTCCGGAGGGGGTGCCCGAACACCAGGGCAGAGCCGGGAATGTCGAAGGAATCCATTTCCACCCGGGGGCCGCTGCCGCCGAGCAGCCGGTCGAGGATCTGCTGCAGGGCGGGACGTTCGACGCCGGTGCCCGCCCGGGCGCGGACCCTTCCGTCCGCGCCGACCAGCACTGCCCACACGGGAACCCGCTGGGCCAGTGCGGCCAGGAGTTCATGCTCGGGGCGGGCGGAGAGGACTGCGCGCATCAGCTGCCGGTTGATGTCCGCCAGCTGCCTGAAGGCTTTGGCGTTATCCGATTCGAGCAGCTGCGAAAATTCCAGCCCGATGGCAGCGAACGGCACAGTGCCTGGTACCTGAACCAGAGTCAGGTTATGCCGGACGCAGGCCTTCACCAGTGCCTCCGGCACTGCGTCGAAGTAGGGTTCCAGCCCGAAGCCCAGGGCCCCCACCCCGGCTCCCACCAGACGCCGCACGTACGCGTCGACCCGGGGCTGGTTGCCTGCCTCGCCCACAAACGGCAGACCCGCCGTGAGGAGGAACTCACCGTCGAGCAGGTACGGCGTGGGGTCCTCCAGCTCGCTGGGCTCCACCCAGCGCAGCAGGCCGGAACCGTTGCCGCCGTCGTGCAGAATCGTCAACTCCGGCGGCAACTTTTCCAGGAACTGCTCCAACGTGACGGCGCTGAGCCGCTCCGCACCGGTCCCCCTTCCGGTTACGGCTCTGGTTCCCGCTCCGGCGGCAGCTTCAGGCGACATGCGGCACACCGTCTTCAGGTTCCTGGTAGTCGGGGCACTCGTAGGCCCTGGGCAGGCGCGGCGCGATCCGGTTGATGATTTCGTCGCCGTGGCTGCCGATGGCCGAGCCCCATTCGTCCGCGCTCGCCGCCCCGGTGCCCGGATCACCGAACAGCACGGCCGTGTCGCCGACGGAAACTCCGTGGGCTTCCGGGCCGAGGTCCACCATGAACTGGTCCATGCACACCTTGCCGATCACGGGCACCCGCCTGCCGCCCAGTTGGACAATGTTGCGTCCCGAGATGCCTTTCGGGATACCGTCCGCATAGCCGAGGGGGATCAGCCCCAGGTACCTTGCCTCATGGGTGATGGCCTGGTGTTCGTAGCTCACGCCGGTGCCGGCCGGAACCTTCTTCATGAGCACCACGGGAGCCGTGACAGTCAGGGCCGGGCGCAGCCCGAAATCCGCGGGGTCAAGATGGTCGGCGGGCGCCAGGCCATAGATGGCCAGCCCGGCCCGCACCATGTCGAAGGCAAACTCAGCGCGGTCCAGGATGTTGGCAGAGCTGGACACATGCCTCAGCTCCGGGTCCAGGCCGCCTTCCCTGGCCTGCCGTACGGCTTCCCCGAAGGCTTCCACCGCTGCGGCGTTCCCTGGATGGGCCGGTACGTCGGCCCAGGCCAAGTGGGTCCAGACGCCCCGGACAGTGAGGGTCCCCTCGCGCTCGGCGTTGCGTGCGGCGGCCACGAGGTCAAGCCAGTCTTCCGCGCGGGCGCCGCCGCGGCTCAACCCGCTGTCCAGCTCAAGGTGGACCGCGGCCGGCCTTCCGAGCGTGCGGGCAATGCCGGCCACGACTTCCAGCTGGGCGGTGCTGCCCAAGGACAGGTCCACGTCGTTTTCCACAGCTTCGCGAATGATCTCGCTGGACGCTGTGGCGAGGTACAGCCAGGACAGCACCGGCGCCGTGATGCCTGCGCGGCGTAGCGCAAGAGCCTCCGTGAGCTGTGCCGTTCCGAGCCAGTCAGCGCCGGCAGACAGGGCAGCCTGCGCCACCTCGACAAGCCCGTGGCCATAGGCGTTGCCTTTCACCACCGCCATGAAGTGCGGTGCGGGAGTGAGTTTCCGGAGGGCGCGGACATTATCGGAAATCGCGGCCAGATCAACGCTGACCCGGCCGGAAAGCACTGCCGAAGGCGTGCTGGTCTGTTGTGCATTACGTCTCATGCCAGAACACTATAGGTCATTTTGCACAATTATGAGAGGTGGCTCACATGCCTAAGCTGGGCGAGGGGAAACGACAACTACTCACGAACGGACGTCAACGATGACTGTGCCCACCTACACAGAACGCCGGCCGGCACCGCCTGCCGGCAGGCCCGGCCTGGCCGCGCAGCTGCTGCGCCGCAAGCCGATCGGACAGATGGTCAATGAGGCCGAAACAGGCCATGGCGGCACCCGCCTGATCCGCAGCTTTGGCGTTTTCCAGTTGACCATGATCAGCGTCGGCGCGACCCTGGGAACCGGTATTCTGGTGATCCTGGGCGAATCGGTTCCGCTGGCCGGGCCGGCCATCTGGATCTCCTTTGCCATCGCTGGACTCGCCGCCCTGCTGTCCGCGGTGTCCTACGCCGAAATGGCCGGCCTGGTTCCGGTGGCAGGTTCCAGCTATTCCTACAGCTACGCCACTTTGGGCGAGGGCATGGCCTGGATCTGTGGCTGGTGCCTCGTGCTCGAATACGCAGTCTCGGTCGCGGCGGTGGCAGTTGGGGCCGGCCAGTACGTGAACGAGTCCCTGGCGGTCTTCGGCCAGTTCCTGCCCGACGCAATCTCCCAGCCACCCGGAGACGGCGGCGTGATGAACGTCCCGGCGATGGTCATCGTTCTGCTCGCCATGATCCTGCTGGTTCGCGGCGCCAAGGAAAGCGCCTGGATTAACACCGCCATCGTGGTGATCAAGGTGGGAATCCTGATCTTCTTCTGCGCCGTGGCTTTCACCGCCTTCAGCGCCGGCAACTTCGAGCCTCTCCTGCCCATGGGCGCAGCTGGTGTCTCAGCCGCCGCGTCCAGCGTCTTCTTCTCCTACATCGGCTTCGACGCGGCGTCCACGGCCGGTGAGGAAGCCCGCAATCCCAAGCGCGACCTGCCGCGGGCCATCATGCTCTCCATGCTGATCGTCACCACCATCTATGTCCTGGTTGCCGTCGCGGCCGTCGGCGCCCGTCCCTGGGGCTGGTTCGACGGTAATGAAGCAGCACTCGTGAAGATCCTTGAGGAAACCACCGGACAGCCGTGGATCGCCCTGGTCTTCGCCGTCGGCGCGGTCCTTGCCATCGCCAGCATCGTGCTGACTGTCCTTTACGGACAGACGCGCATTCTTCTCTCCATGGCCCGCGACGGGCTCATTCCAAAAATCTTCGGCCGGGTCTCCGCGAGGACCGGCACACCGGTTGCCGGCACCCTGATCGTGGGCCTCCTCGTGGCAGTCACGGCCGGCCTGGTTCCACTCGGCGCCTTGGCTGACGCCACCAGCATCGGAACCCTGTTCGCCTTCGCCCTGGTCAACGTGGCCGTGATCTACCTGCGCCGCACCCGGCCCGAACTCAAGCGGACCTTCCGGGTCCCGCTGTTTCCGCTCACGCCCATCCTCGGAGCGCTCATGTGCGCCTACCTCATGGCCAACCTGGGCGCCGACACCTGGGTGACCTTCGGAATCTGGATGCTGGTGGGCCTGGCCGCCTACTTCGGCTACGGACGCCGGAACTCCAGGGTAGCGGCGCTGAGCCACGAGGAATACCGTGAGCTGAGCAGGCCGGAATCTTCAACGCCGTCCACCCCCGAACAATCGAAGGCAGAGCTTTCATGACCGTCGCCACCGAACTCCCGGCTTCTGACCCGTCCAGCACCCAGGCTGGTCCCATCACCATGCTGAACCCCGATTTTCCGTTCAGCTACGACCACTACCTCGCCCATCCGGCAGGGCTCGGCGCGGTTCCGCCGGAGCTGTACGGCACCGAGGTGGCAGTTGTAGGGGCGGGCCTTTCGGGCCTCGTCACGGCCTACGAACTGATGAAGCTGGGCCTGCGCCCTGTCATCTATGAAGCGGACCAGATCGGCGGCCGCTTGCGGACGGCCGGTTTTCCGTCCGCTCCCGGCGTGGTGGCCGATCTGGGCGGCATGCGGTTCCCCGTGTCGGGCAGGGCTTTCTACCACTACGTGGACCTGCTGGGCCTGGACACCCAGGATTTCCCCAACCCGCTGGCACCCGTCACGTCCAGCACCGTGATCGAACTGGCCGGCCAGAAGTACTACGCCGAGACCGCCCAGGACCTGCCGCCGTTCTTCCGCGAGGTGGCCGATGCCTGGAAGGCCGCGGTGAACGACGGCGCGAAGTTCGTCGAAATGCAGGAGGCCATCCGGGCCCGGGACACGGGCCGGATCAAGGAACTCTGGAACGAGCTGCTGCCGCTCATGGACGAGCAGACCTTCTATGGGTTCATCGCCGGGAGCGAGTCATTCAAGGAAGCCGGCTTTGCGCACCGGGAGGCCTTCGGCCAGGTGGGTTTTGGCACCGGTGGCTGGGACACCGACTTCCCCAACTCCATCCTCGAAATCCTCCGCGTGGTCTACACCGACGCCGATGACCAGCACCGGCTCATCAGCGGGGGAGCCCAACGGCTGCCCGAGGCACTATGGCAGCACGCGCCGTCGGGCATGGCCCACTGGCCGGACGGAACGTCCCTGGCGTCGCTCCACTCCGGCACGCCCCGCGGGGCTGTGGGCAGGATCAGCCGCGATGCCGATGGCGACCTCCGGATCAGGGAGCGCTGGGGCCGTGAGGCCAGCTACCCTGCGGTGGTGACCACGTGCCAGTCCTGGCTGCTGTCCACCCGCATTCACACCGAGGAGGCACTGTTCCCGGCCGAACTGTGGACTGCGATCGAGCGTTCGCACTACATGCAGTCCTCCAAGACGTTTGTGATGGTGGACAGGCCGTTCTGGAAGGACGTCGACCCGGACACCGGCCGTGAAGTCCTGTCCATGACACTGACGGACCGGCTGAACAGGGCCACCTACCTCCTGGATGACGGCCCGGACAAGCCCGCCGTGATCCTGCTGTCCTACACGTGGAACGATGACGCGCTCAAATGGCTGGCGCTGGACGCCGACGAACGCGTTGAGCTGATGCTGCACTCGCTGGAGCAGATCTACCCTGGCGTGGACATCGCCAGCCACATCGTGGGCCAGCCCATCACGGTTTCCTGGGAAGCGGACCCCAACTTCATGGGCGCCTTCAAAGCGAACCTGCCGGGGCATTACCGCTACCAGCAGCGCCTCTTCACGCACTTCAAGCAGGACAAGCTGCCCGAATCGCAGCGCGGGATCTTCCTCGCCGGGGACGACGTGTCCTTCACGGCGGGCTGGGCCGAAGGCGCCGTGACCACCGGCCTGAACGCGGTTTGGGGTGTGGTGAACCATCTGGGCGGGACATCGGCGCCGGGCAACCCCGGACCCGGTGAACTCCTGGACGCCATCGGGCCCATCGCCTTGGACTGAGCGGGTGGGACTAGCCGTGCAGCTCCCGGTGCGCGCGGGCCAGTTCCACGTAGCGGGCGGCATTCTGCTTCACGCCGTCGAACTCCTCGTCGGTGAGTTCCCGCCGTACCTTGGCGGGGACGCCGGCCACGAGTGACCGGGGAGGCACTACCGTGCCTTCCAGGACCACGGCACCTGCCGCCACGAGCGAGCCGGTGCCGATCACGGCGCCGTTGAGCACAGTGGCGCCCATGCCGATCAGGCAGTCGTCCTCCACGGTGCAGCCATGGACTACCGCGGCGTGCCCCACACTGACCCCGGCCCCGACCGTGCAGGGGAAGCCCGGATCTGCATGGAGCACCACGTTGTCCTGCAGATTGCTGCCCGCGCCGACGCTGATGGCGGCCGTGTCCGCCCGGACCGACACACCATAGAAGGCGCTTGAGTCCTCGGCGAGGGTTGCCTTGCCGATGATCGATGCTGTGGGGGCGATGAAGGCGGAGTCGTGGACGGCCGGTGATGCGCCGGCGAAATCGTAGAGAGGAGCCATGGGCCAAGCCTAGGACATCCGTGCCCCGGAGGCGGGTGTGCGGAGGATCAGGAACTGGTAGTGCTGTGTCCAGTTCCCGGCGCCCGGGCCGGATTCCTCGCCGGTGCCTTCCGGCCATGTGACAAAATCCTCGATCGCACCATGCCGGCCAAAGACCCGCCGCACCGTCGCGTCGCTGCGCCGGCTGAAGAACCGGGGTTCGACGTCGTCCTCGGGGTTCAGGACCTCTTCATCCTCACCGGACCAGAGGCCGACGGCGATGGGCGCGCCGGGTGCCGTGACGCGCACCAGTTCGCGCAGGACGCCGTCGATATCAGTGGCGGGGACGTGCAACAGCGTGCTCATGGTCCAGACCGCCGGAAACGTTCCGTCCGCAAAGGGCAGCTGCCGGGCGCTGGCCACGGAGACGTCGAGGCCCTTGGAGCGGGCCAGCCGGACGTGCTCCTCGGAGAGGTCAACGCCGGTGTAATGAATGCCGGCCCGGAGGAACTGCAGGCCATCGAGCCCCATGCCCGAGCCGATCTCAAGGACGTTATGGCGGCGCTCGGACTTAAGCAGGGCAATGAATCGTCCGCACTGTTCCACCCGCCGGGGCGCCAGCGGATGATCCCAGCCGGATGCGGCGCGGCGGTTGTAGAACTCGGCGAGGCGCTGCTCGCTGCCGGGTTCCTCCATCGCCACCTCGGATGCTGCGTCCATGCTGGTCCCCATCCGTCATTTGAAGCCCGTCAGTTAAGCCCGTTTAGTTAAAGACCACTGTCCGGTTGCCGTCCAGCAGCACTCGGTGTTCGGCATGCCATTGGACGGCCTGCGTCAAAGTGCGGCCTTCCACGTCCCGGCCCATCTGCACGAACTGCTCCGGAGTGCGGGCGTGGTCCACGCGGATGACTTCCTGCTCGATGATGGGGCCCTCGTCCAGCGCAGCCGTGACGTAGTGGGCAGTGGCGCCGATCAGCTTCACGCCGCGGGCATGAGCCTGGTGGTAGGGCTTGGCGCCCTTGAAGGACGGCAGGAACGAGTGGTGGATATTGATGGCCTTGCCGGTGAGCTCCGCGCACAGGTCATCCGAAATGATCTGCATGTAGCGGGCCAGGACGGTCAGTTCGATGTCGTGCTCGGCCATGAGGGCACGCAGCTTGTCCTCGGCCTGGGCCTTGGTGTCCGGGGTGACCGGGATGTGGTGGAACGGGATGCCGTAGAACTCGGCCAGCCCGGCGAGGTCACGGTGGTTGGAGACGATGGCCGGGATCTCGATGGGCAGGGTGCCGGAGCGCTGCTGGAACAGGATGTCGTTGAGGCAGTGCGCGGACGTGCTGGCCATCAGGAGCGTGCGCACCTTCTGGCCCACGGGGTTGAGGCTCCACTGCATGCCGAAGGAGTGGACCACCGGCTCAAGTGCGGCCCGGACCTCGGCCCGGGAGGCCGTCGTCGTCGCTTCCACCCGCATAAAGAAGTTGCCGGTTGCGGGGCTGCCATACTGCTGCGAGTCCAAAATATTACAGCCCGCCACCAGCAGCGCTCCGGCCACGGCGTGGACAATTCCGGGGCGGTCCGGGCAGGACAATGTCAATACGTAAGCTCGGTTCAGCTGCTCTTCAGTCACGAGTACAAGCCTACCCGTGCGGCCCGCCCGCGTTTGGTAGTCTGGTGGGGTCGCAACTGGCGTTGGGTGGCTAACCACCAGGGAGTGGCAATCACGAAGACCACGGATCGTACGCCTGGGCCGAGGGTCATGTCTTACCGGAGCTGCACCCTCTGAGGATGCGGTTCGCTTTCATGCCCTGTCATCAAGGGGCGGTGATGTGCGCCAGCCGGTAGCCTGACCTTAGCAGTGCCCGTATCCCTAGCCAGGAGTTTTTCGTGACTACTACCGCCACCACAACAGCAGCCGTCAGCAACCAGTCGCTGGCCGAGCTTGACCCCGAAATCGCAGCAGTCCTCAGCCAGGAACTTGGCCGCCAGCGCGGCACCCTGGAAATGATCGCCTCCGAAAACTTTGCCCCGCGCGCTGTGATGGAAGCCCAGGGCTCGGTCCTGACCAACAAGTACGCCGAAGGCTACCCGGGCCGCCGTTACTACGGCGGCTGCGAATATGTGGATATCGCCGAGCAGCTGGCCATCGACCGCGTCAAGGCACTGTTCGGTGCCGAGTACGCCAACGTCCAGCCGCACTCCGGTGCCCAGGCCAACGCCGCAGCACTGTCCGCCATGATCACCCCCGGTGACAAGATCCTGGGCCTGTCCCTGGCCCACGGCGGCCACCTGACCCACGGCATGAAGCTCAACTTCTCCGGCAAGCTCTACAACGTGGCTGCCTACCAGGTGGAGCCGGACAACTTCCGCGTTGACATGGACAAGCTGCGCGAACAGGCCATCGCCGAGAAGCCCCAGGTCATCATCGCCGGCTGGTCCGCCTACCCGCGCCACCTGGACTTCGCGGCCTTCCGCTCCATCGCCGATGAAGTGGGCGCGCTGCTCTGGACCGACATGGCACACTTCGCCGGGCTGGTGGCTGCGGGGCTGCACCCGAGCCCGGTGCCGTACTCCGACGTCGTCACCTCCACCGTGCACAAGACCCTCGCCGGCCCGCGCTCCGGTGTGATCCTGGCCAAGCAGGAGTGGGCCAAGAAGATCAATTCCAACGTCTTCCCGGGCCAGCAGGGCGGGCCGCTCATGCACGTCATTGCAGCCAAGGCCGTTGCCTTCAAGATCGCCGGCACCGAGGAATTCAAGGAGCGCCAGGAGCGTGTCCTCGAAGGCGCCAAGATCATCGCTGACCGCCTCAACCAGTCCGACGTCGCCGACGCCGGCGTCTCCGTCCTCACCGGCGGCACCGACGTGCACCTGGTCCTGGTGGACCTGCGCAACTCCCAGCTCGACGGCCAGCAGGCCGAGGACCTCCTGCACTCCGTGGGCATCACCGTAAACCGCAATGCGGTTCCGTTCGACCCCCGCCCGCCGATGGTCACCTCCGGCCTGCGCATCGGCACCCCGGCCCTCGCCACCCGCGGCTTCGGTGCTGCCGAATTCACCGAGGTGGCAGAGATCATCGCCACTGCACTGAAGGCCGGCACCGCCACTGACGTCGAGGCACTGCAGTCCCGCGTGGACAAGCTCTGCGCCGATTTCCCGCTGTACCCGCAGCACGAGCAGTGGTAATCCATGACCACTGAAACTGGAACTGCACAGATTCTTGACGGCAAGGCCACCGCCGCTGCCATCAAGGCCGAGCTGACCGAACGCGTGGCCGCACTCAAGGCCAAGGGCGTCACCCCCGGACTGGGCACCGTTTTGGTGGGCTCCGACCCCGGGAGCACCTGGTACGTGGGCGGCAAGCACAAGGACTGCGCCGAGGTTGGCATCACGTCCATCCGCCGCGACCTCCCCGAGGAAACCACGCAGGACGAACTCCTTGCTGTAATCCGTGAGCTGAACGGGAACCCGGAATGCACCGGCTACATCGTGCAGCTTCCCTTGCCCAAGCACATCAACCAGGACGTCATCCTGGAGGCCATGGATCCGGATAAGGACGCCGACGGCCTGCACCCAATGAACCTGGGGCGCCTGGTGGCCAACGTCAGCGGACCCATGACCTCGCCGCTGCCGTGCACCCCCAAGGGCTGCGTGGAGCTCCTCACCCGGCACGGCATCAGCCTCAAGGGCAAGCGCGTCCTCGTGGTGGGCCGCGGTGTGACCATCGGCCGTCCCGTCGGGCTGCTGCTGACCCGCAAGGACGTCAACGCCACGGTCATCCTGGCGCACACCGGCACCGTGGACCTGGCCGCCGAACTCCGCCAGGCCGACGTCGTGATCGCCGCCGCGGGAGTCCCGCACATGATCAAGGCGGCGGACCTCAAGCCGGGCGCAATAGTGCTCGACGTCGGCGTGAGCCGTGTTGACGACGGCAACGGTAAGGCAGTGGTCACCGGAGACGTGGACCCCGCCGCTGCCGACGTCGCCTCGTGGATCTCCCCGAACCCGGGCGGCGTGGGGCCGATGACCCGTGCCATGCTGCTCGCCAATGTGGTGGAGACCGCGGAGCGCCAGGCGGGAATCGCCTAGTTTCGTTCCTTAACAGCAAAGCCCGACGGCGGTCCGCACCTTTCACTTGAGGTGCGGGCCGCCGTCGGACTTTTTGGAGTGGAACCGGAACCTACTTCAGCTGGCCGCGGACCTCCCCGCCGGGGAAGTCGGCGTTATGCACGTTGACGTAGTAGTCGCCTGGGTTGGCTTCGATGGCTGCCAGGATGGCCGATTCTTCCGTAGAGCAGGTTTCAACTGTCCAGTCCGTGCCGCTGCCCACATCAAGCGGAATAACAACCGGGCCAGCCGCGTTGCGTGCCGCGACGTGGATGTGGGCCGCCGTGGCAGGAGCGGACAGATCACGGACCGTCAGCGTATAGCAGAGCTCGTCATCGTCGATGGTGTAGCTGAAGGATCCGCCGGCCCCGGTGTGGACAGGGTCGGCTTCCTGGCCGGTGTTGAGCGGAATGGCGGGAGCGGCGCCAGGTTTCGCCTCCGCAGGGGCGGTGATCCCCAAAAGGGAGATGATGGCTGTGGCCACCGCGGCTGTCCTGAACGCGTGACTTTTCATGATGAGTCCTCAGATAGGCGAATGAACTTCCACCCCTAGCCCGATTCACGCTACGCCGCGCCCTCATCAGGCACAATAGCGTCCCGGACCCGGTGTTCGCCGGGGGTGGAAGGTGCGTTGCGGCTCTGCTGCGTTTGAGACAATAGACGCATGCGATCTCTGGGTAACACTCAAACTCCGTCCGGCCGGTCCAAGGGCGGCTTCTCCATGCTCCGGATCAGTGGCCCGGGAATGATGGTTTTTGTCATCGCGTTCCTCGTTGCCGTGATCTTTGCCGCGAACCAGAACGACGTTGTGGGCTGGGTCGTGGCGATCATCGCCGCCTTCTGGCTGGCCCTTGCAGCGTTCGTGGTGTTCAGCATCCAGAAGGCCGCCAAAAAAGCCGGAGCCAAGCTGACCGAGGCCCAGAACGCCTTCAACAGCGCAGCCGGCCGCGCGCCGTCGTCCTCCTCCGCCGACCACGGCGGCACCCGGGTGGTGTACGAACGGACCGAAGCGGACGAAGTCCGCGACCTCAAGCTGGACCACTCCTTCAAGATCGTCCAGGTCCAGATCCAGGTGGTGGAGAAGGAACGCGCCAAGGGTGAGGCAGCGGACCAGGACACGATCCGCCGCGCACTGGAGACCATCGAGATCACCGCCACCAACGCCCGCGACATGATCCGCGCCGCCGGCGGCACCGGCGACCCGGTCAGCGGAACCATCATCGACTAGAGTAGTGCGGGTGATCTCGGCATTGAAGAAGGACCACCTTCGCATCGCATCAGTCAACGTCAACGGCCTCCGGGCTGCCTACAAGAACGGTATGGCGGCATGGCTGGAGCCCCGCGAGGTGGACATTCTCTGCCTCCAGGAAGTCCGGGCCCCTGACGCGATCGTGCGCCAACTGCTCGGTGATGGCTGGCACATCCTGCACGCCGAAGCCGAGGCCAAAGGCCGTGCAGGCGTCGCCATTGCGTCCCGTGAAGAGCCGCTGGAAACCCGCAACGGCATCGGCGACGACTACTTCGCCACCGCCGGCCGCTGGGTTGAGGCTGACTTCAGGGTGACTGACGCCGAGGGGAACCCCGCGCAGCTGACTGTTGCCAGCGCCTACGTGCACTCCGGCGAGGTGGGAACCCCGAAGCAGGTGGACAAGTACCGCTTCCTGGACGTCATGAGCACCCGCCTGCCGGAACTGTCCAAGCACAGCGACCACGCACTTGTCGTGGGCGACCTCAACGTGGGCCACACCGAACGGGACATCAGGAACTGGAAGGGCAACGTCAAGAAGGCCGGCTTCCTGCCCGACGAACGTGCCTATTTTGACCGCTTCTTCGGCGAGGACATCGGCTGGAAGGATGTCCACCGCGGCCTGGCGGGCGACGTCGACGGCCCATACACCTGGTGGTCACAGCGTGGCCAGGCGTTCGACAACGACACCGGCTGGCGCATCGACTATCACCTGGCCACCCCGGACCTCGCCGCCGCCGCATTCTCGGCAGTGGTTGACCGGGCGCCCTCGTGGGACACCCGCTTCTCTGACCATGCACCGCTGGTAGTGGACTACCGGCTCTAAGCCCCGAAGGTTTTCTTCCCATGACTAGCCCGACTTCCCCGGCGACTAAGAAACGCATCCTCTCCGGCGCCAAGCCCACGGCGGACTCCCTGCACCTGGGCAACTACATTGGCGCTGTCCGCAACTGGGTGGACATGCAGGCCGAATATGACGCCGTCTTCTTCATCCCGGACCTGCACGCCATCACCGTGGACTTCGATCCCGCCGAGCTCGCCAAGCGCACCCGAGTGGTTGCAGCGCAGTACATTGCCGCCGGCATCGACCCGGACAAAAGCATCTTCTTTGTGCAGTCCCACGTCCCCGAGCACGCGCAGCTGGCCTGGGCACTGAACTGCATCACCGGTTTCGGCGAAGCGTCCCGGATGACACAGTTCAAGGACAAGACCCAGAAGTCGGGCGCGGACGCCGCAACACTTGGCCTGTTTGCATACCCTACGCTCATGGCAGCCGACATCCTGCTGTACCAGACTGACCTCGTGCCGGTGGGCGAGGACCAGCGGCAGCACCTGGAGCTCACCCGGAACCTGGCCCAGCGCTTCAACACCCGCTATGGCCACACGTTCACCGTGCCGGAGGCCACCATCCTCAAGGCCAGCGCCAAGATCTACGACCTCCAGAGCCCGACTGCCAAGATGTCGAAGACGGGCGGGTCGCCCCACGGTTCCATCCAGCTCCTGGAGGACCCCAAGCTCGCCGCGAAGCGCATCAAGTCCGCAGTCACTGACACCGGGAACGAGATCCGGTTCGACGCCGAAGCCAAGCCCGGGATCTCCAACCTCCTCACCATCTACTCCACGCTCACCGGAAAGTCCGTGGCTGAGCTGGAGACGGAGTACGAGGGCAAGATGTACGGCCACCTGAAAGTGGACCTTGCGGAGATCATGGTGGACTTCATCACGCCGCTGCGGAACCGCACCAACGAACTGATGGCCGACCCGGCCGAACTGGACCGGTTGCTGGCCCAGGGCGCCGAGCGGGCCAGGGAAATCGCCGCAGTGACCCTTGGCCAGGTCTATGAGCGTATGGGCTTCCTGCCGTCCCTCAGCCTCGCAGGCGTCCGCTAGCTCGATGTCGGCCGCCAGCAATGTCAGTGAAGGAATGAGCGTAGGCGTCATTCTGGGATTCCCCCCTGCCATCGCCGAGGAACTTCAACGGTGGCGCGCCTCCTTCGGGGACCCGATGGCGGGGGTGGTGCCCGCACACATCACGCTGGTCACCACCACGCCCACCCAGGACTGGGCGGCCACCCAGGCGCACGTCCGCGACGTGGCGCGGCGGCAGGTCCCGTTTATGGTCACCATTGCCGGGACCGGAACGTTCCGGCCGGTCTCCCCGGTGGTTTACATCAACGTGGAGGACGGCTTCGAGTCCTGCGTGGAGCTCCACGAAAAACTTCAGACAGGCCCGCTGCAACGCGAGTTGCCCTTCTCGTACCACCCGCATGTCACGATCGCCCACGATGTTGCGCCCGAAAGCCTGGACGAAGCCGAAACGGTGCTTGAAAGTTACCGGGCGACGTTCCCGGTGGTTAGCATGGGACTCTACGAGCACGATGCCGACGGCATTTGGCAGCTACGGGAAGAGTTGGACTTTGGGACCGAAACTGACGACGGCGGGTCCTTCGCCGCGGACGCCGACGCAAACGGAGCCACCGCTCCCTACTGAGCAGGCGCGCCTGAAGCTCGCCGTCATCCAGAAGCGGATGGAGTGGGGCAAGACCAGAAGGTCCGACGGCGGCCCGGTTGCCAGCTCGCTGGCGATGCTCCAGTGGCTGCTGGCCAGGCTTAATGCCTTCCGCCCGATGCGCGCGTGGCAGCACTACAACCTCCAGCATGGCCCGTTGATGAGCGCCGGTATCGGCTTCAACATGTTCTTTTCCATCACCGGCCTGTTGGCCACGGGTTTCTCCGTTGCCGGCCTGGTGCTGCGGGGCCAGCCTGCCCTGCTGGACACCATCATCGGCAGCGTGGCCCAGAGTGCGCCCGGACTGCTGAAGGTGGGCGGGGGAGAAGGGCTGGTTGATCCGAATGACCTCCTGAACCCGGACGGCCTCGGCTGGACCGCCGTGATTGCTGCCGTGGTTACAGTCATCACGTCCCTGGGCTGGATCGCCGGCCTCCGTGATGGCCTGCGCGGTGTGGTGCAGCTGCCGCCCCTGAAAATCAACCCGGTTGTCCTCAAACTGCGCGACGCCGGCACCCTGCTGCTCCTGGGAGTGGCCCTGGTGATCAGCGCCGGAGCGTCCTTGGTGTTCGGCACGGCGGCCGGTTGGGTCACAGACTTCCTGCAGTTGGATCCGGCGGTGGCAGGTCCGCTGACCACCGTGATCAAGATCGGTGTGCCGCTGACGCTCAACTGGGTCACGGCCGTCATCATGTTCCGGCTGGCCGGTGGGCTCAAGCTCTCCCGGCGGGCCCTCCTGGAGGGGACCATTCTTGCCGCCGTCGGCACCACGGTCCTGCAGGTGTTCAGCACCGAACTGCTCGCCGGCGCAGGACGGAACCCCATCCTGGCACCGTTTGCCATCATCATCGGGCTGCTGATCTGGTTCAACCTGGTCAGCCAGGTCTACCTGGTGTCCGCCGGGTGGTCCACCATCCGCGAAGGGGACCTCAGGAGCGCGCCGGCGGGCAAGGACAAAGCCTCGTGGGGCTCCCGGCAGGTCCAGCCCGGCAAGGTACCCGTGGAGGGCCACAGCGACGGGAAGCGCCCCGTTGCCGGGCACGCAGGCAGCGCTGCAGTTACTTCCCGGCGTCGAGGTACTGGTCGGCCCACGCAGAAATAATCCTGGCGGCCCGGGCTGCCTGGCCCTTGCCGGTCAGCAGGTGGTCGCTGCCTTCGAGGGAGACGAAGTTCCGCGGATGGCGCGCCGTCTGGAAAATGGTGCTGGCGTTCTCGATGCCCACGGTGTTGTCCGTGGGGGAGTGAAGCACCATCAGCGGCTTGTGCAGCTGCCGGATGCAGTCAGTGAGGTCCGCGTTCTCCAGGTCCTCCACAAAGTGTTTCCGGATCTCCACGCGCTTCCCGCCGAGGTCCACTTCCGCGCTGCCCTCGCTGAGGATCTTGTCCAGGGCGGCGTCAAAGACGTGGGCCACGTGCTTGGGTGAGAACGGGGCAGCCACTGTTGCGACGGCGTCGAGCTCAGGGATCTGGCGGGCGGCTGAAAGCACCGCCGCCCCGCCGAAGGAATGGCCCACCAACAGGGAGATTGCCTTCCCCTGGTTGCGCATGAACTCGGCGGCAACAACGGTGTCCGCCACCTTGTGGCTGAAGGAGCCCTCCGACCAATAGCCGGCGGACTCACCCAGGCCCAGGTTGTCGAACCGGAGCATCCCGATGCCGGTGTCGGCCAGGGCCTTGCACATGCGGGACGCCGCGGGGCTGTCCTTGCCCAGGGTGAAACCGTGGGAGAACACACCCCAGCCCCGCACCGGCCCCTCCGGGACATCGATGATGCCGGACAGGAGCTCGCCGGTGGATCCTTCGAAGCTGACTTTCTCGGAGCGGGACATCGCGTGCTGCTTTCGTTGGTGGCGTCAGGTGTTAAACAACGACGGCGCCCATCCCACCTAAGGTGGGTGACGCCGTCGTAAGCAAGAACCTGAATTAGATCTTACGGGAGAGAATTGCCTGCTTGACCTCGGCAATTGCCTGGGTCACCTGGATGCCGCGGGGGCATGCTTCGGAGCAGTTGAAGGTGGTGCGGCAACGCCACACGCCTTCCTTGTCGTTCAGGATTTCCAGGCGCATGTCGCCGGCATCATCACGGGAATCGAAGATGAAGCGGTGGGCGTTGACGATCGCGGCCGGGCCGAAGTACTGGCCGTCGGTCCAGAACACCGGGCAGGAGGACGTGCACGCCGCGCAGAGGATGCACTTGGTGGTGTCGTCGAAGCGCTCACGGTCCTCGGCGGACTGCAGGCGTTCCTTGGTGGGCTCATGGCCCTTGTTGATCAGGAACGGCATGACTTCGCGGAAGGACTGGAAGAACGGCTCCATGTCCACGATCAGGTCCTTCTCCACCGGCAGGCCCTTGATGGGCTCAACGGTGATGGGCTTGGTGGTGTCCAGGTCCTTCAGGAGGGTTTTGCAGGCAAGGCGGTTGCGGCCGTTGATGCGCATGGCATCGGAACCGCAGACACCGTGGGCGCAGGAACGGCGGAACGAAACGCTGCCGTCAATTTCCCATTTGACCTTATGCAGGGCATCCAGCACGCGGTCGGTGCCGTACATGGTCACCTTGAAGTCTTCCCACGTGGCGTCCTCGGACACCTCAGGGTTGTAACGGCGTACGCGCAGGGTGACGTCGAACGTGGGGATCTCTCCGCCGCCTCCGATGTGTGCGGGCAGTTCGATCTTGGAGGCTGGCTCAGCAAGTTCAGCGGTCATCTTAGTACTTCCTCACCATCGGCTCGTAGCGGGTAAAGACAACCGGTTTGGTGCCCAGACGGATGCCGGCGATTGCCTCTGCCGAGCCGTCGGCCGGGGCGTGGTCATCCTTGTATGCCATGGAGTGCTTCATGAATTTTTCGTCGTCGCGTTCCGGGAAGTCCTCGCGGAAGTGTCCGCCGCGGGATTCCTCACGGTGCAGTGCAGCCACGGTCATGACCTTGGCCAGTTCCAGCAGGAAGCCCAGCTCAACAGCTTCGAGCAGGTCCAGGTTGAAGCGCTTGCCCTTGTCCTGGACGCTGATCTTCTTGTACCGCGCCTCGAAGGACTCAATGTCCCTCAGGACCTGGTTCAGCGTGTCAGCCGTGCGGAACACCTGCATGTTGGCGTCCATGGTGTCCTGGAGTTCCTTGCGGATTACCGCCACCTTCTCGTCACCGGTGCCGTTGCGGGCGATATCCAGCAGTTCGATGGTGTAGGCCTCCGGATCCTCCGGGAGGTCCACGAAGTCGGCAGTCTTGGCATACTCCGCGGCGGCGATGCCGGCGCGCTTGCCGAACACGTTGATGTCCAGCAGTGAGTTGGTGCCGAGGCGGTTGGAGCCGTGGACCGAAACGCAGGCAACCTCACCGGCGGCGTAAAGACCCGGGACCACGGTGTCGTTGTCCTGCAGGACCTCGGTGGTGATGTTGGTGGGGATGCCGCCCATGGCGTAGTGGGCCGTGGGGAACACCGGAACCGGCTCCGTGTACGGTTCCACACCCAGGTAGGTGCGGGCGAACTCGGTGATGTCCGGGAGCTTGGCATCGATGTGTGCCGGCTCCAGGTGGGTCAGGTCAAGGAGGACGTAGTCCTTGTTCGGGCCGCAGCCGCGGCCTTCACGGACCTCGTTGGCCATGGAACGGGCCACGATGTCACGTGGTGCCAGGTCCTTGATGGTGGGGGCGTAGCGCTCCATAAATCGCTCACCCTCGGAGTTACGCAGGATGGCGCCCTCGCCGCGTGCGGCTTCGGAAAGCAGGATGCCCAGGCCGGCGAGGCCTGTCGGGTGGAACTGGAAGAACTCCATGTCCTCCAGCGGAATGCCCTTGCGGAACGCGATGCCCATGCCGTCGCCGGTCAGCGTGTGGGCGTTCGAGGTGGTCTTGAAGACCTTGCCGGCGCCGCCCGTAGCGAAGATCACGGACTTGGCCTGGAACACGTGCAGCTCACCGGAGGCGAGGTCATAGGACACGACGCCGGCAACACGCTTCTGCTTGTACGGGGTGCCGTCCTCGCGGACGGCGTCCTCCTCGACCGTCAGGAGGTCAAGGACGTAGTACTCGTTGTAGAACTCCACGTTGTGCTTGACGCAGTTCTGGTACAGCGTCTGCAGGATCATGTGGCCGGTGCGGTCTGCCGCGTAGCAGGCACGGCGGACGGGTGCCTTGCCGTGGTCGCGGGTGTGGCCGCCGAAGCGGCGCTGGTCGATCCGGCCTTCGGGCGTGCGGTTGAACGGCAGGCCCATCTTTTCCAGGTCCAGCACGGCGTCGATGGCTTCCTTCGCCATGACCTCGGCGGCGTCCTGGTCAACCAGGTAGTCGCCGCCCTTAATGGTGTCAAAGGTGTGCCATTCCCAGTTGTCTTCTTCGACATTGGCAAGGGCCGCACACATGCCACCCTGCGCCGCACCGGTGTGCGAGCGGGTGGGGTAGAGCTTGGTCAGTACTGCTGTTCGCGCGCGCTGACCGGACTCGATCGCGGCGCGCATGCCAGCGCCACCGGCACCGACGATGACGACGTCGTACTTATGGACCTGCATACTTGGGCGCTCTTTCTCTCAAAATTCGCTATAAAACAACGGGCGGGCGTTGCCTGCACCGCAAAATACAGCCTGCGGCTCACCGCGGGCAGCGGATGATCTGGCTACGCGGGGCAGAAGCCGCCGGGGAGCGGAACGCCGTCAACCACAGGGCACGGGTTGAAGGTGAAGATCACCAGGGTGCCAAGGACGATGATCACGGTGGTGGCCGCGTAGAGGACGATCTTGAGCCAGAGTCGGGTGGAATCCTTCTCGGCGTAGTCGTTGATGATGGTGCGGACGCCGTTGGTGCCGTGCAGCATGGCCAGCCACAGCATGGCGAGGTCCCAGATCTGCCAGAACGGGTCAGCCCACTTGCCGGCGACGAAGCCGAAGTCGATGGCGTGGATGCCTTCGCCCACCAGGAGGTTCACGAAGAGGTGCCCGAAGATGAGCACCACCAGCACTACGCCGGAAAGGCGCATGAACAGCCAGGCGAACATTTCGAAGTTGCCCCGGCTTGCGCCGGTGCGGCGGTACTGGGGGGAGATTTTGCCGCTGCTGTTTTTCCCACTGCGTGGGCTGTCGATAGTTGCAGTCATGGCTTAGTGACCTCCGAGTGCGAGGGAAAGGTGGCGGATGGAGAACCCGACCATAACAACTACCCACAGGGCCAGGACGGTCCACAGCATCTGGCGCTGGTATTTGGCGCCCTTCTTCCAGAAGTCGACGGCGATGATCCGCAGGCCGTTAAAGGCGTGGAAGACAATCGCGGCAACCAGGCCCGTTTCACCCAGGGCCATAAGGGGGTTCTTGTAGGCACCGATAACAGCCGTGTAGGCCTCCGGGGACACACGCACCAATGAGGTGTCCAGCACATGGACCAACAAGAAGAAAAAGATCACTACACCGGTAATCCGGTGTCCTACCCAGGACCACATGCCTTCACGGCCGCGGTACAAGGTGCCAGCTGGTTTTGTCGGCACTGATAAACCTCCCTGCAACACAGCGGCGCTGGCATGAGATCCACGCGGGGGGAACGCCTGCTGCGAGAGCAACTCGTAGCTCAGGCCTAAATCTAGGCTTCGCTCACAGCTTATTCAATTTAGGAACTCCTTGGTGACCCCGCAATGCCTGCGTTTTGCCTGCAGATGAGACGAACACCACATCATGGCGCGCCCGCGGGAGTTGGCGAAGGGTTCTGAAAGGGCAGTTCACGGCTCGTCAGCTAAAGTAGCCGTGATGAATACAGACAAAGTGACAAGCCCGGATTCACCCCTGAACCGCTTTATTGCGGTCATTCCGGCAGGCGGAGTGGGGACCCGCCTCTGGCCCCTGTCACGGGCAGCAGCTCCCAAATTCCTCCATGACCTCACCGGGTCCGGCAGCACTTTGCTGCGCGCCACCTACGACCGCCTCGAGCCGCTGGCAGGCAGGCGCGTCCTCGTGGTGACCGGCACTGCACACCGGGCCGCCGTCTGCCGGCAGCTGCCCGAGGTCCAGGAGTCGGACCTGGTCCTGGAGAGCGAGCCCAAGGATTCCGGCGCCGCCATCGGCCTGGCTGCCGCCATCCTGTACCAGCGTGACCCGGACACCATCATGGGTTCCTTCGCCGCTGACCAGGTCATCAGTCCTGACCACCTGTTCCAGCAGGCCGTCCGCGAGGCCATCCACACGGCCGCCGCCGGCAAGATCGTGACCATCGGCATCAAGCCGACCCACCCGTCCACCGGCTTCGGTTACATCCGCGCCGGCGAGGAACTCAACATCGAAGGTGCGCCCAGCGCCCAGGCCGTGGTGGAGTTCGTGGAGAAGCCGGACGAGGAAGTTGCCCAGCAGTATGTGGACAGCGGTGAGTATGTCTGGAATGCAGGAATGTTCGTGGCTCCCGTTGCCCTGATGCTGAGGCACCTTGAGGCCAACCAGCCGGAGCTGTTCAAGGGCCTGCAGGAGATCGCCCAGGCCTGGGACACTCCCGAACGTGATGCCGTCACAGCCCGCGTCTGGCCCACGTTGCCCAAGATCGCCATTGACTATGCGGTGGCCGAGCCTGCCGCCGCTGCCGGCGATGTTGCCGTTGTGCCGGGCACCTTCGGATGGGACGACGTCGGGGACTTTGCTTCGGTGGGCCGGCTCAACAGTGCGCGGGAAGTCGATGACGTCACCGTTATCGGTGAAGGCGCCCGGGTCTTCACCGAAAACGCCAGCGGTGTGGTGGTTTCGGACACGAAGCGCGTGATCGCCCTGATCGGCATCAAGGATGTGGTCATCGTTGACACGGGCGATGCCCTGCTGGTGACCACCAAGCAGCACGCGCAGCGGGTCAAGGGAGCTGTGGACGCGCTCAAGGCCAGTGGCGACACCGACGTTCTGTAACCCGGTCGGGAGTGTCCATGCGCGGCACAATCTGTAACGCGCCCGCCGTGATGACGCTATTCCGTGGACGCTCGCTAGAGTAAATGAGTGCGTAATTACACTACTGAAGCCGAGCCCACCGCATTAGTGCGGCCATGGTTGGAACCCCTCCTGCCGGAGCTGATCGACTTCCGCCGGGATTTGCACGCGCACCCCGAGCTTTCCTTCAAGGAATTCCGCACCACAGACAAGCTGGTGGAGCGGCTCGAAGCCGCCGGACTGGCTCCGCGGCGGCTTGAAGGCACCGGCCTCACCGTCGACATCGGCGAGGGACCCATCGCCACGGCGCTCCGGGGCGACATTGACGCCCTGCCCATCATCGAGGAAACGGGGCTGCCGTTTGCCTCGAAGAACCATGGCGTCACGCATGCCTGTGGCCACGACGTCCACACCGCCGCCATGCTCGGCGTTGCGCTGGTCCTGCAGCGCATGCACGAGGAGTCCCCGCTCGGCGGTTCGGTCCGGATCATTTTCCAGCCTGCCGAGGAGACCATGCCCGGCGGCGCACTGTCCTGCATTGAGCAGGGCGTCCTGGACGGTGTGCCGCGCATCCTTGCGCTGCACTGTGACCCGAGGATCGACGTCGGACGCATCGGTACGCGCATCGGCGCCATCACGTCCGCTTCGGACACCATCAAGATCGAGCTGAGCGGCCGCGGCGGACATACGTCCCGCCCGCACCTTACCGAGGACCTGGTCTTCGCCCTGGCGCAGATCGCCGTCAACGTTCCGGCCGTGCTTTCACGCCGGGTGGATGTCCGCAGCGGAGTATCCGTGGTCTGGGGCCAGATCAACGCCGGATCGGCACCCAATGCCATCCCGGGCACCGGTTACATGTCAGGCACCATGCGCTGCCTCGACCGCGATGCCTGGCATGACGCCGGCGAGCTCCTGGATGAAGTCGTGCAGCAGGTGGCCGCGCCCTATGGGGTGGATGTCCACCTGGAACACACCAGGGGCGTCCCGCCTGTGGTGAACTCCGAGGACGAGACGGCTCTGATCGAGGCCGCGGCGCGCGCGGAAATCGGCGAGGGCGCAGTGGTGCTCACGCCGCAGTCCATGGGCGGCGAGGACTTCGCCTGGTTCCTGGCTGAACGGCCTGGCGCCATGATGCGCCTGGGTACCAAGACCCCCGGCGGCGAAGAGTACGACCTGCACCGCGGTGACTACATCCTGGACGAACGCGCCCTGGGCCTGGGCATCCAGGTCCTCACGGCAGCGGCCCTCCGGACCATCCGCGACCTCTAGCCCCCGAGCTACCTAACCCCCTGGCGCGAACGGACACTAAAGCACCACCTCCCGCGCGAACTGGCAGATAACACCTGTGAATCGCAGAGGTATTTGGCAGTGAATTTGCAGCGCTTAGTGGCCGATGATCAGGGTTTCCCTTGCGGCATCGACAATCTCTGGGTTGAGGGTGTCGAGGTGGTTGAGCGTTTGGATGCGTTTGATCTGAGTCAGGAGCCTGTCGACGAGGCGGAAGTTGCCGCCGGTGATTCGAATGATGGTCGCGACCGCGGTTGCGTGGGCGAGGCCTTCGTCGGTGCTTTCGGGCACGACGGGGAGGCGGTCGGCGAGGACGGCCGTGAGTTCGTCCGGGTTGAGCGGACGGTATTCGTGGGCGAATCCGATCCGGCTGTAGAGCTGGGGGTAACGGGCGAGGCGTTTCTCGATCCCGGGCATGCCGATGAGGATCAGGCCCATGGTGTGCCGGTCGTAGTAGTCCCGCACCTGTTCAAGGCCGGTTGCCTTCAGCCGGTCGGCCTCGTCGATGATGAGCAGCTGGGTGCGGCCGCTAGAGCGGGATTCGGTGTGCACGTAGGGGTCGACGACGCCGTGCTCGGCGTAGTCGAGTGCGAAGGAAATCTCCTGGCACGCGCGCGGCAGGCCTTGGTCGATCTGCCGGACGGTCGCGGCCACAGTGGGCGTGAAGAATGCGGTGCTGGCTTCGAGGATCCTCTCGGGGACGGGCCCGACCTCTTTGTCGATGGAGGTCTGCCATATATCCCAGTCGTCGACTGCTGCGTAGTGGCGTGCCGAGAGTGTTTTCCGACTCCAGGCGGTCCCCAGCACAGTCCGATGTACCGGTGAGCGCGGACGGTATCGGCGAACTCGGTGAATCGGCGGTGCTCCCTCGTGGCCAGGAACGCGGGTTGGTCCGGGGGCAGTGGCGGGGCACCTTCGTTGACCTCGCCGAAGCTGCCCTTCAAGAAGCGGCGGCCGTCATCCTTTCCGTCGAGAAGACTCGGCTTGCCGATGTTAATCGGTTTTCATACACACGCAGCCCGTGTCGGCGGGGAAGTTCAGGAGCGGTCGACTCTAGAGGCGTGGGAGGCACTTCGGGGACGGTCGGGGCATAGCGGGTATCGCTGGGCAGGGCATCGGCGAGACTGAGCCGATCGCGGAGCTGCTGCTTGAGCTCGCGCCTCCGCTGTGCCCTGGCGCCGCGCAGCTGCTCGAAGGTGATCGCTTCGGCCGCCAGCTCCGGGGCGATGGCCCGGCAAAGGAACACATCATTGAAGTAGACACGGATTTCTCCGACGTCCCGCGGGTCGTAGCGGACGGTTACCTGTTCGCCGACGTACGCGGCCAAGACCGGAGAGACATAGCGCGTGGAAGCGAACTGGATCCCGTCGCGCTGCACCTTCCGGCCCGCGGCCGCTGTCAACAGCAGCAGGTCGAGGTCTTCCGGGTGTGCCGGCATTCTCGGGATGAATCCCGAGGCGCCCCACCGCTGAACCGGTGACTCGCCGGTGGAAGAGTGCCGGCGATGGTTGTACTCGGAGACGATGAACGTCTCCAGGATCCCGCCGAGTTGCGCCAGTGTCAGCTGCGGTGCGCTGATGGGCCGGCCACGCGTGCTGTGAGGGATATACCCGGGAAGGTGCGGCAGTAGCTCGGTGGTGATCGTCCGGTAGAACCGCTCGATCTTTCCTCGTCCCTGCGGCACTCCGGGCTGGGAGTGGATCAACCGGATGTGCGTATCGAGGCAGACGCGCTCGAGCCTGTTAGAGGTGAAGTCAGCGCCGTGATCGCTGTACAGCATCTCCGGCAGACCCATGACGGGCCAGGACCGGTTCTCTTTGCCTCGCACAGCCTGATGGAGTGCCAGGGCGGTTTGCTCGGCGCTGGGCGCCCCAAGGAATACCGTGTGGCCGGCGGCGGCCCGGGAGTAGTCATCGAGCACGACGGTCAGCCACGGCCGTGCGGTCTGGCCCTTCCTGTCGATGACTCCGATGTCGAGCAGCGTGTGGTCGGCCTGCCACTGCTCCTTCGGACGGCTGGCGGCGCGCCGGTAGACCAGCTCAAACGTGTTCCGGTACGCGGTGGCACCTTCATGGGCGAGCGTCCTGAGGCCGGGGTCGATGCCGGCGACCAGCGCCCGGACCGTCGAGTAACTGGGCGCGGAGATGCCCCGGGCAGAGGCAATGTCAGCGATTCGGCGGTGGATGAACGCCACGCTCGGGGCGGGCCGACGCAAGGCCAGGCCCTCCACCGCTTCGACGAGGTCCTGAGGAACTCCGCTTCTGCCCAGGTCCGAGCGCGGACTGCGTTCCAGGCTCGTGACCGTTCCGCCATTGCGGTACCGGGACATCCACCGACGAAGGGTGCGGATCGGCACGCCGGACTCCTCGGCCAGCCTGGTGAGCGGAATGCCTTCATCGAGATGACGGCGCAGCAGGACTGCGCGGTCTTCGGCTGAGAATTGTGCCCGCAGCACCGCACCCTGTCCTTGACCTACCGCACCGGGCCGGCCGTGACGTCGGACGAGGCCAGCAGATGGCGGTAAATCGTGGGCCGCGAAACCCCAAAAGTGTCCGCGATTTCCTGCACGGTGTGCTCTTTCGAGTCGTACATGGCCCGTGCCTGGGAAATCTTGGTCGCGGTCATCTTGAACTTGGGCCCGCCTTTGCGTCCGCGTGCGCGGGCGGCCGCGAGACCATCATGGGTGCGCTCGACGATCAGGTCATGCTCGAACTCCGCAATCGCGGCGAGCATATGGAAGAACAACCGTCCGCCAGGTGTCGTCGTATCAATTCCCTGCGAGAGTGCACGCAGGCCGATCCCGCGCTCTTGCAGTTCCTCTGCGACCTGTTTGAGATTCCGGACCGAGCGACCCAGTCGGTCCAGTTTGGTGACGACCAAGGTGTCTCCGTCCCTGACGTACTCGAGCACCTGGTCAAGAGCAGGCCGGCGGGCTAGGACGCCGGAGGCATGTTCAACGAAGATCTTCTCGCAGCCGGCCGCTTCGAGAGCGTCCGTTTGTCCCTCGGGGTGCTGCTCCCTGGTTGATACACGCGCATACCCAATCAAAGCCACGCTCCAATGTAACGCAGACGTCGCCTCCGATACATAGATAACGGACACGGATCATGAGACAAGACACGCGGGAGTTGAGATCAGCCTTCATGCCAGTTTCAGTAGACGTCTGCACGGAATGTCAGAAGTCGTCTGCACTGCTCGTCCAAGCAGGGGGCAGCGATCGTGCGAGGTCGATGCCGGTGTCCTGTCAGGTCAGACGCTCGGTGAGGTCGATGAAGTTGTGCTCATGGAGGTCTTTTTCCGCGTGGAGGGGCAGGTGTCAGGAGGCGCAGCAGGAGAGTTTGGAGACGTCCGTGGTGAAGGACTGGGCGGCGATTTTGAGGCCTTCGGCCATCGTGAGGTAGGGGCTCCACAGGTTTGCGACCTGGTTCACGGTCATCCCGGCTTCCAGGATGTAGACCCCGGCCGCGGCGAGGTCCCCGGCGTCCTTGGCGACGGCGGTGATTCCCACGATCCGTCCGGTGTCGGCGTCGGCGACGATCTTGATGAAGCCGCGGGTGTCCCTGTTCACGAGGGCCCGGGGCACGTATTCCAGGGGCAGGACCCGGCATTCGCACCGCATGCCGGCCTCGTTGGCTTCCTTTTCGGTCATCCCGACCGCGGCCAGGGCCGGGCTGGTGAAGGTGACCCGGGGCAGGTGCCGGTAGTCGACCTCGCGGCCGGTGTTGTTGAACGCGTTCTCCGCCACTAGGGAGCCGTGGGCGGCTGCGACGTAGACGAATTCGCGGTATCCGGTCACGTCCCCGGCGGCCCAGATCCTGGGGTTGGTGCTGGCCAGGGTGTTCTGCACGAGGATTTCGCCGCCGTCCCCGGTCTTGACGCCGACCGCGGCCAGGTTCAGGCCCTCCGTGACCGGCCGGCGTCCCGTGGCGACCAGCACCCTGGCGGCCCGGAATTCCTGGTTGCCGCCGGAGACGGCCGCGGTCGCGATGATCCCGCCGGTGGCTGGGTCCGTGCGCACGGAGGACACGGCCGCCCGGCGGACGACGCGGATCCCCTCGTCGGCGAAGACTCTCATCAGGGCGCGTGAGGCGTCGGGTTCCTCCGCGGAGGCCAGGCGGGAGCGGACCAGCATGGTGACCTTGGACCCGAGCCGGGCGAAGAGCTGGGCTTGTTCCAGGGCCACGTACCCGCCGCCGATGACCAGCAGGGATTCAGGTACCTCATCGAGTTCCATCGCCGTGGTGGAGGTCAGGTAGCCCGTATCCTGCAGCCCGTCGATCGGTGGCGCCCACGGGGTGGAGCCGGTGGCCACCAGATAGTTTGCGGCCCTCACAGATTCCCGGGTCCCGTCCTGCCCGGTGATTTCCAGGACCGGATCGTCCTGGGTGCCGGTGAACACGGCATCGCCCTGGCGCAGCTCCCAGCCGTACTCCGCGATCAGGTCCACGTACTTATCCGAACGCATCGTCTCCACCAGGGAACGCTTCCCGCCGATCAGCCCTGCCATGTCCACCGGGGCGGCTGATGCGCTGATGCCGGGGAACCGGCCGGACGCGTCCAGGGCGACGTGGCGTGCCTCTGCCGCCGCGAGGAGTGCTTTGGAGGGAACGCAGCCGGTGTTCACGCAGGTTCCGCCGACGGTGGAACGCTCGATCATCAGGACCCGTTTGCCCAGGCTGGTCGCCCGGATCGCGGCCGCGAACGCTCCGCCGCCGGAGCCGATGACGGCCAGATCAAAATCAGGTGTTGGTTCAGACATAAATTCCTCCAAAGTCGTACAGCAGCGCCGTCCTGGAATGCCCGCAACGGTGCCTCGTGTATGGGTCTGCCCCCAGTCTGCGCCTTCCCCCATGGGGGAAGGTCAAGAGGCTGACTCCGCTCTCCCGGCCCGGGGCGGCACCCACAGGTTCCTACCCCTCTTAACCTTCCACTAAACTGGAAGGTCAAGAGGGAATCCCCCGGGACGAGAGGTGCATGATGCGTATTGGCGAAACTGCCGCAGCCGCCGGCATGACGGCCAAGACGCTGCGGTTCTACGAGGACCGCGGCCTGTTGCCGGCCGCCGACAGGGCACCGAACGGATACCGCGACTACGCCCAGGAAACAGTCAGCCGGCTGGAATTCATCCGCCGCGGCCGCACCGCCGGACTGACTCTTGCCCAGATCGGTGACATCCTCTCCGTCCGGGACATCGGCCTGGCCCCCTGCGTACACGTCCGGGATCTGCTGGCCCAACAGCTCCACGATCTCGACGCCCGGATCGCAGAACTCACGGCACTGCGTGCAACCGTTGCCGAATTTCATGATGCCGCGGCCGCCGGCGACCCTGCAGCCTGCGACCCCGAACGCATCTGCAGCTACCTCTAAACCCGACTAGATCCGGAGCTCCTCCTGCGCCGCTGAATTCCGACTAGCCCAAGGAGCGCATCAGCATCGGGGCAACCGCGGAGAGGGGCGCCCCTCGACCTTTCTTGATAACGAAAGGATTCCAAGAACGCTTTGATTCGAGAGCCGAGCTGCGCCTGCCGACCTGAGGCGGTCGCCGATTTCAACAGATGGACATCGAAATCCTGCCCCGTAGGGGGCCAATTGTTTCGAATGCCGGCGCTATTGCCGTTGCCTTCGGCAAAAGAGCTTAATGGAGTCGGGCGACGCACCGTCGCTCCTGACAGTAAGGAGAAAACCATGACCCTGACCAGAAAATCGCTCGCGGTTGCGGGCATAGTATTTGCGGGGACTTTGGGGCTGGCGCCGACTGCGTCAGCAACGATCCACCCGATCGTCGAATCGTATGATTGCGCCAACGCCAAGGCCTTTGCGAATCATCCACTGGGAGACGTCGCCGAGCCGCCCGGGGTCACACCAGGCTACGGCAGCCACTCGACGAACAGTGACCTTGCATCGCTGTCGGCCACGTCGAAGGGCTTCACGGACTTCTCGAGCCCGGCGTGGTCTGACTTCAAGCTCAATGGTGTTTGCGGGCAGGTTGGCCAGTAGGCAAACAGGATGCGCGGCCCCTGTCTGGGAGGGGCGCGTGTACAAGTTTCATCGACAGACAGCTGTGCTCTCAGAACGATCGCGCTTTTCGTGGAAAGAGTTGTTGAGCGTCCAACGATGCGACGGTCGCCGGCGTTAGCAGTCATCGTCTCCCACTCGTCAGCAGGTCACAAAGGGCATTTCCGCCTCCACTCGGCCCACAGCCGCTACCGTTGCAACAGAGGTAGGGGATGGACCATGGAATCGATAATGGTGGAAGGCGGCAAAGGCACCGTCGAACTCCAAGCTGATGGAGTCATTCACCTCATCTGGAAACCCAATGTCAGTATCGAGGCTCAAGACGCACACGCCGCAATGGCCGCAGTCAACGAAATAGCCGACGGTTCGGAATGTCCGATGCTGGTGGAAATGGCGACAGTAGAGGCCGTAAGCCGCCAGGCCCGCGCATTTTTCTCCATCCCGTCTGCGGCCTCCCGGATCGCCGTACTTGGATCCGACCCTGTGGATCGCGTTCTCGCAAACTTCTTCTTCGACCTGCGCGTCTCCCCTTGCCCCACCCGCTATTTCACTTCCCGGACCGAATCCATAAACTGGCTGCTTGGAGAATAGGCTGTCCGCCGCTGAGCATCGCTTTGAGAGCATCCGGGAAATGTCCGGTCAGGTGCTAAATCCAGAAAAACTGTGCTCGAAGTCCAGTTCCTCGGCACTCAGCTTGCAGTGGCCCGGCCCAACGGTTACACCGTCGCACGTTCAGGACCAATAGACCCAACGGAGCGCGACGACCCACCTGATCTGGACCCTTTGAGTCGAAGAACTGGAAACGGACGGCGTGAATCCCGTGCGCTAGTTATGCAGCACAGCGTTCCGGGGGAAGCGGTGTGATGACCGGGTCTGCATGGCGATGCACCAGTGCCCACGTGTCGCCTTCGGGGCGATATACGCTCGTTACACGCAAATCAAACTGCGATATTTCCTCTCCTCCTCCAACCTTGGCCTGCCAATGTTCTATGTCGAGGAATACGGCAAGATCGGAAGTGACGTGCCTGGTGAGGCCATCAACAGCAGTGACACGCCCATCCTTGAACCGGGCAGCGGCTGAATCCAGGGTCTTAGATACCCGATTCCAGCCCACCACCGGAGGACCCCAGGGATTCGCAAGGGACACATCCTCGCCGTGAGAGAAAGTCGCCTTGGCGGGTTCCGGGTCTCCTTTAGCAAACTCATTCATCGTCTGATGAAACCGGCCGACGACCTCGTCAAGCTGCATTGTTCCCACCTTCTAACTGATTTTGGCGTTCCGAGTACCGAATCCTACGCCACGGGATCCCGCCCGTCACCAACGGCCTGAATCGATCAAACGGGCAAAAAATCGCACCGAGCGGTCCTCAAGGGACGGCAGGACTGTCCGGTGAAATGTCTCCAGATCATCGAAATGGGTATCTCAGTTCCAAGGGCTGAGTCGCAACAAATAAGACGCGCGCAGCTGGATCAGGGTTTCTTCCCCTTCCGGCGGAAGCCCATCGAGTCCGACCTCTGGATGACTGCCAAACTAGAAGTCAGCCCGGTCCCCGCACATTCTCACAGACGAATGATTCCAAGAACGACTTGAACTGAGAACCGCGGCGCGATGGCAGATGCACCGGGCAGTGGGCCCACACAGGGATGGGACCCCACCGCCCGGCAAGGCACCCGGCCACTCACCACAAACAAGGCCAGGAACCCTGGAATGTCGGGCAGCCCCCCGCCTTGCACGACTGGTCCTCCCCCCAGAGCGTAGGACGGTCGCGGAATCTCCCTGGAAGGTGAACTACGGAGCCTGTTCTGGGCAGTAGTGGCCGATTGACCTAGCCAGGACGAACGCCACCTGAACCTCAAACTCGGGCGTATCGTCAGGCTTTATGAGATCGTTGCGAATCTCACCGTATGAGATGCCGTCGCGCCGCATTTTGCAAATGTAATGGGCGAGCTCGACTAGGGACTCGTCACTATAGGTACTGAAGAAGGACGCGTTAGCTCGAATGTCCTCGATGAACGGCTTGTCCGGCGGTGGGCTGGAGCACCCGGTCAGGAGCGAGGCCACAGTCAGTAGGCCGCCGATGGCGACCTTGACCGCCCGCACCCTCGCGCCTCCATTTGAAGCCGCGCGGCGTGGATCTCCTGCGTAGTTCGCAGTCTGGTCCCGAGGTAGCGTTTGCAGGTGTTCGTTCAGTTCATCCTCGATCCCCATGAACCGATGATAGAAGCTAATACCCCTATGTTGTCAGGGCGCATGGGTACGGTTGAGCCCTCCGGCATGCTTATTGATGAACACGCCGAGGCTCGGCATGAACTAAAAAATGATGCAGGATGATGGTTGGCGCGGGGCCGGGGTGGGACCTGGAGCATTGAATACTTCTAGGCTTTGCGGGACACTTGCGGCAATTAGCCAAAGTAGCCGGAAGTCCGGTCTGAAGGACCTAAGTAGAATCTCTGCGACTATGTGACGGTCCTCGAGTTCGCAGGATGGGAGCGCTGCAGTGAGCGACATGCTGATTCGTCAGAGCGACGGAACTTGGCGAGAGGCCACGTATGCGGGGTATGCCTTGGAAAGCGATCTGCAGAACATCTTGGCCGCGCACCCCCACCTAATCCCGGGCGTTGGAGCGGGGGCCAGGACATGTCGTGAGTTTCAGTCGGAAGTCGGGCCCGCCGACGTCGTTGTGGTTGGCGCCGAGGGCGAGGTGACGCTGGTCGAATGCAAACTTGCCACTAATCCGCAGGTCCGCCGGGAAATTGTCGGCCAGATGTTCGACTATGCTTCCCGGCTGTGGAACATGGACGTCGACGATTTCGCAGCACGTTGGCACAATCGAACTCAGGAATCGCTCTTCGGCGAAGGCACAGACGAAGGTTTTCCTCTCAGGGAGGCACTCGCCCGGACACTTGCTGAAGGTAAGTTCCGGATCGTACTGGCCGTGGACGCCATCAACCCCGCCCTAAAGAGAATGGTGGAGTACCTCAACTTCATGTCTGGTCCAAGCACGTCGGTTATCGCCGTCGAATACTCGCGTCTCATGCAGGACAATATCGAAATACTGATGCCCCGCATCTACGGACAGGAACTGGCCGAGGCCAAATCAGGGGCATTCAAAGTTGCTGCTGGCGAGTATATACTCTGGGATGCTGGCACGTATCGTTCCTGGCTGGAGGCGAATGACAGCGCAAGCCTCGGAAACTTTGACCTGTTTCTCAAAGAGGCATCAGATACCCAATTACCCTTTATCGGTTCAAAGGCCCGCGTCCCAGCTGGACATCTTGAGATTTTTGACAGCAATCGCCGACGACTGGGAACCGTCTCTATCTTCTACTACAGCGGCAAAGGCGCATCGATAGAATTCGACTTCACCCGACTGTCCAAATTGTCCCCAGAGGACAGGCCGGAAACATCCCTCCTCGATGCTTTCGTAGATCAGCTGGGTCAGGCTGCCGGCCTGGGCGAAGTGGCTGAAAACATGCGGTCGACTGGCTTTGCCAGCCGGCGGCCCAACGTTCCCCTTTCTCGGCTACCTGAAGAATCCATTCGTAAGGCCTTCGTTGCCCTCCGCGTGCTGAAGGGCTGACTCGCAGGACTCGTGCTTCCTTGCTTCGGTTGGGGCGGCCCGTGACAAACGACGGGTCCCCAGTGCCGTTGACGATCAAGAACCGTTGAAGCAGTGAAGGCAGACGAAGGGTCCCTACAGGTTCGATGTTCAGCCCTCGGCGTTGACCTGCCCTAACATCAACTGCAAATTCCGTTGCGCAGCTGAGCGAACACTGCTGCTGACGCTCGGCACTAGTTCCTAGTTGCGTCAGGTGATGACGGTTGGAGCCAAGCGCACCCTCGAGCCGGCAGTCCTCGTGCGTCAGGTTTTGGAGACAGGAGAGATTACGAATCCATAAAGCAAAGCGTCTGCTATCTCAATCGGGGCAGCGTTTGCAGGGACTGGTTGGAAAGGGAAGCCACGTCGATTTTCCAGAATCTCGTTCTTGCGTGCTGGATCTACTTTTCCCTGAGCATCTAACTTGTCGAACATCCAGATTCGGTTGCGGCTGTACAGATCGACGAATCCGCCTTGAGAAGTTATGCGCAGCTTGAACTTTTCGTTAGCGTCAGGAGCGCCCGTGTCGATGAGTTGCGTTCGGTAGCCCCGATTGGTGAGCTGCAGTGCAACATTGTTCATGGATTTCTTCCACAAAAAGCTTCCTAAGCCCATGCTCATCCCTTTAGCTATGCCGCAGCCACATCACTGCTGTCTAGAGGGATAATACATAGGAAATTGAATTCCGGGTGTCCCGTTGCCTTCCCCTGGCGGCTAAATCGTTGCCCTTGGTCCATTCTCAGTAAGGAAGGATTCCGAGAAAGCATCGAATCGAGAATCCCGGGTCGATCGCTCACCGAAGTGACGCGACGTCCTGCCGCGGAAAATTGGCTCGACAAAGAAAAATCTGCAACCCGCCCCCGTTCTCACAAATAGTTCTCGAATCTGTACAGTCGAACGAAGACCCCGAACCGAGTTTTGAGAAGAGAACACCTTCCATGACCACGCACCACATCGGCTACGCCCGGGTTTCCACCCGGGACCAGAACCTGGACCTGCAGCGCGACGCCCTACAGATGTGACTTTCAGCGATAAATGGCGGTCTTTTTGCGCCGCTAAATGGCGGCCTGCTGGTTCGGGAGTGCTCGCGACCGTCTATAAAACGTTGCTCGGGACATTCCGAGATCGCGCGCGACCTGCGCAGCGGTCTCGCCGCCTTCGACCAGGCGGACCGCGCTTCGAATCTGACTGTCAGTGACCCGGCGAGGCCGGCCACCGAGATCCATCCCGGCTTCTCGGCGTTTGGCGATGGAATCGGTGACGCGTTCGCGCTTGATCTCGTGTTCCATCTGCGCGAGGGCGGCCATGATCGTGAACAACATGGACCCCATTGGTGTCGCAGTGTCGACATCGCCTCCACCGAGGTTTAGAACGCGCAGGCCCGCCCCTCGACTGCGGAGTTCGTCGGCGAAGGCGAGCATATTCTGTGTGGAACGTCCGAGCCTGTCCAGCGTGGTGATGACGAGGGTGTCGCCATCGATCAGCGCGTCGAGTGAATACTGGCTTCCAAGGGAGCCACCTGCCGTGCGCTCCAGAGCCACCTGCCCAGATCACGGATCGTGTCGTTCAGAGCCACGATTGGCGTGGTTGAGAGCCACCTGAAAAGCTCCTC
>NZ_LMSG01000020.1 GCF_001428335.1 Arthrobacter sp. Soil762
GGCATGGACACCGTGGCGGTATTCTCCGGTGGCGTGCGCTTCTACCGGCCCCTGATTAGGAGACACGCCCTAGGAGGCTGCTGAATTAATCGTGGGTTGGGCGCGTCGGCTGGACTCGTGGGCCTGGTGATTAAGACTGGTCTTATGCAGGGACGCGAGGACGCGCAACGCGGGTATTTGGATGTGGAGGCATTGGCCGGAGAGTTATTGGCTCCGGGCAGTGTCTTCGCTTTTCTGGCCAAACACCGGGGGCGCCTGTTTCCGGATTCAATGATGGAGGACCTCTTTCCGTCGCGGCGGGGCCGGCCGTCGGTTCCGGCGCGGGTCATCGGTTCGGTGCTGGTGTTGCAGGCACTGCAGGGGCTCTCTGACCGGGAAACCGCCGAGGCTTTGATCTTCGATCTGCGCTGGAAAGCCGCGTGCGGGTACGGGTTGACCGATACCGCGTTCCACCCGAGCACGCTGACGTATTGGCGACGGCGTCTGGCCGGGTCGGGAAACCCGCACCGGATCATGGAGGCCATCGCCGAGGTCGTGGCGGAGACCGGAATCCTGAAGGGCAAGCGCCGGCGGGCGATGGATTCGACGGTCCTGGATGACGCGGTCGCGAGGCAGGACACCATCACGCAGCTGATCGCCGGAATCCGCCGCTTCGGCCGTGACGTCCCTGACGGCCAGGACCTGGTGAGCGCCCACGCTACGGGGTATGACTACACGCGCACCGGCAAACCGGACATCGCCTGGGACGACCAGGAGGCCAAGGACGGGCTGGTCTCGGCGCTGGTCACCGACGCGCTGGCGCTGCTGGCCGCGGTCGATCCCGAGACCTTGGACACCAAAGCGGCCGATGCGTACGCACTGCTTGCACTCGTCGCCGGACAGGACGTGGAACCCGCCGAAGACTCGGACGGGACCGACGGGCGGTGGCGCATCGCCCGGAAGGTCGCCCCGGACCGGATGATCTCCACCGTGGATCCGGACACCCGGCACGCGCATAAGACCCGGTCCCGGCAGCAGGACGGATTCAAGGCCCATTTGGTCATCGAGCCCGATACCGGGCTGATCACCGCCGCGGAGCTGACCAAGGCCTCCGGACCGGAGAACAGTGACGGAGCCGTCGGTGCCCGGCTGATCGGCATGGATCCCACGATTGCCGGCACCAGCGTGGACGTCCTGGCCGACTCGGCCTACGGTTCCGGGGAAATGCTCGCCGCTCTCGCCCGCACCGCGCACACCCCAGTGATCAAACCCTGGCCGCTGCGCCCGGCTGTCGAAGGCGGGTTCACCCTCGATGACTTCACCGTCGATGAGGCCGCCGGCACCGCGACCTGCCCGAACAACATCACCCGCACCATCACCGTCAAACGGCGGGTTACGTTCGGCACAGCCTGCAACGGGTGTCCTCTCAGGGCCCGGTGCACCACCTCACCACGGGGACGCAAGCTCGTCCTCCACGAACACGATGCCCTGCAGCGCGAACACCGTCAACGCGCCACGGACCCCGCCTTCAAGGATGACTACCGCACGCACCGGCCCATGGTCGAGCGGTCCATAGCCTGGCTCACCCGCGGCAACCGACGCGTTCCCCACCGCGGCATCAAACGGAACAACGCTTGGCTGAAACTGCGAATCGCTGGACTCAACCTGCGACGCCTTCTCGCCCTCGGACTGACAGAGAACGACGGATCATGGGCGCTGGGATAATCCACCGCCCGGACCCCGACTCATCGATAAAACCACTGGATGACGCCCCAGATCTGAGGCAGAATGAAGCCAAGCGGGCGGAACGACCCCGTTGTCGCACCCAAGGGTGCTGACCAGAACACGCCGCTAGACGACCATTGGTGGCGTCCCGCCCGCCCCACAACCGCCTTATTCAGCAGCCTCCTAGCGGAGTCCCCACCAAAGAACCGGTCGTCCTCGTGGCACCCTTCGCCGCCCAGGCCACCGCCGCCGGCTACNCCGTTGTCGCACCCAAGGGTGCTGACCAGAACACGCCGCTAGACGACCATTGGTGGCGTCCCGCCCGCCCCACAACCGCCTTATTCAGCAGCCTCCTAGCGGAGTCCCCACCAAAGAACCGGCGGCTGTACTGCGAGAGTTGCGGGAACCAACGCTTCGTGGCGGCTGGCGCTGACAGGCAAATGCTTTCAGCCTCAGCCGCATGTGCAGCACGTCGGTCCCTTGGGCCCCCGAGTGCCAGTACGCCGATTCGCTCAGAGCCGCGAATAGGCCACGTTACTTACCGGCGTTCACTCCTGGCTGGCTCGGCGTCGACATACGAGCCTGGTCGCAGGGTGGGCTGGGACGCGCATTTGCACTGTGCGTCCACTTGCAGATGGACAGTTACTTCGCGGGTGTCCTCAGGGACGTTGAGGGTGAGCGTTTGCATCACGTTTGTGTCTTTCATCATTTCGGAACGCCTCTCGATAGTTTGCTGATTATTGGACCATCTCTGCGCTGCCACGCGGCGCGCGAGTAAGCCTTGCTTCCGCACCCGGAGGTCCTTGTCGACCGCGGGTTACGTGCCAAGGCCCGATATCACTGTAAATCCTCAACTGCACAAAATGTAAGCCCCAATGCTCATGTGAGCATGGCGGTGGATCGGCGGCTGACAGCAAACTTCGCCGGGGAGGCTTCTCATTCCAGCTTTGCCACCGACGTCGCACAGATGGCGGTAGCGGAACCTCTGCAAGTTGTGGAATTCTCCCGGAGCGCTGGCATTCGGCGAAAGTGTCCCGTCGGAACCGCGATCGGCGTTCAACTGGACCTGCGAATTTAGAGGAGCTCGGAGCCGAAAAGGACTGCGCCGGTTGATTTGTGCCTGTTTCTGACGTCTTCGGCCCATTCAACCGCCTCTGACGGATCCAGGAAGGTCCGTTCAGAACGGGGCCAGTCGGGTAGTTCACCTGTGAGTGCCCAGGCTGCCTGGCGGGCGGCTCCCAGAGCTGCGTATTCGCGAGGTTCGGGCCAGCCGACCTGGCGGCCCGTCAGATCGGCGACGGCCTGTCTTAGCGCCATGGAGCGTGACCCGCCACCGATTAGGGTGACACGCTGAACACGAAGTTCGGCCCGGGCCAGGTCATCGATGGCATCAGCGATCGCGCAGGCAAGGCCGAGCACGGCGGCGCGGGCAAGGTTCTCGGGGGTCATGGATTGTCTGGTGAGGCCTACCAGGGCACCTTGCGATTCCGGAAGCAATGGTGTTCGTTCGCCATCCAGGTAGGGCAGGAAGCACAGTCCCTGGGCGTCCGGTGGACCTGCGGCGGCGAGCATGTCCAGTTCGTCGAGGCTCAGCCGGAGCATCCTGGCGGTGGAGTTCAGCGTCCGTGCACCGTTCAGCGTGGCCACAATGGGCAGCTGGCCGCCGGCGGCGTCCGCCATGTCTGCGACGTGCCCGGCAGGGTCGGCAACGTGCATGGTGTCGGACATGGACACGGTCATGCTCGTGCCAATGGACACGACCGCTTCACCGGGCTCCGCGCCGAGCCCGAACACGGCCGCGGCATTGTCCCCGCAGCCTGCACCAACGACTACCCCGGACCGGGTGATGCCTGCACGTTCTCCGGGTTCCAGGACCCGTGGCACTTCCGGCGCCCTCCCGAAGGCGAATTCCATGATGTCTTCGCGGTAGCCGGCGCCTGTGGAAGCCCAGTATCCGGTTCCCGAGGCGTCGGAGCGGTCCGTCGTCGGTTCGCCCGCTGCCCCCAGCAGGTGCCAGGTCAGCCAGTCATGGGGGACCATGACTTTCCGGAGCCGGGCGGCGGTCTCTGGTTCCGTGCGCGCGAGCCAGCGCAGCTTTGATACGGGGTGGGCAGCGGTGGGAACCATGCCGATCTCCCTCGCCCAGCGGTCTTGTCCGTATTCGTGCCGGAGGTCGAGCGCGCATTGGGTGGCGCGGTGGTCGTTCCACAGGATGGCGTCGCACAGGGGCTCGTTGTCTTTGCCGAGCAGAATCGTCGAGTGCTGCTGGGCCGTGATGGATACGGCTTTGACGCCGCGCAGGGACGCCGCGCCGACGCCGATGAAGGCGTCCCACCAGTGCCGCGGGTTTACGGCTGTGCCGTCGGGGTGCGGCAGCGCCGTTGATCCTGTTACGTCTCCCGTTGCAACATCGACGGTGATGTATTTGCAGCTTTGCGTCGAGGAGTCGACGCCGGCGACGAGCAGTGGGCGCGCCATGGTCAGCCTCCGAGTAGTCTTTCGGCTGTGGCGCTGTCTGTCACGAGGCCATGGAGCAGGCCGGAGGCCAGTATCGCCCGGATGGCCCGGGTTTTCGTGGGGCCACCGGCCACCGCGATGACGGTGGGGATGGCACGCCACTGTTTCTCGGAGATTGCGATGCATCGGTCATCGATGTCGTGGATGACTTCGCCCGTGTCGGTGATCAGTGTTGCGCCGAATTCCGCGACGACACCCCGGGCCAGCAGCTTCTCGCGGTCCGAGGTGTCGAGTGCGCGGTTCTTGATCATTTGGGAGTTTTCGGGTTGCCACGAGCCGATTGCCCCTACAGCGACGGTCACGCGAGAAAACTGTTCAAAGGTCTGGCTTGTGTCCGGCTGACGGCGCACGCCAACCGCGGCCTGGGCGTCGCTCATCACCAGGGGCGAGTAGATCGTCCACGGCCGGACACCGGCGATTGCACTGATGCGGCGCATGATCTCGAGGCCCGTCTCCTGGATGGGACCTGCGACCCCTGCAAGCTGCACAACCCCGCACTTCGGCAGGCTGCTCAAGGACCGCGCCATGGCGCTGAGGGTGCGGCCTGAGGTGAGTCCGAGAACATCGTTGTCGGTGAGGATTTCGCTCAGCAGGTCCCCGGCGGTGGATCCCAGCCTTGCCTGCAGGACATCATCGGAGTCCGAAGGCACATCGACAACAACGGCGTGCATGAGGCCGAAACGGTCCTTGAGCTGCACAGAGAGATCGAGCCGCATGCCCGAAGGACTCTGAATGTCGATTCGAACGATCCCTGAGCTCACTGCTTCGTCGAGAAGCCGGCCAACCTTGAACCGGCTCAGACCGGTTTCGTTGGCGATCTCAATGCGGGTCTTGTTCTGCAGGTAGTGCTGGGTCGCTATATGCGCGATCTGCACCTGCCTACCCGGACCTGGGGTCTGTGCCATGACATCTCCTCCTTGATTCATTTGAGCACACATTCCCAGCAAATGTCAGGGGTGCTCCTATGAGCAATATAATATCATTTAATGTCGTTTGCTCATATGAGCATTGGGTATTAACTTTTGTGCCTCATTGTCGTAGAGTGATACCTGTCACTCCCCACGTGGCGATGAGACGGCAAGCAAAGGAGCTCGATACAGGTGTCGACCGTCCAAACCGACGACAGAACTACCGTCGTCCCCATGCTCGATTGTTCGGGTATCACTATGTCCTTCGGAGGGATCCCCGTTCTCAAAGGGATCACCTTCTCCCTGGAGCCAGGCACCGTCACGGCCCTCGCTGGCGAGAACGGTGCCGGGAAGTCCACGCTCATGAAGATCGCTTCGGGTCAGTACCGCCCCGACAGCGGCCAGGTGCAGGTCCGCGGCCAGCACCTGCCAAGCGGCAACACGCAAGCGGCCTACGCCCTGGGCGTCGCTATCGTTCCCCAGGAACTCGCGTCCATCCCCGAAATGATGGTCTACGAGAACCTGTTCATCGGACGGGAGCTGAAGAACCGCTTCGGCGTTCTCGACCGTGCTGCCATGATCGAGGCCGCGAAGGGCTACCTCAAGGAATTCGGCCTGGACACGGACCCCAAAACCCGCATGAAGGCGCTGCCCGTGGGCGTGCGCCAGATCATCGAAATTATCAAGGCAACCCACCGCGGGGCCCGCGTACTGCTGCTCGACGAACCCACCAGCGCGATCGCAGCGCGCGAAGTCGCCCGGCTGGTCGGAATCGTGCGCTCACTGCGCGATCAGGGCGTGGCCATCCTCTTCACCACGCACAAGATGGAGGAAATCCGGGCGATGGCCGACCGCGTGGTCGTGCTCCGTGACGGCAAGCTCGTCAGTGACACGCCGCTGGCCGACATCACGGACGACGGCATCGTCACCGCCATGATCGGCCGCGAACTCGACCAGCTCTTCCCGGAACGGCCTGACGCCGGAACCGACACCGTGCTCGAAGTCGATAACCTCGTCATCGCCGCCGGCGCGGAACCAGTCAGCTTCACCGTGAAGAGAGGCGAAATCCTTGGCCTGGCCGGCCTCGTCGGTGCCGGACGCACCGAGCTCCTCGAGTGCATTTACGGCATCCGCAAGCCCGTCTCCGGGACGGTGACGGTATCCGGCACCACACTGAAGCCAGGTGCCCCGCTGAGCTCGATCGCCCGGAACCTGGCGATCGTCCCGGAGGACCGCAAGGGCGCCGGCGCCGTGCTCTCCCTGAGCGTTCTGGACAACGCCACACTGCCGCGCATCGCCGCTTTCTCGAAATTCGGCATCCTCAGCGGCCGTAAGCGGCGCGAGGCCATTGGCACGGTCATGAAGTCGATGCGCCTGAAGAGCAACGGCCTGGACCAGCACCTCGACCACCTTTCCGGCGGCAACCAGCAGAAAGTCGTCTTCGGCCGGTGGCTCACTGGCGAGGTTGACGCGCTGCTGCTGGATGAACCCACGCGAGGCGTCGATATCGGCGCGCGCAGCGAGATCTACCGCATCATCACGGAACTGTCGTCCGCCGGAATGGCTGTCGTCATGGCCTCAAGCGACATGCCCGAGATCCTCAGCCTCTCCCACCGTGCGTTCGTGATGCGCGAACTGAGCGTCGTCGGCGAACTTGACCGCGCCCAGCTTGACTCCCCGACCGTTCAGGACTCCATCTTCCGACTGGCCTCCGGCCAGAATGCCGCACCCGTGAAAGACACCACGCCATGAATACAATCATTGAAGCCGTCCCCGCCCTGCAACGCCGAGACTTGAAGGAAATCGCCAGCGGATTCCTCATCCGCCACATCATGGTCGTGGTGATGCTGCTCATCGTCGCGTTCTTCGCCTACCGCAGCGCACGGTTCGCCACACCCGATAACCTCACCAACATCCTCATCGCGGCCGCGCCTTTCGCGCTCATCGCCCTCGGGCAGACGCTCGTGATCCTGACCGGCGGCATCGATCTCTCCGTCGGCAGCGTCATGGCCGCCAGCGCCATGGCCGCCGCCTGGACCGCGAAAAACGCAGGCGACAACCCCATGCTGCCGCTGCTGGCAGCAGTGGTCACCGGCCTGCTCGCAGGTTCCATCAACGGGCTCATCGTCAGCAAATTCGAAGTGCCGCCGTTCATCACCACACTCGGGATGTTGACCCTGGCGTCCGGCATCGCCTACGTCATCGGCAACGGCGCCCCCATCAGCGGGCTGCCGGCCAGCTTCGGATCCTACGCCAACACCCAGATCCTGGGCCTGACGCTCCCTGTCGTCCTCATGATCGTTGCGATCCTCGTCCTGGCCTTCGTGATGAAACGCACGAACTATGGCCTGCGCGTTTACGCGATCGGCGGCAACCGCCTTGCCGCCGAAATCGCTGGCGTCCGCTCCCGCAACATCCTGTTCAGCGTCTATGCCATCAGCGGCGTGCTTGCCGGGCTCTCCGGCCTGATGCTCGCCTCTCGCGTCATCACCGGCGCCCCTAACCTTGGCCAGGGCTACGAGCTGGACGCCATCGCCGCGGTCGTCATCGGCGGTGCGAGCCTCATGGGCGGCCGGGGAACCGTGTGGGGCACCGCAATCGGGCTGCTGTTGATCCAGACCATCAACAACGGCCTGGACCTCCTGCTCGTGCCCGCCTACTGGCAGAACGTCATCAAAGGCGTGATCATCGTCGCCGCCGTCGGCGTCGACGTGTGGGCCGCCCGCCGCGGCAGCCGCTGACAGTCCCGAAACCATCCCCCACTAGCCCCAAACCTATGAGAAGGAACATCATGAAGAAACCATCCTCAATGACGAAGAAGCTGCTCGCGGGCACCGCGATGGCGGCCGTCGCCACCCTCGGCCTCGCAGGCTGCGGCGCCGGAGACCCCAGCGCCACCGGCGGAGATAAGACAATCACGGTCGGCGTGACTGTGTACGACATGTCCTCGTTCATCACCCAGGGCAAGGAAGGCATGGAGGCCTATGCCAAGGCCAACGACATCAACCTGCAGTGGAACTCGGCCGGTGGCGACGTGTCGGCCCAGGCCAACCAGATGGACCAATACGTCAACGCCCAGGTCGACGCGATCATCATCGTCCCCGTCCAGGCCGACTCCCTGCAGCCGCAAATTGCTGCCGCGAAGGCGGCCGGTATTCCCGTCATTGACGTCAACACCGCACTGTCCGGTGCGGATCTGAGCGCCAGCGTGCAGCCCGATGACGTGGCGGCAGGAGAGCAGGAAGCGACGATGATGATGGAAAAGCTCGGCGGCAAGGGGAACGTCGTCATCCTCGAGGGCCCCATTGGCTCCTCCCCGCAGATCAACCGGGGCAAAGGCATCCAGAACGTGCTCAGCAAGAACCCGGACGTCAAGGTCCTGGCCAAGGACACCGCCAATTGGAAGCGCGACGAGGCCGTCAACAAGATGAGCAACTGGGTTTCCGCGTTCCATGGCGAGATTGACGGGGTGATTTCGCAGAATGACGACATGGCGCTCGGCGCGATCCAGGCGCTGCGTGAGGCAGGAGTTACCAATATCCCCGTCGTCGGAATCGACGGCATCGAGGACGGACTCAAGGCCGTGCAGGCCGGGGACATGATTGGCACTTCGCTGCAGCACGGCACCGTTGAGCTTGCCGCCGGCCTCGCGGTCGCCGCAAAGATTGCCCGCGGCGAGGACGTGAACAAGAAGCCTCTCTACACGATGCCCGCCATCACCGCGGCCAACGTCGGGGATGCCTTCAAGAACGTCGTGACCGGCCGGGAGGCCTTCCTCGAAGGCCTGCCCAAGCTCATCGACGAGAACCTCAAGAGCGGCAACATCGCTTACGAAGGCCTCCCCGGCCAGAAGAAGTAACCGCTCACCCACCCTGCCGGGGCCCGAACACCATGGGCCCCGGCCACCCCTCAACAACCTTCCGACCGGAGCGCACCACCATGACTGTCCTTTACAACGACCCCGCCGATTTCGCCGAAGATCAGTTTGCCGGCTTCCTCGACCTCTATTCCGACCGTCTGCGAGGTGTCCCTGGCGGTGCCGTCGCCCACCGCTCCGAGACGCCGCAGGTCGCCGTCGTCGTCGGTGGAGGCTCCGGGCACTATCCCGCGTTCTGCGGCATCATCGGTCCCGGCTTCGCAACCGGAGCCGTCGTCGGCAACATCTTTACATCCCCCAGCGCAGCTCAGGTCTACTCCGTGGCCAAGGCTGCCCACCAGGGCAAAGGCGTCATCCTCACCTTTGGCAACTACGCCGGGGACAACATGAACTTCGGCATCGCCGCGGAACGCCTGCGCAAGGAAGGGATCGACACGCGCATCGTCGTCATCACTGACGACATCGCCTCCTCGCCCACCGAGTCAGAGCGCCGCGGCATCGCCGGCGACTTCACCGTCTTCAAGGCCATGGGCGCGGCCGCTGCAACAGGTCTGGACATCGACGAAGTCGAGCGGATTGGCCGGGCCGCCAACACCGCCACGCGCACTTTCGGCGTCGCGTTCTCCGGCTGCACCATGCCCGGCGCGTCCGCGCCGCTCTTCACGGTACCCGCCGGACACATGGGCGTCGGCCTCGGCATCCACGGCGAACCCGGCATCCGCGACGAACCCCTCACAACAGCCGACGACCTCGCCCACCTCCTCGTCACAGACCTCCTCGCCCACGCGCCGGCTTCTGCCTCCTCCCGCGTCGCGGTCATCCTCAACGGCCTCGGCACCACCAAGTACGAGGAGCTCTTCCTGGTGTGGAAATCCGTCGCGCCGCGGCTGCGAGAGTCGGGCCTGGAAATCATCGACCCCGAAGTCGGTGAACTCGTCACGAGCCTGGACATGGGCGGCATCTCCCTGACACTTATGTGGCTCGACGAAGAACTCGAGCGCACATGGACTGCCGACACCTACACTCCCGCCTACCGCAAGCAGAAATCTCCGATCAGCGCGCTCCGCCCCGCCGTGAGCGACCTCATCACCGCCGAAGCCCACGAGGATGCGCCCACCCCGAGCGCCGCAGCAGCCCCCATCGCCGAACTCGTCGTCGACGGTCTCCGCACCCTGGCACGCACGATGCACCACAACGAACTCGAGCTGGGGCGCATCGACGCCGTCGCCGGCGACGGTGACCACGGCCGCGGCATGGTCAAAGGCTCAGATGCGGCACTCGCCGCAGCAGAGAGCGCGGCCGCAGCATCTGCAGGTCCAGCGTGGATCCTGGCCAAGGCAGGACAGGCATGGGCCGCCGCAGCCGGCGGCACCTCCGGTGTTCTCTGGGGCGCAGGGCTGGAAAGCGCCGGAGCAGCGCTCGATGATCAAGCCCTCACCTTCGGCGGCGGCGAGCTCACCGCCGCTGTGCACGCCTTCGCCACCGCCATCACCGACCTCGGGCGTGCGAAGCTCGGCGACAAGACACTTGTCGATGCGCTGCTGCCCTTCGTTGACACCCTCGAGCTCGCGCTTCTGAGCGGCAAAGACCCCGCCGACGCCTGGGCCACCGCGGCAACGACGGCCACGACAGCTGCCGCGGAGACAGCCGCACTGACCCCGAAGATCGGACGCGCCCGCCCCCTCGCAGAGAAGAGCGTCGGAACACCGGACGCCGGGGCGACCTCCTTCGGCATGATCGTCAGCGCCCTCGAAGCCCTCACCCCCGCAAAAGAAAGGAACCAAGCATGACCGACAACAAATGGCGCATCGTCATCGGCTGCGATAACGCCGGGTACGACTACAAGGAAATCCTCAAACAGGACCTCGAAGCAAGCGGCCTCGTGGCCTCAGTAGTCGACGTGGGCGTCGACGCAGACGGCGACACTGCCTATCCGCACATCGCAGTCAACGCGGCCCGAATGATCGCCAACGGCGAGGCCGACAGGGCACTGCTCGTCTGCGGCACCGGCCTCGGCGTCGCCATCGCCGCCAACAAAGTGAACGGCATCCGCGCTGTCACAGCCCACGACTCGTTCTCAGTGGAACGCAGCGTGCTCAGCAACAACGCCCAGGTGCTCTGCATCGGCCAGCGCGTTGTCGGCCTCGAGCTCGCAAGGCGTCTCGCCAGGGAATGGCTGACCTACCAATTCGACACCAGCAGCACCTCGGCCGAAAAGGTCCAGGAAATCTCCGCCTACGAAGGATGACACTAATGGAACAGGAATTTGAAGGCCGCGTCGCCATCGTGACCGGCGCCGCGAGCGGTATCGGCTACACCGTCGCCCACCACTTCGCCGTCCGCGGCGCACGCGTCGTCGGCGTTGACCTCTCCGACCGCGTCAGCGCGCTCATGGCCGAGCTGCCCGGGAAAGGCCACCACGGCATCGCCCGCGACCTCACCGCTCCCGAGGCAGCCACCGAGGTCGTTGCCGAGGCCGTCCGGGTGGCAGGCACACCCCATATCCTGGTCAACTCGGCAGGCATCGCCCTGCTCGACCCGGCAGTGGATGTACCGGCCGCCCGCTGGCAGGCCACAATGGACGTCAACCTCAGCGCCAGTTTCTACATGGCCCAGGCCGCCGGCCGAGTCATGATCGACGCCGGCTACGGCCGCATCATCAACCTCGCCTCCCAGGCGGCAGTCATCGGACTCGACCAGCACGCCGCCTATTGCGCGTCAAAGGCCGCGATCGTCGGGCTGACGCACGTGCTCTCCCTCGAATGGGCGCCCAAGGGCGTCACGGTCAACGCAGTGTCACCCACAGTCGTTGAGACCCCGCTCGGCAAAAAAGCCTGGGCCGGGGAGAAGGGCGAGAAGGCCAAGCAAGCGATCCCGGTCGGCCGGTTCGCCCAGCCCGAAGAAGTCGCATTCCTCATCGCCTACCTTGCCAGTGACGTCGCCGCGATGATCACCGGCACCAACGTCCTGATCGACGGCGGATTCACCACCGTCTAGTCAGGCATCGCACAGCGACGGAACGTCGCGCACCGCGAGGCGTTCCGCTGCTGTGCAATAGCCGTAGGCAAAGATCCGTGCCCACTGCCAGCGAACGTACGCTCCAGGCTAAGGGCGGCCGTGCCGCCGGAACCCTCCAGATTCGTCGACGTAGCCCCCGAGACACGGACATACGAATCTGGCCACCACTCCCATAACCCCTTAGACAACGGTGCACCAGGTACCGTCATCAGCACAGAGAGGGCCCGTTTTCGTGCCACATTTGGAAGAGCAAGAACTGTCATGGACCAGTTTGGACCAGAAGGCCGTGGACACTGTCCGGGTACTGGCCGCTGACGCGGTCGAAAAAGTAGGCAACGGCCATCCCGGCACCGCGATGAGCCTTGCCCCGGCCGCTTACCTTCTCTTCCAGAAGCTGATGCGGCACGACCCGAAGAACCCGGACTGGATCGGCCGGGACCGGTTCGTCCTGTCCCCGGGCCACACGTCCCTGACCCTGTACATCCAGTTGTTCCTTTCCGGCTACGGCCTGGAGCTGAACGACCTGCAGGCGCTGCGGACCTGGGGTTCGCTGACCCCGGGCCACCCGGAGTACAAGCACACCGCCGGCGTGGAGATCACCACCGGCCCGCTGGGCCAGGGCCTGGCGTCCTCGGTCGGGTTCGCGTACTCCCAGCGCCGCATGCGCGGCCTGTTCGACGCCGACGCCGCCGAGGGCACGTCCCCGTTCGATCACACGGTGTGGGTCATCGCCTCCGACGGGGACCTCCAGGAAGGTGTCACCTCCGAGGCGTCCTCGCTCGCCGGGCACCAGGAGCTGGGCAACCTGGTGGTGATCTACGACGAGAACCACATCTCGATCGAAGACGACACGGACATCGCGTTCACCGAGGACGTGCTCAAGCGCTACGAGGCGTACGGCTGGCACACCCAGCGGGTGGACTGGACCAAAACCGGCGAGTACGTCGAAGACGTCCAGGAACTGTACGCGGCGCTGCTCGCCGCGAAGGCCGAGACCACCAGGCCCTCGATCATTTCGCTGCGGACCATCATCGGCTACCCGGCGCCGAAGAAGCAGAACACCGGCAAGATCCACGGTTCGGCCCTGGGCTCGGAGGAAGTCGCGGCGCTGAAGCAGGTCCTGGCCTTCGACCCGGCCAGGAGCTTCCAGGTCGACGAGGACGTCCTGGCGCACGCCCGGGCCGTGGTGGAGCGCGGCGCCGCCGCCCGCACCGAATGGCAGTCCTCGTTTGAGGCCTGGCAGGCCGCCAACCCCGAGAACGCTGCCCTGCTGGAGCGGATCGAGGCCAAGAAGCTGCCCGTGGAGCTGGACGCGGCCCTGCCGGTCTTCGAAGCCGGCAAGGACGTCTCCACCCGCGCCGCGTCGGGCAAGGTCCTGAACGCGATCGGCCCGGTCCTGCCCGAACTCTGGGGCGGCTCCGCTGACCTGGCCGAGTCGAACAACACCACCATCGAGGGGTCCGCGTCGTTCATCCCGGCCTCCCGCTCCACCGGGGCCTGGAAGGGCAACCCGTACGGGCGGGTGCTGCACTTCGGCATCCGTGAGCACGCCGCCGCGTCGATCGTGAACGGCATCTCCCTGCACGGGCGGACCCGGGCGTTCTCGGGCACGTTCCTGATCTTCTCCGACTACCAGCGCCCGGCCATCCGTCTCGGCGCGCTGATGGGTGTGCCCTCGCTGTACGTGTGGACGCACGACTCGATCGGCCTGGGCGAGGACGGTCCCACTCACCAGCCGGTGGAGCAGCTGTCCACCCTGCGGGCCATCCCGGGCCTGGACGTGGTCCGCCCGGGAGATGCGAACGAGGTCTCCGTTGCCTGGAAGGTGATGCTGGAGAACCACGAGAACCCGGCCGGGATCGTCCTGACGCGGCAGAACATCCCCACCTACGCCCGCGGTGAAGGCGACGCCGAGGGCGACACCTTCGGCTCCGTAAACGGAGTGGCGAAGGGCGGGTACGTCCTGGCTGAAGCGTCCGCGGACGGCAAGACCGCCGAGGCCCAGGTCATCCTGATCGGCACCGGTTCCGAGGTCCAGCTGGCCGTGAACGCCCGCGAAGCCCTCCAGACCGAAGGCATCCCCACCCGCGTGGTGTCCATGCCCTGCGTGGAGTGGTTCAACAAGCAGGACGCCGCCTACCGCGACGCCGTCCTGCCCCCCGCCGTGAAGGCACGCGTGTCCGTCGAAGCCGGACTGGCCCTGGGCTGGCGCGAATTCGTCGGCGACGCCGGCCGTTCCATCTCGCTGGAGCACTTCGGCGCGTCCGCCGACGGTAGGCGCCTCTTCCAAGAATTCGGCATCACGGCAGAAGCCGTCACCGCAGCGGCGAAGGAATCCCTCGCCGGCCTCTTTAACTGATCCACCACGGTTCCGGGGGAACACCGTCCCCCGGAACCGCTGATCTCAAGGAGTTTGATATGACTACCCCCACCCAGCAGCTCTCCGACGCCGGCGTCTCCATCTGGCTCGATGACCTCTCCCGCGGCCGCCTGAAAACCGGCACCCTGCGGAAGCTGATCGAAGAGAAGAACGTCGTTGGTGTCACCACCAACCCGTCCATCTTCCACGCCGCCATCACCACCGGCCACGACTACGACGCCGTCATCGCAGCCCAGGCCGCGGCCGGCGCCACCGTTGAGGAGACCGTCTTCGAAATCACCACCACCGACGTGGCCGACGCCTGCGACCTGTTCGCCCCCGTCGCCGCCGCTTCCAGGGGTGTCGACGGCCGCGTGTCCATCGAAGTTGACCCGCGCCTGGCCTGGGACACCGCCGGCACCATCGCCGAAGCCAAACACCTGTACAAGAAGGTCGGCAAGGACAACGTCCTGATCAAGATCCCGGCAACGCTCGAAGGCCTCGAAGCGATCACCGCCACCCTCGCCGAAGGCATCAGCGTCAACGTGACCCTGATCTTCTCCCTGGAGCGCTACCGCGCGGTCATCAACGCCTTCCAGTCCGGCCTGGAACAGGCAAAGGAAAACGGCCACAACCTCGCCACAATCCACTCGGTCGCCTCATTCTTCGTCTCCCGCGTGGACGCCGAAATCGACAAGCGCCTCGACGCCATCGGCACTCTCCAGGCCAAGTCACTCAAGGGAATGGCCGGGGTTGCGAACGCCCGCCTGGCCTACCAGGTCTACGAGGAACTGTTCTCCACCGAACGCTGGGCCGTCCTCGCCGAAGCCGGCGCCCTGCCGCAGCGCCCGCTGTGGGCCTCCACCGGCGTGAAGGACCCGGCCTACCCGGACACCCTCTACGTCACCGAACTCGTCGCACCCGGCGTGGTGAACACCATGCCGGAGAAAACCCTCGACGCCACCTTCGACCACGGCACCGTCACCGGCGACACCATCACCCGCGGCTACGACGACGCCAACGCCACCCTCGACGCCCTCGAAGCGCTCGGCGTTTCCTATAACGACGTCGTGGCCATCCTCGAGTCCGAGGGCCTGGACAAGTTCGTCGCCAGCTGGAAGGAACTCCTCGGTGATGTCGAAGGCGCCCTCTCCACCGGTCGCTGAATCGAGCCCTCCTCTACAGGTTGCGCAGACGGTAGAGGCAGCCGGCCGCGAGCATCAGGTATGAGTCAGGACATTTACATGAACCTTGCCAGGACGCGGGAGATCCCTTGGTGGGACACCGAAAATGGACGACGCCGAGCGTTTCCGCCAGCTCCGGCTCTGGAGAAGGCCGCCCCACAGGAACACAGATCCGCCGCACGCTGACCGCCACGCATCCCCCACTACCGTTCAAGAATGAGGTCGCTATGTCTGAGGCTTCCAGGTCAACCCGCTATTCAACCCTGTCCCCGGCGCTGGCCGTGGGCGATGACGAACCCGACCGGAACCTGGCGCTGGAACTCGTCCGCGTGACCGAAGCGGCCGCCATTGCCGGTGGCCACTGGGTCGGGTTCGGCGACAAGAACAAGGCCGACGGCGCGGCCGTGGACGCCATGCGTTCCCTGCTGTCCACCGTCCATTTCAACGGCGTCGTCGTCATCGGTGAAGGCGAAAAGGACGAAGCCCCCATGCTGTACAACGGCGAGCACNGCCATGCGTTCCCTGCTGTCCACCGTCCATTTCAACGGCGTCGTCGTCATCGGTGAAGGCGAAAAGGACGAAGCCCCCATGCTGTACAACGGCGAGCACGTCGGTGACGGCACCGGCCCCGAATGTGACGTCGCCGTGGACCCCATCGACGGAACCCGCCTGGCCGCCCTCGGCATCAACAACGCCCTCGCGTCCTCGCCGTGGCCGAGCGCGGCACCATGTTCGATCCGTCCGCCGTCTTCTACATGGAGAAGCTGGTCACCGGGCCGGAGGCCGCGGACGTCGTGGACCTGCGGCTGCCGGTCAAGCAGAACCTGCACCTCATCGCCAAGGCCAAGGGCGTCAACGTCAACCAGTTGAACGTTATGATCCTGGACCGCGACCGCCACCGCGGGCTGGTGGAGGAAGTCCGCGAGGCCGGTGCCCGCGCCAAGTTCATCATGGACGGCGACGTCGCCGGTGCGATCGCGGCAGCGCGCTCCGGTACCGGCGTTGATGCCCTCATGGGAGTCGGCGGAACGCCGGAAGGCATCGTAACAGCCTGTGCCATCAAGACGCTCGGCGGCGTGATCCAGGGCCGGCTGTGGCCGACCAGCGATGACGAGAAGCAGAAGGCCATCGACGCCGGCCATGACCTGGACCGGGTCCTTTCCACCGACGACCTCGTCACCGGCGACAACTGCTACTTCGCGGCCACCGGCATCACCGACGGCGACCTTCTCCGCGGTGTCCGCTACGCCAAGGACAAGGTGCTGACCCAGTCGATCGTGATGCGGTCCAAATCAGGCACCGTCCGCTTCGTCGACGGCGAACACCAGGCCCACAAATGGGAATGCTATTCCCGCCGGAGCTAACCACTGAACCTCACCGGTCGACGCATTCCAACCGGAATGCGTCGCCTGGTGAGTTCGGGGTCTGAGGAGGATCGGTACGTCGGCTGACGCACAACGACGGCCGCAAGGCAGTGGCGACACCACTTTCAGAGTAAGCCCGGCCGCCGGCAGCCCCCACGGGCAGCCTCCGGCAGATAGTTGCACCGATTCCGCGCCGCTAGAAGCCAGAGTGGCCGTAAATCCGTTGCACGCCCAGGCCCAGGCCCAGGTTCAAGTTTCCGCTGTCCTCCGTCCCGTTCTGCTCGTTCCTACACGCGGCAGAAAGACGGATGTGGCGTCCGCGCGTTCCTGGGCGCGTGACCGTACACCGCCGGCAAGACAGCCCGGCGGGTCAAGCCTTCAAGAGGACCCCATGACGATCACTGCCCTGACCATTCCCCAGCCGACCGCCGCTATCGCGCACACTGGCTCCACAGCCCCTCCCCTCGATGCCGAGGCCCGGCTCGCCGCGATCCGTGTACTCCACCTCAGGGCCCTCAATCCGATGGATCCAGTGGGAGCAATGTGGACCAATTCTCATCTGTGTCAGGTCGAGGTCCCTTGGCTCACCGAAGTGCTGGAATTGGCGCTGCGGAGAATCCAGGAGCTTGAAGACGGACTCACCCGGGTACAGCCCGATGACATGCCGGACAGTGATGCCCTCCTAAGAGCCGTACGCCGCTAGTCGACACATACGGCTTATTTCTCTTAGCTAGGACGTTCAAATGCCTATTCCAGCTGGAAAATCCATCATCTCCGCCCATGCCACGGCATCGGCGGACCAACCGCGTCTTCTACTTGAATTTGCCGAACCCGGAGGAAGTCTCGCCGCTTCAGCTTTGTCTAAGATGCATCGTTCCAGACGACGGGACGAAAGCCGTCGGCCTACCAACGGGCGATCACGCGAGTATTCAGCCCGGGGTTTCGCCCTTTACGTGGGCGTCGATGAATCAGCGGCCCAAGCAGCTGGTACATCAGTTACCGCACTGGCTCGGGAAATACGCGCCTTTAGTCATTCACTGGTCCAAGGGCTGGAAAGCCATGCAGCAGTGGCACTCGGCCCCGCCAATGCTCCAGGAGGGGCCTTGGACAGCGTGTTCTCAGCTTTCGGTGACCCGACGCTGCTGGTGCGGCCTCGAACGGATGCGGAGCACCCGGGCAGGGAAGAGCAATCCGGTCACGTGGGTGTGATCATCGACGTGTCGGGGCGCAGTGTGCACCTGGACGGAATGCCCGTGCGCCTGACGCGTGTGGAGTTTAGCCTGATGATTTACCTCATGGGTGCCAGCATGCGTGCTGTCGGCCGGGAAGAACTCCTATGCCGCGTTTGGGGTGATGGCGCTGCCGTGCCGATCGACCGAACCATCGACGTCCACATCCGCCGCCTTCGGAACAAGCTCGGGCGATTCGCCAGGACGATTCGGACGGAACGAGGTGCTGGCTACCGTTTCCACGCTCATCCGGAGATTAGCGTGTTCACACCGGAATACGTGATCTAGGCCCGGCGTCCGGGTGCACTTCAGCTCGGGTGAGGGCTGTCCAGCCGAGCGCCTTACGCTGGAGTCTGCGAATTCCCGCACTCAACACGAAAAAGTCGTCAGGGGTCCGGCGAAACCGCACCTCCGAGGCGGATGCCATCTGGGTCGGCGGCACCAGCCGCACCATCATCAACGGACACATCCGACTCTGAGCCACCACCACCGGCGGTGAAGATGCCCAAGGATGACAGGAAAAATAAAGGCCATCATCGCCGGCCCGTTCCGGGGCGGGTCATCAGCGAGGGAATCTTCAGGGCGACCCCAGCTCCGCACCCCGGTGACAAAGCCGCCAAGCCATCCTGCAAGTTAACCGCCACTACCGACTAACAGTCACAGCCTGCCTTAGTCCACGATTGAATGCGGCCGTGTCGTGGGCCTCCACCCTTCCGGTCCGGTTTATTCACACCCCAACCTGACGAATAGGACGCGTATGACTTGACGTGCTTCTGGGGCAGGCCTAGAACTCAACCTGACAGAACAGACTGGGGAGGTCTTGACTTTCAGCTGGAGCGGGCCTAGAAGTCATCCTGACAAAACGAAGGTTGGAGGAAACCGTGGCTGGCCAGCGGATCGGATACGTGCGAGTGAGCACTCTGGATCAGAACGAGAAGCGCCAGCTCGAAGGCCAGGTTCTGGACCGGGTCTTCATGGACAAGGCCTCCGGCAGGGACACCGCCAGACCACAGCTCACAGAGCTGCTGCGGTTCGCCCGTGACGGGGACACCCTGCACAGCATGGACCGGCTCGCACGCAACCTCGATGACCTTCGCGCCCTGGTTCACGTCCTAACCCGCATGGGCGTGCGGGTGGAGTTCGCCAAAGAAGGCCTCGTCTTCACCGGCGAGGACTCGCCCATGGCCAACCTCATGCTCTCCGTCATGGGCGCCTTCGCCGAATTCGAACGCTCCCTCATCAGAGAACGCCAAAGGGAAGGCATCGCTCTGGCCAAGCAGCGCGGCGCCTACAAAGGACGAAAAAAGACCCTCACCCCGGAACGGGCCGCCGAACTGGTCCAGCGCGCCAGCAGCGGTGTACCTAAAGCCCTCCTTGCCCGTGACTACGGGATCAGCCGGGAGACCGTCTACCAGTACCTGCGCCACGCCAAGCTGGACTGAACCTCTTGCCCGCCGGCGCGGCTGTTACTGCTAGGGAACGCAATTTGCTTGATGGAAGGTCCCTTATCGGCCAGTTTCGAAGAGGGCCGGAATGCGCAGCTCTCGTGTCCGGTTTTAGTTTTGTTGGCAAGGATCTCAATAGCCCTGGCAATCTACGGACTGTCGGGATCTGCCTCGCCGTACTTGGCAAACGCAGCTGGCGGACTCGAATGGCGTTACCTTGCCAGGGGCACCTCGCGGCCGCCGGGCTGCTGCATACGGAATTGTCAAATTAAATGAGACGGAGGCGGCATGATCTATCTCAGCTAACCCGGCAAAACCTCACGTCGGCAGTTGGCGCGCGCCACTGGTGAAAGGAGATGGTGTCCAGCTCACGGGACTTCGGCTCCGCCTACGATGTCACCGAAAGACATCTTCGAATCCGGATCCATGGCCGAGTCCACGCCACATTTCACCGCGGCCTGCGCAGCGATGCGGTTGCGGAGGCCAGCTGCCTGGCGGATGTGCCTTCAGTCTGGGCCCTGGAGACCGCTAATCTCCGGGCTGGCAGCTCTGATGGACACGTAGGACGGCTCTTCTCCGCTGAAGGTTCGCACGCCTCCTGCGGGCCGGTAGCTTGGGACCATGAGACTGAAAATGTGCAGCATCCATGTCCAGGATCCGGCCACGGCCCACACGTTCTACACCGGGACCCTCGGGTTCGAGACCCTGATGGCGATGCCTGAGTACAATCTCTTCATCATCAAGGATCCGGGCGCCGACGCCGCTTCGGTGGGTCTGCTGCTGGAGCCCAGCGACAACCCGATCGGTGCGAACTACATGAACGCACTGCACGACGCCGGGATCGCGGCGATCACGTTCGGGGTTCCGGATGTGCAGGCCGAGTACGACCGGCTGGTGGCTGCCGGCGTGAAATTCCAGGGCGAGCCGTCAGAGGATCCGTCCGGGATCAGTGCAGTCTTCGACGACGGCTGCGGCAACTTCGTGCAGCTGCACCAGGACTGATTAACCAGCCTTCGGCACCGCGAGGAACGTGCTTTCCTGAAGTTCACACGTCACATCGATGCTGCCCGGCAGGTGGTACCAGCGGGGTGCGGGGCCGAAGTTGAAGACTCTGATGAGGTGGAAGACCTCAGCCTGCTCTTGGGAAAGTCTTAATTCGTTGCGGGACACGAAGAACGGCGTCTCGGCACGGGATTTTGTGGTTTTGACCTCGAGGAGCCGTTCTTTTCCGCTTTCTTCGAAGGAGAGGATGTCGTACCCGAGGCCATCGCCGCGGGTCTTGGACACATGCTCGACCGACTCCGCAAGCTTGCGCTTTCCAGCACTGTGCAGCCGCCGCCGTTCAAGGTCGACGACGGCTTCCTCGCCGCCGTCGCCGAGCTTGCGGTTACTCGCCTCAACTGTTGCGTAGTCGTAGTGACGCGCTGTTCGGGGGGAAGCTCGGGCGTCAGGGAGGACGATTTTGGGGATGGGGGACCAGGCGATGTCGAGTGACCCAATTGCGGCGGCGTCGGGCGTCTGCAGCGCTTCGGCCAACACTTGTTCAATGATGGACGGCGAGGAAGCGAGCTGCGCTTGAACTTCAGCGATCAGGGCGTGCTGGTAGTTTTTAGCTGGCTGGTATCCCTTGATGGGGCGAAGGCCCAGCCTCATCATGACGGCCGAGATGTTCTGGTGCTTGTACTCGACGGCGGTGTGGGTCCGGTTGTTCAACAAGGCCAGCAGCCGGTCGCGGAACATCGTCTTACTGTAGGGCTGCCCGAGGACTTCCAAACGAAGCATTTCCAGGTAGCTGGCCACAGTTGCCGCGATTTCAGCTCCTGACCAGTCTCTGGTCGTCAAAGTGTTTCGCTCCCAGTGCGCATAGCGTCCAGGCTATCGCTTCGACGCCCGGACCCGGCCCCGTAATGAGCTGGATTGTCAGCCCCGCCCTCAGTCGCCTACGGTGAGGATCTCCACGACATCCTGAACCAACTCGAAGTCCCTGGCGTTGCGGGTCATCAAAGGTATGCCGAGCGAGTGGGCTTGGGCGGCAATCATGATCTCCTTACTTCTGGCGTGCTGGGGCCTCAATAGCTTGACCCGCGCGGCCAGCTCGCCATAGCTCTCGGCGGCATGCTCGTCGAAGAGAATCCAGTCCATTAGCTCCCGCCAAACGGCAAGGCGGCGGACTCTGTTGCGGCGGATCTCCTCAGATGCTGACGATCGGATTCCGAATTGGAGTTCCGCCAGGGAGATGATGCTCGAGCCGAGCACTGTGCCGGCTGGCCACACGGCCGGGGGTGCGATCAGGACATTTGTGTCCAGCAAGATCATGGGGTTGTCCACGGATCTACCAGGGGATCGGCATCCCTGGATTCTTCATGTTCTGTGAGCCACCCGGTCTGGTCTGCGCCGAGCTCGGCAAGCTTCAGGGCGATTGCCACTTCAGCGGCTGAAGTCCACTTCTTGCGATGCGTTACGGGTGAGATCACTGCAACCGCGCGGCCTTGGAGGGTTATCTCCAGCGTGGCGCCGTGCTCAACCCGCTCAATGACGGCCCTCGGATTTTGCTTGAGTTCCCGAACACCAACCTTGTCCATGGCTGAATTCTACGCCAGATGTAGCCTTTGTTCTACGATTGGCAATGAAAAGAAAACAACAGAGGCTTGACCGCGGATCTGAATCGTCAAGGTTCGGATCCGCGGACAAGCCTATGAAAAGCGGAGGCTACTCGGCCTGGGCGCGGGCTTTCTTGGCGTCCTTTTTGGCAGCCTCGTCCTTGACGCGCTGGGCTTCGGTGCGGACGGCGGCGTGGGTGGAGCGCTCGGCGACCAGCCAGGCCGGGGGAGCCTGCAGCAGCGCGGTGATTTCCGCCGTCGTCAGCGCTTCCTCAACACCGCCGCGGGCCAGGCCGCTGATGGAGACGTTCAGCTTCTGGGCCACCACGGGGCGGGGGTGCGGGCCGTTCCGGCGGAGTTCCGCGAGCCACTCCGGCGGGTTGGCCTGGAGTTCGGCGAAATCGGCGCGGCTGATGGTTGAATCCTGGAACTCCTGCGGTGTTGCCGGCAGGTAGATGCCGAGTTTCTTGGCAACGGTGGCCGGCTTCATGGACTGGGAGTTTGCAGAGGTCATGGTTCAAGGGTATCCGGCTGCCTGCCTGAAAGGCACCAATACAGCACCACCTCGGTACCAGTCCTGAGTCAACGCCGCCCCAGGCCCGGCATCGCGGGGCCGCGCGGGCGGTACTGTGAAGACGTGCCCGCAGACAATGAATCCCCGCAGAACACCAGCCCCGACGAATCGCCGGAGCAGGAGGCGCCCCGTGTGCTCCGCTTCGCCTATGTGGCCGGCGTAACCCCGGGCAAGTGGATCCGCCGCTGGGAAGAGCGCGTGCTGGACATCCCGCTGGAGTCGTTTATGTCCGACGACGGCGCCCAGCTTTCCGTATTAGGCGACGGTTCCGCGGACCTCAGCTTTGTCCGGCTTCCGGTGGAGCGGGAAGGCCTCAACGTGATCCCCCTGTATGAGGAGCAGCCCGTGGTGGTGGCGCCCAAGGGGCACGAGATTTCGGTGTTTGAGGAAGTGGCCCTGGCCGACCTGTCGGCAGAGACTTTCCTGGACGTCGCCGAAATGGGTGGCCCGGAAGCGGCCATGCAGGTGGTGGCGTCCGGTGCGGGCCTGGTGATCCTTCCGATGTCCGTGGCCAGGCACTTCAACGTCAAAGACACCGTGGCCCGTAAGCTGACGGGTGCCCCGGTCACAGAGATCGCGCTTGCCTGGCCCAGCGACTCCTCGGACGACATCATTGAGGAGTTTATCGGGATTGTCCGCGGCCGCACCGCGGCGAGCTCCCGGCAGCCCTCGGCCCAGCAGGAGAAGCCCAAGAAGGAACCGAAGCCGGACCGGCGCGGCCCCGCGGTCAAGAAACCGAAGGTGGCCCAGCGTTACGCGCCGAATCCGGACAAGGGCCGCGGCAAGGGCTCGCGGAAAAAGGGGAAGCGCTAGCTTGTGAGGAACGCGGGGTCACTCCCTGCCCAATAATCCCTGGATATCGGGCCGGAAGTGACCCCGCGTTGCTCTAACAGGAACCGGCGGAACTAAGCCGAGCAGGCTTCCGTCAGTGCGTCGACTGACTCAGTCGGCACCTGGTCTCCGGCCTCGGCGATCTGGCCCAGCGGCGTCGTAATTTCAGTGGGGACCCCGGCAGCGTCCGCTGCGGACACCAGCCCGCCCAGCAACGCCTTGTCCTGAACGCTGACCAGGCCGTCCTCCACCACGGTGCAGACCTGCTTCTTGACCTCGTCCGAGGCTGCGGTGGCCACCTTGGAGGCGGCATCGTTTGCGGTGTTTTCAGCGACTTCCTGAACCGATCCGCAGGCGGAGAGCAGGAGCATCAGGGGGACGGCGGACAGGGCAGCAAGGCGGCGTTTCATCAGTTCAGCCTACCGGCTCAGTCTGTTCCGGCTTCGCCGTGCACTTCGCTCAGGTTGTCTTCGGAGCGGTCCAGATACGCCTGCAGAAGGTCAGCCGCACGGTCAAGTTCCCCGGATTCCAGGGCCAGGCAGATCGTCTCGTTGTCCTTCAGATAGTGATGGTAAAACTGCGCGTCCACCGTGGCCTTGTGGAAAAACAGGCGCATCTCGGCCAGCACCTGGCCCATGATGCTGTTCAGCCGCGGGCTTCCGGCCATGGCCACAATGGCACCGTGGAAGTGCTGGTTGGCGGTGCCCAGGGCTTCATCGTCACCGGCTGCCGCCGCGCGTTTGCCTTCCTCAACGGCGGCCCGGACGGCGGCCACATTTTCCGGGCTACCTCCTGCTCGCATGGCGCTAACCTCGATGGCGCGGCGGACCGTATATACGTCGTGGATATCGCCCGCCTCCAGGCTTGCCACAAAGACGCCGCGGTTGGGATGACGGACCACCAGGCGTTCGCTGGCAAGTTCAACGAAGGCCTCACGTACCGTGTTGCGGGAGACGCCCAGGTCCTCCGCGATGGTGGATTCGGTGAGCCGTGTGCCGGGAAGCAGCGCGCCCTCCGCCAACTGCAGGCGGAGTTCATCCGCCACCCGGTCCGCCACTGACGGAACGGCCACCCGCAGGCGGCCTGCGGCGGTCCGCGTCGCCGCGTGATTCGCCGCAACGCGGGAAGAGGGGACGATCGGTTCTGAAGAGGCCATACTCGAGAATTTACACGATCGTCACATTGTTGAATCGAAGGATTGTTGAACAATCTGTAAATTTAGTGCATCCTAGTAGGACCACTCCATGAGACGGGGATCACAAATGGCAACGATTGACCTGAACAGCGACGTCGGCGAGTCCTTCGGCCGTTGGAGCCTCGGCGATGACCTGGCCATGTTCGGCTCGGTTTCGAGCGCGAACGTGGCCTGCGGATTCCATGCCGGCGATCCCAGCGTCATCCGCAGGACCTGCCGCGAGGCAGCAGGAGCCGGCGTTGTCATCGGTGCCCACGTCGGCTACCGGGACCTTGCCGGTTTCGGACGCCGTTTTATGGACATCAGCCCCACGGAACTGGCCGACGACGTGGTCTACCAGATCGGTGCCCTGCAGGCGCTGGCCGCTGCCGAGGGAACGAAAGTCCGGTACGTGAAGCCGCACGGCGGACTGTACAACGCCATCGTGACGCACACAGCGCAGGCCCAGGCCGTCGTTAATGCCGTGAAATCGGTTGACCCCAACCTACCGATCCTCGGCCTCCCCGGGTCGGAAGTCCTGCGGCTTGCCGAAGCAGCCGGACTGCGCGCAGTGACCGAAGCGTTCGCGGACCGCGCCTACAACCCGGACGGCACCCTGGTGTCGCGCTCCCTCCCGGGAGCAGTCCTTGAGGATCCGGAACAAGTGGCGGAACATGTCCTGCGGATGGCCACTGAATCCGCAGTCCGCGCAATCGACGGTTCCGTCCTCAAAATCCGCGCAGAAAGCATCTGCGTGCATGGTGACTCACCCGGGGCCCTAGCGATGGCCACTGCAGTGAAGTCCGCTCTCGGAGACGCCGGTGTCAGCATCGGCTCGTTCCTCTAGCCCCATCCCATGGCCGCAAACAGGCCCCCGCACCATCCCTCATCCCCCCGGAGGAAACCATGACCAGCACAAACAAGGCAGCAAAGGCCGCGGCAAGGAAGCCGCCGCCCGGCGCGCTCAAGGCCTATGTCGCCAGCCTCACCGGCACCTCGCTTGAGTACTACGACTTCGCCATCTACTCGGTGGCCTCAGCCCTCGTTTTCCCCAAGATATTCTTCCCTTCGGACGATGAATTCGTGGGCCTCCTGCTGTCCTTCTCCGCCTTCGCGGTGGGCTACCTCGCCCGCCCCATTGGCGGCATCGTGTTCGGCCGGCTCGGCGATAAGGTGGGCCGCAAGTACGTCCTGGTCTTCACCTTGGTCCTGATCGGCGTCGCCACCGTCCTCATCGGTGCGCTGCCTGACTACTCCGCAATCGGGATCTGGGCCCCCATCATCCTGGTGCTCCTGCGCCTGGCCCAGGGCATCGGCGTCGGCGGTGAATGGGGCGGCGCTGTGCTGCTGTCCAGCGAATTCGGCGACCCCAACAAGCGTGGTTTCTGGTCCTCCGCAGCCCAGATCGGCCCGCCCGCCGGCAACCTCATGGCCAACGGCGTACTTGCCATCCTGGCAGCCTCGCTGAGCACCGAAGCGTTCCTGTCATGGGGCTGGCGCGTAGCCTTCCTGGCCTCGGCACTGCTGGTGGTCTTCGGCCTGATCATTCGCCTCAAGCTTGAGGAAACCCCGGTCTTCAAGGCCATCGCGGCCCTCGGCGACCAGCCGAAGGCACCGATCAAGGAAGTCTTCACCACCCAGCCCCGCGCGCTGATCTCCGCCGCCCTGTCCCGCGTCTGCCCGGACGTGCTCTACGCGCTCTTCACCGTTTTTGTGGCCGTCTACGCCACCAAGGAACTGGGCATGACCACCGGCAACGTGTTGGCCGCCATCCTGATCGGCTCCGCGTTCCAGCTCTTCCTGATCCCGCTCGCCGGCGCCCTGACCGACCGGTTCAACCGCCGCTGGGTTTACGGCATTGCCGCTGCTGCCACTGCGGTCTACATTCCCCTGTTCTTCCTGATGATCGCGGGCAAGTCCGTGGTGATGCTGATCATCGGCGTGGTGATCGGCCTTGCCCTGCACGCCTTTATGTACGGCCCGCAGGCAGCATTCATCACCGAGCAGTTCCCGGCCCGTCTCCGCTACGCCGGCAGCTCCCTGGCCTACACCCTTGCCGGCGTCATCGGCGGCGCTGTGGCTCCGTTGATCTTCACCGCCCTTTACGGCGCAGCGTCCGGCGGCTGGTACCTGATCGCCGGGTACATCCTCCTGACGGCCATCATCACGATCGTGGGCATGCGCCTCGGCCGCGACCCGCAGCCGGAAGAGGACCTCCGCCTGCTGCACCGCGACGACGCGCAGGAGCGCCGCGCCTGAGCGGCGCGGCCTGATCCCCATGGAAACAGTCAGCAAGCCCATTGCCGCGGCCCGCGTCCTCGCCGTCAGGCCGGTAGGTACGACGGCGGTGCTCGCCGAACTCTCCGGGCTCCACGACGTCCTGGCACTGCAGTCCCTCCTCCTGGAGCGGCCGCTGCCCGGCCAGGTGGACGTCCTGGCCGCCGCCGAAACCGTGATGGTCAAGGCGGATTCACCCGCTGCCGCCCGCCGGATGGCGGCCCGGCTGCTGGAGATGGACCTGACGGTCCAATCCCACGCCGAAGGCAAACTGGTGCAGATTGAGACCGTGTACGACGGCGACGACCTCGCCGAAGTGGGCCGGCTCACCGGGCTGGGCACCGACGGCGTCATCGCCGCCCACACCGGGCAGGTCTGGACCGTCGCATTCGGCGGCTTCGCGCCGGGCTTCAGCTACATGGTGGGGGAAAACCAGGTACTTGAAGTCCCGCGCCGGAGTTCGCCCCGGACCTCCGTCCCCGCAGGTTCCGTGGCCCTGGCCGGCAACTATTCGGCCGTGTACCCGCGGAAGTCCCCGGGCGGCTGGCAGCTGATCGGCCGCACCGCGGCCCACATGTGGGACCTCAGCCGGGAGCAGCCAGCCCTGGCGGCACCCGGTGACCGCGTGCAGTTCAGCGCGGTACGCGAGCTCATTGAAGTCGCGGAGCCGCTGGTTGCTGCCGTGGATGCCGCCGCCCTTGCTGCCCAGGAACCGGACGTCCAATCCGGTCTGCTGATCCTGTCGCCGGGACTGCAGAGCCTCATCCAGGACCTCGGCCGCCCCGGTCACGCCGGGCTCGGAGTGTCCTCGGCCGGGGCCCTGGACCGTTCTTCGCTGCGCCGCGCCAACCGGATCGTGGGCAACGACCCCTCGGCCGCCGTCGTCGAATCCGTTGCCGGCGGGCTGCGCGTGCAGGCCGTTGGGGACCAGGTGCTGGCTGTGGCCGGCGCGCCGTCGGCACTGACTGTGGTGACGCCGTCGGACGTCCCCGACCCGGACGCACCGGAAGACGAAGGTGACCAGTCCGAGCAGGTGCGCGAGGTGCCCATGGCCACGGCGTTTGCCCTGCTGGACGGCGAGATCCTGACCATCGGAGCGCCCGAGCGCGGCTTCCGCAGCTACCTGGCCATCCGCGGCGGCGCAGCAGTCGATGCGGTGCTGGGGAGCCGGTCCACGGACACCATGTCCGGGATCGGGCCTGCACCGCTGGCCGCCGGGCAACTGCTGGGAGCCGGCGCCGCCACGTCCTCCAACGTGGTGGGCAACCCCGAACTGCAGCCCGACTTCCCGGACACCGGCGTCACGGTCCTGGACATCGTTCCCGGACCCCGCGAGGACTGGTTCGACGCCGCAGCATTGGAATCCCTCTGTGCCCAGGAGTGGGCCGTGACGCCCCGCTCGAACCGCGTGGGCATGCGCCTGGACGGCCAGCCGCTGAGCCGAAGCCGTGACGGTGAACTGCCCAGCGAGGGAACCATGGCCGGCGCGCTGCAGATCCCGCCGGAAGGACAGCCGGTCCTCTTTCTGGCCGACCACCCCATCACCGGCGGCTACCCCGTGATCGGCGTGGTGGTTGACCACCAGCTGGACCTGGCCGCCCAGGTTCCCATCGGCGGGTCCATCCGGTTCCGCTGGGCTCCCGGATACCGGCTGCCCACCGGCTTTTCCCATTCTTCCCATGACATTTCCCAGACAAAGTGAGCAACTGATGCGCAAGGTCCTGATCGCCAACCGCGGAGAAATCGCCGTCCGCATCGCCCGCGCCTGCGAGGACGCCGGACTGGAGTCCGTGGCTGTCTATGCGGACGTTGATGCCGACGCCATGCACGTGGGCGCCGCCACCGAGGCCTACAGCCTGGGCGGCAACGCACCGTCGGAAACCTACCTGGATATCCCCAACCTGCTGCGCGTGGCCGCGGAGTCCGGGGCGGACGCGGTGCACCCGGGATACGGCTTCCTGTCCGAGAATGCCGGCTTTGCGCAGGCGGTCCTGGACGCCGGCCTGACCTGGATCGGGCCTAGCCCGGAGGCGATCCGGCAGCTCGGCAACAAAATCACGGCGCGCGAGATCGCCGTCCGTGCCGGCGCCCCCTTGGTGGCCGGCACCGACGGTCCGGTGGATTCGGCCGCGGAGGTCCGTAAGTTTGCCGAGGAGCACGGCCTGCCGATCGCCATCAAAGCGGCCTTCGGCGGCGGCGGACGCGGGCTGAAAGTGGTTCGCGAGATGGACCAGATCGAGGAGTCCTTCGATTCCGCGGTCCGCGAAGCGGTGGTGGCCTTCGGCCGCGGCGAGTGCTTTGTGGAGCGGTACCTGGACCGGCCCCGGCACGTGGAGGCGCAGGTCCTGGCGGACCAGCACGGCAACGTGGTGGTGGTGGGCACCCGCGACTGCTCGCTGCAGCGGAGGCACCAGAAACTGGTGGAAGAGGCCCCCGCACCCTTCCTGACCGAAGAACAGACCCAGCAGATTTACGACGCCGCCAAGGCAGTGTGCCGCGAAGCCTCCTATTCGGGGGCCGGGACCGTGGAGTTCCTCGTGGCCGCCGACGGCACCGTCGCGTTCCTCGAGGTGAACACACGCCTGCAGGTGGAGCACCCCATCACCGAGGAGACCACCGGTGTGGACCTGGTCCAGGAGCAGTTACGGATCGCCGCCGGCGAGCCGCTTCGCTTCACCGCCGATCCCACACCGCGCGGCCACTCCTTCGAATTCCGGCTCAACGCGGAGGACGTGGGCCGGGGATTCCTGCCGTCGCCCGGAACCATCGCCACCTTCAGCGGCCCGACGGGACCGGGCATCCGCCTGGACTCCGGGGTCCGCTCCGGCTCCATCGTGGCGCCGCAGTTCGATTCGTTGCTGGCCAAGCTGATCGTCACCGGCGCCGACCGCCAGCAGGCGCTCCGCCGGGCCCGCCGGGCCCTCGCCGAAATGGAGATCACCGGCGTGGCCACCGTCCTGCCGTTCCACCGTGCCGTGGTCCAGGCGCCGGACTTCACGTCCGAGACCGCGCTTGGCATCCACACGCGCTGGATTGAAACGGACTTCGCGGATTCCATCGCGGCGGATCCGGAGTTCGGCACGTCCGTTCCGGACGGTGAGCGGCGCACCATTACCGTCGACGTCGACGGCCGGCGCCTCGCCGTCGGCCTGCCCGCTGACCTGCTGGATGGCTGGGCGCGCTCCGGTGCCGCCGTTCCGGCGGGTGTCTCCCTTGACGGGACTGGTTTGGATGGCACTGCCGACGGCGGTGCTGCGGCAGGTGCCGCTGATCCCGGCGAGCTGCGGGCAGACATGGCCGGGACCGTGGTCAAGTGGCTCGTGGAGCCGGGCGCCGAAGTGTCGACGGGGGACGCCGTCGTCGTGCTTGAGGCGATGAAAATGGAGACCCAGGTGACCGCCCACCGTCCCGGAATGCTGACCGGGATCCGCGCAGAAGCCGGCGGCGTGGTGAACGCAGGAGCCGTGCTGGCGCTGATCGGCTGAGCCGTTCGGGCATGCCTGGCTCCAGCGAAAAGGTCCGGCCGGTGTTCGCACCCGGCCGGACCTTTCCTGGCTTGTCGAGTTTCTTGCCCAGCTCAATTGAAACGGCCGGTGGGGACGGACGACGAAGGTGTTTGACTATGCTTCATGACACTAAATCGAAACCCGGTGGTTGATTCGTTTCTTGAATCATTGGACCACCCGTTGAAGCCTGTGATTGAGCGCCTTCGGCTGGCTATCCTGGACGCGGATGACGCCATCACGGAGCACATTAAGTGGAAGGCGCCGAGCTTCTGCTTCAATTCTGTTGACCGGGTCACCTTCAACTTGCGGCCGCTTCATCAAGTGCAGCTGATTTTTCACCGCGGTGCAAAGACCATCGAGGATGACTTCCATTTTGATGCCGCGAAATGGAGCGGGGTGTTGGAAATGATCGGGCAGGACCGCGGCCAGGTGATTTTTCCAAGCGCGGAGTTAGCGGCAGCCCGGCAGGCGGAATTCGTGGCGCTGGTGCGGGAGTGGGTTCGAGCCTGACCTGCTGGTTGACCTGCGCATACCGGCAGTGAGTGCGCGATTCGACGGCTTTGGCTGGCGGTGACCTGGCATGATTCTGATAGTCTTCAGTCATCCACGGGCCTCCCGGTCGCTTCTTAGGCCGGTTGTAGATAACGAGTGGGAGCTCGCGATTTATCGCGAATGATTAGGAGGCTTTTATGCATCTAACGCCACGCGAAAGCGAAAAACTGATGATTGTGGTTGCTGCCGATCTTGCACGACGGCGGCAGAAACGCGGACTTAAGCTCAACCATCCGGAATCCGTCGCGATTCTTACCTATGAGCTGGTGGAGGGCGCCCGCGACGGACGCCGGGTCGCCGACCTCATGAGCTATGGCACCACCATCCTGACCAGGGAAGATGTCATGGAAGGGGTCGCCGACATGATCCATGACGTCCAGGTCGAGGCGACGTTCCCGGACGGCACCAAGCTCGTCACCGTGCACAACCCCATTCGCTAGGCGAAGGAGAACCCATGAAACCCGGCGAATACATCCTCCGCCCGGAGCCCATCACATGCAATGCGGGCCTCATTCCGCTCGCCCTCGCCGTGATCAATCGCGGTGACCGCCCCATCCAGGTGGGGTCCCACTATCATTTCTTCGAGGTGAACGATGCCCTCGAGTTTGACAGGGACGCGGCCCACGGCTTCCGGCTGGACATCCCGGCGGGTACTGCGGTGCGTTTCGAGCCCGGCGATGCCAAAACAGTCAACCTGCTCGCGCTCTCGGGCGAGCGAGCGGTCTACGGGTTCCGGGACCGCATCAACGGCCCGCTCGAGCCGAGCCGCGGCCTGATCTCCCTGCAGGACGACACAAAATGAGTTTTGAGCTGAGCCGCAAACAGTACTCGGACCTCTACGGCCCCACCACGGGCGACGCCGTTCGCCTGGCGGATACCGATCTTTTCCTCGAGATTGAGCACGATCACACCAACTACGGTGAAGAGGTGGTGTTTGGCGGCGGCAAGGTCATCCGCGACGGTATGGGCCAGAACGGGCAGCTGGTCCGGGACGACGACATCCCGGACACCGTGATCACGAACGTGATCGTGCTCGACTACACCGGCATCTACAAAGCCGATGTGGCTCTGCGCGACGGACACATCTTCAAAATCGGCAAGGCCGGCAACCCCCAGATTTCCCGGGGCGTGACCATCACCATCGGCGTTGCCACCGACATCATCGCGGGCGAGGGCAAGATCCTCACCGCAGGCGGCATTGACACGCACGTGCACTTCGTGAGCCCCGATCAGGTGCCCGTGGCGCTGGCGTCAGGGGTCACCACCATGATCGGTGGCGGCACCGGACCGAGCGAGGCGAGCAAAGCCACCACCGTCACGCCGGGCGCCTGGCACATTTCACGCATGCTTCAGGCCGTGGAGAACCTGCCGATCAACATCGGCCTGCTCGGCAAGGGCCATGCCAGTGCCATCGAGCCACTCGCGGAGCAGATCCGGGCCGGCGCCATCGGGCTGAAGGTGCACGAAGACTGGGGCGCCACCACGTCCTCGATCGACATGTCCCTGCGGGTGGCCGATGAGTATGACGTGCAGGTGGCCATCCACTCCGACACCCTCAACGAGTGCGGCTTCGTCGAAGACACCATCCGGGCCATCGGCGGCCGCGTCATCCACACGTTCCACACCGAAGGTGCCGGCGGCGGGCACGCTCCGGACATCATCAAGATCGCGGCGCTGCCCAACGTCCTCCCGGCGTCGACCAATCCCACCCTGCCGTACACGGTCAACACCATCGACGAACACCTCGACATGCTGATGGTTTGCCACCACCTGAGTCCGGACATCCCCGAGGATGTGGCCTTCGCCGATTCGCGGATCCGCAAGGAGACCATCGCGGCGGAGGACGTGCTGCATGACATGGGCATCTTTTCCATCACCAGCTCCGACTCCCAGGCCATGGGCCGGGTCGGCGAGGTGGTCCTGCGGACCTGGCAGGTAGCGGACGCCATGAAGCGCCAACGCGGAAAGCTCGACGGCGATCCCGCGGTTGGCGATAACTTCCGGCTCAAGCGCTACGTGGCCAAATACACGATCAACCCGGCGATCGCCCACGGCATCGCGGACTCGGTCGGAAGCATCGAGGAGGGCAAATTTGCCGACCTCGTGCTCTGGGACCCGATGTTCTTCGGCGTCAAGCCCGAGCTCGTGCTCAAAGGCGGGCAGGCGGTCATGAGCGTTATGGGAGATCCCAACGCCTCGATCACCACCCCGCAGCCACGCGTCCTGCGCGGCAACTTCGGGGCACTCGGCACCGCGGTACATGCCTCATCGATCACGTTTCTTTCCCAGGCCGCCATTGCCTCCGGAGTCCCCGATCAGTTGGGCCTGCGCCGCGTGATCCGGCCGGTGAGCGGTATCCGTACCCTCACCAAGGCAGATATGAAGCACAACGGCGAGACGCCGGATATCGCCGTTGACCCGGAAACGTACTCGGTGACTGTCGACGGCGATCCGATCACGGCGGAGCCCTCGACGGTGCTGCCCATGGCGCAGCGCTACTTCCTCTTTTAGACACATATCCCTAAGGGGGCATATATGATCATCGACCACGTCATCGCCAACCGGCACGATCTCCGCGACGGCGAGCTGGCCGGCCTCCACGAGGAACAGGTTCTGCTGCCGAGCGCGGAACTCGTCAAGAAAATCCAGCGGGTGACCACCGACCACGGCCGTGAGCTGGGCATCCGGCTCAGCGATGCCGCGGGCCCGGTGCGCGATCTCCGCGACGGCGACATCCTGTTCCGCGACGACAAAACAGTCATCGTGGTGACTGCGCTGGCAACCGACGTCCTTGTTATTGCCGCGCGCAGCATCCGTGAAATGGGGGTCGTGGCGCACAACCTCGGCAATCGGCACATGCAGGCGCAGTTCTTCGACGCCGACAGTGAATATGCCGCCGAGGTGATGGTGGTGCAGTACGACCACACGATCGAGGACTACCTGATCCACGTTGGTGTGCCGTACTCGCGCCAGGAACGTGTGGTGCCTGTGCCGTTCCGCCATGCCGAACACACCCACTGAGCGCGTGAACGAGCCGCCGTCGTACCTGCTGCCGCTGTTGCAGCTTTCTGACTCCGCGCTCCCCACGGGCGGGTTCAGCCATTCCTTCGGAATGGAGACGTTCCTGGAACGCGGGCTCATCGACGGCGAAGCGGGCTTCGCCAGCTGGCTGAGCCAGTTTGTGGGCATCCAGCTGACCTACAGTGACGGGTTCGCCCTGCGCCTGGCCTACGAGGCGTCCTCGGTTGACGATATTGCCCGGGTCGACCGGATGATCGCCGCGGCGGCGCTGCCCCGTGAGGTCCGCGAGGCGGGGACCAAGATGGGCGCACGGATGCTGGCCATCGCCGGTACGGTGGCGCCAGGTGCGCGGCTCGCGGGCTACGCGGCCGACGTCGGATCCGGGCGTTGCGCCGGGCACCCGGCGGTAGCGTTCGGCGTTGCCGGCCGGCAGCTGGGCGTTCCGCTGGAGGAATTGCTCGCGAGCTACCTCTTCACGGCGGTCACGTCACTGACCCAAAACGCCATCCGGGCCATCCCCATCGGGCAGGACGCCGGTCAGCGTGTGTTGCTGGGAACGCATCCCAGGATCATGGATGCCGTCCGCCGGATCCAGGCACTCGATGCCGACGACTTCGGGATCACGGCCCCGGGCCTCGAAATCGCCCAGATGCGCCACGAACGCCAGCGCGTCCGCATGTTTATGTCGTAGCAGTCCGCGGTTGGCCGCATCCAATACGTAGCAAGGAGCACCATGAAACTCATCAAAATCGGCGTCGGCGGTCCTGTCGGCGCAGGCAAGACCCAGCTCGTGGAACGCCTGACCCGCCACCTCAGCGCCGAGATTTCGATGGCCGCGATCACCAACGACATCTACACCATCGAGGACGCCAAGATCCTCGCGGCCAACGGGATCCTTCCACTGGACCGCATCATCGGCATCGAAACCGGCGGCTGCCCGCACACGGCCATCCGGGAGGACACGTCGATGAACTCGGCCGCTGTGGAGGAGCTGCGGCTGCGCCACCCCGGCCTCGAAGTCGTCTTCATCGAAAGCGGGGGAGACAACCTTTCGGCCACGTTCAGCCCGGAGCTTGTGGACTTCTCGATCTACATCATCGACGTGGCGCAGGGCGAAAAAATCCCGCGCAAGGCCGGCCAGGGCATGATCAAGTCCGACTTCTTCATCATCAACAAAATGGACCTTGCCCCGTATGTGGGTGCTGACCTCTCCGTGATGGAGGCGGACACTCTCGAGTTCCGCGGCAACAAGCCCTACTGTTTCACCAATCTCAAGACCGACGAAGGCCTGGAGCACGTCATCAACTGGATCAGGCGCGACGTGCTCATGCTTGATCTCCGCCAGTGACGGGTGCGTCGGCGCCCGAAGTCCCGGTGCGCCGCGCCGCCGTCGAACTCGCCGGTACGCTCGCCCTCACCGTGGGTGTGCGGGGCGACCGCTGCATCGCCACGAGCCAGTACCACCAGGGCGCTCTGCGTATCCTGCGGCCGCACTACCTCGACGACACCAGCCAGGTCTGCTACGTGGTGGTCAATCCCGGGGGCGGGTACGTCGGTGGCGACGAGTATGAAATCGACATCACTGTGGAAACAGGGGCACGGCTCCTGCTGACAACACAGTCAGCGACGAAGGTCTACCGCACTCCCGCGACCCGCGCCGAACAGCGGACGCACATCCGGCTCGGCCCCAACGCGAGCCTGGAATCCGTGCCCGACCCGCTGATCGCCTACCGCGGGGCGACCTACCGGCAAGCCACCGTGATTGAGATGCACGGCAGCGCCTCGCTGGTGATGGCCGAGATCGTCACGCCGGGCTGGTCACCGGACGGCGCCCTGTTCGGCTACGACGAAATCCGGCTGCGGAACGAGATCTCGGTCGACGGGCGCCTGGCGGTGCTCGACAACCTGCTGATCCGCCCGCTGACCGGTGCCGCCCCGATAGACGGCATGGCCTTCCTCGAGGACTACACGCACGTCGGTTCCCTCCTGGTCATGGATGCCCGCGTGGACGCCGCGCTGCTGAACGAGCTGCATGAGGAGCTGCTGCCGCTTGCCGGGGGCTGCAACCTGGGCATGTCACTGCTTGACGGCGGCCTGGCCATCCGGGCCCTGTCCCACGCCACCGAGCCGCTGGACGCCGTCATCCGGGCCGGAATCGATTTTCTGCGATGCCGCTGGCACGGCCAGCCCCGTCTCAACCTTCGAAAGTACTAAATGAAAGCCCTCTTGAACCACCACGAGCGGGAAGCCCTCCCGACAGGCCGCCGCTTGGCGGTCACATTCGGGGCAGTCGCGGCCCTCCACGTGGTGATGCTCGCGCTGCTGGCCGATTCGCTGCGCACAAACCACAACCCTGTGGTGCTCGGCCTGCTCATCACCGCTTACCTGGCCGGTGTGAAGCACAGCTACGACTGGGACCACATTGCGGCGATCGACAACTCCACCCGCCGCTTCGCGGCCCAGGGCCGCAGCCCCGTCAGCGTGGGCTTCGCGTTCAGCATGGGCCACAGCATGGTGGTTGTGCTTGCCGGGGTACTTGTGGTCAGCGGTGCCGGCATCATTCAGGACGCACTTAATGACGGCTCGTCCGCGAACACGGTTTTGAGCATTACCGGGGCATCCGTCTCGGGCTTGTTCCTGCTGACCATCGGTGTTTACAACGCCGCCGCGTTCCGACGTACTGCCTTGCTGTACCGCCGGGTCAAGGACGGCGCCACAGTCAACCGCGAGGCGTTGGCGCCGACCGGGCTGGTGGCCCGCCTGCTCGACAAACCGCTCTCCCGCGTTAACCGCCCGCGCGACATTTTTGTCCTGGGGTTCCTTTTCGGCCTCGGCTTCGACACAGCCTCGACCATCGCGTTCCTGCTCCTCACGGCGACGGCCGCCCTCGCCGGCATCTCCCCGGTCGCGCTGATGGCCCTGCCCTTCGGCTTCATGGCGGCGATGACACTGTGCGACACGGTGAACGGCGTCGCGATGATGAAGATGTACCGGCGCGCCGTGGTGGATCCCAAGCGCCGTATCGGTTTCAACATGGTCATCACAGGTGTGTCCGCAGCCTCTGCACTGTTCATCTCTGTCATCACCATCGCAGGCGTACTGCACACGATGCTCGGGCTTACCGACCCGGTGACCACCTTCCTTGCCGAACTGGACCTTGGCCACGCCGGGCTGGTCCTGGTAGCGCTGCTGCTCTTCATCTGGGGCGCGCATACCTGGGTGCGCCGCGCCGGCCACGCCGCCTCAGCCACAACAGGCGGAAACCCGCAGGGATAGGGCTCGACGGCGGGATCGCCGCTGGGTCCTGCCGGCGCAAGGCTGGGCCGCGCTATTCGGCGGACGGCCGCTGCCGTTGCCGTTTCGTCGCCGAGCGCTGTTCCTTGGCGGCGAGGCGACGGCGGTTCGAACCCCGAGTGGGTTTGGTCGCCCGACGGCGGGGGCCTTCGGGTGCCAGGCCTTCCGCCACAAGCTCGGCGAGCTTCGCCAGGGCGGTCTCGCGGTTGCGCAGCTGGGAGCGCTGCTCGGAGGAGGCCACGGTGATCACCCCGGCGACGAGGCGTGGTCCAAGCCGCCTGAGCAGCATCAGCCGCTGGTCATCCGTGAGCACGGCGGAGCCGGCGATGCTCCACGAGACTTCCGCACGGCTGTCCGTCGTGTTGACGTGCTGACCACCTGGCCCCGACGAACGCGAGAACCGCCAGCGGAGTTCCGACGCGGGAATTGTGAGCGCGGGCGACACCTCCAGATCCATGCAACCAGCGTTGCACACTCCGGGCGCGATCCACGCCCTCAGGCTCGGGGCTGGAGGGAGGTACTGGCAGACCCCTGATAGGCAGGGCCCTCGCTAGGACCGGGAAGACAGCATTGTATTGAACGTGAACCCCAGTCTTTGCCCTTACCCATAGAACGGAGCCAGCGTGACCGCCGTCGAAACCACGATTCCCGCACGCGAGCAGGCGGTGGGACGGCCCCTGGCGATTGTGCTCGGGCTGCTGACCATCTTCGGTCCTATCTCCATGGATCTCTACCTTCCGGTCCTCCCAGCCCTCACCGCTGAGCTTCAAAGCACGACGTCGGTGGCCCAGTTGACCATCACCGCGTGTCTGCTGGGCCTCGCCATCGGCCAATTAGTGGCCGGGCCGCTCTCGGACCGCCTCGGGCGGCGGACGCCGCTGCTGATCGGCGTCGTTGCCTACACGCTGACGTCTGTCCTCTGCGCGCTGAGCCCAACCATCGAGACGCTCATCGTCGCGAGGTTCGTCCAGGGCCTGGCCGGAGCCGTGGGTATCGTCATTGCGCAGGCCGCCGGGCGGGACGTCTACTCGGGCGCCAAGCTGATCCGCTACTACGGCCGCCTCACGGTTCTCGGCGGACTGGCCGCCATCATCGGCCCGGTCATCGGCGGGCAACTCGCCACCGTCACCGACTGGCGCGGAGTCTTCCTGTTCCTCGCAGCCGTCGGGGTCGCCGTCCTGCTGGCGTCATTGGTGGTCTTCCAGGAGACCCTGCCCGCGAACCGGCGGGTGACTGGAGGCCTCTCCCACACCCTGCAGGATTTCCGCCGGCTCCTTGCCGACCCGGTGTTCGTCGGAGCTGTGCTGATCACCGGTTTCACGTACTCTGCGGTCTTCGCCTATTTGAGCGGGGCAACCTACATCCTCCAAGGCATGTACGGGCTCTCCCCGCAGGGATACTCGTTCGCTTTCGGCCTGAATTCACTGGGTTTTGTGGTCTTCGGATTCGTCGCCGGCCGGCTCGCTGAACGGTGGTCCGAACGCGGAACGCTCACCGTGGGCCTGCTCATGACGGCGGCCGGCGCCCTGGGGTTGCTGGCCACGGCGCTCCTGCACCTGCCGCTGATTGCCATCGTCCTGGCCCTGTTCACGATGGTCAGCGGCGTGGCCGTCACCAGCCCGCCGGCCACCTCGCTCGCACTCAAGGATTATCCCGATATCGCCGGGACGGCCTCCTCATTGCTGGGGCTGGCCCGGTACGCCTTCGGAGGGATCGCCGCCCCTTTGGTGGGCATCGGCGGCGCCAACGACGCCGTTCCGTTCGGGATCGTTGCGGCCGTCTCCGCGGCAGCGGCCGTCCTTTGCTTGGGCCTGGTCAGGAGGCGGCGTGGTCCGCATTGAATTCGCTGACCCGGACAACACCCGCGCACTATCTATGGGCATTCGTCAGCGAGGCTTGTAGACGTCCGCGCGGTGCTCGATGCGGTGGACATATAAGGTGTGCTCTTCAACATCGAGGGTGAACAACACGCGGTAGTCACCGCGGCGTGCGGTGCGCAGGCCCAGGAGTTCACTTGTGAGGGGCTTGCTGAGCCGGCGGGGATTGTCGGCCAGAACTCCAGTAACGAATTCGACAATTGCGGCAGCAGCCTTCTCCGGCAGCCGACGAAACCCCTTCAGCGCGGGGCTGGTGACTTCGATTCTCCAGGGGCCCTGCTCGTTCGACGGTTCCTCAGTCACCTCGGCGGTAGCCCAAACTCGCGGCGCAGGTCATCGCCGCTGACAGTGTTCCCTGCCTCGATGTCGCGCCGGGCCTGTTCCAAATCTGTCCTGATGTCCGGCTGCGATAGCCAGTGGATGGTTTCCTGGAGTGACTCGAGGTCGTCAGCGGACATCAACACCGCTGACGGGTGCCCGTGGCGGGTGATCTGGATGATCTCATGCGTCTTGTCCGCCTCCTCCACGAGTGCGGAAAGCTTGTCCTTGGCTTCACTAAGGGGCACGGTCTTCATGCTGTAATTATAGCCTGAAGTCAGGCCATTTAATGGCCTGACTTTTAGCCGATAATTGAACTCTCGGGGGATCAGCTGATGTCACTGCTTAGATCCGCCGCGTCACCCCGTCCGCTCCACCGCCGCCAGGATCGCGTGGCCCAATTCCTCAGGTTTCGTGAACTGGGGCCAATGGCCTGTGGGGAGGTCCACGTACTCGACGTCGCGGATGCGGGCCAGCTCGGCGGTGAAGGGATGGCCGGCGTCGATCCATTCGGTGAGGAGCGACGACGGGAACTGGCACGCGATCACAGTCGCGGGAACGTCGTAGCGGCGAACGTCATGCAGGCGCTGACGGCCATGCGCAACGCCCCTGGGCTCGGGGATGGCGCGCGCCCGGAACGACGCGCGCAACTCATCGGTGAGGTCCACCAGATCGGCGTCATCGAAGCCATCCCACGGCGGCAGGGGCACGTCGTCGCCCTCGGTGGGCAGCCCGTCATTGATGACGCCGCCCTCGCCCAGGGGTCCGCTGTCCACGTAAATATTCCGGGCAACGCGGTCCGGCCGTGCGTCCGCCACGCCGTGGATGACCGCGCCACCACCGGAGTGCCCCACCAGGACCACCTTTCCGTCGAGACCGTCCAGAACGTCTACGACGGCGGCAATATGGTCCTTCAGAGTGATGCCGCCACGCCGTGCGTCCACAGATTCAAGGCCGGGAAGAGTCAGGGGATGGGTTGTGTGCCCCGCCGCCGCCAGCGCTGGCGTCACCTTCTCCCATGACGACGCGTCCAACCAGAAACCGGGTACCAAGATGATGTCCATGACGGAACCCTACTCCGCGCCCCCGGCGCTAAGTAAGGCACCCGGGTAAGACCGGGGCGGTCAGGCCGCCGTCGCACATTACAGCGACGGCGTCGGTCAGCGGGACGAATTCGGTGTCGTGCGTGACCATCACCGTGGCTACCTGGAACTCGTCCGTGACCCGGCGCAGCAGCCCGACGATCGATGCGCTTCGTGCATGGTCCAACGCCGCCGTCGGCTCGTCCACCAGCAGCACCTTGGGGCTGCCCATCAGGGCCCGGGCAATGTTCACCCGCTGCCGCTGCCCACCCGAGAGCTGGTGCGGGCGCTTGCCCGCGGACTCAGCCAAGCCCACCAGATCCAGAAGTTCCGCGGCACGCAAACGCGCGGCCTTCAGGGACTTGCCGCGCAGGTGGTGGCCAATCATCAACTGCTCGACGGCGGTCAGGGACGCCAGGAGGTTGGGCTGCTGGAAGATGATGCCCACCTTCTCCCTGCGCAGTGTGGTCAGCTCGTTGTCCTTCAGCCCAGCGGTGTTGGTCCCGTCAATGATCACGTCCCCGCTGGTGGGGCGGATCAGGGTGGCGGCGACAGCCAGGAGGCTGGATTTGCCCGAGCCGGACGGGCCCACCAGGGAGACCATCCGGCCCGCTTCAACTCGCAGGCTGACAGTGTCCAGGGCCTTGATGGTTCCGCCGCCGTCCGGGTATTCGAGGGTGACGTTATTGAGGGTCAGCGGGTGGGTGAGAGCGGAGCCGGCGGCAGGGGCGAGGGGTGCAGTAGTGGTAACAGACATGGGAAGTACCTTTCGGGAGTTTCAGGGAGAGGAATTAGTTGCCGCCGAGGGCGATCAGCGGATCGACGGTGGTCACCCGCCGGACTGCCAGCGCGGCGCCCGCCAGGCCCAGGGCCACAATTCCCAGCACGGGCAGCAGCGTGGTGGCGGGCGTGACCAGGAACGGCGCGGCCTGTGCCGCGGCGAATCCGCCCAGAATTCCGATCGCCCCGCCCAGGCCCGCACCGGCCAGCAGCACAATGGCGGCCTGGGTCATGGCATCGCGCAGCACGTAGCCGCCGGACGCGCCCATGGCCTTGAGAACGGCGATATCGCGGGTGCGCTGCACGGTCCAGACCGTCAGGAACGCCACGATCACCAGCGCCGAAATCCCGTAGAGGAACGCCTGCATCAGCATCAGCGACCCGTTTTCGCTTTTGAAGGAACCCAGCGCCTGGAACGAACCTGTGCGGCTGGTGCTGACAGTGCGTGCCATCGCGTTGGCCGCTTCCTCGTCCACCACGGCCCCGTCCTGATAGGTGACCGCGACGACGGTCGCCACTGGAATACTCCCCGATGCGCTGCCGGCAGCCGGCGCCAGGTGCGCCACCTCGGCCCATGTCGGCAGCGCCGTCCACACCACGCCGGTGTGCGAATACCACTGGTCATCCACGACGGCGGCGACGGTCACCCCAGTGCCACCCACCGTGGCCGTATCGCCGACGACGAGCGAGAGATCCGCGGCAACGGTCGCGCCGATCACCACCGACCCCGCCCTAACCGGCGACGGCGCCAGCTGCCCGTCCTCGGCAACGCCGAACACCGCCACATTGATGGTGCCGCCATCGCCGCCCTGGAGGCGGGACTGGCTGATGCCCAGGGCCTCGGCGCTTGCCACGCCCGGGACGTGCTTCCAGCTGTCCACCTGCGCTGCCGTCACTTCGCTTTCCGTGAAGGACGCCGTGGGCTGGTTGGTGCCCGGGGCGCCGAAAACGATGCTGTCCACCGGCCTGGCCTCAGCGCCGCTTCCTGACTGGCCGCCCCCCAGCTTCCCAATGGCGGATGTGGACTGGTCGCCCAGCCCGGCGGTGAGCCCGGACAGCAGCACCAGCAGCAGCGTCACGAGGGCCACCACGCCGCCCATCAGGGCAAACCTGCCCTTGGCGAACCGGATGTCGCGAATAGCGAGAAACACGTTGTACTTCCTTCAGTCGGGGGTGGAATTCCTTCTGAATCCACTCTCCGGCGCATCGGCCCGGCCCACATCGGGGATTTAGTTGAGCCGGGCGGGACAAAGGGCTGAAGGGGCGGTCAACCTTTTGGTTGATCCGCACACACCCGCCGGCGCATAAGCTGATGAAATGCCTGCCGCGGACCCACAGACCACCCCCTCGGGGGCTGCCATCCTGCGGTTCCTGCGGGTCACGCTGCATGTCGGGTTTGCGGGGCTGCTGCTAGTCGCCATCCTGCGGATGCACCTCGCGGACGGAGCGGACGACGTCGGCACTCCCGCGGGAGCGCGGCGCCTCGCCTGGTCCGCCCTCGCCCTTGCGCTCGCCGCGGCTTATCTCGCCGGCACTGTCCTGGAGAAGCGCTTCGCCGCCGGCCGCTCCAGCTTCAACCCGCACCCCTACGCCGCCCCTTGGCTGGGCCTTGTCACGGCACTGTGGGGCGTCCTCCTGGCCGGCAGCGCCGAATTTTCCTGGGTCGCCTTTCCGCTCTTCTTCCTCCACCTGCACGTCCTCCCGCGAAGGATTGCGCTGTTCACCATCGCCGCGATGACGGCCGCCGTCGTGGCTTCGCAGTGGGTGGCCAGCGGCATGCCGTCGCCCACCCTGCCCATGGTCCTGGGGCCGGGGCTGGGTGCCGTTTTCGCGGTGGTCACCGGGCTGGCTTACAGGGCGCTCTACCAGGAGAGTGAAGCCCAGCGGCTGGCGGCGGACGAACTCCGGCGCACCCGCGCAGAACTTGCCAGAACCCAGCATGAGGCCGGCGTCGCAGCTGAGCGTGAGCGCCTTGCCCGCGAAATCCACGACACCTTGGCGCAGGGCCTGTCCAGCATCGTCCTGGTGGCGCGGGCGGCCGAAAAGTCGCTGGCCAGCGGCGATCTTGCCACCGCCGCGGAGCGGTTCGCGCTGGTGCAGCAGACGGCATCGGACAACTTGGCGGAGGCGCGCAGCTTTGTCCGCGGCCTGACGGCGCCCAAGCTCCAGGAGTCGTCGCTCCCGGAAAGCCTGCAGCGGCTCTGCGGCGAAACCGAAACGCTGGCCGCCGCGCGCGGTGACGGACTCCGCTGCCGCTTCGAGCTGGTGGGCGACCCCACGGAGCTGCCGCCGCAGTACAGCGTTACCCTGCTCCGGGCCGCCCAGGCCAGCCTGTCCAACGTCCGTCTCCATGCCAAGGCAAGCACCGCCGTCGTCACCCTTGCGTTCCTGGGGGACGAGGTCACCCTGGACGTGTACGACGACGGCACGGGCTTTGCGCCGGAAACGCCGGGTTCCGGCGTGGCCGGCCGGGCGGACGGCAGCGGGTTTGGGCTGAGCTCGCTGGCTGCCCGGGTGGCTGAGCTGAACGGCTCCCTGGACGTCGAGACGGCGCCCGGCGAGGGGACCGTCGTCGCCCTCCGGCTGCCGCTCACCGGCGGGGACAACGGCGCCGAGGGGGAGCGGGACTGATGGGGGAGCTCCGTATTCTCCTGGTGGATGACCACCCCGTGGTCCGCGCGGGCCTGCGCGCCATGCTCACTGAATTCGATGACTTCAGCGTGGCTGCCGAGGCCGCCGACGGGGACGCCGCGCTGCGGGAACTCGCGCGGCTGCGGACACTGGGGGACCGCGTGGATGTGGTGCTGATGGACCTGCAGATGGGCGCCGGGATGGACGGTGTCACCGCCACCGCCGCGATCCGGCAGCTGGACGCCCCGCCGCCGGTCCTGATCCTGACCACCTACGACACCGAGGCGGACATCCTGGCCGCCGTCGAGGCAGGCGCCAGCGGCTACATGCTCAAGGACGCGCCGCCGGAACAGATCCGCCAGGCGGTCCTGTCGGCGGCGGCTGGCCAGACGGCCCTGGCGCCCAAGGTCGCGGCACTGCTGATGTCGCGGATCAGCAGCCCGGAAACCGCGCTAACGCCCCGCGAGGTGCAGTTGCTTGAACTGCTGGCAACCGGCCTGACAAACCGCGCCATCGCCCGGCGGCTGTTTATTTCCGAGGCCACCGTCAAAACCCACCTCGTGCACATCTACGGCAAGCTCGGCGTGGACAACCGGACCTCGGCCATCGCCCTGGCAACGCAACGGCGGATAATCCGCCCGCCGGGCCAATAACGGTGCCATACTGGGCGTTCATCGCTTCGTCGGCAGGGGAACTTCCGAAATGGGCTTGGACATAGTCACCCTCAGGGTGGCCTTTAGCCTGATGGCACTCTTGCTTGGCCTGCTGTTCTACTTCTTCGCGTACCGCACCACACGCGCGCCGTACAGCGGCTGGTGGTGCGTGGCCTTGGCGCTGTTTCTGACCGGAGCCCTTGCTTTCCTGCTCGATGGCACGGCCCTTCAGCGGTGGACTAATCCCCTGGGGCATGTCCTGTTGGTTTCGGGGGCGGTGAGCGTATGGGTAAGTGCACGTTCGCTGCGGAGGTCCCCGCCGCGGCCGTTGTTGTTCGCCGCCGCGCCCGCTGTGACCCTGGTGGCCTGCGCTCTTGACAGTCCTGCCACGAACACCTGGGCGGGTGGACCGGTCTTTCTTGCCTCGATGGGCCTGCTGTTTGGGCTGGCGACGCGGGAGATGTGGCCGGCCGAACCTGCGTACACCCGGGTGCGGATCCCCATGACGGCATCTGTCGGGCTGGTGTCCGTGTTCTACCTTGGCCGCCTTATTGCGTTTCTCGCGGATGGACCAGGAGGACCCACTTTCGAGTTGCTCTTCGGCTCGGCCATCACCACCATGCTGACCATGGTGTTGCTAGTGGTGGTGTCCTTCAGCATGGCCGGTCTCATCAGCGAGCAGCAGACCCGGGCCCTGCGCATGGTGGCCACCCGCGACGATCTCACCGGCCTGCTCAACCGCAAAGCTTTCCTGGACCTGGCCGCGGCGCAGTTGAACGACAGGGCCGTCACTCAGGGAACGGGAGCCCTGATCCTCGCAGATCTGGACAAGTTCAAGGCCGTCAATGACACCCACGGACACGCTGCCGGCGACCTTGCGCTCCAGACCTTCGCAAACGCGTGCCGGGATACGGTGAGATCCTCGGACCTCGTGGGCAGGTACGGCGGGGAAGAGTTTGTCCTCCTCATCCCGGGTGCCTCCGACGGGCGGGCGGAGGAAATCGCCGAGGAGGTCAGCAGGCGGCTCGCCCAAGTGCCCACCGTCGACGGGCTGGAGATGCCCACCGTCAGTTACGGCGTAGCACTGTACGGCCCCGGGACCTCCGACCTGGAGGACCTCATCGCCTCTGCTGACCGGGCCCTCTACGCGGCCAAGTCACTGGGCCGGAACCGCACCGTCCACAGCGACCCGCTGGGCTAGCCCGTCAGTTGAGCTTCCCCGCCAGCCGTTCCCGCATGGCCACGCTGGCTGCATTCAGTCCGATCAGCTCCACGTCCCGCCCGTGCCGGCGGTACTTGTCGGTCACGGCGTCCAGCACCGCGACGGTTGAGGCGTCCCAGAGGTGCGAGGCGTGCAGGTCCACAATCACCCGGCTGACGTCCGGCTCGGCGTCCAGGGCGTACTCGAACTGCGTGTAGAGGTCGTTGGACGAGGCAAAGAACAGCTCGCCGTCCACCGTGTAGGTGGCCACGTTCTCACCGTTAAGTTCGACGACGGTCCGTTCCACCGTGACGAAGTGCGCCACCCGCCGGGCGAACAGCGCCGTGGCCGCCAGCACGCCCGCCCCGACGCCGATGGCCAGGTTGTGGGTGGCCGATACGACAGCCACGGTGATCACCATGACGGCGGTCTCGGCCTTGGGCATGCGGCGCAGGGTCCGCGGAGCGATGGAGTGCCAGTCGAAGGTAATGGCGGAAACGAAGATCATTACGGCCACCAGGGCGGCCATCGGAATCAGGCCCACAACATCGCCGAGCACCACCACCAGGACCAGCAGAAAAACGCCGGCCAGGAACGTGGACACGCGGCTCCGTGCCCCGGATCCCTTGACGTTGATCATGGTCTGGCCGATCACGGCGCAGCCGCCCATGCCGCCGAAAAAGCCGGTGACGATGTTCGCCAGGCCCTGGCCCCAGGACTCGCGGGTCTTGTTGGAGCGGGTGTCCGTGATGTCGTCCACCAGCTTGGCGGTCATCAGCGATTCGAGCAGCCCTACCAAGGCCATGGACAGCGAGAACGGCACGAGGACCTGGAACGTCTCCCACGTCAGCGGGACATTGGGGACAAACACCGAAGGCAAGCTCTCGGGCAGCTGGCCCTTGTCCTGGACGGTGGGCACATCCACGCCGGCCAGCGGGGATGAACCGCATCAATCGTGTGACGCCGAGGACCGCCAGCAGGACCTGGAAAACGCCGGCCAGGATCAGGGCCGCAATCAGGTGGTCCAGGCCGTGGCTGCGCATCAGCGGGGCGATGACCAGGGCGACGGCGCCGGTGGCGGCGGAAATCATGGCGTGCTGGTCCGGGCATCGGGGACGCTTCGTACGGCCATGGCTGGGTCCAATCGTGCTGGTGAAGCCGGCAGATGGGGGCTTCATTCTTACGCGGGGATGGGCGGCGCGACGCCTCATTGCGAAATAGGGGGCACGTCCGCCCCTACCAGTCTGGGGTACGCGCTAAGCCAACTGCTAAAATGACTGGGTTGTAGACCGGCCTATAGCTAGTCCAGCCAGCGCCGTAAACGTAAGTAGGGGACCACACAAGACATGACGGCAGGCGGTTCACACATCAGCACTTCGGAGAGCGTCCCGGGTCCGTCGAAAAAGACAGCGGCGGAGCTCCCGAAGTCTGCTGCGCCCGCCCAAGCGCGCCTCACGAAGCGCCGGGTGTACATCGCCACCTGGCAGGGGTTCCTCGGCGCCCTCATGATGTTTGTGGGCTCGATCGGAACGGGCTGGATCGCCAACGGCTCTCCCATGATCCGCCAGCCGGTGGTCATCGCGCTGCGGACCGAGGGCTGGGGCGTGACGCTGTCCACCGTGCTCCTGACGGTGGGGGCGATGCTCCTGATGCGGTCCTGGCTCCGCCTGGGCCAGCGGCTGGACGACTGGGGCGAACACTCCCTGCGGTCGGTGGTCATAGCCATCACCGCCTGGTCCCTGCCGCTCCTGCTGGCCGTCCCCATCTTCTCCCGCGATGTTTACGCCTATACCGGCCAGGGCCGCCTGGTCATGGAAGGCCAGAACCCCTACGCCGTCGGCATTTCCACCCTCAACAACTGGTTTGCCCTCGGCGCGGACCCGGCCTGGGCCGAGAACAGGACCCCCTACGGGCCCTACTTCCTGTGGCTCGCCCGCGGCGTGGTGGAGCTGACAGGGGCACAGCCCGACGTGTCCGTCCTGCTGTTCCGCCTGATCGCCGGCGTCGGGGTCCTGCTCTGCGTCCTTTACGTGCCCAAGCTGGCCGAACTGCACGGCATCAACGGCGCGCGGGCACTCTGGATCGCGGTGGCCAACCCGCTGTTCCTCATCAGTTTCGTGGCCAGCGCCCACAACGACGCGCTTATGGTGGGCCTCGCCGTCGCCGGCGTCTACTTCGCCGCGACGAAGCGCTACCTGGCCGGAATCCTGCTGGTCACCGCCTCCATCGGGATCAAGCCGATCACCGTGCTGCTCCTTCCGTTCATCGGGGTCATGTGGGCCGGGCCCGCGGCCTCGTGGACGCGGAAGTTCCTGATTTGGGGCGCGACGGCGGGAATCAGTTTCGCCGTGCTGGCCGTCAGTGGGATCCCGTACAACCTCGGGCTGGGCTGGGTCTGGGCCATCATGGACCCGACGCCGGGTTACACCGGCTATTCGCCGTCGGGCTTCCTGGGGCAGCAGGTTGAGTTCCTCGGCAACGTGCTGGGACTGTCGGGCGGCACCATCGCGGACCTGCTGCGGACGGGCATGAAGTGGGCTGCCATCGGGCTGGTGCTGCTGCTGATGTTCCGTGGCGACTACTCCCGGGCGGTGCGCCGGCTGGCCCTGGCGTTTACCGCCGTCGTGATGCTTTCGCCCATCATCCAGCCCTGGTACATCCTTTGGTTCCTGCCGTTCCTGGCTGTGACGGGGATCCGGAACGACTGGCAGATCCGCTCCCTCTACGTGGGCGTGACGTTCTTTGTGGTGTTCGGCGCGCAGGACCAGCTTTCGGTCTGGTCCTTTGTGCAGCTGGCCGTGGACGCATCCTCCCTGGCCTTCGTGACGGCGCTGCTGTTTACGTTCTATCTGCTGGTCCTGGACATCCACACGCGGAAGCTGCTGATCGAGGGTAAACCATTGGACTGGGCCCGGCGTGGCTGGCGCTGGGTCCTGGACCAGCGCCGCAGCGCCCGCTAGTAGGGAGTCTGGTGTTTTGCCCCGTCACCCGTATCAACACGACATAACGCCGATATTGGGTCTCCGGTTAGCTCAGATAGCCTTGGAAAATGGTCAGACCGGACTTCCCGCGGACGATCCTGGAGTTTCAAGCGAGGTTCGGCGACGAGCAGGCTTGCCTGGACTAGATGGGGACTAGATGTTCGACTGTCGCTGGCCTGAGCTGGATGGGAGGAAGTATCCGACCAGTCGGATGAGGAATGGTACCCTCCGGTGGCTTCTGCTGCGCGGCGGACGAGGTGGGGGGAGACCTTGAAGGCTGCCTCGGCGAAGGTGCTGGCGAAGGACTCCTCCTGGATTTCAAGCGCCAGGGTCGCCGACGTCGGGCGGGATACTTCACCGTCACTGAGTCGATTGTGATATCTGGTGAGCCGATTCTGTGGATCGCGACGCTTGTGTGTCTCACCATTCTCGCCAACAAGGGTTCGGCTGCGGCTCGTTCCAACCAGATCGAGCACTTGCCCGTAACCTAGAGTCACCGGATGCCCTGCCTCGAAGCTGGCGGGGCATCCGGTCGTTCGGGATCGGAAATCATGGACTTGAACGGCGCTAAATCTGATCGTGTGAGGCCATATTCGAGTCATAGGTAGGCCGTGCCGTCGATCCGTTGTATGAGTCAATAGCACCTCATCTTCCCGCGGCACATTCAGCGACAAGCGCCGACGGTGCCTGTACACAGGCGACCACAATTCAGAGCTATCAGAACACTCAGCCGGAATAAATTGCACTACTGGGGTCCTGAGCTGCCCCCGGTGACTATTCGCTGGTTCCGGGCGGTCTCTACGGGGTATCGGAGTGGCCCGGCCGATAAGGCGCGAGCGGTGCGATGTGGACTTTACAGTTGGCTGCGATTGCTTCTCTGTCCGCGGCGGGCACGTCGTCGGTGAGGATGACGTCTGTGAAATCGCTGACGGGGACGAAGTGGTGCAGGGAGGTCCGGCCTACTTTGCTGCCGTCCATCATCAGAATCCGCCGCGTGCCTGCTTTGAGCATGGCACGCTTCATGAAGACAATGTCCTGTTCCTGGTGGTAGGTCATCTCAGAGCCCATGGTCGAGGTTGACTGGAACACGATGTCCACGGCATAGGAGTTCACTGAGCTGTCGGTGGGCAGTCCGATGAACGAGTCGTGTGTCCGGGAGTACTGGCCGCCGATGACAATGAGACGGATGTCGTCGTTTTCACGCAGGACTTCGAGGGCCTGCCGGTAGTTTGTGAGGACCGTCAGAGGGCCGGTCTTGTTCAGCAGGCGTGCCAGTGCGAGAACGGTTGTGGAATCGTCGAGCATGACCGACATGCCGGCCTCTACGAACTCCAGAGCCTTGTGGGCCAACGCGATCTTGGCCTGGGCCTGCATCTGCATGCGTATTTCGGAGCTGGCTTCGAACACGGTTGACGGCAGTGCGGACACGCCGCCGTGAACCTTGCGCAGAACTCCCCTCCCGGCCAGATCGTCAATGTCGCGGTGAACGGTCATGAGGCTGACGCCGGCGAGGGCTGCCAGCTCGGCAGCAGTTGCAAACCCGGCACCGACCACGTGTTCGACGAGTTCCTGCTGGCGACGGAGCCGCGGCTTCTTCAACGCAGTTGTCTCGCTCATCAGCTTGCCTTCACCTTCGACTTGAATATGTTCCCTGCACTTGCCGGGGCCTTTGAGGCACGGAGTCCATTCAGGATACCGCGGCAAACAGCGGCCTGGTGAAAGTATATCAATTTTAGTGGCTCAATTCACAAATTTTCTGTTACTATTATCACATCGGTTGCGGCGCGAGATGGCCGCACGCCGTAGACCTCACCCCGAGAAAGGGAATTCAATGAAGAACTTCTACACCCGAGCGGCCGCCGTCACCGTGGCTGTCGTGGCGACTGTGGCGGCCCTGGCAGGCTGTTCCACACCCCAGGGCACCACCGGCGCCGGCGGTGACGCCTCCAGCGCCAAGATCGCGTTCCTGATGCCGGACATCGCCTCGACCCGCTACGAACTGTTCGACAAGCCACTGTTCGAGGCCAAGATCAAGTCGCTGTGTTCGGGCTGTTCGGTCATCTATTCCAATGCCAACGCCAGCGCCGCGAAACAGCAGGAACAGGCGAACTCAGCCCTGGCCCAGGGGGTAAAAGCGATCGTGATCGACCCTGTTGACTCGGCTGCGGCGGCCACCATCGTCAACACCGCGAAGGCACAGAACGTCCCGGTCATCGCCTATGACCGGCCAATCCCGTCAGTTCCGGCCAGCTACTATGTGTCCTTTGACAACGAAAAGATCGGTTCCCTGATCGCCCAGTCCCTGGTGGACCACCTGAAGAAAAGCAATGCCACGGGCGGGCTGCTTCAGGTCAACGGTTCCCCCACGGATGCGGCCGCAGGGTTGATCAAGAAGGGCATCCACACCGCGGTGGACTCCAGCGGCTTCAAGCTGCTGGCCGAATTTGACACCCCGGGCTGGGAACCGACCAAGGCGCAGGACTGGGTCAGCGGACAGATCACCCAGTTCCCGGGAAAGATCGCCGGAGTTGTGGCTGCCAATGACGGTACCGGCGGCGGCGCGATTGCCGCATTCAAAGCCGCCGGAGTCAACCCGGTACCGCCCGTGACGGGCAACGACGCCGAGCTTGCAGCGGCCCAGCGGATCATCGCCGGGGACCAGTACAACACCATCTCCAAGCCGATCAAGATCGTTGCCGAAGCGGCCGCGGACATCGCCTACAAGTTTGCCAAGGGTGAAAAGCCCGAGGGCAAGGCCACGTTGTTTGATACCCCGTCGGAGCTGTTCGTCCCGACCGTGGTCACGATCGACAACCTCAAAGCGACGCTGGTGGATACAGGAATCATGAAGGCCTCGGACCTGTGCACTCCCACCTACGCCGCCGCCTGCGCCAAAGTAGGCATCAAGTAAGAACGGCACTGCCCTACTGGGGAGAGTCCCGGCGCACATTCTCACCAACGCCGGGACTCCTGCCCCAACCCATCAAGGCCCATGAAACAACAGGGAAAAACATGTCATCACAATTGACCGCCTCAGCAGGCAGCCCCCAACTGCTGACACTGCGTGGAATCAACAAATCCTTCGGCGCCGTCGCAGCGCTCATGGACATCGAACTGGACGTCGCCGAAGGGGAAGTCGTTGCCATCGTCGGTGACAACGGCGCCGGTAAATCAACACTGGTCAAGGTGCTCGCCGGAGTGCATTCGCCGGACTCGGGCACCATCACGTTCGAAGGCCAGGAAGTGTCCATTCCCAGTCCGGCCGCCGCCCAGCATCTCGGAATCGCCACCGTCTTCCAGGACTTGGCGCTCTGCGACAACCTCACCGTCGTGGACAACCTCTTCCTTGGGCGCGAACTTTCCCCCCTGCGGCTCAACGAAGTCGCCATGGAGGTCCGTGCCTGGGAACTGCTGAAGCAACTCTCGGCCAAGATCCCCTCCGTCCGGACACAGATCGCGTCCCTCTCCGGCGGCCAGCGCCAGACCGTTGCCATCGCCCGCTCCCTGCTCGGCGATCCCAAAATCGTCATCCTCGACGAACCGACCGCCGCCCTCGGCGTGGCACAAACCGCCGAGGTGCTCAATCTCGTCGAAAGACTGCGCGAACGCGGCCACGGCGTCATCATGATCAGCCACAACATGGCCGACGTCCAGGCAGTGGCCGACCGCGTGGTCGTGCTGCGCCTTGGCCGCAACAACGGAGACTTCCGCGTCAAGGATGTCTCAACTGAAGAGCTCATTGCCGCGATCACCGGAGCGAGCGACAACGTCGTCACACGACGGTCCGCCGCGCGCAGCACCAGCGAGGAGACCCACACATCATGAATGCCAAGACCCAACCCACACCGGGCGCCCTTGCCCTGGACCTGCAGGACGAAAGGCTCCAGGACCGGACCGGACTGCGCGGGCAGTACAAAGCCTTCGTGGACCGCACCCGCTCCGGGGATCTGGGCGTCCTGCCCGTGATCGGCGGCCTGATTGTCATCTGGACCGTCCTCCAGATTCTGAATCCGATATTTCTTTCCCCGGCCAACCTGGTCAACCTCGCCATGGAAAGCTCAGCGGTCGGCATCATCGCCCTTGGCATCGTCTCGGTCCTCCTGGTCGCCCAGATTGATCTCTCCGTCGGTTCCGTCAGCGGCCTCGCCGCCGCCGTCGTAGCAGTCACCTCGGTGAACATGGGCTGGCCCGTCTGGCTGGTCATCCTCGCAACCGTCGGCCTCGGAGCGGCGATTGGCTGGGTGTACGGGCAGATCTTCAACCGCTTCGGCGTACCGAGCTTCGTCATCACCCTCGCCGGTCTGCTCGGATTTCTGGGACTGCAACTGTACACCCTCGGCGCCAGGGGCTCCATCAACCTGCCCTTCGACTCACCCCTGGTGTACTTCGCCCAGCTGGCATTCGTACCCCTCTGGCTGTCCTACATCCTCGTAGCAGCCGCAGCGGCAGGGCTGTTCGCCACCGATTACTTCCATGCCCGCGCCCGCAAGCACGCCGGACTGTCCGCGATGTCCCTGCAGAACATGGCCCTGCGGGCAGTCCTGCTGCTCGTTGCCCTCGGAGTGGCCGCCTGGTACCTCAACCAAAGCCGCGGAGTCGGCTGGATGTTCGTGCTCTTCATCGCACTGACACTCATCCTGAACTACCTGCTCAAACGGACCCAATGGGGCCGCTCGGTCTACGCCGTGGGCGGCAACCCTGAAGCTGCACGCCGTGCCGGCATCAACGTCAAAGCCATCTACACCTCCGTGTTCATCACCTGCTCCACACTCGCAGCAGTGGGAGGACTCCTCGGAGCGGCCCGCCTCGCCGCAGCAAACCAGGGCAGCGGCACCGGCGACGTAAACCTGAACGCAATCGCCGCTGCCGTGATCGGCGGAACAAGCCTCTTCGGCGGACGGGGAAGTGCCTTCGCTGCCATCCTTGGCATCATCGTGATCCAGTCGATTTCCAGCGGACTGACCCTGCTGAACATGGACTCCTCGTTCCGGTTCATGGTCACCGGCGTGGTCCTGCTGCTGGCCGTGATGCTCGACTCGGTTGCACGCCGGTCCCGTACCTCGCACGGCAGGGCCTGACCCCGCCACCGCGGGCCACACATCCACAGCACGAAGGAAGGTTTGGACATGGCTGTCATCTGCGTTGACGCCGGTACCACGATGATCAAGGCGGTCGGATACGACGAGGAAGGCACGGAAGTGGTGGTCGTGCGACAGGGCACCTCTGTAACGCGCCCCCACCCCGGGTGGGCGGAACAGGACATGCTTTCGGTCTGGGACGCCGTGGTCTTCACCGTCCGCGGCGTGGTCCGCCAGCTCCAGTCCGAGGTCGATTATCTGGCCATCACCGCCCAGGGCGACGGCACCTGGCTCGTTGACGCCGGCGGGGCCCCGACCGGTCCGGCCATCCTGTGGAACGACGGCCGCGGCGTGGACATCTTGTCCGCCTGGACAGACGCCGGGATCCTCGAACAGGCCTTCCCCATCAACGGCTCGCTGACATCCTCGGGAATGCCCAACGTCATCCTCAGCTGGCTGCGGCAAAAGGATCCGGACAGGCTCGACCGCTCGCACGCGTCCCTGACCTGCGGAGGATGGGTTTTCGCCCAAATGACCGGCGAATTCGCGGTCGACGAGTCCGACGCGGCCGCCCCGTTCATGGATATCCGCACCCGCCAGTACTCCCAGGAGCTGCTGGGCCTCTACGACATGGAATGGGCGCAGTCCCTGCTGCCGCCCATCCGCGACGACGGCCACCGGGTCGCGGAGCTCACCCGTCACGCCGGGATTCTTCTGGGCCTGCCGGCGGGCCTGCCGGTCGTGATGTCCTCCTACGACATAGCCTCCACCGCTATCGGTGTCGGCGCCGTCAGCTCCGGCCAGGCCTGCAGCATCCTGGGCACAACACTGTGCACCGAGATCATCACCGACCAGGTCCGGATCAGCGACCCGGCCGCCGGACTGAACATTGCCCCGGGCCTGCCCGGGAAAATCCTGCGCTCCTTCCCCACACTCGCCGGCGGCGAGGTCATCCAATGGGCCTGTGAACTGCTCGGAATCGAGGACCCCGAGGCACTCACGCACCTCGCCTCGACGTGCGGACCCGGCGCCGGAGGACTGATGTTCCTGCCCTACTTTTCCCCCGCCGGCGAACGGGCCCCGTTCCTGGACCCCCTGGCCCGGGGGACCTTCCTGGGGATGTCCTTCGAGCACCGGCGCGAACACATCGCCAGGGCCGTTCTGGAAGGACTCACCCTGGTCATCCGGGACTGCCTCACCGCCTCCGGAGACACCCCCACGGAACTGCGCGTCTGCGGCGGAGGGGCAGCCAGCGTGCTGTGGCTGCAGCTGATCGCCGACGTCACCGGCATCCCGGTGCTGCGGTCCGCGGACACCGAGGTCGGAGCCAAGGGGGCCTTCCTGATCGGACTCGTCGCCACCGGCGGCGCCGGAAGCGTGGAGGAGGTGGCCCCCTGGTATGTCCGGATCCGGGACACCTTCACACCGGACCCCTCCCGGGCCGCCTTCTACAGCGGACTCTACGAAGACTTCCTGGCCCTGCGCCAGATGACCAAACAGGCCTGGCCCCGCCTGGCCGGGATGCGGCAGCGCTCCGCGGCCACGGGCGGGCCCGAGACCTTCCCGGCCGCCACATCCGTGCCCGCCGCCGACGGCCACGGCACATCACGGCAAACCATTCACAGGACTGCAGGGAGCACCACATGAGAGAGAAGCCGGGCCCGTTCGAAGAGGTGTGGGTGGGAATCGATCTGGGGACTCAAAGCGTCCGGGTCCTGGCGGTCACCGGTACCGGTGAGGTGATCGGTTCCGGCAGCCGCCCGCTGACCAGCCACAGGGACGGCGCCCGCCACGAGCAGAACCCGGAACAATGGTGGGAGGCTGTCGCCGGGGCAGCCACGGATGCCCTCCGGGATGTACCCGCCGCGGCGGTACGGGGGGTCGCCGTCGACGCGACCTCCGGCACGATCCTGCTCATGGACCGGGACGGCCGGCCCCTGACGCCGGGGCTCATGTACGACGACGGACGCGCCGCAACGGAGGCCGCACGCGTCAACGATGCCGGGGCCGACGTCTGGAGAGAACTGGGCTACCAGCGGATGCAGCCGGCCTGGGCCCTGCCGAAGCTTCTCTGGCTGCTGCGCGAGCATCAGGACACGGTCCCCGGCGCCCGGCTGGCCCATCAGAACGACTTCATCAACCGGCAGCTCACCGGCCATGATGTCCCCACCGACCTGAGCAATGCCCTCAAAACAGGTGCACACCTGATTCAGGAACAGTGGCCCGAGGAACTCATGCAGGACCTCGGGGTCCCGGCGGGGGTCCTTCCGGAGCTCGTTCGCATGGGCACCCGGATCGGGGCCGTCAGCAGCGCGGCTGCCGCGGCCACCGGCATCCCCGCTGGCACCCCGGTCATCGCCGGTGCCACCGACGGCTGCGCCGCCCAGCTCGGCGCCGGGGCACTGAAAGCCGGCAGCTGGAACTCTGTACTCGGCACAACACTGGTGCTCAAAGGCGTCACCCGGGACCTGATCCAGGACCCCCTGGGCGTTGTCTATTCGCATAAGGCCCCCAACGGCGACTGGCTCCCCGGCGGTGCCTCCAGCACCGGAGCCGGCGCCATCACCCGGGACTTCTCCGGCCAGGACCTGGCCCGGCTCGAGCGCCAGGCCAGAGCCTATGAACCCGCCGGCGCCCTCGCCTACCCGCTCGTGTCCCGCGGTGAACGCTTCCCTTTCCTCGCCCCCGGCGCGGAAGGATTCGTCCTCGGGACCCCCGCCACCGACGGCGAACGGTACGCCGCAGTCCTGCAGGGCATCGCCTACATCGAACGGCTCTGCTTCGACTACCTCGACCTCCTGGGCGCACCCCTGCACGGCGAGTTGATCCTCACGGGCGGAGCCACCAAAAGCGAATACTGGTGCCAGCTGCGCGCAGACGTTCTGGGCCGTCCGGTGACGTTGCCGCAGAACGCGGAGCCGGCGCTCGGAATGGCCGTCCTCGCGGCCTCCCCGGGGCGGCAAACCGCCGACGTGGCCGCGGAGATGGTGCGGATGCGCCGGAGAATCGATCCCCAGGACGGTGCAAACGCCACGTATAACGCCTCCTACCTGAACCTTGTCGGAGAGCTCGAAGAACGCGGCTGGCTCCCGGAAGCCGTCGCCACACACGCACGTGAAAGGACAAACGCATGACCGACCTCATCCTCGTCCGGCACGGCGAAACCATCTGGCACGCGGAAAACCGGTACGCCGGCCGCAGCGACATCGACCTGACGCCCCGCGGCCTGGAGCAGGCATCCCGACTCGCCCGCTGGGCAGAAACCGAGGGACTGACCGGCATCTGGGCCTCGGACCTTAGCCGGGCGCGCCGGACCGCTGAAGGCTGTGCCGAGGCCACAGGCCACGAATTGAAGATCGACCCGCGGCTGCGTGAGCTCGACTTCGGCGACGGAGAGGGCCTGACCGGTGCCGAGATGGAAGCCAAATTCCCCGAGGCCCGCAAAGCCTTTCAAACCGACCCCGCCGCGTCCCCGCTGCCCGGCGGTGAAGACCCCTTCAAGGCCGCTGAACGGTTTGTGCAGTGTCTGTACGACATAGCGGAGGAACAGCCGGACGGCCGTGTCCTGGTCGTCGCCCACACCACGGCCATCCGGCTTAGCCTGTGCCGGCTCCTGGGTATCCCCCTCGGCGAATACCGGAGGGTTTTCCCCTCACTGCGTAACTGTGCCCTGACCACGATCCGTCTTCAGGGCCAACAGGCCGGCCTGCTCGAATACAACGCATCCGCCCGGCCGCTGACTGAACCATCCGCAGCCGGAGCACCTGCTGCTTCCCCGGCATCCTGACCAACCAGACCTAGGAGTTCCACATGAGCACCCGTATCCTCGCTGCAGGAGACCATTTCGTCCTGAACCGCCTCCTCATCGACGCCGTAGAACGCGAAGTAGCCGACGGCGTCGAATTCACCGAAATGACGCTCCCGTGGCCGCTTACCCCGTTCGGCCGGATCGCCGAAGTGGACGAAGCCTCCGGAACCGAAGAACAGCTGATCGAGTCGCTCCGCGGCGTCGAAATCTGCATCACGCAGATGGCGCCGCTGACCGAAAAGGTCCTCCGGGCGTGCCCGGACCTGAAACTGTTCTGCATCAGCCGGGGAGGCCCGGTCAACGCAAACCTGGAAGCAGCTACCCGCCACGGCGTTGCCGTCACCTCCGCCCCCGGACGCAACGCAGCCGCCACCGCCGAACACACCCTGGGCATGATGCTGGCCGCCATCCGCCGCATTCCCCAGACCAACGCCGACCTGTCCGCCGGAACCTGGCGGGGCGACTACTATACGTACGAGAACGTCGGTCCCGAGCTTGAAGGCAGCACCATCGGCCTCGTTGGCTACGGTGCCATCGGCAGCCGCGTAGCACGCATGCTCAATGGCTTCGGCGCGGAGGTCCTGGTCCACGACCCCTACGTCACCGCCGACCTCCTGGCAGGAAACGCCACACAGGTAGGACTGGACGAGCTGCTCTCCCGCAGCCTGGTGGTAAGCCTGCACGCCCGGGTGACCCCGGAGACCACCAAAATGATTGGCGCCGCACAGATCGCCGCCATGCCCGCAGGATCCATCATCATCAACTGTGCCCGCGGGGCACTGCTGGACTACGACGCCCTCTGCGACGCCCTCGACTCCGGCCACCTCTTCGGCGCCGCATTCGACGTATTCCCAGAAGAACCCATCCCCGCAGGCTCGCGTCTTCTCACCACCCCCAATATCGTCATGACCCCCCACCTGGCCGGCGCCAGTAAACAAACGGCTGCCAAAGCCGCAGCAATCATCGCCGGAGACGTCGGACGCTACCTGCGGGGCGAGCCCCTGGCCCACTGCGCCAACCCCGACGCCCTGCGCCCCGCCAACAGATAACCGTCGCCGGCCACTTAACCGACCGTTCGGGTCTACTCCTGACAGCGGATTGTGGTGTAAGGCCCGAGGCTGCAGGAAGTCTCACGCCCCGCTGAGGCGAGTCCGCGGATCCTTGCCGCCCGTCGGGGGGCGTCCGCCAGTTTAGGCGGTCCGCTCCTGCGGGACCGCCTGCGATTTGCGGCCAAGCTCCGCGGTCCGCTTCACCGACCACCACAGCAGCAGCACCAGGAGCACGTTGCGGGTGGTCAGGATGGCAGCCATGACCGGGTGGGCGTGGATGAGGGGCGTGTAGAACAGCGGGTAGATCACAAACGTGGTGATGGCGATGCCCATGAGCAGGGCAGCCGGGACCTTCCACCGCTCCCAGTCGTGCGTCAGGCCCGCGATGATCACCGGGGCCAGCCAGATGATGAACTGCGGCGACCCCACCTTGTTGAACACGATGAACGCCGTGGTCATCATCAGTGCGCCCTCGAGGAAGAGCTCCTCCCGCTCGGCGCCGCGGTTCAGTGCCCGGACCAGCAGGACGGCGGCCACTACGGCGGCGAGGATCAGCAGGGGCTGCATCAGGAACGCGGCCACGTCGGCGCCCGGGCCGTAGACCTCCGTGGAGTTGATCGCGGTGTTGTCCGCCATCTTGGACCCGGCGATGTTGAACACGCTGAGCCACACCCACGGTGTGGAGAAAGTGGCTTCCAGCTGCATGCCGCGCTCGCCCTGGTTGGTCAGGAAGTCCATGATGTGCGGCAGGCCGCCGGACAGGTACGTGCCCAGGCCCACGACGGCGGTGACTGCGACGCCGGACACCAGCACCTGGATCCGCTTGCGGCTGGCAATGACGATGGGTACCAGGACTGCTGCCGGCCACACCTTGAGCCAGGTGGCCACGCTCAGCAGGATCCCCGCCAGCACGGGGCGTTCGGCCGCGTACAGCAGGGCAATCAGCACGATGGGGGCGGTGATGCCCTCCACCCGGGCGAAGCTGAGGTAACCCATAAAGACGGTGAAAAACAGCCACCACCAGGCCGGAGCGATGCCCCGCACCTTCCGCGGTCCGCGCGTCAGGAAAGCAAGCCCGACGGCGTTGAGGGCTGTGATGATCAGGAACCAGCACAGGAGGTAGAGGCTTGGTCCGGCAATGTTCGCGAGGAAGATCGGGATCTGTGCCAGCACCGGGTAGACCCAGGGGCTGATCTTGCCGTCCAGGCTGTCCGGGTTGTAGCCGTCCATTGCCCACTGGCGGTACTGCTCGGTGTCGCTGAACGTATCGCCGTTGAGGAAGAACGACGCCATCCAGCCCAGGAAATACAGGTGGATGACCGCGAAGCCCCACCAGACGCTGGACTGACGGGCGAACCAGTCCACCGCTCGGGCGGGCAGGACGGTGCTGCGGACGCTGACCAGCCGGTCGAAGAACTTCGTGGAAATCTCAGGACTCCTTGAGCGCGGGGACGGTCGCGGGAGTCTTTTTGCCCAGCGAGTAGAGGCGCCGGACCGACCACAGGAACAGGACCACCAGAAGGACGTTGCGGATGGTCAGCACACCGGCCATGAGGGGGTTGTTGTGGCTGAGGGCATCGTAGAACAGCGGGTAGATGAAGAACGTGGCCACGGCGATGGCGATGAGCATGGCCGCGGGGACCCGCCATTCACGCCAGCTGTGCGCCAGGCCAACAGCCACGGCCGGGGCCAGCCAGACCATGAACTGGGGCGATCCCACCTTGTTGAAGACCACGAAGGCGGTGGCCAGCGTGAGCGCGCCGGCCAGCAGCAGTTCGGTCCGGTCCACGCCGCCGTCGGCCTTGCCGTTGCCGTTGAGCTTGCCGTTGTGCAGCGCCCAGAAGGTTAGCCCGGCCACGAGCAGCGCGGCAAGGATGAGGAGCGGCTGCATCAGCACGGACATCACGGCGGTGCCGGGCCCGTCCACCTGCATGGAGTTGATATCGGTGTTCATGTACATCCGGGAGTCGCCGATGTTCAGCACCGACAGCCACAGCCACGGGGTGGTGAATGTTGCCTCGAGCTGCATGCCCCTGTCACCCTGCTGGGTCAGGAAGTTCAGCAGCTTGGAAACACTGCCAACCGCGGCGGCGAGTGCCACCACCACTGCTGACGTGGCCACACCGGCCAGCACCACCAGCAGGCGGTTCTTGACCACGGCGAACAGGGCCAGCATGACGGCCGCCGGCCACACCTTCACCCAGGTGGCGGCGGCGAGGATGACCGAGGCGATGAACGGCCGGCCCACGCCATAGGCCAGTGCCACCAGGACGATCGGTGCGGTGAGGCCGTCCACGCGCGCAAAGCCCAGCCAGCCCATCAGCAGCGTGAAGATCAGCCACCACCAGCCAGCGGGGATCGCGTCCTGGTTGCGGCCGCGGTCCGTCAGCTTCGCCAGGCCCCAGCCGTTGAGGAGAGAGGTCATCAGCACCCAAAGGAAGAAGAACGGTCCGGGTCCGGCCAGCCCCGCCAATGCCATGGGGATCAGCGCGAGGATGGGGTACACCCACGGGCTGGGGCCGCCGCTGAGGTTGGCTTCGTCGAAACCCGCCCGGGCCCAGTCGCGGTAAATGAAGGTGTCGCTGAACGCCTCGCCGCGCATGGACAGCAGCGCCGCGAAGATCAGGAACCCCAGGTGCACCAGGATAAAGCCGGTGAGGAGCCCCCGCGGCGTGTTCAGCCAGGACCGTGCGGCCGCTGGCAGGATGACGTTGCGGATCCGGGTGAGCGTGGCGAAGAATGCGTCCGTGGAAATGGCGGAATCCTTGTCAGAGAGGGGCAAAAACAGGTGCCGGATCTTGCCGCGGGGCTGGAGCCGGGAGCATCGGAGGTCCGTCTACAACAGCCTCCACCATGAGTCAAGGGTAGTTGAATGTCGGTGGTGCCCAATAATCCTGCGGCTTCGCGATTGTCTACTCGGACTTGGTCTGGCGGTAGCGCTCGATCTGTTTGAGCCGCCGCAGGAGGCTGTCGCGCCGCGGGTGCGGAACGGCGTCGGGCGCCTCTGCGGTGAGGTCAATGTGTTTGGTGCCGTACTGCCAGAGCAGGAGGTCATCCAGCAGGCGGTCCGGGCCGGGGGAGTAGCGGTGGTCCAGTGCCTTGCGGACCTCGGTGATCCGCTGGGCGCTGAGCAGGCCGGCCAGCTGGACCGTCTGGTTGAGACCGTGGGCCGCCATGAGCTCGGACGCCCAGCCCCAGTCGTCATCCACTTTGCGGTCCACGTGCGGCAGCAGCGTGCGCCAGACGTCCCGGATCCGGTTGGGGGTGAGCTGCGCGGCGCCTTCGCCGTCCATGTCCCAGTAGCTGCGGACTTCCTCATAGCGTTCGTGCAGGTCCGCGAAGGCGCTTTCCACGGTTTCCAGCATGGCGGCGGTGGCGGTGAACTGCCGGTCGAAATGCGGCGTCCAGGCGCGTGGGTCCTCGGCCTTGAAGCGGATGTCGTGCTCGATCTCGCTCCAGGCGTGGGCAAAGACGGTGCGGATCTGGCATTCGAAGAAGTAGCTGCCGTTGGCCGGAATGTCCGGGTTGAAGGCCTGCTGGTAATCCTTGACGGCCTCGTTCTGGATGGTGCGCAGGATGAGGTGGCGGCTGGAATAGCCGTACGTGCCGGACTCGATGGAGCCGATGTCCTTTTCGCGGTCGCCGCGGCAGTCGAACACCTGGCGCTGGCGCTTGATGATGTTGGCCACCAGGGCGTTCTCCGCGGGCAGCTTGGTGATGACGCGCACGCCCACCATGTCGTTAAGGGTGCGGAACGGGTCCGGGAACTTCAGTACCGGCGGACCGCCGGGTTCCAGCGGTTCCTCAATCCGGGAAATCTTCTCCCGGAAGGATTCCACCGATTTGGTGCGCCCGGTGACGAACAGCGGCGTGACCTCGGTGTCCTTCAACATGTCGCGGAGGATGTGGAGAACGTCCTTGGTGACCAGCTTCAGGGCAGGGCGGACGCGCTCGTAGATCTCCACGTTCTCCTGCACGGATTCACGCAGGCTGATGTCCAGGCTGTCCCAGTTACTCGGCATGCCCCCAGCTTACGGCGGGGGTGTGACAGCGGCTTGTCATGCCCGGCTCAGTGTTATGCCGATGTCGAGTTGCGGACCACCAGCGAGCTTTCCAGCGTCAGCTGAGGCTGCTCCAGCCGGAGGCCTTCCATGAGCAGGCGCAGCTGCTCTCCTGCCTTCAGCCCCAGCGAAGTTGCGGGCAGGTGCACGCTGGTCAGGCTGGGATTGCTCGTGGCGGAGTATGGCAGATCATCGAAGCCGGCTATGGCCAGCTGGCCCGGGATCTGCACGCCTGCCACCCGTGCTTCCTGCAGTACTCCGTAGGCGTGGGTGTCCGTGCAACAGACGATGGCGGTGACCCCGGCCTGCTGCCACGCCGGCCAGGCGGCGGCGAATGCGGCGGCGGACGCGCCGACATCGATGGTGGTACTGATGATGCCGTCGGCGGGCACCGACATTCCGTGTGCGCTGGCAGCGGCCAGGAAGGCACGGCGTCTGAGCTCAAATGTGGCCGTGCCTGTCACGCTGTCCACGTAGGCCACCCGGCGGTGCCCACTGTCCGCCAAATGCGCGGCCAGCTGGCGCGCGCCGTGCGCAACGTCCAGATTCACGGACGGGGCGTAGGCCTCCAGCCCCGGGGCATCGAGCAGGACCACGGGCCCCGCGGCGGAAAGATCGTCCAGGAATTCTGCGTTGGGAGCGTCAACCAGAAGCCCGGCCGGGCGGAGCGCCATCAGCTTGCGGACGTCGTCGGCGTGCGGGAACTCCCCGGCGTCGGTGACGGACAGCAGCAGCTGGTAATCAGCCCCGAGCGACTCCCGGACGCCGGCGATCACCTTGGCGAAAAACGGGTTGGAGATGTCCGGGGCCACGAGTAAGACGATGGAGCTGACGCCTTTGGCCAGCGAACTGCCCACGCTGTCCACGACGTAGCCGAGCTCGGAAATAGCCTCCCGCACCCTGACGACATTGTCCTCAGAGACGCGGCCGGAAGTCTTGCCGTTGGCCACCAGGGAAACCGTCGCCGTCGAGACGCCGGCGCGGGCAGCGACCATGGCCGCCGTGATCCGCCGCGAGCGGACGGATTGCTGCACCTGCTCCGCGGATTCCATACCTCGATCGTAGTAGGTAGGTAGGCAGGCAGGCATGCGGGCGTTCCGTCCGCCGGCGTTCTAGACGAGGGTGGAAGTGTCGATGACGAACCGGTAGCGCACGTCCGAGGCGAGAACGCGTTCGTAGGCATCGTTGATCTTGCTGGCCGGGATGACTTCGATTTCGGCGCCGAGGTTGTGCTCGGCGCAGAAGTCGAGCATTTCCTGGGTTTCGCGGATCCCGCCGATCATGGAGCCGGCGAAGGAGCGGCGGCCGATGATGAGGGCGAACGCGTTGACCGGGAGCGGTTCAGCGGGCGCACCGACGTTGACCAGGGCTCCGTCGAGGGTCAGCAGCTGCAGGTAGGCGCTGATGTCGATTGATGCGCTCACGGTGTTGATGATCAGGTCGAAGGTGCCGGCGAGGTCCTCAAAGGTGGTCTCGTCGCTGGTGGCGTAGTAGTGGTCCGCGCCCAGCTTCAGTCCGTCCTCCTGCTTTTTCAGCGATTGGGAGAGTACGGTGACTTCGGCGCCCATGGCGTGGGCGAGTTTGACGGCCATGTGGCCGAGTCCGCCGAGGCCGACGACGGCGACCTTCTTCCCGGGGCCGGCACCCCAGTGCCGCAGTGGGGAGTACGTGGTGACGCCCGCGCACAGCAGGGGAGCGGCGGCGTCGAGCTCGATGCCTTCGGGGATCCGCACAACGAAGTCTTCGGTTACGACGACGTGGGTGGAGTAGCCGCCCTGCGTGATGGTGCCGTCGCGGTCCACGGCGCCGTAGGTGCCGATGTTGCCGTTCAGGCAGTACTGTTCTTCGCCCTTGAGGCAGTTGGCGCATTCGCGGCAGGAGTTGACCATGCAGCCGACGCCGACCCGGTCTCCGATAGCGTGCTTGGTGACGGCGGAGCCGATTTCGGTGACGATGCCGGCGATTTCGTGGCCGGGGGCGAGCGGGTACTGCTGGGGTCCCCAGTCGCCGCGGACGGTGTGGATGTCCGAGTGGCAGATGCCGGCGAACTTGATGTCGATCAGGACATCGTGCGGTCCGACGTCGCGGCGTTCGATTGTGGTGGGGATCAGGTCCCCGGCGGCGGACGGAGCGGCGTAAGCATTAGCGGTAAACAATATTTTCTCCTGTTTTGGGGTGCCTTCCACCAATATCACCCCATTTCCAACGGCTGAAGAAGGCTGCGTTTATAGGGGTATAAGCTCTCCCCCCCTTTAGCCCGGTGAACCGGGGCTATCGTGGTTTCATGGACAACCAGCCCGAGAACCGCGCCGACATCCGGGACTTCCTGGCCAGCCGCCGCGCCAAAATCCGTCCGGAGCAGGTGGGGCTGCCCGCGGGCAGCCGTCGCCGCGTTCCTGGACTGCGCCGCGAAGAGGTTGCTGTCCTCGCCGGAGTGAGCACCGAGTGGTACGCGCGGTTGGAGAAGGGCAACATCAGCGGCGTGTCTGACGACGTCCTCAAGGCCGTCGCCCGGGCACTGCATCTGAACGATGAGGAATGCCTGTACCTTTTCGAGCTGGCACGGGCCGCCCGGCCCATGCGCCGGACGCATTCCCGCCGCAAGGAAGTGGGGCTGCCGCTGCCTGTTCATTGGCTGCTTGATTCCGTCACCATGTCGGCCGCGTTGGTCCGCAATGGCCGCCTCGATATCGTGGCCTCTAATGCGCTGGGGCGAGCACTCCACGCGCCCATATTTGCCAGCGACACCACCGCTGCCAACGGCCACGCAAACTTCGCACGCTTTCACTTCCTCGACCCGGCCGCACGGGAGTTCTTCGTCGACTGGGACGCCGGCGCCGCGGCCACCGCCGCTCTGCTGCGCGCCGAGGCCGGCCGTGAGCCCAACGACCGCTCTCTGCGCGAACTCGTAGGCGAACTATCCACATTGAGCCCCGAGTTCCGCACACTATGGGCATCGCATGACATCCGTTTCCGTCACGAGGGAACCAAACGGCTGCGACACCCCGTGGTGGGCGAGCTGGAGCTGACCTACCAGTCCCTGGCGTTGACCGCCTCCCCGGGTGTCGTCAACGACGTCAGCTTCTACACGGCCGAACCCGGAACGACCCACGAAGAGCGCATCAAACTCCTCACGAGCTGGGCGGCCACGGCGGTTTCGGAAGCAGCAAAACCGAACAATTAGCGTGTTGGCGCAGGCGTTACGAGGTCCGGGGGCTGTTGTCTCTGCTGACCGGTAAACCGGTTGACGAATCCGTGACGGACTTCCCGCCCGTCTACTCCGACTTCGGGAAAAACTTCTCCCTCGGCGACAGGATCTTCATCAATTCCGGGTGCAAGTTTCAAGATCACGGCGGTGTAGCCATCGGGGACGACTGCCTGATCGGGCACAACGTGGTGATAGCCACGCTCAACCACGACATCATGCCGAGCCGTCGCGCGGACATGCACCCGCCCCTGTGGTCATTGGCCGCAATGTTTGGATCGGGGCGAACGCCACAATTCTGCCGGGCGTGACGATCGGTGATGATGCCGTGGTGGCGGCTGCGTACGTGGTCACGAAGGACGTACTGGAAAGTGCAATTGTCGTGGGGTCGCCTGCACGGGTAGTGCGCTCCGTAACAGACTGAACCCGCCGGGGTTCCAAGGCAGCACACCAAAACATCAAGCGCTTGACGTGGACAACGTTAAGCGCTTGACGCGCGGCCCGGGCGGATGCCATGATCACTCTGAATGCTTTCGGCCACTGCCTCGGCAGGCCCCAATGACGTGGAGATTTAACGTGGAATCCAAACCGATGAAACCCGCCCCCAAGAAGATCATTCTTGACTGCGACCCCGGGCACGACGATGCCGTGGCCATCCTGCTCGCGCACGGCAACCCGGACATTGAACTGCTGGCCGTCACCACCGTGGTGGGCAACCAGACGCTCGAAAAGGTCACCAAGAACGCGCTCGCCGTCGGGACAATCGCCGGCATCACCGGGGTGCCGTTTGCCGCCGGCTGCGGCCGGCCCCTGGTCCGCACCATCGAAACCGCGCCGTCCATCCACGGCGAGACGGGCATGGACGGCCCCGCGCAGCCCGAGTCCACCATCGAACTGGACCCGCGCCACGCCGTCGACCTCATCATTGACACTGTGATGGCCCACGAACCGGGCACGGTCACTTTGGTCCCCACCGGCGGCCTCACCAATATCGCGCTGGCAGCCCGCAAGGAACCGCGCATTGTGGAACGCGTCAAGGAAGTTGTCCTCATGGGCGGCGGCTACCACGTGGGCAACTGGAGCGCCGTGGCCGAATTCAACATCATCATCGACCCCGAGGCCGCCCACATCGTGTTCAACGAGAAATGGCCGGTCGTGATGGTGGGCCTGGACCTCACCCACCAGGCCCTGGCCACCCCGGACGTCGTGGCGAAGATCGCGGCCATCGGCACCAAACCGGCGCAGTTCGTGATGGAACTGATGGAGTTCTTCACCCAGACCTACAAGGATGCCCAGGGCTTCGACTACCCGCCCGTGCACGACCCCTGCGCCGTGGCCTACGTGATCGACCCCGGCATCGTCACCACCCGGAAAGTGCCCGTGGACATCGAACTCCAGGGCACGCTGACCCTCGGCATGACCGTGGCCGACTTCCGCGCACCGGCGCCGGATGACTGCACCACATCCGTGGCCGTGGACCTGGACCACGCGCGCTTCTGGGACCTCGTCACGGATGCTCTGGTGCGCATCGGCGAACCTGCCGCCCTTGAAGCAGCCGCCCTTGCAGCAGCCACGGGAGGCAACTAAATGAGTGCCACCCTCACCGACAAGAAGACCAGCCGGGGCAACGTCACCGCCCTGATGGTGGCCCTGCTGGCCGCGTGCGTCGCCTTCCAGCTCAACGCCTCCATGCTCAGCCCCGCCCTGGTCACCATGGGCAAGGAACTGAACACCGATCAGGCCGTCATCGGCCTCTCCCAGACCTGGTTCTTCACCGCGGCCGCCCTGTTCTCCCTCTTCCTGCCGCGCCTGAGCGACATCATCGGCCGGAAGAAGATCCTGATCGGCATGATGCTGCTGATGGCCGTCGGTTCGGTCATCGCGGCCATGGCCCCCGACGTCACGTGGCTCTTTGTGGGCCGCATCATCCAGGGCGTCAGCGGCCCCACCGTGCCGTTGTGCCTGATCATGCTGCGCTCCGCCGTCAGCAACCCGCGTAAATACGGGACGCTTATGGGCCTCATCACCGCGGTCAACGGCGGCGTGGCCGGCGTCGACTCCTTTGTAGGCGGCTACTTTGCCGAGCACTTCGGGTTCCGCAGCATCTTCTGGCTCATGGTGGTCCTGGCCCTCGTCGCCACCGCCCTGATCGCCTTCCTCGCCGGCGAGAGCAAGCCGGCCGCCGGCACCTCCATGGACTGGCTGGGCGTGTTCTTCATCGTCGTCGCCGTGGGTGCGCTGCTCACCGCCCTCAACGAGGGCTCCAAGCTGGTGGGCGCCTTCGCGCCCGGCACCCTCCTGTTGGCCATCGGGCTGGTGGTGGTTGCCGCCGTCGCGTTTTACTGCTTCTGGACCGTGGAAAAGCGCGCCAAACAGCCCATGGTGGAAACCGTCCACCTGCGCCAGCGCTCCACCTGGGCACCGCTGCTGACCACCACGCTGACCATGACCGGCATCTTCGCCGTCATCAACGGGATCGTGCCGGCGTACGTGCAGGCCGCGGACCCGGGTTTCGGCATCGGCCCGACCGAAATGTCGCTCATCATCCTCACCCCGTACGCCCTGCTCGGCTGGCTGGTGGGTCCCCTCAGCGGCAGGCTCGCGCCCATCCTCGGCTACACCAAGGTCCTGCGCATCGGCATGCTGGGCAGCATCGCCGCCCTGGCCATCATCGCGTTCTTCGGCCTCAGCAGCCTGCCCATGATGATCGCCGGAACCGTCTTGCTGGGCATCATGTACGCCGGTACGGTCAACATCTTGCTGAACGGACTCGGAGTTCTCCTCTCACCCGCCGGAAACCCGGGGTTCCTTCCCGGCATGAACGCGGGCGCCTTCAACCTGGGCGCCGGACTGAGCTTCCTGGTGTTGCCGGCCGTGCTCGTGGCCACCTCGGCCCTCGGCGACGCCCAAGCGTCCTACCTCTCTGTGGTGGTGACCGGCCTGGTCATCACGGTGGCCGCGTTCGCCGCCTCGCTCCTCATCCCCAAGCCCGTCGAGGCTGAGGTGACCGAATGACCGCCGCAACGGCCGGCACCCAAGGCCGGATCGTCGTCGTCGGATCCCTGAACGCTGACCTGACCATCTATTGCGAGCGGCTACCGCTGCCCGGTGAGACGGTGCACGGCAACGGTTTCGCGGTGAACCCGGGCGGCAAGAGCGCCAACCAGGCCGTCGCCGCCAGCCTGCTGGGCGGGAACGTCAGCCTGGTGGGTGCGGTCGGTGTGGACGCCAATGGCGACATGCTCCTGTCCTCCGCTGCCGGCGCCGGGGTGGACATCTCCGGCGTGCGGACCTCAGCAACTGAGGCCACCGGCGTCGCCGTCATCGCCGTGGATTCCAGCGGCGAGAACAACATCATCATCTCGGCCGGCGCCAACGGCACCCTCTCGCCGGCGGACGTCGCCGCTGCGGCGGAAACGTTCGACGGCGCCGCGGTGGTCTGCCTCTGCCTGGAGGTCAGCCTTGACACGGTTGAGGCCGCGGCAAGGGCAGGGCACGACGCCGGCGCTACAGTTCTGCTGAATCTCTCGCCTTACGCGGAGATCCCGCAGCAGCTGGCTGACCTGACCGATGTCCTGCTGGTCAACGCCCATGAGGCGTCGCTGTTCCTCGGCTCCGCCGAAATTCCCGGCAGCGACGCGGATGTCAACGTTTGGGAAGCGGTCAGGCTGCACTTCGCCGAGCGGGGCCTGCAGCGCGTCCTGGTCACGCTGGGGGCCCACGGCTCAGTAGTGCTGGATTCGCTGGCTCCTGCCGGGCAGCAGCTGGTCCGGGTGGCACCCATCAAAGTCAAGGCCGTGGACACCACCGGCGCGGGCGACGCGTTCACGGGGGCCGTGGCAGCCCGCCTGGCAGCCGGCGCGCCGCTGGCTGACGCCGCCGCCTTCGCTTCGATTGCCGCCGCGCTGGCCACCACGCGCAAGGGAACCCAGGCGGCCTATCCGGAGGTGGCGGACGTGGAGCGCGTGCTCGCGTCCGGGGCCGTCGCGCTTTAGCGGACTGAGGTACGGAAACGCGGGAAACGCCGACGGCGACAGGTGACTGTCGCCGTCGGCGTTCCTTGTATTTGGGGTTGCGGAGTTGGGGTTGTGGAGCCGGGGTTACCGGCTGTGGCTACCGGCCGGCTTCTGCTGCCGGACCGCCGCCGGTGTGAACCGGGCTCCCGTGTCCGGGAAGCTGGGCACCTCAATCCGGGCATGCGTGTGAACCTCCTGGACCGTCCGGCGGGTGTGCTCGGCGATCTCCTCCAAGGTGGTGACCCACATGCCGTCCATTGATTTCACGCGGTCAATCAGCTTCTCCAGGGCCACGACCTTGGACGGCCGCCCCGAGATGAACGGGTGGTTGGTCAGGACAAAGCAGCTGCCCTGGGCATGGTGTGCCTCGGCCTCCAGCGTCCACATTTCCAGGACCTTGGCGGGGCTTTCGATGACGCCGCTGCCCGTGACTCCGGGGTAGAACGCGTACTGTTCCCAGTCATCCAGGGTCCAGTCCACCGGGATTTCCACTATGTCCCTGTCATCGCCCGGGGCGACGCTGAAGCGGTACGGTGCGTCGCCGTCGAGCAGGCTCGAATCGTAGAGGAAACCGCGGTCCGCCAGGAGCGCCGGGGAGTGCCAGTTCAGTTCCCACCACGGCGCGCGGTACCCCACCGGTTCCACGCCGACCTTGGCGAGGGCCTCCAGTCCGCGGTCGATGTACCGGGCCTCAGTCTCGGCGTCGATTCCCTGCATGGGTTCGTGCAGGTAGCCGTGGTGGGCCACCTCGTGCCCGCCGTCCACGATGCGCCGCACGGTGTCCGGGTAGCAGTCTGCCGTGAAGCCGGGAACGAAGAAGGTGGCCCGGATGTCCTGCCGCTGGAGGATCTGAAGCAGCCGCGGCACCGCCACCTTGGGCCCGTAGGACTGATGGGTCATCAGGGACATCCGGCGCGTGCTCTTCGGATCGTGGGCGATGGTGCAGGATTCGGCGTCGACGTCGAACGTGAACGAGGCTGCTGCCCGCTTGCCATTAGGCCAGGCGATGGGATGGGCGGAATCCGCGAATGCTTCAAAGGTCATGTCGTGTTTCCTTGAGGTTCAGTGTCCGGGGAAATTTCAGGTCCGGTGCGTTTCAGAGACCGGCCGGTGCGCTGGGCTGGGTGGCGAATTTCAGGTCGGCGGTGGCCTGCGCAACGGTGGCGGCCGGCAGCGCGGAGTCCAGGTGCCTGCGGTGGAACTTCGGGCCAAGGATGGCGTAGCTGCCGGCGCTTGCCAGGCCGCCTGCGAGCCAGGAGAGGTCCCAGCCGCCCAGAGCCACGGCAATGGGGCCCTGCATGGCCGGAACCAGACCGTACATAAACAGCCAGGTGGCGAAGATGCCCACCAGGAGGGAGACGACGCCGGCCCAGTTGACGTCGGGGAGGCGCTTGGTGCCCACTGCGTCGAAGAGCCTTTCCGGGTTGCCCGGCCAGCGCTTCTCGAGCCAAAAGTAGTGGACCAGCATGACTCCGCCCCACGCGGCAACCCAGGCGACCAGGCCGATGAGCCAAGCGTCGAGTACGGTGGCGAAGTCTTCCTGGAAGATGAAGAAGACGACGGCGGCGAGGGAGAATACGCCCACAAAGAGATTGAGTTTGCGGCGGCTGATGGTGATGTCCAACGACTGGGTTGCCACCGAGAACGTGTAGATGTTCAGGATATTGGTGGCGATGGGGCCGTGGAGCACCATGAGCAGCACCGGCAGTGCGAGGATGCCGAAGTTCTGGACGATGAGTTTTCCGGGGTCGATTTCCCCGCTGTTGGTAGCCAGGCTGGCGCCCAGGATTCCGAGCCACACCACGGGGATGAACTGGCCGAGGACTGATGCCAGGTACACCATGCGCTTGGGAACTTCGGTGCTCACGAACCGGGAGTAGTCGGCGGCGTAGGTGAACCAGGTGATGCCCCAGCCAATGCCGATGGCGGTCATCACGGCGCTCATGGCCGCGATGCGTTCCGAGCCTTCGAGGATCTGTCCGGCAGGGCCGGCATAGCCCCAGTCGATTTTCATGCCAAACCAAGCGACGGCGGACATCGCTGCCAGGATGATGATGGTGGGCGGCACAGTCCACTTTTCGAACGCGGCGATGGCCTTGTAGCCGAACCAGGCGATGGCCACCTGGGCGGCCATGATGGCGGTGGCCACGCCGATCTTCCAGGCGTAGTTGTGGGCGGTGGGATCAACCCAGCCGAGCGTGCCGAACAGGGCCATGACCAGGTCCAGGATGATCCACGTGTTGACCGCGCACCAGCCGATCACCAGGAGTGCCTGGATGGCTGCCGGCAGGTAGTTGCCCCGGCGGCCGAAGGCTGCGCGGGCCAGGACCATGCCGGTGGCGCCGGTCTTCTGGCCAAGCAGGACGAAGCAGCCGAACAACAGCATGCCGATCAGGTTCCCCAAAACCAGAACGGTGACCGTGTCCGCGAAGCCGAGGCCGAGATGGATGCCGAGGGCGCCCAGTACCCAGTTGATGGGGGCCAGGTTGGCGCCCGCCCAGATCCAGAACTGTCCGGAGACCTTGTGTGTCCGCTGGGATTCGGGGATGGGCTGGAGCCAAGCTTCGCAGTCCTCGGTCGGCGTCATTGCCGACCCTGGCTGCGTTGTGGAGAGGTTGTCTTGCATGGGGGAGCCTCCATGAGTAAAAGGGATAAGCCCAGATTATGTGGCCCAGGCCACATGCACCACATACAATGTGTCTTGAAGTTCACGAGAAAACGCGACGGAGTGTCATGCCCATACGCCTGCAGGATGTCCTGAAACATTCCACCCTCACGCCGGCGGACCCTGTGATCCGCGCAGCTGCGGCCATTGCGGCCCAGACGCAGCTGCGCTGGATCCACTCCAGTGAGGTCTTGGACATTGCCCCGTTACTTGGCGGCGGAGAACTGTTGCTCACCGGCGGCCAGGCCCTCGTCCTGGCCACGGATAAGCGGCGTATCGGCTACATCTGGGAGCTGGCGGAACGCGGCGTGGCCGCGCTGGCCATCGAGACGGGCACGGAGCTGCCGTCCATTCCGTCCTCGATGGTGGCAGCAGCTGAAGCCGCCGGGCTTCCCCTGATAGAGCTCCGCAAGGTGGTGCCCTTTGTCGGCGTTATGGAAGCGATCAACTCGCTGCTGGTGAGCGAGACAGCTGGCCACCTTCAGCAGGCTGACCGGGCGAGCCATGCCATGGCGGTGGAGCTGGCCCATGGCGGCAGTCTTGACCGGATCCTGGCTGTCCTGGCGGACGCTACCCGCTCGGAAGTTGTGCTGACGTCCGTCGCGGGCGCCCCGCTGGCAAGTGCGCAGCCGGTTGATCATGCGGAGGAGCCGGAACCCGCAGAAGCCAGCGATGCGCAGGATCGTACCCGGACCATCCAGGTTGACGTGTCCGTGCGTGGCATCCCTTCAGCCCGCCTTACGCTTCACGCCCTGAAGGGTGCCGACGTGAACCTGGCGAGGATTGCGGGGAACCGCTCGGTGGACATTCTGGCGTTGGCCCTGCTGCAGCGCATGCCCCCCGGCCTGAAGGAGATGGCGGGTGCGGCGCTGATCCGCGCCGTCGATTCAGGGACTCAAAACTGGCGGCTCCAGCAGCTCGCCCCGGCGGCCGGGATCCCGTTGGCCGCGCAGCTGGTGGCCGTGGTGGTTCGTTCCCCTGGCTCAAAGCAACCCCGGATGGCTGTGGAGCACCTGCTGGAGCGGGTGGGGCATCACAGCGCAAGCTATACCGACAACGCCGAACTGTTGGCGCTGGCCGTCCTCCGCCCCGGGAAGACGCAGGAAGACCGGGACGCAATTCTGGCCGGACTGCAGTCGCTGGCGTTGCCGGAGGGAACGGTCAGCGCCGTCGGTCCGGTGGCCACCGGAATCTCCGCCGCGCCATGGTCCCTGACGGAAGCCCGGCTGACGCTGGACCTTGCCGCCGGCGCCGGACCGCTCAGGGATGGTTCGCTCAGAGCCGGGCCGGGACAGTCCGGAGTGGTCCTCGACGCCGACGCTTTCGCGGTGGAGCGGCTCGCTTTCCATACGCTGAATGAAACCCAGCGCACGGACTATGTCAGCCAGCAGCTCGGAGCCCTCCTCGTCCACGATGCCCAACGAAATTCCGCGCTGGTTGAGACGCTGCGGGTCTGGCTGGATTCCGGCTGCAACACGGCGCAGGCTGCACGTGAGCTGCACCTGGAGCGGCAGTCGATGCATCAGCGGCTGCAGAGGATCTTCTCACTCTGCGGCGGTGATCCCCGCGGAACGGGCCGTTTGGCAGCGCTGCACCTGGCCACCCGGCTGGCAGCGCTGTAGCCCCGCCCCGGACGACCCTCTCTCACTTAATGTGGGTTTTTCGGCGATCCTCTCTCACTTAACGGGCGTTCCCGAGCAACCCTCTATCACTTACCCAGGGCCAGCGCCCGCCTGTGGATAACTTCTGCAGCATCACACCTTTTCGGGTCACAATGCCAGCATGCGAAAGCAAGATTTTCTGCCCCTGCCGTTAGCGGCTGCTCCGTTTACCTTCGGCTCAGCCCTGGCCTCCGGCGTCACCTTAAACCGGCTTCGCCGCAAGGATGTAGTTAACGTGGGCCGCGGTCTCTACCGCCCGGCGGACTGGGACTTTGATCTGGAAGGCGCCGCCAGGGCTCTATCTGCTGCTTCGCCCGGAGCCTGGATCTCACACGTCACCGCGGCCCGGCTTCGGTGCCAGCTGTTGCCTCCCTGGCTTGCCGACTCCACAGAGCTGCACCTAAGCAAACCGCGTTCGCTGCCATCGGTCCGCCGGAAGGGCGTGTTCGGCCACACCGTCCTGACGCTGGACGACGAGATCGAACTGATCGACGACATCCGCCTGAGCACACGGTCACGGACATGGCTGGATTTGGCGCGGACCCTGCCGCTCAGAGACCTGGTGAGCATGGGCGACGAACTGATCCGCATCCCGCGTGTGGACTTCGAGGGAAGGACGCAGCCTTACGACACGATGGAGGGGCTGCGGGTGCTGGCGGGCCGCCACTCAAATCTCCAAGGCATAGTCCGGGCCCGTGAAGCGCTGGATCTGATGCGTGTCGGTGCCGATTCCGCCCCCGAGTCGCTGCTTCGGTTGGCCATCACCGACGCCGGGCTGCCCCAGCCCGAACTCCAAGTGCCATTGCGCGCCGGAGACGTGCGATCGCCGTCGGCCGATCTCGCCTACCGTCACCGCCGGCTCGCCATCCAGTACGACGGCGGACATCACCTTGGTGACGCACAGATCCTCAGCGACAGGAGACGGGACAAGGCGTTCGAATCAGCTGGCTGGACGGTCCTGGTTTTCGATACGAACGATCTTGCCGACGAATTTCAACGGGCAGTCGTGAAGGTCAAAAAGGGGCTCCGCACGGGCCGGCTTGACCATCCGCAAGCGTCCGGTTTTGCCAGCGACTGAGCGTTAAACTCGTGACGCCCCCTCACCACAGTGAGAGAGCGTCACGCAAAAACCCACATTAAGTGAGAGAGGATCGCCTGAAAACCCGCATTAAGTGAGAGAGCGTCCGGGGGTAGGGGTAGGGGTGGGGGAGCGTTAGCGGAGCACTACCGTCCTGTTGCCCTGCAGGATCACGCGGCCTTCGCAGTGCCAGCGCACGGCGTTGCTGAGCGCCTTGCACTCGGTATCACGGCCGGCGGCAACCAGGTCCTCGGGCCCGTAGGTGTGGTCCACTTCCACCGTCTGCTGCGAGATGATCGGCCCCTCGTCCAGCTCGGCATTCACGTAATGCGCAGTTGCCCCCACGGTCTTCACGCCGCGCGCGTAGGCCTGGTGGTACGGCTTTGCGCCCTTGAAGCTGGGCAGGAACGAGTGGTGGATGTTGATCGCCCGCCCGTCCAACCGCCGGGTGAGGTCGTCGCTGAGCACCTGCATGTAGCGGGCCAGCACCACCAGCTCCACGTCGAACGTGTCCACCAGTTCCAGCAGCCGGGCCTCGGCCGCAGGCTTGGTGTCGGCTGTGACCGGCACATGGAAGAACGGGATGCCGTGCCATTCCACCAGCGCCTGGTGGTCCGTGTGGTTGGAGACCACGGCCGCGATCTCCACCGGAAGCTCGCCGGTTCTGGCACGGAACAGCAGGTCGTTGAGGCAGTGGCCGAACTTGGACACCATGATCAGCACACGGCGCTTGGCACCGAGCCGCTCCAGCCGCCAGCTCATCCCGAACCGTTCCGCCACGGGGCCAAAAGCGGCCCGCAACGTGTCCGCGGTGGAGGCATCGCCGTCGGACGCGAAGTGCACGCGCATAAAGAAGTGGCGCTCCGACCGTTCGCCGAACTGTTTGCTGTCCACGATGTCGCAGCCGTGCTCCAGCAGGAAGCCGGACACGGCGTGGACAATCCCGGGCTGCTCCGCGCAGTCCAAAGTCAGGACGTGTTCAACGGTGGTGACGGGCTGGGGGAGGGACGTTTCAGTCTGGATGGCAGTCATGGCTAGCACTCGATCACGTTGACGGCGAGGCCCCCGCGGGAGGTCTCCTTGTATTTGGTTTTCATGTCCGCTCCTGTCTCACGCATGGTTTTGATGGCCTTGTCCAGCGACACCTTGTGGCTGCCGTCCCCGTGGAGGGACAGTCGCGCGGCGTTGATGGCTTTCACGCTGGCGATGGCGTTCCGTTCGATGCAGGGGATCTGCACCAGGCCGCCCACCGGATCGCAGGTCAGCCCGAGGTTGTGTTCGATCCCCACTTCGGCGGCGTTTTCCACCTGCTCCGGCGTGCCGCCCAGGACCTCGCACAGGCCCGCGGCCGCCATGGAACAGGCAGAGCCCACCTCGCCCTGGCAGCCCACCTCCGCACCGGAGATGGAGGCGTTGATCTTGAAAAGAATCCCGACGGCGGCTGCCGCGAGGAGGAAGCGGACCACACCGTCGTCGTCGGCTCCGGGAACAAACTTGACGTAATAGTGCAGGACGGCAGGCACGATGCCCGCCGCGCCGTTGGTGGGGGCCGTGACAATGCGCCCGCCGGCGGCGTTTTCCTCGTTGACCGCGAGTGCGAACAGATTGACCCATTCCATGGCGCGGAAGGGGTCGGTGACGCCGGTATCGGCGGTCAGCGTGCGGAATAACGACGGCGCCCGGCGCCTGACGTTTAACCCGCCGGGCAGGATCCCTTCCGCGGCGCAGCCGTTGTCCACACATTCGCGCATGACCGCCCAGAGTCCCAGCAGCCTTTCGCGGAGTTCCGCTTCGCTGCGCCACACCAGCTCGTTGGCGAGCATCACGTCGGAGATGGACATGCCTTCGCGGCTGCAGATCGCCAGGAGTTCATCGGCGGTGGTGAACGGGTACGGCAGCACGGTGTCATCGGCCACCACCTTGTCGCCGGCGCCAGCATCCCCGTCCACCACAAAGCCGCCGCCGATCGAGTAGAAGCTCCGTTCGCTCAGCACGGTACCGGCGTGGTCGAGTGCCCGGAACGTCATGCCGTTGGGGTGGGCGGGCAGGGATTTGCGGCGGTGCAGCACCACGTCCTCGTCCCAGTTGAAGTCCACCCGGTGGTCCCCGCAGATCCTGAGTTCGGCGTCGAGCGCGGCGGCGGCCACCTGGTCGTCGGCGCTGGAGGTGTCCACCGTTTCCGGGTCCAGGCCCTGCAGGCCCAGCACCACCGCCTTGTCGGAGCCGTGGCCCCGGCCGGTGGCACCCAGCGAGCCGAACAGCTCGGCCTGGACCCGGGTGGTTGAGCTCAGGAGCCCGCCGCCCTTAAGGCCGTCGGCGAACAGCTTCGCTGCCCGCATCGGGCCGACCGTGTGTGACGACGACGGCCCGATGCCAACGGAGAACAGGTCCAGGGCGCTCAGCGCCATCAGGGCACCTCAGGGGAAGCGAACTCCCTCATGGCGTCCAGGAGCCACCGGCCCAGGAAGTCCGCGAACGAGGCCCGGGGGAAGAGCCGGAAGCTTTCCTCGCCGGTCTTCTGCAGGACCACAGGGATGTTGCCGATCTCGGTGTTCAGGGCGGTTCCCACGGTGAAGCTGCGAGGGTGCAGGTCCAGGGCACAGCCCTTTTCCAGGGCCGCGCGGGCCCGGGGGCCGGAAAGCTCGAACGTGGTGCGGTTCGCGGAGAGGTCCACCACCTGGCCCGGAGCCTCGCCCAGCGCGGCTACGAGGGAGCCGATGAGGTCACCGCCCAGGGAATCGTGGGCCTCTTCGGGTGCCACCACCAGGAACTCGGAGGGTCCCAGCCAGAGGACGCTGACGCGGTCGGTGCCGGCCACGTCGCCGCAGCGTGCCGGCAGTCCGCCGGTGACGGCGGCGATCCGTGCGCCTTCCTCGGAGCGGGGGTCCACGCGGACGCCCGCCATGGTCTGGAACGGGCCTTCGTTCAGGACCACCGTCCCCTGGATGGAGCCGGCCTCCAGTGCAGCGGCCAGGTGGGAGGCGGGGCTGCGGCGGATGTCCCGGAGTCCATTGATGCCGTTGATTGCTGCTGTGTTAGCCATCTTTGCGGGTCCCTTCGGGGTCAAAAAGTACGGTTTCTGCGACAACAACGTCAACCAGCTGGTCGCCGGCGGCGGCCACCAGGGTCTCGCCGATGCGGTTGCGGCCATTCTTGATCAGTGCCAGCGCGAAGGACCTGCCCAGCGCGGCGCTGTGGTAGCTCGAGGTCACGAAGCCCTGCATGGGCACCGGGCCGTAGGCGGGGTTGGTGCTGATGCCCTTTTCCACGAGCTGGGTGCCTTCCGGCAGCCGGATGGTGCCGTCCACGGGCAGGACGCTGACCAGGTGCTTGCGGTCCCCGCGCTGGGCGTCGGCCCGGGTGTAGGAGCGTTTGCCGATGAAGTCCTTGGCCTTGGAGACCACCCATTCCATGCCCGCGTCCTGCGGGGTGACGGTGCCGTCGGTGTCCTGCCCGACGATCGGGTAGCCCTTTTCGGCGCGGAGCACGTGCATGGTTTCGGTGCCGTAGGGGGTGATGTTGAATTCGGCGCCTGCCGCGGCCACGGCTTCCCAGGTGTTCAGCCCGTACCATGACGGCACGTTGATCTCGTAGGCCAGTTCGCCGGAGAAGGAGATCCGGCAGACCCTGGCCTGCACGCCTGAGGCGAGGGTGGTTTCGCGGAACGTCATGAACGGGAAGGCTTCCGCCTCCAGCCCGCCGCCCGCCGCCAGGTCCGGCGCCAGTTTGGCGAGCACCGCCCGGGATTTGGGCCCGACGACGGCAATGGTGGACCACTGTTCGGTCACCGAGGTGCAGTGCACGTCGAGTTCGGGCCATTCGGTCTGCAGCCATTCCTCCAGCCAGTCCAGCACCTTCGCGGCACCGCCGGTGGTGGTGGTCATGAAGAACCGGTCATCGTCGAGGCGCAGGGTGACGCCGTCGTCGAAGATCATGCCGTCCGCCATGCACATCACGCCGTAGCGGGCCGAACCCGGGGCGAGCTTCTTGAACGCGTTGGTGTAGATCCGGTTGAGGAACTCACCGGCGTCCTTGCCGCGGATTTCGATCTTGCCGAGGGTGGTGGCGTCCATAAAGCCCACGGATTCGCGGACGGCTGCGCACTCGCGGAGCACGGCGGTGTCCATGTCCTCCCCGCCCTGCGGGTAGTACCAGGGCCGCTTCCACTGCCCGACGTCCTCGAACAGTGCCCCCTGTGCCTCGTGCCACGGGTGGATGGACGTTTTGCGGGCGGGGTCGAACAGTTCGCCGCGCTGGCGTCCGGCGAGGGCAGCGAACGCCACCGGAGTGAAGGGTGCCCGGTAGGTGGTGGTGCCGATGTCGCCGATGCCCCGGGACGCTTCGCCGGCGGTCCGGAGCGCGGCGGCGATGACGCCGATCGCGTTGACCCCGGAGGTCTTGCCCTGGTCGTTGGCGGTGCTGATGGACGTGTAGCGCTTGATGTGCTCCACGGACCGCATCCCGGCGCCGGTGGAGCGCAGGACGTCGGCCACGGACTGGTCGCGCTGGAAGTCCACAAAGTGGTGGTGCCAGTCGTCCGGCGTGCCCGCCTGGCCCGGGACCAGCCAAAGCTGGCGGGTCGGGGCGGAGGCCTTCGGCTCGCCGAGGACTGACGGTTTGGTTTCCGACGCGAATCCTGCGGCGATGGCCGCGGCGGCGCCGGCGGAAATGCCCTCGGCCACGCAGTCCTCGAGTTCGAAGCTGCCGCGTCCGGAGCCGATGGTCTGCTGGTTCGGAACTATGGTGCTTGGCACGAAAGCGGCCAGTTCATCGGCCCAGCGCAGCTTGCCCTGCCGCTGGGAGTGGAGGTGCACCAGCGGGCTCCAGCCGCCGGAGACTGCCAGAAGGTCGCAGGCGATCTCTTCGACGCCGGAGGTGAGTTCGCCGTCGTCGTTGATGCTGCGGACGGTGACTGCGAACAGCCGGCCGTCATCGCCGGCTGCCGTGTTGGCCACCGCGCTGCCGATCAGCACGCGGGTGCCGGCTTCGACGGCGGCAGCTGCCACCTGGGTGAGGGCGGGACGGGCGTCGACGACGGCCGCCACCTTGACGCCGGCGGCGCGCAGGTCCGCGGCGAGGGCGTAGGCGCTGTCGTTGGTGGTGCTGATGACCACGCGCTGCCCGGCGGCGACGGCGTAGCGGTTGAGGTAGCTCCGGACGGCAGAGGCGAGCATGATGCCGGGGCGGTCGTTGTTCTCGAAGACCAGGGGCCGTTCGTGGGCGCCGGGCGCCAGCACCACCTGACTAGCACGCACGTGCCAAATCCGCTGCCGGGAAACGCCGGGCGCGGCCGGGCTGGACAGGTGGTCGGTGCGGTTCTGGACCGCGATGACGTAGTTGGCATCGTAGGCGCCGAAGGCCGTGGTGCGGTTCAGGACCGTGCTTTCGGCTCCGGAAATGAGTTCGGCTTCCACATCGGCCACCCATTCCAGGGCGGGCTTGCCTTCGATGTCCTCGGCCAGCCCGGGCGCAGTGGATCCGGACAGGAGCGATCCTCCCAGTTCGGGCTGGTCATCCATGAGCATCACGCGGGCACCGGTGCGGACCGCTTCGCGGGCGGCGGCCAGGCCGGCGGGGCCGCCGCCGATCACCAGGACGTCGGTGTGGACGTACTTCTTGTCGTATTCGGCCCGGTCTTCCTCGGGGTCCAATCGGCCCAGTCCGTTGAGGAGCTCGGCCTTGAGCCCGTCCACCAGGGTGACGGTGGTGGCGGGGAGCATGGACTCGGCCACGTCACCGGGAAAGCGCGGCGCGACTTTGACCATCGCGTTGGACTCCTCCACACCGGCGGACATGATGCCGCGGGCGCGGTCCTCGTAGAGGGAGTTGCCCGCGGAGATCCGGCCGTTGGCGAGCAGCGCGGAGGCGAGCGTGTCACCGGGGTGTCCGGTGAATTCCTCGCCGTCCACAGTGAAGCGCCAGGAGATGGTGCGGTCGATGCGTCCGCCGGCGGTGAGGCGGGCGTTCTGGGAAGTCACTTGGTTGCTCCTTCCGGGGCGGTGGTGCTGGATGAAGAGGTGCTTGGCGCGGCGTTTCCGGTGGTGGTGCTGTCAGCGGCGGTGCTGGCAGTACCGGGTTCGGAGGCTGCCGGGCCGGTCGTTGCCGGTCGGGGAGTACCCATCGCGTAGACGGCCTGGATGTCGTACGTGACGGTGTCGCGGAGCATGTTGAACCACTGGCGGCAGCCGGTGCTGTGCAGCCAGCGCTCGGCGAAGGCGCCCTTGGTGTTGTCCCGGTAGAACAGGAACTCGGCCCATTCGCGGTCGTTCAGCTCGGTGGGGTTTTCCGGGTAGGCCACGTGGGCCTGACCGCCGTAGTGGAACTCGGTCTCGTCGCGGGAGCCGCAGTTGGGGCATGGGATAAGCAGCATGTGCGTCTTCTTTCTAAAGGTCGCTGGCGGCGGCTAGTGGGCGACGGCGGCTGCGCCGTGCTCGTCGATCAGGGCGCCGGTTTCGAAGCGCTCCAGCGCAAACGGCTTGTTCAGCTTGTGCGGGGTCCCGGTGGCGATGGTGTGCGCGAACGTGAGGCCCGCGGCCGGGGTGCCCTTGAAGCCGCCGGTGCCCCAGCCGCAGTTCACGAACATGTTCTCCACCGGGGTAGTGCCAACGATGGGGGAGGCGTCCAGGGTGGTGTCCACGATGCCGCCCCACGTCCGGAGCACGTGCGCCCGGGCAAAGATGGGGAAGAGTTCGACGGCGGCAGCCATCTGGTGCTCGATCACATGGAAGGAGCCGCGCTGGCCGTAGCCGTTGTAGGAGTCCACGCCGGCGCCCATGACCAGTTCGCCCTTGTGGGCCTGGGAGACGTAGACGTGCACGTGGTTGGACATCACTACGGTGGGGTGGACCGGTTCGTGCAGTTCGGAGACCAGCGCCTGGAGCGGGTGTGACTGGATGGGGAGCCGGAAGCCAGCCATTTCCGCCAGGACCGAGCTGTGCCCGGCGGCGCAGAGGCCCACCTTTTCGGTGTTGATGGTGCCCTGGTTGGTCTTGACGCCCACCACGCGGTTGCCGTCCTTGACGAAGCCGGTGACTTCGCAGTTCTGGATGATGTCCACGCCCAGCTCGTCGCATTTGCGGGCGAAGGCCCAGGCCACGTGGTCATGCTTGGCGATGCCGGCACGAGGCTGGTAGGTGGCGCCCATGACGGGGTAGCGGATGTTGTCGTTAATGTTCAGGATGGGGCAGAGTTCCTTGACCTGCTTCGGATCCAGCCACTCGGCGTCCACGCCGTTGAGCTTGTTGGCGCCGACACGCCGGATGCTTTCGCGGACGTCACCCAGGGTGTGGGCAAGGTTCATCACGCCGCGCTGGCTGAACAGGAAGTCGTATTCGAGCTCCTCCGGCAGGATTTCCCAGAGCTTGAGGGCGTGCTCGTAGATGGCCGCGCTCTCGTCCCAGAGGTAGTTGGAACGGATGATGGTGGTGTTCCGGGCCATGTTGCCCCCGGCCAGCCAGCCCTTTTCCAGGACGGCGATGTTGGTCATCCCGTGGTTCTTGGCCAGGAAGTAGGCCGTGGCCAGGCCATGCCCGCCGCCGCCCACAATCACGGCATCGTAGGAGGACTTGGGCTCCGGGTTCCGCCAGAGGAAATCCGGGTGTTCCGGGAGCTGTTGGTTGCTCACTGGGCTGCTCCAATCATGTCAGATTCGAAAGCGGCAATGTCGGTGCCGTTATTGAGATGCGCATAAAGCGGGAACTGGTCGGCCAGAGCCGTGACCCGGGCACGGAGTACGACGGCGGCGTCGTCGCTGAGGCGTGCACCGCCGGAGGTGCCGTCCCCGGCGTCGTTGTTGCCTGTGCCAGTAACGGCGGCGATGAGCGCGGTCGCGATGATGTCCGCGACTTCGGTGAATTCGGTGGCGCCGAAGCCCCGCGTGGCAAGGGCCGGCGTGCCGATCCGGAGGCCGGAAGACACCATCGGCGGGCGCGGATCGAACGGCACGGCGTTGCGGTTGACCGTGATGCCGATCCGGTGCAGGGCGTCTTCCGCCTGCTGGCCGTCCAGTTCAGAGTGGCGAAGGTCCACCAGGACCAGGTGCACGTCCGTACCGCCGTTGACCACGGAGATTCCCGCGGCCGCAACGTCCTCACGTAGGAGGCGTTCGGCAAGCAGCTTGGACCCCTGCAGGACGCGTTCCTGGCGTTCCTTGAATTCGGGGGTGCCGGCGAGCTTGAAGGCCACGGCCTTGGCGGCGATGACGTGCTCCAGCGGGCCGCCCTGTTGGCCGGGGAACACGGCGCTGTTGATCTTGCGGGCGTACTTTTCCTTGGCGAGGATGACTCCGCCGCGAGGGCCGCCGAGGGTCTTGTGCGTGGTGGTGGTGACAACGTCGGCGTAGGGGACCGGGTTGGGATGCAGCCCTGCGGCGACGAGGCCGGCGAAGTGCGCCATGTCCACCATGAGGTAGGCGTCCACGAGGTCGGCGATCCGGCGGAACTCGGCGAAGTCGAGCTGGCGGGAGTAGGCGGACCAGCCGGCGACGATCAGCTTCGGGCGGTGTTCCAGGGCCAGCGCCTCGACCTCGGCCATATCGATCCGGAGGTCCGATTCACGCACGTGGTAGGGGACCACGTTGTAGAGCTTGCCGGAGAAATTGATCTTCATGCCGTGGGTGAGGTGGCCGCCGTGGGCCAGGCTCAGGCCCATGATGGTGTCGCCCGGGTTCAGCAGGGCGAACATGGCGGCGGCATTGGCCTGGGCGCCGGAGTGCGGCTGGACGTTGGCGAATTCGGCGCCGAACAGGGCCTTGACGCGGTCGATGGCGAGCTGCTCGATGACGTCCACGTGCTCGCAGCCGCCGTAGTAGCGCTTGCCCGGGTAGCCCTCGGCGTACTTGTTCGTCAGGACCGAGCCCTGCGCCTCCATAACCGCGGACGGGGCGAAATTCTCCGACGCGATCATTTCCAGCGTCGACTGCTGGCGGACCAGCTCATTGTTAATGGCCTGCTGGACCTCGGGATCGACTGCGGAAAGTCGCTCGTTCAACTGCTCAACCACGGATGCTCCTTTTGAAATACCACTGTTGTTATGACTGATATATCAGTGTGAGGTCAATGGTATGATTGGGATCACAGCAGAGTCAATAGCTGGAATCAAAATGGCATGGAGCTTCCGCTTGTAAGTCGGAGCCTGAACAGTGAAGAACGGAGTGGCGCCTTGAATGCACTTCTTGCCCTGCCCCCCGCGGAGGGCGAAGCGCCGTCGCAGGCCGAGGCCGCGTATAGGCAGCTGCGCGACAAGCTGATCATGCTGGAGATCCGGCCGGGTGAGCCCATTAACGACGGGCAGCTGGCGGCAGAGCTCGGATTCGGCCGCACGCCCGTGCGCGAGGCGATCAAGCGGCTTGAGGTGGACCATCTGGTGGTTTCCTATCCTCGTCGGGGGACCTTTGCCACCAATGTGGACTTCACGGAGCTCGCCGACGTCTCGGAGATCCGGGAGCTGCTGGAGCCGCTGGCTGCGCGCCGGGCCGCCAGGAGGGCAAGCGAGTCCATGCGCCGTGAACTGCTGCAGGTGGCCGATGTCATCGCGGAACTGGATCCCAGCCCGGGGGAGTCCCGCGACCTGATGCGCTACGACCTGACCGTGCACCGGCTGATCTACAAGGCGGCCGCCAACCCGCACCTGGAAGACACGCTCATCCGCTACGACAACCTGGCCACGCGCATCTGGTGCCTGGTCCTGGACAAGGTGCCCTCCGTGAGCGGCCACATCACCGAGCATGTGGAGCTGCTCAAGGCGGTGGCCGCGGGGGACGCCGACAAGGCAGGCGAACTGGCCCTGCATCACGTCACCAGCTTTGAGGAAACCATCCGCAAGGTGCTCTAAGCCGCCCCGGAACCCTCTCTCACTCAAGGTTGGCACGTAGGGACTTTCCGCAATAAAAACGGAAACGCTCTCTCACCTCCTGCAACCAAAACGGAAATGCTCTCTCACCCGGGTGAGAGAGCGTTCCCTAAATTCCTGCAGGAAGTGAGAGAGCGTCCTGGAAGGCTAGATGATCGCGGCGCGCAGCTCCTTCGCTGCCAGGGCGGGGTCGTCGGCGCTGTAGATGGACCCGCCGACGACGGCGACGTCGGCCCCGGCGCGCTGCACGGCTTCGATGGTGGAGATGTTCACTCCGCCGGCCACGGAGAACGGCACGCGGGCCTCTTCCCCGGCGCTGAGGAGCACGTCCAGGTTGTAGCCCGGCTTGGCCTGCTCGTCCAGTCCGGCGTGGAACTCGATGAACTTGGCTCCGAGGGCGCGGGCTTCCCTGGCGCGGGTCACCTTGTCCGCCACGCCGATCAGGTCCACAACGATGCCCTTGTTGTGGGCCTTCGCTGCCTTGACCGCGCCGGCGATGGTGGAATCGTCGGCGCCGCCGAGCACGGACACCAGGTCTGCACCTGCGCTGAACGCGATGTCGGCTTCGAGCTCGCCTGCGTCCATGGTCTTCAGGTCGGCGAAGACGATCTTGTCCGCGTGGGCGGTCTTGACGGCGGTAACGGCGGACAGCCCGGCGTTCTTCACCAGCGGCGTTCCGAGCTCGATGATGTCAACGTATTCGGCGACCTTGCCGGCGAGGTCGAGGGCGGCTTCGATGGTCAGGACGTCCATGGCTACTTGCAGTTTCATGTGGGTTCTTCTTTCGGGTTGGGGGAGCGTTCTTGCTGAAACAGGGTTGGAACGGCGCGGCTTGGTTATTCGAGGTTCGCGTGGCGCTGCCAGAGGTCTTCCGGTGACGCAGCATCATCGTCCCAAAGGCTCTGGAACACCGCCTCGGTAGTGGTGAACAGCACCTGCTCAAAGAGGCTGCCCGAATACTGCCGGGACGCCGCCGAGCCGTGGTCAGTCTTTTGGGCGGCGGGGATAAGTACGACGGCGATAGCAACGGCCGCGAGCGGGGAACCGGAGCTGGTGGTGTAGGCAGCCACCCGGGCACCTTGGGCGGCCGCGGTTTCCGCCGCCGTGACGACGCCGGCGGTGGTCCCGGAGCCGGAGGCTGCCAGCAGCAGGTCGCCGGCGCGGATGGCCGGAGCCGTGGTCTCACCGACCACGTGCACCGTCAGGCCGAGATGCATGAGCCGCATGGCCGCCATTTTCAGGACAAGGCCGCTGCGTCCGGCGCCGGTCACGAAGATCCGGTCGGCCAGCCTGAGCTCGGTGACGAGGGCTGCGACCTGCACCGGGTCAACGCGCTCTGACGCAGCCCTGATCTCGCCCAGGACCAGAGCCCGGTTCCGGTCAAGGGCCTTGGACGTTCCGGCCAGGCCGGCTGGACTGGTTTCTGCGGTGACACTCATTGGCGCCAGCCTCCTTCGTTTGTGACTCCTTCATCCTGTCCCGTCCGTTGAGTGGGGCCAACGCCATCATCGGACGGTCCTGACTACCCAAACGGGTAGGAAGCGGACGCCGCACCCGTAAACTGGGCAGGTGGAAACGTCCAATGCAGCCCTGCTCGAAGCCATCGCCGCCCTGTCCACCGCCCCGCTGGCCACCATCGCACAGCGGCTGCGGGAGGCCATCCTGCCCTATCTCGGCAGCAGCGCCCTGGTCATCTTCACCGAGGACTGCACGGGGCGGCCCCAGAAGAAAGCCGGCGACGAGGCCATCATCAGCCGGGTGTCCATCGCCGAGCTGGACCACCTCCGGGCGTCGCTGGCGGATGGCAGCGGCGACGGCGACACCTGGCGCGGAGAAGCAACCCTCGGCGGCGAACCACGCCCGGTCCTGGCACTGTCCTCACCCAGCAACGCACTGCTGGTCCTCGCCAATCCAGAGCCCCTGCCGGACCCCGCCGGCCACGAAGAGGCCGAACGCATGCTCCGCTATCTCTGGACGCTGGCGGCCGAACGGATCCGCGAGAAGGTGGCTGATGCGCCGCCGTCGTACCTCATCGAATCCCGCGCGGCCTCGGCCGAACGCTTAAGGGTGACCGCCGAACTGGTGGACCGCCACTCCACCACCTTGGAAACCGTGCTTGCCGCGCTGAGATCGCCGGCACTGAGTGACGACTTGGCGCGGAAGTCCGCCACCGACGTCGCCGCCCGGGCACTCGTAGGGCTACGCACGCTCAGCGACCGCACCACGGAACTCGTGGAGGAACCCGTCGCCACCGCGTTCCAGCGTCTCCGCGAGGACCTCAAGCCACTGGTGAACTTCAGCGGCATCGACGTCCAGTTCATCGAGCCTCCCGTCAACGGCCGAGCCGTGCCCGGCGAAGTGGCTCATGCTGCCCGGGCGATCGTCCGCGGGCTGGTCCTGGCCATGATGGACCAAAGCGGTGTCCGCCGGATCCGCGCGCAGTGGGATTGCGACGGCGGGAACCTCCTGGTCAACGTCCGCGACGACGGGCCCGGCGAACTGTCCGCGGCGGCGCCGTCCATGGCCCGCCTCGCCCAGCGCGTCGAAGCCCTGGACGGCAGCATGTCGGTGGACGTGATGCCCGGCTGGGGTGCCGACGTCGCCGTCGCCCTCCCGCTCGACCCGCCGGCGAGGCAACTGGCCGACGTCTCCGACTGGAAACTCGGGGACCGCGAACTGGAGGTCCTCCAGCTGCTGGCCGCCGGCCAGCGGAACCGGGCCATCGCCGCGAAACTGCACATCAGCGAAAACACGGTGAAGTTTCACCTCCGCAACATCTACCGGAAGGTGGGCGCCTCGTCGCGTACCGAAGCCATCGCGATGGCCCACAGCAGCGGCCTGCGCTGACTACCGGCCGCGTAACGCAATACCGGCTCCCACGTGTCTGGCGGCATAGGATCGGAAGTGGGGAACTAACTGATAGGACGCTCTAAGCGGCCTTCGTGGCGGGCAGGCAAGCCGCACACTACTTGAGAGTATGGATCATGGCTTCGAACAATGACCGCGAATCCGACGTCGATGCGGACTCAGGCCAGCACGGCGGCGTCCAGTCCGTGGACCGGGCCCTGGCGGTCCTGGAGATCCTGGCGCGCGACGGCCATGCCGGCGTGAGCGACATCGCCGAAGAGATGGGCATCCACAAATCCACTGTCTCCCGGCTGCTGGGTTCGCTGGTGAGCCGGGAAATGGTCCACCAGAACAGCGAGCGGGGAAAGTACCAGCTGGGCTTCGGCATCCTCCGGCTGGCAAGCTCCATCCCCGGGCGGCTCAGCCTGGTCCGTGAAGCCCGGCCGGTGCTGGAAAGCCTCGCGGAGGAATTCAAGGAGACGGTGAACCTCGCGGTCCTGCGTTCCAACTACGCCGTCAACGTGGACCAGGCCATGGGCCCGTCCACGCTGGCCACGTATGACTGGGTGGGCAGCCTGACACCCCTGCACGCGACGTCGAGCGGGAAGGTACTGCTGGCGGCGCTGCCCGCGGACGAGCGGGACCGCGTCCTGAAAGAGACCGGGCTGCCGCCCCGGACTCCGCGGACCATCACCAACAGGAAAGAGCTCGAAACCCAGTTGATCGACGTCGCCCGTGATGGTTACGGGGTGGTGCGGGAGGAATTCGAAATCGGGCTCACTGCGGCCGCCGTTCCCGTCTTCAACCATATGGGAGCGGTCATCGGTGCAGTCAGTATCTCCGGGCCGGCCTTCCGCTTTGATCCGGAATCGGCGCCGGGACTCCTCGAAGCGCTGAAGCAGGCCGGCCTGCAGATCAGCGCAAAGATGGGCTACACCGGGCGTTAAACGCCAAACCGGTGATCGAGCTTGTCGAGATCCAGGTTCCGACAATCTCAACCACCGGCTACTGTGGCGAAAACTCAGGAGACGAGGCTGGCCGGGAACTCGTGCCGGACGAGGGTTTCAGCGCGCTCCTCCAGCGGCGGGGTGCTGTCGGTGAGGCCCAGCCGCACCTCCCCTGACTGGGCGATGTCACCCACTTTTTCCTGTACCCAGTCGTGGAAGGCGCTGATGTGGTGCTCGCTTGGGACCAGCACACCGCCCTTGGCGTAGGTCTTCGACGCCATTCCGGGCTGGCAGCGTTCGCAGGCGTCGAAGTCCTGCATGTTCACGCGGTGGAACAGCTCCACCGAAGCGCTGACATCCTTGCCGCTCTCCACAACACTGGGCAGGTACAGCCAATCGCATTCCACGATGGTGTGGTCCGCGGCCATGGGGAACATGCGGTGGATGATCACGTGGTCCGGGACCAGGTTCACAAACACCGTGGGCTTGATGGTGATGGCATAGTAGCGGCGGTCCTGGCCCTCCTCAATGCCCGGAATCAGGTCGAGCCCCTCGGAGCCATCTATGGTGAAGCCTTTGACGTCCTCACCGAACTCCGCGCCGTGCCCCACGAAGTACTGCGCGGCCAGGCCGTCCGCGAACTCCGGCAGGACCTCCGTCAGTTCCGGGTGGATGGTGGCACAGTGGTAGCACTCCATGAAGTTCTCGATGATGAGCTTCCAGTTCGCCTTCACGTCGTAGCGGATGCGGCGGCCGAGGCTGAGGTTGGCCACGTCGTAGCCTTCGATCGCCTTCAGGTCCCCGAGCCGTTCCTCGATGGCACCCATCACGTCCTCTTCGAACGACGGCGGCTCGTCCGCCAGGCACACCCAGACGTAGCCCAGGTATTCGCGGATGTGGACTTTCACCAGGCCGTATTCGTCGCGGTCGATATCCGGCATCTTGGTGAGGTTGGGCGCCGCGATGAGCTTGCCCTCGAAGTCGTAGGTCCAGGCGTGGTATGGGCACTGGAATGAGCGTGCAGCTTCACCCTGCTCTTCCATGCACAGCTTGACGCCGCGGTGCCGGCAGACGTTGTAGAAGGCGCGGATCCCGCCCTTGCGGGTGCGGCTGATCAGCACGCTTTCCCGCCCGATCTGGACTGTCCGCCAGGCGCCCGGCTTGTCCAGGTCGGCCGAGCGGATGGCACAGAACCACATCTGCTCGAAGATCCGCTCCTGCTCTGCGCGGAACACGCCCTCATCCACATACGTGTGGCCGGGAAGGGTGGGGATCAGACTCGGGGCAGTTACCTCAACAGACAATTTGTCCTCCTAACGAACAAAGATCAACTAACAACACAGGCCATAACGCGGGGTTTCAGGTTTGGAGCGTCGGAACAGGGCTTTCAGGACACGACGGCGGCCCCCACGAGTCCGGGAACGTCCAGCCGGACAGGTGCTGCCACATCGGGTGCCGGCGCCGCGAGGCTCCGGCGCCACTTGGTAAACAGCCGGGGCTGGTTCATGCCGAGGACCGCCACTGCCACATCATCGCGGTAGTAGACGGCCAGGCAGCAGTGCGCGTTGACGTCGCCCACTTCGATCTCCACCCGGTCGTAGCCGGCGGAATGGCCGGCGAACTGCAGCTTCACGCCGTACTGGTCGGACCAGAAATAGTGCGGCTTGGCCGGGCGGGGCGCAGCGTCGGCATCCAGGAGTGCCTCGACGGCGACGGCGGCCCGCTCCAGGGCGCCGGTCCAGTGCTCCATCCGGCGGTGCGTGCCCGACGCCTGGTCGAACCAGGCGGCGCAGTCGCCCACGGCCACGATTCCCGGCATGCCGGTCCGTCCCATGGAGTCGCACAGCACGCCGCCGCGCAGCTCCAGGCCGGAGCCCTCCAGCCACCCGGTGTTGGGCTCGGCTCCAATGCCAACCACGACGACGTCGGCGGCCACGTAGCGTCCTCCGGCCAGTCGGATTCCGGTGACGTTGCCTTCGCCGCTGTAGAAGTCCTCGATCACGGCAGAGGAAATGAGCTCCACTCCGTTGACGGCGTGCAGGCCGGCAACCACGCCGCCCATCTCGGTTCCGAGCTGCGCGGCGAACGGGACGGGCTTGGTATCGATCATGGTCACTTCCATGCCCCGCGACGCGGCGGCTGCGGCAACTTCGGCGCCGATGAAGCCGGCACCGATCACGGCCATCCTGCTTCCGGGCACCAGCTCGGGGGCAAGGCTCTGTGCGTCCGCGAGCGTGCGGAGCGTAAAGACATTGCTGAGACCGGCCAGCGTGGGCAGTCGCCGCGCCCTGGCGCCCGTCGCGATCACGATGCCGTCCGCCTGTATGGTGCGGCCGTCCTTAAGGAGGATGGTCCGGGACGACGCATCCAGGGAAACGGCCTCGGCACCCAGCACCCACTCGGCTGCCAGCTCGTCGGCGTCGGTCTCCAGGAAGAGGTCCTCTGCCGAGATCGCGCCGAGCAGGAAGTCCTTGGATAGGGGCGGGCGGTCGTACGGCCGGTGGGGTTCATCGCCGATGATGACCAGCCGTCCGGTAAAGCCTTGGGCGCGGACCGCCCGGGCGGCGGACAGTCCCGCCAGGGAGGCTCCGATAATCGCAAGCGTCTGCATCAATACGGCCTCTTTCAATTGCTTCTTGCGCAACAACAATCGCTATATGCAACAGCGTGATCTATGCCACGGTCACTGTCAAGGGTGGAAAGCCAGGAAGTCGGGAGGCCGCAACAGAAGGGAAAACCCTTGACAAGCACTGTGAGCTGGCGCACTGTGTTGCATATGGCGATTGCTGTTGTTCACTACGGAACGTTGCGGCCATCGCGGCAGACATAAGGGTCCCCGAAGAAAACAAGAGGTCCAACCATGCACAAGGCATGCCCGCTCAGTGAACTGGCTCCCGGGGAAGCGCTGCGGCTCGATACGTCGCCGCCCATCGCCGTCTTCCACACCGAGGAAGGCGAGCTCTTTGCCATCGACGACACATGCACCCACCAGGACGCCTCGCTGGCGGACGGCTGGGTGGAGGACTGCTGGGTGGAATGCCCGCTGCACGCCTCCAGGTTCAACCTGCGCACGGGAAGCGTCGACGCGCCGCCGGCCAAGCTGCCGGTGCGCTCCCACGAAGTAACAGTGATCAATGGCGACATCATGATCACCGAATCCACGGAGGTCCCCAACCTTCCCCCCGGCCTGACAGTGGACGGCCACGTATAGCACCAGCCCATGCATCCGAACAAAAGGACTTGCTCATGGCTTTGAACAGCGACACCCGCGCGGACGACACCCGCACGGCCAACGAAATCAGCGTTGACACAGACTCCCTTCCGATAAATGTCCAGGATCAGCTCGCCGAGGCCGAGGACACCGAGCAGATCATGCAGGAACTCCGCCAGGCCCGGTCCGAACAGGCGGTGACAAACCGCCGCAACCGCAAGCTCACCCTCGACAAAACCACCTTCGGCATCACCGGAGCCCTCGCCCTGGCGTTTGTGGCCTGGGGCTTCCTCGGCCGGGACAGCCTGGCCTCCACATCAACCCTCGCCCTCAACTGGGTCATGGAGTACACCGGCTGGCTCTTTATGGTCCTGGCATCATTGTTTGTTGTCTTCGTCCTCTGGCTGGCCCTTGGTAAATGGGGCAACATCCCACTGGGCAAGGACGGGGAAAAGCCCGAGTTCAGGACGGTCTCCTGGGTCTCCATGATGTTTGCCGCGGGCATGGGCATCGGCCTCATGTTCTACGGTGTGGCCGAACCGCTCTACCACTACATCTCTCCGCCCCCCGGAACCGTGGACGGGAGTACTCCCGCAGCCATCCAGACGGCCATGGCCACCTCCATCTTTCACTGGACCCTCCACCCCTGGGCCATGTACGCCGTCGTGGGCATCGCCATGGCCTACGGCACCTACCGCCTGGGACGCAGGCAGCTGATCTCCGCAGCGTTTACCTCGCTGTTCGGCATCAGGACTGTGGAAGGGCCGGTGGGGAAGTTCATCAACATCCTCGCCATCTTCGCCACGCTCTTCGGCACCGCCGCTTCGCTCGGCCTAGGTGCACTGCAGATCGGCAGCGGCCTGACATCGAACGGCTGGATCGGCGAAATCGGCACCCCCGTCCTGGTGGCTATCGTCGCCATCCTGACGGCCTGTTTCGTTGCCTCGGCTGTCTCCGGCATCAGCCGCGGCATCCAGTGGCTGTCCAACATCAACATGGTCCTGGCCGTGATCCTGGCGCTCATCGTCTTCATCGCCGGGCCAACCCTGTTCATCCTCAACCTCATCCCCGCCGCAGTAGGAGACTACGCCAGGGACCTGGCCGAAATGTCCTCCCGCACGGAGGCCGTCGGTGACGAGGCGTTGCGCAAGTGGATGTCCGGCTGGACCATCTTCTACTGGGCCTGGTGGGTATCCTGGACGCCTTTTGTTGGCATGTTCATCGCCCGGATCAGCCGGGGCCGAACGATCCGCCAGTTCGTTACCGGCGTCCTGCTGGTCCCCAGCATCGTCAGCGTCATCTGGTTCGGAATCTTTGGCGGAACCGCCTTCCACGTCCAGCAGGAAGCGGACAAGGCGGGCACGCCCGGCCTGGTGTCCATGGCTGACGGAACGCCTTCCATATCCTTCGACGGCGCCCTCTTCGACCTGGTAAAGAACATGTCCATGCCTGCCTGGCTGACCACGGCGGTCATCATCCTGGCCATGGTCCTGGTGGCCATCTTCTTCATCACCGGAGCCGACTCGGCGTCGATCATCATGGGGTCACTGAGCTCCAATGGGTCCTCCGATCCGAAACGAGGCCTCGTGATTTTCTGGGGCCTCCTCACCGGTGCCGTGGCGGCGGTCATGCTGCTGGCCGGCGGTGACGAGCCCTCGGAAGCCCTGTCCGGTCTACAACGCATCACCATTGTGGCGGCGCTGCCGTTCGTTCTGGTCATGCTGCTGCTGTGCTTCGCCCTCGTCAAGGACCTGCGCCGGGACCCAATGTCCCTCAGGCGCCGGCTGGCGGACTCAGTGGTAGAACGTGCCATCCGCGAGGGCGTGGACCAGCATGGGGGAGTCCAGTTCGACCTGGTGACCAGGCATGAGTGCGGCGGTCGCTGTTCAGCCGACAGCCCATGTCCTGGCGACGCCACCAAGCCCACACAGGCACTTTAGGAGAACTTCGTGACCACCATCATTGAAAGCCGCCCTCCGCGCAGCGTCACGGCCGTCACGGCCGCTGCGGGTGCTGCGACCGCGGCCGCCAAAACCCGCCGCGCCGAATTTGTCCTCACGCTGTCCTGCCCCGAACAGCCCGGCATCGTCCGGGCCGTGACGGCCTTCCTGGCCGACCGCGGGTTCGACATCGTAGAGCACCAGCAGTTCGACGACCACGTCAGCGGCAACCTTTACCTGCGCACGGCCTTCACTGGCGGCGACGGTGACCAGGTCCGCCCGGATCCGTGTTTGGGCGGGCTCGGTTTCGGCAAGCTCAACCACCGGGATGTGGAGAGCCTCACCGCAGAGTTCGCGCCGACGGCCCACGAATTCGGGATGGATTTCAGCATCCACGACGGCAGGCCGCAGCGGCTGCTGGTGATGGTCTCGAAGTTCGGGCACTGCCTGAACGACCTGATCTTCCGCTGGCAGGCGGGCAGCCTGGGTGCGGAGATCGCCGTCGTGGTTTCCAACCACGAGGACCTGCGCGCCATGGCCGAAGCCGCCGGCCTGCCCTTTATCCACGTGCCGGTGACGGCTGGCACTAAACCCGAAGCGGAGGCCCGGCTGCTGGAACTCGTGGCCGAGTACAACGCGGACCTGGTGGTCCTGGCCCGCTACATGCAGGTGCTGTCCAACGACCTGTGCACCAGTCTGCGCGGCCGGGCCATCAACATCCACCATTCGTTCCTGCCCGGCTTCAAGGGCGCCAAGCCCTACCACCAGGCCTATGACCGCGGCGTGAAGCTCGTCGGGGCAACGGCGCACTACGTGACGCCGGACCTTGATGAGGGCCCCATCATCGAGCAGGAGGTCTTCCGTGTGGACCACAGCCTGGATGCCGAAGCCCTGGTGACCGTAGGCCGGGACGCGGAATCCCAGGCCCTGTCCCGCGCCGTGAAGTGGCATTGCCAGCACCGAGTCCTGCTCAACAACACGCGCACCGTCGTATTCCGCTAACGCGAACACCCTCCAAGCCAACCAGGAGAACCACTTATGAGCGCATCACCACGCGTTGTCATCATCGGCGCCGGCATCGTCGGCACCAACCTCGCGGACGAACTCGCCACCCGCGGCTGGACCAACATCACGGTGGTTGAACAGGGGCCGCTGGAGCTGGCCGGCGGTTCCACTTCGCACGCCCCCGGCCTCGTCTTCCAGACCAACCCGTCCAAAACGATGACCGAATTCGCCAGCTACACGGTGGACAAGCTGCTCTCCCTCAAGAACGACGGAGAGTCCTGCTTCAACCAGGTGGGCGGCCTTGAGCTGGCCACCACCGAGGCGCGGCTGCAGGACCTCAAACGCAAGCTCGGCTACGCCACGTCCTGGGGCATCGAAGGCCGGATCATCGACCCCGACGAGTGCGAGAAGTATTACCCGCTGCTGAACACCGGGGCGCTTGCCGATGGCCGCCGCATCCTCGGCGGCCTTTACGTCCCCACCGACGGCCTGGCCCGCGCGGCCCGCGCGGTCCAGCTGCTGATCAGCCGGGCACGCCAGGCCGGCGTGACCTTCCTCGGCTCCACCGCCGTGACCGGGATCGAACAGGCGGGCGGCAAGGTCACCGGCGTCGAAACGGCCGACGGCGTGATCCCGGCCGACATCGTGGTGTCCTGCGCCGGCTTCTGGGGCCGCGAACTCGGCAAGCTGGTGGGCCTGAAGGTCCCGCTGCTGCCGCTGGCGCACCAGTACGTCAAGACCACCCCGCTGAACGGGCTGCGCGGAGTCAACGATCTTCCCAACGGGGCCAGCAAGCCCATCCTGCGCTACCAGGACCGCGACCTGTACTTCCGCGAGCACGGTAACCGGATCGGCATCGGCAGCTACGCACACAAGCCGATGCCCGTGGACATGGAACAGCTGCCCCGCGTCGGCGCGGAGGAGATGTCCGATCACCACATGCCTTCCCGCCTGGCCTTCACGCTGGAAGATTTCGCCCCGGCCTGGGAGGACTGTCAGGACCTGCTGCCGGCCCTGCACGCAACCCAGATCAATGACGGCTTCAACGGCATCTTCTCCTTCACTCCCGACGGCGGTCCGCTGATGGGGGAGTCGCCCGACGTCGGGGGCTTCTTTGTTGCCGAGGCTGTCTGGGTCACCCATTCGGCCGGCGTGGCCAGAGCGATGGCCGAGCTGCTGATCGAGGGCCAGTCACGGACCGACCTGCACGGCTGTGAGCTCAACCGCTTCGAGAAGGTCCAGACGTCCGACCAGTACGTCAGCGAAACGTCGCAGCAGAACTTTGTGGAAATCTACGACATCCTGCACCCGCTGCAGCCCAAGGAATCCCCGCGGGACCTGCGGGTCAGCCCGTTCAACGCCCGGCAGAAGGAGCTCGGGGCGTTCTTCCTGGAGTCTGCCGGCTGGGAGCGGCCGCACTGGTTCGAGGCCAACCGCGGCCTCCTCAACGAACTGCCGGCCGAATGGCAGGCGCCGGAGCGGGACGAGTGGGCGGCAATGTTCCATTCTCCGATCTCCGCCGCCGAAGCGTGGAAGACCCGCACCGCCGTCGGGCTTTATGACATGACGCCGCTGAAGCGGCTGGAGGTCAACGGGCCGGGTGCTCAGGCACTGCTGCACCGCCTGAGCACCGGCAATATCGCCAAGAAGCCCGGTGCCGTCACCTACTGCCTGCTGCTGGCGGACGACGGCGGCATCCGCAGCGACGTGACGGTGGCCCGGCTCGCGGAGGAGCAGTTCCAGCTGGGCGTGAACAGCAACGTGGACTTCGACTACCTGCGCGTCGAGGCCAGGAAGCAGTCGGCCGCGAATCCCGCCCAGTGGGTGCACGTCTCCGACATCACGGGCAGCACCTGCTGCATCGGGCTGTGGGGGCCGCTGGCACGCGAGGTGATCGGCAAGGTCAGCGGGGACGACCTCACCAACGACGGGCTGAAGTACTTCCGGACCAAGGAAATCTCGGTGGGCGGCATCCCCGTCACGGCCATGCGGCTCTCCTACGTGGGCGAGCTCGGCTGGGAGCTGTACACCACTGCCGAGTACGGGCTGAAGCTCTGGGACCTGCTGTTTGAGGCCGGGCAGGAGCACGGCATCATCGCGGCCGGGCGTGGTGCCTTCAACAGCATGCGGCTCGAGAAGGGCTACCGGCTCTGGGGCACGGATATGACGTCCCAGCACCACCCCTATGAGTCCGGCCTGGGCTTCTCGATCGCCAAGGACAAGGAGGGCTTTGTGGGCCGGGAGGCGCTGGCCGCCCGCAAGGAGCAGCCGTCCACCCGGGCGCTGCGGTCCCTGACTGTCGACGACGGCACCTCCGTCGTGCTGGGCAAGGAACCGGTGTACGTGGCCGGGGAAGCCGTTGGTTACGTCACCAGCGCCGCCTACGGCTACTCGGTCCGCAAGCCGATCGCGTATGCCTGGCTTCCGGCGTCGGTCTCTGTCGGTGATTCCGTGGAAATCGAGTACTTCGGGAAGCGCATCGCCGCGACCGTCACGGCCGAGCCGCTCTTCGATCCCGGCATGGAGCGCCTGCGCGGCTGAGTTGCCGCCTGGGCCTCGGTGGTTGAGCTTGTCGAAACCCGGCAGGCTCAACCGTGTCGCTTGAATGTCAGACCCTCCCGCGATGATGGGTATATGGGTAGAGAAGCGGTGGCGAAGGCATTTGCGGATATCAATGCCGCCGTCGCTGTGCTTACTGCCGAGATTAACGGGAACGGCTCGGGGGGCGCAGTTGATGCCGACCCGCTGCGGGGCGTGGCGGATATTTGCCTGGACATCCTTGCCGGGACCGCCGGGTCGGAGCCGCGGTTTGCCGCGGTGAAGGCCCAAGGTGCGGCGAAGTACACGGAGATAATGCAGTCGATGGCACCTCCCACCGCGTGGGAGCAGGCGCAGGAGATCGCAGTAGCTGCGGAGATCGCGTGCGTCCTGACCATCGGGCCGCGCGCGGCGAGTGCGTTGCTGTCCGAGTCCCACGAACTCACCACCCGCTTGCCGCTGACCCTGTCCGCCCTGCAGGGCGGCACCATTTCCTGGCAGCACGCCCGAGCCATGGTGGACGAAACCGCCGGCCTCGATCCGGCCGGCGCCGCGGCACTGGAAGCGCATTTCCTGGACCCGAACGCACCGAACCCGGACGCGCCGAACCCCGCCCGCGGCTGCCCGGCCGGGGAAATGCCCGCCTCCCGGTTCCGCCACAATGCCCGCATCTGGCGCGAACGCCACCACACGGAGAGCATCGAGAAGCGCCACGCCAAAGGCGTCCTGGGCCGGCGGGTCGAATACATGCCGGACAAGGACGGCATGGCCTGGCTCTCGGCCTACCTTCCCGCAGACCAGGCGGCAGCGATCTGGAACCGCACCACCGCCCTCGCTCGTGGTCTGCAGGGCCCCGACGAGAACCGCAACCTCACCCAGCTCCGCGCCGACACCTTCGCCACCGCACTCCTCGGCGGCGGAAACGGCCGCAGTCTCGGCCACGGTGGGGACGCGGGGAACCCCGGCAAAGTCCCCACGCCCCGGGCCGAGGTCCTGGTGACGGTGCCCGTGTTCTCCCTGCTCGGCGCCACCGATGAACCGGCCATGCTCAACGGGTACGGCCCGATCCCACCGTCGATGGCAAGGGACCTCGTCGCCAACGGAGCAGACTCGTTCTACCGGGTCCTGGTTGACCCGCGGGACGGGGCCTCGCTGGAGATCGGCCGCAAGAGTTACCGGCCCAGCAAAGCGATGCGGCGTTGGCTCCGGATGCGGGACGGTCGATGCCCTTTCCCGGGATGTTCAAACCAGTCCCTGGACAACGAAGCGGATCACGTCCTCGCCTGGCATCGGGGCGGAACCACCGGCGTATCGAATTTGGGCCAGCCATGTCCCCGACACCACCGGCTCAGACACACCAGCGCCTGGAGACCCACGCCGGCCACCAAGAACGAGCCACCCGGCTGGACTTCACCCTCCGGCCGGCACTACAAAAGCGAACACCAGGACTGGGAACCACCTCACTGGCCCGGTGAACAAAAACCGGAACCCAAGCCGGAACCCAAACCGGAGCTGAAATCCGTGCTGACATCAGACGGGCGCCGGTGCCCGGCGCCGCCTGAAGGCCGCGGTCATCCCGACTTTGTCCACAAATGCACTCTCCCTGGGAGAGAAAGGCTTGGAGCGTTTCCTCCACACCGCCGTCTGACAAGTGCCCGAAAGCAGCGTGTTCCCGGTCTCGACTCGGCTGAGCACTTGAACGAACGTGGAGGCGGGCCGTTGGCTTTTCCTCGGCTCTTTGGCCGTACCCATGGTTGCCGCGGGCCGGAACGGGTACAACTAAGTGATGACGACTTCCCTGGTGCTTGGTCCCATGATGCGGTATGTGGATGAGACCTCGGCGAGCATCTGGGTGGAGACCCGGAGCGATTCCCGCGTCACAGTCCGGGCCGGACAGCAGAGCTGGGTGGCGCGTACTTTCGCCGTGCACGGCCACCATTACGCGCTCGTGGAGGCGGACGGAATTGAGCCTGGATCAGTGCTGCCCTACACCCTGGAAATCGACGGCGAACACGTCTGGCCCGATCCGGCATCAGAGTTTCCGCCGCCGGTGATCGCGACGCTGAAACCCGGCAAGCCGTTGCGCCTGGCCTACGGCTCCTGCCGCACGAGTGTCCCGCACGACGCGACGGGCAACCGGACGCACGGCGTCGACTCGCTCCGCGCCTATGCACTGGCGATGGCCTCGGGCGACAACCGGCCATGGCCGGACCTGGTGGCCTTCCTCGGAGACCAGGTGTACGCCGACCTGACCAGCGAGCAGATGCAGCAGTTCATTCGCGCCCGCCGCGACATCAACGAGCCGCCCGGCGAGGAGCTCAAGGACTACGAGGAATATGCCCACCTCTACAACCTTGCCTGGTCCGACCCCGCGAACAGGTGGTTGCTGTCCACGTTGCCCAGCGCCATGATCTTCGACGACCACGACATCCGCGACGACTGGAACGCCTCGCTGAGCTGGAAAAGGGAGATCGAAACCACCTCATGGTGGCACGGGCGGATTGTCTCAGGGCTGGCCTCCTACTGGGTCCACCAGCACCTGGGAAACCTGTCGCCGCAGGAGCGGCAAAACGATGCCATCTGGCAGCGGATAGCCGGCCATCAGGGCGAGGCTGAACCCGACATCAGCGCTGAACTGGACAGCTTCGCGGAACGCGCAGACCGGGACCCGGAATCCTACAGATGGAGCTTCTGCCGGGATTTCGGGGATACCAGGCTGATCGTGGTGGACTCCCGCGCCGCCAGGAGCCTGGCGCCGGAAAGCCGTGCCCTTCTTGATGATGCGGAGATGGCCTGGCTCGACGGCCGGATGCGCGGCGGATTCCGCCACCTGCTGGTGGCAACGTCGCTGCCTTTCCTGCTGCCGATGGGCCTGCACCACGTCGAGTCGTGGAATGAGGCCGTTTCAGAAGGTGCATGGGGGAAACGCCCCGCCCGGGCAGGCGAGAAGCTGCGCCAGGCGGTTGACCTGGAACACTGGGCCGCCTTCCAAAAAAGCTTCCGGCAGGTGGCCTTGATGGCGGCCGAGGTGGCCGATGGCAAACGCGGCCCGTCCCCGGACACTGTCACCTTCCTTTCCGGGGACGTGCACTTCTCCTACGTGGCGGAGGTAGTGCGGTCATCGGGCAGCCGGATCATCCAGGCCGTCTGTTCCCCGATCCGAAACCCGCTTCCCCGGCTGATGAGGTACTTCGGCGCCGTCATGGCTTATGGCCTGGCTACACCGGTGGGTGCCCTGGTTGCCCGCTCGGCACGGGTACCGGACCCGCCGTTCCGCTGGGCACGCCTTGAGGGGCCCTGGTTCAACAACAACCTGGCCAGCCTGGAGGTGGTCCCGGAGGGGCTGAAGCTGTGGTGGCAGACCGGTGTGGTGGACGACGGCGACGAACTGCACCCGCGGCTCGAACGGGTGGCATCCGTTACTGTGGCCTCCCGGGAGGAAGGCGGGAAGCCACCAGCCGGGCGGGGTCTGGACAGGCTCACCCGCCGGCGCGCGGAACGAACCTAGCCAGCAGGAACCTCATCGGCCAGGTGCACAGTCCCTTCGAGGTACGGCACGCACGTGCCGGAGAGCAGGGTGCGTTCCCCCTCCACACGGCAGAGCACGGTCCCGCCGCGTGCCGAGAGCTGGCGGGCGGCCAGCACGGTGCTGCCCAACCTGCCGGCCCACAGCGGTGCCAGCTGGGAGTGCGCCGAACCGGTCACCGGGTCCTCGTCGATGCCCGCCCGGGCACCAAAGAACCGTGAGACGAAGTCGTAGCCGGTTCCGTCACCCGCCGCGGTGACGACGACGCCACGCACCGACAGCTTCGCAAGCGCCCCAAAATCGGGGGTCAGGGTGCGAACGGTCTCGGCATCCTTGACGACGTGGATGAGGTCAGTTGCCAGGAAGGCTTCGAGCGCTGGAACTCCGAGGGCTTCGGTGACGGAGGGGTCGATGGCCACCGGTTCAGGCGTCTCGGACGGGAAGTCCAGGATGAAGCCGTCGCCGTCGCGCTCCACAAACAGCCAGCCGCTGCGGCTCCAGAACTGAAGCCGTTTGGCGTCAGGATGGACGTCTGTGAAGAGGTAGGAGGCTGTGGCCAGGGTAGCGTGCCCGCAGAGGTCCACCTCAATGGCCGGTGTGAACCAGCGAAGGTGATAGGCGGGCTGCGCGAAGTCGAACGGCGTGGCGTTGTCCGGGATGTCCGCCACGATGAAGGCCGTCTCGGAGAGGTTGTTCTCCTCGGCCAACTGTTGGAGGACACTGTCAACCAGCCAGCCCTCCAAAGGCATTACGGCTGCTGGATTCCCCTCGAAGGGCTTGGTGGCGAAGGCGTCGATCTGGATCAGGGGTATGTGCATGCCTTTCACCGTAGCGGCAAACTGGACTGCAAAGTTAGAGCCAGTTTGAAGAAGTGGCCTGCTGGCCCAGGCCTGGGCAGGCAGGCCCGGGCTCAGCCGCCGGCGTGTGGCTCGAACCGGACGAACATTGCTTTGAAGCCGGGGGTGTTGGATTCGCGGGCGACGTTTTCCTTGTGGACCAGGGCGTTGGCTTCGGGGAAGTACGCGGCGGCGCAGCCCTTGGCTGTGGGGTAGGCGACGAGCCGGAATTTGTCGGCCTGCCGGTCGTGGCCGCGGAAGGTGCTGACCACGTCTACGAGGTCGCGGTCCTTGAAGCCGAGTTGTGCGAGGTCTTCGGGGTGGACCAGGATCACGCGGCGGCCGCCTGAGATGCCGCGGTAGCGGTCGTCGAGGCCGTAGAAGGTGGTGTTGTATTGGTCGTGGCTGCGGATGGTCTGGAGGACCAGGTGGCCGTCGGGCGGGGTGAGGTATTCGAGTGGGCTGACGGTGAAGCGGCCGCGGCCGATGTCCGTCTTGAAGGAGCGGGTGTCCCGTGGCGGGTTGGGCAGCACAAAGCCGTTTTTGGTCCGGATCCGGGTGTTGAAGTCCTCGAACCCGGGCAGGACGCGGGAGATGTGGTCACGGACCACGTCGTAGTCCCCGGCCATGGCCTTCCAGTCCACAAGGTGGTCCGGCCCGAAGGTGGACTCCGCCATCCGCGCGACGATGACCGGTTCGGCGAGCAGGTGCTCGGAGACCGGCGCCAGCCTGCCTTGGGTGGAGTGGACCACGGACATGGAGTCCTCCACGGAGAGGAACTGGGCGCCCTTGGGATGTTTGTCGTCCTTGTCCGTCCGGCCCAGTGTTGGCAGGATCAGCGACGTGCGCCCGTGCACCACGTGGGACCGGTTCGGCTTGGTGGAGATGTGCACCGTCAGGCCGATCCGCTGCATGCCCGCTTCGAGGGTTTCGGTGTCCGAGCAGGCGAGTGAGAAGTTGCCTCCCATGGACACAAAAACGTCCACGTCGTCGCGTTCGAAGGCCTCCATGGTTTCGACGGCGTCGTAGCCGTGGTGCCGCGGGGACGTGATCCCGAACTCGGTGTCCAGGGCGTCCAGGAGCCAATCCTTGGGTTTTTCCCAGATGCCCATGGTCCGGTCGCCCTGGACGTTGGAGTGGCCGCGGACCGGGCAGGCCCCGGCGCCGGGCTTGCCGAAGTTGCCCTGCAGGAGCAGGACGTTGACCATTTCCTTGATGGTGTCCACCGAGTGCGGCTGCTGCGTCACCCCGAGGGCCCAGCAGAAAATAGTGGCTTTGGACCTGACCAGCATCCCGGCCACGGCCTCGATCTGTACCCGGGGCAGGCCCGTCGCCTTCTCGGTCTCGGCCCAGTCCAGCTCCTTCCGGGCGTCACTGTAGGCATCGAACCCGTTGGTTTGCGCGTCAACAAAGGAACGGTCGACGACGGTGCCCGGGTTCCGTTCCTCCTCCGCCAGGAGCAGGTGGCCCAGTGCCTGGAACAGGGCCAGGTCACCGCCGACCTTGATCTGAAGGTACTCATCGGCCAGCGGCGTTCCGCCGCCGACGACTCCGGAGACGGTCTGAGGGTCCTTGAAGTTGAACAGCCCGGCCTCCGGCAGCGGGTTGACGGCCACCACCTTGCCGCCCTTGTCCTTACACTCCTTCAACGCCGAGAGCATCCGGGGGTGGTTGGTGCCGGGGTTCTGCCCCACGACGAAGATGAGTTCGGAGTCGTGGATGTCTTCCAGGGACACGGTGCCCTTGCCGATGCCGATGGTCGGGTTCAGCGCCGAGCCCGAAGATTCGTGGCACATGTTCGAACAGTCCGGCAGGTTGTTCGTGCCCAGGGCCCGCGCGAACAGTTGGTACATAAACGCCGTCTCGTTCGCGGTCCGGCCGGAAGTGTAGAAAACGCACCGGTCCGGGGTGGAGGCGCGGATGTGTTCACCGATCAGTTCGAAGGCTTCGGCCCAGGAAATCGGCGAATAGCGGGTGTCGCCTTCCCGGATCACCACCGGTTCACTGAGCCGGCCCTGGTTGCCCAGCCAGTACTCCGTTTTCCCTGAGAGTTCGGCGATCGAATGCTTCGCCCAGAACTCCGCCCCCACGGTCCGGAGGGTGTTCTCCTCGGCCACGGCCTTGGCGCCGTTCTCGCAGAACTCGGCTGCTTTGCGCTTCGTGGCCGATTCCGGCCAGGCGCAGCCGGGGCAGTCGAAACCGCCCTGCTGGTTCAGCCGCAGCAGGGACTGCGCCGTCCGGGTCACCCCGGCCTGGGCCACGGCACGTTCCAGGGCCACCAGCACGGCTTTGACTCCGGCCGCTTCCGTTTTGGGCTTGTGGACTTCGAGGTTGTCCTCGTTGATGTCCGCAACGGGGGCGGGCTGCTTGCCGAACTTCACTGAACCGACCTTCATTGGACTGCTTTCACTGGATCACATGGGCATTACTGGGCTGGTCTCACTAGGCCAGCTGCGCCAGCGTCTCCTGCTCGGCCCCGATGGTGGTGTTGTCGCCATGGCCGGTGCGGACCACAATACCGGGCGGGAGCGTGAGGAGGCGTTCGCGGATGGAGGCGAGGATCGTGGGGTAGTCGCTGAAGGACCTGCCCGTGGCGCCCGGACCGCCGTTGAATAACGTATCTCCCGTGAAGACCGTCCCTTCGCCCTCCAGCAGGAAACAGGTGGAGCCGGGGGAGTGGCCGGGCGTGTGGATGGCCCGCAGGGTGGCGCCGCCCACCGCGAACACTTCGCCGTCGCTGATGCTGTTCTCTGGCTGCTGGTCCGGGTAGACCTGCTCCCACAGGACCAGGTCATCCGGGTGCAGATGGATGGGCGCTTGCACGGCCTCGGCTACGGCACGCGCGGCGCCGATGTGGTCGTTGTGCGCGTGGGTCAGCAGGATGGCCAGGACCTTCCGGCCGCGGACCTGGTTGATGATCGCGGCGGCGTCGTGCGGGCAGTCGATGATCACGCATTCGTCGTCGTTGCCCACGATCCAGACGTTGTTGTCCACGTCCCAGGTGCCGCCGTCGAGCGCAAAAGTGCCAGAGGTGACCAGGTTTTCGATGGTGACTGTCATGAGAGATCCTTCCGGGACTGTACTTCGACGACCGAGCGCAGGACTTTGCCCTCGTGCATCTTGGCGAAGGCCTCCTCCACCTGGTCGATGGTGATGCGCTCGGTGACGAAGGCGTCCAGGTCAAGGTTGCCCTGTTTGTAGTGCGCCACCAGCATCGGGAAATCACGGGAGGGCAGGCAGTCCCCGTACCAGGAGGACTTCAGCGACCCGCCCCGGCCAAAGACGTCCAGCAGGGGCAGCTCAAGCAGCATGTCCGGCGTCGGGACGCCCACCAGCACCACGCGGCCGGCGAGGTCGCGGGCGTAGAACGCCTGCTTGTACGTTTCGGGACGGCCGACGGCGTCAATCACCAGGTCAGCGCCGTTGCCGTTCGTGAGGGCCCGGATGGCCTCGATGGGGTCTTCCTTGCTGGAATCCACGCCGTGCGTTGCGCCCAGGGATTTGGCCATGGCCACCTTGTTCGCGTCGATGTCCACGGCGATGATGGTGGTGGCACCGGCCAGCTTGGCGCCGGCGATCGCGGCGATGCCTACCCCGCCGCAGCCGATCACCGCCACCGATTCGCCGCGCTTGACCTCGCCGGTGTTGATGGCCGCGCCGATTCCGGCCATCACGCCGCAGCCGAGCAGCCCGACGGCGGCGGGATCGACGTCGTCGTCAATCTTGGTGCACTGCCCGGCGGCGACCAGGGTCTTTTCTGCGAAGGCACCGATGCCCAGCGCGGGGGAGAGCTCCGTGCCGTCCTCTAGCGTCATCTTCTGCGAGGCGTTGTGCGTGTTGAAGCAGTACTGCGGCTGGCCCTTGGCACACGCGCGGCATTCCCCGCAGACAGCACGCCAGTTCAGGATTACGCGGTCACCGGGCCCCACCTCGGTGACGCCGGGACCGACGGCGCTGACCACACCGGTGGCCTCATGGCCCAGCAGGATGGGGAAATCGTCGGTGATGCCGCCCTGCTTGTAATGCAGGTCCGTGTGGCAGACCCCGCACGTGAGGATGTCCACCAGCGCCTCCCCCGGACCGGGGTCCGGCACCAGGATGGTCTCCACCGATACCGGGGCATTCTTTTCCTTGGCGATGACCGCCTTGACTCTGTGAACCATTAGCTGGTGTTCCTTTCCTGAGTCCAGGGACTCCTGGGCGACGGCGCTCCGGGCAATCCGGCCGACCCGTCGGGTTCAAAAGGTTCTCACGCCGCTGCTCCGGGCCCTCAACCGCTGGTTGCCGGAACTGGAGTTATTGCGTATTACACAACTCGGTGCACATAGCGCGTACTCGAAAATATGTCAGCCGTCACGGAGCGTGTCAATAGAACGCTCTTGTGCTGCGTTCGTCCGCTGTCCGGGTAAGGGCGTGGGCGCATGCCATTGTTCGCAACATGATTTCATCCTACGCAACTGCTTGCATCGTCCTTTCCTGCCGCGCGTCGCCGGGAAGCCAATACTGCCCCGGCGGTGAGCCGGATTCCGTGTTGCAAAATAACCATTGACTGTGTTCCTGATCACGCTTATTCTGGTGCAACAGCGTTGCGCTGATTGCAACCCCAAACAACTTGGTGGATCCATGAGTAACGAAACTTCCTCTCCCGCTCCTGCGAGCGGCCGCAGCACAATGAGCGGCCAGAATTTTGAACCGGCTGACAATGTGGTCAGCAAAGAAACGCGCCGCAGAGTCATTGCGGCCAGCTTCATCGGCAACTTCGTTGAGTGGTTCGATTACGCCGTTTACGGCTACTTGGCCGTCACGATCGCCACAGTCTTTTTCCCCGAATCAGATCCCCAGACCGGGCTTCTGCTGACCTTCGCCCTGTTTGCGATTTCATTTCTGGTACGCCCGCTCGGCGGGTTCGTCTGGGGCCACATCGGTGACAAGGTGGGCCGGCGGACAGCTCTCTCGCTGTCGATTTTGATCATGTCCGGAGCAACCTTCTGTATAGCCCTCATTCCGGGCTATGCCACGATCGGCATCTGGGCTCCCATCCTGCTTCTGGTCATCCGGGTAGCGCAGGGCTTCTCCGCCTCTGGTGAATACGCTGGGGCGTCGGCCTTCCTGGTCGAGTACGCTCCGGCCAACAAGCGCGGCCTATACGCCGCGGTTGTTCCCGCCAGTACCGCGGCCGGCCTGCTCCTCGGCTCCCTGATCGCAGGCCTGTTGACAGTCCTCCTGAGTTCCGATGCCATGCAAAGCTGGGGTTGGCGGCTGCCGTTCCTGCTCGCAGCCCCGATGGGACTGATCGGCCGCTACATCCGGACCAAGCTCGAAGATACCCCGGTGTTCCGCGAGTTGGCAGCGGAGGACGAGGCAATCAAGGCACCCGTGTCCAGCCTGTTCCGGAACCACTGGCGGCAGCTGCTGCAGGCCGTCGGCGCCGTCCTGCTCAACGCCGTCGGGTTCTACGTGATCCTCAGCTACATGCCCACCTATCTGTCCTCGGAACTGGGCCTTGGCGAAACCGAATCGTTCCTTGCGACCACCATCGCGCTGGTCACGTACATCGGCTTTATCTTCCTGACCGGCATGCTTTCGGACCGTTACGGACGCAAAAAGGTGCTGATCAGTGCATCCATCGCCTTCATTGTGCTGACCGTGCCCGCCTTCGCACTGCTGGGAACCGGGAATTTCCTGGTCATCGTCCTCGTGCAGATCCTGCTGGGAGCGATGCTCACCCTCAACGACGGAACACTTCCCAGCTTCCTGGCCGAAATGTTCCCCACCCGGGTCCGCTACAGCGGCTTCGCGGTCAGCTTCAACCTCTCCAACGCCCTGTTCGGCGGTACCGCCCCGTTCATGGCCACGCTCCTGATCGCGGCCACCGCAAGCGATCTGGCCCCCGCCTGGTACCTCGTCGCTGCGGCTGTCATCTCCCTGATCGCCGTTTCACTGTCGAGGGAAACGTGCAAAGAGCCGCTACGCCACGAATAGCCAACCCCTTCAACTTCCTCCCCTCACGTAAATGCACCACAGAAAGGCATCACCTCCATGACCACCACCGCATCTGAAAACGCCACCTCCGTCGCCGAACTGGAGCGACTGAAGGTCCTCAACAACGGCCAGAAGGTCTCCCTGACCTTCTCCGATGCCGAATTCGAGCGGCGCATTGCCGGTCTTCGCCGGATCATGGCCGAGAAGGAACTGGACGCCGTTGTCCTCACCAGCTACCACTCCATCAAGTACTACTCCGACTTCCTGTTCACCACGTTCGGCCGCTCCTACGGCATGGTGGTCACCAAGGATGACACCGTCACCGTCACCGCCAACATCGACGCCGGCATGCCCTGGCGTCGCAGCTACGGCGACAACCTGGTCTACACGGACTGGCGCCGCGACAACTACATCTTCGCTATCCAGGAAGTCCTGCGGACGCGAGGCATCAACCCGCGCCGCCTCGGCGTCGAGGACGACTCGCTGCCGCTGGACAACCGCAACAAGATCCAGGCCGCCTTCCCCGGCGCGACGCTCGTGGACGTGGCGCAGGCAGCGATGCGCCAGCGCATGATCAAGTCCGCCGAGGAAATCGAGGTCATCAAGCACGGTGCCAGGATCGGCGACCTCGGCGGCGAGGCCATCCGCAACGCCATCACGGCCGGCATCACGGAGTACGAGGTCGCCCTGATCGGTACCGAGGCCATGGTCCACGAGATCGCCCGCACGTTCCCGGACTCCGAAATCCGGGACACCTGGGTCTGGTTCCAGTCCGGCATCAACACGGACGGTGCCCACAACTGGGCCACCACCCGCAAGATCCAGGAACACGACATCCTGTCCCTGAACTGTTTCCCCATGACCTCCGGCTACTACACGGCCCTGGAGCGCACCCTGTTCTATGGTGAGCCCGATGCCCGCTCCCTGGAACTGTGGAACATCAACGTGGAGGTCCACAAGCGCGGACTTGAGCTGATCAAGCCCGGCGCCGTGTGCAAGGACATCGCCGCGGAGCTCAACGAGATCTACGTGGGCCACGGGCTCCTCGCCAACCGGACGTTCGGCTACGGACACTCCTTCGGTGTCCTCAGCCACTACTACGGCCGCGAAGCCGGGCTGGAGCTCCGCGAGGACATCGACACCGTGCTGGAACCGGGCATGGTGGTGTCCATGGAGCCCATGATCACCGTCCTGGACGGCCAGCCGGGCGCCGGCGGCTACCGTGAACACGACATCCTGGTGGTGGGCGAAGACGGCGCCGAGAACATCACCAAGTTCCCGTTCGGCCCGGAGTACAACATCATCGGAGCTTAACCCCGGTGGGTTGAGCCTGACCCCGGTGGTTGAGCCTGCCGAAACCCTGACAGGCTCAACCACCGCCCCGGGGAGCGGCGCCGTGTCTGACACGGCGCCGCTTTCCGCTGACTATGCGCAATGATAGTGAGCATCATGACCACACCAAATTCCATTGACACCAACGGCAGCGACACCAACGGCAAGGGCGACACCAAGGGCGCCTCAGTCATCGTCAACGCCATCGCCGTCCTTCGATCATTCACGGCCGACGAGCCGTTACTTGGCGTGACGGAGATCGCCAACCGGGTGGGCCTGCACAAGAGCACCGTGTCAAGGATCCTGGCAACCTTTGAACAGGAAAACCTCGTGGAACGCGATGCGGACACGCGCCGTTTCCGCCTCGGACTGGGCCTGATCGCCGTCGCAGGTCCGTTGCTGGCCGAACTGGAGGAGCGGCGGGTCGCCTATCCGGTCCTGCGCGAACTCACGGAACTGACCGGTGAAACCAGTGCCCTGATGATGTGGGAGGGCAACGAGTCGATCTGCGTGGAGCAGATTGCCAGCCGCCACCAGATCAAGCACACTGCGCCGCTGGGGGCCCGGTACAGCGACGCGTTGAGTTCCTCGGTTCAGGTGTTCCTTGGAATCCAACCGGAGGAGAGGGTGCGTGCCCTCCTGCGCAGCGGAGCCATTACCTACCCCGGGCTGGACGAGGCCTCCCTTGAGGACTATCTGCTCCGCCTTAAAGACGACTCCCGCCGCGGGTGGGCCATCAACTACGGCGAGTCCTCCTTGGATGAAGTCGGCGTCGCCGCGCCCGTCTACGATCACCGCGGCGACCTTGTGGCAGCAGTCCTCATCCCGGCCCCTCGTTTCCGCGTCTCCAAGGAGCGACTGCAGAGCCTCGGAGAATCCTGCAGGGCAGCGGCGGACAAAGTCACCGCACGTCTGGGCGGCAACGCACCCGGCACCATCAAACGCTCTCTCACTTAACGCAGGAAAATCACCAACGCTCTCTCACTCGCCTCAAGAAAGTGAGAGAGCGTTGGGCTCGAAGGGGCATTAAGTGAGAGAGCGTCTGGCCCGCTAGGGCTCTTCGGACCGCGGTGGATCTTCAGACCCCAGCTCGTCCGCATAGGGCGCGCGGGGGCCGGCGTGGTCATTGAACAGTTCATTTGCCGCCATGGCCAGGAGGTCCCGCTGCAGTTCGGGCAGGGAAAGAAGTCCCTGCAGGTAGGCCTCCACTTCATACTCGCCCACAGATCCGCCGATGCCGAAGTAGTAGAGCCACAGGTCACCCGTGCTGACTTGTGCTGCTGTCAATGCTGCCTGGAGCCTGCGGCGTTGCTCCGGTTCGCTGCTATCGAAGCCCATCACTACTGCCTCTACGCGGGTGGGAGGCCACGCCTGCCAAGACAATGGCGCTGACTTCCTTAAGCGTGCTGCACGTCGCGCGGGCCTGCCGCATCAACTGCTGCAGGGCAGCGTCCTCGGCGATGGTGTGGCGCTCCATGAGGATTCCGCAGGCCCGGTTAATAAGGTCCCTGCTGAAGAGTGCCGATTGAAGGCCCGCGCTGATGCGTTCCGGAGTTTCGGCAGTCTGGATATGGGACAGAAGGGTTGCCGCGGGGGAGGCAAAAAGCTCCATGAGGGCAGCGGTGGCATCCTCAAAAGCGCCGGGGGTGGCGGCGTAAATCTTCATCGCACCTATGGCCTGCCCGTCGGCGATCAGCGGGGTGCTGATCACTGAGCGGATTGGGAAGTCAACGACGGCGGCGCTCCAGTTTGGCCAGCGGGCTTCAGTTGCAACGTCATGGATGAGGATGCTCTCCTGGGTGGCCCAGGCTGTCAGGCAGGGCCCCTGGACCAGCTCATACTGAAGGGCGTCGGCGCGTTCCACCACACTGCCGGTAAAACCGGAACTAACAGGGCGGGCATGGGGATCAAGGATTGAGACACCTGCCCCAACAGTCCCCGGGATGGAATCCCTGACGGCGCGGGAGAGATGCTGGACGGCGTGGTCCACTTTTTCTTCCGTGAGGAGCAGCCCCATGATCCTGCCCAGGGCAGTGGATAGTTCATCCAGGGGATACTTCTTGATCATGGTTTTTGCCTCCGGCCATTCTGCGTGACCGGCCTCCGGCGGGCCGGATGAGCCTGTTTGTGAACCGTTCAGCGCTTCAGGTAAAGCCTAGCGTGCGTGGTGCGCTGCGCACCCGGACCTGCACGGATTCAGGCTGTTTGGCTATTCATCGTAGGTGGTGGGGAATTCCCGTTCGCCGCCAATTCCGGAAATGATGCCGGCGGCCACCTCCTTTAGCTTGATATTGCGGTAACTGGACGCCTTGACCAATATCTCGAATGCCGCATCGCGGTTGCACCGGTTCTGCGCCATGATGGCACCAATGGCCGTGTCAATGACAGTGCGGGACTTCAGGGCGGCGGCGAGGTCGTCACGCGCGTCGCGCAACTGTGCGATGTTCAGGGCAAGGTCCAGCGCCTTGGCGGCGATGCCTGCCAGCCCAACAGCCGCATCAATCCCGTGATGCGGGAAGCCATCCGTGTTGGGGGAATATAGGTTAATCACCGCGTGAGCCGGCGCATGCAGATGCATTGGTAGTGCCAGGATGGAGCCGATGCCCATCTGGCGGGCAGCGTGGTTGTATTTCGGCCAACGGACATCGGCGTCCAGATCCGGAACATGGACCATCGATTCTGTCCGAAGGGCTGTCAGGCACGGTCCGCGGCCGAAGCTGTTTTGCAGTTCGTCCTGGTTCCGGGCGAGGGCATCGCTGCTGGCAACAGCGACCGGCCGTTTCTGCCGGACTACCGTGATCCCGCAGGACAAGTGGTTCCCGGGCTGTGACAGCTGCGTGGCAAGAATCGCGGCCGTGTCCGTCAGGAATTCACGGACGTCGGAGCTTGCCAGGACGAGGTCCTGCAGGTGGAGCACAAACTCGTGCAGCCCGGCGCCGGCGCGTCCAACGTTGCCGGATTCGGGTTCTCGGATATCAAAGTCCTGGGACATGTGCGCTTCCCGGTCCGTCCGCCGTGATCTCCTTGATTGCGGTCTGGATGAGATCCATCTGCAGCGGGGCCAATTCCACCAGCTCGTGCAGATAGGCTTCCACCCCGAGCTGATCGACGTTTCCGCCGATCCCGCAATAGTAGGTCCATAGCCCGGGGAGGCTGATGTTCCCGCTCCGGAACTGGGCGGCTGCAAACTTGCGCTGGTCCGCCTCGAAGGCAGGCTGGGGGGTGCCCAATCCGCCGTCGTCCATCATTTCTCCCCGCCTCCGGTAATGACGGGGATATCCGAGGCGTAGTGCAGGATGTCCTCGGCGATGTCATGTAGCCGGCGGTTGCTGCTGCGGGAGGCAAGGTGCAGGAGCTTGACGGCGGCTTCATGGCTGCAGCGGTTCTGCACCATGATCAGGGCAACGGCCGAGTCCACAACGGCCCGGGACCGCAGCGCCGACCTCAAATGCTCCGGGTAGGGGTCCGAGGGGTGCACTCGGATTGCCAGGCGCAGGATCCGGGAAAGCGATGCAGCGTGCTCTTCAATGGCGGTCACCGTGTCGGGGCCAAAAGTATTGAGTTCGGTTGAATAGCAGTTCAGGGCGGAGCGGGATCCGTTGTCGGTGGGGATGGGGACGGCCAGGATTGTCCGGATGCCTTCGTCTGCCACCGCCCCGGCATACCAGGCCCAACTCTCGTCCGCCTGAAGATTACGGATAAGGACTGTGCGCTGCTCCCGCAGCGCCGTAAGGCAGGGGCCGTCGTCGAATGCGTACTGGCGTTCGTCCAGGCTCCGGGCCGTCTCCGTGCTGCTGGCTACCGTCGCTGGCCCGGTCTCCCGTTCCACCGTGATGGCACAGAGCAGCGGCGTGTCCCCACCCAATAAGGACGCGGAAATCGCGGTCAGTCCCAGGAGGAATTCGGTGAAACCCGGACTTTCAAGAAGCAGGTCCTGTAATTGCTCCGCCGTCGGCAGGGCATCATTCTCGGCCATGCGGCCTCAATTCCAAGCATCGCCGGGGTCAGATGACCCGGCTGGCGGCTGTGCGCTCTCTTCGCGCGCGGCCCGTATATTCAACCCCGGACCTATATGCCACCCCCGAAATCTCCTACTACTGACACTACGCCCTTCCCCGGTGGTCCCGGCGAAGTATTAGTTCGCCACGGCAGTGAAGACGGCGGCGCCGTCCAGGCAGTGGATCGCGTGGTCGCCGCGTTTCCCGCAGGACACGCACGACGGCGGCTGTTGCGTCCCGGTAGTGAGGCGAGCTGCCAGCCGTACCGGTTCGCCGCCAGGGCAGGCCAGGTTTCCGACCGGCCGTCCGCCTGCTGGCAATGCGTCAGCGAACTGCCGTACGTCAGCCAGCGTTTGCCGGACTCCGTCACCGGGTGGACGCCCGCGCCATTCAGTGATGCTTCCCGGATCCTGACCGTCCCAAACGGGGGGGAGCCATAGCTGGACCGACGTCCCGGGCTTGAGGGGTCCCAAGGCAAGCTCGAAACTCACCCTGCCGGCTGCGGTGACCCGGTGGGCGAGCTTCCCATCCACCAGCACGTCAAACGGCGAGCTGTCGGCTGTGCCTTTCGCTTCCAGGACCAGCGTTCCTGACGACGCCGTCCAGTGCGCGTTGATGGAATTCACGGGCACAAACCTACCGGTTTCCTGCTCGGTGACTTTGCCGGGAGGCACCACGCTGTAGGCTCGGCACATGGCTGATCTGCGGCGTCGGACGTTTGTCTTTCGCACGCTGGTTGGTGCGGCTGCCGCGGCGGCCGTTGGAATTCTCGGCGCCGCGTGTTCGCCCGGCGCCGAGCGGGACGGTACCGCCGGTGGCGGCGCCAAGGGGGATGCAGTGAAGCGGCACAAGTACCAGTACGGCGAGGACGCCAGCCAATGGGGCGAGCTTTTCCTGCCGGAGCTGCCAGCCGGCGGCGAGCACCGCGGCCTGGTAGTGGTGATCCATGGCGGCTACTGGCGCTCGCAGTACGGCGCCGAGCTGGGGGAGCCCATCGCCAAGGACCTGGCCGCCCACGGCATGGCCGCCTGGAACCTTGAATACCGCCGGGCCGGAAACGGCGGCGGCTGGCCAAACACCTTCATTGACGTGCTGGCCGGTATCGACAAGCTGGGTGACCTCGCGGCGAAGCATGCCCTGAACCTGGGTCCGGTGGTGGCGCTGGGCCATTCAGCCGGCGGGCATCTGGCCGCCTGGGCTGCCGGCCGGGGCAAGCTTGCCCAGCTGGGAATGCCGGATGCTGACCGCCAGGTGCCCCGCACCTCAGATGCCTCCGCGGTGCACCTCACCGGAGTGGTCAGCCAGTCCGGCTTGCTCAACTTGGCCGAGGCCGAGAAGCTGAACCTCAGCAACGGTGCGGTGAGCAACCTGCTGGGCGGGTCGTCGTCGAAATATCCGCACCGCTACAGATATGCGGACCCGATGGCTGCCCTTCCGCTGGCCGTGCCGGTCATCGCTGTCCATGGATCGGAGGACACCACCGTTCCCTTGGGTCAGTCCGAGTCCTATGTGAACGCCGGAACCACCGCGCACATGGAAACCCGGCTGATCAGGGTTCCGGGGGACCATTACGCCCTGATCGATCCCAAAACGCCTGGTTACCGGGCGTGCCGCGAGCTTGTTCGGTCCCTTTTGGGTTAGATTCGGCGCTTCTGGGTTAGATTCGGTCCGGCAGGGTTGGAACTGCTCAAAAAATACGTTCCCAATATCTAGACATTGGACGTCCCATCTCCTGTACCCTTGAGAAGTAGGACAAGTCGCGACCCCTAAGCGCGGCAAGGAGGAGACCCCCGTGGCCATCGCATCGCAAGAAGTATCGCCCGCCCGTTTCAGTGCGCAGCTCCGTTCGCATGCCCTGCAGACGGGGATCATGGACCTCATTCTGGACCGCGGCTTGGACGTCGGTGACGCGCTGCCCACCGAAAGTGAGCTCTCCGCCGAGCTCGGCGTGGGCCGCAACACCGTCCGCGAGTCCCTGAAAGTACTCCAGGCACTGGGCGTCATCGAGATCCGGCATGGCTTTGGCATGTTCGTTGCACCCAACAACTTCAGCGCCCTGGTGTCCGGCCTGACGTTCCGCGGCCGGCTGTCCCTCCGGCACAAGGGCGAGGAAGCCATGGAGCTCATCGATGTGCGCCAGGCCCTCGAGTCCGGGCTGATCGGACTGGCCATTGACCTGCTGACCGACGAGCACGTGGCTGACCTGCGGGCCACCATGGAAGCCATGGAGGACGCGGCCAAGAAGGGGGAGCCGCTGCATGAGCACGACGCCGAATTCCACCGCCGCCTGTACGCCCCCCTGAACAACGAGCTGCTCATCAACCTCATGGATGTGTTCTGGCAGGTTTACCGCAAGATCCACCTGGCCATCGGTACCGGCCCGGTCAACCTCGAGCAGCAGACGCAGGACCACTGGGACATCTTTGAGGCCGTGGCCAACAAGGACAAGGCCCTTGCGTCGGAACGCCTGCAGCGCCACTTTGACGGCATCCGCCTGAAACTCAAGGAAGTCGCGGCCGCCTAGCCTGTTTTCCCTCCGCCGCCCGCGCCCCGGGCGGACTTAACCCTGCCCTTTTCGTAGAGAGTGCCCTTGTTGTGGAAATTTTCGTTGTGCCTACCGCCTCAGCCACCGGTTCCGTCGCCGCCGGGATCCTGGCTGCCGTCATCCGCAGCAAGCCCGACGCCGTCCTGGGCGTGGCCACGGGCGGATCGCCGCTGCCCATCTACGCGGCGCTCGCCAACCACCAGCTCGACATGTCCTCCGTCCGGGCCTTCGCCCTCGACGAGTACGTGGGCCTGCCCGCCAGGCACCCCGAAAGCTACGCCGAAGTTGTCCGGCGCGAAGTGACTGAACGGCTGCACCTGGATCCCGTCAACGTAGCGGTGCCGGATGGAAGCGCCGCAGACCCCGAGGCTGCCGCCGCTGATTACGACGCGGCCATTGCCGGCGTTGGCGGCATCGACGTGCAGATCCTCGGCATCGGCCACAACGGTCACCTGGCCTTCAACGAGCCCGGCTCTGCGCTGGACTCCCGGACCCGCGTGGAAGTCCTCACGGAACGCACCCGCGAGGCGAACGCCCGCTACTTCAGCACCCCGGAGGACGTGCCGTTCCGCTGCATCACGCAGGGTCTGGGCACAATCCTCGAAGCCCGCCACCTCCTGCTGGTGGTCAACGGCGCGGACAAGGCCGGCATCTTGGCCGCCGCCCTCAACGGGCCCGTCACTGCCGACTGCCCGGGGTCCATCCTGCAGCTGCACCCGCACGTGACGGTGGTGGCTGACGAAGCCGCAGCGTCGCAGCTGGTGCAGGGGAGCGGGCAGGTCGCCGTGCGCGTGTCCGGGGCGGCCGCCAGCGTCTAAGCGCTGGCTGTCTGCCATTCTTACTGCGGATCTTATGTCTCAGGAGTGTGCCGTATACGGCCCGCTTCACCGGGCATTTTTTGCGGCTGGGTCCTACAGGAATCGACCGACCCCGGAACGCGGCGATCGTGATCTGAAAATTTTGGGTGGCGCTTGCGCCGGTGAAGGACCGCCTTACGGGCAGAGCTGCCTGCTGGTGCTTCAGCGTGGCAGCCACGTCATCGAAAGGGATCACTGTGGTGCTGCTCGCGGCGGCGGAGCTAGTGTGCGGACAGGCAGGTTTCCTCGCGTGGGTCGCACAATCCGGTGTCGTTCAAGGGATCATCATCGGCGCCACGCTATGGTGCGGGATCTGGTGATCTACGAGTCCCGGCTGGAGTTGGCGCGTTTGCTGTTCGCGGACTTCAAGATGTGTCTGTGCGCCATATTGTGGCGCAACGGTTTCTGTAGAAGGTTGAGGTCGCCGGGGCGGTGCGCAAGCGCATTCCGGACTATCTGCTGGCCACCGACGTGGGGCCGCTGGTGGTGGATGTACTTCCCCGACCGCGCCGAGGAATCGCGCTCAGCGCGTCTCGTACCTGGTCAGGACCACCCCGCCGGGAAACGTCCGCGTCTCCACCAGGTTCAGGTTCACCCAGCTATCCAGCGCGGTGAAGAACCGCGTGCCGCCGCCCACCAAGACCGGATGGGTCACGATCGTGTACTCGTCGATCAGCCCGGCCCGCATGGCTGCCCCGGCGAGCGTTGCACCACCAACCCTCATCGGCTCGCCGTCCTCAGCCTTGAGTCGGGTGATCTCCGCGACCGCGTCGCCGGTGACCAGGCGGGTGTTCCAGTCGACCTTGTCGATCGTCGAGGAGAACACCACCTTCGGCGTGTCCCGCCAGTTCCGCGCGAACTCGATCTGCGCCGGGGTGGCATTGGGCTGCTGGTCGCCGGTCGGCCAGTGGGAACTCATGGCCTCCCACAGCTTGCGCCCATACAGCAACAGGCCGATCGCCCGCTCCTGATCGAGCCACCACTGAAACAGCTCGTCGCTCGGCTCGCTCCACCCGAAGTCGTCGCCGGGCGCGGCGACGTAGCCATCCAGTGTCAGGTTCATGCCGTAGATCAGTTTCCGCATCGCGCCATGCCTTCGGTCAGTCGGTCTCCATAGCATAGACCGGCGCGGCGCGGGAAACTCATCGGTGCGGCCGAGGCTACGAGTACGCCGAAGATAACGATGATGACGTTCATTGGCAGTGCTTCATGTAGTAGTTGAGGGCGTCATGGAACTCTTCGTCCCGCACATGATCAGCAGCATCCTGTCCCTCATGGCGCCATCGTGTCTGCCAATGATCTGGATGCCATAGCCTTCGGTCCTCGTTTCAACTGAGCTGTCCGGTGAGGGTTCCTTCAACGGGACGGCAAACCGCCATTCAAACTGTGATTTAACCCGCCATTCCCGGTCAACAGTCACAACCGTGGCCGAAGCCAAATACTTGGCCGAGGAATGGAAAGCTATCTACAATCTTGAACGGCCTGCGGATCGCTGGGCGGCATGACGCCGATCCGCTCCTGGGATAGACGTGGACGTAGGAAAACCAGTCAGCCATCGCATAGCCGCTGGACTGCTAACGGGGGCCGAACCACCGCCTCTACTTCGCATCGGCACGCCTATCAAACTGATCAAGAAGTCTCTCAAGTTGGTCCCGGCGACCAGGAGTACAACAAGACGGGGCAGCCCCTTCCAAGCACAGTACAGTGCCCCTTAATTCGGCCTGTTTCCAAAAATATGACGAGCGCACCCCTCCCGACAGAAGGTCTACCTCGACCCCGCCCGCCCGTGGATGTGCGTCACCCTCCGGACAGCGTGATGCGGGAGCGAGTCGATCTTGGGCGCCAGTCGCGATGCTCCACCCGCCCGGTCCGATGTGGGGCCGCCGGGGCATCGGTCGCGTCGGGCTCTCAGTGGCAGTTGAAGAATTCGTTGACCGTGCCGTTCGGTCGGACGTTGAAGTGTTCGTTGACATGGTTCTTGAATGTCGACCCGTCAGATCCTGTCCCGCGCACGTTGAAGGTGAATGTGCCTTCGACGACCTTGCCGTTGTCGTTGAAGCCGCCCCAGACCGTGAACTTGCCTGTGTAGCTCGGAAGGCCCGCCGTGAGGGGCACGGCGACGAAGGTCCCTGTCTGGGTGAACGTGGCGTGAACCCGGCCGTCAGCGAAGGTCGTTTCGTGGAGCACGAAGTTGCTGGTGGTAGTGATCGTGTAAAGCGGCCCGCCCCCTTCGCAGCTGGGCACCAAGTCAACGAAGGTCTCGACGAGACCCTTCTCGTTGGTGGTCTCCGTTATGGGTCCGGCGGCGAAGGCCGGTGCTCCGACCCACATCAGGGCTGCGGCCAGAAGTACGACAAGCATGCGGCGAGCCATGGTAATCCTCCTAGTTTGTGATCCGATCCTGCCCTGGGGCGCTATTCGACAATGCGCCCCAGCTGGACTACTGCTCAGGCTTTCACTTATACTCCGGCCCAACACGTCGCGACAAGACTCATCTAAAGTGCTCGCGAGATGGGGTGCGTGCCGCATCTGATAAATGCTCGCGAAATGCCGGCCACCGTCCGGGCGCTGCGGTGGGCTCGGCGGATGGGACATTGTCGATGGGCTGGGGAGCACCCCTTCGGACCCAGATGCGGCGGGCCTTTCAGGTTCAAGCCAGTGCAAGTGGCTTTTAGCTGAAGCCTGGAGCTCAGGGGGTGCTTGGCTTTGGGGCAAATCTAGCGGCGCCCTTGTCGCACACGCCAGCCTCCCGTAAAGGGTTCCCCATTACGTTCGCGAACGCTCGGTGATGGCGGTGAGGTATCGGAGCTGAGGTGCGGGTGGCGAAGTTCGTCCATGAAATCCTGCCAGAGAACGGGTCCGCCTTGTTCGAGCAACTCGGCGCGAACGCGGAGCTCGCGGCTGGTGGGCCCGCGGCGAAGTCCCAGCTGCCAAGCTGCGCGAACACGGGTACGAGAGTTGGATCGCGGGTCCGGTCATGCTGTCCCGTGTCCGCTGGCGGGGCCGCGTGTCTTCCCAGGTGAGCAACCCCAAACGACGAGTTTCTTGAGTCGGTCCGCAAGGACATTCGAGGCGATGCACTCGAGTGAGCCTGCGTGCAGTTCCCGGAACGAGTGCTTGCCTCCGAAGACGATGTCGCGGAGCACGATCAGGGTCCAGCGATCGCCGAAGGCCTCTACCGCCGCGTTGATCGGGCACCCCGACCGAGGCCGGGCTGCTTCGCCCAAAGTGCTTGCAATCTACTACCGCCAGCTAATACCGTCTCGACAAGGGGTTGCAAACCACACGCGGAAGGCATTCCATGCTGAGGGAGGTCGTTGAGGGCGTTCTGGTTCATGAGAGCGAGTTCATCCAGAGCAATTCCGTTGTCGTGCAGGGCGGGGACGGTGTGTTGCTCATCGACCCCGGCATAACGGGCGACGAAATGGTGGTCCTCGCGAATGACCTCCGCGAGTTGGGCCAGCCCGTCGTGGCAGGCTTTTCGACGCATCCCGATTGGGACCACGTGCTGTGGCACGCGAACTTCGGCGACGCGCCCCGTTACGGTACAGCCCGCTGTGCGGCTTCTATCCGAGCCCTGTTGTCGAACGCGGATTGGAAGACCCGCATAGCCGAGGTCCTACCACCGGAGTTCGCCGAGGAGGTCCCGATGGATCTGTTCGGTCTCATCACGGGCCTGCCCGCCGGCGCTGCGCAGATTCCTTGGATTGGCCCCACAGTCCGGATCATCGAGCATCAGGCCCATGCAACAGGCCATGCGGCGCTGTTGATCGAGGAGCGCGGCGTCCTCGTCGCCGGCGACATGCTTTCAGACATCCTCATGCCGTTCCTCGACCTGGAGGCTGCGGATCCACTCGGGGACTACCTCGCCGCGCTGCGGCTGTTTGACAGCGTGGCCGACGACGTTCATGCCGTCATCCCCGGTCACGGCTCAGTCGGCGGAGCTGAGCAGCTACGAGCACGTATCAAACAGGATCGCGCGTACGTGCAGGCCCTGCGAGACGGCGGTGTTCCCGACGACCCGCGGGTCGGTCCATCGGCCACGTTGGAATGGCTGCCCGACGTGCATAGATGGCAGCTCCAGCGGCTCGCCCAAAGAGAACAGAACGAGACGCCCGAATAGCCGTCGCATCCCGGGCGCTGCGGGGTGTCCCGACGACGGCCCGCCACCTGACCTGGCCTGACCGAATGTCGAAGAATCCGTTTAGGGCGCAACGAAGAGTCGGCTGGCTCGCTGCGCATCAATGGCGCACCCGTCAGCCATCTCGAAAAAGTAATTACACTGCCACTGCTGGGATTTTTTCGACTGCGGATTCGTCGTAGCTGACCACGGCGGATAGACGCGGAACCCTCGCTTGCCTCCGGCGCCACCCACGGACACGACGCCATGCTCGACGAGCGCCGCCTTCGGAAACGCGAATGCTCCGACTCTGGAATCCTCCCGCACGCAGATCACCAGCACGTCGTTGTACTCCTCCGCAGGCAGAGGTTCGGTCGACCCATCGAGAGAGCGCCGCCACACTGTCACGAACAAGCCCACCTTCGTCGGGGTCAGCTTTCCGACCCTGAAGCGAACCGGAGACCGACGGATCTCTGAGATCGCGGCACCGTACTCAGCGTTGTCGGCCTCGACTTTGGCGGGGGAACAGACGAGGCCGAGGTCGCCGAGAACCCTCATCACCATGGCGACATCCGGATGGACCTGAACACCAGACATAGCACTCCCATCGAAACGAATCCCCGACAGGAGCGACGGGGCTGTGCGCGAAGAACTCAGCCCTCACTACCCCGACGATATCCTCACGTGCACGTCTTCTGGAAAGGGGGTCCTGGACAACAAATCCTCTGGTTCACGGACGACCCCTACTAAGGGGTCGATTTGAAGGCTCAAGGCGGGACACGTTCTACGGAACGCCATGATGGTCTTTGCGGCACGTTGAACGTTGCTGAGCTGAAACGTGCGGCCCCGCCCAAGGACACCGCCAACGGCAGTGACAGAAGCCAGGCGCGCTGCCCCTTCCTTGCTAGGCCTCAATGCAGGTTGAAGTAAGTTCAGGGCACAAAAGGCCTGGTCAGGCCTCGGCCTGCGGCAGCACCAGCAGGTAGCCCGCCGGCAGATCGCTGCTCCAGCGTCGCGGCTCTCGGACTACGAACTGCGTCGCCAGCTGCTCGGGGCTGAGCAGGCTGTTGGGCGCAGGCGATGGACCCCACTGCCCGCTGCCGTGCGGGTAGAGCGGATCCAGGACGCGGACGCCGGTGACCGAGAACTCCGGGAACTGGCCGGGATCGCCGAGAGACTCAAACCCGCTCATCACCCACGCGTGGCGACCGCTCCACATGACCAGCCCGACCGGCCGGCCCGTTTCGGTGATGGCACGCGCCGCCGTTTGCAGTGCGTCCTCGTAGTCGGCGATGCTGACAACGGCGTATGGCCCCATCCCCACGTCGGTCAGCACCTCTGCCCAACCGAGCGGATTTGCACCGTTGAACGAGTTGGACGAACGTGCCCGGGCCCTCTCCCACAGGTCGCCCTGCTGAGCGCGATCGGCCCACGTGCCGCCCCCCGTGTCATCGATGAGGTTGTGCGCGATCTGGATGCTCGCCGCAACACACCAGTCAAAGGTGTACTGCGGCACGAAGTCCCCCTCCTGGTAGAGGGTGAGGGCAAACGCCTGGGGCACCGCCGTTGGCGTGGGAACCGGCGTCGGGGTGGGGGCCGGATTCCGGTGAGGGGCGGGGGCGACGTCGCCAGCGGCTGGCCGGGCCGAGGACGTCGCTATCGGTCGATCAGTGGTGGTCTCGTCAAAGCCGATCGCGGGCGCACACGCCGTGAGGAGCATCGTCAGGGCGACGAGCCTGGCCAGAAGACGGGCAGGGGCACCGGTCATAATCGAAAGTCTAGCGCGATGTGGCAACGGCAATTTTCCTCCTGGCTTGGGGTGGCCAGGTCCTGACCGGGACTATAAGCGCCGTTCGCAGGGCCACTGTTGCCCGCCGTCGTTCATCTGGGACGCCTCCTGAAGGAGGAACGCCCGACGGCGGTGGCCGGGCGGTGTGCCTTGCGCCAGGCCCGGCGGTCCAGCGCCACAGGGGCCAGAACCGCGACAACGACGACGCTCCACTTGTCCGCCCCCTGCAGCGTGCGCGCCAGTGCGGGACGCATCCCGGCAGCCCATCACTCGGTTGGTTTTTCATACATTTTTTGCCGGGATCAATTGGCGCGCATGTCATTGGCCCGCCGCCTGCAACTTGGCAAGATCATACGCAGTCGTGGATGTGTCCCCATTCACACCACGTCCACTCCCCGCCGTTCCGCGTCCTTGTCGACGCCGATACGTCCTGTCCTTGCCGGTGCCGGTCCGAACATAGGAATCCCATTGCTGCAATCAAGTGTTGTTCACACGCCCGACGCCCCGGGGCTGCCCGTGCTGTCCCAGGCCGTCGCTACTGACCAGTTCGTCCTGACATCAGGGCAGGTTGGTCTTGACCCCGTCGAAGGCACGGTGCCGGAGTCATTCACCAAGGAAGTGCGGCAGGCCTGCCGCAACCTCCAGGCAGTCCTCCGGGCAGGAAATTGCTCCCTGGCGGACGTGGTCCGGACATTTTGTGTTCTGACCGGCGCCAGCCAGCTTGCCGAATTCAACGCCGAATACAGCCTCTGGTTTCCGGGAGATAAACCTGCCCGCACCACGATCGTGGCTGGCCTCGTCGGACCCTTCAGGTTCGAAATCGAGGCCACGGCCCTGAAAAGCGACGGATGAACACCCCACTTCCTGCAGTGGTTGTGGTGGGCGCCGGCGTCATTGGCCTCACCACCGCACTAGTGGCAGCCCGGGCGGGCCACAACGTCACGGTCGTGGCTGCGGACCGCCCCGAACAGACGGTTTCCTCGGTAGCGGCCGCGATCTGGGCCCCCTACCATGCAGAACCAGCGTCCTGGATCGAACCCTGGGCGGCCACCACATTCGATGTCCTCGCCGAAATCGCTGCCACGACGCCGGACGCAGGCGTGCAAATGCGTGCAGGCGTCGTTGTTCACCGTGCGGGAACCGCGCCACTCACGTGGCCGACGACTGTTGCCGGCAACCGACCTGCCCTCACGGACCAGTTGCCGGATGGGGCAACGGGCGGGACGGTCTGCACCGTGCCGATCGCCACGATGTCCATGTACCTGCCGCAGAGCATCCGGGGCAAAGGCGAGATCAAGGCGGCGGGCAACATCCCCTACCCGCCCTACACGATGTATGACACGGACAGCAAGCCGACCGGCTTTGACTATGACCTGTCCCAGGCCCTGGGGCAGAAACTCGGCATCCCCGTGTCCTTCAACCAGCAGGCGTTTTCCACCATCATCCCGTCCCTGCTGTCGAAGAAGTTCGACGTCATCCTCAGTGCCATGAATGACACACCGGAACGGCAGAAGACCCTCAACTTCGTTGACTACACGCACGGCGGCTTCATCATCCTGGTCAAGAGCGGCAACCCGGACGGTGTTAAGGCCCGCCTGGACGTGTGCGGCAAGACCGTCTCGGTGCAAAAGGCAACGGTCCAGGGAGAACTCCTGCGGGGACTCGAAACCCAGTGCAAGGAAAAGGGCCAAGACGGAGTCCAGGTCCTGGAATTGCCCACGGATCTGGATGCCCAGACGGCCCTCCGCGCGGGCAAGAGCCAGGCCTACGTGGTGGATGCGCCCGTGGCCGAGTACGTGGTCAAAACCGCCGGCGACGGCAAGGCGTTCGAGCTGGTCCGCGACGCCGAGTTCCCGGCCGGCTACTTGCCGGTGTTCAGCGGCATGGGCAACCTCAACACGGATCCGGAATTCACCGAGGCATTGCGGGCAGCTTTTCAGGCCCTGATTAACGACGGAACGTACAAAAAGATTCTGGACCGGTACTCGTTGACGTCTTACGCGGTGGACTCGGCCGCCGTCAACCAGGGAAAGTAGAGCCGCCATGACCTCCCCGATTTCTACCGGGACCGCACCCAGAGTCGCCGTGGCGGCAGACGTGACGGCGATCCCCTTGCGCCGGCCGTGGCGGTGGATCAGCGCAGTGGTACTGCTCTGCGTCGTCGGCCTGTTTATGCAGTCCCTGCTGACCAACAAGAACATCGAGTACCCGGCCATCGGGCGCTATCTGTTCGACACCCACATCTGGCCGGTGTATGGCTGACACTCGTGCTGACCGTACTTTCCATGGTGGTTTCGACGCTGCTTGCGATCCTCATCGCGGCGATGCGGCTCTCAACCAACCCGGTGCTGTCGACCCTGTCGTGGCTCTACGTCTGGTTGTTCCGCGGCACGCCGCTCCTGGTGCAGATTGTCCTGTGGGGCTATCTGGGCCAGACTCCGACGGCGGGGCGGTCCAGGGTGCGCCCCTCGCGCAGGACTAGGCCGCGGCGGAAGTTGCGGTCCACCACTACGACGTCGGCCCGCAGCCCCGCGCGGAGGCTTCCGATTTCCTGCGCCTGGCCGATGATGGCCGCCGGAACCGCGGTGGCTGACAAAACAGCGGCGGCCGGCTCAACACCGGCGTCAATGGTCCGCCGAACAACGTCCAGCATTGTGGCCGTCCCGCCGGCCAGCGTGCCGTTGCTGAGCCGGGCCACCGCTCCGCTGACGGAGACGGCTGCGGGGCCAAGCTCGTAGTCGCCGTCGGGCAGTCCGGTGGCGGCCATGGAGTCCGTCACCAGGACCACGTTTTCGGCCCCCACCAGCTCGAAGACCATCCGGACCGTTTCGGGGTCCAGGTGCGCGCCGTCGGCGATGAGTTCGACGGTAATCGTGCCGGCCTCGGCCAGCCGGAGGCACGCGGCGACCGGTCCGGGGCTGCGGTGGTGCAGCGGCGGCATGCCGTTGAAGAGGTGTGTGACCGTGGGGCGCGATACGGTCCCCAGGCCGGATGCCGCCAGCAGCTCCGCCGCCCCGGTGAGGGAGGCCGCCGTCGTCCGGGCGTCCGCGTCAGTGTGGCCCAGCGACGGCGTGACGCCATGCTCGGCGAGCATCCGCACCACGGCGTCGGCGCCGGGCAGCTCCGGCGCGTAGGTCATGGTCCGCAGGTGGCCGCCGGCCGCAGCCAGCAGCTCGGCCAGCAGGGGGAGGTCCGGCCCGCGCAGGTACCGTGGATCCTGGGCGCCGCAGCGCGCGTGGGACAGGAACGGTCCCTCGGAGTGGATGCCCGCGATGAGCCCTTCATCGGCGAGCAGCCGCAGGGTTTCCAGGCCGCGCAGCAGGTCCTCACGGGACGCGGTCACCGTGCTTGCCAGCAGCGTGGTGGTGCCGCTGCGGTGCAGGAAGTCGACGGCGGTCCTGGCAGCCTCGCTGTCGCCGCTGGGGAAGTCGCCGCCGACAGCGCCGTGGCAGTGCAGGTCAACGAGGCCGGGCAGAATCATGCTGCCCGGCGGCAGTTCGAGTTCTTCAAGGCCGGGCAGCGACGCCTCATCAAGACCGGCGCGGGGCCCCACATACGCGATACGGCCGTCTGCGACGGCCACCACTGCGTCGTCATGGATCGAGCCGTCGGTGAGGACCGTGCCGGCCAGCAGGTAGTTCCCGGGCTCAGCGCCGGTGGGCTGTGTTTGTTCCGGCTGTGCTCGTTCCGGCGGCGGAGTCACTTCAGGGCCTCGGCGAACCAGCCGGTGATGGTGGCCGGGTGCGTGATCGCGGTACCAACGACGACGGCGAACGCGCCGGCGTCGAGGCACTGCCGGGCCTGGGCGGGGGAGTGGAGGCGGCCTTCGGCGATGAGCGGCACACCGAAGCCGGCGGCGGCGATCTGCTCCAGCAGTTCCAGGTCGGGGCCGTGCGTCTTGGGGCGCTCGCCGGAGTAGCCGGACAGCGTGGTGCCGATCAGGTCGGCTCCCGCATCGGCGGCGGCGGCAGCGTCGTCGAACGAGCCGCAGTCCGCCATGACCAGCGCGTGGGAATCCTGGTGGATGCCCGCCACTGTCTGGGCCAGGGTCAGGCCGTCAGGACGTTCCCGGCGCGTGCCGTCGATCGCCACCACGTGGGCGCCCGCGTTGGCCACCGCTAAAGCGTGGCGGAGTGTGGGAGTGATGAAGACGCCGTCGTGCCCGTCCTTCCAGAGCCCGATCACCGGAACCTCCACGGCTGCCCGCGTGAACTGCACATCGGCCAGGCCCTGGACCCGGACAGCAGCGGCGCCGCCGATCACCGCCGAAGCGGCAATCTGCGCCGTGGTGCGCGGGTCCCGCAGGGGCTCGCCCGGATACGCCTGGCAGGAGACGATGAGTTGGCCGCGCAGGGCTTCGAGGGCTTCGGGGGTCAGGATCACTGTCGGTTTCCTCTGGAAAATTGGCGGAGCGGGCTGAAGATCAGGGTGGGCGTGGTGTTTGGGACGACGGTGTCAGGACGAAGTGGTGAGCACCAGGCGCGCGGCGCCCACCATTGCTGCTGCGTTGCCGAGTTTAGCGGGCAGGACGGGGAGGCCGAGCAGTGCCGGCAGGAGTTCGGCGCGCAGGGCGCGTTCCATGGGACGCCACCAGGGCGCGCCGGCGTCGGAGAGCCCGCCGGAAACCACCACCACTTCGGGGTCCAGGATGTTGGCGAGTCCGCCCACGGCCTGGCCGGCCGCGGCGGCGGCCATGCCCACAGCCTTGATGGCTACGGCATCGCTGGCGCTGGCAAGGGCAAAGACGCCGCGGGCGTCCACCACCGGCTGGTTTCCGCCCAGACGCACGTACGCCTCGCGGATGGCGGGCCCGGAGGCGATGGCCTCAACGTGCCCGGCGCCGCCGCAAACGCAGGGCACAGCCTTGCCCTCGTGGAATGCGTATGGGGAGGCGAAGTGGCCCACGTGTCCGCCCGCGTAGCGGTGTCCCAGGACCGGGTGCCCGGCCAGGACAAAACTGCCGCCGACGCCGGTGCCGAAGGCCACCAGGAGCGAGCTTGAGGTTCCTGCGGCGGAACCCGTCCACGACTCACCCAGGGCGTGTGCGTGGACATCGTTCACTGCCTGGACGGCCTCCGGCGCCAGGCCGAGCCGGGCGGCCAACCCTGCGGTCAGCCCGGTCCCGGCCCACCCGAGGATGGCATCGGTAGCAGACACCACAACACCGTGAGCGGCGTCAATGACCCCGGCCGAGCCAACCCCGACCCCCACCACGTCCAGGCCCGCTGCTTGAGCCCGCGACATGAGGGAAGAAACCAGCGCCGCAGTAGCGTCCAGGATCGCGTCGCCGCCATCGCGGTTCAGCGTAGGAATGGTCTCCGAAAACAAGACCTCCCCGTCCCCGGAAACAACCCCGGCAGCAGTCTTAGTACCCCCAAGGTCAACACCGATCGCGTACTGCATTACTTTCCTTCTCATCGTTGTGGCTGGGTCGCGCCGGCGGCTCCATTTTGCCGGCCCTTAGACACCTCCCGTCGCCGACTTCCCGTCGCTGAGCGACGTCCAGACGACTCTGGTCGGCGATGCGGGCCTACGCAAAACGAATCCCCCGGCGCTCCGGCGAGATGGTCACCCAAGGTGCGGTGGCTGCTTTCCGGGTAGGCGCGCATCGCCGACCAGAGCATCGTGACGGTCGCTCAGCGACCGAGCGGTGCGACGGGAGGTGTCTAAGCGCCGGCGGAACGCAGCTACCGTGCCGCCCCGGCTCAGACGCGCCCCGGCCGCGACTAACTAGATCAGGCCGTTGCGTTCCAGGATGACGCGGATTGCCTTGGTCTCGTCCTCGTCCAGGGAGAGCATGGGGGCGCTCATGACGTTCGTCTTGATGATGCCCATGAGCTGCAGGGCGGTCTTGAAGGCGCCCAGGCCCGCGGCGTTACCGGACATGCGGCCGGCCTTGGGGGTGTAGACGATCTCGAAGACGTCGGCCAGGCGGTCCTGCTCGGCTGCAGCCTTGGCCCAGTCGCCGGCAACAGCGGCGTCGTAGAGGCGGCGGTAGCCGGCCGGGTCAACGTTGCCGAGGCCCGGAACGACACCCTGGGCGCCGCCCAGGAGGGCGCCGTCCACAACCACTTCGTGGCCGGTGAAGATGTCGAAGTTGGGGATGTCCTTGGCTGCGATGAGCAGCTGGCGGAAGGAGACGTCGTCCCCGGAGGAGTCCTTCACACCGGCAATGACGCCGTCGCGGCCCAGTTCGACCAGAAGGTCGGTGGGCAGCTTGAAGTGGGTGCGCACCGGCACGTCGTAGGCGAAGACGGGAACGTCCACGGCGGCGGCGATGGAGCGGAAGTGCGTGTTGTTCTCCTGGGCGTTGGAGATGGCGTAGTACAGGCTGGTGGCCACGATCGAGTCGGCGCCCAGCGCGATGACGCGTTTGGCTTCTTCAATGACGCGGTTGGTGGTCTGCTCTACGGCGCCGACGATCACCGGCACCTGGCCGGCGTTCACGCCTGCCACGGTCTGTACAACGAGGTCGCGCTCGGTGTTGGTCATGTGGGTGACCTCGCCGGAGGAACCCAGCACAAACAGGCCGCTGACGCCGCCGTCGAGCAGGTGCTTGGTGACGTTTTCCAGCGACGGGACGTCGATGGCGCCTTCGGCGGTGCGGGGGGTTACGACGGGCGGAATGACGCCCTGGAAACGGGAAGCGACGGTGGTCACAGTGTTCTCCAAATATTGATGGTTAGACGAAAATTTCTGGTGGGAAAGCTAGATGTGGAGCAGGCTCGGGGCGGCGCCCAGGAGCTTCTTGGTGTAGTCGTTGGTGGGGCTGTCGAAGACCTGGGTGGCGGTGCCCTGCTCGACGATCTTGCCGAAGTACATAACGCAGATGCGGTCCGAGACATAGCGGACGGTCTGGATGTCATGCGAGATGAAAACCATGCCGAGGTTCAGCTGGGTCTTCAGGTCCGAGAGCAGGTTCAGCACCTGGGCGCGGACGGAGACGTCAAGGGCCGACGTCGGCTCGTCTGCCACAATGATGTCCGGATCCAGGGCCAGGGCGCGGGCGATTGCCACACGCTGGCGCTGTCCGCCGGAAACCTGCGACGGCGTGACCTCGGCCGCGGACTGCGGCAGGCCCACCAGGGCCAGCAGCTCCTTGACCTTCGCCGCCCGCGTTGCCGCGGTGCCGATGCCGTGGATCTGGAGGGGGTCCGTGAGGATGTCCTGGACGGTCATGCGCGGGTTCAGCGCCGTGGCCGGGTCCTGGAAGACCACGGACACAGACCGGCCGAATTCCTTGCGCATGCGGGCGTTCCGCTTGATGGCGGGCGTGCCGTGGAACAGCACCTCGCCCGACGTCGGCGTCTGCAGTCCCACGAGCACTGACGCGAGCGTGGACTTGCCGCAGCCGGACTCACCCACGATGCCCACGGTTTCACCGCGGCTGATGGTGAAGTCGACGCCGTCGACCGCTTTGACGATGTTCGGGCGGAAGAGCCCGCCGCCACGTGCGTGGTGGTAGATCTTGACGTCCTTGAGCTCGATGACCGGCTTGCCGGTTGAAACGCTCATTTTGCATCCTCCTTCAGGTGGCTCGCCCAGTAGTGGTCAGTGTCGTCGCCCGCGGCGGATCCGCCGTTGGCGGCTCCCACTGATGTCAGGACCAGCTGCTGGTTGGGGTCGGCGTCGGACCGCAGTGAACGCGGGGCGAAGCGGTCGCCCGGGGCGAAGTCGCGCGGGGACGGGACGGTGCCGGGGATCTGGTGCAGGCGCACGGCGTCGGCTTCGATGGAGAGGACGGCGCCGAGCAAGCCGCGGGTGTACTCGTGCTTGGGGTTCTGCAGCAGCTCCGAAGCCTGTGCGGATTCCACCACTTGGCCGGCGTACATCACCGTGATGCGGTGAGCCAGGGAGGCCACCAGGGCGAGGTCGTGGCTGACGAAGACCATGGCGAAGCCGAGCTGTTCGCGCAGTTCGTTGAGCAGGTCCACTACCTGCTTCTGGACGGTGACGTCCAGGGCGGTGGTGGGCTCATCGGCAACCACGATCTTGGGCGAACGGGACAGGGCCATGGCGATCAGGACGCGCTGGCGCTGGCCGCCGGAGAGCTCGTGCGGGTAGCTGGCGAGCGTCCGGACGGGATCGAGCTTGACCAGTTCCAGCAGCTCGGTGGGGGTCTTGCGGCCGCCGCGCTTGGTCAGCTGCTCCATCTGGTCCTTGATCTTCATGGACGGGTTCAGGGAGCTCAGGGCATCCTGGTAGACCATGGCGATCTGCTCGCCGCGAAGTCCTTCGTAGGCCTTGATGCTGCTGTGGCTGGTGGCCGGATCCAGCAGTTCCTTGCCGTCGAACTTGATGGAACCGGTGACCTGCGCGGTCTTGGGCAGCAGACCCATGACCGCGAGGGACGTGATGGACTTGCCGCAGCCGGATTCGCCCACCAGGCCCATGGTTTCGCCTTCGCGGACCGTGAAGGAGACGTTGTCCACAATCGCGGTGTCGCCGAAGCGGCCCGGGAAGCGGATGGACAGGTTCTTGACCTCCAGGACGTTGCGGGCGCCGGCCGGTACCTGGGGGAGGCGGTCGGTGCGCGTGGCCTCGATGGCGGAGAGCAGTTCCAGTTCCTTGTCCAGCAGCAGGTGCGGGTTCGCCGCGGCCAGCTTCGGGTCGGAGAGGATGGCTGCCTCGTTGTAGTGCTCCTCGGTGAGGACATCACCGTAGGCGGCGCGGACGCCGTCGAGCTCGTGCTCTTCCACTACTGACGGTTGGGCCACTGACGTGGCGATCTGAGTGTCGACGCCGGCACCCACTGCTGCGCCGGCCACCACAGCTGCCGAACCGTCGTCGTCCTTTACTACAGGTGCCTTGCGCAGTTTCGGGTTCACCATGGCGTCGGTGAGGCCCTCGGCGAGGATGTTCAGCGAGAGAACGGTGAGCAGGATGGTCACACCGGCGAAGGTGGTGGCCCACCAGCCGCCGGACAGGACCAGGTTGCGGCCGTAGGAGATCACGTTGCCCCACGACGGGGCGGGATCCTGGACGCCGGCGCCGAGGAAGGACAGCGAGGCTTCGAGGATGATGGCGTCGGCAACCATGACCGTGGCGAACACCAGCACGGGGGCGGCGGTGTTGCGGACGATGTGCTTGAGGAGGATGTAGAAGCGGCCTGCGCCGATCACACGCTCGGCGCGGACGTAGTCTTCGCCGTACTGGGAGAGCACGTTGGCACGGACTACGCGGGCCAGCTGCGGGGTGTAGATGATGGCGATCGCGATGATGATGGTGGGAACCGAGTTGCCGAACGCGGCCAGCAGCACTGCGGCCAGGGCGATGCCCGGGAACGCCATCAGGATGTCCATCAGGCGCATGATCAGTTCGTTGACGGCCTTGCTGGACGTCGCGGCGAAGGAGCCCAGCAGGGCGCCCACCAGGATGGCCAGGATGACGGCGCCGAGGCCGATCATGAGCGAGGACTGGGCGCCGAACAGCAGGCGGGAGAAGATGTCGCGGCCCAGCCGGTCGGTGCCGAAGAAGTGCTCGGCGCCCGGCGGGGTGGTGGGGATGAAGGTCTCCAGCGGATCGTGCGGCGCGATGACCGGCGCGAACACGGCGGAGAGGACGATCATGATGAGGAAGAGGAGGGCGATGCGGGAGCCCCAGGGCAGGGCCTTGAAACGGAGGCCCGGGGCACTCAGCCGTTCAGCAAGCTTGCTACGCATGAGCTATACCGTCCTGATTCGGGGGTTGATAAGCAGGTACAGGAGGTCCACCACGATGTTCACCAGAACGAAAGTAACGGAGATGGTGAGCACCACGCCCTGGACCAGGTTGACGTCCAGGTTGGTGATGCCGTTGAGGATCAGCTGGCCCATGCCGGGCAGGGCGAAGATCATTTCAATCACGACGGCGCCGCCGAGCAGGTAGCCCACGCGCAGTCCCAGCACGGTCACCGGAGTCACCAGGGCGTTGCGGAGGACGTTTTTGGAGACCACCTCGCGATAGGGGACTCCGTTGCCGATGGCGGTGCGGACGTAGTCGCGGTCCAGCTCCTCCACCATCGAGGTGCGGACCACGCGGATCAGCGAGGCGGAGACCGGGATGCCGAGGGCCAGGGCCGGGAGGGCCATCGAGTTCAGCCAGCCGCCGAAGCCGGATTCCGGCGTCGCGATTCCCCCGGAGGGGAATAGGGGGCTGGCGCCGAGGGCGAACCACTGGATCAGGAGGATGCCCAGCCAGAACGACGGCGTGGCGATCGCGGCGATCGAGAAAACGCGGACCAGCTGGTCCTGCCATTTGTCCCGGTAGAGGGCGCCGAGGATGCCGAAGGTCAGGGACAGGACGATTGCGATCAGGACGCCCAGGAAGGTCAGCTGCAGCGTCAGCGGGAACGCGGAGCCGATCATGGAGGCCACCGACTTGGCCGGCGGGGTGGTGACGCCGAGGTCCAGCTGCAGCAGCTTGCCGAGGAAGCTGAAGTACTGGATGACCAGCGGATCGTTCAGGCCGTTTTCCTGGCGGTACTGCTGCTTCGCTTCTTCGCTGGCGCCGTCGCCGAGGGCGGAGCTTGCCTGGTCGCCGGGAGCGGCCTGCAGGACAAGGAAGACGAGCAGGGTGATGCCCAGGATCATCAATGGCAGTGCTGCGAGTCTGCGGCCAAGCAGACGCAATATCGTGACCAATTTGTTCTCCGGTTTGTTTGGGTGCTGCAGTTCAAATGGTGCGAGGCCGGCTCTGCGTGCTCCCGGGGCAATTAGGGGCGCAGAGCAGGCCTCGCAACGCAAGCTCTTGTTAGGAGGTGCGTCCGACGTCGATGAACGACATGCCGGTGGTGGGCAGCGGCTTGAAGCCGTTGAGCTTCTTGTCGTCCCAGGCGCTGGGCAGCTGGCGGTGGAAGATCGGGTACAGCGGAAGTTCCTCGGAGACGAGGTCCACGATTTCGCCGGTGATCTTCTTGGCCTCTGCTGCGGCAGCCTGCGACCCCTTGTTCATGAGTTCCTGCAGTTTGGCGCGTTCCGGGGTGGTCCAGTAGGCGCGCTTTTCCATCCAGGTGGCGCCCGAGTAGAACCAGCTCAGGAGCAGGTCCGCGTCGTTGCCGAAGACGGAGGGGTCGCCCGGGGCAGCGACCACTGAGTAGTTGCCGGCGCCGACACGGTCGGTGTACAGGGCGCCTGACTGGATGCTCTTGACGGAGACCTTCACACCGGGGATCTTGTTCCAGGATTCGAGGATCAGCGGGGCAACGTCCTTGACCCAAGCGGTGTCCGTGGTGAGCAGTTCGAATTCGAGGCTGGTGACGCCGGCCTGCTTCAGGAGGTCAGCGGCCTTCGCGACGTCGTAGCCGTAGACGTTCTTGGCTTTGACGTAGTCCGGGTGGCCTTCCTGGAAGTAGGAGCTGGCGGCCTTGGCGTTGCCGAACAGGGCCTTCTTGATGATGGCGTCTTTGTCCAGGCCGTAGTGGAGGGCCTGGCGGACCAGCTTGTTGTTGAACGGGGCCTTGTTGCAGTTGAACATGAGGAACATCAGGCCGAAGGACTGGACTGATTCAACCTTCACCTTGGACGTGAGGCCGTCGATGTCGAGGTAGGGGACGTCCTCGATGGCCTGGACACGGCCGGACTGGACGGCGGTGACGCGGGCGGCCGCGTCGGAGAGCAGGAGCCAGGTCATGCCCTTGGCCAGCGCAGGCTTGGGGCCGTTGTAGTCCGCGAACGCTTCGAAGACGATCTTGTCGTCCTTGGCGGCTGAGATGAGCTTGTAGGGGCCGGTGCCGACGGGCTTGGCGTCGAAGGCCTTGAGGTCCGTGGCCAAGGCCTTGGGGACAACCTTGACCACGGAGATGCGGGGGCCGAAGCCGGGGAAGGCGTACTTGAGGGTGAACTCGACCGTCTTGGCGTCAACGGGCTTGACGTCCTTGATGAACGGGATGAACTGCGAGAACAGGGACTTGTTCGCCGGATCCATCACGCGGGTGAAGGAGAAGGCCACGTCTTCGGTGGTGACCGGAGTGCCGTCGTGGAACTTGGCGCCGTCGCGGATGGTCACCTGGTAGGTGGTGTCGTTGACCTTCTTGGGGTCCGATGCTGCCAGCGCGTTGTAGGGCACGCGGGTGGCCGGGTGCAGCTCGATGAGGCCTTCGAAGATGTGCAGGTTGGCGGCCATTGGCGTGGCGCCTGAGGAGCTCAGCGGGTCGAAGCCGGTGGAGAGGGCGTAGGAGATGCCCGCTTCGATGATGAGGTCCTTGTTGACTGCCGCAGCGCTTGCCGAGCTGCCGGTGGTGGTCGCTGCCGGGCTGCCGCACGCGGCGACAGAGGCGGTGAATGCTGCAGCGGCGCCCATGGCGCCGGTCAGCTTGAGGAAGTTCCGGCGGCTGGCGTCATTGACCAGCGGCAGATTCTTGGTGATGTTGTTCATGAGGGCCTCGCCATTCCAGAAGGTTTATCGGATGTAGGACGTCCGAGCTCGTCTGTCGACTGTAAGCGTCATCACAGGTTCACGTCAAGCGCCAGTTCCCCGCGACGCTCTCTCACTTCCTGCGGGTTTTTCCCGGACCCTCTCTCAGATCCTGCGGGTTTTCGGCGAACGCTCTCTCACTCGGGCGCGCTGACGTCGCCGGAAACGGTGTCAAACGTGAAAGCGCGACGGCGGCGCTCGGCAGTGCCGCCGCGCTCGCCGACCACTTCAAAGACCACGTCCGCGTGGCCCTGTGCCACGTCCGCCTCTGTGACGGTGTACCCGGGCGTGAAATAGAGCGACTCTTCCCCGGGGCCAAGATCCGCCGCGGGGAAGGCGTCCGAGCCGGGACCGGACAGCCGGACGGCGGTCACCGGCGAGAGTCCGTCGTTGCGTGCCCTGCCTGTGAAGGCCAGGATGTCCCCGGCCTTGTAGCCGGGAATGATGGGGCCGTAGTTCAGGTCCTGTGCCTCCCGCGTGCCGATGACCTGCGCAGCTTCGGCCGAGTAGCCCTGGCCGATTTCCTTCCAGGTGTGCACGCCCCAGCCCTCGCCGCCGGACTGCATGACGTGGAACTCGCCGGCGTTCTGCCAGGCCTTCGGGCGGCCGGGCGTGATGGAGCGCAGTTCCATGTCGAAGACCAGGCCGGCACCACGATCGGGCCCGGATCCAGCGTCAGCGGCGGAGGCGGCAGGCGCCTCGCCCGCAGCGGCCAGCTGACCAAGCAGCTGTTCCGCTGGGACCGAAACAAACACAATCTCCCGGTAGCCCTGGCGTTCGTAGAGGACGCCGATGTTGCCGTCGGGGAGCCGGGCGGCCGTCGAATAGGCGGAGCTGCCCGTGCACAGGACCAGCTTGGCAGGCCAGCTGAGGCCGTTGTCGGTGGACAGGCTGATCACCGTGTTCCGCCGCAGCGCGGTGTCCTGGTTGTTGGTGGCCAGAAGCCATGGGCCGGTGGCGTCCTCGTCGAGGGAAGCCAGGGACGGCAGGCCGTCGAAGCGGACCAGCGAGCCGTTGTCACCCGGGTCCGGGAGGTCCTCGACCGGACGCAGCGCGCTCCAGGTGGCCCCGCCGTCGTCGGATATTGCGGCAAGGCGGCGCGGGGTGCCGCGGCTGTGCAGCAGGAGCCGGCCGTCCTGGAGGGCGGCAACCTTGTTTTCGTTGGGGGCGTAGCCGTGCGTCCGGGCGCCGATGAGCTCCCCGAGTGTCCAGGTGTCGCCGTGGTCGTCGCTGTACGCAGAAGCGGCCATGATCAAGCCGCCGGCCAGGACCACAAACTGCTGGACCAGGCGGCCGCGGTAAGGGCCGGTGTGGATCTGGATGCCCTGCCCCGCCGCGGCGAAGATTCCGGTGATGTCCGGCTCGCCCGTGCTGGGCCCACGCGTGTGAACCGGCGGCCGGAGCTTGAGCTGGGCGGTGATCCTGCGGTGCTGCCAGGTCAGGCCGTCGTCGTCCGAGTAGCTGAGGTCGCAGTGCTGGACGTCGTCATCGGGCTCCAGCCCGGCTGCCGCTTCGAAGAATCCGGCGTGCGTTCCGGTGGCGTGGAACATGAAGATCCGGCCGGTTTCGACGTCCACCAGGAGGCTCGGATCGCCGTAGCCGTTGAGGCCGCCGCCCGTCCTCACTACCTGCTGCTCGCCCCAGGTCCGCCCGTTGTCCGTGCTGCGCCGGAGCAGGAGGTCGATCGGGTTGGGCAGATCATCGAGGTTGGGGCGGCCGTCGTAGGCAGCCAGCAGGGTGCCCTGCCGCGAGACCGCGAGGGCGGGGATCCTGTATTGCCGGTAGCCGCCGGTGCCGCGGACTGCCAGGACGTGTTCGACGTCGGGCGTGGCAGCCGTCATTGGCCGACGGACGTGGGATGTCATATGTCCATGGTAGGCGACGCGTAACACGTCTGTGTAGGCCGGCACATCTCTGGCAGAGTATGACCATGCTCACAGTTATAGGCGAGGGCCTCGTTGACGTTGTCCAGCGCGCCTCCGGAATCGAAGCCCACGTGGGCGGCAGTCCCCTTAATGTCGCGGTGGGCCTGGCCCGCCTTGACCATGCCGTGCAGTTCGTCGGCCGCTACGGCCGCGACGCCTACGGGGATTCGGTGGCGGCGCACCTGCGCTCCAGTTCCGTCATGCTGCCGCTGGGCCCCGACGAGCTGCCCACCAGCGTGGCCACCGCCGTAATTGACGACGACGGCGCCGCCACCTACACGTTCGACCTCGCCTGGGAGCTTCCCGGCCTGGCGGACCGCCTCGCCTTTATGCTGCAGGGAACCACGCTCCTGCACACCGGCTCCATCGCCACGATGCTGGCGCCGGGCGCCGCAGCGGTGCTCGCCGCCGTCGAGCACGCCCACCCCGCCGCGACGATTAGTTTCGATCCCAACTGCCGGCCCAGCATCATCACCGACGTGGATTATGCGCGGACGCAGGCGGAGAAATTTGTCACCCTCGCGGACGTGGTCAAGGCTTCGGACGAGGACCTGGAGTGGCTGTATCCGGGCGTGGACGTGCTGGAATCAGCACGCCGCTGGCTGTCATTGGGCGGTTCCGAGGGGCCGGCCCTGGTGGTGGTCACGCGCGGCGCGGCCGGTCCGTGGGGGATTACGGCCGCCGGTGAAGCCGCGATTGACGCGCCTCGCGTGGAAGTGGCCGACACCGTGGGTGCCGGTGATTCGTTTATGGCTGCGCTGCTTTCGGGGATCGTGGACCGCGGCCTGGACGGTGCGCAGAACCGGAAGGTCCTGCGCGAGCTTCCGGCCGAGGGCCTGGCCGAACTCCTGGCCCACGCTGCCCGCGCGGCGGCCGTCACTGTTTCCCGCCCAGGCGCCAACCCGCCCACGCGCGCCGAACTGAACGCGGTTCCGGCGGAGTGAGGAAGAAATGCGGAAAAAACTGCCGCGCGCAAAGGATCTCGCAACTTAGGCTGACTCCGCCACCATCGACCGCCGGCTTGGCCACGCGGAGGCAACTGCACGCAATCCGACGAGAAGTCTGCCCTCACCGCAACCGGAGCGCTGGGGGATCCTTGTGCGTGGCGCAATTCCGAAGGCGACGTGCCGCAGGTCAGCCGGCATACGCCAGGATCGAGAGGCTCCTGACGCCGTATTTCGTGGTCGCCGCACGGGCGCTGTCGGAGAGGAACTCATACGGATTCGTCCGGAGCGTTTCCAGCGCGAACCCGCTGCCGGCGATCAATTCCTGGTAGGTGCCTTCCTGCGTGGCGCCACCGATGCAGGCGGCCCAGAGATCAATGTTGCAGACAATCTGTTGGGTCAGCGGCCTTTCGGTGACGATATCGGCAACCGCCAGGCGTCCTCCTGGGCGCAGCACGCGTGCCGCTTCGCGGAAGACAGCGGCTTTGTCCGCTGACAGGTTGATGACGCCGTTGGAGATGATGCAGTCGAAGCTGGCGTCGTCGAAGGGGAGTTCTTCGATGTACCCGTGCGCGAAGGCGACCTGGGGAAAGCCGCCCTCTTTCCGCAGGCCGTCTGCCTTCTCCAGCTGCTCCTCGGTCATGTCAAGGCCCACCACCTGGCCGCCGGATCCCACCGTGACGGCGGCGGCGAAGACGTCCATCCCCGAACCTGAGCCCAGGTCCAGGATTTTTTCTCCGGGCTTGAGGTCCGCCAGGTCGAAAAAATATCCCACCCCGGCGAAGGACTCGACGGCGGCGGCAGGGATCGCGTCCAGCAGCCAGGCCGGGTAGCCCAGCTGCTCCGCAAGACCGCGTCCCATCTTGAAGTGGTACTTGCCGGCGGGGTTTTGGGCCACCGCCCGATAGACCTGCTTGACCTTGTCCTCAAGCTCGCTTCGGTCAACTGCAACTGTTCCCATGTCCATGGCTCTACCCGTGCTTCATACGATTTTGAGGGTGGTTTCAACCGGAACCGGGTTGGCCAGGCAGTCGCGGACCGGTGACGTGTCCTGGACATACCGGCACAGGGACTGAAGCTGCTCCGGGGTGGCATTCGGGCTGGAGACCCGCGCCTGCGCACGGATGGCGGTGAATCCGGGCCGAGGTCCTTCGAGGCCGAGGAAGGGCCGAACATCCAGATCGCCTTCGACGTGGAACTCCAGTGAACTGATCTCTATACTCTGGGCGGCCGCATTGGCCGCGTATCCGACGGCGTAGCAGAAGCCCAGGGCCTGCAGCAGCAGTTCGACGGCGTTGGGTCCAGCGTTGTTTCCGAGGAGCACGGGAGGTTCGTCACCCTCGATCGTGAAGTCTCCGGTCCGCGTGGTGTCGGGTTCCCCCGCATGGGTGAATCCCAGGATCTTTCCCGAGTTGTGGGTGCCGTCGCGCCAGGTGCTGGTGGCTCTGAACGTAAAGCTGCCCTGGGTGGGATCTGCCTGGATCGCATCGATGGTCCCCAGTAGCTGGTCGACGTCAATGCCATTGCGGATGGTCGCTGTCGATCCCATCGCACTTCGCCTCCTTTCCGGGTTGTCCCGGGGTCCGTGGGGCGGCCCCGGTGGTATTCAAGTGAATACTTGAATATCACACCCGGTGGGTATATCTTGTCAAGTACCTACTTGAATATGATTTGCGGAGGATCGGGCATGAGTGACAGGCCGGCAAAGGACAAGCTCTTTGATGCATTTGCTTCCGTGGCCAAGGTCCTTGGCAGTGGTCGGCGCGCCGAGATAGTGGATGTCCTGGCCCAGGGTGAGCGCCCGGTGGACGAAATTGCCGAGGAAATCGGGCAGAGTATTGCGAATACTTCGCAGCATCTTCAGCAGCTCCTGCGGGTAGGCCTGGTGCGCACCCGTCGCGAAGGAACGCGGATCCATTACCGCCTCAGCGGCACCGCGGTCACGCGACTCTGGGCGGCCGTGCGGGAGGTTGCATCCGAGCATGTCGCAGAACTCGACGAACTCGCCGAGGCCTACCTGGGGGACAGGGCGGCCTTGGACTCCCTGACCCGGACTGAGCTGACCAACCGAATGGCCGCCGGAGATGTCGTAGTTCTCGATGTGCGGCCTGAGCACGAATTCCGCTCTGGCCACATCCCGGGCGCGGTTTCGGTTCCTGTCCGAGAGCTGGCGGGGCGGATGAGGGACCTGCCGCACGGCCGCATCATCGTGGCGTACTGCCGCGGACAGTACTGCGTGTTCGCCGACGAGGCGGTTCGGACGCTGCGGGAACAGGGTATGCCTGCCGTCAGGCTCGAGGAGGGCTATCCCGAGTGGGCTGAGGCCGGGCTGCCAGTCGAGGCTGGCGCGCCGCGCAAATCCGGCGCACCGGGATAGCCGCGGCGTCCGAAATCGGCGGGGCACTCAGTTATGGGGTGTTGTACGTTGTGACCAGACCACGACGGGAATCAGAAGGAGGGACAGGACGCCTCCGGCCAGGGACAGAACGGCGTAGCTGGTGCCGGCGACGACGACTCCGGACAGGGCGCCGCCTGTTGCGCCGGCAAGGGCGATGAGGACATCAATGGAGCCTTGTATCTTGGCCCTGGTTTCGAGCGGGGTGGCGTCGACGATGAGGGCCGTGCCGCTGATCAGGCCGAAGTTCCAGCCCAGTCCGAGCAGCGCGAGTGCGATCATCAGTTGCCCCATGGATTGCGCAGGGGCCGTGGCCGCAACGATCCCGGCTGCCAGGAGCGTCACGCCCGCGGCGACAGCCATGGGGACCCGGCCGAGCCGGTCGACGAGGACGCCGGTGATCAGCGAGGGCAGGTACATGAAGCCGATATGGATGCCGATCACAACTCCGACTTCGGTCAGGCCGTGACCGTGCGACTGCATGTGGACCGGGGTCATGGTCATGATGGCGACCATCGCAATCTGGGTGAGGACCATGACGGTGGTGCCGACGGCGACACCGCGGTTGTTCCCCGGCGGTTCCGGGGTGGACTGCGAATCGGTGGCCGGGGCAGTCTCCGCCCGGTCCTGGGCACTGATCGCGGTAGCCAGTAGGAGCGGGTCGGGCCGCAGCCAGAAATACAACACCAGGCCCGCGAAGGCGTAGGCGACTGAGGCGAGCAGGAACGGTCCGGTCAGGGCCGGGATGCCCAAGGCTGTGGCGAATGCGCCCATCGGGGTGACCAGGTTCGGTCCGGCAACGGCGCCGAGTGTTGTGGACACCATGGCCAGGCTGACTGCGGTGGCGCGCCGCCGGGGTGGTGCGAGGTCGGTTCCGGCGTACCGTGCCTGCAGGTTGGTGGCCGTTCCGGCACCGTAGACGAGAAGGGCAATGAATAACAGGACAACGCTGTCCGTTACCGCTGCCAGGACGACGCCGGCTGCTCCGATGCCGCCGGCGATGAATCCCGAGGCCAGGCCGGCACGGCGGCCCCGGCGCTGGGAAATCCGTCCGACCAGGAAGGCCGCCCCGGCTGAGCCGAGCGTGAATAGTGCCGCCGGGATGCCTGCCAGCCCTGCGGTGCCGAGCATCTGCTGGGCCAGAAGGGCGCCGACGGTGACGCCGGCGGCGAGACCGGCCCCTCCGAAAATTTGGGAAATGATGACGACGGCGAGGGTGCGCCGATAGAGCGCATGGCGGCGCTCCGGGGAAAAGGAGTAGGACTGGACCAGTTTTTCTGGGATCTGCTGCACAGCCGGGCCTATGCGGTGGCGGTCAGGTCGACGTCGCCGCTGGCGCGCCATTCAAGGACGCCTTCATCCATGGCGTAGGCGTCGATGCCCTGCCCGCGCATCAGACGTGCCGCATCACGGGCGAGCAGGCAGAATTCGCCCCGGCAATAGACGATGACCCTCCGATCCCGCGGAACTTCCCCGATCCGGGAGGCCAGCCCGTCCAGGGGAATCGATGCCGCTCCCGGGTAGTGGCCTGCCTGGTATTCGTGCGCGGGGCGGACATCAAGCATGTACGCCTCGCGGATTTCCTCGATGGTGCGGATCAGCGGCACGGAGTCATCGCGGCCGCTGCCGGAGTCCTTCTCACCGTCGATGGCGGAGAGTCCGGGGAGGACCCGGGCCGCCATGTTCTTCATCGCCACGAACAATCCAGCGACCTCCGGGCCTGCCAGCCTGTAATGGATCCTGGTGCCATCCCTGCGGGTCCGCACCAGGCCGGCACCCTTCAGCACTTGCAGGTGGGCAGAAACGGTCGTCACCCCCATGCCGGACAAGCGGGACAAGCTGTCAACGGACTGCTCAGCCTGCGCCAACAGTTCGAGGAGTTCGAGCCGGTTTCCGCTGCTGATGGCCTTTCCAATGCGCGCCACGTGCGCGTAGGCGTCCCGGTTCACTTTCGACCTCCAGTATTCCAATGAATATTGGAATACTATCAGGGTGCTTGGGCACGAACGGTCCGCTCGGACACTCCGGCCTGATCCGCCAAGAGTGCCCTCCAGTCGGCAGTATGTTGCCGTTCTAGGGTAGGAGAACCTCTCGAAGGCTTGGATGAAGGAACGGGAGGAAGCTGCCAGTTAGGGATCCATCCCTTGTTCGCTGCGACGCGCGGTCAAGGCGCGTGATCTTCAGGGTGTTAGGCCCTGTAGATGCTCCTGGCGGCCCACCGCGTAGGCCTCGCGGAGCCAGCCGGCAAGTTCGCCGTCGATATCGGATGCCTCGGTCACCCGCACCGTGTACAGATGTGTGTACGGAGACAGCGTTTCAATCCGTCGGAATCTGGGCGACTCAACCCGGCGCGTAAGCCAGAACTCCACATCGAGCCACTTGTTCGCGGGTTTGACCCCGGCGAACCGGACCCGAACCATAAAGGCGACACGGTCCCGGTACGGAACAAGCGTTACCGGGCCGATCGCCTCAACCGTCCGGCGAACTACCTCGAACAGCCGGTGGATGCTGGCTGGCCTGCCGCGGAACGGCTCGTCGAGGGTGTGCTGTGAGCAGGAATGGTTCATGTTCCGCGTGACAAACTGCCGTCCGCAAGAGGGGCAGGTCCACAAGGCGCGGCCACTGCGCCGACCCGGTGGCGGGACGTCAGCGCCCAGCACCTGGGCCACGAGCTGTTCAACCCGGCGCGCCCGCGTCGACGGGGTCCGCGCGTCGTCGAGGAAACGCATCAGCTCCCGCCGCTGCGAAACGGGCAGCTGCCCCCAGTTGCCAGCCGCTCCCACGGCCGCATCCAGGGCGGCAGCCAAATCTCCGGGCGGGATGACCTCGTCGGATCCGAGCGCGTGAACGTCCACGGTGACCGTTTCCCCGACGCGCACGCCCGTTGCCGTCCGCAGGCCGCCCGAAAGATACAGGACGTGCCGGCCGGACCTGCCCGGCATCACCGTGGCGTTGAACTCGGTGCCCCTGAGCGTGCCGGATACCCTGAGCCGGCCATGCTCCGCGAGAGGCAGCAGTTCAGCCGCAGCTGCCGCCGGGACGTCCACAAAGGGATTGGCTCCGCGCAGCTGAACAGTGGCGGTGAAGCGAACCATACGGTCATTATCGACCCGGCCGGTCGGCTCGAAAAGGAACCCCGCGTGTACGCGGGTTGACCGCTGCCCCGGCCGAGTAACTAGGTTCTGGCCTCATCCATTGCTCCGTAACCGCCGTTTTGAGGGGTCAAAAGGGCGGTTACGGAGCAACCGATGGAGTCCTGGCTATTCCTTGCCGAGTCCGGCGGCAGACGTCTTCTGCCCCGTGACCTGGTTGAGGGCCGTCAGGTCAAAGATGCCGTTAATGTCCGCCTGCTTGGTGGTGCCGGCTTCCACGCCGTCCTTGAGTAGCTTGGGGTAGGTTCCGGCGAGCGGATCCACAGTGAAGACGATGTTCTTCAGGGACCGCTCGATCACGTTGGCCTTGAGTTCGGCGCCGGCCGCTTCCTTCAGGGCGGCGTTGATGACGGTGGCCTTCTCGCCTGCAGCCGCGCTGTTCAGCCACTCGACGGACTTAACGTGACCGCGCAGCAGCGCCTTCACGGTGTCCGGGTGCTCGGCGGCGAACTTCTTGTTCACAATCAGGATGGTGGTGGGGAACTCGCCGGCCTTGCCGGAGAGTGAGCCGTCCCAGAGGTCCTTTTCGTCCACCAGGACCTTGGCCCCGGCGGTCAGCACCAGGCGGGAGGCCCAGGGTTCAGGCAGCCACGCGCCGTCGAGCTTGCCGTCCTGGAACAGTTTCAGCGTCTGGGCGTTTTCGGTGGGGTTGATGGCCACGTCGCCGCTGCCGTCCACGTTGGTTTTGTAGCCCTTGGTGGCGAGCCAGGCGCGGAGTGCCACGTCCTGCGTGCCGCCGAGCTGCGGCGAGGCGAGGGTCTTGCCCTTGAGGTCCGCGGCGGAGTTGATTTCCGGCTTGACCACCAGCTGCGCACCGCCTGCGGCCGCTCCGGCGATGATGCTGACGGACTCCCCGCCGCTCTTGACATATGAGTTGATGGCCGGGTTCGGGCCGATGTAGGTGGCGTCGATGGCGCCTGCGTTCAGGGCTTCGATCGCGGCGGGCCCGGCGTTGAAGACCTGCGTGCTGAGCTTGGTATCGCCCAGCTCTTTGGCGATGTAGCCCTGGCTGACACCCACCAGAGCGGGTGCGTGCGTCACGTTGCCGAAATATCCGAGCTTGAGCTCTGCCGCCGGGTTGCCGGCCGGTGCGGCGGAGGACGCCGCGGACGTGCCGGAGTTGTTGCCGGAGACGGCCGATGCCACGGCCACGCCGCCGCCGACCAGGGCCAGAATGCCGGCCACGATGCCGATCTTCAGGCCGAGCGGTCGCTTCGGACCGGAAGACTGGCCAGCCACGATGCGGGTGGCGGCCGGTTGGTTCTGCGGAGTGTTATCCGGGGGAGTTGTCACGGTATTTCCTTTGCTTGCGGAGATGTTGAAGATGAGATTACGGACGGCCCCCAGGCCCTACAACGGCACCGGACACGGACGTTCACGGAACGACGCACAGGCTCAACAGGACGTAGCGCGGCGTCAAGAAACGTCGCCGGGCGACTCCAAGGGGCCAGCCCCAGGGAGGAGGCTTCACGGCCCGGGAAGCCTTCTGCCCCACGTAGACTGGCAGGATGCGGCTGGTAGCAAGTGATATTGACGGAACGATTCTTGGGCACGACGGAAAGATCAGCGACCGCACCGTCCGGGCCTTCCACGCCTGCCGGGACGCTGGCATCGAGCTCGTTTTTGTCACAGGCCGCCCGCCGCGCTGGCTCCACCCGCTGGAGGAACAGCTTGGCCACACCGGCACGGTCATCTGCTCCAACGGCGCCGTAGTGTGGGACCTTGAAACGGACCGGTTGGTTTCCGCCCGGACACTGGGCATGGACGCGGTGCTGGAACTGCGGCGGATCATCAAGGAACTGCGCCCGGCCGCTCTCTTCGCCGCGGAAACGCTGACCGGATTCCATCTCGAGCCCGGTTTCATAGAGAACGGTTCCAGCGAGCTGCTGGCCGAATTTACCCCCGCCCCGCTGGCCGAAACGCTCGCACCGGACGACGCCGTCGTGAAGTTCCTGGCGATTGTCAGGGATGGCACCGCGGACGACTTCCTGGCAGCCGTGCGGCCCGCCGTCGCCCATCTGGCGTCGGCCACGCACTCCGCGCCCACCGTGGCGATGCTGGAACTGTCCCTCCCCGGCGTCAATAAGGCCGTTACCCTGGCCGAATACGCCAACTCCCTGTCCATTGACGCGGCCGACGTCGTGGCGTTCGGAGACATGCCCAACGACGTCGAAATGCTGCGTTGGGCAGGCCACGGGTACGCCATGGCCAGCGGCCATCCGGACGCGATCAGCGCCGCCGGGCAGCAGGCACCCCACTTTGACGACGACGGCGTGGCCCAGGTTCTCGAGGCCAGGCTCGCGGCGCTGGGCGTAGAGCTGTCCTGATCCCGGCTCCGTACGGTCCGTAGCCGGAATTCACAGCTTCCGCTCACCTTGCGTTCACGTTTGCCGCCTACCGTGGGCTACGGATACACATCCGCGGCTAAAGGGGAAGTCATGGCAAGGAACGGCAACCAACGCGCGGCCGAAGCGCCGCTGCGCCCGGCAGAGCCGGCTGCGCACTGGAAGGCACTGAAAGAGGGCGACCGCGTGCGCGTCCGCCGCGCCCCGGGATACGAAACGAGCGGGTTCGTGGACGCCATCACGTGGGACCACACCGCTGTGTGGGTGGATCTCGACGACGGCCATGGCCGCACGCTGCTGCACTGCAGTGACGGCGTGGAGATTGTGCCGCAGGACGCATAGCCCAGGGCCTCCGGTACGCTCTCAAGCGTGACTGAGCCGTTTTTTGATGCTTCCGGCGGTGCTGCCCGTCCCTCGCATCCCATCGCCATGGCCCACCGCGGATTCTCGCGGGAGGGGCTTGAGAACTCGATGGCCGCCTTCCGGGCCGCGGCCGAGCTTGGCTATGAGTACCTTGAGACGGATGTGCACACCACCTCCGACGGCGTGCTGCTGCTCTTCCACGACGACACCCTGGACAGGGTCACTAACGGCCGTGGCCGGATTTCCGAGCTGACCGCCGCCGAGGTTTCCACCGCGCGGATCGGCGGGCGCGAGCCCGTGCCGCTCTTCGATGACCTGCTGATGGCCTTCCCGGCCGCCCGGCTGAACCTGGACGTCAAAGACTGGAACTCCGTGCAAAGCCTGGCCGCCGGCATCGAACGGCACGCCGCACATGACCGGGTCCTGGTGGCAAGTTTTTCGGACCGCCGACGCCGGGCGGTGCTGAAGCTGCTGAGTCGTCCGGTGGCGTCGTCGGCCGGGATGGTGACGAACGCGCTGTTTGTCCTGTTGGGCCCGGTACTTCCGGCCGCGTGGCTGCGATTTGTGCTGCGGGGTCCCTTGCGGGATGTCCAGGCGCTGCAGGTGCCGGTCCGCTATGGTGCGATCCGAGTGGTGACGCCTGCCTACGTGCGGCGGGCGCACGCCCTGGGCCTGGTGGTCCATGTGTGGACCATCAACCAGCCCGCCGAGATGCACCGGTTGCTTGACCTGGGCGTGGACGGGATCCTGACTGACCGCGCGGATCTGCTGAAGCAGATCCTGCAGGAGCGAGGCGAGTGGCCCGGCAGCTGACCCGGGTTGGAGCGTGCCGTTGTCGAGTGTGCAATTTCGAACGTGCCGTTTTCGAACGTCCCGGCAGCCGCCGAGCCCCCGCGCGGTCTCCGTCAGTCAGCGCCGCCGGGACCGTGGCTGTGATCGGCTGCGGCGGCGAGGCGGCGGAGCCCGTCGGGGTCTAGCGGCGTATTCCATGCCGCCCAATCCTTCGGCTGCACCGAGGGCCGGCCCAGCAGGTAGCCCTGGCCGGCGCTGAAGCCCAACTCGGTGAGGACCATCAGTTCCTCGGTGGTTTCAACACCTTCGGCCACCAGAATACTGCCGATCTGCTCCGCGAAGTCCACCAGGCAAGCGGCCAGGGCGTGCTGGGACGGATCCGTGTCCACGCCGCTGATTACGTTCCTGCCCAGCTTGATGAAGTCGGGCCGCAGATGGAGCATCCGGCTGAGGGCGCCCGCGCCGGGGTGTGAATCATCGATTGCAATACGCAGCCCGCGTTCGCGGAGCGGCGTAATTGCGGAAACGAAATGCGAGTATTCCTCGTCCGGAATTCCGTCCGTCAATTCGAGCACAATGCGGTCTGTTGGCAGCTCGATGTGGTCGAACAATTCGGGCAGCCGGGGATCCAGGCATGACGTGGGGGAGATGTTCAGGGCGACATAGACGTGCGCGGGGAGTTTTGCGGCTGCGGCGGCTGCGGACGCGAGTGCCGAGAATTCCAGGTTGGCGCCCAATCCAACGGCGGCCGCCTCGGCGAACCAGAGTTCCGCGCTGGCGCCGTCGTCGCTGACAAAGCGCGACAACGCCTCTACGCCCACAACGGCCTTGGACTCGAGGCCGTAGATGGGCTGGAACGCGGTCATCAGCATCTGGTTTTCCAGCAGCGCGCTGATCCGCGACAGGCTGCGCAGGGAATCCAGCTGCTCGGCCACCTGTGGCGGCATGGCGCTGGGAGGCTGCGGGAAGCGCGCGGTGTCGGGCGTATCCGCGTCTGTGGTGTCCTGTTGCCGGCGTTCCAGAAGATATTCCAGCAGGGCCCGTTCCGGCATGCCGGGGTTTTCCCCCAAGCGGTTGCTAAGGCGCTGTCGTATTGCCGCGCCGGCAGGATCGGAATCCGCCAAAACCGCCGCAATAACTCCCCAAGCTTGTACCCGAACCGTCATTAGCAACGCCCCCAGTTGACGAAGTAATGGCTCCTTGGCCCCTTTATTTTCAAATTTCCAGTTGCCTTCGGAATGCGCTACTTCTGATTAATGCCGATCTTCCTGGCCTCGAAGAATCGGATACCGCAACTTGATGGTATATCGGGATGATCCAAAAGCGCAGCCCTTAATCGATCAACCTCTATTACTTTCGGAAGAAGTTTCGGCCAGCAGCGCAGGAATCCGTTCGGGCGGGACGGGTTTGCTGAAGAAATAGCCCTGTGCGCTGAGGCACCCGAGGTTCCGGAGGTGCTCGGCCTGTTCCGCCGTTTCCACGCCTTCCCACACGGCTTCGAGCCCGCAGGCGCGCACCAACTGCAGGACTGCAGCCACCAGTGCCGGCTGGCTGGGGTCTGTGCCCAGGCCCTCGATCAGGGACCGGTCCACTTTGACCCGGTCCACGGGGAGCCGGCGCAGGTAGCTGATGGAGGAGTATCCGGTACCGAAGTCGTCGATCTCGATCCCGACCCCCAGCCCGCGCAGCCCGCCCAGGGAATACCGGTCCAGGTCGTTGCCCCTGACGATGGCCGCTTCGGTCAGCTCCAGGACAACCTGCTCGGGACGGACGCCTGTCTCCTTGAGTACGGCGCGGACGTCCTCGATGAACTGCAGGCTCTGCAGATCCGTCGCGGAGATGTTGATCCGGACGGAAAACCGGCTGTCCACCAGGTCGGCATCAATCCAGGTGCGTAGCTGGCCTACGGCTGTGTTGAGCACCCACAGGCCCAGTTCGGAGATCAGGCCGGCATCTTCTGCCAGCGGGATGAACTCGTCCGGCATGATGCGCCCGCGGGTGGGGTGGTCCCAGCGGATCAGGGCTTCCACCCCTTCAATGCGCCCGGTGCCCAGTTCAACCACGGGCTGGTAGTGCAGCACCAGGCCGTTGCCCTTGATGGCGGCCCGGAGATCCTCCAGGAGTTGGCTGCGGAGCCTCCGGATGAGCAGGAGCCCGGGTTCGAAGACGTGGAGCCGGTTCTGGCCCTCGGCTTTGGAGGCGTACATGGCCACATCGGCCTCCATCAGCAGGTCCTCGGCCCTCCGTCCGGCCGCCCCGACGCTGAGTCCTACGCTCGCCCCGCAGCGGACGGTTCGGTCAGGCAGGTCAATGGGTTCCTTGATGGCGGCCAGGATGCGCTGGCCTACGACGGCGGCCTGGTCGGCGCCCGTGGCCGGCATAACGATGGCGAACTCGTCCCCGCCCAGCCGGGCAACCACGTCGCTGGTACGGACGGCGCTGCGGATGCGTTGCGCCACGGTGATCAGGACCTGATCGCCGGCAGTGTGGCCGAGGGTGTCGTTGATGGATTTGAAGGCGTCAAGGTCAAGGAGGAGGATGACGGGCTGGCTGAGGGGATCGCCGTCGTGGTCCTGGGCGGACTTCAGCGCTGACAGAAGCGCTGAGCGGTTCGCGAGGCCGGTGAGGGGATCCTGCATGGCCATCATCTGCATTTCGCGGTGGGCTTCGTGCAGCAGCTGTGTGCGGACCTCAACACGCTGCTCAAGCTCTTCGTAGATGATCTGCAAGTCTTCGGCCAGGAGGTTGGTGCCCATGATGATGGCGTCGAGCTCGTCCCGGGCCGGCGATACTTCTATCCGCGACTGGAGGTCTCCGGAGGCGAGCCTGACGATCCCATCGAGCAGCTGGGAGAGCCTGGGGTCATCGTCAGCGAACATCTGGTGCCTCCTTTCCGGGTTCAGGTTCCGTAGGACGCGTGGTCTCCAAGGCGGAGGTTCACGGTGACAGTGGTGCCAACGCCCAGCTCCGAGGTTACGTCAATGCGGCCGCCGTGGCGTTGGACGATGTCCTGTGTGATGGCGAGCCCAAGTCCGGTGCCCGGAACCGCCCCGGACATCGCGTTCGAGGCGCGGTAGAAGCGGGTGAAGATGTGGGCTATCTCGTCGTTGGAGATCCCTATCCCGCTGTCCGAGACGCTGACCGTCGCCCAGCGGGTGCCGTCTGTATCTGCCCGCGTCAGGCTGACGACATCGATCTGTCCGCCGCCGGGGGTGAACTTGATGGCATTTGAGACCAGATTCGTGAAAACCTGCTGCAGCTGAACCTCATCGGCAAGGATTTCCAGATCCTCCGAGGCGTGGGCCATGACAATGGCGACGTTCTGCACTTTCGCGAGCGGCCTGAGCGCGGCGGTGACGATCTCCAGAGTCCGAGCCAGCCGGACAGGAGTCAGGTGCAGCGGGCTTTGTTCATGCCCGTTGCGGGAAACGCTCAGCATGTCTTCGATCAGCAACCGCAGCCGTTCCGTGTTCCTGACCACGATGTCCAGCATCTGGTGGACCTCGCTGGACACGGGATCGGACGTATTCTCCTGGATCATGTCCAGGTACGCCATGATCGATGTCAGCGGCGTGCGGAGCTCATGGTTGACGGTGGCCAGGAAGTCGGTTTTGGCTTTGTCCAGCTGCTGGAGCTGCTTGACCACCTGCTGCTGGCTGGTGATCAGGTGGCTTTGGATCAGGCCGTGGGCGGTATTGCCGGCCACGTGCTGGATCAGTGCCAGCTCGGCCCGAGACCATTCCCTGGGCGAGTTAAGCAGGGCGATCCAAATAATTCCCAGGGACGAGCTGCCGTCCCCCATCGGGACGGCCACGGATGCGGCGGCGCGCAGTTTCGCGAGTTCGGCCGGCAGTTGGACGTCGCCGGTGCCCAGCGGTGCGAACGCTCCGTCCGCCGTCAGGGCCTCAGCCCGCGACCACAGTACGTCAGCCGTCCTGCGGACCGGGCCTTCGTCCGTGAACAATCCTTCGGGCAGCGGAGCCAGGCCGGGCCGCTGCCACTGGGCGGTGATGGGTGGCACCCTGTCGTCGTCGAATGTGGTCAGCCAGACGCGGTCCGCGCCGAACGTCTCGCCGAACCCCCTGACCACAAAGTCGGCGATCTGTTGCGGATGGTTGGTTCCGCGGACCGCCGCGGATACCTGCCGCAGCCTTTCGCGCAGCGTCTCCGCTTCCTGCCGCGATTCATTCCGGCGGGAGACCAGGTTGATCAGGGCCGTGGCGCGGTGGACGAGTTCCTTGGCAGCAGGCGGCTTGGCGATGGAGTCCCGTACGCCGGCATGCTCCACTGACTTGACCTCTGCCGGACTGTCGAGATCCACGAGGACCAGAACAGGGGCGGTCGCGTCGACGTCGGAGAGTGAACTGTCCAGGATCAGGACGGAGGGCTCGCGCTGGTCCAGAAGCGCCGACAGGCTGGCGGCGTCGTCGGCAGTTTTGACCGTGAAGCCCGCAGCTTCCAGTGCCGCCGTGGTGAATTCCCGGCGCCCGGCGTCGGGGTCCGCAACGACAGCCAGGTATGGCACGGTTGCGAAATGTGGTGTGACCGCTGGCAAACCTGCCCCCTTCGCTCCTGAGTGAGCACCTGCTTGCTCCTGACTGAGTACATTGTAGGGTGACGAAGCACACCTGTTCCTATAAGAATGCGCGGAGGGTAATCGTGACGAGTCAGCCTGCAGAAGCGGCCAAGGCGGACCTGACCCTGGATGAGCGGGGTGTTATCCAGCTGAAGTGGCCGCGGGGTGTGTCAATTACGGAATCCGACGCTGAGGCGGCCATGCAGAAGGTCAATGACCTGTGCGGCACCCGCCGACACCCCATGCTGGTGGATATGGCCGCCACGGCCAAGGTCAGCCGGGGAGCCCGCACGGTTTTTGGCCGCCCCTGCCAGGCCTCGCGCATTGCGCTGCTGGGGGCGTCGCCCGTTGACAGAGTACTTGCCAACTTCATCCTGGGCATCAACAAAGTGCCCTGCCCCACCCGGTTCTTTACGTCCCGAGACGACGCCATGGCCTGGCTGCTGAAGGAGCCAGCGGCCACCGCCTGAACGGACCCGCCCGGCCAAACCGCTGCGAAGTGTTCGGCGTCCTATATTTGTACGATGCCATCCCCAGCGAAACCGGTGCTCGCCGCCTTGCGGAAGTACCTCATCCTGCCCAAACTGATCAGGCTGTCCTGGTCGGCTCCCAAAAACAGGACCGTGGCCTGGGACAGGTACTGGGCCGGAATCGCCCGGACAGGCGCCCGCAGCGACGTGCTGTGGGACTCCGGCACGGACCAGGAGCTGCTGGGCTACCGGGACATCCTGCAGCGGCACTTCGATCCCAGCCTTCCCGTGGTGGATGTGGGGTGCGGGCACGGCGCCTTCAGTCGCGCGCTGACTGCTTTTTCACCGCAGGTGCTGGGCATTGACGTGTCTGCGCACGCGGTGGCCCGTGCCCGGGACGAATCGGCGGGCGTTGAGGGTGTCAGCTACCTGGCCCGTGACATGACCGAGGTGGGGGCGGCTTCCGGGCTTGTGGGATCCACGGATGCCAACGTCTTTGTCCGTGGCGTGCTGCACGTCCTGACCGAGGCCGATCAGGCCGCGCTGATGGAAAATCTGAGGCAGCTCGTGGGCGCCCGCGGCACAGTCTTTTTGGCGGAGACGAACTTCCAGGGCAACCCAGTGGAGTACGTCGCGCATCTGGGTGCGTCGCTGCGGAGCATCCCGGCCCCGCTGGAGCTCGCGATCCGGACACTGCCCATGCCGGGCCACTTCGGACCGCAGGAGCTCGCCCGCGTGATGCCCAGGGACCGGTGGACGCTGGTGGAGGACGGGGCCGCGACCATCGAGACCAACCCGCTGATGGACGCCGGGGGGAACAGCCGCATACCGGGCTACTTTGCGGTGCTCAAGGCCAAGGATCCCGACGCCGGCCGGTAGGGGGCGTCCCGTGCTGTCCGCATGCCGGATTGGGCAAGCGCTTTCCCGAAGTTGGCTGGCATGATGGACGGCATGCGCATTCTCATCGCTCCGGACAAGTTCAAGGGCTCGCTCACCGCCGCGGAGGCCGCCGCCGCCATCGCCGAAGGTGCGCTGCGCGTCTACCCGGACGCCGTCGCCAACCAGTTTCCAATCGCCGACGGCGGTGAAGGAACCCTGGAGGCTGCCGTTTCGGCCGGCTACGAGGAGCGGCTCAACGCCGTCGTGGGTCCCATCCTCGCCCCCGTGGGCGCCGCCTGGGCCATCCGGAAGAACGCCGACGGCGGTGCTACCGCCGTCATCGAGACGGCGCAGGCCTCCGGCCTGGCCGACATGGAGCCCACCCCCGCCAACGCCCTGCGGGCCCACAGCTACGGCTGCGGACAGCTGATCGCCGCGGCCCTCGACGCCGGAGCCACCGAGATTGTGCTGGGCCTGGGCGGATCTGCCATGACCGACGGCGGCAGCGGCGCCCTGCGTGCGCTGGGACTCAAGCCGCTGGACGCCGCCGGCAACGTTGTTCCGCTGGGCGGCGGATCACTCGCCGACGTTGCAGCCCTCGACACCACCGGACTGGATCCGCGGCTGTCCGCCGCCTCGTTCAGGATCGCCGTGGACGTCCAGAACCCCCTCTATGGCGCCACAGGCGCGGCCCACGTCTTCGGGGCCCAGAAGGGCGCCGACGACGAGGCAATGGAACAGCTCGACGCCGGTCTCCGCAACTGGGCGTCTGTACTCCGGGAGGCCACCGGCCGGGACGTCAACATCCCGGGAGCCGGGGCGGCGGGCGGCTTCCCGGCGTCGTTCCTTGCCTTCACCAACGCCCGGCTGGAAGGCGGGTTCGCGCTCGTCGCCGGGCTCACCGGCCTCGCGGGCCAACTGGACAACGCCGACCTGGTGATCACCGGCGAGGGTTCCATGGACTCGCAGTCGCTGACCGGCAAGGCCCCCATCGCGCTCGCCGACGCAGCCCGGGAACGCGGGATCCCGGTGATCGTGGTGGCGGGGCGGATCATGGTGACGCCCGAGGACCTTGCGGCGCACGGCGTGGTAGCCGCCGCGCAGCTGCTGGATGTCGCGGCCAGCCCGGAAGACGCCGTCGCCAACGCGGCAAAATACTTGGCCTGGGCTACCAGCCAGGTTCTGGAAGGCGCCTGAAGCCAGCCCCCGGCGGTAAGCGCCCCCAGTGGCGCCGGCCTTACTGCTTGGGCTGCGGCTGCCTAGGCACGCGCCGCTCAGGCCCCGGTCTCGTAATGCGGCTCGGCGACCGGCTTGGACTCCGGTGAGCCCTTTTCGCGGAGGTAGACGGAGGCGCCCACCAGGACCGCCACGGCGAGGAATTCGCTTTGCCAGTTCTGGAAGGATTCGAACCAGAACCGGCTGGTGGCCAAGTACTGGAACAGGGTTACGGTGGGCTGGCCGTGGGTTTGCTGCTCCTCGTTGTAGGCCGACGTTCCGCCGGCGGCGTGCAGGCTGAACGAGGCAACAAACAGCAGCAGCAGGAGTATGGAGAGGGAGTGTTCATACAGCCTCAGCACCAGGCCGCCGCGTTTCACCGGCCACGGCGTGGCCTGGCTGATGGTGGCATCGCGCGGATCCTGGTCCTGCGGCGCAGCCTTGCCCACGGGCTTGGATTCGGAGGAACCCTTCTGGAAAAGGAACACGGTCAGGATCACGTACATGGCCATCTGCAGGAACTCGGATTCCCAGTTTTCAAACGTTGCCTCCACAAAATTGCCCGAAGACAGGTACTCCAGAACCGTGACTCCTGGCTGCCCGTGGGCCGCCTGCTCCTCGCTGTAAGCGGCAGCTCCGGAGAGGATCATGCCAACAAAAAACGCCAGGAAAAGTCCGGCGTTGGCGAGCAAAAGCCCGTGTTCCTTGGCCCACGTGCGCATATGCACTCCTTCGAATGGATCCCCCGCAGCTTGCTGGCTTGTTGGCCTGGCTATTGTTCGGCTGCGCGTTTATTGAGCCGCAGCGGGACGTAGACCAGCAGCACCAGGAGGACCGCGAGCAGGATTCCGCCGGCGGTCAGGCCGGCGGCGCGGCCGGCCGTCACGTCAAAGACCAAGGCGGCCGTCCCGACACTGAGCATCCCCACACCTGCCAAGGCGATCTTGGTAATGGTGTCCGCGCTGGAGACCAAGGTTTCCTTGAGCCGTTGGCGGAAGAGCCGGCGGTGGACGCTGACGGGAAGCAGGATAAAGGCGGTGGTCAGCGTCGCGATTACCACATTGGCAAGATAGAGGGCCACCTGGAAATCGTCCAGGTCCTCGAAGCGCTGCTGGAACGGCAGTGTCAGGAGAAAGCCGGCCAAGATCTGGACCCCGGTCTGCAGCACCCGGAGTTCCTGGAGCAACTCGGCCCAGTTCCGGTCAAGCTGCTCCTCGCGGGTTTCATTCCGTCCGGTACTGCCGGTGAAGTCCTCCACATCCGACATGTTTCTCCTTGCTCCAGGGCTGGGCGTGTGCTCCAAAACTAGGCTGAAGTTGCGCCAAGGGCAACGTTTGATAAGTTTACTGATTATTTGCCGAATCAAATGATGAGGGCCCGTCCAATTCACATCCACAACAGGAGGAACCATGAGTCAGGACAACCAGCGCACGGAACCGGACGAGGAAGTGGGCGGCTACGGCACGCCGACGCCGGAACAGGAGCTGGGCGGCGCGGAGACCAATGATCCCGGGTTCGAGCCGGGCGAACCGCCCGTCCCGCGCAACGCCGTCGTGCCCTCCGCCGAGGCGGAGATCAACGACGCCAACGCCGATTCGCAGGGCTCTGAACCCTTCTCGTCGGAATCGGGACAGGACGCCGCTGGCCTGCCGGACGGCAGCGGAACCGACCGGCCCAAGGACAAATCACCGAACGACGACGGCGGGGAAAGTTTCGACGCCGGGTAGGCGCTGTTCTGTGTCTGGACTGCGGTTTTTATGTGGCTGGACCACGCCCTGGGGGCCCTCACCGGACGTATCCTAGAAGCAGGTTTTGCAGTGGGCCACGCGTTTCGAACCTAGGCGTGGAACATGGCCGCGGAGACACCGGGGGAGCCGGGCTGGGAATCGCTTCCCGACCCCCAGGATGTGCTGTTCGACAGCACGGATGTTGAAGACTTCCTTGCTGCGGTTACCCGCGAGTTCATGGGTGAGATCGACGGCGATTCCCGCGGGATTAGCTGGGCTGTCACCTTCTTCCGCCCCGGATCGGCCCGAACCGCCGCCGCCGGCACCCCCGCGGCCCGCGCCGCAGACGAAGAACAGTGCTCGTTTGCAGACGGACCCGTGCTTGAGGCCGTGCGCACAGGGGATTTTGTGCACCTGGCCGACGTCGCCCGCGACCGGCGATGGCCGGGCTATGCCAGTGCTGCCGCGGACCACGGCGTCAGGTCGCTGCTGTCAATGCCGATTGCGGCCGCCGCCGCTTGGAGCGCCGCACTGAGCCTCTACGCGTCCACTCCCCACGCCTTCACCAGCGAGGACATCATCAGGACGCGCCGGTATGCGCGGCAAGTGGCCCGGTCGCTGTGGATGGTGGTGCGGGTGGCGGAGCGGGCCGAAGCCGGCGCGCAATTGGCGGTAGCCCAAAGCTCCATGGTGCTTATGGACCTGGCAGTGAGCACCCTCAAATCCGATTATGGACTCGGCCATGAGGCGGCCCTGCAGTACCTCCGGACCGTCGCGCGGCACACCCGCCAGGGGCTTCGTGAGACCGCCTTGAATATTGTGGCTGCCTCGCGCCCGGACCCGGCCGGACGTGGCCAGGAAAACGCCCCATTCCGGGGACTCGCTGGAATTGAAACCTCCTCCCTCAGCGAGGGACCCTACAAAACAGGGAGCACGGCATGAACGTCTGGAAACAGGACATTGCAGCCAAAAACACCGCTGTGGAACCGGCGCCCCACCCGTGGCACCGCCTCGTGGCACTGGGCGATTCCTTTACCGAGGGGATCGGGGATCCCGAGCCGCGCAGCGAGGGTGGTTTGCGCGGCTGGGCGGACCGTGTGGCCGAGGAGCTCAGTGCGAACCAGCCTGATTTCGCCTACGCCAACCTTGCCGTTCGGGGCCTGCTGGTACAGCAGATCCTCGACCACCAGCTTGCCGCGGCGGTCGCCCTGAAACCTGACCTGGTCACGCTCTCCGCCGGCGGTAACGACATTGTTTTCCGGCGCAGCGATCCTGACCGGCTCGCAGAAAAAATCGACGACGGTGTGGCACAACTGGCAAGGTCCGGCGCCACCGTGGTCCTCTTTGCCGGGCCGGACTGGGGTGCGACGCCGGTCTTCAGCCAGATCCGCGGCAAAGTGGCCATCTTCAATGAGAACCTCCACGCGGTGGCGGCCCGCCATGACGCGGTCATGGTCGACCTGTGGTTCCTGCGCGAACTGTCGAACCCGGGCATGTGGGATCCGGACCGGCTGCACTTCTCACCACTGGGGCACCACACCATCGCAGGGGCCGTGCTGAAGGCCCTGGGCGTCCCGCACACGCTGGAGCCCCTGGCGCCCAAGCCGCCGCTGCCCCGCAGCTGGAAGGAAGCCAGGACCGAGGACCTCATCTGGGCACGGGAATACCTGGTTCCGTGGGTGATCCGGCAACTGAAGCACCCCGCAGCAGGGGAGCTGACCGCCAAGCGTCCCGAGCCGCGGCCGGTCTTCGGCAACGGAACCCCGCCCGGGCCATTCATCGGCGGCGGTCACGCGGCCTGACGCAACAACCTGACGCACCTGCGTGCGGGTCAGCGCTTCTTCGGCGCGCGTTTCGCTGCTGCGTTGACGGCTGCCTTGACGGCGGGAGGCAGGCCCGCCTGCTCCGTTTCCGGTTCAGCCACCGAGCCGCGGGCCTTCGCAATGGCTTTCATACCGTGGTAAATCACCAGGGCGGCGGCTGAGCCGAGGGCGATGCCGGTGAACGTCAGTTCCCCGATGGTCCAGGTGTAGTCCGCGATGCCGATGATCAGCGCGACGGCGGCGGTGGTCAGGTTCACGGGGTTGGAGAAGTTCACCTTGTTCTGCACCCAGATCTTGACGCCAAGGATGCCGATCATGCCGTAAAGCATGGTTGCCGCTCCACCCAGCACGCCCGGCGGGACCGTGGCAATGAGTTCGCCGAATTTCGGCGAGAAGCTCAGCACAATGGCGAAGACGCCGGCAACCCAGTACGCCGCCGTCGAATAGACCTTGGTGGCGGCCATAACGCCGATGTTTTCCGCGTAGGTGGTGGTGCCTGATCCGCCGCCCAGGCCGGCCAGGACCGTGGCGGCGCCGTCTGCCATCAGCGCGCGGCCGGAGACGCCGTCGAGGTTCTGGCCGGTCATGGCCGCCACGGACTTCACGTGCCCGATGTTCTCTGCCACGAGGACCAGCACCACGGGGACAAAAAGGCCAAGCACGCCCACATGGAATTCGGGCGTCTGGAACTGCGGCAGGCCGATCCAGGCGGCGGCTTCCATTTTTTCGTAGCTCACTTCGCCGCGCAGCATGGCCACCAGGTAGCCCACCACCACGCCCACGAGGATGCTGAGCCGGCCGACGATTCCGCGGAAAAGAACGCTGACCAGGATGATGGTGGCCAGCGTAATGACGGCGGTGACGGGGGCGGCGTCGAAGTTCATTTTCGCCGCGGGGGCCAGGTTCAGGCCGATCAGTGCCACGATGGCGCCGGTGACGATGGGCGGCATCAGCCGGTTGATCCAGCCCGCGCCGAACTTTTGCACGATCGCGCCGATCAGGGCGAGTGCGACGCCGGCGAGCACCACTCCGCCCAGCGCGCCGGGCACGCCGAACTGCTGTTGGGACGCCATGATGGGCGCGATGAACGCGAAGCTGGAGCCGAGGTAACTGGGAACGCGGCCCTTGGTGATCACCAGGAACAGCAGCGTGCCGATGCCGGAGAAGAAGAGGGTGGTAGCCGGCGGCATGCCGGTGATGATGGGCACCAGGAAGGTGGCTCCGAACATGGCCACGACGTGCTGCATGCCCACCCCGATGGTCAGGGGCCAGGCCAGCCGCTCATCCGGAGCAACCACGTGGCCGGGCTTAATCGATTTGCCGGTGCCGTGGAGCTTCCATTTCATTCCGAGCATGCTCATGGTCGGGGCCTTTCAAGGGGGTTGCCGCTGGGGCTGGGATCTTCCGGTGCAACAATACCGCGCGGCTCCGCTGTGGTGAACGTCACCTGCCGCATTGGGAAGAGGTCCGGCCTGCTTGAAGTTACAACTATGGAAAGCAGACCGCCGGCCCATCATTTGCGATGAGCGGCCCAGCGAAAGGTACGCCATGACTATTGCCCACGAAGAAGCGGTTATCGATTCGGCCGCCGTCGACGCCATTTTTGCCGAGGCCCGCACGGCCAACTCCTTCACCGGTGAGGTGACCGAGGACCAGGCCCGCGCCATCTATGAGCTCACCAAGTTCGGCCCCACAGCTTTCAACTCCCAGCCCCTCCGCGTGACCTACGTCCGCTCGGACGAGGCCCGCGCCACGCTGGTGGACGCCCTGATGCCCGGCAACAAGGCCAAGACCGCCTCCGCGCCGCTGGTTGCCATCCTCAGCTACGACACCGCCTGGGCCGAGCAGTGGGACAACTTCCTCCCCGAATACAACGCTCCGAAGGCCATGTACGACGCCGCCCCGGACCTGGCTGCGTCCACCGGCAACAACAACGCGCATCTGCAGGCCGGCTACTTCATCCTGGCCGTCCGGTCCCTCGGCCTCGCCGCGGGCCCGATGACCGGGGCCGACTTCGGCGCCATCGACGCCGCGTTCTTCCCGGCCGGCGACCAGAAGAGCTTCCTGGTAGTCAACATCGGCCAGGCCGGCGCAGACGCCTGGGGCGCAGCGAAGCCCAAGTTCAGCTACGAGGATGTTGTCCGCACCGTCTAACGCTCTCTCACATAATGCGGCTTTAACACCGACGCTCTCTCACTTTCTTGAGGAAAGTGAGAGAGCGTCGGTCACTTTCTTGAGGAAAGTGAGAGAGCGTCGGTCACTTAAGCGCATCTAGTGAGAGAGCGTTCGTGTTACCTGGCAGGCTAGGCGATGACGCCGTCCACCAGCGCCTTGGCTTCCGCCTGGACCTGCTTGAGGTGCTCCTCGCCCTTGAAGGACTCGGCGTAGATCTTGTAGACGTCCTCGGTTCCGGACGGGCGCGCGGCGAACCAGGCGTTCTCCGTGACCACCTTGAGCCCGCCGATGGACGCGCCGTTGCCGGGCGCCTCGGTCAGCTTGGCGGTGATGGTTTCGCCGGCGAGTTCCGTTGCAGTGACGTCCGACGGCGAGAGCTTGCCGAGTGCCGCCTTCTGCTCCCGCGTTGCTGCTGCATCAATGCGCGCGTAGACGGGGGCGCCGAACTGGTCGGTCAGGCCCTTGTACAGCTGGGACGGTGACTTGCCCGTAACGGCGGTGATCTCGGAGGCCAGCAGCGCCAGCAGGATGCCGTCCTTGTCAGTGGTCCAGACGCTGCCGTCCAGCTTGTTAAAGGAAGCGCCGGCAGATTCCTCGCCGCCGAACGCGCCTTCGCCGGACAGCAGCCCCGGCACAAACCACTTGAAGCCCACGGGGACCTCAACCAGTTTGCGGCCCAGGCTTTCCGCCACCCGGTCGATGATCGAGGACGAAACCAGGGTCTTGCCCACCACCGAGTTGGGGTTCCAGCCGCTGCGGTTGCGGTAGAGGTAATCGATGGCGACGGCGAGGTAGTGGTTCGGGTTCATCAGGCCACCGTCGGGGGTCACGATCCCGTGGCGGTCGGCGTCGGCGTCGTTGCCGGTGGCGACGTCGAACGCGGCTGAACTGCCGCCGTCGGACATCCTGTTGATCAGGGAAGCCATGGCGAACGGCGAGGAGCAGTCCATCCGGATCTTCTCGTCCCAGTCCAGGGTCATGAACGCCCACTGGGGATCCACGGTGGGGTTCACCACGGTCAGGTCCAGGTGGTGGCGCTCGCCGATCTCGCCCCAGTAATCCACTGCAGCCCCGCCCATGGGGTCGGCGCCGATGCGGACACCGGCCTCGCGGATGGCGTCCAGGTTCAACACGGACGGGAGGTCGTCAACGTAGCTGCTGAGGAAGTCGAACTTGCCGGTGCTATCCGCGGCGAGGGCGTCGGAGACGGGGACGCGCTTCACGCCCCGCAGGTCGTTTTCGAGGAGTTCGTTGGCGCGGTTGGCGATCCAGCCCGTGGCGTCGGAATCGGCCGGGCCGCCGTGCGGAGGGTTGTACTTGAAGCCGCCGTCTCCGGGCGGGTTGTGGCTGGGCGTGACCACAATGCCGTCCGCTTCCGGAGTGCCGGGCTGGCGGTTGTTGTTGTATTTGAGGATGGCGTGGCTCAGTGCCGGTGTGGGGGTGTAGCCGTGCCGCGCGTCGATCAGCACGTGTACGCCGTTGGCTGCGAGAACCTCCAGGGCGGAGTTCTGCGCCGGCTCGCTGAGGGCGTGGGTGTCCTTCGCCAGGAAAAGCGGGCCGGTGATGCCCTGCCCGGCGCGGTATTCCACGATTGCCTGCGTGATCGCGACGATATGTTTTTCGTTGAACGACGCCTTGAGGCTCGAGCCGCGGTGCCCGGAAGTGCCGAACGCCACGCGCTGGCCGGGATCACCCAGATCCGGCGTGATGTCGTAATACGCGTCGAGGAGCGCAGTGATGTCAACAAGGTCCTGGGGTTGGGCAACTGTGCCCGCGCGGCTAGCCATGGCACCAGCATGCCAGACGCGGGCGGGAGTCAAAACGCCGGGTCCAAAATCCGGCCCCTATGACGCGGAAAAGTCCCCGCTGGACGCTTGGCAGCAAGTAGTTAAAGCAAGTACTGGCCCCAAAAGTACCTATATACCGGCTCCCCGCGGCGCTGCTACGTTCGGAAAACTGAGGAAAGAATGCCCGACGGCGGGGAGAGCCGCCGTCGGGCTCTGCAGTAAGTGTCTGGCACTGCAGTAAGTCACACACTGCAGTGAGTTGGCATGCGGGAGCCAGGGGGTAGGTCATGGGGACAGGAGACGGCGCGGCCGAGCAGTCGAGGCTGGCTGCAGAACGAGTGCAGCGGCTGAAACGCCAGCTCGATCAGGCCGAGCGTGCCGCGAAGTCGTGGGATGCCGGTGCGGTTGGCGAGCGGCTCGTGGCGGACAGCCTGAGCGGGCTCATTCCGCACGGCTGGTACCTGCTGAACGATGTGCACTGGCCCGGCCGGCCCAAAGCGAACCTTGACCATGTGCTGGTGGGTCCCGGCGGGGTGGTGGTGGTCGATGCCAAGAACTGGACAGGCGAGGTCCGTGTGTCCGCGGGCGTCCTGTGGCAGGGCCGTTTTGCGAGGACGCAGTCCGTGGACGGGGCGTTGGCGCAGTGCGCCGCCGTCGCGTCCGTGCTGGCGCCGCCCCACCGGCGGTTCGTTCGCCCGTTGATCTGCCTCGCCGGGCAGCCGGGCCTCTTCGGCATCACCAATTCCGACGTCGCCGTTGTAGGTGCCGACCGTGTGGTTGGTGCCGTCCTTGCGCTGCCCCCGGTGCTCGACCAGCAGACGGTGGTGGGCCTGTATGCGCAGCTCGGCGAGCAGCTCACGCAGGAATCTGCGGCGGAAAGTCCTGCGGTGAACTCGCTGACCGTAAAACCGCTGACCGTGAAGTCAACGCCCCTGGAGCCGCCGGCGGCTGGGCAGGCAGGGGGCCGGAGCAGGCCCCGGCAGCCCGCCTATGGCACCCGCCGTGGGGCGGGCAGCGGCGGCTCGGGACGCGCCAGGAAGTCGAAGGCGCAGCACCACGCAGCCAGCGGAATGACCCGGTTGATGTTGCTGGCTGCCTTTGTGGTTTTTGCTGTCTACGTGCTGCCGTATTGGGGGCGGTAGGACTGGATGGGGGCGGCTGTAGGCCGGTAAAGCAGGCGGCGGTAGGCTGGGAAGCGAAGACTTCGAATGGGGAAAACCATGACTGACCAGCCAACTCCGCGCCCTGATTCGCAAGGGTCCGGTGCGGGACCCGGCGATTCGCCGGCAGGCTACGAGCCGCCCCAGTTTGTGCCGCCGCAGGGCCCAAGCATTCCGGCGCCGCCGCCGTATGACCAGAACCCGTACGGCCAGAATCAGTTTGGCCAGGACCAGTACAGCCAGAACCAGTACGGCCAGCCAGTCCAGTACAACCAACCCGGCGCCTACAGCCAGCCTGGCAATCCGTACGGCGCGACGTATGGCCAGCCTGCAAGCCCTTACGGCCAGGGTGCCAGCCCTTATGGCCAGCCGGCGTACGGGCAGCCCGCCTACTACGGCATGACCGCCCAGCAGCCAAAGGGCCTGAGCATCGCCAGCATGGTCCTCGGGATTTCCTCGGTCATCCTTGGCTGGTTCATGATTCCGCAGATCGCCGCAATCATCACCGGCCATCTGGCCCTCCGCCGTGAACCCTCCGGCAAGGGCATGTCCATCACCGGGCTGGTCCTGGGCTACCTTTGCCTGCTGGGTTACGGGGCGTTCTGGCTGCTCCTCATCATCGGACTGACGTACAGCTCCACCTACGGCTACTGAGCCCCCGGTCGCAGCTGACCCTGGCTAAGAGACGCCGGGCAGCGGAAAGGCCCCCGTCAGGGGGCCTTTCTTCAGGTGGGCCTGACTCGCAAAAATCAGACTCTCTCGCGCCTGCGCTCAGCGGCCGGATCCTGGGCTTCGTGGGTCCCCCGGCGACGCGGGAAGGCCCAGAAGGTGAAGTCTTGGGCCGTGTAATGCGGCTCCGGACGGTCCGGCGGTGTTTCCTGGCGCGCTTCGGGTTTCCGGTCGGATTCCTTCTTGGCACGCCACCCGAAATCCTCCATCGATGAATAGCACATCACAGACCTCCTCATAATGACTGCCCTTTAATCGTCCTCCGGATCGGCCCCCGAGTCGACGCCCTGGAGCAGTTCAAGCGGCCATCAGAAGCCGAGTTGCGCAGCCACCTGGAGCAGGAGCAGTTCCGATCCCGCCGGGCCTACAAGCTGGATTCCCATCGGGAGGCCATGCGCCGGTTGCCCGCCAGTCCAGTAGACGGGAATCGTGATGGCCGGCAAGCCGCAGACGTTCACCATGGAGGACCACGGCGCGAATTCGCACTGCCTGCGGTAGTCGCCGTCGGCGTCCCCGGGCCATTCCGCGGCCGGCCACGGTTCGTCGCCGTGCGCGGCGCCGGTAAACCAGCCCACTGGGCGGGGCGTCTGCGCCAGGGCCGGCGTCAACATCAGGTCCCAGCTGCCGTACTGCGTGATGGTGTCGCGTTCGAATTGCCGGAGGAACGCCAGGGATTCGTTGAGCTTTGCTACGCTGCGCTGCTGGGCCCGGCGCCTGAAGGTGCGGGTCAGCGGGGCCAAAAGCGCTTCGCGGTGCGGACTGATCCGGGCGGTTCCGACGGCGGCGGTCCACGCTGTGGTGAACGCGTCCGGGTAGCGGTTGTCGTAGCGGATGGCGGCTTCGCTGACGGCGTGCCCGGCGTGCTCCAACATTTCGGTGCCCGCCTGCAACGCAGCCATGGCTTCGGGTTCCGGCGTGAACGGAAAGGTCCTGGACCAGGGGCTGTCCAGGGTCAGGCCGATGCGCATCGGGCGCGGTTCGTGTGCCACAGCGTCGAGATAACTGCTGTCACGGGACGGTGCCAGTGCATCCATCAGCAGTGCCGCGTCGGCTGCGCTGCGGGCAAGGGGCCCCGCTACGACCAGGCGGGCGGGGTCGCCTGAACTTTCGCCGGACGGCACCACGCCGCGGCCGGGTTTGAGTCCCACGAGGCCGCAGGCGGCGGCCGGGATGCGGACGGAACCGCCGCCGTCGGTCCCTGGCGCGAACGGAAGCAGGCCAGCGGCCACCGCGGCAGCGCTGCCCCCGGAGGAGCCGCCCGAACTCCGGCTCGGGGCATGGGGATTGCGCGACGGCGGTGCGATGCGGTTTTCGCTGTACGCCGTCAGTCCAAACTCCGGAACCTGCGTCTTGCCCAGTGAGACCACGCCAGCGGCCTTGAGGACTGCGGCGAGGGCGCCATCGGCGGGCGCCGGTTTGTGGTCAAGTGCAGCGCTTCCGTGGGTGGTCACCACGCCGGCGACGTCGGTCAGGTCCTTGAATGCCACCGGCATGCCGTGCAGAAGCGGCAGGCCGTTCGCGCTGCCTCCGGAGTCCCGCACGGAGTCGTTTCCGGAGTCTTTTCGGAGCTGGACGTACCGGGCATCGGCCGCGGCTGCATCGGCCATCGCCTGATCTGCCGTCACCGTGACAAAGGCGCCCAGCAACGGGTTCTGCGCCGCGATCCGGGCCAGGAAATGGGCTGTGGCCTCCCGCGCTGAGAGCTCTCCGGTGAGGAGCGCATCCCGCAGCTGGACGGCGGTCAGTTCGTGGATGTCAGCGGTGGAACGGGTTGTCTGCGCAGCGGGCAAAGTTCCTCCTCAGGATCATTTTAGAAGCGTAACCTGCACCAGCTTTCGGCAGGCAGGGTGAGGCAGCTGGCGCTAGGCTGGAAGAAGACCCGTGATTCTCCGAAAGAGGACTCCCATGAGCGATTTTGATACCGTGCCCGTCAACGACGTCCCAGCCGACGCCGTGATTCTGGATGTCCGCGAAGACTACGAATGGGTAGCAGGACACGCTGAGGACGCTGTGCACATTCCCCTCGACCAGCTTCCGGCGCGGCTTGACGAACTGGACCCGGACCAGGACGTCTATGTCATCTGCCGCACTGGCGGACGGTCCTTCCGCGCCGCGCAATGGCTCACCGGACAGGGCTATACAGCCATCAATGTGGCCGGCGGAATGGACCAGTGGCTCGAGTCCGGCAAGCCACTCGTGTCCGACAACGGCCTCAAGCCGCTCATCCTGTAGTTCAGTCCGAACTTGCGTCCCGTCACCACAGAGGAATCCATGCCCGCGACACCTGTTACGTACACCTTCCTCGGGCCTGAGGGCACGTTCACCGAGGCGGCACTCATGCAGGTTCCGGATGCCGCAGGGGCCACCCGCATCCCGGCCTCCAACGTCAACGCTGCGCTGGACATGGTCCGCGATGGCTCTGCGGACGCAGCGATGGTCCCCATTGAGAACTCGGTGGAAGGTGGGGTCACGGCCACGCTGGACGCCATTGCCGGCGGGCAGGAACTCCGAATTATCCGCGAAGTCCTGGTCCCCATAAGCTTTGTCCTGGTGGCCCGACCCGGTGTGCGCATTGACGATATCCGCCGCATTTCCACTCACGGCCATGCCTGGGCACAGTGCCGTCTCTGGGTGGATGCGAATATTCCGGGTGCAGAATATGTTGCCGGCTCCTCCACGGCGGCGGCAGCCATGGGCCTCCTGGACGGCGACGCCCACTACGACGCCGCGATCTGTGCGCCCATTGTGGCCAAGGAGCAGCCAGGGCTGACAGTCCTGGCGGAGAACATCGGCGACAACCCGGGTGCAGTGACGCGGTTCATCCTGGTGAGCAGGCCGGGCGCACTGCCCGAACGGACCGGCGCGGATAAAACCACGGTGGTAGTCCCGCTTCCGGAAGACCGCCCGGGTGCGCTGATGGAAATCCTGGACCAGTTCGCCACGAGGGGCGTGAACCTCAGCCGGATCGAATCCCGGCCTACGGGTCAGTACCTGGGGCACTATTTCTTCAGCATCGACGCTGACGGGCACATCGCGGACGCCCGTGTGGCTGATGCGCTGGCTGGGCTTCACCGCATCAGCCCGGCTACCCGCTTCCTGGGCTCGTATGGACGGGCTGACGCCCAAAGCTCCAGCGTCGCGCAACACACCTCTGACGAGGCATTCCGGGCGGCTCATGAATGGGTGGAGCAGATTCTGCAGGGGGAATGAACGCAGCTTGACGCCGCCCGAGGCTTCGCCCACAGCGTAGGCCAAGGTACTTCCGCGGGATAGTTACTGTGCGTATGCTTGCTTGATCCACTTGGGGATGGCCCTAATGAAGGGAACAGGTCATGAGTACCAGCAGCACAGACAACGACGGCCAGGGCATGATCGTTAATCCGAAGCCCACAGCCGACAACCAGGACTGGGACGGGGATGACGCTGACCGCGCCGACCGCCTGCGCTTCGAAGAGGAGCAGGCCATGATCCGTGAGCAGTCCGAGGCACGTGCCGCGAAAGCTGCTGCAGAGGCTGGAGCTGCCAAGAAGGCAACCGCCTGAGGCGGGACCGGCTCAGGCCGGTTGGCCCTTGACCCTTATCAGGAGCGAGCGCGGTTCCACGCGGACCGTGAGTTTGGTGGCCAGCCCGGACGTGTCGCCGTCGATTTGTGTGGGCATAGGCTCCGGGCACTTGATGACGATTCGGCCGGCACGGTACATCGTCATGATGGGCAGGTTGCCCTTGTGTTTGAAGAGGATTTTCGCGTACATGGCCAGCCAGCCGATGGCGCTGCGGGGGCTCATGACCACCACGTCCAGCATGCCGTCATCGATCATGGCTTCCGGGATGAAATCGATCCCGCCCGGGACCAGCCCGCAGTTGGCAAAGAGGACGCTGCGGATGTTCCGGACCTGCTCGGGCTTGTCATCCAGCGCGACTGATACCTTCCGCCGCCGCCCCGGCAGGTGACGCATTCCGGCCTCGGTATAAGCGAGCCAGCCCACGGCTTTCTTGAGGCCAGCATTGGTATCCGCGAGAATCTCGGCGTCCATGCCGATCCCGGCAATGACCAGGAACGTGTGTTCGGAGGAGTGTCCCGTGCGGGAATTTTCGATCCCCATCCGCGCTGTGTCGATGTAGCGCTGCTGCCCGAACAGTGCGGTGTGGATGCTTGCGTGGAGGTCGTTGACGTCCAGGTGCACGTTGCGTGCCAGCAGGTTTCCGGTGCCCAGCGGGATGATTCCCATAGCCACATCCGTGTGTGCGAGCAACTCGGCCACCGCCCGGACGGTGCCGTCGCCGCCGCCCACCAGAACGACGTCGGCCTTGTAGTCCAGCGCCGCCCGCGCCTGCGAGTATCCAGGGTCCTCGGCGGTCGTTTCGAGGAAAAGCGGCTCGTCCCAGCCAGCCGTCACGCAGGTGCGCTGGATGGCTTCCTTCGCGTACAGGGCATGTGCCTTCACGGGATTAAGGATGACCGCGACACGTTGCTGGGTAAGGCCGGTTTCGTGTGCCTCTTCGTGGACCGCGCTGCGGACGTGCAGGGCTTTGAGCCTGCGGACGCCCCACCAGCTGGAGACGGCGAAAGCCAGCGCCGCCGCGCTCAGGACGTAAAGAAGCCAGTCGTTCATGGTGCTTCAACAGTAGCCCGGCCGCGGCGCCGCGATTCCCCCCGCCCGGCCGGGCAGTATTGGTCCCGCCGGATTCGATACTCTTGTCTGGTGATCGACGTAAAAGACCTCAGCGAAAACCCGGACAAGTTCCGTGCCAGCCAGCGCGCCCGCGGCGCAGACGAATCAGTGGTGGACGCGATCATGGCCGCAGACTCCGCCAGGCGTGCCGCCCTGATCCGGTTTGAAAACCTCCGCGCCGAGCAGAACGTCTTCGGCAAGAAGGTGGCGCAGGCCAAGGGCGATGAGAAGAAAGCCCTGCTCGCCGAGGTCAAGGAACTGGCCAACACTGTGAAGGCCGCATCGGCCGAAGCAGACGCTGCCCAGGCCAAGCAGGACGAACTGCTGCGCAGTATCCCGAACCTTATTGAGGCTGGCGTCCCCGAGGGCGGCGAGGACGACTACGTGGTGGTCAAAACCGTTGGAACGCCCCGCGAGTTCCCCGATTTCGAGCCGAAGGACCACCTGGAAATCGGTGAGCTGATCGGCGCCATCGACATGGAGCGCGGCGCGAAAGTTTCGGGCTCACGCTTCTACTTCCTGCGCGGCGTGGGTGCACGCCTGGAGATGGCCCTGCTGCAGATGGCCATGGACCAGGCCATCGAGGCCGGCTTCGTTCCCATGATCACCCCAACCTTGGTGCGCCCCGAAACCATGCAGGGCACAGGCTTTGATGTAAAGCACGACGCCGAGATCTACCGTCTCGCCGAGGACGACCTTTACCTGGTGGGCACCTCCGAGGTTGCCTTGGCCGGCTACCACGCGGACGAGATCCTGGACCTGACGGCCGGCCCCATCCGGTTCGCAGGGCAGAGCTCGTGCTACCGCCGTGAGGCCGGCTCGCACGGCAAGGACACGCGCGGCATCATCCGTGTCCACCAGTTCAACAAGGTGGAGATGTTCGTTTACACCACGGTGGAGAAGGCCGCAGCCGAACACGAACGGCTCTTGGCCTGGGAAGAGGAGATGCTGGCCAAGTGCGAGCTCCCGTACCGCGTCATTGACACCGCCGCCGGCGACCTCGGCATGTCCGCGGCCCGCAAGTTCGACTGCGAAGCCTGGGTTCCGACGCAGGGCGCCTACCGTGAGCTGACCTCCACCTCGAACTGCACTACGTTCCAGGCGCGCCGCCTGAACATCCGCGAGCGTGTGGTCAACGACGAAGGCGTTGCCAAGGGCACCCGTGCCGTAGCCACCCTCAACGGCACGCTGGCCACCACCCGCTGGATCGTGGCCATCCTGGAGCACCACCAGAACGCCGACGGCTCGGTCAACGTCCCGGCCGCACTGCAGAAGTACCTCGGCGGCATGGAAGTCTTTCCCGTCCTCTAGCTTTCGGCGAGCTCTGGACACAGGAATTCCTGGGCTTGTTCGCGGATCTGAACCTTGAAGGTCCGGTCCGCGCCTGGATATGGGTTTGTTCGCTGGAGCTGGGCCGATGTGGATAACCCTGGCCGGCTGGGGCGCAAACTCCTGGCCGCGGGCCTGCGTCCACGGCACCGGACCTACTTCGCGCATCTGTGCGTTCCAGGCTCGGATTTGCGTACAAGCCTGGGAATCCCGTGTCATGCGGCGGGGATTGACCAGCCGCCGGGGAATCTACGGCTGGCCGGGAGGCGGACAGCGTCCCGAAGGTTAACACTCACACCGGGGATAACCCTGTGAGTATTAACCGGGTGTTCATGCGGGCTGTGGCCTGCGTCCTAGCCGGTTTCAGGGGGTCTCTGGTCTACTGGATGTATGACTACATTGACTGAAACCACAGTCGCTGGCATCGATGACCAGCGGATCGCAAGCGAAAACAGCACCACCAAGTTCATGGTTGCCCTGGACGTGGACGGAACCCTGGTGGACCACGACGGCCACATGTCCGTGCCTGTCCGTGAGGCCGCCCAGGCCGTTGTCGCCGCAGGGCACGATGTCCTCATCGCCACCGGCCGCTCCCTGAACGCCACGCTGCCCATCATCGAGCAGATCGGCATCGACCGCGGCTACGCCGTCTGCTGCAACGGCGGCGTGACCCTCCGGCTGGATCCGGACCTGACTGACGGCTACGAAATCATCCACAAGGCCACCTTCGATCCGGCCCCGGCGCTCCGGGCATTGCGGCAGAAGCTGCCCACTGCGAAGTATGCGCTGGAGGACGAGGACGGCAATTTCCTGTCCACGGAACGATTCCAGGACGCGAGCTTCGGCGTCGAGGCCATCGGCGTCGACTTCCAGACTCTGCTCGAAGCCACCGCCGTCCGCCTTGTGGTGTTCAGCACCGAAAACACCCCGGAAGAATTCACCGCAACCATCCAGGAGATCGGACTGGCCGGCGTCACTTATTCGGTCGGCTGGACGGCGTGGCTGGACATCGCCGCCGCCGGTGTGACGAAGGCCAGCGCGCTGGAACGGCTCCGCGGCCAGTTGGGGGCTGAACCCCACCGGACCGTGGCCATTGGCGACGGCCGGAACGACATCGAAATGCTGGGCTGGGCCGGGCGCGGGGTCGCCATGGGCCAGGCCCCGGAGGAAGTTATCGCCGCCGCGGATGAGGTCACGCATTCAGTGTTCGACGACGGCGCCGCGCACGTGCTGCGCAGCCTCCTGTCGTAGGGCTGCCTCCGCCGCCGGAGCCTCGTTTGGAGTTTTTGTCCAAATAATGCTGCCTAAACGCCCCAAAAGCCCCATTATCTGGACAAAGACTCGTGGGCGCTTGCCAAACGCTAGGCCCCCTCGAACCAGCCCCGGGAAGGGCTGCTCACGGCCGGTACGGATCGGTGCAGCTCAGGCTGGGCCGCCCAGCGCACGCCGTTTGCGAGAACCCGCTGGATCTGCGGGTGGTGGTAAACCGGGTATTCCTGGTCGCCGGGGCTGAAGTAGAAGATCCGGCCCTTGCCGCGGGTGAACGTGACACCGGACCGGAACACCTCGCCGCCGGCGAAGGAGCTGATGAAGATCAGGTCGTCGGGGTCCGGGATGTCGAACAGCTCGCCGTACATCTCCTGCTCGGGGATGACGATGGGGCTGTCCACGCCCTCGGCGATGGGATGCGACGGCTTGACGGTCCACACGAGCTCGCGTTCGCCGTCGTTCCGCCACGCCAGCGAGCAGCTGGTGCCCAGCAGCCGGGTGAACACTTTGGCGAAGTGCCCCGAGTGGAGCACGATGAGCCCCATGCCGCCCAGGACGTGCCGGTGGACGCGTTCGACGACGGCCTCGCTCACCTCGGCGTGGGCCATGTGACCCCACCACAGCAGCACGTCGGTCTCGGCGAGGACCTCCTCGTCGAGGCCGTGCTCGTCGTCGGTGGCCAGGACCGCCGTCGTGATCTCGGCGTCCGGGTAGTAGGAACGCAGGCCGGCCGCAATGGTGCCGTGGATGCCGTCAGGGTAGATCTCCCCGATGTGGGACGGCTCGTTGAGGGCCTCGTGGACGCCCTCGTTCCAGACCCGGATTCTCAGCTTGTCGTTCATTAGAGACGAACCTCCCTTTGCTCCTGCGCCGACTGGTAGCAGGCGTCGATGATTTGGGCCCGGTAGAGCGCCTGTGATCCGTCGTGTCGGCCCCACCCGTCCGCACCGCCGCGCACCGCCGCCACGAAGTCGTCCACCACGGCCTGATGCGCCCGGCCAGGGAGCGCAGCCGGCACGTAGTCGGCGTTTTCGCCGTCCTTTTCCGTGAAGACCCTCAGCTTACCCACAGGTGCCAGCGGGGTGCCCTGCACCTTGAGCTCGGCTCCGCCGTCTGTCCCGTAGACCATAAAGTCCAGGATGTCGTCCGTCTCCCGGTAGCTGGCCCAGCCGGCCTCTATCAGCAGCGTCCCGCCGCCTTCCAGCCGCAGGAACGCGGATGCGAAGTCCTCCACCCCGAACGCGTTGCTGGCGGCCATGGCGGTGTAGCGGTCGTTGCCGCCCCGGCCGCGCGGGCCCAGCTCCGAATGCGTGGTGGCGGACACTGCCACGACCTTCGGTTCGCCGAGCAGGTGCAGCGCATAGTCGAGGGCATGGACGCCGATGTCGGCCAGCGGCCCGCCGCCTGCGAGTTCGGGATTGGTGAACCAGCTTCCCAGCATCGGGATGCCGGAGCGGCGCAGCCAGGATGCCTTGGCGTAGTACGGGCGCCCCACGCCGCCGTCGTCGATCACTTCCTTGAGCGCCTGGATGTCACCACGGCGGCGGTGGTTGAAGGCGACGTCCAGGACGCGCCCGGCCTTGCGGGCGGCGTCCACCATGGCCCGGCCTTCGATGGCGTTGCGTGCGATCGGTTTTTCGCTCAGCACGTGCAGGCCCCGCTCCAGGGCGGCGATGGCGATGGGTGCGTGCAGGAAGGTGGGCACTGCCACGCTGATCGCGTCCAGGCCACCGTGTTCCAGCATCTCTTCCCAGCCGGCGAAGGCGTTCGGAATGGAGTATTCGGCCTGCAGGGACTCGCGGAGCTCCTGTTCCATCCCCGCCAGCGACACGATGCGGACGCCTGCCAGGGAATCGTAGGCCTTGAGGTGCTGCTGTCCCGCCCAGCCAATGCCGACGACGCCCACCCTCAGTTCTTCGACTCGTGGTTGTTCCGGTGCAGAAGCCTGCTGGCCGGGAGACTGCTCGTTGCTCACGGATATTTCCTTTTCTTGTCTTGTTTGGGAACTTGATTGGTGAGGTTTTAGCCCTTGACGGCGCCGGCGGTCATGCCGGAAACGATCCGCTTCTGGCACACCAGCACCAGGATGACGAGCGGGACCGTGATGATCACGGACGCGGCACTGATGGTGCCCAGGGGCTGGTCAAACTCGCTGGTTCCGCTGAAGAACGCGATCGCTACCGGGACCGGACGGGCCTCGGGTGAGGTGGTCAGCGTGACGGCGAGCAGGAATTCGTTCCACACGGAGATGAACACCAGGATCGCCGTGGTGGCAAGGCCCGGGACCGCCAGGGGCAGGATGACCTTGCGGAACGCGGTGAACGGCGTGGCCCCGTCCATGTACGCCGATTCCTCCAGCTCACGCGGGATCTCCTTGAAGAAGGACGTCAGCGTGTAGATCGCCAGCGGCAACGCGAACGTCAGCTTCGGGATGATGAGGCCCAGGAGCGTGTCGTACAGGCCGATTTCGCGCCAGATCGAGAACATCGGGGCCGCGATGGCGATGGCCGGGAAGGTGGTGACCGAGAGGATGAGGGTCAGGATCATGGCTTTGCGGCGCATCTTCAGCCTGGCCAGGGCGTAGGCGGCGAAGGAAGCGAACACCAGCGCCACCGTGGTGGTGACGACGGCGATGATCACTGAGTTGCGCAGGGCCAGGAGGAACTCGGGGTTCTGGAACACCGCCAGGTAGTTCTCGAACGTGGGTTGGCTAGGGAAGAGTTCGCCCTTGGACAGGCTCACCCCCTGCTTGAGGGAGGTGTTGACCAGCCAGTAGAACGGTATGAGCGAGAAACCCATCACGGCGAAGACGAAGACCCACACGACCGGGTGCAGCTTCGCCTCACCCCGGAGCCTGCGCTTCGGTGCCCTGCGCTTGGGTGACCTGCCGGGGGCGGCGGGTGCCGCCGTCGTGCGCTGTGCAGTCAGGGTGCTCATTGTTCCTCCTTGGCAACTTCGCGGATGTTGCCCCCGGCGAAGCGGATGTAGACCACCGAAACGGCCATGACGGTGAGGAAGGTCAGGATGGACAGCGCCGATCCTTCGCCCACCAGGCGGTTCTCGCGCAGTTGGGTGTAGGCGAGCATCGACATGGACTCGGTGCCATTGGCACCGCGGGTAAGCACAAACGGCAGGTCGAAGACGCGCAGGGCATCCATGGTGCGGAAGATCGCCGCGAGCACAATCGCCGGACGCAGCAGCGGCAGGGTGATGTGGGCGAAGGCCTGCCACTTGCTGGCGCCGTCGAGTTCTGCCGCCTCGTAGGTCTCGGCCGAGATGACCTGCAGGCCGGCCAGGATGATGAGGGCCGCGAACGGCGTCGTCTTCCAGACATCGGCAAGCACGATCACGGCCATCGCGTAGCCGTGCTCGCCGAGCCAGACGACGTCGCCGCCGGGCAGGCCCAGCGTGGTGAGGACGTTGGTGACAAGGCCCAGGTTGGGCGCGAACATCGTTTCCCAGGTGATGGCGCTAACCACGGTCACTACCGCGTAGGGCAGCAGAACCACGGTGCGCAGGAGCGCGCGGCCCTTGAAGGCGAGGTTGAGCAGCAGTGCCATGGCAGTGCCGAGCACCAGCTCGAGGGAAACGGAAAGTCCTGCGAAGAGGAAGGTCTGGCCGAAAGCGGCCCACCAGTGCGGCCCGCTGAGCGCCGTGATGTAGTTTTCCAGGCCGACGAAACGGGATAGCCCGGCGGTGCGGACGCTGTACTGGTGCAGGGACAGCCAGAGCGCGTAGCCGATGGGGACCGCCGCCACCAGGGCCATGAGGACCAGGGACGGCGCGGTCATCCTGATGGCGGCCCGCCGTTCCGCCGCGTCGCGGCCGTTCACGCCGCGGCTGTTCACCCCGCGGCCTGGGGAAAGGGATTTGATGGCCATGATCAGAAGCTCGCCTTTGCGGTCCTGATCTCTTCGGCCATGCTCTTCACCGCGTCCTCGGTGGAGGCAGCGCCGGAGAGGACGGCATAGACGTTTTTGTAGATCGCCTGCGAGATCTGCGGGTACACCGGGGAGATCGGCCGCGGTTTGGCGCCCTTGACGGAGGCGAGCAGTTCGGTGGCGAACGGCATCTTCGCCAGGACTGCGGCCTCGGAGTAGGCGGCCTCATTGACCGGGGCCTGCGAGAAGTCCATGGCAACGTGCTTCTGCCAGTCCGGGGCGGTGGCGAAATCGATGAAGGCCACAGCCCCGGCCTGGTTAGTAGAGTGGGCCGAGATGGCCAGGTTCCAGCCGCCCAGGACACCGGAGGCCTTGCCGCCTTCCCAGGCCGGAAGCGGAGCGACGCCGAAGGTGCCGGCCATTGGGGTGGCGTTGAGCAGGCGGTATACGTGCGGCCAGTTGCGCTGGTACCCGTAGTTGCCGGACTCGTAGGCCAGCCGGGCCGGGTCCTCGTTGTAGGTCAGCACCGCACGTTCCGCCGAGCCGTCCTCAAGGCCCTGGCTCATGAAGTCGAGCACCTCACGGGTCTCCGGCGAGTCGATGGCGACCTCGCCCTGGCCGTCCAGCACCTCTCCGCCGGCGCTGTAGAGCATCTCCAGGAAGTTGACGGTGAGGCCCTCGTACTGCTTGCCCTGGTAGACGAAACTGTTGCCCGGGGCCTTCGCTGCCTCGGCGTAGAGCTGCTGCCAGGTCTCCGGCTTGGCCACCTTGTCCTTCTGGTAGTACACAAGTCCTGCGTTGGTGAAGAACGGGGAAGCCCAGTACTTGTCCTCGTATTTTGCGGTCTCCACCGTGGAGGGGATGAGCCGGTCCATGTTGGCCTCGACGAGCTTGGTCTGGTCCAGGAGCCAGCCCTGGGAAGCGAACTCGGAGGTCCAGATGACGTCGGTGAGGAAGATGTCGCATTCGGTGGACTTGCCTTCGAGCCGCTGCACGGCCTGCGTGCGGGCCTCGTCGGTGGTCGCTCCGATCTCGGTGTACTTTGCCGTGACCTTGCCGCTCGCCGTTGTGAACGCCTCCGCCGTGCCCTTGTAGATGCCGGAGGCGTCCTTGCCGCCGCAGATGTTGATGCTGCCGCTGGCACCAGCGGCCAACGCCGGATCGGCAGCCGCCGCGTTTTCCGCACCAGGGGTGGCTGCCCCGCCGCCGCAACCGCTCAGCAGGAGGCCCGCAGCCATGGCCGCAGCGGCGACGGCGATGACGGCGCGCGGACGCCGCCGGGAACTGCCGTGCAGGGCGGTGGTGCGCGCCACAGCCTGAGATGGTGCGGTGTCCTCCTGGAGCGGAGAAGAAGGTCGAATCAAGTCCACGAGTGGCTCCTTTGCCTGGCCGGCTTCTTTTCGAGTTCTACTTTTGGAATCGATTCCAAATTGGAGCAAAAGCGCTCCGCCGGGATGTTTGGAATCGATTCCAAAGTAGCGTGACAGGCGCCACGTGAGGCTGTCAACCCTCGTCTCAGTTCTTGGTCGAGTCCCGAATTACGAGCTCATGCGGGAGGAAGGTCCGGCCGCGGCGGTGTACCCCCGGCACTGTCATCCGCGCCAGGAGCTCTTCGAAGGCCAGCCGGCCCATGTCATACGCCGGCTGCCGGATCGTGGTCAGCTCCGGGACGCACATTTCCGCCTGCACCGAGTCATCAAAACCTGCCACGGCGATGTCGTCCGGCACGCGGAGCCCGGCGTCGGTGATTTCACGGACGCATCCGGCGGCGACCGTATCACTGCCGCAGAACACAGCGTCGGGAAGGGGGTCTGCCTTCAGCAGTTCCCTGGTGAGGCGGCGCCCGGTGTGGAAGTCGAACTCACCTTCCGCGAACAGCGTCTGTTCCCGCGAGATACCCGCTTCGGCGGCCGCCTGGCGAAAGCCTTCCTCACGCAGCCGGCCAGAGCGGGCTGCCCTGTTGCCGATCATCGCCAAGCGGCGGCCACCCGTCTCAATGAGGTGCCGCGTGATGTCGAAGGCGGCCTGCCGGTCGTCGATGGATACGCCGAAAGCCGCCTCGGAGTCGGCGATCTCGCAGACCTGGACAACGCTCAGCTGCTCGGCCATTTCGTCGACATCCTCGTCCGGCATGGTTGGCGAAAACATAATCAGTCCGTCCACGGACCCGTTGCGCAGCATGTCCACCAGCTGCTGTTCCCGCTCCGGGTCCCCGGCCGTCGGGGCGATGAGGCTGACATAGCCAGACGAGGCCGCGGCGTCGCCGACGCCGCGGAAGGCTTCGCTGATGATGGGCGAGTTCAGGTTTTTGGCGAGGGCCAGAATGCGCAGGGTCCGGTCCCGGCGCAGGTCGCGGGCAGAGGCAAGGGGCCGGTAATTGAGCTGGCGGATGGCCGCGGTGACCTTTTCCTTGCTCGACTCGCTGACGGCCGGACTTTTGTTCAAGACGCGGGACACGGTCCCTACGGACACTCCTGCTGTCTTAGCGACGTCCTGGACTGTCGCTCGCGCCATTCGGTTGTCCTTCCGCGACCAGTGCCGCTGGTCCTCGCCGCCATGCTTCTGCCGTGCCGTGATGCGGCCGGTTTTTCCTCAGCATAGCCGCCCGCCGGCCGTACACTGCCCGTGTGCTCTACGAGGAGTGTCCTGCCCCAGCCCGGCTGCAGCCGTACGTCAGCCGCTTCTGGTTTGTGCGCGGAGCTCCGAGGGCGAAATACGAAAAGATCCTGCCGGGCCCATCCGCGCACCTGATTCTCAACCTGTCCTCGCCATACCGCCTGATCGACCCGTTTGCCGGGGTGCCTGAACGGGGTGCCTGAACGGGGCGCCACGATACCGGGCGCCACGGTACCGGGCGCCACCGAGTGGCGCGCCACGGAGGTCGCCGTCGGCTTCTATCCCGGCGTCCAGCGCAGCTATCTCATCAGCGAAAATCCGCCGCAGCTGTTCAATATCGGGGCTGTGCTGGAGCCTTACGGCATCGCCGCGCTGACTGACGCGCGGCCGTCGCAACTGCAGGGCACCGTGCAGGACACGGACAGCTTCCTGCCCGGATTTTCGGCCCTGCGTGCAGGACTGGCAGACGCCGATCCGGCGGCCGCTTTCAAGGCGCTGGATGGCTTCCTCACGTCCCGGCTCCATGGCGGCGTAGTCCAACGTACGCGCGTGGGCGATCGCACGCGGGCGGCGGTGGCGCTGCTGGCCGAGGAAGACATCCCGGTGGCCGAGCTGGCCCACCGGCTGGGCATCAGCCCGTCCACCCTGCAGCGGGTCATGATCCGCGACTGCGGGATCACGCCCAAAAGCTACGCCGACGTGTGCCGTTTCTACCGTTTCGTCAATGCCGCAGTCCAGCTGCCCGCCGGCAGCGCAAGCGGCGGGGAGCTCCTGGCCCTGGCCGACTACTACGACCAGCCCCACCTGATCCGCACCTTCCGGCGCTTAAGCGGATTCACGCCGTCGGAATACCTCCGCCTCATCCGCCAGCACGGCCCCGAGTACGCCGCCTTCGTTCCCTTGGAAACCCCGACGGCGGTCCGCTGAGCGGGTGCCCATCCTGCCCGCCGCGCGGTGCGGCTTTTCTACAAGACGCTAGGGGTGGGCTGGCGTAGGCTCCACCCCAATAGGCGCCGCCGAACGGCGTTTGCCGGAAGGGGACTGCGGTGGAACTGGACATCAACTGGCTGGCCGTGCTGCTGGCCGCGCTGGCGAGCTTCATCGTGGGAGGGCTCTGGTATTCGGGGCCCTTGCCGGGCTGGCCACCGGTGCGGCGTGGGTGGCGGCCGCGTTGGGCGTCAACTACCTCTTCGAACGGCGCAGCCTGACGCTGTTCGCCATCAACGCCAGCTACAACATCGTGACGTTCACGGCCATGGGGGCGATCATCGGCGCCTTGCAGTAGCGGCGGCCTGCATCAGGCGCGCTTCAGCAGCAGGTCCCCTTTAGCAGCAGGCGCCGTAAACTCACTGCGTTCAGCGCACCTCGAGGATGAGCGCCAGCAGCCGTGCGGCGGCGGGACGGGCAGCGTGTTCCTCGTTCCACTGTGCCCTGGCCACAGCCTTGCTGACGGCCTGCGTGGTGATGCCGAGTTCCTGGGCCACCGCTTTCTGCTGTCCGCGGACGCCGGGGGTCATGAGGTCCAGGACGCGCCATTCTGCCCCGGATCTGTCCCGCACAATATGGCCCAAAAGCCGCAGCACGGACTCAGCTTCGTAGGCGATGTCCGCCAGCGGTCCTTCCACGGCAATCGGGATGCGTTCCTTGCTGTTCCGGAGCCGGTCCACCGCGCGCCGGGCATAGATCAGGCCGTGGCCGGAGGCATCCTTGATCTGGTTGGGAAGCGGCTCGTTGACCGGCCCGACGCCGAGACCCACGTACCAGGAGCCGCAGCGCAGGGCGATCAGGGCAGCCTCCACGGCCTGGTGAGGGCAGTCCACAATGCCCTGGACTTCATCCTCCACAGAACGGTCGAAATCCAGGCGCGCGGGTATGTGCCGCAGGTCCTTCAGCAGCTGAGGGACGCGGTCGCCGTCGCGCCGGCTGTCGGTCTGGTTGATGGTCAACGTGAACATGTGAAACACAGACTACCGGTTAGTAGTTGGCCCAAGGCAAGTCGGCGAGGAGTCCCTCAGGGGCAGGGTTGTGCAGCGTACCGATAGGTGTTGCGATGGAGGCTCAGCTGCCGACGGCGGCGCGCAGCTACGTGAGGATGGTCATGGCCGGCAGCATGGGGCAGGACAATTTGGGGCAAGAAGCACTGGGCCTTGTGGACCGTTGGTGGCGGGCCGCGAACTACCTTTCCGTGGGGCAGATCTACCTGCGCTCAAATCCGCTGCTGCGGGAGCCCCTGGCTGCGGACCACACCAAATCCAGGCTCCTGGGCCACTGGGGCACCACTCCCGGGCTGAACTTTGTCTATGCACACCTGAACCGCGTGATCCGCCGGGACTCGCAGGAAATGCTCTTCGTGGCCGGCCCGGGCCACGGCGGTCCTGCTGTTGTGGCGAACGCCTGGCTAGAGGGGACGTACTCGGAAATCTACGGCCAGGTGGGCCCCGACGAGGCAGGAATGGCCGAACTCTTCCGCCAGTTTTCCTACCCCGGCGGCATTCCCAGCCACGCGGCGCCGGAGACCCCGGGTTCCATCAGCGAAGGCGGCGAACTCGGGTACGCGCTGGCCCACGCCTACGGATCCGTGTTCGACAATCCCCAGCTGATCACCGCCGTCGTGATCGGCGACGGCGAGGCCGAAACGGGGCCGCTCGCGGCGAGCTGGCACTCGCACAACTTCCTGGATCCGGCCGCAGATGGTGCCGTCCTGCCCATCCTGCACCTGAACGGCTACAAGATCGCCAACCCCACCATCCTGGCGCGCATGCCGCAGGAACAACTTGAGCAGTTACTGCGCGGTTACGGTCACGAACCGTATTTCGTGACCGTCCAGGACCCGGACAACACGGAGCAGGCGCACCGGGACTTCGCGGCTGCCGTCGATAGCTGCCTGGCCGGGATCCGCGCCATCCAGGACTCCCGCCGGGCCGGGGCGGACAGGACGGGCGGGGAAGCGGACGACGGCGGCACTGCAGCCGGTGCCCCAGGAAACGGCGCTGCGCCGCACTGGCCGATGATTGTGCTGCGCTCGCCCAAGGGCTGGACGGGACCGCGGATAGTGGACGGGCTCCAGGTGGAGGGCACCTGGCGGAGCCACCAGGTCCCGCTGGCGGAAGTCCGCACCAACAGCGCACACCTGAAACAGCTGGAGGAGTGGCTGAAGTCCTACCGTCCGGAGGAGCTGTTCGACGCCGATGGCCGGCTCCTGCCCGACGTGGCCACGAATGCGCCCACCGGGAACCTCCGGATGAGCGCCACCGCGCACGCCAATGGCGGACTCCTTCGCACACCGCTGAAGCTGCCCGCCTACGCCGCCCACGCCGTCGACGTTTCGGAGCCGGGAACCGAACGGATCAGCCCCATGATCACCCTGGGCTCGTGGATGCGGGACGTCATTTCGCTGAACATGGAGAACTTCCGGCTTTTCGGTCCGGATGAGACGGCATCCAACCGGCTTCAGGCCGTCTACGAAGTCACCGACAAGGTCTGGCAGTACCGGATTGACGACGTCGACGAGCACCTGGCGCGTTCGGGCCGGGTTCTGGAAGTGCTCAGCGAACACCTGTGCCAGGGCTGGCTGGAAGGGTACCTCCTGTCCGGCCGGCACGGGGTGTTCAGCTGTTACGAGGCCTTCGTCCACATCGTGGATTCCATGTTCAACCAGCACGCCAAGTGGCTCAAGGTCCACCGCAAGCTCCCGTGGCGCCAGCCCGTGGCGTCGCTGAACTACCTGCTCTCGTCCCATGTGTGGCAGCAGGATCACAACGGGTTTTCACACCAGGATCCCGGCTTCATCGATCACGCGGTGAACAAAAAAGCCGAGGTCATCCGGGTGTACCTGCCGCCGGACGTGAACACGCTGCTCTCGGTCATGGAGCACTGCCTGGTATCCACCGATTACGTGAACATTGTGGTCAGCGGCAAGCAGCCTTCGCCCACCTGGCTGGGCCCGGCCGACGCGGCGAACCACTGCCGGCGGGGGCTGGGCATCTGGGAATTCGCCGGGTCGGAGGTGCCGGGGGAGGACCCCGACGTTGTCCTGGCGTGTGCCGGGGATGTGCCCACGGTGGAAACGGTGGCCGCGGCCGAGCTGCTGCAGCGGGGTGTCCCGGGGCTGAAGGTGCGGGTGGTCAACGTGGTTGACCTGATGCGGCTCCAGGACGTGAGTGAGCACCCGCACGGCCTTCCGGCGTCGGACTTTGACGGCATCTTTACCCAGGACAAACCCATCATCTTCGCGTACCACGGCTATCCGTCGCTGATCCACCGGCTGGCCTACCGCCGCACCAACCAGGAAGGCCTGCACGTGCGCGGCTACAAGGAGGAGGGAACCACCACCACGCCGTTCGACATGGCCATGCTCAACGGGATCGACCGCTTCCAGCTGGCCATCGACGCCATTGACCGCGTACCTGGTCTGGCCGAAAAGCACTCGCTGCTGCGGCAGGACCTTCAGGACCGGCGGATCCAGGCCCGCGAACACACCCGCACGCACGGCGAGGACCCGGAGGAGATCCGGAACTGGGTGCTCAAAGCCTCATAGGGCTTACATCGAGCGGTACTTTATCGCTCCTGGAATCCCGCCCGTCTCACCTAACGCGTCGCCGCGGGCAAAGCCGGCCCACAGCCGGCGCATCTCACGCCCCACGGCGTCGATCTCAGCCCAGGTTGCGCCCTTGAGGAGCCCGGCGGCGGCCCAGGTCTGCTGGTTTCCGAAGAGCAGCGGCAAATCAACAGTGTGCGCGGCGCGGTAATAGTTTCCCGGCGCACCCCAGGACAGGACGTAGCTGTAGGCCTTGCCTCCCGCGCGGGCGTGGCGGCGGGCAAACTTGCGGGCGGATCGGCCGTAGACAGCCTCCGTCACCGCCCAATTAATGGCCCGCACGGCAACGTCACCCAGCACCGGGACCTTGCCCAGCCTGCTGACCACTGGACTCCGGGGCAGGAACAGCCGGGCCTCGTCGGAGGTGTGCCCGATCAGCACTTCGATGCCCGGGGCCGTGGCGTTCCAGGCGGCCTCAACGCGTGATTCCGGCGGCAGCGGGGCGTGCCCGTACTGGGTGCCGAACGGCATGGCTGCCATCAGGCCGTATTTCCGGGCCACCTGCGACACATGGTCTTCGATGTCCACAACGTCCAGCATCGGGGTGTCTTCCGTGACGGCTTCGGCCGCAATGCCCATGGCACGGCTCATCTTGTGCCGGCCGCGGGTGATCCCCAGCGGTGCACTCTGGATGATGGCCCGCTGGAACAGTGACGGCGCTTCGGGAGTCGCCATGAGGTGGGCTACGGAGTCGCCGCCTGCCGACTGCCCGAACGCGGTGACGCGCCCCGCGTCGCCGCCGAAAGCCGCGATGTTGCGCTGCACCCACCGGAACGCTTCCAGCTGGTCCAGCAGGCCGAGGTTCGCGGGCCGGCCGGTGCCGGTAGCCAAATACCCGAACAGGCCGAGCCTGTATGTCACGGACACCACAATGACCCGGTTCTCGGACACCAGGGACTTGGCGTCAAAAATCGCCAGGTCGCCGGAGCCGGACGTGTAGGAGCCGCCGTGCAGCCACACCATGACCGGGACCTGCTCGCCGTCCGTAAGCCCGGCCGGGACGGTGATCGAGAGGCGCTGGCAGTCTTCACTTCCTGGGAGTTCGCCGTAGCGCGTACCCAGGACGTCGTCAAGGAATGGTACAGGGCCCTGCGGGCACGCCGGTGCGAGAGTAGTGGCGGCAAAGCCGGCAGTCCAGTCGGGCGCGGTCACCGGAGGCTGAAAACGGCCCGCGGTGGCGTAGGGGATGCCGGTGGCGCGAACCACCGCACCGTCCCGCCACCCGGTGATCGGACCGCACGGCGGTTCAAAATACGGGGGACTAAACGAAGGCTCGGAACTCACCCTCCACCTTAAACCACAACGCGGGGTCACTTCCTGCCCAATTCCGGTGGTGGAATGGGCGGGAAGTGACCCCGCGTTGTTGAGACCGTGCGGACTAGTGCGCTGCCGGCACGTAGCGCTTGATGGAGGCTTCCAGCTCGGCCTCGGCGGCGGCGCGGTCGCCCCAGCCCTCAGCCTTGACCCACTTGCCCGGCTCCAGGTCCTTGTAGCGGGTGAAGAAGTGCTCGATTTCCTTGATCAGGAATTCGCTGACGTCGCTGATTTCCTGGATGTGGTCAAAACGGGCGTCAACCGGGACGCACAGGACCTTGGCGTCTCCGCCGCCGTCGTCGGTCATGTTGAAAACGCCGATGGGGCGGGACTCAACGATGACGCCGGGGTGCAGATCGAAGTCCTGCAGGAGCACCAGTGCGTCCAGCGGGTCGCCGTCCTCGCCCAGGGTGTTCTCGAAGAAACCGTAGTGCGTGGGGTACTGCATGGAGGTGAAGAGGACGCGGTCCAGGCGGACGCGGCCGGTCTCGTGGTCAACTTCGTACTTGACGCGAGATCCCTTGGGGATCTCGATGGTCACGTCATGCTTCATGGAATGCTCCTCGGCAATTGCAGGGGGTGCGCGGCACAGCAGACGCCCGGCAAAAGGAGCGTCGGTGCCGCCGACTACTATTGAGGATATAGCGAGAGGCCCGGGTTTCAGGAACTGGCGGGGACATTTCAGGACTTGAGGACCAATAGCAGCATGAAGGAAACATCGCGTCCCGCAGGGTTAAGGGCGGTATTCCGGCACACCCTCCGGCGCGGGCTGCGAGCCTGGCCCACCGCGCTGCTTCTGGCCGTGATCGTTATGCTGGCCCTCCCCGCCGCATGGCTGGTTGCCCCTGCTTTCGTCAGCCCGCCTCCTGCGGCGACACCCGAAGTGCCCGCCTGGCAGCAGGCCCCCACCGCGCTTTCCGCAAGAATGGGCCTTTCTCCGCTCACGGAGTCGGCGCCCGTGCCGCTGCCCTCCGCGGTCGCCGCTCAATTGGACGAATTGTTAAAGCCCGACGGCGACGGCAGCTTCACGGGGCTGGTCCAGGATGCGCTCACGGGCCAGGTCCTGTTTGACCGCGGCGGTTCGGAGAGCCGGATACCCGCCTCCAATATGAAGCTGCTCACTGCCGTGGCCGCCCTCCGGGCGATCGGGCCGGATCACCGTTTCAGCACCAAGGTCCTGGCCGGGCCCGCTGCCAATCAGGTGGTGCTCACCGCCGGCGGCGACGTCCTCCTGGGCGCCGGGGAATCCGCTCCCAACCAGGTGATGGGCCACGCCGGACTCGCCACCCTCGCCACCGCTACCGTGAACGCGCTCCAAACCGCAGGAACAACCGGCGAGCTGACGGTCCTGGTGGACGACACCCTGTTCACCGGCCCAGCACTGAACCCCGCCTGGGCAGACGGGGACGTTGCCGCGGGCGAGGTTGCCCCGCTGTATCCGCTTGCGCTGAACTCGGCGCGCCTTGACCCGGCCGTGACCACCGGCCCCCGCCCGCAAGACTCAGCAATCACCGCCGCCGAGGCGTTTGCCGCGCAGCTCAAGACGGCGGGTGCCGCTGCGGGACTCACGGTAGCGGCCGGCGTCGGACGTTACACCGCACCCTCGGGCGATGCGCCCCCAGCAGAAGAGCCGGCGGTCCTTGCCGAGGTCCAGTCCGCCACGATCGGCCAGCAGGTGGACCTCATGCTGCAGACCTCGGACAACTACCTTGCGGAGGTGCTGGGTCGGATGGCCTCGGCGGCTGCGGGTGAGCCCGCCAGCAACGACGGCGCCACCGGAGCAGTCCGCGCACAGCTCGCGGATTTGGGCATCCCTACGGACACCATGCGGCTCTCGGACGTGTCCGGGCTGGCGCTGGCCAACCAGGTCTCTGCCCGCCAGTTCGCGGAAGTGGTGCGTGCCATCACCAGCGGGACCGACACCCGTTTGCGGGCCGCGCTGGATGGATTTCCGGTCGCGGGGCTGACCGGAACACTGGACACCCGCTACGTCGATGGCTCCACGGCTCGCGGCGCCGGCCTGGTGCGGGCCAAGACCGGGACCCTGAATTCAGTCATCGCTCTCAGCGGCTACGTGGTGGACGCCGATGGCCGGCTACTGGTCTTCTCCTTCATCGGCAACGACCTGAAGCCTGGGGCCGCCGGGAACAGGGAAGCCCTGGACCGGGCCGCCACGGCGCTCGCCGCCTGCGGCTGCCGCTAACCTGTTCCTACCGTAACCGGGTACCTACCGAAACCGCTGCCCTGCCGCCCAATAGCGGCACCCGGGCAAAAGCGTTCGTGCGCGTCCTGACCGCTGTTATGCGGGCAAGCTCTTTTAGGAGCACATACTTGCGGCGCGGCGGGCGGAAAAACAGGTACCGGCTACTCGTGACACTTGACGGAGGCCAGCCCTAGGCTCAACCACACGCGGACTCCGTGTGTTCGGCTACGCAAAGAACATCCGCCGTCGAAACGTCATGAAGGGGGAGGCTGGTGTCCATTTCCGATCAAATTCCGTGATGCCGCCCCGACCCACTCCCGCCAGGACGCGGAATGGCATGACCTTGTGCTCGAGACCGCGCGTTCGGCGGCTCGTCGCGCCCCATAGAGGGCGTCTTCGGATCGCCCCGGACCCGGCGCGGTTTCGACAGCGCTGCCCCTCGATGAGCTCCGAAACGGGGCGCCCGTGGCAGTTGCTGAAAGCAATACATTCCGACAGCGAAGGCCACAATCATGTTCCAGCCAAGCAGGCGACTATTAGCCCTCAGTTCCGCTTTCACGCTGCTCCTGACGATGTCGACTGTGGCGTCGTGCGCGGCGCCGGATGCCGGGCAGGCGCAGCCCAACTCCACCGGTACTTCGGAGCCGGCATCGCCGTCAGGGTCAGCGACAGCGACGTCGCAGGCGCCAGAGCTGTGCGGGCCAGGGTCTGCGCTCAACTTCGACAAGACCGCCTTCCAAGGCTCTCCGACGATCGACAACAAGTGGTTTCCGCTAAAGCCAGGCACAACGTACACCACCACCGGCACGGTCGCCGCTGAAGATGACACCACCGAGCGGACGGTTACACACACCGTAACCGGCCTGACCAAGGTCATTGACGGTGTGAAAACCCTGGTGATGTGGGACCGCGATTACCAGGACGGGGCTCTGGTTGAATCGGAGCTGGCCTTCTTTGCCCAGGATAACGCTGGAGCGGTTTGGCTCTTTGGTGAGTATCCCGAGGAGTTCGAAAACGACAAATTTGTTGGGGCGCCCAATACTTTCATCCACGGGATTTCGGGGAGCCAAGCCGGAATTGCAATGCAAGCGCAGCCACGGACCGGCACGCCGGAGTATGTGCAGGCTCACGCGGCTTCAGTGGGTTTCCTCGATTGCGCGCGTGCCTATGAGGACAACGTAGCGCTGTGCGTCCCCACCGACTGCTACGAAGGCGTGCTGGTGATTGATGAGCACAATCCGCTGGAACCGGATGTAGGCCACCAGCGTAAGTTCTATTCAGCCGGCACTGGGCTGGTAAGGGTGACAGCCGAGGGTGGCGTGAAACAGGAAACCCTGGACCTTGAAAAAATCGAACAGCTCTCCGACGCCCAACTGGCCGACGTCAATGAACAAGCACTTGAGCTCGACGAGCACGGATATGAGGTCAGTAAGGACGTGTACGCCAAGACGGCTCCTGCCGAAGTTGCCACCAAGACTCCGTGACGCGAGTGAAGGACGGCGCAACCGGCCGATTTCTGAAACGAACCACAGGCGCAGGACACCGGATGCCCCGAGCCGTTCGCCGGTCAGCGAACTTAAGGACCATCCGCCGTTCGCTGTGATGTGATGGGGACTATGGAGTCCACTGCGCGTGATTCGTCAGCCCCGGCATCATCCAGCCCGGCCCAGGCCCTGATCAACTGGGACCTGGCCGCGTCCACGGCGGCCCGGTTGGCCTCGGCGGGGCCAACCCTCAACTCGGCGGAAATCGGCGAAGCCGTGGACAGCCTGCGCCGCCTCGCGGACGCCTCCGTCCCGCACGTCCACGAAATCACGGGCCTCGAAGCCGCACGGGACCTCCGCGACTCCTCTGTCCTGGTGGTGGACCGGGCCAGCTGGGCCAAGGCAAACACACAGAGCTTCGCCGTGATGCTCAAACCCGCAATGGATAAAATGCTCGAAAGCCGCCGCGGCAACGTCAGCCCGGCGGCGGCCAGCGTCAGCGGCGCCATCACGGGCAGCCAGCTCGGCGCTGTCCTGGCGTTCCTGTCCAGCAAGGTTCTGGGCCAGTACGATCCCTTCGCCGCGTTGGCCGAAGGTTCCAAAGCGCCCGCCGCCGGCCGCCTGCTCCTAGTGGCGCCCAACATCGTGGCTGTGGAGCGCGAGCTCAACGTCGCACCGGACGATTTCAGGCTCTGGGTCTGCCTGCACGAACAGACTCACCGGGTGCAGTTCGCGGCTGCGCCCTGGCTCCGCCACCACATGCTTTCCGAGATCGACAACCTCAGCGGGCACCTGCTGGGCAACGTTGATTCGCTGATGGAGCGTGCCTCCGCCGCCGCGCGTTCCCTCAAGGACCGGACCGCCACCGGCAATACTCCCGGCCGCGGCGCCATCCTGGACCTGCTGCAGAACCCCGAGGAAAAGGCGTCACTGTCCCACCTGACGGCCGTGATGAGCCTGCTGGAGGGCCACGCCAACGTTGTGATGGACGCCGTCGACGCCAGCATCGTCCCTTCCGTCAGGACCATCCGGCAGCGCTTCACCGACCGCGGCAAGGACCGCGGCGTGATGGAGAAATTCATCCGCAGCCTCCTGGGCCTGGACGCCAAGATGCGCCAGTATTCCGACGGTGCCAAGTTTGTCCGCGCTGTAGTGGACGTGGCCGGGATGGAGGGCTTTAACCGGGTGTGGGAATCCGCGGACAACCTCCCGACTGAGCCCGAAATCCACGACGCCAAGCTGTGGGTTGACCGGATGGGCCTGTAGGTGCCGCACGCCCCAAACGTGCCGGACGCCCCAAAAGTGCCGGAAGCCCGCTCGGCTTCAAGCGGACGACGACGGCCTGGCCGGCTCGCGCCCGTCGTCGGCAAGGCGCGCAAAATGGTCCAGAACGCCCTGGCGGACGCCGGCTATCCGCCGAAGGTGCTGGTGGCCTGCAGCGGTGGCCCGGATTCGCTGGCCCTCGCGGCGGTGGCAGCCTATTTTGCCCGCCGCGGCCACGTTGACGGGCACCCCTTGACGGTCGGCGCCGTCGTGGTTGACCACCAGCTGCAGGAGGGCTCGGCCCAGGTGGCCGCGGCCACGGTCCAGACACTGAAGGAACTGGGTCTTTCCCCGGTGGACCTCCGGACCGTCACCGTCGCCAGCACCGGGATGGGCCCGGAGGCCGCCGCCCGGGATGCCCGCCATGCAGCGTTGGAGGCTGCGGCCCAGGAGCACGGAGCAGCGGCCATCCTGCTCGGCCACACCCTGGACGACCAGGCCGAACAGGTCCTGCTGGGTCTTGCCCGCGGCTCCGGCACGCGCTCGCTGGCCGGCATGCGGCCTGCCCGCGGCCTGTTGCTGCGGCCGTTCCTGGGCCTGCGCCGCGCGGATACCCTGGAGATCTGCGACGTCGAGGAGCTTGAGCCCTGGCACGATCCCAGCAATGCGGACCCGTCGTTTGCCCGCTCCCGGACCCGGGTGGAAGTACTGCCGATGCTCGAGGAAAAACTCGGGCCAGGCGTGGCGGAATCTCTGGCCCGGACGGCGTCCATCCTGCAGTTGGACGCCGACTATCTGGAGGACGTGGCAGATCGCACATTTGCGGCCTTGGCCGAGCGTTCCGGACCGGAAGTCAGCCTCTCCGAGGAGGCTTTGGGGGAACTTTCCCCGGCCATCAGGTTCCGGGTCATCGCCAAGGCAGCGGCCGACGTCGGGGGTCAACAGCCCAGCTACCAGCGCCTTCTGGCAGCGGAAGCGCTGCTGCGCCGGCAGGGTTCTGCCGGTCCCGTGGAGCTGCCTGGCGGGGTGAGCGTGTACCGGCTATCCCTCGCCGAGCTGGCCCAGCGGGACGCGGCGGAAACGCGGCCAGGGACCCCGGACTGGCCCGACGGCGGCGCCCCCGTTCCCCGTGAAGCGGCCCGCTGTGGGAAGCTAGTATTCCGGCCTCAAAAACCGCCCCAAGAATAGTCGCACCCCGCATCTACACAGGAGCCATTGGTGGATTCAAACGACGTCCAGGCAGATCTCAAGCACGTTCTCTACACCAAGGAACAGATCCAACAGCGGATCGCTGAGCTCGCTGCGCAGATCGACAAGGACTACGAAGGCCGCGAAATCCTTCTGGTCGGTGTACTCAAGGGCGCTGTGATGGTTATGGCCGACCTCGCCCGCGCGCTCCACAGCCACGTTTCGATGGACTGGATGGCAGTGTCCTCCTACGGCTCCGGCACCCAGTCCTCGGGTGTTGTCCGGATCCTTAAGGACCTGGACACGGACCTGATGGGCAAGGACGTCCTGATCGTCGAAGACATCATTGACTCCGGCCTGACCCTGTCCTGGCTCAAGACCAACCTGGAATCCCGCGGCACCGCTTCCGTGGAGATCTGCACCGCCTTCCGCAAGCCCACGGCCGCCAAGGTTGAGATCGACGTCAAGTACGTCGGCTACGACATCCCCAACGAGTTCGTGGTGGGCTACGGCCTGGACTACGCCGAGAAGTACCGCAACCTGGACTTCGTGGGCACGCTCGCCCCGCACGTTTACGAGTAAAGACTCACACACGGCAATGCCGGCGGCGGCCTCTTCGGAGGCCGCCGCCGGCATTTAAGCTGCCGAACCCACAGGGCCGGACCTTAGGGTGTCGCCCGGAATGAGTGCGGCCTGTCGCTGGTGCCCGTGAACGATGCGCAAGCGGTGCCAAAATTTGCCAAAGCCGCCCAAATATGCCAAAACGATTTATCAGCAGCCGCGCATTACTGTAGGCCCGCCCGGTCACCGCCGTCAACAGGCAAAAACGTCACACAATGTGACCCTTGACACTTGCCTCAAGAGAGGCCTACATTGATGCCAAGTCGTTTTGGCAAAACGATTTTTCACCCCACAGACCGTCTCGCCATTCCGATCGAGAGAAAGTGAGTCGACAGCGATGTCCACTCGAAAGACAATCAACAGGTTCGCCACCATCGGCGGCCTCTGCACCGCCGTCGCACTTGCGGCCACCGGGTGCGGCGCTGGGGGCCCGACCAACTCGGGTAGCGCCGCCAGCACCGTCAACGTCCTGGTGGAGGCCGGCGGCCACGCCGAGCTGACAGGCGTGGCCGAGCAGTGCAAGAAAGACGCGGGAATCGACGTCAACTTCGTCGAACTGCCCTATGACGGCATGTTCAACCGGCTCTCCAGCGAGTTCTCCTCCGGCAACGTCTCCTTCGACGTCGCTGCACTGGACTCCGTGTGGCTGCCCAGCTTCAAGGACGCCGTCCAGCCCATCGACGAACTCTTCACCGACGAGGCCAAGAAGGACATCTTCCCGGCCCTCGTCAAGGAAGCCAACGTGGACGGCCACTTCATCGGCATGCCCGCCTGGACCAACGCCGAAATCATCCTCTTCCGCACGGATCTCTTTGAAGACGCCGCGAACAAGAACGGCTTCAAGGCAAAGTACGGCTACGACCTCGCGGCTCCCACCACCTGGCAGCAGTACAAGGACATCTCCGAGTTCTTCACCAAGGACGGCATGTACGGAACCGACGTCAAGGGCGGCGTCGAGACCGAATGGCTGGCACACGTCCTCCAGGCCGGTTCCCCGATGGTCCTGGATGAAAACAACAACGTGGTCATCGACAACGCGGCCCACAAGGAAGCACTGGACTTCTACACCAGCCTGACCAGCTATGCGCCTCCGGGTGCCGCGCAGGTGGACTGGGCCGCGGCCCAGAACCTGTTCAACCAGGGCAAGACCGCCATGACCCGCTTCTGGGCGCACGCCTACCGCCAGATCCCCAAGGATGCACCGGTTGCCGGCAAGGTGGGCGCGGCTCCGATGATCGGCGGCAGCGCCGGCGTGGCAGGCGTCCCGGGTCCCTGGTACCTCACGGTCCCCAAGGCCACCAAGAACGCGGACAACGCCAAGAAGTTCGTCAAGTGCGCCTACGACTACAACAGCCTGGGCATCGAGTCCAGCCTGGGCCTCGCCTCGCGCATCTCGGCCTTCGAGAAGTACCAGGACAAGTCCGGGTACGAGAGCTTCGGCCCGTTGATCACAACACTCAACGGCAAGGCCACGGACACCCGGCCGGCAACTGAAAAGTGGCAGCAGATCGTGGACACCGTACTGGTGCCGCTCCTGCAGAAAGCCGTGGCCGGCGGGGACTCCACGGCCCTCCTGGCTGACGCCAAGAAGCAGATCCAGGACCTCCTCAAGTAAGACTCCGCGGCCGGCACCTGCCCAACCGGTGCCGGCCGCGGCCCCAACAAACAGAAGAGAAAACCGTGCGCATCTCCGATCGCCGCTTCGCAGTGTTGCTGATGGCCCCGGCGGCTTTGTTCCTCGCCATCTTCGTTGCCTACCCGCTGTTCCGCCTGGTGGCCGACAGCTTCTTCAAAATCTCCCCCATCGCCGGCGGCCCCCGCGACTTCGTGGGCCTGGACAACTACTTCCGGGCCTTCGCTTCCGAGGCGTTTATGGGCGCCGGCTGGCGGACCCTCGCCTACACCCTGGTGGTGGTCACCCTCGAATTTGCCCTCGGGCTGGGCATGGCACTGCTCTTCACGATGCTGGGCCGCAACTCCCAGATCTGGCGGACCGTGTTCCTGTACCCGCTCATGATTGCGCCGATCGTGGCAGGCCTGCTGTGGAAGTTCCTCATGATCGACAACTTCGGCCTGATCGGGACCCTCATGCACCAGGCCGGGCTGCTGGCCAACCCCAACCAGATCGGCTGGTTGTCCGACCCCAACATCGTGCTGTTCTCGGTGGCCATCCCGGACATCTGGCTCACCACGTCGTTTATGTGCCTGGTGCTGTTTGCCGGGCTGCAGAACATCCCCGGTGACCTGATCGAAGCGGCCCGCCTGGACGGAGCACGTGCGCCGGCCATGCTGTTCCGCATCATCCTTCCACTCCTGCGGCCTGTCATCGCCGTCGCGCTGGTGGTCCGCGGCATCGACGCGGCACGGGCCTTCGACACCATCCTTATCCAGACCAACGGCGGCCCCCAGTCCGCCTCCGAAACCATGAGCCTGCTGATTTACCGCACCATGATCCGCTTCGGCGATCCCGGGCTGGCGAGCGCCATGGGCACCATGTACCTGCTGGCCATGCTCGCCGTCGCCTTCTTCGCCGTTTCCACCATCTGGCGGCCAGGAAAGGACAACTGATGAGCCTCGCAGACCCCCGCCTTCAAGGTCCAGCCGCAACGGAGACCACCATGCCAACCTCAACAGTGACTTCCCCACCCAGCACCACGGCGTCGAACGGCAACGGCGCGCGCCGCCGTCGCTACCACGCTGAGGGACTTGAGGCAGGCAAGCGCAGCACCAGGACGCTGCTCTGGATCCTCCTCGCGGCGGCCATGATCTTCTACGGCTTCCCGTTCCTCTACCTGCTCTTCACGTCCTTCAAGACGCCGATCGACACCATCGCAGTCCCGCCCACCATCCTGCCCAGGGAATGGACGCTGGAGAACTACACCAACGCCCTGGGACGCAGCGGGGTGCTGGCCTCGTTCATCAACAGCGCGCAGACGGCCATTATCAGCACCGTCCTGTCTCTCGTGCTGGCCGTTCCCGCCGCGTACGGCATCACCCGCTACAAGACACCCAGCGGCCGCGTGTTCATCATGGCCGCCCTGGTCACCCGTATGGTCCCGCCGGTGGCCATCGGCATCCCGCTCGCATCGATGATGTCCTCCGTGGGACTCGCTGACACCCCCATCGCCCTGTCCATCGCCCACACCACCATCTCGCTGCCGCTGTCCATCTGGCTGATGTCCAGCTTCTTCGAAGCCGTGCCGCAGGACCTGGAGGAAGCGGCCACCGTGGACGGCTGCAGCAGGCTCGGCGCCCTGTGGCGTGTGGTCATCCCGGTGGTGTCCGGCGGCATCGCGGTCACGGCGATCTTCGCCTTCCTCGCCTCCTGGAACGAGTTCCTGTTCGCCCTCCTGATGACCGCCGTCCGGTCCCAGACCACCCCTGTGGTCATCGCAAACTTCCAGACCCAGTTCGGCCTCGACTGGGGATCCATGACGGCGCTCGCTGCCGTCTACTCCATCCCCGTCATCCTTCTTACGCTTCTCTTGCAGCGCAAGATCGTCGCAGGCATGACGCTCGGCGCCGTCAAGGGCTGAGAAACCACAACACAAAGGGAAGAACCTGTGTCAAGCAACAACTGCTACGACGTGACTACGTGGCCCGTCGGCAATCCGTCCGAGGACGTCGGTGAAGTAATCAACAGCATCATCGCTGACATCAAGGACCGGCAGACCGTTACCGATGCGAACAATGGCGGAAAGCCAGGCGCGGTGATCTACATTCCGCCCGGGGACTACCACCTTCGTACGCAGGTGGTGATCGACGTCAGCTTCCTCAGGATCCATGGCTCGGGACACGGCTTTACGTCGTCGAGCATCCGGTTCAACGTTCCCGAAGACGAATGGCCCGACTTGCATGAGCTGTGGCCCGGAGGAAGTCGCATTATCGTCGACATTCCCCTCGGGGGCGACGGGGAGGAATCCAAGGGAGCCGCCTTTTACGTTGAGCGAAGCGGGAGCCCGCGGATCAGCTCGGTCGAGTTCTCCAACTTCTGCATCGACGGGTTGCACTTCAACTCGGACGGCTCGGGGATGCCTCCGGAGAACACCTACGTCAACGGCAAGACCGGTATCTATGTCGCGAACGCCAATGACTCATTCCGCGTAACCGGCATGGGGTTCGTCTACCTTGAGAACGCTCTCACTATCTACAACGCGGACGCGCTTTCCATTCACGACAACTTCATCGCTGAATGCGGAAGCTGCATCGAGCTGCGCGGGTGGGGACAGGCATCAAAGATCACCGACAACCTGGTGGGAGCGGGCTTCAAAGGCCACTCGATCTACGCCCAGAACCATGGTGGGCTCCTGATCACCGCGAACAACATCTTCCCCCGTGGTGCGAGCAGCGTCCATCTCGACGGCGTCACGCGTTCAAGCGTCACCAACAACCGTTTGCATTCGTTCTACCCCGGGATGGTGGTTCTCGCAGCGAACAGTTCGGAGAACCTCGTGGCCACGAATCACTTCCTGCGTGACCATGAGCCCTGGACGCCCTTCCTGGGAGTCGACAACGGCCTGGACGACCTCTACGGACTTCTCTGTGTCAGCGGTAGCAACAACTCTGTCGTCGGCAACCACTTCTCCGAGATCATCGACTCACAGAGCATCCGGCCGACAGGTGCGACGCCTGTCATCATCCGGCTGATGGCGGGGGTTGGCAACTTCGTCTCCAACAACCACGTGGTGGCGCTGGACGTTCACTCCAAGTCAAGTGACTCCTGCTTCTCGGCTCAGGTGGACGCTCTGCTGACGACCGAGGCATCGGACGGCCTCGCCGTTACGGCCGTGATGGTCGATTCCGAATCAGCTCGGAATACGATCCTTGATTCCGGAAGTGATGCCCAAGTCATCGCAGATAGGGCTTTCAACGCCTTGAGGGCCACACCCACGGTCGGTTTCCAGGCGGCACCTGCACTTGTGGCCCAGTAACCCGTTCAGGCTACGGCCACGTCAGGGAAACGATTACTCGTCTGTAGCCTTACTGGAACAGCACCAACACCATGAGGACGTGGGAGACCAATGACCAATAGATCAGTCGGTATCAAGGACGTAGCAGTCGCCGCCGGGGTGTCTGTGACCACGGTCTCCCACGTCCTGAATGACGTGAAGTACGCACGGATCAGTCCGGAAACCAGGGACAAGGTGAAGTCCGCCGCCGAACAGCTCGGCTACGGGCCCAACCGGCTCGCCCAGGCGCTCCGCACCCAGCGGACCGGAATGCTGGGCCTGGTCAGTGAGGACATCGCCACCACACCCCATGCAGGACGCATCATTCTGGGCGCGGACGAGGCAGCCCGTGCCCGCGGCTACAACCTGATGATCATCAACACCTCCGGAACCGCGAGCCCCGAATCCAGGGATGCCGACGTCGAGGCCCTCCTCGAGCGCCGCGTCGACGGCATCCTCTACGCCACCATGTACCACCGCCACGTGCAGGTGCCGGTAAACCTTGGCAGCGTGCCGTCCGTTCTGGTGGACTCCGTCAGCACCGGCGGCAGCATCACCGCCGTTGTGCCGGACGAGGAGGGCGGTGCCCGTGCCGCCGTCGGAATCCTCCTGGCGGCCGGCCATACCCGCATCGGCTTCCTTAACAACACCGACAACGTCCCCGCAACCCGGGACCGCCTTCGCGGCTTCCGGGCCACACTGACGGAGGCAGGGCTCGACGGCGACGCGGCACCTGTCGAGTCGGAGATCTCCGAAGTGCAGGGAGGCTATGAGGCCGCCCGCCGGATGCTGGGGCGTGAAGACAGGCCCACCGGGCTGTTTTGCTACAACGACCGGATGGCCATGGGCGCCTACCGGGCCGCGGCGGAGCTGGGGCTGTCCATCCCCGGCGACCTGTCCGTGGTGGGCTTCGATGACCAGGAACTCATCGCTGCAAACCTGTACCCGGGCCTGACCACGGTGGCCCTGCCGCACTACGAAATGGGTGCCTGGGCCGCCGAGAACCTGATCGACGCCATCGAGGGTAAGACGGACCTGGCCCTCATGGCGCTCCACCCGACCATCCTGGACTGCCCGCCGGTGCTGCGCGATTCGGTGGCGCCGCCCGCGCGGTGACCGCTGCTGCGTTACCGCCAGTTACAAGGGCCAAGGCCAGAACCTACCCACACCAGACCAAGGACCCACCACCCATGTCCAGTTACCTTGATGACGCACGCCCCGAGACGGACCAGGCCGGGACGCCGCACCTGCGTCCGGCCCTGCATTACACGGCGCGGGACACCTGGCTCAATGACCCCAATGGCCTGGTGTTTTACCGGGGCACGTATCACCTCTACTACCAGAACAACCCGCACGGGAACGTGTGGGGCAATATGTCCTGGGGCCACGCCACATCCACCGACCTGGTGCAGTGGACCGAGCAGCCCGTGGCCATAGCCTGCGACGACGCCGAGGACATCTACTCCGGCAGCATCGTGGTTGACCACGCCAACTGTTCGGGCTTCGGCAGCGCCGAAAACCCGCCCCTCGTGGCCATCTACACCAGCGCCTTCAAGTCCGGCGCCGACTACGAAGGCACCCAGGCCCAGTCGCTGGCCTACAGCAACGACGCCGGCATGACCTGGACCAAGTTTGCGGGCAACCCCGTTCTGACGCGCGGCTCGGCTAACTTCCGCGACCCCAAGGTCTTCAGTTACCCCGGCCCTGACGGCCTGTGCTGGGTGATGGCCGCGGTCGAAGCGGGGGAGCAAAAGGTCGTCTTCTACCGCTCCGCCAACCTGCGCGACTGGGAGCTGGCCAGCGAGTTCGGACCAGCCAACGCAGCCGGGGGAGAGTGGGAATGCCCGGACCTCTTCCCGCTTCCCGTGGACGGCGATCCGGACAGGACCAAGTGGGTGCTGGTGGTCAACATCAACCCCGGTGCAGTGGCCGGAGGCTCCGGCGGGCAATACTTCGTAGGCGACTTCGACGGCTTCACGTTCACGCCGGATCCGTCGTCCCTGCTTGACTCCCCGGTCTACGCAACCAGCGGTGCGGGCGCCGAGGCTGGACGGCTCCGCGAATGCCGCTGGCTGGACTGGGGCCGCGACTACTACGCCGCCGTCTCCTTCAGTAATATTCCCGACGGACGGCGCCTCATGATCGGCTGGCTCAGCAACTGGGACTACGCCAACAGCCTGCCCACGTTCCCGTGGCGGTCCGGGATGTCGCTGGTCCGTGAGGTCTCGCTGGAAACGGTGGACGGGCGTCCGGCCCTGGTCCAGGCCCCCGTTCTTCCGCCCCTTGAGAGTGTCCAGCGCCTGGACGGCCGCGAGCTCCACGGTGTGCAGCCGCTGCCGGAAATCCTGCCAGGCGAGGCGCAGGTAATCGACGCGGAGATTCTTCCAGGCGCCGCGGACCGCTGCGGTTTCCGGCTCTGGGAGGATTCCGACGGCGGCGCCGCCGTCCTCGCCTACGAACCCGCCGCCGGGGTGCTGACCCTGGACCGCACCGATGCGGGGGAAACGGCATTCCACCAGGCCTTCGCGTCCGTGGAGTCCGCCCCTGTCGCGCTGGAGGACGGCGTGCTCACGCTGCGCATCGTCGTCGACCATTGCTCAGTTGAGGTCTTCGCCCAGGGCGGGAAAGTGGTCCTGACCGACCTGATCTTCCCGCGCGTTGGAAACAAGGGTTCGTCCGTGTTCGCCGAGGGCGGCGCGGCAATCTTCCGGAAACTGGCTGTCGCCGCAGTCGGCTGACCTGGGGAGTTCCGCTTTGCCTCCCACATCCTGCTACGCCCTGAGGGAACTTTTGCGCGGCACCGTGCGTGAATTACTCCGAACGGTGTATAGCTAGTAGCTGATGCAGCACCACACGCGCGTAGACTCACTCGCCGTGCAGCACTACCAGGAGGGACGGGGCCAGCCCCCGAACAGATGAAAGCTAAGAGTTTCTTCAAGGGCCCGGGCATCTGGATCGTTGTTGTGATCGCCATGCTTCTCGTGGCTTTTGCAACACTGGCTCCCGGTGGTGCGGCACGGATCGATACGGACAAGGGCCTTGAGCTCCTCGCCGACAGCGGCAAGGTTGAGCAGGCAAAGATCTTCGACGGCGAAAACCGCGTTGACCTGACCCTCAAGGACAACCTGGATGTCAACGGGCAGGACAAGGGCAAGAGCGTCCAGTTCTTCTTCGTCGACGCCCGCGCCATCGACGTGGTCAAAGCAGTCACCGCTGCCAAGCCCGCGAACGGCTACACGGACCAGCCGATCGAAAGCAACTGGTTCTCCGGCCTGCTCTCGCTGCTCATCCCTGTCATTCTGCTTGGTGCGCTGTTCTGGTTCCTGATGACCCGGATGCAGGGCGGCGGCTCGAAGATCATGCAGTTCGGCAAGTCCAAGGCCAAGATGGTCAACAAGGACATGCCGCAGGTGACCTTCGTTGACGTTGCCGGCGCGGACGAGGCTGTGGAGGAGCTCCAGGAAATTAAGGAGTTCCTGCAGGAACCGGCCAAGTTCCAGGCTGTGGGCGCCAAGATCCCCAAGGGCGTGCTGCTGTACGGCGCTCCGGGAACGGGCAAGACCCTGCTGGCCCGTGCCGTCGCCGGTGAGGCCGGCGTGCCGTTCTTCTCCATCTCCGGCTCGGACTTCGTCGAAATGTTTGTCGGCGTGGGCGCGTCCCGTGTCCGCGACCTCTTTGAGCAGGCCAAGGCCAACTCTCCGGCCATTATCTTTGTGGACGAGATCGACGCCGTCGGCCGTCACCGCGGTGCCGGCATCGGCGGCGGCAACGACGAACGCGAGCAGACCCTCAACCAGTTGCTGGTTGAAATGGACGGCTTTGACGTCAAGACCAACGTCATCCTGATTGCGGCCACCAACCGCCCCGACGTCCTGGACCCGGCCCTGCTGCGTCCCGGTCGTTTTGACCGCCAGATCTCAGTGGACGCCCCGGACCTGATCGGCCGCGACCAGATCCTGCAGGTGCACGCCAAGGGCAAACCGATGGCCCCGGGCGTTGACCTCAAGGCTGTGGCGAAGAAGACCCCGGGCTACACCGGTGCGGATCTCGCGAATGTCCTGAACGAGGCAGCCCTGCTGACCGCGCGCTCCAATGCCAACCTCATCGATGACCGCGCCCTGGACGAGGCGATCGACCGCGTTATGGCCGGCCCGCAGAAGCGCAGCCGCGTGATGAAGGAACACGAGCGCAAGATCACCGCATACCACGAGGGCGGACACGCACTGGTGGCGGCCGCGCTGCGGAACTCCGCGCCGGTCACCAAGATCACCATCCTGCCCCGCGGCCGGGCCCTGGGCTACACCATGGTGGTCCCTGAGAATGACAAGTACTCCATCACCCGCAACGAACTGCTGGACCAGATGGCCTACGCGATGGGCGGGCGCGTGGCGGAGGAGATCGTGTTCCACGATCCCTCCACGGGAGCCTCCAATGACATCGAAAAGGCCACCTCCACGGCCCGCAAGATGGTCACCGAGTTCGGCATGAGCGAGCGTGTCGGCGCAGTGCGCCTGGGCCAGGGCGGCGGCGAACCCTTCCTGGGCCGCGACGCCGGGCACGAGCGCAACTACTCGGACCAGATCGCCTACGTGGTGGATGAGGAAGTGCGCCGCCTGATCGACCAGGCGCATGACGAGGCTTACGCCATCCTCACCGAAAACCGGGATGTCCTGGACCAGTTGGCCCTGGAGCTCCTGGAACGGGAGACCCTCAACCAGGCCGAGATCGCCCACATCTTCACGGACATCCGCAAGCGTGACTTCCGCGACGTGTGGCTGTCCAAGGAGACCCGTCCGGTCCAGCAGGCCGGCCCCGTGGAATCCCGCCTGGAGAAGTCTGAGCGCGAAGCCCAGGAGGAAGCCAAGGAGGCCCGTCTCGAGGAACCGCTGGACGCGCTGCCGCCGCACCCGCAGGGTGTCCCGGATGACGCCGCGTTCCAGGGCGGCATCCCCGACTCGGGGCCTGACGCCACGCACGGCTAAGCTTTCTCCTGTGACTCACTTCGACGACGACGACGCTCCCGCCTCCGCCGGACACCCGGCGGAGGACGGCTCCCACCACAAAAAGCACGAGAAAGTGGACCGGCCCCGGATCGAGGCGGCAGTCCGTGAAATCCTTCTGGCCATCGGCGAGGACCCGGACCGCAGCGGCCTTGTAGACACCCCCCGACGGGTGGCCAAGGCCTACGCCGAGGTGTTCTCGGGACTGCACCACGATCCCGCGGACGTCCTTTCCACCACCTTCGACCTGGACCACGAAGAACTGGTCCTGGTCAAGGACATCCCGTTCTACTCAACGTGCGAGCACCACCTCGTGCCGTTCCACGGGGTTGCCCACGTCGGCTACATTCCCTCCCATGACGGCAAAGTGACCGGACTCAGCAAGCTGGCACGCCTCGTGGACATCTACGCCCGGCGCCCCCAGGTGCAGGAGAGGCTCACCACCCAGATCGTCGAAGCAATGGTCAGCCACCTCAAGCCGCGTGGCGCGATTGTCGTTGTCGAATGCGAACATATGTGCATGTCCATGCGCGGTGTCCGCAAGCCCGGAGCAAAGACCGTCACCAGCGCGGTCCGCGGGCAGCTTCATGACCCGGCCACCCGTGCCGAAGCCATGAGCCTCATCCTCGGAAGGTAAGTATCAGACCATGGACTCACTCGCTGCAGCCCCGGGAACCGGGCCCGCTACATCTCCGCTGCCCATCCTGCGCAAACCGCTCCCGGCCGCGAAATTCGCGGACCTGCCCACAGGCCGCACCCTGGTCATGGGCATCCTGAATGTCACCCCGGACTCCTTCAGCGACGGCGGAAAGCACGCGACGGCGGACACTGCCATCGCGGCGGGCCTGCGGATGTTCTACGCCGGCGCGGACATCATCGACGTCGGCGGCGAATCGACGCGCCCCGGCGCTGAGGACGTGACCCCGGAGGAAGAACAGCGCCGGGTGATCCCCGTCATCGAGGCCCTGGTCAAGGCGGGCGCCCTGGTCAGCATCGACACCACCCACGCCGCCACGGCCGCCGCTGCCCTGAAGGCCGGCGCCGCCATCATCAACGATGTTTCCGGGTTGACCATCGAACCTGAGATGGCCGAGCTCGTGGCCGCGTCCAAGGTCCCCTATGTGCTCACGCACCGTCGCGGCGACGCCCGCACCATGGACTCCCTGGCCCAATACCAGGACGTGGCCGGCGAAGTGGTGGCTGAACTGGCCGGCGTCCGCGACAAGCTCTACGCAGCCGGGGTGAGCCAAGAGCAGATCATCATTGACCCGGGCTTGGGGTTCGCCAAGAACGACGCCCAGAACTGGGAGCTCCTGCAGCACCTGGACCAGCTGGGCAGCCTGGGGCACAAGGTCCTGGTGGCAGCTTCCCGCAAGCGTTTCCTGGGCACACTCCTCACGGTCGCCGGCAAGTCCGCCGCCCCGGAGGAACGCGGCGCCGCCACGGCCGCAATCACCGCGATCAGCGCATTCCGGGGGGCCTGGGCCGTCCGTGTGCACGACGTCGCTCCAAGCCTTGACGCCGTCAAGGTGGCCGCGCGGATGGCCGCCGCCCCTACCACCACCTAGGCCGGGCACCCATGGACAGGATCACGCTGAGCGGTGTCACCGCCGTCGGCCATCACGGAGTCTTCGATTTCGAGCGCCGTGCGGGCCAGCCGTTTGTGGTGGACGCCGTGTTGCACCTCGACTTCGCCAAAGCCGCAGTATCTGACGACGTGCGGGACACTGCCCACTACGGCGAAGTGGCTGAGCGGATCAAGGACTGGATCACGGGGGAGCCGCTGAACCTGATCGAGGCCCTGGCCGTCCGGATCGCCGATGGCCTGCTTGCCGAATTCACCATCCAGGCCGTGGACATCACCGTCCACAAACCCAAGGCACCCATCGAGGTGCCCTTCGGGGATGTGGCTGTCAGCGTGCACCGGGAGCGGCCATGACCGGCGGGTACACCAAAGCCGTCCTGGCCCTCGGCAGCAACTTGGGTGAGCGGAACGACACCCTGTCCGAGGCCGTTGCCGACCTGGTGGACCCGCCGGAGGTCCGGCTGCAGGCCGTTTCCCCGGTGGTGCAGACCAAAGCCGTGGGCGGCCCGGCCGGCCAGCCCGACTTCCTGAACATGATCATCACCGTGGAAACCACGCTGTCCCCGGCGGAACTGCTGAAGCACTGCCAGGCCGTGGAAAACAAGCACCTCCGCGTGCGTGAAGTGCGCTGGGGGGCGCGGACGCTCGACGTCGACATCATCACCTACGGCGACCTCACCAGTGACGACCCGGTGCTGACCCTGCCGCACCCGCGCGCGGCCGGACGCGCCTTTGTGCTGTATCCGTGGTCGCTGATCGAGCCGGCTGCCACCCTGGGCGGGGAACGCATCAGCGAGCTGGCTGCCCGTGCCCCCGACTTTGACGACCTTGCCCCGTTCGACGGTTTCGGCGATTACGACGGCGTCCCCACAGCCGGGGCGGTCGAGTAACCGGTGAAGCCCATCAACCCTGTCCGCCTGCTGCTGATCGGCCTCGTCCTGACCGTGGCCGGCTGGTCCGCCACCGTGGTGACCACACGCTACAGCATGGCCACGCCGGTTCTTCCGGCTACCGCGCTGGCCACCATGGGCGTGATTGTTGCCATCACCCTGGTGCTTGGCATCCGTGTGCTCCGGTGGCGCAACAGCACCAAACGCAAAAAGGCATTGGACCCGATCCTGGCCGCCAGGACCCTGGTGCTGGCCCAGGCGTGCGCTTACGTGGGCACCGTCCTGCTGGGCTGGCATGTTGGAATCTTCCTGGACCAGCTGCGGATCTGGAACCTGCGCAGCGACCAGGGCATCACCTGGGTGGCAGTCGCGATCGCTGCCGGCGGTCTGGTGATGATCGTCGTCGGCCTGCTGGTGGAGCGGTTCTGCAAGATCCCGCCCGAAGACACGGATGCAACGCCCGGTGAGGGGAAACCCGGCCGCGGAGTACGAGGCGAAGCCGCAGGGGAAGGCGAATATGCGTACAGAGGCGATTGATCCGCCGGGCATTAACTGGCAGCGGGTATCCCCGAAATACGTCACGGTGCGGCTGGTGCAGTGGGCCATCGGGAACCTGGTCACGGTGATTGTCCTGACCCTGCCCCTCATCTCTGTCCTGCTCGGCTGGTGGCGGTGGCCGCCGCTGTGGCTGGCCATCACCGTCCCGGCGGTGACTCTGGTTCTGGCCATCTGGCGCCTGCTGCTGATTCCGCGCCAGGTGCGCGCCATCGGTTACGCCGAACGCGACGATGACCTGCTGATCCGCGGCGGCATTTTCTTCCAACGGACCATGACGGTTCCCTATGGCCGCATGCAATACGTGGACATCGGCGTGGGCCCGGTGGAACGCGGGCTGGGACTCTGCACGCTCAAACTCCACACCGCCTCACCCGGAACCAACGCCACCATCCCCGGCCTGCCCGCGGCGGAAGGGGCACGCCTGCGCGAGCAGCTCGCCGCCCGCGGTGAAGCGAGGCTGGCAGGGCTGTGACGGCAAACGTTCCGGAGGCCGGCGCACCGACCGCGGTTCCGGTGGCGCCCGACGGCGAGTGGCTGCGTGTGCACCCGGCGTCCCCATTTGTGCGCGGCTGGGTGGCCCTGGCGGCCATTGGTTTCTTCTTCGGGCGGGACTTTTTCGAACGGCTGCTACAGGGCCGTCCTCTGTTCGAGGAGGACTTCGCCGGCCGGGCACCCTGGCTGGTGGCCGGCGGCGGCATCGTCCTGGTGGTGACCGTGCTGGGCTTCATCCTGACGTGGTACTTCACCAAGTACCAGGTCGCCGAAGGGTACGTCCGGGTCAACTCCGGCTTCCTCTTCCGCCAGCAGCGCCAGGCCCGGCTGGACCGCGTCCAGGCCATCGACATCGTGCAGCCCCTCCTGGCCAGGATCTTCGGCCTCGCCGAACTCAAGTTTGAGGTGGCCGACGCCGGTGAATCGGCCGTCAAACTGGCGTACCTGCGGATGGACGACGCCCGCCAGCTCCGGGCCACCATCCTGGCACGGGCCGCAGGCGTGGTCCCGGACCCGGCCCGCCCGCAGGAGGCCGCGCCCGAGGCGCCCGAATATCCGGTGCTGTCCGTGCCGCCGTCGCGCCTTATCGGTTCCCTGTTGCTCAGTGAGCAGAGCTTCTTTGTGGTGGTGGGCGGCATCGCCTCCGTGATCCTGTCCGTCGTGACGGACAACCGCGGCTTCTTCTTCTACCTGATCCCGGCGGTGCTGGGCCTTGCCGCCAGCTACTGGGGGTCCTTTAACAAGGGCTACAACTTCACCGCGGCCATATCGCCGGACGGGATCCGGCTCCGCTACGGGCTCTTGGACACGCAGGCGCAGACGCTGCCCCCGGGCAGGGTCCAGGCGCTGAAAGTGGCACAGTCCCCACTATGGCGGATCTTCGGCTGGTACCGGATCCAGGTCAACGTGGCCGGGTACGGCGCAGTGGGGAGCAACGGCGAGACGGCGTCCCGGACCACGCTGCTGCCCGTAGGCAAGCTGCCCGACGTGATGTCCATGCTCGCACTCGTGCTGCCGGATCCCGGAACGCCGGAGCCCGGACGCATTTTCGCGGCCGGGATCTCGGGATTGGATTCCGACGGCGGTTTTGTCACCACGCCGCACCGCGGCAGGTTCCTCGCGCCGCTGGGCTGGCGCCGAAACGGCTTCGCCACCACTGACACCGCACTGCTGCTCCGCTCGGGCCGGTGGTGGCGGGAACTGGTGGTGGTCCCGCACCAGCGCACCCAGTCAATGGCACTGCACCAGGGTCCACTCGCACGGCGGTTCGGCGTGGCGGACCTTGTCCTGCACACCACGGCGGGGCCGGTCTCGCCGCGGCTCACCCAGGCCGGACTTGACGAGGCCCGGGCCCTTTTTGATGCCCAGTCCGCCCGCGCCCGGCTCGCCCGCAAGCGGCAGACCAGTGAACACTGGCTGGCAACGGTGGTGCCCGCTCCGGTCGTTGAGCCAGCTCCGGTGGTTGAGCCTGTCGAAACTCCGGTGGTTGAGTCCGTCGAAACCAGCGCGCCGCAACAAACTCCCCAACAGGAAGGCCCGCAACGTGGCTAAGCCCGGGCGCCTTGGCGTCGGAATCATCGGTGCCGGGAAAGTTGGCGCCGTCCTTGGTGCGGCGTTGCGCTCAGCCGAACACGCCGTCGTCGGGGTTTCCGCGGTGTCCGAGGCCAGCCGTGAACGGGCGGAGACGCTGCTGCCCGGCGTGCCCATCCTGGAGATCCAAGAGATTGTGGAACGGTCCGAACTGGTGCTCCTGGCAGTGCCCGACGACGCCTTGGCCGGGCTGGTGGACGGACTCGCCAAACTCGGCGCGTGGCAGCCTGGACAGATTGTGGCCCATACCTCAGGCCGGTTCGGCGTGGGGGTGCTTCGCCCGGTGCGCGCCGCCGGAGCCATCCCCCTTGCACTGCACCCCGCCATGACGTTCACGGGCATGAGCCTGGACCTGACACGACTGCTGGACTGCACCTTCGGCGTGACCGCTGATGCAGCGATGCTGCCCATTGCCCAGGCGCTGGTAGTGGAGATGGGTGCCGAACCGGTGGCCATCGCCGAGGGGGACCGGACGCTTTATCACACGGCCCTCGCCCATGGCTCGAACCATATGGTCACCCTGGTGGCGCAGGCTTCGCAGCTGCTCCGCGACGTTGGCGTCGACGCACCGGAGCGGATGCTGGGGCCTTTGCTGAGGGCCACGCTGGAGAACGCGCTCGCCTCAGGCGAATCGGCGCTGACCGGTCCGGTGGCCCGCGGCGATGTGGGGACAGTGGCGGCCCACGCCGTGGCGTTAAGGGAGTACGACGCCGGTGCGCACGGCGATGTGCTGGAGGCTTACCTCGCCATGGCCCGCGCCACGGCACGGCGGGCCAGCAGCCGGGGGCTGCTCAAAGAGGATCAAGTGGGGGCCCTCCGCGCGGCCCTGGAAGAGGGAAGCTGACATGGCCACGCAACTGGTGACAACCGCCGCAGAGCTCAGGGAGGCGAGTGCCCGGCTGCTCGCGCAGAAGGCGGGCAGGTCCCAGGGCCTGGTGCCCACCATGGGCGCGCTGCACGAAGGCCACGCCCGGCTGGCGCGCACCGCCGTCGAACAGAATGACGTAGTGGTGGCGTCCATCTTTGTGAACCCGCTCCAGTTCGGCGATGCGGTGGATCTGGACCGGTACCCGCGCACGCTCGACGCCGATCTTGCCCTGCTTGAGGAGCAGGGCGTGGACCTCGTGTTTGCGCCTTCGGTGGAAGAGGTCTATCCCGGCGGCGAGCCGCTGGTCCGCGTGACCGCCGGCTCCCTGGGGGAAAAGTGGGAAGGCGCCTCACGGCCGGGCCATTTCGACGGCGCCCTCACGGTGGTTGCCAAGCTGCTGCACTACGGGATCCCGCGCTCGGGGCTGCCTGCGACCGGGGCCTTCGTCTCCGGGGGCGGCGGGGGACTGCCGGCGTACCGGGCGTATTTCGGGCAAAAGGACGCCCAGCAGCTGGCCCTGGTTCGCCGGATGGTGGCGGACCTGAACTTCCCGGTCGAAATTGTTGCCGTGCCCACCGTCCGGTCCGAGGACGGGCTGGCCCTGTCCAGCCGCAACCGGTTCCTTTCCGCAGAGGAGCGTGAGGCCGCCCTGGTCCTGTCACAGGCGCTGCGGCTCCTGGCGGAGCGGGCAACTGCCCACCAGCCGCTTGATCTGGAATCGGCCCGGGCCATGGTTGAATCGCAGTCGTTGGTGGGACTGGACTACTTCGACGTCGTGGATCCGCTCACCCTTGAGCCGCTGGCCGAGAACTGCCGGAAAGTCCCGTTCCGCGGCGAAGGCCTGGCTCTCATCGCCGCCAAGGTGGGGCCGGTCCGGCTGATCGACAACGTGCCGCTGAGCAGCTGATAGGTAGCGTCCGGCTCCGCACGCAAGCCCTCGGATCCCCCCGGGGGAATTACGATGAGCGCGTAGCGTTCTTCATGGAATCATTTGACTGTGCCCGGATGGTTGGTTGGCGGGCCAGGAACGCACCCAACGGTGTCACCAAAGGTGCCCGTTCGGGGACAGCGCCCGCCTCCCGCACCTAACTCATCAGGGGAACCATTGCGCGGGGACCCGGCCATGGAGGTCCTAGTCAGGCCCCCGCAGATCAGCATGGGCAGGGCGTCGACACTGTCGGCGGCGGGGCATGGGTGCGTCCATGCGGCGTGGCGCGGCGGGAACCCGGAACGGGGAGGTATTGACCGAGGGGCGGCGGCGGAGGATTCTCATTGAAGTCCTCTCCGGCAGCCCTGACGTCCAAGGCCGGGCGCCGGGCGGCCTTCAGTGACCGACACGAGGAGACTCCAATGCCTACCGATACATTCGATGAGCTGCTGGCCCGCCAGGTCGGCAACGAGTTCGCCGCTTCCCAGCAATACATCGCCATTGCCGTGTGGTTTGACAGGGAGGACCTGCCGCAGCTGGCCAAGCACTTCTACCGCCAGTCATTGGAGGAACGAAACCACGCCATGATGATGGTCCGGTACATCCTGGACCGCGGCCTCAGGGTCACGATCCCCGGCGTGGAACCGGTTCGCAATGACTTCACCAAGGTGGAGGACCCGCTGGCCCTGGCCCTGGCCCAGGAACAGCAAGTCACCGAGAACATCAAGGAACTGTTCGCCGCCGCAAGGGCGGAAAATGACGCTTTGGGAGAACAGTTCATGCTCTGGTTCCTCAAAGAACAGGTCGAAGAGGTGGCATCGATGACCACTCTGGTGAACATCGCCCGGCGTGCGGACAACCTCTTTGACGTCGAAAACTTCCTCGCCCGTGAACGGGTCGGCGACCACGGACATCGCGGGGGCCACCACGGCGGTCATCACGGACATGGCGGACACCACAGTGGAGGGGCTCACGATTCCGGCAACCCGGACGCTGCCGGGGGTTCCCTTTGATACCCATCCCCGACGACATCAGGGCGTTCCATCAAGCGGGGGCCAGGATTCCTGGAATGCCGGACTCGTCTCCTAACGGCGCTGGGCGGACTCAGGCCGACGTGCCGTTCGATGATCTCTAGGCCGGCCGAGGCCCGTGCCAGTGACGGGGCTGCGGCCCCCGGTGGCCCTGCGGAGCGCGACGGGGACAGCGTTGAGGACGGGGCACCTGTCTAACTGACCGTTGAAACAGCGCTAAGTGAATGCCAGGAGCGGTTGTGGTACACGAGCGGACGGGCCTGCTCGGCATCCCGGTCCGCAGCGGTTGAGATGTTGACCTGCAGCACATGCACGGCGACCACGGTGGAGTCACCAGCGTTCATCCCGCTGACTATTGTCCCCCGCAGCCAGGCATTGGCCCTGGGCAGAACGGGCTCTCCGGTGACCAGACGGGACCATGTGCAGGGGTCCTCGAAACGGTCAATACCGCCGGTGGCAAAGGTTTTCGCCAAGTCGATCTGGTCTGTGCCCAGCAGGTGGACCACAACGGTCCCGGCCTCGCGGATTGCGTCCGCTGAGGATGAGTGCGCGGAGAGGGAGAAGACCAGCAGCGGCGGGTTGACCGAGACGGAGAAGACCGAGCTTGCCGTCAACCCTACCGGGCCGCTGGCGCCTTGGGCGGTGATGATGGTGACGCCGGCCGGATGGTGCGGAAAGCCGCTTTGAAGTCGTCGACGCTGGGCATTTGGGCAGAGCGGCTCTTGGTCGCGTGTGGCAGGTGGCGGGCTGCGAGGACGTACTGGGTTGCCATACAAGATCCTTGGGGTTTGTGGGGGACGGGAGCAGTGTGCCGATACTGCTGGACCGCAGTGAAGGCCCACCCCCGGCACAACACTGCTCGAAACTTGGGTGTTTTCTCGGCGCCGCTTTCCAACTATGATCACAGGATAACGGTTGATTAGGTAAGGCTTACCTTGTTTCCGTTGCTGACTGTATCAAGATTTTTGAAATGCATGACAACCGCGTGACGTCATAGAGGACCTGTGACGACGCCCTGCGCCGGTCTTCTCGCTTGTGGGCAGGACTTCGTGAACGTCTTCGTCGACGGCCAGGCGGCGTGTGCCACCAGGGCATGGAAGGATCGATGTCTGACACGGAAATCAGCCCGCGAGCTGCGACAGGCCCCCTCCCCACGCCCCTTGTGGATGTCGAGGAGGCCCTCAGGGACGTAGTTGACCCCGAACTGGGCGTCAATGTCGTCGATCTTGGGCTCGTCTACGGTCTTGAGTTTGGGCGGGACAACGCGCTGTTGATCAACATGACGCTGACCTCAGCCGCCTGCCCTTTGACCGAGGTGCTCGAGGAGCAGGTCGGCAAGGCACTGATCGGCGTTGTTGACGAGTGGCGCCTGAGCTGGGTCTGGATGCCGCCGTGGGGTCCGGATCGGATCACTGATGACGGCCGGGACCAGATGCGCGGCTTCAAAACCTAGCCCCCAGAAGAAGATTTGCCCTCCTGAATTGTGCAGGAACCGCCCCGCGGTACCGGCCGGGGCATGACGCTCACGGCGATGGCCAGGCTTGCGGAAGCACCCCGGAAGCAGGGTTTCCAGCCATCCGACGGACACCCCGAAAACCGATCCCGGGCTCCGCGCGGTTGTGACACGCGAAGGTCACCATTTGTTCTGGACTGTTACGTTTTGTCGACCAAGAGATCAAACGATCCGCTTTATCAATGACCTTTCCCATGGCCGGGGCAGGGTATTGAGTCGGTTTTTCAGGTTCCCGTTTCCCGAACATCTCTTAGGGCCGCTTAGGGGGACCTTTGAGGCCTTCCTCTGCGCGCGCCACGTGGCCCATCGGTGAGACGTCCCGCCCGTGCGGGACAGGGCCCTGAATGTGCTCGATCCAATCCCGGGGAAGCCAGCCTTCGGATTGAATTGGGGATGATCCGGTTTCTTCATGAGCTAGGTTGTGAATACGCATGTTGTCGCCTTTCGATGTATGACCGTTGACCGGAGAGGTGACACCAATGGCAGGTCTGGGCAGGCGCAGCAAGACGTTGCGAGGGCAAGCTCAGACGAACCCGGGTCCCCCTGTGTCCCAGGCGGAAGCTGCTACTTCGGCTGCTCCGCCAGGGCGCGCTGGTCGCGGATGGACCGGGCAGCCAGATCCTGGGCGTCGCCGAGGATGAACGACGTGGCCCCGGCTGCGCTCCAGCGTGCGTGGGCCTCGGGGTTGGTGGTCATGGGGGCGAACGGGACGGCGTGCCGCCGGCACGCCTCGTGGATCGTCTCGACGGCCGCGCGCACGAGCGGGTGCCGTGTCTCCCACGGAACCCCGTAGGACTGGGACAGGTCCCCGGGGCCCGGCAGGACGACGTCGACCCCACCGCCGGTGAGGATCTCGTCGATCGCCTCGACGCCTTCGCGATCCTCGATGAGCACGGCCACGACCACCTCGGCGTTGGCCCGGCGGAGGACTTCGCGGGGATCGCCCACCCCGTAGTCTGCTGCCCGCCCGCCGCCGAGCGAGCGCATGCCGTCCGGGAAGTACCGCGCCGCACGGATCGCCGCATCGACGTCGGCCCGGCACCGGACGTGAGGCACGACGACGCCCGCCGCGCCGGCGTCGAGCGCACGGAGGATGGCCCCGTGATCGCCCTCGGGCACGCGCACGAGCGCATCGAGGCCAGCCGCCTCGGCCGCCCGCAGGAGCGCGGCAAGCTCGGAGTCCCCCACCAGCGCATGCTCCGTATCAAGGATGACGAAATCGAAACCAGCGTGGCCGATCATTTCGACGGCGGACGGCGCCGTAAGCGAACAGTAGAGCCCCACGGCGCCGGGACCGGCGAACAATCGGGCGAGCGTGCGGGGGCGGGGCATGGCGCCTCCTGGGCGGCTGGGTCAGGGCATGTGACTTAATTTGTAATACAGCATACTTCTGTGAGCAAATTGATGAGGCGTGAGGATGGACACACTCCCAAAGGTTTGACAAGAGCACCCGGAGGCAACTTAGCTTAGCCTTGCCTAACCAATTCCTCCTCGCCCCAAATGGAGCCCCTGTGTGCCTCTACCTGACAGCCCTCAACCCCACCGACGCGCTCACGCATGGCTTCCTGCCCGCGGCGTCCCGACTCGGCCACGACGTGGTGGTCCTCACCGACGACCCTGACGCGCACCGTGCTGCCTATGCGGATGCACCCTTCCCGGCTCCCGCCGTCGAACATGCGGACGTAAGGGACCCTGGCGCCGTCGCGGCGACGGTCCTTGGACTGCAGGAGCGCTTTGGCCGGCCCGCCGGCCTCCTGAGCAACAGCGACCACCTCCAGGCGACCACGTCCCTCGCCGCCGAACTGCTGGGCCTTCCGGCAAAGGACTGGCGTGCCGCGCTTCGTTGCAAGAACAAATTCCTCACGCGCCAGACCCTCGCGGAGGCAGGCCTGGACACGGTCGCTTCTGCCCAGCTGTTCCCGGGTGAGGACATTGAAAAGGCGGCCGCACACGTGCCGTTCCCCGCCGTCGTCAAGCCGCGTGAGGGTGTTGCAAGCGAAGACGTTGTCCTGGTCGAGGATTTCGCCGCCCTCGCGGCCACCGTTGCGGGTATCCGAGCGCGCCGCCCGGACACCACCCTCGTGGTCGAGGAGTACCTCGCGGGCGAACTCCATACCTTCGAGACGCTCGGGGACGGTCAATCCGTGCACGTCCTCGGTTCGTGGCACACCTCGCTCGGCCCGCCGCCGTTCTTCACCGAGTCGCGGCGCGACTGGGAGCCGGAGCTTCCGGAACCGGTGGTGCAAAATCTCCTCGACCAGCTCTCGGCGCTCGGGGTTGGTTTTGGCGCCTGCCACACCGAATTCGTCCTGCAGGGCAACCGGGCGCGCATCATCGAGGTCAACTACCGCCTCATCGGTGACACCATGGACCTCATCTACTCGGAGGTGCTCGGCGTGGACCTCTTCGAGCAGGTCATCCGGATCCACACGGGCGAAGCGCTCCCGGAGGGCCTGCCCGAGCCGGCAGCCCTGGACCGTCGCGCACACCTCCGGTACGTGACCGCAGACCGGCCCGGCATTCTCCTCGACGCACCTGGCGAAAGGAGCGAGGAACTGCCGCACGGCGTACGGCTCCGGCACCGACGCCTGCGCGGACTCGGCGTTACGGCCCCACTCCACGGCACCAATCGCGACTATCTCGCAGTGGTCCACGCGATCGGCCCCCGATCCGCGCCGGTGCACGAGGCTGTCGAACGTTTCATCGCGGACAACACCTGGGAAGTCCGGGCATGAGCGCAACTGCCCTGTCCCACGTTGATGCAGCGCCCGCACCCACGGAAGAAGCCGCACGCATGGGAGAAGCCGCAGCCCTGATCTGCCGCGTGGTTGATGCTCTCCTGCGCGAAGACCACCTCGGAATCCAGTCCGCGGGCCGGCTCGTTCACGAACCGAAAAACGACCGCCGCGGGTGGCCGTGGTGGACCGCGCCGCTGCCGGGCGAGCGTGTGCTGCACCTTCCCGTCCGGCCCGACGGCTTCCTTGCCGAGCATCGCCTCGCGGAGCCGTTCGTGCTCGTCGAGGACGCCACCGGCTCGGTGGCCGCCGCCGAAACCATCGACGCCATCCTCGCAGTGCTCGCCCCGCTCAATGACGCCGAGGCCGAGGCCGGATGGGCAGACTTCACCGAGGAATGCCTCCAGAGCGCTGACATCGTCTCGCTCCACGAGGCAGAGTTTGCCCGCCTCACCGCCCAGGCGAAGGACAGTGGCATTGACGACGGCGGACGGCGCGGCTTCCCCGGACTCCTCCGCCACGAGGCCGCAGCCGCAATCCGGGACCACCCCGTGCACCCGACCGGCCGCTGCCGCTGGGGTCTCAGCGAGGACGAGGTCCGCGCCTACGCGCCCGAGTTCCAGCCGGAGTTCCGCCTCGCCTGGACACTCGTCCCCCGAAGCGAGCTGAATTTCTCGACCGCTCTTGGAGCAGGCCTCCCCGCATGGTGGCCTTCGCCGGCCGAACTAGGGGTGCCCGAACAGGAAGGGCGGGACCTCGTGGCGCTTCCCGTGCATCCGCTGACCGTCGCACGGGGTGAGGTGACCGTCGTCGACCATCCCGGCCCGCTTGTGGTTCCGACGCTCTCGACCCGCACTGTGGCCCTCGTCAACGAGCCGGCGACGCACCTCAAGCTGCCCCTGCCGACGGCGTCGCTCGGACGCCGCAACCGGCGGACCATCAAGCCCGGGACCCTCGCGGGCGGGGAGATCATGCAGGGCGTCCTCGCGGAGGTCCTCGAGCGCGAGCCCCAGCTCGCGCAGCGCATCCTCCTCGCGGACGAATCGCGCTGGGCCGACAGCGGCAGCGACCTGCATGCGGTGCTCATCCGGAACTACCCGCTCTCCGTGGCCCGCGACGTCCTGGCCCCCGTCGCCGCGCTCCTGGCGCCGGCCCCCGGCGACCCGGGCAGGCGCGTCCTGGACCAGCTTGCCGCCGAGGCCGGCCAGAGTGCCGAGGAATGGCTCGACGCCTACACAACCCTCCTGTTCGACTGGCACGTGGCCCTGTGGCTCCGCTACGGGATCGCCCTCGAGGCCCACCAGCAAAACATCACGGTCGCGCAGGGCCCGGACGGCCTGCGCCTCGTCTACAAAGACAACGACACTGCCCGCATCGACTGCGGGCCGGCCTCCGCCGCGCTCGGCCGCCCTATTCGGGCTGAGGACTTCAGCGACGCCCGCATTGCCGTGCAGGACGGCGCCGAGCTCGCGGACATGTTCACCACGATCACGCTGCACCTGTGCACCGCAGCCATCATCGTCGAGGCCGCCGGCGGCGACGAGGCCGCGCGGGCCGCGATGTTCAAGCGCGCCCGGGCCCGGCTCGAGGAGGCCTGCGAACGCTGGACCGACCCCTCCCAGGCCTCGTCCCTGGCCGCCGCGGACCTCCTCCGCGCGCGGATCCTCAATGCCGAGCGACTGCCCATCAAGGGCATGCTGACGGCGGGGACACTCCTGCCCAAGGAACGCCTCGGGTGTGCAGACATCAACAAGTTCTATCTCCGCACCGGACCGAACTATCTGGCAGCTCCGGACTACACGGCCGCTCCGGGCCGTGAGGCGGCAAGCACGTGAACACCATCCACCGCCGCCACGTGCTCGGGATCGCCGCCGCCCACTGCGCCTCGGCTTTCGCAGCCCTTGGCCTGCCGCCGTACCTCGGTGTGCTGCTCCCGCAGCTCGGCGACGCTTCGGCCAGCTGGGCCGGCGTCCTCTACGTGGTCCCGACACTCTTCGCGGCGCTGTCGGCAAGCATGTGGGGGAAGCTCGCGGACCGCTTCGGACCCAAGCGGCTCCTCGTTCGGGCCCAGCTTGGCCTCGCCGCTGCGTTCGGCCTCGCCGCGGTGGCGCAGGACCTGCCGACGCTCGTCGTCGCCCTTGTGGCCCAAGGTGTTCTCGGTGGGACGTACTCGGCAAGCACCGCCTACCTCGCTTCAGGCCTTACTGGCGAGCCGCTCACCCGTGCGCTGGCCCTCATGCAAGGTTCAGCGCGAACGGCGCTCGTCGCGGCCCCGGTTCTTGCGGGCCTGCTCGCAGGCGTCCTGGACGTGCGGCAGATGTACGGCCTCGCAGCCCTCCTGCCGCTCGGCGCGGCGCTGGGGATGCTGCGCATGCCGGCCCCTGTACGCTCCGACGCCGTCCGGCCCCACAGCGCCGGACGGGCGACGACGGACGGCGACGGCGCTCCCCGGCGCACCATCACGCTTGCCGGTCTGTGCATGGCCGAAGCAGGGTTCGTCCTGGTGACGGTATCGACCTACCCCTACTTCGTGCCCTTAATGCACCTCGTGGCCCCGTGGCTTCCGGCGTGGGCGCCTGGGGTCCTGTTCGCGGCCCCGCACGTCCTGTACCTCGCCTTCGCGGCCCTGGCCCTCCGCGTCATGCAGAGGCGGGCACGAACCGGCCTCACGATCGCCTACTCGGCAGCGGCGGCATCTGCCGTCATACACATAGTTCCGGTCTTCGTCCCCGGCCCGGGAACCCTCGCGTGGCTCGTTGCCGGAAGGCTGCTCCTGGGCGTCGCGCTTACCGTGGGCCTTCCCGCCCTGTCCCTGCTCGCCGCGGAGGCTGCGCCCCACCATCCTCCCGGCCGGCTGTTCGGGCGTGTCGAGACAAGTTCCAAGTCCGGAGCCGTCCTGGCCGGCGGTGCGGCCTCGGCGCTGGCCACACTTGCACCAGCCGCCCTCGGGCCCGCAGCCCCGCTCGCCGTACCCCTGGCCGCCGGCGTCGTCCTCGCTTGCGCCGCGCGCCGCCTGACCACACCCCGCACCATCCTTTCCCACAAAGTCCCCGTCCCCGTTCCCGATCGGAGCTTCACGTGAGCCCTGCAGTCCTCAGCCCATCCCTTCTCCACTCGGACGCCGACCTGGCCTCAGCGCATGGCCTCCTCGGCTGCCTGGTCCGCGAAGTTGCAGGCCCGGACAGTCAGACCGTCCTTAGCGATGGCTACCTCCTGGTTCACCTCGCCCACATCAGCGTCCAACTCCGGGCCCGCGTGGCCCGCGTCTCCGCCGTGGCCATGCACCGCTTCGAAGGCCCGGTGGAGCTCCTCGCCAACGGAAAATGGGCCCCCATCGACCTTGAAGAGCTCGCCTCGCTCACCACCGACGAGCTCACGGCGCGGACCGGGACCCCCAACCCGGAGTTCAAGGACCAGGTATGCGCGAGCCGGGACTCGCTTGCCGACATCCTGGCATGGCGGCCGCTGGAGCCCACCCGCGGCGTAGCCTCGGGCGCCGCCGAATTCCTCGACTCCGAGCAGGCCCTGATCGGGGGCCACCCGCGGCACCCGTCCCCGAAGTGGCGTTCCGGCGACCCCGACCAGTGGCGGAATTTCTCTCCCGAAACCCGCACCGCGTTCCGGCTGCGGTGGCTCGCAGTCCCGGATGCCTTCGTGGTGGAGCACGCGGAAGGAGGCAGCTTTGACGAGCACTCGATGAGCGGACGGTTGCTTGACGGCAGCGCAGTGCCCGCGGGCCACCGCGCGGTCCCCGTCCACCCCTGGCAGTTCCAGATGCTCTCAGAGGATCCGGAACTGGGCCCCGTGATCGCGCGGGCCCTCGCCGAGGGCGCCCTCGTGGACCTCGGAGAGGTCGGCCTGCCGTTCCACCCGACGGCCAGCGTGCGTACGCTCTACCAGCCGGAAACGGATGTCTTCCTCAAGACCAGCCTCAACGTGCGCATCACGAACTGCCTGCGCAAGAATGCGGCCTACGAGCTCGCCGGCGCCGTCGCCCTCACCGGGCTCCTCGCGGACACCCTGGCCGCAGTGCAGACCGCCAGCCCCGGCTTCGGACTCCTCCTCGAGCCCGCCGCGCGCAGCGTGCAGCTCCCCGAACACCTCGGCACCAACGACCAGCGGCTTGCCGTGCTGGAGGGTTTCGGGAGCATCGTCAGAAGCGGTCTTCGGAGCGCGGCGGGAGGAAGCTCCAGGGTGCACCTTATGGGCAGCCTCGCCGTCGCCTCCCCCGACCCCGCAGGGACGCCGACGCGCCTCGCCGACCTCGCCCCTGCGAATGGCGCCGGCGCGAGCCGCGCCGGCTGGGCCCGCGATTGGTGGGAGCGGTATGTCGGCCTGCTCGTGCCGCCCGTGCTGCGCCTGTGGGCCGAACACGGGATCGTACTCGAGCCGCACCTCCAGAACGTGCTCGCGGTGCTCGATCCGGACGGTCTGCCCCGCAAGGTCCTTGCTCGGGACCTGGAGGGCACCAAGCTCATCGCATCCCGGCACGCCGAGACGCTGGCCGCGCTGCCTCCCGAAGTGGAGCGCGGTGCCGCCTACGACGAGGAGCGCGGCTGGAACCGGATCGCCTACTGCCTATTCGTGAACAACCTGGCGGAAGTCGCGGGCGCCCTCGCCGACCTTGTGCCGGAGGACCCCGGATTCGAGGATATGCTCTGGGCTCTGCTGGGGGATGTTGTCGAGCACGTGAGCGAGGAGTTAGGCCGGCCGGCGAGGCTGCGCGCGCTCCTGGCGGGGGTCCCGCTCCCGGCAAAGACGAACATGCTGATCCGCTGGCAGCGCGCCGCCGACCGGCACGCCGGCTACGTCCCGTTCCCCAACCCATTCGGCACCGCCCTTCCGGAGGAAACACTGTGAGCCATACTGCCCTTTATCGAACGGCTGCGGTCCCGGTCACCAACCCGGTGCTCGATGCTGTGCACAGTGCGGCCGCCGAGGGAAGCTTGCCCGCGTACGTGTACGACGTCGGCCACCTCTCCGGGCACCTCAGCCGGATCCGGGCGGGACTCGCGCCGGCCGGACCGAACCTGGGCCTCCTGCACGCGGTCAAGGCCAACCCCGATGCCGGCCTCCTCGCGGTCATCGCGCGGCACGTGGACGGCCTTGAGGTTGCGAGCGGCGGCGAACTCGCCCACGTGCGCAAGCTCCTGCCCGACGTGAAACTAGCGTTCGGCGGGCCGGGCAAGACGGATGCCGAGCTCGCCGCGGCGCTCGGGGCCGGCGTCGACCGCTTCCATGTCGAGAGCCGGCGCGAGCTTCACCGGCTCGAACGGCTCGCCCGGGAGCGCGGAGTGGTCGCCTCGGTGCTCCTGCGCTGCAACCTCCCGCTCGACGGCACCGGCGGAGCCGCCGGGGCGGCCCTCATGATGGGCGGCACCCCCAGCCCGTTCGGCATGGACCCCGAGGCAGCCGACGCCGCCGCGGCAGACCTCTCGCGGCTCGACGCGGTCCGTTTCGTCGGGATCCATGCCCATCTCGCCAGCGGCCTCGGACCCGCGCAGTGCGCGGAGATGGCAGACGGCATCCTGCGCTGGGCGCGCGACTTCGCCGACCGCCACTGCCTGCCGCTTGAAGAGGTCAACGTGGGCGGCGGCATGGCAGTCGACTACGCATGCCCGCGGGAGACCTTCGACTGGGCCGACTACGGCCGGCGGATGGCTGCCGTCGTCGCACGCCACACCCCTGTACAGGTGCGCATCGAGCCGGGCCGGGCCGTGAGCGCCTACTCCGGGTGGTATGCGACGAGGGTCCTTGACCTCAAGCGCAGCCACGGAAGCTGGTTCGCGGTCTGCGCGGGTGGCACCCACCACCTGCGGACGCCGGCTGCCAAAGGCCACAGCCAGCCTCTCGCCGTCATGCCCCTCGGCGCTGCGCGCGAGGAGCCCGAGGCTGTGGGCGTGCCCGTAACGTTCGTGGGGCAGCTGTGCACGCCCAAAGATGTCCTGGCGCGCGAAGTCCCGGTCGAATCGCTCGCGGTCGGGGACCTCGTGGTTTTCGCCATGGCGGGCGCATACGCGTACAACATCAGCCACCGGGACTTCCTGATGCACCCGGAGCCTCGCGTCATCCACGTGGACGCCTGACGCTCAACGCTGCGGCGTGCCCTTCTTCCAGTAGCCCATGAACGCGACCTGCTCGCGGTGGATCCCGCACTCGTGGACCAGGTACCGCCGCAGGCCGGTCACCAGAGTCGACTCTCCGGCAATCCAGGCGTAGAAGGGCGCGCCGCTCCATTCCGGCCCGTCGTCACGTCCGGTGAACAGGCGCCGGTACTGGGGCGTGTCCCAGACGAGCACGCGCTCCGGGCCGACGTCCAGCGGCTCGGCGGCGGCCACCCCGCACTCGACGACGGCGGGTCCCGGGGCACACAAGGGGGCCGGGACGGCCTGGCGCACGGCTTCGGCGAGCAGCGCGCCGTGCGTGTTCCCGCGCCTCTCGAGCCAGGTCACCTTGGCTGCCGCCCCCGTGCGGAGGTCCTCGATCATGGCGGCGTCGGGGACCTCGATGATCGCCTCGGCCAAGAGCCCGGCGGGCAGGTCGCGGAGGATTCCCGCAATCGCGGGCAGGGCAGTCTCGTCTCCGGCCAGGAGCACGTTCCGTGCCCGCCCTGGCGCGAACTCGATCCCGGCGCACTGGCCAGCCGAAACGCTTGGACCGATGACGAGGGCGGGGTCCCCGATCCGGATGCTCCGCGCCCAGCGGGCGGCAGGCCCCTGCGGGCCTCCTGGATGCAGGATGAAGTCGACATCGATCTCCGGGTACGCCTCGTCGAGGCGGGCCTCGCGCACGGTGTAGCTGCGCAGTTCGCCGCGTTCTGCTTTGGGCAGGCGCAGCCACGCCCGCCGCCACGAGCGGCCGGGATCCTCGGAGTCGCGGCATTCAAATGCTGTGGCCCGCGGAAGGGACCGTCCCGGCGAAGGGATCACGATCTTGATCCGCAAGTCCCATGTGGCGCCGTTGTCGGTGGCGAAGCCGGCCAGGCTCGTACCTCCAAACGTGACGCGGCGCAGGCGGGGACCCAGATCGCGGATCGCGGTCACCGAGAGCGGGAACGGCTTGACTGACTGCGGGGCCAGGCGGCTCGCCCCTGCGATGACCGAGCCGGTCATGCCCTGGCCCCGCCCATACCGGACCCCAACACAACGGCGCCCGGCTCCGCAGCGCTCTTGACGCGGCCCGCACCGAGCGGCACTACGTGCGGACGGCCCTCCGAAGGTTCACGGATGACATCGGCCCGAAGGCCGAAGACATCCCAGAGGAGCTCCGGTGTGACGACATCCGACGGCGGCCCCTCAGCAACGATCCGGCCATCCCGCATCGCGATGACCACGTCCGAGTACCGCGCTGCAAGGGAAATGTCGTGGAGCACCATGACGACCGTGCGCCCCGTGTCCTGATTCAGCCCCCGCACGAGCTCAAGGACGTCCACCTGGTGGGCGAGGTCGAGGTAGGTGGTTGGCTCATCGAGGAGCATGAGCTCTGTCTCCTGGGCGAGAATCATCGAGATCCATGCGCGCTGGCGCTGCCCGCCTGAGAGGTCCTCCAGCGGGGTCGCCGCGAGGTCGGCGATGTCAGTCGCCGCCAGCGCGTCCACAATGGCGCCTTCATCACTGCGGGAGAACTGCTGGTACCAGCGCTGCCTTGGATGGCGCCCCCGTGCAACGAGTTCGCCCACGGTGAGTCCGCTCGGCGCGCGGGGTGTCTGGGGGAGGATACTCATCCGCTGCGCTATGGCCCGCGACGACATCGCCGCGACATCGCCACCGTCGAGCGCCACGCTCCCCGCCTGGGGGCGCAGGAGCCGTCCGAGCCCGCGCAGGAGCGTCGATTTTCCGCAGCCGTTGGGCCCGATGATTGATGTCACGGTGCCGCGGGCGAACGCGACGTCGAGGCCTGGTATGACGGTCCGCCCGTCGAATCCCAGGGTGAGGCCGTGTGCGGCGAGGTGTGCGGCGTCGTCGTCCGCTGCCGTGGTTCCGGGCGCGGTGTTCATGGGGTTCTCCTCTGGCTGCGGAACACAAGGGCAATAAGGACAGGGGCGCCGAGCACGGTCGTGAAGACTCCGACGGGAAGGGCGTGCGGCAGAAGGAACCCCGCCACGAGGTCGCTCAGCACCACGAAGGCGGCGCCGAGCAGGGCGGTGAGCCCGGGCGAGGGCACGACCGTCCGCCCCGCGAAGCGGGCCGCGAGCGGGCACAGGAGCGCGACGAAGGCAACGGGCCCGGCGAGTACGGTTCCGACGGCCGCAAGGAGAACGGCGAGCACCAGGAGCAGCGGCCGGCTTCGCCCCAGCGGGAGGCCGAGGCTGCGGGCGGTGTCGTCGTCGAACGCGCTGATGAGGAGCCACCGGCCGCATGCCCCGGCCACGGCGAGGAGCGGCACCGATGCGAGGAGTGCAGGTACTACGGCTCCCCAGTCCTTGCCGTTGAGCGAGCCCATCATCCAGGTGAGCGCCTGGGAGGCATTTGTCACGTCCCCCAGGGTGAGGAGCCATGTGGTGATACTGGACGCGAGGCCGGCGGCGCCAAGGCCGACGAGCACGAGGCGCATGCTGTCGAAGCCCTGCTGGGCGCGCCGGTAGGTGAGCAGGAACACCGCGGTTCCGGTGCCGAGGGCCCCCACCGCAGCCGCGACGGGCATGCCGATTGCGGCGGCCAAGCCGCTGGCACCGCCGTGCCCTGCCCCGGCCAGCACGAGGACCGCGACCGCTCCGGTGGACGCGCCGGCGGTCACCCCAAGGACCTCGGGTGTCGCGAGCGGGTTGCGCGCGACAGTTTGGGTGAGGCCGCCTGCGACGGCGAGGCATGCCCCGGCAACGGCGCCCGCTATGGTTCGCGGGAGCCGGAATTCAAGCACGGTCAGCCTGACCGACCGCGGCAGCGCGGGATCATCCAGGAAGGCTGCAATCACCTGCGAGAGCTCCACCGGCCGTCCCGCCAACATGAGATGACCCGCAACGGCTGCGAGCAGGAGCACCAGCGCCGCGAGGCTGAGCCATGCGATGCGCGGCAGGAGCACGAGGGACGCCGTCCGCACGCGGATCACGCGGGACCCCGGAGCGAGGAGTCCGGGCGCCCCGCTCAAAGGGTCACCAGCCGACGGCGGCGGGCCAGATAGATGAAGAACGGCGCGCCGACGACGGCGAGGACGACGCCGACCGGCAATTCGCCCGGGCGTGCGATGACGCGCCCGGCGGTGTCGGTGAGGAGAAGGAGCGAGGCCCCGAACAGCGCGCTCCCGGGGATCTGCCAGCGGTAGTCTGCTCCGACGAGGCCGCGGACCGCGTGCGGGACGAGGAGGCCCGCGAACGCGAGCGGGCCCGCGAGAGTTACGGAAGCCGCCGCGAGAACGGCGAGCGCCGCGAGACCGAGGATGCGTGCCCGGGCCACCGAGACACCCAGCGAGCGGGCGGTGTCGTCGCCGAGAGCGAGGGCGTTCAGCGGGCCGATGTTGGCCACTGCGAGTACGAGGCCAACGATGATGAGCGGCACGAGCTGCGGCAGCAGGGCACCGCGGGCCGCCACCGATCCCAATTGCCAGAAACGGAGAGTGTCAAGCGCCGCGTCACTGCTGAGGACGATGAGCGAGACAACGCCTCCGGCAAGCGCCGAGACCGCGGCCCCCGCGAGGACGAGGGTGAGCGGAGTTGCACCATGGCGGGTTGCCGAGCCGACGGTGACAACCAGTGCGCACGCAATGACGGCGCCGGCGAAGGCCAGCCCGGCCTGGGCGTAGGTGCCCGTTCCGGAGCCGTCGGGGAGCAGCGATCCGGCGACGATGGCGAGGGCGGCTCCCGGATAGATGCCGAGCAGGCCGGGGTCCGCGATGGGGTTGCGCGTCTGGCCCTGTGCCAGGCAACCAGCCACCCCCACGCAGGCGCCGACGGCGAGTGCATTGAGCGTGCGCGGCCACCGGAGCTCACGGATAGCAATGTCGGCGACCGAACCGTCGGGGACAAAGACGGCATGAACCAGCTCCTCGAAACTTGTGGGGCGGCCCCCGAATGCAAGGCTCAATGCCAGGGAGCCCACGACCACAAGAACGCCCAGGACAAACCCGGCCACAGGCGCCTTGCCGGCCCCTGGGGCCCGCAAGGCAGAGACGTTTACAGACACAAGATCCTCAAACTACGTAATTACGGCAGACAAATTATGCGTATTTCAAACACGCCCGGTACAGTCTACGGCAGTGAGGCAAGGCTTGCCTTACACGGCCAGGACTGGCCCCCCACACGCACCTGTTACCGGCTTGAAGGACATCCATGAAACGTCTCCGATTCACCCGCTCAGCGGTTGCCGCCGCGGCCACCGCCAGCCTCCTTGCGCTCACCGCATGTGGGGGCCAGACTGCCGCTGCACCAGCTGCGCCGTCTGCGACGAGCACAGTTGACGCGCAGTTCCCCAAGAGCATCGAGCACGCGCTCGGAACGGCCGAACTGACGTCCGTGCCGAAGCGCATCGTAACGCTCGACCCGAGCTACACCGATGCCGCCCTCGCGCTCGGCGCCGACGTCGCCGGTTACGTGATCTACCGCAAGGGCGACGCAGCCTTCCCGTCCTACCTCGGAGACGTGAGCGCCCAGACCAAGGGCGCCGCGAATCTTGGCTCCCTCGCCGAACCGAGCCTTGACAAGATCCTCGAGGCGCAGCCGGACCTCATCATCTCGGCGAAAGTACGCCACGAGGCGCTCTACCCTCAGCTTGCGAAGATCGCCCCCACCATCATGTCCGTCTCTACCGGCCCGACGTGGAAGCAGAACATCGTGATGCTGGGCGATGCCCTCGGCAAGAAGGACAAGGCCGAGCAGATCATCCAGGAGTACAAGGACCGCGCCAAGAAGGTCGGTGAGGCGATCCTCGCCAAGAACCCAGGGCTTACGTACTCCTACGTCCGCTTCGCGGGCGAGGACACGGCGCGCCTTTACTCGAGCACGTCCTTCTTCGGCGAGATCATGACCGACGCCGGCATCCCGCGCCCCGCCGGGCAGCCGGACTCCACGGAGAAGATCTTCGTGCCGCTCTCGCAGGAGCAGCTCCCGGCCGCTGAGGCGGGCCTCATCATCACGTCCGCGTTCGGCCAGAACTCCGGCGAGGGAGAGAAGTCCCGCGCCCAGATGGAAAAGTTCATGGCCAACCCGCTGTGGGGCACGCTCAAGGGCGAGGTCCTGAACGCGGATGACATGGTCTTCGCCAGCTCCGTCAGCCTGCAGGGAGCTAACGCGGTCCTCACCAAGCTCGCCGAGAAGTACGGCGTGGACCCGCAACTGCCCAAAGCCTGACGGCGCACTACGCCAGAGTGAGCGGTCGCCGTCGAGGGCGACCGCTCACCCCACGACGAAGTGGCCCCACTCCCAGGATTCGCTCGGGGCCCGGCGCTTGCCCGCCGTTTGCTGGCCAGTCATCGCTCGTTGTGCTGGGTCCTACGGCGAGCCCTCCTGCTGCCGCCGCCGAGCGCCAGGGCCCTCGCGTGGTCACCTTCCCTGTCTGGGCGGCGGCGTCGTGCCGCCGCGGCATTCACGGCGGTGTAGACCCCTGTGTCCGTCGCAGACCAAGAAGAAGGTGTCCTTCACGCCGCGGTTCTTGATGTCGGTTAGCACGCCCATCCAGAACTTTGCGCCCTCCCCGCCGGTGCCTGACCAGAGCCCGAGGATATCTTTCTCCCCGTCCAGGGTGACGCCGATGGTCGCGTAGACGGGCCGGTTGGCGACCTGCCCGTCACGGATCTTGACCACGATAGCGTCGATGAAGATCGCGGCGTAGACCTGGCGGTTTCTACCTCGACCGCACCGTCGCCACCCTGACCAGCAACGGGCGGTGACATCGACCCGGACCTCCTGCAGTTCCCCTCACCGCTGGGCTGGGAACACATCAATCTGACCGGTGACTACACCTGGCCACGCGCCAACCGCCTCAAACCCGGGAAATACAGGCCACTACGACGCTCGGCAAGACCTTAGCGTCGGATATTTCACCTTTTCACAAGCCACCCCTGTCTGAGCACCAGGGCCTGCCGCAGGGCCTTCCGCGCATGGTCACGGTGCCAAAGCGTCAGGGCACACAGCTCGTCCAGGATGGTCTTCCTGGCCACACGGTCCGACCGGGCATATCGGAGGGCAGTGGTCTTCGTGACGGCCTTGCGTTCGCCCACCATCAGCCTTATGCAGGAACGCGCCATCCGGGAAGCGGCACTGGTCAACGAGCAGCTGCAGCTGGCCTTGAACACCCGGGTGCTGATTGAGCAGGCCAAGGGCGTCATTGCCCATACCGCCGGGGTGGACATGGACGCGGCATTCAACCTGCTGTGGAACCATGCCCGCGCCAACAGCCAGAGCCTGCACATGACCGCCGGGCGCATTGTAGGCCGCAGCCTCACGTTATAAGGCCGGCCGTTGTAAGCCTCACGTTGAATGGCGGGCGGGCATTGCGTGCGCAGGAACGTGTTGCTCTACTGCGTTGATTCACCCGGCGGGTCGCGGTTGATCATCAGCTGCTGCAGGAGTGCACGTTCGGGCTTGCCGGGGTTCTGGGCCACGCAGCGGCGCAACCGGGCCCGGGCAAGTTCCTCACCCGGAGCCGTTCCGCGGAGCACTTCATCAATGATTTCCTGTGCCTGCCACCGCAGGGATTCCCGGGCGAAACGCCGGACCTCGGCGGACGCAGCGGTACTTTCTATCCACGGGTCAGTGTCGTCGCACGGGATAAAATCGTACGTTCGCTCTGCTGACATCGGGGCCTCCTTGCACCAAGCTGACGGGGGCCTTTACGGGGTCCCGTCGGCGTCATAGCACTGCGTCTGGGAAAGACTTTACAGCGAGTAAGACCGGTCTGTCTGCACCTTGGAGTAAACTATTCCTACGATGATTTCCGATGCAGACCACACTGCAGAACCCGCGCTGTCTCCTGCGGATTTACCAGCCGAGGCGGCAGTTCTGCCTGCCGATTCCCGGAGTCGGATCCTGGCTGTGGCTTATGAACTCTTTTCCCGCCGCGGCGTGCGGGACGTGGGTGTTAACGAACTGATCGAACGTTCCGGTGTGGCCAAGGCAACTTTTTACCGGCACTTCCCGTCCAAGGATGCACTGGTCTTGGCGTTCCTGGAGCAGCGGGACCAGGTATGGACAGTTGATGCCATCGTTGGCCAGGCCAAACTGCGCGGCACTACCCCTACTGAACAGCTCCTTGCCATCTTCGACGTCTTCGGCGACTGGTTCCTGCGCGACGACTTCGAGGCCTGCTCCTTCATCAACATCCTGCTGGAAATGGGCCCGGCCCATCCGCTGGGCCAGGCCAGCATTGACTACCTGGCCAGGATCAGGGGCCATGTGCAGGCCCTCGCGGAGCAGGCCGGACTGGATCGCCCGGAGGATTTCGCCCGGTCGTGGCACATCCTGATGAAAGGGTCCATCGTCTCAGCCACCGAAGGGGACACCCAAGCGGCCAAGCGGGCCCAACAGATGGCCAGCTGGCTGATTGAGCACCACCGCAGCTGACCACCCGGCGCGAACGGTCACTTAAGCCCGCTGCCCGCGAACGTTCCCTCGATGCCGAGCGCAGGATGGCAAGGAGTCAGCACGAGCTCGGTTAACCCGCGGGAAAGAGCGTCCCGACGACTGCCCGCGTCAGATCGTGGATCATTTCGGTGCGTTCGGCCTCGTCGGTGCTATCGGCGCCTTCGGTGAAGATCACCAGCGCATACGTTGTCCCGCCATGTTCCAAAAGGGCTGCGTCATGGAGCGCTCCTCCAAGCTGGCCGTATTTGTGATAGACGGTAATGCCGGGCCCCGAGGCAGCGGGGATAAGTTCCTCGTTGTTGGTTTCCTGCATGTACCCCAGCAACTGCGCGGTGTCATTGGGGTTAAGCAGCTGTCCGGCGTAAAGCTTCGTCAGGACGTGGGCCACTTCCCCCGGAGTCAGCCGGTTGTCTAAGGGATCGTAGGCGATGCCAATCGAGGCTGCGTACTGGATCAGCCGCCGGTAGCCGATCCTGCCCATCAACAGGAGCCAGGAATCATTGTTGCTGCTGTTGATCATGGACTTGAGCTGGAAAGCGGCAGTGTAGTTCCCCAGCGTCTCATCGTGTCGCGCTTCACCGGCCTCCACAAGCCTGAGATAGGCCGCTGCGGTGATGAGCTTGGCTGTGCTGGCCGCAGTATAGGCCGCCGTGTCGCCAAAAGTGCGGACCGGTCCGCCCGCTGTATCCGCGACGGCCACGCCAACGCGGAAGCCGGAGACCCTGCTGATAATCCTCGCGACGCTGCCAACCTCGGCGCCTGCACCAACCGCGGCCATGGCGCCAACCTCGGCGCCTGCACCAACCGCGGCCATGGCGCCAACCGGCCCGGTCCCGGCGAAGGGGGCATTCACGGTTCCGGTGACGCCCTCAGAGCGGACCACGGCCGAAGTGACGGCAGCCAGCAAAACCATCAAAGCGGCAGCCACCGAAAGAACCAGGGACAACGGGCTTCGGCCAGCGCCGTGGTAGTGGCGGCCTGCCGGATATGCGGGGGAGTACGCGTCCAACCGGGGCTCCTGCCTGACCGCTTGCGCGGTCGAACATCACTAGAGGCCCCAGCCCCGACTCATAACTAAGTGCGCTGATTAAACCACACCGGCCAGCCAAAGCGACTCAGAAAAAGCCCGTGACAAAGAAAAAACCCGTGAGCCGGAATTACTCCAGCCGGTAGAGTGTTGGAATCTGCGGCGACGACGCTCGCGCAGCACTTCATACTTACTCCCTGGGGGAACACCCATGTCTACAGAAGTCTCTTCGAACGCCTCCGGGCGGCCCGGGCCGGTTGCGGCGCCGAAGCCCTCCGTGCCGGAGAAGATGTCCCGCGAATCGGTGACCATCATCGCCACCTTGCTCGTGGCGACCTTTGTGGTGATCCTGAACGAGACCATCATGAACGTTGCCCTGCAGCGGCTGATGGTTGACCTCGGCGTGGACGCGCCCACCGTCCAGTGGCTCTCCACCGGCTTTATGCTCACCATGGCCGTGGTCATCCCCACTACCGGGTTCATCCTCCAAAGCCTGTCCACGCGGGCCGTCTTTATGCTGGCCATGGGACTGTTCGCCGGCGGCACCGCCCTGGCCGCCGTGGCTCCCGGGTTTGAGATCCTGCTCCTGGCCCGCATCGTCCAGGCCGGCGGCACAGCCATCATGCTTCCGCTGCTGATGACCACCATCCTCACCCTCGTCCCGCTGGCCAAGCGCGGCGCTGTGATGGGCAACGTCAGTATCGCCATCTCCGTGGCACCGGCCATGGGGCCGACTGTCTCCGGGCTGATCCTGGAGCACTTCACCTGGCGCTTTATGTTCGTCTTTGTCTTGCCGGTCGCCCTGGCCGCGCTGGCCATCGGCGCCAAGTACCTGACGAACGTGGGCGAAACCGAGAAGACCAAGCTCGACTTCCTCTCCGTACTGCTTACAGTTCCTGCCTTCGGCGGGCTGGTGTACGGCCTCAGCCAGATCGGCGGCGGCCACGGCGGCCAAAGCGGTCCGAGCACCGTGGCCATTGCCGCGTTGGTGATCGGCGTCGCCAGCCTTGCGGTCTTTGTGCTCCGCCAGCTCCGGCTGCAGAAGGCCGAAGCCCCGCTGCTGGACCTTCGTGCCTTCAACTTCAGGATGTTCACGGTCTCGGTGCTGCTGATGGTGGTGGCTATGATGGCGCTCTTCGGCGGCGTGATCCTGCTGCCGCTCTACCTGCAGGAAATCCGTGGCCTGGGTTCGCTGGAGACGGGCCTCGCGCTGCTTCCCGGTGGCCTGGCGATGGGGCTGCTGGGCCCGTTCATCGGCCGGCTGTTCGACAAAGTGGGGCCGCTGCCGCTCACCGTTACCGGTTCCGTGCTGATGGTGCTGGCCCTGTGGCAGTTTTCAATGCTCGACGCCGGCACTCCGGTCTGGTGGATCATCGCCCTCCACGTGGGGCTCAGTTTCGGCCTGGCGCTGCTGTTCACTCCGGCATTTACCACCGGCCTGAACCCGCTGCCGCCGCATCTCTACTCGCACGGCTCGGCGATCATGAGCACCGCCCAGCAGGTAGCCGGTGCCGCCGGCACTGCGTTGCTGGTGTCCATCTTCGCCGTGGTCTCGACCGCGTCAGGGCTCGTTGCCGGCATGAGCGCCGCGTTCCTGACGGCAACCGTCATAGCCCTCGCCGCCGTCGTGCTTTCCGCGATGATGCGCAAAACAGAAGGCGCCGCGCCGGGCCACGGCGCCCACTAGCGGACACCTCCAATCCAACGCGGGGTCACGTTGCGCCCTTCCGGACCGTCGGATGGGGCGATAAATGACCCCGCGTTGCAGTGATGGAGGCTAGCCGGAGAAGAAGTCGCTCAGCTCGGTGATGAGCTTGTCCGGGGCGCGGAGGACGCCGTCGTGGCCGGCCCCCTGCAGGATGGTGTAGCTGGAGCCGGTCAGGATGTCGTGGATCTGGCCGCAGGCAACACCGAAGTACGCGGGACTCTTCTCGCCCACAATAATCAGCGTTTCCAGGGGCAGTTCCAGGAACGGCTCGGCCGGCATGTCCGCTGCGATGATGGCCTTGATTTCCCGGACGCCGGTGCGCATCAGTTCACGCATCTGCTTGCCCACGTGGGTGCCGGCGGTGAGCTTGTTGGCGATGGTGAGCATGGACAGCGGCATCCGTGAGAAGGCGCCGGCCTCCAAGCCCTTGGCGAGCACAGCCAGGGCGCGGTCGTCGTCCCCGGCAGCCGTGGCGCGTTCGTATTCAGTGGTCCAGTCGGCCTTCACGCTGTGGTTCACGGACACAGCGGGGTCATACACGGCCAGCCGCTCCACCGGAAGGGTCCGGGCCGCGTGCAGGGCCACCGCGCCGCCGAAGCTGTGGCCAAAGACGTCCGTGCTGGACGTGTGTTTCATAACGGCGGCCAGGTCCCGGATGTCCGCGTCCAGCGTGTAATCCTCGGCCTGCGGCGAGGACGAACCGCGGCCGCGGCGGTTGAACGTGTGCACGGGGCGGCCCAACGCGGCGCTGAGTTTCTGGGCGAACTTTGTGTAGTCGGCCGCGGTCACCATGGAGGCCGGGACCACAACCACGCCGGAACCGGCGGACGCCAGTTCAGCACCCGTGGAGAAGAGCTCCAGCGTGCCGCCGTCGGGGGTCTTGATGTTCTCGCTCGTCATGATCCGAGCCTAGCCGAGCAACCTGCGGAAAGCCTTAGCCCTTGAAGTATTCGGCGATGTCCGTGACAAGTTCCTTTACTGCGGCCGGAATGGAGCCGTGGAAGCCCTTGGGTGAGAGCTCGAACGTGCTCCCCGGGACAGCCGCATGAAGGCGCTGGGCCGTGACCTTGTAGTAGCTCGGGCTCTTGCCGCCCACCATAAAATGCGTGTTGGCGGGCAGGACCGCGAAGTTCCTGACGTGCTCGGCTTCGTCGTACGCGGCCCGCAGTTCACCTACGCCGGTGGGCATCAGTTCCTTGAACATCCTGTTCACTTTGGTGCGCGACACCACAGCCATCAGCCCTGCAAGCACCGGCTCGGGGACCTTTGAGAGCGCAGTACCCGGCTGCATGCCCTTTTTCATTCGGGCCATGGCATGCCCCACTTGGCCCGCGTTCACCGCTTCTTCGAAATCGTCCAGCCACGACATGTCGATGCTGCCGTCGATGTTGACCGCCGCGTCGTAGACCGCCAGTTTGTCCGGTTCGTAGGACGTGCCCGCGAACTCCTGGACGGCGTTCAGCGCCACGGACCCGCCCAGGCTATGGCCCAGGATGTTGCGGGCGCCTGTGGCATCCATGACCGTGCGGACATCGGCGATTTCCGTGGCCATAGAGTAGTTGGCAGGCTGCTCGGTGGAGTTGCCCCTGCCGCGCCGGTCATAGACATCAACTGCCCAGCCGTCGCCCAGCCCGTCGGCCAATGCCATCGAGAACGGCCGGTAGATCAGTGCGGTAAGGAAGGCCCCGCCGATGACCACAACCCGGCGCTCTCCCGGCGCATCTTCGGTTCCGTAGCTGTACAAAGCCAGCCTGCCGCCGTCGTGCGTGGGGACTTCCTGTTCTTTCACGCTCCCCATCCTAGGCGCGCTCCCTTCAGGCATAGCGCCCTACCGGCGCCTCCCCAGCCTCCGGGCCTGGCCGTCGGTGCCGTTGATAAACCGGGCAATTCGCACGGCCAGCCCCTTGCCGGGACGGATGGGTCCCTCGTGCAGCTGGCCGGGGACCACCTGGAAGTTGATGGATGGCACGGCGGCCGCCAGTTGGCGGCCCGTCTCGGCAAAGTAGGCCGGACTCCAGCCTCCGCTGAGCATCAGGACGGGGGTGGTGAGGGCGGTGAAATTCTCCAGTTCGGCGTCGGCGTCCAGTACGGCCCGCATTTCGGTGACGGCCGTGGGCAGCAGCTGGCGCATCTCCGCGCCCAGGTTGGTCCTGGCGGAGAGAATGCTCAGCATCCGCAGCGCGCCGAGCGGGAGGTAGGACAGCGGACCGGCCGTGGCCAGGCCCTGGACCAGGTGTGCCCAGGCGCGGTTAAGCTGCCCCGCGGTGACGGCGTCCTCAAGCTCCGGCCGCCAGCGGTGGCCCAGGTTTCCGGACAGCGACACCGCGGCGTCATAGGTCACCAGCCGGCCCACGGGCAGGGTCAGGGCCGCCTGCAGCGCCACGAAACCGCCGTAACTGTGGGCCACCAGGTCGGTGGAGCCGGTCTCGCGCATGACCGCCGCAAGGTCGCTGACCTCCGTCTGCACCGAATAGTTTGCCGGCTGCGGGGCCGACCCCGCCCTGCCGCGGCGGTTGTAGCAGTGCACCGGCCGGCCCAGCAGGACGCTGAGCTTCCGGGCAAAAGGCCGGTAGAGGGCGTCGGTGACCAAAGTGCCGTGGATGAGTACGACGCCGGGAGGTCCCGCCGTCGTCGGGTCCAGTCCCGCGGGGGTGGGGAACGAGTGCACGTCGAGGCGCCCGCCGTCCTCCGCTTCAACTTTCCACGTCTCCACAGCCCGAGTCTATGCCTGGGCGTCCGCCGGGAGCCGGTGACGCGAACTCCCGGTAAACTTAGGGATTGTGACTTCCCAAAACACCCCCACCCCAAAAAATGCCCCAGAGCCGCTCGACGCCAGCGAGCAGATGCGCATCCGCATGGACAAGCGCGCGAAGCTGATCGAGCGCGGCACCGAGGCGTATCCGGTGGGTGTGGACCGCACGCATTCCCTCACGGAGATCCGCGAAAAGTACGCGCACCTTGAGGCTGACGACACCACCGGCGATATTGTGGGCGTCACCGGCCGGGTGGTTTTTGTGCGCAACACCGGCAAGCTCTGCTTCGCCACGCTGCAGGAAGGCGGCGTTGACGGCAAGGGCACCCGGCTCCAGGCGATGCTCAGCCTTGCCAACGTGGGCGAGGAAGCGCTCGCGGACTGGAAGGCGCTGGCCGACCTCGGCGACCACGTGTTCATCAAGGGCGAAGTGATTTCCTCCCGCCGCGGCGAGCTGTCCGTGATGGCCGAGTCCTGGTCCATGGCCTCCAAAGCACTGCGCCCGTTGCCGGTGCTGCACGCGGAACTGAATGAGGAAACCCGCGTCCGCCAGCGTTACGTGGACCTCATGGTGCGCGACGAAGCCCGGGAAATGGTCTACACCCGCGCCGCGATCACCCGTTCCATCCGCGAGAGCCTGCACCGCCACAGCTACGTCGAGGTGGAAACTCCCATCCTGCAGCTGGTCCACGGCGGTGCCCTGGCCCGCCCGTTCGAGACGCACATGAACGCGTTCGACCAGAAGATGACCCTTCGTATTGCCACCGAGCTTTACCTCAAGCGCGCCGTGGTGGGCGGGATCGATCGCGTCTACGACATGGGCCGCGTCTTCCGCAACGAAGGCGTGGACTCCACCCACAGCCCCGAATTCACTACCCTTGAGTGCTACGAAGCCTGGGCTGACCAGTTCGTCATGGCCGAGCGCATCAAGGAGATCATCCTGGACGCCGCTGACGCCGTGGGTGTGGGCCGCACCCTCCAGACCGATGCCGGGGAGATCAACCTCGACGGCGACTGGGCCTGGGTTTCGGTTTACCCCGGACTGTCCGACGCCGTTGGCCAGGAAGTCACGCCCGACACCTCGCTTGAGGTGCTGCGCGAAATCGCGGCAAAGCACGAGGTCAAGGTGGACCCGAAGTGGGACGCCGAGAAACTGGCCGTGGAACTGTTCGGTGAAATTGTGGAGCCTACGCTCCTGAACCCCACGTTTGTGTATGACTACCCGCCGTCTGCCCAGCCGCTGGCCCGCCCGCACCGGAATGACGGCCGGCTGATCGAGGCCTGGGACCTCATCATCGGGGGCATGGAACGTGGCACGGCCTTCTCCGAGCTGATCGACCCCGTCATCCAGCGCGAGCGGCTGACCGAACAGTCGCGGCACGCTGCCGCGGGCGATGTTGAGGCCATGCAGCTGGACGAGGACTTCCTGCGGGCGCTCGAATACGGCGCACCGCCCATGGGCGGCATCGGCTTGGGAATTGACCGGCTGGTGATGTTATTCACCGGCGCCGGCATCCGCGAAACCATCCTTTTCCCGCTTCTGAAGCCTGAAGGCCACTGACCATGGAATATGTAGCCGTACTCCTGCCGTCTTTGGTGGTTGGCCTGCTTTTCTGGTTCGCCATGAAATCCATCTTCAATGCCGATAAGTCGGAGCGTAAGGCCGAAGCGCGGGCACAAGCCGAGGCGGAATCGCGCTCCGAGGCGCCATTGAACGAACAGAACCCGGAAACCGATAAATAAATCGAAAGAACTTTCTGCGGGGTTCCTGTGGATATCCACAGGAACGATTCGACGCTTTGACGCGTTGCCATAAAGAGGTTCATACTTTTAACAGGAACATCCTCATTTTCTGACAACCGAACCTTTCCAAAAGGAAGAATATTTAATGGCACAGAAAGTAAACATCATCCTCGTCGATGATCTGGATGGGGGATCTGCGGACGAGAACGTCCGTTTTGGCCTCGATGGGGTCAGCTACGAAATCGACCTGTCCTCGGCCAATGCGGCCGAGCTCCGTTCTGCCTTGGGGCGCTTTGTTGCCGCCGGACGCAAGACGTCGGCCGGCAGGGCGACCCGGACCAAAGCGGTTGCGGGAGCCCGCACCAACGACTCCGCGCAGATCCGCCAATGGGCACGGGATAACGGATACACAGTTAACAGCCGCGGCCGAATTCAGGCTGAAATCCAGGAGGCCTACCAAAAGGCAAACTCCTGACCTGCGCCTCTCTGACGGCGTATTAGGCCCTGTCTTCACCTTCGGGTGGGGGCAGGGTTTTTTGATGCCAATTTTGAATGCGCAAGACGGACTTGGGTATGCGCAAAATCCTTGCTGACTAACGGCCTCCGGGCGTACCGTTGGGCTAATCGTCGCGCAATTTCCTTGGGATGAGCCGGCGATTCGGTTTGAGCCTTCGGTCTGGGACGCCCGCTCGAATTCGTCCACTTGAATCTTTGCGTGGCGGGAGCCTGGAATGTCTGGAATTAGCGGGTCTCTGCGATTTACGGCAGTCCTGGCGGCGCTCCTATTGTTATTCGCGGTACCGCTCAGCGCTCCGGCCTACGCGGAGCCTAATACCGTGGAAGTCAGCGCCTTGCTGGACTCAACGGAATTGTTGCAGGCCATCAACGGCGGCGACGAGCCGGACGACGTCGTCACTTACGACGTGTTTGCCGCCGATGGCGACGGCCTCGCAACGGTTGCTTCAGCGCCTTCCAGCAACGCCTTTGTTCCGGTGTCCCTTCACTCTTGCCGATGGTAACTACAAAATCAGGGCTACCGCCGCCGGGTACCTGGAAGCTGGTACACCTCATCATCGGGCCGCTACTCAGATTCCTTCCGGGAATTGCTCGGCTATCAGGAGTGGAAGACCTTCGAGACGGCAGACGCGATTGTGGTGGACTCCGTAACCGGCACGTCCAGCTGGACTTCCGCAGGCTGGACGGTGCTGCACCCCTCGGAGTCATCGATCTCCGGTGGAGTGGGCAACGACGTTTCGGTTCAGCAAGGATCCTTATTGGCGGACGTGGCGGTGGAACTCTACGACGCGGCAGCGCCGGATCCGGGGGCCGGGAGGGTCGCTTTCACCGAGACCGACGGCAACGGTTACTACACGTTCCAGGACGTCGCCCCCGGGGTCTACAAGGTGCGCTTCAAGGCCGGAAACGTTGAACGTTGGTGGCCCGAAACCCCTAACCGTGCCGAGGCGGAACCCATCACTCTTGATGGCGCCAACCACTTCAACCTTGCCTACGCGTTCTTCCTCGACACTCCTGCGGCTGTGGGTTCGTTGCACGTCCTGACCCTCGCTGGTGAACCTGCCGTTGGCGCCATTCTGACAGCGTCGACCGACTACGTTGAGGTTGGTTGGGGTCTTGAGGGTTGCCTGCACCGGTACAGCTGGTTTGTTGGCAACGAAGCGGTGCCCGGCGCCTTCGGCCCCACGTTTGTGGTGCCCCTCGCCGCCGGAGGGAAGTCCGTGACCGCGCGCCTGGACATCGCCGGCGTCGGCTGCCCCTACAAGGCAGTGGAGAGCAACGCCGTGGGGCCGGTGGATCCGAGCCTCACCATCACGGGGCCGAACGTAGTTGTGGCGCCCGTGGACAACGACGGAAGGACCGATGTCAGCTTGACGTTCGAAAACGTGACGACAGCGGGCAGCACCACAGTCGCCAGGCTTGAGTCGGATGACGTGCTTCTCGATGGCGGGTTCTCCTCGCTGACGCAACCTCCGCTGTACTACGACATCGAAACCACCGCCGGTTTTGATCCGGAAGTAGGAGTGGAAGTCTGCATCAACTTCGACTTTTCGGCCATGATGCCAGGGGAAGCGGTGGGCCAGCATCTGTACCACTACGTGGACGGCGCCTGGGTGGACATCAGCGGGCCGCCAACCGGCATCCCCGGCAAAGTGTGCGGCGTGACGGCTTCCTTCTCGCCCTTTGCCGTCGGCCAGCCAGGGTGGCGGTTCAGCGGTTTCCTGCAGCCTGTGGATAACGGCGGCACCCTGAACGCCATGAAGGCCGGCGCTGCCGTGCCCATCAAGTTCGGGGTCGGCGGGAACCGGGGGCTGGATATCCTGGCGGCGGGAGCGCCGTCGTCGTCCGCTATTGCCTGCCCGGGCGGCACCGCCCTGGACGACATTGAGCAGACTCTCGCCGCGGGAAGCAGTTCGCTGAGCTACGCGGCCGCCGCCGATACCTACACCTACGTGTGGAAAACCCAGAAAGCCTGGGCAGGGACGTGCCGGCAATTCACGCTGGCACTGAACGACGGGACAACACACACGGCACTGTTCGACTTCCGGAAGTAGAGTCCCCCGATAGTAGGACTCACGGCTGACTCAACGCTGCCCAGGCAACGCTGAGCGCGACCAGCGCGGCCAGCGACAGCCAGGTGCGGTGGATGTTCCACCGGGTCCACCGGCGTTCGAACGATTTCCTGGCGGCCGCGACGTCTCCGGACGCGGCCGCCAGGTCCAGAGCGTTATTCAAGGGGATGTTCGCGGCGAAGGTGATGACCAGCGTGGCCGCGTAGCAGGCGAGGGCCACAGCGAGGGGCAGTGCGCTGGCAAGCCCGGTGGCCCATGAAAAAGCTGCCGAGCCGGCCAATGCGAGGAATGCGCCGACGAAGCTCAGCGCGAACACCCGATTCTGGATGGCGCTGTTGATCCGGGACATGGCACCGACAAATGTCGCATCATCGGTGGCGCGCAGCCCCGGCATCACCGAGCAGGCGTAGGAGTAGTAGAGCCCCCCGATCCCGGCGAGTGCGACGGTCGCGGCGGTCATGAGCAGGGTAATGACTTCCATGACGTTCTCCTTGCTTGACGGTTCCTGCATTGATCCAAGCGGTGCAGGGTGACGGGAGGCTGAACACGTCATGTTTCCCCTGTGGCGAACACGCTCCCCAAGTGGGGGTCTGCCACGTAGCATCAAAGTACGTCGTAGCTAGGAGTGTGGCGAAAATGTTTGAGCGATTTACGGACCGTGCCCGTCGCGTAGTTGTGCTTGCCCAAGAAGAGGCACGCATGCTGAACCACAATTACATTGGTACCGAACACATCCTCTTGGGTCTGATCCATGAAGGTGAAGGCGTTGCCGCCAAAGCTCTTGAGTCCTTGAGCATTTCGCTCGACGGCGTGCGCGAGCAGGTCGTCCGGTCACATCCCCTTCACCCCGCGCGCCAAGAAGGTGCTGGAACTCTCGCTGCGTGAAGCCCTGCAGCTGGGCCACAACTACATCGGCACGGAGCACATCCTGCTGGGCCTCATCCGCGAGGGTGAAGGTGTTGCCGCCCAGGTGCTGGTCAAGCTGGGCGCAGACCTCAACCGCGTCCGCCAGCAGGTCATCCAGCTCCTCTCCGGCTACCAGGGCAAGGAAACCACCGGCGCAGGCGTCGGTCCGGGCCAGCCCGAAGGCACTCCCGCCGGTTCCGTGGTCCTGGACCAGTTCGGCCGCAACCTCACCCAGGCTGCGCGCGAGAACAAGCTGGACCCGGTGATCGGACGCGAGTCCGAAATGGAACGCGTTATGCAGGTCCTTTCGCGCCGCACCAAGAACAACCCGGTCCTGATCGGTGAGCCGGGCGTCGGCAAGACCGCCGTTGTCGAAGGCCTCGCCCAGGCGATTGTCCGCGGCGATGTCCCGGAAACCATCAAGGACAAGCAGCTGTACACCCTGGACCTCGGTTCACTGGTGGCCGGCTCCCGGTACCGCGGTGACTTCGAAGAGCGACTGAAGAAGGTCCTCAAGGAAATCCGCACCCGCGGCGACATCATCCTCTTCATCGACGAAATCCACACGCTTGTGGGTGCCGGTGCTGCTGAAGGTGCCATCGATGCTGCGTCCATCCTGAAGCCCATGCTGGCCCGCGGTGAACTGCAGACCATCGGTGCCACCACCCTGGATGAGTACCGCAAGCACATCGAGAAGGATGCCGCACTCGAGCGCCGCTTCCAGCCGATCCAGGTCAAGGAGCCCTCCGTCGCGCACGCGATCGAGATCCTCAAGGGCCTGCGCGACCGCTACGAGGCGCACCACCGCGTCACCATCACCGACGGCGCCCTCGCGTCGGCCGCGAACCTTTCCGAACGCTACATCTCGGACCGCTTCCTGCCGGACAAGGCGATCGACCTGATCGACGAGGCCGGCGCCCGGCTGCGCATCCGCCGGATGACCGCCCCGCCGGAGCTCAAGGCCATGGACGAGCGGATCGCCAAGCTGAAGATGGAGAAGGAATCAGCCATCGACGCGCAGGACTTCGAAGGCGCCGCTTCGCTCCGCGACAAGGAGCAGAAGCTCATCACCGAGCGCTCCGAGAAGGAACGCCACTGGAAGTCCGGCGGCATGGACGATATCTCCGAGGTGGATGAGGATCTCATCGCCGAAGTGTTGGCCAACTCCACCGGCATCCCGGTCTTCAAGCTGACCGAGGAAGAGTCCTCGCGCCTGCTGAAGATGGAAGACGAACTGCACAAGCGTGTGGTGGGCCAGAACGAGGCCATCAGGTCCCTGTCCCAGGCAATCCGCCGTACCCGTGCAGGCCTGAAGGACCCCAAGCGTCCGGGCGGCTCGTTCATCTTCGCCGGCCCCACCGGCGTCGGCAAGACCGAGCTCGCCAAGGCCCTGGCCGAATTCCTGTTCGGTGACGAGGACGCCCTCATCACGCTGGACATGTCCGAGTACTCGGAGAAGCACACAGTTTCACGGCTCTTCGGTGCCCCTCCGGGCTATGTCGGCTACGAAGAGGGTGGCCAGCTCACCGAGAAGGTCCGGCGTCGTCCGTTCTCCGTGGTGCTGTTCGACGAAGTGGAGAAGGCGCACGCTGACCTCTTCAACTCACTCCTGCAGATCCTGGAAGACGGCCGCCTGACCGACTCCCAGGGCCGCGTGGTGGACTTCAAGAACACCGTGATCATCATGACCACGAACCTCGGCACCCGGGACATCTCCAAGAGTGTTGCCACCGGCTTCCAGTCCGGCACAGACACGCAGACCGGCTACAACCGGATGCGCGCCCGGGTCACGGAAGAGCTCAAGCAGCACTTCCGTCCGGAGTTCCTGAACCGTGTGGATGACGTTGTGGTGTTCCCGCAGCTCACCCAGGACGAGATCATCGAGATCGTGGACATGTTCGTCGGCCGCCTGGAAAAGCGCCTCAAGGACAAGGACATGGGCATCGAGCTCACCACCGCGGCCAAGGTGCTGCTGGCAACCCGCGGGTATGACCCGGCCATGGGTGCCCGGCCGCTGCGCCGCACCATCCAGCGCGAGATCGAGGACCAGCTCTCCGAGAAGATCCTGTTCGGCGAGATCCACGCCGGCGACATCGTTGTGGTGGACGTGGACGGCGAAGGCGACGACGCCAAGTTCACGTTCGCCGGCAACGCCAAGCCGCGCATCCCGGAGATCGCCCCCAGCGTCTAAACCAAGACAGCAAAGGCCCCGCCCGCTCCCCAAAGGAGCAGGCGGGGCCTTTGCTCTTAACAGCTGTGGTGGTTGGCTTGGCGTCGCCGGCCGAGCCATTTGCCGGCGCCTGCTCGTTCCTCGCTCTGACGGCGCCTACACAAATGCCTGACCGGCGCCGCCTGCATGCGCCGGTACCAGAGCGCCCCAAGTCGTCCGGGAGCGCCTCGACAAGGCCGCAACGCCCTCCGCCGTAGGATTGTGGGGTGACCGACTCTGACTCCTTCCATATCCGTTCTGCACGCACCAGTGACGTGGCGGCCATCAAGGGCCTTGTGGCGCCGCTGGCTGAGCAGCGGATTCTCATGGCGAAAGAGACCGTTGCCTATTACGAAAGCCTCCAGGAGTTCCGGATCGCAGAAGCCGACGACGGCGAAGTCATCGGCTGCGGCGCCCTGCACGTTATGTGGGAGGATCTCGCCGAAGTCCGCACGCTGGCCGCATCGGACGCGTGGCGTGGCAAGGGGGTAGGGCACGTGCTGGTGGAGAGCCTGCTGGCCGAGGCCCGTGAACTGGGCGTGGCCCGGGTCTTTTGCCTCACGTTCGAGGTGGATTTTTTCAAGCGCCATGGCTTCGAGATCATGGCCGACCAGACGGCAGTGGACCCTGTGGTCTACTCCGAGCTGCTGCGTTCCCATGACGAAGGCGTTGCCGAGTTCCTGGACCTGGCGCGGGTCAAGCCCAACACCCTGGGCAACACCCGCATGATCAAGACCCTCTAGGCACCCCCAATCACCCCGCGCGGACAATAGCGGCAAGAAGTCACCCTGTGACATAAATAGCTTTATGTCGAATTGATGGATAAACTAACGAGGTTGCAGTGTGGGGCCTGCCGTAAGGGACAGTCATTGGGGGCTGTCCCTTACCGCTTCCGCCGCATCGTCGCAGGCTACCGGACTTCAGGCGCCGGTAGTAGGGTCAAAGTGCATCCTCCAGGACGCACCCACACCCCAGGAGTTCTGCCATGAAAAAGCTCATCAATGATCCCCGTTCCGTGGTTGACGAATCCGTCGAGGGATTCGGTCTGGCCCACGCGGGACTTGTCACCGTCACCGCCGATCCGAAGTACGTCACGCGCAAAGACGCGCCGGTGGCAGGGAAAGTCGGACTCGTTTCCGGAGGGGGAAGCGGCCACGAGCCGCTCCACGCCGGGTTTGTCGGGCTGGGAATGCTCGACGCCGCCGTGCCGGGGGCGGTATTCACCTCGCCGACGCCGGACCAGATCCTTCCGGCGACGCTCGCCGTTAACTCGGGTGCCGGCGTCGTCCATATCGTGAAGAACTACACCGGCGACGTCCTGAACTTTGAGACCGCAGCGGAGCTGGCGCAGGCCGAAGGTGTGGACATCCGCACGGTCCTGGTCAATGACGACGTCGCGGTGGAGGACTCCCTGTATACCGCAGGCCGCCGCGGAGTGGGCGGCACCGTTCTGGTCGAGAAAATCGCCGGCGCCGCCGCTGAGCGGGGCGATAGCCTCGATGCCGTGGCCGCGATCGGTGACCGCGTCAACAGCAACGTCCGCACCATGGGGGTTGCGCTGTCCGCGTGCACAGTACCGCATGCGGGAACGCCCAGTTTCGACCTGGCGGATGATGAGATCGAGATCGGCATCGGCATCCATGGCGAGCCCGGCCGGCACAAAATCCCGATGGAGAACGCCGACGGCATCACGGACCGCCTGCTGGACCCGGTCCTCAGCGACCTGGGCATCACCGGCGGCGAGAAAGTACTGCTGTTCGTCAACGGCATGGGCGGCACCCCCCTGAGCGAGCTGTACATCGTCTACCGCCGCGCTGCCCAGGTGATCGCAGAACGTGGAGCCGCCGTCGAACGCTCGCTGGTAGGGAACTACATCACGTCCCTGGAAATGCAGGGTTGCTCCATCTCGGTGCTCCGGCTCGACGATGAACTGACGCAGCTGTGGGACGCTCCGGTGCACACTGCAGCCCTGCGTTGGGGCGTGTAACCGTGGTGCTGGACGTGAAATGGGCCCTCAGATGGCTGACTCTCTGCGCCCAGGCCATGGCGGAAAACCGGGTGTGGCTCATCGAACTCGACCGTGCGATCGGGGACTCGGACCACGGCGAGAACATGGACCGCGGCTTCCAGGCGGTGCTGGAGAAACTGGCTGAAGCGCAGCCTGAGACGCCCGGCGCGGCCCTGAAGCTGACTGCCATGACCCTGATGTCCAAGGTGGGCGGCGCCGCAGGTCCCTTGTACGGAACCGCGTTCCTGCGCGCCTCCACAGCTTTGGGCGATGCCGCCGAGATTGATCCGGGGCGCCTCGCCGACGCGCTTGTGGCTGCCCGGGACGGGATCGTGGCCCGGGGCAAGGCTGAGTCCGGCGACAAGACCATGGTGGATGCCTGGACCCCCGCCGCGGAGGCAGCGCAGGCCGCCGCGGCGGACGGCGCAGGCACCGTCCTTGGCGTGCTGGTGGCAGCCGCTGAGGCGGCTGAGGCCGGCGCCGTGGCCACCGAGCCCCTGGTCGCCCGCAAGGGCCGCGCCAGTTACCTGGGGGAGCGGAGCGCGGGCCACCGCGATCCGGGCGCCGCCTCCAGCGCCCTCATTCTGCGGGCCGCCGTTGGGGCCGCAGCGTGACGGTGCGCCTGGTGGTGGTGTCCCATAGCGAGAAAATTGCCGACGGCGCCGTGGAGCTTGCCGCCCAGATGGCGCCCGACGTCGTCATCCTCGCCGCCGGGGGCACCGCCGACGGCAGGATCGGAACGAGCCTGGAAAAAGTCATGTCTGCCCTGGACAAGGCGGCCGGCGGCGATGGCGTGGTGGTCCTGACGGACCTGGGATCTGCCGTGATGACGGCGGAATCGGCCCTGGAGCTCGTGGAGGAGCCGGCCGGCGTGCTCCTGGCGGACGCGCCCCTGGTGGAAGGCCTCGTGGCTGCCGCCGTGGCCGCACAGGGCGGCGCCGACGTGAAGGCAGTCAAACGTGCCGCCGAAGCCGTGTACGGATTGGGACCGGAGGTGGCGGCTGCTTCGCGGGTGCTCGCCGAAAGCACCGTGGCTGAAGGGTCCGTCACCGGTTCAGGGCCGGACTTCACCGGCGACTTCGAACTGGTGAATGAGGCCGGCATGCACGCCCGTCCGGCCGCCAAGATCGCGGGCGGCCTGGCGTCTCTCAACGCCGAGGTCACGGTCAACGGCGTGGATGGCGCGTCAATGACATCCCTGATGACCCTGGCGGCAGGCAAGGGATCCTTGCTCCATATCGAGGCTTGGGGGCCCGACGCCGAGCGTGCCCTGAACTACGTCGGCGGCCTGGTGCAGGCAGGCTTCGGCGAGCCGTAGGCCGTGGCCTGAGTTGCCTATTTGACCTGGCTGCTGCGGCCCAGACTAAAGGACCGCTTGTCCACGAGCAGGTACGTGCCGGCTCCCATCAGCAGGAAACCACCGACGCCGACGGCGATGATCTGCGTGCTGACCCCGACAATGAGCAACACCAGCCCGAACAGGCATGCGATGGCACCGAGGTAGATACGGCGCCCAAACCTGAGGCCCACAGAGCCGGTCGAGAGTTCCTCGGCGAGCCTCGGATCCTCTGCGGCCAAGCCCGATTCCAGCTCCTCGAGCTGTTTCCGCTCCCTATCTGAAAGTGGCATCCTTACCCCTTCCCGGCGGGGAACCTGTTCTAAATCCAACGTTGCCGATGCTGGTAATACAGACCGTAGAAGTGTCCTGAGTGGAAGTCAAGGGCGGGGTCTGGCGGGGCTTATTTGTCGCCAGTGGGGGCCGTCAAACAGCCTGTCGCAGGCCCTGGGCGTCCAGAATCACCGAAGCAGTCACGAACCTCCCGCACTGCTCCCCGTAGGGATAGGCACCGCGGGGCCGGAAATTCAGGGTGCGCACAGGGAGGGCCAATCCGCCCGGGGAAACACCGGACGCGGTCAGCGCCATCGGGGCCTCCGTGAGGGACTCGAGCATCAGCATCCCGATCATGGTCCCGTCCGGGGAAGCCGTGGCGGAGCAGACCCCGTCCGGTGCGCAGCCCTGGTCAATCGAGGCAGTGCCGGGAGAAAGTTCGACGGCGGCTTCTTTGCAGGTGCCGTCCTGGCAGGCCTTGAGGCGCAGGGATCCCACCTGCGGCACGTACTCCCGGGCCACGGTCACCGAGACCACTGACGCCTGGGCAATCATCGGGCACGGCGCCGGGACGGGGTAGTAGTAGTAGCAGCCGGAGGTGATCACCGCCGTCGTCATCAGTGCCAGAAGTACCCCGGGCTTGCCCATACTTCAGCGTAAATCCGGAGCCGGAAGTCCGCATTGCTACCAGGAAAGTGATGCAAACATTGTTATGGCTGTGGCCCCAAAGATCACCATAATGAGACCTGTGGCCAGCCGGCCTTTGGCAACAGCGAAGACCGGCAGCGTGGACTCGGCGGGATTGGCCGGGTTGTAGACCACGGGTATGTGGGTGCCGATGATCGCCTGCTCCTGGCTGTAGATATCGGCCTGCCCCAGCCAGCGTTTGCCCACGGCGTCCACGAATTCGTACGACGGCGCAAACCGGTTCCGGCCGTTGTATCCGGGTCCGTCCGTGCCATGCAGGTTTCCCGTGACGGTGGCCGAAGCCTCCTGCCACCCCGCCATTGAACGTTTCCGGCGAAAGGACGCGGCCAGGGACAGCCCCATCAGGATCAGGCCTGCGGCAAGGAAAAGCCCGGGCAGGACGATGAACAGCAGTTTCAGGGAGTCCACGGTTCAGCCCAGCGGGAAGGCGCCGGCGACCCAGAACAGCAGCAGGGCGAAGAATACGAAGACCGGCATGAGGCACCCGATCACCATTTTCGATTCGGAAGCCACCTGGAACGACTGGTTGGGATTCGCCGGGTTGTAGGCCACTGCCAGGAGCGATCCGGGTACCTGCTGGTTGGCGTACGAAACCTCGGATTCGCCGGCATACAGGGTCCCGTTGGGGTCGGCGAACTGGTACGTGGGGTAGAAGCGCCGGCTCCGCGTTGAGCCGCCTCCGCCATGTGTCCAGCCCGCGACGTTGCCGGTGACGGTCGCCTGGACCTTTGGCCAGCCGGCGATCAGTTCTTCCTGCCGCTTGGTTTTCCGCAGCGAACGGACCAGCGCAAAAATGACGCCCGCAACAAACAGTGCCCAGATGACGTACAACACGATTCTCATGAATTTCCCCCGGTTTGAGTCACCAGAAAGTATGCCATCCGGGCGCGGGCCACCCTAAAGGCGGCTCAGGCAGGCAGCCGGTAACCGCCCTGGTGCAGCTCGGCCAGCCCGTCGCCAAGGAGGCCGGCCATGGCACGTTCGAGCTGTTCCGGCGCGGAGTTCAGGCGGTGCAGTGCGGACAGGGGCACGCCGATTCCGTCCGCCGCGAAGCCCAGGTCAGCAGGCTCCCGCTGGAACATTTCCGCCGGCACCGGTGCGTCCGCAAGCCGGAGCACAGCCAGCACGGCACCCCGGACCTGCCGGTCAGTTCCGTGCCACGCCTGACCTTTGGGAACGTACGACGGCGGCGGCTCGCCGGCTGCCAGCCACGCACAGGAGTCCCGCACCGGGCAGTCCGTGCACTTGGGCGCCCGCGCCGTGCAGACCAGCGCCCCCAGTTCCATCACCGCAGCATTCCAGTGCACGGAGGTCCCGACGTCGTCCGGCAGCAGTTCCGCCGCGAGCCGCATCTCCGCCGCGTTCAGCGATGGTGAGGGGAGCGCGACGCCGGAAACCAGGCGCGCGTGCACGCGCCGGATGTTCGTGTCCACCACAGTCTCCCGGCGTCCGAAGGCAAAGGCGGCAACGGCCGCGGCCGTGTAGCTGCCCACCCCGGGCAGGGCCAGCAGCTCCGTGTAGTTGCCGGGGACCGTGCCGCCGTGGTCGCGGACGATGGCAGCGGCTGCTGCGTGCAGGCGGAGTGCCCGGCGGGGGTAGCCGAGCCTGCCCCAGGAGCGGACGGCTTCCCCTGCGGGCTCGCCGGCGAGGGCGGCGGGAGTGGGCCAGCGCTCGAGCCATTCCCGCCAGACAGGCAGCACCCGCACCACTGGGGTCTGCTGCAGCATGATCTCGCTGACCAGGACTCCCCACGGTGAGCAGTGGCGTTCGCGCCAGGGCAAGTCCCTCGCCGTCTCAGCGAACCAGCCGGTGATCCTGCGGTGCAGCGCCGCGAGCTGGTCGGGGCGGAGGTCATCCGTGCCGAACTGGGCCGTAACAGGGGCGCCGTCCGCGGGCATGGCTGGGGAAAGGGTTGTAGCGTCGATCCCAACACTGTAGTGGATTCCCGGGAGCCCACGCGAAGATGCCGCGGACAAACTGTGACCTGAGCGTTGGCCGGGGGACCGGCGTGGTGGGACGGCAGAATCCGGTGGGTTCTCTAGCCTAGAAGGATGGGCAGGCAAGGCAATTCATCACCGCGCAATGCGGCATCCGCATCCGGTTCCCGGGGCGGATCCGGCGCTACCCGGCAGCCGAGCGCAGCCGTCTACCGCCGCCGTCGGCTTTTTGTGGGAACGGCCCTGCTGATGGCCATGGCGCTCACGTTCGGTGGCTTTGCAATGGCCGGTGCCTTCAGCGGCACCGAGCCGGCATCCTCCACCGACGGCGCAACTGAAACGGCCCCCACACCCGGCGCCTCGCCGTCGGCAACTGCGGGCAGCGAACCCACACCCACACCCACGCCTTCCTGCAACCAAAACCTGGTGACGGTGTCCGCTTCGACCGACAAAGCCGCCTACGGCCCCGAGGAGAACCCGCTGCTCACCCTGAAGGTGACCAACGGCGGAACCATGCCGTGCGAGGTGAACATCGGGACGTCCCAGATGGAGTTCCTGGTGACCAGCGGCGCGGACAGGATCTTCTCGTCCAAGGACTGCCAGGCCACAAGCGAAGACCTTGTGAAGACGATTGCCGCCGGCGCCAGCGAGACGGCGAACTTCCCGTGGGCCCGGAACCGCACGCTGGAAGGCTGCAGTCCCATCGAGGCGAAGCCCGGGGCCGGCGGGGCGTACTACATTTTCACGGCCAAGCTCGGCTCAAGGGCCAGCCCCAAGGCAGTGTTCCAGCTCAGCTGACCCTCATCCATTGGTCCCCACCGGCCCCCTCGCCTCGCAAGCTCGGCCAGGGAACCCTGCCGGCGTGGGGCCATCGCCCTTTTGCGGGCTCTAAAGGGCCCGTGTGGAGCAATCGATGGGGATTATCGACGTGGAATCTAGAGGAAGCGGTCCAGCAGGCTGGCTTCGGCCATGCGGCTCAGGCCTTCGCGGACCGTCCGGGCGCGCTGGTCGCCGATGCCGTCAACGGTCATGAGGTCGTCGATGGTGGCCGCCATCAGGAACTGCAGGCCGCCGAAGTGGTCCACCAGGCGGTCGGCAACAGCCTTGGGGACTGCCTTGAGGCCGGACAGCAGCCGGTAACCGCGGGGCTGAACCACGGCGTCGAGGTTGGCCTCGCCGCCGGCAAAACCCACGATCCCGGAGATCTTGCCCAGGTCGATCAGCTCCGTGGGGCCGAGGTTCACCAGCGCGCTGACGGCCCGTTCGACGTCCTCCGCGGACGCGTCCGGTCCGGCGTAGTCGCGGATGATGACGTCGCTGCCCGGGCCGCGGCCCACTGTCAGCTCATCGAGCTGAAGGGAAAGCAGGCGCCCGTCCTCGCCAAGTTCCAGGACGTACTGCGAGATTTCCTCGGAGATCCGGCGGACCATTTCCTGGCGCTGCAGGGTGACAGCGACGTCACGGACGGTCACCATGGCCTCGATCTCCAGGGCGGACAGGGAGCTGGTCACCTGGTCCAGCCGGGACCGGTAGCGTTCCAGCGTGGCGAGGGCCTGGTTGGCGCGGGCCAGGACCTTCTCGGATCCCTCCAGCACGTGCCGGAGCCCGTTCACGTACAACGCGATGATCTGCATGGACTGGCTGACGGAAATCACGGGAACGCCGGTCTGGATGGCCACGCGCTCCGCCGTGCGGTGCCGGGTGCCGGATTCCTGGGTTTCGATGCTCGAGTCCGGGACCAGCTGGACCGCGGCGCGGAGGATGTTCCCGGCGTCCTTGTCGCAGATGATGGCACCGTCCATCTTGGCCAGTTCGCGGAGCCTTGTGGGGGAGAAGTCGATGCCGATGTCGAACCCGCCGGAGCAGATGGAATCGATCGTCCGGTCCGAGCCCAGGACAATCAGCGCACCGGTCCGCCCCCGGAGGATGCGTTCCAGACCATCGCGCAACGGCGTGCCTGGAGCCACTCTGCCCAGAGTCGCCTTGAGCGATTCTTCGGGGCTCCGAGCCATAGGTGTTCCCTTCAAAGGTGCAGACTGCCGCCCGCAGGTACGCCGGTTTCACACTCCGCCGGCAGGATCAAAAGTACTCAGTTTCCCGCAAGCTCAATGATAGAGGTAAGAAGCGGCAACAACCGCACGGACAAGCCCCAAAGTGCCCCGTTAGGGGGTGCCGCGAAGTGCCTAAGGAACGCGTGCGACGGCGGCTGTCCGGGTGGGCATTTGTGGCCAGTTTGGGTGCATGGTGGGCTCTGCACCCCCACCACATCAGAATGAGGCAACGAGGTGGGCCAGCGGCGGTGGTGCTTGCCCCTCTGGCAATGCGTCGACGAGCAGACGCGCGTACCGGACCTTGTTACCGCTGCGTCCCCCGAAGAACCGGCGCAACTGCGCCGTTATGGGCCGCTCTCGCTGTGATGGCTGGCGTTGGAGGATCCGGAACGACGCGAGCTCGCCCTGAGCCGCGATGACGTCGAGCACGCCATCGATCCCCAGGCAGCGGATCAGTTCGTCCTCCAGGTCGGCGTCACAGACGTGGAAGCCAAGCTCGGCCAGCGGGCCCGGCCCGAAGCCTGCCCGGCCGAGTGCACGGGCGATGCCACGGGACTCCCGCACATCACACAGGCCGAGCAGCCGGTGGCCTGCGCCGTTCGGGCCGTAGAGGTCGAGGAAGCGGACGATGCTGGTGGCGCCTCCCATCGGCACCACCGTCACCCGCTCGGCCGCCAGGTCATGGCCAAGGCGCACGGCCAGCGTCTCCACCGCCAGCCGGTCACTCTCGCCCTCAACCAACACCGTCGTCGCCTGCATGGAACCAGTATGCCGAACGCCAGCCTGGGCGGCTGGGTTGCCGTCAGATCTGGCACGTCCGGAAAAATCCGGCTACTGGGCTCTTAGGCAAGTGGTCGGAGGGTTGTGCGCGTTAGTCCGCTGGGCGCGTCACCGCGAAGAGTTCGGCAAGCTCCACCGTAGTGTGCGTCCCTGCCCGGGGAGCGGAGACCATGTGGGCTTCCCGCTTTTCTTGGAAAGCTTGGGCCGTTTCCCCGGAAGCGACCTTTGCTTTTACGACCTTCATGCCCTCGCGGATCCGCGCCCGGCAGGCAGCCAGCGCTTCCGTGTGTCCCGGCCGCGTCCGGTTGCCACGCGTAAGGCCCTGGTCGGTGAAGGGTCTTGTCCGGCGTTACCTCGGAGCGGCCAGGGCGTTTTTCCGGGCGGTGAGGTCTTGGTCGTTGGTGGATACGCGGGCGTACCCGAAAAGGAGTCCGGTCGTGGTTCATGAAGGGTACCGTTTATCCCCTTCACCGGGCATTTTCTCGGGCGGGTCTTACGGGAATCGAGCGGCCGCGGAATCTCGGCGAGCGAGATTCGGGAAATTGTGAGCGGGCTGGCGCCGGTGGGGGACCGGCTTACGGGCCGTACCAAGTCCAAGGCATTGACAGTGACTCTAGAGCCTTCTACAGTGTCCTAGGAGGACTTCTGGAGCCTCCTGAGAAACGAGGATTTCGATATGAATGAAATAGCCCGGCTTACCAATGCGCTGGCTGCGGCCGCTCGCACCTTTCTGCACGTGCTGGATGACCGCCACGAGGTCGACCGATCAGCGCAAGCGTCGACGCAGCAGGTCTTCGCATCGGGTGCCGGTTCACAAACGGAGTACGACCCGCTCCTGGACGAACCACCGATCACTCCTCGGCTCAAGCAACACGGAGGCTCGGAAGGTGAGGACAAGATGGTTACGGTTGCCTTCCTAGGCGCGGTTGCCCGGCTGAACGCTGAACTCGGCACAGGAGCCACCGCGAAGGACATCCATCGAGCCGCACTCAGAGCCGGGTACCCGCGGGGCGGCCAAGACGTGGTCGGCTGGGTAATCCGACCAGGGCGTCGTGGCGCCATCGAAGTCCGAGATGACCTCCGGTACCTTGGCGACGAAGGCCACAAGTGGCTCCGGGCCGAAGCGGCCAACATGGGCATTGTGATCAAAGGCGACATCACACCCATCCCGATTCCACTAGCGGATAGCTGACAAAGGTCCCGGCCCAGCTGCTGGTAACGTCGCGTAAAGATCCGCTATCGGAACGTTGCAGCGTCCCGGATAAGGTTCCCCCTACGGGCGGACTTTGGCCCGCTTCCATCGACAAGCTGCGGTCCAGCCGTTACTTTTCTCCACACGGCCTTAGCGTACGATTTTTTCCCTTTTTCTGAAGCGGCCCCTTAGTACGGCGCGATTTTCGGCCTCGTCGTCCTGAAGCTGCTGCTCGGCACCGTCCTGCTTGCCGGGCGCCGTCGCCCCGCACCCTGACGGCCACAGCCGCTCACTGACCCAGGCGAGTCGGGTGGCAGTCCCCCAAGACCGGACTCGCCGCCTTCCGCCCGCCGATTTTCGACAAAGGCTGAGATAATGGGAACCGAACTGCCCCACTGTCTGATCATCACCAACCCCGAAGACCTGGCCGGAGGCGCCCGCTCCTGCCGATAGGAGCACAGCGTGTCCAGACCCGGACTGCGAGCGGCGGCTGCGGTGGTCCTCGCACTCGTCGCGTCGTCTTGCGCAAGCAGCACCTCGAGCGAGGCCCCGGACTTTACCCCGCCTCCGAGGGCGAGCACTACGACACCCGAGAGCCCGCAACCCCAGCCGAGTCAGCCATCCAGCGCGCGAGAGCCGGGCACCACGATCACCACAGCCGCGAGCGACTTCGGCCAGATGCTCTTCGATGCCAAAAAGCAGGCCATCTATATCTGGGAGAGTGAGGAGAGCATCAAGCCGGAGTGTTACGACGACTGCGCTGAAGCGTGGCCACCCGTGCTGACCGACGGAGCGCCGACCGCTAGCGGCGAGGTCGACTCAGCGCTCCTGGGGACGACGAAGCGGCGGGACGGCACGACCCAGGTCACCTACAACGGGCATCCGCTCTACTTCTACGCGCACGAGGGGCCTGGCGAGGTGAAGTGCCACAACGTCTCGACCCACGGGGGGCTCTGGTGGGTCGTAGATCCGGACGGGATCCGAGCCCCGTAGCTGCAGTGCAGGCGGAGCCGAATCGGCGGCGCATCCTGCAGCTACGTGGCGTAGGCTCACCATCCGGGGACTGGCTGCGCCTCGTGAAACTCGACGGTGCAGCCACCAGGGATGTTGAGGTGCGGGTGAGACTTGGCCAGCTCACAGCGGCGAGTACCAGGTCGCCAAAGATCGTCGCCGTTTGGCGAGACGGTGACGGCTTGCGCTGCGTTTTACCTCCCTGCTGACGCTGTCGCGAGCTCATCAGACAAGTCGACCCAGCCCATCTCGACACCGAGATGATTCTTGGATCAGGTCAATCCGCATTGCTGCGAGAAAGGCTGCCAGTAAATGAATGGACGGAGCCGCTGGCGTCTGACTGAGGCGCACCGTAGACCGATCCCCAAACGGGACACCTCTGGGGCGCCGGCAACGTGGAACCTGCGCTCCTTAAACATGTGCCTTTGCCGGAGCTCGTCCCACGGCGGAATCTGTACATAGGAATTCGGCGGTGCAACACTGCGTTGATGAACATCTTCGAGTGGTGGCCTCTGGTCGAGGCGGAAACACGCAGCTGGCTCATTGAGCACAACGGCGAGCCGCTGCCGCCGCATGTCATCGCCGACATCATGGCGGTTACGGGCGGCACGACCGATGCTGGGTGGTGGGCTGGCGAATCAGCAGACGGTCCCCAGCTTTCGGACAAGGCTGTGGATTGGATCGAAGCTGTCGCCAACGATGAGGACCCGATTAGCGACTGACAGCCGTGCGGGGTTCGCAGTCTTGAACTGCTGGTTTCCGGGGCGGCAAGCTGCCACCTTCGGAGCCAGCCCGCCGCTGCGATAAACTTGGAACTTGGCTGTCACAGAGCCATGCTTCCCCTTGAGGCCTGCCGAGCGCCTTGGGGTAACCCCACCGCAGCGAAAGTAGCACCGTGTCCCAAGATGTCCTTAGCCCCGCCCGGGTCAACGAGATTCACAAACAGGCGGCCCGGCGTCGGACCTTTGCTGTCATTTCGCACCCCGACGCCGGCAAGTCCACCCTCACCGAGGCCCTGGCCCTGCATGCGAAGGTGATCGGCACCGCGGGCGCCTCGAGCGGCAAGGCCAACCGCAAGGAAACGGTCTCGGACTGGATGCAGATGGAGAAGGACCGCGGCATCTCGATCAGCTCCGCGGCCCTGCAGTTCTCCTACCGGGACACCGTCATCAACCTGCTGGACACCCCCGGCCACGCGGACTTCTCCGAGGACACGTACCGCGTCCTGGCCGCCGTCGACTGCGCAGTGATGCTCGTGGACGCTGCCAAGGGCCTGGAAACGCAGACCATGAAGCTGTTCGAAGTCTGCAAGGCACGCAACCTGCCCATCATCACCGTCATCAACAAGTGGGACCGGCCCGGCCTGGACGCGCTGGCGCTGATGGACGAGCTCACCGAGCGCACCGGGCTGCAGCCGATGCCGCTCACCTGGGCCGTGGGCATCTCCGGCGACTTCCGCGGCGTCTGGGACCTCCGGCAGGACCGTTTCGCCCGCTTCCAGCGCAACAATTCCGGCGCCAACATCGCCCTGACCGAGTACTTCACGCCCGAAGAGGCCGCGGAGACGCAGGGCAGCAACTGGACCGACGCCGTGGACGAGGCCGGCCTGGTCATCGAGTCCAACCTCGAATTCGACGTCGACGCCTTCCATGCAGGCACCGCCACCCCCATCCTGTTCAGCTCCGCCGCCCTGAACTTCGGTGTGAAGGAACTGCTGGACGCCCTAGTGGACTTCGCGCCGCACGCCGCGCCCCGGCCCGACGTCGAAGGCAGCCCGCGCCCGGTTGAATCGTCGTTCTCCGGCTTTGTCTTCAAGGTCCAGGCCGGCATGAACAAGGCCCACCGCGACCATGTCGCCTTCATCCGCGTCTGTTCCGGTGTTTTTGAGCGCGGCATGGTGGTCACCCAGACCCGCACGGGGAAGTCCTTCGCCACCAAGTACGCCCAGCAGGTGTTCGGCCGCGAACGCGAGGTCATCGATGAGGCCTACCCCGGCGACGTGGTGGGCCTGGTTAACGCCTCCACGCTGCGCGTGGGCGACAGCCTCTTCCTCGAAGGCGCGGTGGAGTACCCGGCCATCCCGCTGTTCGCCCCGGAACACTTCCAGGTGGCCCGGTCCAAGGACCCCAGCAAGTTCAAGCAGTTCCGCCGCGGCATCGAGCAGCTCGAGCACGAGGGCGTCATCCAGGTGCTCCGCTCCGACGTCCGCGGCGACCAGGCGCCGGTGCTTGCCGCCGTCGGCCCCATGCAGTTCGAGGTGGTGGAGGACCGGATGGCGCATGACTTCAGCGCCCCCATGCGGCTGGAACGCCTTCCGTACTCCATCGCCAGGATTTCGACGGCGGACGCCATGCCCGCGCTGGCCAACGTGCCCGGCGCCGAGGTGCTGTTGAGGTCCGACGGCGAATACCTCGCCTTGTTCAACGACGTCTGGGCCCTGCGCCGGATCGAGAAGAACCACCCCGATCTGACCCTCGTGCCCATCGGCACCCACAACCCCGCAAAGTAGCGACCAATGCCTGCAGACCAACCCCGCGCGCTGATCACCGGCGTCGGCACCATCAACCCACTCGGCTCATCCGTGGCGGAGACCTGGACCGGCCTCCTGGCGGGACAGTCCGGCATCGCCGCGCTGGACGAGGACTGGGCGGAGCAGCTGCCCGTGCGCATCGCCGGACAGGTCACCGCGGATCTCTCGGAGCACCTCACCACGCGCGAGCTGAAGCGCATGGACCGGTGCGGGCAGCTGGCGCTGGTGGCCGCCCGGGAAGCCTGGCAGCAGGCGGGGGCGCCCGACGTCGACCCCGAACGGTTCGCCGTGGTGATCGGCTCCGCCTACGGCGGCCTCGGCTCCACTCTGGAACAGGACCGTGCGCTCGCCAGCGGCGGCCCGCGCCGGGTCTCACCGCACACCCTCACCCGGCTCATGGTCAACGGCCCCGCGGCCTGGGTCTCCATTGACCTCGGCGCCCGCGGCGGAGCCCGGACGCCTGTCAGCGCCTGTGCGTCCGGCGCTGAAGCCATTGTCCAAGGTGCCGAAATGATCCGCTCCGGCGCGGCCGACGTCGTGATTGCCGGCGGCGTGGACGCTTCCGTCAACGACCTGGTGATCACCGGTTTCTCCCAGATCCGGGCACTCTCCACGCGCAACGGCGAACCCCAGCTCGCCTCGCGCCCGTTCGACGGCGGCCGCGACGGCTTTGTCCTCGCGGAAGGCGCCGGCATTGTGGTGCTTGAGAGCGAGGCCCACGCCCGGGCACGCGGCGCCGCCATCCTCGGCGCAGTGGCCGGCGGGGCGATAACCTCCGACGCCAACGACATCGTGGCGGCGGACCCGGCCATGCAGCGGCGGGTCATGCAGAAGGCCCTGGCCTCGGCCGGAATGGTGGCTTCGGAGATCGGCTTCGTCCATGCGCACGCCACCTCCACCCCGGTGGGGGACCGGCTTGAAGCCCAGGCCATCAACGCCATTTTCGGTGCCGACGTGCCCGTGACCTCCACCAAAGGCCACACCGGCCACCTCCTGGGCGGCGCCGGTGCGCTCGCGGCGGTTGTGGTGGTCCAGGCCCTGCAGACCGGGCAGCTCCCCGGAACCGCGAACGTCGAGGCGCTGGACCCCGAAGTGAACCTGAACGTCGTAACGGAGACGGCCCATACGCTCGCGCCCGGTTCCGCCCCCGCCGGTTTTGTGAACGCTTTTGGCTTCGGCGGACACAGCGTTGCCCTGGTGATCACGGCCAGCTAGCCGGTCAGCCGGTGGCGCGGTGGTCCGCGAAATTCCTGCGGGGCTGCGCCGCGACACCGCGGGTCATTTTCTTGATCTGTTCAGGCCTGAGTCCTGTCAGCGATGCCAGCTCGAATTCGTCCAGAATCTGCTGCCTGCTGGCCTCGGCCAACAGGTGCAGGCGCTCCACTTCAACTGCTGCCTTCGAATCCTCCAAGGCGGTCAGTTCCCGCAGCAGTCGTGTGATCGCCCCGAGGTGCTCGGCCGCCGCCAGTCCTGTCGGCTGCAGATCGTCGAAGGCACGGCCGATCCGCCGCACCGCCAGGGCGGACAGGCGGGTGATCCGGACCAGGTCCGCGACGGGAGTACCGTCCCGGAGGGCCTGCGCCACCAGTTGGTTAAGGCTTGCCCCGAGAGACCGGATCCGGCTCGACCGGAAGCGGATGGCGCCCTGCTTGTCCGTGAGCAACCGGCTGAACTCCACCCGTTGCTGGTCCGCCGCTTGCCGGCGTTGATCGCCCCGATAGCGGTAGCCTCCCCGGGCTGAGGATCGCCCCGGGCGCCGCAGTGTCCCGCCGTCCCTTGCCGTTGCAGGTTGGTGGCGGGCCATCGGTTCCTCTCCGTTGAACAGTACGCACAACGCTAGGCGCGTCCGCGGCTCCCGGGAAATACCTAAATCCGGTGCGGCAATAAGTGAATCGTGTGGGGTCGGGGCCATAAGGCTTCCTTATCCGTCCACGCAGAATACGTCTTATCCACAGCAGCCTGCAGTCCATAGGCTCGAAAGACACAAGTCCCCTCACTGATGAACCATTGGAAGAGAACATGTCTGAATTCGTGCCTGCATCGCGTGTTTCACGCATCAAATCGTCTCCAAGCGTGGCCGCTGCTGCCCGCGTCCGGGAGCTCAAAGCAGAGGGCCGCAGCATTCTTGACCTCACCGTGGGGGAGCCGGACTTCGATACGCCGGAGCACATCAAGGCCGCGGCCGTGCAGGCAATAGCCGCCGGCGAAACCAAGTACACCTCCGTGACCGGGACGCCGGCCCTGCAGAAGGCCATCCTTCAGACTCTGGAGCTGAACACCGGCCTGCACTACTCTGCCAACGAAATAACCATCGGCGGCGGGGCCAAGCAGGTCATCTTTACCGCGTTCATGGCTTCCCTGGACGAAGGCGACGAGGTCATCATCCCCGCGCCGTACTGGGTTTCCTACCCGGACATGGTCCTGGCCAACGACGGCCGGCCCGTGATCGTCCCCTGCGGCGAGGACTCGGGGTTCAAACTCACCCCCGACGCCCTGCGCGCTGCCATCACCGACCGGACCAAGTGGCTGATCCTGAACACCCCCTCCAACCCCACCGGGGCCGTCTACTCACGCACCGAACTGCGCGCGCTCGCGGACGTCCTGGCCGCCTTCCCCCACGTCCTTGTCCTGACCGACGAAATCTACGACCAGATCTACTTCGGTGCAGGCAAACTGACAGGCCTCGTGGAAGCGGCTCCCGAACTGAAGGGCCGCGTCCTGGTGGTCAACGGCGTCTCCAAGGCGTACGCGATGACGGGCTGGCGGCTCGGCTACGGCGCGGGCCCGGCCGGCCTGATCGGTGCCATCAACAAGCTGCAGTCACAGATTTCGTCGTGCCCGTCGTCGGTCAGCCAGGCGGCGGCCGCGGCCGCGCTCACGGGAGACCAGTCCTTCATCCGCACCAGCGGCGAGGTGTACCGCAGCCGCCGGGACGCCGCCGTCGCAGGCTTGAACGCGGTCTCCGGGCTGTCATGCTCGACGCCGGAGGGGGCCTTCTACGCCTACGTGAACTGCGGCGGGGTACTTGGGAAGACGACGCCGGACGGCAGCGTCATCCGAGATGACCAGGACTTTGTGCTCTACCTCCTCGACCAGGCGTCCGTCGCTGCCATTCCGGGCTCCGCCTATGGGCTCGGGCCGTACTTCCGGATCTCGTATGCGACCAGCCTGGCCGTCATCGAAGAGGCTGTCGCCGCCATCGACAAAGCCGTCCAAGCCCTCAGCTGATCAATCCCCAAACCGAAGGACACAACATGATCCACGTCAAGACAAACGTTGACAGGCCGACGGCGGACGCCGTCCTCAGGCTGTCCAAGTTCTCCTCCGCGACCATCCACGAAGCCCAGGGCAGGAAGGGTGCGCTCAGCTCGAAGATCAAGCCGATTGACCGCAGCATGTCCTTCTGTGGACCCGCCACGACGGTCCGCTGCGCACCCCGCGACAACCTGATGCTGCAGGTTGCCATCCATTATGCGGAGCCGGGCGACGTTGTCCTGGTTGCCGCCGGCGAGTTCGAAGAGGCCGGGACGTTTGGCGACGTCCTGGGCAACGCCATGAAGGCCAAGGGCCTTGCAGCCATGGTGACGGACTCAGGGGTCCGGGACACCCAGGACCTGATCGAACTGGGCCTGCCGGTGTTCTCCGGCAGCGTCAGCATCAAGGGAACGGTCAAGGAAACCATCGGCCCCATCAATCACCCCATGGTTTTTGGCGACGAGATCATCTACCCCGGTGACATCCTGCGCGGCGATGCCGACGGCGTGGTTGTGGTGCGCAAGGACGAGATCGAGGAAGTCATCCGGCTGTCCCAGGAACGGGACGACGCCGAGCGCGAACTTATCGGCCTGTACAGGGCCGGCGGCACCACCATCGAGCTGTGCAACCTCACCGAGGTGCTCAAGGCCAAGGGCCTGCTGGTCGAAGACGCCAGCTGACGATGTGCGCAGGGTGTGCCGCGGCTTAGCGGCTCTTCGCGATTCATGGGGAAATGGATTCCTGATGAGTGTCATGCCGCCGTCCGGACGGCACTTCTCATGAGGATAACCGATTTGTAATTGCCGGGGTTGCGATAGCCGCGCGCGGTGCGTTTGATGTGCTTTATCCCGGTGTTGTTGGCCTCGACCTTCCCGGTGGTGGCGCCAGTGACAATGAGGACTTCTATCTCGTTCCACCACCGGCACACGGTCCGGTAGAGCTTGTTTGTCTCGGGCCGCGCGGCAGCCTCAACCAGGACTTTGAGGCCCTCTTTCGCGGCGGCTGCGTCGGCGAGGGAGTTCGTGCGGAGCAGTGCCCGCAGTTGTTCCTTGACCTTCCAGACCGCTTCGAGCTTGCCGGTCGGGTCGTCGGCGGCGAAGACCTCGGCCAGGCGGTGTGCCGCGTTCCCGGTGAGCGTGTCGCCGGCGCGCAAGAGCAGCATTCGGTGCGCCCAGGCCTTGTCCACGCCGCGACCGCGTCGGCCCTTGACCTGCTGGGACAGGTTCTGCCGGGCCTCGGTCATGGCCTGGTTGCCCAGGGAGACCAGATGGAAGTGATCGACCGCGACAGCGGTGCGAGGCAGCCACATCCTCAACGCTTTTCGGAAAGCAGCCGACGGGTCGATCGCGACGACCTGCACTCCCAGGCGCCAGTCCAGCGGGCGGGCGAAGAGCCAGTCTCCGACGCCCCTGTGGTCCCGGCCATCGACGACGCCCAGGACCCGCCCGGTGTCCAGGTCAACGATGGTTGTCATCCACGGCTCATGCCTGATCCACGAGCTGGACCCGAGGTCGCGGAAGAACCGCACGGACCGGAACCTGTGCTCATCAATGCCCAGCATCCGCGGACTTAGTTCATCGACATCAGGCAGCGTGAGCAGGCAGGCTTCATTCAACGCGGCACGAACCATCCACCACGAGACCCCGAACGCCGCGGCGGTCTCCGAGACGGCCCGGCCGGAGCGGATGACAGCGTCAACGACGTGGTCACGGAGCCGGCCGGTGGAACGCGCACGGCGCGGGACCTGGGTAGTGGATTCAAAGAACGAGAGCCTTGCGCAGGCTCGTTCCTCGCAGTACCAGCGGTACTTGGACCAGAGGACCTCTACGGCCCCGGCAACGGGAATGTCCCTGATCCGCTGGAGACGCCGCTCTTTCCGCCGGGAAGCCACAACACCACAGGTCGGACAGCCCGGTGGCTGGTCAGTTTCGACAATGACCCGGCGCCGGCCGTCGGCCAGCACACTGGCAGAGATAACGTGGTAGTCGGGCAGGTTGAAGATGCTGGTGGCAGCGTCGGAGGCCACCCCGGTAGGCTCAGTCAAGGCTCGTGGTCCTGTTCCTGGTTGAATGCTAGACACACTCATCCCAGCAGGGCCACGGGCCCTTCTGTCATCTACGACACGGAATCAATTCCCCACCAACCACGAAGAGCCGGCTTAGCGGCGGACCCTGCGCACCTGCATACATACTCAACGAGAAGAGTCCATGTCCGGCCGGACATGGACTCTTGTGCTGAAGCGTTCTTTGGCTGTGCTGAAGCGTGCTTTGGCGAACCGGCCGATTTCAGCCAACCAGCGAGTGGGACCTGGAAACGGAAAGCTGTGGTCCGGGCAGGGGATAGGCGGCCGGACCGGTGGCAGTCTCGTCCAGGAGCCAGAGCGTCGCCCCCGACGCGCCCCTGGGCATGATGCTGCCTTCAAACACAAACACGGCCTGACCGGGCTGTCCTTCGGGAAGCCAGAACCCGTTCGCGGGGCAGTGGGATCCGGTTCTCGCCGCCAAGCGGCTCCCGCTCGAAGGGACCCGGTGCGCACTGCTGATCTTTTTCACGATGTGCTCCCAATCAACTAATTCCACTGAAGAAATGATTGCCGGTTCATCCGGCATTTCATATTTCAAGATTAGTTTCACGGAAGCGCGTTTACTAAGACCAAATCCACGTGCCCTGATAAGGAAAAGCTTTGGATCCAAAGCTACCTTGTGTATTTAGCGCTCAGCATCTCCTGGAGCATTTCCTTCAACACCATCAGGACGGCCGATGCCGCCTCTGACAGTGGTTCGTGATCCGGTGTGCAGAGTGCTATTTTGCACTGCAGCCCGGGATCAACAATCCGCAGGACCCGGAAGTCTTCCTCGTGGAAAAGTGCGTCGGCTGCTGACTTCGGCAAGATGGTGGCGCCCATGTCCGCCCGCAGGAGCCGGGTCAGGGAAGGCACGGATTCCACCTCGCCCACCAAGCGAAGGCTGAGTCCCTTGTCCCGCATGCCGGACTCTACAATCTGACGCAGGGTGTGGTTCTGCTCGGGAAGGAACAGGCCGAATTCCGCTGCCTCCTCGAGGGTGATCTCGCCCGACTTGGCTGCCGCTTTGTTCTTGCCGTTCACCACCAGGTGAAGATCCTCCACGATCATGGTGGTGAACTGCACGCCGCGGATGGGCCCAGGCTCGTAGATCAGGGCCATGTCCAGCCTGCCGTTCTTAATGGCTTCGCTCAGTACACCGCCGTAGATCTCCGTCAGGTGGAGCACGATGTCCGGGTAGCGCCGCGCTACTTCACTGATAATGCGCGGCGTGAGGCTCGAAGCCATGCTGTACGGTGCGATCGCTATCGACACGCGGCCGGCAGGGGCGGCCCCCGAACTCGCCACATCCTGGCGGGCCTGCTCGACCAGCCGAAGGATGGTCTGAGCGTGCCGGTAGAGCGTGTGGCCGGCGGCTGTGGGCTGCACGCCCTGCTTACTGCGGATGAGCAACCGCTGCTTCAGTTCGGTTTCCAGCGCGGAGACCTGCTGGCTCAGGGCGGGCTGGGCCACGTGCAGGGCTGCGGCAGCCTTCGTGATGCTCCCTGAGTCAACAATCTTCACGAAGTAGGCGAGTTTTCGAGTGTCCATACCGGCGTTTCTTTCGTCTGCGGCGCCCTGAAGCCCCGACGGGTCATATCCGGATTTTATGGAGGGATACGCAATAGGTCTTTGTGTGATCCACATCTCGGACACTAGGTTGATCTTCAGAACACAATTTCTGTGACAAGCAGATTATACCTCTCCATCCATAAGCGGTGATGATGCCCCTATATGGCTTTTGCATAATCACTCCGTTTACAGAAAGCGTCGCTTTCTTTTACGTCCCCGAAATATACGCTCCATACCTTTTAGAAGCATCCTCCAGAATCCGACGGATTCCCTCCTGACTAAGGAAGAGACTCAAATGAGAGTTATCACTAAAGGCAAAATCGCATTAGCTGCCGCCGCGACAGCCGCAGCCCTGGTGCTGACCGGCTGCGGGGGCAGCGCAGGGTCCAGCACTGGCGGAGACTCCAGCGCCACGTCGGGCGAGCTGAACCTGATTGCCTATTCCGGTGTCTGGCAGGACCAGTACACGGCTGCCGTGATCGAACCGTTCAAGGCCAAATACCCGAACATCAAGATCAACTACTCCTCCAAGCGCTCCTCCGCCGAAATGCTGAGCGCACTCCAGGGCCAGAAGAACAATCCGGCCACTGACGTGGCCATCATGGACAACTCCGTATCCACCACGGGCAACACCCAGGGACTCTTCGACAAGATCGACGCCGCCGCGGTGCCCAACCTGGCGAACGTACCTGAACAGTTCAAGAACAAGGGCGGATTCGGTCCGGTAGTTATGCTGGATGCGGTTGGCCTGCTCTATGACACGGCAACTTTCCCCAAGGCGCCTGAGAGCTGGGATGTGCTCTGGGATCCGGCTTACGCAGGCAAGATCAACGTCAACGCTCCGCCGTCGCTGCTGGGTCTGTCCCTGACCGCGATCACGTCCAAGATGGAGGGCGAGGACTACACCCAGAGCATCGACAAGGCGGTTGCCCGCCTTAAGGAGATGGCCCCGGGCGTCCAGACGTTCGCCCCCAACCCGGACGAATACCAGAACGTGATCACCGGCCAGACGGTACTGGGACTGGGACAGAACGCCCGCGGCCAGTTCTACAGCGATCAGAGCAACAAGAAGATGGGTGTGACCTTCCCCAAGGAGGGCACCGTCTATCAGATCAACACCGTCAACATCGTCAAGGATGCGCCCAACAAGGCTGCCGCCCAGACGTTCGTTGACTATGCGCTCTCTGCCGAAGCGCAGACCGCCTTCGCCAAGGCTCTCTTCTACGCCCCGTCGGTGACCAACGCCGACCTGCCGGCGGACGTCAAGGACCGCGTGGTTCCCACCGACGGCTCCCTGAACATCGTCCCCCTCGATGTTGAGTTCCTGTCCTCCGCCCGGGACAAGTGGACTGACACCTGGAAGCGCCAAATCATCACCAAGTAGCCGTCCCCACGGTGCCCCTCCCCCACCTGCTTCAGGAGAACTGAAATCGTGACTGAATCAAAACTGTCGATCGTGGATCTGACCAAGAGATACGCAGCCGGTCTTGACCCGGCCGTCGACCGCCTGAACATGGAGGTGGAGGAGGGGCACCTGGTGGCGCTCCTCGGCCCGTCAGGCTGCGGCAAAACCACCACCTTGCGGATGGTGGCCGGCCTGATGGACCCCACCGCCGGTTCCATCGTGGTGGATGGCAAGGAAATCACCCACACCCCTGTGAACAAGCGCGGCATGGGCATGGTCTTCCAGTCCTACGCCCTCTTTCCGCACATGAACGTGGAACAGAACGTGGCCTTCGGGCTGCAGATGCGCCAGACCTCAAAGTCCGAGCAGAAACGCCGGGTGGCCGGGGCGCTGGACATGGTCCAGCTCGGCCACCTGTCCAAGCGGCAGGTCAAGGAACTGTCCGGCGGGCAGCAGCAGCGCATCGCCCTGGCGCGCGCCCTCGTCGTGGAGCCCACGCTCCTGCTCCTCGACGAGCCCCTGTCCAACCTTGACGCCAAGCTCCGCGAGACGATGCGGACCGAGATCCGCTCCATCCAGCAGCGGACCCGGGCCACCACGCTGTTCGTGACGCACGACCAGGACGAAGCGCTGGACATGGCCGACCGCATCGCGGTGATGAACGGCGGCCTGATCGAACAGTTCGGGTCGCCCACCGACGTCTACGAACGGCCGCGGACGCGGTTCGTGGCGAACTTCATCGGCCAGGCGAACTTCCTCAACGCCCGGGTCCTTTCCGAGACGGGTTCCGCAGCCAAGGGCGAAACCCACTACCGGGTCTCAATCGACGGGCTCGGCCAGTTCGGTGCGGTGGGCGCGCCCGGCCTGACCGGATCCACGCATGAACTCGTCATCCGCCCCCACCGGCTCAGGGTGTCCCTGCAGCCGGCCGGGACCGAAACCATTGCGGGCGTCATCGAACGGGTCAACTACACCGGCGATGCACTCTCCGTAGCTGTCAAGGCGGGCGACCGCGTCCTGCAGGCCCAGATGCCCACGTCCAGCGGCGACCTGCCCCGTGCCGGCGATGCAGCCTATCTTTCGTGGAACGAGCAGGATGCCTACCTGCTGCCCACCCCAGTGAAAGAGCCGGCAGCGTGACCGTCACCCAGACCGAGGCCCCCGCTGCCCGCCGGGCCGGCGCGGCTGAAGGCGAGCTGGAAAAGTCCACAGGACGCCGCAACCGGCGGACCTATCTCGCCCTCCTGATACCAGGCGTCCTCGGACTCGTGGTCAGCTTTGTTTTCCCGCTGGCCTACATGGTCCGGATGTCCTTCAACAAGGGTGCGCCGGACGGTGTCATAGAGGAAACCTTCACGCTGGACACGTATATCCAGCCGCTGACCGATCCGTACTACTGGCGGGTCACGCTGGACACCTTCCAGATGGGTGTCACCGTGGGACTGCTCTGCGTCCTGGTGTCCTACCCGGTGGCCCTCTTCCTCGCCCGGAGCACCAGCAAATACCGCGGGCTGCTCATCGCCGTCGCCATCGCACCCCTGCTGACCTCGGCGGTTGTGCGGACCTACGGGTGGATGGTCATCCTGGGCACCAACGGCCTGGTCAACTCCACGCTGAACGAAATGGGCCTGATCGATACGCCGCTCAAGCTGACCAACAATATGACCGGCGTAACCATCGGCCTGGTGGAGATCTTTATGCCCTATGCAATCCTCGCGATGATCTCGGGCTTTGGGCGCCTCAGCCCGCAGCTGGAAGAAGCCGCCGGATCGTTGGGCGCCAGCAAGCTGCAGGTTTTCACCCGGGTGACTCTGCCGTTGAGCCTGCCCGGCATCCTCACGGCGTTCCTGCTGGTTTTTGTGTTGTCGATCAGCACGTTCATCACCCCGCGCCTCCTCGGCGGCGGCAGTGTCCAGGTGCTCGCCACGGAAATCTACGATCAGACCACCGGACTGCTCAACTGGCCGTTCGCGGCAGCACTCTCCGTCATCCTGCTGGTCCTGTTCGGCCTGATCATCGCCGTGTACCAGCGCCTTACCAAAAAGATCGGAGGCTAGCCATGTCCGAGGCCCGCCTGTTCAAGCCGCGGTTCAACCCGGCCAAGCCCGCGTTCGGGATCCTGGTATTCCTGCTCTACCTGTTCCTCCTGGCGCCGCTGCTGATCGTCTTTGTTGTCTCGTTCGCCTCCAACCAGTACCTGTCCTTCCCGCCGGAGGGCCTGACGTTCAAGTGGTACGAGATGCTGCCGGAGGAAAGCACCTTCGTGAACGGCATGCGGGTCAGCCTCATAGTCGCCGTGATCGTCACGGCCATCGTCTTGGCGCTCGGAGTTCCGGTGGCACTGGCCCTGGACAGGTTTGAGTTCAAAGCCAAGGCAGCGGTGCAGTCATTCTTCCTCTCGCCGCTGCTGATCCCCAGCATCGTCCTGGCGCTCGGCATGGTCCTGCTGTTTGGTCCGCTGAACCTGAACAACACCTACACCGGCATCATCATCGGCCACGTGGCCATCACTATCCCGTTCGTGATCAGGACAACGCTGATGAGCCTGGCCACCACCGACACGTCCTGCGAGGCGGCGGCAAGGATTCTCGGGGCAGGGTCCTGGACCGTCTTCCGGCGGATCACCCTGCCGATCATCCAGCCCGGGGTCATCGCCGGCGGCGTCATAGCGTTCATCGTCTCCTTCGACGAAGCAGTCATCTCGCTGTTTGTGGCCGAATCAGGGCTGCCGACGCTGCCCGTGCAGGTCCTGCGGTACGTGGAGAACTCTGCCGACGCAGCCGTGGCGGCACTGTCCGTCATCCTCATCCTGATCTCCCTCGCCGTCGTCGTAGTCGTTGAGCGTGTCATGGGCCTGCGCAAAGCCCTGCGCTAGACGCCCGGGATAGGCCCGGGTCATAACCGTGGCCTATCCCGTGACATGGATTACGTCTTTGTGTGGGGCAGTGCACGGTGCCAGACTTTTTGAAGAGATTCCGGCCTCCACGGGGCACAACAGCTCAGAACACCACGAAGGAAGGCACACACTATGGGTCGCACGGTTGATCTTGTGGCAGATCTCGGTGAAGGCTTTGGTGCCTACTCCCTGGGTGATGACAGCGCACTTCTGGAAATCGTCTCCAGCGCGAACATCGCCTGCGGATTCCACGCCGGCGATCCGGACATCATGGACCGCACCGTTGCAGAATGCGTCCGGCGCGGCGTCAGCATCGGTGCACACCCCAGTTTCCCGGACCTGCGGGGCTTCGGACGGCGCGCCATGGACCTCACCGCGGCTGAAGTCCGCAACGACGTGCTCTACCAGCTCGGAGCCCTTTCCGCCTTCGCCGCCTACCACGGCACCAGCGTCGCCCACATCGCCCCCCACGGCCGGCTGGGCAACCTGGTCGCCACCCGCCAGGATTACGCCACCGCGGTCGCCGATGCCGCCAGCCGCTTCCGCACGGACCTGATCGTCCTGGCCCAGGACGGCGAGCTTGCCCAGGCCGCCGCCGGCCGCGGGTTGCCCGTGGCCATCGTGGGCATCGCGGACCGGGCGTACGAGGACGACGGAACACTCGTGCCGCGCAGCCAGCCCGGCGCCGTCATCCATGACCCGGCAACCATCGTGGACCGCACCATCCGCATGGTGTGCGAAGGGATCATCGAATCGGCGTCGGGAGTAAGGCTCCCCGTCGTCGCGGACACGGTCCTGCTGCACGGGGACAACCCGGGCGCCGTGGACCTGGCCCGCCTCATCCGCAAGGAGCTCACCGCGGCCGGCGTGACCATCGCCCCGCTGCCCCAGGTGCTCGCGGCCAAAGCGGAAGCCGCCTGAGATGACCGCTGCAATCCCTATCGAGGTACACGAATCAGGCGACGCCGCCCTCCGCGTCGTCGCCACCTCCCCTGACCGGGAGCGGAACTGGGCCGCGGTCCACGCCCTGGCGGCCTGGCTTGAGACGGCCGACGTCGACGGTGTACACGGCGCGGTTCCCACCTACGATTCGGTGCTGGTGGAGTTCGACCCCTACGTCACATCAGCCCGACAGATCAGGGCCTTTGTCCTCCTGGGCATGCGCCAGCTGGATTACGTCGGCACCCCGGCCCGCACGCCCCGGCAGTTCGATGTCCCCGTGGTCTACGGCGGCACGTACGGACCCGACCTCCAGAAGGTTGCGGACCACGAGGGACTATCCGTTGCCGAGATCATCGCCCTCCACACGGCCAAGTCCTACGTCATCCGTTGCCTGGGGGCCCCGGCCGGATCGCCCATGATGGACGGCCCGGACTTCCCCCTGCCCGTACCCCGGCTCAAGGACCCCCGGCTTTCCGTGCCCGCAGGCGCTGTCTCCGTCGCCGGCCGGCAGGCAGTGATCGCACCGGCCTCCGCTCCCGGCGGGTGGTGCGTGATCGGCCAAACGCCGCTGACCGTTCTGAACCCGGACAAGCAGCCCCTGGCGCCGTACATGCCCGGAGACTTGCTCCGGTTCCACGAGCTGCCGGCCGACGAATTCGATCGCTTTGCAGGCCTTGAACTGGAGGCATCCGCATGAGCGGGACCCTGACCATCCAGCAGGCCGGCCACTCCGTCGTCACAGACCTCGGCCGTTTCAAGGGGCCGCGGTATGGGCTCCCCGTAAACGGAGCGCTGGACCAGTTCTCTGCACGGGCAGCCAATATCCTGGCCGGCAACCTGGACAACGATCCCCTCCTCGAAGTCACAGCACTGGACTTCCGGATGCGGGCAGACTCAGACCTGCTTATCGCCGTCACGGGTGCACCCCTGCCCCTGACCGTCGGCGGACGCGAATGTCCCCAGTGGGAGCCGGTATCGGTCCTTGCCGGCGAAACCGTGGCCCTGCGCGGCATGAACACCGGGCTGCGCGCCTACATCGCCGTCCACGGCGCCCTGGACGCCCCGATGCTGCTGGGCAGCTGCGCGCCGGACACCATCGTCGGGTTCGGCCTGAAACTTGCGGAAGGCACAGTCCTCGGTGCCCGCAAAATCGTGCCGCCGATCAGGCAGCCGTACTTTGATCTTCCACTGTTCCGGCTGGGACTGACCCGCCCCGGAACCAGCGCCAGCCCGGTCATCGACGTCACCGACGGACCGGATATCGCCGAATTCGGCGACACCGCCGATCTCCTGTTCAACACCAGCTACACCGTGAGCGGACGGAGCAACCACATCGGCCTCCGCCTCGGCGGGGCGCTTCCGGAACGGCAGTCAACAGCGGAAGTCCTTTCCAGGGGCGTTCCGGTCGGGGCAATCGAGGTCCCGTCCCGGGAAGAGCTCCTGGTGCTTCACCGGGGCCGAGGCGTGACAGCCGGCTACCCCGTGCTCGGCGTCGTCACCAGCCGATCACTGGATGTCCTGGCCCAGGCCAGGCCCGGGCACACTATCCGGTTCCGCAAGACCACAGTGGCCGAGGCCACTGCGCGGCACCGTGCTGCAATGCGTGAACTCGAGGCGCTGCGCACGTCAGTAAATACAGTCTTTGGCTTACTGGGTGTGGGAGCCCCGGCAAGCTGGCGGGAACTCCTACCGGCGTCCGGAACCTGAGACCCCGTTATGTCCCGCCCCAGTCATCAGAAACAAGTAAGGATCAAGATGTCAACGTCAACGCGAGCGGCCGGTCCGCACAACGACCGCCTGGATGCCAGGCAAACCCGGAAGGTGGTTACCGCCGGTTGTGTGGGCATCTTCGTGGAACTCTACGACAACGGCATCTTCGCCTTTATGGCCGGAACCCTTGCCTTGGTCTTCCTGGCCCCCGGCAACCCGGACAACGCCCTCCTCTTTGTATTCGCCGGGTACGCCGTGTCCTTCTTCGTGCGCCCCCTGGGTGCCGTGGTCTGCGGATTCCTGGGGGACCGCATCGGCCGGCAGAAACTGCTGGTCTTCGTCATCCTGCTCATCAGTGTGGCGACGGCCGGCATTGGCCTGCTGCCCGCCTACTCGGCAATCGGCGTCGCCGCCCCGATACTGCTCGTGCTGCTCCGCATGCTGCAGGGCTTCTCCGTTGGCGGCGAAGCCGCCGGCGCCATGACATTCCTCGCCGAGCATGCCCCGGAAGGCAAACGCGGCATCATCACCTCCTATGCACAGATCGCCTCCTTCGCGGCGCTGCTCACCGGCACTCTCGTGGCGTTCTCCATGTCCCCGTGGCTCACCGCAGCAGCGATCGACGGCGGCGGGTTTGGTTCGTTCGCCTGGCGCATTCCGTTCCTCGTCGCCATCCCGATGGGCGTCATCGGCTGGTACATCCGCAAGGCCATCGCGGACACCCCCAACTTCGTGAAGCTGAAAGAAGAGGGTGGACTGTCCAGGAACCCCCTGAAGGAAGCCTTCAAGTCCGCTGAACACCGCCGTGCCATGCTGCTGGCCCTCTTCATCCCGCTCATGAACGGCTCCGGCTACTACGTCCTCTTCTCCTACATGCCCACGTTCCTCAAGGGGAAGCAGCTCAACTTCACCATCGGCGAAGCACTCCTCGTTACTGCCTGCAGCCTGGTTGTCATCTGCATCGCCATCCCGTTCATGGGTGCCCTCTCCGACCGCGTCGGCCGCAAAAAAGTCATCGCAGGCTCCGCAATCGCGATGGCCGTCGTCGGAATCCCGGCGTACGCCCTCATCGCCACCGGCGAGATGGCACTGGCCATCCTGGGTGCCTGCATCATGGCAGTGGTCTTCGCCGGCCACACCGCCGTCATCCACATCCTGATCGTCGAACTGTTCCCCACCCGGGTGCGGTACTCGGCCTACGGCCTCGGGTACAACGTCTCCTCGGCTCTCTTCGGCGGCACGGCGCCGTTGCTCATGACCTGGCTGATCTCCTCCACCGGCAACATCTACATGCCGGCGTTCTACGCCGTGATCACCGCCCTGGGCACCCTTGCCGCCGTCAGCACGGTCAAAGACCGGGCGCACCTGCCCCTCCGGGACGCCTGAATCACTCACCGAGCCGGGGGGCTTTGGCCCCCGCGCCCAAGCCCGTCCTTCTTTGCCAACCCCACTCATTGGAGACTTCCATGTCATTTTCAGACTATTCAACTGCCCTCGTGACCGGCGCCTCCACCGGCATGGGCGCCGCCATCGCTGAACGCCTGGCCAAACGTGGACTCCAAGTACATGCCTTCGCCCGCAACGAAGAACGCCTGCAGGAACTGGCGGACCGCACCGGAGCCATCCCGCACGCCGTCGACCTCACGGACACTGCCGCACTGACCGCAGCCGTGGAGGGCCTGGAGGTGGACGTGCTCGTCAACTGCGCCGGCGTCTCCCGCCCCGGAAACATCCTGGACTCCAGCGAAGACGACATCGACGAGTTGGTGGACGTCAACCTGCGCTCCCTTCTTCAGCTGACCCGCCTGGTGCTTCCGGGCATGGTGGAGCGGGACAAGGGCCACATCGTCAACATCAGCTCCATCGCCGGCGTCTACAACTTCTATGGCCACACCGTCTATCACGCCACCAAGGCGGCAGTGCACCAGGTCTCCCGGCAGCTGCGCAACGATACCGTGGGCAAGCGGATCAGGGTCACGGAGATCTGCCCCGGTCGGGTGGAAACCGAGATCTTCGGCCGGAACATGGGCGGCACCCCCGAAGCCATGGAGGAAGCATGGAAGACGTACTACGAGGGTTATGAGTCCCTCACGACTGACGACATCGTCAACGCGCTGGATTACGCGGTCGAAACGCCCCAGCACGTGAACGTCGGCATGCTGGAACTGATGCCCACCTTCCAGGTCCCCGGCGGACTCACCTTCGACCGCCGCTGACCAGCAACCGTCCCCGCACCGACAACAGCAGAGAACGATAGGTCCCCTGATGCGCAACATCCGTACGGTCAGTTTCCCCGACCAGCAGCTCCTCGCCGATCTGGAGCCGCTCCCGGGCGGGCTTCGGGGAGTCGTCTGGGACCTCCGGTCCGATCCCCAGGGAGGGACCCTGGATGAGATCGACGCCGTGATCCTGCCTTACATCGACGCCGGGGCGGTGCTGCCCGCGCTGGCCAACGTTCCGGCGCTCAAGTTCGTCCAGACCCAGTCCACGGGCTTTGACGGTGTCCGGGAAGCCGCTGGTCCGGCGGCCGGTGTGTCCAGTGCCGCCGGAGTCCACGCTGCGGCCACAGCGGAACTGGCGGTGGGACTCATCCTTGCCAAGCTCAGGGGGATTGACCAGGCGGTAAGGGATCAACTGCAGGCGGCCTGGCGGCCGGAGCGCCGCCAGTCCCTCGCCGACCGCCGGGTGCTTTTGGCCGGCGTCGGCGGCATCGGGCAGGAGATAGCAAAGCGCCTGGAACCCTTCGAGGTGACAGTGACGCGGGTGGGGAGCGCCGCGCGCGACGACGACCACGGGCACGTGCACGCGTCCTCCGAACTGGCAGAACTCGCCGCCAGCCACGACATCCTTATTTCAGTCCTGCCCCTGAGTGACCAGACGCACCACTTGATCGGGGAGAAGGTCCTCGCAGCATTGCCGGACGGCGCACTCGTGGTCAACGTGGGCAGGGGAGCCGTGGTGGATACGGCCGCGCTGACCAGGGAAGTCACGTCCGGCCGGCTGCAGTGCGCCATCGATGTGGTGGATCCGGAACCGCTCCCGGCTGACCACCCGCTGTGGGGTTCGCCGAACGCACTGATCACGCCCCATATTGGGGGCAACGCGTCCGCCTTCGAACCACGGATCGTTAGGCTCCTGTCGCAGCAGCTGGAAGCGCTGGCGGCTGGCCGCCTTCCGGCCAACCTCGTGCAGAACGGCCCCTTCTAGGGAGCAGCGCGAACGGCCGTCCCAACGTGGACGGCCAGGAACAACCAGCGCGCCCAGAACAGCGCCGAACAGCACAAACCGCGGCGAAGGAGCTGCTCAACTATGAATACACTTTTTGATTTGACGGGGCGGGTTGCCCTGGTGACGGGTTCGAGCCGGGGGATTGGCAACGCGTTGGCGCGGGCGTTGGCCGGGGCCGGGGCGACGGTGGTGCTGAACGGGATTAGTGCGGAGCGGTTGAAGGCTGCCGAGGTGGCGATGGCCGCGGACTTCGCGCCGGGGCGGGTCCATAGTGTCGCGTTTGATGTCACCAGTGATGCCGAGGCGGCCCGGGGTGTTTCGTGGGTGGAGGAGCATGTGGGGCCGTTGCAGATCCTGGTGAACAATGCCGGGATCCAGCACCGGGTGCCGATGCTGGAGCTCGATGTCGCGGACTGGGAGCGGGTGATCAGGACGGATCTGACAAGCGCGTTCCTGGTGGGGCGGGAGGCGGCCCGGCACATGATCCCGCGCGGCAGGGGCAAGATCATCAATATCTGTTCGGTGCAGACGGACCTGGCCCGGCCCACGATCGCCCCGTATGTGGCGGCGAAGGGCGGGNGCGGCACATGATCCCGCGCGGCAGGGGCAAGATCATCAATATCTGTTCGGTGCAGACGGACCTGGCCCGGCCCACGATCGCCCCGTATGTGGCGGCGAAGGGCGGGTTGCGGAACCTGACCCGGGCCATGACGGCGGAGTGGGCGGGCTCCGGTCTGCAGATCAACGGGATCGCCCCGGGCTACATCCACACCGAGATGACGCAGAACCTGGTGGATGATGAGCAGTTCAACGCCTGGATCCTGGGCCGGACCCCGGCGCACCGGTGGGGCACGGTCCAGGACTTGGCCGGCCCGGCGGTGTGGCTGGCCTCGGACGGGTCGGACTTTGTGAACGGGCAGACGATCTTCATCGACGGCGGAATGACGGTGGTGGTCTGATGGGCACTTCAGCAGTGGCTCAGGGGACCCAAGCAACAGCCCTGCCGGTGTCGGGTGCGGCGGTGGTGGCGCATGCGGCCGGGGATCTGCGGATCGAGGAGGTCCCGCTGGGTGCACCTGCCCCGGGCGAGGCCATGGTCGAGGTTGCCTACGGCGGGATCTGCGGGTCGGACCTGCATTACTGGCTGCACGGGGCGGCGGGCGAATCCATCCTGAAGGCCCCGCTGGTGCTGGGGCATGAGATTTCCGGGACCGTGGTGGCGGCCGCGGCGGACGGGACCGGCCCGGCCGCGGGCACCCCGGTCGCGGTCCACCCGGCCACCCCGGGCCCCGGTGCGGGGGATGTGCGGTGGCCGGCGGACCGGCCCAACCTCTCCCCGGGCTGCACCTATCTGGGCAGTGCGGCCCGGTTCCCGCACACCGACGGCGCGTTCGCCCGGTACGTGAACCTGCCCGCCCGGATGCTCCGGCCCCTTCCGGCGGGCCTTGATCTGCGGACCGCGGCGCTGACCGAACCGGCCGCCGTGGCCTGGCACGCCGTCGCCCGGGCCGGGGATGTGGCCGGCAAGAGTGTGCTGGTGATCGGCTGCGGCCCGATCGGCGCCCTGGCCGTCGCGGTCCTCAAACGTGCCGGCGCGGCCCGGATCACCGCCGTCGACGTCCATGCCAAACCGCTGGAGATCGCCACCGCCGTCGGCGCGGATCACACCCTGCAGGCCGGGGACACGGCCGCGATCGCCGCGTGGTCATGGTCGGGCTGCTGCCCACCGGGCCCCAGCCGGTCCTGATCTCCCTGGCCATCACCCGGGAACTGGACCTGCGCGGATCCTTCCGCTTCAACAACGAGATCGACGACGTCATCACCGCCCTCGCCGACGGCACCCTGAACATCGGCCCCGTCATCACCCACGAATACCCCCTCAGCCAAGGACTCAACGCCTTCGAAACCGCCAAAAACTCCGCCGCATCAGGAAAAGTACTCCTCAACTTCCAACCGGCAGGCGCAGTGCTTCAGCCCTGAGAACTGTTGTTCAGGACGCAGGCAGGACGAATGTCGCCGTGGTGCCTGCGCCCGGAGCGCTGGTCAGACTCATGGAACCGCCGTGGCCCTCGACGATGGTCTTGCTGATGGGGAGCCCCAGGCCCGCCCCGGGGATGGCCGTTTCGCGGGACCGCGCGGAGCGGAAAAATTTGGTGAACGCCTGTTCCTGGTCCTCCTGGCTCATGCCGATCCCCGGGTCCGAGATGGAGCAGACGAGGTCCGTGCCGGTGCGGTGCGCCCGGGCGGTGATGCGGCCGCCGTCGGGAGAGTATTTGATCGCGTTGGAGAGCAGGTTGCTGACCACCTGGCGGATCCGCGGGATGTCCATCCGGGCGGTGAGCGATGGCTCCACCTCCAGGACCAGTTCAAGTCCCCTGTTGGCGGCCTGGGGGAGCGTGAAATCGACGACGTCGGCGAGGAGCCGGGCGAGGTCGGCCTCCTGCAGCGAAAGGTCCACATGTTCAGAGGCCACCGCAATCAGATCGTTCACCAGGCCCAACAGATGCGTCGCGTTCCGGTGTACCACCTGCAGTTCGGCTTCGATCCCTTCATGCCCGGGTTCCTCCAGAACGAGTTCGAGGTAGCCGAGAATGGACGTCAGGGGCGTTCGCAGCTCGTGGGAGACGGTGCCAACGAAGTCGTCCTTCGCGGCGAGCGCTGTGATCAGGGCTGTCACGTCCACCAACGTTATGACACCGCCGCTGCGCGCTCCGTCCCTGGAGCAAATTTCGTGCGCGCTGACGGAAAAGGCGCGCTGGTCCTTTTCATCGCCTGCCCAGATCAGCTCGTCCGTGAACATATCGCCCCGGGCAACGCGGGCAGCGGGGAGCCCGCCCGAAGGCACCGGCGTCGCCCGGTCGCTGAGCAGCAGGGTGGTAGTGCTTTCCGCTTCGGTCAGGCGGGCCAACGTCGGATCATCGCGCATGGCCCGGTTGATCAGTACATTGTTTCCGTCCTTGTCCACCACCCAGACGCCCACTCCGACGGCGGCCAGCACGGCGTCCAGGAGCCGTTGGCGGTCCATGCTGCCGGCGAGCGTTTCAGCAAGTGCCTGGTCCTTCAGCACCAGCGCGGTCCGCTGCCGGTGGATGGTTCCGGACACGAGGTGCGCTGTGACGGCGACCGCGGACAGCACGAGGGGTAGGAAAATCACGCGGATCATCGACCCCTGCGCAGGAGGTGCACCGCCCAGCACTGCGGGCGGGACCACTGTGGCGAGTACTGTTGCCAGCACGGCCAGGACCACCCTGCTGCGCTGGCGGCCTACGGACAGCCAGATGACCGGGAACACCAGCATCAGGCTCAGCACGTTGAAGGCAGGGCCTCCGGTTTCCCTCGTGAAGCCGATGGCAAGGCAGTCAAGGACCGGAATAATGACGAAGGCCGCCGGCGGCAGCCTCTCCCACGGCACGGCCAGGCAGGCGGCGAAAATGGCGGCATGGGCCAGCAGCGCCATCCGGAACTGAAGCTCAGCCAGTGTGGACGGGCTGAAAACGGCGGCGGCCAGCACAACAAGCAGTACCGTCACAGTGAGGGGCAGTTGGCTCATGACCACCCGGCCGCGGACGCCGAGGCCACCCGCGAACGCGTCGATCCTCCCCGTGAGAAGACCGTCGTTTCGCGGTTCCTGGCCCGGCGTCGAGCCATTTCCTTGCGTTTGATTCATCAGTCTGTCCCCCAGACACAGCCGTGATGACCTTCCGGCTTCCTGAAGGTCGTTGTGAAAGCCTAACTGTCCTACCCGATCAGCAGGCTCAACGCCTCCGTAAGGTGCTCCACTTCCCGGACGGAGAAGCCTGGTGGCACGGGCCCCGGTCCGTTATGGCTGGCAGGGACCACGGCGTGGGTGAAGCCCAGACGGTGTGCTTCCTGGATGCGCTGGTTGATGCCGGGCACGGGCCGGACCTCGCCGGCCAGGCCCACTTCGCCGAATGCGATCAGCCGGATGGGCAGGGGTTTGCGGGCCTTCGCCGAAGCCACTGCCAGGGCAACGGCCAGGTCCGTGGCGGGCTCGCTGAGCTTCACACCGCCCACGGTGGCCACGTAGGAATCGTCCTTGTGCAGCAGGCAGCCGGCACGCTGCTGCAGCACCGCCAGGAGCATGGACACCCGTGAACTGTCCAGGCCGCTGGTGGCCCGGCGGGGCTGCGAGTTGGCGCTTTCGGCAAGCAGCGACTGCACCTCGGCCAGCAGCGGCCGCCGCCCTTCCATGGTCACCGTGATGCAGGTGCCGGAGACCGGCTCCTTGGTGCGGCTGACGAACAGCCCGCTGGGGTCCGTCAGCCCTTCGATGCCGTTCTCATTCAGGTCAAAACAGCCGACGTCGTCCGTGGGCCCGTACCGGTTCTTCACCGCGCGCAGCATCCGGAGCCGGGAATGCCGCTCGCCTTCGAACTGGCACACCACATCCACCAGGTGTTCGAGCAGCCGTGGCCCCGCGATGGACCCGTCCTTCGTCACGTGCCCCACCAGCAACGTGGTCATGTTCCGGCGCTTGGCAGCCGCGATGATGGACGCCGCAACCTCACGCACCTGCGAGACGCCGCCGGCGCTGCCATCCACGTCTGCGCTGCTGAGGGTCTGGACTGAGTCCACAATCAGCAGCCGCGGCTCGATCTTCTCCACCTGCCCCAGTGCCTGCCCCAGGTCCGTTTCGGCGGACAGGTACAGGGAATCCGCGACGGCGTCGATCCGTTCGGCTCGCAGCTTCACCTGCGCCGCGGATTCCTCGCCCGTGACATACAGGACATCCTGCGCCGTGCGGGCGAACTTGGCCGCGACATCCAGCAGGAGGGTTGACTTGCCCACACCAGGTTCACCGGCCAGCAGGATGACCGCACCCGGGACCAGGCCGCCGCCCAGCACGCGGTCCAGCTCGTCCACGCCGGTGGGCAGGAAAGCCGCCGTGGTGGCATCCACCTCGGCAATCCGGCGGGCCGGCTCCAGAACCGTGGTTGCCGCCGTCGTACGTGCTACGGCGGCGCCGGTTTCCTCAACCGTGCCCCAAGCCTGGCACTCGCCGCAGCGCCCCACCCACTTGACCGTGGTCCAACCGCATTCGGCGCACTTATAAGCCGGCGCTTTGGACGCCCGGGAAGTCTTTGTTGCCATGGGTTCCACCCTACTGGCGGGCACCGACATCCGGGCTCCGGGTTTCGACAATCTCAAGCAGCGCTACAACCCGGGCAGCACGTCCCGGGCCTCGCGCGAATCCATGCCGGTGGCTTCCAGGAGGTCCACCATGAGCGGCCGGAACAGCATCACCACAGTCTCACCCTCAAGCCGCTCGACCTCCAGCAATTTGGGGTGCAGCCGCAGCGCGATCTCGCTGAAGTCCTGCCGGGCCGTCCGAAGATGGGCGCGGCGCACGCCGTCGTGCGTTTCCGCCAGTCCGAGCGACAGTTCATCAATCGCGGCCGCGGTTTCCTGGAGTACGTCGGCGATGTTCGCGGTGGCGTTGTCTGAAAGCGCGGCGTGGTTGATGGCGCTGGTCAGCCGGCGTGCGAAGACGCGGCTGTTCCTGAGCGCAAGGTCGATGAAGTCGAGGGAATTCTCAAGCCGGTCCAGCTCGTCGCGGTGCCGGCGGTGGGCCGGCGCGAGGGTGGCCACTTCACCGGAAGCGCGCAGGGAATGGCGCATCGCGTCCACGAGCGGCTGGCAGTTCCGGCCGCGGATCAGCGCGTGCCAGGCCTGCGTGGAGTCGCTTTCGGTCAGGGCGGTGGCGCATTCCCGCAGCACTTCGGCCAGCTCGTGGAGCAGCTTCCGGACATCCTTGCGGGGCTCCCGGCGCGGATCCTTCGGAATCAGGATGGTCACCAGGAGGGCGAAAAGGCCACCCACCACGGCGTCCAGGCTGCGCGTGAAAGGCCCGCCGTCCGGCGCCGGCAGCAGCACCACCAGCAAGGATTGCAGCCCCAGCTGCGTGGTAAAGATGTTGCCGCTGTCCAGGAAGCGGGCCAGCAGGATGGAGAACAGAAGTACGACGGCGGCCTGCCAGATTCCGCTGCCCAGCCAGTGCAGCAGCAGATCACCGACGGCGATCCCGATGGTGCAGCCGAGGCCCACCTCCATCACCCGGCGCAGCCGCGGGTCACGCGAGAAGCCCAAGGCGATCAGTGACGATGTGGCCGCAAAGAGGGGTCCGGAGTGCCCCAAGACGTACTCGGCGAAGGCGTACGCCCCCACTGCGCACGCGGTCATCTGGACGGCGGGGACCAGGGAATTCCGGCTCCGGACCAGGCCGGTCTTGATGCGTCCGCGCAGGAAACGCCTGCTTGCTGTGAGTCCTGCTGCTGCGGCCATGCCCTCCAGTCTATTTGCCGCCCGGGCACCTAAGTCCGAAAGTGTGACGTGCGCAATGGTGACGCTGCAGTTGTAAGCCAATATGCCGCCGTCGTTAATCTCCTGTTCATCTGTGGCCGCCCATCCCGTTACCTGCGGCCCATAGATTCGTTGAAGGTACAAAACGTACGCATCGCGCTGCAGGGCGTCTCCGGTCCTGCTGCCGCTGAATATCCCTGGAAGGGGTACATCTAGTGAAGGCACTCCGTTTCGGCCGCCACGCGGCTATCGCTGTAATCGCAGCCGGCGCACTCGCGCTCACCGCCTGCGGTTCAGATAACGCCACGGGCAACACGCCTGCAGGCAACCAGACTTCTGCCGGCCCCAAGGTCACCGGCACGCTGACCGGGATCGGAGCATCCTCCACCGGTGCAGCCATGGACGCCTGGAAGGCCGGCTTCGCCGCTGCCAACCCCGGCGCCACCGTGCAGTACTCCCCGGACGGTTCCGGCGCAGGCCGCAAGGCAATCATCGACGGATCGGCCCAGTTCGCCGGCTCCGATGCTTACCTCAAGGATGAAGAGCTGGCCAGCTCCAAGGCCAAGTGCGGCCCGGAAGGCGCCATCAACATCCCCGTCTACATCTCCCCGATCGCTGTGGCCTTCAACGTCCCCGGCATCACCGAGCTGAAGCTTGACGCAACCACCGTGGCCAAGATCTTCCGCGGCGAGATCGCCAACTGGAACGACCCCGCCATCGCCGCCCTGAACTCGGGCGTCAGCCTCCCGGACCTGAAGGTCACCCCGGTGAACCGCTCTGACGATTCCGGTACCACCACCAACTTCACCGAGTACCTTGCTGCTGCTGCTGCCGATGTTTGGACCGACAAGGCTGCCGGCATCTGGCCCGCCACCCTGCAGGGCGAAAATGCCAAGGGCACCTCCGGTGTTGTCAAGACCGTCACCGACACCCCGGGCGCCGTGACCTACGCGGATGACTCCGCTGTGGGCGGCAAGCTGGGCACCGCCTCCATCAAGGTGGGCGAGGAGTTCGTCAAGATCTCCGCCGACGCCGCTGCCAAGGCTGTTGAAGCCGGCAAGGCCGTAGACGGCCGCTCGGCCACCGACGTCGCCATCAAGCTGGACCGCAAGACCACCGCCAAGGGTGCTTACCCGGTCGTCCTGGTTTCCTACCACGTTGTCTGCACCACCTACGACAAGCAGGAAACCGTTGACCTCGTCAAGGCCTTCGAAAGCTACGTAGTTTCGGACGCCGGCCAGAAGACGGCTGCTGACTCCGCGAAGTCCGCACCGCTCTCCTCGGCCCTCGCCGAGAAGGCCGTCAAAGCCATCGAATCCATCAAGGTCAAGTCCTAGTACCTGTCCCTGAACCACGTTCCCCGCCACGCCGAAAGGCGGGGCGGGGAACTTTGGCTTGTAAGCTCGTTTTAGGCACCGCCCACAACCGAAGGGTCTGGAATGACCGCCACCCCCCTGAGTAGTTCCCAGGGCGCAGGCCGCGCCGGGGATAAGATCTTTTCCGCCGCCGCCCTAGCCGCCGGGTGCCTCATCCTCGCCGTCTTGTTCGGCGTGGCACTCTTCCTTGTTGTCCAGGCCATTCCGGCGCTCACCGCCCCGGCCGCCGAGATCCAGGGCGGCGAGGGCTTCTTCGCCTACATCAGGCCGATCGTTATCGGCACGCTCATCGCAGCCGTCATCGCACTGGTGATCGCAACACCCATCGCCATTGGCGTGGCCCTGTTCATCTCCCACTTCGCCCCGCGCGGACTCGCGTCCGGCCTTGGCTACGTGGTGGACCTCCTGGCCGCCATCCCGTCCGTGATTTACGGTGCCTGGGGCGCAGCGTTCCTCGCCAAGGAAATCTCCCCCGCCTACAACTGGCTGGCCGAGAACATGGGCTGGCTGCCCATCTTCCAAGGTCCCGCCTCTGCCACCGGCAAAACCATCCTGACCGCCGGCATTGTGCTCTCGGTGATGGTCTTGCCGATCATCACGTCCCTGAGCCGCGAAATCTTCCTGCAGACGCCCAAGCTCCATGAGGAAGCCGCCCTGGCCCTCGGCGCCACGCGCTGGGAAATGATCAAGATGTCGGTCCTGCCATTCGCCCGTCCGGGCATCATCAGCGCCGTCATGCTGGGCCTGGGCCGTGCGCTGGGGGAGACCATGGCAGTTGCCCTGGTCCTCTCCTCCGGTGCCCTGACAGCCAGCCTGATCACGTCCGGCAACCAGACCATCGCCGCGGAGATCGCCCTGAACTTTCCCGAAGCGAGCGGCCTGAAGGTCAGCACGCTCATCGCCGCAGGCCTGGTCCTGTTTGTGATCACCCTGGGCGTGAACATGATTGCCCGCTGGATCATCACCCGGCACAAAGAATTCTCGGGAGCCAACTAAATGTCCTCCACTCTTACCCCCGTGCGCAGTAAGCGTTCAGCCCTCACCAAAGGCCAGCTACCCAAGTACGCGCCGTACGTTGTCCTGGGACTCGCGCTCATCGTGGGCGCGGCAATCCTGGCACTGATCGGGTTCAATGCCTTTGGCTGGGGCATCGTCTCGGCCATCCTGTTCGCTGCCGGCCTGGTGGGCTGGAGCGCGGCGGTGGAAGGCTCGCGCAAAGCCAAGGACAAGCTGGCCACCTGCCTGGTGGTGGGCTCTTTCCTGATCGCGCTGCTCCCACTGATCTCCGTGATCTGGACGGTGCTGGTCAACGGAGTCCCCGGCCTCATCGCCCCGGGCTTCCTCACCAGCTCCATGAACGGCGTCACGGGCGTCTACGACAATAAGGCCGTCGAAGAGGGTGCCCCCGTTATCGGTGGCATCTACCACGCCTTGTTGGGCACCATCCAGATCACGCTGGTAGCCACCGTGATCTCCGTGCCCGTCGGACTGCTGAGCGCCATTTACCTGGTGGAGTACGGCAATGACGGCCGTTTGGCCCGCGCCATCACGTTCTTTGTGGACGTTATGACCGGCATCCCGTCCATCGTTGCCGGCCTGTTCGCCGCAGCGTTCTTCTTCGCCGTGGTGGGGCCCGGCACCAAAACCGGTGCCGTCGCCGCCGTCGCACTTTCGGTCCTGATGATTCCCGTAGTGGTGCGTTCCAGCGAGGAAATGCTCAAGATCGTCCCCAACGAACTGCGCGAAGCGGCCTACGCGTTGGGTGTGCGTAAGTGGCGCACCATCCTCAAGGTGGTTATCCCGACGGCGATCTCCGGCATCGCGTCCGGCGTCACCTTGGCGATCGCCCGCGTTATCGGTGAGACTGCGCCCATCCTGGTCACCGCCGGGTTTGCCACCAGCATCAACAACAACGTGTTCGGCGGCTGGATGGCCTCGCTGCCCACGTTCATCTACACCCAGATCCTGAACCCCACCTCGCCGGCCAACCCGGACCCGTCCTCGCAGCGGGCCTGGGGCGCCGCCCTGGTGCTGATCATCCTGGTAATGGTGCTGAACCTTGGCGCCCGGCTGATCGCCAGGACCTTTGCGCCCAAGACCGGCCGGTGAAATTTTTTCAGCAGGCCATTCCGGTCCTTGCGGCCAAACCCTAGACTTCAATCCATACCCAGCAAGTGAAGGAACACCATGTCTAAGCGCATCGACGTCAAAGACCTGAACGTGTACTACGGCGATTTTCTGGCCGTGGAGGATGTCAGCATCAACATCGAGGCCAAGTCCGTAACGGCCTTCATCGGTCCCTCAGGCTGTGGCAAGTCCACGTTCCTGCGCACCCTGAACCGCATGCACGAGGTTCTGCCTGGCGCCCGCGTCGAAGGCGAAGTCCTGATGGACGGCGACAACCTCTACGGCCCCGGCGTGGACCCCGTGACGGTGCGTTCGCAGATCGGCATGGTCTTCCAGCGGCCCAACCCGTTCCCCACGATGTCCATCCGCGACAACGTGCTGGCCGGCGTCAAGCTGAACAACAAGAAGATCTCCAAGGGCGAGGCCGACGTCCTCGTGGAGAGGTCCCTCCAGAGCGCCAACCTTTGGAACGAGGTCAAGGACCGCCTGGAGAAGCCCGGATCCGGCCTGTCAGGCGGCCAGCAGCAGCGCCTCTGCATCGCCCGTGCCATTGCGGTGGAACCGCAGGTGATCCTCATGGACGAGCCGTGCTCGGCGCTGGACCCGATCTCCACGCTGGCCATCGAGGACCTTATCAACGATCTCAAGGACCAGTACACCGTGGTGATCGTGACCCACAACATGCAGCAGGCCGCCCGCGTTTCGGAAAAGACGGCGTTCTTCAACATCGCCGGTACCGGCAAGCCGGGCAAGCTGATCGAATACGGGAACACCCAGACCATCTTCAACAACCCCACCGTGAAGGCCACCGAGGACTACGTCTCCGGCCGCTTCGGATAAGCCCCACCACCGGCTCCCAGCCACAAATACGCATCGATTGCTCCGGCAGCGCCCTTTTGACAGCTCAGAAGGGCGGGATGGGCCCACGCCGGCAGGGTGCCCTAGCCGAGCTTGCGAGGCAAGGGAGCCGGTGGGGACAGTCGATGCGGCGTTTAAAGCTTGCGCTCAGCCCGCCAAAGGTGACATCGCCAGGGCCAGCACGAAGGCCCCGGCCGCGGATGCCACGGGGGTCATGACCCACAGCCCCAGAATGCGGATCACCAGCTTCCGGTTGGTCACGGAGAAGTTCTGGTTCTCGCCTGCGCCCAGCACGGCGGACGTCACGATGTGGGTGGTGGACACGGGCCAGTGCAGTCCGATGGCGCCCACGAACAGGATCACCGCGCTGAAGATCTGGGCCACAGAGCCCCGCAGCGGGTCAATCCGGGTGATTTTGTAGCCGATGGTTTGAGAGATCCGCCAGCCGCCGAAAAGCGTTCCCACCGCTATCATCACCGCGGAGAGCAGCGCCACCCACATGGGGATAGTGCCGCCGTCGGAATATCCAGCCGCCAGCAGGGCCAGCAGCAGCACGGCACTGATCCGCTGGCCGTCCTGCAGGCCGTGCCCGAATGCCACGGCGCCGGCGGCGATGGACTGGCTGCGGCGGAAGCGTTGATTGACAACGTTGGGCTGGGCGTAGCGTGCCGCCCACGTGACTGGGAAAACCAGCAGGAACGCGCCGCTGTAAGCAACCAGTGGCGACAGGAGCAGCGGCAGGACCACCTGGAACAGCAGTGACTGGTTCACCGCGCCCACACCTGCGCCGCCCACGGCCAGGCTGGCCAGACCGGCGCCGCCCAGCCCTCCCACCAGGGCATGGGTGGAGGACGCCGGAATGCCGCGCCACCACAGCAGGACGCCCCAGACGCAGGCGCTCGCGAGCCCTGCAACCAGCATGCTAAGGCCGTTGGTGCCGTCTGGAAGGCTGATCCAGGTCTGGCTGATGGTTACCGCCAGGCCGGCGCTGAGCAGGGCGCCCAGGAAGTTGAAGAAGGCCGCAAGCAGCACGGCCACGCTTGGCGTGAGCGCCCGGGTGCGGACAGCCAGCGCAACGGACGTGGAGGCGTCCCTGAAGCCGTTCAGGAAGGCAAATCCCGCGGCCAGCACAACCACCGCAGCAAAGATGACTTCGGTCACTCAGGATTCCTTGACGATGATGCTGCCCACCTGGGTGGCAATGCGCCGCATGTCCTTGGTGACTTCCACCAGCTGGTTGGCGATGTCGCGGTGGCGGGAATACTGCGCCCACTTCATTTCCTGGATCATGTCCGCTACCCAGACCCGGTGCGACCGTTCGGCGCGCTTGGCGAGCCGCAGGATCTCGATCCAGTAGTCCTCCAGGTCATCGAGGTTGTTCAGCCGGCGCATGGCGTCCACCGTGAGTTCGGCCTGCCGGTTGATGACATCCACCTGGTCCGCCGCCCGTTTTGGCAACCGCTCCAGCTTGTACAGGGCCACCAGCTCGGCGGCGGCATCCAGTTTCTCGATGGCCTCGTTGAGGTAGCGGGACAGTGCGTACATGTCCTCGCGGGGTAGCGGGTTTACGAAGCTGGTGCGCATGTGGGTGAGCAGGGCGAAGTGAAGCTCGGCGGACGTGGCCTCGTGGTTGTGCATGTCGTCCACGAGCTTGGCGTGCTCCGTGGCAGGGACGCCAAGGATCTCTGCCATGGTGGCGCTGGCATGCACAATTTGCTGGGCCATCTGGGACAGCAGGGTCAGCCCTGCGGGCTCCTGGGGAAAAAGGCGCAGCTTCACGTTGGGATACCGGTCTCCGGGGGATGTACAGGGGTCGGGGGCCGCCCACTTGTGACTTGACGCAGGCCAGCAGCTGATGTTGATTCTACCGGCCCAGTGCCCGCGGCCTGAAAGCAGGCGCAAAAATGGTGCCGAACCGGATACGCCTCTCGGCGGTAGGCCGCTCTAGGCGGCTAATTGTTGAAGCCCGGGGGTTTCGCGGCTCGACACCAGTTTCAGTGTTCTACGTTGCTTGGCCCAAGTCAACATTGACAGATCGGCGCCGGTGGTTCAGTCGAGCTCGCCCAGGCGCCAGGCATTTGCCGCATGTTCAAGGTCCTCGGCCGTCTTCACGAGCTGGTGCGAGTTGCGTGTGAGCTTGCTCGCGTGGGCTTCGTTGCCGAGCTCGGCGCCGTCGGCGATCGTCGCCTGGCCGAGCGCCACCACGCGGCAGAACGCGGCGGAACGTTCCAGCGCGACGTCGAACTCGCCGTCGAACGCTCCGGAGAGTATGGCGTCAGCCATGGTCCGCATTTCCTCGGCTCCCGGCGGTTCAGCGGCGCCGGCCACCACGTTGGAAACCTGCGCGGTGTCCTTGCCTGCCCGGAAGTACACGGAGATCCGTTCGGGGTCCTGGACGGTGGCGGCGCGCAGGGCGTACAGCCGCCAGAGGGCACCGGGCAGCGAACGCGCCGGACTTTCCGCCCACATCTCCGCGATGGCCTCCAGGCCCTGCTCGTCGGTCAGCTTGACCAGGCGTTCGGTGATGACGGGATCGTCGCTGTCGCGTCCGTGGCGCACCAGTGCCTGGGCGGCGAGGTGGGCGGCCTCGGAGACGCGCGCAGGATCGGGGCCGCCTGCAAACGGCTCAAAGTCGATGGGGGCGAACGGCTTGGGCTTGTGATGTCGGTTGGCTCCGCCGTAGTGACTGGGTCCTGCTTGTTCGCTCATGCCCCCACGCTACTCCTGTGCCGCGCGGGAAATCGAGTACTGTTTGCAGCCAGGATGGACCTTGCCAACGCCGGTGACGCTGTGCGGATACGGAACATACGACGCCGGCGGACAACCTGCGTGCCAAAGCCGCCCCGTGTGTGGGGTAAAGTATTTTACGTCCAGAAATGGACTGGGCTGATCGGTCGTATGACCGTCGGCTGGGGCCTTTAGCTCAGTTGGTAGAGCATCGGACTTTTAATCCGTGGGTCGTGGGTTCGATCCCCACAGGGCCCACCCACGTGGAAGACCAGAGACACTTCGTCTCTGGTCTTCTTTCGTGTACCGCGACGGGATTCCGGAGGTGCCGGCGGTAGCCTGAGCCGCGGCAGCCTAATGCTCGAAATGCGTGTCCGGTGCTCCGCCTGGCAGATTCGCCAAGATGCCCTCAGCCACCTTGCGGAGCTTAATGTTCCGGTGGCTGGATGCCTTGGCGATGATGGCAATTGCGTCGTTGTAGGAGCACCTGTTCTGCGCCATGATGACGCCGCAGGCAATGTCGATGGACGTCCGGCTTTCCAAGGCTGACTGCAGGTCCGACGCCCTGGTGCTGGCTGACTCCAACTCAAGGGCCAGCCTGAGGCCGCGGGACGCGAGGTCAGTGAAACTGCGGGCCTCGGCGATGACGTGCAGCGGGAACGCCTGGGGGCTGGCTGCGAAGAAGGCGAGGGCGGCCTCGGTGCCCTCATCCAAGGAAAGCCGCACGCCCAGGACGCTGTCGAACCCGGCGTCCTGCAAGTGCGGCCTGTAGCGTCCCCAGCGGAAGTCGGAGGCCACGTGGTTCATGGCCGCGGTCCCTGTGCCGGTGAGGGCTTCGGTCAGGGGGCCTTCGCCGACTTCCTTTTCCAGCCGGGCCAGCGTCGCGGTCCGCGTGCCGGTTCCAGCGGTGGCTCTGGAGCGTTTGGCCCGGCTCAGGACCAGGGCGCATTCGATGGGAACGCCGGCGAGCCGGCTCAGCGTGGCCGCGCCCAGGTGGGCCAGGATCTCCAGGGAGTCAGACATGTCCTTCGAGCCGGTGACCAAGTCGGGGATAAACCCGTCGGCACCGACCATCCCGATGGTGACCGCTTTCGCTGCCGGTTCCGCGCCAGGACGATCGCCCGGTGCCGGGTTGGGCATGCGGTCCGGGATTGCCGCCGGCCCCGGATGCGGGGCTGCATGCTGTGTGGTGTGTTGGGCCGGATGAGCGGGCGCTGGCCTCCTGCCCGCCGACGCGTGTGACTGGGAAGCCTCGGATCGGGAATACTTCACGTCCGCCTCCCGCCGGGACACCGGGAACTGATTGGAAGAGTTGGATGAATGTGAAGCGTGGAGGACAAAGGGCCGGCGACGGCTGGGGGAGAGGCCTTGGTCTCTAAGACCTCCTCGTCGCCGGCCCCGCTTACTTCCCGGACCCCTTGGAGCGGGAAAACGCGGCTGCCGAGTCGTGTATTCATCCTTCCCACAACCCCCTAGTGAGACATCCAAACCAGTGCGATTTGCGAGTCTTAACTCATTAGTCGAACGTAGTTCTGTAATGGCCCCGGGCAACCGCGTAATCGGTACTTGTTTTTCAAATTAGGTAGTACTTGGTTTTTCGGAAGAACTACTCAACTCCGCGCTGATGAGTTCTCCTCCGCCGGCACGATCACCATCGAGCCGGCGTTCAGCGTCGGACCCGTCCGGCGACGGACTTCCGCGCCTTCGTCGAACACCTGGAACTGACCCGCGAACTCGGTGTTTCCACGGTCCGGTACCGGGCGGCAACTTCGTGCCCTGGTCCATAATCCGGTTGGCGCTCGATTCCTAGGCAGGACCCGAGTTTTTGTCCAGTAATGCGCGCAAAACGACTGGCGAAGTCCCATTACATGGACAAAAACTCCAGGTCATGACGCAGGCTGCGGGAGGTGGAAGGATGAGGGCCATGGAACTGCATATCACGGGTGACCCGGTCGCCGACCAACTGCTGACCGATGACGCGTTTGCGCTGCTGACAGGCATGCTGCTGGACCAGCAGGTAACCATGGAATCCGCCTTTGCCGGGCCGGAGAAGATCCGGGCCCGGATCGGGTCCATCGCCCCGGCCGCGGTTGCCGCGTACGAACCTCAGGCGTTCGTCGACGTGTTCAAGGAACGGCCCGCGGTGCACCGGTTCCCCGGCTCGATGGCGGGACGTGTCCAGGCGCTCGCCGAGACGGTGCAGCATGACTGGGACGGCGATGCAACGCTGATCTGGACCAGGGGCGACCCGGACGGCCCGGAGGTGCTGCGCCGACTGCAGGCACTGCCAGGATTCGGGGAGCAGAAGGCAAAGATTTTCCTTGCGCTCCTGGGGAAGCAGCGCGGGCTGAGCGCCCCCGGCTGGCGCGAGGCCGCTGGCCACTACGGCCAGGAGGATGCCTTCCTTTCGGTTGCCGACATCGTGAGTCCCGAATCGCTCGCCAAGGTGCGGGCCAGCAAGCAGGCAGCAAAGGCGGCGGCCAAGGCTGCCAAGGGCTGACCGCGCATCGCAGTGACCATGAACGATGTTGCGCGCGCCGCCGGGGTGTCGTTGAAGACCGTGTCGACGTGCTCAACGACTACGAGTTCATCCGGCCGGTCACCAGGCAACGGGTCCAGGACGCCATTGCCGCACTGGGCTACGAGGCGAACCTGACAGCTCGCAGCCTGCGCTCCGGGAAGACCCACATGCTGGGCCTGGTGCTGTCCGACCCCGCGGCGCCGTACTACGCAGAGCTGGCCTCGAGGGTGATGGCGGCCGCGGAGCGGCGCGGCTACCGGGTGCTGGTGGAACAGTCCGGCGCCCTGGAAGCCAACGAACTCGGTGCCCTGCACGGTCCGCAGGACACCAGTTCGTTCAGACCACGACGGCGGCAGTAGCTTTCGTTCCTTGGCTCACTTCCGCCCCCGGCAGGTCCGCAGCCAGCTCCACGGCTGTGGGAGGATTCGCGCCCGGCCGGCGAACGGTAATGGCTGCCGCCTTCGACGCCATGTGCCCGATCGTGGCCAGGACGTCCTGTCCCAGACCCTCGGCGCGGCGCGACAGCAGGCCCCAGATCAGGGCTGCCATGTACGAATCACCGGCACCGATGGTGTCTGCCACCGTGGACCGGACGGCGGGGATGAAAAGCTGTGTGGCAGGCGTCGCCAACAATGAACCTTCTCCGCCGAGGGTGACCACTGCCAGTCCCGCGCCCAGCCGCAGGATCCGTTCTGCCGCGTCCTCAAGGCGGACTCCCGGGTACAACCATGCGGCATCCTCATCGCTGAGCTTGACCACGTCCGTCAGCGGAACCAGGTCCTCGAAAATCCGCACGGCCTCTGCCTGGCTGCCCAGCAATGCGGGCCTGATGTTCGGATCGTAGGTGACGAGGCACCCGCGGTGCGACTGTTCCAGAAGTGCCCGCACCGCCGTCGCTCCCGGCGCCAGGAAGGTGGCGATGGATCCGGTGTGGAGAACTTTGGGCAGGTGAGCGGGGGCCGCTGCCGCCAGTTCCCAGCTGATGTCGAAGTCGTATGTGGCGGCGCCGTCCGCGGCGAGGGTTGCCGTGGCAGATGCTGTTCGCGCAGCTGACTTTGAGCCAGGTAGGAGTTCGACGCCGGCGCTTCGCAGGTGCGCTTCGATCGCCGCGCCGCGGGCGTCTGCGCCCAGCGACGTCAGCAGCGCGGTGGATACGCCGAGACGTCCCAGGCCGTAGGCCACGTTCATCGGCGAGCCACCAGGATGCTCGATGGGGCCGTTGCTTGAAGCGACAACGTCGACGAGCGCTTCGCCGATGACGACGACGTCGACGGCGGCCGCCGCGGGAATTCCGGACGTGCTGCCAGGGGATTTGCTGTGCACGGGAGAGCCTTTCATGGGGCCGTCCGCGGGCCTGATGCAGGCCCGCGGACGGCGGTGGGGTCAATCGGGTGGTGCTGGGTCAGGCTGTGGCGGCACCGGTCATGATGGCCACCGCATCGGTCATCGTGTGGGACTGCGGCGTGATGGTGGCAGCGCACTTGCCCAGGCGCTGGATGTGGATCCGGTCAGCCACGTCGAACACGTGCGGCATGTTGTGGCTGATCAGGATCACGGGCAGTCCCCGGTCCCGGAGGTCCTTGACCAGCTGCAGGACCTGGTTGGACTCCCTGACGCCGAGGGCCGCCGTCGGCTCATCCAGCACCACTACTTTTGAACCGAACGCCGCGGCGCGGGCCACCGCGACAGCCTGGCGCTGGCCGCCGGAGAGGTTCTCCACCGGCACTGTCACGTCCTGGAGCGTGGAGATTCCGAGCCGCGTCAGCTCCTGTTTGGCCTTCAAGCGCATGCCTTTGGTGTCCAGCATCCGGAACACGCTCCCGAGGAGTCCCGCACGCCGTTCCTCCCGGCCCAGGAACAGGTTGGAGGCGACATCCAGGGCCGGGGAGACCGCCAGGTTCTGGTAGACAGTTTCGATGCCGTGGACCCGGGCGTCCTGCGGTCGCTTGAAGTGCACCGGTTGTCCTGACACAAAGAGCTCGCCGGAGTCCGGGACTTCTGCCCCTGTGAGGCATTTGATCAGGGTGGATTTGCCCGCCCCGTTGTCGCCAATGATCGCCAGGACTTCGCCGGGATAGAGGTCCAGGCTGACGCCGTCGAGCCCCACCACCCGGCCGAAAGTCTTGACGAGGTTCCTGGCCTGCAGGATGGGTTGGCGGAGTTCCGTGCCCGTGGACTCCAACTGGGAGGCGGTCATGATTTCACCTTTCGGATCCACTGGTCCACGGACACAGCGATGATGATAAGTACGCCCACGGCGAGGGTCTGGTAGAGCACATCCAGGCCCGCAAGGGACAGCCCGTTGCGGAACACGCCCACGATCAGCGCACCCAGAAGCGAGCCCCACACGGAACCGCGCCCGCCGAAGAGGCTGGTTCCGCCGATCACGACTGCGGTGATGGAGTCCAGGTTCAGGTCCACCCCGGCGTTGGGGCTGGCTGCGTTGGTCCGGCCGATTTGGATCCATGCACCCACTGCCAGGACAGCGCCTGCGGCCAGATAGACACTCATGAGGACACGGTTGACGGGGATGCCGGCCAGCCTGGCCGCTTCCTTGTCATCGCCAACGGCGTAGACGTGGCGTCCCCAGGCAGTCTTGCCCAGGATAAACGCCACCGCTACGTAGAGCAGGAGCATCATGACCACGCCTGTGGAAATGCGCACGGGACCCACCGGGAATGTGCTTCCCATCCAGGTCAGCAGCCCCGGCATGCTTGAGCCGCGCACCGTGGAACCGCCCGAATACAGCAGCGTCAGGGCAATGAAGATATTGAGGGTTCCGAGCGTGACAATAAACGGCGGCAGCCGGAACCTGGTGACCAGGAAGCCGTTCAGCGCGCCCGCGGCCAGTCCCACGGCCAGGCCGGCGACGAGTGCCAGGGGCCCGGGCAGACCGTAGGAGTCGGCCAGTTGGGCCACCACCATGGAGGCAAGGATCATCACGGCGCCTACGGACAGGTCAATGCCTGCCGTGAGGATAATCAGTGTCTGGGCAATAGCCAGGGTGCCCACCACGGACACCTGCTGGGTGATCAGTGACAGGTTTTCGACCCGCAGGAACCTGTCATTGAGCAGCCCGAACGCCACCACCGCGACGATCAGCACAATGGCAGGGCTGAGGGCAGGATATCTGTGCAGGGTGTTGCGGATGCGGCTAAGCGGCGTCCTGCGGTCAAGGAATTCTTCCGCCAGGTCGGCCGGGCCTGCGGCGGGCGGACCGGCGGTCTGTTGCTGGGTCACGGTTGCTCCTGAAGTGATCGTTCTGCGCTCTTACTTGCCCCAGCAGATGTCGCTGGCCTTGGTCGTGGTGATGCTCTTGACGCCGTCGGCGGGCTTATCCGTGACCAGCTCCACGCCGGTGTTGAAGAAGTCCAATCCGGCGGAGTTGGCCGGCTTCTTACCGGTCTTGGCCAGTTCGACGATGGCCTTGACGCCCATTTCGGCCATCTTGACCGGGTACTGCTGGGCGGTGGCGCCGATGACGCCGGACTTGACGTTGTCCACGCCGGCGCAGCCGCCGTCGACGGAAACGATCAGGACATCTTTCTCTTTGCCGGCTGACTTCAGGGCCTCAAAGGCGCCCGCTGCTGCGGGCTCGTTGATGGTGTAGACAACGTTGATGTCCGGGTTCTTGGACAGCAGGTTTTCCATGCCGGAACGGCCGCCGTCCTCAGCGCCCTGGGATGCCTGGCTGCCGACGATCTCGTAGTCGCCGCCCTTGCCGCCGGTGTACTTGCCGGCCTTGGCCTCGTCGCCGTTCTTCTTGGCGTCCGCGGTGTCGATGCCCAGGCCGGTGAGGAAGCCCTGGTCGCGGTTGTAGTCGACCGAGACAACCTTGTCGTCGAACAGGTCAAGCAGGGCGATGGTGGCCTTCTTGCCTCCCAACTGCGCGGCGGTCCACTTGCCGATCAGCTCCCCGGCGGCGAAGTTGTCCGTGGCGAAGGTGATGTCCGCGGCATCGGCCGGGTCCGGCGGGGTATCAAGGGCGATCACAAAGAGCCCGGCGTCCTTGGCCTTCTTGAGGGCGTCCACCACGGACGGGCCGTTCGGGGTGATCAGGATTCCCTTGTCGCCCTTGGAAATGGCGTTCTCGATGGCCTGGATCTGGGTGTCCTCATCGCCGTCGGCCTTGCCTGCGGCAAGCTTGAGGTCAACGCCGTCGGCCGCCGCTGCCTTCTTGGCGCCTTCCTGCATGGCAACGAAGAAGGGGTTGGTGGTGGTCTTGACGATCAGGGAGACGCCCACCTTCTCGTCGGTGGCGGTTCCAGCGCCGGCGGAGGTGCCGCCACCGCAGGCGGTGAGGCTGAGCGTACCGAGAGTCAGGACTGCGCCTATGGCCAGCAGGCGGTGCGAAAGCGTGGGTGTGGCTTTGGAACTCAACATTGAATCTCCTACGTTCGTGGCACTTTCCCGTGCCTGACAACGATGTCAAAACACATGTAATCAACGTCACAATGTAGAGTCAAGTGAAATTCGATGATGAAGGGCGAGTTAATGACAACGATGTCGAATCGTTACCAGGCGGACTCCGCCACGAACCGGCCCACCATGCGACATGTTGCTGCGCTGGCCGGAGTGGGCATTAAGACCGTCTCCAGGGTGATGAACGACGAACCGGGCGTCTCCGGGGCCACCCGGCAAAGGGTGCTTGCGGCGTCGCAACAGCTCAACTATCAGCTGGACATGGCGGCGGGCAGCCTCCGCCGCACAGGCCGCCAGACACTGTCCATCGGGCTGCTCCTGCCCAGCGTGGCCAACCCGTTCAGCAGCGAGATCCACCGGGCAATGGAAGACACCCTGGCGGCCCGCGGGATTGCCGTGTTCGCCGCCAGCCTGGACGATGACCCCGAGCGGGAAAAGGCGCTCGTGTCCGCGTTCCTCGGCCGGCGCGTGGACGGCCTGGTCCTGACCCCCATCGCCCGGAGCCAGGCGTACGCCATCCCGGAACATTCCCGGGACCTGCCCATGGTCTTCATTGACCGCGAGCCGGTGGGGATCGACGCCGACGCCGTGGTGACGGACAACGCCGTCGGCGCTGCGCGCGCAGCTGCCCACCTCATGGCCCACGGCCATACAAAGCTTGCCTACCTGGGCGACCGGCCGGATATCCAGACCGCCCGGGAACGGCGTCGCGGCTTCATTGAGGAACTGGGCCGGGCAGGACAGGCGACGGCCGCTGTGCCGGTCCGGGAGGGGCTTCACGACGAGGAGTCTGCCCGGCTGGCCGCACTGGAGATCCTCACGGCCGAGCATCCGCCGACGGCGATCTTCTCCAGTCAGAACCTCATCACGTTCGGCGTTATGCGCGCACTGAAGGAACTTGGTGCCAGCCGCCGCGTGGCTCTGGTGGGCTTTGACGACTTCACACTGGCGGACATGATGGAGCCGGGCATTACTGTCATCGCCCAGCACCCGGAGCGGATCGGGAAGCTCGCCGCGGAACGGCTGCTCGCCCGGATCGACGGCGATAGCAGCGCACCGCAGACATACGTTGTTCCGTCCGAGCTCATCCAGCGCGGCTCCGGAGAGCTCCCGCCGCCCGCCGGCTGAACACGACAGATCCAATCCGATCCCGCTGCAATCCACGGCCAATTCATAGCTCAGCAAACCCAACCACCAGCAGATCCAGGCAATCCCGAGGGGATAATCATGACCAAAACGCTTTACGCCGAATTCACCGTCAAACCCGGCCGCGAAGACCGGGTGGCGGAGATGATGCGCCAGTTGACCAACGAAGTAAGGCAGGAACCCGGGAACCAGCTGTTCCTGCCCTACACCCGGGAAGCGAATCCCCGTGAGTACTTCGTTTTCGAGGTCTACGAGGACGACGCCGCTTTCCAGGAGCACATCAGCGCGGACTACGGCGCTCGGTTCAACGGCGAGCTCGCGGACCTGATCGAAGAGGACGGTTCGGTGCTGACCTGGCTGCAGCCAGTCCACTGACCAGCCGGGCTACAGGTCACGCGCTCCACTGACCGCCCGCACGGCAGACGCCAAATCCCGGGCTTGTTCGCGATTCCTAACCTTGAAGGCAGGGTTCTGCGGACAAGCCCGGGACGGTTCAGCCTACTTCTGGCGGTCCTTGACCGGATTCGTCAAGGTGCTGAACATCGACTGCGCCACCGGAGTCACGGTGATTGACTTCAGCTGCGCCGTGCCGCCGTCGGCAAAGAGCGCCACCTGGTTGGCTCCCGCTGCGGGGAACACCTGGTCCGTGATGGTCCGCTGCCCGCCTTGGGTGAAGACCTCCACGGAAGACCTGTCGACATACACCCGCAGGGTGACTGTGCCGTCTACATCCAGGGTGACGGGCGCAGAGTCCACGGAGGTGAACAGCGGATGGAAGCCGGTGTCCCCCGAATTCTCCCGGTCCACGTACACCTCGCCGGTGGTCCGGTCGTAGCCGATCTCGGTGGCGGTGTTGCCGATCCCCAGTACGGTGATTCCGGCCCGTGAAGCCGTGCCCGGCGCGAGCGTGACATCGATCCGCTGGACCTGGCCCCAGGCTGCCGCGGGCAGCGCAGTGGTCCCCGGGGCAATGTCCCGGGCGCGCTTCTCGGCATAGCTCGGCTTCGCAGCGAGGTCATCCACCTGCTTGACAGCCCTCTGGGTGAGGCGCGGTCCGGCCGGAGTCTGCGTCAGCGCTACTTCCCGGGGCAGTGACATGGCACTGCGCCACGGCGAAGTAGGAATGGCCTGTGCATAATCCCAGTTGTTCATCCAGCCCAGCATGATGCGTTTGTCCTGGGGCATGTTGGCGAAGGAAACGGACGCGTAGTAGTCCCGGCCGTAGTCCAGCCAGTCGTACGTCTGGAGCCGCGGGGTGGCCGCCTGCTCCGACGCCACAAACTCATCGGCCAGGATGTGGCCCCAGCCGAACCGGTTGTTGTCCACCACCCTGATGCTGGCCTGCCTGCCCCTGAATTCGGCGACGTTCCAGGAGGTCCAGTCCAGGACCTCGCTGTTGGCGCCTGTGGCTGTCCGGACCACCTGGCCGTCCACCACCAGGTTCACGGTGGTCTCGTCGGACCGCGGCACTGCGGCCTGATCCGTGAGCATCACGTGGTCCAGCGTCAGGTGGCCCCAGCCGCCGGTTGCCTGGTCCACGATCCGAAGCTGGGCCTCCTGCCCGGCGAACTCCGCAACGTCCCACCCCTTCCAGTTGAGTTGGCCGGCATCGTCCCCGGCCAGGCTGCGCACCACAGCGCCGTTCACAAGGAGCTGGACCTCCAGCTGCTGCCCTGAGCCGGCGGTGCGGTGTCCGCCGCCCACCAGCATGCTCATAAAGTCCCGGGAGAGCGTGAACGACGGCGACGTCATGGTTCCCTGCCTGTCGTCACCAGGTGCGCCGCCGGTCTCAAACGTGTTGATCCGCTTGGCGCCGATATAGAAGTCACCGCCGGACGTGGCGGGCTGGAACGAAGGTGCGAGGTCGGCGGTACCGGTCCAGCCGGCGTCGGCCATTGACGTTCCGTCCGGAACCTCGAACCCGTTGAACAGGAGGTCGCCGGCCGGCGGGGTGTTATCCAGTTTGTCCGAGACACGGGGGTGCTGGCCGCCGCCCACCAGGAAATTCAGGTAGTCGCTGGTGACGGTGAACTGCGGGGATTCCGCGGTGCCCACGGGCCAGTCGCCGTCGTTGAACGAGTTGATCAGGCCTGCCCCGGCGAATCCGCTCACCGTGTTTTGTCCGGGCAGCGGTCCGGTGGCCGGAGCATCTCCGAACGGGCCGTTCTTCCAGTTTCCCGGCTCGTTGGCGACGGTCCAGCCGCCGTAGGTGCCGTCGTTGAAACCGGCGAGCGGGGTTCCCGCAGGGAGGGTATCGCTTGCTTTGGTTGTCTCGGAGGTGAAGGTTGTGCCGTCGAAGTCGCCAACAAAGTACTGACCGGCGGATCCGCCCGCAACACCGCCGGGGTTGATGTTGACCACCATGACCCACTTGATGTTGGCGGGGTCGCCGTCAACGGCCAGGGGGAAGAGGTCCGGGCATTCCCAGAGCCCTCCGGTGGCGTTGGCCGGCCCGAATTCGCTCAGGAGCGTCCAGTCCTTGAGGTTCCCGGATTTGTACAGCAGGACCTTGTGGTCTGCGGCTTCGACGGCGGACATCACCCAGTAGCCGCCGCCATCCGGGGTGCTGTACCAAAAGACCTTGGGGTCGCGGAAGTTGGCCGAGTTGCGGTTCAGCACCGGGTTGGCGTCGTACTTGGTCCAGGTCTGGCCGTCGTCCAGGCTGTAGGCCAGCGACTGTGCCTGCAGTCCCTCATGGGGCGAGCCGGGTTTGTACGCGCTGGTGTAGACGGCCACCAGCGGCGGGTTCTCCGCCGTCCCGAACCCTGAGGTGTTGTCCTTGTCCACCACCACGCTGCCGGAGAAGATGTCCTGCTGGTCATCGGTTGCGATGGCCAGCGGCTGCTCTGTCCAGTGCGTCAGGTCCTTGGACGTGGCATGCCCCCAGGACATGTTGCCCCACGTATTTCCCGACGGGTTGTGCTGGTAATAAAGGTGGTAAACGCCCTTGTGGAAGACCATTCCGTTGGGATCATTCATCCAGTTCTGTTTCGGCGAGTAGTGGAAGGCCGGCCTGTACTGTTCCCCACCGAGGGGCGTTCCGGAGCCGGCGTCAGCCTCGGAAACATTCCGTGAGGAGGCTGGTGTGGTTGCCTGGGCTGCCGTGCCCCAGGCCGGGGCCGAACCGGCGAGTGTTGCGGCGAGGCTGAGGCCTGCCAGGGTGAGTGCCGAACACGTAAAGACCGTTCGGGATTTGTTGATCTGCATGGATAGGGGTGCCCTTCATCGCGCGTGCCTGAAATAGACAACGTTGTCAGTGACTGGAACGGTAGGGGATGTCCACAAGACAAGTCAACGCTTCGAAGCGGTCACGTGCCGATGGTGAAGCGGACCGGCGGCGGCCCCTGCAATAATCGGAACCAACGTGTGTCCGGGGCGCAGCGAAGCCCCGGCGTGCAAAGCAGCAATGTAAGTTCGGGCCCATCACACCAGACGAGGCGGACATCCATGAAGGCTCCAGACCAGCAGCACGCTCAAACTTTCGGAACGCCGGTACCGGCCGATGGTGATGCGGGCGGTCATGAGCCCGTGGACCAGCACCTTCTCCAGCGTTTGGCGGACGCGCATGGGGTAGGCGCCTCGTTCCACGGCTGGGACGGGCTGCCGCACAGCGTCGCCGCGGAGACGCTGATCAAGGTCCTGGCAGCGCTCGGCGTCCCCGCCCACACGAATCAACTGATCGAAACTGCCCTGGTCGAGGCGGAAGTGGCGCCGTGGCGGCGAATGCTGCCCCCCGCCGTCGTGGTTCAGCAGGGCGAATCCGCGCTGGTTCCCGTCCACGTCCGGGACGGTGCCACGGCCCGCCTGCACGTGGTGCTTGAAACGGGCGCGGGCGTGCCCGTGGAAGCCGTCCAGCAGGATGTCTGGGTGGCGCCCCAGGACGTGGATGGCGTGGCCACCGGCCGGGCCACCTTCGCGCTACCGGAGGGGTTGCCGCTGGGCTGGCACACACTCCAGGCAGAGTCCGACGGCGTCACAGCCGAGAGTGCGCTGGTGGTGGTTCCGGCGCGGCTCACCACCGCCGATTCCTTGGCTGAGCGTCGCGGGTGGGGCCTGGCAACGCAGCTCTACTCCGTGCGGTCCAAGCGGTCCTGGGGGATCGGCGACTTCGCCGACCTCGCGGACCTTGCCGCGCTCAGTGGCGCCCGTGGCGCGGACTATGTCCTGGTCAATCCGCTGCACGCCGCGGAACCCGTGCCGCCGGTCCAGCCCTCGCCGTACTCGCCGTCGACGCGGCGTTTCTTCAACCCGCTGTACATCCGGGTGGAAGCCATCCCGGAAATCGCCTACCTGAAGCCGCGTAAGCGCGCAGCGGTGGACAGCCTGCAGGAGCAGGTCCAGGTCCTGAACAAGGACGGCGAACGGCTGGACCGCAACGCCGTGTACGCCGCCAAGCTCCAGGCCCTCGAACTGCTGTATCACGCCCGGCGCTCGCCGGCGCGGCAGGCAGCGTTCGACGAATTCTGCCGGATCTCCGGCTCCGGGCTGGATGACTTCGCCCTGTGGTCCGCCATCCGGGAAGACCTGGCACCGGACCATCCGCTGTGGACCGATCCGGACTGCGCGCTGGGATCCCCTGAAGCGGAATCGCTGCGCGGGAAGCTTGCGGACAGGATCGGGTTCCACCGCTGGCTGCAGTGGATCTGCGATGAACAGCTTGAGAACGCGCAGCAGGCGGCACGCCGGGCCGGGATGCGGCTGGGCGTGGTGCACGATCTTGCCGTGGGCGTTGACCTCAGCAGCGCCGACGCCTGGACCCTCCGTGACGTTCTGGCACCCGGGATCAGCGTGGGGGCGCCGCCGGACATGTACAACCAGCTGGGCCAGGACTGGAACCAGCCGCCGTGGCATCCCGCCCGCCTCGCGGAGGCAGGCTACGCGCCGTTCCGCAATATGCTCTCCACCGTGCTCCGGCACGCCGGCGGCATCCGGGTGGACCACGTGCTGGGCCTGTTCCGCCTCTGGTGGGTGCCGGCCGGCAACTCCCCGCGCGACGGCGCCTACGTCACGTACGACCACGAAGCACTGATCGGGATCCTGGCCCTGGAGGCGCAGCGCGCCGGTGCCGTGGTGATCGGCGAGGACCTGGGAACCTTCGAGCCGTGGGTGCGCGACTACCTCGCTGCCCGCGGCATCCTGGGCACGTCCATCCTTTGGTTCGAGAACGACGGCGATTCACCCCTGCCGCCGGAAAGGTACCGGACGCAGGCCCTCGCCAGCGTGAACACCCACGACCTGCCTCCCACCGCCGGCTACCTGGCGGGCGACCATGTGGCCCTCCGCAGCAGGCTGGGCCTGCTGGAACGCTCCGAGGCGGAAGAGCGGGCGGAGCACACGGCCACGCTGGAAAAGATGATGGGGCTGCTGCGGGAACGCGGGTTGCTGCCTGAGGAAGAGGGCACCTCCGGCACCTCCGCCGCCGGTGGTGCTGGCGGCAGCGGTCCCGACGGTGGCGGAAGCGAGGAACGCACCATAGAAGCACTGCACCGCCTGCTGGCCCAGACGCCGTCGGTCCTTCTCGGGGTGGCGCTGGTGGATGCCGTGGGGGAGCGGCGGGTGCAGAACCAGCCCGGCACCACCGAGGCACTGTACCCGAACTGGCAGGTCCCGCTCGGCGGTCCGGACGGCAGTCCGGTGTTCATCGATGACCTTCCTGCCAATCCGCGGTTCAACACTTTGCTGGGAGCCGTCGCGGAGGCGCTCCGCGGCTGACCCAAGCCGCAGCTGAGCACGACCGGTAACCCGCTTTGCCGTGGGTCAGCGGGTAACCTCCTCCAGGAGTTCCAGCACGTGGCGGTACTGCGCGCCGGTTGCCCGCGTCATGCCCAGTTCGCAGGTCCGGTTGCAGGAGGCGTGCGCCGCAGCGCCCATGTCCGCCACTTCCGCGGCCTGCTTTGCGGTAGCTGATGCCGTCAGCTCCGGGTGCAGCATGCCACGGTCCCCGGCGAATGCGCAGCAGCCCCAGTTTTCGGGGACCTCCACGCGATCGGCGACGGCACCGGCCACGGCACCGAGGGCATCGTTGAGCCCCATCCGGGTGGAGGAGCAGGTGGGGTGCAGGGCCAGCGACTCCAGCTTCCCGTGATCGGGCAGTCCGGGGAGGATCCGGTCGGCAACGAAGTCCACGGCGTCCACCATGCGCAGCGGACGCTGCCCGGCCGCCGGCGTGTCCGATTCGACGGCCTGTCGCAGGCCCTCGGTGCAGGAGGACGCGTCGCAAACGATGGGCAGCTCGCCGTCCCGGGTGGCCTCCCGGAGCGCTGCGAGGGTCTTCTCCCGCATCGTTTCCTGGCCGGCGGCCATGCCTTTGGAAGACCAGGGGGTGCCGCAGCAGAGGCCGTCGATCCCTTCCGGGACAAGGAGCATCAGCTCTGCCCTGGCACAAAGCTGTTCGAAGCTGTATTGGACGCCTTTCCCTTGGCTGTCCTGGGCCGTGCCCGCAGGCCCGAACATGGTCCCCACGCACGCAGGGAAGTAGACAGCGTCCACTTCGCCCGCCGGCGTCGGACGCTTCCGCACCGGACCGCCGCCCGGCAGTTCGGCCGAATACAGCGGGACTGTGTCTGCCCCAAGCACTGCCCGCGCGGCCTTGTTTGGCGGGGCGATGGCGGTGGCCGGGAGTCTGTTGACCACTGTCAGGGCCAGTGAAGCACCCCGGGTGACGCCCTCCCAGTGCTTGGCGGCGGCATTCCACGCGCCGTTGGCGAGCGGGCCGGCGTCGGCCTTCCGCAGCTTTTTAACGAGCGATCCGGTGTTGATGTCCACCGGGCAGGCGGTCTGGCACATCCCGTCCACGGCGCAGGTGTCCACAGACTCGTACTCGTAGTCCTTTTCCAGTTCCTTGACCAGCGCAGTGTCCCCGGCCAGCCGTGCGGATTCGATGGCGCGCAGCGTGACGATCCGCTGCCGCGGAGTCAGGGTGATGTCCTTGCTGGGGCACACCGGCTCGCAGTAGCCGCAGGAGACGCAGCGGTCCACTTCCTCTGCGACCGGTGGCGCTGTCTTGATGTGCTGCAGGTGCGCCAGGGGGTCTTCGTCCATCAGCACGCCCGGGTTGAGCATCGCGGCAGGGTCGAACAGCCGCTTGATGCTGCGCATGACGTCATAGAGCTCATCGCCGTATTGCCTGCGGACGTAGGGTGCCATGACGCGCCCTGTCCCGTGCTCGGCCTTCAGGGATCCGCCCTCGGCCAGGACCAGGTCCACCATGTCTTCGGTGAAGGCGCTGTAACGGTCCAGTTCTGCGGCGGTGGCGAAACCGTCGGTGAGCATGAAGTGGACGTTGCCGTCCTTGGCGTGGCCGAAGATCACGCTGTTGCCGTAGCTGTACTTGTCGAAAAGCCGGATCAGCTCCCGGCAGGTGCGGCCCAGCGCCGGGACAGGGACCACAATGTCTTCCAGCAGCGCGGTGGTGCCCTGGGGGCGCGCACCGGCGACGGAGGCGTAGAGGCCCTTGCGTAACTGCCAGAGCTGGCCGCGTTCGCGGGAGTCGCCGGTGAACCGGGCCGGAGCGGACAGCCCGAGGCCGTCGAGGATGCCCTCGCCGTTGACCTGGAGCTCCGCCAAATGTCCGGCGCTGCCGGCGGAGTACTCCACAAGCAGTGCGGCATGCTCCCGAACCGTCAGGTCCTGCACGACGGCGGGAGTTCCCTTGAGTGTCTGGCCCACCTTCAGTGACAGCGCGTCCATCAGCTCAATGGTGGCGGCTCCTGTCCCGACGAGGGCGGGCAGGGCCGCGTTGGCGGCTTCAAGGTCCGGGAACACCAGCAGGCCTGCGGCGGCGTGCTGGAGGCGCGGAATGGTGTGGAAAACCGCCTCTGCCACGAAACCCAGGGTGCCTTCGCTGCCGACGATCAGGTGGGCCATGATGTCCACCGGGCTCGTGAAGTCCAGCAGGGAGTTCAGGCCGTAGCCCATGGTGTTCTTCATGGAAAACTGCTGCCGGATCCGGTCGACCGAGTCGGGTTTGTTCCGGACCCGCTCCGCCAACCGGGCCAGGCCTGCATAGAGTTCCGGCTCGAGGGCGCGGAGTTTCCGGTCGGCGTCCGATGCACCGGTGTCGATCACGGTGCCGGAGGGCAGCACCACCGTCAACGACTCCAGGGTGCGGTAGGTGTTATCCACCGTCCCGCAGTTCATGCCGGAGGAGTTGTTCGCCACCACACCGCCGATGGTGCACGCCGCCTCACTGGCCGGATCGGGGCCGAATTTCCGGCCGTAGCGGGCGAGTCTCGCGTTGAGGGCCCTGACCGTGACGCCGGGCTGGACACGGACCCGCGCGCCGTCGTCGAGCACTTCGATGTCCCGGAAGTTTCGGCGCACGTCCACCAGCACGCCGTCGGTGACCGCCTGGCCACTGAGGCTGGTCCCGCCGGACCGGAAGGTCAGCGGCACACCCTGGGCGGCGCTGGCCCGCAGCAGTCCCCCTACTTCCGCAGCATTCCCGGCCGTGACCACAGCTTGGGGGATCAGCAGGAAATGCGAGGCATCATGGGCGTTCGCGTGCAGGTCGATCGCCCGGGTCTTCACCTGGGCGGGATCCTTCACCGCCGCGCGCAGCCCAGCCAAGTCCACGGGTGCCATCAGGGGACCATCCAGCCCAGGACGGGGGTGGACTGCAGGAAGATCAGCACGGTGATGAGCGCCAGCAGGCCAAGGCTCCAGCCGAGGAGCTTCCGGAACAGGGTTCCCTCGGCACCGTCAAGGCCCACCGCCGCCGAGGCTACGGCCAGGTTCTGCAGCGACAGCATCTTGCCCATCACCCCGGCGGAGGAGTTGGAGGCGGCCATCAGCACCGGAGACAGGCCGGTCTGCTCCGCTGCGGTGGCCTGCATCTGGCCGAACAGGGAGTTGGAGGATGTGTCGGAGCCGGTGAGTGCCACACCAATCCAGCCGATCAATGGCGAGAGGACGGCGAAGAATCCGCCCGCGGAGGCCAGTGCAAAGCCAAGGGTAGTGGTCTGGCCGGAGAGGTTCATTACGAAGGAGAGGCCCAGCACGGCTGTGACGGTAACGATGGTCCAGCGCAGCTGTACCAGGGTGTCCCGGTAGACGCGCAGTCCCTGTGATGCAGAGATTTTGTACAGCAGCATGGTGAGCAGGCCGGAGAACAGCAGCAGCGTGCCGGTCGCCTTGAGGTGGTCCAGTTTGAACTTCGTGGCTGCGACAGGCTTGCCGGCCGAGTCGGTGATGTCCAGGCCGGGCCAGGCGAACGTGACGCTGCCAACCTGGCTAAGCCACGCCTTGACGAACGGAATCTGAGCCACCGAGAACACCGCGATGATGATCAGGTAAGGGGCTATCGCCATCCAGATCTGCCCTGGCTCGGGCCGCGAGTTATCGGTGGGTACTGCACTGTCAGGTCGTACAGCACTGCCCGTGGCGGGCCGTCCGGCAGAGTGTTTTGAGCTCGCTCCGCTCCCTGGACCGGCACCTGCGCGGGCGCCGACGGGGGCTGCCTCGGCTGCTTCCGGCGCGGCCTGAACGGCTCCTCCCATTCCGACGGTTTCTTTCGGCTGCCATACCTTCAGCATCAGGAGCACGGCGGCCACTGTTACCACGGCGGCCACAACGTCGGTGAGTTCCACGGCGAAGTAGTTGGAGGTGACAAACTGCGCCGCACCGAAGGCGACGCCTGCCACGAGGGCTACGGGCCAGGTCTGCTTCACTCCGCGCCGGCCGTCGACGATGAACACCAGCAGCAGCGGAACGATCAGGGCGATGAACGGAGTCTGGCGGCCGGCCATCGAGGAAAGCTCATTGAGCGGCAGGCCTGTGACGCCGTTCAGGGCGATGATCGGCGCGGCCATCGCGCCGAAGGCTACCGGGGCGGTGTTGGCCAGCAGCGAGACAATTGCTGACTTCAGCGGCTTCATTCCTGCAGCCATCAGCATGGCGGCGGAGATGGCCACGGGCGCGCCAAAGCCGGCCAGGGATTCCAGCAGGGCGCCGAAGCAGAAAGCGATCAGGATGGACAAAATCCTGAGGTCGTTCGAGATGGAACGGATAGTGCGTCCCAGCACTTCGAACCACGGCGTGGCGACGGTGAGCCGGTAGATCCACAGCGCATTCACCAGGATCCACAGGATGGGAAACAGGCCGTAGAAGATGCCGGCCGCGGTGGCGCTAAGGGCCTGGGCGACCGGCATCTGCCAGCCAACGATGGCAAGCACGAGGGACAGGGCGAGGCTGGCCAGGGCTGCTTTGGGTGCCTTGACCTTAAAAACGCCCAGCAGAACAAATAGCAGGACGAGGGGAAGCGCCGCGAAAAGGGCGGAAAGCACTAGGGACCCGGCAATGGGGTCGAGGATCTGCTGAAACATGTGTCTCCAGATTGTGTTAGGCGTCACAACACCGTGGCGCCCTTCGATTGTCTAACAAGTACACATGTTGGTCAAGTGCATGTGTTGACTTGTCTGGCAAGATTGAAGGAATTGGGTTTTGGTTCAGTTGGGTTTTTGGTTCGGAGAGGATGCGCGCATGGTCGGCCGTATTGCAGCAGTTTCCATCGTGGACGCCATCGCAGCGGATCTGCGGAGCCGCGTCTTCTCCGGTGACCTGGGTTCCGGCGAGGCGCTCACCGAGACAGACGTCGCCACGTCGTACGAAGTGGCACGCCCCACCGCCAAGGCCTCCATCGAGAAGCTCGTGGCGGAGGGGCTGCTGGACCGCGGCACGCACAAGACCGCACGCGTTGTTGACCTGGGGCCGGAATCAGTGCGGGACATCTACCTGGCACGCGCCTACCTGGAAAGCGAAGTACTACGCCGGCTGGCGCGCACCAAAAACGTGCCGCAAGGGGCTGTCCAGGCCAACCGCGATATCGCGGCATTGACGTCGGGCGCACCGCTGGACGTTGTGGAACCGGACATGCGTTTCCATACAAGCCTGATCGACGCAGTGGCCAATGAGCGCATCAGCCGGATGTACCGCTCGCTTGTGGGCGAGGTGCGGCTGTGTATGGTCCGCATCCAGTCGCTGCACCTCCTGGACACGGAACTGATACTGGCCGAACACCAGAAGATCCTCGAGCTGATCGAGGGCGGCCAGGGCGAGGCCGCCGCCGAACTGCTGGACAAACACCTTGGGCGCGCGCGGGAACGGCTCGTCGCCGCTATGGGGGGAAGTGCTGGCCCGGAGGCTGAGTATCCGTCAGGGCTGCTGCAGGAGTAGCCGGCTAGCCCGCCATGAGCAGGTGGGTGGTGTGGTCGTACCGGAAGGTGACCGGGCCGCCGTCGTGCGTGTAGGAGATGTTCCCGCCGTTGGGCACCCCGCCAGCCCCGTAGTTCACGTCCCAGCTGCGGTTCAGCGCCGCCTTGAACTCGTACGTGCCGGCCGGCAGGTCCGGCACGGGCAGCTTCCACACCAGCGTTGCCGGGTCCAGGGTCAACTGGGCCTGGTCGCAGGCGGGCTCCCAGTCGGCGGCGCACCCGAGTTCGTTGTCCAGGCTTCCCGCGATGGCAACGGCACCGGGCTGTTGTGAGGCGTACCCGGCGCTGAGGACGTGCGTGCCGTTGTCGTAGCGGAACGTGACTGCTCCGCCGGGGTGGTCCAGCACGATGTCGCTGCCACCAAGAACTCCGCCGGCGCCATAGTTCACATCCCAGCCGCCGTCGAGCGCTGCCTTGTACGCGTACTGACCGGCCGGCAGGTCTGCCGTGAGCCGCCAGATGTTGTCCGCCGGGTCCAGGGTCATCAACGCCGCCGGGCAGGCCGGGTCCCAATCCGCAGGGCAACCCATCTCGGAGTTCAGCGACCCCGCCACGGTCACCGAACCGGGCTGCGGGGCGTCGCCGACCGTAACCGTCCGCGGCTCGCTGACCACGCTGAAGCCGGGGCCGCTCATATTGGCTCGGTATTGCACCTTCGTGCCGTCCGCGAGCTCGAGTGCCGCCAGGTCATCCACCACGGAGTACACCGGTGAGGAGCCATCGGAGCCCACGGCCGTCCATCCGCCGCCGGCCACGCTGCGCTCGAAGGACGCCACATGGCTGGACTTTTCCGGATCGGCCGTCGCGCTGAGCTCAACGGCCCCCTTCACGCTGCTTCCTTCCAGCGGCGTCTGCAGAGTCAGGGCCGGCGCCGGAACTGCGGCCGCCCGGGGCTGGCTGGTGGCACGGTGGCCCCCGTTGTCCAGCACCGTGGCGCGGTATTCCAGGGCGGTGCCTGCATCCAAGGCAGCGACATCGTGGAACACCTGGTAGGGCGCGGTGTCGTCAGTGCCGATCGGCGCCCAGCCACCGCCCGCCGTCCTGGCCTCGAAGGTGACCTCGTAGAACGAAGCACCGCCGACGTCGGCCGTCACGTTGATCCGGCCGTTATCCGTCGGTGCCGCGGCAGGTTCCTGAAGCGCGACGGCGGGAGCCGCCTTGGAATGCGGAATGCGGCCCGATGACTGGTAGACCACGGCCGACAGCGGCGGGACGGTGACCGTCAACTTTCCGTCCGCTGAGGTCTTAACTTCGTCCGCACCCGCCCCGTAAATCCTTGTGTAGCTGCGCTTGCTGATGTAGGTGGGGACGTCCGCGGTTTGAGGCTGCTCGCTGTTGTTCAGGGCCACGACATACTCACGCTGATCCTCCGCGTCGGTGCGGGAGAAGGCGTAGATCCCGGGCCCCTCGGAGGCGTAGCGGTGCTGGTGGGCGCCGTCGCGCAGGGCCGGGTGGTCCTTGGTCAATGCCGCCAGTTCACTGATCTTGGAGTACAGCGGGTGGCCGGCGTTGAAGTTGTCGGTCGCGTGCGTGGCATCGGTGCCCAGCAGATCGTCGTCGAGGTACTCCGGCACCTGGCTGGCGAAGAGCGTCTGGCGGGCGTCCTGGTCGCCGCCGGGGCCGGTGAAGCCCTGCTCGTCGCCGTAGTAGATCACCGGGTTGCCGCGGGAGAAGTACATCAGCTCGTGGGCCAGCTGGTCGCGGGCCACCTGCTCCGTGTCGGCTGAACCCGGGTTGTCGGCCGCGATGAAGCTGCCGATGCGGCCCATGTCGTGGTTGCCCAGGAAGGTGGGCAGTTGGTAGACGTTGGAATCGGCATCGGTGTACCAGTCGTCGCCAGCAAAGAAGGTCTCCAGCGAGCGGGTTGCCTGGCTCTTGGACGCGAAGTTCCGTGCGGCCTCCTGGAACGGGAAGTCCAGCACTGCCTGCATCTGGTTGCGCGTGGTGAACTGGGAGGTGAAGGACTTGGTCGTGTCGAAGACTTCGCCGAACATAAAGAACTCGTCCTTGCCCTGAGCCTTGGCGTAGCTGAGCATCTCCGGGCCGAATTCCTGCCAGAACTCGTTGTTGACGTGCTTCATGGTGTCGATCCGGAAGCCGTCCACCCCGAAGTCGCCGATCCAGGACTTGTAGATATCCTCCATGCCGTCCACCACTTTGGGGTTCTCGGTGAAGAGGTCATCCAAGCCGAAGAAATCGCCGTAGTAGGAGTCCTCGCCTTGGAAAGTGGTGTCGCCGCGGTTGTGGTACAGCGTGGGATCGTTCAGCCAGGCGGGAACTTTCAGGTCCTCTTCTGCTTTATCCAGGACGGGGACGTAGGGGAAGGACGTCTTGGCATCGAGCTCCGGAAAGTCGTTGGACCCGGCGAAGTCGCGGTCATCGAACTCGTCGCCGGCAGCCGACTTGTACGGCTCGGCGTCCTTCGAAACGTAGGTCTTGCGGGCGCCCTCTTCGTAGCCGATCACGTCCGCGGTGTGGTTGGTGATGATGTCGAAGTACACTTTCATGCCGCGCGAGTGGGCTTCGTCGATCAGAGCCTTCAACTCGTCGTTGGTGCCCAGATGGGGGTCGATCTGGGTGAAGTCGGTGATCCAGTAGCCGTGATAGCCGGCTGACTTGTCCTCGGGCTGCACCGCCTTGTTCTTGAAACTGGGAGTGAGCCAGATGGAGGTGGTGCCCAGGCCCTGGATGTAGTCGATTTTGTCCAGCAACCCGGCCAGGTCGCCGCCGTTGTAGAAACCTTTTTTGGTGGGGTCGTAGCCGGACACCATGGGGTCGTTACCCAGGCCGCCGTCGTCATTGGTGGTGTCCCCGTTGCTGAATCGGTCGGCCATCACAAAGTAGAAATTCTCGTCCGTCACCGGGGCGCGGAGTGAGTGAAGGGCCGACGACGACCCCGGGTCTTTCGGGCCCGGCGCGGCGTGGGCAGGGAGGACGGAGGTCGACACGAGCATGGCTGTGGCGAGCAGTCCCAGCCATGATGTCGTGGGGTAGTTGAGGCGTTGGATGGAGCCTCTGCGGGTGCGTGTGTTCACGTCAGGAGACCTTCCTGGTAGCGGCGATGCTGTGCAGGCTGCGGGGAAATGTGCTGGGGACAGGTGAGTGCGGGCGTCAGTTTGCGGTCAGATGCGCGGTTCGCGGTTGCCGATCATGGAACGATCGCCATGTGAACCACGGCACACTGTAAGCGCTTGCACCGAATAAATCCAGTCTTTTTAGACACGCCGCCGGAGGCTACCTTCGCGTACATTCAGAGGCGGGCGACGGTGCCCGGAGCCCATCAGTTCGCGGAAGGTGTACCCATGTCAGCCACTGAATTTCATGTTGAGTCCCTTGCTGGGATCGCTGAGCGGCTTCGCTCGGCCGGGTGCGTCTTTGCGGAGGAGGAAGCCGAGCTTCTCCTCGCCGCGGTGTCCGGCCCGGCCGAAATCGCTGCGGCGGTGGAGCGGCGCGCTGCCGGGTACCCGCTGGAGCACATCCTGGGCTGGGCAGAGTTCTGCGGACTCCGGATTGAGCTCGATGCTGGGGTTTTTGTTCCGCGCCGCCGCACCGGGCTCTTGGTGAATGAGGCCGCAGCCCTGCTCTCGGCGGACCCGAAGCGGGAGCCTCTGGAGAGTTCGGAGCCCGCCGTTGTTGTGGACCTGTGTTGTGGGTCCGGTGCGGTGGGGGCCGCCATCGCCTGCCGGATTCCGGGGCTGGAACTCCATGCGGCGGACATTGACCAGGCTGCGGTGGACTGCGCCCGCCGGAACATTGGCCGCGTGGGTGGCGAGGTCCACCAGGGCGACCTGTTCGATGCGCTGCCGCGCGCCATCAAGGGACGGATCCGTGTTCTGGCTGTCAACGCCCCCTATGTCCCGACCGGCGCCATCAATTCCATGCCGCACGAGGCACGCGAGCACGAACCGTTGTGGTCGCTCGACGGTGGCACTGACGGACTCGCGTTCCACCGCCGCGTCGCTGCGGAGTCCAGCGAATGGCTGCGGCCCGGCGGGAATCTCATCATCGAAACCAGCGAGCGGCAGGCCGGAGGGACGTCGTCGATCCTGGCGCATGCGGGCTTCGCGGTGAGAACTGTCCGCTCGGAAGAACTGGACGGCACCGTTGTAGTCGGACAGGCTGGGCCTTAGTGGAGTTGCTGCCATCCGCGATGCCCAACCGCCTGGTCATCGGGGGCCCATATCGCTGGATTCGTAATCCGATGGCGGTCGCGGGCATTGTCCAGGGCGCCGCGATCGGCGTCATCCTGCAGTCCTGGCTCGTTGTCGCTTCCGAGGTCGTGGGCTCGCTGCTGTGGAACTACGCCATCAGGCCAAACGCTCTCGCCGCGCTGCCGGCCCGCGCCGGCTCGACGGCATCCGCACTGGGACTCGGAGTTCCGAGTGGAGACGCCCGGCGTTTCCGCTCACCAATAAAAGTGATTTGACTCACATGCTACTCTGCAATATCCTGTTGTTAGCGCTAACAAGTATGAGGCGGAACTTGGCTTCCGGCACGCAACCGACCTCCGCTCCTGCCTGTTGGCAGCTCTTCAGATGTCCAGGGCTCGGGCCCTGCACATCAAGGCAGTACCGCTCTACCGGCAAGCGCAGACGCCTGCCGACCCAGCAGCACTTCGCGGACCAGCTTCCGCGGGAGGAGAAATCGTGAGAATTAGGAAATTCCTGGGCGCAGTCGCCGTCGTCCTCGCAGTCACTGTGGGTGCCACAGGGTGCGGAAGCCGGGGCGGAACAGCCACCTCGGAAACCACTGCGAATCCCAGTGAATCCCTGGTGGGTATCTCGATGCCCACCCAGACGTCCGAGCGTTGGATCGCCGATGGCGGAAACGTGGAAAAGTCCTTGAAGGGACTTGGTTACAAGACTGACCTGCAGTTCGCCAACGACGACATCCCCACGCAGGTATCGCAGATCGAGAACATGCTGACCAAGGGTGCCAAGGCGCTCATTGTCGCCGCCATCGACGGCACCACCTTGACCGATGTGCTCGCCAAGGCAAAGGAACAGAACGTCAAGGTCATCGCCTACGACCGCCTCATCAACGGCACCCCGAACGTTGATTTCTACACCACGTTCGATAACTACACGGTGGGCGTGCAGCAGGCAACATCGCTGCTGACCGGGCTGGGCCTGGTTGATGCCAGCGGCAAGAAGGTGGAGGGCAAGGGCCCGTTCAACGTTGAGCTTTTCGCCGGCAGCCCGGATGACAACAACGCCAACTTCTTCTGGACCGGCGCCATGGACACGCTGAAGCCGTACCTGGACGCCGGAACACTCAAGGTCCCCAGCGGCCAGACCAAGTTCGAGCAGGCAGCCATCCTGCGCTGGCAGGCCCCCGTTGCCCAGAAGCGCATGGAGGACATCCTCACCGCGGCCTACAGCTCCGGGACCAAGCTCGACGGCGTGCTCTCCCCCTATGATGGCCTCTCCATCGGCATCATCTCGGCTCTGACCAGCACCGGCGGCTACGCCAAGGGCGACCTGCCGATCGTCACGGGCCAGGACGCTGAGAAGGGCTCCGTGAAGTCCATCATCGCCGGTGAGCAGTACTCCACCATCTTCAAGGACACCCGCCAGCTGGGTTCCCAGGCAGTGAAGATGGTGGACGCCCTGCTGAAGGGCCAGGAGCCGGAGGTCAACGACACCAAGACCTACAACAACAAGGTCAAGGTGGTTCCGGCCTACCTGCTCAAGTCCGTGATCATCACTGCGGAAAACAACAAGAAGGAACTCATCGACTCCGGCTACTACACCGACGCCGACGTCAAGTAACCATCTTGCGGGGTTGCGGCCGGCCGCACGGCCTGGCCGCAACCCCTTCCCATAGGCCCTGCAGCCGCAGGCCGGTCCAGTTTTCCAACCAGTCAGTGGGAATTGACGATGAACACACCCATTCTTCAAATGCGAGGAATCACCAAGACCTTTCCGGGCGTGAAGGCCCTGCAGGATGTCACCCTTGACGTGAACCGGGGCGAGGTCCACGCCATTTGCGGAGAGAACGGGGCGGGCAAATCCACCCTGATGAAAGTCCTGTCCGGGGTCTACCCGCACAACTCCTTCGACGGGGACATCCTCTTCGAAAACGAGCCCTGCAACTTCTCCAGCATCAACGACAGCGAGAAACGCGGCATCGTCATCATCCACCAGGAGCTCGCGCTGAGCCCCTACCTCTCGATCGCCGAAAACATCTACCTCGGAAACGAGCAGGCCAAAAACGGCTGGGTGGACTGGCGGAAGACCAACCTGGAGGCCGCCAAACTGCTGGCCAGGGTGGGCCTGAGCGAAAACCCCATCACTCCGGTCCAGCACATCAGTGTGGGCAAGCAGCAGTTGGTGGAAATCGCCAAGGCGCTCTCGAAGGAAGTCAAGCTCCTCATCCTGGACGAGCCCACAGCGGCGCTCAACGACGAGGACTCCGGCCACCTCCTGGACCTGATCCTGCATCTGAAGGGCCAGGGCATCACCAGCATCATCATCAGCCACAAACTCAACGAAATCCGCAAAGTCGCAGACGCCGTCACCATCATCCGGGACGGCAAAACCATCGAGACGCTCCGGCTCCATGAAGGCCAGATCACGCAGGAACGCATCATCCGCGGCATGGTGGGCCGGGACCTGGAAAGCCTCTACCCTGACCGGGAACCCAAGATCGGGGAGGAAGTCCTGCGGATCGAGGACTGGTCCGTCAGGCACCCCCAGGACCACACACGCATGGTGGTGCACAACGCCAGCCTCAACGTCCGCAAGGGCGAAGTGGTGGGCCTCGCGGGCCTGATGGGAGCGGGCCGGACCGAGCTGGCCATGAGCGTTTTCGGACGCACTTACGGCACGGCGATGTCCGGGAAGGTGTACAAGTACGGCAAGGAAATCAACACCTCCACGGTGTCCCAGGCGATCGGGCACGGGATCGCCTATGCCACCGAAGATCGGAAGCACTACGGCCTGAACCTCATCGAGGATATCCAGCGGAACATCTCCATGGCCGCGCTCCGCAAGCTGGTCAAGGGCGGCTGGGTGGACAAAAACCGGGAAACGGTGGTGGCTAACGGCTACCGCAAGAGCATGAACATCAAGGCGCCCTCAGTTGCTGCCATCACCGGCAAACTGTCCGGCGGAAACCAGCAGAAGGTGGTGCTGAGCAAGTGGATGTTCTCGGACCCGGACGTGCTGATCCTCGATGAGCCCACCCGCGGGATCGACGTCGGCGCCAAATTCGAGATCTACACAATCATCGCCAGGCTCGCGGCGGAGGGAAAAGCTGTCATTGTCATCTCCTCGGAACTGCCCGAACTCCTCGGCATCTGCGACAGGATCTACACCCTGTCGGCCGGCCATATCACCGGCGAGGTTCCCATCGCCGAAGCATCCCAGGAAACCCTCATGCACTACATGACCCAAGAGAAGGAATAGGACCATGTCCGCCCTACGAGAATCCCTCGGCTTCCTGACAAGCCGCCTCCGGCAGGTTGGCATCTTCGTTGCCCTGATCCTGATCGTCCTGCTGTTCCAGGTACTGACCAACGGCATCCTCCTGGAGCCGCAGAACGTCACCAACCTGGTGGTCCAGAACAGCTACATCCTCATCCTCGCCATCGGCATGGTCATGGTCATTATTGCCGGCCACATCGACCTCTCGGTGGGATCGATCGCTGGCTTCATCGGCGCCGTCGCCGGCGTCATGATGGTCCACTGGGGCTGGGCCTGGTGGCTGGCCATCCCGGCCTGCCTCCTGGTGGGAGCGCTCGTCGGGGCGTGGCAGGGATACTGGATCGCCTACGTCGGCATCCCGGCCTTCATCGTCACCCTGGCCGGCATGCTGATCTTCCGCGGCCTGACCTTGATCACCCTGAAGAACCAGCAGATCACCCCGTTCCCCTCCGAACTCCGCGCCCTGGGTGGCGGCTTCCTCCCGGACATCTCCGGGGGCACGTCGGTGCTGGAATGGCTGACCGTCATCCTGGGCGTCGGCGCCACGGTGGCGCTGCTTATCCAGGCGCTCAAGGAACGCCGGATCCGCAAGAAGTTCGACCTCGAAAACGAACCGATGGCCTGGTTCGTGACCAAGACCACCTTCGTTGCCCTGCTCATGCTGATCATCACGTTCCTCCTCGCGAGCTACCGGGGCACCCCGATCGTCCTGATCGTGCTGGCAGTCCTGGTGATCGTGTACACGGCGCTGATGAACAACAGCGTCTTCGGCCGCCACACCTACGCGATCGGCGGCAACCTGCACGCAGCAGAGCTGTCCGGGGTCAAGACCAAAGCCGTCACTTTCCGGCTCTTCGTCAACATGGGCGTCCTGGCGGCACTCGCAGGCCTGGTGTTCACGGCAAGGCTCAACTCGGCACAGCCCGCCGGCGGCACAGGCTTCGAACTCGACTCTATCGCCGCGGCATTCATCGGCGGCGCCGCAGTCCAAGGCGGCATCGGCACCGTGGCCGGAGCCATGATCGGCGGCCTGATCATGGGCGTGCTGAACAACGGCATGTCCATCCTGGGTCTCGGCACTGACTACCAGCAGCTCATCAAGGGGCTGGTCCTCCTGCTTGCTGTCGGCTTCGATATTTTCAACAAGAACCGCAGCGGTGGCGGCGGCAGCACCATCGGGAAGAGGTTCAAGTTCAGGACTTCCCCGCCGGCCACGTCGGAATCCCATGCACCCGCGGGGACGAAGGACCATGCGAAGGATCGCCCTGTCCCCGTTTCGGCGGTCAAGCCTGAGTAACCAGGAAACCCACCCCAACTATTAACAAGGAACCGATATGTCTACGCCCATAGACCGCATTGAGATAGATGTCGCCAGCCGGCACCTTTTGGACGAAGAGCTTGATGCTGCCGTCCGGCGCCTTCAGGAAGTCGCCCTCCTCACAGGCACGCACGGCATCCTGGTCACCCGTGTCGCCCCGGGCCGCTACACCGCAACGCTGTCAGATCAGGTTCCTTTCGGGATGACCCGCGAACAGGTTTCCTGAGGGCTGCCGGAACCGCCGCAGTTCCGGAATCAGGCGCCTCGCCGTCTCGTGATCCTAGGAGTCGGAATCTTTCCTGCGGATCTCGAAGAACTTATCTGACTTCAGAGCACCCGGCTTGGCCTTGTTGGCTTTGGACCATCGTGGGATCAGGATCGCGACGGCTGGTGCGTTGCGACACTCGCCGGATACGCGGACGATGATTCCATGAGCGGAAGTCCATGAGTCGAAAGCAGAGTCCAAACCGACGCCGGACCTGGATGATCGCTGCGGCGGCCCTTGCAGCGGTGGGGCTGGTGATTGGGCTTGTGCTGTTCAAGCCCTGGCTCCTCTTGTGGACGTGAAGGTGGATGAACAGCTCCCCATCGTGGCCAGCAGTCCAGCGCAAGCACAACCGACTCCGCCCTCACCCCTTGCGCCAACTCCGACGCCGGCACCAATACCTGCAGGCCCGGTGCAGCTTGCTGTGGGTACGCTGATCAGCCATGAACACGCCACCACGGGAACTGCCCGGATCGTCCAGCAGCCTGACGGCGCCAGGCTGCTCACGCTCGAAAACCTGGATACGTCCAATGGTCCGGATGTGCACGTCTGGTTAAGCGCCGCCCACGTGGTGGAAGGGACGGCCGGCTGGTTCACCGCCGGCTCCGCTGATTACTACGACCTCGGCCTGATCAAGGGAAATCAGGGCAATCAGGTTTACCGGATTCCCGCCGACGTTGACGTGTCGAAGTACCCGTCAGTTGACCCGTGGTGCGTTCAGTTCAGCGTGTCATTCGGTGCTGCCGAGCTGGTCACCTGAGACGGCATCTGGCAATGACCTGAGACGTGGCTGGCCGCCGCGTCCCCCAAGGAGCGCGGCGGCCAGCAACGACCATTTTTAGCACAATTTCAACGTAGCTTCCGTGTCACACGGCGAATACCGCGTAACGTCCCGGCAACGATCCCCGATCATTCCCGTCGGGGGTCAACGTTCGTGGCTGCGCCGGCAGCAGTGGCGCCACCTTCACCGGACCAGTCCTGGCCCTGGTTGTCATTGAATGCGGGGTCCGACTCAACGTCCGATGTCCCCAGGTTCACCGTTTCCGGGTGCGTGCTGTGGGCGGGAACGTGATCGCCCACCGCAGTACTGCCGGCCGCAGTACTGCCGGCCGCAGCGCTGCCAACCGCAGCGGTGCTGTAGGCACCCACCGAGGCGCCGACGTCGGACGTTTTGGACTTGCTGCTGCCGGACGCGGCGTCTTGGTGGACGGCGGAGCTGATGACTGTTCCCGCCCGGCGCGCGGCCTCACCCAGCTGGTCTGCCACGTCCGGAGCCTTCTCCTTGATGGCCTCCGCGGCGGCACTGACTTTGTCCTGAACGGGCTTGCTGTCCCAGATACTCGCCGCCCTGGCCCTGAGCTTGTCGTACGCTGTCCGGCCGGACCGGGATCCCAGGACGTAACCAGCCGCGATTCCAATACCTAAAAGAAGCTTTGATTTCATAGTGAACTCCTGCTCGTTGAGAAGGTGTCAGTCCCCGTCCGCTTGGCCGGGGACAGAAAACCGGCCCCGGGATGTCGTCCCGGGGCCGGTGTTCATGCCGGTAACGAAGTTAGCTGCGGACGCTGCGCTTCGTGACCATGCCGTAAACCAGCAGCACGATGATCGAGCCGGCGATCGCGAGCAACCAGGTCTGCAGCGAGAAGAACTCCTGCAGGCCGGTACCGAAAATCATTCCGCCAAGCCAGCCGCCGAGGAACGCACCGACGACGCCCAGGATGAGGGTGATGATCCAGCCGCCACCCTGCTTGCCCGGAAGGATCGCCTTAGCGATGGCGCCGGCAATAAGGCCAAGAATCAAAAATGCAAAGAAACCCATTTTGTCGTTCCTTCTTTCCTACATCAGGGAGGTGCCCGGATCCCGGGCACGCTTCATCCCTCTGCCCAATACTAATCATGCTTACTTTCTTTTCGCCACTCTGAATCCCCGCGGAAGGCCTGTTCGGGGCCTTCTCAGTGCCCTGTTGTGTCCGAATCGTTGCCGGCGCCGGGCCCCTCGTCCAGGATGGCAAGTTCCGCGAGATCCTGCCGATCCAGGGAGAAATCGAAGATGTCCAGGTTTTCCTGCATCCGCTCGGGATTTCCCGATTTTGGAATGACTACAAGTCCCTTCTCAATATGCCAGCGCAGCACCAGTTGAGCCGGGGTTTTGTCGTATTTTTCACCAAGCTGCGAAAGGAGGGGGGCGGTCAGCAGGCTTGCCCCCGACCCGCCCAGGGGGCTGTACGATTCCGTGACAATTCCATGCCCGGCGTTGAACTCCCGTTCCGCCTCGCGGGTGATCGCCGGGCTCAGCTGGATCTGGTTCACCGCAGGCACAACGTCGGTTTCGGCCAGCAGCCGTTCCAGGTGTGCCGGTTTGAAGTTGGAGACGCCGATGGAACGGACTTTGCCCTCCGCCTGCAGGCGCTCGAACGTTTTCCATGTCGAGACGAAATCATCACGGGCGGGGAGTGGCCAGTGGATCAGCAGCAGGTCCACGTAGTCCAGCCCCATGCGCGTCAGCGACCCCTCCAACCCCGCCACCGCGCGGTCCTCGCCTTGGAACTGGCCATCCAGCTTGGTGGTGACGAAGATTTCGCTTCGGTCCACGCCGCTTGCGCGGATGCCGTTCCCAACGCCTTCCTCATTGCCGTACTTCACTGCCGTATCGAGGTGCCGGTACCCGGCTTCCAGGGCCTGTACGACGGCGGCAGCAACCTGTTCGTCGTCCAGCGGCCAGGTGCCGAGCCCCAGCTGCGGAATTCTGTAGCCGTCATTGAGCATGATGAGCGGTGAGAGAGTCATTTCAACAGTCTGCCCCCAATCAGGCCGTCGCGTCTTGCTCTTTCCCGGGCTCCCAGCGCAGCAGGTCCCCGGGCTGGCAGTCGAGGACGTCGCACAGCGCCTCAAGCGTGGTGAAGCGCACGGCTTTGGCGCGGCCATTCTTGAGGACCGCCAGGTTGGCCGGAGTGATCCCGATCCGGTCGGCCAGCTCACCCACGGGCATCTTTCGCCTGGCCAGCATCACATCGATGTCAACGACGATCGGCATCAGATCACCTCGCCCAGCTCGGCGCGAAGGGTGTTCGCCTCAGCGTCGCGGGCCACGGCTTGGGCCAGCAGCGCCCGGAGTACGAGCACGATCAGGGCCACTCCTGCGATCAGCAGCGACGCCCCGCAGATCAGCAGCACAACGCCGGGGGCGGCGTCACCCGGCGCGAGCATCACGGCAAGCGCGAACACCAACACGGACGCAGCCGCAACGGCCCAGAAGATGACATCCACGTAGCGGAACGCGGCGTGCGAGAACACTGTTCCGCGCCGCACCATCGTCAGCAGGCGCCAGACACATACCAGGGTGACCTGGACGGCGGCGATGCCCAGGACCGCGAGCGCGAGGGCCAATATGCGCACGCCTGCGTTGGTGCCGGATTCCTCCAGGTCGGTGGACAGCAGCGGCACCATCCAGACCTGGACAAAGAGTGAGCCGGCGAGCGCAATCGCCAGCACGGCGCGCAGGGCGAGGGTGAGCAGCTTTCCCACGGGCGGCCTCCTAGTGTATCGAATAACAATGAAAGGCTATCGATATTCGATTTATCCGGCAAGCACTTGGCCAAGACGCGGCACCCGGTGTCCCAGTGCGACGGCGCGTTCCGCCGCTGCGGCGCTGATTACCCCGGTGCCGCTAGGAAGAGGATGCTCCGTGGTGCCACGGTGTCGGCCGCGGAATCCTATGGATTCACCATGCGTAGTCTTCCGGTGCCGGCCGGTGGCCCGGGAAGATGTCGTCGAGTCGCTTGAGCGCGTCGGCGGCGAGTGTCACGTCCAACGCCCGGATGCCGGCGTCGAGCTGTTCCTGCGTGCGCGGCCCCACGATCGGTGCGGTGACAGCAGGCTGGTGCAGCAGCCACGCGAGCGCGATGTCGCCGGGTTCGTGCCCCAGTTCGTCCGCGAGATCCTCGAACTGCTGGATCTGGTCCCGGTGCTGCTTGAGCGTTTCTGCGGCGCGCCCTTCGGTGCGCCGGACGCCGGCGCGTTCCTTCTTCAGGACGCCGCCCAGCAGCCCGCCCTGGAGCGGCGACCACGGGATCAGGCCCAGTCCGTACTGCTGTGCGGCGGGGATGACCTCCAGCTCCACCTCGCGGCGGAACAGGTTGTAGATGGACTGCTCGCTGACCAGCCCGGTGTAGTTCCGGCGGCGGGCGGCTTCCTGTGCCTGGGCGATGTGCCAGCCCGCGAAGTTGCTGCTGCCCGAGTAGAGGATCTTGCCCTGCTGGACGGCCACTTCGATGGCCTGCCAGATCTCGTCCCAGGGCGTGTCCCGGTCAACGTGATGGAACTGGTACACATCGATGTAGTCCGTCTGGAGGCGCTTCAGGCTGGCGTCCAGGGCGCGCCGGATGTTGAGCGCGGACAGCTTGGACTCGTTGGGGCGTTCGGTCATGGTGCCGTACAGCTTGGTGGCCAGGACGGTCCGTTCGCGGCGCTCGCCGCCCTTCGCGAACCAGCGGCCGATGATTTCCTCGGTCCAGCCCCGGTGTCCGTGTCCGCCATAGACGTTGGCGGTGTCGAAGAAGTTGATGCCGGCGTCCAGGGCCGAATCCATGATGCGGTGCGCGTCAGCCTCGTCGGTGTGCGGGCCGAAGTTCATGGTGCCCAGGCAAAGCCGGGAAACTTTCAGGCCCGAACGGCCCAGGTGCGTGTACTGCATACGGAGGGATCCTTCGCTGGTGGTTGGACGTGGCGGAACCCGGTGACCGAGCCCGCCGGAATCGGTGCCGGCAGGCTCGGTCAGCGTTGGCTACAGCTGTGTGAAAGCGGCGACGGCGGGATCGGAACCGATGCGCGCGCCCCGCTCGAGGGCGGTGATGGAGGCGAGCTCGTCATCGGTCAGCGTTAGGGACGCAGCCCCGAAGTTTTCGCGGATACGGGACGGGTTAACCGACTTGGGGATGACGATGTTGCCGGCGGCCAGGTGCCAGGCCAGGATCACCTGCGCCGTGGTGGCGTCGTGTGCCTTCGCAATGGCGGTGACGGCGTTTCCGTTGAGGTCCCCACCCTGCCCCAGCGGGCTGTAGGCCTCCACCGCAATCCCGAGGGCACGGCTTTTGGCGGCTAGCTTGGCCTGCTGGTAGCTGGGGTGCAGTTCAATCTGGTTCACGGCGGGTACGACGTCCGTGGACTCGAGCAGGGTGTCCAGGTGGTCGGAGAGGAAGTTCGAGACGCCGATGGCACGGATCGCCTTGGCGGCATACAGGGCCTCCAGTTCCTTCCAAGCCTGGACGTAGAGCCCCTGTGACGGGACCGGCCAGTGGATGAGGTAGAGGTCCACGAAGTCAAGATCCAGCGCCTCGCGGGTGTCCTGGAATGCGTCCCAGGCCCGGCCCTGATCGCCGTTGCGGAGCTTGGTGGTCACGAAGATCTCCTCGCGCGGAATGCCCGAGGCTGCGATGGCAGCGCCCACACCTGCTTCGTTGCGGTATCCCGCGGCGGTGTCGATGTGGCGGTAGCCGGCTGCCAGGGCATCCTCAACGATCCGCTGGGTGTCTTCCGGCGGAACCTGGAAAACGCCGAAGCCGAGCTGGGGGATAGTGACTCCGTTGTTCAGCGAGATTTCTGACATGGGTACTCCTCGTAGTGCTGAAGGATGGTTCCTGGCTCGGGATGCCCGGCAGGAAACCGCTTTCGGGAACTGCTCCGGTACGAGCCTATGCACTTTCGCGCCGATAGTCAGTCCTTGACCGTGTCCCTGTTTTTCCTAGGACCAGCAGTCCTACCTTCGTTGTGGGAAGTGCCTGGCAGGGCCATGCCGAATGGCTGAACAGTGATGGCCGCGCCCAAAGGACGCGGCCATCACTGTTCAGACCTTGGAAGGGTCAGCCTTCGTGGCGGAAACCGAGCTTGATCCGTACCTGCCAGTCGGCAACTTTGCCGTCTTCGAGGTGACCGCGGATTTCCTTGACCTCGAACCAGTCCAGGTTGCGCAAGGTCTTGGCGGCCTCGGCGATCCCGTTGCGGACTGCCGCGTCCACGCCTTCTTCGGAGGTGCCGACAATTTCAGTAATGCTGTACGTGTGGTTGGACAACTTCGCTCCTCGTGATCGCCTTCGATTCCCGGTTGCGGGCCGTTCTTGAACACTAGTGGCACTTCTGAAGCGTGGCCAGAGCCAATACTTCGGAGTGGACTCTGGTCAGGGCGCTTCGAGCACCAGGTTCTTGAGGTCATCCAGGGTCTGTTGCATGTGCAGGTCCATGGCTTCGCGCGACCTGCTCGGGCTACGCGATTCCAGTGCCTCGGCGATGTTCTGGTGGTGTCCGATGGCGTGCTCCTGGATGGTTGGCACGGCCGATGTTTCGGCCCGGCGCTTTTCCAGCACCCGGTGCAGCGGTGCGAAAAGGACCGCCACAAAAACGTTCTCCGAGGCGCGCAGGATCAGGTCGTGGAATGCCAGATCAGCCTCCACGAAGGCGGCGATGTCGTTGACCTTATGGGCGGCCCGCATCGCCGCTACATGGCCGAACAGCGCCTGGATGTCGGCGTCGCTGATCCGGGCCGCCGCGAGTTCGCACGCCCCGGTTTCAAGCATTCGGCGCAGTTCAATGAGCTGCACGGAGGCGGCGGCTTCGTTCTGTCCCTCTGACGCGGCGCGCAGGACAGCTTCCAGCGAAGCCCAACGGTTCAACGGGTTAACGAACGTGCCGCGGCCGCGTTCCACACTGAGGATCCGCTGCGCTTCCAGGGTCTTCATGGCCTCGCGCACCGTCATCCGGCTTACCTCGTGCCTGGCGCTGAGTTCCAGCTCGCCGGGCACGCTGGATCCTGGTGGAAAGTCCCCGGCAATAATCCGGTCCAGGAGTTCGTCGGCAACAACGCCCACCAATGATTTCCGTGCCATTACGTCCCCCTTGCGGCGTCGCCAGATATGTCTGACAAGTCTACTTGCGCGTTTGTATGTCCTGTGCCACACTATTTGAAATGTTAGATGTCAGACATCTTACAGTTACGTCAATACTTAGATTTCCACACAACGGAGTGCACTGTGACGCTTGAAGCAGACATCCTGGCCACCTTCCCGGCCGAAGTCAGGATTCCCGCCCGCCTGGTTGCCGACGCCGTCGCCGCGTCCAGCGCGGAGACCCCCCGGATGCTCGTAGTGCTCGACGACGACCCCACCGGTACGCAATCCGTTGCGGATCTGCCCGTGCTCACCCGCTGGGAAGTGGAGGACTTCATCTGGGCCTTTGGCCAGGCGAAGCCCGCCGTGTACGTGCTGACCAACACCCGCAGCCTGGACCCCGCAGAAGCCGCGGCCCGCAATGAGGAAGTGGTCCGCAACGCACTGGCCGCCGCCGGTTCCGCAGATGCCAGTGCCGGTTCGAGCCTGCGGCTGGGGTTCGTGAGCCGCAGCGACTCCACGCTCCGTGGCCACTACCCGCTGGAGCCCGACGTCATTGCGGCCACTGTTGCCGACGTCAGCGGAGAAGCCACCGACGGCGTTGTGCTGGTGCCGGCATTCCCCGACGCCGGCCGCGTGACCATCGGCGGCGTGCACTACATGCGCGGCACCGGGGACGCCGCCGGCAAGCTCACCCCCGTGGCCGAGACCGAATTCGCCAAGGACGCCAGCTTCGGCTTCGCCAACTCGGACATGACCAAATACGTGGAAGAGAAGTCGCAGGGCCGCTTCGCCGCGGAATCCGTGATTGTCCTGGACCTGAACATCATCCGGGCCTCTGCCGATCCGCAGATCACCGCCAAGGCCATCGCCGAGGCCATCGAGCCTGCCACCAACTCCACGCCGATCGTCGCCGACATCGTCACCGAGAACGATCTCCGCGCCCTGTCCCTGGGCCTGGAAGAAGCCGAACGGCGCGGCAAGAAGCTCCTCTACCGTGTGGGACCGCCGTTTGTCCGCGCCCGGATCGGCCAGGAAATCCGCACCGAGCTCACCGGCGCTGAAGCCTACGCCGGCAACACCCCGTCCGAGGCCGGCGGCCTGATCGTGGTGGGTTCCCACGTGGGCGTCACCACCCGCCAGCTCAAGGCCCTCACCGAACAGCACAGCGCCGCGCGCATTGTGGAGATCGACGTCGAGAAGCTAGTCGCCGCCGAAACCGAAACGGGCGCCGGGGACGCCCACCTCGACCAGACGGTTGACACCGTCGTGGAGGCACTCCGCGGGGGAGATGTCATCGTCCACACCAGCCGCCTGCTCATCAAGACCGAGGACGCCGCAGCGAGCCTGCGGATCGCGCGCACGGTGTCCGCCGCCGTCGTCGCCGTGGTGAACCGGACCCTCAAGACCTTCCCGCCGCGCTTCGTCATCGCCAAGGGCGGCATCACGTCCTCCGACGTCGCCGCCCACGGCCTGGAAATCCGCCACGCCATTGTCCGCGGTCCCATGTTGCCGGGCATCGTCTCCCTTTGGGAGCCGGTGGACGGCCCCGCCAAGGGCATCCCGTACATCGTGTTCGCCGGCAACGTGGGCGACGACCAGTCCCTCGCCGACGTCACCCGCAAGCTCAGCAACACTTTCTGACAGTCCCGCCAGTATTCAAGGAAGAACACCATGACCAGCAACTACACCATCACCGTCCTGGGCCTCGGCGCCATGGGCCTGCCCATGGCCACCCGACTGGCCAGCGAGCTCACCGTTCACGGCTTTGACATCGCCGAGCCGCGCCTGAAGCTCGCCGAAGAAGCCGGCATCCGCACCTTCGCCTCCGCCCGGGAAGCCTCCAAGGGCGCCGACGCCCTGCTCCTGGCGGTCCGCAACGGCGAGCAGCTCAACGATGTCCTCTTCGGTGAGAACGGCGTGGCTTCCGTGCTGGAGCCGGGCGCCGTCGTCATCCTGGGCAGCACCGTGGGCACAGAAGTCATCCCCGCCACCGTGGCACGCCTCGCCGAATACGGCGTTGAGCTCGTGGACGCGCCGCTGTCCGGCGGCCCCAAGCGCGCCGGCGAAGGCGACCTGCTGATCGTGGTCGGCGCTTCCCTCGAGGCCCAGGAGAAGGCCCGCCCGGCCCTCGAACTGCTGGCCTCCACGCTCACCGTGGTGGGCGACAAGCCCGGCGACGGCCAGGCCCTCAAGACCGTCAACCAGCTCCTCTGCGGCATCCACATCGCGGCCGCCGCCGAGGCCATGGCCCTCGCCGACGCGCTCGGCCTGGACCAGGCCAAGACCCTCGCAGCCCTCGAAGCCGGCGCGGCAGGTTCGTTTATGCTCTCCAACCGCGGCCCCCGCATCCTCGAGGCCTACACCGAGGAAGGCGCCGAGGTCCTGTCCCGCCTGGACATCTTCGTCAAGGACATGGGCATCGTGGGCAAGGCCACCCGCGCCGCAGGCCTGGCAGCCCCCGTTGCCGCCGCCGCGGAGCAGCTGTACCTCCTGGGCCAGGCCCAGGGCCTTGCCGCCGCCGACGATTCCGCAGTCATCAAGGTTGTCGCGCCCACCAAGCGCACCGCCTAGGCAGCCCGGCTAAAGCACCCCCAAAAAACGTACGACGACGGCGGTCCCCCCTCCGCCGTCGTCGTATCTTCCAGCGTTCACAAAGCACAAGAAACAGCGCCCGCCAGCCCGTCTTCTGGAAGACTGGCTTGTCGAAGGAGACACCGCAATGAACCCCCTGACTAACTCGCTGATGGTGCGGGCGGCCGACGCCCCCGCCATCAAGCCCGCGGTGGAGCTGGGTACTCCGCTGCTCCTCACCATCGCGGCGATCGGCATCGCCGTCCTGCTGGTGATGATCATCCGCTTCAAGATCCAGGCCTTTGTGGCCCTGCTGACCGTGAGCATCGCCGTGGCCGTGGCCTCGCAGATCCCGCTGAAGGACGTCTTCACCGTCGTCGCCACCGGTGTGGGCGGAACAATGGGCAAGGTAGCCCTGCTGATCGCGCTCGGCGCCGTCCTGGGCCGGATGATCGAGGTTTCCGGCGGCGTCCAGTCGCTGGCCGCGCACTTCACCGAGAAGCTCGGCGCCAAGCGCGTCGCCGTGGCCCTGACCGCCGTCGGCTTCCTGGTGGCCATCCCCGTGTTCTTCGAGGTGGGCATCATTGTGCTCGTCCCGATCGTCTACGCCTTTGCGAAGATCGCCAACGTGCACCCGGTCAAGTTCGGCCTGCCGATGGCCGGCATTATGCTCTCCATCCACGTCGCCGTGCCGCCGCACCCGGGCATCGTGGCAGGCGCCGGCGTGTTCGGCGCCGACATCGGGCTCATCACGCTGATCTCGCTGCTCATCTGCGTCCCGCTCGGATTCCTGTCCTACTGGGTTGCCAGCATCATGAACCGCAAGGAGTACGAGCTCCTCCCCGGCGTCAAAGCCCAGGTGGACGAATTCGGTTCCGAGTCCCTGGTCAAGGTCGGCCATCAAGGCCCCGGCGCCGTAGGCATCGCCCCGCCGCGTCCGGCCCTGATCATCTTCCTCATCGCCGCCCCGATCGTGCAGATCCTCATCGGCACCCTGGGCACGCTCACCATCCCCAAGGACAACTCCTGGTACGGCCTCGCTGCGTTCATCGGCAACCCGTTCTTCGCCCTCCTGGTGGCCGTTGCCCTGTCCTTCTTCCTGCTGGCGGTCCGCCGCAACTGGTCGCTGAAGGAAACCGGCGAGATCTTCGAAGGCGCGTTGCCTCCCATCGCGTCCATCCTGATGGTTGTCGCGGCCGGCGGCGTGTTCGGTGAGGTCCTGCGGACCTCCGGCATCGGTGCCGCGCTGTCCCAGACCCTGGACCATCTGGGCCTGCCGGTGATTGTGCTCGGCTTCGTGATCTCCCTGGCACTGCGTGCAGCCCAGGGTTCGGCAACCGTCGCCATCGTCACCACTACCGGCCTGCTGACCTCCGCCGTGATGGAAGGCGGCTACTCGCCGGCGCAGATCGCCGTCATCGTGATCGCCATCGGTTTCGGCTCGTTGGGCCTGTCCCATGTGACCGACGCCGGCTTCTGGACCGTGGTGCGCTACTACGGCCTCACCGTCTCGGACGGCCTCAAGACATGGACCGTCCTCACTACCGTCCTGGGCGTGGCCGGATTCGTCCTGACCTACGTGGCCTGGATCCTCGTGGGAGGCCTGAGCGTCTGATGCGCACCCGACTCGACCACCTCGTCACCGCCGCCCTCCAGCAGGGCTCCGCCGTTCCGGCGTTCACGTGCTACGACTTCACCACCGCCCTGGCTGTTGTGGGCGCTGCCGAGGACGCGGGCCACGGGGTCATCCTGCTGGTGGCCCCCAAGACGGCCGGCACGTCCAACGGCCTCCGCCTGATCGCCGCGCTCCGCGGGCTGGCAGACGCCGCATCCGTTCCGGTGGCCGTCCAGCTGGACCACGCGACGGACCTCAAGGTGATGGCCGACGCCATCGCCGCGGGGGCGGATTCGGTCCTCGCGGACGGCTCGTCCCTCCCGTATGAGGACAACATCGCGCTGGTCCGTGAGGCGCGCGCTGTGCTGGGTGCCGGCGTCGTGCTTGAAGCGGAACTCGGCGGCCTGGCCGGCGACGAGGACCGGGCCTTCGGTTCCGAAGAAACCGGCGGCGACCCGGCCGGTGTGGCCGTGGCCGGCCTGACGGACTCCGCCCAGGTGGAGGACTTTGTGGCACGGACCGGCGCACAGCTGCTGGCCGTGGCCGTGGGCAACGTCCACGGCAAGTACAAGGGCGAGCCGCAGCTGCGCTGGGACGTCCTGCAGGACATTGCGGTCCGGACCCACATCCCGCTGGTGCTCCACGGCGCGTCCGGCATTCCGGCGGGGGAGCTGGTCAAGGCCGCCGCCATGAACGTGGGCAAAGTGAACTTCAATACCGAGCTTCGGACCGGCGTGCTGTCCACGCTCCAGGAACAGTTGACGGCGCATCGGGCCGACGGCGAGAACCTCCAGGGCCTGCTGGGCCACTGGAACACGTCGGCCAGGGAATTCGCCACGTCGGCGTTGGGCATGCTCACCCGCTGACGCTCTTTTGGGTTTTGGGGAGGCTAGGATCGGCACATGATCCTGGCCTCCCTGCTTTTTGCCTTCCTCGCCGCCGCGCTCCATGTGTACATCTTCACCATGGAGTCCCTCACCTGGACCACGCCGGCCACCTGGAAACGCTTCGGCCTCGCCTCCCAGGCCGACGCCGAGACCACCAAACCCCTCGCCTACAACCAGGGTTTCTACAACCTGTTCCTGGCCATCGGCGCGTTCATCGGGGTGGGCTGCGTGGCGCTTGGCCCGGACGGTTCGGCGCAGCACGTGGTGGGCTGGACGCTGATCTTCAGCTGCTGCGGCTCCATGCTGCTGGCTGCCGCGGTGCTGGCACTCAGCGGGAAAAAATACCTCCGCGCCGCGGTTCTGCAAGGCACGACGCCGTTGCTCGCCGTCGTGCTTGGGTTGCTGGCCGTTGCTGGCTGACTGACGCTTCTGGCCGGGAGCGCATCGCGGGCGGACAATTGAGTCAACAGCAGCATCGGCGCATGTTGGGACTGCACGTGAGTGGTGTGAGGGGTTCAACCCCGCAGGGTGAGCAGGCGGTCCAGCGCGACCTCGTGATCGACCTTGTCCGTTTCGTCTGCCTGGCCCTGGTGGTGGTGGGCCACTGCATGATGGTCAGCCCAGTCCTGCAACGGAACGGCACCGTGACCTCCGAAAATACGCTGGGAGATCAGCCCTGGTTCGTGCCGGTCATCTGGATCTTTATGGTGATGCCGCTGTTCTTCGTAACCGGCGGCACCACCGGCCTCCAGTCCTGGCAGCGGCTGAAGGCCCGCGGCGGTACTGGCGTCGAGTTTGCCCAGGCCCGGCTGCTGCGCCTGGTCCGCCCGGCGGCGGCCCTCCTGGCGGTAATGTTCCTGGGCTTCTGGGCCGCGCTCCTGCTCGGCGTGGACTCCCAAGTGGTCCAGCTGATGTCCACAGGGGCCGGCATGCCCTTGTGGTTCCTTGCCGCCTACCTGGCAGCCCAGCTCAACATCCCGCTCCTGGCCCGGTTCCACGACCGCGCGCCTTGGCTGACCATTGCCGTCCTGGCGACCCTCGTGGTGGCGGTCGACTGCTTCCGCGGAGCCCTCCCGATGCTCGCCTACGCAAATCTTGTTTTCCTATGGTGCGCCGTGCAGCAGCTTGGTTTCCTGGTGGCCGACGGTTACTTCGCCAGGCTCACGCGCTCCGGCCTGGTGGGGCTCATTCTGGCAGCCAACCTGGTGCTCGGGCTGGTCACTGGCCTGGGTCTCTACTCCGGAAATATGCTGGTCAACCTCAACCCGCCCAACCTCTGCCTGCTGCTCCTGGGCGTGTCCCAGGCTGCCGCGCTCCAGCTTTTCCGGCCGGGGCTCGGCTGGGTTTCCGGCGTGCGCTGGATCCGCGCGCTGGTCATGGTTGCCGGCCGCCGCTCCATGACCGTGTACCTGTGGCACCTGCCGTTGCTCGCGGCCATGTCCGGGCTCCTGCTCCTCACCGACTTCCCCAAGCCCGCGGCCGGCACCGCCGAATGGTGGTGGGCCCGTCCGCTCGTCCTCCTGGGGGTTGTGGCCCTCCTGCTCCCGGTGCTGGCCGCGTTCGGCCACCTTGAGGAACGTCCGACGGCGTCTGTCCACACCCGCGGCCGGCCCGCCGCCGCGGTGGTGACGGCCGCCGTCGTCGTCTTCATTCCGGTGGCGGACGCTGCCCTCAACGGCCTGACGCTGGGCCTGCTCGGAGGCGGCGCAGCATGCTTTGTGTTGGCCGTCCTGCTGCTGGGCCGGATGCCCGAACGTGGCCCCGGCGATGTCGGCGCCGAACGCGTCGCCCACGATGACAGCCAGTCTGACGGGCCATTGCCAGCGGGGCCAAGTAGTGCCAATGTCGAACCATGACTGAGAACATGATTTCCACAGAGGACAAGTTCAGCCCCGACGTCTCGCTGTCCAGGGATGACGAGCATCACCGCTACGAGCTACGGGTGGGCGGAAAGGTCGCCGTCCAGTCCTTCTTCCGGGACCTGCCCGGACATGTGGATTTCCTCCACACCGACACCGTCGAGGACTTCAAGGGCCAGGGACTGGGCAAGGTGCTGGCTCACTTCGCGCTGGACGACGTGGTGGCTTCGGGTAAACGGATCATCCCGCATTGCCCGTTCATCTCCGGCTACCTCCGTGCCCACGAGGGCTACGAACAGCACATCGACTGGCCGGATAGCTAGTACGAACGGTCATTTAAGCCTCCGGAAACTCCCTCCGGAGGGCCTCAGGTGTCCGTTCGCGCGGAGTATTTTGCACCCGATTCGCGATCGGGGCCAGTCAATGATGCGCCCGCGACCTGAAGAACGCCCGTATTCCCGCGGCTAAAGATAAATAGGTCACTAAAGTTTGACGAAAAGGTTTACCTAAGTAAGGCTTACCTTGCTAAAGAGCCTCAACGTCAAAACTAAGGATGACCACCGTGCCCCTGCTGCCCCGTGTTGATGAGATGTACGTGGATGAGAACCAGGTGGGCCATGCCCTGCCCGGACAGGATTTTGGCTCCCGCGTGGAGCTTGCCCTCGCTGCCACCAACCATCTGTTCAACACGCAACTCCTCACCCATTCTTCGCTGACCGGCGCTGCGTGGGATCCGGCCGCCGGGTCCCACACCCTGCAGCTCCGGCACGAGGAAAAGGGCACCGACTACGTGCTGGACAGCGACGCCGTGGTCTTGGCCACCGGCTACACCTATCGGGAGCCGGGCTTCCTGGCGGGCATCCAGGGCCGGATCGCCAGGGACTCCGCCGGCCGGTTCGCCGTGGCACGCAACTACAGCACCGGCGTCGAACCCGGCGAACTCTTCGCCCAGAATGCCGAGCTGCACACGCACGGGTTTGTCACCCCGGACCTCGGCATGGCCGCATACCGCAACTCGTGCATCCTGCGCGAGATCACCGGCCGCGAGGTCTATCCCGTGGAGCACAGCATCGCGTTCCAGCAGTTCGGCGCGCCGGATAGTGTTCCAACTGCTGCCGGTCCGGTCTCCGGTTCAGTCTCCGGTCCGGCCGGACTCAGCGCCGAGCCAGCTCCCACCCAGACCGTGGAGGTGTCCGCATGAGCTTCACGTTCCGCTGTGTTGACGCCGTTGCCGACGCACCCCTCCTCCACAGCTGGGTGACCCAGCCGTATGCGTCGTTCTGGGAGATGCTGTCCGCCACAGTTGACGGGGTTGTGGAGGAATACTCGAAAATCCAGGCAACGGGGCATCACCACGCCTTGCTGGGGATCAACGACGACGGCGTCCCCGTCTTCCTGATGGAGGAATACCTGCCAGCAGCCTCGCCGCTGGCCGCGATCTATGCCGTGCAGGACGGCGACATCGGCATGCACCTGCTGGTGGCGCCGCCGTCGGGAGATCCCCAACCGGGGTACACGGCCGCGGTGATGGACGCCGTGCTGGAGCGGCTGTTCGAAAAGCCAGGCGTTGAACGCGTGGTGGTGGAACCGGACGCCAGGAACGCCAAGATCCATGTGCTCAACGAGCGGCTGGGCTTCCGGCCGGCGGGCGTGGTCACCTTGCCGCATGGCGAGAATGTAATCCTGGTGCTGGATAACGGTGTGCCCGTCCGTGCGGTGATGAAGGACATCGCCGAGGAAATCGTGGTGATGGGGCGCCGGCTGGACCTGCCCGAGGAGGTATCGAGGATCCAGGTTGATATCCCTGACGGCGAAAAGGTGCTGGCCATCTTTACGGATGTGTTCGACTGCATCTTCCGCTTCCTCGGTGCCCTGCTGGTGGAGGACGGGAAACTCGGCGAGGAGGAGTTCTGGGGCACGGCCGCGCGGGTCATCAAGGACTACCAGGCTGAACACCCGGAGCTGGCGGACCAGTTCGCCCGCCACAATCTGTTCGCCGCTGACTTTGAACTGTCGTGCCTTAACCGGCTGCAGCTGTGGAACAACCAGCAGATGCTTGACCTCACGGACCCGTCCGGCGGGTTGCAGATGGCCGGCCGGCTCGCCAACCCGCTCGCCAGGTTCGCTGTGGACCGAGCCACAGCCCGGGGTCAGCCGAGCTCGTCCAGCTTGCGCTCCAGCACTGCCCGCTCGGCGGCGTTCCCGCACAGCGCAACGGCCTGCAGGAGCGCGGACCGTGCGTCGCCACGCCGGCCGAGCCGGGTGAGCATCTCGCCTCGGACTGCGGGGAGCAGGTGCGAGCCCGCCAGTTCGCCGCGTTCGGGGATTGCCTCCACCAGCTCCAGTCCCTGGGCCGGTCCGGAGGCCATCGCGACGGCCACCGCACGGTTGAGTTCGATGATGGGGGAGGGGGCCAGTCGGCCGAGGGCTTCGTAGAGGATGACGATCCGCTGCCAGTCCGTCTCAGCAACCGAATGAGCCACCGCGTGGCACTCAGCGATGGAAGCCTGGAGACCGTACGCACCCAACCCGCGTCCGGATCCCGCGGCCCGGGCCAGGGCCGCACGTCCGCGCCGGATCGCGGCCTGGTCCCACCGCCGTCGGTCCTGGTCTTCCAGAAGCACCGGGCGGCCCGACGCGTCGAGCCGGGCCGGGAACCGCGCAGCGGTGAGTTCCATCAGCGCAATCAGTCCGAACACCTCGGGCTCCGGCGAGATCCGCACCAGCACCCGGGCCAGGCGGCGGGCTTCGCCGGCCAGGTCCGTGCGGATCCACTCCGCGCCGCCCGAGGCAAACGATCCCTCCGTGAAGATCAGGTAAATGACGTTGAGCACCGAGCCGAGCCGTTCAGTCCGCTCCTGCGGCTCAGGCACCGCGAAAGGCACCTGCGCGGCGGCCAGCGTCTTCTTGGCTCGGGTGATGCGTGCCTGGATCGTCGCCACCGGGACCAGGAAAGCCCTGGCAATCTCGTCGCTGCCCAGGCCGCCCACTACGCGTAGCGTCAACGCGATCCGGGCTTCCTTGGCCAGCACCGGATGGCAGGAGATGAACATCAGGGCGAGTACGTCGTCGTCGATCGCATCGGGGTCGAACAATGCGTCCGCTCCTGGCTCCTCCGCCGCGAGGTCGCTGGCCAGCAGGGCGTACTTTTCATCCCGTGCCGCCCGCCGGCGGAAGGTATCAATCGCACGACGGCGGCCTGTAGTGAGGAGCCAGCCGGCGGGTTCGGCGGGTACCCCGTTGACGGACCAGGAGACGAGTGCCTCGGCAAGCGCCTCCTGGGCGAGATCCTCGGCCAGCGGGAAATCGCCGGTATAGCGGGCCAGGGCGCCGACGATGCGGGCAGATTCCATCCGCCACACTGCCTCGACGGCGCCCCGCGCCTCAGCACCGCTCATTAACGGTCAGATCTGTTGGTCAGAGCTGCCCGGTCACAGCTGCCCGGTCTGCTCGCGCCAGGCGCGTTCCTTCTGGATCCATTCGTTGTCCTGCGGGAACTCGTCGATGGTAGGCACGCGGCGGATTTCGGTCTTGCGGCCGGCCGTGAGCGGCGCCCGCTTCGCCCACTCGATGGCTTCCTGCTTCGAGGCCACATCGAGGATGTAGAAGCCGCCGAACAGTTCCTTGGTTTCTCCGTAGGGGCCATCGGTGACCACGGGTGTTTCGCCGGTGAAGTCGACCACAACGCCCTCCTTCGGATCCTCCAGGCCCTCGGCCGCCAGCAGGACGCCGGCGCGGATCAGTTCGTCATTGAACTTGCCCATGGCGTTCATCGCCTCGTCGAAGTCGACGTCCGTGAACTTCGCGAGGGACTCGTCGGTTTCCCGCATGATCAGCATGTACTTGGCCATCTCAATCTTCTCCTTGGTTTGTGGAAGGTCGCCCTTCGACCTTCTCACCCATAGGTCGAACGGCGCGAGGCCCGATCGACACAAACCGGAGGATTATTCTGAAGGGACCACGTGAAAAGGAGAAACCATGGCCGGCGAACCAGCGTTCTTTGAAATCGGCGTCGAAGATCCCGAACGGGGCAGGGCGTTCTACGGCGCGCTCTTCGGCTGGGACTTCAGCCCCGGACCGTCCGATGAGGGCGGGTCCATAATCGGTACCCCCGGCATCCCCGGCGGGCTGCACGGCGGCGACAAGGGCGCGGTGCCTTACCTGTTCTTCCGGGTGGACGACATGGACGCCGCCCTGGCCCGGGTGCGTGAACTTGGGGGCTCGACGGACAGCGCGGAATTGGGCGACGAGGACCCGGCGGAGTACGGAAGATTCATGCTTTGCACGGACGATCAGGGCTCAACCTTCGGCCTGCACCAGCCGCCTGCGCCGTAACACGGCTAGTCTGGGCGCATGGAGACACCCACCACCGCGCTCGTAACAGGGGCAACCGCAGGGCTGGGAGCGGAGTTCGCCCGCCAGCTTGCGCAGGAAGGCCACCACATGGTGCTGGTGGCCCGCGACGCCGCCCGGCTCCAGCAGATCGCTGACGAACTCGAGCGTGATTACAGCGTTTCCACTGAGGTGCTGCCCGCCGACCTGACGGACGACGCCGGGGTGGCAGCCGTCGTCGGGCGCCTCACGGACGCTGCGCGGCCGGTTGAGGTCCTGGTAAATAATGCGGGCATCGGGCTGCTGCATTCGTTCGAAAGCAATTCCTTGGAGGACGAGAGAAGGCACCTGCGCCTGCACGTGCAGACGCCCATGGAGCTCTGCCATGCGGCCCTGCAGGGGATGTTGGAACGGCATTCAGGCCGGATCATCAACGTGGCCAGCGTCGCGGCTTTCGCCAACCGCGGCAGCTACTCGGCCGCGAAATCCTGGCAGGTCAGCTTCAGCCGCTGGGCCAACCTTGCCTACGGACCGAGAGGCGTGCACGTCACCGCACTGTGCCCCGGATTCACGCACACCGAATTCCATGACCGCATGGGCATGGACAAGTCGGTCGCCCCGCACTGGCTGTGGCTGCGGGCCGACCAGGTGGTCCGGGAGGGCCTCGCCGATAACGCCCGCGGGAAGGGCGTTTCGATCCCCACCAAACGCTACAAACTGGTCGCCGCTATCTCGCGCGTCCTGCCGGCGCGGTTTACGTCCGGGCCGCCGCGACGCCCGAAACAGTAGCCTTCCACGGTGCGCGGACGGCCACCACCACGGCGACACCGATCATGGCGCCCACAAACGTCTCAACCGCTCGTTCGGTGACCAGCAGGCCCGGGTCCATGGGGGCGGCAAGCTGCGTCATGAGCAGGATCACCGGCGTGAAAAAGACCATGGCCCAGCCGTAGTGCCGCGCCATGAACAGTTCGGTGGGGAACTGGAATGCGATCACCAGCAGCGCCAGCACGGCGGCAGTGTGGCCGGGGAAATACTGCAGCGGGGACAACGGCCCCGGGAAAAGTACGACGGCGACCAACGCCAAACCGACGAACGTCCCCACGATGCGGTGGATCCCGCGGTGGACGCGGCTGGGCAGGTCGGCCCCCGCGAGCGGGACGGCGGCCGCGGCCATGGCCCAGTGCGGGTGGCCGCTGCCGCTCAGGACGCCGCAGGTTCCGGCGGCACCGACGGCCAGGACATAGCGGGCGGCGTGGACCAGCGCGGCCTGCCGGAGTTTACTGCCGAGGCGCGGAACATCACGCACCGCGCCGGCCTCCCAGGCCCGGACCCGCAGCCAGCCTGCGAAGCCCACCAGGATCGAGAACGCGGCCGAGGCCGCACCGATCAGCACGGCCGTCAGGAACGGCACGCTCGTCGGGACCGAGGCGCAGGCGCCTAATGCCAGGATGCCGAAGAACGGTCCGTTGGGCTTGAGCCGCACCTTGTCGGAGAACAGGGAACCGGCACCGGCCAGCACGGCCTCCACGAGCACCAGCCACCAGGAGTGGATGTGGTTGACGGACAGGAACACACCCACCGTGATGCCGCTGACCAGGACCACTGCAGCCTGCGCCTGGTGCTTGAGGCGAAGCTGGTGGGATTCCGAGCGTCCGTACATGCCGGTCAGGGCACCGAATACCGCGTAAATGGTCAGCTCGGGGCGGCCGATGGCCAGGAGCACAAGGGAGGGCACTGCAACGCTGAGGGCAACCCGCACGGCCGAGAGCCGGTCGTTGTTCGCCGGGCCCAGAGCGTGCAGGGTGCGGGCATGGGCCATGACTCTGCGCACAGCCAACACCACCTATCAATCAAGCCCTTGTTCGAAAATTAGCAGAAGCCCGGATTGCTCACCATTAGCTGGGTCACAGGGCGTCGCTGGGGCCGGCGTCGCTTGGGCGCGGCCGGAGGAAACTGCCAGGCACGGCTAAGGCCCGCCCTGCGTGCTTCCCCCAAGGAAAGCGCGCGGGACGGGCCTTTGAGCGCGGGCTACAAGACGGCCCGGACAGGCCGGTTTGTTGTTGCAGTGCGTTGCTTGCTTAGACTCCGGCCGGAACCTTAGTGGCCGCGGCATCGGTGACGTCCTGGGATTCGAACGGCATGTCGTCCAGGTCAATCAGCGGGTTCTCGTCCTGGGTGGCAACCAGTTCCCGTGCCTCTGCCTGCGTGTCCACGCTGGGCATGGAGCCGGGCAGCGGACGCTGGGCTGATTCCTTCAGGAAGTAGATGGCCACGGCTCCGATGGCTGAAGTCGCCATGAGGTAGTAGGCCGGCATCATGTCATCGCCGGTCGCCGTGATCAGCGCGGCAACGATGAACGGGGTGGTGCCTCCGAAGATCGCCACGGCGAAGTTGTAGGCGATGCCCATGGCGCCGTACCTGTTGGCTGTCGGGAACTGCGCGGGCAATGCCGAGGCGAGGTTCGCAACATAGAACGTCACCGGGAAGGCGATCAGCGAGAGGCCTGCCAGCGTTGACCAGACGTCGCCGATGCCGATCAGGAGGAACGCCGGGGTTGCCAGCACCACGGTGCTGATGGCGCCGATCCACAGCACGGGACGGCGGCCGATCCGGTCAGACAGCTTCCCGGTCAGGGGGATGCAGAGGCTCATGATGACCAACACGGGGATGGTCAGCAGCGTTCCGTGGACGGGATCGTAGCCCTTGGACTCGGTGAGGTACGTCGGCATGTACGACGTCAAGGCGTAACCGGCGGTGTTGGCTGCGGCGACAAGGATCATGGCCACGATGAGCGAGCGCCAGTAGGCCTTGACGATTCCGAAGGGACCCTTCGCGGCGTCCACGTCAGCTGCTGCGGCGTCCTGCCCGATGGTTTCCTGGGCGTCGAGAGTGGCCTGGAACTGAGGGGATTCCTCGATCTTGTTCCGGAAGTAGATGGCGATGAGGCCCAGCGGACCTGCAACCAGGAAGGGAATGCGCCAGCCCCATTCCTCCATGGCGGTCTGGCCAAGGGTCAACTGCAGGACAGAAACCAGCGCCGCACCCAGGGCAAAGCCAAGGTAGCTGCCCATGTCCAGGAAGCTTGCAAAGAATCCACGGCGCTTATCGGGGGCGTATTCGCTCACGAATGTGGTGGCGCCTGCGTATTCACCGCCGGTGGAGAAGCCCTGTACAAGCTTCAGGATTACCAGCAGCGCAGCGGCCCAGATGCCGATCTGGGCGTATCCGGGCAACAGCCCGACGGCGAACGTACTGGCAGCCATAATCATCAGTGTTGCGGCGAGTACTTTTTGCCGCCCGATCTTGTCGCCGAGCCAGCCGAACACAACACCGCCGAGTGGACGGGCAATGAAGGTGGCAGCGAACGTTCCAAGCAGGAACAGCGTCTGGACGGACTTGTCGGCCTCGGGAAGGAAGACAGGTCCCATGGTGGTGATCAGGTAGCCGAATACGCCGACGTCGAACCACTCCATGGTGTTACCCACGATGGTTCCGCCGAGCGCTTTTTTCAGCATGGGCTGGTTTACAACGTTCACGTCGGACTCTTTGAGCCTGCGGCGAGCAAGGATCTTCGGTTTACGCGCACTTGGGAGTGCGTTATTTGGTGCTGCTTCGTTGGGTCGGCTGGCGTTGTCCACGCCTGCTGAAGAGTCGGTCGTGCTTCGGTCTGTGGGCATTTGGGCGACTCCTATGGAGGTCATTTGCTTGCGACTTGTAGCTGCCCCGCTCTGGGCAGGCTTTCAATTTTACGCGGATTCCATGGCAAATGAGAGTTTTATACCGTAAAGTGCCTTCCTTAGAGAGGGTTTCCAGCGGTTTTCAGCGATTTCTTTTGGCTGCTCTCGCCCCGTCATCATTGGGATTCGGACGGTTCGCCGCCATCGTTACCGAATCTTTTTGTTCACGACCCATTTTTTGTGCCATTTTTCCCCTGATTCGCGCGGAAAAGTGACGGCCGCCACGGCCGTTCGGGCACCAGTTCCGGCCGCCACCGTGCCCCATGTACAGGCCGGAAACCGGGGGTTCACAACCGAGCCTGAAACTGCCTATTGTTGATTCATGGGAACACTGATTCTTGAGTAGGCGGACGCCTGCGGCCTGGTACCACCGGCCCCGTCCATGCTGATCTCGTCAGACACACTGGTTCTCCTCAGAAAGGTTCCACCAAATGACTGAAAACAACACTCCCAGCCAGCCCGAATCCGCGCAGGACGATGCCGAAGCCAAGGGCATCCGGGCGGGGCTGACCGAAGCGCAGCGGGCCATGCTGGCCAGCAAATCCAGGGGCGGCGACTCCGGGCTGCAGAGCGTCGGCAAGAACCACAAGCCCACCCATGTCAGCGGCAAGCAGGGCCCGGCAGAGAAGAAGGTCCGCTGGTAAATCCAGCGCCAGGACAGCACGCCAGACCTACCATTGGGTAACCACTTCATTTCATTGCGGACCATTGGTAACCACTTCATTTCATTGCGGAAGGAAGAAAAAATGGCTGAAAAACATGCTGGAACAAAGATCGAACCGGAGGTCGCGGACCATCTCGCGGCAGCCATGGCCACCCCGTCCATGCCGGACCCGGCCACCATTGCGGTGACTACGGCGATGGCCGGCGAACGCCACTGGCCGGACGGAAACGGCAAGCGCCGGCACCCCAAGGAGCGGGGCGCAGGCCACGGCCGCGTGGGCCAGGAAGCTGCAGTGACGGCCGTGCACCGTACCGGACGCCCGCAGATGCCGCACTCGTCCTAGCAACACCCCCGCTGACGACGCGCATCTGACCTGACTGAATACTGGCTTCCAAGGGAGCCACCTGCCGTGCGCTCCAGAGCCACCTGCCCAGATCACGGATCGTGTCGTTCAGAGCCACGATTGGCGTGGTTGAG
>NZ_LMSG01000021.1 GCF_001428335.1 Arthrobacter sp. Soil762
CGTTGTCGCACCCAAGGGTGCTGACCAGAACACGCCGCTAGACGACCATTGGTGGCGTCCCGCCCGCCCCACAACCGCCTTATTCAGCAGCCTCCTAGGGAGGCGGCGTTCCAGGCGGCGGCTTCGGATTCGGCCACTTCGGCGCCGAGCCAGTCGAACGCGTAAAGCGCGACGGCGGCCCGCATCTCGGTGCCGAGCCCTTGGCCGTGGAGGGACTGCTTGAGCCAGGAGCCGGTGCTGACGGTCTTGAGGGTGGCAAAGTCCTTGGCGCCGATGTCTTGGCAGCCGATGAATTCGTCGTGGTACCAGATGCCCAGGAGCAGGGTCCACTCCTCGGGTGTGGCCTGGCCGCGGCAGCGCCAGTACCACTGCGCCATGTTGTGCCCTAATGCTTCCGCCGGCAGTTCCGTCCATGGAGTGCTGAAGGGGCTCAACCCAGTTTCGTGGACTCCGCTGGCTGCCGCTGCAACTGCGGCGGGAATATCGGCGTCGGTTATGGGACGAAGCACCAGGCGGGGTGTGGTCAGCTTGAGGCCGAAGAGGGGCCAGATGGAAGTCAGCGCGGTCATCAGGGAAGCCTAGCCCAGGGCGGGCGACGGGAGCCTGTCAAACGCCGGTGATGGCGGGCAGGACCCGCGCTCAGGCGCGGATGTCCCAGGCGATGTGGCGGCGGACGTCCGTAAGGTTCATGGACTCGGCCACGAACAGGTCGTCGAGCATGTATTCGTCCACCGCGAGGATCCGGATCCAGTGCCCGTAATCCGGGGTTGCCGTTTCCAGCGACTGGCTGGCCACGCAGACGCCGGTTTCCACGTCGATCCGCACCCGGTTGCTGCCGGGCAGGCAAAGCGGAGCGGCAGGATCCGCGGGCCGGTAGGAGGCGGTAGGCGTCACGGTTGCCTCCAGCGCCGGCCGGCCATTGTGATCCAGGCGGCGCACGGTGTCGATCTCCACAGCGTTGGTGCCCGGGAACTCAATGGGGACCGGTGCGTTCCCGGCCAGTTCCACGGGATCAAGCGCAGCCGAGAAACGGCCGTTCCCGAAGCCCGGTTCGCCGTATGCTGCCTCCGGCCGGCGCCTGACCAGGCCGCCGTCGTCGTAAACGGGCGCTACGAGGTGGGGCGGCAGCAGCCAGGACTTCCGGGTGGCGCTGACATACAACCCGTCCTTGGAATCGTTGATGCCGGTGGTGCTGTGGAGGACAAGCCGGTCGGCGGTTTCCAGGCGCAGCGCCCCGGGCCGGCGCAGCCAGGCGCGGACCAGGGGAGCGGACGGGTCGGGGACGTCGGAAAACGGTTCATCCCAGTATTCAAAGCGCAGTGACTGCCACTTCCAAGGAGAAGACCGGCAAAGGTTCCGGAACATGGTGCTCAGGTCTGCAGCGGCGGCGCTGCCCTCCGGATCCGGCCGGCGCCTGGTGTCCCATGTCGACATATCCACAGTTTACGCGTGGGCTCAGCAGTGCGGCGCGCGAATCCAGTAGCATCCGAGGGGTGATCCGACGACTCGATGGACTGTGGGACGCCACCCCGCTGGCGTTCTGGCTGGTGCTGGCCGCCTGTGCCTACTTTCTTGTTATGGCGGTCCGGCTGACGGTGATTGACGTTCGCCACCATCTGCTGCCCAACCGGATTGTCTTCCCGTCCTACGGTGTGGCGGGGGTCCTGTTGCTCGCGGCGGCCTTGGTGCACGTGATCGCCGGTCCTGCCGCGCTCGTGGGGTCACCCGACGGTGCCGCCGAGCTCCTGGGGATCCCGGCGCTGCGCATCCTGGCGGGGGGAGCGGTTCTGTGGGCCTTCTATTTTGTCCTGCGGATGGTTTACCCGCCCGGCATGGGCTTTGGCGACGTGAAGCTGGCCGGCGTCCTGGGGATGTACCTTGGCTATCTCGGCTGGGGGCACGTTTTTGCCGGGACCTTCGCAGCTTTCCTGCTGGGAGGCCTCTGGTCCATGGCCCTGCTGGCGGCCCGCCGCGGCACCTTGAAGTCTTCCATCCCGTTCGGCCCGTTTATGCTCGCCGGCGCCGCTGCCGCCATGCTGCTGCCCGCTTAGACGCGAGAGAGACACTTGCGGCCTCGGTCCGCAGGCGCCAGGAAAACAACAGGGGCGCCGCAACCCCCAAGATCGCGGCGCCCCTGCAGGGTTTTGACTGCGGCCTCCGCCGCTCTGGCATATAGCCTTGCGACGCCGGTCAGCGGCGCCGGGAGACCAGCTCGCCGTCGTCGTCATTCAGGCTGTCCGCGGGGTCAGGGACCGCGGCGGGTTCCTTCTCCGTTCCGCCGTTCAGCAGGGCCAGGTGCTCTGCCTCCAGGCGTTCTGCTTCCTCGCCGCCCACAGCCTCGCCCCGGGCCACCATGCCGGCAGTGTCCGAGAGCGGGATCTGCTTCAACGTGATGGCCAGGATCAGCGCGAGGGCGATGAACGGCACCAGGTACCAGAAGACCGGAGCAAGGGAGTCCGCGTAGGCGTTCACGATTGCATCGCGCAGCTGGTCCGGCAACTGGCTCAGGGCCTGTGGGTCCAGGGTGCTGGTGGACTGCGAGGCTTGTTCCGCGGACGCTCCGGCGCCGGTGAACGCGCTGGTCAGTGACTCTGAGAGCCGGTTCGTGAAAATCGCGCCGAACACTGCCACGCCAAGGGACGCGCCGACTTCGCGGAAGTAGTTGTTGGTGCTGGTTGCCGTGCCGATCTGATTGGCGGCAACAGAATTCTGCACCACCAGGACGATGACCTGCATGATCGACCCCAGTCCTGCGCCGAACACGAACAGCTGGACGCAGATGACCCAGATGGGGGTTTCGGCGGTCAGGGTGGTGAGCCACAGCATCGCCGCCAAAAAATACAGACACCACGTACGACGGCGGCCGGCGCCTTCCGTGGGGAAGGTGCCGGCCGCCGTCGTTCGTAAAGGGGCCTCCGCCGCCGAGGGTTCCCTGGCTGAGCGGAGCGAAGCAAGGGAGGCGGTGGGGACCTATGCCTTGTGCGGCGGGCGCGTCATGGACATAACGTCCAGCGCGGTATCCAGCTGCTCTTCGGTGACCTCGCCGCGCTCCAGGAAGCCCATGGCGACGACGGTCTCACGGATGGTGAGGCCCTCGGCCACTGCCTTCTTGGCGATTTTGGCCGCGTTCTCGTAGCCGATGTACTTGTTCAGCGGAGTCACGATCGAGGGGGAAGCCTCGGCCAGGAAGCGGGCGCGCTCCACGTTGGCGGTGATGCCGTCGATCATCTTGTCCGCCATGACGCGGCTGGTGTTGGCCAGCAGGCGGATGGACTCGAGCAGGTTGGCGGCCATCACGGGGATGCCCACGTTGAGCTCGAAGGCGCCGTTGGTACCGGACCAGGCGATGGCGGTGTCGTTGCCGATGACCTGGGCGCAGACCATGATGGACGCCTCGCAGATGACCGGGTTGACTTTGCCCGGCATGATCGAGGAGCCCGGCTGCAGGTCCGGGATGGCGATTTCGCCGAGGCCGGTGTTGGGACCGGAGCCCATCCAGCGGAGGTCATTGTTGATCTTCATGAAGGAGATCGCGATGTTGCGCAGCTGGCTTGAGCCTTCGATGAGGCCGTCGCGGTTGGCCTGGGCCTCGAAGTGGTCGCGGGCCTCGGTCAGCGGCAGGCCGGTGTCCGTGGCGAGCAGTTCGATGACACGTTCCGGGAAGCCGGCCGGGGTGTTGATGCCGGTGCCCACCGCGGTGCCGCCGAGCGGAACTTCGGCAACACGGGGGAGGGCGGCGTTGATGCGCTCGATGCCGTAGCGGACCTGGGCTGCGTAGCCGCCGAACTCCTGCCCGAGTGTCACCGGGGTGGCGTCCATGAGGTGGGTGCGGCCGGACTTGACGACGTCCTTGAACTCCACGGCCTTGCGCTCCAGCGACTCGGCCAGGTAGCCAAGCGCCGGGATGAGGTCGTTGATCAGGGCAGAGGTGGCGGCAACGTGGACCGAGGTGGGGAAGACGTCGTTGGAGGACTGCGAGGCGTTGACGTGGTCGTTCGGGTGGACAACTTTGTCACTCCCGGCGGCTTTGAGGGCACGCGTGGCCAGCTCGGCGATGACCTCGTTCATGTTCATGTTCGAGGACGTGCCGGAACCGGTCTGGAAGACGTCGATGGGGAAATCGCCGTCGTACTTGCCGGCAGCTACCTCATCGGCAGCCGCAGCGATCGCCTTGGCCAGCTCGCCGTCGAGCACCCCAAGTTCTGCGTTGGCCTGCGCGGCAGCCTTCTTGACCCGGGCCAGCGCCTCGATGTGCGCGCGTTCCAGGGTCTTGCCGGAGATGGGGAAGTTTTCAACTGCACGCTGCGTCTGTGCACGGTACAGGGCGTTCACGGGGACGCGGACTTCGCCCATCGTGTCGTGTTCAATGCGGAATTCTTCAGTGGAAGTCATGGGGCTAGCTTAGGGCGACCAGGCATCCCATCGAAAACCGTGAACCGCATGCTACGGGCCCTGTTCCGGGCCGGGCTAAACCTCGCCGATTCCGGAAACCACGTTCGCGCGGCCCTCTGCCAGGCTGTAGGAGAGGCCGATCACCGCGGCGCGGCCGTCCTCGATTGCGGTGGAAATCACACGGGAGCTGTCCACCAGGCGCTTGGACGTCTGCTTGACGTGCTCCACCACCATGTCATTGATCTCGTGCTCGCCGTTCCGCATGGACGTCAAGACAGAAGGCGTGATGCGCTCCACCAGGTCCCGCATAAAGCCCACCGGCATGTTGCCGGTGTCCACAGCGGACTTGGTGGCGCTCACGGCGCCGCAGCTGTCATGCCCCAGCACCACGATCAGCGGCACCCCCAGCACGCTGATGCTGTACTCGAGGGAGCCCAGGACGGCGTCGTCAATCACCTGGCCGGCGGTGCGCACCACGAAGGCGTCCCCCAGGCCCAGGTCGAAGATAATCTCCGCGGCGAGCCGGGAGTCCGAGCAGCCGAAGATCACGGCAAACGGGTGCTGGTTTTCCACCAGCGACGACCGGCGGGACGCGTCCTGGTTCGGGTGGGACGATTCGCCGGCAACAAAGCGCTCGTTGCCTTCGCGCATTCGGCGCCAGGCAAGGGCGGGGGTCAGGTAGGTAGCCACGGGCTTACTTTACGGGGCGGTGCTGGCTGACGGTGAAACTGTGACGGCCGGGTTGGCGTCCATGGACTGTACGACGGCGGTGGCGAGCTCGGCGAATTCGTCCAGCTGGGCGCTTCCCGTCAGGACAACGGTGGTTCCGCGGTAATTCAGCACCATGCTCTTCTCGCCTTTGCCGGTGTCACGCAGCTCCCAGTCCTGTCCGCCCGCCGCACGCGTTCCCGTCACGGGAGCGCTCTTGGTCTGCTGGACGAGCCAGGTGGGGTTGGACTGGCGGGTCTGGACCAGGCCGATGAAGGACTCCTTCGGGGTCAGGTAGCCAACTTCCCAGGTGGGAACGCCGCTGCCGCTGCCAGACTCCCAGCGTGCGTAGTTGGACCTGAACGACTTGCCGGTGTCCGGTGTTACAGGTGTGAATCCCGCCACATCCGTGGCGTTCCGGGCCACTGCGCCGACGTCGATGTCCGGGCGGAATCCATCGCTCTTGGGGAGGGGGTTCATCAGGATGACGGGCAGGAAGGCGGCGATGCTGACCACCAGGGCAACGATCATGCCGATCACAGAGGCATTGGCGCGCTTCGCCGCTGCGGCGGGGATCACTGGGCGGACGGGGGCTGTTTCGGCAGTGCCTGCGCCGTCGCCGTTTGCTCCGGAGTCGGAGGGGTCGGGCCCGGGGCTGGTCTTTTCCTGCATTTCACTCACCTCTCTATAGTCGCCCATGTTCAGGCGCAACTCACAGTCGGGGGAGTGCGGGAGGCTGAGGGCCCATGTTGCAGGAGTGCGTCATGCCACGCCCCGAAGGCGCCGCCACGACTATGATCAGTACCAGAGGAATCACCGCACCGGCTGAATCCGGCCGAGCGGGTCCAATGATCGCCACTCGAAGAAGAGGTTCACGTGTCACCAGCGCCTATGACCCAGCAGTACTCCACGATTTCCCCCTCCCTGGCTGTGGGCATCGACGAGCCAGACCGCAACCTCGCACTTGAGCTTGTCCGCGTCACCGAGGCCGCGGCCATCGCCGGCGGCCACTGGGTTGGTTTCGGCGACAAGAACAAGGCCGACGGCGCAGCCGTTGACGCCATGCGCTCCTTCCTTCACACGGTCCACTTCAACGGCGTTGTGGTCATTGGCGAAGGCGAAAAAGACGAAGCCCCCATGCTGTTCAACGGCGAACGCGTTGGCGACGGCACCGGTCCTGAGTGCGACGTTGCCGTGGACCCGATCGACGGCACCCGCCTGGCGGCCCTCGGCATCAACAATGCACTGGCAGTCCTCGCCGTGGCGGAGCGCGGCTCCATGTTCGATCCGTCCGCGGTGTTCTACATGGAAAAGCTCGTCACGGGCCCGGAAGCCGCCGACATGGTGGACCTCCGCCTGCCGGTCAAGCAGAACCTGCACCTGATCGCCAAGGCAAAGGGCGTGAAGGTCAACCAGCTCAACGTCATGATCCTTGACCGCGACCGCCACCGTCCCCTGGTCGAAGAGATCCGCGAGGCCGGCGCACGCACGAAGTTCATCATGGACGGCGACGTTGCCGGCGCCATTGCCGCAGCCCGCTCCGGCACCGGCGTCGACGCCCTCATGGGTATCGGCGGCACACCGGAAGGCATCGTTGCTGCCTGCGCCATCAAGTCCCTCGGCGGCGTCATCCAGGGCCGGCTGTGGCCCACGAGCGACGACGAGAAGCAGAAGGCCATCGACGCCGGCCACGACCTGGACCGCGTGCTGTCCACCAACGACCTCGTGTCCAGCGACAACTGCTACTTCGCGGCCACCGGCATCACCGACGGAGACCTCCTTCGGGGCGTCCGCTACTCCAAGGACAAGGTCCTCACGCAGTCCATCGTGATGCGTTCCAAGTCCGGCACCATCCGCTTTGTTGACGGCGAGCACCAGGCCAGCAAGTGGGAAGGCTACGCCCGCAAGAACTAGCAGGTTCTTCAACCCGCGTACTCCTGCGCGAACGGACACTTGAGGCCCCGGAACTGTGGGCCTCAAGTGTCCGTTCGCGCATGTTCCCTGCCGCGGTAGCCATTGTGGACGTCCCCGGCGGCCCGGGCTGGCGAGGTGACGCGGACGCCGTCGTGCATCACCACTTCGCCCGGCTTGAACGTCATCCGGTGGCCTACGACGTTCTGGCGCCGGGGTCTGCTGCCTTCCCGCTCCCGAGCCACGTGGATCCGAAAGTCTTCCTGTAGCCACGGCGGCAGCCCTAACTCCCATATTCTGCCGCCCGAGTGATGCGTGAGCACCGACGTTTCGTCCAGCGCCGGGTACGCCCGGAGGTTGGCCGGGGCGCCGCCGCCGCTCTCCAGTGGGATGCGTACACCCCTGGAGGGAATAACGACGTCGGGCTGTCGCTGCCGTTTGCGCGACACCCCGAAAGCCGCCGCGGTGGCCGACGTAAACGATCCGGTGAGTAGCTCCTCAGGGATCCTTGCGGCCCGGGACAGAGCTGGGTGGGGGGCCTAAGTGTCCGTTCGCGCCGGGCGCGCGGAGGGGAGGGCGCGAAGCTTGTCGCGCAGCTTGCGGGCCAGCTGGTACGCGTTGTACCGGAGCTTTTGAACAGGGAGGTCCCAGGTGCCGGGGTACGCCACCTCGCGCCCGCCGAAGGACTTCTTGAACGCGGTGAATCCTGCCCATTTGTGGCTGGGCTGGTCCGCGGGCGCGACACCCCACAGGTCCACGTGTTTCAGGCCGCGGTCCTTGGCGTCCGCCATCAGGGTCACCAGGAGCGGGATGCCTGCGCTGAGCTTGCGGTGAGTGTCATCCAAGGCCGCGTGGGCGTAGGTCCGCGTGTCCGCGGAATCGTAGGCCAAGGCCGCCGCGATCGGCTCGCCGTGCAGTTCGGCGATGAACATGGTGGCTGCGCCCGCGGGCATCAGGGAGGCTGCCACCTGGGTCAGGTACTCGTCGCTCTGCGGCTTGAAGCCGTTCCGCCGGGCCGTCATGTGCAGGAAGCCCAGCAGGATACTGATGTCGTCCGGGTCCTGCGACGCCCGGAATGTGACGCCCTTCTTGTGGATGTTCCGGTAGAGGTTCCGGTTCACGGGCTTCATCGCGGCGAGGACATCCTTGAAGTCACCTTCGAGGTCCACGATCCAGCTGAGTTCAGGCTGCTGGTTCACTGGTGCGGGCTGCAAGCCGCGCCGGTTGAGCTCCGTGGCGGCCGGCATCTCAAGCCCGGCGGACACCGGCTCAATCCGGACAAACACAGCGCCGCACGATCTGGCCGTTGCCACCAGGGCGGCCAGGGCGCCGTCGAACGCCTCCGCGGAGGATGCCACCGGCCCATAGGGGGCGTAGAGGACCTTTCCGGCCGGGTTCTTCTCCTCGACGGCCAGGAAGCTCCAGCCCGGGCCGGACTGCTGATGGACTATGCGGCCCAGCGACGACTGGACATCCGCCCAGGCAGGCGTTTGCAGGAAGAATTCCACGGCTCAGGCCTTCAGGGATGTGGTCACGGCGAAGGCAACGGCAGGGGACTCGGCACCGGCCACCGGGTGGACATTGACCGGCGCTTCCGCGGCGGGAAGGAAAGCGCTGCCCCCGCGGGCCAGCTGCAGGTCGCCCTTGGGCGAATCGAGATACACCGATCCGGCAACGACAATAACGACGACGGCACCCGCCTGGGCCAGCGGCACCGGCTCCGCGCCGGGTGCCAGTTCGATCCGCTGAAGCTGGAACTCCCGGAAGGGCGGCTGGTACAGCTCCTGGCCAAGGCCGGAGAATTCCGGCGTGAGCATGGGGACCGACACCGGCAGGAACTCGATGGTCCGCAGCAGTTCGGGCACATCGACGTACTTCGGAGTCAACCCGCCGCGGAGCACGTTGTCCGAGGACGCCATGACTTCAACACCCAAGCCGTGCAGGTACGCGTGCACGTTGCCCGCTGGGAGGTAGACGGCCTCGCCGGGGGCAAGCGAAATCCTGTTCAGCAGCAGCGAAATCAGCACGCCGGGATCACCCGGGTACTTCTCGTTGAGGCTGATCACCGTGGACAGTTCCGCCTGGTACGGTGCCAGCGGAGCGCCGGAGATCAGAGCCGCGGCCACCATGGCTGTGGTGTGGGAGACGTCTTCGCTGCCAGTGATCAGGCGCTCGAAGGCGCTCCTGAGGCCGGCGCCCTCGTCCGGGTTCTCCAGGACCTCAAGCAGCTCCACGAGCAGGGGCGGGACCCCGGTTTCCACCAGGTCGAAGCAGGCGGCAACGTGGAGGAGAATCTTCCGGGCTGATGCCGGCGCCCGGAACCCGCACAACGCTTCGAACGGCGTCAGCGCGAAGATCATTTCGGGCTTGTGGTTGTCATCGCGGTAGTTGCGGTGGGCGGCATCGGGCGCAATGCCTTCAGCATTCTCCCGGGCGAATCCCGCTTTGGCCTGGTCGATGCTGGGATGGACCTGGAGCGACAACGGCAGCGCGGCAGCAAGGATCTTGGTCAGGAACGGGAGCCGCGGGCCAAATTCGGCCACAGATTCGCCGCCCAGGAAATGTTCCGGATCTTCGGCAATCAAGGCATCCAGCGGTGCCACGGAGCCGTCCACCCGGCGGGCCATCGAGGGGGCGCCGGGGTGGGCGCCGATCCAGAGTTCGGCTTCCGGCCGGCCGGACTCGGGGCGTCCCAGCAGCCCGGCGATGGCCGTGGTGGATCCCCAGGCGTAGTCGCGGAGGACGTTTTCAATTTCGTACACAGCCGGTGTCCATTCTTGGTCTTCAGGTCTACGTAGTCTTGCAGTCAGGTGCCGCGGCCGGGTTTCCGGGCGGCGATGCGGCGGGCCTACAGCGGTGCGCACTGGCCGTTGGTGGCCACCAGTTGGCGGATAGCCTCTTCGTCGCCGCCGCGCTTGAGCTGGTTCAGCAGCTCCTCGGTAATCGGTTCGCCGTCCGGTGTGGTGGTCACCGGGGTGAAGTCCGACGGCGGCGGCGGCGTTTGCTGCACTGGCCACTCGGCTGCCAGGCCGGAGACAGGCCGCATCGGGGCGGACGCCTGAAGCTTCCCGCTGGTAGCGGACGCCTGCACGATCCCGTCGACGGGTGCAGCAGCTTGGGGTCCTGATGCCGAGGCGAGCAGCCGGTCCACGCGGTTGTGGATGACGTCAAAGTCAGGCACGGTGGAGAAGGAGGCGTCAAAATCGGGCGGCCCGATGGTCAGCCGTTTGGCCTCCTTGCCCTTGGCCTTCATGGCGAGGTCCACAAAGCTGCCCAGCTGGGCCGAGGAGATGTTGGATTCCACCACCTTGGTGCCCGCACTGGCGATGTCCTCGAATTTGGACAGCAGCGTGGCCGGGTCCAACTGCTTCAGCATGGCCTGCTGCACGCACTGCTGGCGCTGGATCCGGGAGTAGTCGTCGACGTATTCGCGCGACCGCCCGTACCATAGTGCGTGTTCACCATCGAGTGTCTGTTCGCCGGCGGGAATCCAGCCCAACGGCATGCCGTGAGTGCGCGTAGCTTCGTCGAAGAATCCGCTCATCGGAACCCAGCCGCCGGCCCTGATTCTGATGCCGCCCATGGCGTCGATGAGTTTGGCGAAGCCCGCCATATCCACCAGGACATAGGCCTGGACCGTGATCCCGAGGGTTCCCGATACCGCCTCAAGGGTGGCCTGGGCGCCGGGGTCTGCGACGCCCGGGTACAGGTCCGCGTGCTCGTTGGTCACTTCGGTGTTGATGGCATTGATGAGGCACGCGTCGCCGCAGTCGTAGCCGTCCGGGTAGATCTCGCGCATGGGCGAGCCTTCGCTGAACTGGGCGTTCTGCAGGTTGCGCGGCACGGAGATGATGGCTGTCTGGCCGGTCTTTGCGTCCACGCTGAGTACGGACAGGCTGTCCGGGCGCCTGCCTGTACGGTCGTCGCCGGCGTCACCGCCCATCATCAGGAAGTTGTAGCGGCCGTCCACGGGATCGATCGCTGGTCCCCCCGCGAAGATGGTGCCGATGGCGTTGCGGCTCACGTTCAGCAGGTACGCGGCATACCCAAGGGTGCCGCTGCTCAGGACCAGGGCGAGGACCAGGGCAATGCCGACGGCGGGACGCGCCGCCGGTGCCAGCAGCACGGGGCGGATCAGCCGGAGGGTGTTGACGAACAGAAACGCCCATCCGAGCGCCAGGGCCACCAGGACGAGGATGATCACCAGCGAGGCAAACTGATTGGTGAGGATGTTGATCAGCAGCGACCGGTTCACAGCCAGCAGCAGCAGGGTGACCGCCAGCAAAGCCCAGGCGGTCAGGGTGACGCGCAGGGCAATACGGCCGAGCTTGCGGTCGCCGGCCACAATCTGGGCGCTGCCGGGCACCAGAAGGGTCATCAGGACCAGGGCAAAGCCCCGTTTGGTCCGGACGGGGGCTGAGGCGCTGGTCGGATACCGGACGGGATCAGTCATGACCTTGCCGGTTGCTGGCTGCTGCGGTTCGCTTCTGGACATGTCCGGTTCCTTAACGGCTGCCCCGGAGAAGACCATTGCCGTCGGCGAAGACTTCGCTGACTTTCTGCCTGAGGTTGGCTCCCTTGCGGGTGGCGACGTCGTTGAGTTCCTGGGCGAAGTCCAGGAGGTCGGCGCGGAGCGTGGCTGCCAGTTCGTCCGTGCCCGACGCGAGAATCCGGACTGCTAACAGGCCTGCGTTCCGGGCACCGGCAATGGACACGGTGGCTACGGGAACGCCGGCCGGCATTTGCACGATGGAGAGGAGGGAATCCATGCCGTCCAGGGTCTTGAGCGGGACCGGGACGCCGATAACGGGCAAGGGAGTCACGCTTGCCAGCATGCCGGGAAGGTGGGCAGCTCCGCCGGCGCCCGCGATGATGACCCGCAGTCCGCGTTCGTGGGCGGTCTGGCCGTACCGGATCATTTCGGTGGGCATCCGGTGTGCGGAGACCACATCGGCTTCAAAGGGGATGCCGAACTCAGCCAATGCATCCGCGGCGGCCTCCATGACCGGCCAATCCGAGTCTGAGCCCATGACCAGCCCAACGATGGGACGGGGGACGGTGCCGGTGGTGGTTTCGGTGGTCATGCGTTCTCCTCGGAAATCCGTGCTGATTCTTCGGTGGGAACCCGGCCGTCGCGGATGATGGCCGCCACCCGGGTTGCGCGTTGCCGGACCGAGTCCACATCATCCGTGGAGGTCCCTACGAGGTTGACATGGCCAATCTTGCGTCCCGGACGCACTGATTTTCCGTAGCAGTGGACCTTGGCGGCCGGCTCGCTGGCGAGGGCGGCCGGGTAGGCGGAAAACAGGTCCTGGTTGTCGCCGCCCAGGAAGTTTTTCATGACCACTACCGGGCCCAGGATGTCGGTGGCACCCAGCGGCAGGTCCAGGACCGCCCGCAGGTGCTGTTCAAACTGGCTGGTAACCGAACCGTCCTGGGTCCAGTGCCCGGTGTTGTGGGGGCGCATCGCGAGCTCGTTGATCAGGAAGCCGACGCCGGAGCCCGGTGTTTCAAAGAGTTCCGCCGCCATGACTCCGGTGACGCCCAGTTCCGTGGCGACGCGCAGTGCCGCGTCTTCCGCAGCCGCGGCGACCTCGAGGGGGATGTCCAGGGCAGGGGCGATGACTTCGTCGCAGACGCCGTCCACCTGGATAGTGTGCACGACCGGCCAGGCTCTCGCTTCGCCGCCCGGGGTCCGCGCCACCAGCGCGGACAGTTCGCGGCTGAACTCAATTTTGGCTTCGGCGAGGAGCGGGCTCATGGCCTCGAACCACGGAGCAGCCTCTTCGGCGGCCTCGGCGGAGTCGATGATCCGCACGCCCTTTCCGTCGTAGCCGCCGCGGGGCATCTTGAGGACAACCGGCCAACCCGTTTCGTCGCCGAAGTCCACGAGCGCAGCGACGTCAGCGACAGCAGCCCAGATGGGGTTTGGGAGCCCAAGGCTGTCGATGGCAGCCCTCATCACCAGTTTGTCCTGGGCATTAACCAGGGCGTCCGGACCGGGCTGGACATTCACGCCGGCGGCCAAAAGCGCGCGGAGGTGGTCCGTGGGGACGTGTTCGTGGTCGAACGTCATAACATCCAGGCCGTCTGCGAAGTCAAGGAGAGTCTGGAGGTCCTTGTAGTCACCCACCGGTGAAGTGGACACAGCAGACACGGCTGAAACGTCCTCACCCTCAGCCAGGACACGGAGTTCAAAGCCAAGGGCGGTAGCGGCCGGGGCCATCATGCGCGCGAGTTGGCCGCCGCCAACTACGCCGATTACTGGAAAAGTCACATATGCCAGCCTACAGAAAAGCTCACCGGATCCGGGCTTTGGGACGTCGAAGGGCCCGCTTTTCGGGTATTTCCGCGATCACCCTTCACTCCGCGTGGGGCGGGTTCACCGATTTCGGGTCTAAAATAGACCTCTGGCCGTGTGGCCCAATGAACGGACGGCCATGGAGGGTCATGTTTAGCGCACTTGCAGATCGTATCCGGGGGCTCGCCTCGCTATTTTGGCGTGAAGTGGCCAAGTTCGGAGCCGTGGGCGGTGTGGCCTTCGTCATTGACTCGGCCATCTTCATCTGGCTGTTCACCGGACCGATGCACGGCAGCGAGGTCTGGGCCAAAGCGGTGGCAACCATCGTGGCAAGCATCTTCTCGTGGGTTGCCAACCGTTACTGGACGTTCAGACACCGCAAGCAGGCCAATGTGGCCCGTGAGGCCGCGCTGTTCGCCGTCATGAACCTGGTGGGACTGCTGATCGCCTCAGGCTGCGTCTGGTTCGCGAAGTACATCCTGGACCTGAACGACAAGCCCTCGCTCTTTATTGCCGGCAGCGTCGTGGGCCTGGTCCTGGGCACCATCTTCCGCTTCTTCGCTTACCGGTTCTGGGTCTTCAACGAAGAACTGGATCAGGAGCCGGAGTTCTCCCACGACCACGAGCTCATCGAACGGCACCATCGTGAGAAGGCGGCTGCCGCCGCGGCCGTCGCCCAGCACGGGGAGCAGCCGGAGGCAGACTCACCGGAAAGCCGCCGGCAGCAGCCCTAACCCAGCCGTGCCGGGAAAGCTACTTGCCGTGGATGCGTTCCGCGGCCAGCAGCTTGTCGGTCAGCTCCACATCGGGGTGCGCCAGTACCACCGAACCACCGTTGTGCCACGCGCCGAGTGAGTTCGCCAGCGCCGGCTCCAGCCCTTCAGAGGCCGGGACCAGAAGCCTGACGCCTTCCTCATGCGGCGCCGCAAAACCAGTGATCAGGCTTTCGTGGATGTGCTGCTGGCCTCCGCCGGCCCGAATTGCACAGCCGGCCGCCGAAGGGTCCGTGTGCGCCATAAAGACGTCGCCATGCGAGCGCACCTCGGCGGCGTAGTCGATGACCCCGGCAGGCAGGTCACCGGGCCACCGCATCGCCAGGGCTGGCAGCGCGACGGCGATAACGGCGTCGTGCTTCCCCTCAACGGTTCCGGGCCTGTCGGTGACCAGGAGCTCCGCCTCCCCGCCGTCCAGGACTGTTTCCATGCCCAGCTGCCAGGCGGCCAGGGCCCAGATCATTGACTTCCAGTGGGCTGGCAGGTCAAGAGTCAGTCGCATGCCGGGCTCGGCGTCGAGTTCGTCCTGCAGCAGGTTGCTGGTTTTGGCCACCCAGTTGTCCAGCACGCGACCGGAGAGTTCCACGCGCTCGGAGTCCGGGCCGTACCAGGTCAGGCGGGGCGACGTGGCGTGGCCGGAACGCAGGGTAGTCATCAGATCTATCACCGGGATGCTCATGGCTTTATCTTGTCACGGACCCAGTGCGGCGTCCTTGGCGGGGATACCGCGCACCGGGTCCCTAAGGGTCCCAGTCGCGTCCGGCCGGGCTGTGATTTCACTCACAGGAGTTTGTCATCTTATTTGTCTAATTCCGGCTGCGCCTGTATTTTTGGCAGCTATTCAGCGGAAACGGGATCCTTTTGGCCGCCGAAGCGGACCGCCGGGCGTCTGGCGCGCCGGGCCTTCGGAAAACTCCCGGGCGTGGCGTGACCGGGATTGGCCCGGAAAGTTGATTATTATCCCGTCCACGGCTTGACTCCCCAGTAGTTACACGCGTGTAATTAGATATCGAAAGTCACTGCATAAATACGGACACGCCACCGAGTGTCCAAGTTTTCAGGCAAGGGCTGCAACATTTGGGGAGGGTCGCCGTGGGGCAAGCAGAGCGTATCCATGAAGATGCCGTCGTCGCCGGACTGGCAACGGCAAAATACCGCGCACGGGGGGTGCCGAGCGACTGGTACGTCGATCCCGCGGATCCCGACGCCGCGGACCGTTACAACCGCAATACCAAAGACCCCCTCCAGGACCAGGCCACAGCCTTCCTGGCGGCGCACGAAGCACTCCTTGACGGCGGACACGACCAGGACGATGACGACCTGGATCCGCCCATGGAACTGCGCACCCCGGCACAGGGAACAAGTTCTCAGCCGGTGTGGATCGGACTGCCGTTCAGGCAGGACTTCGACGACGAAGGTGAACTCGGCTGGCAGGCTGATGCATTGTGCGCGCAAACGGATCCGGAAGCTTTCTTCCCGGAGAAGGGCGGATCCACGCGCGACGCCAAGAAGGTCTGCGGTGCATGCAATGTGCGGTCGCAGTGCCTGGAATACGCGCTGGCAAACGACGAACGGTTTGGCATTTGGGGTGGCCTTTCCGAGCGTGAGCGCCGGCGGCTAAGGAAGCGAGCAATCTAATTCTTCAGGAAGTACATGTCACTGCCGTTGTGGTGTCCCACAACGGCAGTGCCTATCTCCCCAGAATCCTGGCTGCCCTCGCGGACCAGACCCGGCCCGCGGACTCCCTCATCGGAGTGGACACCGGATCCCGCGACGACTCCGCCGTCCTCCTGGAACGGGCCTTCGGCGCAACCAATGTGAGCACCTTTCCGCCCGGCAAGAGCGGCATGGGCGGCGCCGTGCGCGCCGGGCTCAACAAGCACGCGCCCTGGGAAGGCCAGGACCAGCGTGCCGCCACAGAGTGGGTCTGGCTGCTTCACGACGATGCGGCCCCGGCCCCTGAGGCGCTGGCCGAACTCCTCAGTGCCGTGGAGCGCGCACCGTCGGTGACCGTGGCCGGCTGCAAGCAACTGGACTGGCACTCGGAACGCCGGCTGATCGACGTCGGACTCTCCACTAGCCGCTGGGCCGAGCGGCTTACCCTGATCGATGCCGACGAACTGGACCAGGGCCAGTACAACGGCCGCACTGACGCTTTTGCGGTGAACTCGGCCGGCATGCTGGTCCGCCGTGATATCTGGGAACTCCTGAAGGGCTTCGACCCCGCACTGCCGGGCACCGGCGACGACGTCGACTTCTGCTGGCGAAACCGCCTCGCCGGGCACCGTGTGGTGGTAGTTCCCACTGCACGGATGTTCCACGTAGCCCACCGGCCGCATGCCCAGGGAAACGCTTCCGCGGCGCGAAAAGCCCAGGTCCATCTGCGCCTCAAGCACGCCCCGCTGTGGAAGGTGCCCATCCATGCAGTCGGTGCGCTGCTTGGCAGCATTTTCAAACTCGTGCTCAGCATTGCGGTCAAGGATCCCGGGCACGGTTTCTCCCAGCTTGTGGCCACATTCGCTGCCCTGGCCCGGCCCGGTGCCGTGGCAAAGGCCCGCCGGACCGCGGCAAACAGCCGGCGGATCCGGCGGTCCGTCATCAAGAAGCTGCAGACGCCACGGCGTGAAGTCTGGAACCACCGCCGCTCCCTGATGGAAGCCCTGGGCGCCGACAACTCCACGGCCGATGGCCTGGTCCATGACCCCCTGGCGGACCAGCCCACGGGGGACTCATCAGATGATTTCGCTGCCCTGACCACCACCGAACGGGGTTGGGTGGGGACCGGCGCCATCGCCGCCATCATCATCGCGTCCGTGGCTTCCCTCACGGCGCTCACCGGGATGTTCCGGGCCGACGCTGTTTCCGGTGGAGGCCTCATTCCGGTGTCCTCCACCCTTGGCGAAATCTGGCACCACGCCTCCAGCTGGTGGATCAGCCTGGGGGCAGGGCTTCCGGGCAAGGGCGACCCCTTCGGCTATGTGCTGTGGATCCTTGGCCTGCTCGGCGGGGGAGACGCCAACGCGGCCATGGCCTGGCTCCTGCTGCTCGCCGCCCCGCTTTCCGGCCTGACCGCATGGTTTGCGGCCGGAGGCCTGACCATCCGGCGCCGCTTCCGCCTCGTTGCCGCACTCTTCTGGGCGGCCGCTCCTGCCTTGCAGATAGCACTGAACCAGGGCCGGGCCGGTGCCTTGGTGGCCCACATCATGATCCCGCTGCTCGTCCTGGCACTCCTGCGCGCCACCGGGTCCGCTGTGGGCCATGGGCGGTTCATTGTCCCGTCCGCGGGTGACCGGCGTTTCACCGAAAAACCACCCGCACGGCCTGGGATCAACGGCATGCCGTCCTGGACTGCCGCGGCCGCCGCAGGATTGACGCTGGGTGTTGTGACCGCGTCGGCGCCTTCACTGCTAGTCCCGGCCGTTGTGGTTATTGTGCTCTGCGGGCTGATGCTTGGCCGTCGTGGCCGCACCGTGTGGTGGGCTCTTTTGCCCAGCGCCGCGCTCTTTCTTCCCTTCGGGATGTCCGTTATCGACCGGCCGCGGGCATTGCTGGCAGACCCGGGTGTTCCGCTGGGATTCGAGGCAGCCCCGCTGTGGCAGCAATTCCTGGGCCAGCCGCTGCTGTTCTCCGCCGAAGGTGGCCTGTCCGGCCTTCCGTTCTTCAGCGGCCAGGCGATCCCATGGGCACTCGTGCTGGCACTGCTGCTTGCCGTTCCCGTCCTGCTGCTTGCCGTTGCCGCCCTGTTCCTCCCGGGTAAGCGCAGCAGGACAGCACGTGTTCTCTGGGTGGCGGCTCTGGTGATCTTCGCCGGTGGCTGGCTCGCAGGGCACGTTGCCACCGGCGCAACTGCCGACACCCTCGTGACACCGTTCACCGGTCCAGCCGTCTCCGCCGCAGGGTTTGCCCTGCTCGGAGCCGCCCTGATCGGTGCCGAGCGTTTGCTTGATGCCGCGGACCGGGCAGCCTCGCCGAGTATTCGGCGCAACGTGGCCCTTCGCTCCGCGACGGCCCTTGCCATGGTGGTGCTGCTGGCCGGTCCGCTGGCCGGCATGGCTGTGTGGTCGGCGCAGAACCTGCTACGTTCCTCAGCCGTTGCCCTCCCGGCCGACGTGCCGGCAGGGCCCGCGCTGGGAACGCCGAGGCTGGTGCAGCCAGGCAGCGCCCGGACGCTTCCCGCCACCGCCATAGACCGTGGCGCCGGGCCGGAGCAGACACGCACGCTGCTGATCAGCACCCACGAGAACGGCGCATTTGACGCGGCCCTGATGCGCGGTGCCGGGACCACCCTGGACAGCTTGTCAACGATTGCCGCCGCCCGGAACATTTTGGGCGCGCCCGGCCAGGAGACGGTCAGGGAGGACGACGACGTCACGGCGTCCATCCGCAGCGTGGTGGCCACGCTGGTTGCCGGCCAAGGCGTGGACCCCCGTCCCGAGCTCGAGCGCCTTGGTGCCGGATTCGTGGTGCTGCGCTCGGCGGACACCGCCGCCCAGCTCACGGCCAGCAGGATGGACGCAGTCCCGGGGCTCGTTGCCGTCGGCCAGACGGATGTCGGCTGGCTCTGGCGGATTACGCCGCTGAACCAGCCGGTTCTGCAGCCCGCCGACGTCGCCCATCGCGTCAGGATCGTGGACGGCACCGGCGCCACTGTGGCGCTGGTGCCCTCCAAGTACGACGACGTCGACACCCCCGTGGCCGAGGGGCCGGAAGGGCGGCTGGTGGTGCTCGCCGAACGGGCGGACCCGGGATGGAGCGCCTGGTTCGACGGGCGAAAGCTCACTGCCACAACATCTGGCTCGGCCCAGGCCTTTACCTTGCCTGCCACCGCTGGCCAGCTGACCATCCGCTACGACACCCCTTGGGCCCTTTGGTCCGGAATCGCGCAGATCACGGTGATAGGACTCACTGCAATGCTCGCCATTCCCATGCCCGCGCGCCGGCCCAACACAGGGCTTTCGAGGGACGAGGGATCTTTGCGTAAGGAACACCAGAATGCATAAGGACGCAGCCCGCAGGACCCCTCGCAAGCAGATGCTGGCAGGCCTGGTCTCGGCCGTGGCGATTGTGGCCGCAGCCGGCGCGGTGCTCGCAGCCTCCTCGGTCGCTCCGCAGCCGGCTGGGAGCCGCAGCATCCCGGCCGTGCTGGCTGCAGTTCCCGCAGGCGCCAGCGCAGGGGTATGTCCTGGCCCGGCCCGCCTGCTCGAAGGAACGGAGGCGGGCACCGACCCCCAGTTCAGCCCCGAATCCGCGACCGCCAAGAGCGCTGTCACGGGCGCCGTCCTGAGCGCCCCCGGCGGTGTCCTCCCCGGCAGCAGGCTCGCCGCCCTTGACGGGACTCCCGCCGTCGAGATCGCCAAGGACGGCAGCCAGCCCGGCCAGGGGACAGGTCCCCAGGACCTGACCGCCGGCGTCCTCGCCGGGCACAGCGTGGATGATGCCAGCTTCCTGAGCGCCGACGCCCAGGCAGGCCAGAAGCCCTCAGCCGCAGGGCTTATGAGATTCACTGCCACGGACGGTGACCTGCAGGGCTCGGCGGCTGCCAATTGCCAGCCGCCCGCCAACGACCTCTGGCTGTCCGGTGCCAGCACCACCGTGGGCCGCACCTCCGTTCTTGTCCTCAGCAACGCCTCAAGCACACCTGCCACCGTCAGCCTGGAGCTCTTCGGCAGCAAGGGTCAGATCCAGGCCCCGGGCAGCAGGGGGCTGCTGGTCGCGCCCGGAGGTACCCGCTCAATTGTCCTGGCTGGCCTGACCCCTGGTGAAGCCCAGCTCACGGTCCATGTCCGGAGCGCCGGCGGTCCGGTGGCCGCGGCCATCCAGCAGAGTGTCCTGAGGGGACTGACGCCCGGCGGCGTCGACTTCATTGCTCCGGGCGCCGCACCTGCCGCACGCCAGGTCATGACCGGAGTGGACATCCAAGACGCCGGCGCGATCTCCGCCTTCACGGGAAACAGCGGCTTCAACGACGCCGGCCCAGCGCTGGCCATCACGGTTCCGGGACCGTCGGACGCGGTGGTGGAGGTCAAGCTCTTCGGCCGGGACGGCCAGAAGGCCCTCCCCGGCGGCGGCGTTGTCACGGCAAAAGCCGGGGCCGTCACCGAGATCTCCCTGGCTGGTGTCCCAGCCGGCCACTACACGGTGTCCACCAGTTCGGACGTGTCATTTGTGGCCGCGACCCGCATCACCCGGGGCGTCACCAACGACAAAGCCTCGGACGTCGCCTGGGCTGCCTCCGGTGTCCGGCTGGGAAGCCAGCATGTGGTGCCCGTGCCCCAGGGCGGTGACCGGACGCTCGTGTTCGGCGTCCTCGAGAACCGTGCCACGGTCTCCTACGCTGCCATCACCGCGGACGGCAAGATCCGCGCGGCCGCCACTGCCGACGTCGCCGGCGGCACCACAACGTCCATCAAGGTCCCCGAGAAGGTGGACGAGTCGGAAGTGGTGGCGTACGTTGTCTCCGCGTCAGGTGACGCGGCCTACGGCGCGCTGCTCCTGCAGCAGGACGGCCGGGACGACATCTCCACGGTGGCCTTCACGCCGGCGGCTTCAGGGCAGGAAAAGGTGCCGGTCTCCCTGGGATACTGATACGACAGTACCGGCGGCGTCAGTACCGGCGGCGGTAGACCGGATCCAGGGTTTCCGGCGCTACGCCGAGCATTTCGGCGGTGTGTTCCACCACGACGTCGTGCACGAGGTCCTGGAGTTCCTCCCGGCTGGCGCAACCCTGCTCAACCACCCGGCGGTACAGGGTGATCACCGGGCCTTTCTCTGCCGTGGCGGGGGTGTAGGCGCCCATGGGAGGCGGGGCGGCGTCGGCCACCAGTTGCTCCAGCTGCGGGGGTATTTCGTCGACGGCAAACCGGACGCCGTCGAGCGTTTTGCCCCAGATGTCGTGGAGCCGCTGCGCGGAATCCAGCACCATGTCGTCAAAGCGGTCCGACCGTGTCCTGTAACCGGGGTGCGTTGGCAACACCAGCTCCCCGCGCAGGCCGCGGCCGTGGCGGTTCCGGCGGCGCATCGCAAAGCTTCGGCCGGGCGAACCCGAACCCGTTTCTGCGGCGCGGTCATCCGGGTCAGCCAAACGGACCGTAAAAGCTGAATCATGGTTCGATGACTGCATACCTTGACTGTAAACCCGGGCGCAGAATTACGCGACATAACCGCGGTCTGCGTGCCGGGGCGCGGCGGCCGATTCGGCAAATACTCCGAACAAGTTGGGATACGGAGTAGTCTGTGATGTCGTGGGAGCTATCCGTCAATGTTCAAGGTCAGCCTGCCGTCAGTCGGCGGTGGCAACTTTGACGTACGTCTATGCCGACTCCACCGCCGTCCTGGGTCCGCTTGCCACCTACGCCGAGCCGCATTGTTACGATTTGTGCGAGCAGCACGCCGGGTCACTGACTGTGCCCCGCGGCTGGGAAGTGCTTCGCCTGGCGATGCCCACAAGCCCGCAGCAGCCCGGACCGGACGACCTCCTGGCCCTCGCCAACGCGGTCCGCGAAGCAGCGGCCCAGCCGCCCAAGTCGCAGACCACGCCGGGTCAGCGTGGCTCGCATTCAGCGCTGGAGGCCCCGGCCGGCACCGAAGGCGTCCGCCGGGGGCATCTGCGCGCCCTGCGCGAACCTTCCTGAGGCGGATCTGGCGGTAGGCTGGAACCTGCTAATCAGTCAGCCAACGGCGCGAACGCGCCCCTGTCGGGAGCACCAATCATGCCAAAGATCAGTCCTGAACTGTTGTCCGTCCTCCGCTGTCCCGTGACCGGATCGCCCCTGGTCCAGGAAGGCGAAGAGCTTGTGTCGACGGCGGCGGGAGATTCGGGCGTGAAGCTGCGCTATCCGATCGAGGACGGTATCCCGCTGCTGCTGCCGCCGGAACTTCTGCAGGCCGCCACGGCTGCCGGCTCGGACCAGCACGATCCCCCCGTCCGGCCGGCCACGGACTAAACCCCGGCCACGGACAAAACCGCAGGTACTGCCCAGGCAGCGCCCGGACAACCCGCCCACCACCAGCAGTCGACTTTCGCGCAGACGCTTCAACGCCGTCGCCGCCATCGGACAAAGCAAAGGAATCCCATGACATTTGACTACAAGGTAGCCGACATCTCGCTGGCCGAAGCCGGCCGCCACCAGATCCGCCTGGCCGAGCACGAGATGCCAGGCCTGATGTCACTCCGCAAGGAGTTCGGACCCACCCAGCCGCTGAAGGGCGCCCGGATCGCCGGATCCCTTCACATGACGGTCCAGACTGCCGTCCTGATCGAAACCCTCACTGCCCTCGGTGCCGAGGTCCGCTGGGCCTCCTGCAACATCTTCTCCACCCAGGACGATGCCGCCGCAGCCGTCGTGGTGGGCGCGGGAACGGTCGAGGACCCGCAGGGTGTCCCGGTGTTCGCCTGGAAGGGCGAGACGCTGGAGGAATACTGGTGGACTGCACAGCAGATCCTGGCCTGGCCCGGCGCGGACACCGATCCGAAGCTCGGCCCGAACATGATCCTGGACGACGGCGGCGACGCCACCATGCTGGTCCACAAGGGCGTTGAGTTCGAAGCTGCCGGCGCTGTACCGGCGGCAGGCGAAGACGAGTCCGAGGAAGGCCGGATCTTCCTGGACGTGCTTCGCGCCTCGCTGCAGGACGACCCGCAGCGGTGGACCCGGATCGGGGCCAGCCTGCGCGGCGTCACCGAGGAAACCACCACCGGCGTGCACCGCCTCTACCAGCTGGCTGAACAGGGCAAGCTGCTGTTCCCGGCCATCAACGTCAACGACTCGGTCACCAAGAGCAAGTTCGACAACAAGTACGGCATCCGCCACTCGCTGCCTGACGGCATCAACCGCGCCACCGACGTCCTGATGGGCGGCAAGGTGGCCGTTGTCTGCGGTTATGGCGACGTCGGCAAGGGAGCCGCAGAGGCATTCCGCGGCCAGGGTTGCCGCGTCATCGTCACAGAGATCGACCCCATCTGTGCCCTCCAGGCAGCCATGGACGGTTACCAGGTGGCCAAGCTGGAGTCGGTGCTGAGCCAAGGCCACATCTTCATCACCACCACCGGGAACAAGGACGTCATCCTGGCCGAACACATGGCCGGCATGCGTGACAAAGCCATCGTGGGCAACATCGGCCACTTCGACAACGAGATCGACATTGCCGGTCTGGCGCGGATCCCCGGCATCAAGAAGGTGGAGATCAAGCCGCAGGTGCATGAGTGGGTGCTCGACGCCGGGACCGCCGAAGAGCGCTCCATCATCGTCCTGTCTGAGGGACGCCTGTTGAATCTGGGCAACGCCACCGGCCACCCGTCCTTTGTGATGAGCAACTCCTTCGCCAACCAGACCATCGCCCAGATCGAGCTATGGACCAAGCGGGACCAGCCCGAAGGCGACCGCGAATACAGCAACCAGGTCTATGTCCTGCCCAAGATCCTGGATGAAAAGGTTGCCCGCCTGCACCTCGACGCCCTCGACGTGGAGCTTACGGAACTCTCCAAGGAACAGGCCGACTACCTGGACCTGGACATCGCCGGACCGTACAAGCCCGAGCACTATCGTTACTGACGTGTGATGCCCCGGGTGCAGACCGCGCCCGGGGCTGTTATGTCCAAGCATTAAGATCGGACTATGGAACCTGTTGTTAGGCCACTCCGGCGGGGGACCGCCAAGAAGATTCTCTTGGTGGCAGCCGTGTGTGTCCTTGCCGCAACGGGCGGCGTCTTCGCCGCCGTCGCGCCGGGTTTTGCGCGCGGTGGCCTGGAGTCCGAAGCCAGCTCGGCAGTCCGGTCCGCACCGGGCGTCGCATCGCCCGTGGTGGCCCCGGTCAAGGTGGACGTCACGCCGGCCAACGCCGCAAAGCAGGTGAACCCGGCAATGCCGGTGTCGCTCAAGGTGGGCAACGGCAGGATCGAGAGCGTCACGCTGACCAGCACCACCGGCGAAGTAGTCCACGGCACCTTTGCAGGGGACGGCAGCAGCTGGACAGCGACAGACCCGCTGAAATTCAACACCGAGTACAGCTACACGTATGTGGTCACTGACGGGGCGGGACGGGATACCAACACCACAAACTCGTTCAGTACGGTTTCGAGCACGCACGAGGCGGATGCTGCCATCTACCCGCTGGATGGGATGAAGGTTGGCGTGGGCCAGCCGCTGCAGGTCATCTTCAGCGAACCGGTGGTCAACCGGGATGCCGTGGAGAAGGCCATCAAAATCACCTCCAGCGCGGGCCAGGCCGGGGCGTTCCACTGGTTCAGCAACACCATGGTCCGGTACCGCCCCGAGGCCTTCTGGGCGGCGAACTCCACCGTCACCATGGACATGCAGCTTTTCGGCGTGGACCTCGGCAACGGCCAGATTGCCAACTTCAACAAAAAGGTCACCGTGAATTTCGGTGACAAGCGGGTGGCTATCGCCGATGCCGCCGCGCACACTTTCACGCTCAGCGTTAATGACCAGGTAGTGAAAACCCTCCCGGTCAGCATGGGCGATCAGCGTTTCCCGTCAGCGCGCGGCTACGCGGTCCTGATGGAAAAGCACCGCTATGACCACTTCCGGGCGGCCAGCATCGGACTCAAGCCCGGCGATCCGGCCTACTACGGCGAAGTGGACGTGGAGTATGCCATCCGCCTCACCCTGAGCGGCGCCTACATCCACCAGGCGCTGGAGTCCGCCTACCCCTTCATCGGCAACGCCAACGTCTCGCACGGCTGCATCGGGTTCGCTCCCGACGGCGCCGCCTGGGTTTTTGACAACATGACCACCGGCGATGTGGTTCAGATCATCAACACCGAAGGCGACTACGCCGCCGTCGACGACGGCTATGGCGACTGGAACATCCCCTGGGCGGAGTACAACAACTAGGAACCGTTTGGCTCAGGACCAAGACTAGGCCCAGGACGAGGCCCAGGACGAGGACGAGGTTCAGGCCTATGGCCCGAACGGCAGGCGGTCCAACCGCTCCGCCGTGGCCGAGTTCCGGCGCCGGGCCTGCTGCAGCCGCGCGAGTTCACGGTAATGGCGTTCGGCGGTGACGGCCGCCAGGTACTGGTCCGGGCTGGTTCCCGGGGGCGGCGGAGGGGCCACATGCGCGGCCAGTTCCGTGGCGATCGACGCTGCCATTCCGGCGGCGGACAGCGGTGACATGCGTCCGGCCTGCCGGATGAATTGGGCGGCCTGCCGTGCGGTCGCATCTGGGATCCGGCCGATGTCCGCAGCTGTGGCCCAGCCCTGAAGCTGTGGGGGAACAAAGACGCGGACCGGTACCTCTGCCGGCACGCGCCGGCGCAGCGCATACGTGCCGGCAAGGATGTCGCCCAGCCGCTTGGAGCGGCTGTTGAAGAGGGCGACGCCGATGGCGAGGCCACCCAAGGTGAGGTAGATTTCCAGGAATCCAGTCAGCCCCCGGATCACGGCGTGACGGAACCGGATGGCGCCGCCGTCGTCCCTGACCACACGCAGGCCGGCCGCCAGTTTCCCGAGCGAGAGCCCCCGGGTGAGGGTCTCCACGGCTACCGGGACAATCACGAAGCAGAAGACCACACTCACCAGCGTCAGCGCCCGCATTGCTGCCTCGTCAAGGTCCTGGCCGGCGGCTGCGACGCCCAGCAGGATCAGGACCAGCAAGATGATGTTGAACAGGACATCCAGCAGCAGGCCAAGGGCGCGGGCGGCGAAGGATGCGGGGCGCAGTTCCAGGACAACGGCCTCGCCGGTGATTATCGAACTCAAGCGGATACCCCAATCCCTTGTCAGCCGTCCTGCGGACCTTCACAGTCTATGGCGGCTAGGCTGTTGCCGTGGATATGGATGCCTTCTCCGCCGCCAACGGGGACAAGTGGTCAAGGCTGCACCAGCTCGCCCATAAGCGGCGCCTCAGCGGCGAAGAGGCCGATGAACTGCTGCGCCTTTACCAGTCGACGTCGGCCCACCTTTCCTTCATCCGGTCGATTGCCCCGGAGAGCGGCCTGTCGGCGTCCTTGTCCGCCACCCTGGCCCAGGCCCGGACCCGTTTCACAGGCGCACGGTCCAACGTGATGGCGGACCTGGCCCGGTTCTTCGTGGCTGCCCTGCCGGCGGCTTTGTACCGCCTGCGGTGGCTGACGGTGGCCTGCGGCGCCGCATTTATCCTGGTTGCCGGCGCCTATGCGCTCTGGATCGGGACGTCCCCCGAGGCCCTGCGGTCCGTTGCCTCCGAGGCTGCGGTCCGGCAGTACGTCGAGGAAGACTTCATTGGCTACTATTCGGAAAATCCTGCGGCCTCGTTTGCGGGGGCCGTCTGGACCAACAATGCCTGGATCAGCGCGCAGGCGGTGGCTTTGGGCATCACCGGCTTCTGGGTACCCATGATTCTGTTCACGAACGCCCAGGGCGTCGGGATCGCCGCCGGAGTTTTCGCCGCCGTGGGCCGCCAGGACGTCTTTTACAGCTACATCCTGCCGCATGGCCTGATGGAACTGACGGCTGTTTTTATTGCCTGCGCGGCGGGCTTGAGGATCTTCTGGGCCATGGTGTCCCCGGGACCACGGACGCGGGGACGGGCCGTGGCGGACGAAGGCAGGTCGCTGATCACCGTGGCCCTGGGGTTGGTGCTGGTGCTGTTCGTTTCCGGATTAGTGGAAGGTTTTGTCACGCCCAGCCCGCTCCCGGTATGGGCCAAGATCGGCATCGGCCTGGCGGTGCTGGCTGCCTACTGGGGCTACGTCCTGGTTTGGGGACGGCAGGCCTATGACGCCGGTGAACGCGGCGACTTGGTGGCCGGCGACGCTGGATACAGCGAAATCGCCGCATGAATCCGGTAGCGACGGGGTGGCTCCTCGCCCTCGTGGAGGAGCGGGCGGTAGGCTCGATATCAGATACACGGCGCTGCCCGGATCAGAGCCGGCGGCGTGGAACCCAACGGAAGTGACGCTGCTGTGAACGACAATTCGCCGACCCCTGCCAAACGCACGGAGCCGCAGCCGGATCCGGACCTGGATACTTCGTCGGATTCGGAAGAGCCTGCTTTTGCCTGGCTGAAAGACTCCGGCTCCAGCACTCCCGACGTATCCCCAGCGCATAGCGCCGGTACCGGGCAGGGCGGTGTCACCCAGCCCGAAAGCCGCGCCGGCCGCAAAGCCGCGGAGGCCGCCGTCGAACCTCACGCCGCGGTGCCTTCCGTAGAAGAGTCGCTCCGCAAGGAACCGTCCGCCCAGGGTGCCACCCGAAACGGTGCCCACTTCAGCGAGCCGCTGCCCACGTCAGCGCTGCAGGTCCGTCCGCCGCAGGAGGAAGTGGAGCGCCGCAACGCGGAGCGCGAAAGCGCAGCCAACGCCAAGCCCGTGGCCCCGCGCATCTGGCAAGTCCTGCTGGCCCTTTTCTACCCGGTGATCCTGCTGGTGCTGGCCGTCCGCGCGGTCACCAGCCCGCTGTTCCTGTGGGCCGAGTACAACAGGCCCGGGTTCCCGGGCGACGGGTACGGGTTCAGCACCGACGACCGGATGACGTACGGTTCCTACGCGGTTGACTACCTCAGCAACTGGGCGGGGCCGCGGTACCTGGGTGATCTGGTCAATCGCAGCGGCGGGGACCTTTTCAAGGACGGCGAAGTCGGCCACATGGCCGACGTAAAAGTTGTCATCCTTTCCGCGTTTGGCGGGGGAGCACTCCTGATCGTCCTCAGCCTCGTGGCCATCGCCTACCTGCGCCGCCGCAGCACCGGCGGTGTGCGCCGCGGCCTCTTCGCGGGATCCATTGTTGCGCTGGCGATCATCCTGGGCCTTGGCGCATTGGCCGTGCTCGGCTGGCAGCAGTTCTTCACCGAATTCCACCGGATCTTCTTCGCCAGCGGTTCCTGGACGTTTGCCCTTGAAGACACCCTGATCAGACTGTTCCCGGGCCAGTTCTGGATCGATGCCGGTATTGTCATCGCCGCGCTGGTCCTCCTGGCGTCCCTGGTGACGCTCGTCCTCACTTGGCCCACCCGCCGCCGTCGCGGCCTGGCCAAGGATGAGCCGATAGCCGCTGAGGCGTAGCCCCAGGCAACTGCACGTGCTCAGCCGTTTATTTTGGCGGGCTGCTTCTTGCGGCCGGTGATGGTCAGGAAGCCCTGAGGGTCCAGCTCGCCTAGGTCCCCGGTACGGAAGAATCCGTCCACAAAGGCCTCGGCGGTGGCCGCTTCGTTGGCGTGGTAACCCTTGAACACGCCGATCCCCTTGACCAGCACTTCGCCGTCCTCGGCCACGCGGATGGTGGTGCCCGGCAGGGGGACGCCCACGCTGCCCACCCTGGTCCGGGCGGGGGTGTTGGCCGTACAGGGGGCGGTTGTCTCGCTCAGGCCGTAGCCCTCAAGGACCAGGATCCCGGCGCCGCGGAAGAAGTGCGCGTCCTCAGGTGCCAGGGGGCCAGTCGCCGATACCGCGTAACGGACCCGGCCACCCAGAATCTGCCGGAGCTTCGGGTACACCAGCCGGTCGAAGACGGCATGCAGCGCCCGCAACGCCGGCCCGGGTCCGTGGCCCCCGTTGCGGGCCACGGTGTCCTGTGCCGTGGAAAAGCGGATGGCGGCGGCTGACGCAGCCCTGAAGATTTTGGCTTTCCCGGACCCGGCAGCCTGGTGCGCGGCGTCAGCCCGGACCTTCTCGAAGATCCTGGGCACCGCCAGGAGGAACGTGGGTTTAAACGTGCCCAGATCCGCCCGCAGATCAGCAGGACGGCTGACGTGTCCCAGCGTGGCGCCCGCATGGAGGCACGCCACCTGGGCAGCGCGGGCGAGCACATTGGCCAGCGGCAGGAACATCAGGGTGCGCGCATTCTGCCCCTTGAGGACCTCCGGGAGAAAGGCGACGACGTTGACGGCCACGAGCGCAAAGTTGCCGTGGGTGATGACGCAGCCATTTGGACGTCCGGTGGTGCCGGAGGTGTAGGCCAGGGACGCGACGTCGTCCAGGCCCGCGGCGGAGCGGTGGCGTTCCAGCTCGGCGTCCGTGACGCCCATTCCGGCAGCCGAGACGCTGGCGAGGTTCGGGGCGTCGCCGTCGTTATCCATCCTCACGACGGTGACCAGCCGGTCCTTTAGCAGAGTGGAGGTCTCCAGGATGCCTGCAATAAGCGACACCTTGCCGCGGTCCTGGGCGAACACGCGGCGCGCGCCGGCGTCGTGCAGGATCCACTCCACCTGGCCGGGGGTCGAAGTCTCGTCGATGGGGACGCTCACGCCGCCGGCAAACCAGATGGCGAAGTCCACCAGGGCCCACTCATAGCGGGTGGCGGACATGACGGCCACGGTGTCGCCCGGCTCCAGGCCGCCGGCGATCAGTCCTTTGGCGAGGGCACAGACATCGTGCAGGAATTTTTGCGCCGGGACGTCGGTCCAGCCGTTGGGGCCTTTGCGCGCGTAGAGGGCGTGGGCCGGGTTGGCGGACTCCCGCTGGCGCAGGAGATCCGTGACATTGCTGCCGGGCTCCAGCTCCACCAGGAGCTTTGTGCTTGCTTCTCGCACGGGGGCGTCTCCGTTCCGCTGCCTCAACGCAGTTCGCGGCTGGTCAGGGTTTCATGCAATCCTGCCTTAGATCCAGGACGGCATCCACATCCGGTAGCGCCATTCCTGGTAGGGGATGGTCTCCGCCGTCCACACCGGGTAGAAAAATGCGGACAACAGGACTGCCCCGGCGACGAAGAGTGCCACCAGGTAGACACCGGACCGCCGGCGCCAGAGCGGGTCGGTGTCCCGGCCCAGGACGAGGCCCAGGCAATACACCAGTGCGAGCACCAGGAAGGGCTCAAAGGAGACGGCGTAAAAGAAGAACATGGTCCGCTCCGGGTACAGGAACCACGGCAGGTAGCCGGCGCCCACGCCCGCAAGGATCGCCCCTGCGCGCCAGTCCCGGCGACCGGCCCACCAGAACAGCAGGACCACCAGTGAGATGGCCGCTCCCCACCAGATCATCGGGTTCCCCACCGAGAGAATAGCTGAGGCGCAGTTGGGCACGTCGCATCCCGGGACGCCCTGCTCCGGCTTCTGGTAGAAGAACGACGTCGGCCGGCCCATCACCAGCCAGCTCCAGGCGCTTGCCTCGTAAGGGTGTTCGGAGCCCAGTCCCTGATGGAACTTGTAGGCCTCCAGATGGTAGTGCGCCAGCGAACGCAGGGAGTCCGGCAGCCAGCCCCACTCCGCTGAGGGGTTGCTCTGGGCCCACCGCCGGAAGTAGGCGCCCTCGGAACGGAACCAGCCCGTCCAGGTGGCGGTGTAGACCACCGCCGCAACCGGAACCATGCTGACAAAGGCAGGCAGGCCATCCTTGATGATTCCGCCGCTGACCCAGCCGCGGATTCCCGCGACGCGCCGTGCATTGAGGTCCCACAGGACCGTCAGCACACCGAAGCCGGCGAGGAAAAACAGGCCCGACCATTTGGTGCCTATGGCGAGTCCCATGCACACGCCCGCGGCGAGACGCCACCAGCGGATCCCCAGCCACGGTCCCGCCAGCAGTTGGCTGGCCGGGGGCCGAGCGTTCCGGGACGCGGCCGCGAGCCGTCCGAGCCGTGCGGCCAGCCGCCGTCGTCCGTCATCGCGGTCCAGCAGCAAAGCTCCGAAGGCCGCCAGGAGCCAGAACATCAGGAAGATGTCCAGGAGTGATGTCCGCGACATCACCAGGTGGTGGCCGTCGACGGCGAGCAACAGGCCAGCGGCGGCAGCCAGCGGCACTGAGCGGAACAGTTTCAGTGCAATCAGTGTGAGCAGCAGGATGGACAGGGTTCCGGTCAGTGCGGCCGCGAACCGCCAGCCAAACGGATTCTCGGCCCCGAAGAGCCACATGCCGCCGGCGATCATCCACTTGCCCACGGGCGGATGGACCACGTACTCGGGAGTGTCCAGGAGGATGGCCGGGTTGCCTGCGTTGAAGGAGTCGTTGGCCTTGTCCGGCCAGCCCCGTTCGTAGCCGCTGACCACGTAGGAGTAGGCGTCCTTGACGTAATACGTTTCATCGAAGACCAGGCTGTGCGGCGTGTCCAGCCGGACAAAGCGGAGGACGCCGCCGATCACGGAGGTCAGGGCGGGCACCAGCCAGAACCAGAGACGCAGCGACGGCGGGTAATCCCGCCAGCTGCGGGTGCTGCCGATCAGGCGCTCGCGGAGGGCCGCGGCAGAGAAGGCCTCTGCCGGACGGGCGATCCACGGGCCTCGTGCCGGCGGGATGGTCTGGCCGGCCTCGGCAGGCCGCAAGGAGGTCTGCGTCACGAGCCCCATGCTACCTTTTGCAGCTTGGGCCGCCGGCCAGCAGTACGCTGGGGGAGTGGACCCTAACCCCAGCACCTTCGCCGATTCCCGCCCCGCAGAACCTTCCGTTGCCGCCGGGGAGGAGCCAGAGACAGAGGTTCACGTGGCAGCGGACCCGGCTGCAGCGGCACCGGTCGCCACGGGGCCGGGCCGGATTGTACTGGCGGCAACGCCCATCGGGAATACGGGAGACGCGTCGGCCCGCCTGATCGAGCTCCTGGGGACGGCGGACATCGTGGCCGCCGAAGACACCAGGCGCCTGCACCGCCTTGTCCAGAGCCTCGGAGTCACCGTCGCAGGGCGGGTCATCAGCTACCACGAGCACAACGAGGCCACCAAGACCGCGGAACTGCTGGAGCACGTCCGGTCCGGCAAAACCCTGGTCATGGTCACAGACGCCGGCATGCCTTCGGTCTCGGACCCGGGGTTCAGGCTGGTGGAAGGCGCTGTGGCAGCCGGACTCACTGTGACCGCGGTCCCGGGCCCTTCCGCGGTACTGACCGCCCTGGCACTGTCCGGTCTGCCCACCGACCGCTTCTGTTTTGAGGGATTCCTGCCCCGGAAAGCCGGCGAACGGGCGTCGCGGTTGGCGGACCTTTCGGCCGAACGCCGGACCATGGTGTTTTTTGAGGCCCCGCACCGGCTGGAATCGATGCTGCGGGCCCTGCGCGAGCGTTTCGGTGCCGAGCGGCGGATCGCTGTCTGCCGGGAACTGACCAAGACCTACGAGGAAGTCATCCGCGGGACGGTCGGGGAACTGTTGCTGTGGGCCGAAGGCAACGAGGTCCGCGGCGAGATTGCCGTGGTGCTGGGCGGCGCCCCTGAACAGGCGCCGGGCACCCCCGAGGACCACGTGGCGGCCGTCAACGAGCTGGTGGCCCAGGGAATCCGGCTCAAGGAAGCCGTGGCCGCCGTGGCCGAGGACGTCCGCGTCAGCAAGCGGGAGCTGTACTCGGCGGTCCTCGCGGCACGCTGAGCGTACAAAAAGGCCAGCTGTGCAGCTGCACAACGAAATCTCGCTTCAGCAGTGCGTCCAGGCGTAGACCCTCTGGCGGCCGCGGCAGTAGTGTGACAGTAAATCAGCCAATACGGCAGGCCGCTTAGGCCCTGCGTCAAGGCTGAACCAAACCTTACTGACGAGGGAGTCACCGTGACTGTCACCGCACAGCCAGCTGTTACCGCGGAGCGCGAAATCGCACTGCTGGCCTCTGTTCCCACCGGATTGCTGATCAACGGCGAATGGCGCCCGGCGGCGTCAGGCAAGACGTTCGACGTCGAGGACCCCGCCACGGGCAAGGTGCTCCTCAGCATCGCTGACGCCGGCGCCGAAGACGGCAAGGCTGCTTTGGACGCGGCCGCCGCAGCGCAGGAATCGTGGGCGAAGGTCCCGGCCCGTGAACGCGGCGAAATCCTCCGCCGTGCCTTTGAGATGGTTACGGCGCGTGCCGAGGACTTCGCGCTGCTGATGACCATGGAAATGGGCAAGCCGCTGGCCGAGGCCCGCGGAGAGGTCACCTATGGCGCCGAGTTCCTGCGCTGGTTCTCCGAGGAAGCCGTCCGTGCGTTTGGCCGCTACTCGGTCTCGCCCGATGGCAAGTCCCGCCTGCTGGTCACCAAAAAGCCGGTGGGCCCGTGCCTGCTGATCACGCCGTGGAACTTCCCGCTGGCCATGGCCACGCGCAAGATCGCCCCTGCTGTCGCGGCCGGCTGCACCATGGTGCTGAAGTCGGCCAACCTCACGCCGCTGACCTCGCAGCTGTTCGCCGCAGTCATGCAGGAAGCCGGCCTGCCGGCCGGAGTCCTGAACGTCATCCCGACGTCCACGGCAGGAGCCACCACCGGCCCGCTGATCAAGGACCAGCGCCTGCGGAAACTCTCGTTTACGGGCTCCACTGAGGTGGGCCGGCGCCTGCTCGCCGACGCGTCCGAGACCGTCCTGCGGACCTCCATGGAACTCGGCGGCAACGCCCCGTTTGTGGTGTTCGAGGACGCGGACCTGGACGCCGCCGTCGCCGGTGCCATGCTGGCGAAGCTGCGGAACATGGGCGAAGCCTGCACCGCGGCGAACCGGTTCATCGTGCACGAGTCCGTCGCCGACGAATTCGCCCAGAAGTTCGCCGCGAAAATGGGTGAGATGACCACCGCCCGGGGCACCGAACCGGAGTCCAAAGTGGGTCCGCTGATCGATGCCAAGAGCCGGGATAAAGTTCATGAGCTCGTGTCCGATGCCGTGGCCTCCGGCGCCAAGGCCGTCCTGGGCGGCGCCCCGGCCGAGGGCCCGGGCTACTTCTACCCGCCCACCATCCTCACCGGCGTCACCGAAGGCACGCGGATCCTGTCCGAGGAAATCTTCGGCCCCGTCGCTCCGATTATCACCTTCGGCACCGAGGACGAAGCCGTCCGCCTGGCCAACAACACCGAGTACGGTCTGGTGGCGTACGTCTTCACGCGCGACCTGAACCGCGGCATCCGGATGGGCGAACGGCTCGAGACCGGCATGCTCGGCCTGAACGCCGGTGTCATCTCCAATGCCGCCGCACCGTTCGGCGGCGTCAAGCAGTCCGGGCTGGGACGTGAAGGCGGCCTCGAAGGCATCGAGGAATACCTCTACACCCAGTACATCGGCATCGCGGACCCCTACGCCGGCTGAACGGATCGTCCTCCGGCTGACAGGATTATCCTCCGGTCAGCCGCTTCCTCCACCGCCAGTAGGTAGCCGCTGCGGCGAGCCGCTATTGGCTACCACGCGGCCGGAACAAGCCGCCGCGCGCCCTCGACCAGGAGCGTGCGGCGGCTTTTGCCGTCCGCCGCGCCAGCCTGTTGAGCCCTCTGAACGGGGCAGCCAGCAGCCAGGCCCAGCGGCCCAGAACCGACGGCGGAAGCCAGTCGGCACGGAGGCGTCGAGGGAGCGAGGCGTTGGCACGCAGGGAATGCTGCACCGCCGCGATGCGTGGGGCAATGGCCCCTGTCCTGCCGCGGCCGGCTGTGTCCTGGACGGGCGGGCCGTAGTGCCGGCGTTCAAAATCGGAGGTGAGGCTGCGGATGGCTTGGTGCGCGGCGTCGTCCATGCCGCCATGTTCGCCGAGCAGCGATGAATGGCGGAGCCGTGCGGAATACGTCCGGGCTGTTTCGCTGGAGTCCGGTGGCAGTCCGTAGTCGGTTCCGAGGTCACGGATTTCGGCCCACGCCAGCGGAATCACGTCCTCCCGCGCCCTGCCCTCGGTGCGGAGCCGCCGCACACGCCGCCCCACCCTCACCAGTCGCGGCGAGGCCGCCAGGAAGACGAGGCCCAGCGCGGCCGCCGTCCCCAGCAGCCATGGCAGGAGCAGCTGCCCCAGGTCCCCTGCGCCGCCACCTGCGCCGGGGAGGGGCACAGCCGTGGCGCTTGGCGTGGGGGTCGGGGCGGTTGCGCCGGGAAGGAGGTCGTCGTTATTACCCAGCGAACCGGGGATGCCGGATGTGCTGGTTTCCGTGGCGTACGCGGGTATAACACCACGCGAGGGCGTGGGTTCGAAGGGTACCCACCCCAATCCCTGGAAGTAGAGCTCGGGCCAGGCGTGGGCGTCCCGGGCGTCCACCTCATACTCCGGCAGCGCACCTTGCCCGGCCACTGAAACCGTGGAACCAGTGCTTCGGCCCGGCGCGTAGCCAACCGCGATCCGGCTGGGGATACCTTCCAGCCGGGCCATCACGGCCATCGCGGACGAGTAATGGATGCAGTATCCGCTCTTCTGAGTCAGGAAATCGGCCAGCACCGAGAGCCCGTTACCGTCGTAGCCGCCCTGGACAGGTGACTGGAGCGAGTAGGTGAACTCCCCTGAGCGAAGGTATTTCTGGATGGCCATGGCCTTGGCGAAGGGTGTGTCACTCGAAGCTGTCACCGTGTCAGCCGTGCTGCGGACGATGTCCGGGACGTTGCCGGGAACCCTGGTGAAGTCGGCAGGGATTCCCTGCACGGCCTGCGACGACTGTTGAAGGAGGGTGGCCGTGAGCTTAGGCGCCGTGGACACCACAATGTATTGCTGTGTCCGCGTGTTGGTGTTGGAACCCTTGACGGCCAGGGTGGCAGGGTCCCATGTCCAGGCGCCATTGAGCCCGCGGATTGTTTCCGGCGCGTACGGCAACGGCAGGTACGGGCTGGTGAACGTGCCCGTATCCACGGCAGTCACCTGGCGGAGCTGCTCCTCGGCGACGATGTCGTGGCCCGTCTCAAGCTGTCCGGCCACGGGGCGGCGCTCTGCGTCGCGGTCATCAGGTCCCCACGACTCGCCGTCGAAATTGTCAACAGTGACGGACCGCAGATACAGCGGCCCGGCCGCGTTGGTGGCATAGGTGATCCGCCCGCTTCCGGCCGGTGCCCGCAGGCTGTTTCCCAAGGTAATCATGGGGTTCAAGCCGGTCCCGGCGCCCCACGGGTTCAGCCGGGAGCCCTGCGGAAACGTGCCGTGGTCGAATCCGGGGATGGCCGCCGGCACTGCCAGTGTTGCCACCAGTGCAACGGTTCCGGTCAGCATGGCCCGCCGGAACTGGCCGGGATTCCGGCCGCTGTCGGCCGCAGTGCGGGAATCCGGTGCAAACCACTGGCTGAACGCGAGGATCAGGAGGTACCCGGCTGCCGTGGCAGTGAAGCCCCAAACCCCCACGCTCTGGGGCTTCACGGTGGCGGGGACTATGAGGATGGCCAGCAGGCCCAGTCCGGTTGTTGCCGGCATGCCAAGCGGCACGGCCAGCGCATCGATGAGGATGACTGTCAGGCCCAGGGCTGCGCAGCTGACCATAACGATTCCGGCGTTGGGAGCCACCGGGGCACTTTCCGCAAGTACCGTCTCGCTCGCCCGGCGGACGAACCTGTCCACTTCAGCCAGGGTTGCCCCGGACGGGATGAAACCGGCAATGCCCGTGCTTCGGAAGAACGTCAGGGTGAGAATCGCGATCAGGGAGGCAAAGCCGCCGGCAGCCACCACGAGAGGATGGGCCCGCAGCGCGCGGAGCGTGGCGATGGTCAGGCAGACCACCACCACCGTGGTCAAGATGGGCAAGTACCAGGCCCAACCCCGCAGGACACCGTTGAGGGAAATCGCGGCGCCGGCCACGGACAGGGCGACGGCGCCGGCCATGGCCCAGGGGTACGCCCCGACCCGCGTCCGTGCCGGAACCTGGCCCGGGGCACCTGTGGCTGTCGGCCCGCGGGACGCGTTGCGTTCCGGTGCCAGTGTCACCGTCCCACCCCCGCTCCGCGGCGTACGTCTGCCGCTGCCGTGGCCGGCGCAGCACCACCCTGGTCGAAGTGGGTCCAGGCGTCCGGGACCGGAACCGAGGTTGGCACCGCCACTGCCCGCCAGCCGCCCCGGCGGAGGGCCTCCAAAGAGTCCTCGGAATCCGCGGGCCTCTCGGAAACGATGATGGCGAAGGCATTTGCGCCATAACCCGCCGCCGGAGCGAGGGCTCTGGCCTCGCTCGGAGAGATCCTGCCGAGCACGGCAATAAGGGGCCCCCGCATCCGGTGGGCGGAGAGTTTGTCCATCAGGTGATCGTCGAAAACGGCCGGTCCGGCATCCTGGCCACTGTGGTCCCGGGCAGCATGGTGCGGACCGGACAGCTGGATGGCGGCGAGGCTTTCGGCGATCGACTGGAGCCCGGACGCTCCGCTGAACTCTTCCGCTTCCGGTTCCGGTGCGGACGGGGAGCGGAGGAACGCGGGTTCGCCGCGGGGGTCCAGGAGGCGGAGGGCGTAGTTCCGCTCCGACAGGTGCGTGCAGATGGAGATCGCGGCCACCACGGCCCACTCGAACGTGCCGCTGGTGATCATCTCGTGCCCGTCTACGGCCGCATTGCCACCAAAACCGGAGCCGTGCCCGCCGGAAAATGCCGCGAAGCGTTGGTCCAGGATGATGGTGGCCTCCGGCGTCGTGACGGACTCCTCCTGGCGCACCATCAGGGCGCCGTGGTGCGCGGTGGCTGCCCAGTGCACACGGCGCATGGGATCGCCCGGGCGGTATTCGCGGGTCATGATGTCGTCGTCGCTGGGGTTGGCACGGGTACGGGTTGCTGTGATGCCGTCGTTGCCGCGTGCTCCCGCGAGGCCCGTCACGGGAAGCTCGACGGCGGCGGGCGTCACGGTGAGTGTGTCGCCGTCGTCAATTGACCGCCGGTGCAGGGACAACCCGAACGGATCCGTGAACTCGGCGGTTACCGGACCGATCAGGTACTGTCCGCGTTTGGTGGAACGCAAATGGTATTCGTACCTGCTGGTCCCGCCCTTGGCCGAGCGGGCGGGGAAATGGAAGGCCGGGGACTCGCCGAACCGTGGCGGCAGCCGTTCCTCCATGATCGCCCGGCCGCCCCCGTAACCGGTCCGTGCCACTGCGAGCCGCGCTGTGGTGGCGGCGGAGGTCTCCACCGGGGACGGGCTGAACTCGCGGTAAACCTGAAACCGGGGCTTGAGGAGCCTGATCCCGGCCAGCGAAACCAGGGGAAGGACGATGAGCAGGACACTCAGGCTCAGCAGGTCCCGCCGCCCCATGATCTGCGCGGACAACAGGCAGACGGCGCCGGCGGCCAGGAGCCCCCAGCCACGCTCGCTGAACAGGTGCCGGGGTAGTCGGTCACGCAGCGCCATGTGCCGTCCCTGCCTAGTGGTTTCGGCGCAGTCCGGCCGGCGGCGCCGATGACCGGGCCGGGTTGTTCACCGGGTCCTGGTTCACCGGGAGCCGGGAGAGGATGCTCTGGATGACGCTGTGCGGGGTCTCGCCGGCGCCGGCCGCCTTGCGGTCCAGGATAATCCGGTGGGCCAGCACGGATTCCGCCACGCTCACGACGTCGTCGGGCAGCACAAAATCACGGCCGTCCAAGGCCGCCGTGGCTTTCGCCGCCCGGAGCAGCTGGAGCATGGAGCGTGGGCTGGCGCCCAGTCGGAGCAGGGGGCTTTCGCGCGTTGCGCGGCCCACTGAGACGGTGTATTCCTTGACGGCCTGGGATACGTAAACCTGCTGGACCGTGGCGATCATCGCTGCGACGTCCGCCGCGTTGACCACGGCGGAGACCTTGGCCAACGGGGAGGTTGCCTGATGGGTCTCCAGCATCTCGATCTCGGAGTCCTTGTCCGGATAGCCCATGGAAATCCGCGCCATAAAACGGTCGCGTTGGGCCTCCGGGAGTGGATAGGTGCCCTCCATCTCGATCGGGTTCTGGGTGGCCACCACCATGAACGGTTCGTCGAGTTTGTACGAGTCGCCGTCCACCGTGACCTGGTGTTCCTCCATGCACTCCAGGAGGGCTGATTGGGTCTTGGCCGACGCGCGGTTGATTTCATCGCCAATGACGATGTTGGCGAACACGGCACCCGGGCGGAACTCGAACAGCCGCGATGCCTGATTGTAGATGGACACGCCCGTCACGTCCGAGGGCAGCAGATCGGGAGTGAACTGAATTCGGCTTACCGTGCAGTCGATGCTCCGGGCGAGGGTTTTGGCCAGAAGGGTCTTGCCCACGCCTGGCACGTCCTCCAGGAGCAAGTGGCCTTGGGCCAGCAACACTGTCAGGGCGAGCCTGGCCGCATCCGCCTTTCCGTCGATGACGGTGTTTATCGATGCCAGGATCCGCTGGCTGGCCGCGTGGAATGCTTCCGTGTCCATGGCTGCTGCCTTGTGGCCGTTGAGGTGGCCCACCTGCTCCGTCACGGCGGTAAAGTTCCGGCTGGCAGGGGTGACCTCGTTGACGGCGGTGCGGCGGTGGGAGTCCATCTGCAACCTTTCAGCCCGGGGATCACCCGGAACGGGACAGCAGGCCTGCCTTCGCCCGGCGGTGGGCGTTCGCATCTGTTCCCACCAGCCTACTAACACAACTGCCCTGGCTGACAGAGAGTTCCGGGAATTCTGCGGTGATCCGCCGCCGCTAGGCTTGAGGGATGTGCAATTCGCTGATTCCCGCCGCTTACCGTGCCGCCGGGGCGGACCCTGCAGATGCCGGGCGGCAGGCGCGGCAGGACTATCCGCCGGCGCCGGAGCCGCTGCCGGTCCCCGTGATGGACAACCATACGCACCTGGATTTCCCCGACGGCGAGAGCCCGGTGGGCATCGCCGCGGCGTTGGATGCGGCCCAGGCCGTCGGAGTACAGGGGGCCGTCCAGGTGGGCTGCGACCTGGAGTCCTCCCGGTTCACTGTCCGCGCCGTTGACCTGGACAGCAGGTTGCTGGGGGCCGTGGCATTACACCCCAACGACGCCCCGGGCTATGCCAGGCGAGGCGAGCTGGAGGATGCGCTGGCGGAGATTGAGCAACTGGCCGCCCACCCCCGGATCCGGGCCATCGGCGAGACCGGCCTTGATTTCTTCCGCACCGAAGGGGAGGGCCTGGCCCACCAGCGCTATTCGTTCCGGCGGCATATCGATATTGCCAAGCGACTGGACCTGACGCTGCAGATCCATGACCGCGACGCGCACGACGACGTCGTGCAGGTCCTGCGCGAGGAGGGGGCTCCGGAACGGGTGGTGTTTCATTGCTTCTCGGGTGATGAGGCGCTCGCCAGGATCTGCAATGCCGCGGGCTGGAACATGTCCTTTGCCGGCACGCTGACCTTTAAGAATGCGGCTAACCTCCGCGCCGCGCTGGCGGTGGCAGACCCGGACCTGGTGCTGGTGGAAACGGATGCCCCGTTCCTGACTCCGCATCCGCACCGCGGCCGTCCCAACGCCAGTTATGTGGTGCCGTACACCGTCCGCGCCATGGCCGAATTGACAGGAACTGACCTCGCGGAGCTCTGCACCCGGATTAGCGAAAATACCGTGCGGGCGTACGGATCGTGGGACTGATCCGGGCCTCGTCGCAGCGCTTGCTACACATACCTCGTATGTAAATTTCTTGGCCGCTTTATAACGCTACGGTTACAGTGGAGAACTATTAGCCGGGGTCGGGGAAGGCCTTCGGATAATTTCACTTCATTCGCAGCAGGACCAGGCAGGACTTTGATGCCCTCTGCCTGCCGCGCGGAGTGTGGCGGCGCAACGGTGCCCGGAGCTTGTCCCCAGGGTCATGCGCCGGCTATTTCACTGCGTTTTTCCCCGTGCCCGGATGGATCTAAAGTTACGGGCAATCGTGGTCAAGCTCTTCACAACGGACGGTAAGTTCAGTTTTGTCAAGGTGGGCACCCAACTGGTGGTGCTGTGTGCGCTGGTGTTGGGCCTCGTGGCCTTCGTCGGAAATAACAAAACCGTTACCCTCAACGTCGACGGAAAAGTGACTTCGGTCCAGTCCTTCGGCGGGACCGTGGGCCAGGTCGTAAAAAGCGCCAACGTCGAACTGAAGCCGGCTGACCGCGTCTCGCCCTCGGCGGACGCCAAAGTGGAGAACGGCACCGTGATCAACGTCAACATGGCCAAGGCCGTGAAGGTCAGCCTGGACGGCTCTGAAAAGACCATCAACACCACGGCGCCGGATGTTGCGGGCCTCGTCACCGAACTGGGAGTGGCCAGCTCCTCTTCCGTTTCCGTTCCGAAGGACGCCCAGCTCGCCGTGGCCGGATCGTTTGTCTCCATCTCCACGCCCAAGACCGTCAGCATCGTTGCCGACGGCAAGGCCTCCACGGCCACCACCACCGCGGGGACCGTCGCACAGGTGCTGAAGGACGCCGGCATCACCCTCGGCGTCGACGACCGTACGTCCCAGCCGGGCAACGCGCACGTGGTCAACAACATGGTGGTTAAGGTCTCCCGGGTGGATACCAGCCAGACTGCAGCCACTACCGAAGATGTTGCTTTCGACAGCATGGCCACCGAGAGCGCTGAGCTCTTCAAGGGTGAGAAAGAGGTCACGCAGGCCGGCGTGGCCGGCAAGGTGGACAAGAGCTTCAAGCTGGTGATGGTTGACGGCCGTGAAGCCTCACGGACCCTGGTCTCCGAAACTGTTTCTGTCCAGCCCGTGACTGAAAAGGTCACGGTAGGCACCAAGCCAAAGCCAGCAGCCGCCGCCGGGACGAACACCGGCGCCGCGGCCCCGGCCATGATGAACGAGGCCATGTGGGACAAGATCGCCCAGTGTGAGTCCACCGGAAACTGGTCCATCAACTCGGGCAACGGCTACTACGGCGGCCTCCAGTTCGACATCCAGACCTGGATCGGCTCCGGTGGCGGCGCTTACGCCCCCAACGCCAGCCTCGCCACGAAGGCGCAGCAGATCGACATCGCCAACCGCGTGTATGCACAGCGTGGCCTGCAGCCGTGGGGCTGTGGCTGGGCTGCGACAAGCTAGGCACCAATGAGCGCCTGCGCTGGCGGCAGCTGACCACAGCCGCCAGGCAATCAGAAGGCAGCGGCCGGTCCCGGATTGTCCCGGGGCCGGCCGCTGCCGTTAAGCGGAAACGCACACCGCGTAACACGCATGATCCGCCCGGTTAGCGGATGGCCCGTCACGGCGGCCGGGATAGGATACCTAGGTGACTGAACCGACTGCCGCCGCGCCCGCACCCCTCTTCGGTGCCTCCGACATACGCCGGCTGGCGGAAGAAATCGGTATCCGGCCCACCAAAACCCTGGGCCAGAACTTTGTCATCGATGGCAACACCATCCGCCGGATCGTCTCGGTTGCCAACATCGGGCCAACCGAGACCGTGCTGGAAGTCGGACCCGGCCTTGGTTCGCTCACCCTGGGCCTGCTGGACGCCGCGCAGACGGTGGTCGCCGTCGAAATCGATCCGGTCCTGGCGGCGAAACTGCCCGAAACCGTCAAGGCGTGGCGCCCTGAAGCGGCGGACTCTTTCCACCTGGTCCAGGCGGACGCCATGAAGGTGACGTCCCTCCCGGTTGAGCCCACCGCCATTGTGGCAAACCTGCCCTACAACGTGGCCGTGCCGGTGGTCCTGCACCTGCTCCAGCACTTCCCCAGCCTGCAGCACGGGCTGGTCATGGTCCAGGACGAGGTGGCTGACCGGCTGGCTGCGGGGCCCGGATCAAAGACCTACGGGGTGCCCTCGGTCAAGGCGGCCTGGTACAGCAGCATGCGCAAGGCCGGCGTGATCGGCATGAACGTCTTCTGGCCGGCGCCGAAGATCCAGTCCGGACTCGTGGCCTTCACCCGGCGGGAACCGCCTGAAACAACCGCCACCCGTGAGCAGGTGTTCGCGGTGATCGACGCCGCCTTCGCCCAGCGACGGAAAACGCTGCGCGCCGCCCTGGCCGGCTGGGCCGGCGGCGCCCCGGAAGCCGAGCGCTGCCTTATCGCCGCCGGAGTTGCTCCATCGGACCGGGGCGAAGTCCTCGACATCCACGCTTTCGCCCGGATTGCCGAAGCCCGCGAGGCCGGGGCGTGAACGCACCCGCCGGGAAGTTTCCCGCACGGACGGTCCGGGTGAAGGCGCCCGGCAAAGTCAACGTTTCCCTGGATGTGGGACCGTTGCGCGCGGACGGCTACCACTCCGTTGCCAGCGTCTACCTGGCAGTTTCCCTCTACGAGGAAGTGGCCGCCACCAGCACGGAGGCGCCGGGGATCACCGTCAGCATCAGCCCTGACAGCACCCTGGACCTGGACGACGTGGAAATTCCGCTGGATGAGAACAACCTGGCCTACAAGGCCGCGGCGATCATGGCCGATGTCTCCGAGCATTCCACCGGAGTGCACCTCGAAATCACCAAGCGGGTCCCCGTGGCCGGGGGCATGGGCGGGGGCTCGGCCGATGCCGCGGCCACGCTGCTGGCCTGCGATGCGCTGTGGAACAGCGGACTGTCGCGGGACGAGTTGGCACACCTGGCCGCCGAACTGGGTGCCGACGTCCCGTTCTCCCTCCTCGGCGGAACCGCCGTCGGGCTCGGCGTCGGCGATGACCTTTCGCCGGCCCTGGCCAAAGCCCAAACCGACTGGGTCCTCGTGGCTGCGGACTATGGACTGCCCACCCCGGAAGTCTTTCGCACCCTGGACCGGCTCCGCGAAGCCGAAGGGCTGGACATTGCCGAGCCTACGGCCGTGGATCCCAAGATCCTGCAGGCGCTGCGGAGCGGGGACGCCGATGCCCTCAGCCGGGTCCTGGTGAACGATCTGCAGCGGGCCTCCATTGAACTTTCCCCGGCGCTCCGCGATACGCTGGGACGGGGTGAAGCGCTCGGCGCCCTGGCCGGAATCGTGTCCGGTTCCGGACCCACCGTGGCGCTGTTGACCCACAATCCGGCTGCCGCCGAAAACCTGGCGGAGGACCTGCGGCACTACGGGCTGACGGCGTTCCCTGTCCACGGGCCCGTGCACGGCGCGCGCATCATCTCCGATACTCTCCTTTAAGAGCCCCCTTCCTTATTGAGCAGCAGAAAGCAGTCCTCTTGGCACACCTTCTTGGCGGCGAAAACCTTACGGTTTCGTACGCAACGCGCACCGTCCTGGACGGCATCACCCTCGGACTCGAGGAAGGTGACAGGATCGGAATGGTGGGCCGGAACGGCGACGGCAAGTCCACGCTGATGCGCCTGCTGGCCATGCGCTCAACCCCGGATTCCGGCCGCGTGACCAAGCGCAGCGAAGTCAACATCGGCTACCTTGACCAGAGCGACGTGCTCGACGGCGACCTCACGGTCGGCGCGGCGATCGTCGGCGACCAGGCCGACTACGAATGGGCCCGCAACCCCCAGATCCGCGAAGTCATGGGCGGCCTGGTGTCCGACGTCGACTGGCATGCCAACGTCCATGCCCTCTCCGGCGGGCAGAAGCGGCGGGTGGCACTTGCCAAGCTGCTGATCGAGGACCACGACGTCATCATGCTCGACGAGCCGACCAACCACCTCGACGTCGAAGGTGTCGCCTGGCTGTCCAGGCACCTGAAGACCCGGTGGCGGGCCAACCAGGGCGCCTTCCTGGTGGTCACCCACGACCGGTGGTTCCTGGACGAAGTCTGCACCAAAACCTGGGAAATCCACGACGGCATCATGGACCCGTTCGACGGCGGCTACGCGGCCTATGTCCTGGCCCGCGCCGAGCGTGACCGCGCGGCGAATGTCATGGAAGGCAAGCGCCAGATGCTCGTGAAGAAGGAGCTCGCCTGGCTGCGCCGCGGCGCTCCGGCCCGCACGGCCAAGCCGAAATTCCGCATCGAGGCCGCCAACGCCCTCATCGCGGACGTCCCCGAGCCGCGCGACTCCACAGCCCTGAGCAAGATGGCCACCGCCCGGCTCGGCAAGGACGTCCTGGACCTCGAGAACGTCTCGCTCGACTTCCTCGGCGGCGACCCCGGCCAGAAACTCTTCGACAACATCACACTGCGGCTTGCGCCCGGTGAGCGGCTGGGCCTCGTGGGCGTCAACGGCGCCGGCAAGACCACCCTGCTGAAACTCCTCAACGGCGAGATTGAGCCGTCATCCGGCAAGGTCAAGCGCGGCAAGACCGTGGTCACCGCCGTGCTGACCCAGGAGGTCAAAGAACTCGACGACGTCTCGGACCTGCGCGTGATCGAAGTCATCGAGCGCGAAAAGCGGTCCTTCAATGTGGGCGGCAAGGAATTCACGGCGGGCCAGCTCGTGGAGCAGCTCGGCTTCACCAACGAGAAGCAGTGGACCCCGGTCAGGGACCTCTCCGGTGGTGAGCGCCGGCGCCTCCAGCTTCTGCGCCTGCTGGTGGGGGAGCCAAACGTGCTGATGCTCGATGAGCCCACCAACGACCTCGACACCGATACCCTTGCCGCGGTCGAAGACGTCCTTGACGGCTGGCCGGGCACGCTCGTTGTGGTCAGCCACGACCGCTACCTGCTGGAGCGCGTGACGGACCACCAGATGGCGCTGCTGGGCGACGGCAAGATCCGCGCCCTGCCACGCGGCGTGGACCAGTACCTCGAACTCCGCGAAGGGGCTCTGGCCGGCTCCACCATCACCGGCGGCGGCAACCCCGTCACGGGTCCGAGCGGCAGCTCCGCCCCCGCGGCCTCCGGCTCCTCCGAAGCCGAAAAGCGCGACGCCCGGAAGGCCAAAAACCGGATCGAGCGCCAGCTGGGCAAACTGGAGCAGCAGGAAAAGAAGATCCACGACCAGATGGTCAAGAGCACCGCGGCATCCGACTTCGACGCCCTCGCCGACCAGAACAAAAAACTCAAGGACCTCGCCACCGACCGCGAAGCCCTGGAACTCGAATGGATGGAAGCCTTGGAAGTCCTCGGCGAATAGGCTGCCCCGAGTAGCCCGGCGCTAGTTGGGTTGGGTGCCGGAGCCGGCCCTTCCGCGTCGCTTAGACACGGCCCATAGGGAGCGCTTCGGTCGCTGGGCGACCTGCGCGCTCCGATGTGCCGCGATGCGCTCCTTTCGGAAGGACCGCCTCCAGCGAGGTACGTCACCTCACCGCCGTGGAACCGTAGGCGTCCCTGAACGGAACTTCGGCAAATAGCGGCGAAGGGTCACTGCGCCGCGACCATGACCACCACCAAGTGCCCGGGAGACTAACCGTCAGACTTTAGTTCGGGGACTTTTTGGAGGCCGGTGAGGCCGTTCCAGGCGAGGTTGACCAGGTGGGCGGCGACGGTTTGTTTGTCGGGCTGGCGGCTGTCCTGCCACCATTGGCCGGTCATGGCCACCATGCCTACGAGCATCTGGGCGTACATCGCGCCGTCCTGGGCGCTGAAGCCGCGGCGGTGGAATTCGTCGGACAGGATGTGTTCCACGCGGGCGGTGACCTGGGACAGCAGGGTGGAGAAAGCGCCTTCGGGCTGCGATGGCGGTGCGTCGCGCATGAGGATCCGGAAGCCCTCCGCCCGGTCCTCGATGTACGTGAGGAGGGCCAGGGCGGCGCGTTCCACCAGGATGCGCGGTTTGCCTTCTTCGGTCAGGGCAGAGGTGATCGAGTCCAACAGAATGTGGAACTCGAAGTCCACCACCTGCGTGTACAGGCCCTCCTTGGAGCCGAAATGTTCATAGATCACGGGCTTGGAAACGCCGGCGCAGGCCGCGATTTCCTCAATGGTGGTCCCGTCGAGCCCGCGAGCGGCAAAAAGGCCACGGCCGACGTCGACCAGCTGGCTGCGCCGCTGTACGCCTGTCATTCGTGTCCGGGGTGGGTTGTTGCTCACATTTCCATCATGCCCTAGCGCTGCTGAAACAGTTGGAACCGGTGGCGGTGCACTGGCCTGGCTGCCGTGATTCCTGCCAATGTCGCGGGCTGCCCTGAAGCCATGGCAAAATAAATACTTGTGCCTTGGCCTTTGCGCCTGTGGCATGGTCCGCCCTGGTGTAATGGCAGCACCCCGGCCTTTGGAGCCGTGGAGTATAGGTTCGAATCCTATGGGCGGAACTGCTGTGCGAAGACCGTCCAGTAGGATGAACTCGGTGCCCCGCCGTGAATTTTGGCGGACAGGCACCGCGCCCAGCGCAACGCGCGACCAAGCAAGGAGAACCCGTACGTGATCCCCGAGAATACCGGCCCAGCCGCCGTCATTGTTCTGGCAGCAGGCGCCGGTACCCGGATGAAATCCCGTACCCCGAAGATCCTGCACGAAATCGGCGGCCGGTCCATGGTGGGCCACGCCCTGCTGGCAGCCCGCAGCATAAACCCCGGACGGCTGGCCCTGGTGGTCCGCCACGAGCGGGATCTGGTTGCCCGCCACCTGAACCAGCTGGACCCCGAAGCCCTGATCGTGGACCAGGACGACGTCCCCGGCACCGGCCGCGCCGTTGAGGTGGCCGTGCAGGCACTGGACGCCCAGGAAAAACTCGCAGGCACCGTCGTGGTCACTTACGGTGATGTTCCGCTCCTGACCGGCAGCCTGTTGGCCGACCTGGTGGCCACACATGAGCGGGAGGCCAATGCCGTCACCGTGCTCACCGCGCTGCTGGATGATGCCACAGGCTACGGACGCATTCTCCGCGGAGATGACAGCTCCGTGACCGGCATCCGCGAGCACAAGGATGCAACGGAAACCGAACGCCTGATCCGCGAGGTCAATTCCGGGATCTACGCCTTCGACGCCGATGTCCTCCGTGACGCGCTGGTCCACATCACCACCGACAATTCGCAGGGCGAAAAGTACCTCACCGACGTGCTGGGCCTCGCACGGCAGTCGGGCGGACGGGTTGCCGCCGTGGTCACCGAGGACCGCTGGCAGGTGGAGGGCGCCAACGACCGTGTGCAGCTCTCCGCCCTCGGCGCGGAACTGAACCGCCGCACCGTTGAAGCCTGGATGCGCGCCGGCGTCACAGTGGTTGACCCCGCCACCACCTGGATCGATTCCACCGTCGCCTTGGATGAGGACGTCCGCATCCTGCCGAACACGCAGCTGCACGGCGCCACCACCGTGGCGAGGGACGCCGTCGTCGGCCCCGACTCCACCCTGACCGATGTCCGCATCGGCGAGGGCGCCAAGGTGACCCGCACCCACGGTTCCGGTGCCGTGATCGGCGCGGACGCCGCCGTCGGCCCTTTCACCTACCTGCGTCCCGGCACAGTGCTCGGCGACACCGGCAAGATCGGTGCGTTCTACGAAACCAAGAACGTCACGATTGGCCGCGGCTCCAAACTTTCCCACCTCGGCTACGCCGGCGACGCCGAAATCGGCGAGGACACCAACATCGGCTGCGGCAACATCACGGCCAATTACGACGGCGAGAAGAAGCACCGCACGGTGATCGGCTCGGGCGTCCGCACAGGTTCCAACACAGTCTTTGTTGCACCGGTCACCGTGGGGGACGGTGCCTACAGCGGCGCCGGCGCGGTGATCCGCAAGGACGTCCCGGCAGGGGCGCTCGTCGTGTCCGTTGCAGCGCAGCGCAACGACGAGGGCTGGGTTGTGGCCAACCGCCCCGGCTCACGCTCGGCGGAACTGGCGCAGGCCGCCGCCTCAGATTCCTCACATACCCCAGCATCGACAGAAGAGGACCAGCGATAATGAGCGAAATTACGGCACGCGGCGAGAAGAAGCTGGTGCTTGCCGCTGGGCGGGCGCACCCCGAACTGGCGCGGGAAATCGCCAAGGAGCTGGGTACCGAGCTGCTGCCCGTGGATGCCTACGACTTCGCCAACGGGGAGATTTACGTCCGCGCGGGCGAAAGCGTCCGGGGAACCGATGCGTTCGTCATCCAGGCCCACCCGGCTCCGCTGAACAACCACCTCATGGAACAGCTGATCATGATCGATTCGCTGAAGCGGGCCTCCGCCAAGCGCATCACCGTGGTGTCCCCGTTCTACCCGTATGCGCGGCAGGACAAGAAGGGTCGCGGACGCGAGCCTATTTCCGCCCGCCTGGTGGCGGACCTGTACAAGACCGCCGGCGCTGACCGCATCATGAGCGTTGACCTGCATACCTCGCAGATCCAGGGTTTCTTCGACGGGCCTGTGGACCACCTCATGGCCATCCCGCTCCTGGCCGATTACATCCGTACCCGCGTCGCCGCCGACAACGTCACCGTGGTGTCCCCGGACACGGGCCGCGTGCGCGTCGCGGAGCAGTGGGCCGAACGCCTGGGCGGAGCGCCGCTGGCGTTTGTGCACAAGAGCCGTGACCTCACCGTTCCCAACCAAGCCGTCTCCAAGACTGTCGTGGGCCAGATCGAGGGCCGGACCTGCGTCCTGATCGATGACATGATCGACACCGGCGGCACCATTTCCGGAGCGGTCCAGGTCCTGAAGAACGCCGGGGCGAAGGACGTCATCATCGCCGCGACGCACGCTGTCTTCTCCGAGCCCGCGGCCCAGCGGCTCTCCGAGTCCGGCGCCCGCGAAGTGGTAGTCACCAACACGTTGCCCCTCACTGCGAATCAGCAGTTCCCGCAGCTGACAGTGCTGTCCATCGCACCGCTGATCGCCCGCGCCATCCGCGAAGTGTTCGACGACGGTTCGGTCACCAGCCTGTTCGACGGCAACGCCTGACGACACTGGGATGGGCCCACGCCAGCAGGGTTACCTGAGCGAGCTTGCGAGCTTAGGGGGCTGGTGGGGACCGTCGAAACCCGACAGGCTCAACCACTGCAATCAGGTTCAACCACCGCCGTTTTCAGTAATTTGGCCCGGCGCTGGTAAGCTTTTTCACGATACCTTGGCGAGGGAGAGCATCCGGGAAACCGGACTGCAGGTCTCCGTTATCGACTGGGTCTGAATCTCCCTTCTGGAAGGGCCGCCTCACGGCCGCCCGGCGTTGAAGGTCGTAACAGACCTCCGCCCTTGCTGAACACCGTTTAGTCTTCCGAGGAGATACACATGTCTGAGCAGAAGCTCGCAGCAGAAGTACGCACCGAATTCGGCAAGGGCTTCGCCCGCCGCGCGCGCATGGCCAGCCTGATCCCCGCCGTCATCTACGGCCACGGCGCCGAGCCGATTCACATCACGCTTCCGGCCAAGGCCACCACGCTTGCAGTCCGCAAAGCCAACGCCCTGCTGTCCCTGGACGTCAACGGCGAAGAGCACCTGGCCCTGGTCAAGGACGTCCAGCGCGACCCGATCAAGCAGATCATCGAGCACATCGACCTCCTGACTGTCATCAAGGGCGAAAAAGTCACTGTGGACATCCCGGTTCACATCGTTGGCGAACTGGCTCCGGGCAGCGTCTTCAACCAGGAACTCACCGTCATCTCCCTTGAGGCTGAGGCAACCCACCTGCCCACCGCCATCGAGGTCGACATCGAAGGCCGTTCCGCCGGACAGCACATCCACGCTTCCGACCTGGTCCTGCCGAAGGGTTCGATCCTGCTTGCCGACGCCGACGCCCTGGTTGTCCACATCTCCGAGGCCACTGAGGTCTCTGAGGAAGAGGCACAGGCTGACTCCGCAGCCGCAGTCGCAGGCGAGTAATAACGGCACAGTTTGATATGTGGCCGGGCCCTGTCGGGGTCCGGCCACAGCCATGTCCGGACCACCTTAGGATTGAATAATGACTGACACCTGGCTGATCGTTGGCCTCGGAAACCCCGGGGCCGAATACAAGGGCAACCGGCACAATGTCGGCCAGATGGTCCTGGACGAACTCGCGGGCCGGATGGGTGGCAAGTTCAAAACCCACAAGGCACGCGCCCAGGTTCTCGAAGGACGGCTGGGGATCGGCGGCCCCCGGGTGGTGCTGTCCAAGCCGATGAGCTACATGAATGTTTCCGGCGGCCCGGTGTCCAGCCTGGCAAATTTTTACGGCATTGACCCTGACCATGTTGTCGCGGTGCACGATGAGATTGATATTCCGTTCAACACCATAAAGCTGAAATGCGGCGGCGGTGAGGGCGGCCACAACGGCCTCAGGGACATGTCCAAGGCGCTGGCCACCAAGGATTACCTCCGGGTACGGGTGGGCGTGGGCCGCCCTCCAGGGCGGATGGACACTGCAGACTACGTCCTGCGCGATTTTGGCACTGCAGAGCGCAAGGACCTTCCGTTCGTGCTCGATGAGGCGGCTGATGCCGTGGAGATGCTGGTCAGGGAAGGGCTGACTGCGGCCCAGCAGAAGTTCCATCCCGCCAGGTCAGACGTTCAGGAATAAAACTTAAAAACCGCCTGTCCCTGTTTACCTGCGTGTGCCAAGGGGTAGTCTTCTTCCTAAGCGGGGGAGCGATGGGGCTTATCCCGCTTTAGTGGGATGTAGGGGACAAGTTCATGTCAATCGAGCCACTCAGCTGGGGACGTGGGTCACCGCTCAACGACCTTGAGCTGCGCACCGACACTGCAGGCGTGTCAGAGCCGCAGCGTTGGTCCGTGCCCGCACGGAGCGCCAACCTCGAAGCGGTCCGCGCCGCCCTGACCAGCCCCGACTCCCTGGGAGTCGTCATCACCGGCGGACGCGGTGTAGGTAAGTCATCCTTGGCCAGGACAGCTGTCGCCGACCTTGGCCCGGATATCTGGACGTTGCAGCTGCGCAGCGGACCGTCGTCCGGCAGAACACCTTACGGTTGCCTGGCATTCCTGCTGGCGCGTCTTCCCCAGGCGTACATGGGGTCGCCCACAGCCATTCTCCGTGGCATTACGTCGCTCATCAAAAGCGATGCCGCGGGGCGCCAGTGTGTCATCACCCTGGACACCGCCGGCAGCATTGATGATATGAGCGCTGGCGTCCTGCTCAACATCCTCCTGACCGGGACCGCCCGCATGGTGGCCGTGGCGCCTATGGTCAGTGATCTACCGGCCGACTTCCACTGGCTCCTCAACGACCGCCGGCTCACCGAGGTCAGGCTGGACAACCTCAATGAGCTGCAGACCCGCCAGGTGCTGCTTTCCCTGCTGGGCCACCGCGTTTCGGCCTCCCTGGTCAGCACTTTCCACACCATGGTTGGCGGCAACCCCCTGCTCCTGAAAGCGCTTGTAACCGAGCAGCAGCATTCGGGGAACCTGGTTCTGTCGGACTCCGTCTGGACTCTTCGGGACAAGGTGGTGCTCGACGGCGCGGCCAGCCTCGACGACATCGTCCGGTCCCAGTGGACCCGGAAGTCTCCTGAGGAACGGGATGTCATCGAGATGCTCTCGTGCGCCCGCAGCGTGGAACTGTCCAGGCTGACCAAAGTGTACGGTGCCGGTGTGGTGGCTGACATGGAAGATTCGGGCCTGCTGGAGATCGATTCCTCGGACAACCGATGGGTTTCACTGCGTGAAAAGTACCTCGGCGACGTTGTCCGCTCCTGGCTCAGCATCACTCGGCGAAGGGAACTGCGGAGCCTGCTCCTGGGCGGCAAGGAACCTGACCCTGCCACGATGACGGTGGAAGAACTGATGGCGTTCGGCGCCTGGACCCAGGAATGCGAGGCCGAGCTGAGTCCGGCCATGGCGCTGGCCGCCGCCGAAGCCGCAGTGCAGCTCTTTGACCCCCATTTTGCACTCAAGTATGCCGACACTCTGAAGCGGAACGACCCTCAATGGGTGCCTGCCCAGCGGCAGAAAGCGGCAGCGTACCTGCTCATGGACCTCCCGGTGCAGGCCATGGCAGCACTGGACGATATTTCCCAGCCGCAGCTGGACAACCTGGACGTTGAGGAGTTCGCCCGGGTGGTCGAGGCCAAATCCCGGGTCATGGTCTGGCTCCCCGAATACACCGCCCGGGTGCCGGCGCTGCTGCAGACGGCACGGGAGCGGCTGGGCGTGGAACCAGGAATCGCGAAGGGCTGGCCGGAGCCGCTGGCTGCTGCGGCCAACCGGATCAGCCTCAGCGAATTCGAGTACCAGGCTTTTGTGGGGGACTACGCCTCCGCCTTGACGGCACTGGAAGCCGCTGCGGACCCCGGGCAGAATCCGGACACCTGGTTCAGGATGAACTCAGCAGTGATCCTCATGAGCGCCCTGTCCATGGCCGGGCGGGAAATGGACGCGCTGAGCCTGATGAGGCAGCTGGGCGGGCAGATCTCGGACGCTGCCGACATCGTGGGGCTGCGCGAGAGGTTCGCCGGCCGGGCGTACAACGTGCTCCTGATGGCAGGGCAATGGCGCCGGTGCATCGACCTCCTGGATCCGCCTTCCGCGCGCGAGTTCCACCGGCTCCCTTACCGGAGCGCCGCCGCGGAGCTAGCGGCCGGCATCGCCTACGTGTACTCGGGCCGCGGCGCCGTTGCCCTTGATTCGCTGCTCTCGGCCGCTGCACAGCTGGAACTGCGGCCCGTCCAGAGCCTGCTCCGCGCCGCCTACGCCGCCATCGCCTTCGCGTATGCGCAGATCGGCAATGCCGGGCAGTCCCGGCAGTATCTTGACCGGCTGCAGCGGACGGCGGGTGCCGCTGACCATGCCACCCGGAGCCGTACTGAATTCTGCGCTGACATGGCCGCCCGATGGCTGGGGGACAATGACGCAGCCACCCGCCTCAAGCAGTCAGCCCGCCGTGACATCGCAGCAGGCAGGTTCACCCTGGCCGGGATCAGCCTGCTCGGAGCCACGGTCAACGGCACGGAAGCGGACTTCCGGCTGATGGAACAAGTGGCCGGGCAACGCCAGGGCCCCTTGGCGGAAATTTCGCGGCTTGTCGCCGTGGGCAGCCGCACCCACGACGCCAAAACGTTGCTTGCCGGCGGGGAACTGGCGGCCACCCTGGAACTGGATGCCGTTGAGGCCCGGTGCATGGCGCTGGCCGTGGACTACGCCCGGCAGGCCGGTGATTCGGTTTCCGCCAGGACTGCACAGGCCCGATTGGACATCCTCGCAGCCACCGTGGCAAGCCTGCCGATCGTGCCGAGCAGCGGCAGCCCGCTGCTGACCGCCAGGGAGAGGCAGATCGCGCGGCTGGCCGGCCGGGGCGCGTCCAACCGCGATATCGCCGTGGAGATGGGCGTGTCCGTGCGCACTGTGGAAGGCCACCTTTACCAGGTCTTTACCAAGCTCGGAGTTACATCCAGGGGTGATCTGACTGGACTCGTCTAACGGCCACGCTGCCAAACAGGGAACGCCATATCGACTGCTCACGGGCCGGCGTGAGCCGCTGGACCGGATCTGCAACATCATTCGCAGCCGCACGAGCCAGGCCGTGTTCCTCATGGCGGGCCCGGGCATCGGGAAGTCAACGCTGACCGAGGCCATCACCGAGCGGCTTTCCCAGGAGATGATTATTGTTCAGATCCATGGAAGTTCGTCGCTGTCCGGCGTTCCCTTTGGAGTTTTGGCGCCCTACACGGCGGAGCTGACGGCCGAAGACTCCGTGTCTTCGGTGGCTGTGCTGCGGTCCGTGTGGAGGTACTTTGAGAAGCTGAAAGCCGGCAGGGATACCCCGTTGCTTCTGATGATGGATGACGCCCATCACCTGGACGAGGCAACGGCCAGCATCGTGGCCGACATGATCTCCGCTGGCTGGGCCACAGTGCTTGCTGCCGGCAGGCCGCGGCCCGGGCTGCCTCAGCCGCTCGCTCAGCTCTGGTATGACGGCCTGGCTGACCGTGTGGATCTCCGACCCATGAACCGGGAGCAGGTAGAGGAAGTCCTCTCCCACGCACTTGATGGAACAATCCCCTCCGGAACCATTGACACAATCTGGAGCGCCTCTGGCGGAAATCCGCGGATTCTTGATGCCTTGCTGCATGACGCCGCGGAGCGGGGCGAACTCGCAAAGCGGAACGGGATCTGGATGCTGCTGGGCCCGTTGCCTGCCGACGGACCCAGGCTCGCCGAGGTGGTGGTGAAGGACATGCTCCGCCGCAGCCCGGAAGAGCAGGAAGTCCTGAAACTTGTCGCCCTCGCCGGGCCCGTGAGCCGGAAGGTGATCGAGGATATTTTTGGCGCTGAAGTAGTGCGCACGTTGCTGGACCAGCAGATGATGGTGGAAAGTTCCGGCATTCCAGCCGATCTCCGGATCTGGAACTCCGTGTTCGGCGAGGCGCTCCGCACAAGTATCTCGGTGTCCCGGAGCCTGCAGCTGCTTGAAAAGATCCAGGATCAGCTGGGAACCGCTCCCGAAGGGTCTGAAGGCAGGATGAGGGCCGTGGAATGGGCCCTTGAATGTGGATTGAAAATATCCGATCCCGAGCTGCTTGAGGCGGCCGGCACTGCCTTGGTCCACTCGCGGAACCGGAGCAGCCGGATGATGGCGGCGAAGGTCGCGGACCCGGACCTCGTGCCGCAGGCACAGGCCGTCCAGGGACGCGCCTTATTCAATGAAGGCGACTTTGCGGGTGCGGCCAAGCTCCTGGACGGATGCTGGCTGCAGCTGGGGAACGGGGCCTGGGCTGTTCCGGTCCTGATGCTCAGGGCCATGGCACACCAGGCTCTGGGAACGCCGTTGTCAGTATTCGCGGCCGATTCCCGTGAAGCGCTTCAGGGCGCAGGCGCCATGACGGCTGGCCCGGATGCTGTGCCGCCGGATTCCCAGGAGACCGCCGGTGCGCTGGCCGGGCCCTGGCAGGAGCGCTTGCTTTGCCTGCTGGAACTTTGCGAAGCAGGCAACCACCAGGCCTTGGAGGCAGAGGTCCAGGAACTTCGGAGCAGCCGCGCCGGCGATGCCACGGACGACGCCCTGTGTGCCGTGGGCCTGGCGCTGCTGGCCCATTCGCTCGCCCCGGCCGGACGGGCCGTCCAGGGGCTGGATGCCGCATTGCTGGCCGTCTCGGAACTTCCCTCACTGCAGGGTGGCGTGTTCTTCTTCAATGAATTTGTCCTTGGCCGCCTGGTGGCAGATTACCTGGCCATGGGGGAGTGGGACTCGGCGGAACGGGAGTTGGCGAACTATGCTGCCGGGCAGCCGCGGGGTGTCGCCTATTTCGGCGGCAGCCTCGAGGTACTCCGTGGCTACTCGCTCCTGCGGCAGGGGCGGATGGAACGCGCCTACCAAACGCTGCTGCCGGCGGTGGAGACCCTGAGGCTTAACGATCCGCTGCAGATGTTCCGGTTTGGTTCCGGGCTGGCGTTTTATGTAGCGGCGAGGCTCGGCGACGCCGCCCAGGCCGGCCGGCTTGAGCTGGATTACAAGGATTCACCGCAGGGCTCCACCGGCTACGGACTCCTTGCGAGGGCGTACGCGGCAGCGGCATCGGAGTATGTGGCGCATGACGGAAAAGGCCTGGCGCGCCTCCACACACTGGCCACCACGCCCGAGGTGACCACCCGGGCCGGGACACTCCTGGAACTCTTGGCTCTCTGCTGGGACCTGGGCGACCATTCCGTGATCCCGTTGGTCCACTCACTGGCGGGGAGCGTCGAAGGCCGCTGGGCCGCGGCAATGCTCACCCTGGCTGGGCATTGGGAGTCCGAGGACGCCGATTCCATCATGGAAACGGCAGCCATGCTTGAAGGCGCGGGATTCGTTAACCTTGCGCGGGAAGCCTACGCGCGGTCGAGCACCGTCCTTGAGAGCTCCGGTGAGCGCCGGCGGGCCCGTCAGGCGGTTGCCCTGCGGGAGAAGTGCGACCACGAACTGGGCGAGCGGTTCCGGGAAGGCCACTTCATCGCCGCAGCACCCAGCGTGCACCTCACCCGCCGGGAACAGGACATCGTAGAGCTCGCTGTGAAAGGTCTCACGGACCGGGAGATCGCACAAAGACTCATGGTGTCCGTGCGTACTGTGGAGGGCCACCTCTACCGCACGTACGTCAAACTCGGCGTGCGGAGCCGCGACGAACTGGCTACAGCCCTTCCGCACTAGGCCTGCGTACGGACGCCATGCGTCCGGGACCTTGCGTACGGACGTCCGGAAACGCGTAGCCCCGGTGCAAAAAAGTAGAGTACTGCCTACTCGTGTGCTGACCTTCAGCATGCGATTGACTTAGCGCGGCAGGAAAACACGGAGCCACCAAAACCGCGGACCGGCCAACAGACTTTCAGGCCTCATTTTGAAGCAAACTTCCGGCCCCTGGGGCTGGATCGAAGCGGGGCCGGCGACGTCAGAGTCTTCTGAGACCGAGACTCTCCCCCCAGCCGTCGCCGGCCCTCACTTCCGCGGGCTGAAGCCCGGAGCTGCTGTGGCGGTTGCCCATCGGGCCGCCGCCACAGTGGTGTTGTGGGACAATTGAGTGTCAATCCATTGGCATCTCAAGGAGTTTAGCTTTGGCCCTAGTATCAACGCCTGCCACGCTGGAACGCGCAGTGCCGGCCATGGATAACGCCGAAGTCCTCAGGATTCGAAACGACTTCCCCATACTTGGCCAGCTGGTGAACGGCCAGCGCCTGGTGTACCTCGATTCGGGCGCCACCTCGCAAAACCCGCTCAGTGTCATCGAAGCTGAGCAGGAGTTTTACGAACAGCGCAACGCTGCCGTGCACCGCGGGGCCCACTACCTTGCCGTGGAAGCCACAGAGGCTTTCGAAGACGCCCGCCAGACCATAGCGGACTTCATCGGTGCCGGCTACGCGGAAACGGTGTGGACCTCCAACGCCACCGAAAGCCTGAACCTGCTCAGCTACGCGCTGTCCAACGCCGCGCTGTGGGCGGCGCAGGGGCGCGGCGACGCCCGGCTGAAAGACCTCGCAGTGGGCCCGGGTGACCAGATCGTGGTGACCGAAATGGAGCACCACGCCAACCTGATCCCTTGGCAGGAACTGGCGTTCCGCACCGGCGCCACGCTTCGTTACATCCCCATCGACGACGCCGGTGCCCTGCGGCTGGACATGGCGGCCGAGATCCTGGGAAGCAAAACCAAGGTCCTCGCATTCACCCACGCCTCCAACGTGCTGGGCACCATTAATCCCGTACAGGAACTGGTCGCGCTGGGGCGGCGGGCCGGAGCCCTGGTGGTCCTGGACGCCTGCCAGTCCGCACCGCACATGCCGTTGAACGTCAAGGAGCTTGACGTCGACTTCGCCGTCTTCTCCGGCCACAAGATGCTGGCGCCTACCGGAATCGGTGTCCTTTACGGCAAGCAGGACCTCCTGGACGTGCTGCCACCGTTCCTCACCGGAGGTTCCATGATCACCACCGTGACCATGGAGCGGGCCGAGTACCTGCCCGCGCCGCAGCGCTTCGAGGCCGGTACCCAGCGCATCTCGCAGGCCGTTGCCCTGGCCGCCGCGGCCAACTACCTCACGGAAACCGGCCTGGACCGCGTGCACCGCTGGGAATCGGAGCTCGGCCAGCGGATGGTGGCGGGGCTGGAGTCCATTCCCGGCATCCGGGTCCTGGGGCCCGCCGCGGGACAGGAACGGATCGGCCTTGCCGCGTTCCACGTCGACGGTGTGCACGCGCACGACGTCGGGCAGTTCCTGGATTCCCGGGGCATCGCCGTCCGCGTGGGTCACCATTGCGCCCAGCCGCTGCACCGCCGCTTGGGCCTGACCGCAACCACCAGGGCAAGCGCCTACTTGTACAACACCACCGACGACGTCGATGCCTTCCTGGAAGCCGTCGCCGGAGTCCGCTCCTACTTCCGCGTCTAGCGCGATCACCGAAGGTACACCACCATGAGCCTTGACCAGCTGTATCAGCAGATCATCCTTGACCATTCCAAAGCCCGTCACGGCAGCGGACTGGCAGGCATCGCCGCGCCCGCGGGGGCGTCCATGGGTCAGTCCCACCAACTCAACCCGGTCTGCGGCGACGAAGTAACGCTGCGGGTGGCTGTGGAAGACGGCAAGGTGGCGCAGATTTCCTGGGACGGCGAAGGGTGTTCCATCTCGATGGCATCGGCGTCGGTCCTCAGCGAACTCGCGGAGGGAATGACCGTGGACGAGCTCCACGCCGTCATTGGCAACTTCCGCGAAGTGCTCCGCTCACGCGGGAAGATCCATGCCGATCCCGAGATCCTGGGCGACGCCGCGGCTTTCGAGGGTGTGGCCCGCTACGCCGCGCGCGTTAAGTGCGCCATGATTTCCTGGGTTGCCGCCGAGGACGCCCTGAACCAGGCAGCCTAGGCCTTCACCGTCCTAAGCCAGCCCGAACCCGGGCCGGAGCCCAACCGCGGCCTTCAGCCCCGGTGCTCGAAAACGTCCGGGATGCCGTCGCCGTCAGCATCATGCCGTTCCGCAAGTTCCACTGCGCGGTAATGCCGGTTCCGCAGCCGGAGCACCACGGCGGCGAGCAGGGCGGCAACCAGTGATCCGGTGAGGATGGCCACCTTCGCGTGGTCATCGTGGGCCGAGCCCGCACCAAAGCTCAGCTCGGCGATCAGCAGCGACACCGTGAAGCCCACTCCGGCCAACATCGCAAGGCCGGCAACATCGATCCAGGCCAGGCCGTCGTCGAGCTTTGCCCTGGTGGTCTTAGTGATCAGGTAGGTAGTGCCGAACACTCCAATCGTTTTACCGGCCACCAAGGCGGCCACAATTCCCACCGCCACCGGATCCGCCAGGGCAGACCGGAAGCCGTCGAGGCCACCCACGGCAACTCCGGCGGAAAAGAAGGCGAAGACCGGGACGGCGAAACCTGCCGAAAGCGGGCGGAGCCGGTGTTCCAGGGACTCAGCCATACCGGAACCCGCCTCACCGCGTTTCCGCGACGCCAGCACCGGGACGGCAAAAGCGAGCAGCACACCGGCCACCGTGGAGTGGATGCCGGAAGCGTGCACGAGTCCCCAGGTGGCGGCGGCCAGCGGCAGCAACAGGTACCAGCTGCGGACCCTCCTCTGGGCCAGCAGGGTAAACAGCCCCAGCGGAACCAGTGCCGCCAACAGGAAGAGCGGCTGCAGTCCGGACGAGTAGAAGAAGGCGATGATGCCGATGGCCAGCAGGTCATCCACTACGGCCAAGGTGAGCAGGAAGGTCCGGAGGGCCGCAGGCAGGTGCGTGTTGATGACGGCCAGCACGGCCAGGGCAAAGGCGATATCGGTGGCTGTGGGAATGGCCCAGCCCCGCAGGCTCTCGGCGTCCTGGCCCAGGTTCAGCAGCGTGTAGATCAGGGCCGGAACTGCCACGCCGCCCACGGCCGCGGCCACCGGAACCACCGCCTTGGACACTTTGCGGAGTTCACCGGTAACAAACTCCCGCTTGAGTTCCAGGCCGGCCAGGAAGAAGAAGATGGCCAGAAGACCGTCTGACGCCCAATGCCCCACGGAGAGCCGGAGGTGCCAGGGCTCATAGCCGATTTTCAGGTCACGCAGCGCGAAGTAGCCCTCAGCCGCCGGCGAGTTGGCCCAGATGAGGGCCGCGGCTGTGGCCAGCAAAAGGAGGGCACCGCCGGCTGTTTCCAGCCTGAGGATCTCTGAGATCCGCAGGAATTCGGCGTAGCTTGAGCGGCTGAGGACTTTGGCAGTGAAGGCGGGGCGGGACGGGCGCTTGGCCATGGGTGGCTCCTGGAATTAAGGGGTCGGCAAAACTGTTGCCGACCAGACTTCCCGGCGCACCTGTGTCCAGCCTACCCGAGCAGGCCCATAACCCCGATCACGGCAGTGGCAGCTCCCAGCACCATCGAGATGCTGACCAGCACCACGTGAACGGTGAGGAACTTTGTGGCCTTGCCGGCAGCGTCCCGCGCCCTGGGATCCTTCATCACGCGGCGCAGGAACTGCGGCCAGACCACCAGGGACCAGAGGCCGGCGATGGTCAGGACCACGCCCGCAAACAGGGGGAGTTGCATGGGCCCTAGTGGCTTTCGAGCCAGGCCTGGGCCTGCTGTGACTGGATGTTCAGGGCCTTGGCCACCATGGGCTCAGCTGCCTCGGCGATCTTGCCGCCCAGGAACGGGACGGAGGAGGTCACGTTGCCTTCGAGTTCAATGCGCGTGCTGCCGCCCTCCGCGACGAGCCGCTGGACCGCGGTCACATCAAGGGGGGCGCCGGCGATCTTCAGCGTGATGTTGCTCTGGCGGGAACCGTCGGCCGCCGGGGCGTCCCAGTTCTCCACCTGCGTCACCGTGAGCTTTTCGCCCACGAACTTACGGGCGATTTCCGGCAGCCGGGTTGTGGGCAGCGTGCGGACCGAGGTGGTGCTGAACACTCCGTCAACGTCTCCGGCCACCTCGAAGGATTCAAGTGTTCCGCCAACGAATTGGCTCGTGTGCCGCTGGAAGTCCTCGTTGATAAAGACGGCAGCGACGCTGTCGACGGCGTGCGGAAGGGTAGTGGTTGCACTCAGTGCCATGGGTCCTCCAGTGATGTGTAGGTCAGAACGCTTTTGCTCCCCACATCCTACGGGGAGCGATGCGTGTTGTTGGAACCGGCTTCCGCGCTGTCGGCGCTGGCGATTTTCTGTGCCGCCGTGGTGATGTTCCGTGCCATGGCCGGAAATATGAGGCTGTGGAAGGGCAGCACGGCAAGCCAGTAGAGCTTTCCGCTCAGGCCCTTGGGGAAGAAAATGGCCCGCTGCCGGTAGCGGCTGCCCGTCCCGTCAGGTTCCACGGACAGTTCAAGCCAGGCGCGTCCGGGGGCGCGCATCTCCGCGCGGAGGCGCAACAGTTTTCCACGCTCGATCTGTTCCACGCGCCACCAGTCCACCACTTCGCCCGAGGCCAGGGTGCCGGGGTGCCTTCGTCCCCGCAGCAGGCCCGCGCCGCCGGTGAGCTTGTCCAGCCAGCCACGTACCCGCCATGCCAGCGGCAGGGAATACCAGCCGTTCCGGCCGCCGATTCCTTCGATGATGGTCCACACGTGGGCGGGATCAACATCGCCGTGGAAGGTCCGCTCATCCACGTAGACCGTGTGGCCTGCCCAGTCCGGATCGCTGGGCAGCGGATCGGCGTCGGCCCCGGCATTTGACCATGTGGTTTCCACCTGGCCGTCACGCTCCTTGCCCAGGGCGAGGGCAACGGCCCGCCGGTACGGGGTCAGGCCGCCCGCCGGCACCGGGATATGGGCGTCGATGTCGTGCTCGCGGGACACGGCATCGTGCTGCAGCGACTCGACGAGCGGGAGCGACATGGACAGCGGGATGGGCGTGGTCAGGGCCACCCACATGCCGGCGAGCCTCGGGGCGGGAATGGGCAGAGCCAGCACCACCCGGTACGGCAGCCCGGCCTCGGCGGCGTATTCCTTCATCATGCCCGCGTAGCTCAGGACCTGCCGGCAGCCGATGTCGAAGGTGCGGTTGACGGGCCCGTCCAAGGATGCGGCGCCCACCAGGTAGTGCAGCACGTCCCGGACGGCGATTGCCTCGATCTTGTTGCGCACCCAGCTCGGGGCCGGCATCAGCGGAAGCGTTTCGGACAGGTGGCGGATCATTTCGAAGGACGCGGACCCGGAACCGATCACCACCCCGGCCTGGAAGACCACCGCGTCCACCGTGCTGTCCAGGAACATCTTTCCCACGGCTTCCCGGGACCGCATGTGGGTGGACAGTTCCACGTTGGCCGGGTGCAGGCCGCCCAGGTAGACGATCCGGCCCACGCCGGCTGCGGCAGCGGCTGTGGCCGCCGTTTCCGCCATGGCCTTTTCCTTGGATTCGAAGCCGGCGCCGGAGGCCATGGAGTGGACGAGGTAGTAGAGCACGTCGACGCCGGCCAGCGCCTGCTCCAGGGCTCCGCCGTCGTCGAGACTGCTCTCGATGACCTCAACCTTGCCCAGCCACGGCACGCCGGCGATCTTTGCCGGGGTCCTGACCAGGACCTTGACGGTGTGCCCGGCCTCCAGCAGCCGGGGGACCAGGCGGCCGCCGATGTAGCCGGTGGCGCCGGTCACCAGGACGGTTCGCGCCATCCCCGGTGCCACGGTGGGGGGAGTGTCGCTCGGACTATTGCTATCGCTCACTGAAAGCTCCTCAGGCCGGCAGGCGGAGGCGCACAACAGGCGCGCTTCCTCAGCAAGCTTAGCAACGGGGTGCCCGGCGGGCCCCGGGGCAGGGGTAGGCTGGGATGACCCGGGATTCGAAGTGAATTTCGGGCTTTCGTGTTGCCTGCGATCCCATGAACCCACAGGAGTTTCCGCCATGAGCCCCACTGGCCCGTCCCATCCTGGCCCGTCCAACGGTGGTCCCTCGCTGACCGGACTGCGCCGTGTCCTGGCAGAAGACCAGACGTTCGCGCGGGTCCAGGCGGAGGCGGCCAGGGGTTTTGACGTCCGGGGCCAGGACTACCAGATCAGCGCGCCGGCCGGACTCCGCGCCGTCCTGCTGGCGGAAATGGCAGACGGCCTGGACGCCGGCTCCGACGAAGGAACTCCCGAAGGCGGGCTCCCTCCTGTAGTTCTGGCGGTCACCGCTACGGGACGCGAAGCGGAGGATCTGACATCAGCCCTGCGCGCTTACCTGCCGGCCGATTCAGTGGCCGAGTTTCCCAGTTGGGAAACCCTGCCGCACGAACGGCTCTCGCCCCGCTCGGACACCGTGGGCCGCCGGCTGTCCGTCCTGCGCCGCCTGGCGCACCCGGAAAGTTCGACGGCGGGCCGGTTGCGTGTAGTGGTGGCACCGGTCCGCGCGGTGGTCCAGCCGATCGTCGCCGGGCTGGGTGACCTGGTTCCGGTCACCCTGAAGGTGGGACAGGACATGCCGTTCTCCAGCGTGGTGCGGAGCCTTGCCGATGCCGCCTACGCACGCGTGGACATGGTCACCCGCCGTGGCGAGTTTGCCGTCCGCGGCGGCATCATCGACGTCTTCCCGCCCACCGAGGACCATCCGATCCGCGTGGAGTTCTTCGGTGACGAGGTGGACCAGATGCGCTGGTTCGCGGTGGCCGACCAGCGCTCGCTGGCGGCGCCCGGGGTGCACCACCCCGCCGAGCTCCACGCCCCGCCCTGCCGCGAAATCCTCATCACGCCGTCGGTGATGTCGCGCGCGGCCACCCTGAAGGCGCAGCTTCCCGCGGCCGCGGACATGCTGGAGAAGATCGCCGGCGGCATCGCCGTGGAAGGGATGGAATCCCTGGCCCCGGTGTTGGTGGACGCTATGGTCCCGTTCGTGGAGCAGCTGCCCGCCGGGTCCATCTCGGTGATCATTGAACCGGAAAAGGTCCGCCGGCGCGCACATGATCTTGCGGCCACCAACGAGGAGTTCCTGGAAGCAGCCTGGTCCACGGCCTCGGATGGCGGCACGGCTCCACTGGACCTCAGTTCGCAGGCGTCGGCAGCTTTGCACTCAGCCAGCTTCCGTTCCCTGGCCGAAACCCGGAGCTTCTCGCTGGAGCACGAGGTGTCCTGGTGGTCCATCACGTCGCTGGCCACTGACGAGGAGCTGCTGCCCGAGATTGACGTCCTGAACCTCCGCGCCCGCGAACCGCGCGGGTACCAGGGTGATGTGGCCGAGATGATGGACTTCATCGGCTCCCACGTCCGGGACCAGTGGCGGATCGTAGTGGCCACGGAGGGTCCCGGCCCGGCGCAGCGCCTGGCGGAACTTTTCCACGACGCCGACATCCCCTGCGCCAGGGTGGACACCCTTGAGAAGGAGCCGCAGGCGGGCATCATCGAGGTGACCACTGCCGCCGTCGGACGCGGTTTTGTCCTGGACAGCCTCAAGCTGGGGCTGCTCACCGAAGCGGATCTGCTGGGACGGACCTCCGCAGGCTCCACCAAGGACATGCGGCGCATGCCGTCCAAGCGGCGGAACGCCGTGGACCCGTTGCAGCTGGTCAACGGCGATTCCGTGGTGCACGAACAGCACGGCATTGGCCGCTTCATCGAACTCATCCAGCGCAAGGTGGCCGGCGGCGGAGACGGCGTCCGCGAGTACCTGGTCCTGGAATACGCCCCGTCCAAGCGCGGCGCCCCCGGGGACCGCCTGTTTGTCCCCACCGACCAGCTGGACCAGGTGACCCGCTACGTTGGCGGCGATACCCCTGTGCTCAGCAAGATGGGCGGCTCCGACTGGGCCAGCACCAAGTCCAAGGCACGCAAGGCCGTCAAGGAGATCGCCGGCGAGCTCATCCGGCTGTACTCCGCGCGGATGGCCTCCAAGGGCCATGCCTTCGGGCCGGACACTCCGTGGCAGCGTGAGCTGGAGGAGGCCTTCCCGTACGTGGAGACGCCGGACCAGCTGACCACCATCAATGAGGTCAAGGCGGACATGGAGCGCGAGATCCCCATGGACCGCCTGGTGTCCGGCGACGTGGGCTACGGCAAAACCGAGATCGCCGTCCGGGCCGCGTTCAAGGCGGTCCAGGACGGGAAGCAGGTGGCGATCCTGGTGCCCACCACCCTGCTCGCCCAGCAGCACTTCGAAACGTTCACCGAGCGCTTCTCCGGCTTCCCTTTGCGGGTCAAGGCCTTGTCCAGGTTCCAGGGGACCAAGGAAACCAAAGAGACCGTTGAGGGGGTCAAGAGCGGCTCCGTTGACGTCGTCATCGGCACCCACCGCCTGTTGTCCAAGGACTTCGCGTTCAAGGATCTGGGCCTGGTGATCGTGGACGAGGAGCAGCGCTTCGGTGTGGAGCATAAGGAAGCACTGAAGAAAATGCGGACCAACGTGGACGTGCTGGCCATGAGCGCTACCCCGATTCCGCGGACCCTGGAGATGTCACTGACGGGCATCCGGGAAACGTCCACGCTGGCCACCCCGCCGGAGGAACGCCACCCCGTCCTCACATATGTGGGCCCGTACACGGACAAGCAGACCTCGGCGGCCATCCGGCGTGAGCTGATGCGCGAAGGCCAGATGTTCTTTGTGCACAACCGGGTGTCCACCATCGACCGGACAGCCGCGAAGATCCGTGAACTGGTTCCGGAAGCACGTGTTGAGGTGGCACACGGACAGATGTCCGAGAGCCGGCTGGAGCAGATCATCGTGGATTTCTGGGAAAAGCGCTTTGACGTCCTGGTGTGCACCACCATCATCGAAACCGGCCTGGACATCTCCAACGCCAACACGCTGATCGTGGACGGGGCCGACAAGTACGGCCTCTCCCAGCTGCACCAGCTCCGCGGCCGGGTGGGCCGCGGCCGTGAACGCGCCTATGCCTACTTCCTGTACCCGTCCGAGAAGCCCCTGGGCGAGGTGGCCCTGGAACGCCTCAAGGCCGTGGCCACACACAACGAGCTCGGAGCCGGCATGCAGCTGGCCATGAAGGACCTCGAAATCCGCGGCGCCGGCAACCTGCTGGGCGGCGAGCAGTCCGGCCACATCCAGGGCGTCGGCTTCGACCTCTACATCCGCCTGGTGGGTGAGGCGGTGGCCGACTTCCGCGGCGACGCCGAGGAAAAGGCCGCCGAAATGAAGATCGAGCTGCCGGTCAACGCCCACCTCCCGCACGATTATGTGCCGGGGGAGCGGCTCCGCCTGGAGGCCTACCGCAAGCTGGCCTCCGCGTTGACGTACGAGGCCATCGAGGAGGTCCTGGCCGAGCTTGTGGACCGTTACGGTGAGCCGCCGCTGCCGGTCCAGAACCTCATTGCCGTGGCCCGCTTCCGGGTGGGTGCCCGCGAAGCCGGCCTGTCCGACGTCGCGCTCCAGGGGAACTTCATCAAGTTCTCGCCCGCGCAGCTGCCGGAGTCGAAGCTGATGCGGCTGACCCGGATGTACCCGGGGTCCCAGTCCAAGCCCGCCCTGGACGCGGTGCTGATTCCGAAGCCCAAGACGGCGAGGATCGGCGGCCGCGACCTGCAGGACGCCGAAATCCTGGAATGGGCCAACGGGGTCATCCGCAACATCTTCTCCGACGCACCACTGGCGGTGAGTTAGAGCTTGATGGGAGGACATCACGCCGCGTCTGGGGCCGCGGCGTGGGTAGCTATTGCCTCAACGGGGCCGTACACGCTGGGCTGGTATCCGCTGGACGCCACGGGAATCGTCATCGGCGGGATGGCGACGGCGGGGACTGCGCTGGTGTGCGATTGGGACCACCGCCACAGCACCGTGGCCAACTCGCTGCCGCCGCTCTCCAACCTGATTGCCGTGGGTATTGAGAACGCCAGCGGCGGGCACCGGCAAGGCACCCACTCGGTGCTCGGTGCCGCGTTCTTTGTGCTGCTGGCCATGATGGCCGGGCAGTTCCAGCTGCAGACGGACTGGGGCCTGCTGTCCGTGGGTGCCGGCCTGCTGTGCATGTTCATGATCAACATTGCGGCCAAGGCGCTGAAGCTGTTTCCCAAGTCAGGATTTATCAGCAACTGGATCTTTGCCCTGGCCATGGCCGGACTGGTGACCTGGTTCGCGCCGGAGCAGTGGACCTGGCTGCCCGTATCGATGCTGACCGGTGTAGTGGTCCACATCGTGGGGGACATGATCACCACCGGGGGCGTGCCGCTGCTCTGGCCGATTGTCATCAAGCCACCGAAGTTTCTCCGGAAGCTGCCGGTGCTCAACGACGTCTGGAAAGCCAACGGCGCCTTTTCCCTGCCGCTGCTGGGCCGCGCGGGTTCCCGCCGCGAGTGGCTGGTGCTGATCCCGGTGAGCGCCTACGCGATGGTGGGCATGTGCGTAGCTGCCTGGTCGTTGGCGAAGGCACATTTCCCGGCCGCCATGGCGATCGGAAAGACCACGGTCAGCCGCCTGCTTGGCGCGGGCTGACGCGGGCAGCACGGCCTGAACTTCAGCGGCCGGTCTCTGGCGTCCGTGCTCTAAGTCCATGACTTAAAAGGCTGCGGCCCCGGAATATCCGGGGCCGCAGCCTTTTAAGTTACCGAGGGTTCTTACTTGCCGCCGGCTGAATCGGAGCGGCCGGTGATGGTCTGCGGGATCCAGAACGCCAGGAAAAACATGCCCAGGCAGGCGGCCATCGGCCACGGGTTGCCGAGCGTGAGGAAGGACAGGGAGTAGATGGAGCCCAGGAACAGCGCCATCATGGTCACAAACAGAAGGACGCTGCCCAGGAGGCTGTTCTCGTTCTGGGGGGTCTGTACCGTGGCGTTGCCGGACTCGGTGGTCTTGCTGGACATTGTTTCCTCCTCGGCCCCGCGGGGCTCAAACTGTGGCGGCTCCGGGCCGGCGTCAGTAGCTGGATGAACCCTGTTCACCCTTGACGATGGCAATGCCGGAGCTGGCACCAATACGTGTTGCACCTGCAGCAATCATAGCCTGCGCGTCGGCGAGGGAACGTACGCCGCCGGACGCCTTGACGCCGAGATCGGGGCCGACTGTGCGGCGCATCAGGGCGATGTCCTCGGCCGTGGCACCCCCGCCGTTGAACCCCGTGGATGTCTTGACGAAATCCGCCCCGGCTTCAACGGACGCCTGGCAGGCAAGGACCTTCTGGTCGTCGCTGAGCAATGCGGTTTCGATGATGACCTTCAGGATGGCTCCGCCCGTGTGGACCGCCTCCGCGACGGCGGCGATATCGTCCACCAGCGCGCCCTTGTCACCGGCGCGGGCTGCTGCGATGTTGATGACCATGTCGATCTCGTCCGCACCATCCAGTACCGCGCCGCGGGCTTCAAAAGCCTTCACGTCGCTGGGCGTGGCACCCAGGGGAAAGCCGATCACCGAGCACGTCAGGACGCCGGACCGCTTAAGCGCGGTCTTGACTGTCTTGACCCAGAGGGGGTTCACGCAGACCGACTTGAAGTGGTACTCAGCGGCCTCGGCACAGACTTTGAGGATCTCCGCTTCGCTGGCCTCGGGCTTGAGGAGCGTGTGGTCGATGTAGGAAGCGATGTTGCCCGACGCTGAGACCGTACCGGCTCCAGTTTGGTCGGTAGGAGTGGCTGCGTTGCTCATGATGGTCCTTTCCATGTGGCCTTGTGGGCCGCCGGAGCCACGCGGTGCGTGGCTGTTCAGGTGACCATCTTGTCACAGCGGGTGTTGCGGCGGGCGGACGCTTACGCGGCCGCAGGCACGCGCTCAGCCACACCTTCCGCCGCTGATGTAGCCGTCATCAGCTGCGCGGCGCAGGCTCCAGCGGCAGAAGCCGCGGCGACCAGCAGTCCCAGCCGGACGCCGTCGAACGCTGCGGCGTCACCAATCGCCCAGATGCCGGCGACCGATGTCCTGAAGTCCTTGCTGATGGCGATTCCGCCGTTGGGGGCGGTGGCGAGTCTGGCGCTGGCGGCGAGTCCATCGCGGGCAACCCGCTCTTCGGCCAGGACAACCAGGTCGCCGTTCATGCTGCTGCCGTCCTCGAAGACAATGCCGGAAGCGGTCAGGCCCGAGCCGGCGATGGAGTGCACAACGGCGGCCGGCCGGACCGTTGTGCGGATGGGCCTGACGCCGCGGGCCCGCAGCACCGCTTCGGCCTGGCCCGCTGCCGCGCCGGTTCCCACGAGGATCCCCAGTGGCCGCCGGCCCAGTTCCCGCGTCACTTCCTTGACGGCGTCGCCGATCCGGGCGGCATCGTCGATCGTGGAGTAGCTCAGGCAGCGGCCGGCGCCCGCCACGGGGGACGCAACGGGCGCTGATCCGGTGGCGATGACCAGTTCGTCGTAGCTGAGTTCCATGCCGTCGGCGGTGGTGACGGAGCGGTTCTCCGCGTCGATGAAGCTGGCTGGCTGGCCGAAGCGGAATGATACCTGCGGCAGCTCTGCGAGCTCCAGGAGTTCGGCGGGAGCGTCGTCCCGGTTGCTGAGGACGGTGACGGTGCCGCGAAAGCGGGCACCGTCCAGCTGGCGGACCAGCGCCTGTGCGGCGGGCCCGGCCCCGGCAATGACGATGCGCGGAGCCGGGGAAACTGACGTGGACGGTGCCGGAGCGGACATGTGCTGGCCCTTTCGCTGGCGGCCGCTGGAGCGGCCGGGACTTCGTGATGAATCCCAGCGTAGGCTGCCCGTTTTTCCACCGTGTTTCCCCGCTGTTGCTGGGAAAACGCCCTTTGTTCGCCAACGTTTACCGGCCGGTAACAGAACCCGTGACGCACCTCTCAGTGCGCTCCGGAATGACACAAACGCGGCCGGAGCCCGCGTCCCTAGACGCGGATCCGGTAACCCCTCTTGACCACAGTCTCCACCAGGCGGCCGTCCGGCAGCGATGACCGCAGGCGGCTGACAGTCATGTCCAGGGCGTGGACCGAGCCCTTCAGCTCGAGCAGCTCCGACAGCGATTCCCGGGAAAGCACGGCCCCACCGGCCCCCAGGAGGGCCCGCAGCAGCAGCAGCGGCGCAGGCGCCAGCTCAACCTGCGCTCCGTCGACGCGCAGGCTGCGGCCGCGCAGCTCAAGATTGCCGGACGCGGTGTCCAGCCGCCGCACATGGTTCAGGGCGAGGTGCTCGCACACCAGCCGGATGAGGGCGCCCATCCGGAACCGTTCCGGAATGAGCGGCGAGATACCGGCGTCGAGCAGGGGCTGGGCCGTGACGGGCCCCACCACTGCCGTGGTGACGTTGGTTTTCAGGCTTTCGATGAGCTGCTTGTAGACGCCCATTTCGTGGGCGGTGCTCCACACGGCGTCGACGGCGGGGGCGCTGGTGAAGGTGAGCACGTCCAGGTTGCCGCTGCACACAGCCTCGATGAGGCGGGGAAGCCGGTCTTCGCCGTCGGGCTTTACCCAGCGGTAGGGGGTGACCGTCAGGACCGTGGCGCCTGACATACGCAGGCGTTCAAGCTGCCGGACGTCCGTGTAGCCGTGCAGCTGCACGGCCACGGTCTTGCCGCGCACGCCCTCGGCGAGCAGCATGTCCACCAGCGTTGCGGTGGTTTCGTCGCTGCTGATTCCGACGTCGGCGAGTCCGGCCGCGCGGACGGCGCCGCGGGCTTTGGGGCCCCGGACGAACATCCGGCAGGCCCCGAGGGTTTCCAGCAGCTGCTCACCGATCCCAAAGGAATCGGCAGCTTCGCACCAGCGGCGCATGCCGTACGCCGTGGTGGCGATGCACAGGTCGGGGCGCGCGGCGATGATGGCCTTGGTGTCCTCGATGAGGCGGATGTCCTCCTGCACCGGGGCGATCTTGAGGGCCGGCGCGTGCAGTACTTCCGCGCCGCGGCGTTCCAAGGCCTCGATGAGGTCCCGGGAGCGCCGGTGCGAGGTGACTCCGATGCGGAAGCCCTCCAGCGGGGAGCCCGCAGCCTCCGGCCCGGAGGTCTCTTCAAGCTGGGCGGGTTCAGCGGGTGCCAGTGCGGTCATGGGGGTCAATCCTTTCATGAACCGAGCAGCGAGGCCGCCAGCCGGTCGAGGTCGGCGGCGGCCTCAGCATGCCCGCGGTTGGCTTCCGCCACGCGAACCACCTCGCCGATGACCAGCACAGCGGGATTGCTGCACCCGGCAGCTGCGGAGGTGATGGTGCCCAGGTCCGCGATGGTGGTGCGCTGGCCGGGGCGGTAACCGCGTTCGACGACGGCCATGGGCATGTCGGGGCGCATACCGGCTTTGCGGAGCCCGGCCGCGAGCTGGTGCAGGGTGCCGATGCCCATCAGGACCACAATGGTGCCGCCCAGTCCGGCCAGGTGCGTGTGTTCCTTTTCGGTCAGCGGCGCGTGGCCGGAGACCACGGTGAACATGTGGCTGACCTCGCGGTGCGTGACGGGGATGCCGGCTGCCGCCGGCACGGAGATGGCGCTGGTGACACCCGAGATGACGCGGACCTTGACGCCGGCCGCGACGCAGGCGGCGACTTCTTCGCCGCCGCGGCCAAAGACGTAGGGATCGCCGCCTTTGAGCCGGACGACGTTATTGCCTTCCAGGGCGGCGGCGACCATCAGCTTCTCGATGTCGGCCTGGCCCACCTTGTGGTGGCCGGGCTTCTTGCCCACATCCACCAGTTCGGCGGAGGTCAGGTCCGGCAGGTCCTGGCAGGGCGCCAGCCGGTCGAAGAACACCACGTCCGCATCGCGGAGGGCCTTCACGGCGGCGACAGTCAGCAGCTCGGTGGTGCCCGGACCGCCACCCACCAGGGTGACGTGGCCGACGGGACCGGCGGCCGGCTCGGCCGCCACCGGAATGCCAGTGATACGGCACCGCTCGAGCAGGGCCTCCCAGCCGGGCTGGCCGTCGTCGACCGCTGCGACCAGGAAGGGGCGCTCGGGAAGCGGGCCGTCATGCGGTGCACCCGCAGGGGTGCTGAGGCGGTAGACGACGGCGCCCGCGGCCTCGTAGCGGCGGACCGCCTGGCGGGCGGCGTGGTCGGAGCCGGTGACCAGGACTTCGTGGCCGGTGAGATCGATGCTGAGCTGCATGGCTATACCTCGTTCTCGGCGCGGGGCCGCATGGGGATGGAGGCGCCGATCAGGACCGGCTGTTGGCTGGCGCGGCTCTTTTCCTCCGCAGTGGCAGGCCGCATCTGGCCACGCTCGTCGGAGACGAAGGTGATGGAGTCGTCCTTCTGGTCGGGGGCGTTCACGAAGGAACGGAACCGCCGCAGGCGCTCGGGGTCCTTCAGCGTGTCTGCCCACTCGTCCACGTAGGTGTCAACGTGCTTGGCCATGGCGGCTTCAAGTTCCTCGGCGATGCCCAGGGTGTCCTTGACCACCACGTCCTCGACGTGCTTGATGCCGCCGTCGAGCTCTTCCTGCCAGCGCGCGGTGCGCTGCAGGCGGTCCGCCGTGCGGATGTAGTACATGAAGTAGCGGTCGATGTACTTGAGCAGGGTTTCGTCGTCGAGGTCCTTGGCCAGCAGCTGGGCGTGGGCCGGGGTGGCGCCGCCGTTGCCGCCGACGTACAGGTTCCAGCCGTCGGCCGTGGCGATGACGCCGACGTCCTTGCCGCGGGCCTCGGCGCATTCGCGGGCGCAGCCGGAGACGCCCATCTTGAGCTTGTGCGGGCTGCGGAGGCCGCGGTAGCGGAGTTCGAGCTGGATGGCCATGGCCACAGAGTCCTGGACACCGAAGCGGCACCAGGTGGAACCAACGCAGGACTTCACCGTGCGCAGGCTCTTGCCGTATGCTTGGCCGGATTCGAAGCCGGCGTCCACGAGTTCTTTCCAGATTTCCGGCAGCTCTTCCAGCCGGGCACCGAACATGTCGATCCGCTGGCCGCCGGTGATCTTGGTGTACAGGTTGTACTTCTCGGCCACGGCGGCGATGACGCCGAGCTTCTTGGGGGTGATTTCTCCGCCGGCGATGCGGGGGACCACCGAGTAGGTGCCGTCCTTCTGCATGTTGGCGAGGGCGCGGTCGTTGGTGTCCTGCAGGGTCCCCCGGCCGGCGTCCAGGACGTAGGCGCTGTTCTGGCTGGCCAGGATGTTGGCGATGGTGGGCTTGCAGATGTCGCAGCCGGCGCCGGTACCGTATTTGGCCATGATCTCCTCGAAGGAGGTCAGTTCCAGGACGCGGATGGCGTCGAAGAGTTCCTGGCGGGACAGCTCGATGTGCTCGCAGAGGGCCTTGGAGACCTCGACTCCGGACTTGGTGAGTTCGGTTTCCAGCAGCTTCTTGAGCATCGGGACGCAGGAACCGCAGCTGGTGCCGGCGCGGGTGCAGCCCTTGAGTTCGCCAAGTTCCTGGACGGGGGCGTTGCCGTCGCAGGCGCCGCAGCCGTTGATGGTGTCGCGGATGGTGCCGGCGGCCACGTTGTTGCAGGAACACAGGATGGCGTCGTCCGGGAGTTCGGTGTCCGGGGCGTCGCCGCCGCCGGCTGCCGTGAGGTAAGCGCCGGGTTCAGCAGCGAGCTCGCGGCCCAGGAGCGGGCGCAGGCTCATGTAGGGGGATGCGTCGCCCACGAAGATGCCGCCCAGGAGGGTCTTGGCATCATCGGTGGTGACGATCTTCTGGTAGACGCCGCGGGCGGGGTCGGCATAAACGATCTCGAGCGAGTGCTCGGTCTTGGCGAACCCGTCACCGAAGCTGGCAACGTCCACGCCGGAGAGCTTGAGCTTGGTGGCAGTATCGAATCCGGGGAACGTTGCCTGGCCGCCGTGGAGACGGTCTGCCACGATCTCCGCCATGGTGTTGGCCGGCGCAACGAGGCCCAGGCACATGCCACCGTAGTTAGCGACCTCACCGATGGCCCAGATGCCTTCCACTTCGGTGGCGCAGAAATCGTTGATGACAACGCCGCCGCGCTGGCCCAGGCTGAACACCTGCTCTTCCCCTTCGGCTGCGCGGAAGAGTTCATCGCGCGGCCGGACGCCGATGGCGACGATCACGAGGTCAGCGTCGATAATGCGGCCGTCTGCCATGAGGACACCAGTGACCTGGCCGTCGTCGTCGGACAATACTTCCGAAGGGAACACGCCGCCGTGGACCGCGAAGCCTTTGGCCTTGATGAGCCGGCCCATTGCCTGGCCAGCGCCTTCGTCCAGCTGTGTGGCCATCAGCCACTGCGATCCGTCGATGACAATCGGGTTGGCGCCCAGCTGCTCCGTGCCGGCGGCCGATTCGAGGCCGAGGAGGCCTCCACCGATAGTGACGGCGTTGACCTTGCGGCCCAGCTTCTCCGTGAGCCCGGTAATGGCCTCGTTGATGGCCCAGACGTCTTCGAGTGTGCGGTAGACGTGCGTGTGCTCGGCACCGGGGATGGGGAGGCGTGCGGCATTCGAGCCGGTGGCGACCACCAGGTCGTCGTATTCAAAAATGCTGCCGGCAGCGGTCTCAACCGTCTTTGCTTCGGCATTGATCTTGACCACGCGCTCGCCGGTCTTCAGAGTCAGGGAGTCGTGGTCCCACATGGAGGCAGAGCCCAGGGTCAGGTCCACGCTGCTGTCCGTCAGTGCCTTGGAGAGCGCCACGCGGTCGTAGGGGAGGTGGGCTTCTTCCGTGAGGACCGTGACTTCCCAGCCCTCAAGGCCCCGGGTGTGCATGGCATCGGCGAAGCGGTGGGCGGCAGGGCCGCCACCGGCGACGACGATGCGGCGCGGAGTCTCTGTGCTTGAAGTCTGTTCGGTCACTGTGGGCCTTTCGCATGTGCCGCAGACGGTGTTCTGCGACATTCTCTGACGAGGTATGCATCCAGACTAGGTAGCCGCAGTTTCGCTTCAGTTTCCCTTATGTTTCGTAGGCTTAACTTCTGCATCACGAACGCGTTTCCGATCGGGTGAGGTCTCTTTTACGCGCCGGACACATTCACTGCACGCCTTTGAAACACCCGTTGCCTAAGTTGTTTACTACGGCCATAGAGGTGGCCAATCAAGCACGGGGAGAGGAGCCGGACATGACGGCAACACTGGAACTTGGGGCGCTCGCCGCCGATACCGTTACCTGGCACCGGGTCTGCGCCGTAGACGAGCTTGAGCTTGCCTGGGGCGAAGCCGCACTCATTGAAGGCCGCCAGGTGGCACTCTTCCGGACCGGGCCCAGTGAGGTTTTTGCCGTGGCCCACGAAGATCCGGCCACCGGCGCCCACGTTATGGCCCGCGGCATCCTGGGCTCACGCGGCACCCGCCCCACCATAGCTTCGCCGCTGCACAAAGAGGTCTACGACCTGGAAACCGGCGAATGCTTCGGAACCGCCGCGGTGCGCCTGGAAACGTTCAGCACCCGCATTTCAGACGGTTTCATCGAAGTCGCGGTCTAACGACCCGTCAGAGCCCGAGGGCCTCGCGGACATCGTCGAGCACATTGTCCAAGGCGGTCCGGGCTGCCTGCCGGGCTTCCGGCAGTTCGGCCGCTGACTCCACCGGGAGGATGACTTCCAGGTAGCACTTGAGCTTGGGCTCGGTGCCGCTGGGCCGGATGATGACCCGGGTTTCGTCCCGGGTCAGATACAGCAGGCCATCGGTGGGCGGCAGGTGCTCGCTCCCTTCGGCCAGGTCCACGAAGGTTTCAACCGCGGACGAACCGAACGAATCGGGCGGGCTGACCCGGAGCCGGTTCATCATGGCGTCCAGCAGGCCCAGATCCGCCACCCGGATGCTCAGCTGGTCACTGGCGTGCAGCCCGTGCTGAAGATAGAGCTCGTCCAGGGTGTCGAAGATGGTTTTTCCGTCCGCCTTTGCGGCGGCAGCCAGTTCCGCGATGAGGACAGCGGCGGAGATCCCGTCCTTGTCCCGGACCAGTTCCGGTGCAACGCAATAGCCCAGGGCTTCCTCGTAGCCGTAGACCAGCCCCGGCACCCGGGAAATCCACTTGAACCCGGTCAGCGTTTCCTCATGCTCGTAGCCTGCCGCGGCGGCGATGCGGGAGAGCAGGCGCGAGGACACAATCGAATTTGCGAAGACGCCAGCCCCTTCGGCACTGGCTGCTTCAACCGAACTGCCGGAGGTTTCGTCGGAGCCGGGCGCCAGCCGGGCCACAATGTGTGCCCCCAGCAGCGCGCCCACCTCGTCGCCGCGCAGCATGCGCCAGGCGCCGGTGTCAGGATCTTTCGCCGCCACTGCAGCGCGGTCCGCATCCGGATCGTTGGCCAGGACGATATCGGCGTCCACGCGGGCGGCGGTCTCCAGGGCCAGGTCCAAGGCGCCCGGTTCTTCCGGATTGGGAAAGTTCACCGTGGGAAAGTCGGGATCCGGCTCAGCCTGTTCGGCCACGAGGGTGACATCGGCAAAGCCGGCAGCATTCAGCACGGCCACGGCAGTCTCGCCGCCGACACCGTGCATGGGGGTCAGGACAATCCGCAGGTCACGGGACGGGAAGCGGGCCGCATCGGCGAGTGCCGCCGTCGCGCGTTCATAATCCGACGCAACCGACGGGTCCAGCACTGTCCAGCCGCCGGCGGCAAGGGTGATGGATTCCAGGGCGCCCACGGCATCGATCCGCGCGGCGATCCTGGCATCGTAGGGCGCCACGATCTGTGCTCCGCGGCCGCTGCCCTCCACGGCATGACGGCCCAGGTACACCTTGTATCCGTTGTCCTGCGGGGGATTGTGGCTTGCCGTCACCATCACACCGCCGTCGCAATCGAGGGCCCGCACGGCGAAAGCGAGCAGCGGGGTGGGCAGGGCCGACGGCATCAGGAAGGTTTCAATCCCGGCGGCGGTGAAGATGGCCGCCGTTTCCTCGGCGAAGATGTCCGAGTTATAGCGGGCGTCATAGCCGACGACGGCGCGTGGCCGGGTCCCGGGGGCCGCCTCACCCACCGCACCAACCAGGAAGTCGGCGAGGCCGGCGGCGGCCCGGCGCACCACCACGCGGTTCATCCGGTTCGGCCCGGCGCCCAGGGCGGCGCGGAGGCCTGCGGTGCCGAACTGCAGGGTGCCGCTGAAGCTGTCGGCGAGCTCCTGTGACGCTGCGGGGGAGCCCTCCTCCGCAAGTTGCAGCAGTTCTGTGAGCTCTGCGGCTGTGGCGGGATCCGGATCTTTGGCCGCCCATTCGCGGGCGTGGCTGAACAAGGAAGCGGCATCGGAGGACGTCATGCGGTCAACGCTATCGTCATTGCTTCAGGAACTGTGGCTGAACACCCGCCTGTGACAGCTGAAAGCAGCGAAATCGTTGCAGGAAATTTTCTGGACAAGTAATGTCGCGAATATGAAACTGGGGCAGGGCGTTGAGTGGGGGCTGCACAGCTGCGTCAACATGTCCTGGACCGCGCCGGGGGAGGCCGTGAGCAGCGCACGGTTGGCCGAGTTCTACAAGCTTCCCGCCGCATACCTGAACAAGCAGCTCCAGGCCCTGGTGCGGGCCGGAATCCTGACCTCGGTATCCGGCCCGCGGGGCGGCTTCTCGCTTGCCAGGCGTCCGGACCGGATTTCCGTCCTTGACGTGGTCCTGGCCATCGAAGGAAATGACCATGCCTTCCGGTGCGAAGGCATCGCCAAGGACGCCCCGGGCGCGAGCATGGACGCCGACTACGCCCGCACCTGCCTCATTTCGCAGACCATGCGCCACGCCGAAGTCACCTGGCGGACTGAGCTGTCACGGCAGAGCATTGCCGGGATCGCCCAGTCCATCGAACGCCGCTTTCCCGAAGCCCGGGAGTCCACCGTCCTGCAGCTCGTCGGTCCGCGAACCTGACCAGCCCTACAGCAACGCGGGGTCACTGGACGCCCATGGGAAAGCCTCCGTTGGGCGCTAAGTGACCCCGCGTTGTCCTAAAGCTTGGCGATGATCCCAGCCAGCAGTTTGGAAATCCGTGGTCCGGCGGCCTGGCCGGACTCGATGACTTCCTGGTGGCTCAGCGGCATGGCGCTGATGCCGGCCGCGAGGTTGGTGACCAGTGAAATTCCGAACACTTCCATGCCTGCGTGCCGGCCGGCGATCGCTTCCAAAGCTGTGGACATGCCCACCAGGTCCGCGCCGATCCGCTTGGCGTACTGGACCTCGGCCGGCGTTTCGTAATGCGGCCCGCTGAACTGGGCATAGACGCCTTCCTCCAGCGAGCCGTCCACTTCACGGGCGAGGGCACGGATGCGTGAGCTGTACAGATCTGTCAGGTCAACAAACGTTGCGCCTTCCAGCGGGGACGTGGCGGTGAGGTTGATGTGATCTTTGATGAGCACCGGGGTGCCGGGCGTCCAGTCTTCCTTCAGTCCTCCGCAGCCGTTGGTGAGGACCAGGGTCTTGCAGCCGGCGGCCGCAGCGGTGCGGATGCCGTGGACCACGGCGCGGACGCCTTTGCCCTCGTAGTAGTGCGTCCGTGCACCCAGGACCAGCGCGCGTTTGCCCTCTTTGGTCAGGACGGAGCGGATGGTGCCCACATGGCCCTCCACTGCCGGGGCATGGAAGCCCGGGACCGTGTCAGCGGTCAAGGTGGCGGTGGTCTCGCCGATGAGGTCGGCGGCTTCGGCCCAGCCTGAGCCCAGGACGAGGGCGACGTCGTGGCTGTCCACCCCGGTCTCCTGGGCGATGTAGTCAGCGGCGGAGCGCGCGGCGTCGAAAGGGTCCGTGTTCTGGAAGTCTGTATTACTCACTGGTATAAGTTATCGTGCTGTTGCTGCTGTGCACAGTGGTAACGGAGTCACTTCGGGCTGCGGCTGGCATCGTGACGGGCCACTCCTTTATTGGTGGTCCCTGTGCAGATGCGCGAGAATGGTTGATTGTGACTACGCACCCTGATTTCAGCTCCCCTCGGATCGCAATCCTCGGAGGTGGCCCCGGCGGATACGAAGCCGCCATGGTCGCTGCCTCGCTGGGAGCGCAGGTCACCATCATCGAACGCGCGGGCATGGGCGGCTCGGCCGTGCTGACCGACGTCGTGCCTTCCAAGACCCTGATCGCGACGGCGGATCTGATGACCCGCGTCGGTGAGGCGGGCGAGCTGGGAGTGAAGTTCGACGTCGACGGCGGCGACTTTGTGCCGGCGATGCGCGCCGACCTCAAACACATCAACGACCGCCTGCTGGGCCTTGCCCGCCAACAGTCCACGGACATCTCCACTGGGCTGGAGCACCAGAACGTGCGCATCCTGCTCGGTTCGGGCAAGCTCCTGGACAGCCACACCATCGAAGTCGTGACCGCTGACGGCACCGAAATCGTGGAAGCTGACACCATTTTGCTGGCCGTCGGCGCGCACCCCCGCGAGCTGCCCACCGCGCGGCCGGACGGGGAACGCATCCTGAACTGGGCGCAGATCTACAACCTTGACGAGCTTCCCGAGGAACTGATTGTCGTGGGCTCCGGTGTGACCGGTGCCGAGTTCGCCTCCGCCTACAACGGCCTGGGCTCCAAAGTCACCCTGATCTCCAGCCGTGACCGGGTGCTGCCCGGCTCGGACACCGACGCCGCGGAGGTGCTGGAGGAAGTCTTCGAGCGCCGCGGTGTGCGCGTGCTGTCCCGCGCCCGTGCCGAAACCGTGGAGCGGACCGACGACGGCGTGGTGGTCACCCTGGGTGACGGATCGAAAGTCACCGGCAGCCACTGCCTGGTCTGCGTGGGCTCCATCCCGAACACCGCCGGCATCGGCCTTGAAGAGGCCGGCGTGGCACTCACCGAGAGCGGCCATGTAAAGGTCGACGGCGTCTCCCGCACCACGGCGCCGAACATCTACGCCGCCGGCGACTGCACCGGGGTGCTGGCCCTGGCCTCGGTAGCCGCCATGCAGGGCCGGATCGCGATAGCCCATTTCCTTGGCGACAGCGTTATGCCGCTCAAGCTTCACCAGGTGGCGTCCAACATCTTCACCTCACCCGAGATCGCGAACGTGGGCGTCTCCGAAGCCGAGATCCAGTCCGGCAAATACCAGGGCGACATCGTCAAGCTCTCGCTCAAGAGCAATGCCCGCGCCAAAATGCGCAATCACAAGGACGGGTTCGTCAAGATCTTCGCGCGTAAGGGCTCCGGCACCGTGATTGGCGGTGTTGTGGTGGGGCCGAACGCTTCCGAGCTGATCTTCGCGATCTCCCTTGCGGTCACCCAGAAGCTCCACGTCGACGACGTCGCCAGCACCTTCACGGTCTATCCGTCACTGAGCGGGTCCATCTCGGAAGCCGCCCGGCGCCTGCACGTCCGCATGTAGCGAAACCCGAGAATCCCGGCAGTCTCCGCCGCCGGGATTCTCGGGTAGCGTGGCGGGCATGACTACAGCACTGGAGCGGCCACGCCGCGGAAAAATCATCGGTGGCGTTTGTGCCGCGCTTTCAGCCCGATTCGGGATCCCGAAGTTCCTGGTCAGGCTCGGCTTTGTGATCTTTGGCCTGGTGGGGATCGGCGAGCTCGTCTACATCGCGCTGTGGATCATGATCCCGAAGGCCCCGGCCTAAAGACCGCCCGGATTCCCGGCCTCGACGCCTAGGCCAGGGCGTAGGGCGGGACCGTGCTTCCGGCTGCAAACGGCGTGAACCAGCCTTCGATACCCAGCTTCCCGGCGTCGATTTCCGTGAGGTCGGGGCTGTCCGAGTAGAGAGCTGGACTATCGGCCTCCTCCAACAGGACTTCCTCGACCTGCGCACGCCAGTCTTCCGGTAGGTCGAGTTCATAAATGTCCTCGGTGATTTCCGCCTGATCGAGCAGGCAGCGGACGGCGAGCTCTGCTGCCAGGCATCCGGGGGCTGTCCAGCCGCGGACCAGCGATGCCGTCACATCGGAAGCGACCACGAGGAACTTCCGGGTAAACGTCGCGTCGTAGCTGGCGGCGAACTGAGGCGGCAGCGAGGACAGCACAGAGGAACCGGCGACGTCAGACGGGGTGACCGCATCCAGGGAGGTCAGGGTCCCCAGATCGCGGAAGAGCTGGTCCACGAGAATGCCCGACGAGTTCCACAGGAGGCCTGCCAGCAGGAGTGTCTGGTTCACAGCTGTTGTCCGGTCCTCCGGCGAGACTGCGGCCATTTCGTCCAGGTCTTCCGGCTCGAACTGCAGCCGCTGTTCCGGCGTCATGTCATCCGGGTGGGGATCTAGCCCCAGCAGCTCCAGGCTCAGCCCCGTCAGTTTCCCAGCGTCCGCCAGTAGCTCTTCGGTGATGTCGTCTTCTTCGTCGGCATTCATGGCCCCGATGCTACCTGCCATCGGTCCCTCGTCCGATTCGCGTGACGCGCACAAATCCGGGCTCCCCGGCTTCAGGACAAGTCAGGCGGCGGGAGCCGCCTGGAAGTGTTTTTCGATGAGCCCCTTGATGTCCTCGTGGCAGCCGCCGCAGCCGGTGCCGGCGCGGGTTGCCTTCGACACCTCGGCCACCGTGGAGCAGCCATCCGCCACGGCACCCTGGATCTTGGCGCCGCTGACTCCGGCGCAGCGGCATACGGTGCCAGCCGGATCGGCGGGACCGGACGCGGCCAGCTGGTCCGGGCCATCGAGCCGGAGCAACAGCGACCTGTCGGCCGGCAGTTCCGCACCGCGTTCGAACAGTCCAACAAGCTCGGCGGCGGTCCGCGGCATGCCCACGGCCACCAGACCTTCCAGCACTCCGCCGCGGGTGGTCATCTTCACGTAGCGGCCGTGTTCCGGATCGGCCCACTGGGCGATCTGCAGCCGCGGCCGGCCGTTCACCGCGCCAGCGGTGAGCACGTCTTCGTCCCACGGCTCGGCACCGTTGTCGCCGGCCACAGCCATGTTCATGCCACGTGCCTTCAGCACAATCACGGCGGCCTGTTCCTGCGGCAGCTCCTGCAACGCCTCGGCCTCTTCCTGCGTGCCGGTGGCCAGCAGCGTCAGGTATTCGGCCAGCCATTCTGCCTGCCGCCACCCGGGTCCCACCAGGCCGGACGGGCCCTTCGCCGTGCGGCATTCGCCGCAGGCGGGGTCCGGGCAGCGGACCTCGGCGCAGTCGCCGATCGCGAAGATGTGCGGCTCGTGGTGGGCCCGCAGCCGGTGGTCCACCAGGATGCCGGTGCCGGTGGACAGTCCGCAGCCTTCGGCCAGCTCGGTCCGGGGACGGACACCGCACGAGATCACCAAGAGGTCGCCGTCGATCGCCGAACCGTCATTGAGCAGCAGTGCCGAGAATCCGCCGTCGGGCGCGTTGTGCTCCACTCCGGTGGACCGGGCGTTGCCGGCCATCCGGACGCCGCACCGGCGCAGGCTGGCCGCAAGGACCGCTCCGCCGCCGCGGTCGATGTTGCGCCCCAGCGGGTGCGGCCCGTTGTGCACCACCGTGACGGTGGCGCCTTCCTCGGCAGCGGCAAGGGCTGTCTCTAGGCCCAAGACACCGCCGCCCAGCACCACAACACGCTTGCCGCCGTCCACCGCTGCGCGCAGAACCGAAGCGTCGCGAAGGTCCCGGAGGGCTGTGACGCCGGCGGGAAGGACGGGGGAGGCCGGATCCGGGTTGATGCCGGTCAGGTTGGGAATGACAGGCCGGGAACCGGTGGCGAAGACCAGCCGCTCATAGTGGACGGAGGTGCCGTCGGTGAGGATCACCTGCTGGCGGGCGCGGTCCACGCGGCGGACCCGGACGCCAAGCCGGACGTCCACGCCGTCCGCCGTCAAGGCGGCCGCGTCGGAGAGCGCCAGGGCATCGGCGGTGGTGCGTCCCACGCCCAGATCGGCCACCAGCACACGGTTGTACGCGGCCTCGGCCTCTTCGCCCACCACGGTCAGGCTGACGTGCCCGTCGCGGACCGCGGGCAGCAGTTCATCGATCAGGCGGGCAGCCACGGGACCGAAACCAACAACGACAATCTGCTCACTCATGAGGCCTCCGATGTCTGAAGAACACTGTTCTGAAGTCCGGTTGCGACCGCCCGGACCCACACCTTGTTGAACTTGAATTCGGGCATCCCGGAAATGGGATCCGTTGCCGCCTCGGTGAGGCGGTTGGCGCTTTCAAGCTCCGGGAAATGGAACGGCAGGAAGACTGTCTCGGGCCGGATCGCGGTGCTGAGTTCCGCACGGCAGACCACCTCGCCGCGTTCATTGGCCACCGAGACAAAAGCCCCTTCGGTGATGCCCATGGCGGCCGCTGCGGCGGGGTGGATCTGCATTTTTGCTTCGGGCTGGGTGGCCAGCAGCTCGGACACCCGCCGGGTTTGCGTCCCGGACTGGTAGTGCTCCAGGAGGCGGCCGGTGATGAGGGTCATGGTTTTCGCGGCCGGGTCCGGGTTGGCGGCTGGCGTACGACGACGGCGGGGCGTCACCGGGGTCATGACCGCCTTGCCGCCGGCGTGGGCGAACGTGTCCAGGAATAGCCGGGGCGTGCCGGTGCTGCCTGCGGGGTACGGCCAGTAGGCGGCCTCACCGCGGTCCAGCATGGCGTAATCAATGCCGGAGTAGTCGGCATGCCCGCCGGCCGAGGCCAGCCGCAGCTCCTCGAAGACCGTTTCCGGATCTTCGCTGTACGTGGACGGGGCTTCGAGCGCTTCGGCGAGCCGTGCCATGATCCACAGTTCGCTGCGTGCGCCGGCGGGCGGCTGCAAGGCCCGGCGGCGGCGGAGCACGCGTCCCTCGAGGTTGGTGAGCGTGCCCTCCTCCTCGGCCCACTGCAGGACCGGGAGGATGAGGTCGGCTTCGGCGGCGGTCTCGGACATAAAGAAGTCGCAGACCACCAGGAAATCCAGGCTGCGGAGCCCGGCGATGACGGCGTTCGCGTCGGGGGAAGCCACCGCAATGTTGGAGGCATGCACAAAAAGGCACCGGACGCCGTCGGGCTGTCCCAGCGACTTCAGCAACTGGACGGCGGGCAGTCCCGGACCGGGAATGGTTTCCTCCGGGACACCCCAGACGCCGGCCATGTGGGCGCGCGCGGCGGGGTCGGTGATCTTTCGGTAGCCGGGGAGCTGGTCGGCCTTCTGGCCGTGCTCGCGGCCGCCCTGGCCGTTGCCCTGGCCGGTGAGGGTGCCGTAGCCGCTGCGGCGTGAACCGGGCAGGCCCAAGAGGAGGCTGAGGTTGATCGCGGCGGTGGCGGTGTCCGTGCCGTCCACGTGCTGCTCCACACCGCGTCCGGTGAGGATGTAGCTGCCGCCCTTGCCCGCGCCGTCGGCGAGCCTGCGGGCCGTTTCCCGGATGAGCTCAGCGGGGACGCCGGTGAGGGACTGGACGCGTTCGGGCCAGAACGAGTTGACGCTGCGGACCACTGCTTCGTAGCCGGTGGTGCGTGCCGCGATGAATTCGTCGTCTGCCAGACCCTCGTGGATGATCACGTGCGAGAGGCCCAGCAGGAGGGTGAGGTCGGTGCCCGGCAGGGGCTGGAGGTGAAGGCCACCGCCGTCGGCCGTGAACTTGGCCGTGGCTGAACGGCGGGGATCCACCACGATCAGCCCGCCGGCGTCGCGGGCGCCCTGGAGGTGCTGCACAAACGGCGGCATGGTTTCGGCCACGTTGGAGCCGAGCATCAGGATGGTGCTGGCGGAGGCCAGGTCGGTCAGCGGGAACGGAAGGCCACGGTCCAGGCCGAAGGCTCGTATCCCGGCGGCCGCGGCGGAGGACATGCAGAAGCGGCCGTTGTAGTCGATGCGTGAGGTGCCCAGGGCCAGGCGGGCGAACTTGCCCAGCATGTAGGCCTTCTCGTTGGTGAGGCCGCCGCCGCCGAAAACCCCGACGGCGTCCTTGCCGTAGCGTGCCTGCGTGTCCTTCACGGCGGTGGTGACCAGCGCCAGGGCCTGGTCCCAGCCGATGGGGCGATGGACGCCGTCGGCGCCCTTGAGGAGGGGTTCGGTGACCCGTCCGGGGTGGTTGAGGAGCGTGGCTGAGGTCCAGCCCTTGCGGCAGAGGCCGCCCCGGTTGGTGGGGAAATCGCGTCCTTGGACGTCGAGGGGCACTTGGAGGAGGGGGACTTTGATGGTGGCGTCCGCAGCGGCCAGCGCTGCGGATTCAGCCGGCACGGGGGCTGACCCCGGCTCGGAAGCCGGGGTCAGTACCGCTGGTGACGTGAGCGTCATGGCGCACTGCAGGGCGCAGTAAGGGCAGTGCGTGTCGGCGCTTTTGGTCATGTTAGACGTGTCCCATCGCGTTTCGGTTGGCGTTGCGGATGTAGAAGGCCCAGCAGACGACCAGCATCACGACGTAGGCTCCGACGAATCCGTAGAAGGCCGGCGTGTAGGATCCGCTGGCGGTGTTGGAGGCGTTCAGGACCTGCGGGATAACGAAGCCGCCGTAGGCGCCGATGGCCGAGATGAGGCCGAGGGCCGAGGACGCGAGCCGCTGGGTCTGGACCGTGCTGGCTCCGGACTTCGCTGCCCGGCTGGACGTGGCGAAGATGATGGGGATCATCCGGTAGGTTGCGCCGTTGCCGAAGCCGCTGGCAGTGAAGAGCATCAGGAACAGGACCAGGAAGAGCCAGAAGTTCTTCAGCGGCAGGGTCCAGATCATGGTCAGGGTGATGACGGCCATGGAGGCGAAGGCCGCCACGGTCATCCGGGCCCCGCCCATGCGGTCAGCCATGCGTCCGCCGTAGGGGCGGGCGAGTGAACCGACCAGCGGGCCGAGGAAGGCCAGCGAGAGTGCCACGGTGCCGACTCCGATGGAGGAGAAGGCCGGGAAGTAGTCCTTGATGAGCTTAGGGAACACGCCGGCGAAGCCGATGAACGAACCGAAGGTGCCGATGTACAGCAGCGCCATGATCCAGAGGTGCGGTTCCTTGAGCGCCGCGACCGAGCCGGCCACGTCACCCTTGGCGCTGGTGAGGTTGTCCATGTACTTCCATGCACCGAAGGCGGCGATCAGGATGAAGGGGATCCACATCCAGCCGGCCATCGGCAGGTTGACGCTGCCGACCGCGAGCAGGGTGATCGCAATCGGGACGGCGAGCTGTGCGACGGCGGCACCCATGTTGCCGCCGGCGGCGTTCAGGCCGAGAGCCCAGCCCTTTTCACGGGCCGGGTAGAAGAACGTGATGTTGGCCATGGAGCTGGCGAAGTTGCCCCCGCCGAAGCCTGCGAGTGCTGCCACGAGGAGCATGACACCGAACGGGGTTTCGGGGTTGGAGACGCAGAGTCCCAGACCGATGGCGGGAATGAGAAGGAGGAGAGCGGACACGATGGTCCAGTTCCGGCCGCCGAAGCGGGGAATCATAAAGGTGTAGGGGATCCGGAGCGTGGCGCCTACCAGGCTGGGCATCGAGATCAGCCAGAAGATTTCCGAGGTGGTGAACGTGAAGCCGGCTGCCGGAAGCTGGACCACCACGATGGACCAGAGCTGCCAGACCACAAAGCCGAGGAACTCGGCGAAGATGGACCAGTTCAGGTTGCGGCGGGCGATGGTGCGGCCGGCGGACTCCCACTGTTCCTTGTTTTCCGCATTCCAGTTGGCGATCCAGCGGCCAGGGCGGAATTCAAGGGCGGGGGCGTCGGTTGTACGGGTGGAGGGCTGGGCGCTGGCGGATGAGGACAGGCCTTCGTGCAGCGGGTCGGTGTCTATATCTACGGAATTGCCGGTGCCGGCATCTGCGTTGCGGTCAACAGTCACGGTGGACCTCCTCATGGGGGATGTTGTTCTTCCACGGTAGAGAACGTGCGTTTCACGGACGGTCGCCGTTTGTTAACGCGCTGTGACATTTGCCTATCGGCAGCCGGCCGGCGGCGTGAGGAGAGTTAACGGACCGAAGGATGAGACATGCGCCACTAGTCCAGATGCTGGACCAGCCGTCCATTTACTGGACGGCTGGAAGTAATATCGAACTCTAACTACTGTGCGCCGGGTCTCACCAGGTCCGGCCGGTTCTCAGGAAGGAGTTCCTATGTCATCCATACAAACCACCGTGGAGCCAGGATCCCCCAAGGCGGTGAACTCACGCGGCCGCGTGATTGTGGCCAGCCTGATCGGCACTACCGTTGAGTTCTACGACTTCTACGTCTACGCCACCGCCGCCGTGCTGGTCTTCCCGGCGCTGTTCTTCCCCAACCAGAACGAGACCACCCAGCTGCTCAGCTCCTTCGCTGTCTTCGGGGTGGCCTTTGTTGCCCGCCCGCTGGGTTCCATCGTCTTTGGCCACTTCGGCGACAAGTTCGGCCGCAAGGGCACCCTGGTGGCCTCGCTGCTGACCATGGGCATTGCCACGTTCCTCATCGGCTGCCTGCCCACAGCGCTTGTCCCGGGCTGGCAGTTCTGGGCCCCGGCACTGCTGGTGGTCATGCGCTTCGCCCAGGGCCTGGCCCTTGGCGGCGAATGGAGCGGCGCGGCCCTGCTGGCCACCGAAAACGCTCCGGCCAACAAGCGCGCCATCTACGGCACGTTCCCGCAGCTGGGGGCGCCCATCGGCTTCATCATCGCCAACGTGATCTTCCTGGTGGCCAGCTACGCGCTGACGCCGGCCGACTTCCTGGCCTGGGGCTGGCGCGTGCCGTTCCTGCTCAGCGCCGTTATGGTGATCATCGGCCTCTACGTCCGCCTCAAGCTGATCGAAACGCCTGCCTTCACCAAGGTGCTCGAATCCAATGAGGTGGCCAAGCTGCCCCTGGCCCGGGTCTTCAAGACCAGCTCGCGCCCGCTTATCCTGGGCACGTTCATCATGCTCGCCACGTACGTGCTCTTCTACCTGATGACCACGTTCACGCTGACCTACGGCACCCGCGCGTCCACCCTGGATGCCGCCAAGGCTGCCGCCGAGAAGGCAGGCAAGCCGATGTCCGAGGCCGCCGCGGCCGCGTTTGTTCCCGGCCTGGGCTTCACCCGCAACGACTTCCTCTGGATGCTGATTGCCGGCGTCGTGTTCTTCGGCATCTTCACCCTGGTTTCCGGACCGCTGGCGGAGAAGTACGGCCGCCGCAAGATGCTGTTGACCGTAACAGGCGGCATCTTCGTCTTCGGCCTGCTGTTCGTCCCGCTGTTCAGCGGCGGCTTTGTGGGCACCATGGCGCTCCTGGTCATCGGCTTCTCGCTGATGGGCCTCACATTTGGCCCCATGGGTGCGCTGCTGCCGGAACTGTTCCCCACCAACGTGCGCTACACGGGATCCGCCGTCAGTTACAACGTGTCCAGCATCCTGGGTGCTGCGGTGGCCCCGTTCATCGCCGTTGCGCTCTGGGAGCTGGCTGACGGCAGTCCGGTCCTGGTGGGTGTCTACCTGACTGTGATGTCGGTGTTGACGCTGATTGCGCTGTTCGTGAGCAAGGAAACCCGCGACCTGGACTACGAGAACAACGTAGCCTGACGCCCCGCCGTCGGGCGTTCCAGCCCGGTTGCTGACAGAAATGCCCGGCGTGTTCCCCGTTATTTCGGGGAACGCGCCGGGCATTGCTGTTTCCGGGCGGGACCAATTGGGGAGGAGCGTACGACGGCGGCGCTCGCTACCCGTCGGCAGGCTCAGCCGGCGTAGCGGGCCACGAAGTTTCGGAGGATCTTCATGGGCTCCGTGGCCGTGTACGTCCGCGCGTCAGCCATGAGCTCCTCGGCGGACTCCGGCGGGAAATATCCGGCATGCCGGTAGATATCGATCCGTGTGACCAGCCCCTCCGCGTCCAGTTCCGGGTGAAACTGTGTGGCGTACAGGTTCTGCTTGATGCGGAACATGTGGACGGGGCATGCGTGGGAGGAGGCCAGCAGCACCGCGTGGGAGGGCAGTCTAGTGCACGCCTCCTTGTGCCCGGTGAAGGCGGTGAAACGCCGTGGCATCCCGTGCAGGAGCGGATCCGCGAGCCCCGCCTCCGTCAGCTCGATTTCCACCCCGCCCAGCTGTTCGCCAAAGGTCCTGTCGATCACGGCGCCCTGATGCCTGCCCAGCGTCCCCACGCCGTAGCAGGCGCCCAGAAACGGAAAGTCGAGGGCAACGATCCGGTCCAGCAACCCGGCCAGTTCCCGCTCCACCCGGTGCTGGGTTTCGGTCTTGTGGTCTGACGGGTCGCTGGACGTGAAGGGACTCCCGCCCACAATCACGCCTGAGAATTCGTTCAGGTCCAGTTGCGGCAGGGGAGCAGCCTCAAGCCGGACACGCCTCAGCTGCGAAGGGGTCAGCCCGCCATACGTCAGGTATGCCTCATACTCTTCCTCTGCGGCGGCGTCTTCAGCCCGGGAGGCAAGGAGGAGGAAAGGCTTCACACGCTAAGTGTGCCTTTCGCCCCAGCTCAACGCCAGAGGACACAGCGCCAGCCTGCGGTTGGCGCCGGAGCACAGCCCCGGCGCCAGAGGCACGAACGCTGTCAGTGGCTGACGGGCTGCGCGAAGGATCGCCGGGACTGCGGCTGCGCGGCCGGGTCTGCGTGGCGGTGGACCAGCTTCCAGTAGCCTTCTTCGCGCCGGAAGATGCTGGTCACACGGAGCGCGAATTCCTCTGGCGCTGCGGCGCTCTCCAGCCGGGCACGGAAGTGTTCCGTTTCCACCAGGTAGGCCGTGTCGCGTGCGGTGTAGGAGGTGATGGTGTCGAACCCCAGCATCTCGCCGTCCTGGAACTGCCGGGACGCCTGGTCCAGCCGGGCCTCCACCTGGGCCCAGCCACGTGCAATGCCGCCGAACGGGTTGGCCAGCGTGACGTCGTCGAGCCTGGAATACAGGTCCTTGACGGCACCGGGATTCCCGCGGGTGATTTCCGGAACCGCCAGGTGGTAGCGGTCTACTTCTTCTTCAAAACTGGGTGCGAGCATGGGGTGCCTCCGGCAGGGTCTAGTCTTCGATCGTGGCGATGACGGCGCCGGCCGAAACCGTCTCACCGGCCACTGCGTTGAGTCCGGTGATGATGCCGGAACGGTGCGCGGTCAGGGGCTGTTCCATCTTCATCGCTTCGAGAACCACTACCAGGTCACCCTCGGACACAACGTCGCCGTTGGCCACGGCAACCTTGACGATGGTGCCCTGCATTGGGGAGGTCAGCGCGTCGCCGGCGGCGGCCGCAGCCGCTCCGCCTGAACGGAGGCGTTTCTTGGACTTGTTGGACTTCGCGCCGGCGGCGGAACCCGCCCCGATCGAACCAAGGGAGGCCGGCAGGACAACCTCGAGGCGCTTGCCCCCCACTTCAACCACCACGCGCTGGCGTTCACCGGCGTCGCCACTGGCTTCAGCGGTTCCGTCCGGCGTCCAGGCGGGAATGTTGTTGACGAATTCGGTTTCAATCCAGAGGGTGTGGATGCTGAAAGGCCCTTCCGCGGGCGCAAAAGCGGGGTCCGAAACAACGGCGAGGTCGAACGGGATAACGGTGGGGATGCCCCCTACCACCATTTCTTCCAAAGCGCGTCGCGAACGCTGCAGGGCCTGGGCGCGGGTGGCGCCGGTGACGATCAGCTTGGAGAGCATCGAGTCGAAGTTGCCGCTGATGACATCGCCCTCCTCCACGCCGGAATCGATCCGGATGCCGGGGCCTGTGGGGTTCTTCAGGGTGGTGATGGTACCGGGGGCGGGCATGAAGTTGCGGCCCGGGTCCTCGCCGGTGATGCGGAATTCGAACGAGTGGCCGCGGACCTCGGGGTCGCCGTAGCCGAGCTCCTCGCCGCGCGCCAGCCGGAACTGTTCGCGGACCAGGTCGATGCCCGTGACCTCTTCGGAGACGCAGTGCTCCACCTGGAGGCGGGTGTTGACCTCGAGGAAGGAGATGGTGCCGTCCTGGCCCACCAGGAACTCGCAGGTTCCGGCGCCGAGGTAACCGGCTTCCTTCAGGATCGCCTTGGAGGATTCGTAGAGGCGGCGGTTCTGCTCTTCGGTGAGGAACGGGGCCGGTGCTTCTTCAACGAGCTTCTGGTTGCGGCGCTGCAGCGAGCAGTCACGCGTGGAGACGACCACGACGTTGCCGTGGGCGTCCGCGAGGCACTGCGTTTCGACGTGGCGCGGGGCGTCCAGGAAGCGTTCGATGAAGCACTCGCCGCGGCCGAAGGCTGCAGTGGCCTCACGGACGGCAGACTCGAAGAGCTCCGGGATTTCTTCGCGGGTGCGGGCCACTTTGATGCCACGGCCGCCGCCGCCGAAGGCTGCCTTGATGGCCACGGGCAGGCCGAACTTGTCCACGAACTCGAGGATTTCCTCGGCCGACTGCACAGGATCGGCGGTGCCGGGGACCTGGGGGGCTCCCACTTTCTCCGCGATGTGGCGGGCCTGCACCTTGTCGCCGAGGGCCGAGATGGCCTCGGGGGACGGGCCGATCCAGGTGATGCCGGCCGCGATGACCTTGGCGGCGAACTCGGCGTTTTCGGCGAGGAAGCCGTAACCGGGGTGGATGCCGTCGGCACCGGACTGGCGGGCAACGTCAATGATCTTGTCCATCACCAGGTAGGACTCCGCGGCGGTGTTGCCACCGAGGGAGTAGGCCTCGTCGGCCAGCCTGACATGGAGCGCGTCGCGGTCCGGATCGGCGTAGACAGCCACGGAGGCAATGCCCTCGTCGCGTGCCGCGCGGATGATGCGCACTGCGATTTCGCCTCGGTTTGCGATCAGCACCTTGGTGAGGTTCGACTGCACGGGACTAGCGGACTGCTCCAAATTTGCTGACAAGGCGTCTCCTTCTTTCCTTCAGGGAGCCTAGCGCGATTTTGTGGGTTCCGCCGATGTTACTTGCGGTTTCCGCGTGTAAACGGGCGCGGCTTTGTAGGGAACCTACAATTGGTCGGAAAATCGCCGCAATTATTCGTCGGACCACAGGTCCGTGATGCGTACGTTTGCGTGCCCGAGGAGACTGCGCAGCGTGGAGACTGACAGCCCGACGACGGCGTGCGGGTCCCCGTCCACCTTCCGGATGAACGCCCCGCCCAGGCCGTCGATCGTAAACGAGCCGGCGCAGTGCAGCGGTTCGCCCGTGGCGATGTACGCGTCGATCTCTTCCGGATCCATCTCCGTGAAGTGGACCTCGGCGGAGGCGACTGCCCCGAGCGTGGCGCCGGATCCCGGTGCCGTGATGCCGCCGTCGGCCGCTGCGTCGGTGCTTATCTCGGCGGGCTCGTCATCGGCTGCCGTCGCGCGGCAGTCCACCAGCCAGTGCCCGGTGTGCAGGACACCGCTGTTGCCGCTCATCCGCAGCATCCGTTCGCGGGCGACGGCGGCCGTGTACGGTTTGCCGTGCGCCTCGCCGTCGAACTCGAAGACGGAGTCGCAGCCGATGACCAGCGCGCCCTCCGCTTCCGGCAACGCGGCTACCGCCTCGGCCTTGGCGCGGGCCAGCAGCAGCGCGGTATCGTGCGGATCGGTGACGCCGTACCGGGCCTGGACCGCGTCTTCGTCCACATCGGAGACGAGCACGGAGTGCCGGATGCCGGCGTCGGCCAGGAGTTTGGTGCGGGCGGGGGACTGGGAGGCGAGGATCAGGCGGGTCACCGCTCAAGCGTAGCTTCATCACCATCCCACCCAACGCTCTCTCACTTTTGGCGCGTTTTTCCCCAACGCTCTCTCAGCCGCGGCCTTAAGGGTGCAGGAGGGTTCAGCAATATGGCCTCAAAGGTGAGAGAGCGTTCCCCGAAAAGGGCCCAAACGTGAGAGAGCGTTGCCTAGTGGACGGGCTCGGTCAGCTTCTGCGGCTCGTTTTCGCGGCGTTCCAGCCGGGCGCCCTCCACGTCCACGTCCGGCAGGATCCGGTCCAGCCACTTGGGCAGCCACCAGGTCTTTTCGCCCAGCAGGTACATCACAGCCGGCACGATGGTCATGCGGACCACAAACGCGTCCAGCAGCACACCGAACGCCATGGCGAAGCCCAGCGGCCGGACCATGGTCAGGTGGCTGAAGATGAAGCCGGCGAACACGCTGACCATGATGATAGCGGCGGCGGTCACCACGGCGCCGGCATGGCTGAAGCCGATGCGTACGGCCTTTTTGGCCGGGGCGCCATGCATATAGGACTCACGCATGCCCGACGCGATGAACACCTGGTAGTCCATCGCCAGGCCGAACAGCACACCGATCAGGATGATCGGCAGGAAGCTCAGGACCGCGCCGGGATTGGCGACGTCGAACACTCCACCCAGCCAGCCCCACTGGTATACGGCCACCACCAGGCCGAAAGCGGCGGCCAGGGACAGCAGGAAACCGCCGGTTGCCAGGAGGGGAACCACAATGGAGCGGAATACCAGCAGCAACAGGATGAGGGAAAGCCCGACGACGATCGCCAGGTACGGCGGCAGGGCGTCACCGAGTTTTGTGGAGACATCGATGTTGCCGGCGGTCTGCCCGGTCAGGCCGATGGTGACCCCCGTTTCGGCCTGGATCTGGGTGCCGCGTTCGCGGAGTTCGCTCACCACCTGCACCGTGCCGGCCTTGGCGGGCCCCTCTTCCGGGATGACCTGGAATACGGCGGTGCGGCGGTCTTCACTCAGTGCCACGGGCACTGTTGCCACTACGTTGTCCACGCCGCGGATCAGGTCCGCGACGTCATACTGCAGTTCCTGGGCCTGGGCTTCGTCCAGGCCGGCCGGGAATTCACCCACCACCACAATGGGGCCAGTGACGCCTTCGCCGAAGCTCCGTGCGGTGACGTCATAGGCCTGGTAGGCCTCGGAGTCCACCGGTTCGGAGCCGCCGTCGGGCAGCGCCAACTGGAGCTGAGCGGCGGGCAGGGCCAGCGTTCCCAGCAGGAGTACGCCGGCGACGAGCGCCACGACGGGGTGCCTGGTAACCAGGCCGCCCCAGCCCCGGGTGCTCTTTTCCTCATCCTTGGCGTGGTCGGCAACCTCGTGGCCGGCCTCGGCGTTGTGGGCTTCGGCCTTGGCCCACGCCCGCCGGGAAATGATGCGCCGGCCGATCAGGGACAGCAGAGCCGGGGTCAGGGTGAGCGCCACAAGGACGGCAACCGCGACGGTGCCTGCTGCTGCCAGGCCCATCACGCTCAGAAACGGCAACCCGGGCACCACCAAGGCGGCCAGGGCAATGATGACCGTCAGGCCGGCAAAAAGCACGGCGTTGCCCGAGGTTCCGGTGGCGCGTGCCACGGACTCCCCGGGGTCCAAGCCTGCCAGCAGCTGGGTCCGGTGCCGGTTTACGATGAACAGGGAGTAGTCAATGCCCACGGCGAGGCCAAGCATCAGCGCGAGCATGGGGGAGATGGAGCTCATCTCGAAGGCGCCGGACAGGGCGAACGTGATGCCCACCCCGACGCCAACGCCGATGACGGCCATCAGCAGCGGCAGGCCCGCGGCAATGAGCGTGCCCAGCATCAGGATCAGGACCAGGGCCGCCACCCCGATGCCGATGATTTCGGCCGTGCCGAAGAGTTCTGAAATGTCTTCGGTGATTTCCTTGCTGGCCAGTGCCGTTACGCCCGCGGACGAAGTCTGATGCACGATGTCCTGGACCTGCTGGCGCACCGCCGGGGTGAGGGCGTTGATGGAGGTGTTGAACTGCACCTGTGCCACGGCAGCCTGGCCGTCCGCCGAGACAAACCGGATCCCGCCGGATGCCTCCGCCTGCCGCTTGCCCAGATCGAGCTTGGCCTTGGCGGCCTCCCATTCCTGTGTGCCGGCGTCGAGCTGCGCCTGGCCCTGTGCCAGGGCGGCCTTCTGCGCTCCGAGCTGGGCCTCGATCATGGCTGCTGTTGCGCCGCCGGCAGCGAGCTGCTGCTCCGCGGCGTTCAGCTGCGCGTTGCCGGCGCCGAGCTCGGCACGTGAGGCATCCAGGCGGGCCTGGCCCGCGGCAAGCTTCTGCTCGCCGTCGGCGATGGCCTGCCCGGCCTGGTCCAGCTGGGCCTGCGTGGAGAAGGGATCCACCGTGGCCTTGACGTCAGGCAGGTCACCAAGCTTGGTGAGGGCAGCCGTGACGGCGGCGCGGCTGCCGTCAGTAAAGCCGCCTTCCGGGGCTTCAAAGACGATCGTGGCCGAGCCGCCCGACGCTGCCGGCAGTTCCTGCTTCAGCTTGTCCGCGATCCGCTGCGTTTCAGTGCCTGGAATCTGGAAGTTGTTGGACAGCGTGCCGTGGAAGGCGGCTGCTGAGCCGCCGACGGCCACCAGCGCCGCGAGCCAGAGCGAAATGACCAGCCAGCGGTGGCGGTAGGAGAACTTGCCGAGGCGGTAGAGCAGCAGGGCCATGTCAGAGCCGTTCTTTGTTGAGGTGGGTAGTGGCGGTTGTGGACGTCGCGGAGGGGCCGGCTGCCGGAACGGGGCTGCCAAAGCCGGAGCCGAGGTGGCCCATGGCGTCAATGAGCAGTTGCCGCAGGACAGCGAGTGATGCGGGGGAGAGATCGGCGCCGCATCGGGCGAACCACACGTCCATGGCCGCCTTCCCGCAGGAGATGACGGAGCCTGCGAGGGCGCGCAGGTACAGTTCGTCGACGACGGCGCCCGGGGTTCCGGCGAAACGCTCCCGGGCCGCGCTGATGATCTCTTCGGTGCAGTGATCCCACGCCTCAAGTTCGGACCGGGACAGGACCGCGTTGTCCTGGGTGAGGGTGAAGAGCTCAGCCAGCGGCGCCACCGTCATGGGGTCGGCCAGCTGCATCAGGGCCGCGCGCGCGGATTCGAGGATGGGCTCGTCGGCGGGCCGCTGCCGGAACTGCTGAAGTGCGTTGTCCAGAAACCCGTGCGTCATCGAGGCCAGGGCGGCCTCGGTGCTGCTGAAGTAGTTGAAGAAGGTGCGGCGCGAGATCCCGGCTGATTCGGCAATGTCTTCCACCGTGAAATTCCCGGGTCCCTGGGCGCGCAGCAAGGTCAACGCGGCATCGGTAATGGCCTGGCGCGTGGCGGCTTTGTTCAGCTCACGGCGCGAGAGAAGTTCGGGCATGAAATTACACTACGTGCAAGTTTGCACGCCGCGCAAGTTGATTCACAGGAAGATGAAAGGTTCCCGACAGCTGAGCCTGAACCTGCCGCCGAAGACTGGAAGAGTCCCGTCTGGGACATCTTCACCAGCCGTCACCGGACGGCAGATCCAGGAGACAAGAATGGTACGCACAAAGAGAATTGCCCTTGGCCTCACGGCCACCGCGCTGGCCCTTGGCGCCGGGATCGGCGTCGCCGGCATGGCGTCCGCAACCACGACGCCGACGCCCACCCCCAGCGCCAGCTCAAGCGCCTCGGCCGACGGGAGCACCGGCACTGCCCCAGCTGAAGGGAAGGGCATGCGGGGTGGCCATGGCCACGGCGGCTTCCGCGGCGTGGACGCAGCGGAACTTGCCACCAAGCTGGGCGTGGACGAGGCCAAGGTGACGGAGGCCCTGAAGGCCTACCGCGAGGCCAACAAGCCCACCACCCCGCCGGCCGACGGAACTGAAGGAACCCGGCCGGACCCGGCCGCGAAGCAGGCTGAGCTCGCGAAGTCCCTCGCGGCGACGCTCGGCATCGACGAGGCCAAGGTCACGGCGGCGCTTGAAGAGCTGCGCACCGCCGAACAGGCAGATCGCGCCGCGGCTCTGAAGACCCGCCTGGACCAGGCCGTCACCGACGGCAAGCTGACCCAGGCCGAGGCCGACGCCGTGACCAAGGCTGTCCAGAGCGGAGTCATCGGAGGTGGCGGCCGCTAACAAACAAGACACCCCACCCCCTGGACAAGCTCAGGGGGCGGGGTGTCTCTTTGGCGGGGCTGGAGCGTCAGGCCTTCGCGTCGGCCAGTTCGCGTCCGGCCTCCGGCGCTTCAGTACCTCCGGCGATGGCGGAGGGGTCCGTGGCTGAGGAGTCGGCGTCGTCGTCCACAAACGGAGTGCCGTTGCGGGGTGCGTTGTAGAGCGCCTCGTCGAGCATGCCCTGCCGCTTGGCCACGATGGTGGGCACGAGGGCCTGGCCCGCCACGTTGACCGCGGTGCGCCCCATGTCCAGGATGGGGTCCACCGCGAGCAGGAGTCCGACGCCGGCCAGGGGCAGTCCCAGCGTGGAGAGCGTCAGGGTGAGCATCACCACGGCGCCGGTGGTGCCGGCCGTTGCGGCGGAACCGAGGACCGAGACGAGGCCGATGAGGAGGTAGTGGCTGACCTCCAGCTGGACGCCGAAGAACTGGGCCACAAAGATGGCGGAGATCGCGGGGTAGATCGCAGCGCAGCCGTCCATCTTGGTGGTGGCGCCCAGGGGCACGGCGAAGGAAGCGTAGGCGCGGGGAACGCCGAGGCTGCGCTCGGTGACGCGCTGGGTCAGCGGCAGGGTTCCGATCGAGGAGCGGGACACAAACGCGAGCTGCACGGCGGGCCATACCCCGGAGAAGTACTGCTTCACGGACAGGCCGTGCGAGCGGATCAGGGCCGGGTAAACCACAAACAGCACCAGGGCCAGGCCAACGTAGATGGCGAACGTGAACTTGCCGAGCGCGCCGATGGTGTCCCAGCCGTACACGGCCGCGGCGTTGCCGATCAGGCCCACCGTGCCGAGCGGGGCGATGCGGATGATCCACCAGAGGACCTTCTGGATGACGGCCAGCGCCGACGCGTTGAGGTTCAGGAACGGCTCGGCAGCCTTGCCCACCTTGAGGGCGGCGACGCCGACGGCGATGGCAATCACCAGGATCTGGAGCACGTTGAAGCTGAGGGAGGTGCTGACTGTGGTGGCCGCGGTGGCGCTTTCAGTCACGGTGGAGCTGGCACCCAGTCCGAGGAAGTTCTTGGGGAACAGTCCGATCAGGAAGGACCACCAGTCACCGGACTTGCCGGCGTACTTGGCCTCCTGGGTGATGCCGGTGTTGGCGCCGGGCTGCAGGAGCACGCCGAGGCCGATGCCGATCACGACAGCGATCAGGGACGTGATGGCGAACCACAGCAGGGTGTTCCAGGCCAGCTTGGCGGCGTTGGAGACTTGGCGCAGGTTCGAGATCGAGCTCACCACGGCGGTGAAGATCAGAGGAACCACCGCAGTCTGCAGCAGTGAAACGTAGCTGGAGCCAATGGTCTGCAGCGTGGCGCCGAGGCCGTTGGGGGCCTCCTTGGTGCTGCCCGTGTACTTGGCCAGCAGGCCGAGGCCCAGGCCCACAATGAGGGCGGCGATGATCTGGAAACCGAACGAGCCGGCCCACTTGGGCAGCTGGAAGCCGGTCTTTCCTGCGGATTCGGGGGTGCGGGTTTGAGTGCTCACCAGAACACGCTAGGCCCGGGTTTCTTATCACGGCGAACAGATGTTGAGAAATGTTACGCCGCCCCAGTGCCACAACAGGCCAGGAACCCCGAAAATCCCGTACCAATCAAGGCAATTGTGAAGTTATTCCCAGCGGCCATGTGCCAAAAGTCACCCCCAAGAGGCGCGGAGGGGACACATCCGGCAGCGTGCGTCAAAGCGACGAAGGAGCAGCACGCCGAGGATATGGCCCCTCAGGGCCTCACCCGGCGGAGCAGTTAGCTGAGCAGCGCCCGGCGGAGGGTATCGAGGCCTACGGAGCCGATGTTCAGCGCTCGCGTGTGGAAGGCCTTGAGGTCGAAGCCGGGCCGGGTTTCGAGGTCGGCCCGGATCTGTTCCCAGAGGCGCTGTCCCACTTTGTAGGACGGGGCCTGGCCGGGCCAGCCGAGGTAGCGGGTGAACTCGAATTTGAGCTGGCCTTCGCTGATGGGAAGGTTCTCCTTGAGGAAGTCGTAGCCCGCCTCCGGGGTCCATGTTCCGCTGCCCCAGCGTTCGGGGATCTCAAGTTCCAGATGGACGCCGATGTCGAACACCACGCGGGCCGCCCGCATCCGCTGCATGTCCAGCATGCCCATGTGGTCGCCGGGATCGGCCAGGTAGCCGAGTTCCTGCATAAGCTTTTCGGCGTACAGGGCCCAGCCCTCGCCGTGGCCGGAAGTCCAGCAGATGTTCCGCCGCCACTTGTTCAGCAGTTCCCGCCGGTAGGTGGCGGTGGCCACCTGCAGGTGGTGGCCGGGGACGCCTTCATGGAAGACCGTGGTGGTCTCGGCCCAGGTGGTGAAAGTGTCTTCGCCGGCGGGAACTGACCACCACATCCGGCCGGGACGGCTGAAATCATCGGAGGGGCCCGTGTAGTAAATGCCACCCTCGTCGGTCGGGGCGATGAGGCATTCGAGCTTCTTCATCACGTCCGGGATCTCGAAGTGCACGCCGGCAAGCTCGGCAACTGCCTTGTCCGAGAGTTCCTGCATCCACGCCTTGAGGGCCTCCGTGCCCTTGAGTTGGCGGGCAGGGTCGTTGTTGAGGACATCCTTGGCCTCCTCGATGCTGGCCCCAGGCTTGATGATGGACGCAACATTTTCCTGCTCGGCGATGAGCCGGTCGAGTTCCTGGACTCCCCACGCGTAGGTCTCTTCGAGGTCGACGGCGGCGCCCAGGAAGGAGCGCGAGGCCAGGGCGTAGCGTTCCCGGCCGACGGCGTCCTGCTGCGGCGCGGCAGGGAGCAGTTCCGTGCGGAGGAACTCCGCGAGCTCCCGGTAGGCACCCCGGGCAGCGGCAGCGCCGGCGTCGAGCGTTTCCTGCGTTTCGCCCGGCAGGGGACCGTCCGCAGTCCGGGCCTCGGCGGCGAGCTTGGCGAAGAAGCCGTCTTCGGCGGCGTATTTGGCGGTCTGCTCGATGACAATTGAGACCTGGCGTTCGGACGCGACCCTGCCCGCGTCCCGGGCCTGGCGCAGTGATTCGGTGTAGCCGCGGAGGGCGCCCGGGACGTTCAGCGCGCGGCCGGCGATGTGTTCCCAGTGCTCAGCCGTGTCTGTGGGCATCAGGTCGAAAATGGCCCGGATGTCCTGTGCGGGGGAGGCGATGTTGTTCAGCTCCGCCACGTCCCAGCCGGACTCGTGGATTTCCAGCTGGAGGCCCAGCCGTTCCCGCATGGCGTCCAGGGTGACGGTATCGACGTCGTCCTGGGGCGCGAGGCCCTCCAGGGCAGCAAGGGCCTTGCGGGCTTCCGCTGCGAAACCGGCGATGCCGGCGGGGGAGTAATCCGGGTACTCGGTCTCATGCCCCGGCAGCCCCAACTCGGTGGCAAGCGACGGGTTCAGGCGGATAAGTGTGTCGGTATAGCCATCCGCCACGGCATCGATGGCGGAGTGCGGACGGGCGGCGGGGGCGGCATCGGTAGTCACCCCACGAGCCTAACCCCGGCTCCGCCTCCAGGCGCCAGGACCCGGCGTCGGGGCGAGCCGCAGCTGCTGGCGGCGCACCCAGTCGCGGGCGGTGGGCTTCCCGTCGGCCACGGCGTCCGCGCTGCCCAGGGAAAGCACGACGGCGGTCAGCGCCGCGAGCTCCTCGGCCGACGGTTGCCCTTTGACTACAGAAAGCACGGGGGCATCGGCGGGCGCGTTGGTTTCTACAGGCTCAACCAACGGGGCTCCGACCGGCGGATCTTTCGCGATCACAGCGGGATGTTCCCGTGCTTCTTGGTGGGCAGGCTCGCCCGCTTGTCGCGGAGGGCGCGGAGGCCCCTGATGATCTGGCCCCGGGTATCGGACGGTGCGATGACCGCGTCCACGTAGCCCAGCTGGGCGGCCTGGTAGGGGTTCAGCAACTCTTCTTCGTACTGGCGGATCACTTCGGCGCGCCGGGCCTCAACGTCCCCGCCGGCCTCGGCAACGGCGGCCAGGTCGCGGCGGTACAGGATGTTGACGGCGCCCTGGGCACCCATCACGCCGATCTGCGCCGTGGGCCACGCCAGGTTCAGGTCCGCGCCGAGCTTCTTGGAGCCCATCACGATGTACGCTCCGCCGTAAGCCTTGCGGGTGATGACCGTCAGCTTGGGGACGGTGGCTTCGGCGTAGGCGTACAGCAGCTTGGCGCCGCGGCGAATGATGCCCTGGAACTCCTGGTCCTTTCCGGGCAGGAATCCCGGAACGTCAACGAGGGTGATGATGGGGATGTTGAAGGCGTCGCAGTGGCGGACAAAGCGGGCGGCCTTCTCCGAGGCGGCAATGTCCAGCGTGCCGGCGAACTGCAGCGGCTGGTTGGCCACGATCCCCACGGTGTGTCCCTCAACCCGGCCGTAGCCGATCATCACGTTGGGGGCATACAGGGACTGCATCTCCAGGAAGTGTGCGTCGTCAACGATCTGCTCGATGACTGTGCGCATGTCGTACGGCTGGTTGGCAGAGTCCGGGACGAGCGTGTCCAGGGCGAGGTCGTCGTCGTTGATCTCCAGCTCCTGCTGGTGCTCCAGAACCGGGGCCTCTGCGAGGTTGTTGGACGGCAGGAAGTCCAGCAGCTCGCGGACGAACTCGATGGCATCGGCTTCGTCGGAGGCGAGGTACGTGGAGGTGCCTGTCGTGGCATTGTGCTGGCGGGCGCCGCCGAGGGTTTCCATGTCCACGTCTTCGCCCGTGACGGTCTTGATGACGTCCGGTCCCGTGATGAACATGTGCGAGGTCTTGTCCACCATCACCACGTAGTCCGTGAGGGCGGGGGAGTAGGCCGCGCCGCCGGCGGACGGTCCCATGATGAGCGAGATCTGCGGGACGACGCCGGAAGCGTGGACGTTATTGCGGAAGATGTCGGCAAACATGGCCAGGGAGGCCACACCTTCCTGGATGCGGGCACCGCCGCCGTCGAGGATGCCCACTACGGGGCAGCCGTTGCGCAGGGCGAATTCCTGGACCTTGACGATCTTCTCGCCGTTGACCTGGCTCAACGATCCGCCGTAAACCGAGAAGTCCTGGCTGTAGACGGCAACGGGACGCCCGTCCACGGTGCCGTAGCCCGAGACCAGCCCGTCGCCGAGCGGCTTCTTCTTTTCCATGCCGAAGGCGGTGGAGCGGTGCACCGCCAGCGCGTCAAGCTCCACGAACGAGCCTTCGTCCAGCAGCAGGTCAACGCGCTCGCGGGCAGTGTTCTTGCCGCGGGCATGCTGCTTCTCGATGGCTTCGGGGCCGGAGGGTTGTTCTGCACGGGCCTGGCGGTCGCGGAAATCGGCGATCTTTCCCGCTGTCGTTGTCAGATCGTGGCTCATCAAGTGTCTCCGGCTCTGTAGCAGATTGGTGCTGTAACAATGTGGTGCTGCGTGCGGTGGTAACTGGCAGGTCAGGTGCGGGATTTAAGTAGATTCCACACAAAAGACGAACCCTGCTGGCTAGTCTAATGACGCATCTGCGTGGGACGACTGTAGAAAACCTACAATTTTCCGCACTTTCCAGCGGTCAGCGCTATGTTACTTGCCAGTAACATAGCTCGGCTACAGTGGAGCCATGACTTCCAGCAACGATGCAAGGTCCACTGCCGCAGGGCCCTACCAGGCCACCGGGTCCCTTCGGGGCCGCACCATTCTGATGTCCGGCGGCAGCCGCGGCATCGGGCTGGCCATTGCCACCCGGGCCGCACAGGACGGTGCCAATATTGTCCTGATGGCCAAGACCGGCCAGCCCCACGCCAAGCTGGCAGGCACCGTCTTCAGCGCCGCCGAGCAGGTGGAGGCCGCCGGGGGCCAGGCCCTGGCAATCGTCGGTGATGTGCGCAGCGACGAAGACGTCGCAGGAGCCGTGGCGGCCGCCGTCGAACGCTTCGGCGGGATCGACATCGTGCTCAACAATGCATCCGCTATTGATCTCTCCACCACCGACGACGTGGACATGAAACGCTACGACCTGATGCAGGACATCAATGTCCGCGGCACGTTCCTGCTGTCCAAGCTGTCACTGCCCGCCCTCCGCAAATCGGCCCACGCGCACATCCTGACGCTGTCGCCGCCCCTGAACCTTGACCCCCACTGGGCAGGCAGGCACCTGGCCTACACCATGGCCAAATACGGGATGAGCCTCACCACGCTGGGCCTTGCCGAAGAACTCAAGGCCGACGGAATCAACGTCAACTCGCTCTGGCCGTGCACCCTCATCGATACCGCGGCCATCCGGAACATGCCCGGCGGCCAGGAGATCGTCCAGGCCGCGCGCGGACCGCAGATCATGGCCGACGCAGCCCACGCCGTCCTGACCGGCAGCAACCTGGCCGGCGCCGGTGCACCCAGCGGCAACTTCTATACGGACGAACAGGTGCTCCGCGCGGCGGGTGTCACCGACTTCCGTCCGTACAGCCTCGGGGCCGCGGAGGATCGCCTGGTTCCGGACATATTCCTCTGAGCCACGGGTTCCAGTCATGTGGCTGTGGGAACCGCCAGCGGCGGCGCCTGAGTCGATAGGATTCAACCATGGATGACTCACACACCCCAGGAAATCCGTTGGATCGTGGAGCCTTGGCGGACCAGGATTTCCTGGCGGCCACAGGCATCGCCAAGGTGGTGGTGGTGGACTCCACCGGTTCCACCAACGCTGACCTCCTGCGCTCGGTGACGGTTGAGCCAAAGGAGTGGCCGGACCTGTCAGTGCTGACGGCCGAGTACCAGACCGCCGCCCGCGGACGCCTGGACCGGCGGTGGGAAGCGCCGCCGCTGAGCTCGGTGTCGGTGTCCCTGGTCCTGCGGCCCGCCAATGCCGAAGGCAGGCCCCTGCCCACGCACACGTATTCATGGCTGTCACTGCTCGGCGCGCTGGCGCTGCGGGAGACGCTTCTTGAGACCGCGGGTATTCCGGCCGAGCTCAAGTGGCCCAATGACGTCCTGGTCCGTGGCCGCAAGATCGCCGGGATCCTGGCCCAGCTGGGGCCCATGGGGGACGGCTCTGTTCCTCCGGTCATTTTGGGGACCGGCCTGAACGTGACTTTAACCGCGTCGGAACTCCCGGTGCCCACAGCGACGTCGGTTGCCCTGGAAGAACCGCTGACCGTTGATCGGACCGTGCTGCTCAAGAGCTACCTCGCCCATTTCGCCGTGCTCTACCGCAGCTTCTGCAATGCCGACGGCGACCCCACCGCCGGGATTGCCGGCGGCCCTTCGCTCCACAAACGGGTGGAGTCCGCCATGGTGACACTGGGCAAGCAAGTGCGCGCGCAGCTGCCCGGTGACCACGAGATCATCGGGCACGCTTCGAGGCTGGACGAGTACGGCTCACTGCTGGTGGTGGACAAGGACCGCCGCGAGCATGTGGTCACCGCCGGCGATGTTGTCCACCTGCGCCCATGGACCCCGCCGGGCCAGGGCACCGAAAGCGGCTATGCGTAAAGGCCTCGTGCCGGGCGAGCAGGTCATTACAATCACCCGCCCGCAGCCGAGGAAGCTGGCCGGCCCGGCCGCAGCCTTCATTGCGGCACCTGCCGCTGCAGCTTTTGCCAGTGCCTGGACCGTGCGGGGTGAGGCTACCCGGCTGGTGCCGGTGGCTTCCGCCGACTGGACACCGTGGATCGTCCTGGCATGCGTCCTGGCCGCTGCGTGGATATGGTTGGCATATTGCCTGCCTCGGCTGCTGCGGTGGCAGGCAACCCGGTACATCCTCACGAGCAGGCGGATTGTTGCCCGCTACGGCATGATGCGGCGCCGGGGCGAGCAGGTCAACCTCGCGGCGATCCGCAACGTGACGGTCCACCAGTCGGTGCTGCAGCGCATATTGCGCTCCGGGAATATATCCTTGGAAACCGGGTACCAAGGTGTGGTGAACATCCAGGACGTCCCGGAAGCAGTACGGTTCCGGGACTTCGTGCTGGATGCGATTGACGAACTGCCTGCGGGCGGGGACCCGGGGACTGATGAGATATCGGATTACACAGACGAAGCGTTGCCGTGGGAGTTGAGAGAAGGTGGAGACGATGAACGATGAGGACCAGCGGGACGAAGCGGACCTGCCGGCTCCCGCCGTACCCGAAACTGCCCACCCGGCAACAGGCACACTCTCTCCGGAACGAGTGGCTGCCAAGGCTCTGGAGACCCGGCTGCTGGGCGGCGAACGGAAGCTGCGGCGCCGTGAGGTGGCTGCCGGTGCAGGGCTGTCCCTCCTTTCGGCCCGGAAGCTGTGGCGTGCCCTCGGCTTCCCGAACTTCGGCGACGAAGACGTCGCCTTCACCGAACGGGATCAGGCTGCGCTGTCCACCGTGGTTGACCTGGTCCGCACCGGGGTGCTGACCGAGGAAGCCGCCATCTCCGTGACCCGGTCCATCGGGCAGATGACAGACCGCATGGTGGTCTGGCAGATCGAGGCCCTCGTGGAGGACATGGTCCACGAGCAGGGCGTCACGGACGCTGTGGCCCGCAAACGCCTGGTGAAGGAACTTCCCTCCCTGCTGGATGCACTGGAGGAGATGCTGGTCTATTCGTGGCGGCGGCAACTCAATGCCGGCGTGCAACGCCTGGCCGTGCGCGCCGAGGCCGGCCTGCAGGCCAGCGAAGAAGGCCGCGACGGCGATGAAGACGACGCCCCGCTGCCGTTGGCCCGCGCCGTCGGCTTTGCTGACCTGGTTTCCTATACGAGTCTCTCCCGCCGGATGAATGAAAAGACCCTCGCCCGGCTGGTCCAGCGCTTTGAGAACAAATGCGCCGAGATCATTTCCGTTGGCGGCGGGCGGCTGGTCAAGACGGTAGGCGACGAAGTCCTGTATATCGCGGAAACTCCGGCTGCCGGAGCCGAGATCTCGCTGGCCCTGGCACAGGCGTTCACCGAAGACGAGATCCTGCCGGAAGCGCGCGTGGCGATGGTCTGGGGCAGGATCCTGTCCCGGCTGGGGGACATCTACGGCCCCACGGTCAACCTCGCCGCCAGGCTTACCACGTTGGCGGATCCGGGAACGGTCCTGATCGACTCCATGACTGCGTCCGCGCTGGACCAGGACAAGCGCTTCATTCTCGTTCCGCAGCCTGCTGAAAATGTCCGTGGGTTCGGCGAAATCCATCCCGTGCTCTTGGCGCGCGGTCAAGGAAAAGGCCTGGTCCTCGACTAGCCGGAACCGGGACGGTCCGCGAGCCATGGAATACCCCATTGCTGAGCGTCAGGGACGTGTTTGTCCTGACCTGCGGGTTTATCCAGTTGTTGGCGTATCGCGATATAGTCGACCCTGGCGGCGGCCTGTCCCGCAGCGCCAGGGGAGCGCTCCCCATCGCGGCAGCAGCCATGCTTCGGTAGGCTGACGCGGGGAACAGAGAGCCCGGTATCGGGTCTTTGGAGGGGCCGCTGGGGGCCGCGACACAATTGAGGGATTAGTAACGCTGTGACATCACTGCTGGGGAAGTTCGGTCTCAAGAAGCGCCACAACAAGATCATTACGGGTTCGGCCTTTGCCGCGGCCGGCGCTGTGCTGGTTGCCGGCGCGATCATCTATCCGGGGTTTAAGACCACTGAGGTGGAGTTGAACGACGGCGGCGTGTGGGTAGTCTCCAAGTCCAAGAATGCCGTGGGTCGGCTGAATTATCCCTCGCGTGTGTTGGATGGTGCGGTGACGCCGGCGAGTACCACCTTCGATATTCTCCAGAATGCCGGGGATGTGTTTGTGGATGATGAGACGGGTTCGACGTTGAACCAGGTTTCTCCTGCGAACATGCGCCTCGGCGGGGACAAGCAGCTGCCGGGTTCGGCCGATGTGAGCTTCGGTGCCAGCGTGATCTCAGTAACGGACGCCGCATCGGGGAAGGTCTGGGCGGTGTCGCCGTCCACGGTAAATGGTTTTGACCAGGAAGCCTCCGAACCTGTGATGGTTGGCTCCGAAGGCCTGGTCTCGGCCGTGGGCACCGATGACCGGATCTACAGTGCCGATCCCAAGTCGGGCGCAGTGACGGTCACTTCGGTGGACGCAAACGGCGAAGTGGTGTCCACCGATTCCAGTAGCTGGGGTGAGCTTAAGGGTGCAGGCGATCTGCAGATCACGGTGGTGGGGGATAAGCCGGTGGTGTTGGATGCTGCGGCGGGGAAGCTGTTCCTGCCGGGCGGTAAGCGGCTGCAGCTGGAGAACGCGCGGGACGCGAAGCTGCAGCAGGGCGGTCCGGCGAGTGATTTTGTGGCGGTTTCGACGCAGAAGGCGTTGTTGAAGCAGCCGCTGGACGGTTCGACGGCGAAGACCGTCACGTTCGACGGCGAGGGTGTGCCGGCGGCTCCGGTGCAGCTGGCCGGGTGTGTGCATGCTGCGTGGTCCGGGGTGAACAAGTATGTCCGTGACTGCACCAATGATGCTGACGACAAGAACGTTGACGTGCCCAAGGCGAGTGCGTCGCCGTCGTACGTTTTCCGCGTGAACCGGGACCTGGTGGTCCTGAACGATGTGAACTCCGGGAATGTGTGGCTGGTGAACCAGAACATGCAGCTCGTGAACAACTGGGACGACGTTGTTCCTCCGAAGAACGAATCCGATGAGCAGGATCAGGAATCGGCGGACAACAACACCATCAACGTCCTGCCGGACCGCACCAAACCGAACCGGCCGCCGGAAACCAAACCGGACACCCTGGGCGTTCGTCCGGGGCGGACCACCATCCTCAGCGTCCTGGACAACGATTCGGATCCTGACGGCGACGTCCTGACCGCCGCCGTCGGCGATTCAGGGCCCAAAGCCGGAACGCTGGAGAGCATCTACGGCGGCACCGCGTTCCAGATCTCCGTTCCCGCGGACGCTCGGCCCGGCGCCGAGACGTTCAGCTACAACGCCGCGGACGGCCGGGGACTTTCAGCAGGCGGACAGGTCACGCTCAACGTGGTGGCCGCCGATGAAAACAAGCCGCCCGCATTCAAGCGCGGCGGAGACTCCACCACCATGCTGGTGGAACAGGGCAAAACCGTCAGCCAGAACATCCTCACCGACTGGGTGGATCCCGACGGCGACGACCTCGTCCTGCTGGACGCCAAGGCAGACAACGACCAGGACCAGGTCAAGGTCCGGCGTGACGGATTGCTGACGTTCCAGGACTCCGGAGCCACCGCCGGCAAGAAAAACGTGGAAGTCACCATCTGGGACGGCCGGGCAACGGTCACCGGAAAGGTCGTTGTGAACGTCCAGCCGCCGGGCGCCCTGGCGCCGGTGGTCAACGCCGATCACGTCACTGCCGTGGTGGGCCAGGACCTGGTGATCGCGCCCCTGAAAAACGACGTCGATCCCAACGGCGGCGCCCTCCGCCTCGCGCAGGTGGAGGCCAACGGTCCTGCCGAACTTGGCCCGGTCACCGACGGCGGTACCTTCACGTTCCGCAGCACCACTCCCGGTCCCGTCTACCTGACCTACATCGCCAGCAACGGCCCGCAGAGCAGTCAGGGCCTGATCCGGGTTGATGTGGAGTCCGGCAAGGACGCCGGTGACCCCGTGGCCGTGCATGACGTTGCGCTGATGCCCACCGGAGGCAGCGTGCTGCTGGACCCGCTGGCCAACGACTCGGATCCTTCCGGCGGCGTGCTGGTGCTGCAGTCCGTGAAACTCCCGGACAACACCACGGCCTCGGTCAGCGTGATCGACCACAGCGTCCTGCGCATCACCGATGTGCTGGGCACCAAGGACCCGTTCCTTTTTGAATACACCATGTCCAACGGCAGGAAATCAGCCACCGGCAGCGTCTCCGTGGTCCCCGTCCCGGCCCCCGCCGTCGTCGAGGCCCCCCAGCCCAAACCCGACGAAGTGAACGTCAGGGTCAACGACGTCGTCACCATCCCGGTGCTGGACAACGACACGCACCCGCAGGGCCTGGAGCTGAGCGTGGACCCCGTCCTGCCGCAAGCCGTGGATGAACTGGACGGCAAGAGCTTCGTCTCGGAAAACACCCTGCGCTTCATCGCCGGGCCGCAGCCCAAGACGGTGCGCGCCATCTACAACGCGGTGGACCCGCAGGGGCAGAAGAGCGCCGCCGCCGTCACCATCCACATCCTTCCGCTGGAGGGGGCCGAGAATTCGAGGCCCCAGCCTCAGAATCTCACCGCCCGTGTGGTTGCCGCCGGAACTGTGCGCATCCCGGTTCCCCTGGACGGCATCGATCCCGACGGCGACTCCGTTCAGCTGACCGGTATCGACAGCACCCCGGCCATGGGAACCGCCACCGTGGGCAGCAACTTCATCGACTTCACCGCTGCCGGCGATGGCGCCGGTACAGATACGTTCCGCTACAAGGTGGTGGACCGCCAGGGCGCCGTCAACACCGGGACCGTGACGGTGGGCATCGCCCCCCGTGGCGAAACGAACCAGAACCCCACCCCCGTGGATGACGAAGTGAAGGTCCGGCCGGGACGGCAGATCGCCGTCGACGCCACCGGCAACGACACCGATCCCGACGGCGACATCATCCGCATCCTCACGGACGGTATCGAGGCCGACGACGCCCTCCAGGCCACCGTCAGCAAGACCAGCGGCCGCATCATCCTGACGGCTCCCGGCGCTGCCGGGACGGTCAACGTCCGGTACACCGTCGCCGACGACCGCGACGCCACCGCCCAAGCCACCATCCGTGTGGTGGTGGACAACGAGGTTCCGCTGAAGGCGCCCATTGCCCGCGACGACCGGGTCACCTCGGCGCAGGCGATGGGCAAGACTGCCGTGGATGTGCCGGTCCTCAAGAACGATGAAGACCCCGACGGCGTCGGCGAGAACCTCAAGCTGAGCACCGAGTCCCTCACCGCCCGCCCGGGGCCTGACGGCACCATGCTCGTAGACCTGACCGAACAGCCGCAGCTGATCCCATACACCGTCGAAGACGTGGACGGCCAAAAGTCCACAGCCATCATCTGGGCGCCGGGGCTGGGGCAGCAGGTTCCCACCCTCGCCAAAGACGAGGTCATCGAGGTCATCGCCGGACAATCCGTGAACGTTGACCTCAAAGAATGGGTCAAGGTCCGGGAAGGCCGCTCACCGCGCCTGACCCAGACTGACCGGATCAAGCTCATCGGTTCGGATGGCAGCAACCCCGTTTCCGGCGACGGAACGGCGCTGAAGTACACGGCGGGCGTTGACTACGTGGGTCCGGGGTCGCTCAGCTTTGAGGTCACCGACGGCACCGGGCCGGATGATCCTGCAGGGCTGAAATCCACCCTGAGCATCCGCACCAAGGTGCTGCCGGACCCCAACCGCAACAACCCGCCCGAACTCCTGGGCGCGAAAGTTGAGGTGCCGAAAGGCGAGTCTGCAGACCTGGACCTGAGCCGGCTCACCGCGGACCCCGATCGGGACGATCTGGACAACATGAAGTACGAACTGGTGGGCGGGAGCCCGGCCAGCTTCAATGCCCGGATAGACGGCAAGATCCTCAAGACATCCGTGGACGGCGCCACTGCCACCGGCACCACCGGTGCGGTCCAGGTCAAGGCCAAGGACTCGCGCGGACTGGAGGCAACGGCTACTTACCGGTTGGCCGTCACGGCCTCCAACCGGCCCAAACCAGTGGCGAACGACGACCTGGAGCCGAACGCGGCTGCGGGGAATCCGGTCAACGTGAAGGTCCTGGCCAACGACGCTAACCCGTTTCCCGAGACCGCCTTGAAGATCATTTCCGCAGCAACCGAGACGGGACAGGGCGGCGCAACGGTGTCCGGGGACTCGGTGACGGTGACGCCGTCGTCCGGTTTCACGGGCACCATGGTGGTGGCTTACACCGTGGCAGACAAGACGGGAGACGATTCCCGCAATGCCACGGCGCGCATCCGGCTCACCGTCAAGGACAAACCCCTGGCGCCGACTACCCCGCAGGCGCAGAGCGTCGGGGACAAGACGGCGCTGCTCACCTGGTCTGCCCCGGCAGACCGCGGTGCGCCCATTACCAAGTACACGGTCTACGGCGAATCGGGCTTCAGGCAGGACTGCCCGGCGAACACCTGCACGCTGACCGGGCTGGCCAACAACACGAAGTACCACTTCGAAGTCACCGCCACTAACGAGTTCGGCGAATCTGAACGTTCCCCGGCATCCGCCGAGGTCCGCCCGGACGTAAAGCCGGACACGCCGCTGGCGCCCACCCTGAAGTTCGGTGACAAGCAGCTTTCCGTGAACTGGGTGGCACCGGCCAGCAAGGGATCACCCGTCAAGACCTACGATCTGGAAATCTCGCCGGCCCCGCCAGGGCAGAACGCCCAGATCCAGAACCTGGCAGCGGTGAGCTATGTCTGGAAGGGACTCCAGAACGGCGTCTCCTACAAGGTTCGCGTCCTGGCCCGCAATGATGCCAAGGATCCGTCCGAGTGGAGCCCCTACTCGGCGGCGGAAGTGCCTGCCGGAGTACCTGCCACCCCTGCTGCGCCTACCGCTGCAGATGCCGGTTCCCTGGGGACCCAAAGCCAGCTGCGTGTCAGCTGGACTGCGCCGAACAACAACGGTGATGCGATCTCGTCGTATACCCTGACTACCCTGCAGGGCGGGGCCGTGGTGGCCACTCAGCCGGTAGTTTCAGGCACCACGCAGAACGTCACCGTGGACAACTCCGAGTCCGACTACACGTTCACGGTTTCGGCCACCAACAAGGCGGGCACCAGCGGCACCAGCAACCCGTCGGCCCAGATCCGGGCAGCCGGCAAGCCAGGCCAGGTAAGCAGCGGAACCGTGGCTGACACCGGCACCAGCGGACAGCTCAGGGTGACGTTTACACCGCTCACCCAGGCCCAGCGGAACGGATCAACGGAGACGGAAATCCGGTACACCTACAACGCTGACGGAAAGTCCGGAAGCATCCCGGTTGGCGGCGGAACCATCAACGGGCTGACCAACGGCAGGGACATCGCCGTGACCATCATTGCCACGTCCACCAAGAACAACGTGTCCGGTGACGCCAAGAACATTGGCGCCGGGAACCCCTACGGGCCGCCGAATGCGCCCAACGTGGACGGCAGGACCTCTGCCAAGGGGGACGGCCAGGTGCACTGGACCTGGAACAACCCCGCCACCAATGGACGTGCGCTCAACCACTACGAGGTCAGCATGGATGGTGGCGGCTGGCAGAACGTGGGCCAGGCCAACAGCTTCGATGCCGGTGCTGGAGGCTGGAGCAAGAGCCATAACTTGCGTGTCCGTGCCGTGACTGTGGTGGACGGCGCTATTGGCGGACCAGCCACCTCCACGTCCGGCGCCGATCCCACCCCGCCGCCCGCCCCCACCAAGGTCCGGGTCAAGCCTGCCACCAACAACAGCTGTCCCGGCAAGCCCGGAGTTCCAGACCGCTTTGGATACGTGAATGGAAGCCCCGATTGCGGCGGCAATGACGCGAACTGGGTCTCCTTCTCGGACGGCTGGATCAACAGCGCCTGCTGGATGAACATCTACGGTTCGCCAACAGCGGACCCCGGGTACTACAAGTGGTACCGCATGGACGGCGGCCCCCACGCAGGCTGGTACGTCAAGCTCGCCACCATCGATATCAGCGGCGCGGACGTCGGCGAATGCTGACACCTTCGCCAGTCCCTCCAAAACGGCGTCATCAGACCAGCACCACAAGAAAAGGACTCACTTCATGACCATGACCACCGAGCAGGCCGAATGGTTTGCAGGCACTTTCGACAAGCTCGTTGCCAACGTGGGACAGGCGGTCCTGGGCAAGGACCACGTCATCCGGCTCACCTTCACTGCGATGCTGGCCGAGGGCCATGTCTTGTTCGAGGACGCCCCCGGCACCGGCAAGACCATGCTGGCCCGGGCGATGGCCGCCACCGTCCAGGGGTCCAACAACCGCATCCAGTTCACCCCCGACCTCCTGCCCTCGGACGTCACGGGTGTGACCATCTACGACCAGAAGACGCAGAAGTTCGAGTTCCACAAGGGACCGATCTTCAACAACATCGTCCTGGCCGATGAGATCAACCGCGCTTCGCCGAAGACGCAGTCGGCACTGCTGGAGGTCATGGAGGAATCCCGGGTCACCGTGGACGGCGTGACCTACGAGGCAGGCCGGCCGTTCATGGTGATGGCCACGCAGAACCCGATCGAGCAGGCCGGCACCTACCGCCTGCCGGAGGCGCAGCTGGACCGCTTCCTGATCAAGACCTCCATCGGCTATCCGGACCACGCCTCCACGGTCCAGCTGCTCGGTGGCTCGAACCTGAAAGACCGCTCCAAGGAGATCTCCGCAGTTATCACCACGCAGGCCGTGGCGGACATGGCTGACCTCGCAGCCACCGTGCACGTGGACACGGCCGTCCTTGAATACATTTCCCGGCTCTGCGAGGAGACCCGCAACGCGCCCGAGACCCGGCTGGGCGTTTCCGTGCGTGGCGCCATCGCCATGGTCCGCGCCGCGAAGGTCTGGGCCGCGGGGCAGGGACGGAACTTCGTCCTGCCTGACGACATCAAGGAACTGGCCGCCGTTGTGTGGACGCACCGGTTTGTGATGGACCCGGAAGCTGAGTTCTCCGGCGCCACCCCCGAGGCCGTCCTGGCCCGGGTCTTGTCCGACATCGCGGCACCGCAGCAGCGCGCCGCCGTCTGAGGCTCCGGCGGAGCTCCGACCACCACTGACCAGCGCGAACAAAGGCACATTTATGTCCAGCAGCACTCCGTTGACCCGGCTTGCTGAACGCCTCCGGCAACCCTTCCGCCGGGACGGCAGACCCACCAGGCTGCATCCCTCGTCCGTTTGGGCCGAGGCCACCAGCACCGCCGCCCTCGCCCTCACCCCGGCGTGGGAGAGGGTCCGTGGCCTGTGGCTGCGCTACGTGTGGCCTGTCCTTTCGGTGGTCAGTGTCCTGGGCTGGTCCGTCCTGGCGACCTCCATCCTGTTGTGGACTGCCGGCCAGGCCTTCGGCTGGCAGGAGGCCAAGGCGGCGGCCATCGCGGCGTTTGTTCTTTTCCTGATCGCCGTCGGGTTCATCCTGGGCCGGTCATCCTACGGCGTGATCCTGGACCTTGCCCGGACCCGTGTGGCCGTCGGGGACAGTGCGGTAGGAAGCATCGCCGTCTCCAACACCTCGGCCAGGCCACTGTTGCCCGCCGCCCTGGAACTGCCGGTGGGCAACGCCACCGCCGTCTTCCACCTGCCCCGGATGAAGCCCGCGCAGGTGCATGAGGACCTGTTCACCATTCCAACCGCCCGCCGCGCCGTCATCGTGGTGGGACCTGTCCGCTCGGTCCGTGCCGACCCCCTGCACCTCCTCCGCCGGCAGGTGCTGTGGACGGAACCGGAGGATCTGTTTGTGCACCCGAAGACAGTGGCCCTGGCCGGTTCCGCGGCGGGATTCATCCGCGACCTCGAGGGCATGCCCACCACCGACCTGTCCAGTGCGGACGTGTCCTTCCATGCCCTGCGTGACTACGTCCCGGGTGATGACCGGCGGCACATCCACTGGAAGACCACCGCACGGACCAACAAGCTGATGGTGCGCCAGTTCGAGGAGACCCGACGCGCCCACCTGGCCATCTCACTGTCGATCAACACGGATGAGTACGCTTCAGAGCAGGAATTCGAAATGGCCATCTCAGCGGCCGCCTCGATCGGCCGGCAGGCCATCCGCGAGCAGCGCGAGCTGGACGTCCTGACGCAAATGGGGCCGCTGCGCTGTGAAACCGGGCGGAACATGCTGGATGACATGACACGGATCGCCGGGGCACCCATGCGCCGGACCGCCGTCGACCTCGCCCGGACACTGGCCGACACCGTCCCCAACGCGTCGGTGGTCTTTTTTGTGGTGGGCAGCAACGTGACACCCTCCCAGCTCCGATCGGCCGCGGCCTGCGTGCCGCTCGGCGTCAGGAGCCTGGCCGTGCGCCTCCAAATCGGTGCTGCACCGGGCCGCGCCAACATTGCGGACCTGACAGTGCTGACCCTCGGCGACCTCGCTGACCTCGCCATCGTCCTCAGAAAGGCGGCCGCATGAGCTCCGCCCCGGGCCTCCGGCCGCGCCCGCAGCAGCGGAAGTACGAATCATCGTTCGCCGATGGCCAGCCGGTCTGGCATTTTGTGCTCGACGCCGGCGCCCTCACCGTCCTGCTGGGGTTGGGCCTGCTGGGCTTCAGCCTCAGCTTCGGCGGCGACCCCTACTACATGGTTTCGGGCTTCGGCGGCATCCTCCTGGGCCTCGGCATCGCCGCCGCCAACGCGCACCTGCGCCTGGGTTTGCTGATCACCACAGCCCTCGCGCTGGGGGCCTACCTGGTGTTCGGCACGCTCCTGGCGGTCCCGGATACGGCGATTGCCGGTTTTGTTCCCAGTCTTGACTCCTTGCGCACCCTGCTCCTGGGGGTTGTGTTCGCCTGGAAGGACATGCTCACCGTGGGCGTTCCGGTAGGGTCTGCCGGCGGCGTCCTGATCGTCCCGTTCCTGAGTTCGCTGCTCACCGCCTTGGTTGCCGGCATCCTCACCTGGCGGCTGAAGACCCCGTACTGGCCACTGCTTCCCGTGCTGGTGCTTTTCGTCACCGGCATAGCTTTCAGCACCAACGCTGCCTTCCTCACCGTGGAGCGCGGCATCGGACTCACCGTCATTGCGATTGCCTGGGCCACCATCCGCCGTGACGCGCTGCGGCGCAGCGACACGCGAAAAGTCTCAGTCAACCGTCCGCAGACCGATGCGGCCACAGCCCAGCGGGCCAAGCTCCGCCGGCTGGGCACGGCCGCTGCCGTGATCGCCGCAAGCGTCGCCATTACCGCGGTGGCGGCGCCCCTGGTCACCGCCAGCGGTGACCGCAAGGTCCTGCGCAACGTGGTGGTTCCGCCGTTCGATCCCAAGGACTACGTCACGCCCCTGGCAAGCTTCCGGACGTTCGTCAAGGACAAAAAAGACGACACCCTGTTTGTGGTCAAAGGACTGCCCCGGGACGGCCGTGTCCGGCTGGGGGCTTTGGATGCCTTCAACGGCACCAACTACAACATGGATCCCAACGGCTCCGGCAGCTTCAGCAAGGTGGGCGACACCGAGTCCATCAACACCCTGGCCGACACCTCGGGCATCGTCCCCTCGAATGACTACTCCATCGACATCACCATCCAGGATTACCAGGGCTACTTTGTCCCGGGAGGCCGGAAGACCACCGGCCTGAGCTTTGACCAGAGCGCCTCCGCCGCGGCGTCGGGCCTGTATTTCAACGCGGGCACAGACACGGCCGTGACCACGCAGGGCCTGTCCAAGGGCGATTCCTACAGTGTCCAGGTGTCCGATCCCGTGAAGCTCGAACACGGTCAGCTGACCCAGTACGACTTCGCGAAGATTACGCTGCCGGACGCCGTCGAGGTCCCGCCGGTGGTGGGGTCACAGGCCAACGACCTCTCCGCCGATGCGCCCACCGCGATTGACCGGGTCCGCCAGATCGAGGCGCATTTCCAAAAGACGGGCGCCTTCAGCAACGGCCTGGTCGCCGACGGTCAGCTGCCCAGCGTGTCCGGCCACAGCTCGTCGCGGATCAGGAACCTGCTGACCGCCAAGCAGATGCTCGGCGACGACGAGCAGTATGCCGTGTCCATGTCGCTGATGCTCCGCCACCTGGGCATCCCGTCACGCGTGGTCATGGGCTTCTACCCCGAGCCGACCAGCCCGGAGAACGGTGCCGGCGAGGTAAAGGTCACGGGCAAGGACGTCCACGCCTGGGTTGAAGTGGCCTTCGACCGGGTGGGCTGGGTCAGCTTCGACCCCACACCGCCCAAGGACAACGTGCCCATCCCGCCGGACCCCGAAAACAAGTCCAAACCCAAGCCCCAGGTGCTGCAGCCGCCGCCCCCGCCGCAGGAACCGGCAGACCTGCCGCCGGATTCCTCGCCGGACGCCCTGGACGCCGACGAGAAGAAGAACAATCCGTGGCTCTTCTGGGGTGCCCTGCTCGGGGCCCTGGGCATTGCCCTGATCCCGCTGTCCATCCTTGCCCTGCCGCTGTTGCTGATTGCGCTCCTTAAATCACGACGCCGGAAGGCCCGCCTCACGGAGGGGCCCCCGGCCCAGCGTGTGGGCGGCGGCTGGAACGAGGTGGTGAGCCTCGCCACTGATTTGGGCGCCGGCATCGACACCCGTGCAACCCGGCGCGAAAGCGCAGTGGTGCTTGCCGATTCGTTCCCGGCCACCGGGCAGACCACCACCATGCTGGCGCACCGTGCGGATGCCTCCATCTTCGGCGCCGGCCAGCCCAGCGAGGATGAGGTCCGGGAATACTGGACCATCGTGGACGGCTCCCTGAAGGAAATGACCGGGACGTTGGGGTTCTGGCGCCGCCAGCAGGCCCGCTTCTCGCCCCGGTCGCTGCTCGCTGATGGCCGCAACGCCCTTAAGCTGCGTGGAACCAGGCTCGGGCTGGGCCCGCTGGTGCGTCCGCCCGGCCAGGGTTCCCCGGGATGGCGGTCCGCCACCGGTAGGGTGGAGACCGGTCCGGACGGTGCCGGAACCCCGAATCCGGCAGTTCAGGACAGCGGACCCCGGACGACGGCGGCGGCGCCCGAACCTGATGAGTCCACCGTTCTGCGGAACCCTGGCAGGAAGAACCCCACTGACGCATGATGAACGAGGCCGAGCGCTGCCAGCAGTGCCAGCAACTGATCCGGGGCGGCGCCACGTTCTGCACAGCGTGCGGTGCTCCGCTGCCCAACAGGGCGGCACGCAGCGGACGCAACGTGGACCATGCACAGCGGGCCATGATGGAGCGTGCGGCGGCGCACGCCAGCCAGAATCCCGGTACTATCCCGGTAGTACAAACGGCTCCAGGGGGAGGAACGGGAATGGCAGCCAATCTTGAGCTGGTTCCGGCCACGGCGGGGAAACGGCTCGGCGCAGCAGTGCTCGACTGGCTGGCCCCCGTCGCGGTCCTGGTGGTGACTTTCGCCATCGGGTTCGCGGGAATCACCCGCACCCAAAGCGGCGGCTTCATCATCTATGACACCGGTTCGCTGGTCCTGTTCGGCAGCATGGGCCTGGGACTGACGCTGGTCTACCTGGCGGTCCTGGTGGGCATGGAAGGCCGCTCCGGGAAGACCCTCGGCAACCACGTCATGGGCATCCGCAGCGCTGACAAGGATGGTTACGCACCCGGCGCCGGGGGAGTGTTCCTGCGCGGCCTCATCACCGGCGCGGGCATCATCCTTACTCTCCTGGCCGCCGTTGCCATCGTCACTTTCAAATGGTTCGATGTGGCCGTCTTCGTCCTTGGCCCGCTGCTTATGGCCGGCGCGGTGTGGGCCGTGCTGGTGGTCGTGTCCAACACCTGGGACCGCAAGGGCAGGCTCCGCGGCTGGCACGATACTGCGGCCAAAACGCTGGTGTTCGACGTCAAGGTCGGCCGGAACCCCATCACCTCCGGCGGCATCCAGGGCCCGTACAGTTTCGCGCCCCTGGACCTCCCGCCGGTCCAGTTTGTCGCGTCGCCCGTGGCCGGAGCCGCAAAGCCGCCCCAGGTTGTGACCGTACAGCAGCCGCCGGTCCAAGCACCCGTGCAGCCGTCCGCCCCGCAGCCGTACACGGCTCAACCGTCAGCCGCGCCGCCGCCGTTCGCACCCCAGCCGGACGCGCCGCCGTCGTCCACTCCTTTCCAGCCGGGTGTCCCGTACGCGGCCCCTGTGGTTCCCGCGCCTGCAGCCCAGTCCCACCCCGATAACGACCTTGACCGCACACAGATGCGCGGCGGGGCAGCGTATGCAGCGCCCGTCGCCGTGCTGCGGATAAAGCTCGACGACGGCCGGGACTTCCAGCTCGACCGCAACGTCCTGTTGGGCAGGAACCCCCTTGGCCAGGCGGGGGAGCAGCAGGCCCAGCTCCTGGCGGTCAGTGATCCCGGCCGCTCGATCTCCAAGACGCACCTCCACCTGCTGACCGACGGTGCCGGCATTTGGGTGACGGACCGGAACTCCACCAACGGCAGCGCCGTAACTACACCGGACGGCCGGCGCACCCCACTGCAGCCGGGCGTGCCCGCTTTTGTCAGCCCGGGATCCACTGTCCACTTTGGTGACCGTTCCTTCCACCTAGGACAGGCATGAACTCCCAGCCCGCCAGTGACCCAGCCGACGCAAACCACGGAACCGGCCTCAGCCTGAGCTACGGCTACGGCACGGACCGTGGGCTGCGCCGGGAATTGAACGAGGATTCCTTCATAGCCTCCGACCCCGTCTTCGCCGTGGCAGACGGCATGGGCGGGCATGAAGCCGGCGAGATTGCCAGCGGCATGTGCGTCCGCGCCCTCGCTGCCATGCCACAACTGGCCACCGGGGAGCGCAGCATCACGGCGGCAGTACTCCAGCAATACCTGCTCCGCGCCGACAGCTCCATCCGGGAGGTGACCGGTGCCCGCGCCGGGACCACACTCACCGGAGCCGTTGTGGTGGAACAGATGGGCATGCCGTACTGGCTGGTCATGAACATCGGGGATTCCCGCACGTACCGGCTGAGCCAAGGGCACTTCGAGCAGGTCAGTGTGGACCATTCTGAGGTCCAGGAACTCGTGGATGCCGGTGAAATCACGCCGGAGCAGGCCACCGTCCATCCCCGCCGCCACGTGGTCACCAGGGCGCTGGGCACCGGGGACGAGATCGAAGCTGACTACTGGCTCCTGCCCGTTGAGGAGGGCGACCGGATCATGGTCTGCTCCGACGGACTTAATGGCGAGCTCACGGACGAGCACATCTCCCGGATCCTGAGCACCGTGGGCCACCCGCAGGACGCGGTGGATGCCCTGATCCAGGCTGCGCTCCGCAATGGCGGAAGGGACAACGTCACCGTCATAGTGGTGGACGCCAGGAACGTGATGAACGACGGCGGCATCGCCACCACGGCGCCCCGCCCCGCCGCTGATGCGGAGGAGGAGGTCACCCTGCCGCGGGCACGGATTGTTGACGCCAGCCGGCCGGCCGGCCAGGACGACGAAAGAGGGGAATACTGACATGGGCACAACCACTTACGTCGCGGGCACCTGGCTCGGTGTTGTCCGGGCCAATACTGTTGTCCTGCTGGGGCCCGGGACCGCGCCCTCCCTGGCCCAGTCCCTGTGGGAACTGCTGGAGCACGCCCCGGAAGTCCACCAGGTCCTTCATGCCGTCACCAGCAGCTTCGGCGTTTCCCTGGCACAGATACCGTCGTTCGGGATAGTCGATGCCGGTGACGCGCTCCGGATTTTCCTCCGCGGCGATCTTGACATGACCGTACAGCTGCCCGGCGGCCCCGTGGAACTGCACGGGCGGGACGTCACCACCTGGACGGAACGCCGCCTGGACACACCCGAGTGGTACCGCCTCACCGTGCCCGGGGACAGCCCGCCCGGGGACGGCCAGCCCGGGAACGTGTTGCCGCTCAGCGAAGGCGTGGTCCTGCTGGGGTCGTTGACAGTGTCGCTCACCGGAATTCCCGTGGACGAGGTGGCGGCTCCGGCTGCCACGCCCGCTGAGGTCGAGGCACCCACCGCTGTCGGCGGCGTCGTCCTGGCAACGGACGCTGAACCGGCGCCTGAACCAGAGCAGGAACCTGACCGGGAGGTCTCCGCCGAAACCGTAGTGGGGCTCATGGACGATGACGCCAACTTTGCTGCCGAAGCGCCGGAGCCCGAGCCGGAGATGGAGCCGGCCCCGGAGCGCACCGCCCATCCTGACCAGGTCCCGACGCACGAAATGACCGGCAGCTACGACCACCTCTGGGAGCGGACTGTTATCCGCCGCATCGAGGACGCAGCCGTCCGCGACGAACCCGGAGAAGATCACGCCGTCCCCGCGGCACCTGTTGGCGCTTCTCCGGCACCGGTCGATGCGGCACCGACGAACGCTCCAGGACAGCCGGAGGCAGCGGCCAGCCTGGCTCCTGCACACCGCGCCCCCGAACCCGCAGGTCCACCTGCCACACCGCCTGCGGCCGCAGCGGCCACAGCGGCCGCCCGGACGATCGGCGGGCTCATCGACTCGGTCCCGTGGCGGACCGGCGGGAGCACACCTGCTGCCCAGGCCGCGCCGTCGTCCAATCTGCCGGCGTTGATTCCGCCGCCGTCGAACCTGTCCCCGTCGAATCAGCCCCTGTTGAATCAGCTCCTGTTGAATCAGCCCCCGGCGGACGTCCAGGCAGAAGTGCGCGCAGGGCAGCCGGCAGCAGACCCGGACGCCTTCGACGGTGACCACGACGGCCACACGATCATGAAGAGTGACCTCGCCGGAATGGCCGCGCATCCCGCCTCGGTTCCGGAGCCGGATTCGGCCGCCGGCCCGCTGGTGCTGGCCCGGGTCTGCAACCGGGGACACGCCAATCCGCCCACCCAGGCGCAGTGCGCTGCCTGCGGCTCGCCGCTGCCCGCCGATGCCGTCCAGGTGGCCCGGCCACGGCTGGGCCGGATGCGGGTCTCTACGGGTGCACTGGTTGACCTTGACCAGTCGCTGGTCATTGGGCGTCAGCCGTCCGTTTCCCGGGTCCAGGGTGGTGTGATGCCTCGGCTGGTCCAAGTGGCCAGCCCCAGCGGCGACATCTCGCGCTCCCACGTGGAAGTGCGGCTCGAAGGCTGGCACGTGATGCTCTGCGATCTGAAGGCCACCAACGGCACGGTCCTGGTCCGCCAGGGCCAGCCGCCCCGCCGCCTGGCCCAGAACGAAATGGCCATCCTGCTCGACGGCGACATCGCCGAACTGGGTGACGACATCTCATTGCGTTTTGAGGAGATTCTTTGAGTTCCAAACGGCCGGTTGCGCCGCCGCCCCACATTCCGGGGTTTTCGTACCTCAGCCTGCTCGGCTCCGGCGGGTTTTCGGACGTCTATCTCTATGAACAGGACCGGCCGCGCCGGAAGGTGGCGGTCAAGGTCCTTTTGTCGGATCTGAAGACCGAGGGTGCCCGGCGCAGGTTCGAGTCCGAGGCCAACCTGATGGCCCAGCTCTCCTCCCACCCCTACATCGTGACCATCTTCGAGGCCGAGGTGACCGAGGCCGGTCACTCCTACCTGGCCATGGAGTATTGCTCCAGGCCCAGCCTGGACGTCCGGTACCGCCGTCAGCGCTTCAGCGTTGATGAGGTGCTGGCCGTCGGCATCCAGGTGGCCTCCGCCGTCGAGACCGCCCACCGGGCCGGCATCGCCCACCGGGACATCAAGCCCGCCAACATCCTGGTGACGGACTACAACCGGCCGGCCCTGACGGACTTCGGAATCTCGGGCACCCTGGGCGGCGACGCCGACGAGGACGCCGGGATGTCCATTCCGTGGTCGCCGCCGGAACAGTTCGCGGACGGCCCAGTGGACGGCGTGATGGTGGATGTCTGGGCGTTGGGCGCCACGCTGTACACGCTGCTGGCCGGCAGGTCGCCGTTCGTGATGCCCGGTACCGATAATTCCCAGCGCGAACTGATCTCGCGGATCACCAGCGCGGCACTGCCGCGCCTGGGCCGGGCCGACGTTCCGGAGTCACTGGAACGGGCACTGTCCACGGCAATGGCCAAGTCCGCGGCGTCCCGCTACTCCTCAGCCCACGCGTTTGCCCTTGCCCTGCAGCGGATCCAGGCCGAACTGAACCTTTCCGTCACGCCCTTCGAGGTACTCGAAGAGCAGCAACTGGAAGAAAACCACCCCGATGACGGCTTCGAGGAAACCCGCGTCCGGAGTATCGCTGCCATCGATCCGGAGCGGACCGGCAGCGCCCCTACCTTCCCGGCACGCACGCGGCCGCAACGCCCCGGAACCGGTGCGCCGCCGTCGGGCCTTCCAGCTGGCGGATTACCCCCGGCTGCTGCGGCCCCGGCAGGACCCAGGCCGCAGGTTCCGGGCAACCTCTTTGCCGGCCAGGACGGCCAGCGCGATGGCGGCAACCAGGCCGGCAGCAGCCCCGGAGACGAGTGGGCCCACGCGACAATGCTTCGCGGCAGTGCACCCGCCGCGGAGTACGGCTCCGCGGCGGATGCAACGGTCCAGCGCCCCGGGCTCCTTCCTGCACAGGCCGGCCAGGAGCCCGGCCGACAAACCGGACAGCAGGCAGGCCAGCAGGCCACCCGGCCCGGCGCGCCCGGCCACCGGGCGGCAGCGGCCGAGCCCGAGATCGACGCGACGATCAGCCGTCCGGCCCCCGTCACGGAAACCGCCCCTGAGCCGGCGCCCGACCACGGCAAGCGCAACTTGTGGCTCGCCGCGGCGGGCGGAACGCTGCTGGTCCTCGCCATCATCGTCGGAATCGTGCTGGCGTCCTCGGCTCCGGCGCCGAAGGTCGAAGAGACCGGCCAAGTCAGCAAACCCCCGGCGGATGCTCTGGACAACGGGACAGTCCCCGACGTCGCGGACTTGGTGGGGACGGTGGACGCCACCGGTAAGGCAAGCTTCACGTGGACCAATCCGCAGCCGAAATCGGGTGACGCCTATAAATGGCGGGTCTACGCCTTGGGTAGCAACGGCGAGTACCAGTCCACTGCCGAGCCAACCGCCCAGGTGGCGTTGAATCCGACGGAACCCACCTGTATCCAGGTGATGATCGTCAGGAGCGACGGCGCGTTCTCACCTTTGGAAGAAGACTCGATCGCCTGCATCCGCAAGTGACGGCAGAGCAGACCGGAATCGTTAGTGAACGCGGGCACCGCCCGACGAGGAGGCACGGAAAATGGGGGATCTAGCAATAGATTTCTGTGGTGAATGGTACGAACCGTCCGATGAGGAAATCTTCAACATCGGCCGCGAGGGCGACCTTGAAGTGGATGACAACCCATACCTTCACCGCCAGTTCCTGCAGGTGGCCCGCTACGACGGGATCTGGTGGCTGAGCAACGTGGGCGGGATGCTGTCCGCCACGGTCGCCGACGGTTCCGGCGGGATGCAGGCCTGGCTGTCGCCGGGTGCGCGCATCCCGCTGGTGTTCCGCCACACGAACGTCATTTTCACCGCCGGGCCCACCACATATGAGTTCGCCGTCCACCTCAAGACGCCGTCCTTCCGCCAGGAATCACGGGAGGACGACAGCAACGGCGACACCACCATCGGCCCCGTGGTCTTCACCGACTCGCAGAAGGCCCTCATCGTGGCCCTGGCCGAACCCATGCTGCGGCGGGAAGGGACCGGATTCAGCGCCATCCCGTCCTCGGCCGCAGCGGCCAGGACCCTGGGCTGGGCACTCACCCGGTTCAACCGAAAGCTCGATAACGTCTGCGACAAACTTGACCGCGTGGGGGTAGTGGGCCTCCGCGGCGGCGGCGGGAAACTGGCCACCAACCGGCGCGCGAGGCTCGTCGAGCACGCAGTCACGTCGCACCTGGTCACTCCCGATGATTTGTACTTACTGGAAAAGATGAGGGGCGTGGACGAAGGATGAGGATCCGGCTGACACTCCGCCGGGACCCGGCGGAAACCAAGGACCTGGCCGTCACCGTCGACGGTCTGGCCACGGTGGCGGATATCGCCACCCAGCTGTGGGTCGCGGACCCCGACCGCAAGGGATCACCGGCACCGGAAAACCTTTCGCTCCGCATCGACGAGGCCTTTGTAGGCGGCGGCATGCGCGGCAGCGTCCTGACCCGCGCGGACAACCTGTTGGAATCGGGCCTGCGGCCGGGGTCCGTGGTGTCCCTGACCGAGGTCAGCGAACTCTTCAACGCACCCGGCGCCAACCGCGGACCCGCGGCGGCCACCCTGCGGATCCTTTCCGGGCCCGACGTCGGCCAGGAATTTTCGCTGCCCTCCGGCACCAGCTACATCGGGCGGGACAGGGACGTGGACATCCGGCTCACGGACCCGCTGACCTCCAAACGCCACGCCCGCATCACCGTGGGCGAGAGCGTGGAGATCGTGGATACGAACTCCGCCAACGGCCTCCTGATGGACGGTCTTCCGGTCACCCGGGCCACCCTGAACTCCTCGGACACGGTGACGCTGGGGGAGACCACCGTGACCGTGGTGCCGCTGGGCCGCAACCAAGCGGCAGCACCGACGTCGCCCCTTGTCGATTTCAACCGCTCCCCGCGGGTCGTTCCGCGCTTTGAGGCGCCCAAGCGCGTGCCCCCCGCCGGACCCAAGCGTCCGGACCACCAGCCGTTCCCGTACATCATGCTGATGGCGCCGCTGCTGATGGGCGGCATCATGTTCGCGGTCACGCGGAACATCCTGTCGGTGGTGTTCATGATGATGATGCCGCTGTTCATTGTGGGTCACTATGTGGACCACAAGATGCAGACCAGGCGCCAGCAGAAGGAACAGCTCAAACAGTTCCGGGAGTCCATGGCGGCGTTCCGGCAGGACATCACCGAACTGCAGCACGTGGAACGCGCGGTCCGCCTGCAGGAAGCGCCGTCCGTCAGCGACACCGTGGATTCCATCTACAAACTCGGTCCGCTGCTGTGGACACACCGCCCCGAGCACACCGGGTTCCTGGGCCTGCGGTTCGGGCTCGGCACCGGTACGTCACGCATCCTGTTCGAGGAACCCAACAGCAACGACACCGAAGCTGAATTCATGCGCGAGATCCAGGACTGCCTGAAGCAGTTCAGGGACATCGAGGGTGTCCCGGTGGTCTCCCAGCTGCGCAGCGCCGGGTCCTTCGGCGTGGCTGGGGCCCGGGGCCTGGTTGACGACGTTGCCCGCGGCATGGTCCTGCAGTTTGTGGGGCTGCATTCGCCCGCGGAGGCCGTGGTGACAGCCATAACGTCGGCGCAGTCCCGGCAGCGCTGGGACTGGCTGCAGTGGCTGCCCCACGTGGGCTCCGGCCACAGCCCCCTCAACGGCGACCATCTCGCCGCCGGTTCAGCCAGCGGGTCATCCCTCGTGGCCAGGCTCGAGGACCTGCTTGACGCACGGGAAGCCATGGCAAAGCGCTCCACCCCCGAACACCGCGGATCCGTGGACCCTGCCAAGGACGAGATCCCGGCTCCGGTGCTGCCGGCGGTCCTGGTCATCGTCGAGGACGACGCTCCGGTGGACCGGGGCAGGCTGACCCGCCTCGCCGAGCGCGGGCCGGACTCCGGCGTCCACGTGATGTGGGTGGCCACCGACATCCAGGCACTCCCGGCCGCCTGCCGGGACTTTATGGTGGTGGACGGCGAAAACGGCACCACCACAGGGCAGGTACGGCTGGGACGGCACACGTACCCCGTGAGCTGCGAAAGCCTTGACTCCGACCTGGCCGCGCAGCTGGCCCGGATGCTGGCGCCCGTGGTGGACGTTGGCAAGCCGGTCAGCGACGACTCCGACCTGCCGCGTGCGGTGTCCTACGCCACCCTGATCGGCAAGGACTTCCTGGACAACCCGCAGGCCGTGGCGGAGCGCTGGGTGGAGAACAATTCAGTCCACGCCTCGGCGGTCCCCAACCGGAAGGACAAAGGTACCCTCCGGGCCCTGGTGGGTTCCAAGGGCATCGAGCCGCTTTACCTGGACCTGAAAAACGAGGGCCCGCACGCGCTGGTGGGCGGCACCACCGGCGCCGGCAAATCGGAGTTCCTGCAGTCCTGGGTCATGGGCATGGCCGCGGCTTACAGCCCGGACCGGGTGAGCTTCCTGTTTGTGGATTACAAGGGCGGCGCGGCCTTTGCCGATTGCCTCAGCCTGCCCCACACCGTGGGCCTGGTCACCGACCTGTCCCAGCACCTGGTCCGCCGCGCCCTGACCTCCCTCCGTGCGGAGCTGCACTACCGCGAGCATCTGCTCAACCGCAAGAAGGCCAAGGATCTGCTCGGGCTCCAGCGCGAGGCCGACCCGGAGGCGCCGCCGTACCTGATCATCGTTGTGGACGAATTCGCGGCGCTCGCCACCGAGGTCCCCGAATTTGTGGACGGCGTGGTGGACGTTGCCGCCCGTGGCCGGTCCCTGGGCCTGCACCTGATCCTGGCCACACAGCGTCCCGCCGGCGTCATCAAGGACAGCCTGCGCGCCAACACCAACCTCCGGGTTGCCCTGCGCATGGCGGACGAGGACGATGCCACCGACATCCTCGGCGTGCCTGATGCGGCATACTTTGACCCGTCCGTCCCGGGCCGCGGCGCCGCCAAGACCGGGCCCGGGCGGATCCAGGGGTTCCAGACCGGATATGCCGGCGGCTGGACTACCGAGAAGCCCCAGCGTCCGCAGATCGACATCGTGGAAATGGCCTTCGGGTCGGGGCCCAGCTGGGAGGCGCCCGCCCCCGAGAAGCCCGTCACGGAAGCTCCGGCCGGCCCCAACGACATCGCCAGGATGACCACCAACATCGTCCGGGCCGCGGAATCGCTGGCCATCCGGCCACCGCGCAAACCGTGGCTGGACGAGCTGGCCAAGACGTACGACTTCTCCAAGCTGCCGAACCCCCGGACGGACGAACGGCTGCTGCTGGGCGTGGCGGATGATCCTGCCCGCCAGGAACAGCCCACCGTGTTCTACGAGCCGGACCAGGACGGCAACATGGCCATCTACGGCACGGGCGGCTCCGGAAAGTCCGCTGCCCTGCGCGGTATCGCGATTGCCGCCGCCGTCACGCCCCGGGGCGGGCCCGTGCACATCTACGGGATCGATTGCGGTTCCTCCGGGCTGAAGATGCTCGAAGAGCTGCCGCACGTCGGCGAGATCATCAACGGTGACGACGTCGAACGCGTCGGCCGGCTGCTCCGCCTGCTCCGGGACATCGCCGACGAAAGGTCCGCCCGGTTCGCCGAGGTCAGGGCCTCCACGATCGTCGAATACCGGACCCTGGCCAACCGCCCGGACGAGAAGCGGATCTTCGTGCTGCTGGACGGCATATCGGCGTTCCGCGAAACGTACGAATTCAGCCGCCTGTCCGCACTCTGGGACGTCTTCCTGCAGCTGGCCACCGACGGCCGTCCCCTGGGGATCCACTTGGTGGTCACCGGTGACCGGCCGAACGCCGTACCGGCGACATTGCTGGCTTCCATCCAGCGCCGGCTGGTGCTGCGGCTGACGTCCGAGGACGACTACATGTCCATGGACGTCGCCAAGGACGTCCTCACCAGCTCCTCGCCGCCGGGGCGCGGCATGCTGGGCGGCTACGAGGTCCAGCTGGCCGTCCTGGGCGGCAACTCCAACCTGGCGCTGCAGGCCCGCGAAGTCCACAAGCTCAGCCAGGCGATGCTGCGCCAGGGGCTGGAATCGGCACCGAAAATCCAGCGGCTTCCCGAACAGGTGGATCTGGACGTGCTGCCTCCCGGCAGCCCGGACCTTCCCGTCATCGGCGTCGACGACGAAACCTTGCAGCCGGCCGAGATCATGGCCCAGGGACCGCTGCTGCTGGCGGGTCCGCCAGGGGCCGGCAGGACGGTGGCGCTGGTGACCCTGGCCTACGCGCTGCGCCGCTCCAACCCGGACACGGAGCTCGTGTACATCGGCTCGCGCCGGTCCGCGGTGGCGTCGCTGCCGCTCTGGAACCGTTCCGTGGTGGGTGCCGATGACCTGGCCGAGATCATCGAGGACCTCACGGAGCACTCTTCCGGGAACCCCGGGAAGCTGGCGATCTTCATCGAGGGCCTGACCGAGTTCACGGATACCGTGGCGGAATCGGGCGTTTCGCAGCTCGTGACGGCGTCCATCAAGGCCGATCAGTGGGTCATCGGGGAATCGGAAACGTCAACCTGGTCCTCCGCCTGGTCGCTGTCGCAGCCCTTCAAATCCGGACGCCGGGGCCTGCTCATCAACCCGGGCGACATCGAAGGGGACAGCCTGCTCAACACGTCGCTGGGCCGGGTCAGCCCGGAGTTCATACCGGGCCGCGGCTACATCGTGGGCCGCGGCAAGGCACGGAAACTGCAGATCGCGCTGCCGCCGGAAAACAGGGGCTGAGCCGTTGCTTCCCACGGGCCCGTAAATCTATTGGATTTGCGGGCCCGTGCCGCGTTGTAGGAGACTACCGGAAACACTGTTCGCTCCGGCAGGGGGGTGCCGCGCGCTGTCGAAAAGGTAACCATGATCCGATCCACATCCGTGCTCCGCGACGTGTCCGCTGCTGCGGCCGCTGCGGTGCTGGCGCTCCTGGTTGGCCTTTCGGCGGCGGTCCCGGCGCAGGCCGAAGACGGCGAACCCACGCCGCAGTTGTGCCTGCTGAACTGTGAAACGGCCAGCACTGAGCCCAGGGATCCGGGCAAGGGCAAACCTGAAGTGCCGCCGGTAGTCCCGTCCCCAGTTGGCCCAACCCAGCCCCCGGCACCCGCGCCCGTGGCGCCAGCACCGGTACCGGTTCCCAGCCTCGCCCCGGAACCGAGCGTTTCGCCGACTGAGGAATCGCCGTCGGCCGCGCCCAGCACCACCATCCCCAGCCCGCCGTCGTCCGCAACTTCGTCCACGGAATCGAACTGGAACAAGCCAGTCGCCAAGTCGGCCAAGCCCACACAGGCCGCCGCCGTTTCCCGGAACGACGGCTCCGGCCTCTTCGGCGGCCCCGGCCTGCTGGCCATCATGGCGGGCGTAGTGCTGGTGGGAGTCGCCGGCCTCGCCTTCGCCTGGTGGAGCCGGAACCGCCTCTCCTCACACTGACCTTTGTTATCCGGTGATCGAGCTTGTCCTGCCCCGCGGCATTTAACGGCAGGGGCACGGCGGCGCAGTGGGCGTTTGGGCGCAATGTCGGGGCGGTAAGGCAAGATAGGTCTGTGAGCACAGCACCGGTCCCCGCAGAGGAAAAAGCAAACAGCACTGAGGAACTAACCGAGCCGGACGCCATCCCCGCTGGGTCAGTGCGCGAAGAATATGAGAACCTGACGGACCTGGTCAGGAAGTACCGGTTTGCGTACTACCAGGAGGACGAACCCCTGGTCTCCGACGCTGAATTCGACGAACTGTTCCGGCGCCTGGAGGAGATCGAGGCCCTTCATCCGGAGCTGGTAGCCAATGATTCGCCTACGCAGGAGGTTGGCGGGGAAGTCTCAGCCGCGTTCGCCGCGGTCGAACATCTGCAGCGGATGTACAGCCTCGAGGACGTCTTTTCCCTGGAGGAGCTGGAGGCCTGGATCACCAAAGCCGAGGCCGGCGTCAGCAAGCTGGGGGACACGGCTCAGCTCGCGTGGCTCACGGAACTGAAGATTGACGGCCTCGCGGTCAACCTGTTGTACCGCGACGGGAAACTGGTCCGGGCGGCCACCAGGGGTGACGGAACCACGGGTGAGGACATCACGCACAACGTCCTGACGATCAAGGAAATCCCGACGGAACTGACAGGCACCGGCTTTCCCTCGGAGGTGGAAATCCGGGGCGAGGTCTTTATCCCTTCCAAGGCTTTTGCGGAATTCAATGAGGCACTGATCGAAGCCGGCAAGGCGCCGCTGGCCAACCCCCGGAATGCCGCCGCCGGTTCGATCAGGCAAAAGGATCCGGCGGAAACCGCCAAGCGTCCGTTGCGGATGTTTGTCCATGGCATCGGTGCGCGCGAAGGGCTGGAAACCCTGAGCCAGTCCCAGACCTACGCCGTGCTGGAAGAATGGGGCCTTCCCGTCAGCCCGTACTTCGAGGTTCTCGGGGGCCTGCCGGAGATCCTTGCCTTCATCAAGCGCTATGGCGAACAACGGCACAACCTCATGCATGAAATCGACGGCATTGTGGTCAAGGTTGACGATCTCGCCACCCAGCGTGCCTTGGGCTACACCTCACGCGTTCCCCGCTGGGCCGTCGCCTACAAGTACCCGCCGGAAGAGGTCCACACCCGGCTGCTGGACATCCGTGTCCAGGTGGGCCGTACCGGCCGTGTGACCCCGTTCGGGGTGCTGGAGCCGGTGAAGGTGGCCGGTTCCACCGTGGCCCGTGCCACGCTGCACAACCAGGACGTGGTCAAGGCCAAGGGCGTGCTGATCGGCGACGTCGTGGTGCTGCGCAAGGCCGGAGACGTCATCCCGGAGATCGTTGGCCCCGTTTTGGCGCTGCGCAAAGGCCGTGAGGGCGAACTGCGCGAGTTCGTGATGCCCACCGAATGCCCCTCCTGCGGCACGGAGCTCGCCCCCTCCAAGGAGGGCGACATCGACATCCGCTGTCCCAATTCCAGATCCTGTCCCATCCAGCTGACGGAGCGCGTGGCGCACCTGGCCGGCCGCGGTGCCTTCGACATCGAGGCCCTCGGCGGGGAAGCTGCCGTGGCACTTACCGATCCGGCCGAGCCCAGGCCAGGCCCGCTGGTGAGCGAATCGGAGCTCTTCTCCCTAACCGCGGCGGACCTGGAGCACGTGCGGATCCTGCGCGAGAAGCGTTCCAAGGGCGTGGGCACCGGCGTCTTCGAGCTGGTCCCGTACTTCTGGACAAAGGCAACGGCCAAAACACCGTCCAAGCCCACTGCAACCACGAACAAGCTCTTCGACGAACTGACCAAAGCTAAGACGCAGCCGCTGTGGAGGGTGCTCGTTGCCCTGTCCATCCGGCACGTTGGTCCCCGCGCCTCACGGGCCCTTGCCACCGCGTTCGGCACCATGGACGGCATCCGGAACGCCTCCGAGGAAGACCTGGCCCATGTGGACGGCGTCGGCCCAACCATCGCGGCCGCACTGAAGGAGTGGTTCGCCGAGGACTGGCACGTGGAAATCATTGAGCGCTGGGCCGCGGCCGGGGTCCGCATGGCGGACGAGCGCGACGAATCCATGCCGCGGACCCTGGAAGGCTTGACCATTGTGGTTACCGGCTCCCTGCCGAACTTCAGCCGGGACGAGGCCAAGGAAGCCATCCTCACCAGGGGTGGCAAAGCTGCCGGCTCGGTCTCCAAAAACACCAGCTACGTCGTCGCCGGCGAAAGCGCGGGCACCAAACTGGACAAAGCCGAACAGCTTGGAATTCCCGTCCTGGACGAAGACGGCTTCCGGGAACTCCTTGCGAACGGCCCGGCCCCCGCTGCCGAAGCCACGCCCATACCAACGCCCACAGAATCAGAAGAGGCAGCCGTATGAGCCATCCGGACCTCAACACCGAACTGCTTGCGGTGGCCCGGCAAGCAGCCGCCGCCGGCGCCGCCGTGCTGGCTTCCCGCAATGGCGAGACGCTGGACGTCAGCAACAAAGGCGACGCCGGCGACTGGGTTACGGCCTTTGATGTCGCCGCGGAGAATGCCGTCCGGGATGCCATCACGGCCGCCCGTCCACAGGACACCATCACGGGGGAGGAGCACGGCACCACCCGGCCCGCTGCCCCCACCGGCTACCGCTGGTCCATCGACCCGCTGGACGGTACCACCAACTTCATCCGGAACATCGTCTACTACGCCACCTCCGTGGCAGTGGCGGATGCCGACGGCGTCTGGCTGGCCGGCGTCGTCAACGCCCCGGCGCTGGGCCGCGTCTACTACGCTGCCCGCGGCCAGGGTGCGTGGCTGGAAGAAGGCGGCCGGGTGAAGCAGCTCCAGGGCCCGGCGCCGGACCGCGCCGGGCAGATCCTCGCCACCGGCTTCAGTTACGACCCCGCCATCCGCGCCGAGCAGGCTGCACTGCTGGGCAGTCTCATGGATGGATTCGCCGACGTCCGGCGGCTGGGCTCCGCGGCGCTGGACCTCTGCATGGTGGCTGACGGGACCCACGACGCCTACGGCGAACGCGGGCTCAACGAACATGACTTCTCCGCCGGTGCGCTGATTGCCGAGGAAGCCGGTTGCTGGGTCCGGCGTCCCCGGCTGGCCAGTCCGCTGGACGGCGGACCCGCCGACGAGGACAGGCTGGCCGCCTGGACCTGCGCCGGGACCTTGGCGCTGTCCGGCAAGTTTCCGCTGTGACGGTGCTGCGCCACTAACATTGTCAGGTGCAATCGCAAATAACCATCCGACCGGCCGTTGAGGCAGACTTCCAGGCCATCGCCAGGATCACCGTGGACTCGTACCTGGCAGCAGGGTATTTCGACAGCGCGGACCATCCCTATATGCAGCAGATCCAGGATGTTGCCGCACGTGCCGCGAAGGCCACGATCTGGGTGGCCGAGCGGGACCGGCAAGTGGTGGGTTCCGTGACGCTGGCACTGGCAGGTGAACCGTTCGCCGACATCGCCCTGCCGGATGAGCTGGAGTTCCGGATGCTGGTGGTGGATCCGGCGGTTCAGCGCAGCGGCGCAGGCAAGGCCATGGTGGAAGCCATCATTGCGCATGCGAAATCGCTGGAGGGGATCACGGGCGTGGCCCTCACCACCGGCGGGACCTGGGAGAGCGCCCATGGCCTCTACCGGAAGACAGGCTTCAAACGAGTCCCCGAGCGTGACTGGCTGATTCCGGGCACCGACATAAAGCTGCTGGTTTACCGGCTTGACGTCCAGCCAACCTAAAGTGGTGCCGACTCGTTTTCGGCACTGAAAGGCCCACCATGCGTAAAACATTCGGCACCGGCTCCGTCTGGGAGCAGACCCTCGGCTACTCCCGCGCCGTCCAGGTGGACAACACGCTCTACATTTCCGCCACGGCCGCCAGCGGCGAGGACGGCATCGTGGGCGAGGACTTCTACACGCAGACCCAGTACGTCCTGCAGAAGCTCGGCGTGGTCCTGGCCGATGCCGGCTTCAGCTTCGAAGACGTGGTCCAGTCCAAGCTGTACCTGACGGACATCAGCAAATGGGAAGAGGCCGGCCGCGCCCACGGCGAAGTCTTCGGCGAGATCCGCCCCACGCTTGCCCTCGTGCACGTCCTGCCGTTCCTTGACCCGAAGATGCTCGTCGAAATTGAGCTCGTGGCCCAGAAGAGCGCCGGCTAGCAGGCCTCGCTCAAGGGGGTGCAGCTACTGGGCCGGGAGGCTGTAGCGGTGCTCCGGGCGTCCGGTGGTTCCGTAACGCAGTTGGATGTCGACGGCGCCGTCGTCGGCCAGCGAGGACAGGTACCTTTGCGCCGTGGCCCGGGAAACCCCCACGCGGGTGGCCACCTCCACCGCCGAATACTGTTCGCCGGCAACCAGCGATTCCAACACCGCGGCCTCGGTGGCGGAGCGGGGTTTGGCCGCCGGCGTCCCGTCCCCCGGGATCAGCGCCCGTTTGGCCCGCTCCACGGAGCCCTGGTCCAGGGCCCCGGGCTGGCCAAGCAGCCTGCGGTACCGGGCATACGAACGTAGCTGCTGCGAGAGCGACTCGGCGGTAAAGGGCTTCAACAGGTACCCGAGGGCGCCGCGGCGGAACGCTTTCCGCAGCGACTCGGCGTCCGATGCGGCACTGAGGATCATGGTGTCCACGTCCAGCTGCTGCAGCAGGTCGAGGCCTGAGGCGTCCGGCAGGTAGACATCCAGCAGCACCAGGTCCGGGCGGAGGCTGTGGATCGCCTGCAGCGCCATGGATGCCGACCCCACCGGCGCCAGGGCCAGGAATCCCGCCACCGAATCCACATACGTTGCGTGCAGCTTGGCCACGTGGAAATCGTCGTCCACAATCAGCACCCTGAAGTCCTCAGGCATCATTGTCCTTTCCAGCTAAATCCTGGGTCCCCGCAGGTGTCCCGGCGGTGGTCCCGGCCGTTGTGCGTGGCAGGGAAGCCATAAACACGGCACCGGGTCCGCCTGGTGTCCCCGGCTCCAGCAAGCGGACGTCCCCGCCGCGGCGCCTGGCCAGCTTCCGGGCCAGGGCCAGGCCCAGCCCCTGTCCGCCACTCCGTCCACCGGCAGCCGCCGGAGCCGGCACCACTGGGCCAGCCGCCGTCGTAAATCCCTCGGCGAAGACCGCTTCCGCATTCGTCCCGGCGGCCAGCCCGTCGCCGGAATCGGCGACGACGATGTGCAGCGTCCCGCCGTCGTCGTGCGGTTCATCCAGCACCTCCAGCTCCACCCAGCGATCCGGGGAGGAGCCAGCGACGGCGGCGTTCACCGCGTTGTCGATCAGGTTGCCCAGTACGGTGGTCACGTCCTGCGGCTCGGTGACCTGGCCGCGGACCAGGGTTTCGGGGCCGATCCGCAGCGTCACACCGCGCTCATCGGCCTCCACACCTTTGGCACCCACAAAGGCCTGCAGGTACGGGTCCTGCAACAGTTCCGCCTGGTCCACCGGGAACTTCAGCGGCCCCGTGGCGGCCAGCCCGGTCAGGTACTCGCGGGCCTGTTGGTGCTGCCCGATGCTCATGAGGCCGGCGATAGTGTGCAGCTGGTTGGCGAATTCGTGGCGCTGGGCGCGCAGGGCCGTGGACATGGTGCCCACGGCGTCGAGCTGCCGGGTGAGCTGCTGGAGTTCGGTGCGGTCCCGGAGCATCACCACCCACCCCAGGTCCTCACTTCGATGCAGGGCCTTGCGGGCGCTGGCCACCAGGACGCTGCCGCCAGCCACCAGCACAATGGCGTCCGCCTCTGCAGCGTCCGGCCGCGTCAGGGCCCTGAGCTGTTCAGGCACCGGAGCGTCCGCCCACGGCGTCCCGGAAAGGTCCGGCTGCTCCAAAAGGCGCTGCGCCGCTGCGTTGAACACGCTGATCCTGCCGTCGGCCGAAACGCCGATGACGCCGTCGTCCACGCCCTGCAAAACGGCAATCTGGTCGTGGACCAGCATGCTGATTTCCTCAGGCTCCAGGCCCAGCGTCAGGCGCTGGAGACGGCGCCGCAGCAGGAACGAGGCCAGCACGCCCGCCAACAGGGAACCGCCTGCGGTCAGCCCTACGGGTCCGACGTCGCGCGAAACGCTCTGACCCACGCTCTCCATGGAGTAGCCCACGCTGACCTCCCCGACAACGGTGCCCGTGCCAGTGCCGGGCGCGTAAACAGGAACCTTGGCGCCGGCAGACGGGCCCAGTGTCCCGGTGTTCCTGGTGGTGACCTCCTGGCCGGCGAGGGCCTGCGACGGGTCGGTGCTGACCTTCTCACCCAGCCGGTCCGGATCCGGGTGCGCCAGGCGCAGGCCTGTTTCGTCGGTGATCACCACAAACAGTGCCCCGGTACGGGTCCGGATCGCCTCGGCGGCTGCCATCAGCGGCCCGGCGAGGAGCACGGCGGGCGGGGGAGTGCCCGCGCCCGCGCTGATGGCCAGCACGTCAGCCTGCACGGAAGGATCCGCGGCGACGGCGCGGGCGAGCGTCAGGGCCTGGTTTTCCGCCTCGCGGCCCACCCGTTCGTAGGTCAGCCAGGCGTGGACGGCGGCGCTGAGCAGCACCACCAGCAGGACCACGCCCAGCTGAAGGAGGAGGGTCTGCGTGGAGAACCGCAAAGGCGGTGTGCGTGCAGAACGCGGCATGGTTCTCCCTTCCTCAGGTATTGGCGTGAGCACAATGCGCAAAATGCTTCGAATAAGCAGTATGCCAATCAAATGAGCCAAAGGCACGGCGGTGACGTCCGCCACTATAACGTCTGTAGCACGCGTCACACCGTAGTGTCGCCGTTCACACGAAGGAGCCGGCCGTGCTGGTATTACTTGGATTCGCCATGATCGCGGTATTCATGGTGCTGATCATGACGAAGAAGTTGACGCCAGTGCTGGCGCTGATCATCGTCCCCACCGTTTTTGGCCTGTTTGCAGGCGCCGGTCTTGGCATCGGGGACATGGTACTGGACTCGATGAAGTCCATGACGTCCACCGCAGCCCTGCTGATGTTCGCCATCATCTACTTCGGCCTGATGATCGACGTCGGGCTCTTTGACCCGCTGGTGAAGTTCATCCTCCGCAAGCTGGGCAACGACCCAGCCAAGGTGGTCCTCGGCACTGCCATCCTGGCGGCCGCTGTGTCCCTGGACGGCGACGGCTCCACCACCTTCATCCTCACCACCGCAGCCATGCTGCCGGTCTACCTCCGCCTGAAGATGAGCCCGGTGGTCCTGACCTGCGTGGCCGGCCTGGCCAACGGCACCATGAACATCCTGCCGTGGGGCGGTCCCACGGCCCGCGCCGCCACCGCCCTCAAGCTGGACGTCAACGACGTTTTTGTCCCCATGATCCCGTCCCTCATCGCCGGCCTGGTAGTGGTCTTCGGCTTCGCCTGGCTGCTGGGCCTGCAGGAACGCAACCGCCTCCGCGCCATCGCACCGGAAATCTGGGGAACGCCGGACACGGCAGAGCCGTTCACTGCTGAAAAGTTCACCGGCGGCACTTCCGACGGCGGCACCGCCGCTGCCTCCGCCGGTACCGGCCGCAGTGGGTCACGTACGCCCGGAACCGGAAGTCCCGCCGTCGGCGGCTACTCTCCGGAAGGTTCGTCAGTGGCTGTCCTGGAACGCACCGAAAGGCTGGTGGAAGAACAGGACGGCGGGCTTGCCGATACCGCCCTGGACCCCAACCGCTCCACGCTCCGCCCGAAACTGTCCTGGTTCAACCTTGTCCTGACGGTCGCCGTGATGGTGATGCTGGTGGCAGACCTTGTGCCGCTGCCGTTCGTCTTTATGGTCGGCTCGGCCATCGCCCTGATGGTGAACTTCCCCAGGGTCAAGGAGCAGGGCGCGCAACTGATCGCCCACGCACCGTCCATCGTGGCAGTGGTCAGCATGGTGATGGCAGCGGCAGTCCTGACGGGTGTCCTCAAGGGCACCGGCATGGTGGAAGCGATGTCCGCGTGGCTGGTCCAGATCATCCCTTCCGACATGGGCCCCTTCATGGCAGTGATCACCGGCGTGCTCAGCATCCCGATGACGTTCTTCATGAGCAACGACGCCTTCTACTTCGGCGTCCTGCCCGTGCTCAGCGAGACCGCCGCGCACTACGGAATCAGCGCCGCCGAGATGGCGCGTGCCTCCATCACCGGCCAGCCGTTCCACCTGCAGAGCCCGCTGGTTCCGGCCATCCTCTTGCTCGTTTCGCTGGCCAAGGTGGACCTGGGCGACCACCACAAGAAGGTCCTGTGGCGCACCGCAGTGGTTTCCCTCGTCATGTTGGGTGTGGGAATGCTGACGGGAGCCATCGGGATCGGTTAGTCTGTAGCTGCCTGTGGCCGGTCCCCGTGACCGGGACCACGGCACCGAGGTGCCCGTCTGATGCCCGCTGGGGGTCGTCAGACGGGCACTGACGTTTCCCCACTAGACTGGTTCGGAAAACAATCCGAACCTGCAGGGGAGATCCATGGCTGCGATCAACCGTGACGATGTTGCGCACCTCGCGCAGCTCGCTCACATCGAGATGAGTGCTGAAGAGCTGGACAGGATGGCCGGCGAACTCGCCGTCATCGTTGATTCAGTGAAGTCCGTGAGCGAAGCCGCCGGTGATGACGTCCCGGCAACCTCCCACCCGATCCCGCTGACCAACGTGTTCCGCGAGGACGTTGTGGGCCACACATTCACCGCGGAGCAGGCACTCTCGGGGGCTCCGGATTCCGATGAGAACCGTTTCAAGGTCCCGGCAATCCTGGATGAGGCATAACCAATGACTGACACCAACGAACTCATCCGCCTGTCCGCCGCGCAGCTGGCCGGCATGCTGGCCGCCGGCGAGGTCACCTCCGTCGAGGTCACGCAGGCTTACCTGGACCGGATCGCAGCTGTCGACGGCGGCGAACGCGGCGTGAACGCGTTCCTGCACGTCAACACCGAAGAAGCGCTCGCCGTCGCCGCCGAGGTGGACGCCATCCGTGCCGCCGGCGGCGCCGCGGCCGAGGAACTCCACGTACTCGCCGGCGTGCCGATCGCGGTCAAGGACCTCATCGTCACCATCGGCCAGCCCACCACGGCAGGCTCCAAGATCCTCGAGGGCTGGCACAGCCCCTACGACGCCACGGTGGTCAAGCGTCTCCGTGCCGCAAAAATGCCCATCCTGGGGAAGACCAACCTGGACGAATTCGCCATGGGTTCCTCCACCGAGCACTCCGCCTACGGCCCCACCCGCAACCCGTGGGACCTGGACCGGATCCCCGGGGGCTCCGGCGGCGGTTCGGCTGCGGCCGTTGCTGCTTTTGAGGCCCCGCTGGCCCTCGGCACGGACACCGGCGGATCCATCCGCCAGCCCGGCGCCGTCACCGGCACCGTGGGAGTCAAGCCCACCTACGGCGGTGTTTCCCGTTACGGTGCCATCGCCATGGCTTCCTCGCTGGACCAGATCGGCCCGGTGTCCCGTACCGTCCTGGACTCGGCACTGCTGCACCAGGTCATCGGCGGGCATGATCCCTTTGACTCCACCTCCCTGCCCGATCCCCTGGAAGACCTCGTCGCCGCTGCCCGCGTGGGCAATGTCGAAGGCATGCGGATCGGCATCATCAAGGAACTCCACGGCGAGGGCTACCAGGCCGGCGTCGAGAACCGCTTCAACGAATCCCTGGAACTGCTGAAGCAGGCCGGTGCGCAAATTGTTGAGGTGTCCTGCCCCAACTTCCGGTACGCCCTCGGGGCCTACTACCTGATCATGCCGTCGGAGGCCTCCTCCAACCTGGCAAAGTTCGACGGCGTCCGGTACGGCCTGCGTGTCCTCCCCGAGGACGGACCCATGACCATCGAACGCGTTATGGGAGCCACGCGCGCCGCCGGCTTCGGCGACGAAGTCAAGCGCCGCATCATCCTGGGCACCTATGCCCTGAGCGCCGGCTACTACGACGCGTACTACGGGTCGGCCCAGAAGGTGCGCACCCTGGTGCAGCGCGACTTCGAGGCCGCGTTCGCGCAGGCCGACGTCCTGATCTCTCCCACGGCGCCCACCACGGCGTTCAAGCTCGGGGAGAAACTGCATGACCCGCTGGCGATGTACCTCAACGACGTCGCCACCATCCCCGCCAACCTGGCCGGCGTGCCCGGGCTGACCCTGCCCGGCGGCCTGGCGGACGAGGACGGCCTTCCCGTCGGCATCCAGCTGCTGGCTCCGGCCCGCGAGGATGCCCGGCTCTACCGGGTGGGTGCTGTCCTGGAATCCCTGCTTGAGGCACAGTGGGGCGGCCCGCTCCTGGACAAGGCGCCGCCGTTGGTTGAGACCCTTGTTGACGCCAAGGAGGCAAAATAATGAGCATGGACGCAACCCTGAGCTTCGAAGAGGCCATGGAGAAGTACGATCCCGTCCTGGGTTTTGAGGTCCACGTGGAACTCAACACCAAGTCCAAGATGTTCTCCTCCGCGCCCAACGTCTTCGGCGATGAGCCGAACACCAACGTCAACGAGGTGGACTTGGGCATGCCCGGCGTGCTGCCGGTAGTGAACAGGGTCGCGATCGAGTCCTCGATCAAGATCGGCCTTGCCCTGAACTGCAAGATCGCGGAATCCTGCACGTTCGCCCGGAAGCAGTACTTCTATCCGGACACTCCCAAGAACTTCCAGACGTCACAGTACGAGGACCCCATCGCGTACGACGGCTACCTGGACATCGAACTGTCGGACGGGACCATCTTCCGCGTGGAGATCGAGCGCGCCCACATGGAAGAGGACGCCGGCAAGCTGACGCACATGGGCGGGGCCGCCGGCCGCATCCAGGGTGCCGACTTCTCGCTGGTGGACTACAACCGTTCCGGCGTTCCGCTGGTGGAGATTGTCACCAAGCCAATCGAGGGTGCGGGTTCCCGAGCCCCGGAGCTGGCCAAGGCCTACGTGGCCGCCGTCCGGGAGATTGTCAAGAACCTTGGTGTGTCGGACGCGAAGATGGAACGCGGCAACGTGCGCTGCGACGCGAACGTTTCGCTGCGCCCGCACGGCCGCGAACGCTTCGGCATCCGCTCCGAAACGAAGAACGTCAACTCGCTGCGCGCCGTCGAACACGCCGTCCGCTACGAGATCCAGCGGCACGCAGCCGTCCTGGATGCCGGCAACCCGATCATCCAGGAAACCCGCCACTGGCACGAGGACACGCGCACCACCACCTCGGGCCGGCCCAAGTCGGACGCCGATGACTACCGCTACTTCCCGGAGCCCGACCTGGTTCCGATCGTGGCGTCCCGCGAATGGGTGGAGGAGCTCCGCGCCACCCTGCCCGAGCCGCCGGCGGCCCGCCGCAAGCGGCTGCAGTCGGACTGGGGCTACTCGGACCTGGAATTCCGCGACGTCGTCAACGCCGGCGTGATGGATGAGATCGAGGAAACCATCGCCGCAGGCGCCACAGCCACCGTGGCCCGTAAGTGGTGGATGGGCGAGATCGTTGGCCGTGCCAAGAACGCCGACGTCGATCCCGGCCAGCTGGGCGTCCAGCCCGCCACCATCGTGGAGCTGAACCGGCTGGTCGAGGACGGCAAGATCAACAACAAGATGGCCACCGAAGTCCTGGACGGCGTGCTCGCCGGTGAAGGCACCCCGGCGGAGATCGTGGAGAAGCGCGGCCTCGCCGTCGTTTCCGACGACGGCCCCCTCCTGGAAGCCATCGACGCCGCCCTCGCCGCGCAGCCGGACGTCGCGGACAAGATCCGCGCCGGCAAACTCCAGGCGATCGGCGCCATCGTCGGCGGCGTTATGAAGGCGACCCGCGGGCAGGCCGACGCCGGCCGCGTCAAGGAGCTGATCCTCGCGAAGCTTGGAGTTGAGGGCTGAGCCGTAGGCCAAGCCAGGCGCTAAGCCACCTGTTTTAACCCAACTGGGTCGCAGTTAACGTCGTTATGAGCGCTCATGACGACGTCTACTGCGACCCAGTTTGGCTTTAAGTACTCACTTCCCGCCCGCAAAGTACGCGTATTCAGCGGAGCCTGCCGGTTCTAGACTGAAGATCCAGGGCGCCGGAGCCCTGCCCGTGCTGTGGGAGGAATGGCCATGTCGGTCCAAGAACCGTTGAGATTCCGCAAGGCTTTGCTGGCCGGCGTCATAGCGCTGGCGCTGACCGGCACGGGTGTGGCCATCGCCTGGTCCGCCACAGACACGCCATCGCCATCGCCGTCGCCGTCGGCCTCCGCGCCGGGGAAATCGGACAAGGCCAAGGGCCACCAGAAGCCGGCCAAGGCCCAGCGCCCGCAGCACCTGCACAGTGAAAGTGTGGTGAAGAAGGCGGACGGGACGTTCGAAACCGTGCTGGCCCAGCAGGGCACCGTGGAGGCCGTCAGCGAAACCTCGCTCACAGTCAAGAGCGAGGACGGTTTCACCCAGACCTACGCCGTCAACGCGGAGACCAGGATTATCAAGTTCCCCGCCCCGGCTGCGGACGGTTTGCCGGCAACGGGCGACGACGGCAAACGGCTGAAGCGGTCAGAGGTCACCATCGCGGAAATCGCCACGGGTGAGGCCGTCAGGGTCTCCGGTGTGAAGAACGGTGACAACGCCACCGCCCGGCAGATCGTCGAAGGCACGGGTCCGGGCCACGGAAAAGGCCTGGGCAAAGGGCACGGTCACGGGTGGGGCAAGGGCCTCGGCCACGCCAAGCGGCTTGCCCCCAAGTAAATAGCGCCAACTTTCGTTCTGAGCCTGAAAACGACAGTTGCGGCTACTCAGTTGGGTTAGCCCTGTTCCACCAGCCCGGTCATGATCGCCTGCAGCGCCTCGCACACAATCATCACCGAGCGGCGCTTCAGGTTCTCCGGTCGGGCCAGGATGTCGATCCGCCGCCGGGTGCTGATGCCCTCCAGCGGCCGCAGCACAATGCCCGGGTTGAGCACGGGCCGCGCCGTATGCCGCGGCAGCAGGCCCACCACACCGCCCGCCGCCACCAGCGCGGCCACGGTGGAGTAGTCGTTGATCCGGTGGACGATGTTCAGTTCCTTGCTGGAGACGGCCGCGACGGCGGACAGGACGTCGGCGGGGGAGTATCCGGTGTGGCTGGTCACCCAAGGTTCGCCCACGACGTCGGCCGCGGTGACAGTGCCTTGGCGGGCCAATCGATGGTCAGCCGGCAAGGCAACATCCAGCGGTTCGTGCGCCAGCGGAATCACCGCAACACGCTCCTCCGGCCAGCGCGGGCTGTGGTCCATCCGGTGCGCCAGCACCAGGTCGTACCGCGCCGTCAGCGCCGGGAAGTCCTGCTGCGCCACGTCCTCGTCGGAAAGCTGGATCCGCGGCTGGCCGGGGGCGTCCAGCATGCGTGCAAGCGGCGCGAACAGCGCCTGGCCCGCACTGTGGAAACCGCTGATGGTCACGGGGCCAACGGGCGAGCCGTGATAGGCGCCGATCGCGGTCCGGGCGTCCGCCATGGCACTGACGACGGCGGCACCTGCGTCGGCGAGCACCTGGCCCGCCTCAGTCAGCACCAGGTTGCGGCCCTCTTTCCGGGTCAGCGGAACGTCTACGTTGCGCTGCAGCAGTGCCAGTTGCTGGGACACCGCGGAGGGCGTGACCATCAGCGTCTCCGCCACCGCTTTCACGCTGCCCAGGGCTCCGAGTTCGCGGAGGATTTCCAGCTGATGAATTTCCATCCGTCCAGTCTATGCATTAGCGATCACTTCATCGTCGATTGAGAGAATACTGCTTGTGCTAATGCTTCGAAGTGGCTCTAATGATAGGGAGACCACACCCGCAGGCCGCGGGTTGCTGCCAACAGTCAGGAAGCCAATGAAGGCACTCTACAAGTCCGGTGCACACGCCGGGTTCGAGCTGGTTGACCGGCCCGAGCCCGAGGCCGGCCCCAGCGACGTCAAGATCCGGGTCATGACCACCGGGATCTGCGGCACCGACCTGCACATCCAGTCCTGGGATGCCTGGGCGCGGGGCATGATCCAGGCGCCGCTCATCGCGGGCCATGAATTTTACGGTGAAGTAGTGGAAATCGGCGACGGCGTCCGCGACGTCAAGGTGGGGGACCGGGTATCCGGCGAAGGCCACGTGGTCTGCGGGATCTGCAGGAACTGCCGCGCAGGCCGCCGCCAGATGTGCATCCACACCGTCAGCGTCGGTGTGCAGCGGGACGGCGCCTTCGCCGAGTACGTTGTCATCCCGGAGACCAACGTCTGGGTTCACCATGACCCCTCCATCACCCCGGAACTGGGCGCCATCTTCGATCCGTTCGGGAACGCCGTGCACACCGCCCTCAGCTTCCCGCTGGTGGGCGAGGACGTGCTCATCACCGGGGCAGGCCCCATCGGCCTGATGGCCATCGCGGTGGCCCGCCACGCCGGGGCACGCAAGATCGCCATCACCGATGTCTCCCAGCCGCGGCTCGAGCTGGCACGCCAGCTCGGCGTGGACCTCACCATCGACGTCTCCACCACGCGCGTCAAGGATGCCCAGCGTGAACTCGGGATGCGCGAGGGTTTCGACATCGGCATGGAAATGTCCGGCCACCCCACCGCCCTGCCTGAGATGATCAACAACATGAACCACGGCGGCCGCATCGCCATGCTCGGACTGCCCAGCCAGGACATCACCATCGACTGGGGCAAAGTGGTCACGCACATGCTGACCCTGAAGGGCATCTACGGCCGGGAAATGTATGAGACGTGGTACGCCATGAGCGCCATGCTCTCCTCCAACCCCGTGCTGCACGCCGGCATCTCAGCTGTAGTGACGGACAAGCTGCCCGCCGCAGAATGGGAAAAAGGCTTCGCCACCGCCCGCGCCGGCGTCGGCGGAAAAGTTGTCCTCGACTGGACCGAACTCTAAGGAGCACCATGTACACCTCCATCAAGGACCAGCTGCAGACTGAGCTGGACGACATCCGTACCGCCGGGCTCTTCAAGACCGAACGCAGCATCAACTCCCCGCAGTCCAGCCACATCACGGCAGGGCAGATCGGCCAACCCGGCGCCACCGTCCTGAACTTCTGCGCCAACAACTACCTGGGCCTCGCGGACCACCCGGACATCATCGCCGCGGCCAAAGCGGCCATGGACTCACGCGGCTTCGGCATGGCCAGCGTCCGCTTCATCTGCGGCACCCAGGACCTGCACCTTGAACTGGAAGCCAGGGTCTCCAGGTTCCTCGGGACCGAGGACACGATCCTGTTCTCCAGCTGCTTTGATGCCAACGGCGGGGTCTTCGAATCCCTCTTCGGCCCCGAGGACGCCATCATCTCCGATGCCCTCAACCACGCCTCCATCATCGACGGCATCCGGCTCTGCAAGGCCCAGCGGTTCCGCTACGCCAACCAGGACATGGCGGACCTCGAGGCCAAGCTCCTTGAAGCGAAGGATGCGCGGCGCAAGATCATCGTCACCGACGGCGTGTTCTCCATGGACGGCTACCTGGCACCGCTGGAGGCCATCTGCGACCTCGCCGAGAAGCACGACGCCCTGGTGATGGTGGACGACTCCCACGCCGTCGGCTTTATGGGTGCCACCGGTGCCGGAACCCCCGAGCACGCAGGCGTGTCCCAGCGCGTGGACATCTACACCGGAACGTTCGGCAAGGCCCTGGGCGGCGCGTCCGGCGGCTATGTGTCCGGCCGCAGTGAAGTGGTGGCCATGCTCCGCCAGAAAGCGCGCCCGTACCTGTTCTCCAATTCCCTGGCCCCCGCGATCGTCGCCGCCACCATCAAGGCGCTTGACCTGGTGGAGAATTCCGGTGACCTGCGGACCCGGCTCTTCGAGAACGCCCGGCTGTTCCGCCGCCGGATGACCGAAGAAGGTTTTGAACTCCTCGACGGCGAACACGCGATTGTCCCCGTGATGTTCGGGGACGCCGTAATGGCCGCCAAGGTGGCGGACCAGATGCTCCAGCACGGCGTCTTTGTCACCGCCTTCAGCTTCCCGGTGGTCCCGCGCGGCGCCGCCCGGATCCGTGTGCAGCTTTCAGCGTCTCACTCAGCGGACGACGTCGAAGCGTGCGTGCGTGCGTTCGTCGCCAGCCGTGCGGCGGTAGCAGGCTAACCCAGCCGGGTTTAACCCAGCCGGGCTAAACCTTACAGAGCAGGACCGGCGCGGACGCAGGGCAACTCTGCAAGGATGGAGCCATGGCAGCACACTACGACGTCCTGATTGTGGGCGGCGGCATCGCCGGCCTGTCCCTGGCCTCCGCGCTCGCCGGCAGCTGCAGCGTGGCGCTGGTGGAAGCGGAGCAGGAGCTGGCGTACCACACGTCCTCCCGCTCCGCCCGCCAGCTCATTCCGAGTTTCGGCCCCGAAGTGGTCCAGGAACTCACGGTCCGGACCCTGGAGCTGATGGCAGCCCGGGACGCGCAACTGCCAGAACCTGTCCTGACGCCGCGGAGCTTTATGCTCATCGGCACCGAGCAATCCGTCCGCGCCGAGGCCAGCGGCAATATGAGCGCCATCACGCATGACCGGGCACTGGAGCTGTGCCCGGCGCTGGTCCCCCGGGCTTTCTCCGCAGCAGGCCTGGACACCGGATCCTTCGGCTGCAACGCTCCGCTGCTGCTGGCCGACCACCGGCAGCGGGCTGAGGCCGCCGGCGCCGACATCATCACCGGCGCCCGCGTACATTCCGCCCAGCGGCTGGGCTCGGCCTGGGAGGTCGGCGCCGGGCAGGAAGCCTTCGAAGCCGGTGTGCTCGTCAACGCCGCCGGCGCCTGGGCCGATGAAATCGCCGTGATCAGTGGCGTTGAGAAGCTCGGGCTGCAGCCGTACCGGCGCACCGCGGCGATTGTCGACGTCGAACATCCCCTTCCCGAGCAAAGCCCCATGGTGGCCGCAGCTGACCACACGTTCTATTTCCGCCGGGAGGGCACGGACGTGCTGATCTCGCCGTCCGAAACGGTGCCCAGCGGACCCGAGGACGCCCGGCCGAGGCCCGGCGATATCGAGCGGCTGATCGTGAAGCTGAACCAGCTGACCACATTGGGAATCCGCGGAGTCCGGAGCGCGTGGACCGGCCTCCGGACCGAGGCAGCCGACGGCGTCCCCGTAGCCGGGTTCGACGCCGAGGCCCCCGGGTTCTACTGGCTGGCCGGTCAGGGCGGTTACGGTTTCCAGACGTCATCGGCCATGGCGGAGCTCGCCGCCGCCCAGATCCTGGCCGGACAGGGCGCCGGGCACCGGGCGGCCGCTCCGGCCCACGGTCCGGCATCCCGGACAGCGGAGGCGCTGGCCGCCACGCGCTGGTCCGTCCGGCGCTGAACAATGGAACCCATGAGCACCCTGATCACCAACATCGCCGAGCTGATGACCCAGGACCTGGAACACCGCGTCCTTAAAAAGGCCGCCGTGGTGATCGAGGGCGAACGGATCGCCTGGCTCGGTTCCGCCGCGGACGCGCCGGCGGCCGATGACGCCGTGGACGCCGGCGGCCGGGCCGTGTTGCCGGGCTGGGTGGATTCGCACACGCACCTGGTCTTCGCCGGCGACCGCACTGCGGAGTTCGAGGCGCGGATGGCAGGGGAGTCGTATTCGGCCGGCGGCATCGCGGTCACGATGAACGCTACCCGGCGGGCCTCCGATTTCGACCTCACCCGGCTGGCGATGGCGCGTGTGTCCGAGGCCGTGTCGCAGGGCACCACCTACCTCGAAACCAAGACCGGGTACGGGCTGGATATTGAGCACGAGGCCCGGAGCGCCCGGATCGCGTCCACCGTCGCAGACGAAGTCACCTACCTGGGCGCCCACCTTGTCCCCGCGGGCACCGACGCGGAGGCCTACACGGATCTCGTCTGCGGGCCCATGCTTGACGCCGTCCGGCCCTACGTCCGGTGGGCGGACGTGTTCTGCGAGGAAGGCGCCTTCACTGCGGAGCAGGCCCGCCGTGTGCTGGAGGCGTGCCGGGCCGCCGGACTGGGGATCCGCGTCCACGGCAACCAGCTCGGCCAGGGTCCCGGCGTGCAGCTGGCGGTGGAACTCGGGGCAGCCAGCGTGGACCACGTGAACTACCTGTCGTCCCGTGATGTGGCGATGCTGGCGGAAAGCTGGTCCGGCTGGAATCCGGAGAGCGGCACTGGTGCCCGCGGCACCGTGGCAACCTGCCTCCCCGCGTGCGATCTCTCCACCCGGCAGCCGCTGGCCCCGGGGCGTGAACTGCTGGACGCCGGCGTGCAGGTGGCGCTGGCCTCCAACTGCAACCCGGGCACCTCGTACACCAGTTCCATGGCGTTCAACGTGGCGACGGCTGTGCTGCAGATGCGCCTCAGTGTCCACGAAGCGGTGCGGGCCGCCACGTATGTGGGTGCGCTGGCGCTGCACCGGGAGGCAGGGTACGACGCCGACGGCGAACGGGCGGTGGGTTCGCTCGCCGTCGGGCATCGTGCGGACCTGCACATGCTGAACGCCCCCTCAGCAACGCATCTCGCTTACCGCCCGGGCATGCCGCTTACCTACGCCGTGTGGCGGGCAGGTGTACGGGCGCGCTAAGTACAGTCGCACTTAGTGATTGCGAGGTGATCATTTGTGCCTGTTATGATCAGATAACGTCATATATTGGTGACTGTTTGATCGCTGAGAGGCCCCCATGACACGCACTGACCGTCTGACGGCCATCCTGGACATTCTCGCCAAGACCGGCCAGGTGGAGGTGGAGGAGATTGTCACGCAGCTTGCGGTCTCGCCGGCCACGGCGCGGCGGGACCTGGACAGCCTGGCCAAGCGGCGGCTGCTGACCCGGACCCGGGGCGGGGCCACCACCGGCGCCCTGGCCTACGACCTCCCCGGGCGGTACAACCGTGACGACCACGCCGAAGCCAAGGAGCAGATCGCCCAGACCGCCTCGGCGCTGATTTTTCCCGGCGCGGTAATCGGTCTCTGCGGCGGCACCACCAGCACGGCCCTGGCTCAGATCCTGGCCACGCGCGAGGACCTCAACGCTCCCGGCCACCAGTCCACCCTGACTGTGGTCACCAACGCCATCAACATCGCTGCGCAGTTGGCTGTCCGCCCCAACATCAAAGTCATGGTGACCGGCGGCATCCTGAACCCCCGCTCGTACGAACTGGTGGGACCGTACACCGACATCATCATGCAGAAGGTGGTCATGGACATCGCCTTCATCGGCGTGAACGGCATTGACCCCGAGGTCGGTCCCACCAACACGGGGGAGGGCGAAGCCTCCGTGAATGCCCTGCTGGCCAGCCGGGCCCGGATCTCGTACGTGCTGGCCGACTCCTCCAAGGTGGGCGTCAGAGCCTTCGCCACCATGGACGGTTACGCGTTCACCCGCCTGATCACTGACTCCGGGATCTCCGCCGAGGACAAGGCAGCATTCGAAGCCAATGGCACCGAAGTGATCGTGGCCCCGCACTAAGGGACCTGCAACAACGCCTAGAAGATCACCGGCGGCGCATCCAGGACGGTCTCGTCCACCCGGCGGTCCACCCATTGGCTGAACGGAATATCGAGTTCGTACTTGCCCAGATCGGTGCGCAGGAGGGTCCGCACCGCGGCATTGTCCGGATTGTTGAGCGATTCGAAATACTCCACCGACCAGTGGAACCAGCGCATGCAGAACAGGCGCATGGTGAGCCCGTGGGTCACCAGCAGGGTGTTGGGGGCGTAGTCCGGTTTGGACCAGTGCCGGTACAGCGTTTCCATAAAGGATGAGATCCGGTCGTAGACGTCGGAGCCGGATTCGCCCTCCCGGAACCGGTAGAAGAAATGGCCGTAGGCGTTGCGGAGTTCCTTCTGGTCCTCGATGTCGCCGGTGATCTGGAAATTGGCCCAGTCCTGCTCACGGAGGCGCGGCTCTTCGATCACCCGCTCCGTGAGATTGCCGAGGTTGAGTGCCTCCAGGGTCTGGTGCGCCCGCAGGTACGGCGACACATAAACACAGACCTGGCGGCCGTCCAGCTCGCGGCGGATCCGTTCCCCGGCCGCCGTGGCCTGCGCCAGGCCCCGGGGAGTCAACGGAATCCGGTAGTCCGGGACCCTGTTGTAGATGGACGTATCGACATTGGCCGCGGACTGGCCGTGCCGGATCATGAAGATTTTCCCTGGCGCGCTCATAAGCCCCAAGCATAGGTGCCGCCGCATGGACGCTCTCTCACTTTTGGTGGGTTTTTGGCGGACGCTCTCTCACTTTTGGTGGGTTTTTGGCGGACGCTCTCCCACTTTGGTCAGCCCCGGCGAGCTGGCCACCCCCCAATCAGCGAAGAACCAGAAACTACAGGCAAGATGGAACCATGTTGGTTCCCTCCCGCCGTCGGCTGCGGATTGAAGTCTGGATTGTGCTGGGCCTTTCCCTGGGGCAGTCCGCCGTCTATTCGGTGGTGCAGCTGCTGGACAAGATGACGCGTGCACCGCTGGCCGAAGGCACGTCCACGCTGAACCGGTCACAGAGCCCCCGCGAATACTTCGACCTCACCTACCAGCTGCTGGACATCATTTTCGCCCTCGTGCCCGTGCTGCTGGTCATCTACTTCCTCACGGACCAGCGGCAATCCGGCGCCGGAGTGAGCCCCCAAAGCGGGTCGGCCTTCCGGAAGCTGGGGTTCAACTTCGCCCGGCCGGGCCGTGACCTGCTGCAGGGCTTTGGCCTCGCGGCGCTGATCGGGATCCCGTCGCTGGGCCTCTACGCCGCGGGACGTGCCCTGGGGATCACCACCACCATCATCCCCAGCGCACTCGACTCGTACTGGTGGACAGTTCCCGTCCTGATCCTGTCCGCGCTGCGGCACGCCGTTGTGGAGGAGGTCATTGTGGTGGGCTACCTCCTGGACCGGTTCGGCAAGTTCGGCTGGAGCATGCCCCTGGCCATCTTCACCAGCTCGATGCTCCGCGGCAGCTACCACCTGTACCAGGGCTTCGGGCCGTTCATCGGCAACGCCGTGATGGGTGTGGTCTTCGCCTGGCTCTACACGAAAACCAAGCGGATTATGCCGCTGGTCATCGCGCATGCGCTGCTGGACATCGCTGCCTTTGTTGGCTTCAGCCTCTTTGGCCGGGCTGTGGGCCTGGGGTAAGACGGCCGTGGTTCCTGTGCCGCACACGTGAACTGAACCGGGTCCGGCCCTAAAAGGATTCGGCCGCCATCGGTGGGTGGCATCATTGGCACCCGCTGATGGCGGCCGAAGCTATTGAAGGTGCAATCAGATGGTGACTGCTCCGGTAGCGGTTTCGAAGGTTACGGACAGGATGCCCGGGGTTCCATGCGGAGCCACCCAGTCAACGGCCACATCCTCCAGCGGCTTCTCGACGGGTTCGCCTAGCCATTCCGTCACGCGTTCGGCGGAACCGGCTATGGTCAGGCAGCTCATCTTGACGTTGCTCTCATAGGCGTTGGACGGGTGCAGGGCGGGGTCGCCCTCCCACTTGAGCATGTACGGGACCTGTGGGTCCGCGATCAGGCCCAGGATGCCGATCTGCTTCCAGACCAGCTCGCGGCCGTCCGGGAACTTGCGGTTGCCGTTGACGGCGGCACGGCCCAGGCGGTCTTCGAACGGAGCGAGGTCGTCCACTTCGACGCACCAGCCCATCCAGCCGCCGCCGGCTTCGGACCGGGCCCGGACAGCCTGCCCGAAGGGAGCCTTGTCCGATGCCGGGTGGTTCAGGACCTCCACGACTTCCAGGTATTTATGGCCCGCGAGGGGAATAATCATGTTCCGGGTTCCAAACCGGGGGTGCACGCCACCCTTCACGGCTTCAACGCCGAGGGCGGACGAAATTCGTTCGGTGGTGGCAACGAGGCCATCTTGTTCACAGGCGTAAGAGACGTGATCCATGCGCATGCCATCATCTTGGCACTTTGTGATCCGGCTCTCAGCTAAGGGTAGCCTTACCGGAATCCTGATGCGTCACGAGTGGACATTTCCGGGCGGCCAAGGGCGCGGCGGACCCTGGCAAGGACGCGGCCGGCCAGCCGCCGTAGGGCTCCCGCGAAGTCATAACCAGTCACACGCTTAGCAATAGACCGGGGCTGTTCGTACACTCGAAGCAGGTCATGAGTGCCAGCGACAGCCCCGGCTTGCTGGCCGGCAACCCTCTTTTGCGGTGGGGTGCCCCGGGTGAGGACCTGGCCTGCCGGTCAATTGACGGCGGGCAAGCGCATAGAAAAGGTCCTTCCATGACGATTACGATTTCCCGTACTGCAGCACCCGGAAACGGGGTGGTCCGGTACGCCAGCATCGGCGGACTCGAGCTCGAAGCCGGCGGCTACCTCCCGGAAGTCACCCTCGGCTATGAAACGTGGGGAACCCTCAACGCGGACGGCTCCAACGCCGTCCTGATTGAGCACGCCCTGACCGGAAGCACACACGTGACCCGCGGCGACAGTGACGAGCCCGGCTGGTGGGAACAGCTGGCCGGGCCGGGTGCGCCGGTGGACACGGACCGGTTCTTTGTGGTCTCCATCAACATCGTGGGCGGCTGCTACGGCTCCACCGGGCCGTCCTCGGATGCCCCGGACGGCAAGCCCTGGGGGTCCCGCTTTCCGTTGGTAACGCTGCGGGACACCACCGCGGCCGAGGCCAGGCTGGCTGACCAGCTGGGAATCCCGAGCTGGTACGCCGTGCTGGGCGGTTCCATGGGCGGCGCGCGGGCCCTGGAATGGGCGGTCACCTACCCGGAACGGGTTCAGCGGTGCGCCGTCATCTCGATCGGTGCCGCCAGCACGGCCGAACAGATCGCGTTCGCCCAGGCGCAGACGCTCGCCATCCGCCAGGACAGCAATTTCAACGACGGCGACTACTACGGCGGTCCGCTGCCGGAGGATGGACTGGCCCTGGCGCGGCGCATCGCGCACATCACCTACCGCTCCGCCGAGGAATTCCATGGCCGCTTCGGACGGTCGGCCCAGCACCCGGAGTCGCCGTTCCAGGCGGCAGCGCTGGGGGAGCGGGGCCGCTACCAGGTGGAAAGCTACCTGGACCACCAAGGCAGAAAGCTCGTGCGGCGCTTTGATGCCAACAGCTACATCGCCATCACCGACGCCCTGATGAGCCACGACGTCTGCCGCGGGCGCGGCTCGCTGAACGAGGCCTTGGGCCGTGCCACCGCCAGGTTCTTCGTGGCTGCCGTGGACAGCGACCGGCTGTACTTCCCGTCCCAGTCCCGTGAGCTGGCTGACGCGCTCCCGGGCGACGTGGACGTGCACGTTATTGAGGCCCCGATCGGCCACGACGGCTTCCTGACTGAGATCGGCCAGCTCGGCGTCCAACTCCGAGACACGTTCCTCATCTAAGCGCCAGGGGACACCCGAGCCCCTGCTCTAAACGCGAAAGGACACTTGAGGCCCTGGAATCAAGGCCTCAAGTGTTCGTTCGCGCTGTCTAAGGAATCAGCCGTTCATGATGTCGGAGCGGCGCTTCATGTAGTCCTCCATGGCCAGCTCGCCGTTGCTGTACTGCTGGTCGAGTTCGGCCAGCTTCCGGGCACGGTATCCCTGCGGGCCCGACGGCGGCAGGGGAATGCCGGGGGCGGCAGGCTGCTGCGGTGCTTCCGCGCGCTGCTCCGGCACCGGCTGGCCGTTGGGTTGCGGCTGGCCGTACGGCGGGAACTGCTGATCCGCAGAAGGAATCGGCTGCATGGGCGGCAACGGCTGGCTCGGCGGCAGGGGCTGCGGGCTCATGATCTGCCGGAAGCCGCCACTCATGTAGTCCTGCTGCGTGTAGCCGTCACGGGGCTGTTTGTTCTGAGCCCCGGGGTACTGATCGCTGCCGGGGTACTGCCCGCCGCCTGGAAACTGCTCGGGGTAGCGCCCGGAAAAGCTCTGCTCCTGGTTCCGTTTGTTCACGGATTTCCGGTACATCCGCATCGCCATCGGTATTACGAACGCCAGAATGATGATCCAGAAAAACAAGCTGTTCACGGTGTAGCGCCTCTCATATGTGTCCTTCCAGCTTAACCCCGGAGCCCACACGCGCGGCCGGGATCCCCAGGAAGGCCCCGTACCGGTCCACGGCGTCCTGCACCGCCGCATCCAGTACCGGGTCCGCGGCAGCGGACAGCCGGATATCCAGCTCACAGCGGCCGGAGAACATGGTGTGCCGCCAGCAGCCGGCCATCCGCCCGTCCAGCAGCACCACGTGCATCGGATCCCCGTCGACCGGGAATGCCGGAGCGCTGCCGCCCAGATAGTGCCGGGTTGCTGAATAGCCCATCACGTATTCGTCGTAGCACTGGATCAGGTCGATCCGCGGTCCGGCCGCCGGTGTGGCATTGCCGCCATCCGCCCCGCCTTCCGTGCCGGCGTCGAAGTAATGCTCGACGCCGTCAATCACCGACGTTGCGAGCGTTTCGGGAGCTGCCGCCATGGACTGTTGAAGGCCGAGGCGCACGTCGGCCATGGTGAGCCCGGACCAATCGGCGCAGTCCTTGACCGTGGCCGGACCGCGGCTGGTGAAGTAGCGCCGGACAAGCTCGCTGAGCGCTTCGGCCCGGGTGGGCGGCATGGCCGGGCCGGCAGGTACACGCTCGTCAAAAAGGGCGTAGGTCTGCTTCAGGGCCCCGCCCCGACTGCGCACCGGCGACCCGCTGGTCAGGATCCCGCTGATCTCGGCATGCATGATCAGGTAGGCCAGCCCGAAGCCGGTGGCCGCGAACCCTTCGTCCTGCAGCCGTGCGGCCAGCTGTTCACGGGTCAGGTGTGACCCGCCCCGGACGGCTTCGGCCAGGACCTGTCCGCTCCGGTCAGCGGCGGCATCAATCCCGGCCTGCCGGTACATGCCCGCGTTGCCCTGGTGAAGCCGCGGCGCGGACAAGGCGGTCAGCCAGCGAAGATCCTCGCGGTGCACAAAATGCCAGGTGGGCCGCAGGATATGGGTGCGCAGGATGCGCCCGTCGGACACCGCCTCCTCCACCTCCGCGGCGGTGGCCACCGCAGCCTCGGCAGCAACACGATGAGACGGAGCCTCGGAGGCAGCTCCAAGACTGCCGGTCCTTTGCGCCAGGCTCCAACGGGCGTAGGGAAACTCCTGCGCCTGGACCGCCAGCAGGTGCCGGACGGCGTCCTCCGGGGCGTTCACGCCGGGCCCGCGCAGCCGTTGGGCGTGAAGCCGGCGCCGCACCACCTCGTCCGGATCCATGCCTGTCCGGGGGAGCTGTCCCTGGGTCACGCCGGGCCGCCGCTAGCGCCGGGCGTCGGTGGTGCCCAGCGGCCCCTCGCCGGAACCCAACGGAACGCCCGGGCCGAACACGGGTCCCGGCGTCGGGCGTTTTGCGGTGATTCCGTCGCCGGAAGAGCGGTGGCGCAGCCGCCGCACCACCCACGGGACAAAGTACTCGCGGGCCCACACCAGGTCCTCGGAGCGGGCTGCCCGCCACGTGCGGGCGGGCAGGGGCTTGGGCCGGAGCGGCTCAAGCGTGTGGTCCACGTTCAGCGATTCCAGCACCATGGCGGCGATGGTGTGGTGTCCCAGCGGCGAAAAATGCAGGCGGTCCTCGTCCCACATCTGCGGATCGTTCAGCTGCTTGAGCGACCACATGTCGGCGATGATGGCGTCATGGCGGGCGGCCACTGTGCGGAGGTTCTCGTTGTAGATGGCCACCTTGCTGCGGATCCGTCCCAGGACCGAGGAACCGGTATCCGGACCGTTGAACAGCACCACCGTGGCGCCGCCCATGGCCAGGATCTGGACCACTGAATCAAGTTTTTCGGCGAGGGCGTCGGGGTCGCCGCCGGGCCTGATGAGATCGTTGCCGCCGGCGGAAAGAGTTATCAGGTCCGGCTTAAGCGCCAGGCACGGAGCGAGCTGCTGGTCCACGATCTGCTGCAGCAGCCGGCCGCGGACCGCCAGGTTGGCATAGGCGAAGTCGGCCTGGCCCCTGCCCAGTTCCTCGGCCACCCGGTCCGCCCAGCCGCGGAAGCCGCCGGGGCTTGTGGGGTCCGGGTCGCCGATGCCCTCGGTGAACGAATCTCCCATCGCCACATAGCGGCTCCAGGGGTGGGCTTCCGTGACCCTGGGCGGGCTCTGCATGGCTTTTGCTTCATTCACGGTCCTATCCTGCCTCCTTGCTCACAAGCTACGCCACCGTAGGTAGTTACCGCCGGGTAACTGTAAGAATGGAAACCATGACTGACGCCCAAGTATTTCCTGCCCCCGTTGTTCTGTGGTCCCGGCCGCTGGACCAGCGCTCCGGAAAGCCTCTGCTGGTGCTGCTCCACGGCTACGGCGCCAACGAACAGGACCTGCTTAGCCTGGCGGATATGCTTCCTGAAGACTTTGTTGTTGCCTCGCTCCGGGCGCCATTGGCCACGGGCCCCGGGTTTATGTGGTTCCCCCTGACGGCCTCCATCGAGTACACGCTCGACGCCGTCAAGGCTGGAGCCCGTTACGTGCAGGACTGGATCGACACCGTCAAAGCCGACCACCCGACGGTGACGCTGCTCGGCTTCTCCATGGGAATGGCGATGGCCACCACGCTGCTCCGGCAGCGCCCCGCTGACTACGCCGCCGTCGTCGGGCTTTCCGGTTTTGTGGTCAACGCGGACGGGGACCCCACGTTCAAGGATGGCGAACTGGACGGCACAGTGCCGCTCTTCTGGGGCCGGGACCAGCAGGACCCCGTGATCACCCCCGACAAAATCGACTACACCATGGGCTGGGTGCGTGGGCACGTCAAGCTCACCAAGGTGCTCTACACGGGCATGTGGCACGGCATCAACCAGCAGGAAATCGGGCACGTCTCCGAGTTCCTGACGCACGAGGTGCTGAACAAATAAGCGTACGACGGCGGCCGGCGGCACAGTGCCGCCGGCGGCTTACGCTGTGCTTACCGACTGGGGCTGAGCCAGGCCTGCTAAATCAGGCTTCGGGGGCCACAACCTGCACGGTCTGCCCGTTGACGGTGACGGTGTCGCCGTTGTGCAGCTGGCGTCCGCGGCGGTCGTCGATCTCGCCGTTGACCTTGACGAGTCCGTTCTTGATCAGCTCAGCGGCTTCCACACCGTCCTCCACCAGGCTGGCGAGCTTCAGGAGCTGGCCAAGACGGATCATGCTGTCGCGGATGGGGATCTCTTGAATGTCCTGGTTGCTCATACAAGCAATAATGCCTGACGTAAGGTGAAGCCAATGACCCACACCCCACGGCTGCCGCGCTTCGCGGGGCTCCCGCTGGCCGTCGGCGCCGGACTGGCCATTCCCGTCCAGGGCCGGATCAACGGGGCCCTCGGCGTCCGGCTCAACGACGGAATCGCCGCGGCCGTGGTGGGTTTCAGCACCGGCCTGGTGGTGGGCCCATGGGCTGCGTCTTCATCGGTCTGGGCACACTGCTGGCGCTGGCCGCCATCATCCTGGCCACACTGCCGTGGCCGCGGGGCGCCTTCCGGAGGTAGCGCCCGGTAGGCTAGGACACGCAGTTCTCTGCATCTTGTTCCTTCGCCCGCCCCGCCCGCACCCAGCGGTGATGCACCCACGTGCAGCGGGGCCAGATACCCGCGGACCGCACCCAGCGGCCCTGTAGAAATTGGAGTCCACCATGGCAGCAAAATCCGTACTCGACCAGGTCATTTCCCTTTCCAAGCGAAGGGGCTTTGTGTTCCAGGCCGGTGAAATCTACGGAGGCTCGCGCTCTGCCTGGGACTACGGACCCCTCGGCGCTGAGCTGAAGGAAAACATCAAGCGCCAGTGGTGGCAGTCCATGGTCCGCGGCCGCGAGGACGTGGTGGGCCTGGATTCCTCCGTCATCCTGCCCCGCCAGGTATGGGAGGCTTCCGGCCACGTTGATGTCTTCTCGGACCCGCTCGTGGAGTGCCTCTCCTGCCACAAGCGCTACCGTGCAGACCACCTCGAGGAAGAGTACGAGGAAAAGAAGGGCCGCCCCGCCGAGAACGGCCTGAAGGACATTGCCTGCGTCAACTGCGGCACGCGCGGCGAATGGACCGAACCCCAGGAGTTCTCCGGCCTGCTCAAGACCTTCCTCGGCCCGGTGGCCAGCGACGAAGGCATGCACTACCTGCGCCCCGAAACGGCCCAGGGCATATTCGTGAACTTCAGCAACGTCCTGACCACCTCCCGCAAGAAGCCGCCCTTCGGCATCGGCCAGATCGGCAAGTCCTTCCGCAACGAGATCACACCGGGCAACTTCATCTTCCGCACCCGTGAGTTCGAGCAGATGGAAATGGAGTTCTTCGTCGAGCCCGGCACGGACGAAGAGTGGCACCAGTACTGGATGAAAGAGCGCATGTCCTGGTACACCGGCCTGGGCATCCGGGAAGAGAACCTGCGCTTCTTCGAGCACCCGCTGGACAAGCTCAGCCACTACTCCAAGGGCACCACGGACATCGAATACCGCTTCGGCTTCCAGGGCTCCGAATGGGGCGAGCTCGAAGGCATCGCCAACCGTACCGACTTCGACCTCTCCACGCACTCCAAGGCCTCCGGCCAGGACCTGAGCTACTTCAACCAGGCCACCAACGAGCGCTACACCCCGTATGTGATCGAGCCGGCCGCTGGCCTGACCCGTTCCTTCATGGCGTTCCTGGTGGATGCGTACACCGAGGACGAGGCACCCAACGCCAAGGGCGGCGTCGACGTCCGTACCGTCCTGCGCCTTGACCCGCGCCTGGCCCCCGTCAAGGCTGCGGTGCTGCCGCTGAGCCGCAACGAGGACCTCTCGCCGAAGGCCAAGGACCTGGGCGCGCAGCTGCGCAAGAACTGGAACATCGACTTCGACGACGCCGGCGCGATCGGCCGCCGCTACCGCCGCCAGGACGAGATCGGCACCCCGTTCTGCATCACCGTGGACTTCGACACCCTCGAGGACCAGGCCGTGACCATCCGCGAACGCGACACGATGAGCCAGGAACGCGTCTCGCTGGACAAGGTGGAAGGCTACCTGGCCGCCCGCCTGATCGGCGCCTGAACATGGCCATCGAATACCGCGAATGGCTTGAAGGCGATGACCTGACGCTGCTGGAAGTCTGGGGCGGCCCGGAGACCGAACAGGCCCGCCAGTTCCGCGGCGCCCTGGCCGTCTCCTCGGCCGGCACGGACGGCACCCCCTGGCGGCGCTGCATCGTGGCCGAGGACGTCATTGACGGCGTCGGTATTCCGGTGGCGGCGGGTGTGGTTTACGAGGCCTCGCTGCACCCGGAGCGGCTGTGGACCTACATCGAGGTGGCGCGCGATCACCGCCGCGCCGGCATCGGTGCCACGCTCCTGACCATGCTGCGCCGCGAAGCCGAGCAGGCGCCGTCGGGCGTTACCCGGCTGCGCGCGAAGGTGCAGCCGGGCACTCCGGGCGCCGCGTTCGCCGAAGCGTTCGGGCTCGCGCCCATCCAGCGTTCCCGGCTGGTGGTGGTGGAGCCGGGCGCCCTGAAGCTGCCAGTGTTCCCAGCAAAGAACGACGGCGGCGGGCTGGCCAACGACGAAAACGCCGGCTCCGACGTCGTGATGGACCTCGCCACCGGCTCGGTTGAGCTGACCGACGTCGTGGGGCGGTATTACACGTCCATCCACGGCTGGGATTCGCCGGGCGTGCTGTCGGTGGGGCAGGTGCAGAAGCTGTTCCTGGATGACCTCACCGGCGCCCACGGTGCGCTGGTGCTGCGCGCCGAGCCGGGATCCGCTTTTGGCGCCGGGGTTTCCCCCAGCAAGAAGGGCCGGATCCGCGCCTTTGCGGTGAGCTATGCGGAGGCAGCCCAGGACCCGGCCGCGGATGCGTCGGCGCAGGGCGCGAAGGCCACGGATGTGTTTGTCGGCCACGAGCCCGCGCTTGAGGCAGACGACGCCGCAGCCGCCGTCCGTGACCTGCTTTCGCTCCTCGCGTACCAGCACCCGGTCATGCTGGAACTGGACGATTCGATGACAGCGCTGCGCGCCGCCGTCGAGCCCTTGCTGGAAACCGGCAAAGCGCGCCAGGCCGGCGGCGAAACGCTGGTCGTCTCGGACTGACCCCACCATCCCTAGTTGGGGGAGGTCACCGGCGTTTGGGCGGCCACGGGATGAAGCCGCTCGTGGCCTCGACATATTCCCGGTAACCGGGCCGTCCGGACATCGCCTTTTCCGTCAGGGGCTTCCCGGTCTTCCCGGCCAGCGTCCACACCATCAATGCCGGGGACAGGATGGTCAGGATGCCCGGCCAGGAGTCTGCGCTAATGAGGAAGAGGCCCGTCCAGATGGCCGCATCGCCGAAATAGTTGGGATGCCGGGTGTACCGCCACAAACCGGTATCCAGCACCGTGCCGCGGCGGGCCGGGTCCTTTTTGAACCGGGCCAGCTGCCAGTCGCCTACGGTCTCGAACACAAACCCGGTCATCCACAGCAGGACGCCGAGCACGGCCACCCACCCCACAGGCCCGGTGGCGAACATCCCCACCTGCAGCGTCAGGGACACAAAAAACATGACGAGGCCCTGCGGCAGGTACACGCGGCGGAGCGCATAGGCGTTCCTGGATCCGGGCGCCGGGTCCAGCAGGGCCTTGTAGCGCGGGTCTTCATGTCCGTCGCGCGCCCGCCAGCCGATATGGACTCCGAGCCGCAACCCCCAGACGGCCGTCAGCAGAAGCAACAGGAACCTGCGGGTGTCATCGCCCGATCCGGCCGACAGGAACCAGGACACCACGGCCACCGCAACGAAGCCGGGGCCCCACGCGATGTCCATCACCGAGTGCCGGCCCTGCCGGACGGCCACGCCAAACGTCAGCGCCAGGACCGCCAGGACTGCCAGTGCTGTCCAGGGCAACGACGCGGCGAACGCCGGCCAGGGAAAAGAGCTCACAGGGCCACCTCACCGGCGGACCCGGGCACCAGCTCAGCCAGCTTCCTCGAGGCCTGGTGCGTGAATCCGGTGCGTCCGGCGAAAGCCTTCATCACAAAACCGGTGGCCAACGTGTGCCACAGCCGGCCGCGGCGCACCATAAAATGCCCGGAACCGCGCAGCGAAACATACTGCATGGAGGCTGCTGTCCCGGTGGCTCGGCGCGCAAACGCCAAGGACTGGGACGGGCTGGTCATATGGTCGCCCGTGCCGTGGACAATCAGGACCTTGCGTCCGGCGAGCGGGGTGGCGGGTGTCTCCGGGCTGAGCCACGGGGCAAGCGCCACCACGGCGTCTACCTGAGGATGGTCCGCGGCGGTCACGGCGGTGAGGCCGCCCATGGAATGCCCCACCAGATACACGGGAACCCCAGGGTGCTGCGCACTGATTTGCTGGAGGGCCCAGCGGGCATCCTGCAGTGCGGACCTGTCCGGCCCGTTCCAGCCACGCACGCTGTTTCGCAGGGACCACACTGCCAGCCCGTGGTCCTTCCCGGCACGGTGCAGGTGTCGGGCGAACGTGACCATGCGCAGCGGGCTCAGGTGGCGGGCCTCCACGGGCTCAAAGCTGTGTGCCTTGCCCCCGTGCAGGACCAGTGCCACGCCCCGCGTTGTCCCGGGGGCCGCCAGCACAGTAAGTGCCGCCTCCCGCCTCGCAGCAGGCTCGTTGGTGTGGAATTCAGTCCTGCGGTCCGTCACGCGTGGTTCCTCCCGGTTCCTGCCATTTACCAACCCTAAGGCGCCGGACGTAGAGTTCAAGGTATGAGGTTCAACTGCTGATGGGCTCCGGTCACACCCACGTTTCAACAGATCATTCGGAGCCGACGGCCCAGGCGATTGCTGCCCGCCGGAAGGCAAACCGCATCCTGGCCGCGGTGCTGGTGCCGCTGACGCTTCTGACCCTGGCGGGCATGGCCATGCTGTGGCCGTCCGGGTCCAAGGACGGCATCTCCCTCGCCAACCCCTATTCGGCGGCGCCCGGCGTCACGTTCGATACGGGCAAGATCCAGAGCGTGGTGGAAGAAAGCTGCATGCAGGGCTCCACCGCCCCCGGCCAATCCTCGGACACCAGCGGCCAGCCCGCCCCCGCCGGCTCCGACTGTATGTTTGCCTTCACGGAACCGGACCAGGGCGGCAGCCCCGTCAAAGTGGTGATCAGCCCGGACGTGGCACAATCCCATGGCGTGAAGCCGGGTGACCAGATCAGGTACCTCAACCTTTCCAATGCCCAGGGCGCCGCCGCGTCGCAGGGCTCCCCGGCCTACATTTTCGTTGACTTCGTCCGGACCCTGCCCATCGTGATCCTGGCGCTCCTTTATGCCTTGGTGGTCATCGCGGTGGCTCGCTGGCGGGGACTCCGGGCACTCCTGGGGCTGGTGGGCGCGTATTTCGTCCTGGCCAGCTTTATGCTGCCCGGACTGGTGGAGGGGAAACCTCCCCTGCTCCTGGCGCTGGTGGGATCAACGGTGATCATGATCGGGGTCCTGTATTTTGCCCACGGCTTCTCCGCGCGGACATCCACGGCGCTGCTGGGCACCATGTTCGGTCTGGGCATCACGGCGCTGCTCGCGGCCTGGGCCACCGACGCCGCCAACCTCGCCGGAGTGGGCAGCCATGACGCCACCACCCTGATCAACACCTCGGCCAACATCTCCATTTCCGGCGTGATCCTGTGCGGCCTCATCATCTCCGGCCTGGGTGTCCTCAACGACGTCACCATCACGCAGTCGTCCGCCGTCTGGGAACTCTACGAGCTGGCCCCCGGCACCAGCGCCCGCAAGCTCTTCACCTCCGCCATGCGGATCGGCCGGGACCACATCGCCTCCACGGTCTACACCATCGCGTTCGCCTACGCCGGCGCAGCCCTGCCCATCCTGATCATTGTGATGCTGTACGACCGGCCGCTGGGGGACACCCTGACCAGCGCCGAACTGTCCGAAGAAGTCATCCGCACGCTCGTCGGCTCCATAGGCCTGGTCCTCGCCATTCCCGTGACCACCCTGATCGCCGTGCTGGTGGTCAAGGCCACCGGCGTCCGGGCGGCCGGACAGTCCGCCGTCGGCGTCCCGGACGGAGACCGCCGCCCCGACGGCACCTCGGGCGCCGCCGCCATCAACGCGGACGACGTCGACGATACCGGTGCGCTCGCGGCGGCCGCCTTCGAGAGGCGGTCACGGCAGTCCACGGACGATTCCGCCGATCCCGCCATCACCGGGAGGGGACGCCGGGCAGACCGCGGCTGAACCGCAGCTGAATGAAGCCAGGGCGACCCAAATGGGCCCGGCTCGCCGATTTGCCCGCCTTTGCGACAATGGACAAGTGACTGTTACCGCAACGCCTCCCGCCCCCAAGCTGGAACTCCCGCCCCTGAAGCTGGGCCCCATCACGGTGGACACCCCCGTGATCCTGGCTCCTATGGCGGGCATCACCAACTCCGCTTTTCGTCGTTTGTGCCGTGAATACGGCGGCGGCCTGTACGTGGCGGAGATGGTCACCTCGCGCGCCCTCGTTGAACGCACACCCGAATCACTGCGCATCATCTCGCACGACGACGACGAAAAAGTCCGCTCCGTCCAGCTGTACGGGGTGGACCCCGTTACGGTGGGCCAGGCAGTGCGCATGCTTGTCGAAGAGGACCGTGCGGACCACATCGACCTGAACTTCGGCTGCCCCGTTCCCAAGGTGACCCGACGTGGCGGCGGATCCGCCCTGCCCTGGAAAACCGACCTCTTCACGTCGATTGTCCAGACCGCGGTCAAGGAAGCGTCCAAGGGCAATGTCCCGCTCACCATCAAGATGCGCAAGGGCATCGACGATGACCACCTGACCTACCTCGACGCCGGCCGGATCGCCCGCGATGCCGGGGTCGCCGCCGTCGCGCTTCACGGCCGCACCGCGGCGCAGTTCTACTCCGGCCAGGCCGACTGGACCGCGATCGCCCGCCTGCGCGAGGCGCTGCCGGACGTTCCAGTCCTGGGCAACGGCGATATCTGGTCCGCGGAGGATGCCATCCGGATGGTCCGCGAGACCGGTGTCGACGGCGTAGTGGTGGGCCGCGGCTGCCAGGGCCGCCCGTGGCTGTTCGGCGACCTGATGGCGGCCTTCGAGGGAAGCGACGCGCGGCACAAGCCGGCCCTGCGCCAGGTCGCGGAAGGCGTGTACCGCCATGCTGAGCTGATGGTCGAGACCTTCGGCAACGACGAAGGCAAGGCGCTCCGCGAGATCCGCAAGCACATGGCGTGGTATTTCAAGGGCTACGTGGTGGGCGGCGAACTGCGAACCAAGCTGGCGCTCGTGACCAGCCTGGAAATCCTCCGCGAGACCCTGGACCAGCTGGACCTTGATTCCCCGTACCCCGGCGTTGACGCCGAGGGCCCGCGCGGCCGCGCAGGCTCGCCCAAAAAGCCGGCCCTGCCCAAGGACTGGCTGGAATCCCGTGCCCTGAACGCCGCGCAGTCCCAGGACATCTCCGCCGCGGAACTGGATGTTTCCGGTGGCTGAAACGCGCACCACGGCACAGGCCTTGCCGGGCTACGAGGCCCACGATTCCGCCCGCTGGGTGGAGGAACCGCCCAAAAACAACTACCGCTCCGACTTTGAGCGGGACCGCGCCCGGGTGCTGCACTCTTCCGCCCTGCGCCGCCTCGGCGCGAAAACGCAGGTAGTTGCCCCGGACACCGACGACTTTGTCCGCACCCGCCTGACCCACAGCCTTGAGGTTGCCCAGGTGGGACGGGAACTGGGCCGCGCCCTGGGCTGCGACCCGGACGTGGTCGACACCGCCTGCCTGAGCCATGACCTGGGGCACCCGCCGTTCGGGCACAACGGCGAGTCCGCCCTGAATGAAGTGGCCCATGCCATCGGCGGCTTCGAAGGCAACGCCCAGACCCTCCGGCTCCTCACCCGGTTGGAGCCCAAGGTCCTGGCCACCGACGGGCGCCCGGCCGGCCTGAACCTCACGAGGGCCAGCCTGGACGCGGCAGCGAAATACCCGTGGTCCGCGCTGAACGCACCGGTGATCCACGGCCAGCGCACCAGCAAGTTCGGTGCCTACGAGGACGATCTGCCCATCTTCAACTGGATCCGGGAGGGTGCGCCGGAACGCCGCTCGTGCCTGGAGGCGCAGGTTATGGACCTGGCCGACGACATTTCCTATTCCGTGCACGACGTCGAGGACGCGATCGTGGCCGGGCACTTCCAGCTGCGCTGGATGGACAACCCGGACCACCGGGCCCGCGTGGTGGGCTACGCCAAGCAGTGGTACCTCCCGCACAACGACCCCGCCGCGATCGATGCCGCCCTGGCCCGGTTGGAAGCCACCGACGTGTGGGTCCGCGAGGCCGATGGCAGCCGCAAGTCCATGGCCGCCCTGAAGGACATGACCAGCCAGCTGATCGGCCGGTTCTGCCAGAGCGCCCTGGAGGCCACGCGTGCCGTCTACGGCCCGGAAAACCTCACCCGGTACAGCGCTGAGCTGATGGTCCCGGACGAGACGGTCATGGAGATCGCGGTGATGAAGGGCCTGGCCACCACGTTTGTGATGACCACCGAACACCGCCAGCCCATCTACGAGCGCCAGCGCGAGGTGCTGCACGCCCTCGTCACCGCCCTGAATGCCACGGGGGACCGCCACCTGGAGCCGATGTTCGCGGCCGACTGGCGGGACGCGCCCGACGACGGCGCACGGCTCAGGGTGGTCATCGACCAGGTGGCGTCGCTGACAGACGGCTCGGCCCTGGCAATGTACGAACGGCTCGTGGGGAGCCTTCCCTCGCTGTGGTGACAGACACCATAGGGCGGCCTTCACTGTCAGGCCCCGGGACTAGGATGGCTCTGTGGCTGGCCTGATCAAACGTGAAGACATAGACGAAGTACGCCAGCGCACGGACATCAAGGAAGTGGTTGACGGCTACGTCACGCTCAAGGGTGCCGGGCTGGGAACCTACAAGGGCCTGTGCCCCTTCCACGACGAGCGGTCGCCGTCGTTCACCGTGCGCCCCCAGGTGGGCAGGTACCACTGCTTCGGCTGCGGCGAAGACGGGGACGTCATCGCCTTTGTGCAGAAGCAGGACCACACCTCGTTCCATGAGGCCGTGGAAAAGCTGGCTGCACGCATCGGGTACGAACTGCGCTACGAAGACGGCGGCACCGGCCCCAACCGGGAGGAAGTGGGCAAGCGCCAGCGCCTCCTGGACGCCCACAAAATCGCCGATGAGTTCTTCCGCGCCCAGCTGCTGACGCCCGGCGCCGCCGAAGGCCGGAACTTCCTGTTCGGCCGTGGCTTTGACCGCGCCGCCTCGGAGCAGTTCGGCGTGGGCTACGCGCCGCAGGGCTGGGACGCGCTCCTGAAGCACCTGCGCGGCCGTGGCTTCACGGACCAGGAGCTCAAGCTGACGGGGATGTTCTCCGAGGGTAACCGGGGTATCTACGACCGGTTCCGCGGCAGGCTCATCTGGCCCATCCGCGACATCGCAGGCGACACCATCGGCTTCGGCGCCCGCAAGCTGTATGAGGACGACCAGGGCCCCAAATACCTCAACACCCCCGAAACCACCCTCTACAAAAAGTCCCAGGTGCTTTACGGGATCGACCTCGCCAAGCGCAGCATCGCCAAAGACCGGCAGCTCGTGGTGGTGGAGGGATACACGGACGTGATGGCCTGCCACCTGGCGGGAATCCCGACGGCGGTGGCCACCTGCGGCACAGCATTCGGCACCGAGCACATCAAGATCGCCCGCCGGCTGCTGTCCGACGACGGCACCGGGGGAGAGGTCATCTTCACCTTCGACGGTGACGCCGCCGGACAGAAGGCGGCACTGCGCGCCTTCGAGGAAGACCAGCGCTTCACCGCCCAGACGTACGTGGCGGTGGAGCCCACCGGTGCCGACCCCTGCGACCTGCGCCAAAGCAGGGGCGATGCTGCCGTGCGGGACCTGATCGCCACCCGCCGGCCCCTGTTCGAGTTTGCCATCAAGGCCACGCTCAGGCGCCACAACCTGGACACCGTGGAGGGCCGGGTGGCCGCGCTGCGGGAATCCGCTCCGGTGGTGGCCCAGATCCGCGACGCAGCCATCAGGCCCGAGTATGCCCGGGAGCTGGCCGGGTGGCTCGGCATCTCGGTTGAAGACGTCAGCCGGGCTGTGGGCGTCGCCATGAAGCGTGCCGCCCCGGGCGGGCCGGCTGCACCCGGGACGCCCGCCGGCGCCCCGGGTCAGATGCCGTCCGCCGCGGCGGGTTCCGCCCAAGCGGGCGGACCCGGCGTGGCTGCCGGGCCGACGTCGGGCGCTGTCCCTTCCTACCAGCGGCCCGACCCCCGCGACCCCGTGGCCTCCATGGAGCGGCAGGCGCTGGAAGTGGCGCTGCAGGAGTCCGCCCTTCTGGGCGGCGGCATCTGGGAGCGCTTCGCGGCCGCACGGTTCGTCACGCCGGCGTTCCAGGCCGTGCACGACGCCATGCGCGCCTCGGGTCCCGGACTTATCGGTGAGCCCCTGCGCTGGGTGGAGCAGGTGATGCACGAAGTCCCGGAACCCCTCCGGCCGCTGGTGTCCGAGCTTGCTGTGGTGCCGCTTCCCGCGAGCACCGCTGAAGCCGTCCAGAAGTACTGCAAGGACATTCTGTCCCGGCTGTTCGAGCTCCAGATCACGCGGGTCAAGGCGGACAAGATGGGCCAGCTGCAACGGCTGGATCCGGCAGCGAACCCGGAGGATTTCCAGCGGCTCAACAGGGAACTGATGATGCTCGAAATGGAGCGCCGGGCACTGCGCTCGGACGCCTGAAACGCGCCGATTTCACTCCTGATTTCGCTTCCAGCCGGTGTCTTTGCTAGGCTGGTACCCGCTTCATTCCTCCTTAGCTCAATTGGCAGAGCATTCGACTGTTAATCGAAGGGTTGCTGGTTCAAGTCCAGCAGGAGGAGCGCACAATCCCCGTTCCGGGTCTCCGGAACGGGGATTTTTTTATACCCGGGGAGGGTATTTCGTGGTGCACCGCCGCCGATTTCACATTCCCGGGAAACCTTTGCTAATGTCATACCTGCTTCATTCCTCCTTAGCTCAATTGGCAGAGCATTCGACTGTTAATCGAAGGGTTGCTGGTTCAAGTCCAGCAGGAGGAGCAAACAAACAAAAGATCCCCGGCCTCTCTGTGAGGGCGGGGATTTTTTGCATTCACACAAAGTCCATTTCCACCTGCAGGAAGCGCTCAGCCTCGGCAATGGCCGCGCGGAAGGCGTCCTGCTCGGTGGGGTACTTGCGGGGCTCGCGCGGATGCCATTCATGGGGTGCTGAGTACACGCGGACGAAGCCGGAGGCCGGTGGTGCGTAGAAGATCCCGAAGCGCTGCACGGGCCACTCAGGCGAGGTCTCCGGGGCCACCAGGAGGGCGGCGTTGAAGGCGGCGTTGAACCACTGCGCGATGGGCCGCCGCCGGTCGTCCGTGAAGAGTCCGGCGGCATAGAGGGCTGCGGACTGCTGGCCGGTTTGGGCGCACAGCCGGTCCCACCACATGGGCAATATGCCTGAGTCGCAACGTTGCCATGTGGCCGAGGGCGGCGAGTGGAACTGCCAGCTGGGCACGGATTTATTTTATCGTGGGAAAGCTCCCGGGCGGCAGGGGTGGGCCCTCCCCGGTGGACCGGGATTGGGCGCCACGTCCCAACAGCTAGGGACGGTTCCAGGGGCCCGGGTTCACCCGGTACAGCAGGGCAGCACCTGCCAGCGCGCCGAGGATGATGCCGATGGCGCCACTGCCGAACACGCGCCCCAGGAAGTAACCGGCGACGGCGCCCAGCACCGCCCCGAGGAACAGTCCCCGGGGGTTGCGGTGCGGTTTGCGTTTTATGGGTTTCATCATTGGGTCGACGGGGTTCAGTGGATCGACGGCACGGTGCGGGGCCTGACGACCAGCCAGAGGCCCGCTATCGCCACCAGTATGCACGCGGCCTGCACGGCGCCCATGGGCGTGGAGCTGGTGATGCCCAGCCACCCCGCCACCGGTGAAACCAGGCCGGCCATCAGGAAGGTCGCGGCACCGAGGAGGGACGCGGCCGTCCCGGCCTGTGCGCCGTGGCTGCTCAGGGCCAACACCTGCACGCAGGGGAATGTAAAGCCTGCGCCCATGATGTAGAACCAGAGCGGAACCATCACGCCCCAGAGCCCCAGGCCGGCCTGGTCAAAGACCACGATCAGCAGGGCCATAAGGAACATCCAGGCCGTGGAACAAGCAAGGATCCATTGCGGCGGGACAGTACGGATGAGCCTGGAGCTGGTCTGGACGCCGGCCACAATGCCCAGGGAATTGATGCCGAACAGCAGGCCGTATTCCTGCGGCGAGAACCCGAAAATGTCCTGGAACAGGAACGGCGACGCGGACAGGTAGGTGAAGAGGCCAGCGAAGTTCATGCCGCCCACCACCAACAGGCCCACGAAGATCCGGTCCGTAAAAAGCACTTTGTAGCGCTGGCCGGCGGTCATTCCGGTCAGGCCGCGCTTCTCCGGTGGCAGTGTTTCGCGGACCAAAACGAGCGCCGCGATGATCACCAGGGTGCCGTAGCCGGCCAGGAACACGAAGATTCCCGGCCAGGGCATCACCAGGAGCAGCTGCGATCCGATCACCGGGGCCAGGATCGGTGCCAGCCCGTTCACCAGGGCCATGCGCGAGAACATCCGGACCATCGCATAGCCGGAGAACAGGTCCCGCACCATTGCCATCGCCACCACGCCGCCGCCCGCAGCACCCACGCCCATGAGGACGCGGAAGAGGCCCAGCGTGGAGATATCGGTGGACAGGGCTGCTCCCACGGAGGAGGCGATGTGCAGGGCGGTGGCCAGGATCAGCGGGAGTCGCCGGCCGAACTTATCGCTGAAGGGGCCCACCACCAGCTGGCCGAGGGCAAAGCCCACGGTGGTGCCGGCCAGGGTCAGCTGGACCTGGGCCTCGGTGACCCCAAGGCTCGCTTCCAGTGCCGGAAACGCAGGCAGGTACAGGTCGATCGTGAACGGACCCAACGCGGTGAGGGCGCCGAGGAGCAGGATGTACAACAGTTTCCGGCGGCGGGTCAGCGAATCGCCCGGATTCGAGGGAGTGGTCACGGAGATCAATCCTAGGCCCGGAAGTTCCATCTTTCCGGGGTTGCAGGCGCGCCGTGCGGCCAACCCGGAAGTTTGCCCTGAACCTGAATGATAGTTTTGGGGGCGGGACCGTGCTGCCGCGGGCTCCCACAGCACACGGATGCCGAACCGACCAGGCAGCACACTACGCAACAAGTTAGGCGGGAACCGATGAGCGGACGTCACACCGGGCGCACCAGCCAGGGATTGCGGATCACCGCGCTGCCCAGGACGCTGAAACTTCTTTTCCGTCTGGCCCCTCGCCAACTCAACGATGAAATCGCCTTCGCCAAGATCGAGCTCAAGCGCAAGGGCATCCAGGTAGGTGTCGCCGCCGCTTTCTTCGCTGTTGCGCTTGTTTTTGTGGCTTTCCTGGTGGTTGGCCTGATCGTGGCCGCCATTATGGGCCTGGCCACCATCATGCCGGCGTGGCTTGCCGCGCTGCTCGTCTGCGCCCTGTTTCTGGTCATTGCCCTCATCGGCGGCCTGATCGGCGTCCGCAAATTCAAGCAGGCCATGCCTCTGGTCCCGGCCGAGACCATCCGCGGCATCAAACACGATCTCGGCATCGTCAAGGAAGGCTCGGACTTCAACGCCGCGCTGCTCGATCCGGCCAGCCCTGAGGCCAAGGCCGCCAAGGCTGCCAAGGACGAGGCTGCCGCGAAGGCCAAGGCCGAGAAGGAAGCCAAGGCCGAGGCGCACAAAAAAGAGTTCCCGCACGCGTCCGAGCCCGAGCTTCACCGCCGCCTGGAACAGCGCCGGCGCCACCTGACCCAGGTCCGCGACGAACTGGATACCGAGCTCGACATCAAGCCGCAGGCCATGTTCCTGCTGGGCACTGCCAAGGAAAAACTGGGGGAGGGCAAGGCTGCCGTTGAACGTGGCGCTGCCACGGCCAGCCAAAAGTACGCTGACTTCTCCGGATCCACGGACGGCGCCGGCCTCCGCTGGAAGCCCCTTGCCGCACTTGCAGCCTCCGCAACGATCCTTGTGGTGCTCCTCCGCAGGCTGCTGCGGAACCCCTAACAACACAACACGTCACACTGGGCTCTGAAGTCATACTGGGCTCTAAGGAAGGGGGACGGATTGAGGTTCATCGGCGCTGGTGCGCGGCCCGGCCGCCCCCAGGTTGACCACGACCGCGTCTTCACCATCCCCAACGCCCTGACAGTGCTGCGCTTTATGGGCGTGCCGCTTTTTGTCTGGCTCGTGCTGGCCCGGAAGGAATATGGGACCGCCGTTGTGGTCCTGGTGGTCATGGCGGGAACCGACTGGATTGATGGCTACGTGGCCCGCCGCTTCGACCAGGCGTCCAAGCTCGGCCGCGTCATGGATCCGCTGGCTGACCGGCTTGCCCTGATCGCGGTGGCGGTCACCCTGGTGATTGCCGGCGTCGTCCATTGGCTGTACCTGGCCGCACTCCTGGTGCCTGACGCCGTGCTCCTGGTGCTGACGCTCTCCTACTTCCGGGGCCATCCGGACCTGCCAGTGAGCCGTGTGGGCAAAGTCCGCACCGGGCTCCTGCTCATGGGCACACCCCTGCTGGTCCTGTCGCGATTGGACACCCCGTTTGCCGGGCCGCTGCACATTGCAGCCTGGATCGTGCTGGGACTTGGGCTCACCGGCCACTGGATTGCCGCGTACAACTATTTCTGGGCCATTCTGCGGAAGGGCCGTCAGCAGTCCCATCACGACGGCGGCACCGCCTGATGGTATGGGTGGCGGTCCTGCTCGCGGTGCTTGGGGCATTCTGCCTTGCCCTGGGTGCGCAGAAGCAGGGGAGCGCCGTCAAAGCCGACACCGGCGGGCTGGCGCTGAATTCAAACGGCTTCCTCCGCCTGCTCCGCAATCCGCGGTGGGTGCTGGGACTTCTCCTGCTGTGCGTCGGGATGGGAATGAACGCGGTGGCCCTGGTCTCCGCGCCGCTGACGGTGGTGCAGCCGATCGGCGCCATTGCGCTGGTCATTACCACCGTGGTGAACGCCCGCGACCAGGACATCACCATCAACCGGGCCACGATGGTGTCCATCGCGGCCTGCGTGACCGGCTCCGCACTTTTTGTCCTGCTCGCCGTCAACGTGACGCAGGAGAACCACCACGTGAGCCAGGAGGACGAGCTCACCATTGTGCTGCTGCTGGCACTGGCCGTCGGCGTGTTCGGCACCTTGGCGGTCATGTTCCGGCACCGGATGAGCGCGTTTGTCTACATCCTCGGCGCCGGCGTCCTGTTCGGCTTTGTCGCGGTACTGACGCGTATCATCGGCAAGCACCTGCTGGACCCGAACGGGCTGGCGCTGCTCAATGTCCAGTGGTATTCGGTGGTGGCCATCGCGGCGGCCGGCGGCCTGGGTTCCTGGTTTGTGCAGAGCGCCTACTCGGGCGGCCCGCCGGACCTTGTCATCGCCGGGCTGACAGTCATCGACCCGATCGTGGGCATCGCCATCGGCATCGTGATCCTGGGCGAGCTTCGCCCGGACGTCCACGCCGTGATGGCGATTGCCATGGCTACGGCTGCTTCGCTTGCTATCGTGGGGGTGATCGCCCTTTCCAGGCACCATCCCGAGGTCACCAAGCGCAGGAAAGATGCGCGGAAGGCGGCGGGCAGGGCGTCCCACTAGCTTGTTACCCAACTCGCGCACTTTCATGACCAGCCGATTCCAAGAGGCCCCGCGCTAACGTGCCGGCGGCCAACCGGTGCGGCCAGCGACAGCTGCCCGTGCCGTGACCTTCAGGAGCTCTTCACGTGACAACGCCCTCTGACCAGCCTCCCCTGACCATCCTGATCGCCGCGGATACGTATCCGCCCCACATCAACGGGGCCGCCCAGTTCAGCTACCGCCTGGCCAACGGCATGAGCGGACGCGGCCACAACGTGCATGTGCTGGCTTGCCGGGCGGACGACGGCGCGAGCTTCACCGAGTTCCGCTCCGAGGCCACCGTGCACCGGCTCCGTTCCCACGGGGTCTTCACCCACGAGTACTTCCGTATCTGCTTCCCCTGGGAAATCAAGAAGGAGATCGGCCTCCTTTTCGATCGGATCAAGCCCGATGTGGTGCACATCCAAAGCCACTACATGATCGGTGAGCACGTCCTCTACGAAGCGGCGAAGCGGGGCATCAGGATCGTGGCCACCAACCACTTCATGCCGGAGAACCTGAACCCGTTCCTGCCGTTCCCGCAGTGGTTCAAGGACATCATCGGCAAGATCTCCTGGAAGGACATGGGCAAGGTCATGGGGCAGGCTGACGTCGTCACAACGCCCACCCCCCTGGCCGCCAAAGCCATGCACCAGCACGCTTTCCTGCACAAGGTGCTGCCACTCTCCAACGGCATTGACTCCGCAGCCTATGAGCTGCAGCCCGGCGAAGTGATCGAACCGCACGCCCACCCAACAGTGGTATTTGTGGGGCGGCTGGCCGAGGAAAAGCACGTGGACGTGCTCATCAATGCTGTGTCCAAGACGCCCGCAGAGCTCAACGTCCACCTGGAAATTGTGGGCGGCGGCGAAGTCCGCGCCGCTCTTGAAGCGCATGCGGAACGGCTCGGACTTGGGGAGCGGGTGAAATTCCTGGGACTGGCCAGCGATGAGGACCTCCGGGAGGCCTACATCAAGGCGGATCTGTTCTGCATGCCGGGGACCGCCGAGCTTCAGTCCCTGGTGACCCTGGAGGCGATGTCTGCTTCCACGCCCGTCCTGTTGGCGGATGCCATGGCCCTGCCGCACCTGGTGCGCGACGGCGAGAACGGCTATCTGTTCACACCCAACGACAGCGACGATCTCGCAGCCAAGATCACGCGGATCCTCCAGCTGCCAGACGAGGAACGGGCGGCAATGGGCCAGGCCAGCCGGCGGATGGTGGAACCGCACAGCATCGAGGGCACGCTGCAGACCTTCGAGGACCTCTACCGGGGTGCAAGCTACGACGACAAAGCCCTCTGACAGCGGTCTCGCAGTGGCCGCCCCAGCCTGGGCAGGCCTTGGCATCCTTACTGCGTGGTCCTGATGCCCGCCACTGTTTGCTAGAGTGTTTTTGCCCTGCTGAAGCCGAAGTCCTCCGCGGACCACGCCGGCAAGGGCAGGGGGCTATAGCTCAGCTGGTTAGAGCGCGGGACTCATAATCCTAAGGTCCTCGGTTCAAGTCCGAGTAGCCCTACCCAAGCACGACACCGCAGGAACCAAACCACCGTGGAACCGCGGCTGACGAGAGATCGTCGGCCGCGGTTTCTTTTGTTTTCCCGCAATCTGCGGTATGTTACTGACCAGTAACTTACCGTGCCGCTGAGTCCCGGCCTGTCCTGCCATGGCTGGCCTGTCCGCGCTGCTGATCTTTGCGAGGGAACCAAATGTCCAAAGCCTCTGTTGACATCAACAACCTTCCGTACGCCGACGGCGACTTCTTCGCCTTCGAGCAGCTTCTCACCGCCAAGGAGCAGGACCGGCTCGCCGAGATCCGGGGCTTCCTCGCCCGCGAAGTCCGGCCGATTGCCGTGGACTGCTGGAACCGCGGCGAGTTCCCCATGGAGCTCATTCCCAAGCTGGCCGAAATCGACCTGGTGAGTCCGGTCAGGCGCCAGGGCTACTCCAACCTGTTTGCCGGCCTGGTCCATGCCGAGGCCACGCGCGCCGATACCTCCATCGCCACCTTCATGGGCGTGCACGACGGACTGTTTACCGGCTCTATCGAAGCCCTGGCCTCGCAGGAACAGCAGGACGCCTGGCTCCCGGATATCTATTCGCTGAAGAAGATCGGCGCGTTCGGTCTTACGGAGCCGCTGGGAGGTTCCGACGTAGCCGGCGGCACGCGCACCACGGCACAGCGGAACGGCGACACGTGGATCCTCAATGGCGCCAAGCGCTGGATCGGCAACGCCACTTTCTCGGATTGGGTGGTCGTCTACGCCCGGGACATCGCCGACAACCAGGTCAAGGGTTTCCTCGTGGATACGGCGCTGCCCGGCTTCAGTGCCACCAAGATTGAAAACAAGATCTCCCTTCGGACCGTCCAGAACGCGGATATCGTCCTGGAGAACGTGGTGGTTCCGGACTTCTTCAAGCTGGCGGGCGCCAACAGCTTCCGCGACACCAACAAGGTCTTGAAGGTCACGCGGCTCTCCGTCGGCTGGCAGGCAGTCGGCCAGCAGCTGGCCGCCTTCGACGTGGCCCGCCGCTATGCCGTGGAACGCCACCAATTCGGCCGCCCGCTCGCGTCGTTCCAGCTCGTCCAAAGCCAGCTGGTGCAGATCCTCGGGAACGCCGTGAGCTCCATGGGGCATGATGGTCCGGCTTTCCCAGCTGGAGGATGCCGGCCAGGCCAAGGATGAACAGTCCGCCCTGGCCAAGGCATTTACCACCGCCCGGATGCGCGAAAGCGTGGCGATCGGCCGTAGCCTCCTGGGCGGCAACGGCATCGTGACCGACTTCGAGATGGCCAAGATCTTTGCGGACGCGGAAGCCATCTACTCCTATGAGGGAACCCACGAGATCAACACCCTCGTGACCGGCCGCGCCATCACCGGGATCTCGGCGATCGTCTAGAGCCGTCAGCCGTCAGCCGTCAGCCGTCAGCCGTCAGCGCTCGGCGGTCAGCCAGTGTCCAGCCCCAGGGGCAGCAGGATGGACGGGCGGAGGTCGGTAACGAATTCCAGCGGATTGATGTAGGCGTCCTCCTGCCTCACGCCCCAATGGACGCAGGCAAGAGCGCCGCAGTGCCCGGATTGCAGCGTTCCGATGATCTCGCCCTTCGCCACCACGGCCCCGGCTGCGAGCGGGCTTTCGACCGGCTCAAAACTGCTGCGGAGACCGCCCCCGTGATCGATGGTGATCACGGGGCGGTCCACCACTACTCCCACGAAACTGACGGTGCCGGACTCCGGCGAGGCGACCGGGACGCCGTCGTGCGTTGCCTCAAGGTCCACGCCACGGTGCCCGCTCATCCACGGCTTGTCCGGCGGGTCAAAGGCGCGCAGCACCGCGGGCCCGGGGGAGAGCGGCCACTCCCAGGTGGCGCGCGGCGCTGTATCCGCTGGAGCCGCCGCGGCCGGCAGTAAGAGCACTGCCGCGAGGGCAACTATTGCTTTCATAAACCCAGCTTTGCGTGCCGGATCCCTCAGCGGGAGTGCGCACTTTGGCCATGTGGAAAACGCCCGTCGAAGGCCCTCGGGTTGTCCTTCGGCTATTGGCTCCTGTTGTACACTTGATGGAGCAGTTTGCTGTGCCCTCAACGCTTGCGTCGGCACGCCTCATTCAGGAATGCGGGGGAACAGCAACTGACTACGCGTATCCAGCCCTCCAAATCTGAAGCCCCGGCTTTGTATGAGGAGGATTGTGTCTCTTGCGGTCAGGGCCTCGCGGTCCTGATGAGAGTCGCAATGGATGCCAGGAGCACGGCCCGCCTTGGGCCACGCTAAATAACCGTCAACTATTGGCAGGGTAAGAGGGCCTGAAAGGCTCTCTCATGAATGACCTGCCGGAAGGAGCGCCGGCATGCCCGTCGTAACTATGCGCCAGCTGCTTGACAGCGGCGTCCACTTTGGACACCAGACCCGCCGTTGGAACCCGAAGATGAAGCGATTCATCTTCACGGAGCGCAACGGCATCTACATCATTGACCTTCAGCAGTCGCTGTCCTACATCGACCGTGCCTACGAGTTCGTAAAGGCCACCGTTGCACACGGCGGCACCGTACTCTTCGTCGGCACCAAGAAGCAGGCCCAGGAATCCATCGCTGAGCAGGCTACCCGTGTTGGACAGCCTTACGTGAACCAGCGCTGGCTCGGCGGTATGCTGACCAACTTCCAGACCGTTTCCAAGCGCATCCAGCGCATGAAGGAACTGGAAGAGATCGACTTCGACGACGTCGCCGGTTCCGCGTACACCAAGAAGGAACTGCTGCTCCTTCGCCGTGAACTCACCAAGCTGGAAACCAACCTCGGCGGTATCCGCAACCTGACCAAAGCACCTTCCGTGCTCTGGATCGTGGACACCAAGAAGGAACACCTGGCCGTTGACGAAGCCAAGAAGCTGAACATCCCGGTTGTGGCCATCCTGGACACCAACTGCGATCCTGACGAAGTCGACTTCCCGATCCCGGGCAACGACGACGCCATCCGCTCCGTGAACCTGCTGACCCGCGTTGTCGCCGACGCCGTTGCTGAGGGCCTCATCGCCCGCCACAACCGCGCCACGGGCACCACGGAAGCTCCGGAAGAGCCGCTGGCTGAGTGGGAGCGCGAACTCCTCGAAGGCAGCAAGACTGAAGAAGCACCTGCCGCTGAGGCTGCTCCGGCTGCTGAAGAAGCTGCCGCTCCGGCAGCCGAAGAAGCTGCTCCGGTTGCCGAGGAAGCTCCGGCTGCTGCCGAGGCTCCCGCCGCCGACGCTGACAAGTAACACTAGTAAATCCGGATTCTCCGGCGCTGCCTGCAGCGCCGGAGCACCTGACAGGATGGCGGCTCACCCGGTGAGCCGCTGTCCTGTCGGTCCGTACACCACATACATTTTCTAGACAGAGGGGTTCACATGGCGAACTACACTGCCGCTGATATCAAGGCTCTGCGCGAGCGCACCGGCGCCGGCATGATGGATGTCAAGAAGGCTCTTGACGAAGCCAACGGTGACGCCGAAAAGGCCATCGAGATCATCCGCATCAAGGGCCTCAAGGGCGCTACCAAGCGCGAAGGCCGCTCCACCGCTGAAGGCCTGGTGGCCGCAAAGGTCAGCAACGGCGTCGGCGTGATGATCGAGGTCAACTGCGAGACCGACTTCGTCGCCAAGGCTGACAAGTTCATCCAGCTGGCCGACAAGGTCCTGGCCGTGGCTGTGGAGTCCGGCGCTGCCGACCTCGACACCCTCCTGGCCATCGAAGTTGACGGCAAGCCGCTGTCCGAGGTTGTCGTCGAAGAAGGCGCAATCCTCGGCGAAAAGGTTGTTGTCCGCAAGCTGTCCCGCATTGAGGGCGGCACTGTTGACGCTTACCTGCACAAGACGTCCAAGGACCTCCCGGCCCAGGTCGGCGTCCTGTTCGCTGTTGACGGTGAAGGCGAAGCCGCCGCCACCGCCGCACACGACATTGCAGTGCACATCGCAGCGATGTCCCCGAACTACCTGACCCGCGAAGACGTTCCGTCCGATCTGGTCGAGTCCGAGCGTCGCATCGCCGAAGAGACCGCCAAGGCTGAAGGCAAGCCCGAAGCCGCAATGTCCAAGATTGTGGAAGGCCGCGTTACGGGCTTCTACAAGGGTGAGGTCCTGGTTGACCAGGCTTTCGCCAAGGACGCCAAGAAGTCTGTGGCGCAGGTCCTCGAAGAGGCCGGCGTCAAGGGCACGTCCTTCGCACGTTTCCGCGTCGGCTCCTAGTCGAATCCGCAAAGGGGTGGCCACTTCGGTGGCCGCCCCTTTTGCATGCACCGGCTAGACGTCCGATGAGACCTTTGGCCACCCGACACGATAACCTTTTTCAGAGTTCACCAACGGGAAGGCACCCATGGAAGCCGTCAATTCTTCAAGCCAGCCAGAGAAAAGCAGGCGCCGCGTCCTCCTGAAGTTGTCGGGCGAGGTCTTCGGCGGCGGCAAGCTGGGCGTTGATCCCGACACCGTGCGCGACGTCGCAAAGCAGATCGCCGCAGCGGTCCCCGAAGTGGAAGTTGCCATCGTCGTCGGCGGCGGCAACTTCTTCCGCGGCGCGGAACTGTCCCAGAGCGGCATGGACCGCTCGCGCGCCGACTACATGGGCATGCTCGGCACCGTCATGAACTGCCTGGCACTGCAGGACTTCCTGGAGCAGGCCGGCGTTGAAACCCGTGTCCAGAGCGCCATCACCATGGGGCAGGTCGCCGAGGCGTACATTCCCCGCCGGGCCATCCGCCACATGGAAAAGGGCCGCGTGGTCATCTTCGGCGCCGGAGCCGGCCTGCCGTACTTCTCCACCGACACAGTGGCCGCCCAGCGCGCCCTGGAGGTCCACGCGGACGTCGTCCTGATGGCCAAGAGCGGCGTGGACGCCGTCTACACCGCGGATCCCAAGAAGGACCCCACTGCCGAGAAGCTGGACACGCTGAGCTACGACGACGCCCTGCGCCGCGACATCAGGGTCATGGACCAGACCGCAATGACCATGTGCAAGGACAACAACCTGTCCATGGTGGTTTTCGGGATGGAAGGCGAAGGGAACGTCACCCGCGCCATCCTGGGCGAAAAGCTCGGTACCCTGGTGACCCCGTAGCTGCAGCTAGGATGATCTGAGCACGGTTCCATGCCCGCAACCGGGCAACCTGGAACCAGGAACCATGAACCAAGATTGTGCAGGGAACCGGTACCCGGACTGCACTGATTTCTGAGGAGAGACAGTGATCGAAGAAACCTTGCTCGAAGCCGAAGAGAAGATGGACAAGGCGGTAGAGGTAGCCAAGGAAGACTTCGCCTCGATCCGCACCGGACGGGCAAACCCGGGCCTTTACAACAAGGTCCTCGTGGACTACTACGGTTCGCCCACCCCGCTGCAGCAGCTTGCCTCCTTCGCCATTCCGGATGCGCGCACCATCCTCATCACGCCGTTCGATAAGACCGCACTGCGGGACATCGAGCGGGCCCTGAGCGATTCCGAGGTGGGCGCCAACCCCTCCAACGACGGCAACGTCATCAGGATCACCATCCCGGACCTGACCCAGGAACGCCGCAAGGAATACGTCAAGATCGTCAAGACCAAGGGCGAGGACGCGAAGATCTCCATCCGCAACATCCGGCGCAAGGCCAAGGAAACGCTGGACAAGCTCGTCAAAGACGGCGAAGCCGGCGAGGACGAAGGCAGCCGCGCCGAAAAGGAACTGGATGGCCTGACCAAATCGCACGTGGACGGCATCGACGAGCTGCTCAAGCGCAAGGAAGCAGAGCTGCTCGAAGTCTGATGAGCCAGGCAGAGCAGGCCCCCACCCAAAGGGCGCGCACCGGGGGGAAACAGTTGCGGAGCAATCCGACGCCCAAGGCCGGCCGGAATCTTCCGGCAGCCATTGTTGTCGGCCTGGCCATGCTGATCGGCGTGCTGGGCGGCCTGGTTTTCCTCCCGCTCGGATTCGTGGCTGTCACCACCGGGTTCGCGGTCTTCGGAGTCTGGGAGATCTTCCGTGCCCTGGAGGCGAACGGGACCAGGATGCCCATCGTCCCGGTCATGGTGGGTACAGTCGCCATGCCGTTCGCCGCCTACCTCGGGGGTCTTGAGAGCCTGCTTTTCGCCATGCTCCTGAGCTGCGTGGCAGTCCTCCTCTGGCGTTCAGTGGAGAACCCCGCCGGATCAGCGAACAGCATCTTTGCCGGCGTGTTCACGCTGGGCTGGGTCCCGTTCTTCATCAGTTTCGCCACGCTGCCGCTGCACGCCGTAGGCGTCGCCACCCCGGTGGGTCTCTGGCCTGGCGGCACCGTGCCGCCCGGGGCCTGGCAGGTGGCCGTGATGCTGCTGCTGGTGGTCTCGAACGACACGTTCGGCTACCTCGTGGGCGCATCGCTGGGCAAACACCCCATGGCCCCGAAGATCAGCCCCAAGAAATCATGGGAAGGCTTCGCCGGCTCCATTGCCGGGGCCATGCTGATCGGCATCCTTGCCAGCATTTTCCTGCTGGACAAACCCTGGTGGGTGGGTGTGATCCTCGCCGTGGGCGTCGTTGCAGCATCCACCGCAGGAGACCTGGCGGAGTCGATGGTCAAACGTGAACTCGGGATCAAGGACATGAGCAGCATCCTGCCCGGACATGGGGGCGTCATGGACCGCCTGGACTCCATCGTCTTCGCCTGTCCCGTAGCCTTTGTGCTGTTCGCACTGGTTGCGGGCGTCTGACGCGACCCTCTCGGACTATCTTCGCCGGACCGCCGGCAGCGCCAATAAACTGGTGCGTAACCTGACCCAGCTGAAGCAACAAAGGATCAACAGTGGCATTGGACTTTCAACGGAAAATCCCCGCGTCGTTTGAGCGCGTGCGGGGCAACGAATTCGGGTACAACGCCAAACAGGTGGACCAGTTCCTCCAGCGGGCCAGGGTGGCATTAGAGACGCCGAAGGCCGCCATCCACGCCGTCACCAGCGCCGATGTCCGGAGCGTCTCCTTTGACCCGGTCAAGGGAGGTTACGCTGCCGCCGTCGTCGACGCAGCCCTGGACCGGCTCGAAGACGCCTTCGCCCGCCGCGAACGGGACGAACTGATCGCCGCCAAGGGCGAGGATGCCTGGCTGCGGGAGATCGGCAGCCTCTCCGGGATCCTCCGGGGCCGCCTCCACCGGCCGGACGGTGAGCGCTTCCGGCGCCCGTCAAAAAAGAAGGCCCGCAGTTACAACATCCTGGACGTCGACAATCTTTGCTACGACCTGATCGGCTACCTCGAAGAGGACAAGCCGCTCAGCGTGGACAATGTCCGCCGGGTGGTCTTCCGTCCCGCCGTGGGCAAGGACGGTTACGAAGAGACCCAGGTTGATGCCTTCCTGGACCGCGTGGTTGAACTCATGGCGGCCATAGACTGACTGCCCGTTAGCCGGTCACGGGACTCAGCGTTCGGTCACCAACGGCCGTTCGGGAGTGTGCAGCCGGGTCATGACGCGGCTCATAGTCCGCGGAATCCGGTGTTTTGTCGCCCGGGAGACGAGCACCGTCACGGCGAAGGCGGCGGGAACCGTCCACGCCGCCGGCTGGGCCAGCCAGAAGGGCGTGCCGGCAGCGCCCAGGACCGTTCCCCACACCATGGCGCCGCCGCAGAGGACGCCGCCGGTCACCATTCCGGCAATGGCGCCGGCATCGGTGAGTCCCCGCCACCAGATGCCCAGCAGGAGCACCGGGCACACAGTGGAGGCGGTAAACGCGAACACCAGGCCCACACTGCCGGCCAGAGCCAAGGAATCAGTCATCACGGCAAATCCCAGCGGAACCACAGCGGAGACGACGGCGGCGAGCCGGAATCCCCGCACGCTGCCGCCCAGGACGTCCTGGCTGATCACACCAGCCAGCGAGACCACCAGGCCCGAGGTGGTGGACAGGAACGCGGCGAAGGCCCCGGCCACCACCAACGCTGAGAGCAGGTCGCCCGCGGTTCCACCGATCAGCTGCCCCGGCAGCAGGAGAACCACCGCGTCCGCCTGCCCTGACCGGGCAAGTTCGGGCGCGAACATCCGCCCCACCAGCCCGTAGGCGGTGGGAAACAGGTAAAAAACGGAGAGCAGCCCGAGCACGATCAGCGTGGTCCGCCGTGCCGAGTGTCCGTCCGGATTCGTGTAGAAGCGGACCAGGACATGGGGGAGCCCCAGCGTGCCGAACAGCAGCGCCACCAGCAGCGAGATGTTCTGGTACGGCCCGGCGGGGGCCAGCCCGGTGGGATTCACGACGGCGGGGGCCACGGCGGCACTCCCGTCACCGGCGAGCGTGAACACGATGAACAGGACGGGCACGGCAAGGGCGGTGAGCTTCAGCCAGAACTGGAACGCCTGAACAAACGTAATGGAGCGCATGCCGCCGGCCACAACGGTCAGGCACACCACAACCACCACGGCCACAGAGCCCACCCAGGCCGGCAGTCCCGTGGTGATCCGGATGGTCAAGGCCGCGCCGTGGAGCTGCGGCACAATGTACAGCCAGCCCACCACAACAACCACCACGCTGGTCACACGGCGGACTGCGCGCGAATCCAGCCTCGCCTCGGTGAAGTCCGGGATGGTGTAGGCGCCGGAGCGGCGCAGTGGTGCGGCCACAAACAGCAGCAGCATCAGGTAGCCGGCGGTGTAGCCCACGGGAAACCACAGCGCGTCGGTACCGGACAGCAGGATCAGCCCGGCCACGCCCAGGAAACTCGCCGCCGAGAGGTACTCCCCGCCGATGGCCGAGGCGTTCCACCATGGCTTGACGGTCCGGGAAGCCACGTAGAAATCGCCGGTGGTCCGGGAAATCCGCAGGCCGTAAAACCCGATGGCGGCCGTTGCCAGCGAAACCAGCACGAGAGCGATCACACCCACTGCGGGATTCATGAGGTGGTCACTCGTCCCCGGCCAGGTCCCGGTAGCGGGCCTCGTTCCGTGCGGCGGTCCGGATATACAGCCAGGCGCTGAGGCCGATGACGGGATAAATGCCTGCACCGAGCAGGATCCAGTCGAACGGGATCCCCGCGATCCGGGTCTCGGCGAGGCCCGGTAGGGCTGCCAGCAGCAACGGGAACGCGCACAGGATCAGCATAAAGTCGATGGCCACCACCAGGGCCAGCCGCAGCTGGGAACGGATCAGGGAGCGGACGAAGACCTGCCCCACCTCGGATTCCTCCGCCGCCTCGCGCGACTCCCGGGCCGGCCGGGACGCCGAGCGCGGAGCAGTGACACGGACCCGGGTCATGCCTGCGGCCGGATGCGGGTGGCTTCGAGTTTTTCCCTGACCGTGGGAAGGTGGCGGCGGCTGATGGGCAGGACGGCACCGGCCACCGAGACGCTGGGTTTGTCCGCCGTCAGCTTCATGGACTGCACATGCTTCAGCGCGACGAGGTAGGACCGGTGCGTCCGGATAAACCCGGCCTCGGCCCACTGCTGCTCCAGGTCTGCCAGCGGAACCCGGATGAGATAGCTGGCATCCGCGGTGTGCAGCCGGGCGTAGTCGCCCTGCGCCTGGACGTACGTGACGTCGTCGCGCCTGATCATCCTGGTGGTGCCGCCCTGGTCAACGGTGATCATCTCGGGGGCGGGGCCGCCGCCGTCGCGCAGTAGCTCGCTGATCCGTCCCACCGTCCGGGACAGCCGCTCGGCCCGGACGGGCTTGAGGAGGTAGTCCACGGCGGCAAGCTCGAACGCCTCCAGGGCGCAGTCCTCGTCCGCGGTGACAAACACCACCACCGGCGGTTTGCTGCTGCGCGCGATGGCGCGGGCAACATCAAGGCCGGACACGGCGGGCATGTGAATATCCAGGAAGACGGCGTCAACCGTTGCAGTGTTCAGGGCCCGCAACGCCTCCGTGCCCGAAATGGCCCGGTGGATGACCCCGATCCGGTCATCCTTGCCCAGGAGATAGGCCAGTTCCTCCACGGCGGGTAACTCGTCGTCGGCGACGAGGACATTAATCATGGTCCTACAGTAGCCGCCGATGGCGGATGGAATCAGGCGGCTGAGATCAGAAAGCTTGGGTTCAGGCGTCGTGGCCGGGCTGGGACTTGGGCACCCGCATGGTGATCAGCGTTCCCTCGCCCGGGGCCGTCTCGATCACCAGGCCGTGCTGGTCCCCGTAAACCTGCCGGAGCCGGGCGTCCACGTTGCGCAGCCCCACGTGGTCGCCGTCGTGGTGCCCGGCCAACATCGACTGGAGCTCGGCAGGGTCCATCCCCACGCCGTCGTCCTCTATGGTCACTTCCGCATAGGCGCCCGAATCATTGGCCGTGATGGTGATGTGGCCCGCCCCTTCCTTGGCCTCCAGGCCGTGCCTGACGGCGTTCTCCACCAGCGGCTGCAGGCTCAGGAACGGGATGACGGTGCTCAGGACTTCAGGCGCGATCCGCAGGCTGACCTGGACGCGGTCACCGAAACGGGCGCGCTCCAGCAGCAGGTACCGGTCGATGCAGCGCAGTTCCTCCGCCAGCGTGGTGAAGTCACCGTGGCGCCGGAACGAGTACCTCGTAAAATCGGCGAACTCCACCACCAACTCGCGCGCCCGCTCCGGATCCGTGTTGATGAACGACGCGATCGCGTTCAGCGAGTTGTAGATGAAATGCGGACTGATCTGGGCACGCAGCGCCCGCACTTCGGCTTCCATCAGCAGCGTCCGGGATGCGTCCAGCTCAGCCAGCTCCACCTGGACGGCCACCCAGTCCGCCACTTCGCTGGTGGCACGGACCAGGCCTGCGCCCGCTGCCGGGGCAAACGCCGCCACGACGCCCACCACCCGTGAGCCGGCACGGACCGGCGCGATGACGGCGGCGAAGCTTCCGGAGGCTAGGCCCGTCCCCAGGTCCCGCGCCTGGAGCACCGCCGTCCGCCCGCCGATCAGGACGTCAGCGGCCAGTTCCATCAACCGGGGCTTCAGTTCCTCGGCGGCACCGTCCCAGGCCAGCACGCCGGTCGTATCGGTGATGGCCAGCGCATCACAGCCCAGCAAGTTCCTGAGCTGTCGGCTCGCCTTGGCGGCGCCCGCCGGATTGAGGCCCGTACGCAGATGCTGCCCGGCACTCGATGCAGCGTGGAGGGTGTTGTACGTGGCGCGCTCGGCGTCGGTGCCAAGCTCACGGAAGGACCGGAGCAGCTTGATGCCAGCACCGACGACGACGGCGATCGCCAGGGTGATCACCGCGATGGCGGCCGCGGTCAGGAGGGGGGAGTCCGGCATGGTGCCCAGCGTAGCGGCGGGTGCCGTTAGTCGCAGCATCGTAACCGCTGAGCGACCGTTCCGGCCATGGCTCTGGAATGGACACCCGCCACACCGCAGAGTGATTGCAGTCACATTGTCCGCATCCTGCCCGCAGGCTGGCCCGTGTGAACCAAGCAAGTCTCAATGAGGAGGAACGATGGGTAACGATGCCCACACTCCGGACGCAGCGGCGTCCGTGGACTTCGAACAGGTCCAGTCGACAGAGCGGTTCCAGGAACTGCGCAAACGTCACCGCAGCTTTGTGTTCCCAATGGCCGTGGCATTCCTGCTGTGGTATTTCGCGTATGTCCTCCTGGCTGACTACGCCGTCGAGTTTATGTCCACCAAAGTGTGGGGCAACATCAACGTCGGCCTGATCCTGGGCCTGCTGCAGTTCATCTCCACGTTCGCCATCACCGGCTGGTACGTCAGCTACTCCAACCGGAAGCTGGACCCCATCGCGGCGGAGATCCGCAACGAAATCGAAGGCCATGAGTTTGATAAGGACGGCAACATCCTGAGCGGAGTGACCAAATGATCGGGATTGCCACGGCCGTAGACGTTGCCGACCTGAAAGAAACCACGCTGCTCAACATGGGCATCTTCGGGCTGTTCGTCGCTGTCACCATGGTGATTGTGCTGCGGGCCAGCCGGAACAACAAAACCGCGGCGGACTACTACGCTGCCGGCCGCTCGTTCACCGGTTCCCAGAACGGAACGGCCATTGCCGGGGATTACCTGTCCGCCGCATCCTTCCTGGGGATCACCGGCGCCATCGCCATTAACGGCTATGACGGCTTTATGTACTCCATCGGTTTCCTGGTGGCCTGGCTGGTGGCGCTCCTGCTCGTGGCAGAGCTCCTCCGGAACACCGGAAAGTTCACCATGGCCGACGTCCTCTCCTTCCGGCTCAAGCAGCGGCCGGTCCGCATCGCGGCCGCCATCTCCACCCTCGCGGTTTGCTTCTTCTACCTGCTCGCGCAGATGGCTGGAGCAGGCAGCCTCATTTCGCTGCTGCTGGGCATCAGCGACTGGGGCGGACAGGCACTGGTGATCATCGTCGTCGGCGCCCTGATGATCATGTACGTCCTGATCGGCGGGATGAAGGGCACCACCTGGGTCCAGATCATCAAGGCGATCCTGCTGATTGCCGGCGCGGCCGTGATGACCTTCTGGGTTCTCGCCATCTACGGCTTCAACCTCTCCGACCTGCTGGGCGGCGCCGTGCAAACCTCCGGCAACTCGAATATGCTCAACCCCGGCCTGCAGTACGGCAAGACCGAGACGTCCAAGCTGGACTTCATGTCCTTGGCCCTCGCCCTGGTCCTGGGAACGGCTGCCCTTCCCCACGTGCTGATGCGCTTCTACACGGTTCCGACCGCCAAGGAAGCCCGCAAATCCGTTGTCTGGTCCATCGGCCTGATCGGACTTTTCTACCTGTTCACCCTGGTCCTGGGTTACGGCGCTGCAGCACTGGTGGGAGCCGAAACCATCAAGTCAGCCCCCGGCGGCGTTAATTCGGCGGCCCCGCTGCTGGCCTTCCATCTCGGCGGACCGCTGCTCCTGGGCTTTATTTCCGCGGTGGCCTTCGCCACCATCCTGGCAGTGGTGGCCGGCCTGACCATCACCGCCGCAGCGTCCTTCGCCCACGACATCTACGCCAGCGTTATCTCCAAGGGCAAGGCCGACGCCGACACCGAGGTCAAGGTGGCGCGGCGCACCGTGGTGGTCATCGGAGTCATGGCCATCCTGGGCGGCATCTTCGCCAACGGCCAGAACGTGGCCTTCCTGGTGGCGCTCGCCTTCGCCGTCGCGGCGTCGGCGAACCTCCCGACGATCGTCTACTCGCTGTTCTGGCGCCGGTTCACCACCCAGGGTGCGGTCTGGAGCATGTACGGCGGTTTGGGCTCGGCCATTATCCTGATCGCCTTCTCGCCGGTGGTTTCCGGCCTGAAGACCTCCATGATCCCGGGCGCCAACTTCGCCTTCTTCCCCTTGAGCAACCCCGGCATTGTGTCCATCCCGCTGGCGTTCCTGCTCGGCTGGCTGGGTACGGTGCTGGACAAGAAGCGCGAGGACTCGGCCAAGCAGGCCGAGATGGAAGTACGCTCCCTGACCGGCGTGGGTGCGGAGAAAGCCGTGGACCACTGATTGAAGGCTGAGTACCGAACAAGCCGACAGTCCGGAGAAAACTGGGACTTCGGAACCGGCTGACAGTCAGAGAGCCCCTGTGCCGCAAGGCACAGGGGCTCTCTGACGTTCCAGCGCAGGCGACGCTCAGCTGAGGGCGACGTTCAAAAGGCGGTGGCGTCAGCGCTGATGGTGGCCCACCGGCATGGCCGGACCACCGTGCTGACCATGCGGCACCGCAAACTGGCCCGCTGTGGAAGCGGCGAGTCCCGGCGTCGCGATCCCGGCCACCAGCACGGCACCGGCGAAAGCGGTGAGCAGCAGGATGCCGGGGCGGGCAGCGGCGGGCGCCATGCCGTCGTCGTCCATTCCGCGGAGCCGGCGCCCCTTCAGCCAGGCGCCCGACGCGACAATCATGAGCGTCAGAAGGAGCGCCGCGAGGTGGCTGAGGTGAAGGCTGGACGTGGCGCTGCTGAAGGCAAGGGCCGCCACGTGCGCCCCGGATGCCGTCAGTAGGAACGCCACGGTCCGCCCGGACCCGACAATCCGTCCGCGGTGCAAGGCCAGGACCGTCCAGAGGATCAGGGCCGCTCCCCAGCCGCCGGAGACGACCGCCAGGGCTGGCTGCCAGACGGAGCCGGACACTCCCGGCTCCGCGAGGAGGCTTGAGGAAACGGCGAGGTTCACTGAGCCGGCCCCGAATCCTGCGAAGCCGCCGAAGAGCCGGACGGCCGGGACGGCCCATCCCTCTCGTGGCTCGGCAGCCATGGCCGGCTATGCCCGGACGGCTGTTGCGGACTTGTCCATGGACAGACCCATGCCCAGCAGCAGGACCGCGCTGGCCAAGTGGAGGACGTTGTCGGCACCGTTGAGCGCGATGATGTTCAGTGGCGAGGTCAGCAGGAACAGCCCAAGCACACCGACCAGGAGATAGACGGCACCCACGCCGGTGTTGACCGTACGGGCCATGGCCGTGCTTGTCAGGCCCGCGTACAGAAGTGCGCCGCCGATGGCGAGGTGGATGACATTGTGCAGCGGATTCACTTCAAAAATGATGAGGTTGGCGCCTTCCGTGGCGAAGAAGCCGATGCCGGAGGTCACCACGAAACCCAGGAGGCCGACAAGAAGATAAACGGCACCGAAGACGGTGGCGACAAGGCGGTTCGGAGAAGTGAGGATGGCCCGAATCCTTCCGGTAAGGCGGGGACGTTTTGTCCCGGCCAGACTGCGGGATCCCGGATGGGATCCTCGTAGAAGCAATTCGGACCATGTCCCCGTGCGGATGGGATGCGGGCTTGGGTTGTGTGGCGCTAGGCCTGGGGCTTGAGCTTGATGTTGATCATTTTCAGCTCGTCGGTGCCTTCGAAGCGGTAAACGAGGTCGATCTTCTTGTCGCCGTCGCAGGTGATGAGGCCGGCGACGTCGGCCGCCTTGGTGCCGTTCTCGGTGCTGGCCTTAACTTCGTTGTAGGCAGTCTTGCAGGTGCTGTCCATCTCCAGGGTCTTGATGCCGGCAATGAAGTCCTCCTTGGTCAGCTGCTCATGGAGGGCGGGGTCAAGATAGTCGTCGTAAGCCTTGGAACTGTCGCCGGCAATCACCAGCTTGGTGAAGCTGTCAGCCAGGCCCCGGGCATGGTTGGTGGCTCCGTTGACAATGTTGACCAGGATGAGGACACCGACCACCGCCAGCAGCAGGACACCGCCCACAACGCCGAGGATGGTCCACAGCCTCCGGCGGCTTTGCGCCGGGGGCTCTTGTCCGGGCAGGCCGAATGGCCCCTGGGACGAGTATTGCCCGGGTGCACCGTATTGCTCGGGCGGGAGGAACTGCGACGGTGCACCGTATTGCCCCGGCGCACCGTGCTGTGGCGGGTTGCCGGGCAGCGGTGGCGCGCCATCCTCCCCGGGGTTGCCGGGCTGCCCCGTTGGTTGCGCGGGCTGCCCCGTTGGTTGCGCGGGCCAAGCCGCCGGCTGGACCGGCTGGTACGGTCCCTGAGGATTGCTCACGATGGAGCCTTTCCGGCAACGCACTGGCACTGCCTTATTGTTGGGACCCGCTGAACGGCACCCGTGGATTCACCTTGGAACAGCCTATAACCCAGCCCGCCGGGGCTGGGTACCGGGGCGGTAATAAGGGCTGCTGACCCTAAGCGTCTCCGGATCCCCGCTCGAGCAGCGGCTGGATGCGGAACGGGATGAGTTCGCTCATGGCCAGTGCGGTGTCCGTCCTGTCCACCCCATTGCACGCGAGGATTTTCCCGTTGATCCGGAAGAGGTCCTCGGCGTCCAGGGCCACTACCCGGAGCAGGAGGTCAGCAGAGCCGGTGAGGCCGTAGCCTTCCAGGATTTCCGGAATGCCGGCGAGGTCATGGGCCAGCTGTCCCAGTTTCTGCTGCTGGACGTGGACGGAAATGAACGCCATGAGCGGATAGCCCAGGGATGCAGGGTTGATACGCCGTTCGAAGGACAGGAAGACGTGCTTCTTCTCCAGCTGGGCCATGCGCGCCTGCACGGTGTTCCGGGACAGCCCCAGCTTCTGGGCCAACGCCACCACGGTCCGCCGGGGGTCGCGGGCCAGCGCCGAGAGTAGCCGTGTGTCCGTGCCATCCAAAGCTTGCATAATGCGCAACGTTAGCACGGTGAGGGCAGTGCAAACAGGGCATTATGCGCAATATCCGCGGCGGCGGTTGTACCCATTGAACATTGTGAGTAGGGTCACAAATATCCGGGGCAACGGCGCCCGGGCGGCCGGCGGCGGGCGGGACCACAAATCCCCAGGCTCCGGTCAAACGACGTGAGAAGGTTGCGTGCCATCGTGTCTACAGACAGGAACCTGATCCAGCTGGTTACCCCGGCAGGGGAACGGATCAGCCACCCGGAGTTTGATCCCTGGGTGAAGGACATCGGGGATGAGCAGTTGTGTTCCCTCTACGAGGACCTGACGGTCATCCGGCGGATCGATGTTGAGGCCACCGCCCTCCAGCGCCAGGGCGAGCTCGGTCTCTGGCCCCCGTTGCTGGGGCAGGAGGCGGCGCAAGTCGGTTCCGGCAGGGCCCTGCGCGAGGACGACTTTGTCTTCTCCAGCTACCGGGAAAACGGTGTGGCGTACTGCCGCGGCGTGGACCTGACGGACATTACGCGGGTGTGGCGTGGCACGGCCTCCTCCGGGTGGGATCCGTACACCGTGAATATGGCCACCCCGCAGATCATCATCGGCGCGCAGACCCTGCATGCCACCGGTTACGCCATGGGCATCCAGAACGACGGCGCGGACTCGGTGGCGGTGACATACTTCGGCGACGGTGCCATCAGCGAAGGCGACGTCAATGAGGCCTTGGTCTTTGCCGCCAGCTTCCAGGCGCCCGTCGTCTTCTTCTGCTCGAACAACCACTGGGCAATTTCGGAGCCCGTGCGGTTGCAGTCCCACATTCAGATCGCGGACCGGGCCGCCGGATTCGGCATTCCGAGCCTCCGGGTGGACGGCAATGATGTGCTGGCCGTTATGGCAGCCACGCGCGTGGCATTGGACCGTGCCCGGCACGGTGGCGGACCCACCTTCATCGAAGCGGTCACCTACCGCATGGGACCGCACACCACCGCCGACGATCCCACCCGTTACCGTGACGCCAATGAACTGGAGGACTGGGCTGCGAAGGACCCCATCCTGCGGGTCAAGGCCCTGCTGGAACGCAAAGGACTCCTGACGGATCAGGTCCAACAGCACGTTCACGACAAGGCAGAGTCAGTCGCCCGCGAAATCCGTTCGGGCTGCATCGGCATGCCGGATCCGGAGCCGATGGACATCTTCAAGCACGTGTACAGCGAGCCCAACTCGTGGCTGGACCGGCAGCAGGACCACTACGCCCGTTACCTGGCTTCCTTCGGCGATCCCGCGGGAGCCACCCCAGAAGAAGGTGCACGCTGATGACCCAGATGACCTTTGCCCGCGCCATCAATTCCGGCCTGCGCAAATCCCTCGAAAACGATCCAAAAGTCATCCTCATGGGCGAGGACATCGGTACCCTCGGCGGTGTTTTCCGGGTGACTGACGGCCTCCAGAAGGATTTCGGCACCCACCGTGTGGTGGACACGCCGCTGGCCGAATCGGCCATCATGGGCACCGCCGTCGGCCTCGCCTACCGCGGTTACCGCCCGGTGGTGGAGATCCAGTTCGACGGCTTTATCTACCCTGCCTTCGACCAGATCGTGAGCCAGGTGGCAAAGTTGCACTACCGCACACAGGGGGCCGTGAAGATGCCCATCACCATCCGCGTCCCGTTCGGAGGCGGCATCGGCTCACCCGAGCACCACTCCGAGTCGCCCGAGGCGTACTTCACGCATACCTCGGGGCTTCGCGTGGTCAGCGTCTCCAACCCGCAGGATGCCCACACCGTGATCCAGCAGGCCATCCTGTCCGATGACCCGGTACTGTACTTCGAGCCCAAGCGCCGCTACCACGACAAGGGTGAAGTGGATGAAGGCATCGATCCGCGCACCGCGCTGCCCATGGACTCCGCCCGCGTTGTCGCCGAGGGCACGGACGTGACGCTCGTGGCCTACGGGCCGTTGGTGAAGACGGCCAAGGACGCAGCAACCGCGGCCGCCGACGAAGGCATCTCCATCGAGGTCATCGACCTGCGCTCGCTGGCACCCGTGGACTACGCCACCGTTGAAGCATCCGTCCGGAAAACAGGCAGGCTGGTGGTCACCCATGAAGCCGGCCAGTCCGGTGGCCTGGGCGCCGAAGTTGCGGCCAGCATCACCGAGCGGTGCTTCTACCACCTCGAAACCGCCCCCGTCCGTATCACCGGGTTCGATATTCCCTACCCGTACTCCAAACTCGAAATGCACCATCTGCCCGGCCTGGACCGGATCCTCGACGGCGTGGACCGCGCCCTCGGACGCCCGAACTCTCTCAGCGGGTTGGAAGGATGAGCGCCACCATGATCAAGGAATTCAGGCTCCCGGACCTCGGCGAAGGCCTCACGGAATCAGAAATCCTCAGCTGGAAAGTGGCAGTGGGGGACACGGTGACGCTGAACCAGGTCATCGCCGAGGTGGAAACCGCAAAGGCCGTGGTGGAGCTGCCGTCACCGTTCGCGGGCGTGATCACTGCGCTCCATGAAGAGCCGGGAACAATCGTGGAGGTAGGCAAGCCGATCGTCTCCTTCGAAGTAGCGGACGACGGCGGCGCCTCGCCTTCAGGGGCTGCGCCCGCCGGGGTGGCCACTGCTGCGGCGGGGGCCGCGAAACGCGAGCCGAACCTGGTTGGGTACGGCGCCGTCGTCGAAAGCTCGGGCCGTCCCGCCCGCCGGGCCCGCACTTTCACCACCCCGGCGGTTGAGCATGTTCGCGGCCCGGTGGTTGAGCCTGTCCGACCCGAAAACCCTGTGGTTGAGCCTGTCGAAACCGACACCGCGGAGCGTCCACGCTCCACCCCGCCGGTCCGGAAACTGGCCAAGGACCTCGGCGTCGAACTGGCCGCGGTCGCGGGCACCGGAGCCGGCGGCCTGATCACGCGGGAGGATGTCCAGAATTTTGTTGGCGGCGGCGAATTGTCGGCACCGGTACGCCATCTTTCCGCCGTATCCGATTCGGGTTCCCCCGCGGGACTGGCGCCACAGGGTGGGCGGGAAGTCAGGACTCCCATCAAGGGTGTCCGCAAGTTCACGGCCGCCGCGATGGTGGCAAGTGCGTTCACGGCTCCCCACGCGACGGAATTCCTCACGGTGGATGTCACGCCCACCATGGACCTGCTGGCCAAGCTGAAGACGAGCCGGGCCTTTTCCGGCTACAAGCTCACACCGCTGACGCTGGTGGCGAAGGCTGTGCTGATCGCGCTGCGGCGGAACCCGTCGCTGAATTCGCGGTGGGAGGAAGCCAGCCAGGAGATCGTGCAGTTCAACTACGTGAACCTGGGCATCGCCGCCGCAACTCCGCGCGGGCTCACGGTGCCGAATATCAAGGACGCGGATACCCTGTCGCTGCTGGAACTCTCCGCAGCCCTGACCGGGCTGACCGAGACGGCACGGGCCGGCAAGACCGCGCCGGCAGACCTGTCCGGCGGCACTATCTCCATCACGAATATCGGGGTCTTCGGCATCGACGCGGGCACTCCCATCCTGAACCCCGGCGAGGCTGCCATCCTGGCCATGGGGGCCGTGCGGAAAATGCCGTGGGAATTCCAGGATGAGGTGGCCCTGCGCCAGGTCATGACGCTGAGCCTGTCCTTTGACCATCGCCTGGTGGACGGGGAGCAGGGCTCGCGGTTCCTCGCCGATATTGGCGCCATCCTGGCCGAACCCGGCATGGTGCTCACGATGGTCTAACCCACGAGTTTTTGTCCAGATATTCCGGGTTTTGGGCGAGTCTAACTCAGTTTATCTGGACAAAAACTCCAGGGTCTGGGCCTGCGCAACGTCCAGCGTCATGTCGTGATTCGTAAGTGCGGCCTTGGCCCGCATTAGCGGTGCTGACACACAGGGGCCCAGCGCCGGTTATGCGGGCCAGAGCCGCTCCTGTGGCCGGGAGCCTCTGAGCGCCCGCTCTTGAAATCGTGTCCTGGTCAGGAGGCTTGGGGAACGTTCACCATGAGCGCCGCAAGCGCCATGCTCTCGAGAAGCGGCCGGGCCGTTTTGGGCGCGATTTTCCGTCCGTGGTTGCGCACCGAGTGTGGCGTGGAGTTGATCAGGCCGAACGTAGCGTGCGCCCGCATCCGCAGTTCGACGGCGTCGGTGCCCGGATGCAGCAGCGCCAGGACCTCCACCCAAATCTCCACGTAGTTCCGCTGCAGTGCCCGTACCTCGGACTGGTCCTTCTGGGAGAGGTTGCTGAAATCCCGGTCCTGCACCCGGATCACGTCGGGCTTGCCAAGGGCAAACGCCACGTGGAACCCCACCAGCCTGCGGAGCGCTGCGAGGGGGTCCGTGGTCTCGGCAATGACGCGCCGGCCGCCGTCGAGCAGCTCGCGGCTGACGGTAAGCAGCAGGTCTCCCAACACCGCCTGCTTGCCCTGGAAGTGGCGATAGACGGCCGGGCCGCTGACACCGGCTGCCGCGCCCAGGTCTTCCAGCGATACCCGGTTGAATCCGTGCAGGGCGAAGAGCGCCGCGGCGGCGGCAAGCAGCGCCTGGCGGCGGTTCTCCTTCGCCTGGCTGCGGGGCGTTCCAGGAGCTGCCGCGGCCTCGGGTGTTCCAGGAGCTGCCGGCGTCGCCGAAGCGGCCTGCGCTGCCGAAACGGGTTGTGTTGCCGAGTTCGGATGCTCAGACTGGGCCGGTGCGGACGGCTTGACCGGTCGGGTGGTGGGCACGCTTTTCCTCCTAGGAACAGCCGATTCTAGCAATGTCCTGTTGTGTTGGACATCACAGTTAATAAAGACTAACCTGAATTCCAGTTATAAAGCATTAACCGAGCTGGCTTTTCCGGCTCTCGCCGGAGCCTTGGTGGCTTTCAATAGATGACGAACGGATGCAGTCGATGGAGACTCTCGCCAGCCGGCTTGATGCCGCAAGTGAAGCGTTTGCTGCAAACAACGCTGCCCAGCTCGCGCTGGCCGCCGAGCTCCGGAGCAGGCTGGCTGAGGCGGCGTTGGGCGGGCCGGAGAGTTCGCGGGAGCGCCATGTGGGGCGCGGGAAGCTGCTGCCCCGGGAGCGCATTGACCGGCTGCTGGATGATGGCAGCCCGTTCCTGGAGATCGCGCCGCTGGCAGCCAACGGCATGTACAACAACGACTCGCCGGGAGCCGGGGTTATTGCCGGCATCGGCCTGGTCCACGGCCGCCAGGTGCTGGTGATCTCCAACGACGCCACCGTCAAGGGCGGCACCTACTACCCGATGACCGTGAAGAAGCACCTCCGCGCCCAGGAGATAGCGCTGGAGAACCGGCTGCCGTGCATCTATCTGGTGGATTCGGGCGGGGCGTTCCTCCCGAAGCAGGACGAAGTCTTTCCTGACAAGGAGCATTTCGGCCGGATCTTCTTTAACCAGGCGAAGATGTCTGCCGCGAAGATCCCGCAGATCGCCTCGGTGATGGGCTCCTGCACGGCAGGCGGTGCTTACGTTCCGGCGATGAGCGATGAGACGGTGATCGTGCGGAACCAGGGCACTATCTTCCTGGGCGGTCCGCCGCTGGTGAAGGCTGCCATCGGGGAGATCGTCACGGCGGAGGAACTGGGCGGCGGTGACGTGCACTCGAAAGTCTCCGGCGTCACCGACCACCTTGCGGAGAACGATGAGCATGCCCTGCAGATCGTCCGGGACATCGTCTCCACCCTGCCGAGGCCGGCTGCCCCTGCCTGGGATGTGGACACCGTCGTCGAGCCCCTCGCGGATCCGGCGGAGTTGTACGGCGCCGTCCCGACGGACGTCAACGCGCAGTACGACGTCCACGAGGTCATTGCCCGGCTGGTGGACGGCAGCAGGTTCCACGAGTTCAAGAAGGAGTACGGCACCACCCTGGTCACAGGTTTTGCGAGGCTGCACGGGCATCCGGTGGGGATCGTGGCCAACAACGGCGTGCTCTTCAGCGAGTCCTCGCTCAAGGGCGCGCACTTCATCGAACTCTGCGACCAGCGCGGCATTCCGCTTATTTTCCTGCAGAACATTTCCGGGTTTATGGTGGGCAGGGATTCCGAGCAGGGTGGCATTGCCAAAAACGGCGCCAAGATGGTCACCGCCGTCGCCACCGCCCGGGTGCCCAAGCTGACCGTCGTCATCGGCGGGTCCTTCGGCGCCGGCAACTACTCCATGTGCGGGCGGGCGTACTCGCCGCGCTTCCTGTGGATGTGGCCGGCAAGCCGCATCTCGGTGATGGGAGGGAACCAGGCCTCCGGCGTTCTCGCAACCGTCAAGCGTGACCAGTACGAGACCCGTGGCGAGGAATGGTCCGCAGCGGACGAGGAAGCCTTCAAGGCCCCGATCAAACAGCAGTACGAGGACCAGGGCAGCCCGTACTATTCCACCGCCCGCCTCTGGGACGACGGTGTGATCGACCCCGCGGATACCCGCACCGTTCTGGGACTGGCGCTCGACGTCGTCTCCCGCACCCCCCTGCCGGAGACCTCCTTCGGCCTTTTCCGGATGTGAGCCAGCCATGACCGTTTCCATGCCCGCCGTTCCTTCCGCAATCAGGCAGAAGCCGCTGTTCAGCACCGTGCTTGTCGCCAACCGCGGGGAGATCGCCTGCCGCGTCATCCGCACACTGCGTGCCCTGGGCATCCGCTCCGTTGCCGTCTACAGCGACGCCGACGCCGGAGCCCGGCATGTCCGCGAGGCTGACACTGCCGTGCGGATCGGCCCTGCTGCCGCTGCAGAGAGCTACCTGAAGATCGAGGCGATCATCCAGGCCTGCCGCGACACCGGCGCGGGGGCAGTCCACCCCGGCTACGGCTTCCTCAGCGAGAACGTGGACTTTGCCCGCGCCCTCGAAGCGGCCGGCATCACCTTCATCGGCCCCGGCGTCGAGTCCCTGAACGTTATGGGTGACAAGATCCGCTCCAAGAACCACGTGGCCGGCTACGGAGTGCCGGTGGTGCCGGGCATCGCCGAACCGGGTATGACTGACGCGCAGCTGGTCGAGGCCGCGGACGCCGTCGGATTCCCGCTGCTCATCAAACCGTCAGCGGGCGGCGGCGGCAAGGGCATGCACATCGTGGAACGGGCCGCGGACCTGCGCGCCACCTTGGAAACGGCCCGCCGCGTCGCCGCCAGTGCCTTCGGCGATGACACTTTGTTCCTGGAGCGGCTGGTCCGCCTGCCCCGACACATCGAGGTCCAGATCCTGGCCGACAACCACGGCAACGTCATCCACCTGGGGGAGCGCGAGTGCTCGCTGCAGCGCCGCCACCAGAAGGTGATTGAGGAAGCTCCGTCGCCGCTGCTGGAGTCATTGCACGACGGCGGGGCCACCCGGGCTCGGATCGGCGAGGCCGCCTGCCAGGCGGCCCGGAGCGTCCACTACAGCGGCGCGGGAACTGTGGAATTCCTGGTCTCCGACGAGGCCCCGGACGAGTTTTTCTTTATGGAGATGAACACCCGCCTCCAGGTGGAGCACCCGGTGACCGAAATGGTCACCGGCGTAGACCTGGTGGAATGGCAGGTCCGCATCGCCGCCGGTGAGGAACTGACTGTCCGCCAGGCCGACGTCGAACTCAACGGGCACGCCGTCGAAGCCCGCGTCTACGCGGAAATCCCGGAGCGGAACTTCATGCCTTCCACCGGGACCGTGCTCCTGCTGGACGAAATGCCCGATCACGGGGCTGGCATGATCCGGGTGGATTCGGCCCTGCTCGAGGGGCTCGAGATCTCCTCCAGCTACGATCCGATGATCTCCAAAGTCATCGCGTGGGGCCCGGACCGCACCGTTGCCCTGGATACCCTGGACGCGGCACTCGCCGGCTACACAGCCCTTGGCATCGACACGAATGTTGAGTACCTGAGGCTGCTGATCAACGACGACGACGTCCGCGCCGGGCATCTCGACACCGGCCTGATCGAGCGCAGGATGCCGGACTTCGCCTTCCGTCGGATTGACGACGCCGAACTGGTCGCGGCCGCCTTGTACGCCGTTGCGAGCGGGGAACAGGACGGAACGGGGACGCCACCCGGTCCGTGGCAGGCCGGCAACGGCTGGCGGATCGGCGCGCCGGCGCCCCGGCGGATCAGCCTGGGAACGCCCGACGGCGGCATCGCAACAGTGAGTGTCACAGGCCGTGTGGCCGCCGGCCCGGTCCAGGTCTGTGTCGGTGACGGGCCATGGCGGACGGCCTCGCTGCGACTGCCGGGCCGCGGGAGCCTGGTCCTTACCCTGGACGGCGAAACCACGGACTACTCGCTGGCGTCGGCGGACGCGGGCCCGGTCAACCTCACCCCGGACAACCTGCCCTCAGGAGTTCCCGCGGAACTGTTCCTCGGCAACGGAGGCTGGTCCTGCCGGCTGGAGGCGCTGACGCGGGAGTCCCGGCTTGTCCGGGTTCTCGCCGCCGTCGAGCGCGAGGAAGGCACCGCGGACCCGGAGGTGCGCTCGCCCATGCCCGGCACGGTGGTATCCGTTGCGGTCAGCAACGGCGACACCGTGGAAGCCGGCCAGGTTCTCCTCTCCGTGGAAGCCATGAAGATGGAACACCAGCTGGTGGCAGAGGTGGCCGGCACGGTCCACATCAGCATCAAGGCCGGTCAGCCGGTCAAAGCAGACCAGGTGCTGGCCACTATCCACCCTTCAACCACCGATTCAGACGCAGATTCACTTCAGGATTCCAACACGGAGTCGAACAAGGATTCCAACAAGGACTCCAACAACACAGGCAAGGGAGCCTAGCCATGGCAGATTTTGAGCTCAGCGAGGAATACCAGGACCTCAGCGACACCGTCCGGGATTTCGCGGACAACGTGGTGGCGCCGGTCTCGGCCAAGCACGATGAGGAGCACAGCTTCCCGTACGAGGTGGTGTCCCAGATGGCGGACATGGGCTTGTTCGGACTGCCGTTCCCGGAAGAGCACGGTGGGATGGGCGGGGACTACTTCGCTTTGGCACTCGCCCTCGAACAGCTTGGCCGGGTGGACCAGTCCGTGGCCATCACGCTGGAAGCAGGCGTCTCCCTCGGCGCAATGCCGGTGTACCGGTTCGGTACCGAGGCCCAGAAAGAGGAGTGGCTCCCGCTGCTGGCCTCGGGCAAGGCGCTCGCCGGCTTCGGACTCACGGAGCCGGAAGCAGGCTCTGACGCCGGCGGGACCAAAACCCACGCCCATCGTGAGAACGGCGACTGGGTGATCAACGGCAACAAGGAATTCATCACCAACTCCGGGACCGACATCACGCGCCTGGTCACGGTTACCGCGGTGACGGGTCAGAAGGAACGCAAGGATGGCAGCCTTAAGAAGCAGATTTCCACCATCCTGGTGCCCACCACCACTGCGGGTTTCAGGGCGGAGAAGGCATACAACAAAGTGGGCTGGAACGCCTCGGACACCCACCCGCTGACGCTCAAGGACGTCCGGGTGCCGGAAGCGAACCTGCTCGGTGCGGAGGGGCGGGGTTACGCGAACTTCCTTTCCATCCTGGACGAGGGCCGGATCGCCATCGCGGCTTTGGCGACCGGGGCGGCGCAGGGCTGTGTTGATTTGTCGGTGAAGTACGCCAAGGAACGCAGCGCCTTTGGCCATCACATCGGCAAGTACCAGGCAATCTCGTTCAAGATCGCCCGCATGCAGGCCCGCGCCCATACGGCCCGCTTGGCGTACTACGACGCCGCGTCGAGGATGCTGGCGGGGAAGCCGTTCAAGACGCAGGCGGCCATCGCTAAGATGGTCGCAGGCGAGGCGGCCATGGACAATGCGCGGGATGCCACCCAGGTATTCGGCGGCTATGGCTTCATCAACGAATTCACCGTGGCACGCCACTACCGCGACTCCAAGATCCTTGAAGTCGGTGAGGGAACCACGGAAGTCCAGCTGATGCTCATCGCCCGCGAACTCGGACTGTAACCGGCCTGAAAGGACCAACGATGATCAACAAGGTTGTTGCCAGCGCCGAGGAAGCCATTGCGGACATTCCCGACGGCGCGTCGCTCGCGGTGGGAGGGTTCGGCCTCTGCGGAATCCCGGTGGCCTTGATCGATGCCCTGCACCGGCACGGCACCAAGGACCTCGAGACCGTCAGTAACAACTGCGGCGTGGACGACTGGGGGCTGGGCGTCCTGCTCCGTGACGGCAGAATCCGGCGGACCGTCAGTTCCTACGTCGGCGAGAACAAGGAGTTCGCGCGCCAGTACCTGTCCGGCGAGCTTGAGGTGGTCCTCACCCCGCAGGGGACGCTGGCGGAAAAGCTCCGTGCCGGCGGCGCCGGGATCCCCGCTTTCTACACCAAGGCGGGGGTCGGCACGCAGGTGTCCGACGGCGGCCTGCCGCAGAAGTACGACGCCGACGGCGGCATCGCGATTGCCTCCGCCGCCAAGGAAGTGCGGACTTTCCACGGTGTGGACTACGTCCTGGAGGAATCCCTGACACCCGACTTCGGGCTGGTCCACGCCTGGAAGGGTGACCGCCACGGCAACCTGGTTTTCCACGCTACCGCCATGAACTTCAACCCGCTCTGCGCCATGGCGGGAAAAATCACCATCGCCGAGGTGGAGGAGCTGGTGGAACCGGGGGAGCTGGACCCCGAACACGTCCACACTCCCGGCATCTTTGTCCAGCGGGTAGTGGTTGTGCCCGCCGGTGAGAAGCGGATCGAAAAGCGGACTGTTGCCCTTGCACAGGCCGCCGGAACCGAAAGCGCCACCGAACAGGCAGGAGCGTAGCCATGGAGTCCAACAGCACGCAGGGAGCGCCTCCCCGCCCCGAAGCCGTCCGGCCCGAATACCGGCGTGCCACCGTCGGCCATCCGGAAGGCACCAATCCGGAGGCCAAAGGCTGGACGCGCAACGAACTGGCCGCCCGGGTGGCCCGGGAGCTCAGCAACGGGCAGTACGTCAACCTCGGCATCGGCATGCCCACGCTCATTCCCAACTACATCCCGGCAGGCGTCGAGGTGGTGCTCCACTCGGAGAACGGGATCCTGGGCGTGGGGCCATACCCCAGCGAGGACGCGGTGGATCCGGACCTCATCAACGCCGGCAAGGAAACCGTCACGGTCAACAAGGGGGCCGCGTTCTTCGACTCCGCCTCGTCGTTCGGCATGATCCGCGGCGGGCATGTGGACGTGGCCGTGCTCGGCGCCATGGAAGTGGCGCAGAACGGCGACCTGGCCAACTGGATGATCCCGGGCAAGATGGTCAAAGGCATGGGCGGGGCCATGGACCTGGTCTTCGGCGCCAAGAAGGTGATCGTGATGATGGAACACGTGGACCGCAACGGCAACCCCAAGATCGTGGAGCACTGCTCGCTGCCGCTGACCGGCAAGGCCTGCGTGGACCGGATCATCACCGACCTCGCCGTGATCGACGTCGTCACCGAAGGCGGGCGTTCCCGGTTGGTTCTCCGCGAGCTGGCCCCCAACGTCTCCGTGGAGGACGTGGCGGCGGCCACCGGCGCCGAGCTGTTCGAAGAGGACCAGGAGCTCACCGTATGAGCGGGGCTTCGGCGGGCTCAACCCCCGACAGTCCGGGCGCAACCACCGCCGCCCCCCGCGTCATCGAGCAGCGCGGCCTGTACTTTGACGAACTCGAAGAAGGCGTTGTCTACGCGCACCGGCCCGGCCGCACCGTAACCGAGGCGGACAACGTGCTGTTCACCACGCTCACCATGAACACCCAGGCCCTGCATCTGGACGCCGCCTGGAGCGCAGGGCAGCCGTTCGGCCAGCGGCTGGTCAACTCCATGTTCACGCTGTCCACCCTGGTGGGGCAGTCCGTATCGCAGCTCACCCAGGGCACCATCATCGCCCAGCTGGGCCTGACGGACGTCTCCTTCCCGCACCCGCTGTACCACGGGGACACGCTCTACACCGAGACGGTGATCACCGGAAAACGGCTCTCGGGATCGCGACCCGGCCAGGGGATTGTGACCATGCAGCACACTGGCCGGAACCAGGACGGCACCGTGGTGGCGCTGGCCACGCGGAGCTGCCTGATGTGGACCCGGGACGCCCATGTGGCGCAGTCTTCTGGACAAAACGTGCAGCCTGCGGGAGCTGAAAAGGGGAGCGTGCCGGGCCCCGAAAAGAGGACAATGTCCGTATGACATTTGTGATGGGTCCCGCCCTGCTCTTCTGCCCTGCCGACCGTCCGGAGCGCTTCCCCAAGGCCGCCCAACGCGCCGACGCTGTCATCGTGGACCTCGAGGACGCCGTGGCACCTGCGGACAAGCAGCGGGCGCGCGGCGCCATCCTGGCCCAGTTGGGCGCTGCCGGGGAGGGGCCCGAACTTGATCCCAGCCGCACCATCATAAGGATCAATCCGGCGGGCACCGACGAGTTCGAGAAGGACCTGCATTGCCTGGCCCACACGCCGTACCGCACGGTGATGCTGGCCAAGGCTGAGAGTGCGGCCCAGCTCGAAGCCCTGGCGGACTACCACGTCATCGCCCTGTGCGAGACCGCCGTCGGGGTCCTGAACGCGCCCGCCATCGCGGCGGCCCCCAACGTGGTGGCCCTGATGTGGGGCGCCGAGGACCTCCTGGCTTCCCTCAGCGGTACGTCCAGCAGAGCGGACGACGGCGGCTACCGCGCCGTGGCGCTGCACGCCCGGTCCGCGGTGCTGCTCGCCGCCCGGGCTTTCGGGAAAGAAGCCGTGGACGCCGTGTACGTCAACATCCCGGACCTTGACGGGCTGGCGCTGGAGGCAGCCGATGCTGCAGCGTCAGGATTCGGCTCCAAAGCCTGCATCCATCCCACGCAGGCGGCCGTGGTCCGGGGCGCCTACGCCCCGTCCGCGGCCGACGTCGCCGCCGCCACAGAACTGCTGCAGGTCGCGGCTGCTGCCGGATCGGGCGTGTTCCAGCACGGCGGCAAAATGATCGACGGCCCCATCCTCAAGCACGCCGAAGCCACCATCCGCCGGGCAGGCATCCACTCCTAGGGCCACCGGGGCAGGAATCACAAGAGCGCCGTATCACCAGGGCCGGAATCACCGCCGCCGCCTCCGGGAACCGCCGAGCGAAAGCGGCGGGATGGCCTCATAGAGCGGCATCCGGACCCAGCGCTCGCCCGTCTCCCGGAACTCAGCCCTGGTGGCGAAACGGTACAGGTAGCTGTTGACACGCACCCAGCGCGGCGGATCGCCGTCGAACGGGTCGGCGCGGAGAAGCCGCAGCGTCCGCTGGTCCGCCTCCAGCAGTTTCGTGAGGAACGCGTAAAACCACACCTCGTGGACGGTGCGCAACGGCAGGAACCACATCAGCCAGTCCAGCCGCAGGTGGTAGGGCGCCCACTGGCGGGGCAGCCGGCGGAGATCTCCGGGTTTGCCCTTAAACGCGTATTCGCGCCAGTCTGCTGAGTCCTCAGGTTCTTCGTCCAGGGTGCCCTCCACGACGATCTCGACGCGGTGCTTGGTCACGGTGCCAAACGCACCGTACGTGTTGACCAGCTGCCAGCGGTTGAAGCTGGCATTCATCAGCTGCCCCTTGGAGAGCAGGTTGCGCACGGGCCAGTAGCTGAGGACTACCAGCAGCATTGTGGCCACCAGGGTGATGGCAAGCCAGTACGGGGGATTGCCGCGGCTGCCTTCCTGGGGATTCCAATCCAGCGGCAGGAACGGCATTACCGCGTGGGCCACGGGGTCGCTGACCGCGGCGAAGGCCAGCACAACGGCCATCCAGTTAAGCCACGCGAAGTTGCCGCTGGCCACCAGCCACAGCTGGGTGAAGATGACGATTCCGGCTGCGGCGCTTGCCACGGGTTGCGGTGCGAAGAGGAAGAACGGCACCACGAGCTGGGCGAAGTGGTTCCCCAGGACCTCCAGCCGGTGGAAGGGTTTGGGCAGGAGATGAGCCTGGCGGCTCAGCGGCCCCGGCATCGGCTGCGTTTCATGGTGATAGTAGAGGGCGGTCAGGTCACGCCACTCCCGGCCGCCGCGGATCTTGATCATCCCGGCGCCGAACTCCAGCCGGAACACGAGCCAGGCCAACAGGATCAGGATGGTGCGCGGCGGCTCCGTCTGGTCCGAGCCAAGGAACGCCACCGTGAACCCGGCCTCCAGCAGCAGCATTTCCCAGCCGAAGCCATAAAACGTCTGCCCCACGTTGACGATCGACATGTAAAGCAGCCACAGGGCCAGAAATCCAATCAGCGGAACCCACGGCGGCCCAAGCTGGGGGATGCCGGCCACCAGGAGGGCGGAAATTGCCAGTCCGGTGAGGCAGACACCACGCAGCAGCCGGTCCGAATAGCGCCAACGGAACAGCGTGGGCCGCCGTCGCGCGCTGAACCCATCCAGATAGTCCGGAACCGGCAACAGGCCACGTTCGCCCAGCAGCGCAGGGAACTGGTTCAGGGAGGACAGGAACGCAACGAAGAACAGTGCCGCCACACCTCGCTGCAGCACCTGCCGGGCGAATCCGTACTCCGGCGCATCGAACCAGGAAACCCAGTCCACGCAATCCACGTTACGCCCGGCGTCGCTGTCCGCCCACTAGGATCGGATGGTGTTTGCATTGGTGCTCATTGCCGTTGTTGCAGGGGCACTGGCCCAGCGGCTGGCCGGCCTCGGATTCGGCCTTCTCGTCTCTCCCGTCCTGGTGGTGCTGCTCGGCCCCTTCGACGGCGTCATGATCATCAACCTGTGCGGCGCAGCCTCATCCCTCCTGATCCTCTCCAGGGTCTGGCGGCATGTGGAGTGGAAGCGGTACTTCGGACTGGCGCTCGCGGCCCTCGCAGGGGTATTGCCGGGAGCCTGGATGGCCAGCAACGTGGCCGAAGCGCCGCTGGAGATCTGCATCGGCATCCTCCTCATCATCGCCCTGCTGGCTTCGCAACGGCTGACCCGCAGCTCATGGCGCGCCAGTGGCCCCGTTCCCATGGTCTCCCTCGGCTTCACCAGCGGACTGATGAACGCGGCAGCGGGCGTCGGCGGACCGGCCATCACCGCGTACGCCATTGCCACCGGGTGGGAGCAGAAGAGTTTCGGCGCCACCCTCCAGCCCTATTTCGTGACCACCGGACTCTCTTCCCTGGTGATCAAGTACATACTTTCCGGTGGACATGTTCCCGGCCTGGACGGCTGGCAATGGCTCAGCATCCTGGCCGCCATGGTGGCGGGAATCATCGCGGGCGACCTGCTGTCCGGCAAGGTCAAACCGGCTGCCGTGCGGCGGATCGTTGTGGCCATCGCCTACATCGGCGCCGTGTCCACGCTGGCCAAAGGTTTCATCGAGCTGGCGGCGGGCTGACCGGACCGCGGGCCAGGTGCGGGCCGGGGTGCGGGATACTTAACCAATGCAGCCTCGCAGAATCGTCATCCTCGGATCCACCGGTTCCATCGGCACCCAGGCGATTGACGTCGTCGACGGCGCCCCGCACCTTTTTGAGGTAGTGGCGCTCAGTGCCGGCGGAGGGAACCTGCAGCTCCTGGCCAGGCAGGCCGTCCACACCGGTGCCGCCGCTGTGGGCATCGCCGCCGGGGATCCGCGCAAGCTGCAGGACCTGATCTCCGAGGCCGCCCGCCTCGCCGGGCGGCAGGACTACCGCCCCGAAATCATCGCCGGCCCGAACGCCTCAGCCCGCATCGCCGCAGTAGAAGCGGACGTGGTGCTCAACGGCATTACCGGCTCCATCGGGCTCGCCCCCACCCTCGCCGCCCTGAAATCAGGTGCAACGCTGGCGCTGGCCAACAAGGAATCGCTGATCGTCGGTGGAGCGCTCGTCAAGGCCGCCGCCCGCGAGGGGCAAATCGTGCCGGTGGATTCCGAGCACTCAGCGATAGCGCAGTGCCTGCGCTCAGGCTCCGCGGCCGAGGTTGAGAAGCTCATCCTGACGGCCTCCGGAGGGCCTTTCCGCGGTCGGACAAGGGAACAGCTCCACGACGTGACGCCGAAAGAGGCCCTGGCGCACCCCACATGGGACATGGGGCTGATGGTCACCACCAACTCGGCCACGCTCGTCAACAAGGGCCTTGAGCTCATAGAGGCCCATCTGCTGTTCGACGTGCCGCTGGACCGGATCGACGTTGTGGTCCACCCGCAGTCGGTGGTCCACTCCATGGTCCAGTTCATCGACGGGTCCGTCATCGCCCAGGCGTCCCCGCCGGACATGCGCCTCCCCATTGCCTTAGGGCTTGGCTGGCCGGACAGGGTCCCCAAAGCGGCCTCCCCGTGTGACTGGACCAAAGCCACCAGCTGGACGTTCGAACCGCTGGACACTGTCGCTTTCCCGGCCGTGGACCTGGCCAAGGACGCCGCCAAGCAGGGGAGCACTTTTCCCGCCGTCTTTAACGCGGCAAACGAGGAAGCAGTCATGGCGTTCCACTCGGGACGCATCCGCTTCACCGAAATCGTGGACACCATCGATGCTGTCCTCAGCGAACATTCAGGATCCTCCGGGCTGACGCTGGAGTCGGTACTGGATGCTGAAGACTGGGCACGCACGCGCGCCCACGAACGTTTAGCAGTCAGCAGTCTCTAGGAAGCAGCAGATCCACGCATGAGCCCCGTCCTCCTCTTTATCCTCGGCGTCGTCTTTGTGGCGATCGGCATTGCCGCGTCCATTGCGCTGCACGAAGTGGGGCACCTGGTGCCCGCCAAGCTGTTCAAGGTGCGCGTCACCAAGTACATGATCGGCTTCGGCACCACCCTGTGGTCCAAGCGGAAGGGCGAAACTGAATACGGCGTAAAAGCGATCCCGCTGGGTGGCTACGTGTCCATGATCGGCATGTATCCGCCCAACAAGGACGACGGAACCGTCCGCCCCTCCAGCACCGGCATGTTCCAGACACTGGCCACGGAAGCCCGGTCCATGGCACACGAGGAAGTGGGCCCGGAGGACGCTAACCGCGTGTTCTACCGGCTCCCGGTGTGGAAGAAAATCATCGTGATGCTGGGCGGGCCGGCCATGAACCTGCTGATCGGCGTGGTCCTGACCGCCGTCCTGCTGATGGGCTTCGGCATGGCCACGGCCACCACCACCATCGCCGACGTCTCCAAATGCCAGGTGGCGGCCGGCGAAACCGTTGACCCCGATTCCCCGGACTGCCAGCTGACCCCCGCCGCCGCCGCCGGGCTCCTGCCCAACGACGTGGTCACCTCCTTTGACGGGAAAGCTGTCACCGGCTGGGACGAGCTGACCGAATGGATCCGGGCCTCCGCGGGCAGGGAAGTCAGCATCACTGTGGAGCGCGACGGCGCGCCCGTCACCACCACGGTGACGCCGGTGCTCTCCGCCCGCCCCGTCGTCGGCGTGGACGGACGGCAGGCAAAGGACGACGCCGGCACCCTCCTGTACCAGGACGTCGGATTCCTGGGCATCGGCGCGCAGACCGAACTGGTTCCCCAGCCGGCGTCGTCCGTCCTGCCCATGGCGGGCGAAAACATCAAGCAAGTGGCCGGCGTCGTCTTCAATCTGCCCGCCCGGGTGGTGGGCGTTGCCAAGGCGGCCTTCAGCGAGGAAGAGCGCGACCCCAACGGCCCCATCAGCGTGGTGGGCGTGGGGCGCGTGGCCGGTGAAGTGGCCGCCATGGAGGAGGTGCCGCTGCAGTCCAGGATTGGCGCCCTGATAGGGCTGCTCGCCGGCCTGAACTTCGCGCTCGCGGTCTTCAACCTGATCCCGCTGCTTCCGCTCGACGGCGGCCATGTGGCCGGAGCGCTGTACGAGGGGGCGCGGCGACGGGTGGCCAAGCTGTTCGGCAAACCGGATCCGGGCGCTTTCGACATCGCCAAACTGCTTCCCGTGACTTACGTGGTGGCCACGTTGCTGATGGGCATGAGTTTGCTGCTGATCTATGCCGACATCGTGAAGCCGGTGAACCTGTTCGGCTGACTCCTGCTTTTGCTTTGGGCTGTTCCATGGCCAACAGCAGGACGGGGCGCCTGGCAATCGCCTCGATGGTCACAGCTGTTGCCGGCACGGCTTTGCTGCTTGTGCCGGCGGTGATTTCCACGTTTGCCACCCCCGCCATCGGAAAGGCATACCTGGGCGGAAACCAGGACGTGATGCAGTTGGAATTCCCGGCGTCCATGACCGGGGCGTTCCTGCTGGGCCTGCTGCTCGCATTCTTTGGCACGGTGCTGCTGGGGATCGCGGTATGGCATTCCCACGTGCTGCCGCACTGGGCCGGGGCCCTCTGGGCGGCCGGCGCTGTGGTGTTCTACGTTCTGGGCGTTGTCCTGGGGCAGGCAACTACGGGAAGCAGCCTGCCGACCCAGGCCGCCGGGGCCGTACTGATGGCGGGCGCCGGTGGGTGGATCGCCTGGAGCGGATCCCGGCAGGCCACGACAGCGCCTGATCGGATCGGGTGATTCTCGCAAATCAGCCTTTATTGGCTGATATTTAATAATCAGCCATTCATGATTGATTATGAGTTATCACCTGCGTACGGTTAAGGCATGTACGTACTGACCATCGACCAGCGAGGCAGCACTGCCGACGTCGACCGTGTTCCCGATCTGATCGCCGCACTGCGCAGCCTCACACCGGCGCCCTTCGAACGGTCCGTGGGTGATGAACTCCAGGGTGTGGTGGAACAGGCCGAGGACGTCGTGGAGATCGCCTTGTACGCGCTCCGGAGCGGGCACTGGTACGTCGGGATCGGGATCGGGGCCGTGCAGCTCACCCCGGGCGGAAGCCCCCGGGAAGGTTCCGGGAGCGGCTTTGTGGCGGCGCGAAGGGCCGTGGAACTCGCCAAGGGTGCGGCTGGCCAGGTGCCATTGTCGGTGGTGTCCGGCAGTATTGGCCGTGGCCGGGAGACGCCTCCCCACGCCAAGGAAGGAGCCATGACCACTGCAAATGCCCAGGCGGTGCTTCGCCTGATCGGCCGGGTGGTGCAGCAACGCACACCAGCCCAGTGGCGCGTGGTGGACCGGTTGCGCGCCCTCCAGGGCGGCGATGGAAAGCACGGCAGCCAGAAACACGTGGCCCAGGACTTGGGAATCACGGAGCAGTCGGTGAGCCGTGCTGTGCTCAGGTCCGGCTGGCAGGAAGAATGGGCCGCCAGGCCCGCCGCGGCCATGCTCCTCGAGTACGCGCATTCCCAGATTGAAGGAGACCGGTGAACGCACTATGGATCGCAGTTGCCCTGCTGGTGGCCGGATTCGCAGGTTGGCCCGTGACCGCGCTGGTGTTCCGGCTCGCCAGGACCATAGACGACAAAGCGGACGCGGCCACCAAACCGGACCAGGATGCATCAGCCCAGGATCCTTCAGCCGATGTCACGGTGGACACAGTTTCGGAAGCCCCGCGGGCCGGTACGGGGCAAACGGTCGACGGCGAGCTGACCACGGGTGGCGGCCGGCCGCCGTCGGACGCTTCCCACGTGGCGCCGGCGCTGCCGGCCCAGCGGATCCTGCGGGGTGGGGCAATCATCGGAGTCCTGGAACGGTTGGGCGTCTGCGTGGCCATCCTGACCGGACAGCCGGTGGCCATTGCCTACATCGTGGCCATCAAGGGCCTGGGCAGGTTCGCCGAATTGAAAGAGACCCCCGTAGCTGCGGAGCGGTTCATCATCGGAACGCTCACGTCCATGCTGTGGGCTGCGGGAACGGCGGCAGTGATCAAGGTGGTGTTCCTGCAGTGAGTCTTGCTGACTGCCCGGATCGGCGACAGCCCACCCCTGGGGATAGGGTGTCTTTATGACTGTTTTTGCCGTTGAGTATGTGTACGCCGCCGATTCCTCCGCCGTCCGTGATGATCACCGCCCCGCACACCGCGCCTGGCTGGCGGGTCTGGCGGACGAGGGCCAGCTGCTGACCAGCGGACCCTATGGTGACGGGGCAGGCGCCCTGCTGATCTTCAAGGTCCAGGACGAAACCCAGCTGAACGATCTCCTCAAGCAGGACCCGTTCGCCGTCGCCGGCACCATTGCCGGGATCCGGACAACCGAGTGGACTCCCGTGATCGGCCTCCTGGCCGCGCACGCATCCTGATTCCCGGACCTTTTTTACTACTGAAACACCTACCCAAGGAGTCCACGTGACCTCGGTCAGCCTGGGAATGCCGTCAGCACCGCCGCCCGTTCTCGCCCCCCGCCGTAAGACGCGGCAGATCAAGGTGGGTTCCGTCGGGGTCGGTTCGGACTCGCCCATCAGTGTGCAGTCCATGACCACCACGCCCACCACGGACATCAACGCCACCCTGCAGCAGATCGCGGAACTCACCGCCTCCGGTTGCGATATCGTGCGCGTCGCCTGCCCGTCGGCCGATGATGCAGAGGCCCTGCCCATTATCGCTCGCAAGTCCCAGATTCCGGTCATTGCGGACATCCACTTCCAGCCGAAGTACGTGTTCGCGGCGATTGAGGCCGGCTGCGCGGCAGTGCGGGTGAACCCGGGCAATATCCGCAAGTTCGATGACCAGGTCAAGGAAATCGCTCGCGCGGCGAAGGACCACGGGACCTCCATCCGGATCGGCATCAACGCCGGATCGCTGGAGCCCGGCATCCTGAAGAAGTATGGCAAGGCCACCCCCGAGGCGCTCGTGGAATCCGCCGTCTGGGAAGCGTCGCTGTTCGAAGAGCACGGTTTCAACGACTTCAAGATCTCGGTCAAGCACAACGACCCGGTCATCATGGTTGCTGCCTACGAGATGCTGGCCGAGCAGGGCGACTGGCCCCTGCACCTGGGCGTCACCGAAGCCGGGCCCGCCTTCCAGGGCACCATCAAGTCCGCGACAGCCTTCGGGGCGCTCCTGGCCAGGGGCATCGGCGACACCATCAGGGTTTCCCTGTCGGCCCCGCCGGTAGAGGAAATCAAGGTGGGCAACCAGATCCTGCAGTCCCTGAACCTGCGCCCGCGCAAGCTCGAAATCGTCTCCTGCCCGTCATGCGGCCGTGCCCAGGTGGACGTGTACACCCTTGCCGAACAGGTCACCGCAGGGCTGGAAGGCATGGAAATTCCGCTCCGCGTGGCAGTGATGGGCTGTGTTGTCAACGGACCGGGCGAAGCCCGCGAAGCCGATCTGGGTGTGGCGTCCGGCAACGGCAAGGGGCAGATCTTTGTGAAGGGCCAAGTCATTAAGACTGTGCCTGAGAGCGAGATTGTTGAGACACTGATCGAAGAGGCCATGCGCATAGCTGAAGAGATGGGGGAGGCCGATGGCGAAGATGCTGTCAAGGGTAGCCCCGTGGTTAGCGTCTCATAAAGAGGACGCCGCGCCGGCGGGAATATCCGTCCGGACCCTCGCCGGCGCGGACACCGCTTCCCTGCGGCGCCTGGCGTCGCAGGATCCGGTGGCCAATGTCTTTATCCTGGCGCACCTCCGGGCGGCGGGCTCTGCCGCGCCCACCGCTGGTGGTGCCGGCGTCCTGGGAGTTTTCGACGACGGCATCCTGGTCGGCGCGTGCTGGGCAGGGGCAAACCTGGTCCCGGTCCAGCTTGACCCCGAATTTGCCGGGCTTGTCGCTGCCGCAGCAAGCAATTCCGGCCGCCGTTTCGCCTCCGCCTTTGGCCCCGCAGATGCCGTCCTTGCCCTCCATGCTGAGCTGGCTGAACTGGGGCATGCGGCCCACGAGGTGCGGGATGAACAGCCGCTGATGACGCTGTGTGGGCCGCCGTCGGTGGAGCCGAACGCGGATCTGGGGCTCGGCCGGCTGGCCGATTTTGACCGGATCCTTCCCGCCTGCGCGGCCATGTTCGAAGAGGAAGTGGGCTACTCGCCGTTCCTCGGGGGCAAGGAGTTCTACAGCCGCCGCGTGGAAGGCCTCATCCGGCAAGGCCATTCATTGGCACACGTCAACGACTCCGGCGATGTTGTGTTCAAGGCCGAGCTGGGAGCTGTGACGGCCGACGTCACGCAGATCCAGGGTGTATGGATGAACCCCGGTTACCGCGGACAGGGTCTGAGCGCCGGCTACATGGCCGCCGTGGTGGAGAAGGCGCGCACGCTTGCCCCCGTCACCAGCCTGTACGTCAACGGATTCAACCTCCGGGCGCGGTCCACGTACGAGCGCGTGGGCTTCCGCCAGGTTGGCACCTTCGCTACGGTTCTGTTCTAGCCGCCAGCTCGCTGGCCTCAGCGTCGCCGCCTTTCAGGCCGCCCGCCGCCGGTTCACCCGTCAGCTTTCAGGTCACCCGTCAGGTAGTGCTGGACGTTCGGAGCCACGAGCCGCACAAGGTCGTCGGGCGAGGCAGACGCGAGTGGTTCCAGCCGCACCACATACCGGACCAGCATCACCCCAACCATCTGCGTGGCCACAAGGTTTCCGCGCATGGCCACTTCTTCGGGCGGGCCGGGGACTCCTGCCATGATCCGGCCGAGGATGGTCCGCTGCACCAGTTCCCGCAGCAGCAACGTCTTGGCCTTGGAGCCGATGGTTCCCCTGAGGAAGGCCACCAGACTGTGCTGGGCCGGGCTTTCCCACAAGCGCAGCACGGCCCGCACGATCGCCTCTGCCCGGTCCTCTGGCGAGTAGCCGTCAACGCCCGCCAGGACCTTCTCCGGGTCGGCCGGCAGTGCCACACTCAGCGCAAAAAGCTCGTCCTTGCCCTTGAAGAAATGGTGGACCATGGCGGGGTCCACGCCGGTTTCCCGGGCGATCTGGCGCAGGCTGGTCCCTTCGAAGCCGTGTTCGGCGAAAAGCCGCCGGGCTGTGTCCAGGATCTGTTCCCTCGACTCGGTTGCCCCGCCGCGCCGGCCCCGCCGTCCCGTGCCAGCCGCGCTGCCTGCGGGACCCGGGCCGTCCGCCGGATCATGCTGTCCGTTCACGCGGTCCGCCGCCGCAGGGTCAGGGATGCGAGCACCAGGACCGCCAGGACAATGGCCACGATGACTCCGGCATCCATCCACAGCTGGTCTGTGGGCTCGGTGTTGGCGGCGATCTCCTGCAGTGCATCCACCGAAAAAGTCAATGGAAGGACATTCGACACAGCCTCGAGGGCCTCGTTCATCCTTTCGCGGGCCACAAAGAGGCCACAGAGCAGGATCTGCGGGACCACCACCACCGGCATGAACTGCACGGCCTGGAATTCCGTTCGGGCGAAGGCCGAACAGAGCAGCCCCAGCGCGACGCCAAGAACCGCGTTGATCACGGCAATCATGACCACCAGCCCAGGGCTGCCTTGGATGTCGAGCCCGAAGATCCAGTAGGCGACGGCGGTAGCAACCAGCGACTGCAGGGCGGCCATGATGGAAAATGCCAGCCCATAGCCGAACAGCAGGTCCGCCTTGTGGATGGGAGTGGTCAGCAGCCGTTCCAGGGTCCCCGAGGTGCGTTCCCGCAGCATCGTGATGGACGTAACCAGGAACATAACCACAAACGGGAAGATCGCCAGCATCATCAGGCCAACCCGGTCAAAAGTCCTGGGCACGCCCGGCGGCAGCGTTTCATTCTCATAGAGAAAGTACACGGCGGTGAGCAGAAGCGCAGGGACCACCAGGATCAGCGCGATGCTGCGGTGGTCGTGCCGGAGCTGGTCCAGGACGCGCCGGGTGGTGGCCAACAGCATCAACAGGTTCATGACCGTACCGTCCTTTCGGGGGAACCGCTGGGCACTTCGGCGGTGTCCTGGATGATGTGCAGGAAAGCCTTCTCCAGATCGGCACTGTGCCCGCGTTGACTCAATTCCGCCGGCGTCAGCTGCGCCAGGAGCTTTCCTTCCCGCAGTAGGAGGAGTGATCCGCAATGGCTGGCTTCCTCCATCACATGGCTGGAAACCAGCAGGGTGGTCCCGGACGCGGCCATGGACCGGAAACGGTCCCACAGGTCAGCCCGGAGCACCGGATCAAGGCCCACGGTTGGCTCATCCAGGACGAGCAGGCTGGGGCGAGCCACCAGGGCACAGGCCAACGACACCCGGCTCAGCTGTCCGCCGGAGAGGTCACCGGTTTTCTGCCTGGCCTGCGGTTCAAGCCCGACGGCGGCGATCGCCTCTGCGGCCTCGGTGCGGCCCTTGCGGTGCATGGCGCCGAAGTAGCGGACATTGGCTTCGACCGTCAGGTCCGGATACACGCTGGGGGACTGGGTCACGTAACCCACCCGGTGTCGCAGGTCAGGGTGCCCGGCGGGCAGCCCCAGCACTTGGACCAAGCCGGACGTGAGCACCTGGACGCCCATGATGGCCCGCATGAGCGTAGTCTTGCCGCTGCCGGACGGGCCCAGCAGCCCGGTGATCTCGCCTGCCTGGACGGCAAAGTCCAAGCCGCGCAGGACGGGAACCTTTCCCCGTATGACGTGCAGGGTGGTGGCGGCCACAGCGATGCTGGCTTCCGTGACGGCCGGGGCGGTAGCTGCTGAATGGGACATTAATGCCTCCGAATGCTGGGAGTCCGCGTTTGAATTCACCAGGTGATGAATTAAAACTAGACCTGCCAAAGGCGGCCGTCAATTACTTCGAATGGAAAAACCCTTGTGGATGTGTCGGCTATCACATATGTTCGATCTAGCTGCGCTGGAGTGGGTGGGCGGTCTCACCAGTCCTCACCAGTACCTAGGCGTCAACGGCCATGGAGCCACGTCCGCATGTAATGACCAGCCGTTTACGGCCAGGGGCTTTGCATGCCGGGCGTGGCTCTATTGCGTCCCGCCCCCCCGCGGTCTCTGGCCCGGCTCAGGTTCCGCCGCCTGGCGTGCCGTGGATAGCCGGTAGATTAGTACCCAGAAGAATTGCCCGGCTCTGCTTTCCAGCAGTTACTCCCCAGAAACGGATAACCCACCCGTGGTCACAAGAATGTCCAAGCTTTTCCTGCGCACCTTGCGTGAAGATCCCGTCGACGCTGAGGTCGCCAGCCACCGGCTCCTGGTCCGGGCCGGCTACATCCGCCGCGCGGCGCCCGGCATCTACACCTGGCTTCCGCTGGGGCTGAGTGTGCTGCGCAAGGTCGAGGCCGTCGTCCGCGAGGAAATGGACGCCATCGGTGCCCAGGAAGTCCACTTCCCGGCGCTGCTGCCGCGAGAGCCCTACGAGGTCACCAACCGCTGGACCGAATACGGCGAAGGTCTGTTCCGGCTCCAGGACCGTAAGGGTGCCGACTACCTGCTGGCCCCCACGCACGAGGAAATGTTCACGCTTCTGGTCAAGGACCTGTACTCGTCCTACAAGGACCTGCCCCTGAGCCTGTATCAGATCCAGAACAAATACCGCGACGAAGCACGCCCCCGCGCGGGCCTGCTGCGCGGCCGCGAGTTCATCATGAAGGATTCCTACTCCTTCGACGTGGACGACGCAGGCCTGGACGCCAGCTACGCCGCCCACCGTGGCGCCTACCTGAAGATCTTTGCGCGCCTGGGCCTGGAAGTCATTCCCGTTGCGGCCACCGCCGGCGCCATGGGTGGGTCCAAGAGCGAAGAGTTCCTGCACCCCACCGAGATCGGCGAAGACACTTTCGTACGCTCCGCCGGCGGTTATGCAGCCAACGTTGAGGCCGTCACCACCGTTGTTCCGGCCGACATCGACTTCAGCAACGCCCCTGCCGCCGAGGTCCTCGATACCCCGAACACGCCCACCATCGACACGCTGGTTGCCGCGTCCAACGAACTGGCTCCCCGGAGCGAGGCCGACGGCGGCGCGTGGACTGGCGCCGACACCCTCAAGAACGTGGTTCTTGCCGTCACCCTGCCCACTGGTGAGCGCCAGCTTGTGGTCATCGGCCTGCCGGGTGACCGCGGCGTTGACTTGAAGCGCGTGGAAGCCAACATCGGTTCCTTCCTACCCATCGGCGGCGAGATCACGCTCGAAGCAGCCAACGACGACGACCTCAAGAAGCAGCCCCTCATCGTCAAGGGCTACCTTGGACCCGGCCTGACGCTGGACCAACCCCTGCTGGGCAGCGAAAGCTCAACCAAGCTCCTCTACCTGGTGGATCCCCGCGTTGTCAGCGGCACTGCCTGGATCACCGGGGCCAACGAAGCAGGAAAGCACGTGTACGGCCTGGTCGCCGGCCGCGACTTCGCCTGGGACGGCGTCATCGAGTGCACCGACGTCCGCGCGGGTGACCCGGCTCCGGACGGCTCCGGTCCGCTGGAGACGGCCCGCGGCATCGAAATGGGCCACATCTTCCAGCTGGGCCGCAAATACGCTGAGGCCCTCGAGCTGAAGGTCCTGGACCAGAACGGCAAGCAGGTGGTGGTTACCATGGGCTCCTACGGTGTTGGTGTCACCCGTGCCGTCGCCGCACTGGCCGAATCCAACCACGATGACAAGGGTCTGGTCTGGCCCCGCGCCGTTGCCCCCGCCGATGTCCATGTAGTGGCTGTCGGCCGCGGCGAGGAAATCTTTGCCACCGCCGAGCAGCTGGCCCTGGAACTCGAGGCCGCCGGCCTGGACGTCATCTACGATGACCGGCCGAAGGTCTCCCCGGGCGTAAAGTTCGGCGACGCGGAACTCGTCGGCGTCCCCACCATCCTGGCCGTCGGCCGCGGCCTGGTGGACGGCGTTGTCGAGATCAAGGACCGCCGCAGCGGCGAAGCGGAGAACGTGGCCGTGGACAAGGCCGTTGACTATGTGGTCACCGCCGTCCGCAGCTGACCTGGGGCGGTGATTTCCGGGTTCGAGTCGATCCAGCTCACCACAATCATCCTGATTGTGGTGGCTGGATTTGCTGCAGGCTGGGTGGACGCCGTGGTGGGCGGCGGCGGTCTGCTCCAGCTGCCGGCCATGCTGCTGGTTCCGGGAATCACGCCGGTCCAGGCCTTGGCCACCAACAAGATGGGGTCTATTTTCGGCACCGCCACGAGTGCGGTGACGTACTACGGGCGGGTGAAACCGGACCTTCGGACAGCCGTGCCCATGGCGGTGATCGCCCTTGCCGGCAGCTTCGCCGGGGCGGTGCTCGCCGCCACGCTGCCGGCGAGTGTCTTCAAGCCGATCATCGTGGTGGCGCTGGTCGTCGTGGCGCTTTTTACGGCGCTGAAGCCCAACGTCGGTGACCTCACCGTGCTGCGGCACGATGGCCGCACGCACTACGTGGTGGCATGCATGATCGGGGCCGTGATTGGCTTCTATGACGGCCTGATTGGTCCGGGCACCGGCTCCTTCCTCATCATCGCGCTCGTCTCGGCGATGGGCTATGCCTTCCTGGAGGCAAGCGCCAAAGCCAAGATCGTGAACATGGCCACCAACGCCGGCGCCCTGCTGTTCTTCCTGCCCCATGGGTCAATCCTCTGGGGTGTCGGGCTGCTGCTGGGCCTGGCCAACATGGCCGGCGGCTACCTGGGCGCGCGGACCGCCGTGAAGCAGGGAAGCCGCTTCATCCGCGTTGTGTTCCTGCTGGTAGTGGGTGCCCTGATCATCAAACTCGGCGTCGACGTCTGGCAGGAAAACTTCGCCGGACCGGCGTAGCGGAACCCTCGCAGCCGGTATCCGCCGCAGCTGTGGTTGAGTACCTGGCGGACAAGGCCGAACCGGGGCTGATGGCGATGCGCTCGGGGCGCTTTTTTGGCTGGGTGATCGGCGGGACGTCGTGCTGCGCGCCTCGCAAATGGCAGAGCAGCTGTCCGCACTGGACGGCGTCGAGGTGCTCAACACGGTGGACTACACCCAGGTTTCGCTCGCCTTCGGGGACGACGCCACCACCCGCGCCGTCACAGCCAGGGTGATCGAGGACGGCAAGGTCTGGATGTCCGGTTCACACTGGCAGGGCAGGGATGTCCTGCGCGTCTCGGTCAGCGACTGGAGCACTGACGCGGACGACGTCGGCACGGCCGTCGAGGCGGTCAGCTCCGCTTTGGCAGCGGTGCGGGCAGCAGGCTGATGGCCCGGGAGGCACCGTTCCACGCGGGATGTAGCCGTCCCCGGGAGATAGCCGTCGTCAGCTGTCGCCGTGGCCCGGTTCAGGCAGGGCATGTGCCGAGGGGAGACCGTCGAGGGTCCGCCCGGCAAGGGTGCTGGCCACCCAGAGGGAGCGGGCCAGATCGCCTTGGTGGCGCGGCACAGCGGCGTAGCAGAGGGCGTTCTCCACTTCGCGTGCCACGGCCCACTGGCGCGCAGCTTCGGCATTGAGGCCAGCCGCGGCGCTGAAGTCCTGGCACCGCCGCCTCAACCCTCCTGCCGGATCGCTCCGGGGCAAGTCGCCGAGACGGTTCCACAGCAGCGGTGCCACCGCGAACTCCGGTTCGCCGATCATGGGCTGCGGGTCGATGGCGACGAAGGCCTCGCCGGGCAGCCCTCCGCTGATGGTCTGGGGCCGGGCCAGGATGTTCAGGAAATGCAGGTCCGTATGGACCAGGACATCGCGGCCGGAGCGGCGGCCCACGGCGCCCCGGGTCTGGCAGACTTCCAGGGCCGCCTCCAGCAGCCAGCGCGGGAACGGGCGGCCCTGCTGTTCCCAGTCGGCGGGCAGGTCATCGCTCCATTGTTCGGCCCGCCCGGCGATGTGGTCGAATTCCTGCCATTGCGGCCGGCCGTCCGGCACCAGGCCCAGCTGCCGCATGGTGCTTCCCCAGGCCACCGCCGCGTCATCCAGCGGAAGGGTCTGGAGCGAGGAGTCCGCATTCAGCCGCTCCAGCAGCATGGCGCACGTTCCGGCGTCGGATTCCAAGAGCCGGACGGCGCCGGATCCGTCCCAGAGTGCCAGCGCATGGCGTTCCACCCGTGCCTCATCGTGGGGAAACGCGATCTTGAGCGCCGCCGGAGTCCCGTCCGTCCGGCGGACCGGAACCACAACGCCGCCGTGGCCATGCCACGGGAGGGCACCGGCTTCCAGGTCAACAGCCAGTTCCCAATGCTCCAGCCGCCCCTGCACCAGCCCGGGGAGGGAGGAAAGCCAGGCCCGTCCCGCGCTGCTGTGGCTGTAACGCCCGCTGAGGGCTGGCGGGATCGGCACGCCAATCTGGACACTCACAGGACGCCGCTTGCGCCGAGCAGGTTGCCGATGGAGAACGTGGCAGCCAAGGCCAAAGCCCCGCCCGCCACCACCCTGGCGGCGGCCCGCACCTTCGAGCTGCCGCCGATCCAGGCGCCCAGCGCCCCGGTGGCAGCAAGGGCCAGCAGCACCGCCGCGAAGGTCAGGGGGACCCGGATGTTCTCCGGCGGCAGCAGGATGGCGGCCATCGGCAGGATGGCGCCGGTGACGAATGCAATCGCTGAAGCAAAGGCTGCATTCCAGGGACTCACAATGTCTGTTTCGTCGATGTTCAGTTCGGCGGAGAGGTGCGCGCCCAGGGCATCGTGGGCCGTCAGCTCCCGCGCTACTTTCCTTGCTGTGTCCAGGCTCAGCCCCTTGCCCTGGTAGATCGCCGCGAGTTCTTCCAGCTCTTCCTCCGGCTGTTCCTGCAGCTCCAGGCGTTCCTTTTCGATCAGGGCCCGCTGGCTGTCCTTCTGGCTGCTGACGGACACGTACTCGCCCAAGGCCATGGATACCGCTCCACCCACCAGGCCGGCCGTGCCGGCGACGAGGATCGGTCCGGACTGCGTGGTGACACCGGCGACGCCCACCACGATTGCGGCGACCGAGACGATGCCGTCATTGGCACCCAGCACGCCGGCTCGCAGCCAGTTCAGGCGCTGAGCGACGTCGTTTTGGTGGGGCTCATTCTCATGAAGGGCGGGGGCGCCGGCACTGTCCATGCCCCAAGCAAAGCATTAGTGCCTGCGGCTGGCCAGTGTGCCGTGCCTTGGCTACGAATTGCCGGGAGTGCTGGTTGTGGAAGTCCCCAGAGTTGAGACAGGCTCCGGCAGTGGCGGCAGGAGCGCTTCGTCCAGGACCATGCCGGGGACCGGGCCTGGCGACGCACGCCAATGGACGGTTCGCCGGGCCGCCGACTGAAGTGCTGAGAGTGCCCATACGCGTTCGCGCCCCTCGCTGAGTGCCACCACGTCGCCGAGTACCGGAAGTGTCCCCGACTCCAGGGTTCCCAGCCCAACTGCAGGGTCGGCCAGGAACGCCTGGCTCAGGACATAGCCGGGCTGCCTCGGGGGTACCGTGGCGCAGCGGGACCTGCCCATGGCCTCCGCTTCGCCCCGGAGGACGCCGTGCTGGGCCAGGAAGATCGACGCCGGTGCAGCGGACCCGGAGTTAAGCCTGGTCAGCGCTGCCTGGTACGCGTAGACCAGTTCCAGCTCGCTCTCCACGGCTAGGGCCAAGGCTGAGCCGAGGTCCACGCCAGTGCTGGCGTCGGCGGCAGCTGCTTCGCTGGGACAGTTGGTGGCTGCCGAGGCCGTAACAGGTGTGGTGGGCGCCGGCGATGCGGTGGGGGAGGAGTCAGCGTCTGCAAGAGGTGCCAACGTGATCCCGGCCGCCGAGGCCAGGTCCTCTGCGGCCAGGAGCTGGGCAGTGCCGGTGCCGGCGAGAAGGCGGGCCATTCCGCCGTCGGCTATTTCAGCGTCCTGGAGCCGCTGTGCCCCGCTTGCCTGGAGGGCGGCGGCGAAGTCCGCGGTGGTCGACGGCGGCGTGACCGTGGCCAGCGCCGTGGCCGGGGAAGCAGCCGCGCCGTCCAGGGCAGGATTGCCGGACGCAACATCCGGCAGCATCAGCGCCTGTGCCTGGACAGTCAGCAAAGTCACAATCCGGGCCAGGGCGGAGGCTTGCGAAGCCGGCGCGGTGGCGCCGGCAGTGCCTTCGAGGTCCAGGCCAGCGGCCCTGAGGGTCAGGGAATCCGCGAACGCGGATGCCCTTGCCTGCTCGGAAAACGGCGGCACCGCAGGCGGGGACGGTTCGCGGGGGATGAGCACCACTCCGAGGCTCACCACCAGAAGCGCGGCCAGCGCAAAAACGGCGTACTGGAAATAACGCCTGCGGCGGCCGGATTCCTGCGTGTCGTCTTTCACAACAGACCATGTTCTCACGCCTGATGCGAATCTTCGTGCACCACTGTGGCCGGAAAATCGTTAGGCTAGTAGTCACAACATCATCTATTGGAAGGCGGCCGGCATCGTGAGTAATGCAGAAGCCACGACTTCATCAGACGCTACCGGAACGGGTACCGCTGTTGCTGCGCCCGCCAACAATCCCGAAGCCGTAAGGCTCCGGGCGCTGTTGGAACCGGCGGTCCAGGCCAACCGCCTGTACCTCGAGGACGTATCCATCCTGGCCGGTTCACACCGCGTGGTCCACGTGGTGGTCGACCTGCCGCAGGAGGAAACCGGCGGCGTGAACCTTGATGTCATCTCTGACATCTCCAGGGTCCTCTCCGACGTCCTGGACAATGATCCCGCAGACGACGGGCGCCCCTACGATCTCGAGGTTTCCTCCCCGGGCGTCGCGCGTCCCCTCACCGAAGTCCGGCACTGGCACCGCGCCCGGGGCCGGATGGTCAAGGTAAACGTCATCCAGGGCGAAAACGTCACCGGCAGGGTCCAGTCCGTGGACGATTCCGGCGTCACCATCATCCCGGAGATCGCCGTCAAGAAGGGCATGAAGCCCAAGCAGGGCGAGCCCCAGATTCTTCCTTTCGACAGGATCCGCAACGGAAAAGTCGAGATCGAATTCAGCCACCTCGAAGAAGCTGGTCTGGAACCTGAGCACAATGGACCTTCTGAGGAGGCCTGATGGATATTGACATGAGCGCGCTGAGACTACTGGAGCGTGAGCGCGAAATTCCGCTGGACCTCCTGATCCCCACCATCGAGCAGGCGCTTTTGGTGGCGTACCACAAATCGCCCGGCGCCTTCGAGAAGGCCCGGGCCGAGCTGGACCGCAAGAGCGGCCACGTAACCATCTGGGCAGTGGAGATCGACGACGACGGCGCCCCCATCGGCGAGTTCGAGGACACGCCTGCCGGCTTCGGCCGTATCGCGGCGAGCACCGCTCGCCAGATCATCCTGCAGCGCCTGCGCGACGTCGAGGACGACGCCATCCTGGGTGAGTTCAAGGGCCGCGAGGGTGAACTTGTGGCCGGCCTGATCCAGCAGGGCAACAACCCGCACATGATCCAGGTCAACCTGGGTTCGGTGGAGGCCCTGCTGCCGCCGCCCGAACAGGTGCCGGGGGAGAAGTACACCCACGGCAACCGGCTCCGCGCCATCGTTATCGATGTCCACCGCGGCACCAAGGGCCCGTCCGTCACCCTGTCCCGTTCACACCCGGGCCTCGTCCGGAAGCTCTTCGAACTGGAGGTCCCGGAGATCGCGGACCGCTCTGTTGAGATCGTGGCACTGGCCCGCGAGGCCGGCCACCGTACCAAGATCGCGGTCAAGGCCCACACCCAGGGCATCAACGCCAAGGGCGCCTGCATCGGCGAAATGGGTTCCCGCGTCCGCGCCGTTATGACGGAACTGAACGACGAAAAAATCGACATCGTCGACTTCAGCGAGGATCCGGCTACGTTTATTGCCAGTGCACTTTCGCCTTCGCGTGTGAATTCGGTCACCATCGTGGACGAGGCCACCCGCTCCGCGCGTGTGGTGGTCCCGGACTACCAGCTCTCGCTGGCCATCGGCAAAGAGGGCCAGAACGCCCGGCTGGCGGCCAAGCTCACGGGCTGGCGGATCGATATCGTCTCTGACGCTGCCCCGCAGCGCGAAAGCTAAGCCCCTTCCGGGGCGACGGCCGGCGGCGCATGCCTTCGGCCCAAGCCCCGGTTTCGGGCAGAACTGCCCCGAGGGGCTAGAATAGACATGACCGCGCCTAACGGCCGGTATTCGTGTGCCCTGAGAATTCCCGTTCCGCCAATGTGCGGTGGGGACCTGAGGGCCGGCAGTTATGAACGTCAGGAAGATACTCACCGTGGCAGAAGTGCTTCACACCGAGGATCAACCGCAGCGTACCTGCATCGGATGCCGGAAAAAGGCTCCGCGGTCTGAGTTACTCCGGCTCGTCGCCGAAGGCAGCGGTTCCACCGCAGTGCTGGTAGACGAACGACGCCGGATGGCTGGCAGGGGTGCATGGCTGCACCCCAGCGAAGCGTGCCTGGCCCTGGCGGTCAAGCGGCGAGCATTCGGAAGGGCCCTCAACGGCGCAACCGGGTCCACCGCCGTCGAACGCCGGATCATGGCAGGCAAGCAGGACGCCGGCCCGTTGCAGATGCCCCTGGTAGCTGCAGCAAAAACCGTCCAACCTGAAAGCGGGTCAGAAAACTGATGGAAACCCGATGAGTTCCCAGCGATGAGTGCGCAACGATGACAACTTTGTTGCGCTCTGCAATGGGCCCTGTAGTTGCAACCGCGGCTGGGGCCCGCAGTAAGAAGTAGACGGTTCGTGCCTGGCTCGGTGCGGACCGAGACAGGAGAAATGTGGCCAAGGTCCGCGTACATGAGCTTGCTAAAGAGCTCGGTATTACTTCCAAAGATGCAGTAACCAAACTGCAGGAACTGGGCGAATTCGTTCGCTCCGCCTCTTCAACCATTGAGGCCCCGGTGGTGCGGAAACTCCGTAACGCCTACCCCGACGCAGCTGCCAAAACCGCAGCTCCGGCAGCAGCGCCCAAGGCGCCTGCCCCGTCGGCCGACACACGACCCGCAGCACCTGCTCCGGGCCCCGCAGCTCCCTCAGCCCCGGCGGCACCAGCTGCTGCGGCTCCGGCTGCACCCGCTCCGGTTTCCGCAGCTCCTGCCGCACCTGCGGCAGCACCCGTTGCGTCAGCCCCCGCCGCAAGTGCACCGTCCACCGGCGCCAAGCCCGGTGCCCGTCCGGCACCGAAGGCTGAAGCCCCGGCCGCACCGACCCGCTCCGGCGGATCAGCACAGGGTGGTTCGCAGGGCGGCTCCGCACCTCGTCCCGGCGGTCCCCGTCCGGGCAACAACCCGTTCGCCACGTCCCAGGGCATGCCCCGCGGCCGCGGTGGCGACGGAGAGCGTGCTCCCCGTCCGGGTAACAACCCGTTCGCTCCTTCGCAGGGCATGCCCCGCGCGGGTGGAAGCCGTCCCGACGGCGACCGTCCGGGTGGTCCGCGTCCCGCGGCCGGTGCCGGTGGCCCCCGTCCGGGTGGTCCGCGTCCCGCAGCAGGTGCCGGTGGCCCCCGTCCGGGTGGTCCGCGTCCCGCAGCAGGCGCCGGCGGTCCCCGTCCGGCAGGTGCCGGTGGAAACCGTCCTACTCCGGGCATGATGCCCAACCGCACTGAGCGTCCCGCACCCGCTGGTGCAGGCCGTCCCGGTGGCGGCGCCCGTGGTCCCGGACGTCCGGGTGGCGCTCCAGGCACTGGTGGCGCACCGGGTGCCGGTGGCGGCGCTCCGGCCGGCGGTGGCTTCGGCAAGGGCGGCCGCGGTCGCGGTGGCACCCAGGGTGCTTTCGGTAAGGGCGGCGCAGGCCGTGGCAAGCAGCGCAAGTCGAAGCGTGCCAAGCGCCAGGAACTCGAGCAGATGAGTGCTCCGTCGCTGGGCGGCGTGAGCGTACCCCGCGGCGACGGCAACACCGTAGTCCGGCTTCGCCGTGGCTCGTCCATTACGGACTTTGCCGACAAGATTGAGGCAAACCCCGCAGCACTGGTGACGGTCCTCTTCCACCTCGGCGAAATGGCCACGGCCACGCAGTCGCTGGATGAAGAGACCTTCGCACTGCTTGGCGAGGAGCTTGGCTACAAGCTCCAGGTTGTCTCGCCGGAGGACGAGGAGCGCGAGCTGCTCTCCGGCTTCGACATCGACTTCGAAGCAGAACTCGAAGCCGAAGGCGACGAAGACCTCGAGGCACGTCCTCCGGTTGTCACCGTTATGGGCCACGTTGACCACGGTAAAACCCGCCTGCTCGATGCCATCCGCAAGTCCGACGTTATGGCGGGCGAACACGGCGGCATCACGCAGCACATCGGTGCTTACCAGGTCACGCACACCCACGAAGACATCGATCGTAAGATCACCTTCATCGATACTCCGGGCCACGAGGCGTTCACCGCCATGCGTGCCCGTGGTGCGAAGGTCACCGACATCGCCATCCTGGTGGTCGCAGCGGACGACGGCGTAATGCCGCAGACCGTTGAGGCACTCAACCACGCGCAGGCAGCAAATGTGCCGATCGTGGTGGCTGTGAACAAGATCGACAAGGAAGGCGCCAACCCGGAGAAGGTCCGCGGCCAGCTGACCGAGTACGGCCTGGTTCCCGAAGAATACGGTGGCGACACCATGTTCGTGGAGGTCTCTGCCCGCCAGAACCTCAACATTGACGAGCTGCTCGAGGCTGTCCTGCTCACCGCGGACGCTGCCCTGGACATGCGCGCCAACCCGAACAAGGACGCCCGCGGTATCGCGATCGAAGCCAACCTGGACAAGGGCCGCGGTTCCGTGGCCACCGTCCTGGTGCAGTCCGGCACCCTGCGTGTCGGTGACACGATCGTGGCCGGTACGGCTCACGGCCGCGTCCGCGCCATGTTCGACGACGACGGCAGTGTCCTGACCGAGGCCGGCCCGTCCCGCCCCGTGCAGGTTCTGGGTCTGTCCAACGTGCCGCGCGCCGGCGACACCTTCTTTGTGACCGCTGACGAGCGCACCGCCCGCCAGATTGCCGAGAAGCGTGAAGCAGCCGACCGCAACGCCGCCCTCGCCAAGCGCCGCAAGCGCATCAGCCTGGAAGACTTCGACCAGGCCGTGGCCGACGGCAAGATCGACACCCTCAACCTCATCCTCAAGGGTGACGTGTCCGGTGCCGTGGAAGCCCTCGAAGACGCACTGCTCAAGATCGACGTCGGCGAAGGCGTGCAGCTGCGCGTCATCCACCGCGGTGTTGGTGCCATCACGCAGAACGACGTCAACCTGGCAACGGTCGACAGCGCCGTTATCATCGGCTTCAACGTCAAGCCTGCCGAGCGTGTTGCCGAACTGGCAGACCGCGAAGGCGTGGACATGCGCTTCTACTCCGTCATCTACGCAGCAATCGATGACATCGAGATGGCCCTCAAGGGCATGCTCAAGCCGGAGTACGAAGAGGTCCAGCTGGGCACCGCCGAGGTCCGCGAAGTGTTCCGCTCTTCCAAGTTCGGAAACATCGCCGGTTCCATCGTTCGCTCGGGGATCATCCGACGCAACACGAAGGCCCGCATCAGCCGCGACGGCAAGATCATCGGTGAGAACCTCACCGTTGAGACGCTCAAGCGCTTCAAGGACGACGCCACTGAGGTCCGCACGGACTTCGAGTGTGGTATCGGTCTTGGTTCGTTCAACGACATCACCGAGGGCGACATCATCGAGACCTTCGAGATGCGCGAAAAGCCGCGCGTCTAAGTTGTCTTAGCTTTACAGGTGCGGGGCCGCTGGGATTCTTCCGGCGGCCCCGCCCCTTCGCTGGGTGGCCAACGTCTTACGACGCCGGCCACCCAGCTTCGGCAGGCCCGATGCCACTCCCAGGCCGCCGGAAGAATCCCAACGGGGTCCGTCGTAGGCTTGCCTTAGGCGCGTGGCATCCAAACTAAACGTCCGACGCAGCCGCCAAGCCGCCGTCGTACGTTCCAAATTTTTAGGAGTGGAAATGGCTGATCCCGCACGGGCTGCCAAGTTGGCGCAGCGGATTAAGGTTGTTGTTGCGGAGGCTTTGGGCCGGAAGGTCAAGGACCCTCGGCTGGAGGGCATTACTGTTACCGATGCCCGGGTGACCAATGATCTGCAGCATGCCACGATCTACTACACCGTTTTCGGCGACCAGGCGATCCAGGCTGATGCTGCCAAGGGCCTGGAGAAGGCCAAGGGTGTGCTCCGCCAGGAGGTGGGGCGCAACGTTACTGTCCGCCTGACGCCGACGCTGGAATTTGTGGCGGACCAGATCCCCGTCGTTGCCTCGAACCTGGAGGACCTGCTCCGGGCCGCCAAGAAGCGCGACGCCGAGGTGGCTGCGCTGGCCGAAAACGCCAAGCACGCCGGCGACGCCGATCCGTATAAGAGCGACATTCCCGCCGATGTGGAGATCGACGAGGACGACTTCGACGAAGAGGATATTGACCTCACGGACGACGAAGACCTCGACGAAGACGCCAACAAGTAGCTTCACGCGAAGAAGGCCCGGACCCGAAGTTGGGGTCCGGGTCTTTTTCGTCTGCGGGATGTTCCCTGCGATTCCTACCGGATACTGGCCTTCAGGACCGTTCCCGCGGTGAGGTCAGCGAAGCTGAAACCGGCTGTGGCATAGAGGGTTTTCCCTCTCAGCTCCACCGCGGCAGGACCGTCGACGGCCAGGAACTGTGACTGTTCGCGGGTCCAGACGTCGATCCTGACGATCTCATTGCCGAACATCGAAGCTGCGTAGACGTCCCCACTGCCGGATACCGCGATGCCGGTGGGGCTCAGGATCTCATCGGCCCACAGGTGGATCGCCCCGGTCCATGGATTGACCCGGAAGATGGCACCGCGGTGGCCCAGGGAGGGATCCTCCGGACCGCCCGGCAGCGACGAGACGTACAGCCATCCGTCGGGGCCGATCTCTACATCGGTGGGCACCGGTTCAAATGCGTAGTCGTGTCCGACAACGCAGGACGGGAAGCCAACAGCCGCGGCAGCCTCTGCAGTGGCTTCCGCCGGACGCGGAGGCAGGACCGCGAGGGTGGAAGTCTCCCCGGTGGCGGCGTTGACCTTGAGGATGGCATTCATCCCGGCGTCGGCCACGAAGACGGTATTGCCGTAAACCGCTGTGGCATAGGGGTGTGAATCGACCGCCCCGGAATATTGTGCCGGCGGGAACGGCGCCGTAATTTGGGCCAGGCACTCGTCGGTCACATCGGATCCGAAGCCGTAGTCCTGGAATCCGTCCGCATTGTTCTTACGTTCAAAGGCCGCGAGGTCCACAATGGTCCTGACCTCCCCGCGCTTGTTGATCGACTTCAAATAACCGGCCAACTCGTCAGGCACCCCCTGGCCACCCCCGACGCTTTCGACGAAAAACGTGGTGGTGCCCCGTGTCTCAACGCCGCTGACGTCCCAGCCGGAGTTTGTGTAAATGTTGCTGATATGTCCGTCATCGTCGACGCGGTCCAGCGTGCCAGCAAAGTTCTGCGTGACCAGGACGCTCTTACCAGGCCCAAAAGCCAGGCTCAACGGCGTCATCAGGTGCTCCGCCAGGGTTTCGGGTCCGGACGGTTTCTGCGTAGCCGTGGCGGGCGCGACCGGGATGATCATCGCCGCTGCTGCCAGGCACGCGACGATCGGAAACTTCTTGTTCATTGGATCCTCCGGAGTTGACGTGCACCCCGTCGCCGGGGTCTGGCCTGAGACCAAGTCAATGCGATCCGAACTACCCCCGGCGCTAGGTTAATCCCGCGAAAGGGATGACGTCGACGGCATTTCCCCCTAATGTGCCCCCTATTTTGAACCGGAAAACCTGGGTCATGGCTAGGATCTAGTTATGACGCAGGCAAGCGACAACCACGAGGCCACCCGCTACCTGGAACAGGCCATTGAGCTGGCTGTCCGGAACGTCTCCGACGGCGGCGGGCCGTTTGGTGCGCTGGTGGTGACCCCGGATGGCCGGGTCCATGAAGGCATCAACCGGGTCACCCGGGACAACGACCCCACCGCGCATGCCGAAGTGGTGGCAATCCGCGCGGCGGCAGCCGCAAGCACCACGTTCGACCTGAGCGGTGCCGTGCTGTACACCAGCTGCGAGCCGTGCCCGCTGTGCCTGTCAGCCGCGCTGTGGGCGCGGATTGATCGTGTCTATTTTGCGGCCGACCGTCATGGGGCTGCCGCGGCCGGTTTTGACGACGCCGTGTTCTACGAGTATTTCAACGGCACCCGTCCGGAACTGCTGCCGGTCGCCCAAACGGCCATTACGACGTCGGACGCTCCGTTTGACGCGTGGCGCGCCTATGCGCACCGCACTGAGTACTGAGCCCGGTGGCACCGGTGGCACCTGCGCTGATCAAATGCCCCAGTTGCGGCAAGACGAACCGCGTCCCGGCCGCCGCTTCCGGCCGTCCGCGCTGCGGCAACTGCAAGCTGGGGCTGCCTTGGATCACCGCGGCCGGGGACGATGACTTCGCCGCCGTGGCGGAGCAATCTCCGGTTCCTGTGCTCGTTGATTTCTGGGCAGCCTGGTGCGGGCCTTGCCGGATGGTGAGTCCAGTCCTGGACAAATTGGCCACGGAACGGGCCGGTGCAATCAAGCTTGTGAAAGTTGATGTTGACCGGGCGCCGCGACTTTCGGGCCGGTTCGATGTACAGGCCATTCCCACCTTGATGGTCATGGATGGGGGCAAGGTGCTGGCCAGGCAAGCAGGGGCAGCGCCCGCTGCGACCCTACGGTCCTGGCTCGATTCAGCGCTGGCCAGCCGAGGCTAAACGCCGAGGTTCTAATTGCGCTCTGGCAAGCGGCCCAGGCCTACGACGAGCTCCGGCCGGCTCCCGCACAGCGCGATCCGCACCCAGCCCTCGCCAATCGAGCCAAACGCAGTTCCCGGCGCGAACGCGACGCTGGAATCGGCGAGGAACCGTCGGGTCCAGCTGCGGACGTCCCCGTCGCTGACGTGGGAGACATCGGCCCAAAGATAGAAGGCTCCCTGTGCGCTCAGGTACGGGATTCCTTTGGCCGCCAGCACTGCTGAGGCCGCGTCCCGGTTGGCCCGGTAGTGGTCCTGGGCGTGACGGACGTAGTCCTGCGGGCCTGTCAGGGCCGCGAGCGCCGCATACTGCGACGGGGATGCAACGCAGGAGACAATCGCTTCCATCACGTTGTTCATCTTCTGTTCCAGCCCCGGCGGACAGACCAGGGCGCCGATCCTCAGGCCCGTCAGGCCGTACGTCTTCGAGAGAGTCAGCGACGTGAACACGCGCGCCTCGCCGGGGACGTCGCTGTCGAACCGCGCGGGGCTGACGTGGGGGACGTCGTAGGTGAAGGCCTCGTAGCATTCGTCGGAAATGATCCAGAGATCGTGCTTGCGGGCCAGGTCCACAAGCTGCCGGGTCAGGTCCCCGCCGAGGACGGCGCCCAGCGGGTTCGATGGGGAGTTCAGGATGAGCACCCGGGTCCGGTCCGTGATGAGCGCCTCAACGTCCTGGATCCGCGGCTGGAAGTCATGCTCGGGATACAGCGGATAGCCCACCGGCACGGCATTCAGGAGCCGGCTGGTCATCGCGAAGGTGGGGTAGCCGGGGTTCGGGATCAGGATCTCGTCGCCGGGGGAGAGCAGGAGGCTCATGGCGAAGTGCAGGCCCTGCTGCGCGCCGTCCACCACGTACACCCGCTCGGCACCGAGGCTGGTGTTGAGTCCGGCGCGTTCACGGAACCTGGCGGCGAACGCTTCACGGAGGGCCGGGATGCCGGCGTTGGGCGTGTAGTTTGTTTCGTCCCGGTCAAGGCACGCCATGCCGGCTTCCAGGATGTGGCGGGGGAGCGCGAACCCCGGCTCGCCAATGCTCAGGACGATGGCCCCGGGAGTATGCCAGGCGGCCTCGGTGATTTCCCGGATCTGGTTGACGGGGACGTCGCGCGCATGCGCCGCAAGCTCAGGCATGGATGCCATCCTAGCCGCCACCGGCGCACCTGGGCGGGGACCGTCGCCAGCGCCGATATACTGGGAAGCGTGCTTTCTGGACTGGTGATAGTGGACAAACCGCAGGGATGGACCAGCCATGATGTGGTTGGTCGGATGCGGCGTCTCGCCGGGACCCGGAAAGTGGGGCACGCCGGCACCCTCGATCCCATGGCTACCGGCGTCCTGGTGGTCGGCATCAACAAGGCCACCCGGCTCCTGACTTACATTGTGGGCACGTCCAAGACGTACACGGCAACCATCCGGCTGGGCCAGTCCACCATCACGGACGACGCCGAAGGTGACGTGATTGCCGCCGTCAGTGCCGCCGCCGTCGCCGACGAAGCAATTCACGACGGCGTCGCCGCCCTCACGGGTGAAATCCAGCAGGTGCCCAGCAGCGTCAGTGCCATTAAGGTCAACGGTGAACGTGCCTACGCCCGGGTCCGCTCCGGTGAAGAAGTAAAGCTCGCGGCGCGCCCGGTCACCATCCACCGTTTCGAAATTCACGCCATTAACCGGGAAGCCGGCGGCGAGGTCGTGGACGTTGAAGTCACGGTGGAGTGCTCCTCCGGTACATATATCCGGGCCCTCGCCCGCGACCTTGGCGACGGGCTGGGAGTGGGCGGCCACCTCACCGCCCTCCGCCGGACCCACGTTGGCCCGTACTCACTGGATCAGGCCCGGACGCTGGAACAGCTGGCCGAGGAGCTTAATGTCCTGGAAATGTCCCAGGCAGCCAGGGCACTGATGCCCAACCGCGAACTCACGGCGGAGGAGACCACCGAGATTTCCTTCGGCCGCCGGATCGCAGCCGGAGCGGAAGCGGGCGATCCCGCGGCCGCCACCGCAGAGCACCCAGCGGCGGCGTTCGCGCCTGACGGCAGCCTCGTGGCGCTCCTGGCGGACTCCGGAGACTTTGCCAAGCCCGTCCTGGTGTTCGCGCCGGGCAACGGTGCGTCCGGAAATACAGCGTCTGGGAATGCTGCGGCCGGGAAAGCAGCGGGCGGGGATACTGCGCCTGGGGATGCTGCGGGCGGGGACGCCTAAGGCATGGACGCCTATTTCTACATCATCCTGGTGGTCGGCTTGCTCTCCAGCGGAATCTGCCTCGGTGCCGGCATCCTCAAAAAAGCCCCCAACGACCTCACCATCCTCTCCGTGGCCGCCGTCGAGCTGGCACTGCTGGTTTACCTGGTGGGCTCGATCGTAAGGGTCATCGCGGGCGAACCGATTGCCGGCGAAGCCTGGGAATTCTGGGGATACCTGGCCACCGCGATGCTCCTGCCGCCGGCAGCGGTGTACTGGTCCATCCTGGAACGGACCCGCTGGAGCAACTTTGTCCTCGGCGCCGTCGGTGTCACGGCCTTGGTGATGGCCGCCCGCATGAACCAGATCTGGTACTGAAATGGAAGAAGTACGCAACGTGAAAGCACCTCGTTCCGAAGCAGCCCGTGCCAAGGCAGAGGCCAAGGCCGGCGGCAAGGACACCCGGAACACCGGCCCCGGACGTCTGCTCATCGCCGTCTATGCGGTGTTTGCCATTTCTGCGACCGCACGCGCCGGCTACCAGATCCTGACCAAGTTCTCCGAGGCTCCGCTCGCGTACCTGCTTTCCGCGTTCGCGGCGCTGGTCTACTTGGTGGCCACGGTGTCGCTGGCCAAACCCGGCCGCACGTGGTTCAAGGTATCGTTGGCCGCCGTCCTGGTGGAGCTTGTCGGGGTGCTGGTGGTGGGGGCGTTGAGTGTCTTCGATCCGGTGGCGTTCCCGCATGAGACCGTCTGGTCCCTGTTCGGCCGGGGCTACGCCTTCATCCCGCTCGTGCTGCCGATTCTGGGCCTGGTGTGGTTGTACAGGCGCCGGCCAGGCAAACGGCAGGACGCCGCCTAGTCCCTTTCCGGCCATGGCCCGGCCGCCCGCCACGGACTGCGGCGCCGTCCGGAGGCACCCGTGTTAGCGGGTAATCTTAGATAGTTCCGGCGCCGGTGCGTTCGGAGAGATGTCAGTTTTAGGCAGTAAAAGGCGAGGGTGATGGTCTACATCTGGAACGATCCGTCCGAAGTCCCGGCGGACTTTGGTCCCTCCGTTGTCACTTTTGGCAACTTCGACGGCGTCCACCGCGGGCACCAGCAGGTGCTCTCCGAGCTCATCCGCTCGGCCCGGCTCAACAAGACCAAAGCCGTTGCCGTCACCTTTGACCCGCACCCGGCCCTGATCCACCGCCCGGAGTCCGCGCCGGAAATGATCATGGGCCTGCAGGACAAACTGGTGGCATTGGGGGAGCTGGGCCTGGATGCCATTTTGGTGATGAAGTACTCGCTGAACCTGGCCAGTCTCACCCCTGAGGAATTTGTCAGCCAGGTCCTGGTGGACAGCCTGCACGCCAGCCACGTGGTGATCGGTCACGATTCCCGGTTCGGCCGCGGCAACTCCGGTGACCTTGACACCATGAAGCAGTTGGGCGAAAAGTTCGACTTCGACGTCCAGGTCATCAGCGAGTTCGGTTCTGAAGGCTACCCGCTCCATGACGACGGCGGCACCGACCGCCGCTGCTCCTCCACCTGGGTGCGTGAGGCATTGCAGGAAGGCGACGTCGCCACCGCCGCCGCGGTGCTGGGACGACCGCACCGTATGCGCGGCGAGGTTGTCCACGGTGCTGCCCGCGGCCGTGTGCTCGGGTTCCCCACCGCCAACCTTGCCCCTCAGGCCAGCGGGTTCATCCCCGCGGACGGAATCTATGCCGGCTGGCTGGTGGACCAGGCCGGCACGCGCTGGCCCGCCGCCATCTCGGTGGGGTCCAATCCCACGTTCGACGGCGTCAGCCGCCAGGTCGAAGCCCATGTGATCGACCGTCCGCACGAGGCCGTGGAGGATTTCGATCTGTACGGCCAGACAGTAGTCGTCGAATTTGTGTCACGGCTCCGCGGCATGGTGGCATACCGTGGGCCGGAGGCGCTTGTTGACCAGATGCGTCTGGACGTTATTCAGGCCCACGATCTCCTGGTGCGGCGCTGACCGGGTCCCACCCGCAACGAATAGCCAGAGAGGCAGCACAGTGGCCGTCGAGAAGAACACCCGCAAACTGGACAAGGGCATAGTCCGCGATTTCAGTTCCCGGATGAGCTACGCGTCTTACCTCCAACTGCCCACCCTGCTCAGTGCACAGCAGCCGGTCAGCGCGCCCGAACACCACGACGAGCTGCTGTTCATCATCCAGCACCAGACCACCGAGCTGTGGCTGAAGCTGGTCCTGCACGAGCTCCGCAGCGCCGCGGCCTGGCTGCGCGCAGACGATCTCGGCTCCGCCCTCAAGGGCATCGCACGGGTCAAGCACATCCAGAAAACCCTGACGGAGCAGTGGTCGGTCCTGGCCACGCTGACGCCCACGGAGTACTCCCAGTTCCGCGGGTTCCTGGGCAACTCGTCCGGCTTCCAGTCCAGCCAATACCGGGCCGTCGAGTTTGTCCTCGGCAACAAGAACCGCAAAATGCTGCCGGTGTTCGAATCGGACCCGGAAGCGCACGCCATGCTGGAGGAGTTGCTGAACGCGCCCAGCATCTACGACGAGTTCCTGGCCTACCTGGCCCGGCAGGGCTTCGATGTTCCACACTCCGTGCTGGAGCGGGACGTCACCCGCGCCCACGAGTTCTGCCCCGAACTTGTACCGCTGTTCAAACACATCTACGAAAACGCCGCGGATAACTGGGGCGCCTACGAGGCCTGCGAGGAACTCGTGGACCTTGAAGATAATTTCCAGCTTTGGCGGTTCCGGCACCTCCGCACGGTCCAGCGGACCATCGGGATGAAGTCGGGAACCGGGGGATCCAGCGGCGCTGCCTTTCTGCAAAAAGCCCTTGAGCTCACCTTCTTCCCGGAACTGTTCGCGGTACGGACGGAGATCGGCCAGTGAACAGCGCAATGGACGAGAACATGGAAAATCACGACGGCGCCACCCTCCTTGAGCAGGCAGCGCAACTGGACGCAGCTGACCCGTTGGCGCGCTACCGCGGCCTCTTCATCGGGACGGACACGGACCTTTCCTACCTCGACGGCAATTCCCTGGGGCGCCCGTTGAAGCGGACACAGCGGGACATCAGCACCTTTATTGGGGAAGGCTGGGGCGGCCGGCTCATCCGTGGCTGGGATGAGGAATGGCTGGACCTGCCCCAGGCCATCGGCGATCAGCTGGGCCGCGCTGTCCTCGGCGCAGCCCCGGGCCAGACCGTCATCGCCGACTCCACTACGGTGGTGCTCTACAAGCTGATCCGCGCTGCGCTGGCCACCGTGGCTGACCCGGCCCGCACAGCGATTGTCCTGGACACGGATAACTTCCCCACGGACCGCTACCTGGTCGAGGGCATCGCCCGCGAGGAAGGACTCACCCTGCGGTGGATCGAAGCGGATCCAGCGTCCGGAGTCACCGTCGAACAGGTGCGGGACGCAACCGGCCCGGCCACCGCCGTCGTACTTTTGAGCCACGTGGCCTACCGCTCAGGCTTCCTGGCCGACCTTGCGGGCATTACGGAAGTTGCACACAGCGCGGGGGCGCTGGTGGTCTGGGACCTGTGCCACTCCGCCGGATCCGTGGAGCTGGACCTGGACGGGGCAAACGTGGATTTTGCCGCGGGCTGCACCTACAAGTACCTCAACGGGGGACCGGGCTCGCCGGCGTTCGCCTATGTCAACCGCCGGCACCTGCCCGGACTGAAGCAGCCCATCTGGGGCTGGATGGGGCGCAAGGACGCGTTCGAGATGGCCTCGGGCTACGAGCCGGCGCCCGGGATCCGGAGTTTCCTCAGCGGCACGCCGGCCATCTTCGGGATGCTGGCCATGCGTGGGACCCTTGACCTCATCGAAGAGGCCGGCATGGCTGCCATCCGGGAGAAGTCCCTGAAACTCACCGCGTACGCCGTGCAGCTGTTTGAGGCATGGCTGGAGCCGGCGGGCGTGGAGCTGGCATCGCCACGCGATCCGGAGCTTCGCGGGAGCCACATCACCCTGGATCATCCGGCGTTCCGGAACGTGACGGCGGCGCTGTGGGAACAGGACGTCATCCCGGACTTCCGCGCACCCCACGGGATCCGCGTGGGGTTGTCCCCCTTGAGCACCAGCTTCGCGGAGCTGTTCCGGGGGATGGCCGCCATCCGTGACCAGCTGGGTCGCTGAGCTACGGCCTTTTGGTGACGGCCGCGGCTGACGGCGGCGGCTGTTTCGACAAGATTGCGGCGGGGCCGGTAAACTAACAGATGGATCCGGCTGCAGTCCGTGGCGGCTGGTTCCTGCCATGTGTGGAAATTCCCTGGTTTCCGGGGAATCCCGCGCGGGCAGACCCGGCAGTGAAGTACTGAATCGGGCCTCACGGCACATCTCTAGGAGTTATTGTGGCACTTGACGCCGCTGTAAAGCAGTCCATCATCCAGGATTTCGCAACGTCCGAGGGCGACACCGGTTCGCCGGAGGTCCAGGTTGCAGTCCTGACTCAGCGGATCAAGGATCTGACTGAGCACATGAAGGTGCACAAGCACGATTACCACACCCAGCGCGGTCTGCTGGCCATGGTTGGTCGTCGCAAGCGTATGCTCACCTACCTCAAGAACACTGACATCACCCGCTACCGTGCGCTCATCGAGCGTCTCGGCCTGCGCCGCTAGTCAGCTTTAAGGGGCGGCCCCTTCCGTGACGGAAAGGGCCGCCTTCTTCAGAAGAAAACTAAACAGGAGGATCAACCGCATCACGCATTCGCGGTCCTCGGTAGTGATCCCCGGGAACGGCTTCGAAGAATGAAGCCCTCGGCCCGTGGGTCTCGATCGATGACCGGGTGCAGTGCAGGCCAGTAGACAGATGCTGGTTTGGGTTGATGCGGCTGGACTCCGTGAAACAAGAAACGGAGGTGACTCTCTTGGAGGGTCCCGAAATCCAGTTCTCAGAAGCAGTCATTGACAATGGCCGCTTTGGCAAGCGTGTAATCCGCTTTGAAACCGGCCGTCTTGCCAAGCAGGCAGCCGGCGCAGCCATGGTGTACATCGACGAAGACACCGCGCTGCTGTCCGCCACCACCGCAGGCAAGCACCCGCGCGAAGGCTTCGACTTCTTCCCGCTGACGGTTGACGTTGAAGAGCGCATGTACGCCGCCGGCCGCATCCCGGGCTCGTTCTTCCGCCGTGAAGGCCGCCCGTCCACCGAGGCCATCCTGGCCTGCCGCCTCATGGACCGCCCGCTGCGTCCGGCCTTCGTCAAGGGCCTGCGCAACGAGGTCCAGATCGTGGTGACCGTCCTGGCCATCAACCCCGACGAGCTCTACGACGTGGTGGCCATCAACGCCTCCTCCATGTCCACCCAGCTCTCGGGCCTGCCGTTCTCCGGCCCGATCGGCGGCGTCCGCGTTGCCCTCGTCGCTGACGAGCACGGTTCACAGTGGGTTGCTTTCCCCAAGCACTCCCAGCTCGAGAACTCCGTGTTCAACATGGTTGTGGCCGGCCGTGTTGCCGGTGACGACGTCGCCATCATGATGGTCGAAGCCGAAGCAACCGACAACTCCTGGAACCTCATCAAGGAACAGGGCGCCACCGCTCCCACCGAAGAGGTTGTCTCCGAGGGCCTCGAGGCTGCCAAGCCGTTCATCAAGGCACTCTGCGACGCCCAGGCGGACCTGGCTGCACGCGCTGCCAAGCCCACCGTTGAGTTCCCGGTCTTCCTGGACTACCAGGATGACGTCTACGCCGCTGTCGAGTCCGCTGCCGCTGAGAAGCTGGCCGCTATCTTCCAGATCGCCGACAAGCAGGAACGCGACGCTGCAACGGATTCGCTCAAGGACGAAGTCACTTCTTCCCTGGCCGGCCAGTTCGAAGGCCGCGACAAGGAGCTGTCCGCAGCATTCCGCTCGGTCACCAAGCAGGTTGTGCGCCAGCGCATCCTCAAGGACCAGATCCGCATCGACGGCCGTGGCCTGACGGACATCCGCCAGCTCACCGCCGAGGTTGAGGTTCTGCCCCGCGTGCACGGCTCGGCAATCTTCGAGCGCGGCGAAACCCAGATCATGGGTGTCACCACGCTGAACATGCTCAAGATGGAACAGCAGATCGATTCGCTGTCGCCCGTCACGCGCAAGCGCTACATGCACAACTACAACTTCCCGCCGTACTCCACCGGCGAGACCGGCCGCGTGGGTTCGCCCAAGCGCCGCGAAATCGGCCACGGCGCCCTCGCAGAGCGCGCCATCATGCCGGTGCTGCCGTCCCGAGAGGAATTCCCCTACGCGATCCGCCAGGTGTCTGAGGCTCTCAGCTCCAACGGTTCGACGTCGATGGGTTCCGTCTGCGCCTCGACGCTGTCCCTGCTCAATGCAGGCGTGCCGCTGAAGGCAGCTGTTGCAGGTATCGCCATGGGCCTGGTCTCCGACCAGGTTGACGGCCAGACCCGTTACGCAGCCCTGACCGATATCCTCGGCGCCGAAGATGCTTTCGGCGACATGGACTTCAAGGTTGCCGGCACCGCCGAATTCGTTACGGCCATCCAGCTGGACACGAAGCTCGACGGCATCCCCGCTTCCGTGCTGGCAGCAGCACTGAAGCAGGCCCGCGAAGCCCGCCTGCACATCCTGGACGTCCTGAACTCCGCGATCGACACCCCGGATGAGCTCTCCGAGTTCGCGCCGCGCGTCATTGCGGTCAAGATCCCGGTTGACAAGATCGGCGAGGTCATTGGGCCCAAGGGCAAGATGATCAACCAGATCCAGGAAGACACCGGCGCCGACATCTCCATCGAGGACGACGGCACGGTCTACATTGGCGCCACCAACGGTCCGTCTGCTGACGCAGCACGCTCCGCCATCAACGCCATCGCCAACCCGCAGATCCCGGAAATCGGCGAGCGTTACCTGGGTACGGTCGTCAAGACCACCACCTTCGGTGCCTTCATTTCCCTGACTCCGGGCAAGGACGGCCTGCTGCACATCTCCGAGCTGCGCAAGCTGGCCAACGGCAAGCGCGTGGACAACGTTGATGACGTGGTTTCCGTCGGCCAGAAGATCCAGGTGGAAATCACCAAGATCGATGACCGTGGCAAGCTGTCGCTGTCCCCCGTAGTGGCTGAAGAAGAAGGCGCCGAGAGCGTTGACGCTTCCGCTGCAGAGGGCGCTGCCGAAGCGGAGTAGTCCACTGACGCGGAGTAGCATCCTCCTCCACACAGCATGAATCGGCGGGGCCGGTGGATGATCCACCGGCCCCGAGCCAGATCCGGCTGCCGCTCCTGAAAGGCTTCAATGACTGTTGTACCCCTGCCGCTTGAGCAGAACCAGCCCGGCGACACCCTGGTCCACGGCTCCGACGGCGGCTCCGTTGTCCGGCGTTCGGTGCTGCCGGGCGGCGTGCGGGTGCTCACCGAAGCGATGCCGGGCCAGCGTTCGGCGACCATCGGTTTCTGGGTGGGCGTCGGGTCACGCGATGAAGCCCCGGGCCAGCACGGCTCCACACATTTCCTGGAGCACCTGCTGTTCAAGGGGACGAAGCGCCGCACTGCCCTGGAGATCGCCTCGGCCTTTGACGAGGTGGGCGGGGAGTCCAACGCAGCCACGGCCAAGGAGAGTACGTGCTATTTCGCGCGCGTGCTGGACACGGACCTGCCCATGGCCATCGACGTCATTGCCGACATGATCACCGGTGCCGTCCTGGATCCGGCCGAGATGGAGCAGGAGCGCGACGTCATCCTGGAGGAAATCGCCATGGACAGCGACGACCCCACGGACGTTGCACATGAAAATTTTGTGGCTGCCGTCCTGGGCACCCACCCGCTGGGCCGCCCCATCGGCGGCACGCCCGCCGCGATCCGCGCCGTCGCCCGCGACTCCGTCTGGGAGCACTACCGCCGTTACTACCGCCCGGATGAGCTGGTCATCACCGCCGCCGGGGGCCTGGAGCACGACGTCGTCTGCAGCCTTGTGGTGGACGCCCTCCACACTGCCGGGTGGTCACTTGAGCCGGACGCCGCCCCGGTGGATCGCCGCTCCACCGAGCGGGCGGACATCACCGGCACTGCCGGGCTGCATGTGGTCAAGCGTGCGGTGGAGCAGGCGAATATCATCATGGGCTGCCCCACGATTGTGGCCACGGATGAACGTCGCTACGTCATGAGCGTCCTCAACGCCGTCTTGGGCGGCGGGATGTCCTCACGGCTGTTCCAGGAAATCCGAGAAAAGCGTGGTCTGGTGTACTCCACGTACTCCTTTGCCTCCTCCTACGCGGACGCCGGCTACTTCGGGATGTACGCAGGATGCACTCCGTCCAAGGTCCGCCAGGTGCTGGACCTGCTGGGGCTCGAGCTGGACAAGCTTGCCGAAGGCGGCATCTCCGACGACGAACTGCGCAAGGCCGTGGGCCAGCTGTGCGGTGGAATTGTCTTGGCACTGGAGGACACGGGTTCCCGCATGTCCCGCCTTGGCCGTGCTGAACTCGTGTCCGGTGAATACCAGGACATCGACGAGACCTTGCGCCAGATCAAGGCGGTCACTGCGCAGGAGGTCCAGGAGCTTGCCAGGGAACTGGCAGCCGCCCCGCGGACTGTCACCGTGGTGGGCCCATTCGAGGAGACCGAAACCTTCGGTCTCTGACCGGCAGGCCTGCGCCCGCCATAATGAACCTATGAACTTTCCGCAGCCGGGCACGGTGCACGCCGTCCTGGAGAACTTCCTGGGCCATTGGCGCGGCACCACCCGGCTGGACGCGTCGGCCTGGGGGCCCAAGCGCACGGCCTCGGCGGAAATCAGTTACACCCGGGCTGCCGGGGGCTACGCCGTCGTGCAAAGTTACAGACACACCGAAGCCGATGGCACGCACTTTGAAGGCCACGGCGTTTTTACTGTCGACCGTGACCACAACGACATCCTCTGGTACCACGTGGACAGCATGGGCCTGCCGCCGGGAGCCCCGGCCCGCTGCACATGGGTGGACGGTGTGCTGCGCGTCGAGCGCCACAGTGACCGGGGGACTGCCCGCCATACTTTCCGAGTGGACAACGACGTGCTGATCCACACCGCCGAGTTGCGCCTCGGCGACGGCCAGGACTTTGTCCCGTTCATGACCTCCGAGTGCCGCCGCGTCTGACCCCATCCCGACTTCGTCCCACCTGCCGCGCGAACGGACACTTGGGGCCATGCAGAATTCGGACCGTCAGCCGGCTGATTCCAGAATCCTTGTCCGCGGTGCGCCGTTCAAGGCTGGCGCTGCGGAGGTCTCTCCTTAGTCAGTCGGTCCTGTCACGGTAACCACTGGACGAGATGGCGGGTATCCCAGAAATCTGGGGTCTTGGTAGAAAACCCCGGCGCTGTCCACAGAGGGCATACTGGGGGAATGACCCCCGGCGCGCCCTGGACCAGGAGCCTTGAACGGATCCGGCTCATCGGCGACTCCGCCCCGAATCACCACTCGTTACGCACTGCCGCGCTCGCTGAGTTGGGCCGGGTGCTTCCGTTCAGTGCTTTCGTGTGGCCGCTCTCAGATCCGCTGACGGCGACGGGCATGTCGCCCATTGCCAGAATTCCGTGCCCGGAGGAACTGCCGTTGCTGATCAGGCTCAAGTATCTGACGCTGGCAGGTCGGTGGACGCAGTTGGCGATCAGCCCGTCGCCGGTGACGACGCTGCTGCGCGAAACTGCCGGCAATCCATCACGGAGCCTGATATGGGATGGCCTGATGAAGCGCTACGGAGTGACCGATGTCCTGTTCGCAGTCCTGGCAGACAAACAGGGCTGCTGGGGTTGGCTTGACCTCTGGCGAACGGATCCGGACGATCCCTTTACTGTCGATGAAGTGGGATACGTCGCTGCCGTGGTGCACGAAGTGACGCCGGCTCTTCGTTGGTCGATAGCCCGGCAGTTTCTCAGGGATGTGGCCGGCGGACCCCACCCCGTAGGACACGAGGTAATCCGGGCGCGGGAGTCAGACGCCGGCGGAGGTCCGAGGCCGGATCTGCCACCGCAGGCTGTGCTGACTCTGGATGCGCATATGTCGGTTGTGGGTGGAACTGCTTCTGTGGAGGAATGGCTGGGACTGCTTCAGGCTGGCCCGCGACCCTTTGAACGGGTCCCGGCCGAGGTCCTCAACGTCGCTGCCCAGTTGCTGGCGCGTGAGGCTGGCGTGGATCATCATCCTGCCTCGGCTCGTGTGCACATAGGATCGGGCCAATGGGCCATACTCCAGGCCAGCCGGATCGACTCCACCGGCAAAGCGGCCATTCCGCCGTTGGCCGTTACCATCCAGGCATGCCCTCCGGAGGCGAGGCTTGACATGTTCGCCCGGAGTTTCGGGCTGACAACGCGGCAGCGGGAATTGCTTGAGCTTGCTGCCAGTGGCGCCGACACCAATGCGATGGCGGCTGCCTTGGGGATTGGGGCGTACACCGTTCAGGATCAGTTCAAACAGATTTTCGATACGTGCGGCGTCCATAGCCGCGCGACGTTGTTGGCCCTGGCGATGGGAACGGCCCAGTAACCGAAACGCGATTCAGCTCCGTGCCGGTGGTAGGCCCAGGTCCAGGCCCGGGCCTAGGTCCAGGTCCAGATCGAGTTCCAGGTCCAGGTCCAGGTCCGCGTCCAGGACCGAACCGGTGCTGGTGCCGGCGCCGGCGCCGGGCATGGGGATGTTGGCTGGCCAGTGGGGTGGTTCCCAGTCGGGGTGTTCGCTGGTGTAGTGCCGTCCGGACGGTGATATCCAGCCGGGTGGTTCGTTCTTAGTGGCGGTGGTGGGTTTCCAGGCTGTGGTGTGTTTGAGTCTGTGGTGGCGTGGGCACGGCTGGCCGAGGTTTGAGATTCCGGTGGTGCCGCCGTGGGCCCAGGCGAGGAGGTGGTCCGCTTCGTTGTCCAGGGATTGGTTGCTGCAGCCGGGGAACGGGCATTTTCCGTCGCGCAGCCGTAGCCATTGGCGTTGGGCTTTGGTGACCCGGTAGCTGGTCCGCCCGATCTCCAGCGGCGCCCCGTCGCGCGGGTCGGTCAGGACCCGGTGGAAGGACTCCGCGCCGTCKGCGATCAGTTGCCGGGCCATGGACGGCGGGATCGGCCCGTACCCGTCGAGCATGGCCGGTTCATCGGTGAGGCCCAGCAGCGAGAGGACCGGGACCGTGACGAGGACCTGCGCCTTCGGTGAGGGAACAACATCGGCAAGACCGCTGCTCCTTTCCCCGGCTGCATCACCGGTTCCGCCGGTCACGTCCGTCATGCCACCGGTTCCGGCGCCGGCGCCGGCGATGTTGTTGCCGAGGAGCCAGGTAGCGGCCACGTCCGCCCGCAGTTGGGTGAGGGTCCGGGATTCGTCGGGGCCCTGCAGGGCSCGGGCTGCGGTGGTGGTSCGGTTCCAGATCCCGGCTGCCTGATCGGCRGGRAGGTAGGCGGAGAGCCAGGCCATGCCGTCCCGGTCCGGGGMRTACTCCACCCGCCGSTCAGCGGCGCTGCGGGTGTGGCGTTTTTCGATGCTGACCGGATGATGCCGTTCCCGCCAGGYCCGKGCCTTRKSMCGGAACCGGCCTGGGACCATTTCCCCGGCCRGGCCACCCCGGGCCCTGTTCACCGCGTCAGGATCCAGGAAATGCGCCTCCAACGCGYGCTTGCCGGCAGGGTCCAGGTTCACGGTTTCATCGACCATGATCCTCGCGTGCTGCCACGAGATCGTGCCGGCCTGCAACGCCGAGAACGTCAACGGC
>NZ_LMSG01000022.1:0-152345 GCF_001428335.1 Arthrobacter sp. Soil762
GTCGAGTCCAAACTCGCCGTGCTGGCAAAGTACAACCTGAAGGTCTGGGCCATCTCCAACCACCTCAAGGGCCAGGCCGTCTGCGATGACCCCATCGACTTCCGGCACGAAGCGATCGTGGGCGCGAAGGTCTGGGGCGACGGCGATCCCGAAGGCGTCCGCCAACGCGCCGCCGAGGAAATGAAACACACCGCCCGGCTCGCCAARGCACTCGGCGTGGACACCGTCGTCGGATTCACCGGCTCCTCCATCTGGCAGTACGTGGCCATGTTCCCGCCCGTCCCCGCCTCCGTGATCGAGGCCGGCTACCAGGACTTCGCAGACCGCTGGAACCCCATCCTGGACGTCTTCGACGAATGCGGTGTCCGCTTCGCCCACGAAGTCCACCCCTCCGAGATCGCCTACGACTACTGGACCACCGTCCGCACCCTCGAAGCGATCGGCCACCGGCCCGCGTTCGGCCTGAACTGGGACCCCTCGCACTTCATGTGGCAGGGCATCGACCCCGTCTCCTTCATCTGGGACTTCAAGGACCGGATCTACCACGTGGACTGCAAGGACACNAACTGGGACCCCTCGCACTTCATGTGGCAGGGCATCGACCCCGTCTCCTTCATCTGGGACTTCAAGGACCGGATCTACCACGTGGACTGCAAGGACACSAAGCTCCGCCCCACCGGCCGGAACACCGTCATGGGCTCGCACCTGCCGTGGGGCGACCCGCGGCGGGGCTGGGACTTCGTCTCCGCCGGCCGCGGCGACGTYCCCTGGGAATCATCCTTCCGCGCCCTGRCCGCGATCGGCTACACCGGACCCATCTCCGTCGAATGGGAAGACGCCGGCATGGACCGGCTCCACGGCGCACCGGAAGCCCTCGCAGCGCTGAAGAAATTCGACTTCCCCGCCTCCCAGACCAGCTTCGACGCCGCTTTCAGCACGAAGCCCTAGGAAGCGCACGTAGAATCCCTGCATGACCCACACGATCCGAAAGGCAACAGCGGACGACGCCGGCCCGCTCGCCGCCCTGGCGGCCGTCACCTTCCCGCTGGCGTGCCCGCCGTCGTCGTCACCGGAGGACATTGCCGCGCACGTGGCCAACACGCTCAGCGAAAGGCACTTCCGGGAGTACCTGGCGGATCCATATGTCAGCATCCTGGTCATTGACGCCGACGGCGCGCTCCGCGGCTACAGCCTGCTCGTCAACCGACCGGCAGGGGACCCGGATGTGGCATCGGCGCTGAAGGTCCTGCCGTCCATGGAGCTCAGCAAATGCTACGTCCACCCCGAGCATCACGGCCTGGGCGCGGCCGGCGAACTGATGCGCGCCAGCCTCCAGGCTGCGGCAGAAGCGGGCGCGGCCGGAGTATGGCTGGGGGTCAACAGCCAGAACGCCCGGGCCATCCGGTTCTACGAAAAGTCCGGTTTCCGCAAGGTGGGCAGCAAGTCCTTCCGGCTGGGAACCACCGTGGAGCACGACTTCGTCCTGGAGCGAGCCGTCTGACCGATCCAACGCGACACACCCACCGCCAACACCCAGCGCGAAGGGATACTTGAGGCCCCGCGGCTGAGGGCCTCGAGTGTCCGTTCGCACTCAATGGTGACCAATCTGACACCCCTCCGCGGAATGGCCCCGGGGCAGGCGGGGTTGTGGCAAGCATGAAGATTGAGATCTGGTCAGACGTCGCGTGTCCGTGGTGCTACATCGGCAAGCGCCGGTTCGAGGCGGCCCTGGCCGAGTTCCCGCACCGCGACGCTGTGGAGGTGAAGTGGCGCAGCTACCAGCTGGACCCCACCCTCCCGGAGCATTACGACGGCACCGAGCTGGATTACCTGAGCACGCGCAAGGGCATGGCCCCGGCGCAGGTCTCGCAGATGTTTGACCACGTCACCGAGCAGGCCAAGGGCGAGGGCCTGGACTACCGGTTCGACCAGGTGGTGGTGGCGAACAGCTTCACTGCCCACCGCCTGATCCATCTCGCGGCCCAGCACGGACAGCAGGATGCCGCGAAGGAACGCCTGCTGAGCGACCATTTCGAGCACGGCAAGGACATTGGCAGCGCCGACTACCTCACCGCGCTGGGCCAGGAGCTGGGCCTCAACACCGATGAAGTCGCCGAACTCTTCACCACGGACAAATACGCCGACGACGTCCGCTTCGATTTCGAGGAAGCCCGCGCCCTGGGCATCACGGGCGTCCCGTTCTTTGTGATTGACCGCAAGTTTGGCCTCTCGGGTGCCCAGCCTGCCGAAACGTTCACGGCGGCGCTCAACCAGGCCTGGCAGGAGACCAACCCCCTGGTTCTGGTCACCGCCGCGGACGGCAACGACGGCGAGGCCTGCGGCCCCGACGGCTGCGCCGTCTGACCCCGCCCGATCCAACCCGGCCCGCTGAGTTTTTGTCCAGATAATCCACCCAACGGGTTGTGGAGTTGGGCGTTAGGTGGCGGCTTTCTGTTTTCGCTCCGTGTCGCTAGTTCCCGATCACGAGAATGCTTGCTGCTGCTTCGACGACGTCATCGGTGATGGTTTCGAGTTGGTTGATTTTGAGGACGCGGGTGATCTGCGGGAAAAGACGTTCGAGGACCCGGAAGTTGAGGAGTTCTTCTCTGCCGGGGGGGCGCGGTACCGGTGGGAGAAGCGAGCATGTTCAGCATCAGCCGGCCCGTCGAGGTCGCTGGGTCAATACCGTCTGAGATGGATCGGACCTGGACGCCGCTTTCTCTCAGCAGATTCACTGTGTCCAGCACGTCGATTAGGGAACGGCCCAACCGGTCGACCCGCCACACAACGACGGTGTCGTCCTCCTCGGCGTACTCAAGGATCCTCTTCATTCCGGGCCGTTCGATCGCCGTCTTACTTCCCGAGGTCACACCGGCGAAAACGTCGCGCTTCTGCACGCCGGCGGAGACCAGTGCATCGCTGTGGTGAGACGTGTTTCCGGGACATCGGTGAGCCCGGCTTTCTCAGCTGGCCGCTAACGCCTTCCCAGGTCCGGAACAGTGTCTTGAAATGCTTTCCAAGTTCGGGGCCGAACGGCTCGACGCAGGTGGGTGGCAGACGGGCAGTCGGGGCCGCACGTAGGCCCAGCCCTGCCACTGGCGCTCGGAAAGGTGCGCCACTGCTGCTGAAACGGTGCCGATGCCGGCGCTAAGGTCACCTGCTTCCAGCCCCGCAGAGCGCAGGCTGTTCGCCCAGGCAAGAATTTTTACCTCCAGTTGCCGGGCGTAGGTGATGGCGCCTCGTTGGCCGGAGAGTCTGCAGCGAGGAGCCGGACGCCGGGGCCTTGGACCACTACTTCGATGGCCACTCGCGGTTTGAGGGCGGCACGGGCATTGGCTGTGCTGCGGAGGATGCCGGCCAGGGTGTCGGGCTCCAGCGCACCGGATGCATGGAGCAGCAGCCCGGACCGTTCCCTTCTTCTGGCACTATCGGGGTGCTCTCGTTGGCGGGCATTGCGTCTTCCGTTAGTTGCTCAAGGTGGCGAGGGCTCTGCGCAGGCGAGTGCCGGCGTCGTCGGCGATTTCTTTGACTGCCGGCTCAGTGCTGAGCTGGACCATGGTCTGTGGGTCGATGGCCTCGATGGTGGTGGTTCCTGCGTCTATGCTGCGGCGGACGACGACGTTGCAGGGCAGGAGCACGCCGATTTCGGGCTCCGCAGCAAGGGCGCGGCTGGCCAGGGCGGGGTTGCAGGCCCCAAGGATGACGTAGTCGCCGACGGCGTCAGCGGCTTCGGTTCCAAGCTTGGCTTCGAAGGTGGAGCGGAGATTGATCTCGGTAAGGATTCCGAACCCTTGGGCTGCCAGGGCGTCCCGGGTGAGATCCAAGGCTTCGGCCCACGGAAGAGCGATAGTCGTGCTGAGTGTGTACGTCATGGTTCTTCCTGGGCTGAGAGTGGGGTTTTGTCAGGCGAGGGAGAGGAAGAGCTTTTCCAGTTCCTTTCGGTCCATCGTTGCGTCCTTCTGGACGATGCACTGCTCCAGGCCTGTGGCGATGATGGCGAATCCGGCCCGGTCGAGGGCTTTGGACACTGCCGCGAGCTGGGTGACGACGTCCTTGCAGTCCCGGCCTTCTTCAAGCATGCGCGTGACGGCGGCGAGCTGGCCCTGGGCGCGCTTGAGCCGGTTGATTACGGGTGTCAGTTCTGAGGGATTGAGTTCCAAGGGTTACTCCAAAGGTCTGGGGGCTTGGCTCAATCCTATACCCCCTAGGGTGTTTTGCGTACCCCCGGGGGTATCTGTAATACTGGGTGGGGTATTCACCTAACGAACCCTTTCGAGAGGCCCGCACATGACTTCCCCCTCCACGGCTCCAGCCGTTACCGCTCTGGATCCCGAGACCCTGCGCATCTGGATCGCTGAGCACCAGGACCTTGTCGTGATCGACGTGCGCTCCGCCGCCGAATTCGAGTCCATGCATATCCGGGGCTCCTACAACGTCCCGCTGCCGCTGCTGTCAGAGCACACCGATGAACTCGCCGCCCGCTTGGGCTCCCGCGTCGTGCTGGTCTGCCAGTCCGGAGCGCGCGCCGAGCAGGCACGCCAGCGGCTGGGCAAGTCAGGGATCGACAGCGCCTACGTCCTGACCGGCGGGGCGCCCGGCTTCGCTGCCGCCGGCGGCGACGTTGTGAAGGGCAAGGCCCGCTGGGACCTGGAGCGTCAGGTCCGCCTCGCCGCAGGCTCGCTGGTGGTCCTGGGCCTGGCCGGCGGCCGGTTCATCTCGCCAAGGATCCGCTTGCTGGCCGGCGCCATTGGCGCAGGCCTCACGTTCTCCGCAGCCACCAACACCTGTGCCATGGGCCAGGCCCTCTCGGCCATGCCGTGGAACAAAGCCACCAAGGAACCCACCCGCGAAAGCGTCATCCTGCAGTTGCCCGCGCCGGCACCTGAAGAGGACCTCGCGGCATGATTCCGGCCCTGGGTTTTGGGCTCATCGTCGGGATCGTCCTGGGCGTAGTAGGCGGCGGCGGGTCGATCATCGCCGTTCCGGCCCTTGTGTACGGAGTGGGCATGAGCCCGGCCCAGGCCATCCCCACCTCTCTACTGGTGGTGGGTGTGTCCTCGCTGGCCGCCCTGTTGCCCCGGGTCCGGGAGGGCCTGAACTGGCCAGTAATCGCACTGGTCGGGGCTGCTGGGATCCCGGCCGCGTGGGGCGGTGCAGCCCTAGGCCGGCTGCTGGACCCGAACATCCTGATGCTTGCCTTCGCCGTGATCATGATGGCCGCGGGAATCCGGATGTTCCGGAAGCCGCGGGAATCCGAAGGGTCCTGCAGCGCGGGGCCAGGCCGGGCCTTCCGATCCTGCGCCCCGAAGGCCGTAGGAGTAGGGCTGCTCGTGGGCTTCCTCACCGGACTGCTCGGGGTTGGCGGAGGCTTCCTCATCACCCCCGCACTGACCATCTTCCTGGGTCTGCGCATGAAGCAGGCCGTCGGAACGTCCCTGGCGATAATTGTCATCAACTCCGCCGCTGGATTCAGTGCCCATGCCGCCGGGTACATCATCGACTGGGCAACCACCCTGGCGTTCGCGGTCCCGGCCATCCTGGGTTCCCTCGTCGCCGCCCGGCTGGCCCGCCGCCTGAAGGACTCGCACATCCGCATCTCATTCGCGGTACTCATCTTCGCCGTCGCGGCGTGGGTCGCCGCTGGCACCGTCACCGCCTGACCGCACTAAACAGGAGAACACCATGGGATTGATAGATTCCCTCAAAAAGGCCTTCAGTAAGCCCTATAAGACCATCAGTGTCGCCCAGGCCAAAGAACTCCTGGGCTCTGGCGCCACCCTGATCGATGTCCGATCGGCGCAGGAATGGCGCACCGGCCGCGCCCCGCAGGCCAAACACGTTCCCTTGGACCGGCTACAGACCAGCGCCGCCGGGATCCAGAAAACCCGGCCCGTCATCGCCGTGTGCGCCTCCGGGGTACGGTCCGCTGCCGCGGCCCGGCTGCTCGCCGCGAAAGGCTACGACGCCTACTCGCTGCGCGGCGGCATGGCGGCCTGGCGCCAGGCCGGCGAACCCGTCCGCTAACAACAGCCCGCACTATTTCGAAGGAGAATCCAATGGCTGAAATCACCATCACCGAAGCCGAGCAGCGCCGCTCCACCGCCCGCATCCTCGATGTCCGCGAGGACTTCGAAGTCGAGGAAGGCATCGTCCCCGGCGCCCTGCACATCCCCATGGGGCAGCTCCAGGCGCGCCTGTCCGAACTGGACCCTGCAGTCCCCGTCATTGCGGTCTGCCGCAGCGGCAACCGGTCCGCCCGCGTCGCCGAGGCCCTCAACGGAGCCGGCTTTTCCGCGGACACCATGGCCGGCGGCATGATCGCCTGGACCCGCGCCGGCCTCCCCATCACTTGACCCCTGCAGTCCCGGCTCCAACCACTCAAGACAACGCCCGAAAGGACACGAAAGACGATGGCAATCATCGACGTCACCGAACAGAGCTTCACCGAGACCCTGGAGAGCAACGAGATCGTCTTCGTTGACTTCTGGGCAGCATGGTGCGGCCCCTGCCGCATGTTCGCCCCCACCTACGGGAACGCAGCAGAACGGCATCCGGACATCACCTTCGCCAAGGTGGACACCGAAGCAGAGCATGCCCTCGCCGCAGCGGCGAACATCACCTCCATCCCCACGCTGATGGCGTTCAAGGACAACAAACTGGTCTTCTCCCAGCCCGGAGCCCTCAACGCCACCAGCCTGGAAGAAGTGATCCAGGCGGTAAAGAACCTGGACATGGACAAGCTCCGGGCAGACGCAGCCCAGCAATAGGCCTAGCACAGGCAGGGACTTCCCTGCGCACACCCCTCTTCGCTAGATACCCCCAGGGGTATTATTCTTGATACCAGATCACACCGCAGATTTCTCCACCCCTTACTTGAAGGAGAGCACCAGATGCTTATCGAGCGCATTTACGATGAAGACCTCGCCCAGGCCAGCTACCTGATTGGCTGCCAGGCCAAGGGTGAAGCCATTGTTGTCGACGGCCGCCGCGACATCGCGGTGTACCAGGATCTCGCCGAGAAGAACGGCATGAAGATCGTGGCCGTCACCGAGACCCACATCCACGCCGACTACCTTTCCGGCACCCGTGAACTTGCCGCCGCTACCCGCGCGAAGATCTATGTCTCCGGCGAGGGCGGACCGGACTGGCAGTACGCATTCGACGGCGAACGCCTCTACGACGGCGACAAGATCACCCTGGGCAATATCAGCATCCAGGCCGTGCACACCCCGGGTCACACGCCGGAGCACCTGTCCTTCCTGGTCACCGACGGCGCGTTCAGCGACCAGCCCGGCTACCTGCTCTCCGGGGACTTTGTCTTCTCCGGGGACCTGGGCCGCCCGGACCTGCTTGATGAGGCGGCCGGCGGCATCGACACCCGCTTCAAGGGGGCCAGGCAGCTCTTCGCCAGCCTGCGGGACAAGTTCCTGACCCTGCCGGACTACGTCCAGGTCCACCCGGCCCACGGTGCCGGCAGTGCCTGCGGCAAGGCACTGGGCGCGATTCCCTCCTCCACGGTCGGCTACGAGCGCCTCTACGCCTGGTGGGGCCCGTACCTGGCCGCGAACGACGAGCAGGGCTTCATTGACGAACTCCTCGATGGCCAGCCCGACGCCCACGCCTACTTCGGCCGGATGAAGCGGGAAAACCGTGAAGGTCCTGCCGTGATGGGCGACCGTACGCCCCTCACGGAGCTGGACACCGCCGACGTCGCAAAGGACCTGGCAGCGGACAAGGTCACGTTAATCGACACCCGCCCCAACGCTGAGGTCCACGAAGGGACGGTTGCCTGTTCCTTGAACGTCCCCGCCGGGAAGTCAGTTGCCAGCTACGGCGCCTGGGTGGTGAACCCTGCGACAGACAAGAACCCGCTGGTGCTGCTGGCATCCGACCAGGAACAGGCCCAGGACATGTGGGACCACCTGGTCCGCGTCGGCATCGACAACGTCGCCGGCTACGTCACCAGCATCGACGGACTGCCCACGACCACCCCGAAGTTGATCCAGCCCGAGGAACTCGACGGCTTCGACGCTGCCATGGTGCTGGATGTCCGCAACAGGACCGAGCACACCGCCGGGCACATCCCCGGCTCCCACCAGCTCAGCGGCGGCCGCGTCATGTGGCACCTCGACGAACTGCCCACCGAGGGCACCATCGTGACCTACTGCCAGTCCGGTGTTCGGAACTCCGTTGCCGCCAGCGCGCTGCGCCGGGCCGGGTACGACGTCGTCGAACTTGACGGCAGCTACGCAGCCTGGACCATGTGGCAGCAGACGCGGCAGAACGCCGTCGCAGCGAAATAACCCCTAAACCGCCCGGGCAGGCCCCCGCCTGCCCGGGCACCTTTATGAGCCCACCATGAACGGAGCAACCCAAAATGCCGGGCACCACACTCCCGCGCCATAACCCAGGTTCCACGGGAGCCGTGCTGGGTCTTCGGCAAAACCTGGCGCAGTTCATGCTGCTCGTGGCAGTTAACGCCCTGGTGGGCGGGACACTCGGGCAGGAGCGCACTGTCCTGCCCCTGCTCGCTTCCCAGACATTCCAGCTGGACCTGTACACAAGCGCGCTGACTTATATTCTCGCCTTCGGCCTTTCCAAGGCCGCGACGAACTACTTCGCCGGAACGCTCTCAGACCGGTATGGCCGCAAACCCGTCCTCGTCGCAGGATGGCTTGTAGCGATCCCCGTACCGATCATGCTCATCTTCGGGCCGTCCTGGGGATGGATTGTCGCGGCGAATGTGTTCCTGGGCATCAGCCAAGGCCTGACCTGGTCCACGGCAGTGATCATGAAAATGGACCTTGTCGGACCGAAGCAACGCGGCCTCGCCATGGGCCTGAACGAGGCGGCAGGCTACCTCGGGGTCGCCGTCACTTCCCTGGCCACCGGATACATTGCCTCCGCATATGGCCTCCGCCCCGGCCCCTTCCTCCTCGGAGCCGCATACATCGCCCTCGGTTTAAGCCTGTCTGTCCTGACTGTGCGCGAAACCCACCACCACGCCAGGACCGAGGCCTCCCAGTACGTCAGCACACACGGCAGTGTGCACGCCGGCCTCACGGCCGGCCAGGTTTTCGCACTCACAAGCTTCAAGGACCGGTCACTCTCCGCAGTCAGCCAGGCGGGTCTGGTTAACAACCTCAACGATGGCCTCGCCTGGGGCCTATTCCCGGTCTTGTTCGTCAGCTCCGGGCTAAGCCTGAACCAGGTAGGCATCCTGGCCGCCGTCTACCCCGCGGTCTGGGGCGCCGGGCAACTTTTCACGGGGGCCGCCTCAGACCGGTGGGGCCGCAAATGGCTCATCGTGGCCGGCATGCTGGTCCAGGCCGCGGGACTCGCGATAGTCGCCACAGCCCACAGCTTCGGACCCTGGCTCGTCGCCGCTGTCCTCCTGGGACTCGGAACGGCCATGGTGTACCCCGCCCTCCTGGCTGCAATCGGAGACGTCTCACACCCCACCTGGCGGGCACGCTCCGTCGGGGTTTACCGGCTCTGGCGTGACGGTGGTTTCGCCGTAGGGGCGCTCCTTGCCGGACTCCTCGCGGACCTGTATGGGATTCCCGCAGCCATCGCCACAGTCGCCGCTCTCACTGCCGTCTCCGGCTTAGTGGTCGCCGTTCGAATGCGCGGCAACGACCACACAACGGGGTAGAAACTGGCCGTTTGCCTGACACGGCAGCCCACGTGATCCTGGAGGAACGGACAGCCTTCAGAAGACGCAGTTCATCGGCAAATCGCGGCACATACCGACAACAACAAGACGCCGCCACGCACCGCCAAAACCCACAAGGGGGTGCTGCAACTGTGACCGCTAGAACTCGCCACGGCCACCAAAAACGAGATTATCTGGACAAAAACTCCGGGTTTACTGACACATCGCGGTAATGTGTCTGCATGCCCAGGATTTCGGCGGCCACCAACGCCGCGCAACGCGCCGAGACGCAACGCCGGGTCCTGACCGCGTTCGGGGAGCTCCTGTTCACCCACGGCCTGCCCGGACTGACTATGACTGACGTCGCCCGGCACGCCGGGGTGGGGCGGACCGCGGTGTACAACTACTACGCCGACATCGAAGAACTGCTGATCTCCTACGCCCTGGACGAGACCGAGCGCTTCCTCGCCGAACTCCGGGACTCACTGAGCGCGCTCGATAACCCCGTCGAACGGCTGGCCCTGTACGTGCGCACCCAGGTGGAGGACCTCAGCCGCCGCCATCTCCCGCCCGGACCGGCGATGGCGGCGGTGCTGTCGCCGTCGTCCTTTGCGAAACTGGCCGACCACGTGGGTGAACTCAGCGTCCTGCTGCAGGGCATCCTCCGGGACGGCATGGCGCAGGGGTACCTGCCGCAAGCGGACATTGGCCAGCAGGCGCAGCTCATCCACGGCACCCTCTCCTCCAGCGCCGCACGCGGCAGCAACGAGCCCGCCGAACTTGAGGCCCGGATCGCCCGGACCGTGCGGTTCATCCAGCTGGGCGCCGGCGCAAGGTTCGACGACGACGGCGCACCCCTGCGCGTCAGCTAGGGGCGTGGGTGCCTAGGGACTGGGGAGCCTAGGGTCTGGGTGCCGGGCCTAGGGTGTGGCGCCAGCCGTCGGAATCACCGGCCACTTGGCATCGTCAGCGATCCGCCGGCTTTCACGCGGGCAGCTGAGCGTCCCTGGCGTCTGGTCCACACGGTCCGCGGCGGCCAGCTCTTTGAAATCGCTGGAAAGAATCACGTCAACGCTGGCGTCCGTCCGGCCGTCCTGGAAGTAGTCGGAGCCCGGCAGGTTCCGCTGGACGCTGAAGGCGGCAGACTGCCCGGCAGCCCCGGAAACCACCGCAGCCACGCCGCGGAAGCCGGCCTCCGTGTTGGCCACAGCCCCCACCACGAACTTCCGGACCAGCAACTCATCCGCCACAGAGCGGGCCAGCCCGGGGCGGCTGGTCGAGTTAAACACGTTGAGGTTGATTTTGTCGTTGGGGGTGTAGTCAAAGGTGGCCCCGGGACAGGTGGCCCGGGGCTCGTCGCTGCCCGCCGTCGTCGGAAGCTTCAACTGTCCGTTCATGATGGCCAGCGCAACGATGATGGCGCCGGCAATAAGGCCAAGCAGCAAAACCAGGACCACTCCATGCACCACGCGGCGGCGCACCCGCACGGGATTGTCGGGGTCGCCGGCAGCCTCAAACGTGGCCCGCAGTTCGGGGCCGGTGACAACGTGGTGGCCGTGCAGGACGCTGGCGTCCTTGGGTTTCCTAGCCATCTATGACCAGCACGCGGGCGTGGATGGCGGTCCGCTGGTGCAGCGCTGTCCGGACGGCGCGGTGCAGCCCGTCCTCCAAATACAGGGTTCCCTGGTACTGCACCACGTGGGGGAAGAGGTCACCGAAAAAGGTGGAGTCTTCCGCCAGGAGCGCTTCGAGGTCCAGCGTCCGTTTGGTGGTCACCAGTTCGTCCAGGCGGACAGGGCGCGGCGGCAGCGACGCCCACTGTTTGGGCGTGTTGAAACCATGGTCGGGATACGGGCGTCCCTCGCCCACAGCTTTGAAGATCACCATGCCACCCTAGGCAGCTTGGCGGCCCAAGAGAAGTGTCCGGCCCGCAGCATCCCAAGGTTGTAGCCAAACTGTCACATGCCGTGGACATTGCGCCGCCGGCGCAGGATCAGAGGCCAGTGGCTGACACAATGGAGCCATGACTGCACCCGAATTCCCTGCCAGCACCACGCCCGGCGTCCGCCTGCCGTCCACCCCGCCCCTCGCCCTCCTGCTCGACGTTGACGGACCCGTGGCCAGCCCCGTGACCCGTGATGTGAAACCCGGCATCATTGCCGATCTGGTGGCGCTGGCCACTGCCGGAATTCCGGTCATTTTCAATACCGGCCGCTCCGATACCTTCATCCGGGAGCAGGTCATGGAGCCGATGATCGCCGCCGGCATTCCCGCCGGGACAGTCATCCACGCCATTTGCGAGAAGGGCGCCGTGTGGTTCAGCTACACGGCCGCCGGGCCCGGCCCCATCCACGTTGATCACGAACTGGCCGTGCCCAAGGCCTACGGCGATGACGTCCGCCGGCTCGTGGCCGAGGACTACTCCAGGCACATGTTTTTTGACGAGACGAAACGTGCCATGGTGTCCGTTGAGCAGCACATCGACGTGCCCTCCGCCGACTACCTGGCCGAACAGAAGCTTTTCGACTCCGACGCCATGGACCTCATGACCCGCCACGGCATGGGCGTGGTCCGCCTGGAGCACCACGCACCGAATTCCGACGACGAGGTGGACTACCGCGTCGATCCCACCATTATTTCCACCGATATTGAGTCAGTGCGGCTCGGCAAAGACCTCGGCGCCAGCCGCGCCGTGGAGTTGCTGGCGGCACAGGGCATCACGCCGCTGGCGTGGCGGACGGTGGGTGATTCCCGCACGGACTACGCCATGGCGGACTGGCTCCACCACAATGACCACCCCGTAAAACACGTTGATGTCCGCCCGGCGGACGGCGTTCCGGTCAAGCCCTATGACGTGTTGACCGCCACCGATCTCGGGCTTGGGGAAGATGTCATTCACGACGACGCCGGCGGAGCTTACCTGCGCAGCTGGCGGGAGGCCATGGTCGGCTGAGCCCGTCCCCGGCCGGAAGTCACCTGTTTGAGGCCTGCCATTTTGGGCGTCGCGCTATTATTCAGATAAGAACGCTTACCATTTACACGCGACGGAGACAACCATTACAGAAGCACCTGTCCAGGACGAGATCTACTACGGCGGCCAGGCGTCCGTAGAACCGCGCACACACACGGAGGTGACGTCTCCGGCTGCCGAAGCTCGCCTCAAACACCGGCCGGACGTCGTCCGGCACAAGGGCCGGTATGCCCTGATCAACCACAACCGGACGCCGTACCAGGCCATGGTTGAGGATCTGTTGTTCCTGCGCAATGTGCTCGCGGAGGCCGGGCTGGACTACCTTTTGGTGCGTGGCAACAACGACCGTCCGGTCATCGCCCTGGACTGGAAAGACCGCAAGAAGCTGCGGGCGGCCTTGGTGGAGGCCTGCCGGAACGAGCCCGTGTACTCCATGACCGTGGACGCGAAAAAGAAGTCCTCGGTGCTGGTGGCTGACGGGGATCTCTCACCCAACCGTCAGGCCCGCATCTTCCGCCTCTACCGTCCACGGGTTGAACCCGACGGCGGTTTCGAGTTCGGTTCCTCCGCCGGCGTCCAGATTGAGCTCTGGAGCTTTGAGGGCGATCAGCTGATCCTCCCGATCGAAAACTCCCTGACCCGCCGCACCATGCAGTCCCAGGACGCTGTCCGCGGGACGGTTGAACGGTACGGCCACACCTGGCCCACCATCGAGAACATGTTCGCCGACCATGCCAGCGACATCAGCTTCGACATCGACCTGGTGTTTTCGTGGGTTGACGGCAGCTCTCCCGAATACATCGCGGCCCGCCGTGCCCAGCAGCAGGGTGTGGTTCTCGGCGAAGGCGACGACCACGAAGCCCGCTTCCGGCAGATCAACGAACTCAAATACGCCCTGCGCTCGATCTACATGTTCGCGCCCTGGATCCGCCGCATCTTTATCGCCACAGACTCCCCGGCCCCGGAGTGGCTCGCGGAGCACCCGTCGGTGACCATTGTCCGCAGCGATGAGTTTTTCGCCGATCCCGCAGTGCTGCCCACGCACAACTCGCAGGCGGTGGAATGCCAGCTCCACCACATCGAGGGCCTCTCGGAGCACTTCCTCTACTCGAATGACGACATGTTCTTCGGCCGCTCGGTGGGCCCGGACATGTTCTTCACCCCGGGGGGCGTCACGAAGTTCATCGAGGCCGAGACCCGGATCGGGCTGGGCGACAACGATGCCGAACGCAGTGGCTTCGAGAACGCCGCCCGCGTGAACCGCAAGCTGCTCTGGAACCGGTTCGGTCGGATCACCACGCGGCACCTGGAGCACACCGCCGCCCCGCTGCGGCGCAGCGTTGTGGCCAGGATGGAGCGTGAGTTCCCGGAGGAGTTCCAGAAGACGGCGGCGAGCAGGTTCCGCGCCGCGGACAACATCTCGGTCACCAATTCCTTCTACCACTACTACGCGCTGCTGACAGGCCGTGCGGTCACGCAGACCGCAGCCAAGGTGCGTTACGTGGACACCACCGCCCGCGCCGGGCTGAACTCCCTGCCCAAGCTGCTGGCCAAGCGGAACATGGACTTCTTCTGCCTCAACGACGGCAGCTTCCCCGAAGTCCCCGCGGACGAGCGCGCCGAGATCGTGACCGACTTCCTGGAGAAGTACTACCCCATCAAGGCGCCCTGGGAGCTCTGACGCTCGCAGCCCTGACGCTGGTCGCGCCCACGTCAGGGCTTCCGACCCGCCGGGCTTTGCGCGGCTAGATAGCGTAGTTCGGAAGGGCTACCTTCCTGACGCCTCCTGTTTTGGCGTTGTCAGGGATGCTGACGCCCGCGGCGGCCAGTCGCTCGGCAGTCATTTCCGAGGTGACATGCTCCCCTACGGTGGCCGCGTTCCCCAGCGGAACCACGGAGTGGACAATGGTGTGCTCGTAGACATGCACCAGGTTGAAGGCCTGCCCGCCGTCCCGGCCGCGGGTGCCGCCGACGGCGACGTTGAGGTCCTGGGTATAGCACGTGGCCGAGGCGACGGAGACAGGAATCCCCGCAAAGGTGGCGGTGGTCGAGTAGTGCAGATGCCCAGCCAGAATAGTCCGGACGTCGGAGTTGCGGACCACGGAGGCCAGGCTTGCCTGGTCCCGCAGTTCCACGAGCACGGCAAGGTCCAGGACCGACGGGACCGGCGGATGGTGGAGCGCCAGGATGGTGCCGTCGGGGGCCGGGGTATCCAGTTGGCGGGTGAGCCATCCCAGCTGGGCCGGGCTTAGCTCGCCGTGGTGGTAACCCGGGACCGACGTGTCCATGGTGATGATGCGCAGGCCGTTGATGAAATAGCTGCGGTCCACCGGTGCGTCACTGGCAGGCTCGTCCAGCAGCCCGGTCCGGAAGTTGGCGCGGTTGTCGTGGTTTCCCATGGCCCAGATGACTTGGGCGCCCATGTCTTCGCAGGCGGGATCAACAATTGCCCGGAGCTTTGCGTAGGCTTGAGGGTCGCCTTGGTCGGCGAGGTCACCCGTGAAGATCACGGCCTCGGGCCGGGCGCCGGAAGCCCTGACCTCGTCGAAAAGCTGAATGAGCTTGGCTTCGCTGTCAACTGCGCCGTAAAGGGGATCCGGACCTCCCAACAGGTGGGGGTCGCTCAGGTGGAGAAGGAAGTGGCGTGGCCGGGGGTGTTCGGCCTCGATGTGCTTCATTGCTGCCTCTGTGGTTGGTGGGAAACGGCGTTTCCCTTCTACCCTTCAGTAACTATTATCCAATCAGACAATTGGCAAACTGTGGGTAAATTGTTGCGGCCAAGTTGGAAAAAACTAAAGAATTAAGCCTTGGAAAGTTCGGTTGTGGCCGCCGGTCCGTCAAATTCTGCCAGTGCCATTTCAATTGCGTCGATGACCTCGGCGGAGTCTGGTTCGACGGTGGGCGCAAAGCGTGCCACCACCTCGCCCTCGCGGTTGACCAGGAACTTCTCGAAGTTCCATTTCACCAGGCCGGGCAGCACGCTGGTTTTGAACCTGGTCAGCTCGGCATAGAGCGGATGCTGGTCCTTACCACGCACGTTGGCCTTGGCCGTCAGCGGGAAAGTGACACCGAAATTCCGCTCGCAGAACTCGGCGATCTCGCTGTCGTTGCCTGGCTCCTGGCCGGCGAACTGGTTGCACGGAACGCCGAGCACATCGAAGCCGCGGTCGCGGAACTTCTCGTATAGCGTCTCCAGGCCCGCGTACTGCGGAGTGAAACCGCACTTTGACGCCACGTTCACCACCACCACCACGTTGCCCTTGAACCGGCCAAAGTCGGTTTCGGTGCCGTCGTTGAGAGTGAGGGGAATGGTGTACAGGTCTGTCACAGCGCCGTCCTTGAAAGGTTGGTCATGCAGGTGATTCGTTGCCAGCCATCAAGGGTACGGGTGCAGTCTGGGAGTTCTCTGTCAGGGTCCCGCCGACTCGGACCATGTTGCGGTGTTGGTAGGCGTGGCGGTGGTTGTAGCTGTCGTAGAAGCCGAAGGCGAGGGCGACGCTGTTTCGGCTGAAGACCCGCTGCTCGATGTTGCTGTTGGCTCCACCGCTGGCGCCGGCGTCGGCGTCAGGCGCGAGGTAGGCCTGAACGGCCACGACCTGGAGACAGTGGGCGTCGGAGACGGCGACGCGCTCGTCGTCGGCGCAGGCGAAGTGCCCGTGGCGGTAGGCGAGGTGCCCGTGGGGGTGGGTGACGTCGTCGTCGGCGTGGCGCTTGACGTTCCCGTCGGCGTCCGCGTTGCCCGGGGCGTGGAAGGCGTTGGGGAGGGCGATGCCGTCGAAGTGGCTGTTTCCGTCGCTGTTTCTGTCGCCGTTTCGGTCGCAGTCGGGTCCGGCGATGCGGATTCAGGGGAGGTAGCGTCCGACGACGGCTCATCCGTGGGTGCCTCGTCCGGCGGTTCCGACGTTGTCACTGGTCCCTCCACCGGCGGCGGTTCGGACAGTTCCTCTTCGCCGCCCAGGACCCTGTGGCTGTTGTCCTCGGCGACCGGGATGGCCCAGCGTTGCGCGCCGACGTCCATGGGCTTGGCCTCATAGCTGACCATGGCTATGTCCTCGAGCTCGTCCAACTGACGAATGCGCAGAAGTGTCCAGTTCAGCGGGCTGGTGTGCTTGCCGTTGAGGATGGTTTCGAAATGCAGATGGCAGCCGGTGGACCATCCCGTGGTTCCCACACGGGCAATGACCTGGCCCACCTGCACAGAGTCCCCCGTCCGGACCGCCACAGCCTCCAAGTGGTTGTACGTGGTGATCAGCCCGTTGCCGTGGTCTAGTTCCACGCGGTTGCCGCCGCCCCAGGGGTGCCAACCGGCGGCCCGGACCACGCCGGCGTCGGCCGAATAAACCCTGGTGCCGCAGCCTGCAGCGAAGTCCTGGCCCAGGTGGAAATCGCCGCCCGCACCGGTGATCGGACTGACCCTGTACCCGAATGAAGAGCTTGAAGTGAGGAGCTCAAGGGGCGCCATGAGGGACCCCTCCGGGGGGCGGGTGAGCCCGGTGGCGGCCACGTTGAGCGGAGCGCTCCCGCCCTTGGCGATCGTCCTGACCAGTGTGCGGTTAAACGGAACCAAGGCCCGGCTGTCCGCCAGGAACGCACCGGCCAGCTCAGGCATGCCAACATGTCCGGCACCCGCCGGCGAAGCTGCCGGGCGGGGTTCAACGGGGGAGGATCCAGGAAGGCCGACGGCGATGAGTGACGCGGCAACAACGGCGCTGGCGGCCAGCACGCGCACGGCTATGGCGCAGCCGCCCGCGGGCTCCTTCTCCCGCCCGGATCCCCGATGATTGCCCACTCGTTACTCCCGGGTTGGCCCGCCAGACCCCGGATCCAGACGGACTTACCATCTCATGGGACCACAAAGACCCGGGCCTGTGAACCCCGGTGCAGGTACCGCTGCGGACATTATGTGGATCAGCCCTCGGAACCGTGCCCGTGGCTTCTGGGCGAGAATAGTGACATGCGAAATTTCCTCAGGGAATGGCAGAGCGAAATCAAGCGGGTATTCACCGGTAGCACTGACGGTCAGCCCGCTTGGGTTCCGCGGCTGGCCGAAGGGGACGACGCCGGTTATCACCTTCCCGGCTCGGCCGTCTGGGCGGTGCACGGCTCCATGGCCACCATTGTGGCTGGGGTCCGCGCGCTCCTGATGCAGGCCTTGCACCCCGGGGCGCTGGCAGGAATCCACGAGCACTCCGACTTCCGCGCAGATCCGCTCAGCCGGCTGGCCCGGACCATCCGCTGGATCTTCACCGTCACCTATGGCCCACAGGCCGCCGCCGACGAGGCTTCCGCCAGGGTCCGTCGGCTGCACGAGCCTGTACAGGGGACGTACGGTGACGGGAAAGGCGGCGAGCGGAGCTACTCGGCCAGCGATCCGGAACTCGCCCGCTGGGTCCACATCGCGTTCGTGGACGCTTTCCTCTCGGCCCACAAAATCTGGGGTGCCGGGATCCCCGGCGGCCCCGACGCCTATGTCCGCGAGTGGGCCCAGGCCGGACGGCTGATGGGCGTGGAGGATCCGCCCCTGAGCGAGGCCGAAATGCGGGAGCAACTGGACACCTGGTATAACAACGGTGAGCTGGTGGCGGACAGCAGGGTTGCCGAGACCGTTGAGTTCATCCGCAACCCGCCACTGCATCCGCTGCTGCGCCCCGGCTACCGGATCATCTTCGCCGGCGCCGTCTATAGCCTTGAGCCGAAGTACCGCCGCATGCTGGGGCTTCAGGTCCCCCGACTGGGGCCGTTCCCGCTCCCCGTGAGGCTGGCAACGAAGGTGACTCTCGGCGTCGTACATCTTGCCCTTGGACGCGGGCCTGGACCCAGCGAACAAGCGGCCCGGGAGCGCCTCCGCCGCCTGGGCCACGCGGCCACGTGACCTGGGCAGCCGGGGTGGGCAGCTGGGCTCCAGCCATGGGTCAACGATTGGCTGGAGGACAGCAAAAACCCGGCCCTGACGAGGTCAGAACCGGGTTTTTGGCTGGCGGAGAATGGGGGATTTGAACCCCCGAGGGCGTTAACCCAACACGCGTTCCAGGCGTGCGCCATAGGCCGCTAGGCGAATTCTCCAGCTGCTTTCGAATCAAAAGCAGATACTAGACTACCTGAACATTCCGCCATCGCCCAATTGGCCCGTCGGACTGTTACCGCGGCCACACAACCCGGACTCCATTTGGCTGGTTAACGTAAAAATGGACGCCCCCAATGCGCCCATTCCTCCGATACGCCGTTGAGCTGCCGGGTCCGGCCCTCCAGCCAGGCCCCGCAGCTCACAATCTTGAGATTGCCCCAATCGGTGTACATATCCATGATCGGCCCTACCCGCCGGATAAGCAATGAAACGGCGAGACAAAGCGCCCGACGGCGGGCCAGCCAGCCACGACTCCCCCGTCCACGCCGCCCAGGCGGACGGCCTTGGACAGGATCCTTACCTGGCACCCCTTCACGACGTAACTACCGGAGAGTTCGTTCAGCGCTACCGGAGTGCCCCCGCAGAACCGCGTCCGCTTCGCATGGTGGAGCGGCGAGGACGACGGCCTGGTTGGCTCCGACCACTACGTCGCGCAGCTGAGCAAGACCGACCTTAAGTATCACGCGCTCAACCTCAACTTCGACATGGTCGCCTCGCCCAACCCGGTCCGTTTCGTTTCGTTTACGACGGCGACGGCAAGCCGTTGGGTACTGCGGGCCCCCGGAGCCCACTGAGTTTGACGGACGCTCGGACTACTCCGGTTTCATCACCAATGGCATCCCCGCGGGTGGTCTGTTCACCGGCGCCGAGGGCATCAAGACGGATGCTCAGGCGGCCATCTTTGGTGGCACCGCAGGCGTTGCCTATGACCCGTGCTACCACCAGGCATGCGACGACATCACCAATCTCGACGCAACGGTCCTGGAGTAGATGGCGGACGCCATCGCCGATCGCTTCTTTCCACCCCTGCGTGGGAAGAAGCGATCCGCCCTCGGCGCCCATTCGCTGGCAGGATGTTGCCATGACCCAGCTGAATGCCCTCGTCGTGTACGTTCCCCAGACGCATGCCGATGCGGTTCTGCATGCCATCGGCGACGCCGGCGCAGGCCGGATCGGGAACTATTCGCACTGTTCCTTCACTTCTCCGGGCGCGGGGCGTTTCACTGCCTTGCCCGGCGCCGAGCCGTTCATCGGGGCTGTGGGGGCCGGGGAGCTGGTGCCCGAAACCCGCATCGAGTGCGTGGTGGAGGAGGAGATGCTCGACGGCGTGGTGCGGGCCCTGCGCGCCGCGCACCCCTACGAGGAGCCGGCGTTCATGAGCTGGCCGGTGAACGGGTGGCGGCGCTAGCTGGTTCCCGGGCCTTTGCGCCGGCTTTCGCGGCCGGGGTCCGCTTGTCAACATATTCCGATGGTGGCAGGCCCCGGAACGGGCCGTCCGGACCTTCCTGAATCTTCGGGTAAACTTGTCTGCGGCCCCTCATGTGGCGTCATCCTGTTGAACTCCCCCAGGACCGGAAGGTAGCAAGGGTAAACGGGCTCTGGCGGGTGCATGGGGGGTCTTTACTATTCCCCAACAGGGCGGCCGCCCGCGAGGGATCCTGATTGTCAGCCCGGATTGGTAGGGTTTTCCCGTGACTGTTACTACCACCGCCCTTTACCGCAGATACCGCCCGGACTCTTTCGCTGACGTTATCGGGCAGGAACACGTCACGGAGCCGCTGATGACGGCACTGCGGAAAAACCGCGTCAATCATGCCTACCTCTTCTCCGGCCCACGCGGTTGCGGAAAGACCACCTCCGCCCGCATCCTGGCCCGCTGCCTCAATTGCGCCCAAGGCCCTACGGACACCCCCTGCGGTACGTGCCCCAGCTGCATTGAACTGGCCCGCGGCGGCTCAGGCTCCCTGGACGTCATCGAGATTGACGCCGCCAGCCATGGTGGCGTGGACGACGCCAGGGACCTCCGCGAGCGGGCAACGTACGCTCCGGTCCGCGACCGCTACAAGATCTTCATCATCGATGAGGCCCACATGGTCACCTCGGCCGGGTTCAACGCCCTGCTGAAGATTGTTGAAGAGCCGCCCGAGCACATCAAGTTCATCTTCGCCACCACGGAGCCGGACAAGGTCATCGGCACCATCCGCTCCCGCACACACCACTACCCTTTCCGGCTTGTGCCACCGGAGCCGCTGATGGCCTATCTGGAGCTGCTCTGCAACCAGGAAAACGTTCCCGTGGCACCCGGCGTCCTGTCCTTGGTGGTCCGGGCCGGCGGCGGTTCCGTCCGCGATTCCCTGTCCGTGCTGGACCAGCTGATGGCCGGCGCCGGACCCAACGGCCTAGACTACGAACTGGCCGTAGCCCTCCTCGGCTACACCCACGCATCGCTGCTGGATGACGTGGTGGAAGCTGTGGCCGCCTCAGATGCCGCCACGGTTTTCCGGGCTGTGGACCGTGTGGTGCAGACCGGCCACGATCCCCGCCGCTTCGTCGAGGACCTGCTGGAGCGCTTCCGCGACCTCATCATCGTCCAGGCCATGCCCGAAAGCGCCCATGTCATCCTCCGCGGCATGCCTGCGGACCAGATCGCCCGGCTCCAGAACCAGGCGCACAACCTCGGGGCTTCCGAGCTCTCGCGCGCCGCTGATGTCACCAACACTGCGCTGACCGAGATGACCGGCGCCACTTCTCCGCGCCTGCACCTTGAGCTTCTCTGCGCCCGCATCCTGCTCCCCAGTTCGGAACAGACGGAACGCGGCATCGCTGCCCGGATCGAGCGGGTGGAGCGGCGCCTGAATTACGCCGGGAACGACGTCGGCGCTCCCGCTCCGGCGGGCGCTGGGGTTTCGGCTGCACCCGCTGCGGTTTCCGCGGTGCCGGCAGCGGCAACACCGGCTCCTGCTGCACCCGTTTCCGTACCAGCAGCTTCCGTACAACCACTTTCTGCGCCAGTCGTTTCTGAGGCGCCTGCTGCGGCACTTCCGGTTGCTTCAGTGCCGGCCGCGGCACCGCAAGTTGCTAGGGCGCCGGTTGCTGCGCAGCAGCCTTCAGCGCCCGCCGCGGCCGGTCCCGAGTCGGCCCGGCCACAGGTATCCGGAGCTGAACAGACCAGGCCGTCGCTGACGCCGCCCAGGGTCAGCACCAACGACTGGCCGGTTGACGAGTCCACAGGCAGGCGGCACGCTCCCACACCGCAGGCATCCGGTCAGCCCACCCAAGAGACCGGGGCAGACGCCGCCCGCGCAGTTTCCCCGGCCACCCCGCCGGCAAGCACCGACGCTGTCACGGCCCCCGCCACCGCTGCACCTGCCCCGGCTGCGCCCGCTTCGGTTGGCCATGCCCCTGCCACTGCTGCACCGACAGGTGCGACAGGAACTGGCGCGGCAAGCACTGGGGCCGCCGGGACAGGCGACGTCGAAGTCCTGCGCCGTGCCTGGCCGGAAGTTCTGCAGACACTCTCCAAGATCAAGCGCAGCACGTGGGCCCTGGTTGAGCCGAACTCCCAGGTAGGTGCCTTCGACGGCCAGGTCCTGACGCTGTCGTTCAGCACCACCGGGTTGGCAGGCGCCTTTGGCCGGGCTGACCACGCTGAGAACCTGCGGCAGGCGATCCACAAGACGGTGGGCATCGACTGCCAGATCACCGCAGTCGCCGGCGGCGCCAACAGTGCAGCGAGCGCTGAACCAAACCCAAAAGCACCCGCTAGTCCGGAAGCCAGCCCGGAAGCTCCGGCCAGTTCAGCCGATGTCGCGTGGGGCCTGGCCCCTGCCAGCGCCGTTTCCACCACTGTCGCCCATGCCACCGCGCCCGCACCTTCCCCTGCCCCCTCCCCCGTTACGCGCGCTCCTGAACCGGCCGTGCGTCCTGCCACTACTGCACCATCTGCGCCCCCTGCCGCTGCTGCACCTTCCATATACCCAGCAGCTCCTGCGGAGACCACCCCGCACTCCGGTGCGGTCAGCGCGCCAGCGGGCAGTGCGTCCGCCCAGGTACCGGCCGCCCAGCGTCAGTCCGAGCCGGCTGAGTCTGATGCCGCTGCCGGCTCGTACGCCTACTCCGATGACGACTGGGGCCCGCCGCGCGACGAAGATGCTCCGCCGCTGGATGAGGAACCCCCCATGGACTGGGATCCGTCGGCTCCAGCTGCGCCACGGCGGTCACATTCACAGCCTGAACCTTCGGCGGCCGCACCCGCCAAGCGGCCTGCTCGAAGTACCCCAAAGGCTGCAGCAGCAAAAACCTCCCCGGCGGCCAGGCCTTCTGCCGCTGCATCGGCCGCTGCTCCGTCACAGCCCGATGCTGCACTGGATCCGTGGGGCCGCGCCGTCGAGCAGGCGCCGGGCGTATGGGTGGTTGGCAGCGAACCCAATGTTGGCAAAAGCCTGAACACGCCCGTCCCTGAAGAGGTCGCGAGCGCCACGCCCGCGCCCAGCTACGAGCCGGCCACTGCCCAGATCCCTCAGACGTCACCTGTCGTTAGCCAGTCCGAGGCCGACGCCAGCTGGGGCTTGCCGCCCGTGGCCGCCGCCGCAACCTCCGGCGTCGCTGCGCAGCAACCGGCCGCACAAGCAAGTCCTGCACCAGAAAGTCCCGCACCAGAAACCGCAGCGCCCCCTAGCCCGGCGCCAACCGGCCAACCACCGGCAGCCCCGGCAGTCCCGGCGGGGGAAGCAGTGGTTCCCGAACCGGCTGAAGTCCGCGAGTACGCCATGGCATCGACTGCTCCAGCAGCCGCGCCCCTGCAGCCGGCACCGGCAACCTCCGAGTCTGCTGCTGCCGCCCGGCAGAGTCTTTACCAGCGCCTGTCCAATAGCCCCGAGGCCGAAGCCGGGCGCGCCAAGGCTCCGGCCAGGGCTGCCGCCGCCACCTACGTCCAGGACATACCGAGCGCGGACGATGAAACCATCGAGGAGTCCGGCGTCTTTGGACGCGCCGCCGTCGAGCGTATTCTGGGCGGAAAGCTGATCGAGGAACGGTCCCCGGACGGCAGCCCCATCGTTTCGGGGTTCTAGGCACGTGCCGCGTGTGCTCCCGCAACTCCAATCACTACCCAAGCCAAACCAAAAGAGGAAAACGTGTACGAAGGTGCAGTCCAGGAGCTGATTGACGAGCTCGGACGGCTTCCCGGTGTCGGTCCCAAATCCGCCCAGCGGCTTGCCTTCCACATCCTCGAAGCGGACCCCCAGGACATGAAACGACTCGTGGAAGCCATCACCATGGTGAAGGAACGCGTGAAGTTCTGCACGGTATGCGGCAACGTCACCGAGCAGGAACTGTGCAACATCTGCCGCGATCCCCGGCGGGACCCGTCAGTCATTTGTGTGGTGGAGGAGTCCAAGGACGTCCTCGCCGTGGAGCGCACCCGCTCCTTCCGCGGCCGCTATCACGTGCTGGGCGGAGCCATCAACCCCATTGCCGGCGTCGGGCCCGAGCAACTGCGGATCCGGGAACTCCTGACACGGCTGAACGACGGCGCCATCCAGGAAGTCATTATCGCGACCGATCCCAACCTCGAAGGCGAAGCAACGGCCACTTACCTGGCCAGGATGCTGAAGACAATCGGCATCGTGGTGACCAGGCTGGCCTCCGGCCTGCCCGTGGGCGGCGATCTTGAGTACGCCGATGAGGTCACCCTGGGCCGCGCATTCGAAGGCCGCCGCAACGCCCTGACCTGAGCGGACTTGCCCCTGACCCGATCAGACCGACCGGTCTAAGCCGAGAGGCGCCCCTACCCGGCCTGGCCTGGGTTCAGGCGGCCGGGTAAGGGGCGTCGTCGGGCCAGCGGCTTTAGGCGATCCGGGTTCCGCGTGCCAGCCTGTGCGCCGGAGTTCGCAGCGAGCGCCAGCCCAACCACATCAGCAGCCCGGCAAGCAGTAGCTGCAGGCCGAGCCCGAGCGGCCACAAGGGAGTGGACTGCGCCAGGTACTGCGGCTTGGCCTCCCCGTTGGCGCAGGGGTAGGTGCCCTCCGGACCGGCCATGGCGTAGCGCGCACCCTGGCTGATGGATTCGATGGCGCCCACCGGGGATGACATTCCGAGGCCACTGTTGACGCGGACCGTATAGGGGATGGCATCGGCCACCACCACGTAAGGGTTCATGGCCAGCATCCACGCCACCCTTTCGGTGCGAACGGCCGGCTGGGCGCGCAGCGGTCCGGAGCAGGTGTACTCCGGTTCCTGCGGCGCTGTTTCGTCGGGTACCGGCTGCAGCGGTTCGTAGTTGCGGTACTGCGCCTGGTTGGCCATGATGGTGCCCTGCGAGAGCCCGGTGCCCAGGCCAAAGGCAATCAGGGAACCGAAAACCAGCCCGGCCACGGCAAGGTACGTGACCACGATCGAGAACAGCGGGCGCCCCGCCAGCGCAGAAATTCCGACGCCGATGGCACACACCACGCCGACTTCAACAGCCAGCATCAGCAGGGCCACGATGACATGGCCGGGCGTCATGCCGCCGAGGGCCACTCCGATGACCAGGAACGGCGTGCTGGCAACCAGGAACGCCAGGGCGGCGGCCCACGCGGCGAAGAACTTGCCCCACAGGATCTGTCCGGGACGGAGCAGGGTCACCTGAAGGATGGCCAGGGTCCCGCCGGCGCGGTCGCCGTTGACGGCATTGGCAGACAGTGCGGGCGCCACCAGCAACGCGAAGAGGAGGACAAAGGCCAGGACCACTTCGAAGATCATGGACCCCGGTCCGGTGTCCGGCGGCATGAAGTTCGAGTATGCCTGCTGGGCTTCACGCTGGGCATTCCAGCTGGCCCACGTCAGCCAGGTCACCAGACCCGTCAGGATGAACCAGATCGCCAGCATGATGTACCAGCCGCGGGACCGGAGCCGCTGTTTGAGTTCCAGGACCACCACATCCCGGATGCCGGCAACGTAGCCGGCACCAAAGCCGGAGGCCGCCGGGCGCCGCGTTGTATCTGTCAACTGGCTCATCGCCGCTCCCCCTCAAGGTTCATGTAAGTCTCTTCCAGGGCACCCGAGGCGGGGGCAAAGGAGCTGACCCCGACGCCGGCCAGCACCAGGTCGCGCAGGAGGCGGGCGGCGTCGTCGTCGTTCAGCAACACCAGGCTGACGGCCGGCCGGCGGCCGTCCTCAACCCGGAACGCCAAGCCAATTTCCGTGAGTTTGGCAGCGAGCGCTGCACCGTCCGTTGCCGAGATGGCGTACCGCCTGCCGGAGGCGGCAGCCTCATCCGTGGTCTGGTGCCGGACCGTCTTCCCCTGGTTGACGAACACCGCGGCGTCGGCAATTTCGTCCAGCTCGCTGAGCACGTGGGAGGAGACCACAATGGACTTCCCCTCCGCCGCCAGCTGCCGCAGCATCACGCGCAGCTCCACCCGCGATCCCGGGTCCAGGCCGGACGCCGGCTCATCGAGCAGCAGCACGGACGGATCGTGGATCAGTGCGCGGGCCAGGCTGAGGCGCTGCTGCTGCCCGCGAGACAGGACACGCGCCGGCTGGTCTGCAAGGTCGCTCAGGCGGACCCTGTCCAGCATCCCGGTGACGCGCTGCGGGATTCCGGCCTTGGGCAGCTGGTAGAAGCGGGCTATCTGGGTAAGAATCTCACGGGCGGTCAGGGACTCCCACACGCCCAGGGTGTCCGGCATCCAGCCAATCCGTTTGCGCACTTCCGCGCGGTGGTGCTGCGGATCCAGCCCGTCCACTGTGACAGTGCCGGAATCCGGCGCCAACAGCGATGCCAACATCAGCAACAGCGTGGTTTTACCGGCCCCGTTGGGACCGATCAGCGCGGTGACCTTGCCCGCCGGAGCATGGAAGTCCATGTGTTCGACGGCGTGCACCTGCCCGAAGCTGCGGCTCACCGCGGTGGCGCTGATGCCGTTCTGGCGCGGGCTTTCCAGCCCGGCCGGAATCCCTATTTTGTCCCAGTTTTCTGTCATTTCCCGAGCACCTGTCCCCCAAGCCGTTCATGCATATTGACTATTTGAGCGTACGCCTGAGCCGACGGGCACCGTATCCGCCGGAAGGCTGAGATTTGGACACAATTCCACGTCCGGCCGCAGGCGGCGATAAACTGGGCTGACACGTCACGCCGTCCAGCCGCAAGGCCGTGCCTGACCTCCAGAACTCCGATTGATCCAGTGAAGGTACGCGCATGAGTACGCCCACTTCCGAAGTGCACACAGCAACGCAGCCACAGGAGCTGCCCGAAGGCACTGCCGTGACCAAACAGCTGATTGTGCAGAAGTTCGGCGGCTCCTCCGTGTCGGATGCCGAGGGCGTCAAGCGGGTCGCCAAGCGCGTGGTCGACGCGCAGCGGGCCGGCAACGAAGTGGTGGTGGTCGTTTCGGCCATGGGCGACACCACCGACGAGCTGCTGGACCTCGCCGCCCAGGTGACCGACTCCGCCCCCGCCCGCGAGATGGACATGCTCCTCTCCGCCGGCGAGAGGATCTCCATGGCCCTGCTGGCCATGGCCATCAACAAGTTCGGCGCCTCAGCACAGTCCTTCACCGGCTCGCAGGCCGGCATGATCACGGACGGCATCCACGGCAAGGCGCGCATTATCGACGTCGATCCGCACCGCATCCGCACGGCCCTGGACAAGGGGCACATCGCGATCGTCGCCGGCTTTCAGGGCATGAGCCGTAGCACCAACGAGATCACCACCCTGGGCCGCGGCGGCTCGGACACCACCGCCGTCGCGCTTGCGGCCGCACTCGACGCCGATGTCTGCGAGATCTACACAGACGTTGACGGCATCTATACGGCGGATCCCCGCGTGGTGCCTTCCGCCCAGAAAATCGACACCATTTCCAGCGAGGAAATGCTGGAACTCGCGGCGTCCGGTGCGAAGATCCTGCACCTGCGCTGCGTTGAATATGCGCGCCGGTTCGGTGTGCCGTTGCATGTCCGGTCCTCATTCAGCCAGAACGAAGGCACCTGGGTCATCCCCAGCGCCGAAGACAAGATCACCACTCAAGAGGGAGTTGCCTTGGAGCAGCCAATCATCTCCGGCGTTGCACACGACCGTTCCGAAGCCAAAGTCACTGTGGTGGGTGTACCGGACATCCCCGGCAAGGCGGCCGCGATCTTCCAGGTCATTGCCGACGCCCACTCGAACATCGACATGATCGTGCAGAACGTTTCCACGCACGGCACGGGCCGGACGGATATTTCCTTCACGCTCCCCATCGTCGAAGGCGCGGAGGCCCTGGAAGCGCTCAAGGCCGCGCAGTCGGACATCGGGTTCGAGAACATCGAATACAACGAACAGATCGGCAAACTGTCCCTGATCGGGGCCGGCATGCGGTCACACCCGGGCGTCTCCGCGACGTTCTTCAAGGCCCTGTCCGATGCCGGGATCAACATCAACATGATCTCCACCTCGGAAATCCGGATCTCCGTGGTGACACACGCCGATCTCCTCGATGACGCCGTCCGGGCAATCCACAAGGCCTTCGACCTGGACAGCGAGGACGAGGCAACCGTCTACGGCGGCACCGGGCGCTAGCCCTCAGCCTGCTGCACGATCAAAAGGATGTTCTGGAGGCCGGTTCTGCCGGCCACCAGAACATTTTCTCTTTTGGGCAAAAGCGGGCAGCTCAGCCCTGCTTGTCCAATTCTTCGCGGCGCACGGCATAGTGATGACCTTCGGAATCGGTTTCCACGACGAAGTGGGAAAGGTCCTCATCAGAGGCCTGCTCGAAGTCATCATGCTTGTGGACCACGGGCGAATCCGTGTCCAGACGCGTTGCCGGCCCGAAGACAAAACGGAGCTTGTCGGTCGCGTGCATAAAACCGGTGAGCGCATGTCCCATTGTTTCCACCCCCTTCCCGCGTTGCGGGCGAAAGAGCCGCAGCCTCCTTGTGGAGACAGTGCCCTTATTTTACGCCCGCAGCCACAAAAAGGGCCCGGTGAGGTTCGGCCTGATGGGAGGCCGGGCGAGGGTCAGCGGAGGGACTGGTCGCCCGGGTTCCTGGGCACAACATAGGTGCTGCCGTCCGCGCGGGTGACGGTTTCCCATTGCTGGGTCTCCCGCTCGCGCTGAGCCAGGAGTGCCCGGTTCTCTTCGGTCATGTCATGCACCAGGGAACTGCGGTTGGCCGGGCCGAAAATTGCCCTGAGCCTGCCGGTTGCGCGCATGAACCGCTGGGATGCGTTGCCCTTGTCGGCTGACTTGCCTTTGCCCATGAAAGTGACCCCTTCGATAGAACCCAATTACCTGCTCCAGTGTACGCTAACAATTAGTGCACTAACTATTGGAGGAATGTGATGACGGTACGGGCCGGCGCTGCGCGGCAGCAGGACGATGACCTCCTCCTGGAGCAACAGCTCTGTTTTGCCCTCACCGTGGCATCCAGAAGCGTGGTGGGCGCCTACAAGCCCGTCCTCGAAAGGCTCGGACTCACCCACCCGCAGTACCTTGTGATGCTGTGCCTGTGGGAATCAGCACCCCGCACGCTGCGCAGCATCAGTGAAGCCCTGGCGCAGGCCCCGGCCACCATCTCACCGCTTCTTCGGCGGCTGGAGGAGGCCGGCTTTGTCACCCGCCAGCGGATGGACGGAAACGAACGCACCCTCGCAGTGGGCCTGACCCTGGCCGGCGCCGCGCTGCGTCAGCAGGCCATTGCCGTCCCGGGCACCATGATGGAACGCCTGGGCCTGACCCGTGAGCAGGTGGGCGCGCTGCACAAATCCATGATGGGGCTCATCGCCGCTACCGCCGGATCCAACGGGCAACCGTTCGGGGAGTAAATGCGGCAAGGCGTAAAATGGCAGCAACCTAGGAGGGTCCATGCGTTTGCGAACAGTACGGCCATTGCTGGCGGTCCTCGCCGTTGCCTTGCTCGCCGCGTGTACGGGCCCGCCCGACGGGACCGGGACTTCATCCGCCAGCCCCACAGCCAGCCCCACAGCCAGCCCCACAACCAGCCCCTCCGCCGGCCCGGGCACCTCCGGGTCCCCCGCTCCGGACACCGAGACCACCGTCCCTGCGCCGTCCCCTTCCGCGCCCCCGGCCCCGACGGCAGGCCCCGGCGCCGGCAACGCCGAGCTTGCCATTATGGTCAGGCCCTCCCCCACCGAAGCGGCGGTGAACTACACGCTGGTCTGCCGCGACGGCCTCCCCACGGCTGAGAGCAAGCACCCAAGGCCGGAGGCTGCGTGCGCTGCCCTCAAGAACAACGCTGCGCTCCTCAGCCCGGCCCCCAAGAGCAAAGACGTGGCCTGCACCGAACAATACGGCGGCCCGCAGACCGCCACGGTCACCGGGATTGTGGACGATACTCCCGTGGATGCCACGTTTGCGCGCACCAACGGCTGCGAAATCGGCGCCTGGAACGCAGCCCAGGACGTCCTGGGTGCCAGCGGTGGAGCAACGTAGCCTGCTGACGGCCGATGCCTGGCGTGCCCGCGAAGAAGCGCACGCCCAACGCGTCCGCCGTTACTCGGATCCCTACCTTGCCCGCCGCTCGGCAGGTCGGAAGCACCCGGTGGAGGACTTTCTTTTCACCTACTACACCCAGAAGCCTGGCCAGCTGCTGCGCTGGCACCCGGGAGCCGGCGTCGTACTGACCGCTGAAGCGGCGTCCGCCCGCATGGGCTGGAAGCACTACAAAACGCTCGACGACGGCGAACTCGCCTCCCTAGGGCTGCCGCCAGGAACCCCTGCCGTGACATTTGACCGCGCCCGGTTCCTGGCCGACCGGCACGAGGCTGTGGCCTTCGCGGACATCATTCTTCGCGGCACCGCTGCCCGGCCCGCGCAGTTCGGCTGCTTCGGGCTGCACGAATGGGCCATGGTCTACCGCCAGGACAAATTCGACCTGCGCCATGAATACCTGCAACTGAGGCTGGGTTCCGCCGGCACGGACAAAGTGGTGGAGGACAACCGGATCCGGTGCTCACACTTCGACGCCTTCCGCTTCTACACGCCCGACGCGATTGCGCTGAACGAACTGGCGCCCAGCCGCGAAAACCAGCGGCACATGGAACAGCCGGGCTGCCTGCACGCCAACATGGACCTCTACAAGTGGGCGTACAAGCTGCTGCCCGCGCTTCCCAGCGAACTGGTCATGGATTGCTTCGAACTGTCCTGGCGGATCCGGGCCATGGACATGCAGGCCTCCCCCTACGACCTCGCGGAGTGGGGTTACCCGCCCATTCGGATCGAAACCTGGGAAGGCAAAGCAGCCTACGTTGAGCATCAGCGCGCCTTCGCCGGTGAGGCTGCTGCGCTCCGAGGGCGCCTGGCGGAGGCCTTGGCACCGCTTCGAACTGCGGGGACGGCATGAAGGACCTCGAGCTGACCATCAGGGTCACGGAAGACCCCGACTCCCCCGAGTACGAGTTCCGGCTGATAGTCCGCGATGGCCGCCCTGCCGACGGTTGCACCGTGCCCGAGCCCGCAGCAGCGTTGTCAGCGATGGAACGCTTCGGTGAGGACATCTTCTTTCCCAAACCGGGCCCCCCGAAACTCTGCACGCAGCAATACGGCGGGCCGCAGGTGGCCGTTGTGACGGGCTCCATCAACGGCCGTCCCGTCAGTGTGACTTTCCGGCGAACCGATGGCTGTGAAATCTCCCGCTGGCGCGCCATGGCTCCCCTGCTCGGCGGGACAACTGGTTCCCGCGGCGAAATCTGACCATCGGCGGCAGCCGCCGCAAAACGGGAACGCCGCCGGAACGAAGCGGTCCGGCGGCGTTCCCATGCCGTTGCTGAAGGACTAGAGATCCATGTTGCGGTTTCCGGAGAACTCCGGAACCTCCTGCTTCTTCTTTTCCTTTTTGACCTTGTCCTTCTTGTCGCTGGCAGCGTCACCGGCAGTTTCATCAGCAGGGACCACCAAAGCACTGCCTGGTGTGACAACCACAGAGACGAAGGTGGGCGCGCTCGAACCGGCGAACGTCACCCGGCCGATATACGAGCCTTCAGCCAGATCCTTCCACTGGAGCTTCAGAATGCCCGACTGGCCGTTCCCGAGCCGCAGCGGATTGGGGGTCACCGTGGCATTTCCCACGTTGGCTCCCAGCACCGCAGCGTCCACGGACGCCTTCGTGGGCTGCCCATTGGGGCTTGCATAGAGGTTCACAAAGATCGTGTACACGCCTGGAGCCGGGTTCGGAACCGAAATTGATTCACTGGCAGAGGCCGTCTGGGCCAGCAGGGCCTGTCCCGCCGGGTTGAAGACCACCATGTCGAAGTCGGCGGCCTCGTCCGAGGAAAAGACGGAGAACTTTGCCAGCGGCGATCCTGCCGGAACGGTGACCTCCTTGGCGAAGTTGGACGCGTCCGTATCCAGTGCCAGCGGCCCTGGCACCAGTTCGATGGCCGAAGAGTCAGCCTTGGACAGGCCGTCCAAGGTGATGTTCACGGGCGCGTGGGTGCCCGAAACCACCGGAATGTCACCCTGCCCCTGGCCTCCTTCCGAGGTAAACGCCAGGTTTGCCGGTGCCACCACCGACTGCGGGCGGACGGCCACCGGCGATGCCACATTCTTGCCGGCACCCTGCCAGATGAGGTTGCCCATGGCAAACTGCCCCAGGGCAGCGCTGGTGTTCTCGAACTTGACCTTGAAGGTGCGCTTCTCGCCGGCAGCCTTGAAGCTAAGGATCGACGGCGTGACCGTCACCTTGACGCCAGGAACGCTGGCCTTGGCCCGGTAAACGCCCGGGGTCAGCGCGGTGACAGTCCGAGTGACCTCTGTCTTGCCGGTGAGTGCCCCCAGCGCGAACGAGGCAACATTCATATCCCGCGGTGCGGTTGTTCCGAGATCCGGAATGCCCAGGTCCAGGCCCGTTCCCTGAATGAACTTCAGGTAGTCGTCCTCTGAATTGTCGTAGACCAGGCCGGGATCCAGGACCCGCGCAATGTCCACCTGGCCAGCGCCGGTGGCGAACACGTCACCGTTCCGGCTGCCGTCTGCGTTCTTGATATCAGCTGCCGTGGTCATCATGGCTGACTTGACGGTGGCCGGAGACCATGTGGGGTTCTTGGCCAGAATCAAGGCGCCAAATCCGGCCACGTGCGGCGCGGCCATCGACGTCCCGGACATCATGCCGAACTGGTCGCCGCCGGAACCGATGGGCGACACACCTGCCAGCACTGCCACACCCGGGGCCGCTACGTCAGGCTTGAGCAAGTCTGAGCCGGTAGCGAGCAACGGGCCCCGGGAAGAGAAGCCGGCGATCTGCGGCTGCGGCGCGGCCGGAAGGCCGGTGGTGTCCGTGTTCACCAGGGAGACCTTGATGCCGGGGTTGGCGATGATCTTGTCCTTGATCTGCTCCGTGGCCGGCGGATTCACGTGCACTGTGGGGACTGCGTGGCGGTCAAGGTCCTCGGAGGAGGTGGTTAAGTTGACCAGAATCATGCCGATGCCGCCGGCGCGCTGCACCTCGGCGCTCTTGGCTACGCGGTCCACCACCCCGCGGTCGCAGACAACAATCTTCCCTGTCACCTTGGCGGGATCCAGCGCATTGGGTGCGCACAGTTCCGGGTTTGCTGCGCCGGCGGCTGCGGCACTTGCCGCCAGCACAACGTTGCTCGCAGGAACGGGAGCGGACATAAGACTGGCGCCGCGGTACTTGCTGCCGTCCTCAAATTCGACGGTTCCCTGCAACTCCGTGGAGAAGGAGCTTGCGGCCACTGTGGTCAGCCACGGAGCGCCGTGGTTCACGGTGCTTGCCGTGGGTCCCGAGTTTCCGGCGGATGCGGCAACAAAGATTCCGGCGGACGCCGCGGAAAGGAAGGCCAGCGAAACCGGGTCCGTGGTGGTTGAGGTGCTGCCGGAGATGGAGTAGTTGAGCACATCCACGCCGTCCAGGATGGCTTGATTGATCGCGGCCACGGAGGCGGAGCTGTAGCACCCGCCGGTGGCTGGGTTGTCGTCCTCCCAGCAGACCTTGTAGACGGAGATCTTTGCCGCCGGCGCCACGCCGCTGGTGATGCCCATATCGGTTGCACCAAGGTTGGCCCGGACGTTCGCGTTGCCCGCTGCGGTGCTGGCAGTGTGCGTCCCGTGGCTTCCCACATCCACAGGCGAAATCAGTTCTTCGGGCGCGCGGTTCTCCGGCGCCACGTACGCCATGTAGTCGTCAGCGAAGTAGCGGGCACTCAGGACTTTGGAGTTGCAGGCACTGCCGTCAAACGCCGCGCCGGTTCCCTGGCCCTTCTGGCACTCTCCGACGAAGGTGTCGCCGTCGGACTTGAGCATGGCGATGTTGCCGTCCGCGGTGCGGTACGGGGCGCCCACTTGGGCCTGGCCGGCGAGTGGTTGCACGTCTTCCCCGGCGAAGAACGCGTTGGAGGGGGTGTAGCCGGAGTCAATAACGCCAACTACGACGCCTTTGCCGGCATTCTCCTGCCCGCCGAAGACAGTCTTCCAGATGCCGTTTTCACCGCTGAGCCCAAGGAAGTCTGTAGTGGAGTAATCCGGCGCGTTCTCCGTGTCCGGTGCCACCATGAGGACGGCCGGGTCCTTGGCGAGCTTGGCGGCCTGGTCGGCGGTCAAATCGGCCGAGAACCCGTTGATGGCAGCCGTGTACTGGCGCTTGATCCGGACGCTTTCGGACCCGGCCACAGCGTTCTGCCTGCCCTCAAGATGCGCCTGGTACTGCTGGACTTCGGGCCGGTCGGCGTCAAGCTTGCGGCCGTTCTGGGGCTTCGTCGCTGCGAGTCCGGGAGTCCCGCCGTCGTAGGTGGCCGCCGGCTTCTCGGCCAGGACCACAATGTAGCGGCCCGCTGGGTAGTCGCTGGGGTTGATCTTCTTTGAGGCAACTGCCGTGTTTGCTTCAGCGGGCGCCGCGGTAGCGGGGCTCATCGCTATCGACGAAAGGAGCAGCGGCAAGCCCACGGCCAATGCCGCTGCTTTCCGGAGTCCCCCGCCCCGAATGGGGCTTTTTCCAGTTGATTTCACGAGCGACTACACCTTTCACGAGGAACGGCCGGCCACGTTGCCGGTCTGGAGCAGCTGGGAACGGCACACGACATTACAGATTTTGTAATGCTGTGACCAGCCGTTACAAACAGTACAGACTGAGAGCTGAATATGACATAGGACACATCAGGTGTATAGGTCAATCCTGCAGCCACAAGGCGGGCCCGTGAAGGCACAAAGGAAAGACCCCCACGCGGGCCGGACTTTGGAAAAGTCCAGCTCGGCGCGGAGGTCTTCTTTGGTGCCAGGAAATCACCTGGCTCAACCCTTGGGCGTCACCTGCAGGCGGTCGAAGGAGACCTGCTTGCCGTCCTTGTCCAGCACCACCACGCCGTCGCGGCCGCTCTGCACACCTGAGGGCAGGATGAACTCCACCGTGTTGTCGGTGGTGGGGAAAATCCAGCCGATCCGGTAGCTCTTCTTGTTTCAGGTACACGTAGTACCACTGGCCATAGTCGAGACCCTTCTGGGTCACCTTCTGGCCGTTGCGGTACTTGTCCTGCGTGCCGAGGTCGAACGGAGCCGTCTGTTCCTCGAGGTCCTGTACGGCGAGGACGGGGACCGTCTCCGGCTGCGCCGGCTGGAGATCCAGCACGACGGCGCCGCCAGTCACCGTAGCCGCGACCCGGAAGAAGCTTGGGAGAGGCCTGGGACAGGGCGTTCGGGATCAGTGCATTTTCAGCAGGGCAGCCGGCGCAGTGGCACGTGGAGCGGGGCACAAAAACGGGCGCCCCCGTTCAGGGACGCCCGGTTGAGGTTTGGGCAAAGACTTGAGGCCTGGATAAGGAGTGGGCGCCTACTGCCTGGGCGTCCGAACCACATCGCTGATCCACTGGCGGGTCTTGTCGTCCACGGGGCCGGCCACGCGCGTTTCCCGGGCAGCCCGGTCTGCCTTGATCTTCTGCACAACCATACGGCCCAACCCGGCAAAAACGGCCGCGGCCATCATCGGCAACAGCAGAGATTTCGATTTTTCAGCCATGCCGTAATCCTAGTGACGCTTGCTCCGCGAGGCCATAGCCGCCGTCGTCCTCCACCTCCCGAAAGCCCGCCCCGCCGCGATGACTGTGGCCGATCCCACCGAATACAGGGTGCGGCGCTCGGCCCGGTAGAATGGCCTAGCAAGCTCGCGGAGCGCCCGTCCACACTGTTCGAAAAAGAACGTCCCCAGCATCCCGGAACGGCGTAAGACGGCGTGACTCCGCTGCGCCCTTACCCAATGCTCACGCACAGGAGTTGCCGGATGCCCCGGATCGTTGTTGACGTCATGCCCAAGCCCGAGATTCTGGACCCGCAGGGGAAGGCCATCGTGGGTGCACTCCCCCGTCTGGGCTTCACCAGCTTTAGCTCTGTCCGCCAGGGCAAGCGCTTTGAACTGACGGTTGAGGGCGAGGTGACCGACGCAATCCTGGCCCAGGCCCGCGAAGCCGCCGAGACCCTGCTGTCCAACCCCGTGATCGAAGACGTCGTCAACGTCGAGGTCGTCGAGGCCTGAGATGACTGAACTTCCCTTGATCGGCGAGGCAATCGCCGTCGCCGCCGACGCTCCTGGTGCTCGCAGGCTCGCGGGGGCCCGGATCGGCGTTGTCACCTTCCCCGGCACCCTTGACGACCGCGACGCCGCCCGTGCAGTCCGGCTCGCCGGCGGCACCGCAGTGCCGCTCTGGCACGCTGACACCACCCTGGGTGACGTGGACGCCGTCGTGATCCCCGGCGGTTTCTCCTACGGCGACTACCTCCGCGCCGGCGCCATTGCCCGCTTCGCGCCGCTGATGTCCAAAATCATCGACGCCGCCAACTCCGATGCCAAGCTGCCCGTGCTGGGCATCTGCAACGGCTTCCAGATCCTGACTGAATCGCACCTGCTGCCCGGCTCCATGATCAAGAACGACCACCTGAAGTTCATGTGCCGCGACCAGGTCCTGCGTGTGGAAAACAGCAACACCGCCTGGACGCTGGACTACGAGGCCGGCCAGGAAATTACGGTCCCGCTGAAGAACCAGGACGGCCAGTACATCGCCGACGAAAAGGTCCTGGACGCGCTCGAGGCTGAAGGCCGCGTGGTGTTCCGCTACGTGGGCTTCAACCCCAACGGCTCGCGCCGCGATATCGCCGGCATCTCCAACGCCGCCGGCAATGTGGTGGGACTTATGCCCCACCCCGAGCACGCGGTGGAAGTTGGATTCGGCCCCGAATCCCTGGATGGGATCGGCGGGTCCGACACCGACGGCCTGGGTTTCTTCACCTCCGTACTGAACAAGATTGTGGGAGGCAACAAATGACCGAGATCAATTCGGTGGTCGAGCCTGTCGAGACCAAGAAGTTCAATATCGACACGGTCGAGAACGCTGCCAAAACGCCCGATACCGAACTGCCGTGGGCCGAACTGGGCCTGAAGCAGAACGAGTTCGATGAGGTAGTGAAAGTCCTGGGCCGCCGCCCCACCGGCGCCGAGCTTGCCATGTACTCCGTGATGTGGAGTGAGCACTGCTCCTACAAGTCCTCGAAGAATCACCTGCGCCAGTTCGGCGAAAAGGTGACCGACGAGATGAAGAAGGACATGCTGGTGGGCATCGGCGAGAACGCCGGCGTCACCAATCTGGGCGACGGCTGGGCCGTGACGTTCAAGATCGAGTCCCACAACTCGCCGTCGTTCGTGGAGCCCTACCAGGGTGCCGCCACGGGCATCGGCGGCATTGTCCGTGACATCATCTCCATGGGCGCCCGCCCGGTGGCCGTGATGGATCCGCTGCGTTTCGGCGCCATCGACCACCCGGACACAGCCCGCGTCATGCATGGTGCCGTTGCCGGCATCGGCGGCTACGGAAACTCCTTGGGCCTGCCGAACATCGGCGGCGAAATGGTGTTCGACTCCGTCTACCAGGGCAACCCGCTGGTCAACGCACTCGCGGTCGGTGTCATGCGCCATGAGGACATCCGCCTCGCCAACGCCTCCGGCAAGGGCAACAAGGTGGTCCTGTTCGGTGCACGCACCGGCGGCGACGGCATCGGCGGCGCCTCGGTGCTGGCCTCGGAGTCCTTCGACGACACCAAGCCGTCCAAGCGCCCCGCCGTCCAGGTGGGCGACCCGTTCGCCGAGAAGGTCCTGATCGAGTGCTGCCTCGAGCTCTTCAAGGGCTCGCTGGTTGAAGGCATCCAGGACCTCGGCGCCGCTGGCATCTCCTGCGCCACATCCGAGCTCGCCTCCAACGGCGACGGCGGCATGGAGGTTGAACTGACCTCGGTCCTGCTGCGCGATCCCACGCTGACCCCGGGCGAGATCCTGATGTCCGAGTCGCAGGAACGCATGATGGCCGTGGTCACCCCGGAGAACATCGCCGCGTTCGAAGCCGTGATGGACAAGTGGGCCGTGGAGTACTCCTGGCTCGGCGAGGTCACCGACACCGGCCGCCTGATCATCACCTGGGACGGCGTGGTCATTGTGGACGTCGACCCACGCACCGTGGCCCACGACGGCCCCGTGTATGACCGCCCGTACGCCCGCCCCTCATGGCAGGATTCCGTACAGGCCGATTCCTTCACCGGCTCAGTGCAGGACACCGGCCGCCCCTCCGCCCCCGCGGAACTGGCTGCCGCCGTCACCGAGCTCGTGGCCTCGCCGAACATGTGCAGCAAGGACTGGATCACCAACCAGTACGACCGGTACGTGGGCGGCAACACCGCCCTGGCGTTCCCGGACGACGCCGGCGTGGTCCGCGTGGACGAGGAAACCGGCCTGGGCGTTGCCCTGGCCACCGACGCCAACGGCCGCTACACCTTCCTCGATCCGTACCACGGCGCACAGTTGGCGCTGGCCGAGGCCTACCGCAACGTGGCCACCTCCGGCGCCGTACCGATGGCCGTCAGCGACTGCCTGAACTTCGGCTCCCCCGAGGACCCGGACGTCATGTGGCAGCTCGCGGAGGCCATCCGCGGCCTGTCCGATGCCTGCATGGTGCTGGGCATCCCGGTCACCGGCGGCAACGTCTCGCTGTACAACCAGACGGGCACCACACCCATCCACCCCTCCCCCGTGGTGGCAGTGCTGGGCAAGCTCGACGACGTCGCCCGCCGCACGCCCTCGGGCTGGCGCGAGGACGGCCAGGCCATCTACCTGCTGGGTACGACGGCGGCAGAACTGGACGGTTCCGAATGGGCCAACATGCGTGGTCACCTCGGTGGACTGCCGCCCAAGGTTGACCTCGCCGCCGAACGCGAGCTGGGCGAAATCCTGATCAACGCATCCCGCGACGGCATGGTGGACTCCGCGCACGACCTCTCCGAAGGCGGCCTCGCGGCAGCCCTGGTGGAGTCCGCACTGCGCTACGGCGTGGGTGCCCGGATCGCCCTGCAGGACGTTCTGGACCGCGACGGCGTGGACCTGTTCACGGCGCTGTTCTCCGAGTCCCAGGGCCGCGCGGTTGTCGGCGTGCCCCGCTCGGAAGAGGTCCGGTTCAAGGACATGTGCACGGCCCGCGGCTTTGCCCACACCCGCATCGGCGTAGTGGATGCAGCCAGCGGCAACCTGGAGATCAACGGCGTGGACACCATGTCCCTGGCCGCCCTCCGCGAAGCCCACGAGGCGACCCTGCCGAAGTACTTCGGCTAGTACCCTCCATCGGTTGCTCCGTAACTGCCCTTTTGAACCCTCAAAACGGCGGTTACGGAGCAATCGTTCGTTAAGGCCGAGGCCGCCACCCCTCCTGGACAAGGGCCGAGCGAACCTTGGCGACCGCAGGCTTGGCGTCATTGAGCATGTGCCGCTTGGAAATCCTGACTTCAGTCCACCCCAGCGTGTGGTACTTCTCAGAACGCGTGATGTCCCGGACGATCTGCCCGTCCTCACCGTGCTGTTCACCTTCGTACTCGATCCCGATCCGGTACTTGCGGTAGGACAGGTCCGGCTCGTGATGGCGGAGACCGTCGTCGCCGATGATCGGCACGTTCAACTCCGGTTCCGGCAGCCCTGCCCGGACCACGGCCAGCTTCAACAGCGTCTCCTGCGGCGAGTCAGATCCCACCCGGATGAGTTTGATGGCTTCCTTGGCCCTGCGTAGCCCGCGTTTTCCCTTGTGCCTGTCGATCATCCGCTGCAGATCGGCCAAACTGCAAAGCGGCATGTCCCTGTCCTCAAAAGACGCCCTCGGCATGCGCACGCAACTGTCGCCCATTGCCACAAGCTCGTCCACCGTGAGCATTTCGGCCATATCCAGCCAGGTTCGCTCCGGAGTGGTCACTGGAATTCCGTCAACTGTGGTGACCTCGTCGCTGTAAAGCTTCATGCGGTGCACAATGACGTGCGGTCGGTTCAGGTGTGCCGATCCCTCAGGCCTGATGACATGAAACATCTCTGGAGTCCCCTTCTGCTGACGTCGCGGCAGCAGAAGCATCTCCGCCGCGGTGAGGTGCGACGCGGCGCATCGCTCATTGACCTCGATGAAGGGCCGGACCCTGTCAGCCAAGGGGAGCTCCGCCGTCGGGCTTTCCGACCGGATCCCCTTGCCGAGCCGATGCAGTGTCCGGTGTCGCAGCCGCTTGTGCGACACTCCGGCGCGCGCCGCCTCGACAACTGTGAACGGGCGGTCCTGCAGTTCCTCGGGCAGCGGGCGCGGGGTCTTCATGGATTCATCAGAGCAGAATACGGTGTGCGATGCAGAAGTTATCCACAGCCTTCATCGATTGCTCCGTAGGCGCCGTTTTGGGCAGTCAAGAGGGTGCCTGGGCCCACGCCGGCAGGGTTCCCTGGCCGAGCCTGCGAGGCCAGGGTGCCGGTGGGGAGCAATCGATGGGGTCAGTCCTCGCTGCGGAGCTCCCGCTGCCTTGAGCTGAGGAGCTCAAACTCGGGCCGCGCGGCCACAAAGCGTTCGACGGCGGTGAGCACGTCCACGAGGTGCGCCCGGTCTGCTGCCACCAGGCCGGCGCCCACCTGCGAGCGCCGGTACTGGTCGTGGTCCCCCACCTCCGCGACGGACACATCGAAGCGGCGCTTGAGCTCGGCCAGCAGCGGCCTGATAACGGAGCGCTTCTCCTTCAGGCTCTGGACATCGCCCAGGAGGATGTCGAATTCAATCCAGCCGATCCACATGCAGTAATCGTATCGACTGCTCCGTAACCGCCGTTTTGAGTGGTCAAAAGGGCCGCTACGGAGCAATCGATGGGGTCAGATGGTGAGTTCGCCCATCCGGTCCCAGCCGTCGCCGTCGAGCTGGCGACTGATGATCCGGGGTGTTTCGGCCAGCGCCTGGGGCATGTCCGCCATGGCCTGCTTGAAGTGCGTGCTGTTGACGTGGTCCCCGGCGGCGTCGTCCTTGAAGGCCTCCACCAGCACAAACTCGTTGGGGTCATCCACACTGCGGGACCAGTCGAACCACAGGTTGCCGGGCTCCTCCCGGGTGGCCGTGGTGAAGTCCCCAACAAGGCCGAGCCAGCGCTCGGACCAGTCGGGTTTGACCTTGAATTTGACGACGATGAAAATCAAGCTGTATTCCTCCGGTTGTAGGCCCTGGCCTCGCTTAGCCTGCGGCGAGTTGGCGTGCACCTTCAACGTATCGCGAAGTGACGTGCCTCTGCGCGGCCCGGGTCACCAGGCCACCAGCACGGTAGAACCAGTTGGCAGGTGTGCTGAAGGCAGTGATCTTCAAGAACACCCGCCCTGTGTCGTCGAGCTCCACCTCAAACGCCTCTTCGCCGCGCGCCGGATGTCCGGGAAGTGTTCCGTGGCCGAAACCCGCAGACTGCGGGCCGTCGCCCGGCACCGGCCGCCGGACCCACACCACTTCGCACGGAGCGTTAATACGGAAAGGCCCGACGCCGAAGCCGCTCACCACGCGCGTTCCCGGGCGGACGACGTCGGACTCGGCCCGGACGCGCAGCCCCGACCGCCGCTGCAGCTCCCAGGTCAGGATTCCCTGCGCCACCCGGCGGTACAACGCCAAGCCGTCGCCAAGGTAGGCCTGCGATACCAGGCAGGGGTACCCCGCCGGTGGCCGCCCATTCTCGGTGGCGCCAACACCCGGGTAATCGAGCCGGCCGCCGACCAGTCGCTTTTCAGTCAACAGAGCCCTCCCGGGATCCGGTCAGCCGCGCCCATCCCAGCTGCTCCTGTTGCTTGCGGCTTAGGGAGGCCACCACCAGGTCGTAGGAGTCCTCCACCATGTCCCGGACCATGGCATCGGGCAGGTTTCCGTCCAGCCGCACGCCGTTCCAATGGGTCTTGTTCATATGCCACGCGCCCGTGATTTCCGGATTTGCGGCCCGCAGCTGTTCAGCAAGGGCCGGCTCACATTTCAGGCTCACGGACCAGTCCGGGGAGTCCATGGCAGACAAGGCGAACATCTTCGCTTCCTGCCTGGCTCCCCCGGAAACGGCAGCCCTGACCTTGAACACGGAGGTCTCCGGGCCGAAGGGAAAATCCTCGAAGGCACCGGGAAATGACAGGCATATTGCCTTGAGTTGGGCTGCGTCCATGGACCGAGCCTACAAAGCCCTTCCCGGCGGTGCTAGTCTGCGAAGATGTCACCCGATCAGGCCACCATCCCCGTTCTGGACATGAGCGCCGCACGCCAGCCGTACGGTGCCTTCAGCACGGAATTCATCGACCAGCTGCGGGACGCCGCCCACAACGTGGGATTCTTCCAAATCACTGGTTACGGCGCCGCCCCCGGCCAGGCCGAGGAGCTGCTGGCCCTCATCAAGCGCTTCTTCGATCTGCCCCTCGAGGAGCGGATGAAGCTGGACAACAGGATTTCACCGCACTTCCGCGGCTACACGCGGATGGGCACCGAAATCACGCAGGGACGGGCCGACGCCCGCGAGCAGATCGACTACTCCCCGGAACGCGAACCCGTCCACAATTATCCTGCCGACCAGCCGTACTGGCTCCTCCAGGGGCACAACATGTGGCCCGATGAGGCGTTGCCGGAGCTCAAGCCGGCGGCCATGGCCTGGGCCGATCTGATGTCCAGTGTGGGCATGGAGCTGCTGCGTGGCATCTCGGTTTCCCTGGGGCTGCCGGAGGACCACTTCGACGAGCCCTTCGGCAACGAACCCGCGTGGATGGGCAAGCTGGTGCATTACGTCGGCGGCGTGGTGGAGGCGGCCGGCGACCAGGGAGTGGGTTCCCACGCCGACTACGGTTTTGTCACCCTCCTCCTCCAGGACGAGGTGGGCGGCCTCGAAGTGCTGCCGCCCGGGACAAGTGAATGGGCGCCGGTTGAGCCTGTTCCCGGGGCACTCGTGGTGAACCTGGGCGAAATGCTGGAGGTGGCCACGGAAGGCTTCCTTGCCGCCACGATCCACCGGGTCCAGGCGCCGCCACCCGGCGTGGACCGCTACTCAGTCCCGTTCTTCTGGTCCCCGCGGCTGGACGCCGTCATCGATCCGGTGCCTCTGCCTCCCGAGCTCAAAGCCCAAGCCCGTGGCATCTCCGACGATCCGTCCAACCCCATGCTTGCGTCCTTTGGCCTGAACGTGCTCAAGGGCCGCATGCGCGCGCATCCCGATGTGACCGAACGCCACTACCCGGAGCTGATGCAGCGCTGATCAGAGGTTGTACTTCCACGCCTGCTGCGCGGGGCAAACGTTCATCACCACGTCCAGGCCGGCGGCCTTTGCACGGTCCACTGCCGCTTCGTCAATAACACCCAGCTGCAGCCACACGGCTTTGGCGCCCACCGCAATTGCCTGGTCCACCACCGCCCCGACCTTCTGCGAGTTCACAAAGCAGTCGACGACGTCGAGGGGTTGCTTTTCGGACGGAATTTCACCCAGGGTACGGTACCCGGTTTCGCCGTGGACGGCATCGCCGGGAAGGTTGACGGGGATGATCTCCATCCCGAGCCGGTCGCGGATAAACAGCGAGGTGTCGTAGGCGGCACGCCACTCGTTGGTGGTCAGGCCCACGATGGCCCACCGCCCTTTGTTTCGCATCAGGCGCTCAATAACGGCAGCATCGTTGACGTGGACCATGGTGCAAGCGTACATCGTCCCCCGAGCGGCCCATGATCGAATATTTGAATGAATAGCTGGCGTAAATACTCGCGTGAGCGAGTATTACGTCCCACAGACCATGATTTGGCGCAGGGCGTGCGGTTCGGCTGCAGTGGTAGTGACCATCCCGAGCGGCCGAGAGACCTGGATCGATGAAGCCGCAGCATCCCTGACCAAACGCTGTACCCGTTGAGGCGACCCTCCTCGGCACTATTTTGTGGCGACGTACCTGCAGTCGTCCACGCGGTACAAGGTGTACTTCGTGAACCCCGTGGTCAAGGAGATCCTTGGTGAACCGACCTACGCCTCACTGGCCGATCTTCCCGAGAGCCCGGACATCGTGGATGTGTTCCGCGAGCACGATAACCTCCCGGGTGTCCTGGACGATGCCATCGCGGCCGGCGCCAACACCCTCTGGCTGCAGCTCGGCTTCTGGCATGAGGACGTGGCCACGGACGCGGAAGCCGCCGGGCTCAACGTGGTGATGGACCGCTGCGTGAAGATCGAGCATGCCCGGTTCCATGGCGGGCTGCACCCGGCCGGCTTCGACACCGGCGTGATCGCCTCCAGGCGGCAGCTGCTTTTCCTGACGGGCAGGCGCTTCCTGAAGCAAACCTGATCAGCGGGTGAACTTCTTCCGCCAGATAGAACCGGGTCCGGCTTTGCCGGCCCCGGTTTTTTCTGTCAGTGCCGGAGAGACGATGGCTGACGTCAGGGACTCCCCCGCCACGGCGGCTTCGGCCAGGGTACCGGCAGCCGGCTTTCCGGCCTTGTCGAGTTCGGCAGCGGCGTCACGGGTGACGCCCGCAGCGTTCCCCGGCGCGCCGCCGTCGTCCTCCTTTGACTTGCCGGTCGCATTGCCGACCCACTTGCCGTTTCCGCGGCCGGCCGGCTCCGCGCCCCGGTTCTGGCCTGCGCTTTCCGGACCGTTCGCCGGCGGGGCAGTTTCCCGTTCAACGGTTTGGGGCTGTGCCGGCGCTGCGTCGTCACCGTTTGTCGGCTCCCCGGGCAACTGCGCCTCCGCCGGATTTGCGGCGGTCCCGCTGGCAGCGGGAGTCCCTGCGATGGACCAGCCAGGAGCCCAGTCCTGCAACAACTTCTGGATGGAACTGCTGGCCTGCGCGTCAGGCGCGGTGCCGGTGGCGGCCACCCCGGTGACGCCCAGCCCCATCCCCGCGATGACGGCAAGGCCCACAACAGTGGTCCGGTGCTTCCGGAGGAGCCGGTGCCGGGCAAGCTCGGGGGTCTGGCCTGACATGAGCGCGGCCAGTTCGGGACCGGGCGCGGGTGCAGGCAGAGAGCCTAGGGAGCCCACCGCGAGAAGGGTTTCGCGGAGGCCGGCAGGATCGTCCACACCGGCGTCAAGGAGCATTTCATCAATCGTCCGGATCAGGGAGCTGGCATTGGAGGTCATGGCGCCACGTACTCCTTCACTGCGGACTGCTCGCGCAGCCGGATCAATGCACGGCGCTGGAGCTGTTTGACGGCACCGGCACTCTTGCCCATCACAGCGGCCACCTGGTCCACAGTGAGGCCCGCGACGAGGCGTAACGACAGTACTTCCCGCTGTTCATCCGGCAGCTCGTTCAGGAGATCCGCCACTTCCTGTGGCGAGATCCGGTGCAGCACTTCAGCCTCGGCCGAGGACTCCTCGCGTCCGTCAAGGTCCGCTTCGAACGGGAGTTTACTCGGGGTGCGCTCCTGCCTCCGGTGATCGTCCACCATCCGGGCGTGTGCCACGGAGAAGACAAACGTGCGCAGCCCGGCCACGCCGCCGGTAACCTTCTGCAGCCGTGGCAGGACGGCGATGAAGACTTCCTGCATAACCGCCTCCGGATCTTCTACCCCGCGGGCTGTGAGGTAGCCCAGGACCTGTGGCGCATAGGTTCGGTACACGATGCTGAAGAGCTCCGGATCGCGGGCGCGCGCACGCAGAACGTCGTCTGTCAGTGCATCGGTCACGGACACAGGGCCTTCGGTGGAGGGGACTGGGCTTGCTCGCGTAGGGCCCGCACGTCATCCGCGGAATGCCCTCGTCAGCTAACTTTAGCCTCCGGTAACAAAAGAGCCGGCCTGGAACATGATGGGGGACAAGTTCCAGACCGGCGCTTCACAGGGGTAATCGCTCCAGGCACCGCAGGGGTTACTCGGTCGGACAAAAAACTTTCCGGGACCGTGACGTCGGGGGATTCTGCGCCGCCTACGTTCGGCGTGGCTCAGGTCCAGCGCGGCGCAGTCACCCTCCGGCGCGGTGTCTTGGCAATAACAAACGTGTGAGGCCTGGTGGCGGGAACGCGCTGGTCCCCGCAGTCCGGCTGGAGTTGGACGGGGACCACCACAGCGGGCGCTGGGGCCGGCGGTGCAAGCTTGGCGGCAGGGCTGAGATCGGTGACCAGCCCTGTCCCGGCGCATTCGCGGACGGCGGCAATCCCGGCAGCCACGGCGGACTTATCCTCGAAGGCCCCGGACACGGCCACCACAGTGCCATCCGGCGCCTTGAGGCGGAACCTGAACCGTGAATCCGAATCCAAGAAAACTTCAAACTTCCCAGCCATGATAATTCCTTCCGGTCTGCGGGTCCCGTCCGGGCGGCATCTTCGCCACGGGCGGTCCCGGAAGCATCGCTGCATCCGGCACCTACGGGTCTGGTGGAACGATCTGCTGATCAGTTCAGGGTGTGCTTAAGAGTCTGTCCGGGTCGCCTATAGCCTCACAAGACCCGCCGCGTAAACCCTGTGTAAATTGCGTACAACCCCCCGCAGACGACAAAGGCGGGCCACCTTTCCAGGTGACCCGCCGTCGTCGTGCCTTACAGGCTGTCAGTCGTTGATCAGATCGTGGACCACGATGGTCTGGTCGCGGTCCGGGCCGACGCCGATCGCGGAGAAGCGCGTGCCGGAGAGCTTTTCGAGGGCCAGCACGTAGTTGCGGGCGTTCTCGGGGAGGTCCTCCAGGGTGCGGGCACCGGTGATGTCCTCGGTCCAGCCGTCGAAGTACTCGAAGATGGGCACGGCGTGGTGGAACTCGGTCTGCGTCATCGGCATTTCGTCGTGCCGTACACCGTCGACGTCGTAGGCAACGCAGACCGGGATCTGCTCGATGCCCGTGAGGACGTCCAGCTTGGTGACGAAGTAGTCCGTGAAGCCGTTCACGCGGGAAGCGTGGCGGGCCAGGACGGCGTCGTACCAGCCGCAGCGGCGCGGGCGGCCGGTGTTTACGCCGAACTCGCCACCGGTCTTCTGCAGGTACATGCCCATCTCGTCGAACAGTTCAGTGGGGAACGGTCCGGCGCCAACACGCGTGGTGTAGGCCTTGATGATGCCGATGGAGCGGGAGATCCGGGTGGGGCCGATGCCCGAGCCAACGGACGCGCCGCCGGCGGTCGGGTTGGAGGAGGTCACGAACGGGTAGGTGCCATGGTCCACGTCCAGGAACGTGGCCTGGCCGCCTTCCATAAGCACAACCTTGCCCTCGTCCAGGGCGTTGTTGAGGACCAGGGTGCTGTCGATGACCAGCGGGCGCAGGCGCTCGGCGAAAGCCAGGAAGTAGTCTACGATCTCGTCCACCACAATGTCGCGGCGGTTGTAGACCTTGACCAGGAGCTCGTTCTTCTGGCGCAGGGATCCTTCCACCTTCTGGCGGAGGATGGACTCGTCGAAGACGTCCTGGACGCGGATGCCCAGGCGGGCCACCTTGTCCATGTAGGCGGGGCCGATGCCGCGGCCGGTGGTGCCAATGGCGCGGCTGCCGAGGAAACGCTCGGTGACCTTGTCCAGGACCTGGTGGTAGGGCGCCACGAGGTGCGCGTTCGCGGAGATGCGCAGCTTGGACGTGTCCGCGCCACGGGCTTGCAGGCCTTCGATCTCCTGGAACAGGGCCTCGAGGTTCACCACACAGCCGTTGCCGATGATCGGAATCGCGTTGGGGCTCAAAATGCCGGCCGGAAGGAGTTTGAGCTCATACTTCTCACCGCCTACGACGACGGTATGCCCGGCATTGTTGCCGCCGTTGGGCTTTACGACGTAGTCAACGCGGCCGCCCAGAAGATCGGTGGCCTTGCCTTTTCCTTCGTCGCCCCATTGGGCTCCTACGATCACGATTGCTGGCATGGGATCCTCCCCCATTCGTTCGGGCCGCACAGGTCCGTCCACCGAAATGGCAGTCCTGCGTAGCGCCGTTCATGAGAATGCCCCGAAGGCCATAGCCTGGCCGGACCGCTACGGCGGCCAACCACGCAAGAGTCCGGGGCTCTTACCACCCAAGTTTAGCCGATCAGGGACTTTGTCCACTCAATAGGTGCCCGTGGCCCTTCGCGCGCAGCAAAGGACCACGGGCAGACTTCCCGCGATCTACTACTCGTCGTCAGCCTCCTCGCCGGGACGGGACGTCTGGGTGTCCAGGCTGTCCCAGAAGGACGTATCGGCGTCGGCAATCGAACCGTCAGCGATGGCCGCCGCAGTGGCCGTCAGCGTGGTCACTGTCTGCTGGATCAGGTAACCGTTGCTGCGGAGCCCGAGGGCGTAGCCGTCCAGATAGTGATCAGACATGCCACGCATTTCGAAGAGCAGGGTAGCGATCCCGTACTCCACTGCGATGCCGTTGCGGCTGATGGTCTCGGCGCTGCCGCCCACATACTTGCCCAAGTGGCCCCACCCGGTGGAGTCGACGTTGTTGAAGACCACGGCGCCCAACTGCTTGGACATTTCCACAACAGCCGGATCGGCATTGGGCGTGGTGGGGTACAGGATGGACCCGGAGACCAGCTTTCCGTCGCGTTCACTCCGGGTGCCCTGGTGGTGCAGGTCGATCATGTAGTCAATGTTGTACTTGCGCATGACGTTGTTGTGGAGCGCCTGCGTTTCGGGCTGGATTTTGGCTACGTGGTCACGGTTCAGGTCCACCTCCTCGGCGTTGTACCGCGTCATGTGCCGGTCGCCCTTGGCCAGGTAGTCATCCAGCGGGAAGTTCACATCTCCCATGGCGCCGTCGGCGTTGAGCATGGGAACGATGAGGATGTTCACTCCGTCCAGGATGTCCCCCGATTTCCCGGTCCCCAGGTGTTTCACGAATGCCATGGCACCCTCAGTGGTCAGCTGCTCATTGCCGTGCTGCTGGGTCAGGTACAGGATGGTGGGCTTGGCCGGGTCCGAAATGTACTTCACCAGGTGGATGTCCCGGCCCTTGACAGTCTGGCCGATCACCTCCAGATCCATGGCTGGCTGGCGGGTGTCCTGATCCTTCAGGAAGGAGACCAACTCGTCATAGGTTGCCAGTTTCGAGGTGGTGATCTGGCCGTTGCCGTCATAGTTGGGGCCTTCGCCCACGGCATGGGCCAACGGTGCCGGCGCGGCGAGTGCCGCCAGAACCAGGGCTCCGGATACGGCCACGGTCCTTAGGGTTGCCAGGGTTTTGTTCACGGTACGTTACCTCTTTCGAGTGCATGGAGCGTGCGACCAGCCGCAACGTCCTTATTGCGGACTGTCACAGAAGCCAATCAAGCTAAACGAAAGCTGTCAATTCACTTGACAATGGCCAATTGCCCTATGCCGTCCATCACGGGAGGCTGGGGCCGGGCCCTGCATTTCGCGGGGCTTGCTAAACTGATAGAGATCGACCAGGAATCGGTCCACACCACATTTCAAACCACGCCGGACGGGCGCGCCATCACGCGCCCATTTTCCGGATTGGCAGCATCGCCGAGCCCCGCAGGAGACATTGCACTATATGACAGCCCTGGCCCCCGAATCCCTCCGTGAACAGCTCCTGAGCCGCCGCTACGAGCCCAACGTTGCCGCCGTCAACGAGCTGTGCGATTCCCTGCAGAGCGTCAAGCCCCACACCGAAGTCCCGTACGTCGACCCCATGCACGACGTGGACGAGTGCCGCATCATCAGCCTCTACTCCAACATCGGCGAGGCTGACCCGTCCGGCTTCATCACCGCCGGCGACGAAGACGCCGCCACCCGCATGCTCGGCATCCAGTGGAAGCTGGGCCTGCGCCCCGAGTTCGTGATGCCGTGGAACGTGCACCCGTGGCATACCCCGGGCGAGGTCAACGGCAAGTTCACGCCGGACCAGATTTCCGCCGGCCTCAAGCCGCTGCTGAAGTTCCTCGCCGTGGTCCCCCGCGCCTCCGTGATCGTGGCCCACGGCACCGAAGCCAACCGCCTGGCCAACCTGCTGCTGAAGACCGAAGTTCCGCTGCTCTGGCGGCGCGGGCTGAAGACCTACAAGGTCCGCTCCCTCAGCGGCCGCGCCTTCGCCGGGACGCCCGCGCGGCAGGAACAGTACCTCGAGGAAATGCGCGTCGTCTACACCGACGCCATGGCCCGCACAGGGCTCGCGAAGGTCTAACCACCGGAACGCTCAACCACCGTACGACGGCGGGCGGTCACCTTTTCTTCTAAAGGTGACCGCCCACCCGCACCCGCACCCTCACCTCGCAAGCTCGGCCAGGGAACCCTGCGGGCGTGGGCCCATGGAGTCTTACTTTCGATACCTTCCTCAGCCCGCGGTAAGCAGGTCCTTGAGTTCGTCCTGGATCAGCGAAGCGCCGTAGCTGCTGTAGAAGATCCAGTCGGCATCGGCGTCGCCGATGTTCTCGGCGGAGATCTCCGCCGCCAGCTCGTCTATGTCCTGGTTCTCCGGCCGGGCGATGCCGGCGTCCGTCAGGCTCACGCCGATGATCGATTTGTTGGCGAAGGGCGGATCTTGCCCGGCAAGAAGCGGACCAGGGAGACCCTCTGGTCGTCCGGGACTGCAGCCTTCAGTTCGTCGGCCTTGGCCTGGTAGGCGTTGAGCGCGGCGACCGCCTCGGTCTCCTCGCCCAGTGCCTCGCCAGCGAACAGGAAGTTTTCCTTCCACAGAAACACCCGTGGCTATACCTTGGTGGCGGTACTCCACGACCTCAACCACGCCAGCCGTTACGCGGACAACATCGTGGCCATGAAGGACGGGCGGGTGGTGGCCGAGGGCGCGCCGGCCGACGTCATTACCGAGGAACTGGTGGAAGAAGTCTTCGGGCTGCCCTGCCGAGTCATCGAAGACCCCGTCTCGCTCACCCCGCTGGTCATCCCGCTGGGCCGGCCAGCGCATGCCGAAATGGCCAGGTAGGTGTCCCTCCCCAACCGCTCCCTCACCTCGCAAGCTCGGTCAGGGAACCCTGCGGTCGTGGGCCCGGCTCAACCACCGGAAATTACGACGGCGGGCGGCCACCTTTCTAAAAAGGTGACCGCCACTTACCCTCGATGGCTGCCTTGGCTGCCGGGTCCGAGTCGTTGAGGAACTTCTCGATGCGTTCCGGTTCCTCGGCTTCGCCGATGGCCGCGGACGCGCGGCCCAGCGAGTAGAGCGCGCGCAGGAAGCCCTGGTTGGGCTCGTGCTCCCAAGGAATGGGACCCACGCCGCGCCAGCCGTTGCGGCGCAGCGAGTCCAGCCCGCGGTGGTAGCCAACGCGCGAGTAGGCGTAGGAATCGATGGTGCGGCCCTCGGCCCACGCCTCCTCCGCCAGGACAGCCCACAACAGCGACGATGTGGGGTGCTTTTCCACCAGGTCCAGGGCTTCGGCGCCGGCGTCCAGCTGCGCGTAGACGTCGGTCTCGGCAGGCAGGAGCGTTGGCTCCGGGCCCATGAGGTTCTTGCGGAACTCGCCGGACATTCCTAGAAGGTCTTTCCAGCGGAACCCAGCTGCTTGGTTGCCTCGACGACGCGGGCGGACAGGCCCGCCTCGGCGGAGGCACCCCAGACGCGCGGATCGTAGAGCTTCTTGTTGCCCACTTCGCCGTCAACCTTAAGCACGCCGTCGTAGTTCTTGAACATGTGGTCCACTACGGGACGCGTGTACGCGTACTGGGTGTCGGTGTCGATGTTCATCTTGATCACACCATAGGAGACGGCGTCGGCGATCTCCTGGTCGGAGGAACCGGAGCCGCCGTGGAATACGAGGTCGAACGGGCTGTTCTTGCCAAGTTTGGCTCCCACTTGGGCCTGGATGTCCTTGAGGATCTCCGGGCGCAGCTTCACACCACCGGGCTTGTACACGCCGTGCACGTTGCCGAAGGTCAGGGCCGTGATGTAGCGGCCGTTCTCGCCGGCGCCGAGGGCTTCAATGGTGGCCAGGGCGTCCTCCACCGTGGTGTACAGCTTGTCGTTGATGGCGTTTTCCACGCCGTCTTCCTCGCCGCCCACGATGCCGATTTCAACTTCGAGGATCATCTTCGCGGCGGCGGTGCGTTCCAGCAGTTCGCGCGCGGTGCTGAGGTTCTCGTTGAGCGGCTCGTGGGAACCGTCCCACATGTGCGAGTTGAAGATCGGGTTGCGGCCGGCCTTGACCTCGGCCTCCGAAGCTGCGAGCAGCGGCAGGACAAAGCCGTCCAGCTTGTCCTTGGGGCAGTGGTCGGTGTGGAGGGCAATATTGACGCCGTAGTTCTTGGCAACTTCCCGGGCGAACGCGGCGAAGCCGAGCGAACCGGCCACCATGTCCTTGGTGGCCGCGCCGGACCAGTAGGCGGCTCCGCCGGTGGACACCTGGACGATGCCGTCGGACTCAGCCTCGGCGAAGCCGCGCAGTGCGGCGTTCAGCGTCTGCGAGGAGGTGACGTTAACGGCCGGGAATGCATAGCCTCCGGCCTTCGCACGGTCGATCATCTCGGAGTAGATCTCTGGGGTTGCAATGGGCATGGTGACTCCTATGCTGAGTTTTCGTCTATGGGTTGTGACCCTGGAGAGTAGACCTCTTACGGCTAGCCACTATCCTAGCCATTTCTGTGCAGGGGCAGTGTTTCGGGTCACGCGGGCCGGTAACACTTACGCGCACACGCCGCAGAAGTGGCGCGGGTCAGACGGGCTGGCTGAAAACGTGCCGGCGGATCCAGGCGTGCATGGCGATCGCGGCGGCGGAGGCGGCGTTGATGGAGCGGGTGGAGCCGAACTGCTCGATGGACAGGGTTGCCAGGGCCGCTTCGTGGACCTCCGGCGTCAGCCCGGGCCCCTCCTGGCCGAACACCAGGACGCAGTCCTTGGGCAGCTCATACGTCTCCAGGGGCACGGAGTCGGGGAAGATGTCGATCCCGATGATCGCGAGCCCCTCCCCCTGCGCCCACACCACAAAGTCCTCCACGGTGGGGTGGTGGCGGACGTGCTGGTAACGGTCGGTGACCATCGCCCCGCGCCTGTTCCACCGGCGTCGTCCGATGATGTGGACTTCCTTGGCGAGGAAGGCGTTGGCGGTGCGCACCACGGTGCCGATGTTGAGGTCGTGCTGCCAGTTTTCGATGGCGATGTGGAAGTTGTGCCGCTTCGAATCGAGGTCCGCCACGATCGCGTCATGCTTCCAGTACCGGTACTGGTCCACCACGTTGCGGCGGTCGCCGTCTGCGAGCAGGTCCGGATCCCAGTGGTCACCTTCCGGCCACGAACCCTCCCAGGGCCCGACGCCGACCTCCGCCTTTGGCTCCGGCGCCTCCTCGGGCGCTGGCTCCTCCGCTGGAATCGGATGAGGTTCGACTGGGTTTCCGGGCGTTTGTTTCACCCCTCAACACTAGACTGGACCACTGGAGCATTCATCACCGGCGGAGGTAAACGTGGCAGAAGCAGACCAGGTACAGGGTTCACCGGCGGTTTACCGCAGCGGCCAGGAGATCGAATGCTGGCTGACAGACATGGACGGCGTACTCGTCCACGAAAACCAGGCCGTCCCCGGGGCCGCCGAACTGATCCAGCGCTGGGTGGACACGTCCAAGCGGTTCCTGGTGCTGACGAACAACTCGATCTTCACGCCCCGCGACCTGGCCGCCAGGCTGCGTGCTTCCGGGCTGGAGATCCCCGAGGAGAACATCTGGACGTCCGCGCTGGCCACCGCCACCTTCCTGAAGGACCAGGTGCGGGGTTCCGGTTCCGGGAACCGCGCCTACACCATCGGCGAGGCAGGGCTGACGACGGCACTGCACGAGGCAGGCTTCATCCTCACCGACCAGGACCCGGACTACGTGGTGCTCGGTGAAACCCGTACGTACTCCTTTGAGGCCATCACCATGGCCATCCGCCTGATCCTGGCCGGGGCCCGCTTTATTGCCACCAACCCGGACGCCACCGGCCCGTCCAAGGACGGCCCCATGCCCGCGACGGGCGCCATCGCCGCGCTCATCACGAAGGCCACCGGCCGGGAACCGTACATTGTGGGCAAGCCGAATCCCATGATGTTCCGGTCCGCCATGAACCAGATCGATGCGCACTCCGAGACCACGGCCATGATCGGGGACCGGATGGACACCGACATCATCGCCGGCATGGAGGCAGGCCTGCACACGGTCCTGGTCCTCAGCGGCATTACGCAGCGCGAAGACATTGCCGCCTACCCGTTCCGGCCCAACCAGGTACTGGACTCCGTGGCCGACCTGAAGAACCAGATCTAAAAGACCGTCACCTTCGAGCCACCGCGGGGCAGCGGGAAAAAGTCGTCCATCAGCCACTCCACGATGGGCCGGTAGATGAGCGGATTCCAGCCCGGGCTCGCGTGCGCCGGCAGAGCCCCGTCCGTTTGCAGGTCCATGGAGACCATGTGGGGTTGGAACGCTGCCGACCACGCGTCCTTGGCCGTCTGGTACCGGACCGTGCGGTCTTTCGGGTTGCCGATGTACGCCATCCGCGTGGCGTCGAGCTTGTCCACAAACCGGTTTCCGTCGAAGTGGTAGATGTAGGCCGACTCCGACTGGATGAGCACACTGGACGGGGCGATCGGGGACAGCTGCTCCATGGTCTGGTCCAGGATCTGCCGCCAGGTCCGCTCGTCTTTGTGGATGACGCGCTCCCCCAGTTCGTAGCTGCCGCGGACCACGGACGGGACCCGGAAGCCGCTCTCATACAGGAACACCACACCGTCGAACCAGCTCTCGTCCAGAACGTCGCTGCGGCTGTAGGGGCTGGAGTCCAGCAGGATGAAATCCACCTCCACGCCGTGGAATTCCCGGAGCCGCGCTGCCACCTGGGTGGCCACCATGCCGCCGAAGCTGTGGCCGTAGAAAAAAAGCTTGGTCAGCTTTTTGGCCCGAACATGTTCGATGACGGCGATTACCACCTCGTCGATGTCCAGCCCTAGGTTGGAATAGCCGACGGCGGCCAGCTGGCCGCGCTTGTTCAGCGCACCACGCATTGCGTTCAGGATCCAGAGCGCCTCTTCCCAGCTGGTCTTGTAGCCGGGGAAGAGGAACCAGCTGGCGTTCGGGTAGTAGGCGTCGGCGAAGTCGTCCGCGACCTGCAGTATCCGGTTGACCTGCCGCTCCGCCTGGACCCGGCGGGTGACCAGCATGTCCGCTGCCAGCAGGGCCGAGGCGCCCGTGCCGGCCAGGAACCCACGGCGCGAAAACCGCTTGAGTGCGGCGGCATTGGCCAGCAGCCGGGCTTGATGAGCTCCTGGCTGTTCCTGCGGATCTGCTTCCCCCCTGTACGGCACACCTCTACCGTAGCCACAGCTGAAGCCGCCGCTGCAACCCCGGCCTCGGGCAACCCTGGGCGGGAGCGGCCGCTGTACCCGCTGAAGGGGCCGAACCCGCCAGGAGAGGCAGTGCTATGAGACGCCGGGCTAGGAGAGGCCCAGCTCGTCCTTGCCGAAGGCGAACAGGTACGGGACGCCGGTCTCGGCTTCGATTCTTTCCTTGGAGCCAGTGTCCCGGTCCACGATGACGGCCACGGCAACCACGTTGCCACCGGCCTTCCGGACACCCTCAACGGCAGTGAGTGCGGAGCCTCCTGTGGTGGACGTATCCTCCAGTACCAGAACCTTGCGGCCCTCAACCGACGGGCCTTCAACCTGGCGGCCCATGCCGTAGGACTTCTGGGCCTTGCGGACCACAAACGCGTCCACGGTGCGGCCGGCGTCCACCGCAGCGTGCATAACGGCGGTGCCCACGGGGTCAGCACCCATGGTCAGGCCACCGGCGCACTCAAAGTCGATCCCGGCGTCGTCCGTCAGCGCCAGCATGACCTGGCCCACCAGCTTGGAGGCCTCGTGGTGCAGCGTGATGCGGCGCAGGTCGATGTAGTAGTCGGCCTCGGCACCGCTGGAGAGGATGACCTTGCCGCGGACCACGGCAAGTTCCTTGATCAGTTCCAGCAGGCGGGCACGGGCAGCGGCAGCGTCAAGAGGGGAAGTCATGGTGTCCAGTTTAGCGGCGGGCGAAGCCTGGCGCGTGCTCCGGCAGCGGCCCGAAAGCGACAAGCCGCGGCATCAGCCTCCGCACCACCGGGACATGCCGCAGGACAACCAGGAGGGCCGGCGGAGGCCCGGGCATCCGCCCGGCGAACAACGGAACAAACACAGCCCGGTGCAGGATGCGCTGGACAGTCTGGACAACCAGGGTGGGCATCCGGCGCCGCCGTTCCACCGCGGCCAGATCCTTCGCGCCCACCTGCCGCCGGAGGAGTGCCGGCGCCAGGCGGGTTGCTCCCGCCACTGCGTCCTGGATGGCGAGGTTGATGCCCACGCCGCCCACAGGGGACATGGCATGCGCAGCGTCGCCGATGCACAGCAGCCCGTCCACATGCCAGCGCCGCAGCCGGTCCAGCCGCACATCCAGCCAGTGCAGGTCCTCAAGGGAACGGATCGAGTCCACGCGGTCCGCCAGGTCAGGGCGCAGTGCCGCCACTCGCTCCCTGAACCGTTCAACCCCCTCGGAACGGATCCGTGCGTCCGCTCCCTTGGGGGCGAGGTAACCCATTTGGTAGTAGTCGTCACGGAAAAGCGCGATCATCGCTTCGCGGCCCCGGAAGGCCGGAACGATGCCTGCCACCGCTCCTTTTTCGGAAGCATGGCGCGGCAGCCTGAACCACCAGGTGTCGAACGGGACCGGGAAGTCCTTTGGCTGCAAACCGGCGGCCCGGCGCAGCACTGAATGGCGCCCGTCGGTCGCCACCACGACGTCCGCGCGGAGTGCATGTTCACCGCCATCAGGTGTCCGGTAGCGCACGCCGGTGACGCGGCCGCCGTCGAGCACTAACGACGTTGCTTCATGCTCCATGAGAAGCGTGAACGTGGGTTCGCGCGCGGCCTCGGTGGCCAGGAAATTCAGGAAATCCCACTGCGGCATCATGGCAATGTAGTTATACGGGGGCTTCAGCGACGCGAAATCACCGAGGGTCACCATGCCTGCGCCAGGGACGGGGAACGCGACGCGGTTGAGCCTGCTCTGCGGGAGCCTCCGGAATGCGTCGCCCAAGCCCAGCTCGTCAATCAGCCTGATGGTGGAGGCATGCACGGTGTCGCCGCGGAAATCCCGCAGGAAGTCGCCGTGCTTTTCGAGGACCGTGACCTCCACCCCGGCACGGGCCAGGAGCAGCCCCAGCATCGTCCCCGCCGGCCCGCCGCCAACAACGGCGCACCCCGTTCGCTCCATGCACTAACGGTACGCCGCACGTGAAGTGGCCGCACTCGCCTGGTTTGGGACGCGGAAATGGCCCCATGACGCAGAAATGGACTGGCGCTACGCGTATCCGCGTAGCGCCAGTCCAGCTGCGAGTCGTCAGTCTAAAACCGCAGCGATGTCCCTACAGCCGGGTGTCGAAGGAATCGCAAAAGACATTCTCGTTGAACGTCCCCTGGAACTCGGACTTGCCCATGATCTTCTCGATCGTGGCCCGGATGGCCTCAACAGTTCCCGCATGGGCGTGGATGGCGGTCTTGACCATCGGAACGTCAATAAGGTGGTTGGGCTGGTTCAGCGAGACGAACACGGTGGGGACCTCGGTGACGTACCACGGGATTTCCGCGGCCATCGGGGTGGACCACTTGATCCGGATGGCCGCTTCCTGGGCGAAGCCCTTGACGTTGGCGAAGACAAACGCCGCGTCATACTTGTCCGCGTAGTCGCCGGTGGCTTCCTCGGAGATGATCGACATAAAGTTCACGCCGGTCTCCCCTGCTGCTTCGCGCTGATCGGCAGTCTTGAACAGGTGCACCTCGAAGCCGGCTTTCTCCAGCTCCTCCTTTACCGTGTCCAGGTAGGCCAGCGGGTCCGCCCGGGTGAAGTCCGAGCCGCCGGAGATACCGTACAGGCGGATCCGTTTGTGCGTTTCCGGCCGGATGGGCAGGTTGTGCGCGGTGTCCTTGACCAGGGTGACGGTCTTGTCCGCGATCTCGGCGGCGATGGCCCGGTGGGCGTCGCTGCCGATCACAGCGAGTGCGTCCACGGGCGGAACCAGTTCGTTGCGGTCCTTGAGGTGCAGCCCCAGCGAGGCCTTGAGGGCCAGGATGCGGCGCAGGGCGTCATGCAGGCGCTGCTCCGTGATGACGCCGGACTTGTAGCCGTCCAGCATGTACTGGAAGTCTTCGTCGGCGTTGCGGAAGAACAGGAACATGTCGCAGCCGGCGGCAATGGTCGCAGGAACCAGGTCCTTGCGCTTCATGGCCTGGGTGAGCCCGATCATCTGCGAGGCGTCCGTGAGGATGAGCCCGTTGAAGCCGAGCTCGCCGCGCAGCAGGTCCCGGAGCAGCTCCGGGGCCAGGGTGGCGGGCAGGATGTCCTTGTCCGCCAGGCCCGGGCGGAAGTGCCGGGAAAGCTCCGGCGCGCCGATGTGCCCGATCATGATGGACTGCACGCCGTGCCCAATCATTTCGCGGTACACGTGGCCATACGTCCTGTTCCACTCGTCGTAGCCGAGGGTGTTGTAGGACGTGACCACGTGCTGGTCGCGCTCGTCCATGCCGTCGCCCGGGAAGTGCTTCATGGCACAGGCAGTGGGTGATTCACTGATCCCGTCGAAGTATTCCTTGGCCCGCTCCACCACGATCTCCGGCGTGTTGCCGAAGGCCCGGGTGGAGATGACCGTGTTCCGCCAGTTGTAGTGGATGTCCACGATCGGGGCGAAGGCCCAGTTGCAGCCCAGGGCCGCGGTTTCGACGCCGGCAACCTGCCCCATCCGGCGTGCGATGGACTTGTCCGGGTGCGAACCTGCCTGCAGGTGCGTGGACACAAACGTGCCGTCGTCGCAGCTTCCGGCGCCACCCATTTCCGGGTTGGACGCCACCAGCAGCGGCACCTTGGACTTCGACTGCGCGTGCCGGATGTGTTCCTGCACGGCAGCGGACGGGCCTGGCCGGTAACGCATGCCGCCAACGTGGAAGTTCTCCAGCACACCGTCGAGGTACTCCGGGGAGTAGTCGTTGTTGTGGTTGATGAACAGCTGCCCGATCTTTTCCTCAAGCGTCATCGATTCCAGGGTGGTGTTCACCCAGGTGATCGCTGCGTCGTCGAGGTTGAACGGCGCGGCCTGGAGGTCGACGTCGAACTGGCCCACTGGGGTGCCAGCGGCACCATGGGTGGAGCTTCCGACGGCGGCAGTCACGGCCGCCGCTATGCCCGCGAGCGCGTCGGCCACCACCTGGTCCACGGGACCGGCGATGTCCACCACAATGCCTGCCTCATCGGCTTCGAGCGCTTCGAGGGTGGCCAGCTGGGATTCCAGCAGCGCTGCCGGCATGAAGTGCCCGGAGCGGCCTTCCAGCCGCGACCCCAGGACTTCCTTGCTGCCGTGCAGGTGAAGGAAGACCGTATCCGGCGCCGTGGCACGGATGGCGTCGCGGTAACCGCGGCGAAGAGCCGAGCAGGCCAGAACCAAGCCGCCCTTGGCAGCTGCCAGTTCATTGCCCACCGTGGCAAGCCACGGCCAGCGGTCCTCGTCGGTCAGCGGAGTGCCAGCTGCCATCTTGGCGACGTTCTCCACCGGGTGGAGGGAATCGCCGTCGAGGAACTGGACGCCCAGCTCGCGGGCCACCAGGTCACCGATGGTGGTCTTGCCGCAGCCGGAGACGCCCATAACGATGACGCGGGGACCCGTAGCTCCTCCTGCTGGGGCGGGCGATGTCGCGGCGGTCACCAGTCGTGCACCGTTCCGTCTACCAGGCGGTTGTACGGCAGGTAGGCCTGCTGGTACGGGTACGCTGCCGCGGCTTCCTCGTTGAATTCGACGCCGATGCCAGGCTTGTCGCCCGGGTGCAGGTAGCCGTCCTTGAAGGTCATGGACTGCTCGAAGACCTCGTTGGTCTTGTCCGAGTGCTGCATGTATTCCTGGATGCCGTAGTTGTGGATGGCCAGGCCCACGTGCAGCTGGGCGGCGAAGCCCACCGGGGAAATGTCCGTGGGGCCGTGGAAGCCGGACTTGATCTGGTACTGGGCGGCGAAGTCCATGACCTTCTTCAGCGGGGAGATGCCGCCGAAGTGGGTGGAGGCAGCGCGGACGTAGTCGATCAGCTGTTCCTTGATCAGGGTCTGGTAGTCCCACACGGTGTTGAAGATTTCACCGATGGCCAGCGGGGTGGTGGTGTGCTGGCGGACCAGGCGCAGGCCCTCCTGGTTTTCGGCTGGGGTGCAGTCCTCGAGCCAGAAGAGATCGTACGGTTCCAGGGCCTTGCCGAGCTTGGCGGCCTGGATGGGCGTCATGCGGTGGTGGCCGTCGTGCAGCAGCGGGATTTCCGGGCCGAACTCGTTGCGCACGGCTTCAAAGACGGTGGGCAGGTGGCGCAGGTAGGCGCGGGTGTCCCAGTCCTCTTCCTGCGGGAACGCGCCACGGCCGGCGGGTTCGTAGTCGTAGCGTTCGCCCGAGGCCTGGGCCTGCGCGGCCACCCCGTAGACGGCCTTGATGCCGGGGACAGCGGTCTGGATGCGGATGGACTTGTAACCGAGTTCCAGGTGCTCACGGACCGAGTCGAACAGCGACTCGAGGTCAGCGCCGGACGCGTGGCCATAGGCGCGCAGGCCGTTGCGTGAAGCGCCGCCCAGGAGCTGGTAGACCGGCATGTTCGCCATCTTGCCCTTGATGTCCCACAGGGCCATGTCCACGGCGGCGATGGCCGCCATGGTCACCGGCCCGCGGCGCCAGTAGGAGCTGCGGTACAGGAACTGCCAGGTGTCCTCGATCTTGTGCGGATCCTTGCCGATCAGCAGCTGGGCCACGTGCTCTTTGAGGTACGCGGCAACAGCCAGTTCGCGGCCGTTCAGGGTGGCGTCACCGATGCCGGTGACCCCGTCGTCCGTAGTGATGCGCAGGGTCACGAAGTTACGTGACGGGCTTGTCACGAAGACTTCAGCGGCAATGATTTTCACGGCAGATCCTTTCGGGGACTTCTGGTCAGATGGTGGTGCTGGAAGTTAGTGGCCGGCAGTTTTGCCGGCGACAACCGGCGTGCCGGCGTCAGCGGCAGTGGCGTCAGCGGCAGTGGCGTCAGCGGCGTCGCCGGCGCCCACAGTTTTGGTCCGGCGTTCCTGGATCTCCTTGAGGATCTCCGCGTGCTTGGTGTCGGTCAGGGTGTACTTGGACATTACTAATACGGCAAGGATAGTCAGCACGGCAGGGATCGCGCCCGCCGCAATCTGAATGCCGAACAGGGCGTCCGCGGTCTGGGCCGCGCCGGACTTGTAGCCGCCCAGCGCCAGGGCGTAGGCCGCCAGGGCGCCGCCCACAGCCTGGCCAGACTTGCGGGTGAAGGAGAACAGCGCGTAGGTGATTCCCTCGGTGCGGACACCGGTCCGCCATTCGCCGTACTCCACCGTGTCGGCTTCCAAGGCCCACACCACGATGTTGACGGCGAGGACACCCACGAGGCTGATCACGAGGCCGGTGAAGCCCATCCAGACCTGGCCGGCCGGGGTGAAGAAGATGATCGCGCCGCCGAGGACGGTGACCAGCGAGGAGTAGATGTAGACGCTCTTTTTGCCGACGTTGCGGACCAGCCTGGGCATAAAGGCGGCCAGGAAGAAGGTGAGCGCCAGCTGGATGATGGACAGTACGGGGTAAAGGTCCAGGCGGCCCAGGACGTCGCGCAGGTAGTACAGCTGCACGGAGGTCAGGGCGAGGTAGCCAGAGAGGAAGAAGAACGAGCTGAGGCACAGCATCATGAGGGGCTTGTTGCCCTTGAGGGTTTCCACACTCTGCTTGAACGTCACCTTGGGGACCGCTCGATGCACGCGCTCCTTGGCGGTCAAGGCCGTGAAGAAGTACAGCGCCGTTCCGATGACTACGAAGACCACGGTGATGGTGGTGAACGTCGACTGGAGGTCGGCGCCCGGCTTGATCAGCGGTGCAACGAAAATACCCAGGGCAGAGCCCACCAGCAGTGCACCCACCATGCGGGCCGAGCCCAGCTTTGCGCGCTCTCCCGGATCCTGCGTCATAGCGCCGGCCAGCGAGCCGTACGGAATGTTCACGAGGCTGTAGGCAAGGCCAAGGGCTGCGTACGTGACGTACGCGTACAGCAGTGTGCCGGATTCACCCAACTGCGGGACGGAGAACGTTGCCACGCTCAGCAGGAGCAGCGGGATGGAGCCGAACATGATGAACGGACGGAACTTGCCGAAGCGCTTGCTGTAGGTCCGGTCTACGAGCCGGCCGGCGAACACGTCAGCGAAAGCGTCAAAGAGCCTGACTACCAGCAGCAGGGTTCCGGCAGCCGCTGCGGAGATGCCGGCAACGTCGGTGTAGTACACCAGCAGGAACATGGTGGCGGTGGTGAAGGCAAGGTTGTTGGCTGCATCGCCGGCGCCATAGCCGACGATGCTGAGCTTGTTTAGCTGTTTCATGAATTGGGCTCCTTTACCCTTGCCGCCGTGTAGGCCAGCGAAAATTTATTGAAATGCTATGAAGCAGTGAATCCTTGGCGATGCTGCAGTGGGGAGAATCCGCATCCGGCGGGCGTACCGCACGGTGTTTCTCGTTGCCTGTAATCCTAGTCACTTGGCAATAAAATGGCAAGCGGTTGCCAGATATTTCTGTTGAAGCTTCACAAAACTGCACGTGATCGAAACAGCGCTGCCCGGTCCAGGAGCCTGGACCGGGCAGTGCTGTTCTTTATGCAGCAGAGAACGCTAGTTTGGCGTGGTGCTTAGGAGCCTGCCGCGAATGTGCCGAGCAGGCCGGAAACGAGCTCCACTACGGCGTCGTCCGCTGCGACGGCAGGATCCACCAGCGCCAGGACAGCACGCACGCGCTCCGTGCCTTCCAGCTGGTTGGCCGCGGCCACTTCAGTTGCCAGCGGATCGTGGAATGTGTCGGCCGCTGCGCTGAAATCAATCCAGGCAGCGATCATCAGTGCCGCAGCAGCACCGGACCTGCCCTGGGCCCGTTCCGCCTGGAGGACGGGCACGGCCCGCATGCGCAGCTTGGTGCTGCCGTCCATGGCGATCTGGGCCAGGTGGTGGGCAATGCGTGCGTTGCTAAAGCGGGCCAGCAGTGCCGCGCGGTACGCCGGAATCTGCAGGTCCGCGCCGCCGGCCGCGGTGCCTGCGAGGTTCGCTTCGGCCTCGTCCCAGAAGCTTTCGACGGCGTTCAGGCACTGCGGGTCCGCGAGGGCCTGCGCCACCGTGGTGTGTCCGCGGAGCTGGCCGGCGTAGGCCAGCAGGGAATGGGCGCCGTTCAGGAGCCACAGCTTGCGGTTCTCGTAGGGCTCGATGTGGTCAACGAAGACCGCGCCGGCATCCTCCCAGCGCGGACGGCCGGCCGGGAAGTCGCCGCTGAGCACCCAGTTGGTGAAGGGCTCAGCCACTACCGGCGAGTTGTCGCGGTAGCCGCAGGCGGCCTCGACGGCGGCGATGTCAGCCTCCGTGGTGCGCGGCGTGATGCGGTCCACGGACGTGCTGACAAAACTGACGTTTTCCTCGACCCAGGCAGCGAGCTCCGCATTCCAGGCCTGCGCCAGACCCGCCACGGCGTTGCGGGCCACCGTGCCGTTGTTGGCGAGGTTGTCGCAGCAGACAACGGCGAGCGGCCCAGCACCGGCAGCCCGGCGCGCGGCGAGGGCGAACACAAGCCGTCCCAGCGGCGTCGACGGGTTTCCGCTGCCGGAAGCCAGCAGCGCAAGGTCGCTGGCGACGTCGGACGCTGTAGTGTCCAGCTGTCCGTCGGCACCGAGCCGGTACGCCGCTTCGGTGACTGTGAGGGTGACCATGGCGGTGGCAGGCGCCGAAACGAGCTCTGCGAGCCGCTGCACGTCCGCACCGTCCACCGCTTCAACGATGCTGCCGACGACGGAGAACGAGTCGCCGCTGTCAGCGCGCTCCACGAGCGTGAAGAGGCCGTCCTGCTCGGCAAGAGCCAAGGCAGCGTCCGGGCGGCGGCCGGTGAAGGCGGCAATGCCCCAGTCCGCGGCGTCGCTGGCCTGGCTGGTGTACCAGGCCTGGTGCGAGCGGTGGAAGGCGCCGAGTCCGAGGTGGACGATCCGCACCGGCGGCTTGGCGGAAGCGTGGACGGTCCGGTTCAGCTGCGGAAGGGATTCCGCAGCCTTGCCTGTGGCGTCGGCCTGCTCGATACTCACAGTTTGAAAACCCTTCGCGGGGAGGAATCGACGGTGTCCACGATGATTTCGTGGGCGCGGTCTTCACTGACACGGTGTTCGGCCACGAGGCGGGCCAGGAAGGAAGCCTCGATCCGGCGGGACGCATCGTGGCGGGCGGGGATGGAGCAGAAGGCCCTGGTGTCGTCGATGAAACCGGAGGAGCGGGAGAAACCGGCCGTTTCGGTCACAGCGGAGCGGAACCGGAGCATTGCATCCGGGGCGTCCAGGAACCACCACGGTGCGCCGAGGTAGACGGACGGGTAGAAGCCGGCCAGCGGCGCTAGCTCGCGGGAAAACACGGTTTCGTCCAGCGTGAACAGCACCAGGTGGAAGTCCTTGGCCGTGCCGAAGTCCTGCAGCAGCGGCCGGATGGCCTCGGTGTAGTTGGTGGCGAACGGGATGTCGTGGCCGGTGTCCGCGCCGAAGGCCTCGAACGTGGGCGTGTGGTGGTTCCGGAACGAGCCCGGGTGGATGGTCATGACCAGGCCGTCCTCGACCGACATACGACCCATCTGGTACATCATGTGGGCTTCGAAGGTGTTGCGGTCCTCGGCGGTGGCCTTGCCGGCGCGGGCGAGCTCGAAGATGCGCTCGGCTTCAGCGCTGTCCAGCTTGAGCGTTGCCGGGGTGGCCACACCGTGGTCTGCCGAGACTGCGCCGTGCTCCACGAAGTAGCGGCGGCGGTTTTCCAAGGCGGTGATGTAGCCCGCGTAGCCGTTGGCGCCGTCTCCGGCGGTTTCAATCAGGCGGTCAACGTTGGCGCTCCAGGTGGGGTGCGCAATGTTCAGGTAGGCGTCCGGGCGGAACGTCGGCAGGACTCGGCCGTTGAAGGTGGCGTCCTCCGCGATGGCCTTGTGGCTGGCGAGGTTATCCAGCGGATCGTCCGTGGTGGCCAGGACCTCGATGTTGAAGTCCTTGAACAGCTGGCGGGGACGGAAGCCCGGCTCCACGAGTTTGGCGGCTATGGCGTCATAGCTGGCATCAGCGGACATCTCGCCCAGGTCTGCGCCCAGGTTGAAAACGCTGTCGAACTGATTGCGCAGCCAGTAGCCGGAGGCCGTGCCCTCGAAGAGCGGCCAGGCATCCACGAACGTGCGCCAGATTTCGCGTGACCCGGGCGCGGTGGGACCGCCGGCCCGCAGCTTGTCCAGGGAGGCGCCGTTGGCATGGATCAGGCGCGTGACGTAGTGGTCCGGGCTGACGAGCAGCGCGGCAGGGTCAGGGAACGGCGTGTTGTGCTCGATGACGGCGGCGTCAACGTGGCCATGCGGGGAGATGATGGGGAGGTCCTGTACGCGCGCCAGGAGGTCCCGCGCAATGCTGCGCGTTCCTGGGTCCGCGGGCAGGAGCCTGTCTGGGTTGGACGCAATCGACTGTGACATAGATCAATAATCTGCCTGGCACCGGGTTTTGTCAACCGGTTGCCATCATTTGCCAAATGTTGGAATCGGCCCTGCCAGGACTCACTTCGCGGGCAGGATCCTGCCGCTGGACCCGCGCAGCACCAGCTCAGTCTCCACGCTCAAGGTGCCTGTCTGTGCCCCGCTTCCGTGAAGAAAGTCCAGCAAGCGCTTGGCGGCCGCCTCGCCGCACTCCCCCAGCGGCGAACGCACGGTGGTGAGCGGTGGCGTGGTGAAATCCGCGCCGAAAATGTCGTCAAAGCCGATGATGCTGATGTGGTCGGGCACCACCACGCCGGCAGCCTGGAGCTCCTGCATGAGCCCGATGGCCAGCAGGTCGTTGTATGTCAGGACCGCGGTGGCGCCGCTGGCGCGGACGTCACGCGCAGTCTTCCGGCCGCCGTCGACCGTTGGTTTGGTGGATTCGAGCCGCACTGCCTTGAGCCGGGACCAGTCGCAGGCTGCCTGCACACCCTCCCACCGGCGTTCGGACATCCAGGATTGCGGCGGCCCCGCCACGTAGGCAACCTTCGTGTGGCCGTTGGCGGCCAGGCTGCGGACCGCCTCGCTGATCCCCTTGTTGACGTCCGGCACCACGCACGGCACGCCCTCCACTTCGCGGTTGATGACCACCACGGGTTTGTCCCGGGCCAGGGCGCGGATGTTGTCATCGTCCATGCGCGGGCTGGCAAGAATAAGGCCGTCCACGGTGGCCATGAGCCGCCGGGCGGCAGTCAGCTCAGTTGCCGAGGACTCCGCCGACTCGGCGAGCACCAGGGTGTAATCCCGGCCGGTTGCAGTGGTCTCGGCGCCGCGGATGATGTCAAAGAAGGTGGGGTTCGTAATGTCCGCGACGATGAGGCCGAACGTATTGGTCTTGCCCGTGGGAAGGGCGCGTGCGAACGGATTGACCTGGTAGTTGAGCTCGGCGGCCGCATCCTCGATGAGCTTCTGTGTTTTGGAGCTGACCCTGCCCGGCTTGCTGAGCGCCCGGGAAACCGTGGACGCGTTGACGCCGGCCATCTTGGCGATGTCGTAGATGGTGGCGTTGGATTTGCCGTCGCGGGCGTGCTTTTTGACCGAGCCCGTTGATGGGGCGGTGTCCGGCGTTTGGGGTTCAGTCACCGCCCCATCCTAACGATGAAACCGCTCAAGCAGGTCGCAGCTGTGGCCGTTTTGATGGTCCAAAACGGCCACAGCGGCTAGTCGGCTTCGCTGCTCGCCCAGGAGTTACGCGCGCTGCGCGAACTTGCCCTCTTCGGCGATGCGCTTGTTGAGCTCGGCAAGGAACTCGTTCTCGTCGAAGTCCAGTCCAACTTCCTTGCCGGTCCAGGCGGAAAGGTGGATGGCGTTGGCCAGGCGGACTCCGTTAATGCCGTCCGAGCCCGGAGCCAGCAGCGGTGTGCCGTCCAGGATGTTGGCGGCGAAGTTCTCCAGGACACCGGCGTGCTGCCCACCCCACGCGGACTCGAACTCAATGACCTCGGTGGTGTAGTACTCCTCCGGGTTGAGCTCGCCCATAAAGAGCTTGCGGACATCGTCCATGCCCATGCCGTCACTGAGTTCGCGCTCGGGCTTGTGCAAGCGCGTCACGGTGGCGGTCTTGCTGCCTTCGACGACGATCTTGCCCTGGTCCCCCAGGATTTCGAAACGATCGGTCCCGATCAGATCGTGCGTGGCGGTGACAAAAACACCGGTAACGCCGTCTCCGTAATCAACCACGGCAGTCACTTCATCTTCGACGGCGATGTCGCGGCGGAAGCCGAAGGCAACCTTGGAATAGACGGACTTCGGCACGCCGCAGATCCACTGCCACAGGTCCAGCTGGTGCGGCGCCTGGTTGACCAGGACGCCGCCGCCTTCGCCGCCCCACGTCGCGCGCCATTCGCTGGAGTTGTAGTAGCCCTGCGGACGCCACCAGTTGGTGATGATCCAGTTGCTGCGGCGGATCTTGCCGATCTCGCCGTTTTCCACAATCTCTTTGAGCTTCTTGTACAGCGGGTTGTTGCGCTGGTTGAACATAATGCCGAAGGAGAGTTCCGGCTTGGAGGCTGCGAACTCGTTCAGTTCCTTGACCTGCTTGGTGTAGACGCCGGCCGGCTTCTCCAGCAGCGCGTGGATGTTGCGCTGGAGGGTCTCGATGCCCATTTCGGGGTGCAGGAAGTGCGGCACGCAGGTCACAACGGCGTCAACGTCGCCGCTTTCCAGCATGGCGATGTAGTCGTTATAGAAAGGTGCGTCCGGGTACGTGGCCGTGGCCAGTTCCTTCTTGGCCGGATCGGTGTCGCAGATGGCTCCGATCACCATGTTGGGGACCATGCCGTCCGTGATGAACTTGGCGTAGGCGCCGCCCTGCTGGCCCAGGCCGATGATGCCGAGGCGTACTTTCTTGCTCACAGTTATTTGTCCTTTTTTGTTGGTTGAGCTTGTCGAAACCAGAAGTGGGTCCGCTTAGAAGAGATCGGTCTGGCCCAGGGCAACCAGGTTGTCGTAGGAGGTCTGCAGCGCTTCCCAGACCGTGCGGCCATAGAGTTCGTCCTGCTCCACCAGCAGGTACTGGGCGCCGGCAGCCTGCGCGGCCGGAATGATGGAGGCGAAATCGAGGTTGCCTTCGCCCACTTCGGCGAACTGGACGACGTTCTTGAACTCCGCCATGAATCCGGCGACGTCCCCTGAGTCCAGCATCCCGAAGGCGGACTCGGGCAGTTCGCCGATGCGGTAGTCCTTGAGGTGGACCATGGCCGTGCGGCCGGCGTACTTTTCGAGCGTGCGGACCGGGTCCAGGCCGCCGCGCTGGACCCAGTGCACGTCGATTTCCATGCCCATGGCCGGGGAGTTCTCGGCGATGATGTCCAGCATGTACTTGCCGTCGAACTTCGCGAATTCGATGTGGTGGTTGTGGTAATACAGGCCCAGGCCCTGCTCCTGCAGCCGTTCTGCGTATTCGTTCGCCTGCTTGGCGAAGTCAACGACGGCGCCAATCGACTTCATCGCGGGGAACGGCAGCATGCCGATCCGCAGCAGTTTCGAATCCAGCCGCTTGGCGTCCTCGACGATCTTGTCGAAGTGCTCCGCCAGGGAGTCGCCGGGCCGGCCTTTGGGGGTCTCCATGGCCACGGACAGGGCGGCGATGTCCATGCCCAGCTCGCTGCGGGAGCGGTCCAGCTCGGCGACGTTTTCCGGCGTCATCGGGATCTGGGAGATCTCGACGGCGTTGTAGCCGATGCCGCTGACCTTGCGGAGCGTTTCGAATGCCCCGAGTTCGGTGAAGCTGTCCTTCAGCATCATTGCCTGTACGCCAATTTTGGCCACTTTTTCCTCCATGGTTTGTTCGCTGTTGTATAAAGTCTGGTCCGGCCTTAGGCGGGGACGCCAGCCTGTTCGGCCTGCATGCGCTGCTCTTCAAGCAGCCGGTGCCGGTCCGCACGGCGCTTCTCCTGGCGGTCCGGGTCCGGCACCGGGGAAGCGAGGAGCAGCCGCTGGGTGTAGGGGTGTTCGGGGTCGCGGGTGACGACGTCGGCCGGCCCCTGCTCCACAATTTCTCCGCGGTACATCACGGCTACACGGTGGCTGATGTGGCGGACGACGTCAAGGTCGTGGGAGACAAAAAGGTAGGACACCCCGGTGTCCTTCTGGATCTGCAGGAACAGATCCAGGACACGGGCCTGGGTGGAGAGGTCCAGAGCGCTGACAGGCTCATCACAGACGATGAGCTTCGGGGACAGTGCCAGTGCACGGGCGATGGCCACGCGCTGGCGCTGACCGCCGCTGAACTCCCGCGGGAGACGGTGGATGGCGTCCGACGGCAGGCCCACCTGGTCCAGGAGTTCCTTGACGCGCTTCTTGGCTGCTGCCTGTTCCATGCCCTGGACGCCCAGCGGTTCGGCAAGGATATCGCCGATCTCCAGGGCAGGGTTCAGCGACGTGTACGGATCCTGGAAGACCACCTGCATGTCGCGGCTCAGGACACGGCGCTCCTTGCGGGTGGCCTGGCTGATGTCCTTGCCCTCGAACGTGATCTTGCCACCGCTCACGGGCGCGAGCCCCAGCACCGCCCGGCCGAGGGTGGTCTTGCCGGAGCCCGACTCCCCCACCAGGCCCAGGGTCTCGCCCTGGCCGATGCTGATGTTGATGTCCGTCAGGGCGCGGAATTTACGTGCCCGGAACCCTTTGCCGGCGTACTCCACCACCAGGTTGTCCACCCGAAGAAGTTTTTGGCGTGCCGGCGCTGATTCCGCGGCGCGCAAGGCTGCAGTTTCGGTCACAGTACGTTCTCCTTGGCAGTTGGTGACGCAGTTGCAGACGCAGCGGCCGACACGAGCATGGACATGGGTTCCTTGCCTTCGAGCATGGATGCCAGCAGGGTCTGGGTATAGCGTTCTTTCGGTTCGCGCAGGATTTCCCGCACGGGGCCTTCCTCCACGAGCCGGCCGTTCTGCATGACCACAACGCGGTCGCAGAGGTCGGCGACAACGCCGAAGTTGTGGGTCACCAGGATGACGCCGACGCCGAGCCGGCGCTGGAGGTCGCGGATGAGATCCAGGACATCGGCCTGGACAGTGACGTCAAGAGCCGTGGTGGGCTCATCGGCAATGATCAGGTCCGGTTCGCAGCTGATGGCGCCGGCGATCAGCACGCGCTGGGCCATGCCGCCGGAGACCTCGTGGGGGTACGCCCTGAAAGTCCTGTCCGGGCTGACAATGCCGACGTCGGAGAGCAGCTTCATAGCCCGCGTGGTGGCTTCCGCCTTGGAGATTCCCAGGACCCGCACCATAGGCGTGACCAGCTGGTAGCCGATAGTGAAGGCCGGGTCCAGGTTGCTCATGGGTTCCTGCGGGATGTAGGAAATCCGTTTGCCGCGCAGCTTGGACAGGCGTTCCTGGCTGACCTTTTCGTCGCCTGGAGCGACGGTGTAGTTGCCATCGAACTGGATGGCCCCGCCGACGATGCGTGCGGTGTCCGGCAGCAGGCCCAGGATGGAGAAGGCGGTCTGGGATTTGCCCGAACCGGATTCGCCTACGATGCCGAGGATTTCGCCGCGGTCAACGTGGAAGGAGACGTCGTCCACCACTTTCTTGATGGTGCCGTCTGCCTGGGGGTAGCCGACGCCGAGATTGGTTACCTTGACGAGGTGGTGTTCAGTTCCGGCCTCGACGGCGGCAATGGTCTTGCGCGCTGATTTGGTGGCGCTGGCTGTGGCAGCATCCTCGGCTTGATGGGCTTTCTGCCTGCGGTGCTTGATCTTTTCGCCGTCTTCCAGGGCGTCGCGGATGGCGTTGCCTAGGAGGACAAGGGCACCGATGGTCAGCGCCATGGCAAATGCAGGCCAGAAAAGCAGCGTCGGGGTGAGGTAGACGTTCTTGAAGCCTTCGCTGAGCATCACACCCCAGGTGGCCTTGGCCGGATCGCCCAGGCCCAGGAACTCGAGTCCGGACTGGATGGCGATGGCCACGCCGGCGATCGCCGCCGTCTGGATGATGATGGGCGCGCGGACCACGGAGAAGATGTGGCGGGTGATGATGCTGAGGTCTGACAGCCCGGAGACGCGCGCGGCGTCAACGTAGAGCTCGTTGCGGACCGACTGCACCGCTGACCGCGTCAGGCGGAAGTAGGACGGGCTGATCAGCACACCGAACGCGATCATGGCAATCCACACTGACGGACCGAAAGCGGCCCGGATGGTCAGCAGGACGATCAGGCCGGGGAGGCTCATGAGGATGCTGACAACCCAGTTGGAGACGGCTTCGAACTTGCCGGCGTAGTAGCCAGCCACGAGGCCGGCGGGCAGGCCGATCGCGATGGCGACGGCGGCGCACAGGAGTGCAGAACTTAGCGTCAGCTGTGCCCCGAAGAGCAGCCGGCTCCAGACGTCACGGCCTGAGCTGTCAGTGCCCAGGATGTTAACCGCATCCGGGGCTGCAAGAGTCTTGGAGATGTTGGCAAAGTTTTCGTCGAAGGGGGCCAGGACATCGGCGAAGATGGCCATGACGGCCATGGTCAGAAGGATGGCGATGGCGATGATGCCCATGGGATTCTTGAACAGCCGTTTGAGGACTGTTGACCGGACGACAGTTCCGGTCTGGCCTGAGGTACCCGGTGCCGGCGTACCGGGTGCGGGTGTCAGGGCTGAGGTTTCGACGGACTCGGTCACGAGGCACGCACCTTCGGGTTAAGCCAGCCGTTAAGCAGGTCAACGATGAGGTTGACCACAATGACAACGGCGACGGTGTACATAACAACGCCCATGACCACTGGCTGGTCACTCTGGCTGGTGGCGGCTACGGCCAGCGGCCCCATGCCGGGAAGGGCAAAGATCTGCTCGATGATGACCACACCGCCGAGCATTCCGATCAGCTGCAGGCTGAGCACGGTCAGGCCGGCCGGAGCGGCGCTGCGAAGGACGTGCTTGAACAGGACCTCGCGCTCACCGATGCCGCGGCTGCGCAGTGTGCGCACGTAATCGCGTTCGAGCTGCTTGATGACGGCGCTACGGATCTGCTGGGCACCGCCGGTCACTCCGTTGATCAGCAAGGCGATCACCGGAAGGGTCAGGGAAAGGACCCAGGCGTCCGCGCCGACACCGGGGGAAATGGTGCTGGTGGCGGGGAACACGCCCATCTGGATGGCAAGGATGGTCACCAGGATGATGCCGATGACAAAGCCGGGGACGGAATCGCCGATGATGGCACCGATCTGGACCACACGGTCCACCCAGCCGCGCTTTACTGCCGCGGCGACGCCGATGAGGGTGGCGATGATGGAGATCAGGACCATGGCCGCAATCACCATGGTCATGGTCACCGGAATGCGCGTGGCGAGGGCGCTGGAGACGGGTTCAGAGGTGAACCAGGATGTGCCCAGGTCCCCCTGCAGGGCGCCCGTGAGCCAGCTGAAGTAGCGGGTGATGATGGGCTGGTCGAGCCCCAACTCGGCTTCCTTCACGGCCAGCTGATCCGGCGTGGCCTGGTCGCCCAGGATGTTCCGCGCAATGCTGCCGCTCGATACGTACAGCAGGGAAAAAACGAGGATCGAGACGGCGAACAGGACTACGAGTCCGCTGCCGAGGCGTTTAAGGATGAAAGTGATCATTGCGGCTAACCCGGATTACTTCGCGGGCGAGTAGTTGTAGATCGAAGGAACGGCCTGCTGGACCTGCGGTTCCACGGTGATCTTGGAGTTGTGGTAGTACATCTGGTTCACGCGGAACATCGGGGCGAACCAGGCCTGCTCCACCACGTACTTGTTGACTTCCTGGGCCAGCTTGCCAGCGTCCTTGCCGCCGGTCTCGACTGCATCGATCTTGGCCTGCAGCTCGGGAGTGGTGTTCTTGAATGGGTTGTAGAGGGCCTTCGTGGAGACGATCTGGTTGGTGGCAACCCACGGCTCACCCTGGAAGAGGGAGAAGAACATGGTGGTGAACTTCTGGGCGGCGACATCGCTGGTGAACGTGTTGGTGATGGCGGCACCAATGTTCACGGTGATTCCAACGTCCGCCAGCTGCTGCTTGATCACTGCGAGCTGGGTTTCCCAGCCCGGAACCGACGGGATGTCGAGGACGACGCCGGTCTCGTAGCCGGCTTCCTTCAGGAGCGACTTGGCCTTGGCCGGATCGTAGCTGTAGTAGTTCTCCAGCTCTTCGGTCCATGCACCGCTGGCCTTGCCGAACGGCTGCGACGTGGGGGTGCCCTGGCCCATCAGGACCTGGTCCAGGATGGTCTTGCGGTCAAAGGCGTAGTTGATCGCCTGGCGGACCTTGACGTTCCCAAGCGCGGGGTTCTTGGTACCGTCGCGGTCCATCAGCAGGAGACCCTGCCAGTCCACCTCGGTGGCGACCAGGTTCATCTTGGCGCCTTCGGCCTGCTTGCCGGTCTTGGGGTCCAGCAGCGTGGCGTCCACCTGGCCCGAAACGAGGGCGTTGGTGCGGGCGGTCAGGTCAATCAGGATCTTGAAGGTGACCTTCTCGAACTTCTGGAGGTCCTTGTTCCAGTAGTCCTTGCGTGCGGTGAACACCGACTGCGAGTCCTTGACTGTGGCGGCCTTGTCCATGACATACGGGCCGCTGCCTACGGGCTCGGTCTTGATGGCGTCAGTGCCCAGCGCTTTGGGGCTGCCCATCAGGCCGGCGGCCTGGCTGAGGTAGAACTCCAGGGACGGATCCGGGGCGGTCAGGTTCAGTTCGATCGTGTCGGCATCAACAACGGCGACGTCGGAGACGGCCGTCAGCTGGGCCATCTGCGGGCCGTTGGCCTTCTTGAAGTGGTCCATGTTGGCCTTGGCGGCCTCAGCGTCGAACTTTGCGCCGTCGCTGAAGGTCACGTCCGTGCGGAGGTCAACGGTGAGCTTGGTGTTGGTCTCGTTGTACTTCCACGCGGTGGCCAGCATGGGGCTGAGCTTGCCGTCCGGTTCCCGCAGGATCAGGGAGTCGTACGCTGCCTGGTAAGGCTGGAGATAGTGACCGACGTGGGCCTGTGCCGGGTCCCAGGAGCGGAGTTCCTGAACTGCACCCAGTGTCAGCGTCGCTGTTTTGGCAGCTGCCGCACCGGTGCCTGCGGCGCCGCCGCCGCAGGCGGTCAGCGCCAGTCCTGCACTGACGAGAATGGCGGCTGCTGCCGCCTTGGGACCTAACTTCATTGTTGGCTCCTGAATCTGTGGAACGTGGGAGTTGCGAATTCGGCCGGTGTGGCGTGGACCACATCGGCCTTCGAGATTCAGAGTACGCATAATTGCCAACTTTGGCAACCGATTGTCAATATTGTTGCAATCTTAGCGAAAATGGCCGCAAATGAAACGACCTAAGGGTATTCAACCGGTTGCCACCAGAGGATTAGGAAACCGTCGCCACCGCGTCCTGGTAGCTCTGGCGGTAGATCTCCTTGACGATTTTCAGAGACTTCTCGGCCTCTTCGGGGTTGATCCAGAACGGGCCCTCGTCACCAAGCCGGGCATAGAAGTCACTGATCAGCAGTTCATGCGAGACGCCCCAGTAGGCGCGCCCGCCGGACTCCACCACACGCTCGGGGACCACATCCACGCGGCCGTCCGCATAGGTGACGGTCATGTCCCCACGAAGGCTGAGAGTCGCTTTTTCCGTGACAATGTCCAGCGTGACCGGCGCATTGACCGCGTTGGCCAGGGTGGCATAAAAGGCGCTGCGCGCACCGTTGGCGTGTTCGGCAACAAACTCCGCGGTGTCCTCCACCTCAATGGTCTCGCCCAGGAACCTGGTTGCGGCATTGCCGGACAACGAAACGACGTCACCCACCAGCCACTGCAGCAGGTCAACGGTATGGATGGCCTGGTTCATCATGAGCCCGCCACCGCCCCCCGCCCAGGTTCCGCGCCACGGCCGGCTGAGGTAATAGTCCGCGTCACGGTGCCAAAGCACCGTTGCTGAAGCCCCAAACACCGCGCCCAGTTCGCCGGAGGAAAGCAGGGCGTGCATCGCCTGCGAGGTGGCGTTGTAGCGGTTCTGGAAGCAGACGGCGATCTTGGCGGTTGATAGTTTGGCGGCCGCCACGAGCCGGCGGCCCTCCTCGAGCGTGTGCGCCAGCGGCTTTTCCACAATCACATTCACATCGCGTTCAAGGCAGTCCGCCGCGATGGAGGCATGCATGTTGTGCGGCGTCGTAATGTGCACAACATCCGGGCCGATGGCCTCGATCAGGCTGAGGTGATCCGGGAAACCCGGGACGCCGTAGGCGGCCACAGCTGCCGCAAGGCGGCCGGGATCTGAGTCACAGACCCCGGCCAGCCGCGCGCCGTCGAGCTTTGCGATGGCCTCAAAGTGCACTGCCGACACATCGCCGCAACCGATAACTGCGGCCTTGAGGCCGGTCACGAAAGTTCGATTCCGTTCTTGGCAGCAAGGACCGCGAAGGCGCGCGCGGCCATGCCGAACGCAACTGGCCCGGAGAAGCCGCCCAGTTCGTGGTGGCTGGCGAGGTGGGGTTCGAGTGAGGCAAAGCCTGCGTAACCGTCTGCCTTCAGGGCAGCAATGGTGGCGTCCAGTTCGCCGTCGCCATGGCCGGAAGGCACAACCTCACCCGTGGCCATGATGGCGTCCTTGACCTGGAGGTATTCGAGGTAGGGGCGGAGCATGGCGTAGCCATCGGTGTAGGGCCGGACGCCAACCTGGACGAAGTTGGCGTTGTCCCAGGCGACGCGCAGTGCGGGAGAGTCCACGGACTCCATGATGTCCAGGACGCGCTGCGGCGTATCGCCGTAGATGTCCTTTTCGTTCTCGTGCAGGAGTACGACGCCGGCGCTTACGGCTTCAGCGGCCAGTGCCCGCATGCGCGTGATGACGTCGTCGCGGATTTCCTCCGGCGTCTGGGTTTCACTCCGGTAGAAGGAGAAGATCCGGATGTATTTGGTATCCAAGCCCTCGGCTACGGAGATGATCTGGCGGAGGCGCTCCACCTCGTGCTCCACGGGCAGGCTGATGTCCACCTTGCCGATGGGGCTGGCCACGGCTGAGACCTTCAGGCCTTTGGCGTCCAGGAGTTCCTTGAGGTCGGCTACCTGCTCAGGCGTCATTTCTGAGACATTGACGCCCCAGGCGCTGCGTACTTCGATGTAGTTCGCGCCGAGCGCCAGCAGGACAGCAGCCTGGATGGCGGGGTCCGGATCCACTTCATCGCCGAATCCTGAGAGCGTCCAGACGGTGCTGGCTGCTTCGGTTGTTGCTTCGGTCACGGGAATCTCCTTAGGTATGCCCGCGACGGGACAGCCTTGGTGCCGCTCCGGCGCGCGGGTGACTCAGTTCACAAAAAGTGTTGCCCTAAGTCTAGACACGTCAACTGTTAATGACAACCGATTGCCAAATGATTGCATGCTGTGGCAATCTAGGTGCTACAGGGCTGTGGCAACCGTCACAAGCCCCTGTCATCCCGTTCAGTGAGGAGCGCGCCATGGCGATGCAAGCAGCCGGAACAGACCGCCCTGCCACCATCCACGACATCGCCGCGATCTGCGGCGTGGCCGCCTCCACCGTGTCCCGCGCACTTTCCACTCCGGACCGGGTCAACATCCGAACCCGCGCCCGCATCGAAGCCGCGGCGGCCGAGCTGAACTACACGCCGAACAGCCAGGCGAAGGCGCTGAGCTCCGGCCGCACCGGCGCCGTCGGCGTCCTGGTGCCTGACATCACCAACCCGTTCTATTTTGACCTCATCCGGGGCACCCAGCTGCAGCTCAAGGCGGCCGGTTATACCCAGCTGCTGGTGGACACGGAAGAGTCCGACGAGGTGGAGGCCTCCACCATGGAGCAGCTGCGCAAGAGCGCTGACGGCATCATCGTCGCCGCGTCCAGGCTCAGCGACGAGGCGCTGCTGGCCGCGGCCGCCAGGATTCCCATGGTGACCATCAACCGCGACGTAGCCGGCGTTCCCGCCGTCGTGATTGACACGCCGTCCGCCACCAGCCAGGCGCTGGACCACCTGATTTCCCTCGGCCACACCCGCATCGCCTACATGGCGGGCCCCCTCACGTCTCAATCCAGCACTCTTCGATGGAATGCGCTGTCGGCTGCCGCGGAGGACCGCGGCGTGGAGGTGCGCAGGCTGGGCCCGTTCGCCCCCAAGACACAATCAGGTGCCGCCGCGGCAGATGCGGCCGTGCACTCCGGCGTCACCGCGTGCATTGCCTTCAACGACCTCATCGCCATCGGTATGCTCCAGCGGCTGCGCGAACGCGGCATCCGGGTCCCGGAGGACATCAGCGTGGTGGGCTGCGACGACATCTTCGGCGCGGACTTCTGCAATCCCCCGCTGACCACCATGGCTTCGCCGATCGAACAGGCCGGCCGGGTGGCCGTGTCCATGCTCCTGGCCCAGCTCAACCCGCTGGCGGGCGGTGGCAGCCGCAGCCGTTCCCTGATGCCTACGCATCTCACGGTCCGCGGCTCAACCGGAGCGGCACCGGGAACGCTGTAGGTCCGGGGCCCCAAGTGTCCGTTCGCGCTGAGTACTCAAGTGTCCGTTCGCGCGGGGCCCCAAGTGTCCGTTCGCGGGTGGACACGTGGGTGGTTCGGGTGGACACAGTTGAGCGTTGTTGACAGGGCTGACTAGGCTGGATCACATGCGCGAACTCCAGGCCACCATCATCGAAGAAATGGGCGTGCAGCCCCGGATCGACCCCCTCGGGGAGGTGCGAAAGCGGGTGGATTTCCTGAAGGATTACCTCCGGGCAACCCACGCCAGGGGCTTTGTCCTGGGCATCTCGGGCGGGCTGGACTCATCGCTCGCCGGCAGGCTGGCCCAGCTGGCCGTGGAGGAGCTTGAGGCCGAAGGTGTGGAGGCCAACTTCGTGGCGGTCCGCCTGCCGTACGGCGTCCAGCACGACGAGGACGACGCCCAGGCTGCCCTGGACTTCATCCAGGCCAAGACGGAATGGACCTTCAACATCTCCGCCGCCGTGGATGGCTTCGAGGACGAATTCGAGAAAACGGTGGGGAACGGCATCTCCGATTTCCACAAGGGCAACACCAAGGCCCGCACCCGGATGATCGCCCAGTACGCGCTGGCCGGGGAGCACAACTACCTGGTGATCGGCACCGACCACGGCGCAGAGTCCGTCACCGGGTTCTTCACGAAATTCGGCGACGGCGGCGCGGACATCCTGCCCCTGTTCGGCCTCAACAAACGCCAGAACCGTGAACTGCTGGCCGAACTGGGCGCCCCTGCGCGCGTCTGGGAAAAAGTACCCACCGCGGACCTCCTGGACGGCAGGCCCGGACGCACCGACGAGGACGAACTGGGAATCACGTACGACCAGATCGATGATTACCTCGAAGGCCGGGAGATCCCCGAAGCGGCGGCCGAGCTGATCGAAGAGAAGTACCTCCGCACACGCCACAAGCGCACCGTGCCGGTCACCATTTTTGATACCTGGTGGAAATAGCTGAGCCGACGTAGGCCCGGTCGGGCTGTCAGCCGAACCGGGGCACTTTGAACCCTGTCCGGACCGATCCCGCCCGGAATACGGCGTGTGCGTGTCAAAGTGCCCCACAACGGGTCAGCCACACACGCCGTCGAGCAGTTCAGGCGACGACGACCGTGGACTCAGCGGCCCGTCAGTGTTGAGCTCAGTGTGGAGCTGATCCGGTGGGCTTCCTCCATCAGCAGTTTGCCCAGGAACTCCTGCCGCTCCGGCCGGAACCGGGGCTCGATGCCGGTGAGTGAAAGCGCGCCGACCGGCCTGCCCAGCTGATCGAACACGGCGGCCCCCATTCCCCAGCTGCCCTCAAGCACCAGACCGGGATTCACCGCAAAGCCATGCAACCGGGTCCGTTCCAGATTCCGGCGGACCACGTCCAGGCCGTGGCCTGCCGCAAAACCGCCGGCATGCTGGTCCCAGCCGGACAGGATGGCGTCCTGCTCCTCATCCGGGAGGAACGCCATGATGGCGGTCCCGGCCGAGGCCACACCCAGCGGAAAACGGACTCCCTCGTGCAGCACGAAGGAGCGTACCGGGAAGCTGCCCTCTTCCCGCAGCACGCAGACCGTCTCCTGGCCCCTGCGGATGGAATAGAACGCGCTCTCGCCGGTCTCCTCCGCCAGCCGGCGCAGGCTTGGCCGCGCCAGGTCCTCAAACGGGAAGCGGGCCGCCGCCACTGATCCGAGCAGGAAGATCTCCGGGCCCAGGATCCAGTTTCCGCTGCGGGCATCGTGGTCCAGGAGGCCCTCCGCGGCAAGGGAGGCCAGGAGCCGGTGGACGGTGGGGCGCGTCAGCCCCGACTCCCGGACCAGGCCGGAAATCGAGCTGCCCTCGGGCTTCCGGCCGACAAGCCGGAGCAGTGACGCCACCCGGCCCACCACCTGCGCCCCTTGGACCGGATTTGCCATTCAGACCGCCAATTCTCAAAAAATCCTCCACAATGTGGACAACGTCAGCCTACCGTCCACGCTGTGAAATATCTGCCTTGCGGGCAGGATTGCGCCGTTGACCAGCGTTCGCGAGCGCCCTAGGCTCCTTCTTCAGGCCCTATGTCCACAAAGTGGATACCCCGAATGGCTCTGCACGCTCGATGATGAGGAGACGGAATGTCCAAACTGAAATCCAACGCCGCCGCTACCCTGGCGGAAGTGCTCCGGGACGGCATGACGCTCGCCGTCGGCGGTTTTGGCCTGAGCGGCATCCCGGCGGACCTCATCGGGGCCGTGCGTGATTCCGGCGTGCGTGATCTGACCGTGGTGTCCAACAACATGGGCGTGGACGGGAAAGGTCTGGGGGTGCTGATCGAAGCCGGCCAGGTCCGCAAGGTGATCGCATCGTATGTGGGCGAGAACAAACTCTTCGCCGAGCAGTACCTCGCGGGCCTGCTCGAGGTGGAGTTCACCCCGCAGGGCACCCTGGCCGAGCGCCTCCGCGCCGGCGGCGCCGGCATCCCCGCCTTCTACACCAAGACCGGCGTGGGAACCCTTGTTGCCGAAGGCAAACCCCTGGCAGAGTTCGACGGCGAAACGTACGTCCAGGAGCGCGCCATCCGCGCCGACGTCGCGCTGGTCCACGCGCACACCGCGGACACTGACGGGAACCTGATCTACCGCTTCACGGCCCGGAACTTCAACCCCGTGGTGGCCACGGCAGGCCTGGTGACCATCGCCGAAGCTGAAGTCATCGTGGAGCCGGGCGCACTGGATCCGAACCACATCGCCACCCCGGGCGTGTACGTCCAGCACCTGATCCAGGCGAGCGGCCGGGTGAAGGACATCGAACAGCGCACCGTCCGCACCCGGGAAGCGGCAACAGTCCCCGCCTGAACGGCTGTCCCCACACGCCCCACCCCGCAGCGCGAACGAACACTAAGCCCCCACAGACTTTGAACCCCAAGGAGAACCCCATGGCCTGGACCAGGGACGAAATGGCTGCCATCGCGGCCGAGGAACTGAACGACGGCGACTACGTGAACCTGGGTATCGGCATCCCCACACTGGTGGCCAACAACCTGCCCGACGGCGTCCGCGTGGTCCTGCAGAGCGAAAACGGCCTGCTCGGCATGGGCCCGTTCCCCTATGAGGGCGACGAAGACGCCGACCTCATCAACGCCGGCAAGCAGACCGTCACGGTGCTGCCCGGCGGCAGCATCTTCGACTCCGCCACATCGTTTGGCATGATCCGCGGCGGCCACGTCAAGGTCGCCATCCTGGGCGCCATGCAGGTCGCCGGCAACGGCGACCTCGCCAACTGGACCATCCCCGGCAAAATGGTCAAGGGCATGGGCGGCGCCATGGACCTCGTGGCCGGCACCCCGCGCGTGGTGGTCCTGACCGAGCACAACGCCAAGGACGGCACGGCAAAGATCGTCACCGAGTGCACCCTGCCGCTCACCGGCCTGCGTTGCGTGGACCGGATCATCAGTGACCTGGCGGTTTTTGACATCGTGAAATCGGACGACGGCGGGCGGCAGCTGAGGCTGACCCGACTTGCGCCGGGGGTCACCGTGGAGGAAATCCGCGAAAAGACCGAAGCCGCATTCGACGTCCAGCTTGAAACCGCGGGAGTGGCAGCATGAGCCTCAAGGAACAGTTCGGCAAGGATGTCCTGCTCACCGGCTGGGGTCACAGCCGGTTCGGCAAGCTCACCGACGAGACCCTCGAGTCCCTGATCGTCCAGGTGGCCACCGAGGCCATCAGCAACGCCGGGATCGAGCCCGGCCAGATCGACGAGATCTACCTGGGCCAATTCAACTCCGGCATGATGCCGCTGGCCTTCCCGTCGTCCCTGGCGCTGCAGGTCTCACCGGACCTGGCCAACGTCCCGGCCACCCGCGTCGAGAACGCCTGCGCCTCCGGGKCGGCGGCGTTCCAGCAGGGCACCAAGTCGCTGCTTGCCGGCACCGCGAAAACCGTCCTGGTGATCGGTGCCGAGAAGATGACCCACGCCGGCGCCGACGTTGTGGGGGCCGCCCTGCTGGGCGCCGACTACGACATGGCCGGCCAGACGTCCACCACCGGCTTCACCGGACTCTTCGCCGACGTCGCCAAGCACTACGACAAGCGCTACGGTCGCGGCGACGGACAGCTGGGCGACGTGCTGGGCTCCATCGCGGCCAAGAACCACCGCAACGGCGTGGACAACCCCTACGCCCAGCTCCGCAAGGACCTCGGCGAGGAGTTCTGTCGCACCGTCTCGGACAAGAACCCCATGGTGGCCGATCCGCTGCGCCGCACCGACTGCTCCCCCGTGTCCGACGGCGCCGCTGCCGTTGTGCTCAGCACGTCGCCAACCGGCGGGGCCACCGCGCCGGTGCGGCTCGCCGGCTTCGGCCAGGCAAACGACTTCTTCCCGGCCGAATTCCGGGACCCCACCGCCTTCGCCGCCACGCGCATGTCCTGGCAGCGTGCGCTGGGGATGGCCGGCGTCGGGCTTGAAGACCTGGACTTCGCCGAAGTCCATGACTGCTTCACCATCGCCGAACTGCTGATGTACGAGGCCATGGGCCTGACCGAACCGGGCCAGGGCGCCCGCGCTGTGCAGGAAGGCTGGGTCTTCAAGGACGGGAAGCTGCCCATCAACGTCTCCGGCGGGCTCAAGGCCAAAGGGCATCCCGTCGGCGCCACCGGGGTATCCCAGCACGTCATCGCCGCCATGCAGCTCACCGGGACCGCCGGCGACATGCAGCTCGCCAACCCGAGCAGGGCCGCGGTGCAGAACATGGGCGGCGTGGGCATCGCCAACTACGTCAGCGTCCTCGAAGCGGTCTAGGGCTACGTGGTGGTTCCGCACCTAGCGTCCACAGAACCACAAGCGTAGGGTCATAGAACCAACGTGCTCCTGATGGAGGTCGGCCATCACAGATTTGTTGCCCATCAGGCTCCGTTGGAGCCGACGAGGACGAAGATCCCACGACTGATTGATCCGCGGCGGCAGCCCTTCTGATCCACCGCGGGATCCACAGGAACGGGCCCCGCAGCGTTGCTTACAGGATGAGCGTCAAAGGAGCCAGGGATGGCTGGATGGAATGCTGACACCGCGGCTGGCCCCCTGGGGGCCACGGTGACACTTGTGGATGGCTCGAACTTCTGCATTTCAGGTCTTGCCGGCGACATGTACTCCGACCGCCCCCATGGCGTGTTCAATGAGGACACCCGCATCGTCTCCCGCTGGAGACTGACGGTCAATGATGTGACTTTGGAGCCGCTGGCCGCCCGTGCCCTCGAACCCTACCGGGCCGTATTCATCGGCCGTCCGGCCCGGGCGGCCGGCAATGCGGACAGCCCTTTGATCGTGGAACGAAACCGCGAGGTGGGCTCGGGCATCCAAGAGGAGATCACCGTCCGGAACCATTCCCGCGAGCCTGCCGTGTGCGTGGTGGAACTGGCGATGGACGCGGACTTCGCGGACCTCTTTGAGGTGAAGGACGCCCGGATCATCCGGCACTGGGACCAGTCCCGGCACCTGGAAGACGACTCCCTCACCATCAAGGGCGTCTGGCGGGGAATGCATAAGGGGGTTGTCCTGCAGGCTCCCGACGCGACTTTCAGTCACGAAGGCCTGGGCTACCGCACCGTGGTGCCGCCCCACGGCCAGTGGCGCACGAAAGTCACGGTGTCGCCACTACTGGATGCAGCCGAAACGCCTGCACCCTTCCAGCGCCAGGAAACCGGCACGTCGCCTGCGGAAATACGGCGCCAGGAGTGGATCCGGAAGATCCCCACGCCGCACATCAGCAACGTGTCGTTTGCCCGCACCATGCAGCGCAGCCATGATGACATCGGCGCCCTCCAGATCGAGGACCCGCTGCATCCCGACCGGACCGTCATTGCGGCGGGTGCCCCATGGTTCATGGCCCTCTTCGGCCGCGATTCGCTTCTCTCGTCCTACATGGCGCTGCCCGTGGACCCGTCCCTGGCCTTGGACACCCTGCAGACGCTGGCCGAAAGGCAGGGCAACGCGGTGGACGCGCTGACCGAAGAGCAGCCCGGCCGGATCCTCCATGAGGTCCGGCTGGGCGTCAGCACTGGCCTGGCACTTGGCGGCAAATCCACCTACTACGGCACCGCCGATGCCACGCCGTTGTTCGTCACACTGCTCGGCGAAGTCAGCCGCTGGGGCCTCGCCTCGGACCAGGTGGCCGCGCTGCTGCCCAACGCGGACAGGGCGCTGGACTGGATCAGGGATTACGGCGATCGCGACGGCGACGGCTTTGTGGAGTATCAGCGGCTTAACGACCAGGGGCTGATCAACCAGGGATGGAAGGATTCCTGGGACGGCGTAAATTTCGCGGACGGCCGCATGGCAGAACCGCCGATTGCCCTCTGCGAAGTGCAGGGTTACGTTTACGGCGCCTATATCGCCCGGGCGTGGATGGCGTACGACGCCGGGGACCTGGCCTTGGCGCGGGAGCTGCGGGAACGCGCGGCGCGGCTTAAGAAGCAGTTCAACGAACAGTTCTGGCTGCCGGCCAGAGGCTACTACGCCATCGCACTGGACCGGGACAAGAGACCTGTGGATGCCTGCGCCTCCAACATGGGGCACTGCCTGTGGAACGGGATAATCGACGCCGACAAGGCGCCACTGGTGGCGGCCCGGCTGATGTCGCCGGAAATGTTCAGCGGCTGGGGGATCCGCACTCTGGCCACGGATATGGGCGCCTACAACCCTGCGAGCTACCACAACGGATCCGTGTGGCCGCATGACAACGCGATGATTGCTACGGGCCTGATGAGGTACGGATTTGTGGACGAGGCCCGGCGGGTTGCCCTCGGGCTTATTGAGGCGGCGGATTTCACGGACCACCGCTTGCCTGAATTGTTCTGCGGATTTGACCGCGTCGATTTCCCGGAACCGGTGCCTTACCCGACAGCTTGCTCACCCCAGGCCTGGGCTGCCACAACCCCGGTGCATCTGCTGCGCACACTGCTGCGGTATGACCCCCACGTCTCCATGAACGGCATGTGGATGGACCCGGTGCTGCCGGAGTCCTGGGGCCGGGTCCACATCACCAACTGCCCCATAGGCGACGGCCGGATCACCATCGACGTGACCGGCAGCCAGGCCACGATCGATGGGCTCCCGCCGGGCATGACGTTCCACCGCGGGACACGTCCCCCCCTTGCCGATCTGGTTGAGCTCGCCGAGAAGCTGGACAAGACAGGCTAAACCCCGAGCAGGAGCGCGCATCTTGCGGATAGGACTGATAGCTCCGCCATGGCTCCCCGTCCCGCCCCTAGGCTACGGCGGAACGGAGGCGGTCATCGACGCGCTGGCCACCACGCTGGCGGCGGCCGGGCACAGCGTGGTGCTGGCGGCCGCGGCGGACAGCACCTGCCCGGTCGAACTGCTGGACGGCTTCGCCCCGGCGGAGCGTGCCGCCATGGGCAGCACAAGCTCAGAGCTGCCGCACGTGATCAGGGCTTACGCCGGACTGGACGACGTCGATATCATCCATGACCACACCCTGGCGGGTCCGTTGTACCGGCACCGCCCACCCGGGATTCCAGTGGTCAGCACCATTCATTCGGACATGACGCCGGCGCTGTGCCGGGTCTATGAAGCCTTCAGCCGGGACGTGTCACTGGTGGCCATCTCGCAGCACCAGGCCAACAGCGCCCCGGACGTGAAAATCCGACGGGTCATCCACCACGGCATCGACCCCGCCACTGTCCCACCCGGTGCCGGAGCCGGCGGCTACGCGTGTTTTCTGGGCCGAATGGCGCCGTGCAAAGGCATCGCTGAGGCCATAGGCGTGGCCCGCAGAGCGGGAATCCAGCTCAAGATCGCCGCAAAAATGAGCGACCCGATGGAAGTGGACTATTTCCGCTCCGTGGTCGCTCCCTTGCTCGGGCCTGATGAAGAGTTCCTCGGAGAACTGGACGCCGACGGAAAGTTCGCCCTGCTGGGCAATGCCGTCGCGCTGCTCAACCCTGTGCAGTGGGACGAACCCTTTGGAATGGTCATGATCGAGGCGCTGGCCGCCGGCACCCCCGTTCTGGCCACTCCGCGGGGCTCTGCACCGGAAATCATCGAGCACGGAGTCACCGGTTTCCTCGCCGCGAGTACGGATGAACTGGCCAGCTGCCTGCAGCGTGCGTCCGGCCTGGACCGGCATGACTGCCGGTCCGCCGTCGAAACCCGATTCAGCGCGGAGGCGATGACGCGGAAATACGTGGAGTTGTTCGAGGACGTGCTTGAGCCCTGGGTCAGCGGGCACGGATCAGGGCAGCGATCTCGCCGAAGCCCAGCCGCTCCGCATTCTCCAGCGCCGTGCGGCCTTGAGGATCCCGGATGCCCGGGTCCGCACCGGCGTCGAGGAGCTGCCGGACCACGTCCTGTTGCCTGAGGCCGCCGTTGTTGAGCAGGATGGCCTCCTGCATGGCAGTCCACCCCAGGTTGTTCACATGGTTCACGGGCACTCCAGCGGCCAGGAGGATGCGCACGGTCTCCACATGGCCGTGTTCGCTGGCGGGAATCAGTGCCGTCCCGCCATAGCGGTTGGTGCTGGAAACGTCCGCGCCGGCCGCCAGCGTCAGCTGGAGCACCTCGTTGAATCCCTCGGCCCCGGCATAGAGGAACGCGGAATCCTGGATGGCGTCCTTGGCGTTCACGTTGGCGCCGCGGCCGACCAGCTCACCAACCAGCGCCACATTGTTGGCCTTCGCGGCGGCGATAAGCTCCTGGTCGAGCCGGGTCTGGGCCTCGGCGGACAGGGCTGGTGGTTTGGTGGCTGCCGTTGCGGTGGAAGCAGGCGGGGACGTACCCGGCGAAGCTGACGGTCCGGACGGGGGCTGGCTGCCGGGGCTGACCAGGACGGACGACGGCGGCGACTCCTGCCGTTGCGGCTCGCCGGGACCCGTCTGGCAGGCGGCCAGGCAAGCTGATACACCGCCCACCAGAAAGAGAATTGCGGCCGCCCTGTGTGCCCGGCGCCAGGTCCTGAACCGCCTCATGGAGCCGAGCCTACTTGGCTGAGCCGGCAGCTGCAGCGGCGATGGCCTCGACGCCGGCGATGGCGCAGGCTTCGTCCAGGTTGCCGTCGGGGGCACCGCCCACGCCGATGCCTGCCACGGACACACCATTGACCTTGAGCGGGACGCCGCCGGGCAGGAACAGGGTGCCGGGGAGGTCCGCGATGCTGGGCCCGTTGCCGTTGACGCGCTTGGCCAGCTCGCTCGTCGGTGCGCCGAAAGCGGCCGCGGTGTAGGCCTTCTGCTGGGCTGCTTCGATCGTGTGCTCGGCGGCGTTGTCCCCGCGCAGGAGCGCCTGGACGGTGCCGAACCTGTCCACCAGGGCCACCGTGACGAACGGCAGCTTGTCAGCCTGGCATTTCGCAAGGGCTGCGCTGACGGCGTCTGAGGAGGCGCCCACGGTGATGCGGTTCTGCGCCACCACGGTCTGCGGCGCCTGCGGGATATCGACGGCGGGTACCGCTGCGGGAGCGGCCGCCTGGCTGGTCCCGGCGTTGGCTGCAGCGGTCAGCCCTCCCGTCAGCAGCAAAGCTCCTGCGGCAGCAGCAGCGGCGGCAATCCTGTTGGACTTCTTCACGGTGTTTCTCCTTGGGTTGATGGACTCACGTTGATGGACGCACGTTGCTGGACTCCCGCTGGCGGAATCCCTTGGAACGGGCATCGGCTCCATCCATCCTGTCCGGCCCCGCCGGAACAAACATCGGGCCTTTGGCTGCGCCCCGCTCCCCCGGATGGCCAGCAGCATCAGCCAAAAGGCGGAGAGACCAGCAACGGCGCGGGCAATAGCATGGGATAGGAACGCCCCTGACCTGAACCGGACCCCATGCCCTCCCCAGCCACTCCCCATAAAACCCTGACCGACGGATCTTCGCTGACCACCGGACGCGCCCAGCCTCGTGGACCGGCCGGCTCCCCTGGCCGGTTCGGCCGGATCGACACCGCCGTCCACCTTGGCTTCGCTGTCCTGCTCGTCGCTTCGGCCGTCCGCTATGCCATGCGGCACAGCCTGCAGGACAACCTGCTGGTCCTCGGCCTGGCAGGAGCGGTGTGCGCCCTGTATGCCGTCATCGGCGTACTGGCCCGGCAGAGACGCCCTTGGGCGGTCTGGATGCTCGTGTTTGTGGCCGTCTGGGCAGCGCTGGTTATCGCCGCACCCAGCTTCGCCTGGTGTTCTTTTGCGATCCTCTTCCTGTGCCGGACGGCCTTTAAGGGCGCCGTGGGTTACGTGGCGGCAGGCGCGACGGCGGCCGCCACCGCCGTCGGGCTGTTCCGGCTCAGCGACGGGACGGACCTCGCGATGCTGCTGGGGCCGCTCGCCGTCGGCGTGATGCTTACGCTGATCTATGACCGGATCGAGCACGACGCCGCGGAGCAGCGCCGTCTCCATGCGGAGGTAACGCTGGCACACGGGCAGCTGGCGGCCAGCGAGCGCCTGGCCGGCACCATCGCCGAACGCGAGCGCGTATCGCGGGAGATCCACGACACCGTGACGCAGGGCCTGGCCAGCAGCCTGCTGCTCCTGGAGGCCGCTGACCGTTCGTGGCCAGGCCAGGCATCGCGCCAGGAGCTCAACCAGGCTACGGAACTGCTGCGCCGGAACCTCTCCGAGACGCGCAATCTGGTCCACGAGCTCGCCTCCCCGGGCCTCGACGCATCGCCGCTTCCCGAAGCCCTGCACCAGGCGGCCGCCCAGTACGTCCGGCACGCCCGGCTCCTGGTCACCGGCGAACCGCGGGACGTCCCGGCGGAAGTCCGGCACGCCCTGCTGCGGGTTGTCCAGAGCGCGGCCGCGAACATCCAGCAGCACGCAAACGCCACCACCACAACCCTGACGCTGGGGTTCCTTCCTGACTCGGTCACCCTTGACATCTACGACGACGGGACGGGCTTTGACCCGTCGGCGGCAGCACCGCCGTCGGACTCCGGAGGCTACGGGCTGCGGGCCATGCGCCAGCGGGTTGAGCAGCTGGGCGGGGTATTCTCGGTGGAAAGTTCCCCCGGCGAAGGGACCATCGTGGCCGCACAGGTGCCGGCCCGGGTGCAGTCAGCGCCACCTGGCCAGCAGATGACACCGGACGACGCATGACTGCCATCACTGTCCTCCTGGTGGACGACCACCTGGTGGTCCGGAGCGGACTCAAGGCGCTGCTGGGTACGCAGCCTGACTTTGACGTCGTTGCCGAGGCCGCCTCCGGCGAGGAGGCGCTGGGGCTGGTGGAACAACTTTCCCCGGCCGTGGTGGTGATGGACCTGGCCATGGGCGCCGGAATGGACGGGATCGAGGCCATCAGGCAGCTGCGGCAGCGCAACAGCCGGCAGGCCATCCTGGTGTTCACCACATACGATTCCGACGCGGACATCGTCCGGGCCGTCGACGCCGGCGCCATGGGCTACCTCCTCAAGGACGCCGTCCCGGACGAAATCTTCACCGCCATCCGCGGTGCCGTGCAAGGGAAGAGCGTCATGAGCGCCCCCGTGGCCTCCCGGCTCTTCCAGCAGCTGCGCAATCCCGACGAGGTCCTGACGCCCCGGGAGGCGGAGCTGCTGAGCCTCCTGACCGAGGGGCTCAGCAACCGGGAACTGGGCCAGCGGCTCTTCATCTCCGAGGCCACCGTCAAGACCCATCTGGCGCATATCTACGCCAAGCTCGGGGTGGAAACCCGCGCCGCGGCGATCGCCACGGCCATCCGCCGGGAGGGCATGCGCTAGCCCGCAGCGGTCAATTCCCGCGTACCACTTCTGTAACAGCGGTGACACTTGATGACTGCAGCTATTGCACGCCCACCGCGCAGCCCCTAGGTTTGAGACAGCGGACTACAGACTCCGCGTCTGCCTGCCGTCCGAGCAGGACCAGAAAAGGGTTACAAAGGAAGTTAGCAATGGCAACAGGCACAGTTAAATGGTTCAACGCTGAAAAGGGCTTTGGCTTCATCGCTCCGGACGACGGATCCGCCGATGTTTTCGCGCACTATTCCGCAATCGCCAGCAGCGGCTACCGCTCGCTGGATGAGAACCAGAAAGTCGAATTCGATGTGACCCAGGGTCCCAAGGGCCCGCAGGCAGAGAATATTCGCCCGCTCTAAGGTTCTGATCAACTGCCCTGACCGTGCTGCAAAGCATGGCCAGGGCAGTTTTTTCTTAAGTTCTTTTCCCGTGAATTGCTAGACGAAGGCCGATTTTCCGGTAACGGCCCGGCCAACAATCAGCGAATTGATTTCGTAGCTGCCCTCATAGGTATAGAGGATTTCGGCATCACCAAACAGCTTGCCCATTTCAAAGTCCGAGCTGATCCCGTTGCCGCCCAGCAGCGACCGTCCCATCGCCACCGACGCGCGGGCCAGCCGGGTGCACGTGGACTTTGCCATGGCCGCTTGCGCCATCTCCAGCTTGCCGTCCGTCTGGATCCGGGCGAGCTGGGCCATCAGCGCCAGTGACGCGGAGGCGTTGCCCAGGATCTCCGCCAGTTGTTGCTGGACCAGCTGGAAGCATGCCAGTTCCTTGCCGAATTGTCTGCGTTCCAGGGAGTAGGAACGGGCGACGTCGAACGCGGCCAGCTGGATCCCGGCACCTTGCCAGCCAACCCAGGCGCGCGAATCCCGCAGGAGGTCGTTGGCTTTGGAGAAGTCCGTGGCGCCCGGCAGCATGTTGGACGCCGGAATCCTGACGTTGTCCAGCACGATGTCCGCGTTCTGCATGATCCGCAGGCCGATCTTGTTGGCAATCTTGGTTGCCCGGTAGCCAGCGCGGTCCGTCTCCACAATGAAGCCCTTGATGTGCCCGTCCGCAGCGTCGCGCGCCCACACCAGGGCAAAGTCCGCGATGGTCCCGGAGCCGATCCAGCGCTTCGCGCCGTTGATCACCCACTCGCCGCCCTCCAGCCGCGCGGAGGTTTCCAGCCCGCCGGCGATGTCCGAGCCGTGCTCCGGTTCGGTCAGGGCGAAGGCGCCCAGCTGGGTAAAGTTCGTCAGGCCAGGCAGCCACCGCTGCTTCTGTTCCTCGGAACCGAGGGCATCGATCATCCCCACGATCAGTTCGTTATGGATCCCCACCAGGGCAGACAGCGAAACGTCCGCCCTGGCCACTTCGACGTACATCAGGCCCTTGAAGAGCTTGGACGTGCCGTCCGTCTGCAACGTGCCAAGCCCGTGCTTGCCCATCTCCGCCAGCAGCCCGAACGGGAATTCCTCGCGGTTCCAGTAGTCAATGGAGGCCTGCCGCACCGTGGACTGCAGGAACGCCCGGATCTCCAGGTAGCGCTCGCGCTCCGCTGCGGGCAGGAGGTCCACGATATGCATCAGGTCTGCCTCTGGAAAGGGCGGGGCTTCGGTCACAACACGCTCACGTCCTTGTGGCTGCACGCTTCATATCCCTTCGGTCTTCCAAACCCTTGGATGTCCTAGTATATTGCACAGGGATGGATTCTTAGTGATGCGCATCACTGGACGAAAGGTGTCCCCCATGTCAGTCACCGATGACTTCCGCGAGGCACGCGACCGCCTGCTGGCCCTGCATTCCGACTACCACCAGGCCAGGCGCGAGTTCGTGTGGCCGCGCTTCACGGAATTCAACTTTGCCCTCGACTGGTTCGATCAGATCGCCGCCGATCCTGAGAAGGCCGACAATCCGGCCCTGGTCATCGTGGAGCAGGACGGATCGGCAACGCGCCGGAGTTTCGCGGACCTGGCCGCCCGTTCCAATCAGGTGGCCAACTGGCTGAGAAGCCAGGGCATGCGCCGCGGCGACCGCATGATCGTTATGCTGGGCAACCAGGTGGAGCTCTGGGAGCTGATGCTGGCCGGCATCAAGCTGGGCATTGTCCTGATCCCCACCACTACCCTGATGGGTCCGGAGGACCTGGCCGAACGCGTGGAGCGCGGCGAGGCGGGCTGGGCCGCCGTCGGACGTTCCAACATCGGTAAGTTTGCCGGCGTCCCCGGCGATTACCGCCTCATCGAAATCGGCGCCGGCGGCGGTTCAGCCGGCACCCCCGGCGCCCTCCAGTACACGGATTCGACGACGGCGACAGTCCCCTTCACAGCCGACGCCCCCACCCACGCGGACGAGACGCTGCTGCTGTATTTCACGTCCGGAACCACGTCGAAGGCCAAGCTGGTGGAGCACACCCATACGTCGTACCCGGTGGGGCACCTCTCCACTATGTACTGGATCGGCCTGGAACCCGGCGACGTGCACCTGAATGTGGCATCGCCAGGCTGGGGCAAGCACGCGTGGTCCAATTTCTTCGCCCCGTGGATCGCTGAAGCGTGCGTATTTGTCTACAACTACGAGCGGTTCGACGCCCGCGCCCTGATGGAGCAGATGGACCGCGAGCACGTCACCAGCTTCTGCGCCCCGCCCACGGTCTGGCGGATGCTCATCCAGGCGGACCTGAAAGTGCTGAAGACCCCGCCCACCAAGGTGGTCTCCGCGGGCGAACCGCTGAACGCCGAAGTGATCGAACAGGTCCAGCGTGCCTGGGGCCAGACCATCAGGGACGGCTTCGGCCAGACCGAAACCACCGTCCAGGTGGCCAACACGCCCAGCCAGCCGGTCACCATCGGCGCCATGGGGCGGCCGCTTCCCGGCTACGACGTTGTGCTGGTGGATCCGAGCACGGGGGAAGAAGCCGAAGACGGCGAGCTGTGCCTCCGCCTGGACCCCCGGCCGGTGGGGCTGATGAAGGGCTACTACGGGGACGCGGAACGGACCGCCGAGGCGTTCCGCGGCGGCTATTACCACACGGGCGACATGGCCAGCCGGGACAAACACGGCGTCATCACCTACGTGGGCCGCGACGACGACGTCTTCAAATCCTCCGACTACCGGCTCTCGCCGTTCGAACTGGAGAGCGTGCTGCTGGAACACCCCGCCGTGGCCGAGGCGGCTGTGGTTCCGTCGCCGGATGCGGTCAAGCTTTCCGTCCCCAAGGCCTATGTTGTGCTGGTGTCCGGACTGGAGCCGGGGCCGGAGCTGGCCGAGGACATCCTGCGTTACTGCCGCGAACACCTGGCACCGTTCAAACGGATCCGGCGGCTGGAATTCGCGGCGCTGCCCAAGACCATCTCGGGCAAAATCCGCCGTGTGGAGCTGCGGCACAATGAGGAGCTCCGGCATGGCGGGGGCACCCATCCCGACGGCTTCGGAGTGGAGTACTCCGAGGCGGATTTCCCGGGGCTGAAGGGCTGAGGATGGCCGTGCCACTGCCCCGGGACCCCATCGCGGACGCCCAACGGAACTGGGAGGAGCACGGCTGGGCCGACGTCGCCGCTCCCATGGCCGCAATCACGGCGGTCATGCGCACCCAGCAGATCCTGCTGGCCCGGATCGAGGGCGCCCTGAAGCCGTTCGGGCTGACCTTCGCCCGCTACGAACTGCTCGCGCTCCTCAGCTTCGCCCGCAGCGGCGCGCTGCCCATGAACAAGGCGAGCGCCCTGCTCCAGGTCCATCCCACCTCGGTGACGAACGCCGTCGACCGTTTGGAAGGCTCGGGACTGGTGGCCCGTTCGCCGCACCCTACGGACGGCCGCACCACCCTGATCGAGCTCACCGCGGAGGGGCGGATCGTTGCCAAACGGGCGACGGCGGTGCTCAACACCGAGGTTTTTGGCCAGTCAGGTTTCGACGCGGCCGATGTGGACCAGCTGATCCGTATCCTGGGCACTTTCCGCCGGAATGCCGGGGACTTCACCGACTGACCCATCGATTGCTCCGTAACCGCCGTTTTGGGCACTGAAAACGGCGTCTACGGAGCAATCGATGGGTATACGGCGGGTCAGCGGTGGTTGAACTCGGGCTGCCGCTTTTCCGTAAAGGCGGCCATGCCTTCCTTCTGGTCCTCGCTGGCGAAGAGCGAGTGGAAGAGCCGGCGTTCGAACAGGACACCCTGGGCGAGTCCCGTTTCAAAGGCCGCGTTGACGGCTTCCTTCGCGAGCATGGCCACGGGCTTGGACTTGGACGCGATGACCTCCGCTGCCTTGAGCGCCTCCTCCACCACATGCTCCGCGGGCACCACGCGCGAGACGAGTCCCGAGCGTTCAGCCTCCTCGGCGCCGATGAAGCGCCCGGTGAGGATCATGTCCATGGCCTTGGCCTTGCCCACGGCGCGCGTGAGCCGCTGGGAGCCGCCCATGCCCGGCAGCACGCCGAGGTTGATCTCCGGCTGGCCGAACTTGGCGTTGTCCCCGGCGATGATGAAATCGCACATCATGGCCAGCTCGCACCCGCCGCCCAGCGCGAAGCCGGACACGGCCGCGATGACAGGGATCCGCAGCCGGGTGAAGTCCTCCCAGCCCCGGAACCAGTCTGCGGCGTACATGTCCATGTAGCCCTGCGAGGCCATTTCCTTGATGTCTGCACCCGCGGCGAATGCCTTGGTCGAGCCGGTAATCACCACAGCGCCCAGGCCGGGGTCGGTGTCCATGGCGGTGACGGCTGCCACGAGCTGCTCCATGGTGGCCTTGTCCAGGGCGTTGAGCGCCTCCGGCCGGTTGAGCGTGACCAGCCCTACCCGGCCGCGCTGTTCCACCAGGATGTTCGTGTACTCCGTCATGCCTGACCTTTCAGCTGTTTTCGCGTGTTGCCGGTGCTGCAGAGTTACCAGTGCTGCCAATGGTGCTAGTGCTGCGATTTGTCGCGGATATCGGTGATGATTCCGGAGAAGTCCCGGCCGGCTCCGCCTTCAGCGGCAAACGTATCGTAGATTTCCGAGGCGAGCGGTCCCAGCCGGGCCGCCACACCGGTACTTTCCAGCGCATTCAGCGCCAGCCGCAGGTCCTTCGCCATCAGTGCCCCCGCGAAGCCCGGCTGGTAGTCGCGGTTGGCGGGGCTGGTGGGGACCGGTCCGGGAACAGGGCAGTTGGTGGTCAAGGCCCAGCATTGTCCGGAGGCGTTGGAGGCGACGTCGAACAGCGCCTGGTGCGTCAAGCCCAGCTTCTCGCCCAGCACAAAGGCTTCGCTGACCGCGATCATGGAGACCCCCAGAATGAGGTTGTTGCAGATCTTGGCGGCCTGGCCGCCGCCGTGCCCGCCGCAGTGGACCACCCGTTTTCCCATCACCTCGAGCAGCGGCCGGACCGCCTCGAAGTCCTCCGTTTCGCCGCCCACCATAAAGGTCAGCGTGCCGGCTTCCGCACCCACCACACCGCCCGAGACCGGGGCATCCACGGCACGGTGGCCGGCCGCAATGGCGAGCGCGGAGGCTTCCCGTGCCTCGTCAACGTTGATGGTGGAGCAGTCCAGGAACATGGTCCCCGGCTTGGCCTCGGCCAGGAGGCCCGGCTGTCCGTCCGCGCCGCGGTAAGCGTCCAGCACATGCTGTCCGCTGGGGAACATTGTCAGCACCACGTCGGCACCGGCGATGGCGTCCAGCGGACTGGCCACCGTGGGGACGCCGTGTGTTTGGGCGGCTTCCAGCGCGGCGGGGACCACGTCGAAGCCCGCCACGGTGTAGCCGGCACGGACCAGGTTAACTGCCATGGGCCCGCCCATGTGGCCCAGGCCCAGGAAAGCGACGGTGGTTTGTTCAGGCATTGTCCGGCTCCTTTGTGTGCAGGTTGAGCTCCCGGTCCCCCAGCGGTGCGAAGAACCGCTCTACGTCCGCCTCGTGCACCTCGTGCAGCGTGGCCGGCTTCCATTGCGGCGTACGGTCCTTGTCCACCACCTGCGCGCGGATCCCTTCGCGGAAGTCCGGCGCAACCAGGAACCGAAGCCCTACCCGGTATTCCTGCGCCAGCGCTTCGTCCAGCGTCAGTCCCTTGGCCCGGCGGAGGGACTCCAGGGTCACCTTCACAGCCGTAGGCGACTTCGCTTCGATGGTGGTGGCAGCCTCGGTTGCGTCGGCGCCAGGCTCCCCGCCCGGCGCGCCATCCGTTGCCCCACCCACGGTCCGCAGCCGCCGGACAATGTCCTCCACGTCATCGCTCGCGTAGGCCGCATCGATCCAGTTGCGCTGCGCCTCCAGCCCGGAGGGCGGCGGATTCCGGGCAAAGCGGACGACGGCGGCTTCCGCACTTTCGTGTTCGAGCGCGGCCGCCAGCTCCGGCAGGTTCCCCGACGGGACAAAGTGGTCCGCGAGGCCCAGGAACAGCGCATCCGGCCCGGTCAGGTGGGCTCCGGTCAGCGCGGCATGGGTGCCGGTCTCCCCGGGTGACCTGGCCAGCAGCCAGGTCCCGCCGACGTCGGGCACAAAGCCGATGGTGGTCTCCGGCATTCCCGTCCGGGTCCGTTCGGTGACCACCCGCACCGAGCCGTGCGCGGAGATTCCCACGCCGCCGCCCAGCACCAGGCCGTCCATAAAGGCCACATAGGGCTTGGGGTAGGCGGCAATCAGGGAGTTCAGCCGGTATTCGTTCTGCCAGAAGTCAGCCGTTTCCGTCCCGCCGCCGAGGATGTCCCGGTAGATTGCCACAATGTCGCCCCCGGCGCAGAGGCCCCGCTCGCCGGCGCCGCGCACCAGGACGGTGGCCACGCCGTCGTCCTCCGCCCAGGCGGTGAGCTGCGCCAGCATGGCGTGCACCATGCCGGCGTTCAGGGCGTTGACTGCCTTGGGCCGGTTGAGCGTGATGACGCCCAGGTGGCCGCGCTTCTCGAACAGAACCTCCGTCATCAGCTGCCTTCCGGCATGATGAAGCTGGCGCCCTGGCGGATCCCGGACGGCCAGCGCGTGGTGACCGTTTTGGTCTTGGTGTAGAAACGGAACGCGTCGGCGCCGTGCTGGTTCAGGTCGCCGAAGCCGGACGCTTTCCAGCCGCCAAACGTGTAATAGGCGATGGGAACCGGAATGGGCACGTTGATGCCCACCATGCCCACCTCCACCCGGCTGGCGAAGTCCCGGGCGGCGTCGCCGTCGCGGGTGAAGATGGCCACGCCGTTGCCGAATTCGTGTTCGGAGCAGAGCCGGAGAGCTTCGTCGTAATCGGCGGCGCGGAGCACGCTGAGGACGGGTCCGAAGATTTCCTCCTGGTAGATCTTCATGTCCTTGGTGACGTGGTCGAAGAGCGTGGGTCCCACCCAGAAGCCGTCGCCGTAGCCTTCCACCGTGAGGCCGCGCCCGTCCGCCAGCAGGGTGGCACCCTCGTCCACGCCGGACTGGATGTAGCCCTCGATCCGTTCCTTGGCACTCGCCGCCACCACCGGCCCGAAGTCCGAGTCCTTGTCCAGGCTGTGGCCCACCCGCAGATGCTTGACGCGCTCGGCCAGCTTGGCCACCAGCGCATCCGCGGTCTTTTCCCCCACCGGGACTGCCACGGAAATGGCCATGCAGCGCTCGCCGGCAGATCCGAACCCGGCGCCGATCAGGGCGTCGGCGGCCATGTCCAGGTCCGCGTCCGGCATGATCACCATGTGGTTTTTGGCCCCGCCGAAGCATTGGGCGCGCTTCCCGTGGGCGGCCGCGGTGGCGTAGATGTACTGGGCGATGGGCGTTGAACCCACGAAGCCGATGGCCTTCACTCGGGGATCTTCGAGCAGCGCGTCAACGGCTACCTTGTCCCCGTTGACCACGTTGAACACCCCGTCCGGCAACCCGGCCTCGGTGAACAGTTCGGCCAGCCGCAGCGGAACCGAGGGGTCACGTTCGGAGGGCTTGAGGATGAAGGCATTGCCGGCGGCGAGGGCCGGACCCGACTTCCACAGGGGGATCATGGCCGGGAAGTTGAACGGGGTGATGCCCGCGACCACTCCAAGTGGCTGGCGCAGCGAGTGGACGTCGATGCCCGCACCGGCGTCGTCAGAGAATTCGCCTTTGAGCAGGTGCGGGGCACCGGCTGCGAACTCCACCACTTCAATCCCGCGCTGGATATCGCCCTTGGAATCAGCGAAGGTCTTCCCGTGTTCCGAGGACAGCAGCGTGGCGAGTTCGTCCATGTTCTCGTTGACGAGGTCAACGAACTTAAGCAGGATCCGGCCGCGGCGCTGCGGGTTCATGGCGCCCCACTGGACCTGTGCTTTCTCCGCGGCGGCCACCACGTTCCGGACCTCCTCGCCGCTGGCCAGGGGCAGGCGCGCCTGGACTTGGCCCGTGCAGGGGTCAAAAACGTCACTGAAGCGGCCGGAGGTTCCTGTCACCCGTTGTCCGTTTACGTAATGGGATAGTTCGCGCACCATGATGGAATGCTCCTTCGCATGTGATCCAGGTCATCTCTGCAAGCGAATATACTCGGACTTCCTACTAAATTCCAGAGGGCCATGGCCTCCCGCCGCGAGCGGCTTGGGCGCCGCCGTCCTGGGGCGCTTTGACCCGTATCCGGGGCGGCGCAGTACGATTCAACGGCGTGTCTGCGCCATAGTGCCCCGTTTCTGCAGGGGCACGGGCCGACAGCCTGACCGGAACCGGCCCCGCCGACGCCGCGGCAACGCCTCCGGGCAACAAGTTCGGTAAGTTAGGGACTGTGAAGATTGCTACCTGGAATGTGAACTCCCTCCGTGCCCGCGCCGACCGTGTGGAGGCCTGGCTACAGCGCAGCGATTGCGACGTCCTGGCCATCCAGGAGACCAAATGCAAGGACGAAAACTTCCCCTGGGAACTGTTCGAACGCATGGGCTACGAGGTGGCCCACTTCGGTGTGAACCAGTGGAACGGCGTAGCCATCGCGTCCCGGGTAGGCCTGGAAGACGTCGAGCGCACTTTCCTGGACCAGCCTCCGTTCGGGAAAGAAGGCAAGGACCCCGTCCAGGAAGCCCGTGCCATGGCCGCGACCTGCGGCGGCGTCCGGGTCTGGAGCCTCTACGTGCCCAACGGCCGCTCGCTGGACGACGAACACATGCCCTACAAGATCAAGTGGCTTGAATCCCTGAAGACCCACGCCCAGGCCCTGGTGACCGCCGACCCGACAGCTCAGGTAGCCCTGATGGGCGACTGGAACATTGCGCCGTTCGACGACGACGTCTGGGACATCGACCTGTTCGTCAATAACAAGTACACCCATGTCAGCCCGCCGGAACGCGCGGCCTTCCACGCTTTCGAAGAGGCGGGCTTCACCGACGTGGCACGCGAGTACACCCCCGGTCCCGGCGTATACACCTACTGGGATTACACCCAGCTGCGCTTCCCCAAAAAGGAGGGGATGCGCATTGACTTTGTCCTTGGCTCCCCCGCGTTGGCGGCCCGCGTCACGGGCGCGTCGATCGACCGCGAGGAACGCAAGGGCAAGGGCGCCTCGGACCACGCCCCCGTTCTGGTGGAACTGGCGGACTGATGGCTGCAGCCGGGGCCCAGGAAGGGAGACTGTAATGACGGGAAACCTCTACCGGGGCCAGGCCGGTCTGCCGTTCTCCTCCACCCTGCGCGTCTACGAACCGCTGGAAGCCTTCCCGGAAGGACAGCGGGAGGCCATCCGGACCGCCGGTGCCCGCACAGCCTCCCGGGCCGCCGTCGAAAACGCCGAACTGCTGGCCTCGCTGGGCCGGATCACCCGCTCCGGCGGGGACCCCTTCCCTACCGGGCGGACGGATCTGGTCCGGGTCACCAGCATTCCCGGTGTACCACCAGGGCGGACCCCGCAACAAGGAACGTCCGACGCCGGTGCTGCCGCCGGCCCGGGTGCCGAGGCCGGATTGGGTACCGGGATAGGCGCCGGTTCCGGCTTTGGGCCTGACGCTGGCCGTGACGCTGACGCCGGCCGCATCCTGCTGTACTGCCCCAGCCAGTTGGTCCTGCGCGCCGGGCTCGCCGCCAATGCCCTCATGGAAGGCATCCACGGCCCGTTGGCCGAGATGCTGATTCCGGAAGAGCAGCGGGACAAGCACCAGGAACGCATTGACCAGGTCAAAGCCCGTGACGGCGCCATCCGTGTGCATACCCGCGCCTCCACGTGGGGCATCCCCTTCAGCTGGTTCTCGCTGTTTATGGAAGGCGATCATAAGGACGTGGTGGAATCAGGCGGGCGCATCCTCACCGTCAGGGTGTGGGCTCCCATCACCGAAGCCATGGAGCGGGCACGGTACGCCGTGGCCCACCTGGCGCTGGCAGCCCCGGACCTGGACATGCTGGACGACCTCGCGCAGCTGACCGAATGGCTGGAGCTGTTCCACGTCAATTCCATGGTGGAACTCGACTACGGCGCCGTGGCGGACAAGGTGTACCCGGACGAGTCGCCCATGGACATCCGGCTGGGCATCGAATGCCTGGCAGAGGGCGACATGACGGGCGCCGCGGCGGCCTACCGCAGGCTGGCTTCCCGCTGGATTCCCATCCGGCAGCTCGCCCGCGCGTCCTGACCGCTGTTTCCTGGACACGGCTTCTTCCTAGACACGGCTTCGCGACAGCGGCTTCCTGGCCGGATGCCACGCCGCGCCTCCTCAGGAAGGAGGCGGCGCCGTCGTACGCCTGATGATGAGCCGGTGGGGCGCGACGGCGGATTGGACCGCCCCGACCGTGCCGTCCAGTTCGTCGATGAGCATCTTGGTAGCCAGTTCGGCCTGTTCGTCGGGCCGTTGTCCCACGGTGGTCAGGCCCATCGCGTCGGCGAAATCGTGGTCATCGATCCCCACCACCGAGAGGTCCTCAGGGACCCGCACGCCTACGTGTGCTGCTTCGAAGATGACGCCCATGGCCATTTCGTCGGAGGCGCAAAAGATGGCGGTCGGCTTCGGGCCGGGCTGGGCCCAGAGGCGCCGGAACGCCTCTTGGCCGCTGCGGACCGTGAAATCGCCCCATTCGTCCCACTCGGGGCGGGTGGGCAGCCCTGCTCCTGCCATAACGTCCTTGAAAGCCAGGATCCGCACGCGGGGTACGTCGAAGTTAAGGTCCGTTTCGTCGTCGCCGTGCAGGAGGGCAATGTCCCGGTGGCCGAGGTCGATCAGGTGCCGTACGGCGGTGGACGCTGCGGCGTAGTCGTCGATGCCGATGTACGCGCACTCTTCCACATGGCCTCCCACCACGATCAGCGGGATATCAATCTTTTGGAGATGGTCCAGTTCATCGTGGCTGAGCGCCATACAAAGGACAAGCAGGGCGTCAATCTGTTTGTAAACCATGGTCTTGCTGAACAGGCGTTCCCGGTTGCTGCCGTGACCGCCCAGGTTAAAGAGGGAAAGATTGTAGTGGCGGGCGTGAAGTTCGCGGTCCGCGCCCTCAATGGCCTTGGAGAAGAACCAGCGGCTCACGAACGGAGCCAGCACGCCAATGGTCTTGGTGCGGCCGGTGGCCAAACCTGACGCCGACGACGACGCCACATAACCCAAGGCGCCCGCCACCTCGAGGATCTTCTCCCTGGTGGCGGGCGAAACCCTGGGAAGCCCGCGTACGGCCCGGGAAACGGTGGCGGTGGAGACGCCTGCGGCTGCTGCCACGTCCTCAATGCTGACGCCGCTGTGGCCACCCCTTTGAGACCTCTCAGCCATGCGTGCCACCGTTTCCCCTCATGGGTTCAAACCTAATATCCGCTATGCAGTTGCCCCCAAGCCATGCTAGGTTGCGGGCCGCCCGACGTCACAGTGTTACCTGCCTACCTCCCCTTGGGTCCGATCAGCCTAGGAGGATCAGCCCTGAGCCCGGTCAGCCCTTGAGTCCGCCGGCCAGGAGACCGCGGACAAAGAAGCGCTGCAGGCCAAGGAACACGGCCAGCGGGACGATGATCGAGACGAACGCGGCGGCAGGGTTCAGGAAGTCCCTGTTGCCGCGGGTACCGGAGATCTCAGCGAGCCGTTGGGTGATGGGCGCTACGTCCGCCGTTCCACCCGAGAACACCAATGCCACCAGAAGGTCATTCCAGACCCACAGGAACTGGAAGATGGCCAGGGATGCCAGAGCCGGCACGGACAACGGGAGGATGATCCGCCAGAAAATCGTGGTGTGTCCTGCCCCGTCCACCTTCGCGGCCTCGATAACTTCGCCCGGGATCTCCGAGATGAAGTTGTGGAGCAGGAAGATACCCAACGGGAGTCCAAACATGGTGTGGGCGATCCACAGCTGGGCATAGGACCCGGGCGGGAGCTTCAGGACCTGTGTGAACAATGACAGCAGCGGGATGAGTGCCATCTGCAGGGGAATGATCTGCAACGCGAACACGAAGATGAACGAAGCCTCGCGGCCCCTGAAGTTGCCCCAGGCGAAGATGTAGGCCGCCATGGAGGCGAGCACCAGGACAAAGACGGTCACCGGAATGACAATCGCCAGGGAGTTGACGAAGTACTGAGAAAGGTTTGCAGACTGCGATCCGGCTGCTGCCGTGACGTCGACGTAGTGCTTGAAAGTAAAATCCCAGTCGGCAAAGAAGTTCCACCAGCCATCCGAGCGCGGGCCCACCTGCTTGGCCGCGGGACGGATGGAGGAGACCAGGAGGCCGAAGGTGGGCACGGTCCAGATCGTCGCAATGATCACGGCGGCCGCAGTGGCCCACCGTGACGTGAGCTTGGTCTTGACGCGCCGCATGATCGGTGCGGAATCCTCCGGCGTCGCGGGACGGCCTTTGTCTTTGCGTGACTGGGTCCGGGAAGAGTTGGCCGCCTCATCCGGCGCTGGCATGACGGTCATCGGATTTCCCTTTGCTGACGAAGTACGCGGGCGTTGTAGACCACTATGGGCAGTACGAGAAGGAACAGGACGAGGGCCAGCGCCGCACCCCTGCCCGGTTCGCCGGCGCGGAAGGCCTGTGTGTACATCTCGTTGGCGATCACGGACGTGTCATAGTTGCCCGCCGTCATGGTGCGGACAATGTCGAAGACTTTCAGGGTGGCGATGGTGATGGTTGTCAGCACCACCACCAAAGCGCCCCGAATGCCGGGAACCGTCACATTGCGGAACTGCTGCCAGGGGTTGGCACCGTCCAGGCGCGCCGCCTCAACCAGTTCCACCGGCACACCTTTGATGGCAGCAGAGAGGATCACCATGGCAAAGCCTGTTTGGATCCACACCATCACGATGATGAGGAAGATGGTGTTTTCCGGGGCATCAAGAAGGAATTGCTTGGGGTCCATGCCCAGGGCAACCCGCACAGCGTTAACGACGCCAGTCTGTTCAATGCCGGGGCCGCGGTAGTCGTACACAAGCTTCCAGATGATGCCGGCGCCCACCATCGAGATGCCCACCGGCATAAAGACCAAAGCTTTGAGGGCATTTTCGCCGCGCGCCTTGTCAATGAACACCGCGTAAGCGAGACCGAAGACCGTGGACAGCAACGGCACCAGAACGGTCCAGATGACCGTGTTGCGGAGGGTGGCCAGCGCCTCGGGCTGGGTAAACATCCAGACGAAGTTATCGACTCCGTTGGGTTGGCCGGAGGCATTCGTGAATGCCAGGAATGATGTCTGCACGGCGGGATAAACCAGGCCGACCAGCATCAGGATTGCCGCCGGCGCCAAAAAGCCAACGATCGTCAGTTTGTCTTTGACTGATTTGGGAGCCCTGTCCACAATCAGCATGATCAGCCCAATTAGCGCGGCAAAAACCGCCAAGGCGATAAAAACTTGAAGAAATTTTCCTCCAAGAAACTCCATTGCCCAACCTCCGTGGTGTGCGTGGATCAGTTTGTTCGGAATCGACATCGCGCCCTTGGAACTTGATGTCCCAAGGGCGCGATGCGAAGGAGGTTAGCTCTTAGGCCAGCTGCCTTCGACGCTGTCGGCAACCTGCTGGGCGGGAGTGCCGTTGATCCATGCAACGATGCCCTTCCAGAAGGAGTTGGAGCCTACGGCGCCAGGCATCAGGTCAGAGCCGTCGAAGCGGAAGACTGTGTCCGGATCCTGGAGCAGTGCGATGGACTGCTTGTCGAGTTCCGTCTGGGCACTCGCCGGGTCCAATCCCTTGTTGGCACTGATGACGCCACCGAGCTTGACGCGGTTGTTGGCGAACTCGGCGCTGGCCAAGTAGGCCAGGAAGGCCTGCGCCTCCGGGGTGTCCTTGTAAGCGCCCACCATCTCGCCGCCGCCGGTGATTGCCTGGCCCTTGCTGGGGTCGATCGGAGGCGTCATGAAGGCCCAGACGTCGCCATCGGGAGCCACGGCGGTCCCTTCCGGCCAGTTGGCTGCCTGGAAGTTGGCCTGGTGGTGCATGGCGCACTGGCCATCGAGGACGGGCTGACCTGCCTGCGCGAAGCCGGTGGTCAGGATTGAACGAACGTCGCCAAATCCACCGTTGACATAGTCGGAGTTCAGGAGGATCTCGCCCGTCTTGTTCAGGGCATCCACGATCTTGGGGTCGTTGAACGGAATCCCGTGCGTGACCCACTGGTCGTAGACCTCGGGGCCCTGGGCGCGGAGGACAACATCCTCGACCCAGTCAGTGCCCGGCCAGCCGGTCGCTTCGCCGGATTCGAAGCCGGCACACCACGGCTTCATGGTGCCGTCATCGGCGATCTTCGACGACAGGGTCAGCATTTCGTCCCAGGTCTTGGGAACTTCCCAGCCCTTGTCCTTGAACGTCTTCGGGGCGTACCAGACGTAACCCTTGACGTTCGCGAGCATCGGTGCCGCGTAGAACGTCCCATCCACCGTGCCGTACTTCTTCCAGTCAGCGGACCAGTTCTTGTCCACAAGATCCGAGACTGCCTTCGGAGCCGGCTTCAGGCCGCCTGCCTTGGCCTGATCGGCCAGGAGGCCTGGCTGCGGGAAGATGGCGACGTCCGGGGCGTTTCCTGCCTTGGCCCGGACACCGATCTGGGTCTCGAATTCCTTGCTGCCCTCGTATTTGATGGTTGCCCCGGTGCATTCCTCAAACGTTGCCCAGGCGGTTTCCAGGTTAGTGGCTTCGATGTCCACGATGGTGGAGTAGACGGAGACGGTCTTGCCGTCGTGCTTGCCGTAACTCTCGTAGGGAGAACAGTCACTGCCGGTGGTGCCGCCACCGCCCCCGCTGGGACTACAGGCTGTCAGGGACAGTGCCAGAATTCCGGTGGCAGCAACCGGAAGCAGGTATTTGCGGTTTTTCATGCTGAGGACTCCTCGGTGAGTTACAGAACTTCAACAGGTGAGACTAAGGTGACCGACATCTTCACGTGGTGTGAATCACACACTAATCAGGCTCCGGCAAGGAATGCAAGCGTTTACATGCGGTTGTGTCCGAAAAGATATCTAGGCCCAGTCCGCGGGCGTTGGACGCCGCAGCGTTGTCGTCCGAGGCGCTAAGATGCCCTCGACTCAGTGTTCTCACAACCGCAGGCTGCTCAAAGGAATGGGTGCCGCGCTCCCTGGGGAGCGCGGCACCCGATAAGGCCTTTTGGGGCATGCCCCACTGATTTGGCCTACTTGCCGCCCTTGAACAGTCCCGCGATTCTGGCGCCGAGGCTCTTGACGAACTGCTTGACGTTGTCAATGGCTTCGCCCGCGAACTTCCTGGCCTTTTCAGCAGCGCCTTCGATTCCGTGTTTGGGTGCTTCGGTGCCGGTTACTTCTTCGCTCATGTTGTTCTCCTTTAGTTGACCGGCATTCCAGCCGGCCGGTGAGACTCTCCGCCAGGCGAGGACCGCCGGGCAGGTATGATCAGCTGTCCCCGCATCACCTTACGGCCAGGAAACGCGCACCCTTCACCAACAGGGTCGTTTCGGGTCACTTGGCCACCTTGACATGACGCGGACGGCATCCATGCCCTATGGGTCGTCTCCCCTTCAGGGCAGCTAACGGACGCGCTCAGCGCGGCTGAACCGTGTCCTGGCCCCGGCACCAATGTGAATCAGGACGGGTGTCTGTTTTCCCACCACTTGGTCCAAGGCGTCCACCAGGGCAGAGACCTCGGCCGCAAGGAGATGCGGCGCCACGCCCTGGCGCGGCTGGAGCCGGATTTTCAAGGCAGGGCTGCCCTGGACATCGTATGTTGCCACCGTGGCACCCGCCAGATCGGGCCGTTCAGCCAAGGCGTGCTTCAACGCCTGTTCCGCCACTCCACCGCTGATCCGGACATCCCCGGCTACTGTGCCGGGATCGTACTCGGCCACCAGCAAGTTGCTCCGGCCTTTGCCCTGCTGCGCGATCCAAGCAACCATCAGGCCGATCAGAACCACCAGGGCAAACGCCATCACAATCCAGAGCCAGCTTTCCGGACGTCCGGGAAAGCGGGTGCTGTCGAAGGACTGTTTGACGCTCCGCCAGGCCGATCCGGACCAGGCATGCCACCAGGTTGCCACGGGTGGAACGGTGGCCAGCAGGACGAGCAGGATGCCCACTGCGAGCAGCTTGAGGCCGAGGATGCCCACCAGGATCCGGTTGAGGAGCGAGGGTGTGGCCGTCATGCTCCAATCACTCCTACGGTGGAAATGTTCACTCGGACGTCAGGCACCGGGACCAGTGACATCCCGCTGAGCTCGTCCTGGACCGCGGCCAGCACCGCGGCTTCCGCCACCGGAACCCCTGAGGTGGGGCGCACGTTGACGATAATCTGCCGCCGGGACACCACCACCATGACCTGCTCCGGGGTGACATTGGCAGCGAGCCGTGCACTGCGTGCCAGGGCGGAGGCGATGACCTCGTCATCGACCACAACGGCGGACGAAGTTCCGGTGCCGTTCAGCGTGGTGCCGTTCAGCACGTGCCGGGCTCGTCTTCCCGGCAGGACGGCGTTGAGCAGGAAAAACAGCCCCACCATGGCTACTACGCCGCCGCTGGCAGCGAGCAGCAACGGCGGGATACCCGCCGGAAGTGCAACGATCCGCTCCGCCGCCAGCTGCGGTTCGATCAGCCAGGCCGGCTGACCAATGGCGTGAACGGCAGATTCGAGCAGACCGTAGCCTGCCAGCCCCATCACCAGGACCGCGGCCACTGTTGCCACCACTGCCCGCGGGGAATGGGTTTCCCGGTAGACGACCCTGCGCATATCGGGTTGCGGCTGGGCTCGGGCGCGGCTTGGCTGCCTCGAATCGAGGTCCCCGTCCACTGATCCTCCGCTCACTGGACCCGGCCTCCCTCGATCGGCTTAACGCCGCTGATGCGGATATCCACCCTGCTCAGGCTGGCACCGCTGAGGGCCGTGACCGTCGAAAGGATCCTGGATTTGGCATCGACCGTCCGGTCCCAAATGGATCCACCGAATGCGGCCACCCGGCCTGCGTCCCTGAGCACGGTGGCCAGGGGCGGGATCCTGATAGGCGACACCAGCGACAACGCCAGCAGGCCGTCGTCGTCCGTCCAGTCCGCCCGGACATCATGGGGATCCACACCGAGGGCTTCCGCGGCCGCTGTCCTGGCCAGGCTGGTCAGGGCCTGCGTGCTGATGCGGTTGTGTCCGCTCAGGACCCGGCCGGGGACGGAAGGTGCCACTGACGTCATGACGAGGAGCGCCGGCCGATGATGGCATCCAGGACGCCGCGCAGGTCCAGTTTCCCTTCCGCTGCGCGGCCGAGGAGGGCGCCGACGGCCATAAAGAGGAGCGAGACCAGGAAGCCCCACAGCCCGAACTGGAAGGACATAAACGCTACGAAGGCGCCCATGGCGATCCCCACAACGGTCAGATTCACAGCAGTGCCTCCCTCTCGGCGACGGCGACGGCGACGGCAGGGGCTCCGGCCTTCACCGGCGGCGCCACGTAGACATCGGTTATTTCGACGTTCACTTCAATGACCTGCAGGCCGACGAGTTCCTCGACCGCGCGGTAAACGGCTGCTCTGACCTGATTGGCCAGGGAGTGCAGGGGCGTGCCGTAGGAGGCCACCAGGCTGATATCCACCGCCACTTGCGTCTCACCGACCTCGGCACGGACGCCTGCAGCGTGGTCCGAACTGCCGACGGCGTCCCGGATGGCCCCCAGCGCACGCGACGGAGCCGAGCCCAAGGAATAGACGCCGGGCACGGCACGGGCAGCGATGCCGGCAACTTTCGCCACGGCGGTCTCAGCGATCACGGTGCGGCCATGACCGGGCACGGGCGCATGGCTGGCGGCGTGGTGGCTGGTAGCAGGCTGGCTGGTCGCATGCTGGCGCTCGACGCCCGCATCGGGTTGTGGGTTCTGGTATTCCATCAGACACTTCCCCTTCTGTTGTTCCCAACCCTATCCCCTGCGTGTGGGAACGTACGGGAATCCGCGGCGAGTCAGGCCAGCTTCCGGCCGGTCAGCGTAAATCCGGCCTTTCCGCCTTCGCTGAACACCGACGTGTCAGTGTCTGCCCAGTCGGGCAGGAAGAGGTCTGTGATGACAGTGCCGCTGTCGGGGGCGAACACTTCCACCGAGGAGGTATCGAGCAGGATCCGCAGCTTCAGTTTTCCGTCCACCAGTGGCACGCTCACCTGGTGGTAGGGGCTGAACTTGTCCGAAAAGTTTGAGGTCCCTGCCGCGGACCGGTCAACCGTCAGCGTGCCTGACTGCGCCTGGTAACGGATCTTGAGCCCGCGCAGTTCGATTCCGGCCTCCGCAGCACCGTCCGGCGTCAGTTCAACATCCAGGAGTTGGGACCTGGAGGAGAAGTCCTCCCCCAGCGGCTTGCTTTCATTGGCAACTGTCAGTTGCCGCTCGGAGGCAACTCCGCTGGACAAAACTCCAGCGGGGGCAGCGGCGATGGACGAGCGCAAGGCGGGCCTGCCGCCGTCGTCGTTACCGTTGCTGCTTCCACCGGAGAGCGTCAGTTCGCGGGGAATTGCCATGGCGCCGCGCCACGGGGTGGTGGGCATGTTCTGGGCGTAGTCCCAGTTCCCCATCCAGCCGAAGAGGACGGGCTTGCCGCCGGGGGCGCCGGAAATGGTGGTGGCCGCGTAGAAATCCGCGCCGTAATCCACCCACTGGTGGTCCTCCAGCGGAGCGTCCGGACTGGCGGCGCCCTCGGCACGGAACGTCACGCCGTCGAACTCTCCCGTGAAGTACTGCATCCCTGACCCGCCGGCTATGCCGCCCGGGTTGATGCTGAGGAGCATGACCCAGCGCCGCTCGTCCGTCCCTTCCACGGGAACCTCCAGGAGTTCAGGCATTTCCCACAGTCCGCCCTGGGCGCCTACCCCGGAGAAGTCGCTGAGGAAGTCCCAGTGCAGGAGGTCCTTGGATTTATAGATCTTCACCACGTGGTCGTCGGCCACGACGGTGGTCATGACCCAATATTGTCCCGGCTCGTACCAGGTGACTTTGGGATCGCGGAAGTTCTGCGAAGAGGGCTGCAGATCCACGACCGGATTGTCCTGGTACTTCTTCCAGGTGCGGCCGTGGTCAAGGCTGTACGCGACGGACTGGGCCTGGGAGCCTTTGGGCAGCGGGGCATTTTCCTTGTACGCACTCGTATATAGGGCCACCATGGCCGGCCGGTCCTTGCTGCCCAGCCCCGAGGTGTTGTCCGTGTCCACCACGATCGAGCCGGAGAAGATTTCCTCGGTTTCCGTGGCCTCCATGGCCACCGGTTCTTCCGCCCAGTGCACCAGGTCAGTGCTGGTGGAGTGGCCCCAGGACATGTTGCCCCAGTCGTTGCCCTTCGGGTTGTACTGGTAGAACGCGTGGTAGGTGCCGTCTTCGTACACCAGGCCGTTGGGATCATTCATCCAGTTCTTTGACGGCGTCAGGTGCGCCGCAGGACGCCAGGGATCGCCGGCCGATGGCGTTGCGGCACCTTGGGAGGAGCCCTCAGGAGGGTGGCTTCCGGCGTCGGGATTCCCGTTCTGCGAATCAGGGGTGCAGCCGGCGACTGTCACCGCCAGGAGCAGGGCGACGACGGCGGAAAGGGCCGGTCTGCTGGACCTGCGTCTGTCCGGGCTGCTCAGGCGCGGCCGGGAAGCGGTGAAGAAAAGCATGGGGATCCTAAAATTTGAGGCGGGGACGCCCGTGAATGTCACGGACGTCCCCGTTTACTGATTTCGCCCCGGTCAGGGGCGGTGCTGGCTACTGCTGGTGCCGGTCACCGATAATGCCGGTCACTTGTAGTGGCCGGCACCGCCGACGTTGAGGTTGGTGGGCAGGTAGCCGAACGGGCCAAGGCCGTTCTGGCCGAATGTGCGGTCAACCTGTGAGATTCCGTCGCGGAAGTTGATCTTCACGGTGGGTGACAGGGATCCGCCGCGGACACCGTTCACGTTGTCGATGAAGGACTGCACCAGGCCGCCCGGCTGCACGTAGTGCGAATAGGCCTGGAACTGCCGGCCATTCTGGCTGGGGGTTGGCCTTTCCGGGGATTCGGACGGCAAGTTCAGGTCAGTCGGCGAGGCCAGGGCCAGGCCGCTGTTGTTCATCGGCTGGTAGTCGGAGCGAACGCCGTCGCCCACAAAGCCGTAGACGCCGTCGGGGCCGCGCATTCCGGCCGCGTAGGTGAACTGGTGGCTGATGGTGAACAGGTAGTACTTGTTCTTGCCGCCTTCGTTCTGGATGAAGATCTGCGGGCGTTCCGTCTGGTCGTTGACGCAGTTCGCGGACAGGATAGGCGGCAGGAAGGACCACTTGGTCAGGTCCTTGTTGTCCGCCACTGCCAGGCCCACGTTGGCGGTCTGGTAGTAGGCGCCGGAGCTGTTGACCTCGTTGAGGTTCTCGGCGTTGGGGTCTCCCGGCTGGTAGCCGAGGTCCTCGGCCTTGCACTCGTATTCTCCACGGGTGCCGCCGGTGTTGCCTTCGAAGACCATGTAGGTCTTGCCGGGGTGTGCCGGGTCCTCGAACGTGTATGGATCGCGGAAGGCGAACCCGGGGTTCTGCGCCTTGTTCTGGTACATCTCGCCGTCCGGCTCAAGGAGCTTGGTGTGCGTGAAACCGTCGAAGGTGACGCCGTTTTGGTCGGCGTGGATGTTGCCGAGGGCCTTGGCGATGGCCGCGTCAGGGGCGATGCCGCCGCCGCCGGCGTTCCGCTCGGCCACGTCGTAGAACGTGGTGGCCGTGTAGAAGACGTTGACGTGGTTGCCCTGCATCAGGCGGGTAGAACCGGACCATTCAGTGTTGCCGATGGAGGCGCCGTCAGCAAAGACGTGTCCGCCGTAGTTCCACTTGTCCGTGGCCGGGTCAGCGTTGGTCTTGCGGAAGAAGTAGCCGATCCGGGCGTTCCAGTGGCGCTGATCGAAGCCGTAGCCAGCGTCGCGGTCGGCCACGAGGGAGAAGATGACGTCCCAGCCCTTGTAGCTGATCTGGTTCGCGTTTTCATCCGTGAGGGACCAGGTGTCCCAGACCCAGACGTCGTCGTTCATGGCGGGGAAGTCCTCGGGGATTTCCGGCATGGTGACGTCCGGGCTCATGGAGTTCACGCCGGGAGCAACGGTGGAATCGCTTTGGGCCATGATCTGCTTGGCGTCCGCGCGGGTCCACTTCGAGGTGAAGTCCGACGCCGGGTCATAGGCCTGCTGGCTGTGCGTGCTGGGCAGGGGGAAGCCCGGGGTGGGGGCCGGCATCTGCTGCGCGGCCGGCGGATCCGCCGGCTCGTTGGCCTGCGCTGAGGGAACGGCCAGGAAGACCGATGCCACTACAGCTGCAGCCAGTGCCGCGGCGGCAGGGCGCCACCGCAGCATCCGGACAGGTTGGGGGTGCTTGTGCATGTTTGCTCTTCTCGCGGAGTTGAAACTATTCGTGGAAGACGGGCAGGTGCCCTGTTCCCCGAAACTCCGGCAGCCCCGACGACGCAACAGGCGTCATCGAGGACGCCGTTGTGTCGAGGGGTACGGGGCTTGGGTAGGGCCCCGCTTCAGGGCCAGGAAGGATATCTTTTCCCTGGCCCGCCTCTACGGTAGGCAGCCGGCGGGGGCCTGCCAAACCGTGTTTCAGTGGCCGAAAACGGCCGTTGACCCAACTTTGTGCAAGCGCTTACATTTCTGATTGCGCGCGCGTGACACATCGGAGTGGTAGCGTCAAATGTTTCGGTTCGAATCTCTTTTGGTGAGAAGATTCACGTCCCGTTTGCCTGCTTTTCCCCATCCGTTGCTCCGTAATGGCCGTTTTGAAGCCCCAAAAGGGCTTCTACGGAGCAATCGATGGGGGTGTGGGGCGGCAGCGGTGGCTAGGGGAACAGCGGGCGCGGCCCCCGGAAGATCCCTTCCATCCGCCAGGCATCGAGCTGCCGCAGGCGCACCTTCCCCTCGGCGGACAGCCGCACAGCCGTCCCGCCCAGGGTGGGGTAGACGCGGGCGGTCAGGGGCTTGCCGTTGGCGAAAATCTCCAACGTCGAGCGGTCCACAAGGACTCGTAGGTGAAGCTTGCCGCCGGGAAGTGGTACCGGTCCTGACCGCGCTTCCGCGTCCATAGAATGGTCCAGGCTGCTGCCGGAGCGGTCCAGCCGCAGCCAGGACTCCCCGGTGCTTCCGGCGGCGCGGCCCACCTCGATGACGGTCTCCTCGGCGGGGCTTTGGGAAGTTCCGGCCGGATTAACCCCGGAAGCCAGAACCCCGAGCCGGAACACGCTCCCCGGCTCCAGCTCAACGTCCAGTTCCAGGTCCAGCTGGTTGCCCGCAACTCCGGCGAGAACGTCGCTGCCGGCCACTTCCCGAGGCCCTATCCTGACGTGGTCCCGGCGAAGCGCCTCAACCTCCGGAACGGGCGCAAAGGCCAGCTCCCCTTCGGAGTCGAGGGTCGCCACGCGCGGCAGGCTCATCACGCCGGACCAACCGGCCTCCACCATGGCCTCGTCCGTCCGACCCTCCTGCAGCCAGCCGAACATCACACGGCGGCCGGCGTCGTCGGAGAACGACTGGGGCGCGTAAAAGTACCTGCCTCCGTAATCCAGCCGGCGCAGCTGCTGCGGGGCGTACGAATCTCCCGCATACCGCCCGGTCCAGTACAGCGGGTGCCGGGTGTCGCCGTCGTCCCAGGCGGAAAAGACCAGCACATCGTCGGCCGCACCACCGCCGCCCAGCGACTCCGCAGCATCCCCCAGAGTCCCTGGTCCAGCGCGGAACAGGTCCACGCACTCCCACATGGTGCCCTCCCAGTCCGTCGCCGCGGGATCGCCGGCGGACGCGTCGCCAATAAACAGCGGCCCGATGTAGTCCCAGGTCCGGAGGTCAGCCGACTCGTAGAGAAACGCCGTGCCGCCCCGGCCCCGGATGCCCGAGCCCACCAACTGGCGCCAGCGGGAGCCCTCGCGCCACACGCAATGGTCCCGGTAGGCGGTGACGTCCACCCCGGCCGGCGGGGCAGCGATCACCGGGTTTTCCGGGGCTTTGGTCCAGGTGAGCAGGTCCGGCGAGCCGACCGCCACACAGGGCAGTTCGCGTTCGCTGTTCCGGCCTGAATACACCAGGGTTGGCGTGCCGCCGTCGTTCACCAGCACCCCGGACCAGCAGCCGTCGGCGTCCGGAGAGTCCGGCCCGTCCGTGGGTTCCAGCGCGACCGGCTGATCCGTCCAGGTGACCAGGTCCGTGCTGGTGGCGTGGCCCCACAGGATGCGGTGGTGGAAGGCGCCCTCCGGGTTGTACTGGTAGAAGAGGTGGTAGGTGCCGTTCCACTGGCTGACTCCGTTGGGATCGTTGAGCCAGCCTGCGGGCGAGACGAAGTGGAAGCGCGGCCGGTGCGGATCCGCCTCGGCGCGGATCACGAGTTCGTCCTGCGGCACGGTGGCCAGAGGGTGGATCAGGCCGGTCATGCGGAAACCACTTTTTCCAGGGGCTCGGTGGCCAACGCGTGGCCGGCTGCAGCAGCGGGCGGCCGGTACAGATGGCAGCGGACCCAGTGCCGATGGGCGGGATCGCCCACCTGGTGCCGCACGGGTTCGGCGGTGGAGCACCGCTGCTGCGGGTCGCCGTCGTAAGCGCACGACGTCGGTTCCATCACCGCCGCCCGCAGCGCGGCCCGCTCGGTGGGATCGTAGGATCCGGTGCGGGCAGGGTCCGGTACGGCCGATACCAGCAGGCGGGTATAGGGGTGGGCCGGGTTCGCCAGGAGGTCCAGCGATTCGCCTTCCTCCACAAGTTCGCCAGCAAACATCACGGCGATGCGGTCCGCGAGGTAGCGCGCTGAGGCAAGGTCGTGGGTGATGTAGAGCATGGAAATGCCCTTCTGGTCCCGGAGCCCGCGCAGCAGGTTGAGGATGCCGATCCGCACCGAGACATCCAGCATGGAGGTGGGCTCATCGGCCAGGATCACCTCCGGTTCCACGGCCAGTGCCCGGGCGATGGCCACGCGCTGGCGCTGGCCGCCGGAGAGCTCATGCGGGTAGGAATTGAGCATGTCCGGAGTGAGTCCCACGGTGGTCATCAGTTCATCCAGCCTGGTCCGCAGCTGGTCCGGGGTCCCGGCTTTTCCGTGCAGCGTGAGGGAACGACTCAGGAAGTGTTCGATCCGGTGGACCGGGTTCAGGGAGCCGAAGGGGTCCTGGAACACCATTTGCACCTGTGCCCGGTATTGCCTGGATGCCTGGAACCGGTCCCGTTTCAGGACGTCGGTGCCGTCCAGCAGGATCTGGCCGGCGGTGGGCCGTTCCAGCCGCGCAATGCAGCGGGCGAGGGTGCTCTTGCCGGAGCCCGATTCCCCGACGAGGGCAACGATTTCACCCCTGCCGATGCTCAGGTCCACCCCGCCAAGGGCCCGCACGGCCGCGCGGGAGAACAGGCCTCCGCTGTGGAAATCCTTGACCAGGCCCCGTACCTCAAGGGCTGGGGCTTCGCTGTGTTCTTTCATGACTGGGCTCCTTGGAGAACGGCGGCCTGTGCCTCGGGAAGGGGTGCCACGAAATGCCCAGGAGCCGCTTCCCGGAGGTCGGCGATGTTGCTGAACTTCACGCCGTCGGCCAGGCCGGTGAGCGGCACCCGCGGCCCCGTCAGGGGTGGGAACGCTCCCATCAGCGCCTGCGTGTACGGGTGGCGCGGAGCGGTATGGATGTCACGGGACTTGGCCGTTTCCACGATCCTGCCGCCGTACATTACGGCCATCCGGTGCGAGAGCTCCACCATGAGGGACATGTCGTGCGTGATGAAGAGGACGGAGAAGCCCAGCTGGTGCTGCAGGTCCTTAATCTGGGCCATGATCTCCTGCTGCACCACCACATCCAGGGCGGTGGTGGGCTCGTCCAGGATCAGCAGGGACGGCTTAAGCGCCACGGCCATGGCGATGACCGCGCGCTGGCGCATGCCGCCGGAAAGCTGGTGCGGGTAGGACTTCAGCCGGGCGGGGTCGATCCGGACCAGTTCCAGCAGTTCGGCGGCCCTCCGCAGGGACTCCTTGCGGGAGTAGCCGGCGTGCGTGGTGAAGATATCGACGATCTGGTCGCCGATGGTCATCACCGGGTTGAGCGAGTTCATGGCCGACTGGAAGACCATGGCCACATCCTGCCAGCGGAACCGGCGGAGCTCCTCCTTGCCCAGCGCCAGGACGTCCCTGCCACCGAAACGGATGCTGCCGCCGGCGATCTCAGCCGGGTCGCGCAGCAGCCGCATGATCGCGTTCGCGATGGTGGATTTGCCGCAGCCGGATTCGCCGGCCAGGCCGAAGATCTCGCCGGCACCGATGCTGAAGGAGACGCGGTCGACGGCGGTGGTGGAGCGGGTGTCGCCGCGGTACTTCACGGTGAGGTCCTTGATCTCCAGGACGGGCTCGTGCGAGCCGAGAGAGGTCTGGGAGACGGTCATGCCGCTGCTCGCTTTCCGGTGGGGACAGGCTTGGGTTGGTCGGCCTGGGTGAGCTTGGGCTTGTCGGACTTGGGCTTGCGGATCTTCCGCAGGCGGGGGTTGGTGACCTCGTCCACGGCGTAATTGATCAGCGCCAGCGAGAACGCCACCAGCGCGATGCACACGCCGGACGGGACAAAGACCCACCAGCTGCCGGTCAGCAGCGCACCTTCGTTGCCGGCCCAGTAGAGGTTGTTGCCCCAGGAGACCGTGCTGACATCGCCCAGGCCCAGGAACTCCAGGCCGGCCTGGGCGCCGATGCCGTAGATGATGCACGCCAGGAGCGTGCCCATCACGATGGAGGCCATGTTCGGCAGGATCTCGCCGAACATGATCCGCAGCGGCCGTTCACCGGTGACCACGGCCGCTGCGACGAAATCCTTGGACCGGATGGACAGCGCCTGTGAGCGCAGCACCCGGGCGGAGCCGGCCCAGCCTGTGACCACCAGGACCAGGATGACGGTGCCAAGGCCGGGTGGCAGGAACGCGGCCAGGATCACCAGCAGCGGCAGGCCCGGCAGCAGCAGGAAGACGTTGGTGGTCAGGGACAGTGCCTCGTCTATGAACTTGCCGAAATAGGCCGAGGCGAGGCCCACCAGGATGCCGATGAACGTGGAGGCGAACCCCACGGTCAGGCCCACAAACAGGGAACTGCGGGAACCGTGGATGGTCAGGGCCAGGACGTCCTGGCCCTTGGCCGTGGTGCCCAGCCAGTATTCGGCGTCGGGCTCCTGTGACGCCATGCCGGTGATCTTGGACGGGTTGTCCGGGAACAGCACCGGGGCCAGAAGCGCCAGCGCGATGAAAACGAACAGGATGGCCGCGCCGGTCATGGCCTTCTTGTTGGTCAGCAGCCCGTGCAGGAGGCTCCGGTTGGATTGCCGGACGGAAACCGCGGGCGGAAGCCCGGTACCGCCGTCGGGCGTTTTGCCGGTGAGCGGATCTGCGAGGGTCTCGCCGGGCAGGCTGGAAGCGGTGTTTGCGATGGAAGTGGTCATGATCAGTCCTAGTTGCTGCGCACGCGCGGGTCGAGGCGGACGTAGAGGATGTCCACCAGGAAGTTGGCCAGCAGCACGGCGGCCGTGATGGTCAGGAACAGGCCCTGCATGAGCGGATAATCGAGTCCTTGCACGGCGGCCAGCAGCTGGTAGCCCACGCCCGGGTAGGCGAACACCACCTCGGTCAGGAGGGCACCGCCCACCACAAAGCCCAGGCTCATGCCGAAGGCGGTCACGGACGGCAGCATCGCGTTGCGGGCGGCGTAGCGGAACATGATCCGTCCGGGGCGCAGGCCCTTCGCCTCGGCCATGGTGATGTAGTCCTCGGCGTTGGTGGCGATCATCGTGTTGCGCATTCCCAGCATCCAGCCGCCGATCGAGACCAGCACGATGGTGAGGGCCGGCAGCACCAGGTGCATGCCGACGTCGGACACGAACTCCCAGCTGAAGCTGGGCCCGATGGTGTCGCTGAAGGCGTGCCGGATGGGGAACCAGCCCAGCGTGACGCCGAACAGGTAGAGGGCGCCCATGGCAAGCCAGAAGTAGGGAAAGGAACCGATGAAGATCAGCAGCGGCGGGAGCGCCGAGTCAACGGCTCCCCCGCGCCGCCACGCGGCCAGGATCCCCAGCAGGTTACCCACGACGGCGGCGATCACCAGCGCGGTCCCGCCGAGCAGGAGCGTCCAGCCCACCTGCGAGCCGATCACTTCCGTGACGGGAGCGGGGAAACGGGACATGGAAACGCCCATCTGGCCGGTCAGCATGTTGTGGAGGTAGCCGAAGTACTGCTCCCAAAGCGGCCGGTCGTCCACGCCGAGCAGTTTGCGCAGCTGCTCGATCTGCTCGGGCTGCATCCGGTCCTGGTTCCGGGCGAACATCCGGGAAACGGGGTCGCCGGGCATAAAGCGCGGGAGCAGGAAATTCAGGGTGATGGACACCCAGAAGGCAATCAGGTAGAAACCCAGGCGGCGCAGGATAAAGCGCACGGTTTCCCTCCATTCGGGAATTGCGGAAAGTTTTGGGCGGCGGGCCCGGGTCCCATGGAAGAGGCACGGGCCCGCCAGTAGAAAGGGAGGCGGTGGGACTACTTGCGCGGTTCCAGCGACGTCAGCACCAGGACGGTGGTCGGCGACTTCACCGAGAGGGTCGCATACGGGTTGTCCTGAGTGGGCCAGCCGGTGAACCGGGTGTCGTTGAAGGCGCCCCATTCCGGGCCGGAGAACAGCGGCACCAAGGGGGCGACGTCGTTATATTCTTCCTGGAGTTTGTCGGCGATGCCCTTCTGCTTGGACTCGTCGGCCTCCGCGGCGAACTCGGCGAGCAGCGCATCAGCCTTGGCGTCCCCGAAGCGGTGGTAGTTGTCGAAGGTTTTGGTGCCGACCGGCTTGACCGTTGTGGTGCCCATGGTGGTGTTGAAGTACTTGTACGGGCTGGGGTCGTTGGCGCTCCAGACGATGCCCGAATCGAAGTCCCCCGTCTCGTAGCCGGCTACCACCGCGGCCCAGTCCGGGGAATCAACCTTGGCTGTCACGCCGACCTCGGCGAGGTTCTGGGAAATCACGTTGGCCACGGAAAGCCAGTCGGATGAAGAAGCGCCAACGGAGATCTTGAATTCGAAAGGCGTGCCGTCCTTCAGCGTGCGCTTGCCGGCGGCTCCCTTGGCGTAACCGGCCTTGTCCAGCAGCTGGTTCGCAGCGTCCAGATCCAGTTTGGTCCAGGTGCAGTTGTCCTTGACGCTGGCGTTCATCCACTTTTCATAGTTGCCGGACAGGCCCGTGCAGTCGGCCGGCTTCGCGTAGCCGCTCATGCCGATCTTGGTCACCTGGTCGCGGTCCACGGCCATGCTGAGTGCCTTGCGGACGTCAACGTCGTTGAAGGGTGCCTTGGCGGTGTTGAGTTGCCAGTTGATCGTCGCGCCCGTGGCCGGGAACCAGTACTGGCGGTGTTCCTTGTCCTTGGAGACAAAGGTCTTTTCAATGTTGGGAATGTACTGCGGCGCCCAGTCGACGTCGCCGTTCGCGGCGGCGAGGTTGGCGCCGTCGTTCCCGGCGAAGGCAAGCATCTTGATGCCGGCGATCTTCTGCTTTTCCGGCTGCCAGTAGTTGGGGTTCTTCTTCAGCACGAAGGACTGGGCCTGGAAGCTGTCCACTTCGGTGTACGGGCCGGTGCCCACCGGCTGGGCGTTGGCATCCTTGCCCGGATCAGCAAGCGCGGACCAGATGTGCTTGGGCAGGATGGTGAGCTGGCCCAGGTCGTAAAGGGCCGGCGACCAGGGCTTGCTGAAGCTGAAGGTGACCTTGTTCGTGCCCTCGGCAGTCACCGTTTCGAGGTACTCAAAGCCTCCCTTGATCTTCTTCTGGAGTTCGAAAGTGTAAGCGACGTCTTCTGCGACGAACGGCTTTCCGTCCGACCACTTCACTCCATCGCGGAGGGTGAAGGTGATGGACTTGCCGTCGGCTGCCGCCTGCCACTCAGTGGCGAGCCACGGCGTGGTGTCCCCCTTGGCCGGGTTGAAGATCAGAAGGGACTCGTAGATCGACTGCTGCACCATGGGGTTCACCGTGGGTGCGAAGGGGTTGAAGTTCTGGACAAACGTGCCCATGTCCTCGCGGGGAATGGTCAGGAAGGCGCTCTCGGCTGAGGCGCCGGTGGCACCTGTTGTGCCCTGGTTCGCTGAGCAGCCGGTGAGCAGGAGGGCTCCCACGGCCAGGCCGGCCGCCGTGATGCGGGCAGCCCTGAAGAATCGCTGTTGTGTCATGATGGGTATCTCTTTCCTCTCTTCATCGCTGAAGGTGAAGGTGTGGTTGGGGTTTGCTTTTCAGGTAATGATTTGCCGTCAGACTGAAAAGCGTTCTAGCAGCGGACAGTCGACCATTTGCTGATGGGCGGTGATCGGCTGTCCTGCTGTAAGGCTTGCGAGTGTCTGGACACCCAGCGCACCCATCTCCTCGAAGGGCAACGCAACCGTGGTCAGTTTTGGCCTGAGGTAGGCCGCAATGAGTTCCTGGTTGTCGAAGCCGATCACGGCGATGTCTTGGGGGATGGCGAGCCCGCGCTCCTTGATGGCGTCGTAGGCGCCCATTGCCATCCGGTCGTTGAGGCAGAACAAGGCAGTTGGCCTGCCTTCCCCAGCGGGATATCTATCAAGAATTTGGCAGGCTGCCTCGTAGCCGCCGTCCGCCGTCGCGTATCCCGAGACTAGAAGATCAGGGTCCAGTTCCAGCCCTGCTTCGGCGAGTGCTTCACGGCACCCCTCCAGTCGTCCGACGGCGGCGGGGATGTTCGGATCCAGGTTGATGACACCGATTCTGGAGTGGCCTGCCTGGAGCAAACGCTCGACGGCGACGCGCCCACCTGCGCGTTCGTCCGGGACGATCGAGGGCAGCTTCCCGTCCGCGTCGAAGCAGTTGATCAGGACAGTGGGCACCTCATTGGCGCTTTTCGGAACGTGCACGGCCCGGTGGAAGGTGGCCGCGTACAGAAGTCCTTCCACCCTCTGCTCCAGCAGCTTTTCAAAGGCTGCATCCTCCATGCCCTGGTTGGGTCCTACGGCATCGGCCTGGTCGGAGGGCGCGATGAGCAGGAACCGGCGGGACAGCCAGGCCTGGTCCTGTGCGCCCTTGATGATGTCCACGGCGAACGGTGCCGTGACAATCTCCGTGACGATGCCGTACCAGTCGCTTCGCTGGGACGCCAGTGCCCGGGCACCGGCGTTGGGACGGTAGCCGAGTGTTTGGACGGCCTCAAGGATGCGGTGCTTGGTGTCCTGCGAGACGTTGGCATGCTCCCGGTTGCTGAGTACGAAGGACACGGCGGTGCGGGACACTCCGGCGTACTTGGCCACATCCGCCATGGTGACGCCACGCTGCGCGGGGGCCGCCGCCGTACCTGCGCGTGTCTTCGCTGCAGGTACGGGTGGGGTGCTGTTCGCCATTGAATGCTCCGGGACTTCTGGGTGGGGCCCGTCTGGTGACCGGCCGGATTCTTTTAGTTACGCGCGTTACATGCCGCGTGTGATTTAGGTTACGCGCGTTACATGGAAACTGTCAACGGCTGGCGAAAACTTTCTATGGGGGTCCAGGCTTCGTCGCGCCGACCGCTCCTATGACGCGCAATTTCCCCACCGACACGGAGAATCCCCGACGACACCTATATTTCGGTGTCACCAGGGAATGTGCGCGTCGACAAGGAATATGCGCGGCGTGGACCGGCCGGGAAGCAGACGGTTGTTAAAGAAGAAAAGCATCAGTTCCGAAGAACTGATGCTTCCCAGTGGTGGCTCCGACCGGCGTCGATCCGGTGACCTTTCGATTTTCAGTCGAACGCTCTACCAACTGAGCTACAGAGCCTAGGTGACATGTCACCTTGACCGCCGGAATTTCTTCCGGCAATCAGAGCGACCCTGACGGGACTTGAACCCGCGACCTCCGCCGTGACAGGGCGGCGCGCTAACCAACTGCGCTACAGGGCCTTGATTTTCTTGCTTCGCGGCATCGCTACCGCTTTTTTCAAGGCTTCCAGCTTACCAGACGTTTTCAGCCCGCCAGACCAGTTCCTTGCGTACCCCCAACGGGATTCGAACCCGTGCCGCCGCCGTGAAAGGGCGGTGTCCTAGGCCGCTAGACGATGGGGGCCAGAACCCGTTCGGCACAAAATAAAAGGCTTCGAGCCGAGGCTCTCAGTCTTCTCGTTTGCAGTTGCTCCGAACTGGACTCTAAAACTATAGGGCCTCGGTGGGAATAACTCAAAATCGGCTCGAAGACACCTGACTGAAGCGGCCGGAACAGGCGAAGATGGACAGATGGATGCCGTCGCCGCACTCAATGAAATTGCTTTCTGGTTGGAACGGGAACGCGCTGCCACCTTCAAGGTCCAGGCCTTCCGGAAGGCGGCGGGGATTATCGGCGCGCTTGACCCTTCCGAGGTGGCCGCCCGGGCCCGGGACGGCAGGCTCAAGAGCATGAAGGGCATCGGCGACAGGACCTACCAGGTGGTCCGGCAGGCCGTGGACGGCGAGGTGCCCGAGTACCTTGAGGATCTTCGCCAGCGCAGCGCGGCGCCTCTGGCGGACGGCGGGGCCGAGCTCCACGAAGCGCTCCGGGGCGACCTCCACAGCCACAGCGACTGGTCCGACGGCGGCTCCCCCATCCAGCTCATGGCCGATGCTGCGCGCCTGCTGGGCCGCGAGTACCTGGCCCTGACGGATCACTCCCCCAACCTGACCATCGCCAACGGGCTCAGCGCCGAGCGCCTGACCGAACAGCTCGACGTTGTGGCCACCATCAACGCTGCCGCCGCAGTTGACGGCAAAAAGGACGGATTCCGGCTCCTCACCGGCATCGAAGTGGACATCCTGGAATCCGGCGAACTGGACCAGTCACCGGACATGCTGGAGCGGCTGGATATTGTGGTGGCCAGCGTCCATTCGAAGCTCCGGGCAGACCGCGACACCATGACGCGGCGGATGCTCCAGGGCATCCGGAACCCCCGGACCAACGTGCTGGGCCACTGCACCGGACGCCTGGTGGAAGGCTCGCGCGGCACGCGGCCCCAATCGGACTTCGACGCCCGTAAGGTCTTCGCCGCGTGCGCGGAATCCAACGTGGCGGTAGAAATCAACTCCCGCCCCGAGCGGCAGGACCCGCCGGATGACCTGATCCAGCTGGCCCTCGACGCCGGCTGCCTGTTCTCGATCGACAGCGACGCCCACGCTCCGGGCCAGCTCGACTTCCTCCAGTACGGAGCGGCCCGCGCCGCGGACAACAACATTCCCGCAGAGCGCATTGTCACCACCTGGCCCCTGGAACGGCTGCTGGAGTGGTCGGCCCGGGATTGGCAGAAACTCGACTAGACGTGACCGATTCCCGCCAGCTGCGGGCGTCGCCCCGGGGATAGATTGGCAGCATGGCTTCCAGCACCCCTCCCAGCGCAGCAACAACAACGGCGCTTCGCCCACCCCCTGGCCGCACTAACGCGCTCGGCGTCGCCGCCGTGGTGGTCACCGTGGTGCTCTGGGCTTCGGCATTCGTGGGGATCCGGGCCATCGGCCCCACCTTCTCCCCCGGATCCCTGACCCTGGGCAGGCTGGCGGTTGCCGCCGTCGTGCTCGGCGTACTGGTGCTGCCGCAGCTGGCCAAGAGCAGGGTGCTGCCGCAAGGCCGCGAATGGTGGCCCATCCTGGGGTACGGCGTGATGTGGTTCGGCGGCTACAACGTGGCCCTGAACGCGGCGGAACACCTGCTGGACGCCGGGACCGCCGCCCTGCTGATCAACGTCAACCCCATCCTCGTTGCCATCATGGCCGGTTTCTTCCTGAAGGAGGGCTTCCCGCGCTGGCTGATTATCGGGAGCCTGGTGGCGTTCGGCGGGGTGGCGCTGATCGCGCTCGGATCCGGCTCAGGTTCCGGGGAACGTTCGACGGCGGATGTGGCGGGCGTGCTGCTCTGCCTCCTTGCCGCCGTGCTCGCCGCCGTCAGCGTCATCATCCAGAAGCCGGTGCTGCGGAAGTTCCCGGCGGGCCAGGCCACCTGGTTCGGCATCATGGTGGGGGCGGTCTGCTGCCTGCCCTTCAGCGGCCAGCTGGTGTCCGAACTGCAGTCCGCCCCGCTGCCGGCAACACTGGGCCTGGTGTATCTGGGCGTCTTCCCCACCGCCATCGCGTTCACCACGTGGGCCTACGCGCTGTCGCTGATTGACGCCGGAAAACTGGCGGCCACCACCTATCTGGTGCCGGGCACCACCATCCTGATCTCCTGGCTGGTCCTCAGCGAAGTCCCCGCCGTGCTGGGACTGGTGGGCGGCGTGGTCTGCCTGGTGGGTGTGGGCCTGACCCGCCGCAGGTCCCGGTAGGGGCTCCATTCACCGCGGCACTGCTGTGCCCGCGATGATCGGCGTGGCCAGGGCAACAGCCGGAGCCTCCAACCTGCTGACTTCCGTAAATTCAAACCCGGCCTCGCCGATGGATGCCACCGTATTCCGATTGATGTGGCACCCGGGCGCCACGCAGCGGCCCCACAGACCGTCCAACCTGTCCTGCCAGCGGGCCGGCCGGCCCTGTCCGCGGACATGTTCCAGCACCGCTAGTGTCCCGCCGGGTTTGAGGACCCTGCGCGCCTCCAAAAGGGCAAGCCGCTGATCCGGCACCGAGCACAGCACCAGGGTGAACACAACGGCGTCCGCTGCGCCGTCCGGCAGCGGCAGGTGCTCCGCATCGGCGTCGGAAACCTCCACCGGAACGGGCGACTCCCCCAGGCGTGCCCTCAATCTGGCCCGCATGTAGGGGTCCGGTTCCACGAGGATTACCCGGTCAGCACGGCGGAAATGCCGCAGGTTTGCCCCGGTGCCTGCGCCGACGTCCACCACGGTTCCCGTCAGCCCTGAGAGCAGCAGCGCCCGGCGCGGACCGAGCTCCCTGCGCTCCACAGAGGCCGACAACGTGTCGTACATGGCGGCAAAAAGGCGATGGCGGACGGACATCCGGCTCCTCACAGGCGGTCAGGGATGGGATTCAGTATGCGCGCCAACCCGGCTGCGGACTAGAGTCTGCATATGCCCGTCAACCTGCCGCCCGGCCTGCCCATCATCCCGGATGGCCCGCAAGAGTCCGGTCCGTTCGAGATGTCCGCTGACGATTTCGAGGCCGCCGTCACGGATGCCCTGGGCCTGATCCCCGCCAAACTGGCGGCGGCCATGGACAACGTGGCGGTGTTTGTCGAAGACGACTACGTGCCCGGCCCGGGCGAGGATCCGGACACCGTTCTACTGGGCCTCTACGAGGGCGTTCCCTTGACGGAGCGGGATTCATGGTGGGATGCCGGTTCGCTGCCGGACCGGATCACCATCTTCCGTCAACCCATCCTGGACATCTGCGGGTCCCGCGACGAGGTGATCCAGGAAGTGGCCGTGACGGTGGTCCACGAGATCGCCCACCACTTCGGCATCGATGACCGGCGGCTGCACGAGCTCGGCTGGGACTAGCCTTGTAGGCATGGGACACGACCACAGCCACACACACGGGATCACGGCAACAGGCCGGCACCGCAAACGGCTCATCGCCGTCCTGGCCATCACCCTGGCGGTGGTGGTGGTCCAGGTGATCGGCGCGGCGCTGTCCGGATCATTGGCCCTGCTGGCTGATGCCGGCCACATGCTCTCCGACGCGGCAGGCGTGACCATCGCGCTCCTGGCTGCCTGGATCGCAGGACGCCCGGCGAGTGACCTGCGGACCTACGGCTACCAGCGTGCCGAGGTCCTGGCCGCCCTGGCCAACGCGCTGATCCTGATTGTCATCTCGGTGGTTATCTTCACCGAGGCCATCCGCCGGATCGGCTCGGCGCCCGAGGTCCACACCGACATCATGCTCTTCGCCGCCATCCTGGGCGCGGTGGCCAACCTGGTCTCGCTGCTGATCCTGCGCGGCGCGCACCAGGACAGCCTGAACGTCCGGGGCGCCTACCTTGAGGTGCTGGGCGACCTGCTGGGCTCCGTCGCCGTCATCGTTGCTGCCCTGGTCATCATGTTCACCGGCTACCAGGCCGCCGATACGATCGCCTCGGTGCTCATCGCCCTGATGATCCTGCCGCGGGCCTGGAGCCTGCTGCGGGATGTGGTGGACGTCCTCCTGGAGGCAACCCCCAAAGGCGTGGAAGTCCAGATGATCCGCGAGCACATTCTCAGCGTTGACGGAGTGGTGGACGTCCATGACATCCACATCTGGACCATCACGTCCGGCGTGCCCGTGTTTTCGGCCCACGTGGTGGTGGAGGACGGCGTCCTGAATGCCCGCGGCGCAGATCAATTGCTGGACAAGCTGACCACCTGCCTGGGCTCCCACTTTGACACCGAGCACTGCACTTTCCAGCTGGAGCCTGCCAGCCACTCGGAGCACGAATCGCGCCAGCACGCCTAGCAAGCAAGGCGGTGAGGCTGACATCCTCTGCGTGCTGCTCCTGCGGAGCGGAAGTCGATTCCGCGACACGCCGGTCCAGATGTGCCGGAATTGCACTCTTGTTGTTTATGTTATTGATGTGACCAGTGTTGCCAAAGTGCACACGCTCACGTAGCCTCGGACTGCTGGGAGATCAGCAGAGGGGCTCCTTGTGCCGCCACCAGACCTCGCTCCCCCAGCCCTATTGCGTGCGAGGTTCTGCGAATGGGTTTGACCGGATCCGGCCTGAAGGCCGCCGTACTGTGCACCGCCGTCGTACTTTTCGGCACCATGACCCTCCCCGCCCAGGCAGCGCCGCTACCGCAGGCTCCAACAGTCCAGCGTCCGGCGTCACCGGAACTTCCCACCCCGGAGGACATCGCCACGGCTAAGGCGAGTGAACGCGCGACGGCGGATCAGGTCGCCATCATCGAACGCCTCCTGGCCGACGCCACCAGCGCCCAGCAAGCCACGTTTGCTTTGTCGCTGCAAGCCAACAACGCCTTCGGCGAAGCCCTGGTAGAACTGCAGGACCGCAGGACGGCTGCGGAAGTGGCCACGGCCAAGGCCACCGCTGCGACCAACGAGCAGGACAGGACCCGGAAACAGGTCGGCCAGCTCGCCGGTGACCTCTACCGCAACGGCGGGCTGAACCCGACGCTGGGCACCTTCGTCAGCGGCAATGCCGAAGCCCTGCACCAGGCCGCGACGCTGGAAGCCATTTCGGCCAGCCGGAGCCGTGCCTTCGAAGCGGCCGCATCAGCAGCGTCCGCGGCTCAGTCGCTGACGGCCGCCGCCGACGACGCCAACCGGGCCGCCGATGACGCCGCCCAGAAGGCCGAAGCCCGCAAGGAAGAGGCCGAACAAGCCAACGCCACCCAGGCCAAGGCCGTAGCCGAAGCCGCGGCGCAGCGGACAATCCTCGTGGAGCAGCTCGCCCAGCTGCGGAACACCACAGTGGCCCTCGAATCAGCTCGCATTGACGCTTTGGACCGGCAGCGAGAGGAAGCCAAGCTCGCCGAACTGACTGCGGCTGCTGATCGGGCTGCGGCCCAAGCAGCGCCAGACCGGCCCTCAGCCGGACCGGCCGCTGGCGGGAACCTGCCGGCCGCACCGGCACCCGCACCAGTTCCAGCACCGGCACTCGCGCCTGCACCAGCCCCGGCACCTGCTCCAGTTCCGGCACCCGCCCCCGCACCGGCACCCGCTCCAGCCCCCGCACCAGCCCCAGCTCCGGCGCCTGCACCCGGGCCAACACCCGCTCCCTCGCCGGGCGGCTCGAACGAGACTGCCGTCTCCGTGGCGATGTCCAAGGTGGGGTCACCGTACTTCTACCAATACGGCGGCACCGGCCCCAACGGTTTTGACTGCTCCGGCCTCGTGCAAACGGCCTTCGCCGCCGCGGGCAAGTACCTGCCGCGCACCGCTGCCCAGCAGTACGCGGCAGCCCCCGTTCACGTGCCGATCTCCCAGGCCCGGCGTGGCGATCTGCTGGTCTGGGGCTCAGCGCCGGGTTTTTATCACGTGGCCATCTACCTGGGGAACGGCCAGGTAGTGCAGGCGCTGAATCCGGACGAGGGCATCGGCGTGACCCAGTTGAGCTGGATGGCCGGGATGCAGCTCCACCCTTACGCCGCCCGCTACTGACCGGGCCAGGGCTCCGTTCCTAGGCACCTGTCCGGGACTCCAGGCGCAGCGCTCTAGTCTCAGGGAGAAAGCGCAGGACATCCAGGCTCAAGGCATCCACGCTCAGGACAGAACGTCCTTGGTGACGAACCGGCCATAGGCGAGCGCCCCGAAGACGGCGATGTAGCCCGCCTGCAGCAGCGCGTTGCTGGCAAAAGAGTCCCACAAAACCGGTTGGCGCAGGACGTCCGCGAAGCCGAACCAGTAATGCGTAAACAGCCAGGGGTGCAGCCATTCCAACTGCGGCAATTGGTCCAGGACCTGCGAGACCACTGACAGAACCACAGTGGCGGCCATGGCGCCCACCGGTACCACCGTCAAGGTGGACAGGAACAGGCCGATCGCCGAGAGTCCTGCCAGGGACACCGCAAGGTAGGCAGCAATCAGGACCAGCCGCAGTGCGGCCTCAGGAGGCTGGACGACGTCGCCGGACAGGAGCGTCACCGGCCCTACGGGAAACAGCGAAGCTCCGATCGCTGCCCCGGCCAGTGCCACCGTGACGGGCGCGGCGATGCAGAACGCCAGCGCGCCGGCGTACTTCACGAGCAGCAGGCGCACGCGCCCGGCGGGCGCCACCAACAGGTAACGCAGCGTGCCCAGGCTCGCCTCGCCGGCGATTGTATCGCCCGCCACCACCCCAATGGTCAGGGGAAGAAAGAGCGGCACGGAGACCAGCATCGCCGTGACGGCCACAAACAGCCCGTTCTGGCTGATCCGGTCCAGGAAGGCAGGTCCCCTTCCGGGAGGAACGGATGACGAGAGCCGGACGGCGACGGCGATCAGCACCGGTATCGCGGCAAGCGCCAGCAGCATGGCCGCGGTCCGGCGACGCCGGAACAGCGTCTTCAGCTCAGACGCCAGCAGGGACAGGCTCGACGGCGCACCTGGAGCGCTATTGGGCAATGTCGAACCCCTCCCCCGTCAGCGCCACAAAGCGCTCCTCCAGGCTCTCGCGCTCAACGGAAAAGCCCCGCACCCGCACCCCGGCCGCCACGAGCTCCGCCACAATGTCCTCCGGGGCCGCCAGCCGCGACGCAGCGGCGACGGCGGTCAGCACGTCCCCGTCCGGTTCAGGTGTTCCGGCCTCAGGGCTTCTCTCCGGGGACATGCCCAACCGCAGCAGGACCTCACTTGCCGTCCCGGCGTCGGGCGTTAACAGGCGGATCCGGGTCTCACCGGCCTGGCGGAGCTCCGCCAGCGGCCCCTGGGCCACGAGCCGCCCGGCGCTCATGATGGCCGCGTGCGTGCAGATCTGTTCCACTTCTGCCAGGAGGTGGCTGGAGACGAAGACGGTGGCGCCGTCGGCGGCCAGCGACCGGACCAGGCTCCGCACTTCCCGCGTTCCCTGCGGGTCCAGTCCGTTGGTGGGCTCATCGAGCACCAGCAGTTCCCGCGGCGACAGCAGCGCGTTGGCGATCCCCAGCCGCTGCTTCATACCCAGGGAGTAGGCGTGGACCCGCTTGCCGGCGGCGTGTGAGAGGCCCACCCGCTCAAGCGCGGCAGCAACTCGGGCGGTCCGGGAAGCGGGCGCCGCATGCCGGCTGGCAGCATCCAGGCGGTGCAGGTTGGCGGTGCCGGAAAGGAACGGATAAAACGCCGGCCCCTCCACCAGCGCACCGACGCGCGGCAGGACCTCATGCAGCCGCTGCGGCATCTGCAGGCCCAGGACGCTGACGGTTCCGGCCGACGCCGCGGCAAGGCCCAACAGCATCCGGATGGTGGTGGTTTTGCCCGACCCGTTGGGGCCCAGGAACCCGAACACGGCGCCGTGGGGAACCGCGAGGTCCACGTTGTCGACCGCCAGCTGGTGGCCGAAACGCTTGGTCAGGCCTTGGGTCTCGATGGTCAGCCCGGCCGTCCCATTGCCTGTGGAAGTGGTCCGGGCGGCGGCTATCCCGGTGGCAGCCGTCCCCTCGGCCGCAGTCACGCCGCGCCGGCGGCGGCCTGCAGCCGCTCCGCCGGGACCATCCCCACAAAGACCCTGCCGTCGTCCGTCAGGAGGACGTTGACCAGTGCCGTGGACAGGAGCCGTCCGCCAGGAACGACGACGGCGGCCTGGGACAGGAGCGGATCCTTCAGCAAGGATTCAGTCCAGGCAGCCCCTTGCCCGCCGGGTGCCGAGGGGAACCCGATCACCGTTTCCCAGCCCTTGCCGGTCACCGTTGGCCGTGGTGCGTCGCGGTGGCGCAGGCTGGCGTCGCTGCCGGGAACCTTGTCCGGGGCGGGGGGCTCTTCCGGCACGGCGGTGGGCTGGTCCAGCGGAACCGCGTCCGGAGGAACCTGGTCCGGGCCGCTGTCTGGAACCACGCCGGGCGTAATCCCACCGGGACTGGGCGGGAGGGCTGGCATGCCGGGCATATACGGGACCGGCGGCACTGGCAGCTCTTTGACTGTGGCACCCGGCGGGGCAACAAACGTAAACACCGAGTCGTCCGGAGCCGCCAGGGACAGGCTGGTGAAGCCGGCCTCAAAAGCCGGTTCCGCCTGGCCGCGTGCCATCACAGTTACGCGCAGCGGCATTCCTGTCTCGCCGTCGACGGCGATGGCAACCTTCTCAAGCAGTGTTCCCTGCGTCCTTGGCGCCAGTGCCAGGCTGTAGGCGGACCGGCCGGCGACTTCGACGTCCGGACCCACCGTCACCTCGGTGGAACTGTCTACGACGGCGAGGAACTTCCGGGCCAGATCCTCGGGCGTCGGCATTACGGGGGGCACTGGCGGGCCGGGCAGGATGGGCAAGGGCAGGTCGGGCTTCGGAAGGTCCGGACCCGGCAGGTCCCGGCCCGGCAGGTCGCCGGGCGGTGCGGGAGGTCCTGGCAGTGCGGGAGGTTCAGGCGGTGCGGGAGGTTCAGGCGGTGCGGGAGGTTCAGGCAGGGCGGGAACTCCGGGCACAGGCAGCGGCAGGTCGCTGGCGAACGCCGGCAGGGCCAGGTGGGCGGCGCTGTTGTCCTTGGAGTTGTAGAACCACACGTCGTTGTCCCGCCGGATGACGTCGCGTTCAGCCAGCCGGTCCATCACTTGGACCCGCATCTTGGTTGGCCCGTCCATAAAGATCCGGGCGGTGTGTTCGCCGGTCAGGAACTCCACGACCGACGCGGCCCCGCCGGCCGACACCGGTCCGGAGCTGGGACCGGCGGCCGGCAGTTCGGGCAGGCCCAGCTCGGCGGACTGCTGTACTGTTCCGGAGAATGACCTGGTGTTGTGCTGGCCCAGGAGGGTCAGGACCTCAGCCGGAGACTTTTGTGGCAGCGGATCGCCGGCCCGCGCCGGAATGGATCCCACCAGCACACCGGCGGCGATCACTGCGGGTACAGCTGCGGCAGGCACCCAGCGCAGCCATGCGCGGTTCATGCCAGCCCCGCTTCATCCTTGGAGCCCATACTTCAGGTTACGCCTGGGGACCGCCGCGGCACACGTCCCCTTCTGGAAGTCATGCCGAGGGGCACTCCGGCTACGACGGCACCACGGTTCCGGCGCCGCCGTCGACCGTTATTTCCTGCCCGGTGAAGAGCCGGAGCGTGGCGTCCGGGACGCCCACCACCGCCGGGATGCCGTACTCTCGCGCCACCACGGCCCCGTGCGAATTTGGTCCGCCCATCTCCATCACCAGTCCGCCCGCGGTGAGGAACAACGGCGTCCAGCCGGGGTCCGTGGACGGCGCCACCAGGATTTCCCCCGGTTCCAGATGCGCACCCACCGGGTCCAGGATCACACGGGCGGCCGCTGTGACAACACCGGCCGACGCCGGGCTCCCGCTCAGTGCCCCCGGCACCTTGGATGCCGTCACAGCGTCGCCGGATGGAATGGCTTCCGGCTCCGTGCCGTCCGACAGCAGCACCCGGGGTATGTGGCGCCGTTCAAGTTCCACGGCGTAGTCCGCGCGCCGCTGCGCCACCAGGTCCCGGAGGTCAGCTGCTCCCGAATCGAGGCCGGTCCGGGCTTCATCCAGGTCCAGGAAGAAGATGTCATCAGCGTCGGCTACCACCCCTGCCGCAGCCAGCGCCGCGCCGGCCAAGCCCAGTTGCTTCCGCACTTCGGCGAGGCCCACCACCAGCTGGTACTTGGGCAGCTCGCGCAGTCCGGCGAACAGCCTGGCCCGACGCAGCGCGGCCCGGACCACCGTTCCGCGCAGCCGGCCGCGGCTCCGTGCCTCCGCGACGAGGCGGTCAACGCAGGCGTCCGCTTCCTCGGCGGCGTTGCTGAACTGGACATCCGGCGCCAGCGCGGAACCCTCAAGCCGGAGATAGTTGGCCAGGACACCCAGGATATGGGTGGGGTCATCAGACCAGCGCGGCATACCGACATCGATCTCGGCCACCGCCCGGTGACCGTACTGGCCCATAAACCGCGCCAGTCCGGACTGCAGCACCGCGGGCAGCTGGCCCGCGCGGAAGTCTTCGGCCAGCTCGGCCGGTTTCCGGTCCGTCACGGCGGCGCGGGAACCGCCGTCGTTCTTAATCACCTGGGCGAGGCGCCACAGCTCCAGGTCCATCTCCGTGGTGACGTTGTTCGGCAGCCCGCGGAGCACAACCTGCAGGTCATCCCACCGGCCGCCGCCCAGCAGTTTTCCGGCGAGCGCGAGGGCAGCGAACCCGAGAGCCGGGAACGGCAGGATGGACGGCACTACCGAGAAGATGCGCGTGCCGAGTACGTGTTCGGCGTGGTCCAGGCGCTGCAGCGGCGTGAGGCCGGCGGACGGTTCGAGGGAGTCGGCGAACTCGCGCGCCCGCCGGTTGGTCCGGCGAAGGGCTGCGTCCGGGCGGAAGACGGCCCGGAGCAGCGACTCCGGCACCCGGGCATGCACCGCCGCCGGGACAACGTGCCGCAGCAAGCCCAGCGGCGTCCTGTGCGTCACGGAAAACCGCGGGTCCTCGAAAACCCGGCGCAGCACCGTCGCCGAGCGAGCTTCCATCACGTCAAAGACGCGGGGAACGATCCGCCGGCCGGTGGTGCTGCGGGCTACGGCGGTCAGATCAAAGTAGATCCGCTGGGCCGCCACTGCGTAAGGGGACGGACCCCTGCGCGGCTCGGGCACATCGAACTGCGCCGCGCGGGCCACCGAGGAGGCAATGAGCCGGAAGGCTGCCAGGCCCATGGGCGTGATGGGGCGGGTCAGGCCTTGCGCCAGGCTGAAGCAAAGGTAAACGCGCGTGCCCGCCCCGCCGGCGGCCCGCTGCGGGACGGGGAACAGCGTGGTGATGGGCCGCGACTGGGTCAGCCAGAAATGACCATCGCCGGCAATGGCCCATTCAATGTCCTGCGGCGAGCCAAAGTGACCCTCCACCCGGTGGCCTAAGGCTGCAAGTTCGGCGGCCTGCTTGTCCGTCAGGCACGCCGCGGCCCCGCCGTTGCTGATGGCCAGAGTCCGTGTGCCGCCGCCGGGGATGGGCCGGACCGCGATCCGTTTGTCCCCAAGCCGGCGTTCCAGCACGCGCCCGGTGAGCGGGTCCACGACGAAATGGTCCGGGTTCACGGCCCCGGACACTACCGCTTCCCCCAAGCCCGGGCTGGCATCGATCACGGCCTGCTTACGGCGGCCCGTCAGCGGGTTCGCGGTGAAAAGCACGCCGGCGGCGGTGGCATCCACCATCCGCTGGACCACCACGGCCAGCGCCACCGCGGCCGGGTCTATCCCCCTGCTTGCCCTGTAGCTGACCGCCCGGTCCGTCCAGAGCGAGGCCCAGCAGTTGCGCACGGCTTCCACGACGGCGGCAGCGCCCACCACGTTCAGATATGTGTCCTGCTGGCCGGCGAAACTCGCCGACGGAAGGTCCTCCGCAGTGGCCGAGGACCGGACGGCCACCGGAACGTTGTCGCCCAGGGCTGTGTACGCCTGTTCGACGGCGGCGGCCACCTCGGGAGGTACCGGGGCGTTTTGGACCAGGTCCCGTGCCCGGGACGCCAGCGCAGCCAAGGCGGGGAGGTCGCCGTCGGGCGTTGCCTGAAGAGCAGTGTGGACGTTGGCGAGCAGACCGTCCGTTCGGTGCGCGTGGCCCGCGGTCGCTTGGCGGTAGGCCTCCGTGGTGAGGCAGAAGCCGTCCGGCACGGGCAGCCCGGCGGCGAGCAGTTCCCCCAGGTTGGCCGCTTTGCCACCCACCAGGGGAACCATTGCTGCGGTGACCGCCTCCAATCCGAGGATGGGAGACGAACTGCCGGTGTCAGGCATTTTCATGCCTCCTGCTGCGAAGGTGATGGGTCAGGCTGCGCCGGGGATCGGTCCGAACTGCGCCCGGTCGGCCAGCCGCGGATCGTCGCGGTCCGGAACCACCAGGACCGGGCTCTTGGCGTGGTGGAGCACGCCGCCGGACGTGGAGCCCAGGAGCATGCCGGTGAACCCGCCACGGCCCCGGGTGCCCACAACCACCAGTTCTACGTGCCGGCTGGCCTCAACGAGAACATCCACGGCCGAACCGTCCAGCAGTTCCGACTCCACGGAAAGGTTGGGGTAGTGGCTTTTGAGCCAGGCCATCCCGGCGTTGAGTTGGACCCGGATGTCATCGAAGAGGGCTTTGCGGTCCATGGGGGCCGGAACCCAGGCCAGGGAGCCGCTGAACTGCGGCACCGCACAGATCACGCGCAGGGTTGCCCCGAGCCGTTCAGCCTGGTCCGCAGCCTCCAGCACGGCGATGCGTGCCTGTTCGGACCCGTCCACGCCCACCACGACAACGTTCTCGACCTGCTTGTGTCCTGGCTGTGCCTGCTCGGCCCTGATGCGCTTGTCTTCGGTGGTTTCGCCCAGCCGGTCCGAACACACCAGCGGCACCGTGACCGTGGGGCACTTGGCGTGAGCCGGCAGGGCGCTGCTCACCGAGCCCAGCAGGCGTCCCACAAATCCGCCGCGGCCGCGGGTGCCGAACACCAGCAGATCGGCTGTCTCGGACATTTCCAGGAGCACGCCTGAAGCGTCTCCGTTCTCCACGGAGCCGTCAACTTCGATGTTGTAGCCGGAAACCTTGTCCAGCGCCTGCTTGACGATCGCTTCAGCACCCTCGCGGATCACGGAATCATCCACGGTGGCGTACCCGCCGTCCAGCCCGGACGCCGCAAAGATCGGTACTGAATACGCGGTGACAATATGCAACGGCCGACGGCGGCGCTCGGCTTCCCGGGCTGCCCACACTAAAGCGCACTGGCCGTGGTCGGAACCGTCCACCCCCACAACGATCCCCACCGGAGCAGCCGAATTTCCGGCCCGGTCCTGTTCCGGATCCGGATGCATCTCTTGTGCGCCCATCGGGCCGCCTCCTCGCGATACTGCCTTATGTTGCGGCTATTCTGCCAGAAGCGGCGCCCTCCGCCCGCACCGGCCGCGATGTGGGCCCCGACGGACTGGAGAACCCTGCTTCCGCTTCTCACTATTCTCGGTCCGCAGACACTTAGCAAGCGGCTGCGGACCGCTGGATGACGGGTTATCCACAGCCCATGGCAAACGGAGTGGCAACCGTATTCAACGTTAAGAAGAATGTTTGTGTTTGGGCTATCCACGGCCCTGAATGTTCTGTAGTCTTCGAGGCACTGCCGGTCCGCCGACGCCCATTCAGGTGCGTCCGGGCCGGTGCTGCGGCCGGACTTTGGGGGTAACGGAACGCATGCGGGGCAACGCTGCCTGCATCCGAAAGCCTTTGAAGGAGGAAAACTGTAGTGTCAAGCATGCCTGTGAATGGCGGGACCGAACGGACCACCACGGTGATCATCGGCACGGGGCTCTCAGGCCTGGCTGTTGGCGCAGAACTGCGCCGCCGCGGCGTGGACGCGATTGTGGTGGACGGGCTCGACATCCTCGGCGCCGGACAGCCGGCCAACACTGCTTCACTGCAGCGCTGCGACGCAGCAGACTCCGACTCCCTCCGGGAGCGCAACGAGATCCTCCGCCACCTGCGCAACTACGCCGCCAGCCACCACATGGATGTCCGCAACACCACCCGGGCGGTTCAGCTGACCATGGTGGGCGGCGCACCAGGCGGAAATACTGCAGGAACAGCCGCGGGCTCCCCGTCCGGCAAGTGGGAAGTCCATACGCCCAACGGCATCCTGCTGGCTGACAACATTGTGCTGACCCGGTGCGCGCACAGCCAGCTGCGGCGCATGCTCAGCGACTTCGGCATCACGGTTGGCCGCAACCTGGTGGCAGCCATGCGGCAGATCGGCATCTACCTCGTGGGAGTGGGCGAGCTCATCACGCCCTCACCCAAGGAAGTCCTGCGTCAGGCGAAGACCGTGGGCCAGGCCATTTCAGCAACGGTCCAGGCCACGGTCCACCCGGAAAGCGCCGCCGCCGTCTAGGCCTGTTCGGTTTCGTCGTCGCTGCCTGCGGTGAGGCGGCGCTTCGCGAGGATACCGATGGCCACCAGCAGCCCGACGGCCACCGCGGCAAAGATCACCAGGCTCCATGGGAACGGTTCGGACGCGTCTTCGCCCGGGGCCGGAGCTGCCACGGTTCCCGGCTGCGCGGTTCCCATCGTGGGAACAGCGGCCGACGGCGATGCTCCCGCCGACGATGTTCCCGAGGGCGCGGCTCCCGCCGCCGCGGCGGTCGCCGTGAAGCCGAACGTTCCCTCGATCGCGTGGGAATCCGAGCTGACCACCCGCCAGGCCACCGTGTACGCCCCCGCCGGAGCGCCGGCCTTGAGCTTTTGGGTGGCAGTGCTGTCCACAATCTCAACAGCGCCGTCCGCCCACTCAGCCCCGGCGGAATCCTTGACGGAGAACTGTGCGCCGATGCCCAGCGGGTTCTTGTTGAAGGTGACGGAGACCTGTTCCGGCGTTGTGGCCACCGTGGCGCCCTGCGCCGGGCTGCTGGACTCGGCGGCATCATGTGCCGACGCCGGGGCGGAAAACCCCAGCAGCGCGGCGGCGAGAACGAAGCTCCCGAGCACAACGCTCAGCAACTGGCGGCGGATGGATCGCATGGGTGTACTGCTCCCTTGGGTTGGCGTCCTTCAAGCCTAGGCGAACTTCCCCGGGCAGCGGCAGCGCGCACTGCACCCGCACGCTTCCCCGGCACGCTTCCCGGGCACGCTTCCCGGCACCGGCATTCAGCCGGCGACGTAGGCCGCGAGGTGCTTGCCGGTGAGCGTGGACTTGGCGGCCACAAGCTCTGCGGGCGTGCCCTCGAAAACGACCTTGCCGCCGTCGTGCCCTGCGCCGGGACCCAGGTCGATGATCCAGTCGGCGTGCGCCATGACCGCCTGGTGGTGCTCGATGACGATGACCGATTTGCCGGACTCGACGAGCCGGTCCAGGAGCCCGAGGAGGTTTTCGACGTCGGCGAGGTGGAGGCCGGTGGTCGGTTCGTCGAGGACGTAGACGTCGCCCTTCTCGGCCATCTGCGTGGCCAGCTTGACGCGCTGCCGCTCGCCGCCGGACAGCGTGGTGAGCGGCTGGCCGAGCGTCAGGTAACCAAGCCCGACGTCGACGAGGCGGTCCAGGATCTTGTGCGCGGCGGGCGTGCGGGCCTCCCCTTCGCTGAAGAACACTTCAGCCTCTGTCATGGACATGGCCAGCACCTCGGAGATGTTGCGGCCGCCCAGCGTGTATTCCAGCACTGACGCCTGGAACCGCCGGCCCTCGCAGTCCTCGCACGTGGACTCGACGGTGGCCATCACGCCGAGCTCGGTGAAGATGACGCCCGCGCCGTTGCAGGTGGGGCAGGCACCTTCGGAGTTGGAGCTGAACAGCGCCGGCTTCACGTTGTTGGCCTTCGCGAAAGCCTTGCGGATCGGCTCGAGCAGGCCTGTGTAGGTGGCGGGGTTGCTGCGGCGGGAGCCCTTGATGGCGCCCTGGTCGACTACCACCACACCGTCACGTCCTGCCACCGAACCGTGGATCAGCGAACTTTTGCCCGAACCGGCCACACCGGTCACCACGCAGAGCACGCCGAGGGGAACGTCGACGTCGACATCCTGGAGGTTGTGCGTGGAGGCGCCACGCACCTCGAGGACGCCGGTCGAGGTTCGCACGGATCCCCGAACCTTCGCACGGTCGTCGAGGTGGCGGCCGGTGGTGGTGTCGCTCCGCCGCAGACCCTCGACAGTGCCCTCGAAGCAAACGTTGCCACCCGCGGTGCCGGCGCCGGGGCCGAGATCGACCACGTGGTCGGCGATGGCGATGGTCTCGGGCTTGTGTTCAACCACGAGGACGGTGTTGCCCTTGTCGCGCAGCTGCAGCAGCAGCTGGTTCATCCGTTCGATGTCGTGCGGGTGCAGGCCGATGGTGGGTTCGTCGAAGACGTAGGTGACGTCGGTGAGGGACGAGCCCAGGTGCCGGATCATCTTGGTCCGCTGCGCCTCGCCGCCGGAGAGGGTGCCTGCCGGGCGGTCCAAGGAGAGGTAGCCCAGCCCGATTTCGGTGAAGGAATCCAGCAGGTGCCGCAGGCCTTTGAGGAGCGGCGCAACCGACGGCTCGTTGAACTCGCGGACCCACTCGGCCAGATCGCTGATCTGCATCTCGCAGAGATCGGCGATGTTGTTGCCCTGGATCCTCGAGGACCTGGCCTCGGGGCTGAGCCGCGTGCCCTCGCATTCGGGGCAGGCCTGGAAAGTGATGGCGCTTTCCACGAAGCGCCGCACGTGTGGCTGCATCGCCTCGACGTCCTTGGACAGCATGGACTTCTGGATCTTCGGGATGATGCCTTCGAAGGTGAGGTTGATGCCCTCAACCTTGATCTTGGTGGGCTCGGCGTACAGCATCGTCTCGAGCTGCTTCTTCGTGAACGTGGCAATCGGCTTGTCCATCGGCAGGCCCATGCCCTCGAACAGCCGGCCGTACCACCCGTCCATGCTGTAGCCGGGGACGGTCAGGGCACCGTCGGCGAGGGACTTGGTGTCGTCGTACAAAGCGGTGAGGTCAAAGTCGGAGACCGAGCCCATGCCCTCGCAGCGCGCACACATGCCGCCCAGGTAGACGGCGTTCTGCACCACGGCTTTCTCCACCCGGCCGCCGGCCTTCTCGGTGCTCATCACGCCGCTGGCCTTCCGCGTCGGGACGTTGAAGGAGAATGCCGTGGGCGGCCCGACGTACGGGGTGCCCAGCCGGCTGAAGAGGATCCGGAGCATGGCGTTGGCGTCCGTGGCAGTGCCCACCGTGGAGCGAGGGTTCGCGCCCATCCGCTCCTGGTCAACGATGATCGCCGTGGTCAGCCCGTCAAGGTGGTCCACGTCGGGCCGCGCCAGGTTAGGCATGAACCCCTGCACAAAGGCGCTGTAGGTCTCGTTGATCATGCGCTGGGACTCCGCGGCGATCGTCGCGAACACCAGTGAGCTCTTGCCGGATCCGGACACCCCGGTGAACACCGTCAGGCGCCGCTTGGGGATCTCGATGCTGATGTCCTTGAGATTGTTCTCCCGGGCGCCCTGCACACTGATCAGATCGTGGCTGTCGGCAACGTGGGTCGCGGGGAGCTGCTGGACTGTCGACGTGTCAGTAGTCATGGTGTCTCCAACATTGCTCGGCATTGTGAGGTTCCTGACAGACATTCTAGGCGCGCACACTGGACGCGGTCCCCGCCCTCTAGGATCGAGTAACCCCAACAACACATCCCGGAGGACTAATGCTTAAGCAGGGCTCTGCCTTGGACCGGTACTTCAAGATATCCGAGCGGGGGTCCAACCTCTCCCGCGAGATCCGCGGCGGCTTTGCCACGTTCTTCGCCATGAGCTACATCGTGGTGCTTAACCCCCTGATCCTCTCCGGCCCGGATTCCAGCGGCAACACACTTGGTTTTGCCGCAGTGGCCGCTGTGACGGCTTTTGTGGCAGGCATCCTCACTATCCTGATGGGCGCCTGGGGCAGGCACCCCTTCGCGCTGGCCGCGGGGCTGGGCGTGAACGCGTTTGTGGCCGTCACGGTCGCCACGAACCCGGGCCTGACGTGGCCGGACATGATGGGCCTGGTGGTCCTGTCCGGCGTGACCATGATGATCCTGGTCCTCACCGGTTTCCGGACCGCCGTCTTCAAGGCCGTCCCGGACGGGCTCAAGACCGCCATCGTGGTGGGAATCGGCCTGTTCATCGCCCTGATCGGGCTGGTGAATGCCGGCTTTGTGCGCCGGATCCCGGACGCTGCCGGCACCACCGTTCCCGTGGGCCTGGGCTTCGACGGCAAACTGCTGGGCTGGCCCACGGCCGTCTTTGTGTTCGGCCTGATCCTCACCATCGCCCTGGTGGTCCGCAAGGTCAAGGGCGCCATCCTGATCGGCATCATCGCCGCCACCATCATTTCCGTGATCCTTGAAATGACCCTCCACATCGGCCCCAGCTTTGACGGCACTACCGCCAACCCTCAGGGCTGGTCCCTCGTGGCGCCGTCCTTTACGGGGTGGAGCGCCCCGGACCTGTCGCTGATCGGCAAGGCCAACCCGTTCGGCGCTTTTGAACACCTGGGCTTCGTGGCCGCCACCCTGCTGGCATTCGTGATCCTGCTCAGCATCTTCTTCGATGCCATGGGCACCATGGTGGGCCTGGCCAACGAGGCCGGCACTGTGGACAAGGACGGCAACATCCCGGACGTGGACCGCGTGCTCCAGGTGGACGCGCTCGGCGCGATCGTGGGTGGCGGTGCGTCCGTCTCCTCGAACCAGATCTATGTTGAGGCCGGCGCCGGGATCGGCGAGGGTGCTCGGACGGGCGTGGCGTCCATCGTCACCGGCCTGCTGTTCCTGGTGGCCATGTTCTTCACCCCGCTGATCAACCTCGTTCCGTTCGAGGCGGTGGCCCCGGCCCTGGTGGTGGTGGGCTTCATGATGGTCTCCCAGGTGGGCAAGATCGACTGGCAGGACTGGGGAATCGCCATCCCGGCTTTCCTGACCATGACCCTGATGCCGTTTACGTACTCCATCGCCAACGGTCTCGGCGCAGGCTTCATCGCCTATGTCCTGATCCGGGCGTTCCAGGGCCGCATCAAGGACGTCCACCCGCTGATGTGGGCGGTGGCCGGCGCGTTCCTGCTGTTCTTCGCCGTCGGTCCCATCGAGGCCGCACTGGGCATGCCCTAGCCCTTCAGCACATACCGCCGCTCGGGCCTGCCCACGCCGTACTTAAGCCGGACCTCCAGCACGCCTTCATCGTGGAGGTACTCCAGATACCGGCGCGCACTAACCCGGGACGTGCCCAACTGGGCGGCCACTTCGGCGGCGGAGAGGTCGCCGTCGGCCTCCTTCAGGGCAGCTTCCACGAGCTTCAGCGTTTCGATGCTGCAGCCCTTCGGCAGCGGCCGATCGGTCCGGTCCAGCCCGAACACCCGGTTCACGTCCGACTGCTCCGCCACATCCTTGGCCGAGTCGAGGCCCTGGTAGGCGCTGCGGTAGTGCTCCAGCCGTTCCTGCAGGTCAGTCTGCGAGAAGGGCTTGATGAGGTAGTGCACTATCCCGCCGCGAAGGGCCTTGCGCACCGTGTCCACCTCACGGGCGGCGCTGATCACCAGGACATCCAGTTCCGGGGCCACTTCGCGCAGTTTGTGCATCAGGTCCAGGCCGTTGATGTCCGGCAGGTGGATATCGAGCAGCACCAGGTCCGGTTGCAGCCGCCCCGTTTCGATGACCGCCTGGGCGCCGGTATGGGCCACCCCGACGACGGCGAACCCGGGAGTGCGCTGAATGAACCCTGCGTGGACCTTGGCCACCATAAAGTCGTCATCGACGATCAGGACTTTGATCATTGCTGCATTCTCCGTGTTCGTTCCAGCCGGGCGGTGAAGACCGCCCCGTTGTTGTTGGTTACCGTGAGGTCGCCGCCGCTGCGCCGGCAGACCACCCGCGAGAGCGCCAGGCCGAAGCCCCTGCTGCCGCCGGGGCCCGGGTCCTTGGTGGTGAAACCCTGCTGGAAGATCTCCCCCTGATCCCCGGCGACGCCGGGGCCGGAATCGCGGACGGTGACCGTCACGCCGTCGGCTGTGTCCTCCACGAGCACCCTGACCGCTGCCGCCGGAAGCCCGGTGACGGCGTCGAACGCGTTGTCCACCAGGTTCCCGACCACCGTGGTCAGGTCGCGGGACAGCTCATCGTCAACGCGCTTCAGCCCGGATTCCGGGTCTAGCTGCAAGGTGACCCCGCGTTCGGTGGCGAGGCTCGACTTGGCGATCAGCAGGGCGGCGAGCGCCGGGTCCTCGATGCGGCTTGTGACCTCGTCGTTGAGCCGGGTCCTGTCCAGGGTGGCACCGTTGACGAACTGGACCACGGAATCGTATTCACCGATCTGGATGAGGCCGGAGATCACGTGCAGCTGGTTGGCGAATTCGTGAGCCTGTGCGCGGAGAGTGTCGGTTGCCGTCCGGGTGGCCCCGAGTTCCCGCTCGAGTGCCGACAGTTCCGTGCGGTCGCGCAGTGTGGTGACGGAGCCGATGTCGCGGCCGCGCGAACGGATGGGAACCCGGTTCAGCACCACGAGCCGGTCGCCAACGAGCACCAGCTGGTCCGGCTCCGGCTGCTCGCGGGTGAGGACTTCCTTGAGCGCTGGCTCCACGGACAGGCCGGCCAGGCGCTTGCCCACACAGTCAGCGGGGAGGCCAAGCAGCGCGCGGGCACTGTCGTTGGCCACGGTGATGCGCTCGTGCGGGTCCAGCGCCACCACACCTTCCTTCAGGCCATGCAGCATGGCCTCGCGGTTTTCCACCAGGCCGGTGATTTCGCTCGGTTCCATGCCCAGGGTCTGCCGCTTGACCCGGCGGGAGAGCAGCAGCGAGCCGGCAACACCCAGCACGCTGGCAACACCGAGATAGGTAAGGAGGTTGGGCACGGCATCCCCCAGCCGCTCCAGGACGGAGGGATAGTTCCGGCTGATGGCGGCGATGCCGATGACTTTTCCAGCGTCGTCGAGGACCGGAACGTGCGCGGACAGCTCCTCCGTACCGGATCCTTCCACCACGCCGGTCCACGCGCGGCCTTCGAGCACGCGGCTGGCGCCGAGTTCCAAGGGCTGCCCCAACAGGCTGGGATTGGAGGAGGCAACCACCGTGCGGTCGGGCTTCGCTAGCGCCACGTGCGAGGATCCCGAGACTGTCCGCACCGACTCGGCCACGGCGGGAAGGGCTGAGCCGCCGCGGGGTTCGGCCGCGGGCAGCAGCGCCCGGACGGTGGGATTGGCACCCAGGGCTTCGGCAGCGGACAGCGCCCGGCGGCCCTCAACCCGTTCGAACGCCGCAGCGGACTGGGCGAGGGAGATGGCCACTACGGCCACCAGGACGGCGAAAACGATGAGCAACTGCAGAACCAGGTACTGCCCCGCAAGGGACATGCCTCTTCGTCGAGTCACTGTGGTTCTTTCCTCTGGTTGCGTGGTCTTTGATTGTCGGGTCTCTGGTGGTCAGGCTACCTGAACTATGGGCGCTGCATAGCGCCGGTGGGCCACCGGAAACGTGAACGCAATGAACTTAACTTTCTCTGCGTACACAAGAGTGATGCCCGTCACTTCGGGGCCTAGCATCGGATCACCAGTCAGTTTCTTGCTGATCAGATTTAGAGAAGAGGAACACCATGCGCCAGATCCGCGCATTCCGAATTGCCGCCGTCGCCGCCGGCATCGCCCTGATGGCCACCGGCTGCGGTGCCACCGGGAAGAGCTCTACTGACGGAGCCAGCTCCGGCGCCCCCGCCGGCCCGCTGACCGGGCTCCAGATCATGGTCCCCAACACTGCAGGCGGCGGCTACGACACCACCGCCCGCGTGGCGGCCAAAGTCCTCGAAGACGAGAAAATCGCCACGAACCCCGAAGTCTTCAATCTCGCCGGCGCCGGCGGAACCGTGGGCTTGGCCCGCATCGTCAACGAAAAGGGCAACGGCGACCTCACCATGCTCATGGGCCTGGGCGTGGTGGGCGCGAGCTACACCAACAAGTCCGAGTCCAAGCTGACGGCCACCACCCCCCTGGCCCGGCTCATCGAAGAGCCCGGCGCCATCATGGTCAACAAGGATTCGCCCTACAAAACCATCGATGACCTGGTCACCGCCTGGAAGGCTGACCCGGGTTCCATCAGCGTCGGCGGAGGTTCCTCCCCCGGCGGCCCTGACCACCTGCTGCCCATGCAGTTGGCCGGAGCCCTGGGCATCGACGCGACCAAGGTGAACTTCGTGTCCTACGACGGCGGTGGAGACCTCCTCCCGGCCATCCTGGGCAACAAGGTGGGCTTTGCGGCCTCCGGTGCAGGCGAATACCTCAAGCAGATCGAATCCGGTGCGGTCCGTGTCCTGGCCACCAGCGGCGAGAAGCGGCTCGACGGCGTGGACGCTCCCACGCTCAAGGAATCCAACATCGACCTGGTGTTCACCAACTGGCGCGGCATCGTGGCCCCTCCGGGCATCACCGACGCTGACAAGGCCAAGATGATCGCGGCACTCGAAAAGATGCACGGCACGGCCGCCTGGAAGGAAGCCCTGAAGACCAACAGCTGGAGCGACGCCTTCATCACCGGCGCCGAGTTCGAAAGCTTCCTGGCCGAGCAGGACAAGCGGGTGGCGGACGTCCTCACGAAGCTTGGCCTGGCGTGAGCTCCTCACCAACTTTGGCCTCACGGCTCAAAGGCCGCTCCGAGCTGGGGGTTGCCCTCCTGCTCGGGGCGGCCGGGGCCCTGGTCATCTGGGACGCAACCCGCATCGCTACCACCTACTCCCAGTCTGATCCCGTAGGACCTAAGACCTTGCCGTTCATCGTGGGCGGCCTGCTGCTGGTCTGCGCCGTGATGCTGGCCGTCAACGTATTCCGCGGTGGCAAAGGCGAGGCGGAAGGCGGCGAGGACGTGGACCTTTCCCACCCCGCCGACTGGAAAACGGTCCTGCCACTGGCGGGCGCCTTCATCGCGAACATCCTGCTGATCGACTGGGCCGGCTGGGTCATCTCCGGCACCATCCTGTTCTGGGGCAGCGTCTGGGCACTGGGCGGCCGGAACTACATCCGCGACGGACTCATCTCGGTGGCAATGTCCCTCCTGACCTTTTACGGCTTCTACCTTGGCCTTGGCATTAACCTGCCCGCCGGCCTCCTGGAAGGGCTTCTCTGATGGATGTCTTCTCCTCCCTGATGGACGGCTTTGCCACCGCCCTCACCCCCATGAATTTCCTCTACGCCGTGATCGGCGTCGTCCTGGGTACCGCCGTCGGCGTCCTCCCGGGCCTCGGCCCGGCCATGACCGTTGCGCTCCTGCTTCCGGTCACGTACGCCCTGGAACCCACCAGCGCCTTCATCATGTTCGCCGGCATTTACTACGGCGGCATGTACGGCGGCTCCACCACCTCCATCCTGCTGAATACGCCGGGTGAATCGTCGTCTGTGGTCACGGCCATCGAAGGCAACAAGATGGCGAAAGCCGGCAGGGCCGCGCAGGCGCTGGCGACGGCGGCCATCGGCTCGTTCGTGGCCGGCACCATCGGCACGGCCCTCCTGGCAGTCTGCGCTCCGATCGTGGTGGAGTTCGCCATCAGCCTGGGCGCCCCCAGCTACTTCGCGATCATGGTTCTCGCCCTGCTGGCGGTCACCGCGGTCCTGGGTTCCTCGCGGCTCCGGGGCTTCGCGTCCCTGGGCCTTGGCCTCGCCATCGGTCTGGTGGGCCTGGACGTGGTCACGGGCCAGGCCCGGCTCACGTTCGGCGTACCGCTCCTGGCTGATGGCCTGGACATCGTGGTGGTTGCGGTGGCTATCTTCGCCGTGGGCGAGGCGCTGTGGGTTGCCGCGCACCTGCGCCGCACACCCCTGCAGGTCATCCCCGTGGGACGTCCGTGGATGGGCAAAAAGGACTGGAAACGGTCCTGGAAACCCTGGCTCCGCGGCACCGCGTTCGGCTTCCCGTTTGGCGCTCTTCCTGCCGGCGGAGCCGAGATCCCCACGTTCCTCTCTTATGTCACCGAGAAGAAACTCAGCAAGCACCCAGAGGAGTTCGGCAAGGGCGCCATCGAGGGCGTGGCCGGTCCGGAAGCAGCCAACAACGCTGCCGCGGCCGGCACTCTGACCCCCATGCTGGCCCTGGGCCTGCCCACCAACGCCACGGCTGCGGTAATGCTGGCGGCCTTCACGCAGTACGGCATCCAACCGGGACCGCAGCTGTTCGAGAGCCAGGGACCGCTGGTGTGGGCCCTCATCGCGAGCCTCTTCATTGGCAACTTCCTGCTCCTGATCATCAACCTGCCCCTGGCACCGTTGTGGGCCAAGCTCCTGCAGATCCCGCGGCCCTACCTGTATGCCGGCATCCTGTTCTTCGCCACGCTGGGCGCCTACTCGGTGAACCTGCAGGCGTTCGATCTGGTGCTCCTGCTGACGCTCGGCGCGCTTGGCTTCATGATGCGGCGGTTCGGACTTCCCGTCCTGCCGCTCATCCTCGGAGTCATCCTCGGACCGCGCATCGAAAAGCAGCTCCGCCAGACGCTGCAGCTCAGCGCCGGCGACCCTGCCGGCCTTTGGAGTGAGCCGATCGCCGTCGGCATCTACATCATCATCGCCCTCATCCTCCTGTGGCCGCTGCTGTTCAAGCTGATCCGCCGGAACCGACCGGCAGCAGTGCCGGCAGGGGTGGCCGCCACCCGCTCCGGCGCATCCGAACCGACGGATGCCTCGGGTGGCAGCGCCAGCCATGGCAGCCACCGTGCCACTACTGGCGGCGACGGGGACGGCGGCGGCTAACCAGTCGGCTACCCAGTCCTGGGCATCCGCCCCGCATAGCATCCGCATCCGCCCCGCAGCAGAAGATCAACTGACAGAAAAAGAGGTACAGCCATGACGATTGTGGTGGGATACGTCCCTACCCCGGAGGGCGAAGCAGCCCTGACCCAGGCCATCGCCGAGGCCAGGAAGAGCAACACCACCCTGCTGGTCATCAACTCCTCCAAGGGTGATGCCCTGGTGGACAACCGGTACGCCCAGGAGCCCGAAATGCATGGCATCGAGGCGCGCCTGGCCGCCCACGGGGTCGACCACGTGATCAAGCAGCCTGTCCGCGGCCACGATGCGGCAGCGGAGGTACTCGATGCCGCGGAGGAGCACAACGCCGAGCTCATCGTGATCGGGCTGCGCCGCCGCACCCCGGTGGGCAAACTGATTATGGGCAGCACGTCGCAGCGGATCCTGCTCGAGGCTGATTGTCCCGTTCTGGCCGTCAAAGCGGGCATGGCGGGCTGATCCGCGCACAACCATTTATCCGAAGCTTGTTCGCGGGACCCCGCCTTGACGGCGTGGTCCCGCGAACAAGCTTCGGATTTTTGGCGTCTGGGCGCACGAGACAGCAGTCATCTGACATCCTAGGTCCTGTATCCGGTACAGTGGATCGAGCCGTTTGGCACGAGACACAGAAAGTTCGGCACATGACTACAGCATTTTTGGAACGCCCCTTGGCCGCCGTGGCGGCCGTCGAAGCCGCGGCTTACCTGTCCATCAACCTGCAGTTTTCCACAGCGCACGAGATGCACGAAGGGCTGGACAACGCTGTTGCCACGCTGATCGAGCCGGCGAAAGAAGCCGCCTGCGGCATCCTTGTTACTCGCCTGCGCCCGGGACGCTTCACCGTAGCCCTGGACGAGTCGGTTCCCTTTGGTGAAACCTACGAAAGCATTGCGGCCTGACCTGATTCGGCCCCGGATCCGGGCTTCGATCGATGCTTCGATCCAGCCCGCGATCCACGCAAAGAGTCCCCACCTTCCGGCAACGGAAGGCGGGGACTCTTTGCTATTTGGTCTTGTGTTCCTAACTCCTGCGGACTTCTACACCGTCGGATTTAAGGAAAAGTTCCTTTTCTGACGGAGTGGCCGGCACGAGCCACAGCACGTTCCCGCTCTGCGATACTTCCTCCACTTCGCCCGCCGCAATGACGTGCGCGTGTTTGATGATTTCCACCCGGTCCCCGGCTTTGAGCGTTCCCCACTCCGAGATGGTGGCCGAGTGGACATTGCGCCTCGACAGGACAGCCCCACGTGCTTTCATTTGAACTACTACCCCTTTGTATACGTTCTGCGCCACAGCCTCTTTGATGTGACTTTTACTACACCTTCAGTTCTACTACACTTCCCGGCGTCGAATTGTTCGTGTTGCACCATATTTGAACATTGGACGAATTTCTTGGCAGGACCGAAGAATATTCCCGCTCAGGCAAGAATTCCGACGGCGGATTCGGCGGCTGCCCGGACCCTTCCTGAGGCAACCAGACGGTCAGCCGCCTCGAGCTCCGGCGACAGGAACCGGTCGGTTCCCGGGCCTTCGACGACGGACCGCAGCACCCCGATCACGGCAGCGCCTGCCGGGCCGGGGGTGAGCTCGCCGTCGGACAGCTGCGTCCGCATGTCGATGGCACGGGCGCTCGTCACCAGTTCGATGGCCAGGACGCGGCGAAGGTTCTCCACGGCCTTGCGGAGCTTCCGGGCCGCATGCCAGCCCATGGACACGTGGTCCTCCTGCATGGCGGAGCTGGGAATGGAATCCACCGACGCCGGGACGGCCAGCCGCTTGTTGTCCGAGACCAGCCCTGCCTGCGTGTACTGCGCGATCATCAGGCCCGAGTCCACCCCCGGATCCGCGGCCAGGAACGCCGGCAGCCCGTGCGAACGCGCCGGGTCAAGCATGCGGTCCGTCCGGCGTTCGGCGATGGAGCTCAGGTCCGCGACGGCGATGGCCAGGAAGTCCAGGACATACGCCACGGGGGCGCCGTGGAAGTTGCCGTTGGAACTGACCCGGCCGTCCGGCAGGACCACCGGGTTGTCGATGGCCGCGGCAAGCTCACGGGATGCCACGAGGGCGGCGTAGTCCACCGTGTCCCGGGCGGCCCCGGCCACCTGGGGCGCGCAGCGCAGCGAGTAGGCGTCCTGGACTTTGGAATCCCCCACGCGGTGCGAGGCCACGATCGGGGAGTTGGACAGCACGCGCAGCATATTGTCCGCGCTGGCAGCCTGGCCGGGGTGCGGACGCAGCGCCGCATGCAGCTCCGGCACAAAGACCTGGTCTGTACCGAGCAGCGCCTCGACACTGAGCGCGGCGGTGATGTCCGCCGTCGTCAGCAGTTGGCGAAGGTCCGCGATGGCCATCAGGAGCATGCCCAGCATTCCCTCGGTGCCGTTGACCAACGCCAGGCCTTCCTTCTCGGCGAGGGTGACCGGTTCGATGCCGTGCCCGGCGAGCAGCTCGGCGACAGGCGCCTCACCCCGCCCGCCGAACGTCACACCGTCGGGCCCTTCCGCTTCACCCTCGCCCATCAGCACCAGGGCGCAGTGGGACAGCGGGGCGAGGTCGCCGGAGCAGCCAAGCGAGCCGAATTCGCGGACCACCGGTGTGATGCCGGCGTTGAGCACGTCCACCATGGTCTGCAGGACGACGGGACGGACGCCGGTGCGGCCGGAGGCGAGGGTTTTGGCCCGCAGGAACATAATGCCGCGGACCACCTCGCGTTCCACGGCCGGGCCCATGCCGGCGGCGTGGCTGCGGATCAGCGATTTCTGCAGCTGCGTGCGCAGCTCGCTGGGGATGTGCCGGTTGGCCAGCGCGCCGAAGCCGGTGGAAATGCCGTAGGCGGGGGTCTCGCTGTGCGCGAGTTCGTCGATGTGCGCGCGGACCTTCGCCACCGTGTCCAACGCTTCCTGGGAGATGGTCACCTGGGCGTTGTGACGGGCGACGGCGACAACGTCCTCGGGCGTGACGCCGCTGGAGCCGAGGGTGACGGTGAGCGGTGCTTGCGTGGTGATGGTCATTGAATGTTCCTACTTCTTTGCTTCTGCGGAGTCTGCGGTCTCGTTCATAGGGATGCGGACGCCGCGTTCTTTGGCGACGTCGGTGGCGCGGTCGTAGCCGGCGTCGGCGTGGCGGATGACACCCATGCCGGGGTCGTTGGTGAGGAGGCGCTCGAGTTTCTGCGCGGCGAGGTCGGTGCCGTCGGCGACGGAGACCTGGCCGGCGTGGATGGAGCGGCCGATGCCGACGCCGCCGCCGTGGTGGATGGAGACCCAGGTGGCACCGGACGCGGTGTTCAGCAGGGCGTTGAGCAGCGGCCAGTCCGCAATGGCGTCGGAGCCGTCGGCCATGGCCTCGGTTTCCCGGTACGGGGAGGCCACGGAGCCGGAGTCGAGGTGGTCGCGGCCGATCACGATGGGCGCCTTGACCTTGCCTTCCTTGACGAGCTGGTTGAACAGCAGGCCGGCCTTGGCGCGGTCGCCGTAGCCGAGCCAGCAGATCCGGGCCGGCAGGCCTTCGAACTCGACCCGTTCCTGGGCCGCGTCGATCCAGCGGTGCAGGTGCTTGTTCTCGGGGAAGAGTTCCTTGATGGCCTTGTCCGTGACCGCGATGTCCTCCGGGTCACCGGAGAGCGCGACCCAGCGGAACGGGCCCAGGCCTTCGCAGAACAGCGGACGGATGTAGGCCGGGACGAAACCGGGGAATTCGAAGGCGCGGTTGTAGCCGCCCTTGCGGGCCTCGTCGCGGATGGAGTTTCCGTAGTCGAAGACCTCGGCGCCGGCGTCCTGGAACTCCACCATGGCCTGGACGTGCCGGGCCATGGAGGCCTGGGCCTTCTTGGTGAAGCCCTCCGGGTCAGCGGCGGCCTCTGCATGCCATTCCTGGACCGTGATGCCTTCGGGCAGGTAGGACAGCGGATCATGGGCGGAGGTCTGGTCCGTGACGATGTCGACGGTCAGTTCGCCCGCGCGGTGGCGGCGCAGGATCTCGGGGAAGACCTCCGCGGCGTTCCCGACGTAGCCGACGGACCAGCCGCGGCGCTCTTCCTTGGCCGCCAGGACCTTGGCGATCGCGGTGTCGAGGTCGGTCTCGACCTCGTCGAGGTAGCGTTTGCCGGCGCGGCGGCGCAGGTGGCTTTCGTCGACGTCGACGATCAGGCAGGCGCCCTCGTTCAGGGTCACGGCGAGCGGCTGCGCACCGCCCATGCCACCGCACCCGCCGGTCAGGGTCAGGGTCCCGGCGAGGGTGCCGTCCTCGTCGCCGGTGAGCTTGCGGGCGATCGCGGCGAAGGTCTCGAAGGTGCCCTGCAGGATGCCCTGGGTGCCGATGTAGATCCAGGACCCGGCGGTCATCTGGCCGTACATCATGAGGCCCTCGGCCTCGAGCCGGCGGAATTCGGGCCAGTTGGCCCAGTCGCCGACGAGGTTGGAGTTGGCCAGGAGCACGCGCGGGGCCCATTCGTTGGTGCGGAAGACGCCGACCGGCTTACCGGACTGGACCAGCAGCGTCTCGTCGCTTTCCATGGTTTCCAGGGTGCGGGTGATCGCATCGAACGCCGCCCAGGACCGGACGGCCCGGCCGGTGCCGCCGTAAACCACCAGGTCATCCGGGCGCTCGGCGACCTCGGGGTCCAGGTTGTTCATCAGCATCCGCAGCGGGGCTTCGGTCTGCCAGCTCTTGGCGGTGAGCTCGGTGCCGCGGGCTGCTTTGACCGGGCGGGCACCGGTGGTGAAATCGGCGGGTGCCATGAGGGGCTCCTTTGTGTTCTGGGCGAGTACGAGGTTCGCGGTGTTGGGAAGAGGTTCTGTATCAACTAAAGCCGTTCCGGGCCGGGCCGGACAGGGCTTTCGGAGGGGTGGTGTCCGGGATTCCAGACCGCTGCGGATTCCTGCCGGACCGTCGGCGAGGCAGAGCCAGCCGACGCCGGGCAGCACTACTTGGCAGGGCGGCCGTGGATGCGGACGGAGAGTTCGTCCGCTACTTTCTGGACCCGCGCGGCGAGCGCCGGCCATTTGTCCGCCGGCAATTTGTCCTCGAGGAACGTGACGGCAACTGCCGCCGTCGGCCATCCCACGTGGTCCGTGACAGCGGCGGCGATCGAGCCGAAGCCGGGCGTCACCTCGCCATGTTCGGTGGCGTAGCCGCGCTGCCTCACTTGGTCCAGGTGCGAGGACAGCGCGGAGTACTTCATGATGGCGCCCTCCACCTCATGCCGGGCGGTGAAGGCCTCGGCATTCGGGTAAAGCGCCCGGACCTGCGACTTGGGCAGCGCGGCGAGAATGGCGCGGCCGCTGGCGGTGAGGTGGCTGGGAAGACGGACGCCGACGTCGGTCACCAGGGACGGGCGGTTCTTGGCCCGTTCCTCCACGATGTACAGCACGTCGCGGCCATGAAGCACGGCCAGGTGCGCGCTCTCGCCGATGACGTCCACCAGCGACGCCAGCAGCGGCCGGCCCAGGCGGGACAGCGGTTCCTGCCGCGAATACGCCGAGCTCAGCTCGAAGGCACTGATCCCCAGTCCGTAGCGCTGCTCCTCGTGCAGGTGGAGGACAAAACCGTTCGCCTCCATCACCCCGAGCAGGTGGTAAACGCTGGAGCGCGGCAATCCCAAGGACGTGGCAATGCTCGACGCCGCCATCGGCCCCCGCTTCGAGGCCAGCAGTTTGAGGATACGGAGGGTGTTCTCGGCGGCGGGGACTTTGGACGTCGCCCTTGGTTCACTGCCCGCCTCTGGCCTGGCTTCCGTGCTCGACACCACTGCATTCGATTCCACTGTGCCCTCCGTCATTTCTCGCGGGGATTCCGGCCATGTCCGGGATCCCGTACTTAACCTTGCGCCCCTTCCCGTCCCCTGCGTGACCATCACAACATGGCCAGTGTCCGGAATACCAGACATAGCCCGGTTGGGGACCCCGCCGTCGATGATGTCCTAGGCTGAAACGCATGGTCTCCACCAAGAGCATCCTTGCCGCGTACGATTCCCAGCTCCGCCGGCTGGTGCCCCCGGCCGTTCCGGCAGGCCACGAATATCAGCTGCTGGGACCCCTGCTACGCGTGACCGGACAGCGGCGGGGCTTCATTGAATCGGCCCGTTGACCTCGGCGTGGAGGGCGGGATGCTCGACAGGATGATCGTCGAACAGCGTGAGTACTTTGCCGGCCGGGGGGAGGCCGTCGAATGGAAGACCCAGGCGCATGACGTCCCAGCTGATCTTGAGTCCCGCCTCCGCGCAGCAGGCTTCGTACCGGAAGACCGCGAGACCGTCCTGGTGGGTGAGACAGCCTCGATGGCCGGTGAACCTGTGGTCCCGGAGGGTATTCAGGTGAGGCTTGCCCGCGAACGCCCTGACCTGGAGCGCATCGCGGCGATGAAGTCTGAAGTGTGGGCCGCCGATTACAGCTGGGTGGCCGCTGATCTGCAGCACCGGCTGGCCTCAGGCCCGGAAAACCTGGTGGTCTTCCTGGCCGAAGCCTCGGGGGAAGTGGTTTCGGCGGCCTGGCTCGAGATCAATCCCGGCACGGACTTCGCCGGTTTGTGGGGCGGGTCAACCTTGCCTGCATGGCGCGGGCGCGGGATCTATAAGGCTCTGGTTTCCGCACGCGCCCAGGTGGCGGCCGCCCGTGGAGTGAAGTACCTGCAGGTGGACGCGTCCGCTGACAGCGAGCCGATCCTGGAAAGGTTGGGATTCCGCGCAATCACCACCACGACTCCGTTTGTGTGGACTCCTCCTGCGACGGGACGCTGAACCGCAGAGCGACTCACGGTCCTAGATGTTCCAAGACGCTGACGTTCGATGTGGTCGGAGACGGCCGCTCATCCGGCGGCGCACCTTCTGTCCGGGGTTGGTCGGGCTGGTGGTCCTCGGGCAGGGACAGGTCGCCGGGCGGGTTTTGAGGATCCGGACCAAAATCTTGAAGTCTTAGCCATTCGCCAATTTCTTGATGCCCCAGCTGTTCTTCGATCTGGTGTGGCCAGGTTGGTGGTTCCCAGTCGGGGTGTTCGCTGGCGTAGTACCGTCCGGTGGGTGATGTCCAGCCCGGTGGTTCGTTCTTGGTGGCGGTGGTGGGTTTCCAACCGGTAGTGTGGCGGAGTCTGTGGTGTTTGGGGCAGGGCTGGCCGAGATTTGAGATTCCGGTGGTGCCGCCGTGGGCCCAGGCGAGGAGGTGGTCGGCTTCGTTGTCCAAGGACTGGTTGCTGCAGCCGGGGAACGGGCATCTTCCGTCCCGAAGCCTGAGCCATCGGCATTGGGCTTTCGTCACCCGGTAGCTGGTCCGCCCGATCTCCAGCGGTGCACCGTCGCGGGGATCTGTCAGGACCCGGTGGAAGGACTCGGCGCCGTCGGCGACGAGCGCGCTGGCCATGGACGGCGGTATGGGCCCGTACCCGTCGAGCATGGCCGGTTCATCCGTGAGGCCCTTCAGCGAGAGGACCGGGACGGTCACGAGGACCTGGGCCTTCGGTGACGGGATCAGATCGGCTTCGCCGCCCAGAAGCCAGGCCGCGGCCACGTCCGCCCGCAACTGGGTGAGGGTCCGGGATTCGTCGGGGCCCTGCAGGGCCCGGGCTGCGGTGGTGGTCCGGTTCCAGATCCCGGCTGC
>NZ_LMSG01000022.1:152352-192518 GCF_001428335.1 Arthrobacter sp. Soil762
CGGCGCTGCGGGTGTGGCGTTTTTCGATGCTGTCCGTGTGGTGGCGTTCGCGCCAGGCCCGTGCCTTATGCCGGAACCGGCCTGGGACCATTTCCCCGGACGGGCAGCCCCGCGCCGGGTTCACCGCGTCAGGAGCCAAGAAATGCTGCTCCAACGCGTGCTTGCCGGCAGGGTCAAGGTTCACGGTTTCATCGACCATAATCCTCGCGTGCTGCCACGAGATCGTGCCGGCCTGCAACGCCGAGAACGTCAACGGCAAGGCCGTGGTTAGCGCGTGCGATTCGCCGAGCAGCGCGCCGGCCGTGCGTTCACTGACCGTCATGGCGCAGGCGACCTCGGCCTGGATGCCCATGTCCTGGGCGGTCTGGTCTCCCGGGGATGTGATGGGTGCGGCGATGGCCTGGGCCGCCTCATCGAAACCGTTCACTGCATGGACCTTCACGGCAGCCATCATGGCTTCCATCGCGGCAGTTCCGGACAGAACGGTCAGGCACGCCTCAGCCTGCCAATGCAGCAGGTCCGAGCCCGCAGCCGGTCCGGTTGTGGAAGGAGCATCAGCCGGGCAAGCGGCCGACAGTCCAGCCGCCAATGAGCCTGTTGCCAGGCCCTCAGCTGGATTTACGGCTGCCCCACGGAGCACACCGGCCATCTGCAAAGCAGAAGCCGCGATGGCCTCCAAAACCCCTGCGGCTGCCGTGTTATCCATACTCACATCATCCTGCGAGGCACTGACAATAACCGGGCAGAAGATGGCGCATGTGGATATCCCGCGGCAACCCTGGCCTTCAAAGCAGCGAGCTCAGCTTTCACCCGAGCGATGTCGGCGAGAATGGCCAAGAACACGCCCTGACGGGCCACTGTATCAATGGATGGCCCATAGGGCGACGGCTGGTCAGGCGCCGCCGCGACTATTCTCCTCGCGAGAGCGTAGGCCGTCGAGCGGATTGCCTCCACGGCTTTTCGATTTTCGGCTTCCCAGGCTTCTCGGCTTTCCATACCTCCAGCTTTCCGCGGGAGTCCGGCAAAAGCATCGCGCCCTCTTGCCTATGTGGATAACGTGACCCATTCAGACTCTGACAATCGCTCAGATGCTGACAACCACTTTGCCGCGGACCTTGCCCTCACGAAGGTAGGCCACAGCGGCCGGCGCATCCGCGAGGGCGTAGACCTTGTCGATGGCGGGCTTCACGCTGCCTGCTTCAAGAAGAGTCGTCAGGGCTTCAAGATCCCGATAGTTTTCGGTCGAGACGAGCCCCTTGAATTTCTGCCCGGAGAACAGCGAGACCAGGGGTGCACCGATGGACCGCTCAAAGCCCCCGGTGAGCTTCCCGCCGCCTTCGCCACCGATTATCACCAGGGTTCCCTGCGGCGTGAGCGCCTTCCGCGAAACAGACAGCGGCCGGTTGCCGGCGATGTCCAGGATGACGTCGTACAGCACGCCGGCGCTGGCGAAATCGTCGCTGGTGTAGTCGATGACATGGTCGGCGCCGAGCGACCGCACCAGGTCCATCTTGCCGGTGCTGCAGACGCCGGCGACCTCTGCCCCGAACGCCTTGGCGAGTTGGACCGCGAAGGAACCCACTCCCCCACCCGCCCCGATGACCAGCACCTTCTGGCCCGCAGTGACCTGGCCGCCGTCGCGAACGGCCTGCAGGGCAGTCACGGCGGAAATTGGTGCGGCGGCCGCTTCCTCAAAAGTGAGGTTCACAGGCTTCCGCGCCACGAGCTTCTCCCTGGCGCAGACGAAGTCCGCGAAGGACCCCTCGCAGGTGCCGAACACTTCATCGCCGGGCTGGAACCGGGTCACGCCCGCCCCTACGGCCTCCACGACGCCGGCAACTTCCCTGCCACGGACCGGCACCTTGGGCCTCTTCAGCCCGAAGCCGAACAGCCGGACCAGGTATGGCAAGCCGGTCATGAGGTGCCACACGCCCTGGTCGACGCCGGCGGCGCGGACCCTGATGAGCACTTCGCCGTCGCCGGGCGCCGGCTTCGGGATGTCCCGCAACTGGAGCATCTCCGCGCTCCCATAAACGTCCTGCACGATGGCTTTCATGATGCGTCTCCTTCATGGTGCGGGTACTGAAACACGTCTTCCAGCGGCACGCTGAGCGCGTGGGCGATCTGGAATGCCATCTCCAAAGACGGCGAATACCGGCCCTGCTCGATGGCGATGACGGTCTGCCGGGTCACGCCCACACGCTCGGCGAGTTCGGCCTGGGTCATCTCGCCCCGTTCGAACCGCAGGCGGCGGATGGAGTTGGTCACCCGTGTTGGTTTCACCACGGCTGGAACCCCCTGCGGTAGGCAACAATCTTGGCCACAGAGCCCAGGATCGCCGACAGGAAAAACGCCAGGTAGATAACATTTGCGATCCAGAAATGGTCCGTCTCCACCATCGCCATCAGCAGCACCGCGACTCCCCCGATCACCAGAAACGACTGCCCGATGTACTCGCCGAAGCGGTAGATCTCCCGGTCCCGCTGGTCCTTCTTTCCGCCCTCCTTGGGCGAGACAATGCCCATCAGGATGTGCAGGGCTATGGACAAGGCAATGGAGGCCCCCACGGTCCACAGCAGCGGCGCAACGTACGGGACGTCAACAAGGGGCATGGTTCCGGCCAGGCCAAGGACGATGGTCAGGTAGACGCCGTAGGAGCCCACGGCCACCACGCCCATGATCCACGCGCTCTTCTCTTCGAAGGACATTTCAGCTCCCATGCCGACGCTAAGCGTGTAAAAGAAACTTGACACTCCAAATGTAAAAGAAAGCAGACATGGAGTCAAGAGTGATTTACACAGGCGGAAGCTGCTTTGTGCCCGTCCGTTCAGGCGCCCGGAAGGCGGGCGAACCCGGCGTGGTAGTCGCGGACAATGACGGACCCACTGCCCAGGAGCTTCGCCTTCTCTTGAAGCCGGACCACGAGTTCCTCGGTTGGGCGGCCGAATATTTCGATCGTCTGCATCCTGATGAGTGGAGCAATCGGCGGGAATTTGGGGCCTGCCACCTCCAGATGGAACTCCAATGAGGCCAGATCAGGATGCACATGCAGGACGCTCATCGTGGTTCCGTCCGCCGAGAAATAGACGCGGTAGGCGATGATCCTGGGCTCGTTCAAATCCACGAATGCAGCCAAATCCGCCATGGCCGCCTTGAGTTCCTCCAGCTTGCCGGGCTGGACCTGGGACGTATCGAGATATGCAATGAAGTCATCCACTTTGTCCTCCCCTTTGAGGTCCGGCGCAACGTTCCGGATGGTCTTCCGGGAACTATTTTCCTCCGGATCAAACTCACCGGGCCAGCCCTCTGAGTCTGGAATGAAAGACACCAAGCTCCCGTGAGGCTCATCACGCCGGGCGCCAAAATGGTCTGCTGGTTAACGATCCCCCTCCCAATGACGAGAAGGTATTCGTATGCAGCAAGCACCAAGCGCCGCCCAAGACGCAAGCCCGGCCGAAACGCCCAGGCCGGGCGCCGGCGTCGCGCATGTCCTGAACCGGGGACTGAACGTCCGCCATATCCGCTTTATGGCCCTCGGTTCGGCGATCGGAACCGGCCTGTTCTACGGCTCGGCCTCCGCCATCCAGAAGGCCGGCCCGGCCGTCCTGCTCGCGTACATCATCGGCGGCGCAGCCGTGTTTATGGTGATGCGGGCCCTCGGCGAGATGGCCGTCCGCCACCCTGTCTCGGGCTCGTTCGGCCAGTACGCCAGCCGCTACCTCGGTCCGCTGGCGGGGTTTGTGACCGGCTGGACGTATGTCTTTGAGATGGCGATTGTGGCCATCGCGGACGTGACGGCGTTCAGCATTTATATGGGCTTCTGGTTTCCGCAGGTGGACCGCTGGATCTGGATCCTGGCCATCATCTGCTTCCTGGCCGCACTGAACCTGCTCAGCGTGAAGGTCTTCGGCGAGCTCGAGTTCTGGTTCTCGCTGATCAAGGTGGTGGCCATCATCGCCATGATCGTCGGCGGCGCCGCCATTATCGCGTTCGGTTTCCAGGCCGGCGGGTCCACCGTGGCGCCGGGCTTCGGCAACCTCGTGGAGCACGGCGGGCTGTTCCCGAACGGCTTCGAGGGACTCCTGGCCTCGTTCGCCGTCGTGATGTTCGCGTTCGGCGGGATCGAGACGCTTGGCATCACCGCCGGCGAGGCCGCGGACCCCAAGAAGGTTATCCCCAAGGCGGTGAACACGGTGCCGGTCCGCGTCCTGCTGTTCTACGTCCTGACCCTCGGCGTGTTGATGAGCCTCTTCCCGTGGAACGAAATCGGCAGCAACGGCAGCCCGTTCGTCCAGATCTTCAGTGGCCTGGGCATCCCGGCCGCACCGCACATCCTCAACGCGGTGGTGATCACCGCCGCGCTCTCCGCCATCAACAGCGACATCTTCGGCGCCGGCCGCATCCTGTTCGGGCTGTCGGGCCAAGGCCACGCGCCGGCAGTTTTCGGTAAGGTCTCGCGCCATGGCGTGCCGTGGATGACCGTGGTGATGATGGCCGGCATCCTCCTGGTGGGCGTGGTTCTGAACGCGGTCATTCCCGAGGACGTCTTTATCCTGATCGCCTCGATTGCCACGTTCGCCACCGTCTGGGTGTGGGTCATGATCCTGGCTTCCCATGTCGCGATGAAGCGGGAGATCGCGCGGAAGGCCCTGCCGGCGTCGGAATTCCCCTCCCCATGGTGGCCCGCGGCCTCCATCCTGACCATCGCGTTTATGGCGCTGGTCATCGCCGTCCTGGGCGCCTTCGAGGACACCCGCGTGGCACTGTACGTGGGCGCGGTGTGGCTGGGGCTGCTGGTCCTCGCCTACCGCCTGTGGGTCAGAGGTAACGGACGACGCCGGGCCGAACTTGTGGACGAAACCTCACCGCTCCAGGTGGTCGCCTCAGCCCGCCGGAGCTAAGATCAGGCATGGTTCCGCTCTCAAACCTGCTGGCGTTTGCGCTGGCATCCGTGGTGCTGATCGCCGTCCCCGGACCCAGCGTGCTGTTCGTGATCGGCCGTTCGCTGGCCCTCGGCTGGAGGGGCGGCGTCCTGACGGTGCTGGGCAACGCGACCGGGCAACTGGTGCAGGTGGCTGCCGTCGCGCTCGGCGTGGGCATCATCGTGGCGCAGTCCGTGGTCCTCTTCAGCGTGGTGAAGCTGGCCGGTGCCGCCTACCTGGTCCATCTGGGCATCAAGGCCATCCGGAACCGTCGGCACCACTCATTCGCGGGTCGTCAGCCAGTGGCCACCTCGCCACGACGGCTGGTGGCGGAAGGCCTGGTTGTGGGTGTGACCAACCCCAAGTCGGTGGTGTTCTTCGTGGCGGTGCTGCCGCAGTTTGTTGACTACCCTTCCGGGGCCATTCCGTTCCAGCTGGCGCTGCTGGGGGCGGTGTTCCTGCTGATCGCCATCGTTTCAGACAGCCTCTGGGCCGTCGCCGCAGGGTCAGCCCGCCAATGGTTTGCCCGTTCGCCCAGCCGGGTTTCAGCAGTTGAGGCAACAGGCGGGGCCTTGATGATCGGCCTCGGCGGAACCATGGCCCTGACCGGCAGCAAGTCCTAGTTGCCCGCCCCGACGCTCTCTCACTTTTGGGGCGATTTGGCGCCACGCTCTCTCACATGAGGTGAGAGAGCGTTGGCCCAAAACGTGGATTAAGTGAGAGAGCGTCCGGGAGTTGCGCTCGTGCTCAGACGGCGGCGAGCGCCGAGCGGACCGCGGCCGGCATCGGCGTTGTGGGGCGGCCGATCAGAGTGCGGAGGTCCGAGCCGCTGACCAGGAGGTCGCCGCGGGCAATGCCGAGGTCCGAGTCCGCCAGGATGTCGGCGAAGAGCTCCGGCACGCCGAATCCGGCGAGGAGTCCGGCGTAGTCGCTGGCGGGAAGGTCCTGGTACACCACGGGCCTGTTGGCCGCGGCGCTGATTTCCTGGGCCAGTTCGGTGAGCGTGAAGGCGTGGTCTCCGCCGAGCTCGTAGACCTTGCCGGCCTGATTCTCGGCAACCAGCACGGCCGCCGCTGCCTCGGCGTAGTCCACCCGGGCCGCGGCACTGACTTTGCCTTCACCGGCGCTGCCGGCAAGCGCGCCCTGGGCAAGGGTGCCCTGCAGCTGGTCGGTGTAGTTCTCGAGGTACCAGCCGTTGCGGAGAATGGCGGACGGCACCCCTGAGTCCTCCAGGATGACCTCGGTTGCCTGGTGCTCTGCAGCCAGCTTCATGCCGGTGGTGTCAGCGTTGGCCACACTTGTGTAGGCCAGCAGTTCCACGCCTTCGGCCTTGGCGGCCTCAATCACCGTGCGGTGCTGGTCCACGCGCTGGCCAACCTCGCTGCCGGAAATCAGGAGAACCTTGTGGGCGCCCTGCAGGGCCAGCGCCACGGACGCGGCGTCCGTGTAGTCCATTGCCCTGACTTGGACGCCGCGCGCTGCGAAGTCGGCAAGCTTTTCAATGGACCGGCCGGCGGCCACGATCTCTGCCGCCGGAACGTTGCGCTCCAGGAGGGCCTCGACGACGTGGCGGCCAAGCTGTCCGGTTGCTCCGGTGATGACGATGCTCATGGGTTGGTTCCTTTCACCATTTCTTAGGGGGTCACCTTCCACAACCAGCCGCCCCGCCGATTACTTCCTGAAAGACAGTACCCACTTTTAGGTAAGGTACTCACCTTTTGGTAAGTTATGGGTATGGAAGCGACTGTATGGCCCACCACCCTGCCGGAAGATCTCCGGGCACACCTGCCGGAAGGATTGGCCGACGGCGTGTTCCCGGCTGGGTGCCCCAGCCGTACCGTCCTGGACCACATCACCAGCAAATGGGGAGTGCTGATCCTCCTGGCGCTCTCCGAAGGTGAGCAGCGCTGGAGCGAACTCCGGCGCCGGGCAGAGGGAATCAGCGAGAAAATGCTGGCGCAGACCCTCAAGACCCTGGAGCGCGACGGCCTGGTGCTGCGGAAGGCCCAGCCGGTCATCCCGCCCCGCGTGGATTACAGCCTGACCGAACGCGGCTATGAGCTGTCCGGCCTGCTCGTCCCGCTCGTCGCCTGGGCGTACAACAACGCTGACGACATCCTCAACGGTCAGCGCTGATTCCCGGACAACGATGATTCCCGGCCAGCGCCGACCCTTACATCCCCTAAGTAGGACCCGTCCGCGAAGTCGAGTACATGTTACTGGTGTGACTGGTGTGAATAGCGCCTAGCGTAAATGTAAGGTGCCAGCCAGGAATAGGAGGACCATCCTCTGCTGGGAGCTTTCCGGCTACCGCACCAAAGTGGGCGGCTCCACGCCGCTTCAAGGAGTGGTTCGCATGGTGAAAGCACATGTCCAGGACCTGGCCAGCATGGGGCGGCCCGTCAGACTTTCTACCCTCGTCCACCGCGCCTGCGGCCGAGTCCTCGCGGCGTTCCGCCCGCGGTGCCCCTATCGCGTGGGCGATGCCGTGGTGGGCGACGATCCGTTCAACGGCCGGCACGAGGGGATCATCATGTCCCACCGCGGTCCAGCCGTAGAACTCGGGGCCGCGGCTGGGGTCTTCTTCTACGACCACCGCCACGTGAGGCGGCAGGACTGAGTTTTTGTCCAGATAACGCGCCCATCAGGCCCGTGGGCCCACGTTATCTGGACAAAAACTCCAGGCCCCGGACGGACTGTTGGGGGCTTAGCGCGCCGACCAGCCGCCGTCCATCGCGTAGCTGGCCCCGGTGACCATGCCGGCGTGATCGGACGCCAGCCAGGCCACCAGGGAGGCAACTTCCTCCGGTTCCACCAGGCGCTTCACGGCGGACTCGGTGAGCATCACCTTGGCCAGGACCTCGGACTCGGGGATGCCGTGCACCTTGGCCTGGTCCGCGATCTGCTTCTCGACCAGAGGGGTCCGGACGTAGCCAGGGTTGATGCAGTTGGACGTGACTCCGTGCCCCCCGCCCTCAAGTGCCGTCACCTTGCTTAGCCCTTCCAGGCCGTGCTTGGCGGAAACGTACGCGCTTTTGAACGGGGAGGCCCGGATTCCGTGCACGGATGACACGTTGATGATGCGGCCGAAGCCGTTGGCATACATGTGCGGCAGCGCGGCCCGGATCAGCAGGAACGGGGCCTCGAGCATCAGCGCGATGATCCGGCGGAAGTCCGCCGGATCGAACGCTTCGATGGGGCTGATGCTCTGGATCCCGGCGTTGTTCACCAGAATGTCGCAGTCCAGGCTGAGGGTGGCGAGCGCGTCAACGTCCAGCAGGTCAACGGCCCAGGCGGTGCCGCCCACTTCATCGGCGAGGGCGGCAGCGCCGGCGGAGTCGACGTCGGCCACCACCACTTTCGCCCCGCGGGCGGCGAATTCCCGGACACAGGCAGCGCCGATTCCGCTGGCGCCGCCGGTCACCACGGCCTTGCGGCCGTTCAGTGTGTTTTCCATTGCAGATCTGTTTCCCATCGTGTGCGCGCTCAATTTCCCTGCGGTGAACTGCTCAGGCAGTTCAGCGTGAGGCCGCCGGGAGCAGTCCCTCGCGGGCGGCGTCGGCCTTATCCACTTCCTCCAGCGCGATGCCCTTGGTTTCCTTCAGGCTCAGCACCGCCACCGTCGTGATCGCGCAGGCGACCACGAGGTAGATCGCCGTGGGCAGCCAGGAACCGGTGTCCTTGAGCCACTGGGTAGCCAGCAGCGGGGCAAGCGAACCGGCGAAGATCGAGGTGACCTGCGAGCCCAGCGAAACGCCCGAGTAGCGCATCCGGGTGGGGAAGAGCTCGGCCATGATGGCAGGCTGGCCGGCGTACATAAACGCGTGCAGGCAGAGTCCGATGGTCACGGCCAGGACAATCACCACGGCGTTGCGGGTATCGAACATGGGGAAGGCGAAGAACGGCCAGGCCGCACCGGAGATGGACCCGATCAGGTAGACCGGCTTGCGTCCCAGCTTGTCCACGAGCCGTCCCACCTGCGGGATGACCAGGAAGTGGATGACGTGGGCGATCAGGAGTGCGAGCAGGAGCGAGGACGTGTCGTATTTGTGCACGCTCTTGAGGTAGACAATGGCGAAGCTGACCACCAGGTAGTACATGATGTTCTCCGCGAAGCGCAGCCCCATGGCCTGCAGGATGCCCTTGGGGTACTTGCGCACTACCTCGAAGACGCCGTAGCTGACGGCCTGCTCCTTCTCCACGAGGGCCTTGGCCTCCAGGAAGATGGGCGCCTCGGTGACGTGGGTGCGGATGTAGTAGCCAACGAAGACGATCACGGCGGAGAGCCAGAACGCCACACGCCAGCCCCAGCCGAGGAATGCCTCGGGACTCAGGGCGGTGGACATGATGAACAGCACCAGCGTCGCCAGCAGGTTGCCCACCGGCACTGCGGCCTGCGGCCAGCTGGACCAGAACCCGCGGGACTTGTTGGGGCTGTGTTCGGCAACCAGCAGCACCGCGCCGCCCCATTCACCGCCGAGCGCGAAGCCCTGGATGAAGCGGAGGGCTACCAGCAGAGCCGGAGCCAGGTAGCCGATGTCGGCAAAGCCCGGGAGGCAGCCCATCAGGAAGGTGGCCACGCCGACGATCACGATAGTCAGCTGCAGCGTGGGTTTGCGGCCCAGTTTGTCGCCGATCTGGCCGAAGACGATGCCGCCGAGGGGGCGCGCCACGAAGCCCACCGCATAGGTGAGGAACGCCTGGATGATGCCGTCCAGCTCGTTGCCGGTGGCGGGGAAGAAGTACTTCCCGAAGACCAGGGTGGCGGCGGTGGCGTAGAGGAAGAATTCGTACCATTCCACTACCGTGCCCACCATCGAGGCGGCCACAATCTTCTTAAGCCCGGATCCCTTGGGTGCGGATCCGGCGGCATTGTCTGCCGAGCGCTGCTCTACGCTCATGAGTTTCTCCTTAGTGTCCACTTTGACACGCGCTGTGATCCACAGCACTAATGGCTCCACTGAGTATTACTGCACAAACATTCGCGTTCAATGCCCAATCCGGCACCTGCTGTGTGCACAATTGCAGATATGAAGGCAAATCCCGATGACCTCCTGGTCCTGCTCGCGGTATCCCGCTCCGCCAAATTTACGACGGCGGCGCAAGTGTTGGGGCTGAACCACACTACCGTTTCGCGTCGGATAGCCGCCTTGGAGAAGGCGCTGGGCGGCCGCGTCCTGGCACGGGCGGCCGGCGGCTGGGAGCTGACGGAGCTAGGCACGGAGGCCGTCCGGGTCGCCGAGCAGGTGGAGGCAGCGGTGAGTGCGCTGGGCCCGGCAGGCCAGGCACCGGACCCGATTACCGGCGTCGTGCGCATGACGGCGACCGACGGCTTCAGCGCCTACATTGCCGCGCCCGCCGTGGCACGGCTGCGCCGGAAACACCCGGGACTGAGCGTAGAAGTGGTGACGATGACCCGGCGGGCGCTGCAGCAGCGCTCCGGCCTGGACATCGAAGTGGTGGTGGGCGAACCGCAGGTCCACCGGGCCGAAGCCGTCCAACTGGGCGAGTACATGCTGGGGATGTACGCCTCGCGTGCCTACCTTGCCGAGAACGGGACGCCGGCGAGCGTTGCCGAACTGACGGAGCACCCGCTGGTGTACTTTGTGGATTCGATGCTGCAGGTGGACGACCTGGACGCACCGCGGCGGCTGGTACCGGCCATGCGCGAAGGGCTGACGTCCACAAACGTGTTTGTCCATGTGGAGGCCACCCGCGCCGGTGCCGGCATCGGATTCCTGCCGTGCTTCATGGGCAATCTGCACAGCGACCTGGTCCGGCTGCTCCCCGACGACTTCGCCGAATTGCTCCCTTACTGGATGGTGCTGCGGCCCGATTCGATGCGCCGCCCCGCCGTGGCCGCCGTGGTGCAGGCACTTCGCGACCAGACGGCGGCGCATCGGGACGCCCTGCTGGGTCGCGCTCAGAAGCCATCGACTGCTCCGTAGGCGCCGTTTTCAGGCCCCAAAAGGGCCCAGGGCCCACGCCTGGGCCCACGCTACCGAGGGACCCCAATCGAGCTTGCGAGATTGGGGAGGTAGCGGGGAGGGTTACCTGGCCGAACTTGTGAGGCCAGGGGGCCGGTGGGGATCAATCGATAGCGTGCGCGGGTCGTGACGCACCGGGGAGTTCGCGGCGAAGGCCCGCACCTGGGCGTCGTTCCAGATGTGGGCCGGGACGGCACCGCCCAAGAGCCGGCGGGCAAGCTGCGGGTCCCCGTCCAGCGGGGTGTCGCTGCCGGCCATTACCATGTTGCCGTAACGGCGGCCCTTCAGCATGGAGGGGTCGGCGATGATGACGGTGTGTGTGAACGCGGCCGCGATGGTGGCGGCGTCTTCCCGCGCATTCTTCAGGTCCGGGGCGTCGCCTGAGTTCACTATATAGATGCCGCCCGGCGACAGGACCCGCTTGATGTGGTCATTGAATTCGGCGGTGGTGAGCGGCCGCGGCGTGAGTGAACCGGCAAAAACGTCGCGGATGATGAAGTCGCGGCTGTCCGGCGTGAGCGTCTCGGTGACCTCGCGGGCCTCCCCCACACGCAGGCGAAGAAGTGGCGCCTTGGGCAGGTCGAACCAGCCGCGGACGTACTCGGCCAGCTTGCCATCGAGCTCCACCACCACCTGCCGGGCGTCCGGATAGGCAGTGTGGAAGTACCGGGCCAGGGAACAGGCCCCGCCGCCCAGGTGCAGCCCGCGCAGCCGCTCGGTCCCGCCCGCAGTGGGCGCACCCGGCTTGGCGCCGCCCTTTCCGGACTTCAGCGGCCAACGTGACTCAATCAGCGCCGCCATCCAGCGCATGTACTCAAAGTCAAGGAACAACGGATCGGCGAGGTCGATGTGGGAGCTCATGACACCGTTGATCTTCAGGAGCCACCCATTGGAGTTGTCCTGGTCCGCAATGAGCTCGCAATCGCCCGTATCAATGTAGTAGACGCCCTCGACAGGGCCATCGGGACGGGTTCCCTTGGGCACCTCGATGACACCCGCCGTCGAACGCTGGCCGTTCCGGCCGCCTGACTTGCTGCGCTTTGCCATTACCCGTGTGCCGCTTCAGTCATGGATCAACCATAATTGACCGCCCTGCGTCGGCGGTCCGGCCCGGTCTCAGTCCAGACCGGTCCCGGCAGCGACCCTGGCTAGGTTGCGAGCGGCCTGTCCCGACCTGCCCTTTCCTGGTCCCGTCGAAGGGCCTCCGCTCGGGTGGCGTCGGCGCGGGTCGCGTCGGTGCGAGTGGCGTCGTCCGGATGCACGTCGGTGTCGGACCGCATGGCGTCGGCGCGGGTCGCGTCGGTGCGGGTCGCGTCGGTGCGGGCGTCGCCGTCGTGATTTATGTCCGGGTCCAAGACGTCGGCCTTCTGCGTGCGCTCGGCCACGTCCTCCCGGAGCAACCTGGCGTCGTTGGCCTTCGTTTCAGCCTCCTGCTTCAGCCGCGCCGCCTCAACCTGCGCCTGCTCCGCATCGGCACGGGCGCGGCTGGCCCGGGCTTCGTTCTCGCGCGCCTCGAGTTCGACGTCCTCGGCTTTCCGGCGCATTTCGGCGGCCTTTTCGCGCTGCGATTCCTCCCGCTTCAGCTCCATGGCCCGACGGCGACTCCCGGTCACCAGCCACAGCACGATCAGGACCACCACGACAATGCCAACAATCACCCAAACCCACGATGTTGTATCCACGACTACCCATCCTTTCCACTCCGTTGTGACGGGGTTCCTGCGATGCCGGGGCGGCAGGCGATACGAACCCCTTTGAAATTCAGGTAGGAAGGGTACTTACCTTCCGTTACTAATCATGCTTACTATTTTACGGCCAGTATCGCTGGTTCTTGATCAACAAGAGGCCTTCTTTGGAAAGAGAGAGCGAAGATGACAGAGAACCAATGGCCCGAGGACTCGGCTTACCCGGCTCCACCGGCCGCCCGCGGAACCACAGGAGAACGCGCGCCCGGCACGTTCCCCCGTACATTACCCACAGCAGCGCCGCCGACGGGCGATCCCTCCGGGACGTCCCGCACGGATGCTGTCCGGGAAGAAGCACAAGATGTTGCGCAGACCGCGGCGGATTCCGCACAGAGTGTGGCGGAAACAGCCAAGTCGGAAGCGGCGAACGTCGCGTCGGAGGCCAAGGCTAATGCCAAGGACCTCCTTTATCAGGCGCGCAGCGACCTCACCGTGCAGGCCGGCGCCCAGCAGCAGAAGGTAGCCAACGGCCTCCGGTCTGTCTCGGACGAACTCCACGCCATGGCGCAGGCGTCCGACCAGCCCGGTGTGGCCACCGACCTGGTCCGCCAGGCCGCGGAACGTTCCTCGTCCGTCGCCTCCTGGCTGGACGGCCGCGACCCCGGATCGCTCCTGAACGAAGTCAAGAGCTTTGCCAGGCAGCGGCCCGGGACTTTCCTGCTCCTGGCCGCTGGCGCCGGTGTCCTCGCCGGGCGGCTCAGCCGCAGCCTGAGCGCAGGCGCACCGGAGTCTGACACGACCAGAGCCGGCGGCCAATACGACGCGACCGGGCAATACGGCACCGGTGGCCCGTACGAGGGCACCGGTGGTCAGCATGCCGCGGGCCCTGGCGGCTACACGCCGTCGGTCGGTGGGACTGTCCCGCCCCCGCCGGTACAGCTGCCCGGACCGGCCACCACCACGGCAGGGTTCGACGGCGGCGCGCCAGGGAGCAACTACAGGGACCCTTCGCGTCCCGCCAGTCCATTGGACAGCCCCCAACTCGCGGAACAGCACTCCTCCGGTGACCGCCTCGCCGACGATCCCCTGGGCGAACGGGAGCTCGCCGACGATCCAATGGCCAACGACCCCCTGACCCGGGACCGCTCCGCAGACGGTCAGACTGGCAGGCTGTGATGAGCAGCCAGCTACCTGCGCCTCCCCCATCGGCGGCGCACGCGAAGGCGGACAACACATCGTTGGGCGACTTGCTCGGTGACGTGACCCGCGACCTGTCCACGTTGATGCGCCAGGAAGTGGAGCTGGCCAAGGCCGAACTGAAGGAATCCGCCAGCAAGGCGGGCAGGGGCGGTGGCATGCTCGCCGGCGCCGGCGTAGCCGGCCACTTCGTCCTGCTGTTCCTGTCGATCGCCCTCTGGATCGCGTTAGGCGAGCTGATGGGACTCGGCTGGTCCGCCGTCGTCGTCTCAGTCATCTGGGGCATCATCGCCGCGGTGCTGGCGTCCGTGGGCCGCAGGGAGCTCAAAACCGTCAAGGGCATGCCCCAAACCGCTGAAACACTCCAGGAAATTCCCCCAACCCTAAAACCCGGTGAGGTAAAACCATGAGCGACAACCCGGACGTTATCCGTTCAGATATTGAAGCAACCCGGGCCCGCCTGGGCACAAACGTGGACGCGGTGGCAGACAAGGTGACGCCTTCGAACATCGTCCATCGTCAGACAGACAAAGTGCGGGACGCCGTGTTCGGAGTGAAGGAGAAAGTTATGGGAACAGCCGACGATGTCACCGCGCGTGTGCACGGTGGCGCCCACTCCCGCACCGACAGCGCAGGCAACGCACTCAGTGAAGCGGGCGCCGCGGTTGGTGACGCCCCGCACCAGGTGAAGGCCAAAACGCAGGGTAGTCCGATGGCTGCAGGCCTGATCGCGTTCGGGGCGGGCCTGCTCCTGTCCTCACTGATCCCTGCCAGCGAGAAGGAACGGGAAGCAGCAGATGCCCTCAGGTCCGCCGCCGACCCGTTGACCACCGAGCTGACCGAGGCCGCCAAGGACATGGCCGAAGGCCTGAAGGAACCGGCACGGGAAGCCATGGAGAACGTCAAAGCTACGGCCACCGACGCCGCCGAGCACGTCAAGGCCGAAGGCCAGGTTGCCGCGGCGGACGTCAGGGACCGCACCGCTGACGCCAGGGAGAACGTGCAGAACACCTGACCGGCGTGGCTAAGGCGGACCCGGGCTGCGCCAGACGACCAGGCCGACGGGTCCAAGCGGCGGGACTAGGCAAGGCCCGCCGCTTGGAGGAAAATCAATATCAGCAGATTACCTTCCGGTTTCCCGGGTCCTTCGTGTCCCGGGTGTCAGACGGGGTCGGCGGCGAGGTGGCCTCTTCTGAGACCGAGGCCAGTCCCCCCAGTCGTCGTCGGCCCCCTCGGTCAGGCGGCAGGTACCGGACTTGCCCTCAGCGGACCCGGGCCAGGGCGAACCCGTCCCAGCCTTTGGACCCGACAGTCTGGATCACGGTGGCATCGAGCTGCGAATGCCGGCCCAGCAGTTCCAGGGCGCTGATGATCCCGGGGGCATTAATCTGGTCCATGGAAGGATCCAGCACCGCGCCCTCCCAGACGGCGTTGTCCAGGACCACCACGGTTCCCGGCCTGCCCAGGCGCACGGCCCACTCAAGGTACGCGGCGTCGTTTTCCTTGTCCGCATCGATGAACACAAAATCGAACGGTTCCTGGCCCTCCGACTGCAGCGCGGCCAGGGTGTCCAGGGCAGCGCCCACCCGGATCTCCACCTTGTCCCCCAAGCCGGCAGCCTCCACATTCGCCCTGGCGATGTCCGCATGTTTGGCGACGTATTCGCACGTCACCAGCCGGCCGCCGTCGGGCAGTCCCTGCGCCATCCAGATGGTGCTGAACCCTGCAAGCGTGCCGATCTCCAGCACCCGGCGGGCGCCGGACAGCTGGACCAGGAGCTTGAGCAGCTTGCCGGCGTTGGGCGTCACTTCGATGGGCGGCATCCCGGCGTCGACGGCGGAGCGCACCGCCTGTTTCAGCGCAGGGTCGGGATGCACCACGGTAGTTGTGAGGAAGTCTTCCACGGCCATCCACCCTGGCTGGGTCTTGTGCTCAAACATGGCCACAGTCTGGCACGCAGGCATGCGACGGTCTAGGAGCCGGCGCAGGAACCAGCCTAGGAACCGTCTGAGAGGGCCTCTTCGAGGCGGTCCACCTTGGCGCTGAGTTCGCCCTCGTAACCGGGCCGGATGTCCGCCTTGATGACAAGTGAGACGCGGCTGCCAAACTCTCCTACGGCCTCGGTGGCGCGCTTTACGACGTCGAACACCTCGTCCCATTCGCCCTCGATGGTGGTGAACATTGAGTCCGTCTGGTTGGGCAGGCCCGAGTCCCGGACGATCCGCACGGCGGCCGCAACGGCGTCGTGCACTGATGCGTCGGTGGGACGCGATCCCCCTGCAGGCGTACCGGACGGGGCGACTGAAAATGCAAGCAACATAGGGCAAGTCTGTCATGCGGCCCGCGCCGAAACGGGTTTGGCGAATCCGGCGAAACGTCACATAGCCAGCTACCCTCCGGTAACCATGATGGCTGCCTGCGGCATTGCTAACCTGAACAAATGAGCATTGCTGTCGTCCGCAAGCCACTACGCGCAGACGCTGCCCGGAACGTGGACAAGATCATCCTGGCCGCGCGCCAGTGCTTCCGCGAGCATGGGCCCGAGGTTCCCCTCCAGACCATCGCGCTGACGGCAGGCGTTGGCCCGGCCACCCTGTTCCGGAACTTCGCCGACAAGGAGGAGCTGGTCCTGGCCGCCCTCAACAGGCAGCTCCGCGAGATCGTGGACCCTGTCATGGCTGACGCGCTGGCGGACATCGACGCAACTGCGGGACTGCTGCGCGTCCTCGAGGCCATCATGGCCGCGGCCAGCGATGATGCCAACCTGCTTGGCGCCGTTGCGGGCCGCCGCGAACTCCTCACCGGCATCACCGGCTCACTGATGGATTCCATGAGCGTCCTGCTGGGCCGCGGCCAGGGCCAAGGCACCCTGCGCTCCGATATTTCCATGACAGACATGTTCCGTCTGCTCGCCATGCTGATCGGCGTCGTGGACACCATGGAACCGGGTTCCGATGCCTGGCGCCGCCCGCTGGCACTGATCGAGGACGCCATCCGCACCGAACGGCCCCACCGCCCGCTGCCCGCGCATGTGCCGCTGCCCGCCCCGCAGCTACAGGGTCCGCAGTTCACCTGACACCCAGCGCCTGCCCGTCGCGTCACCGGCCCGGGTGACGGCACGGCCGGATCACGGCACGGGCGCCCCATTGTTGGTGTCCAAACGTTGGATTAGACTCAAGTGGGGTTACGCAGCCAGCCTCTGTATCTTCAGAGGAGCATCCGTGAACCACCTCCAGCGCAGCCAATCCAACGCCATCGTCCGCCGATGAACCCAACGCACCTGTCCCGGCTCATCCATGACCCCCGCGGCCCCGAGGAGATCCTGCCGTCCCTGGCGGCGGAGGACCTCGCCAATCTGTTGGATGCCCTCTACCAAAACCTCGACACTCCCACCCCGGTGTTCGGTGCGCAGGCGTGGTACGAGCTGGCCGTCGAGGAAAGCGCCCGCCGGACAGGGTCGCCCGAGGATGAGCAAACCGCCTGACCGGCCTACGGCCCGGACCGGCTTGCGCCCCAGGGTCCCGAGGTGGCCGTGAGCCTACGGTGACGAACCCCCGTCGATGAACCGCAGTCAGCCGCCGTTCCCCTTGGGGTCTTTTTCTTGGGGCCGGGATTCTTGAGGCTGGGGTTCGTGCTCCTGGCCGTGTTTGTGAAGCTCATGATCGTAGTGATGGGGCACGTGCTCCTTGGCCTCCAACAGGTGCTGCTGCAGCTTCTCCTCCGCGTCGCGGCGGCGCCGGGAAGTGTCCCGCAGTTCCCGCGTCGATTCGGAGACACTGGTGTCATAGACCGGCCGCGGCTTCGGGTCCGAAGCCTGGGGGTTGTCGGTTCCGCTATCGGGATCCGGGGTGTTGGGCTCTGGCTGTTCGTTCATCTTGAGTGACTCCTTTAGGCCGTAGCGACCGCCTCACGCGGATACACCGGCCGGCCATCAATCGTCCGGTTCCGTTTCCCGGTTTCGGAGTTCGGTCCGTACCGCCGCGTGCAGGGCGGCGATGTTGGCTTCCTGGCTGACGTCCATAGCCAGCCTTATCCGCTCGGAGAGTACAACCAGGTCCTCTGGCGGCACGTCTGCCAGGGACCGGAACCGGGTAAAGAACCGCTTGACCGGCAGCCCGGCGCGCCAACCATCAGGCCCCGGACGGCGGGTTTTGCCGGGTCTCGCACCGGCTGGGTGCAGTCTTATGTCCATGGTCAGCGCTCTCACGAGAGTCCACGGCCAACTGCATAGCCAGGGCCCATGCTATAACGCATTTGAGCCGGACCACCAGAGGTCCGGCGTCGGTTTCACGAGATCGGCGGTCAGTTCCATCCGATGAGCCGCAGCAGGGCTGCGGCTCCGGCGCCCACCACGACCACCAGCAGGAAGGGCGCCCGGAAAGCCAGTGCGATGGCGGCTGCGGCGAGGGCTCCCAGCCGCGCGTCGGCGGCCAGCGCCTGGCCGGACGCCACAGTGTTGACAGTGGTCAGGGACGCCAGCAGTCCGATGGTCATGGTGCCGGCAATACGCGACATCCGGGGGTCCTCCAGCAGCTTTGCCGGGACGAAATAGCCCACCAGCTTCCACGCGTAGGCCAGGACACATGCCAGCAACAACCAGATCCAAAGACTCATGCGCCCGCCTGCCCTGCCCGCCCGTGGCCGTCCCCGTGGCTGTCCCTCTGATTGTCCAGGTGCGCGTCCCGGCTTTTGTCCCGGCGCCCGTGGTGTTCGTCGTACGGATCCACGTCCGGTTCCAGGCCTTCGTCACTGCGTCCGTGGCTGAACCAGCCGATCAGTGCAGCCACCACCGCGGCGATCAGGATGGGCACGCCTGCGGGAACGAACGGCACGGCTACAACCGTGGCGAGTGCGCACACCACGGCAATCGCCGCCGGTTCCCGCCCCTTGAGCCGCGGCCACAGCAGGGCCAGGAATGCGGCCACTGCCGCACCGTCCAGGCCCCACTGTTTGGGATCACCCAATCCGCTTCCTGCGAGGGCCCCCACGGCGGTGAAGAGGTTCCAGAGTACGTAGATGCCAATGCCGGCCGTCCAGAAACCGCGGCGTTGCTCGTCGGGGTCAGTCTGTCCGCTGCTGGTGGCGGTCGACTCGTCAATGGTGACTTGCGCAGCAACATACTTCCGCCAGCCCGTCGGATGCAGGAGTGCATTGAGCTGCATGCCGTAGATGCCGTTCCGCATGCCCAGCAACGTGGCCGCGCTCATGGCCGCAATACCGGAGCCACCGCCCGCCACCACACCGATGAACGCGAACTGGGAACCGCCGCTGAAGAGCAGCAGGCTGAGCGCCATGGTCTGCCAGAAATCAAGTCCTGAGGTGACGGACAGCGCGCCGAAGGAAATTCCGTAAAGCCCCGTTGCAATGCTGATCGAGATTCCCACGCGCACGGCGGGCGAGGCGAGCAGCTTCACCGCCGTCGTCCCGGTTTCCGCAGGCTCCAGGCCCACAGGATCAGCGGCAGTTGAAGCGGGAGCCGTACGGTATGCACCTTGCGCTGCGCGGGCGAGCCGGCGGAGCCGTAGGCACGGCGAAGGGCGTCCACGTGGCCGGCCAGGAATACCGTGAACATTGCAGTCACGGCGGTGGCAGTTGCCCGCCGTGTCACCGGGATCAGGAGGCCGACGGCGGCACCCGCCTCCAGCAGTCCGCTCACCGCAATCCATTCCTCCCGTGACATCACCGCCAGGGGCCGCCTACCGCCGTCGGGTGCTGGTATTTCGCGCCCCTCCGGCTGCTCGCCGCCGGCGCCTGGAGTCTCGCGGCACAGATAATCCGGGACCACCTGTTCGAAGAACCGTGGCTCGCGGAAGTGCTTCATGGCGCTGGTCATCAGCAGCGCGCTCATGGCCGCCGCGGAGACAGTTTGGGTGGCCCGGGCGGACCAGCGAAAAGGCATGGGTCCACTCAATCACAGCGCCGCCCCGGCGGCTAAACAGCACCGGCTCAGGACGGCAGCTGGACCTGTTGCCCGCTCGATTGCAGCTGCGCCAGCACCCTGGCCGGTTTGTTCGTGGTGACCTCCTGGATCCCCAGCCCCTGGCAGAGTGCCACATCCCGCTCTGAATCAACGGTCCACACGCGGAAGCGGCGGCCGGACTCCAGCCAGCGCTGCACGGTCCGGGCGTGCTCGCGGACGTACATGATTCCGGGCCCCGCGAGTCCCACCTCACACTCGTCCAGGATGCGTTCGCCCTCCAGCTGCGCCGCCTTCATCAGGTTGGCGATGGCGCCGCCAGCCAGGGGGCCGAGGCTCAGTTCGTCACGGAGTTCGTCGACGTCGATGTCGTCCACCAGCTGGCAGATGAATTCGGCCGGCACACTCCGAAGCAGGTGCTTCACCGAATCGGGGCTGAAGCTCATGAACGTCACCTGGATGTTGTCCACCGTGGAAGTTCCGGCGTCCCAGCCTTCGCCCCGGAGCACGTCCAGCACACGGTCTTCCAGTTTCAGCTGGTAAGGACTGGGGTGCTTGAGCTCGATTGCCAGTCCGATCGGCCGGCCAGCGCCGCGCAGGATGTCCAGGAGTTCCGGCAGGGTAAGGAACTGCTCAGACCGGGCGCCGAAGTTCTCCGGGATCCGGGCGCCTTTCCAGGACGAAAAGTCCAGCAGCCGCAACTCTGCCAGCGTTCGGTCCGCAACGGGTCCGGTTCCGTCCGAGGTCCGGTCCAGGTTGGCGTCATGCAGCAGCACGGCGTGCTGGTCCCTGGTGAGGTGGACGTCGCACTCCACCCCGTCCGCGCCATCGGCAATGGCTTGGAGGTAAGCGGCGCGCGTGTGCTCGGCAAATGCCGCGCTGGCGCCCCGGTGGGCAAACACCAGCGGCCGTTCCGGTTCAGGCTCCTCGAATGTCATGAGGATACGCTAGCGGACGCGGCCCCTCGGAGCGGGGCTAGGCTGGGCACATGCAGGTGAACTCTGAACCAACTACCCGCCAGGACCCGCCCCGGCCCGCAGGCCCCGCGCCGGGGCCGCCCAAGGCGAGGACCGCCGTCGTCGGTCATCAACTCAGCGCCGGGGACGCCGAAAAGGCGGCAGCGCTGCGGAAAATGAAGCTTGTGGCGCTGGGACTCCTCATTGCCATGGCCGTCGTTTTTGTGTTCGCATTCGCGCTGCAGAAGGAGTATCCGTGGCTGCAGTACGTCCGCGCCGCGGCTGAGGGCGGCATGGTGGGCGCGCTGGCCGACTGGTTCGCCGTCACCGCGCTGTTCAAATACCCCATGGGCATCAAGATCCCGCACACCGCTATTATCCCGCGCCGCAAGGACCAGATCGGGGCGTCGCTGGGTGAGTTTGTGGAGACCAACTTCCTGTCCGAGCAGGTGGTCCAGGAGAAGCTCGCTTCGGTGGACGTGGCGCGAAAGGCCGGCCAATGGCTCGCCGGGCCGGGTGGCGCCGAGCGCGTGGCGAAGGACGGCGCCGCCGTCATCCGCGGTGCGTTCAAGGTGTTGAACGACGACGACGTCCAAGCGGTCATCGAGGGAATGGTGCGCAAGCACCTGCTCGCTCCGCCGTGGGGACCGCCGGTGGGCAGGATGGCGGAACGGATTTTCGCCGACGGCCACCACCACAAGCTGGTGGACCTGCTGGTTGACCGCGCCGCTGACTGGGTGGACGACAACCACGAAACCGTCAGCCGGCTGGTGTCGGACCGCTCCCCCACCTGGGTCCCGCAGTTTGTGGACGGGCTCGTGGGCGACAAGGTCTACGTGGAGATCCTCAAGTTCACGCGCGCCGTCCAGTCCGATCCGAACCACCAGGTGCGGCAGCAGATCGACAAATACCTGAATGACCTCGCGCAGGACCTTCAGCACGATCCCGCGATGATCGCCCGGGCCGAGGACATCAAGGCACAGGTTCTGGGAGATCCAGAGGTCCGCGAGCTGGCCTCCCGCACTTGGGGAACCGTGAAGGGCGCCCTGTTGTCTGCGGTGGACGATCCGGACAGTGAACTGGCCGTTCGGTTCAAGGCGGCCGTCCGCGACTTCGGCTCACGCCTCGTGAACGACGCCGAACTGGCCGGCAAGGTCAATGCCTGGATCGGCGACGCCGCCAGCTACCTGGTGCGGACCTACCGCTCCGACATCGCCGGCGTGATCACCGATACCGTGGCCCGCTGGGATGCCGAGGAAACGTCGCAGAAGATCGAACTCCAGGTGGGTAAAGACCTGCAGTTCATCCGGATCAACGGCACCGTGGTGGGCTCACTGGCCGGGCTGGTCATCTTCAGCGCGGCGCACTTGGTCTTCGGCTGACCTGGCCCTTCTAAAGCAACGCGGGGTCACTTAACGCCCGGTAAACGGCCCCGCATGGGCAATAAGTGACCCCGCGTTGCAGTAGGCGACTACGCGAATGAGTCGAGCTGCACGCCGGCCGCTTCAAGGCCTGCGCGGACTCCCGCGGCCATCTCCACCGACACGGGGGTGTCGCCGTGGATGCACAGCGAGTCGGGCCTGACCTGCACGACTGTTCCGTCCACGGCGACTACCTCGCCCTTCACGGCCAGACGCACCGCGCGCTCAACGATCGAGTCGACGTCGTGGAGGACGGCACCGTCCTGCGAGCGCGGGACCAGCGTGCCGTCGGCCTGGTAGGCGCGGTCCACAAAGGCCTCCACAAAAACGGGGTGGCCGGCTTCCTTGGCCTGGATCAGCAGCTGCGAGCCCGGCAGTCCGAGGATGGGCAGGCCGGGGTCGTAGGCCTGGATGGCGGCAACCACAGCCGAAGCCTGCTCGGCGTCGTGGACGAGGCGGTTATAAAGGGCGCCATGTGGTTTGACGTAGTCAACGGAGGCACCCACGGCGTGCGCTACGCCGTCGAGCGCGCCCAGCTGGTAGAGGACGTCACCGAACAGCTCATCGAAGGACATGTCCAGGGACCGGCGGCCGAAGCCGGCCAGGTCCCGGTACCCCACGTGCGCACCAACGGTGACGTCGAGCTCGAAGGCGGCGCGGCAGCTGTCCAGCATGGTGACGGGATCCCCAGCGTGGAAGCCGCAGGCCACGTTCGCGCTGGTCACCAGCCGGAACATGGCGGCGTCGTCCCCCATGTTCCATGAGCCGAACGATTCGCCGAGGTCAGCGTTAAGATCCAAGGTTGTTGCCTTCCAGAGTAAGTTTTTCCGGTTCCGCCGCCACGGCCCTGAGCTCCCCCGGGATGGTGTCCGGCATGGGACCAAAGGCTTCTTTGGCGTTCACCACCACGGCGCGGCCCATAATGAGGTTACCGGCACCACCCACCACCGCGCCGATGCCGAACGGAAGCGCCCGGCCAAGCAGCGCCGTGCCTTGGCGTTTGAGCAGGTTCTTGAGGAAGGCCTTCTGGATCTTGTTCCTAATGGCACCGAAGCCCGATGGCATGGACTTGGTCAGCACGTTGCCCCATGCCTGGGTGGCGCTGGCTCCCTTGCCCATGGCCTGGCCGCTCAGCGTTCCCAGCAGGGCAGTGCCCTCCTCGCCCAGCATGATGGCCATCACCATGGTGCTGGCCTTTTCCGGGTTGGTCAGCCGGATGCCATGAAGTTCCGCCAGCGAGGTGGCATAAAGTGCCGTGGCTTCGAGGAAGCCAACGGTAGCCACGGCGGAGAGGCCCAGGGAGGCCACGGTTCCGACGCCGGGCACAACGGCGGTTGCCCCGACGATCGCACCGCCGCCGGTCACGGCCCGCAGGTAGTCGCGTTCCAGGATCTCCGCGAGCCTGGCGGCGCTGGCGCGCGGGTGTTTGCGTTGCAGCCGCCGGACGTAGGCGAGCACCAGCGGCCGCTGGATTTCGACTGCCCGTAGGAGCATGTTGTGGACTCCGGGTTTCGGCTTGCCGTCGGCGTCGAATACCGCGTTGTGGGCGGTCTCCTGTGCGATACGTACTGCGGGATTGCTGCGCTTGGCCATGGTCACCTCTGCTTCGGTACTGCTTGTGTCCGCCGGCAGTTTTGGCTGCGGCCCTGCCTTAACACTAAGGGTGCTTAACACTAGGCCGCTGCCTAGACTTGCCCTATGCCCACACTCCAAGCCCTGCGGCCCTTTGCGCACCGCGAGTACCGGGTCCTCATAGCGGCGCTGGCCATTTCCATTTTCGGATCGGGAATGTGGGCTGTCGCCATGGTCTACCAGGTGATCCACCTCGGCGGTGGCCCGCTGGAGCTGTCGCTGGTGGCCACTGCCGGCAGCATCGGCCTGGTGGCTTTTGTCCTCGCGGGTGGGATCGCCGCTGACCGCGTGCCGCAGCGGCTCCTGATCATTGCCGTTGAAGGCGCCAACCTCGCCGTTATCGCGGCGATCAGCGGGCTGGCCATGGCAGGGTGGCTGCAGCTGTGGCATCTCGCCGTGGGCAGCTTTGTGCTGGGCGTGGGCGCCGCGTTCTTCTTCCCTGCCTACTCCGCGATCCTGCCGCGCATCCTGCCGCCCGAGGACCTGCTGGCCGCGAATGGCATGGAGGGGACCATCCGGCCCATCCTCCAGCAGGCGGCCGGACCCGCCGTCGCGGGCGTGGTGGTGGCGGCCCTCTCGCCGTCGCACGCCGTGACCGGAGTGGCCACCTGCCACCTGCTGGCGTTCATCGTCCTGAACTTCCTGGGGCGCCATGCCCTGGACGCGCCCCACAACGGGGCCGACGGCGGGGCTCACGGCGGGAGCGCAAGGGCCGAGGTAGACGCAGACGCCGGGGCAACGGGCGCCGCGAAAACGTCCCTCTTCCATGACCTCCGCGAGGGCATCAGCTACACCATCCGCACGCCGTGGCTGCTGTGGACTTTGCTGTGGGCCTGCGTCTCAGTGCTCTTCCTGATCGGTCCCATCGAAGTGCTGATGCCGTTTGTGGTCCGCGACCAGCTGGGCGGCGACTCGAGCATGTTCGGCTTCCTGCTGGCCGTGATGGGCGTGGGCGGGGCCGTCGGCTCGCTGATCACCGCTTCCTTGAAGCTGCCGCGCCGCTACCTCACGGTGATGATGGTGTCCTGGGGCGCGGGCAGCCTGCCGCTCGCCGCCGTCGGCATTCTGGACAGCTTCTGGACCGTTGCCGCCGCGATGTTCGTCTGGGGCGCCACCGGCAGCGTGGGCATGGTCATCTGGGGCACGCTGCTGCAGCGACGGGTGCCCAGCCACCTGCTGGGACGCGTCTCCAGCCTCGACTTCTTTGTGTCCCTCGCGCTGATGCCCATCTCCATGGCACTTGCCGGACCGGCAGCCGAGGTGTTCCCCATCTGGACAATTTTCCTGGCCGCCGGCATCGTCTGCCCGGTCCTGGCGGTGATCGCCATGATCGCCGCCCGGATGCCCGCCGACGAACTGGCCCACCCGCTGGACAGGCAAGTTGAAGTTCAACGCACGACGGCGGCAGGAGACTGACGCTGCCCGTCACCTGAGGCGCGCAATCACCTGAGGCGCGCAGTCACCTCAGGCGCGAAACCCCACAATGGGGAGACTCGCCGTCGGGGGCCCGCTGGGGAAGACAGTACGTTCCGGAACTTCAAAGGGATCCAGGGCAACCCGGACCGCTTCTTCACCAATGCTGCGCACGTGACCGCGGACATCCACGTCGAGCGGTCCGCCGCTGCGGACGCTGAGCGTGAGTGCCCCGGCGTCAAGCTCCACCAGCAGGAGCCGGCCCTGGATCTTCAGGTGGAAGGACAGCGCCTCCCACTCGGCCGGAAGCCGCGGATCGAAGAACGGCAGCTGGCCCTGGTCCCGAAGCCCGGCAAAGCCGGAGACCAGCGAGCTCCAGACTCCCCCAGCGGAGGCGATATGCACGCCGTCGATCGTGTTGCCATGGGTGTCGTCCAGGTCGATGAAAACGGCGTTCGTGAAGTGCTCCAGGGCGGCCTCAGGGTGCCCCACCTCGGCAGCCATGATCCCCTGCACGCAGGCGGACAGGGTGGAATCGCCGGTGGTGATGGGGTCGTAAAAATCGAACGCGCGGCGCTTCTCCTCGGCGGAGAAATCCTGCCATTGCAGGAACATGGCCAGCACTGTGTCTGCCTGCTTCAGCACCTGGTGCCGGTAGATCACCAGCGGGTGGAAGTTCAGCAGCAGCGGGTACTTCGACCTGGGAGTGGTCCAGTCCCACGGCTCCAGGGTCATGAAGTCGTTGTCCTGCGAGTAGACCTGCAGGTCTTCGTCGAAGGGCAGGTGGATCCGGGCCGCGGCCTGCTCCCACAGCTCGCGTTCGGCGTCGTCGATCTCCGGGTGGTCCAGCGCCGCAGCGGCCCGCAGGTTAAAGCGGGCCATCACGTTGGTGTAGAGGTTGTCATTGACAACAGCCGTGTACTCATCAGGGCCGGTAACGCCGTGGATGTGGAAGGCCCCGTCCTTCCCGAAGAAGCCCAATGCGGCCCACATGCGGGCGGTTTCGATCAGGAGTTCGGCACCCATACCCTCGCGGAAGGTTTCGTCGCCGCTGGCCCACAGGTAGCGGTTGGTGGCGAAGGCGATGGCCGCAGCGATGTGGAACTGCGCCGTGCCGGCAGCGTAATAGGCGCTGGCTTCAAGGCCGTTGATGGTGCGCCACGGGAACAGCGCGCCCTCAACGCTGAGCTCCTTGGCCCGGATCTTGGCGGCCGGCAGCATGTCGTGCCGGAACTCCAGGACCTGGCGGGCGCCGTCGGGGTTCGTGTAGGTGAGGTAGGGCAGGAGGTAGACCTCCTGGTCCCAGAAGTAGTGCCCCTCATAGCCTGAGCCCGTGACGCCCTTGGCGGGGATGCCGGCGATGTCGGCCCGCGCGGTGGCCTGGGCCAGCTGGAACAGGTTCCAGCGGATGGCCTGCTGGAGCTCGGGCTGGCCGCCCACCACGATGTCCGAGGTATCCCAGTACACGCGGTAATGCTCACGGCTCTCGGTGAAGATGTCCTCCACAGACCGGAGCCCGGCTTCGGCGGCCTCCGCCGCGTCCCGATCCGAGTCCTGGACGCCGCGGCCGGCGGCATAGCTGACGCTTTTTTCGAGCCGGAACGGCTCGTCGGCGCGGACGGCAAGGACGTACCGGACGCTGCTGTCGTCTTCGGCTGCCACGGTCTCAAAGGGCTGGTGGCCGGCGGAAGTCCAGTGGTCCACGGCGATTCCCACGCGCTGCCCGGATTCCGCCGCTTCCCAGGAGAGACGGAGCGAGCCGTCGCCGCCGTCGGTCCTTACCGGCAGCAGGACCCGGCCTGCGTGCCGGCCTGCCCGGCGCGGGTCATGCGCCGAGTGGTCCTCCACAGGCTGGTCCTGGCGGTTGATGACGGAGGACGTCACATCGGCGGAAACCTCGCGGTCCGAAGCCACTTCGAGCGAGATGCCCAGGCTGCCGCGTGAGGCGAAGCCCACGGCGCGGCGTTCTGTGGTGGTCACCGTGGCGCCGGACCGGCACAGCCAGGTGATCCGGCATTCGTAGATGCCGGTGGCGAAGTCGACGGAGCGGCGGTAGTCCAGCACGGCTGATTCGGCGAGGGTGAGGCTCTCGCCGTCGATGATCACCGTGAAGTTGTTCGCATCCGGGATGTAGATGATCCGCTGCCCGGTCCGGGCGAAGCCGAACGCGTTCTCCGCATGCTTGATGTCCCAGATCTCGTGCAGGCCGTTGATGAAGCTGCCCGGAAGGTCTGCGTCCGGGGCCGCCCAGTGGGCGCCGCGGATGCCCAGATGGCCGTTGCCCAGGGCAAAGAGCGTCTCAAGGGTGCCCGCGCTGCCCGGCTGGTGGCGTGTTTCCACAAGCTGCCAGGGGGTGTTGGGGAACCGTTCACGGTCCGCGGTGATAAGAGCCATGGTGTTGGGGTCCTTTGGCGTTGTGCGGTGCGGGGAGGTGCTTCGCGCCTGAGGCCGGGGAGCATCAGACGGCGATTGGTGTTAGAGCAGTTCGTCGAGGTCGTTGACCACACTCGTGGCCCCGGCGTCGAGCAGGGTCTGCCGGCCGGCGCCGCGGTCCACGCCGATCACCGAGTGGAACTGTCCTGCGTGTCCGGCCTGGACGCCCGAGACGGCGTCTTCCACCACCACGCATTCTTCGCTGGGCAGGCCCAGCAGTTCCGCGGCGTACTGGTATGTGGCCGGGCTCGGCTTGCCGGGGAGGCCTTCGGCCGCAGCCACCACACCGTCAACCACTATTTCGAAGTGCCCGTTCAGGCCGGCAGCTTTGAGGACAGCCGGTGCGTTCCGGGATGAGGAGACGACGGCGACCTTGAGTCCGCGGGCCACGGCGGCTTCCAGGAAGCGCACCGACCCTTCAAACGGCTCGACGCCGGCGCTGACGATGTCGTTGAAGACCTTGTTCTTGCGGTTGCCCAGCCCCTGGACGGTGGCCTTGGCGGCGTCCTGCTCGGTAAGGTCCTGCTGAGTGGCGTCCCGCCCGGCGTCCTCGGTGGAACCCTGACCAGCGGTGCCGTCACTTGGCGCGCCTTCTGGCAGCACGATGCCGCGGGACGCCAGGAAGTCCCGGACGCCGTCGAACCTGGGCTTGCCGTCGATGTGATCGAAGTAATCGTCCTCGTGGTAGCCGGGCACATCCGGACGGGACGCCAGGAAGCCCTCGAAGAGCTCCTTCCACGCCTGTTCGTGGACAGTGGCCGTGGGGGTCAGCACGCCGTCGAGGTCGAACAGGATGGCGGAGGCAGTAGTCCAGCTGGTGCTTTGGGTTTTCAGAACGTCAGTCATGCGCGGTGTCCTTTCAGACGGCGGGCAACAGGCGGGATGTCACGGGGCGGTAAGTAATGGGGCTATGTAAGTGGGGGCTGGGCAAACAGGCGGAACGTGGAAGAGCTGGCAGAAAAGCGGCGGGCAGCAAGGAGGGGTCCAGGCAAGGAGCGGAGAGGAGCGGCCACGATGCCGCCGGGTCAGCAGGGTCGGCTAAAGGCCACGGTAAAACCACGACGGGCCGACGGGCTGCTGTTAACTTCTTCTTCCATCATGAGCGCCTTGGCACGGCCTGACAACTTGGCGGAGCAGGCACCACGGCGAAGGGCGGGCAGGAGGCGCGATACGTGGCATGTGTCCGGCTACCCTTTCCGATGAGTTCAGCGGCCCGCAAGAGTGGGCCACCGACGAGTGTAAGCGCTTACAAATTTCGCGCGCAACTGTTTTTTCCCGTGTTGCGATGTGGGGCACGTGCCCTGCCGGGCACAGGGTTCAGGCGAGCGCGCGGTTGAACCGATTACGCAGGTCAGCCGAGCACGTAGTGGCGCAGGAAGGCGCTGACGTCCACCATTTCCGTCTTGCTCATGGCGTGGCCCATGCCCGGATACGTCCTGGCGGTCAGCCGGGTGTTTTCGTTCAGCCATTGTCCGGTGTAAGCCGTGGCGTCCTCATTGATCACCAGATCCGCCTTGTCCCGCCCCCAGAAGAAGGGCGGCGGGGCCGTGAAGGATTCGGTCAGGGACAGCAGCTCGTTTTCCAGCACAAAACCGGAAAGCCCAACCGTGGCCCTGTAATCCGCGGGATGGAGCCGGAGCAGCGTGCTGGCCATGGCCATTCCCTGCGAGTAACCCAACAGACTCACGCTGCTGTGCTGGCCCCTGACAGAGTTAATCCACGCCTGGACGGTGTTGGTGGCAGCGATGACATCCGCGAAATCGTTGGCCAGGAAGTAGTCCAGCAGGAACCAGCCGTAGTGGTCGCCGATCACCATGGGTGCGCGCAGGGCAACACAAGTGAACTCGGCCGGCAGGTATTCGAACAGCCGCACCATCCGCGACTCATCGGTGCCGTAGCCATGCATCATGACCAGCAGCGGCGTGCCGTCCCGTTCGCTTTCCGGCTTGGACCACGTAACTGTTTCCATCGGATCAGACTAACGAGCGGCGGGCCACTGAACAGCCACGACATTGGCGCGTCCCGGCTGGCCCAATCATTGAATCGCGCCTTGCCGGGCTGTAGCGTAAGCGTACGACAGCATGCTTATCAGTTCGGCACCACAAGTACTCGAACAACAAGGAGTAAGTCATGAGAATCGGTTCCTCCATCTTCCTTATTGCACTCGGCGCCATCCTGGCCTGGGCTGTCGCCCCGGGACTGATCCCCTTCATAGACCAGGTCATGGTGGGCTATATCCTGATGGCCGTTGGTGTGATCGGGCTGATCGCCTCCCTCATCCTGGCCTCACCGGGCCGCAGCCGCCGGGTCAGCGAAACCCGTTCGGTGGTTGATCCCAACACCGGCGAGCGCATCACCCGCAACGAAAGCCGCGACGGCGGTATCTAGGCTCCACATTTACCCGGACGCCGGGCCGGACCACACAGGTCCGGCCCGGCTTTTCCGTTTCCGCGCGAAGAGCCGGCCCGGTTATCTGTGTTTTTGTGGCTTTCGTTGACAAACCAACATAGACGCAGATAAAGTCAAGTAATTCAACATCATGTGATGCCAGTCACTGGACGTCACGGCCGCTGGGATTCAGCACTTTACGCAATGGAGGGTACGTGTTCGCCGAGGAGCGCCAGCAGAAGATTGCCGAGCTAGTCGCCGGCACAGGCCGGGTCAGCGTGACCATGCTGGCCGAGCGCTTCCGCATCACCACCGAAACCGTCCGTCGCGACCTCGCCACCCTCGAAACCACCGGCACGGTGCGGCGGGTCCACGGCGGAGCAGTTGCGGCCGACCGCTTCAGCACCACCGAGGAAAGCATCATCGAACGGACCATCCAGCGCCCGGACCAGAAGATTCGCATCGCGCAGGCGGCCCTGGCCCTGATCCCCCAGGCCACGTCCGGCAGCATCCTGCTCGACGCCGGTTCCACCACCGAAGCGTTGGCCGACCTCATCTCCCGCCGCGCCGCCGTCGAACCTTCCGCCGCCGAAGCAGGAGCCGAACTGGTGGTCATCACGCACGCCGTTCCAATTGCAGCGAAGCTGTCCAGCGCCCCCGGCATCGCCCTCCAGATCCTCGGCGGTCGTGTGCGGGGCCTCACGCAGGCCGCTGTGGGGCAGTCAACCGTGGAGGCTGCGCAGCGGATGCGCCCGGACATCGCCTTCATCGGCACCAACGGCATCCACCCCACCTTTGGCCTCAGCACTCCCGATCCTGAAGAAGCAGCCGTCAAGGCAGCCTTCGTCCATTCGGCGCGCCGCATCGTGGTACTGGCCGATTCCTCCAAGCTGGACGCAGAAACCCTGGTCCAGTTCGCCTCCCTGAAAGATCTGGACACCTTGATTACAGACAGCGAGCCCAGCCCCGAACTGGCGGCAGCCCTGACCGAGGCCGGCGTTGACGTGGTGATCGCGTGATCGTCACCTTCACGGCCAACCCCAGCCTTGACCGAACAGTGGCCCTGCCCGGCCCCCTGGAACGCGGCGAAGTCCAGCGCGCTGTCTCGGTCAGACAGGAATCCGGCGGCAAGGGTGTCAACGTCTCCCGCGCCCTGGTCGCCTCCGGCCTTGAGACCATCGCGGTGCTCCCAGGTGCCGACAGTGATCCTGTCCTCGCCGGGCTGCTCCACGACGGCGTGCCTTTCGCGGCCCTTCCCATCGACGAGCCGCTGCGCACCAACGTGGCGCTCACGGAGCCGGGCGGCGTGACCACCAAGATCAACGAGCCCGGACCGCTGCTGAGCGAGGACCAGCAGGAAGCCCTGATCGGCCTGCTGCTGGAACGCGCCCGCGGCGCCAGCTGGGTGGTCCTGGCAGGTTCCCTGCCTCCCGGCTTCCCGGCCGACTTCTACGCCACCGTCACCCGGCGGTTGCGGACGGCAGCCGGAGCCGGCGGCGGCGGCGGCGCCCCGCTGATCGCCGTCGACTCCTCCGGCGGCCCGCTCGTCGCAGCCGTCTCCGGCATCTCGCCGGACGGCACGGCACAGCATGGCACGTCACAGGACGGTGTGTCCGGGAAACCGGACCTCCTCAAACCCAACGCCGAGGAACTGGCGGAACTGGCTGCTGCAGCAGGGTTCGCCACGGCGTCCACCGCCGACGAACTTGAAGCGGATCCGGAGGCCGCTGCAGCGGCCGCCGCCGCCGTCGTGCGTTCCGGTGTGGGTGCTGTGCTGGCAACTCTCGGATCCAAGGGAGCTGTCCTGGTAACGGCCGACGGCGCGTGGCTGGCCACGCATCCGCCGGTCGTCGCGGTCAGTACTGTCGGCGCGGGCGATTCATCGCTGGCTGGCTATCTGCTCGCCCACGGCCAGGGCGCCGCCCCGGCCGATTGCCTCCGTCAGGCTGTGGCACACGGTGCCGCCGCCGCTTCGCTGCCGGGTTCCACTGTCCCGGCAGTCCACCAAACCACCCCGGAAGCCGTAACCATCACGGCCCTTCGAAAGGAATGACAGTGACTCAGCTCATCACCACCGAACTGGTCGAGCTCGACCAGAACCTGGGCACCTCGCCCGAGGACGTGATCCGGCACCTGGCCAGCAAAGTTGCTGCCGCCGGCCGCGCGTCAGAAGTTGAAGGCCTCTTCGCCGACGCCTTCGCCCGCGAACAGAAGACAGCGACCGGCATCCCGGGCGGCATTGCCATCCCGCACTGCCGCTCCGCTGCGGTCATCGAACCCACGCTGGCCATGGCCCGGCTCAATCCCAAGGTGGACTTCGGCGCCAAGGACGGCCCCGCGGACCTGATCTTCTTCATCGCTGCCCCCGAAGGCGCAGACCAGGAACACCTGAAGCTGCTGTCCAAGCTGGCCCGGTCCCTGATCAAAAAGGACTTCACTGCGGCCTTGCGTGCGGCGTCTTCCCGCGAGGAAATCGTGGAATTGGTGGACGGCGCCCTGGCGGACAAGCCGGCAACCCACGCGGCTCCTGCATCTTCCGATGCACCTGCTGACGCTGCTGCTGCCGCCGGGGCTGGCGCCCGGCCGAAGCGCCTCGTGGCTGTGACCGCCTGCCCCACCGGCATCGCCCACACCTACATGGCCGCCGATTCATTGGTAGCCGCCGCCCAGGAAATGGGCGTGGACCTGCAGGTTGAGACCCAGGGCTCATCCGGAGCCAAGCCGTTGGACCCGGCAGTCATTGCCGCCGCTGACGCCGTCATTTTCGCGGTTGACGTGGATGTCCGCGGCAAGGAGCGCTTCGCCGGCAAGCCCGTCATCAACGCCCCCGTCAAGCGCGGCATTGACGAGCCCGCCAAGATGGTCCAGGAAGCACTGGCTGCAGCCGACAACCCGAATGCGCGCCGCGTCCCCCACTTCGGGGCGGAGGAACAGGCCGAGAACGAGGCCACCGAAAAGGGCGAGCACATCGGCCAGAAGCTGAAGAAGGCGCTGCTCACCGGTGTCAGCTACATGATTCCGTTTGTGGCCGGTGGCGGCCTCCTGATCGCCCTGGGCTTCCTGCTGGGCGGCTACGACATCACGGGCGTCGCTGACAAGATGGTGGTGCAGAACAACTTCGGCAACCTGCCCGAAGGCGGACTCGCGATCTACCTCGGCGCGGTCCTGTTCAAGATCGGTGCCCTGTCCATGGGCTTCCTGGTGCCCGCACTGGCCGGCTACATCGCCTACGCGATCGCCGACCGTCCGGGCATTGCGCCCGGCTTCGTTGCCGGCGCGGTAGCAGGGTTCATGGGTGCAGGCTTCCTCGGCGGCATCGTCGGCGGCCTGCTGGCGGGCTACATGGCCCACCTGATCGGTACCTGGCAGGTTCCACGCTGGCTCCGCGGCCTGATGCCCGTGGTGATCATCCCGCTGCTGGCCTCCATCTTTGCCTCCGGCCTGATGTTCCTGCTCCTCGGCGGTCCCATCGCCGGCCTTACCGCAGCCCTCAACAGCTGGCTCTCTGGCATGACCGGCGCCTCCGCGGTCGTCCTCGGAATCATCCTTGGCCTCATGATGTGCTTCGACCTCGGCGGTCCGGTCAACAAGGTTGCCTACGCATTCGCCGTTGCCGGCCTGAGCGCCGGCAGCGCAGCCAACCAGGCACCGTGGCAGATCATGGCAACCGTGATGGCTGCCGGCATGGTGCCACCACTGGCGATGGCCCTGGCCACCGTGCTGGACAAGAAGCTCTTCAGCCTGGCAGAGCGTGAAAACGGCAAAGCCGCCTGGCTGCTGGGCGCATCCTTTATCTCCGAAGGTGCCATCCCGTTCGCCGCAGCCGACCCCCTGCGCGTCATCCCGGCCAGCATGGTGGGCGGGGCCCTCACCGGCGCCCTCTGCATGGCCACAGGCGTTACCTCGCAGGCACCCCACGGCGGTATCTTCGTGTTCTTCGCCATCGGCAACCTAGTGATGTTCGTCGTCGCCATCCTGGCCGGAACCGTGGTCAGCGCCCTGGCAGTCATCGCCCTCAAGCGCTGGGCCGCCGCCAAGCCGACTGTTACCGTGGAGTCCGTTCCCGCAACGGTCTGACCCGGCCTTACCCATCACAGATTCACGGCGCAGAACCAAGAGGCGCCGATAGACAAAGGAGCAACAATGTCAGAACGCACCGCAACCGTCGCCAGCCGCGTAGGCCTGCACGCCCGCCCCGCCGCCATCTTTGCCGAGGCCGCCGGCGAGTTCGACCTGGACATCACCATCGCCCGCCAAGGCGAGCCGGTCGATGAGGCAATGGACGCCGCGAGCATCCTGTCCCTCATGAGCCTGGGTGCCGCCCACGGCGACGTTGTGGTGCTCCGCGCCGAAGGTACCGGCGCGGATGACGCCCTGGCGCGTCTGGTCCAGATCCTGGAAACGGATCACGACGCCGAGTGAACAGCTAACGCCGGCGGCCGCCGTCGCGCCTGTCCCCTCTTTGGGGAAGGTACGACGGCGGCCGCTGGTTCTTAAGCGACTCGCCCCATCCAAGTATGTAGTTGGGCTACTTAGGGGCGTTCGGCGATCTTCTTGACGTCCGCCACGAGCATGTCCCACATGCCTTTGGAGTGCTCCGCCGCGTCTTCGTTGGCGTTGTTGTCCTGTGAGAGCGTGAGCGTTGTTGCACCGTCCTGGTCCTCGAGGGTCCAGGTGAGCGTGTGGTAATTTTCCGGTTTGTCCTCTTCGCCGCCCAGCGGACTGAAGTGCGTGTGGACCAGTTTCCGGCCGGGATCCACCTCGAGGATCTTGCCCTTATCCTCGTAGGGCTTGCCTTCCCACTCGCCGCGCCACGCGATGGGGCTACCCTCCGTCCAATCCGTCTCCAGGTCCGCGCCGAACATGAATTCCTTCACGGCGGCCGGATCGGTGATGACCTTCCAGACACGGTCCGCCGGAGCACCAATGCTGATGGTGGATGTGGCCACGAGGTTCACGGGCACTACCGGGCCTCCTTGGCGGTCAACAGCAGATATTCCCATTCCATTTGCCATACGGCATCACCGTGGGCCTCGCCAAACGAATCGGCCAGTTCGGTGAGCGCTTTGTCCAGGGCCTGTGCCTTGTCCAGATCATCGCCGATGAACTTGTAGACCGAGATGGTGGGACCGTAGTGGGATTTGAAGTACCGCAGGAAGTCCTCCGGCTGGTGGAAGCTGCGGATGGCCAGCGAACGCTTCTTCGCCTGGGTATCGGCGATCCTGTCGCCGAAGAGTTCCCGCACGTGGTCCTCGCTCCCCCACAGCGGCGGCGGCTGAGCTCCGGGCGGAGGCGGCGGCGCGAACGGCTTCATGGTGGCAAACATCCTTCCGATGAAGCCTTCGGGCGTCCAGCTGAGCAGGCCGATGGTGCCGCCGGGTTTGCACACTCGCACAATTTCGTCCGCACTGGCTTGGTGGTGCGGCGCAAACATCACGCCCAGGCAGGACGTGACCACGTCAAATGAATCGTCCTCGAACGGCAGCGCCTCGGCGTCTGCTTCCACCCATTCAAGCTCGACGCCGCGATCGGCAGCCTGCCGGCGCCCGGCGTCGAACAGCTCCGGGGTGAGGTCACTGGCAATCACTTGGGCACCCATCATGGCAGCGGGGATGGCCGCGTTGCCGGAACCCGTAGCGACATCCAGAACACGCTGCTTGGCTTTGACTCCGCACGCATCCACCAGGATGGCTCCGAGATCCAGGAGCATCTCACTAGCCAGCGCGGGGTAATCCCCTGAAGCCCACATGGCCCGGTGCTTTTGCTTCAGAGCCCGGTCTGCTTCGTCTACGCCCGTTTTGTCATTCATGGTGGCGCCCCTCTCCTTTGACAGGCTTTTTCCTAGACAGGTTTCGAGTGACAGCACGCTGTTGCACAGGACTGCAATGCGACCCATTGTGGCCGCAGCGGGGCGGGCTGTAAAGCGTCTGGGGCTAGGGCTCGGCGCGGACGCAAGCAAACTTAGGGTTTCCTTGTGTTTCCCCAACCTCGGAATTAGCGTGGAAGCCTGACCAGCCATTACGGCGCTACGGCGTCCAGGATTTCCCGGTCCCGGCGAAGGAGGACGACATGCCCGGCAAAAAGAACCCGAGCCTGAAAGATCCTGAACTCTACGAGGAACTGCGCGAGGACGGCGCGTCCAAGCAGAAAGCCGCCCGTATCTCGAACGCGGCCGCCAAGAAAGGCCGCTCCGCGGTGGGCCGCAAGGGCGGGAAATCCGGCGACTACGACGACTGGACCGTCCCGCAACTCAAGGCCAAAGCCAAGGAAATAGGCCTCACCGGCTACTCAGCCAAAAAGAAGAGCGAGCTTATCTCCGCCCTGCGGAACTCCTAGGCGGCGGCCATCCCCACCAACGCAGCGTGCTCGCGGCCGACGCATTCCCGGTCCGCTTTTTCGCGGACGGCCTCAAGCACCCTTTCGCGCCCGCGTGGTGGCGGCCTTCGCCGCAGGCTTCGCGGCGGCGGTTTTGGTTTCGGAGGACTTCGCCGCAGCCGTCTTGGCACTCGTTGTCCTCGCCCCCGCAGTCTTGGCACCGGCTTTGGCGGGAGCCTTCGAGCCGGAACTGCCGCCACTTTCTTCGGTCCCGGCGTCGTCCGCGTCCGCATCCTCAGAGGCGGCAGGCTTCCCGTCGCCGCGCTTCCGCTCCAGGCTGCGCTTCAGCGCCTCCATCAGGTCGATGACCTCGCCATTGCCGCCCGCACCCGCTTCCACGCCGAACGTTTCGTCGGTATCGAGCGAATCGCCCTTCTCCAGCTTGGCCTCGATGAGCTTCCGGAGCTGCACCTGGTAGTCATCGGTGAAGTGCTCGGGTTCGAAATCCGCGGCCATGGACTCCACGAGGGCGGCGGACATTTCGCGTTCCTGGGCGGAAATCCGGATGGACGTGTCCAGCGCAGGGAAGCTGGCCTCCCGGACCTCGTCGGGCCACAGCAGGGACTGCAGCACCAGCACCTCGTCCTTGATGCGCAGCGCCCCCAGCCGTGTCTTCTCGCGCAGGGCGAACTGGACGATGGCCACCCGGTCCGTATCCTCAAGCGCCCGGCGCAGCAGGACGTAGGCCTTGGGCGACTTGGAATCCGGCTCGAGGTAATAGCTCTTCTCGAACATCATCGGTTCCAGCTGCTCCGACGGGACAAACTGGACCACCTCGATCTCGTGGCTGTTCTCCGCCGGGATGGATTTGAGCTCATCCTTGGACAGGACCACCGTCCGGCCCTCGTCCTCAAACGCCTTGTCGATGTCCGAATAGTCGATGATCTTGCTGCAGACCTCGCACCGGCGCTGGTACCGGATCCGGCCGCCGTCGGCATTGTGGACCTGGTGGAGGCTGATGTCGTGGTCCTCGGTGGCGCTGTAGACCTTCACGGGCACGTTGACCAGGCCGAACGCGATGGCACCTTTCCAGATGGCTCTCATCCCTCAAGTGAACATCACGCGGGGCCGGAGGTGAAGACCCATGGCCGGCCCTAAAGAGCGCGTCAGGGTCGCGGGGCGGGAACTGACCCTCACCAACCTGGACAAACTCATCTACCCGGAAACCGGGACCACCAAGGCCGATGTCCTGGCTTATTACGCCGCCGTGGCCCATGTCCTGATTCCCGCGGCAGCCAACCGGCCCGCCACGAGAAAGCGCTGGGTCAACGGGGTGGGCACCGCCGGGCATCCCGGTGAGGTGTTTTTCCAGAAGAACCTGGAGGATTCAGCGCCGGGCTGGCTCCCCCGCGCCGCCATCACGCACAAGGACCGGACCATCTACTACCCGATGGTGAACGATCCCGCCACGCTCGCCTGGTTCGGCCAGATCAATTCGCTGGAAATCCATGTCCCCCAGTGGCTGGTGGACTCCCACGGCAAGCAGCTGAACCCGGACCGCCTGGTCCTGGACCTCGATCCCGGCGCCGGTGCCGGGCTTCAGGAGTGTGTTGAGGTGGCGTTCCTGGCGCGGGCCATCCTGCAGGATGTGGGTCTGGAACCGGTGCCGGTGACCAGCGGCAGCAAGGGCATCCACCTCTACGCGGGCCTTGACGGAACACAGACCTCGGACCAGGTTTCGGACTTTGCCCACGAACTGGCCCGGGCCCTGGAGGCGGACCATCCCGGCCTCGCCGTGAGCGACATGAAAAAGACGCTGCGCACGGGCAAGGTGCTGGTGGACTGGAGCCAGAACAGCGCCGCAAAGACCACCATCGTGCCGTACTCCCTGCGCGGCCGCCTCACGCCCACCGTGGCCGCCCCGCGGACCTGGCAGGAGATCGGGTCTCCCAAGCTCGAGCATCTCGACTACAAAGCCGTGCTGCGCCGGGTCAAGGCGGGCAAGGACCCGTTCGCCGCCGTCGGCAGCGGTGCCGGGCACGCTGGGGACGCCGGGAACCCCAGTGCGAAGACGGACGACGGCGGCGCGCACGCCCGACTGGAGCGGTACCGGTCGATGCGGGACCCTGACGCGACGCCTGAGCCGTTCTCCGGCGCCTCCGGAAATGGGGATACATTCGTGATCCAGGAGCACCACGCGAGCAGGCTCCACTTCGACTTCCGGCTGGAGCACGAGGGTGTGCTGGTGTCGTGGGCCCTGCCGAAGGGCGTCCCGGAATCCGGCGGGAAGAACCACCTGGCGGTCCAGACCGAGGACCACCCTTTGGACTACGCCACGTTTGAGGGCACCATTCCCAGAGGCCAGTACGGTGCCGGCGAAGTCACTATCTGGGACCACGGCACGTATGAACTGGAGAAATGGATCAACGGCCGGGAGGTCATCGCCACGCTGACCGGCGCCCAGGGCGGCGGCCTGGGCGGCACCAAGAAGTTCGCCCTCATCCACACCGGCCGGGGGCAGGGCCGGGACGCCGAAGGGCAATGGCTCATCCACCTGATGGACAAGGACCACCACACCTTTCATCCGCGGCGGGCTCCGGCGGCGGGTGAACCGGCGGAGGACGCGGCGGATGATGAGCCGGCGGCGGATTCCGCGGCGGACGCGCCGGAGAATCCGGCGGCGGACGCTTCCGGGGCTGAGCCTGCCGCGGACGCTTCCCCGGCCGCGACCGCGCCTTCCCCACTGCGTGCCGAAGATTTCAGTCCCATGATGGCAACGTCCGGCACCGCCGCCGACCTTCACGGCAGCGACTGGCAGTTCGAGCTGAAGTGGGACGGCGTGCGTGCGCTGTTGGTCGCGGACGAAGAGAAGGTCCGGATCTTCAGCCGCAACGGCATCGACGTCACCGCAACTTACCCGGAGCTGACGGACCGGGCTTGCTGGCCGGCGGGGCCGTTCGTCGCCGACGGTGAGATTATCGCCGTCGGGCATTCCGGCAGACCCGACTTCGGGCTGCTCCAGGGACGCATGAAACTGACCCGGCCCGCCGACGTCGCCAAGGCCCGCGCAGCAATCCCTGTCCGGCTGATGCTTTTTGACCTCCTGTCCGACGGCGGCGGGGACCTTCGCCGGCTGCCTTTCGCGAAGCGGCGGGAGCGGCTGGAGGAGTTCCATCACCTGTCAGAGTGTCCCGTGGAGCTGTCCGCCGTCCTGGACGAGAGGATCGAGCACATCCTGGAGAGCGCGCAGGAGCTCGGCCTCGAGGGCGTGATGGCCAAGCGGACCGACAGCCGCTACGTCAGCGGGCAGCGGACCCGGACGTGGATCAAGATCAAGCTGGAGCAGGCTCAGGAGGTGGTGGTGGGCGGTTGGCGGCCGGGTAAGGGCGGGCGGCAGAGTTCGGTGGGTTCGCTGCTGGTGGGCATCCCCGACGGCAACAAGCTGCGGTATGTGGGCCGGGTGGGCAGCGGGTTCAGCATGCGCGAACTGCACGAACTCCGCCAGAAAGTGGACGACCTGGCGCGCAAGACGTCACCGTTCGACGACGTTCCCCGCGAGGATGCCTCGGACGCCCACTGGGTGACGCCACGGCTGGTCGGCGAGGTGACCTTCGGCCAGTGGACCGGCAGCGGCAAGCTCAGGCATCCGGTGTGGCGGGGCTGGCGGCTGGACAAGAACGCCGACGAAGTGGTGCCGGAGGGCTGATGACTCTGCGTTGGCGACGCGCAAATTTTCCTGGGACACGCAAAAGGCCTGGCGACACCCGAATTCGGGTGTCGCCAGGCCTTTTGCGTGTCGTCAGTGAGTATTTGATGCCTTGAGAGCCACCCAATCTTGCGCTTCAGAGCCACCGATCGTGCGGAAGAGAGCCAGTGGTGGTGTGCCTGGGAGCCACTGGC
>NZ_LMSG01000023.1:0-175238 GCF_001428335.1 Arthrobacter sp. Soil762
CCCACCGTGATCCTGGCCAAAACGGTCAAGGGCTACGGACTCGGACCCCACTTCGAGGGCCGCAACGCGACCCACCAGATGAAAAAGCTCACCCTCGATGACCTGAAGAAGTTCCGCGACCACCTGCGGATTCCGGTCACCGACGAGCAACTGGAGAAGGACCCGTACCAGCCCCCGTACTTCCACCCGGGCACCGATGCGCCGGAGATCCAGTACATGATGGAACGCCGCGCCCAGCTGGGCGGTTCTGTTCCTGAGCGCCGCTCCAAGCACCAGGAGATCGCACTCCCCGAGGCAAAAACGTACGAGGTCGCCAAACGCGGTTCCGGCAAGCAGCAGGCAGCCACCACCATGGCGTTTGTCCGGCTCCTCAAGGACCTCATGCGGGACAAGAACTTCGGCAAGCACATCGCGCCGATCATCCCCGATGAGGCCCGCACGTTCGGCATGGACGCGTTCTTCCCCACGGCCAAGATCTACAACCCCAAGGGCCAGAACTACCTGTCCGTGGACCGGGACCTGGTCCTTGCGTACAAGGAATCAGCCCAGGGCCAGTTGATCCACCCCGGCATCAACGAAGCAGGCGCGGTCGCGGCGTTCACCGCCGCCGGCACGGCCTACGCCACCCACGGCGTACCGCTGATCCCGGTGTACGTGTTCTACTCCATGTTCGGTTTCCAGCGCACCGGCGACGCCTTCTGGGCCGCCGGGGACCAGATGGCCCGCGGGTTCATCATCGGCGCCACCGCCGGCCGCACCACGCTGACCGGCGAAGGCCTGCAGCACGCCGACGGCCACTCCCCGCTGCTGGCCTCCACGAACCCGGCAGTGGTCACCTACGACCCCGCATACGGGTACGAGATGGGCCACATCATCCGGGACGGCATCGAGCGTATGTACGGGCCGGATTCGGCTGACCGGAACCTGATGTACTACATCACGGTCTACAACGAGCCCATCACGCAGCCCGCAGAACCCGAAGAGCTCGACGTGGAAGGTGTCCTCAAGGGCATCTACCTCCTGGCTCCGGCGAAGATCGACGGTCCCCGGACCCAGATCCTGGCCTCCGGCGTCTCGGTTCCCTGGGCCATCGAAGCCCAGCGGCTGCTCGCCGAGGACTGGGGCGTCTCCGCCGACGTCTGGTCCGTCACGTCCTGGAACGAGCTGCGCCGCGACGGTATGGCCGCCGAGGAAGAGGCGTTCCTGAACCCGGGCAAGCCCGCCCGTGTTCCGTTTGTGACCCAGCAGCTTGCCGGTGCCACAGGACCCGTGGTTGCGGTCTCGGACTACATGAAGGCCGTCCCGGACCAGATCCGCCAGTTTGTGCCGAACGAGTTCGCCACGCTGGGTGCGGATGGCTTCGGCTTCTCCGACACCCGCGCAGCTGCCCGCCGCTTCTTCAAGAACGACATCCACTCCATCGTGGTCCGTTCCCTGGAACTGCTGGCGCGCCGCGGCGAAGTTGATGCCCAGGCCCCGGCCCAGGCAATCGAGAAGTACAAGCTGCACAACGTCAACGCCGGTTCCACCGGCAACGCGGGCGGCGAGTCCTGATCAACTCCCGCTGACCTGCTTGTCAGCGGAAATGAACGACGACGGCGACCCTCACCGAAAAGGCGAGGGTCGCCGTCGTCGTCCCCTGCCTTTCTGGACATGAGGCAGCCTGTGATGCAGGTCCAACAACGTTGTAGCCTTTGCACAAATGGAGCTTGCCGGGCAGGCACCGTATGCTCGTAGGATGCCAGAGCCAACCACCCCGCCCGTGAAGCGCAAGCCGTCCTCGCGCAGCATGACACCGGAGAAATCCGAAACCCTGAAAAAGCTCCGGGCAAGCGTGGGCCAACTCTCCACCACCACCCTTCGCCAGCTGGAAAAGTCGCTGCCGTGGTACTCGAGGCTCAGCTCCGACGAGCGCTCCGCCCTGGGCATGGTGGCGCAAAACGGCATCGCAGCATTTGTCACCTGGTATGAGCGGCCCAGCTCACCGTCGTGGATCCTCACCGACGTTTTTGGGACGGCCCCCACCGAGCTGACGCGCTCCATCAGCCTCCAGAAGGCGCTCCAGCTCATCCGCATCGTGGTGGAAGTGGTGGAAGACCAGGTGCCGGTCATCGCCCCGGAAGCTGACCAGCCCTCCCTCCGCGAGGCGGTGCTGCGGTACTCGCGGGAAGTGGCCTTCGCGGCGGCAGACGTGTACGCGCGAGCGGCCGAGTCCCGCGGTTCCTGGGATACCCGGCTGGAAGCGCTGATCGTGGACGCCATCCTCCGTGGCGAAAACACGGACGCGCTGCGGTCCCGGATCGCCGCGCTGGGTTGGAAGGCACAGGAGAGGTTCACCGTGATGGTGGGCAATTCGCCGTCTGAACCCAGTGCAAGCTACGTCAGCGAACTACGCCGCTTGGCAGGCCGCTACGCCGAGGACGCGTTGGTGGGCATCCAGGGCGACCGGCTGATCCTCATCCTTGGCGGCGTCCAGGACCGCGAGACCGCCTACCTGAAACTCAGCGAAATGTTCGCCCCCGGCCCGGTGGTCTACGGCCCGGAAGCCGGTTCCCTGCTGGAGGCCAGCGGATCAGCGCAGTCTGCCTTTGCCGGCCTGACCGCGGCAAGGGCGTGGCCCGCAGCTCCCCGGCCTGTGGCCGCCGATGACCTGTTGCCGGAACGCGTCATCTCCGGTGACGAAGCGGCGCGCCGTTCCCTTGTGAAGAACATCTACCGTCCGCTTGTCGCCGCCTCCAACGGGCTGGTGGAGACCCTGGGCACCTACCTGGAGCTGGGCCATTCCCTTGAGGCGACTGCCCGCGAATTGTTTGTCCACGCCAACACCGTCAGGTACCGGCTCAAGCGCGTCTGCGACGTCACGGGCTGGGATCCGCTGCTCCCCCGGGAGGCGTTTGTGCTGCAGGCGGCGTTGGTTGTCGGGCGGCTTTCCGCGCCGCCAAAAGCCCCGGCGGAGCGTCATCCGGCGCGGAATCAGCCGTGAGTCGTTGTAGACTTCCTACAATCTGCCCCCTTGAGCTTGGTGCAGACAAACACCCCTGGATGACCCCGTAATTTGGAAAGCTGGATACGTGCTTGCAATAGTCTGCCCTGGACAGGGCTCACAGACCCCGGGTTTTCTGGCCCCTTGGCTGGAACTGCCTTCGGTAGCAGGCCATCTGGCCTCCCTCAGTGAGATCGCAGGCATCGACCTGACAGCCCACGGGACCACCTCTGACGAGGACACCATCAAGGACACCGCCGTCGCGCAGCCCCTGATTGTTGCCGCCGGGCTGGTGGCCGCAAAGTCGCTGTTCGACGTCGAACTCGGCACGCTTCCCGTGATCCTTGCCGGCCACTCCGTCGGTGAAATCACCGCCTCGGCCCTCGCCGGCGTGCTCACCGAGCAGGAAGCCATGACGTTCGTCCGTGAACGCGCCAACAGCATGGCCGCTGCCGCAGCTGTGACCCCCACCGGCATGAGCGCCGTGGTGGGCGGGGACCCTGCAGAGGTCCTGGCCGCCATAGAGGCTACCGGCGCGACACCGGCCAATGTCAATGGAGCGGGCCAGACCGTGGCAGCCGGAACCTTCGAACAGCTCAAGGCCCTGGCGGACAACCCGCCGGCCAAGGCGCGCGTGATCCCGCTGAAGGTGGCCGGAGCGTTCCACACCTCGCACATGTCCCCCGCCGTGAGCGCCCTCGAGGCGCTGAAGCCGGGCCTCAAGCCGCAGAAGCCGCAGGTACCCCTGCTGTCCAACTTTGACGGCCGGGAAGTGACCGACGGCGGCGCCGCCGTCGAGAGCCTCATCGCGCAGGTCTCCCGCCCGGTCCGCTGGGACCTCTGCATGGAAACGCTTGTGCAGCGCGGCGTCACCGGCGTCATTGAGCTGGCCCCGGCCGGCACCCTGGCCGGGCTCGCCAAGCGCGGCATGCCCGGCGTCAAGACCGTTGCAGTCAAAACCCCGGACGACCTCACGGCCGCACTGGCACTCTTCGCAGAACTGGAGGGAAATGCATGAGCGTTCCCACGCTGAAACAGGTTCCCGTCAACGAATACAGCCGCATCCTCGGCCTCGGCGCATTCCGGCCAGACGTCATCGTCACCAACGATGACGTCTGCCAGTGGATTGATTCCTCGGACGAATGGATCCGCCAGCGGACCGGCATCGTGACCCGGCACCGGGCCGCTGCCGACGTCAGCGTCATCGATATGGCAGAGGGCGCTGCCCGGGAGGCCCTGCAGCAGGCAGGCATCGAAGCCTCCCAGCTTGGTGCCGTCATCGTTTCCACCGTCACCCACCCGTACGCCACACCGTCGGCCGCCGCCGCCCTGGCTGACCGCATCGGTGCGACGCCGGCTCCGGCCTTCGATATCTCGGCCGCCTGCGCCGGGTACTGCTACGGCATCGCCCAGGGTGATGCCTTGGTCCGCTCCGGCACGGCCACCTACGTGCTGGTGGTCGGCGCGGAGAAGCTTTCCGACGTCATCGACAACCGGGAACGCACCATTTCCTTCCTGCTGGGCGACGGTGCGGGCGCTGTTGTCATCGGCCCGTCGGACACCCCCGGCATCGGACCCTCAGTGTGGGGTTCGGACGGCAGTAAGTGGGACGCCATCGGCATGACGCGTTCCATGCTCGATGTCCGCGACCTCAGCATGGCAGCCCGCCAGTCCGACGAATCCGGCGATTTTGCCCTGCTCGAAGAAGCGCAGGAGCTCTACCCCACCCTGCGCCAGGACGGGCAGACGGTCTTCCGTTGGGCGGTCTGGGAAATGGCAAAGATGGCACAGCAGGCTTTGGAGGCCGCGGGCGTCGAGGCTAAAGACCTTGTTGCGTTCATCCCCCACCAGGCCAACATGCGGATCATCGACGAGATGGTCAAAAAGCTGAAGCTTCCCGAATCCGTCACCGTTGCCCGGGACATCGCCGATGCCGGAAACACCTCGGCGGCCTCCATCCCCCTGGCCACCCACCGCCTGCTCAAGGAAAACCCTGAACTCAGCGGCGGCCTCGCACTCCAGATCGGCTTCGGCGCCGGGCTGGTCTACGGTGCCCAGGTAATCGTCCTTCCTTAGGAACGCCCCACACAGGCCGCATCCGCGGGCTGCACCGTTTCCGGCACCCACTGCCGGCAATAACAAGAAAAGGAGCCATCAATGGCTAGCAACGAAGAGATCCTGGCCGGCTTGGCTGAAATCGTCAACGAAGAAACCGGCCTTGCCCCGGAGGCTGTGGAACTGGACAAGTCCTTCACCGAGGACCTGGACATCGACTCCATCTCCATGATGACCATCGTGGTCAACGCCGAAGAGAAGTTCGGCGTGCGTATCCCGGACGAAGAGGTCAAGAACCTCAAGACCGTGGGCGACGCCGTCAGCTTCATCGCCGGCGCACAGGCCTAGCCAAGGCTTCAGCCCCTTAAGGCTGACTGGACTGCCGGTCCGTGCTCAGGCCGGACCGGCAGTCCACCACATTTTTCGGCAGCCAGCTGCCCCACACGCGGGACCCCGCCGGACAACCGGATACGGCCTGCCCACCGACAGAGAGTGATCCAATGACACGCAAAGTAGTCATTACCGGTCTGGGTGCCACCACGCCCATCGGCGGCGACGTACCCACCATGTGGAACAACGCGCTGAAGGGGGTCTCCGGTGCCCGCACGCTGGAAGACGAATGGGTCGCCAAGTACGAACTGCCTGTCCACTTCGCCGCCCGCTGCTCCACGCCGGCACTGTCGGTCCTGAGCCGCGTTGAGGCCAAGCGGATGGACCCGTCCACCCAGTTCGGCGTCATCGCCTCCCGTGAAGCCTGGGCCGATTCCGGCATCACCGAGATTGACCCCGACCGCCTCGCCGTCGCCTTCGCCACCGGCATCGGCGGCGTCTGGACCCTGCTGGACGCGTGGGACACGCTGAAGGAAAAAGGCCCGCGCCGCGTCCTGCCCATGACGGTGCCCATGCTGATGCCCAACGGCGTCGCAGCAGCCGTCAGTCTTGACCTTGGCGCCCGTGCCGGCGCCCATACCCCCGTTTCGGCCTGCGCGTCGGGCACCGAGGCCCTTCACCTGGGCTTGGAGCTGATCCGCTCCGGCAAGGCCGACGTGGTGATGTGCGGCGGCGCCGAGGCAGCCATCCACCCCATGCCCCTGGCCGCCTTCTCGTCCATGCAGGCGCTCTCCCGCCGCAACGATGACCCCCAGGGTGCCTCACGCCCTTACGATCTGGGCCGCGACGGCTTTGTGATGGGCGAAGGCGCCGGTGCGCTGGTGCTCGAAGCCGAGGAGCACGCCATTGCGCGCGGCGCCCGCATTTACGCCGAATTGGCCGGCACCTCAGTGACGGCCGATGCCTACCACATCACCGCCCCGGACCCCCAGGGCCTGGGCGCCACCCGCGCGCTGAAGGCCGCCATGTTCGACGGCCGGATCCAGGCCGAGGACGTTGTCCACGTCAACGCGCACGCCACCTCCACTCCTGTCGGTGACAAGCCCGAGTACACGGCCCTCCGCGCGTCGCTGGGGAACCACCTCGACAACGTCGCAGTGTCCGCCACTAAATCACAGATGGGCCACCTCCTGGGCGCGTCCGGTGCCGTGGAGGCAGTACTCACCGTGCTGGCCGTGTACCACCGCAAGGCCCCGGTCACCATCAACCTCGAGAACCAGGACCCGGAGATCCCGCTCGACGTCGTCACGTCGGCGAGGGATCTGCCGGCAGGCGACATCGTGGCGCTGAGCAACTCGTTCGGCTTCGGCGGCCACAACGCCGTGATCGCTGTCCGCAGCATCTAGCAGCAGCGCGGGAACAGCAAGTACCGCAGACGAAGCAGAGGCCCCGCCATGCGGCGGGGCCTCTGCTTTGGCTATGGAGCGCCCCATTCCGATCCGGCACGGCTTCTGCCGGGACAGCGGACAGGAAGTACGACGTCGTGATGTCCGACGGCGGTCAGCCCACCTGGTGCAGCCAGCGGACCGGTGCGCCCTCGGCTGCGTGTCGGAACGGCTCGAGTTCCTCGTCCCAGGCCTCACCCAAAGCCAGGGAAAGCTCGTGGTACACGGCGGAGGGATCGCCGGCGCCCGATTCGTAGGCGTAACGGATGCGGTCCTCTGAGACCATGATGTTGCCGTGGACATCCGTTGTAGCGTGGAAGATTCCCAGTTCGGGGGTATGCGACCAGCGGCCGCCGTCAACGCCCTGGCTCGGCTCTTCAGTGACCTCGTAGCGTAGATGGGCCCAGCCGCGAAGGGAGGAAGCCAACAGCGATCCGGTGCCCGGAGTTCCCGTCCAGGAGAGCTCGGCGCGGAACATTCCGGGCGCGGCAGGCTGAGGGGTCCACTCTAGATCCGTCCGCTTGTCCACGACGGATCCAATGGCCCACTCAACGTGCGGGCACAGTGCTGTAGGGGCTGAGTGAACAAACAGCACACCGCGGGTCATTGCAACAGACATTCCATCCTCCATAGCTGTAGGTACGTCTTCCCCAACGACCTCTGCCTGGATGAAACTGCCCGGTGCTGTATGTTCCCTGCCTGATTATTAAGCTGTGTCCGGACTTGCGGGTGACGCGCGAAGCGAAATAGCTTCAAGCGAAACTTGAAAGTTGCCGGACGTGACTCTTATTGTGCCGTACGCCGCGTAATTACGCCAGTGCGATTCGCCATAGGTGACACGGTCCTGGAATTACCCCGTGTTGGCGGTAATCCCTGGCTCTCAGGCCCGGGGATGGGCCTGCCGGTAGCTGCTCCGAAGCCGCTCAACGGACACATGGGTGTAGATCTGCGTGGTGGCGAGGCTGCTGTGGCCCAGGATTTCCTGGACCGCACGAAGATCGGCCCCGCCATCGAGCAGGTGCGTTGCCGCAGTATGCCTCAGCGCGTGCGGACCGGTTGCTGACGTGTCACCCAAAGCTTCGAAGAGAGCATTCACCACGGTCCTGACCTGGCGCTGGTCAACACGGTTTCCCCTGGTGCCCAGGAAAAGCGCCGGTCCGCTGTGGCCGGTGGCCAGGAGCGGCCTGGCCCTGCGTAGCCAGTCGTCCACGGCCACAGCGGCCGGGACGCCATAGGGAACCGTCCGTTCCTTGTTGCCCTTGCCGACCACCCGCAGGGTCCGGCGGTCCGGGTTGAGATCGTCCACATCCAAGGCGGCCAGCTCCCCCACGCGCAGACCTGTGGCGTATAGGAGCTCCACCATGGCCCGGTTGCGCACCGGCACCGGTGACCCGTCAGCCGCGGCTTCTTCCAGACTGTTCAGCAGCCTGAGGAGTTGTTGGGACTGCAGCACCCCGGGCAGTGACTTTTCCGCTTTGGGAGCCCTGAGACGGAGGGCAGGGTCGGTCTCGATGAGTTCTTCCCTCATGGCCCACGTAGTGAAGGAACGCGCTGTAGCCGATCTCCGCGCAAGGGTGGCCCGGGATATCCCGGCCTGGCTCTGCGCCCCGAGCCAGCGTCGGAGAGTGCCCAGCTCCAGTTCCGGCAGATCCGTGACGCCCTCGGAGGTGGCGTATTCCAGGAGGCTTCGAAGATCGGACAGGTATGCCCGAAGCGTATGCCCGGACCGGGCCCGCTCGGCGGTCAGGTATCTGCCGAAGTCTGCAAGTGCCTGCTCAAATGCCCGGGACAGTTCCTGATTCTGCACTGTTCCACTGTCCCAGAACTCCGCGGGAATCCCGTCCCGGACACAGGCAACTACGCTAATTCCTTGGCCCGTTTCCAGCCGCCCCTTTCTGAAGCTGCGAGCCCCAGCAGGCCTAGCCTGCCCAACCCGGCCCGCACGGAGTCCGCACTGAGGCCGGCAACTGCGCAGAGCTTGTCCACGGACGTGGTGGACCGCAGCGGCAGGGCGTCCAGAAGGATCAGATCCTCCAAGGTCAGTCCGTCATGGTCGGCCGCATGCGCCGTGCCGGGCGCCGCAAGCCCCACGCCGCTTGGGGATGCCAGTTCGGCGATCTCCGCCGCGTCAGTCACGCAGACAGCCCCGCCATCCCGGAGCAGCCGGTGGCAGCCGGCGGAGTTGGCGCTGTGCACGGACCCCGGCACAGCTCCCACCGCGCGGCCGAGCGTCTCCGCGTGGTGGGCCGTATTCAGTGCACCGGACCGCCAACGGGCTTCCACCACCACCGTCACGGCAGCCAGGGCCGCAATCAGCCTGTTCCGCTGCAGAAAGCGGTAGCGCGTGGGCGCCGACCCCGGCGGCACCTCGGCCAGCACCGCTCCCTGGTTGCAGACCGCCCGCAGGAGATCCTCGTTGCCGGACGGGTAGAACCGGTCCACACCACCAGCCATCACCGCGATGGTAGGCACCGCCGCTGATCCCCCGGCCAGTGCTGCCCGGTGCGCGTGGGCATCGATGCCGTACGCTCCCCCCGAGACCACGGTGAAGCCCCGCTGGGCCAGCGAGTAGGCCAGGTCCCCGGTCACCGAGGCGCCGTAGTTGGTGCTGTCGCGGGACCCCACAGCGCCACACTCCGGGCAGGGCCGGGAAGCTCCTGTTCCAGACCACGCCACCACAGACAGATAGGTTCCTGCATCCCAAGGTCGCCGAGCTGGGCAGGCCAGAGATCGTCCGACGGGACAATCAGCCGGCCACCAAGGCGTGCCATGGTGGCCAGGTCACGCTCGGGCGCCAGATCCGGAATGCGGGGCGCCCAGCGTTTCAGGCAGGCAGCCATCCCCGCCCAGCTGGTTCCGGCGCCGTTGTCCGCCAGCAGTCCGGTAATCTCCCGCTCCAGTGCCGGGCCGGCGGCCGCCTGGCCCGTGGCGATTTTCAAGGCGTCGGGTGCGCCGGTGGCCTGTACTAGGGCCAGTCCGGCCGCGTCCTGCGGTTCCATGAGCCGCGACAGGGCGGCCCGGGCGATCCGTTCGTTGTCCATGTGGCTTCTTCCTTCACGCAGCTGCCGAGGCAGCCTGCCGGAGGCCAAGGGCCTGGCCGATGTCGTTGGTGTCGGGCATGTCGCGGTGCGACAGGTCCGCCAGGGTCCAGGCCAGCCGGAGAACCCTGTCATAGCCCCTGGCGGTCAGCACGCCCCGCTCCAGTGAGTGGTCCAGGATCCGCGTGGCGCCGGCCGGCAACCGCAGGGCGCCGCGCAGAATCCGGCCGGGCACCTGCGAGTTCGTTTCCATTCCCAGCGGCCGCAGCCGTTCGGCCTGGCGCCGGCGTGCGTCGCCTACCCTCCGTGCCACGGCGGCTGTGTCTTCTTCGGCGCCCGCCTGGCCGAAGTCGGCCAGTGACACGCGCTCCACCTGCAGCTGGATATCCACCCGGTCCAGCAGCGGACCGGACATCCTGGCCACGTAGCGGCGCCGCATCATGGGCGTACACGTGCAGTCCAGTCCCTTTCCCGAAGCCTTGCCGCAGGGACAGGGGTTGGCGGCAAGGACCAGCTGGAACCGGGCAGGGTAGGCTGCCGTTCCTGCCGAGCGGTGAATGACCAGCTCCCCGCTCTCCAGGGGCTGGCGAAGGGCGTCCAGGACGCGCCGTTCGTATTCCGGGGCCTCGTCCAGGAACAGGACACCGCGGTGTGCCCGCGACGCCGCACCCGGGCGTGGCAACCCCGATCCCCCGCCGATAATGGCGGCGGCTGTGGCCGAATGATGCGGGTTTTCGAACGGCGGCCGCCGCACAAGCTGTACGGCGGATGAGGGAAGGCCGCAGAGGGAGTGGATGGCAGTGACTTCCATGGCCTCATTGTCGGCAAGGTCCGGCAGGAGACCGGGAAGTCTTTCGGCCAGCATGGTCTTGCCCGCCCCCGGTGGTCCGGTCAGGAGCAGGTGGTGGGCCCCGGCAGCGGCCACCTCGAGTGCACGTCTGGCTTCGCCCTGGCCGGAGACGTCGGCCATGTCAGGAACAGCCTGGGCCCCCGGTTCGGAGTCCCCGTGACCGGCCTCGTCCTCCGGCTCGAAGTCCAGTGCGAGCTCTTGCGGGTCTGCACCGAAATCGAGCGCCAGCCGCGCCAGCGTGCGGTACCCCTTGACGTTGGCTCCGGGGACCAGCGATGCTTCGCCGAGGTTGGCGTGCGCGACCACCACGTCCGGGTAGCCGGCCTGCACCGATGCCATCACTGCCGGCAGGATGCCGCGCACCGGCCGTAGCCGGCCATCCAGCCCGAGTTCGGCGATGAAGACGGTCCGGCCGGTGGGCTTGATGTCATTTGCGGCCCTCAGGACTGCCATGGTCACGGCAAGGTCGAAGCCGGAACCGCGTTTGGGCAGCGACGCAGGGATGAGGTTGGCCGTGATCTTCCGCCGGCTCAGCGGAATTCCAGAATTTCTGGCCGCGGAACGTATGCGTTCCTTGGCCTCGTTGAGGGCGGCGTCCGGGAGGCCCAGGATCACGAATGCCGGCAGTGTCTGGCCAATATCGGCTTCTACCTCGACGATGTACCCGTTCAATCCCACCAGCGCCACGGAGTAGGCCCGACCCAGCGCCATCTACCCCACCCCCTTGAGGTGTTCCACCAGGGGTTCGCCGCCGCCGTCGTCCACCACGGCGATGACGTCCACACGCCGTAGCGGCATCCGCAGCTCCCGGTCCCGGCACCATGCCGAACCAAGCCGATGCAGCCGTGCGAGTTTGTCCGGCCCCACGGCTTCGAACGGGTGCCCGTAGTCCAGGGAACGGCGGGTTTTCACCTCTGCGATGACCAGGGCGTCGCCGTCCAGGGCCACAATGTCTATTTCACCCTCGGCGCAGCGCCAGTTGCGTTCCACCACCAGCATGCCGAGCGATTCAAGATAACCGGCCGCGAGTTCCTCGCCGCGCCGGCCCAACAGGTCTTTGGATTTCATTTCTACCTCCGCAACCAGCCTGCAGTGGCAGGACAGCGGAGGACAGCAGGCTATTCGCGTATGTGGGCAACCCGGGAAAACCGACCCAATACAGCGGGGCTGTGGAGGAGCAGTGGGCCGGCGTCAGTTGCCGAGGTCAGCGTCCTTCGGCAGGGCGAGTTCCTCGTTGCGGGGCAGTTCTTCGACGTTGACATCCTTGAACGTCAGGACACGGACTGTCTTCACGAACCGTGCCGAACGGTACACATCCCACACCCAGGCATCCTGGAGCGTCAGATCGAAGTAGACCTCGCCGTCGGCGCTTCGGGCCTGCAGGTCAACGTGATTTGCGAGGTAAAAGCGGCGTTCGGTCTCGACAACGTAACTGAAGAGCCCGACAACATCGCGGTATTCACGGTAGAGCTGCAGCTCCATGTCGGTTTCATAGTTTTCAAGATCCTCAGCACTCATGGTTCCATCTTGCACCATCCAGGGCGCCGCAGTCGCAGCGTCCGCGCCGCATGAGCCCCACAGCAGTGCGGCAGGCACTGGAGCGGCACGGAATCAGAGTTCGCCGCCCAGGAGGTTCCAACTCACCCGATGGTAAGGCGTGGCTCCGGCGGCGCGGAGCGCGTCCCGGTGAATTGCCGTGGCGTAGCCCTTGTTGACGTCCCACCCAAACTCGGGGTATTCACTGTGCAGGCCCCGCATCTGCTCGTCGCGTTCCACCTTCGCAATCACGCTGGCGGCGGCCACGCTCAGGCACTGCATGTCCGCCTTGATCTTGGTGTGGACCGGGGCAAGGCACGCGAAATCCACGGGTGGCTCGTCAAACAGGGAAGGCTGCCCGGCGGGCGAGAGCCAGTTGTGGCTGCCATCGAGCAGCACCACATCTGGGCTGATGCCGGCCGCAAGGATGTCCTGCCAGGCGCGCGTACCGGCCAGCCGCAGCGCAGCAATGATGCCTATTGCGTCGATCTCCCGCGCGGAAGCGTGCCCGACGGCCGACGCAACACTCCAGTGTCTGACCAGCGGTTCCAGCCGTTCCCGTTCGGCGGGGCTGAGGAGCTTGCTGTCCCGCACACCGGCCAGGGGCTTCTGGGTGTGGAGGTCCACGACGGCGATTCCGACGCTCACAGGTCCTGCCAGCGCCCCCCGTCCCACTTCGTCCACGCCGGCCAGGTAACGGGCGCCCTGCGCTTTGAACGTCCGCTCGTGCCGGAGCGTCGGTGCTTTGGAGCGGACCCCGTCCGTCTGGCGGGCTGGAGCCTTGGACTCGGTGGCCGGTATCACTGCGGACACTCCTAGCCTCCCGCAGGAACGTTCCGGAAGACGGCCGGATAATTGTCAAGGACAGTGATCCGGTTCAACGGCCATGCGATGACGGCGGCTTTGCCCTCTACGTCCACGAGGTCGACGAATCCGCCATTGGATTCCAGGTGCGACCGGGAATCCGCGGAGTGGTTCCGGTTATCGCCCATGACCCAGACCTTTCCTTCCGGAACAACGACGTCGAAAGCACGGATCTGCGGTTCCTCAGCCCCGTTGACATAGGTTTCATCAATAGGAGATCCATTGATGGTCAGTTTACCGCCGGCGTCGCAGCAGATCACGTGGTCACCGGGTAGCCCGACGACCCGTTTGACGAGGTGCTGTTCCGAGTTGTCCGGCAAAAGTCCCACAAATGTCAGACCGTCCTGGACCCAGGTGAAAGGTCCATTCGGTTCCACCGGTGCGGTGCTCAGCCAGCCCTTGGTGTCACGGAAGACCACAACGTCGCCGCGTGAGAGGGAAAACGGCTCGGGAACCAGCAGGTTCACGAAGATGCGGTCGTTGACGTCCAGGGTGCTGACCATGGACTCGGACGGAATATAGAACGCGCGGAACAGGAACGTCTTGATCAGGAAGGACAGCACCACGGCGATCACCACTACCGTGGCAACCTCCTTCAGCCAGACAAAGAGCTGGCTGGGGGCGGCAGGCTCAGTCTGCGGCGCGGCTGATCGCCTTCCGGAAGCCGGCGCGGCAGGTCTGGCATCCGCCCCGCCGGACGCCCCGCCGTCGGACATCCCGACGCTGGATGTCGCGCCTGCGGGCGGCGCTGAGATCCCGTCGGCAGTGCCGGGGGCTCCTTCGCGAGGCGGCTCAGGTGTCCGGGCATTGTTCTCGGGCATTTACTGTCCGTCCTCTGTTGTTGATCCTGCCGCTGGCGGCCGTAGTACTGCAGCAAATCTATCAAGTGGCCATACGATCTGGACCGGCCTGCCGATGACACGGTCCATTGGCACCATGCCTCCGCCGGGCGCACCGAGCAGGCTGCGCGAATCAGCGGACGCGGAGCGGTGGTCACCGAGCAGCCAAAGCCTTCCGTCGGGCACCACGGCGCTGAAGATCTGCGTGCTTGGACTGTCTCCGTCGAACAGATACGGCTCGTCGAGTGCCTCGCCGTTGACGGTGATCTTTCCGTCTGCATCGCAGCAAACCACGGTGTCCCCCGGCATGCCGATGACACGTTTGACGTACGTGGTGTCACTGCCGGCCAGGCCAAGCCACTGCCCGGCCGCTGCAACGGAATCCAGAAGGGGGCCCTTCCCACTGTGCAGGGGAGCAAACGAACCCCTGCCGTCGAAGACCACAATGTCGCCCCGACGGATGGGTTCGGCATGGAAGTCTGTCCTGGAGACCAGGATGCGGTCCCCGTTCGCAAGGACCGGCTCCATGGATTCGGACGGTATGTAATAGACATCCAGCCACAGGGAACGGACCAGCCCGCTGATAGCCACGGCCAGGAGAACTGCCAGGAACGCAAAACGCCAGCCCATTCTTCTGGGCTGGCGTTTTGTCTGGTCCATGATCCGTATTCCTGGGGCGCTGTTGCGAAGGGCTCCGGCGCTGGCCTGGTACGGCTGGGGCCTGCTTTGTAGGTCCCTGGGGACTTTACTTCTTGGGCTGGAAGTCGCGCTTTTCCTTGATCTTCGCAGCCTTGCCGCGCAGGTCGCGCATGTAGTACAGCTTCGCGCGGCGCACGTCACCCTTGGAGACAACTTCGATCTTGTCGATGATCGGGGAGTGCACCGGGAAGGTACGCTCCACACCGACGCCGAAGGAGACCTTGCGGATGGTGAAGGTTTCGCGAAGACCGTCGCCGTGGCGGCCCAGGACGAAGCCCTGGAATACCTGGACACGGGAGTTCTTGCCTTCGATGATGTTCACGTGAACCTTGAGGGTGTCACCCGCGCGGAAGACAGGAACATCGGTGCGCAGCGAGGCTGCATCTACGGAATCGAGAATATGCATAATTGCACTCCTGGTGAACGCCACAGGTCATTCACTTTGGGTCACGGCGGGCAAGCCCGGAAGTACCGGAAATTACCGCCGAAAATTAAGTGGGGCCGGTTCCTTCACTGATTGAAGGTCCCGGGGTGTCCAGCTGTTGGTTGCGCTCCCCCTGTGGCAGGTGCGGACCCAGCAGACACAAAGACTAATTTTGCCACACTCGTGGGCCTACAGCCAATCGCCTTGGACCACAGGCGCGCCGGTTCAGGTTGAGGCGTCGTTTCCAGTGTCCGTGCTGGTATCGGCCTGCCGTCGTGCCAGGAGGTGACCGTCGACGACGTCGTATCCGAGGTCGGCGAAAGCCGTCCGGTCGGCACGTGGCAGCTTCCCGGCGTCGAACGTTTCCAGCAGGTCCGGACGGCGTTCCGCTGTCCGCCGGTACTGCTCGTGGCGGCGCCACTGCGCGATCTTCCCGTGGTTGCCGCTCAGCAGCACTGCCGGGACATCCCGGTCCCGCCAGCTGGCGGGCTTGGTATACACGGGGTATTCCAGCAGCCCGTCCGAATGCGACTCCTCCACCAGGGAATCAGGGTTGCCCACAACGCCCGGCAGCAGCCTGCCGATGGCTTCGACCATGGCCAAAACGGCCACTTCGCCGCCGTTCAGCACATAGTCACCAAGGCTCATGGGGCGCACCGTGAAGTGCTCTTCCGCCCACTCGATGACACGCTCGTCGATGCCCTCATAGCGGCCGCAGGCAAAAACCAGCTGGTCCTCGTCTGCGAGCTCATGGGCCAAAGCCTGGTTGAAGCGCTCCCCTGCCGGCGACGGGACAATCAAAACCGGCTTGGTGGGCTCGGCCGCCGTGGCCTCGGCGCCCCCTGCGGCTTCACCGGCTCCGGCGACAGCAGTTGCGGCAACGGCAGCCAACGCCTGCGCCCAAGGCTCAGGCTTCATCACCATGCCGGCGCCGCCGCCGTACGGGGTGTCGTCCACTGAACGGTGCTTGTCGGTAGTGAAATCACGCAGGTCATGGACGCGCAGGTCCAACAGGCCGTCCTGGCGGGCCTTGCCAATGAGCGAGAGCTCCAGGGGCGCCAGGTACTCCGGGAAGATACTGACGACGTCGATTCTCATCTACGCGTTTTCCTCCGCGTCACCGGGGCCGGCTTCGCCGTCGTTGACCTCAAAGAGACCGTCCGGCGGCGTCAGCAGGACGAAGCCGTCGGCCACATTGACCTCCGGAACGATCTGCTCCACAAACGGGACAAGGATTTCCTTGCCGTCCGGCGTTTCAACCACGAGCAGGTCCTGGACGGGCAAGGTGTGCAGGGCGGCGATCTTGCCGACGACCTGCGACCCGACGCGCGCCTCGAGCCCTACCAGTTCGTGCTCGTACCAGCCTTCGTCGTCGTCCTCGTCCAGCTCTTCGGTTTCGATGAAAAGCTTGGCGCCGCGCAGGGTCTCTGCCTGGTTGCGGGTCTCGATTCCTTCGAATGCGAGGAGCAGGATGTCCTTGTTCCAGCGCGCACCCTCAACAATGAGCGGGCCGGCCGATGCAGGCTCCACCACAAACTCGGTACCTGGAACAAACCGGTCCCCCGGAGCGTCGGTCAGCACCTGGACCGTCACTTCGCCGCGGATTCCATGCGGTTTGCCGATTCGTGCCACCTGAAGCTGCATCTGTTCCTCTGTCTGTGATCGTGCCGGGATTGGGCGATGTGGTGAAAGCACTCCGGCCCCTCCACCGTTGCTGGTGGAAGGGCCGGAGCAAAAAACTGATGTTGCCGAGCGCTTAGCGGCGGCGGTCGGTGTCGACGACGTCGACCCTGACCGGCTCGCCGTCTGCCAGTGCCGCCACCACGGTGCGCAATGCCCGTGCTGTGCGGCCCTGGCGGCCGATCACCCGTCCCAGGTCATCCTGATGAACACGAACCTCGAGGGTGTCCCCGCGGCGGTTGTTCTTCGAGCTGACCTTGACATCTTCCGGCGAATCAACGATTCCCCGGACGAGGTGTTCGAGCGCTTCTGCCAGCAATCTACTCAGCCTCGGTGGTCTCTGCCTCGGCCGGGGCCTCGGCTGCGTCAGACTGCTTCGACTTCTTGGTGATGGCTTCCGGGATGATCACGGAACCCTTTTCCGGGGCAACAAAGGCAGCCTTCGGAGCTTTGGTCTTCAGGGTGCCTTCCTGGCCCGGCAGGCCCTTGAACTTCTGCCAGTCACCGGTGATCTTCAGGATCGCGGCAACCTGCTCGGACGGCTGTGCGCCGACGCCGAGCCAGTACTGGGCACGGTCCGTGTCCACCTCGATGTATGAGGGCTCTTCGGTGGGGTGGTACTTGCCGATCTCTTCGATGGCACGGCCGTCACGCTTGGAGCGTGCGTCCATGACGACGATGCGGTAGTACGGTGCGCGCATCTTGCCAAAGCGCTTAAGGCGAATCTTTACGGCCACTTTTGTGGTCACTCCTGTTTCAGAAAAGGGGTGAACCGACGTTCTGCACCCGTGGGGCGGGCCATACTTGAGGGTTCGAAGGACAGGATCCGGACGCGGAGAGAGGGGCCACGCAGATCGAGTACCTGTTTATTGTGCCAGATCAGCGTCCGGATTTCGACTTGACACGTCGGGATGGGGCAGCCGCGCGGACCCGGCGGGCCACGGCCGGCCTACGACGACCAGACATACACGCCGGTGCGTGCGGCGTCATCGACGGAGTTGGCCAGCTCAGCGAACTGCTGGACATACGTCCGGGCCTCGGCCACGCCGAACGGCATGTCATCCTGGGCGGCCCACTTTTCAGCGACGTCGTCCAGGACATTGCCTTCGCCTTCAGTCTCGTAGCTGAGCAGGTCCGCGAGCGCACGCACCATAGCCGGCGGGACCCCGAGGAGGGAATCACTGGCCACGTCAACCATGGCCAGTTCGTAGTCCGCGCCACCGGCGTGCACCGCAACGCCGGCAAGATCGCCAAGCTGCTCGATTTCGAAATCGCTGATTCCGGGAATCCGCAGGGCCTGGCCCGCCGGGGAGCCGCCTGCATCCAGGACGTCCGCCCGCTTCAGCGCGGCATCGTGAGTGGAAACAAAAATTTCAGTGAAGCCCATGGGAACAGCCCTCATTCCGTCGACGGTGCGGCCTGGAAGGGCAGCAGCAAGTGCCGCCCCGGCCGTTCAGAATCAGCCTAGTACAAGGCAGGCCGCACATTTGGCATCCGCACTCAGCGGACGGCGACACGGATATTGTTGCGCCACGGGTCCTCGAAGCGCAGCTCGGCGCCCGTGTGGTGCGAGGCCACACCGGCGACCTTCAGGCGGTCGGCGAGCGCTCCGACGTCATCCCCGGAAGGGACCTCGATGAGCACTTCGCCGAGGCCCAGGGTGTCCTTGCGGGGACCGGCTCCGCGGCTGTTCCAGACGTTCATGGCCATGTGGTGGTGATACCGGCCCGCGGAGACAAACAGCGCCTGCCCGTGCCAGCCGGCGGTCTTTTCGAAGCCCAGCGTGCCCACGTAGAAATCGTGCGCTGACTGGACGTCGCCCACCTGGAGGTGGACGTGGCCCACACCGGCTTCGCTGGCCCGCTGGCCGGCCACGGATTCCTGGGTCAGGTGCTGCTCAAGGTAGCGCTGCGGCGGCAGTGCCAGGCTGTCCATCACTACAGCCTTCCCGTTCCAGGACCAGTTTTCGCGGGGCCTGTCCCAGTACAGTTCGACGCCGTTGCCTTCGGGGTCATTGAAGTAGAAGGCCTCGCTGACGAGGTGGTCGGCGCTGCCGGTGAAGGACCGGGGTTCGTACTGGGCGGCGGTGGCTACCGTGGCGGCCAGCGAAGCCTGGTCGTCAAACAGCAGTGCGGTGTGGAACAGCCCGGCCTCTCCCCTGCCCGGCAGATTCAAGGACGGGGCGGCCGCGAGATGGACCAGCGGGCGTTGAAGGCGGCCAAGATAGACGCCGCCGTCCTGTTCCGCGACGACCTCCAGGCCGAGCGCACGCTGGTAGTAGTCGGTCATCAGCTTCATGTCGCCCACCTTGAGCATCACGGTGCCCATGGAGAGGTCGGCAGGAAGGAGATCCCGGCTGGTGGCTTCTGCAGTCATTTGAAAACTCCCGGTCCGTTGGCCTTCGGATGGAAGGCGGCTATGGTTCTAATTTACTTGAAGCTTCAATTTAATTCAAGCGTTCCTGCAAAATCCTGCAGCGGCTGTGGTAGCTTCGACTTGACCACACGGGAGCCCTTGCAGGGGCTGAGATCGGGCTGACGCAGCCTGCGACCGTTGAACCTGTCCGGGTAATGCCGGCGAAGGAAGTGAGTATTCATTGAATACACAAGAAACACAGCTGATCACTGCCCAAAATGACGACGTGGATCAAACGCTCCAGCCTGAAACCCAGTCACTGAAATCCCACTCGCTGGCGTTTATCACCGATGAGGCCACCGGGATCCGGGTTCCCGTGACCGAGATCGCCCTCGAACCATCGCCAAACGGCGAGGCGAACGGGCCTTTCCGGACCTACCGCACGGCGGGACCGGGCAGCGATCCTGTGGTGGGCCTCAACCCGTTCCGCTCAGAGTGGATCGCCGCCCGCGGAGACACCGAGCCCTACAGCGGCCGGGAGCGGAACCTGCTCGACGACGGCAAGTCGGCCGTGCGCCGCGGCGCAGCCTCTGCGGAGTGGAAGGGCGCGCAGCCGGTGCCCCGCCGCGCCGTCGGCGGCCGGACCGTCACCCAGATGCACTACGCGCGGCAGGGTGTCATCACCCCCGAGATGCAGTTCATCGCCCTCCGTGAAAATTGCGACGTGGAACTAGTCCGCAGCGAAGTGGCGGCTGGCCGGGCCATCATCCCCAACAACATCAACCACCCGGAATCCGAACCGATGATTATCGGCAAGGCCTTCCTGGTGAAGATCAATGCCAACATCGGCAACTCGGCCGTGACCAGCTCCATCGCCGAGGAAGTGGACAAACTCCAGTGGGCCACCCAGTGGGGCGCCGACACGGTGATGGACCTGTCCACCGGCGATGACATCCACACCACCCGGGAATGGCTCATCCGCAACGCCCCCGTGCCCATCGGTACAGTGCCCATATACCAGGCGCTGGAGAAGGTCAACGGCGAGGCCAACGCCCTGACGTGGGAGATCTTCCGGGACACGGTCATTGAGCAGTGCGAGCAGGGCGTGGACTACATGACCATCCACGCCGGTGTGCTGCTGCGTTACGTGCCGCTGACGGCCAACCGCGTCACCGGCATCGTCTCCCGGGGCGGTGCGATCATGGCGGGCTGGTGCCTGGCCCACCACCAGGAGAATTTCCTGTACACGCACTTCGACGACCTGTGCGAGATATTCGCCAAGTACGACGTCGCGTTCTCCCTGGGCGATGGACTGCGCCCGGGAGCGACGGCGGACGCCAACGACGCCGCCCAGTTCGCCGAGCTGGACACCCTGGCCGAACTGACCCAGCGGGCGTGGGAATTCGATGTGCAGGTCATGGTGGAAGGTCCCGGGCACGTCCCGTTCCATTTGGTGCGGGAGAACGTGGAACGCCAGCAGGAACTCTGCAAGGGCGCCCCGTTCTACACCCTGGGGCCGCTGGTTACTGATATTGCCCCGGGTTATGACCACATCACGTCCGCTATCGGCGCCACGGAAATCGCCCGGTACGGCACGGCGATGCTTTGTTACGTCACGCCCAAGGAACACCTTGGCCTCCCGAACAAGGACGACGTGAAGACCGGTGTGATCACCTACAAGATCGCCGCCCACGCAGCAGACCTTGCCAAAGGCCACCCCGGCGCCCATGAACGGGATGATGCCCTGTCCAAGGCCAGGTTCGAGTTCCGCTGGCGCGACCAGTTCGCGCTGTCCCTGGACCCGGTCACGGCGGAGGCCTTCCATGACGAGACGCTGCCCGCCGAACCGGCCAAAACCGCCCACTTCTGCTCCATGTGCGGCCCGAAGTTCTGCTCCATGAAGATCAGCCAGGACATCAGGGACGAATACGGTTCCGCCGATTCGCAGGCGGCCATCGCCGAGGCCTACAGCGGGATGCGCGAAAAGAGTGCGGAGTTCCTGGCCGCCGGCGGGAAGGTCTACCTCCCCGAGCTTCGGATCCCGACCGGGAGCTGACGGCTCAGGAAGCCTGAACTGAGCGCGACCTGCCGACGTCGGCGATGAAGGACCGGATGGCACGGTCACCTTCGGCAGAGTCCTGGGGCCGGTGTCCTCCCGCAGCGATGCGGTGCAGGGCACCGGTTTCCTGCAGATATCCGGCGATCTCCTCGTAGAGCGGTTCCCATCCACCCGTCAGGACCAGGGTGGGGACGCCCGGAACAATATGCAGCGGGGCCTCCCAGGACGGCGCCTGCAACCGGAGCCGGCGCGCCGACCGTTTTTCCTCCGGCGTGGCGGGCTCCTGCAGGTCCGCCGCGAACATTCGCCGCACGAACTCCCGCTGGAAGTCTTCATCGCTGAGTTGGTGCCGGACGTCGAACAGCGGTTGCATCATGGCCCTGTGGGCAGACGTGGCCGGCAGTTCGGCGGTCAGGGACAAACACGCCGGTTCAACCAACGTGAGGGAAAACACCAGATCGGGGCGTTCGACGGCGGCCATCATGGCCGCAATGGCGCCCTGGGCGTGGGCGACGACATGGCCGCCGGCAGCCCCGCGGCCGTCATCGGCAAGTGAACGCAGGATGATGGCGGCGTCTTCAGCGAACGAGGACTCCACGGGTTCAGCCACAGGATCAAAGCCGTGCCGCCGCAGGAAGAGGGCGTCGTACGTCAGGGCCATTCCGTGCTGGCGCGGCCACGCCGCGGCACCGAAAGGTCCGGCGCCGTGCACGAACACTACCCGCTGTTTGAACATGACCCAACCCTATTCCACGGCATCGACATCCCAATCGGGCAGCAGCCAGTGTCGTTATGAGTGCTCACAACGACGCCTGCTGCTACCCAGTCGGGAGGGGTGGTTACTTGCCGAGGAACTTGTCGAATCCCTTGGGCAGGTTCAGCTGAGACGGGTCGAAGTCGCCGCCCTGTTGGCCGAACGCTGCCCCCGTGGGGAGCGCCTTCGCCGCGCCGGCCCGCCGGGCCTCGGCGTCCTTCAGCTCCTGGGCAGCCTTGGCAGGGTTGCCTGAGCGGGCCTTCTTCTTCGGTGCGTTCTTGCCGCCCTTCCGCGCACCGCCGGGGCCGCCCATGCCAGGCATCCCGGGCATTCCGGGCATGCCGCCGCCCTGGGCCATCTTCTTCATCATCTTCTGGGCCTGGCCGAAGCGCTCCAGCAGGCCGTTGACCTCGGAGACATGCACGCCGGAACCCCGGGCAATGCGTGCCCGGCGGGAGCCGTTGATGATCTTCGGGGCGACGCGTTCGTGCGGCGTCATGGAACGCACGATCGCCTCGACACGGTCGATCTCGCGCTCGTCAAAGTTCTCCAGCTGCTCGCGGATGTTCTGCGCACCGGGCATCATCATGAGCATCTTCTTCATGGAGCCCATGTTGCGGATCTGCTGCATTTGGGAGAGGAAGTCATCCAGGGTGAAGTCTTCCTGGTCGGCGAATTTCTTCGCCATCCGGGCGGCTTCGTCCTTGTCCCAGTTCTTTTCGGCCTGCTCAATCAGGGTGAGGACGTCACCCATGTCCAGGATGCGGGAGGCCATGCGGTCCGGGTGGAACAGCTCAAAGTCATCCACGCCTTCGCCGGTGGAGGCGAACATAACCGGCTTACCGGTGACCGATGCAACCGAGAGTGCGGCACCGCCGCGGGCGTCGCCGTCGAGCTTTGACAGCACGATTCCGGTGAAGTTCACACCCTCGTCAAACGCCACAGCCGTGTTCACGGCGTCCTGCCCGATCATGGCGTCGATCACGAACAGCACTTCATTGGGGACGATGGCGCGGCGGATTTCGCTCGCCTGCTCCATCATCTCGGCGTCAACACCGAGGCGCCCGGCGGTGTCAACAATTACGACGTCGTGCAGCTTCTGGCGCGCTTCCTCAACGCCGGCGCGGGCGACGGCGACCGGGTCACCGGCGGGGTGCTCCAGTTCCGAAGTGGCTCCGGGGTGCGGCGCGAAAACGGGCACGCCAGCGCGGTTGCCGACAACCTGGAGCTGGGTGACGGCATTGGGCCGCTGGAGATCACATGCCACCAGCAGGGGGCTGTGGCCTTGGGCCTTGAGCCATTTGGCGAGCTTGCCCGCCAGGGTGGTCTTACCGGCACCCTGGAGGCCGGCCAGCATGATGATAGTGGGACCGGTCTTGGCAAGGCGGATCCGGCGGGTCTCGCCACCGAGGATCTCAACGAGTTCCTCATTGACGATCTTGACGATCTGCTGGCTGGGGTTCAACGCCCCCGATACCTCTGCCCCGAGGGCACGCTCGCGGACGCGGGCCGTAAACTCACGCACCACGGGAACGGCGACATCGGCATCCAGGAGGGCGCGGCGGATCTCCCGGACTGTGGCATCGACGTCGGCCTCAGTGAGGCGGCCCTTGCCACGGAGATTCTTGAAGGTTGCTGTCAACCGGTCAGAGAGTGAATTGAACACGCGCCGCGCACTTCTTTCAGTGGATTTACAGGGGGGACTCGACTATCTAGGGTACCAAGTCGGGCTTGCCGGATGGCATGCTGGCAGGGTGACCAGCCAAACAAGTGTAAAAACCCTGCTCATTCTGGGTGCCTCAGGCGATCTGACGGGACGCCTTCTGCTCCCGGGACTGGCCCGGCTGGTGGCGAGCGGCCGCGCCGATGGCCTGACCCTGGTGGGCGCCGGCTCCGATGCCTGGACGCCGGGCCAGTGGCGGGCCAGGGTCCACGAGGCCTTCGCCCCCGCCGCGGAGGCCGCCGACGCGGCCGGCAAGAAGGCACTCACGGCCTTGGCGGAAGCTACCCCCTATCACCAGCTGGATGTTACGGCGGACGGAGCCCTGGCGGCATTGTTGGCAGGCCTGGAAGGCCCCACCGCGATCTATTTTGCGCTGCCTCCCCATGTCAGCCAGCTGGCTTGCGAGTCCCTGCACCGTGACCAGGTTCCGGCCGGAACACGGCTGGTGATGGAGAAGCCGTTCGGCGCAAGTGTTGCCTCGGCCCGTTCCCTCAATCAAACACTCGCCGCGCTGGTGCCGGAGGACCACATTCACCGGGTGGACCACTTCCTGGGCAAGGCGACGGTGCTCAACATCCTGGGCCTGCGCTTTGCGAACAATTTCCTGGAACCCGTATGGAACCGCGAGCACGTGGAAAAGGTCGAGATCATCTTCGACGAGGACCTGGCACTGGAGGGAAGGGCGCGGTATTACGACAACGCCGGCGCCCTGCGCGACATGATCCAGAGCCACCTGCTCCAGATCATGGCCCTGATGGCCATTGAGCCGCCGGCCACCATCGGGGAGCGGGACCTCCGCGACGCTATCGCAGCCGTGCTGCGCGCCAGCAGCATCAGCGCGCCGTACGCGAACTCCACCCGCCGGGCCACGTATACGGCGGGTTCGATTGCCGGCCGGAACGTCCCGGACTATGCGCAGGAAGAAGGGGTGGACGCAGCCCGCGGGACAGAGACCCTGGCGGAAGTCCGGGTGGACATCGACAACTGGCGCTGGAAGGGGGTCCCGTTCATCCTGCGTTCGGGCAAGGCCCTCGGGGTGAAACGCAAGGAAGCCGTGGTCACGTTCCGCCCTGTCCCGCATCTGCCGGGAGGATTCACCGGCGTGGACTCCCCCAACCAGCTGCGGATCGGGTTCGGGCCGGATACCCTGGCGTTCGACGTCGACGTCAACGGCCCCGGCAGCATCTTCAGCCTGAGCCGCACAACGCTGAATGCGGAGCTGAGCGCTTCTGAGCTGCTGCCCTATGGCGAAGTGCTGGAGGGCGTCCTGAGCGGCGACCCGCTGCTCTCGGTGCGCGGCGACACCGCGGAGGAATGCTGGCGGATTCTTGAGCCGGTGCTGAAGGCCTGGCAGCGGGGCACGGTGCCGCTGGAAAAGTACGACGCCGGTTCGGCCGGCCCCGCCGGATGGCCGGGTTCCGCGCCGGCTGGCTAAGGCTGGCTGGCTATGCCAGAACAAACAGAGCGGGCAGGGAACCTTTCGAGGTTCCCTGCCCGCTCTTTCGTTTGGAACAGTCTGCTTTGCCGATCAATCAGCTTCCGGCACTGCTAGATGGCGGCGACGCCGCGTTCGCCGGTCCGGACCCTTACCGCTTCGAAGACGTCCACGGTCCAGACCTTGCCATCGCCGGCGCGGCCGGTGTTGGAGCTGGCGATGATGACGTCCAGGATGTCATCGGCCTGTTCGTCCGTGGCGAGGACTTCAACCCGGATCTTGGGCAGGAGGTCCACGTTGTATTCAGCTCCGCGGTAGACCTCCGTGTAGCCGCGCTGGCGGCCGTAGCCGCTGGCCGCGCTGACCGTCAGCCCCTGGACGCCGTAGGACTCCAGGCCTTCCCGGATGGCTTCGAGCTTCTCCGGGCGGACGATGGCAGTGATCAGTTTCATGCTTCCACGCTTTCCTTGCCCGCTGCCGGTGCGGTCTTCTTTGCGCCGGCTGCTTCGCCGTCAGTGGCCGAACCCTTGCCCTTGATCAGTTCGTGGAGCGGCTGGAAGCTCCCGCCGTGGCCGCCCACTCCGAACTCGTACGCCGTCTCGGCGTGCAGGCTGAGGTCAACACCAACGACTTCCTGCTCCTGCGAGACGCGGAAGCCCATGGTCTTGTGGATGGCGTAGGCGATGATTGCGGTGAGGATTGCCGAGTAAGCGATGGCGATGCCTGCTGCTGCGAGCTGGGCCCAAAGCTGGGCCGGACCGCCGCCATAGAAGAGGCCGCCGCCCACACCGTCGGTTGGGAGGGCGATGAAGCCCAGGGCAACCGTTCCGATGATGCCGGAGACAAGGTGAACGCCCACAACATCCAGGGAGTCATCGAAGCCCCAGCGGAACTTGAGACCGACGGCCAGGGCCGAGGCGACACCGGCGATGACACCGAGGCCGAGCGCGCCCACCGGGCTGACGTTGGCACAGGCCGGGGTGATGGCGACCAGGCCGGCAACAACACCGGAGGCGGCACCAAGGGAGGTGGGGTGGCCGTCGCGGATGCGTTCGGTGACGAGCCAGCCGAGCATTGCCGCGGCCGGGGCTGCGAGGGTGTTGATCCAGATCAGGCCGCCCTGCTCAGCAGTGGTGGCGGCGCCGCCGTTGAAGCCGAACCAGCCGAACCACAGGATGGCTGCACCGAGCATCACGAACGGGATGTTGTGCGGGCGGTGGTTGGGGTCCTTGCCGAAGCCGCGGCGGTTGCCGATGATCAGGACCAGGACGAGGGCTGCCACACCGGCGTTGATGTGGACCACGGTGCCGCCGGCGAAGTCGATGGCCGGGCCGAGTGCCTGGCCAATGGCGCCTTCAGGGCCGAAGAGGCCTCCGCCCCAGACCATGTAGGCCAGGGGGCAGTAAACGAGGGTGACCCAGACGGGGACGAAGAGGGCCCAGGCGCCGAACTTGGCGCGGTCAGCGATCGCGCCGCTGATGAGGGCGACGGTGATGATGGCGAAGGTGGCGGCGTAGCCGACCTTGATGAGCCCGTCCGGCGTGGTGATGCCTTCAAGGCCGAACGTGGCGAACGGGTTACCGACAATCTGCAGGAAGCCCTCGCCGGAGCTCATCGAAGCGCCCCAGAGGACCCAGACCACGCCGACCATACCGATGGAGATGAAGCTCATCATCATCATGTTCAATGCAGCTTTGGCGCGCGTCATGCCGCCGTAGAAAAATGCCAGACCTGGTGTCATGAACAGCACGAGTGCTGCTGCCACCATGAGCCATACGTGACCTGCGGTAAGTTCCATGGTGCACGTCCTCCCTATGATCGATGCTGCGGAATGCTCCGCCTTACTAACGCCTTTTGCGTCCTGTATCGAGTCTGTCGCTGCCGTGTTTCGCCCGCAGAGGATTTACATTGCTGGCTTGTTACAACAACCTCCCGGAAGTAAATGGTGCATATCTGGCTTGTTACGGTTATGTTTCACCACTGCCGCCGACCCCCGGCCGCCTACCTTGCAAGGAAACCCGCCCCATGACGGCACCATCACGCGTGAGCCGCGCCACAACGCGGATTTTTTCCGTTATCCGCCCGCAGAGGCCCACGCTTCCGCGCGACATCAAGGTGATGCTCGCTGCGGCGTTCCTGATTGCCCTCGGTTTTGGGCTGGTGGCGCCGGTCCTGCCCCAGTTCGCCACCACTTTCGACGTCGGGGCAACGGCAGCCGCCGTGATCGTGAGCATCTTCGCCTTCATGCGGCTGGTGTTCGCGCCGGCGGGCGGGGCCCTGATCGGCCGATGGGGTGAGCGGCCCGTATATGTGGCGGGGCTGCTGATTGTGGCGGTATCAACGGCGGCGTGCGCTTTTGCCCAGGACTATTGGCAGCTGCTGGTCTTCCGGGGGCTCGGCGGCGTGGGCTCGGTGATGTTCACGGTGGCCTCCATGGCCCTTGTGGTGCGGCTGGCGCCGCCGGAAAGCCGGGGCAGGGTATCCGGCGCTTACGCGTCCGCGTTCCTGATCGGCAGCGTCCTGGGCCCGGTGGTAGGCGGTCTGCTCGCCGGATTCGGCTTGCGGGTGCCGTTCCTTTGCTACGCCGCCGCGCTGATCCTTGCTGCCGCGGTGGTGCAGACCCAACTCAGCCACGCGCCGTCCGCGGACCGGTCCACAGTGGGCCGCGCCCCGGACATGCGCTTCGCCGAGGCCTGGGGAATTGGTGTGTACCGCTCGGCGTTGCTGTCCAGCTTCGCCAACGGCTGGGCCACATTTGGTGTGCGGATGGCCACCGTCCCGCTGTTTGCCGTTGCTGCGCTGGGTGCCGGTCCCGAGGCCGCCGGCCTTGCGCTGGCCGTTTTCGCCGCGGGCAATGCCGCCGCACTGACATTCTCCGGCCGGCTGGCGGACAGCATGGGCAGGCGGCCGTTGATGGTCGTAGGGCTCCTGGTCGCCGGGCTCGCCACGGCCGCCATCGGCTTCACGTCCCACCTGGGCTGGTTCCTCGCCGCGTCGGTTGTGGCCGGTGTGGGGTCCGGACTTCTGGGACCTGCCCAGCAGGCCGCCGTCGCGGATGTCATCGGCAATGAGCGGTCCGGCGGGCGGGTCCTGGCCGCCTACCAGATGACCTCGGACGTCGGGGCTATTGCCGGACCGGTGCTCGTGGGCGTCCTGGCGGACCGGCTGGGCTACGGCTGGGCTTTCGGCGTCACCGGCGGTGTGCTGGTGCTCGCGGCGGCTTGCTGGTCCGTGACGCGCGAGCCGCTGAAACGCGTCGAGGGGTGAGATCCCGCCGCTAAAGCCTCGGCTTAGCGGCGGGATCTCACCCCTCGTTTGTGTAAACCCCGGTGTCGACCCGGTTACTAGTTCAGCAGGGCGTCGACGAAGCTCTCGACTTCAAACGGAGCCAGGTCATCGGCGCCTTCGCCAAGACCGATCAGCTTGACCGGCACGCCGAGTGATTTCTGGATGGCCACCACGATGCCGCCCTTGGCGGTGCCGTCCAGCTTGGTCAGGACAATGCCGGTGATGTTCACTACCTCGGAGAAGACACGGGCCTGGTTCAGGCCGTTCTGGCCGGTGGTGGCGTCCAGAACCAGCAGAACCTCGTCAACCTCCGCCAGCTTTTCGATGACGCGCTTGACCTTGCCAAGTTCGTCCATGAGGCCGGTCTTGTTCTGCAGGCGGCCGGCGGTGTCGATCATAACAACGTCGACTTCCTGGTCAATGCCGGCCTTGACCGCTTCATAGGCGACGGACGCCGGGTCTGCGCCGTCGACGTCGGACTTCACGGTGGGAACGCCCACCCGCTGGCCCCACGTAGCCAGCTGCTCGGCGGCCGCGGCGCGGAACGTGTCCGCCGCGCCCAGCAGGACGTCCTTGTCCTCGGCAACGAGCACGCGGGCGAGCTTGCCCACGGTGGTGGTCTTGCCCACGCCATTGACGCCTACCACCAGCACGACGGCCGGCTTGTCCGCGTGCCGGTCGGTGCGCAGGGCGCGGTCCATGGTGGGGTCCACCAGCTTGATCAGTTCCTCGCGGAGCAGAGCCTTGACCTGCTCGGGGGTCCTGGTGCCGAGTATTTTCACGCGCTCCCGGAGGGCGTCGACCAGCTGCATGGTGGGTTCGGTGCCGAGGTCGGCCAGCAGGAGGGTCTCCTCCACTTCATCCCAGACGTTCTCGTCGATCTTGTCGCTGGACAGCAGCGCCAGCAGGCTCTTGCCGAGGATGTTGTTCGACCGGACCAAACGCTCGCGGAGCCGGGTCAGGCGGCCGGCAACGGGAAGGGGGGTCTCAACCTGGATGGTTTCCAGGCCCGCCACGTCATCAGGAACATCGGTGACTTCGAGGTCTTCGAGGTCGACGCCGGCGGGAGTGTTGCGCTCGGCCGGAACCACGGGCGCGTCCTCGAGCAGGGTTCCCCCGCCTTGCGGGGTGGCCGGATCATTGGCGTCGCGCGTACCGGGGTACTGGGTGATGTTCTTCCGCGTCTTCAACAGGACCGGGATCAGCCCGCCAATAACCGCCAGGGCAGCAACAATGGACAGAATAATGGGGAGGATGTCATTCACTCCCCTAGCTTCTCACAAACGCGGCAGGCGTTCGGGGCTGCCATCTGCGCGGACGCTAGACGTCGACGCCCAGCCGCTGGCTGATGACGGTGGACACGCCGTCCCCGCGCATGGTGACGCCGTATAGCGCATCAGCCACTTCCATGGTCCGTTTCTGGTGGGTGATCACGATCAGCTGGCTGGACTCCCGGAGCTCTTGGAAGATGGTGATGAGCCGGCCGAGGTTGGTGTCATCAAGTGCCGCTTCGACTTCGTCCATCACATAGAACGGCGAGGGGCGGGCCTTGAAGATGGCCACCAGGAGGGCGACGGCGGTGAGCGACCGTTCGCCTCCAGACAACAGTGAGAGCCGCTTGATTTTCTTGCCGGCAGGTCGCGCTTCGACTTCGATTCCGGTGGTGAGCATGTCCGAAGGGTCTGTGAGGACCAGCCGGCCTTCGCCGCCGGGAAAGAGGCGCTCAAACACGTGGACGAACTGGTCGCGGGTGTCCTCAAAGGCCTCGGTAAAGACCCGCTGGACCCGGTCATCCACTTCCTTGATGATGTCCAGCAGGTCCTTACGGCTGGATTTCAGGTCCTCCAACTGGGTGCTGAGGAACTGGTGGCGTTCCTCCAGGGCCGCAAACTCCTCCAGCGCCAGCGGGTTGACCTTGCCCAGGGCTGACAGGTCCCTCTCGGCGTTCCGGAGGCGCTTCTCCTGCTCCTCGCGGACAAACGGCTTGCCTTCGGGGACCGGTGTGCCGTCGTCGTCCACGGGTGTCCGCAGTGCCGCCCATTTGTCCCCGCTTTCCTCCGCGGGGACGGGCACGGGAACGTCCGGGCCGAAGTCCGCCACCAGCACGTCGGGGGTGATCCCGAGTTCCTCGATGGAACGTGTTTCCAGGGCTTCAATCCGTGCCCGCTGCTGGGCGCGGGCCAGTTCGTCCCGGTGAACCGAGTCGGTCAGCTCCGCCAGTTCGCGGGCCAGCGCATCATTGGTTGTCCGGGTCGCCAGCAGCGCACGGTCCCGCTCTTCCCGGTTCCCTTCGGCGAGGTCACGTTCATGCCGGGCCAGCTCAACAGAAACATCGATGAACCGGATTGCCAGCTCCACCGCAGCGGAGACGGCGGCCGCCCGTCTGGCCTGGATCCGACGGCGGCGCGCCCGTTCTGCAGCCTCTTCACGCGCCCGTCGTTCGGTGGCCGCTGCCCGCTCCAGCGATAGGGCCCGGTTGCGGGTGGCGGTCAGCTGCTCTTCGGTGCTGCGCAGCGAGAGCCTCGCGTCCATCTCCGCAGACCTGGCCAGCGATGCGGCCAGTGCGAGCGCATCGCGCTGTTCGGTGGAGGGTTCCTTTTCGGCGGGCGCCTCCTGCGCGGCAGCCAGCCGCGCCGCAACGGCGGCGAGCGCCTGTTCCTCGGTAATAACATTGGCCTCGGCCCTGGCCAACGAAGTGGCCAGCCTGTCGCTTTCGCCGACGGCGCTGCGCAGGATGGAGTTCAGGTGGCCGAGCTTTTCGGCCACGGCCGCGAGCCGGGCGTCAGAATCGTGCAGGCGGTCCAGGGCAGCTTCTGCCCTCGTCAGGGCCTCGGCGCGCCGGACCTCGGTGCCTGCCAGGGCGAACCTGTTCCGTTCCAGATCCGCGGTGACAACGGCCAGCCGGGCCTCGGCGTCGTCCACGGCGGCCTGCACCTCGAGCAGGGACGGCGCCTTCGCCGAGCCGCCAGTCACCGTGAGGACAGTAAACACGTCCCCGGCCCGGGTCACGGCTGTCAGGTCCGGACGTTCGGCAACCAGCAGCCCCGCCCCATCCAGGTCTTCAACAACTGCCACCCCGGTCAGGAGCGCGGCCACGGCGGGGGCGGGCCCGCCCCCGCCGGATGCCAGGTCCACAGCCCAGCGTGCGCCCGCCGGCAAAGGTCCGCCCGTGCCGGAGACTGCATCCGGCAAGGGCAGAGCAGACGCCAGCAGCAGGGAGGCCCGCCCGGCATCGTCGTCCTTCAGACGTTGCACCACGATGGCGGCCGCGGCTGGATCCCGGACCACTATCGCTTCGGAGGCGTCGCCCAGTGCCGCGGCTATCGCCGTCTCATAACCCGGCTGAATGGTGAGGCCCGCGGCAAGCGTGCCCACAACGCCGTCCAGCCCGGAGTTGAGGGCGTGCGCCGCGCCGTCTTTTCGGTTAAGGCCGAGCTGCAGTGCGTCCCGTCGGGCCACGAGGGCGTCACGTTGGCGGACAGCTTCTCCCCCTGCGGAGGTCAGATCGGCAATCTCCTGGACGACGGCGTCGAGCTCTGCGCTGGCGTCCTCGTAGTCGGCGTCGAGGCTTTCCTCCCCCTCTTCGACCCCCGCCACCTGCGTTTCCAGGGCGGTGAACTCCGACTGGGCCCGGCGGCGGCGTTCCTGTCCGGCGGCGAGTGATTCCCGCAGCCTGCCCAGCTCGGCCTGCGCGGATTCAACCCGCGATCTTGCCGCACCAACCTGTCCGGCAAGTTTCGCCAGGCCCTCGCGCCGGTCCGCTGCGGCCCGCAGGACGGCAGTGAGTCTTTTTTCCTCGGCAGACGCCTCGAGTTCGGCCCCGGTCTTCGCAGCCGTCGCTGAGTCCAGCGCGCTGCGCCGGTCCAGGATGTGGCGCTCCAGCTCCGTCAGCTCGTCCCGGACCCGGACGGCCTGCCGTTCCAGCTGCTCAGGATCCCGGCCCGAGTACGGTTCAGCATCAACTGCGCCCAGCAGCCGGCCGCGTTCCTGGGCCAGCGAGCCCAGCGAACGGAGCCGTTCCCTGGAAGCGGAGAGCCGGTACCAGGTATCCCGCGCGGCGTTGAGCTTTGGCGTGGCCTCGGCGGCGAGCTGTTCCACAGCTGCCTGCTGGCGGCGCCCCTCCTCCAGCTGCTGCTCCACTACGGCACGGCGGGCCTTCAGCGCCGTTTCGTCCGCCACGTCCTGCTCGAGTGAACTCTGCTGCTGCACGAGGTCGTCGGCCAACAGCCGTGCGCGTGCGTCCCGGACATCGAACTGGACCCGCTGGGCGCGGCGCGCCACATCAGCCTGCTTGCCGAGTGGTGTGAGCTGGCGCCTGATCTCCCCCGTCAGGTCGCTCAGCCGTTGCAGGTTCGCCTGCATGGCCTCAAGCTTGCGGACCGTTTTTTCCTTGCGGCGGCGGTGCTTGAGGATCCCGGCCGCCTCCTCGATGAAGCCGCGGCGGTCCTCCGGAGTGGCATGCAGGACCTTGTCCAGCTGCCCCTGGCCCACGATGACATGCATTTCCCGGCCCATACCGGAATCCGAGAGCAGTTCCTGGATGTCGAGCAGGCGGCAGCTGGCGCCGTTAATGGCGTATTCAGAGCCCCCGGTGCGGAAGAGGGTCCGCGAAATGGTGACCTCGCTGTATTCGATGGGCAGCGCCCCGTCAGCGTTGTCGATGGTCAGGGACACATGGGCCCGGCCCAGCGGCGGCCGCCCGGAAGTCCCGGCAAAAATGACGTCCTCCATTTTGCCGCCGCGGAGCGTTTTGGCTCCCTGCTCCCCCATCACCCAGGAGAGGGCGTCCACCACGTTGGACTTGCCGGAACCGTTCGGCCCCACCACTGCCGTGACTCCGGGCTCAAAATCGAAGGTCGTGGCCGACGCAAACGACTTGAACCCACGGACGGTAAGGCTTTTGAGGTGCAAGGTGTTTCTGGTCTCCTGAATGGCTGAAGCGGCTGCTTTGCTGCCCCAAATCTACTGCGTCCCTGCGGGTTTCCACGGATTTCCGGGTGTCTGTCCCTGCAGCGGAAAGCGCCCGATCATGGCCGGCAGGGCGACGGCGGCCTACCAGCGGCCGTTGCGCGGGCGCGGCTGACAGACCGGGCAGGTGTAGGACGAGCGGTTCATGAACAGCTCGCGGCGGAGTACGGAGTTAGTCCCGACGGCGGCACAACGGCTGCAGGGTTTCCCTTCCCGCCCGTAGGCGTTCAGGGAGCGGTCGAAGTAACCAGAGGCCCCGTTGACGTTGACGTACAACGAATCAAAGCTGGTACAGCCGGCGGCAAGTGCGTCCAGCATGACTTCGCGCGCGCTGGTGATGAGCCGTTCCGCATCCCCGCGTCGCAGCGTATCGGTGGGCCTGGCGTAATGCAGTTTTGCCCGCCACAGGGACTCGTCGGCATAGATGTTGCCGATGCCTGATACGAGACCCTGGTCCAACAGGGCGCGTTTGAGGCCCGTCTTGCGCTTCCGCAGCCGGCTGTAAAAAAGGTCAAAGGAAAACGCCGGATCCAGGGGATCCCGGGCGATGTGGGAGGCTTCCTCGGCGATGAACGCAACGGGAGATTCCGCCTCGCCGCCCGGGCCGCCGTCGTCCGTGGGAACCATGCCGGTGACGAACAGCCCGCCGAAAATCCGCTGATCCACAAACCGGAGCTGTTCAGGCATACCGGCCACGGGACTCAGGCGCAGCCTGACCTTGAGGTGTTTCTCGTCGGGCACGTCCGCGTCCTGCATCAGGAGCTGGCCGCTCATCCCGAGGTGGGCCATCAGTGCGACAGACCGCGTGCCAGTGGCGCCGGGTGTCTCACTCAGCGGCATCCAGAGGAATTTTCCGCGGCGCACCACGTCCACAACCGTGGCACCCTGGAGGTTGCCTCTGAAATCCTCGGTGCCCAGGGCATGGCGGCGGAGCGAACGCGGGTCCAGCACGTCCACCGATGTGATGGTCCGGCCGCGGACCCAACTCACCAGTCCGCGGCGGACTACTTCGACTTCAGGCAGTTCGGGCACGGCTCAGCCTAGACGCTGCGGGAGGACTCTGGTGATGCGCCCTCCGCCGCTGAGGCCACGGCGGTTCCCGCGCTTGGGGAGAGCTGCCGCCAGGCGTCCGCGGCAGCTTCCTGCTCCGCTTCCTTCTTCGAATGGCCTGACCCATTGCCGTATGGCTTGCCGCCGATATTCAGGACAGCCCTGAAAGTACGGGCGTGGTCCGGCCCGGCCCCCTCAACGGCGTAGTAGATAGTGCCCATCTGCCGGCTGGCTGCCAGTTCCTGGATGCTGGTCTTCCAGTCCGTGCCGGCGCCGAGTGCGCCCGCATCCTTAAGGAGCGGCCCAATCAGGCGCATAACCAGCTGGCGGGCAGTCTCTATGTCGTTGGACACGTAAGTGGCACCAATGAGTGCCTCCATGGTGTCCGCCAGGATGGAGGCCTTGTTCTTGCCCTCGGTGAGCTTTTCGCCCTGCCCCAGGTAGATATAGTCCCCGATGCCCAGGCTGCGGCCGATGCCGGCGAGGGCGCGCGTGCTGACCACCGCAGAACGGCGTTTGGCGAGGTCGCCTTCGGGCAGTGTGGGGTTGTCCCGGTACAGGGCATCGGTCACGGAGAAGCCCAGGATGGAGTCGCCCAGGAATTCGAGCCGCTCGTTGGTGGGGATGCCGCCGTTTTCGTAGGCATAGGAACGGTGTGTGAGAGCAAGACGAAGCGTCCCGGCGTCAATGGAGACACCGAGACGCTTCAGAAGCTCTTCAGTTGAAGACATCATGTCAGCCCAAGCGGCCGATTAGACGTCTGCTACCTTGCGGCCCTTGTACTCAAGGAACAGCGCGGTGCCAGCCGAGTCGGTAACGACCTTTGCCTGGTGCGGCAGGCTGTAGGTAACCTGGCCGTTTTCGACAGTCTTCACCAAGTGGGGGGCAGTTGCCTTCCACTGGGAGCGGCGGGCGCGGGTATTCGAGCGAGACATTTTCCGCTTCGGGACAGCCACGGCTAACTCATTTCTCTCTAGACAAACACGTACAAATCAGTTTTGCCGGTCAGGCTTAGCCAAGTCGGCTAGGGCAGCCCAGCGAGGATCTACGATCTCGTGGTGATGCCCCGGCTCGTCTTCCAGGCGGACTCCACATTCGGAGCAAAGGCCCTGGCAGTCTTCCCGGCACACCGGCTGGAACGGCAGCATGGTTACAACTGCGTCCCGCAACACCGGCTCAAGATCGATAACATCGCGCTCGACTCGATATTGCTCTTCTTCGTCTTCTTCGTCCGACAGCACAACGCCCTCGTAGAAGAAAAGTTCTTGCACATTGACCTCAAGGTCATACGCAAGGGGATCCAGGCATCTGCCGCATTCGCCTTTTACTTCGGCGACTGCGGTTCCTGATACCAGGATTCCTTCGTGTACGGCCTCAAGCCTCAGATCCAGCTCGATGTCCGAGCCTTCCTGAACGCCAATGAGTGCCACACCAAGATCACTTGGTGCGGGTACATGTTCCTTCAGTGTCCGCATGCTGCCCGGGCTGCGCCCGAGATCCTTGACGTCGAACGCCAAGGGCGAACTAGCATCTCGTTTAATGAGAACTCCTGTTGAACATATGACCGACGTACCATCTTAGCCTGAAGAACCGCAGGGACTCAAACCAGGCGACGGACGGCCGTCGAAGTACCGGACTAGCCTACCCTCTTGGCGGCTGATCGGGCGCAGACGCGCCCGCGAGCAACCTTTTATGTACCGACCGGGGCACATAGTCGGACACGCTGCCACCCAGACCGGCCACCTCTTTGATCAGGGTGGATGACAAATGCAGGTAGTGCGCCTCCGCCGGCAGGAACACCGTTTCCACGCCGCTGAGCTGGCGGTTCATCGTGGCCATCGGAAGTTCGTAGTCGAAGTCTGAGGATGAGCGGAGACCTTTGACGATCGCGGAGACACCGCGCTGGCGGCAGTACTCGGCCAGGAGACCGTCGCCCACCGGTTCCACCACAATGCCTTTGAGGGATGCCAGGGTTTCGCGCGCCATATCCAGGCGGTCCCCCAGGCTGAACATGTACTTCTTCGCATAGTTGGTCGAAACCGCCACGATCACCTCATCGAAGAGGCCGGCGGCACGGGCGATGACCTCGAGATGGCCGTTGTGAATGGGGTCAAAGGATCCGGGGCAGACAGCGCGTCTCATGCACCGAACCTACCGCATGGGGCGGCCGGGATACCATGACTGGATGCATCCACCACGGGACCTTTCCATGCCCAGCGTGCCTGCCCCGTGGCAGCGCACCGCCTCAGGCGCCAATCTGCTGGGACCTGCCGGCCAACTGGGCGTCACCATCTTCGAAGAGATGACCACGCTGGCGGCGCAGACCGGCGCCATCAACCTTGGGCAGGGCTTTCCCGACGAGGACGGACCGCGGGAAATCAAGGCGGCAGCGATGGCCGCCATCGAAGCCGGTGCCAACCAGTACGCGCCCGGCAAGGGCATCCTGAAACTGCGTGAGGCCGTGGCTGCCCACCAGGAGCGGTTCTACGGGCTGGCCCCGGACCCACACACAGAGGTCATCATCACTACCGGCGCCACAGAGGGGATCGCCGCAGCGTTGCTGGCGTTCGTCAGCCCTGGCGACGAGGTGCTGACTTTCGAACCGTTTTATGACTCGTACGGCGCCGTCATCGGCTTGTCAGGCGCCACCCACGTCACCGCCCCGCTGCTGGCTCCCGACTTTTACCCCGACATGACGGCCATGGAGGCAGCCTTCACCGACCGCACCAGGGTGGTGCTGTTGAACAACCCGCACAATCCCACCGGTGCCGTCTTCCCCCGCCATGTCCTGCAGCGCGTCGTTGAGCTTGCCATAAAGCATGACTGCCTCATCATCACCGACGAAGTGTATGAGCACCTCACCTTCGGCGCCAGGCACATTCCTGTCGCCACCCTGCCGGGTGCAGCGGAGCGGACCATCACCATCTCGTCTGCCGGAAAGACCTTCTCCTTCACTGGCTGGAAGATCGGTTGGCTGACCGGCCCGGATCATCTGGTGGCGGCTGTCCGGACGGTCAAGCAGTTCCTGACTTACAGCTCCGGTACACCGTTCCAGGCAGCCATTGCGACCGGCCTCGCACTGCCGGATGAGTTTTACCAGGGCATTGCGGCCACTCTCCAGAAAAAACGGGACATCCTCAGCGAAGGCCTTCGCGCCGCAGGATTCGACGTTTACACGCCGCAGGGAACCTATTTCGTCAACGTGGACACCGCACCCCTTGGCATTGGCGACTCCGTGGACCTGGCCCGCAGGCTGCCCGGACTGGTGGGAGTGGCCGCGATCCCCGTCCCCGTCTTCTGCCACCCGGAGGGCGCGGAACGGACACGGAGCCTGCTCAGATTCGCATTCTGCAAGAAAGTGGAGCTCCTCGAGGAGGCCGCCGCCCGGCTGGCGACCCTCAGCGGAAAGCTCTGATGTCGGAGCCCCGCGGCACACGTTCCACGCGGTTCCTGCGGACCACCGGACAGCACGCCTCCATCGAGCCCGATGCTTTCACCGACGGCGGCTACGTCCTGAGCATCGGCGGGGCCGAGCAGTCCCATGTTAACCTGGCGCATCCTGAGGAGATCTTCTACGAGTACCTGCGACGGATCGGCCACATTGTGGACCTCGCCGCTCCCGAAGGCCAGCCAATCACCGCGCTCCATCTCGGGGCCGGAGCCCTGACCCTTGCGCGCTACATCCAGGCGACGAGGCCCGGATCCGTCCAGTATGCGGTGGAGCTGGAACGCGAGCTCCTCGACTTTGTCCTGCAGCAACTCCCCCTGCCTGACGGTACCGAGCTGCACACCGTCATCGGCGATGCCCGTGACGCCCTGGCGGACCTGGACCCGGCACTTCAGTTCGACGTCGTGATCCTGGACATCTTCTCCGGACCGGAAGCCCCGGCCCACATCGCCTGCGAGGAGTTCTACCAGGAGGCCCGTGCACGCCTTGCACCGGAAGGTTTGTTGATCGTCAACGTGGGCGATGAACCCGGCCTGACCCTGGTACGAAGCCAGGTCGCCGCCATACGCCGCGCCATGGCCGACGTGGCGGCCTTCGCCGAAACCGGGATGTTCGCGGGCCGCTACCCCGGCAACATCATCCTCGCCGGAACGCAGACTCCGTGGCCCGAAGCCTGGACAGCCGAACTGACGGCACGCGGCCCCCACCCCGCGGAGGTTCTCGCCGGCGTGGACCTGGATAAGCTGGCCGGCTGAGCCGCAGACTCCCCGCGTCCCAGGCGTCCCGAGCCAGGCCCTAAACCTGCTTCGGCGACTGCTCCTCAATAACGACGTCCGGCGCGATGGCGTCCGGCACAAATGGCTCCGCGAACCAGAGCCGCGTTTCGCCGTACTTCTTCTCGGCAAACCGTTCCAGGCCGGCGGGCCAGAACGGCTCCGGTGAACGCGAGGACCGCTCCACCACCACCACGGCCGCCGGAGCCAGATGATCGGCGAGTTTGCCCAGCACCGCCGACAGGGCAGGGTCATCCAGCGGATAGGGCGGGTCCAGGAACACCAGGTCCCAGCTGGCCGTCTCCGCCGTGCGCTCCAGGAAGGACTCCACCTTGGACCGGTGGACAGTCACCGCTTTGCGGCCCAGCACGCCGTTGATCAGGTCCGCGTTGCGTTGGCACACGGAACTGGCCTTGGCATCGAATTCCACGAGGTCGACGGCCTCAGCGCCCCGGCTGCCGCTCTCCACGCCCAACGATCCGGACCCTGCGTACAGGTCCAGGACCCTGGCACCGGCAATGATCCCGAATGCGTCGAGCCGGGAGAACAGTGCTTCCTTCACGCGGTCGGTAGTGGGCCTGGTCAGGGAGCCGGGGACGCTGACCAGGGGGGTCCCGCCTGCGGCGCCCGCGATGATGCGGCTCATGTCCGCCTCCTATCCGCGCTCAAGGAACGCCTCCTTCTCGGGGTTCAAGTACTCGTCAATGGCCTCCGCCAACCGCGGATGCCGCGCCAGGGCCGGATCCGAGCCCACAATTTCCTGGGCGTCCTGGCGCGCCTGCGCAATGATGTCCTCGTGTTCCAGCACGCGCAGCAGTTTCAGGGTGGAGCGGCCGCCGGACTGCGACGCGCCCAGGATGTCGCCCTCGCGGCGCAGCTTCAAATCCTCCTGCGATAGCTCGAAGCCGTCGGTGGTTGCCGCCACGGCATCGAGCCGGCGCCGGCTCGGGTGCCCGCGTTCGAGGTTGGTGACCAGCAGGCATGTTCCGGGAAGCCCGCCACGGCCCACCCGGCCGCGCAGCTGGTGCAGCTGGGAAATGCCGAAACGGTCGGCGTCGAGGATCACCATCAAGGTGGCGTTATGGACGTCGACGCCGACTTCGATAACGGTGGTGGAGACCAGGAGCTTGGTCCGGTTGGCGGTGAAGTCGGCCATCGCGGCGGACTTCACTGCCGTGTCCAAACGGCCGTGCATCGGCCCAAGGGGCACACCGGCCAGGGCTGGCTCCTGCTGGAGATGTTCGACGACGGCGGTCACCGACGCGAGCTCCCGCGCACCGCCGTCGCCCGCCAGGTCAGCCGCGGAAGGTTCCGCTTCCCCGGGGCTGAAGTCGCCGTCGTCGTCCGTTCCGATCCTGGGGCACACCACGTACACCTGGTGCCCGGCGTCGATCTCCTCACGGGAACGGGACCAGATGCGGTCTGCCCAGCCGGGGTTCTCGGCGAGGCCCACCACATGCGTGGAAATCGGCGCCCGGCCAGCCGGCAGCTCGTCCAGGACGGACGTTTCGAGGTCGCCGAAGACCGTCATGGCCACGGTGCGTGGAATGGGCGTGGCCGTCATGACCAGCAGGTGCGGCGGTTTGTTGGCCTTTGACCTGAGGACGTCCCGCTGCTCCACACCGAACCGGTGCTGTTCGTCCACCACGATCAGGCCAAGGTCGTAGAACGCGACGTTGTCGCTGAGCAGCGCGTGCGTGCCAATCACAATCCCGGCGGCGCCGGATGCGGCGTCCAGCATGGCCCGTTTCCGGGCGCCGGTGGGCATGGAGCCGGTGAGGAGGGTGACCTGCACCGCCCCTTCGGCCAGGCTGCCCAGCAGCCCGTCCGCGGACAGCATCGGGTCGCGGGACAGGGAGCCCAGGGTCCGCCGGATGGATTCGAAGTGCTGGGCGGCGAGGACCTCGGTGGGCGCCAGGAGGGCCGCCTGCCCGCCGGCATCCACTACCTGCAGCATGGCCCGCAGCGCGACGATGGTTTTGCCCGAGCCGACCTCACCCTGCAGCAGCCGGTTCATGGGGCTGTCCTGCGCCAGCTCCGTGGCCAGCGTTTTTCCGACGGCGGCCTGGCCGCCGGTGAGCGTGAAGGGCAGCTGCCTGTCGAACGCCGCCAGCAGCCCGTCCGTGGCCGGGCGCCGCGCCGTGGCTTCCTCGGCCGCAAGCTGGGCACGGCGCCGCGCCAAGGCCGCCTGCAGGACCAGGGCCTCCTGGTAGCGCAATCGCTCCTGGGCCTTCATCCAGTCAGCCTGCGATTCCGGCCTATGGATGAGCCGGTAGGCCTCGGCCACGGGAAGGAATTTCTCCCTACGGGCCACAGCCTCCGGCAGCGGATCCGGCAGGGCATCCAGATCCACGGTTTCCAGGAGCGTGGCGATGACTTTCTGAATCGACCAGCTGGTGAGCTTTGCGGTGGCCGGGTAGACCGGGATGGGCATCGCGGCGAGCTTTTCGGGGTCCATGGCCGGCATGTCCGGGTCCTCGTCGAGGAGGTGGAAGTCCGGGTTGGTCAAGCCCAGGGACGCTCCGTAGCGCGTCACCTTGCCGGAGAACATCACGCGCCGGCCCGGCAGGAGCTGCGCCTGTGCCCGGTGTCCGCTAAAAAAGGTGATCTTGAGCGTGCCGTGCCCGCTGCCGGGGCCTACCGCGGAAAGGCGCGGACGGCCGTGGGAGGCGGCGTCGTCGGTGATCACCACATCGGTGATGGAACCACGGCGCGTATGCATCTTGCGCGTGCTGTTGGAGAGCACCCGCGCAAAAAGCGTGACCTCTTCATCCAGCGGCAACTCGCTGATGGGCGTCAGTTCACCGCGGTTCAGGTAGCGGCGCGGGAAGTAGTTCAGGAGGCCGCCGACTGTGGCGATGCCCAGGTGCTTCTCAATGGCCGACGCTGACCGCTTTCCGATCAGGCGTTCCAGGCCCAGGTCCAGTTCAGCGCTCATGCCCACTGGAGTTCACCGGAGCTGGTTCGGGTTCGCGGGCCAGGGCGAGTTCGCTGACCGAAATGTCGCTGGGCTCGCCGAGGGAACGGATCAGGGCGACCGCGGGAGCGGCGTCAGGGACGTGGACATGGACGCGCCACCGGTAGCTGCCCTCAGCATCGGCCATACTGTCCACCTGGCTCATGATGACGGACTCGCCGACCTCGTCGAGCCGCTGGCGCAGCGTGGCCGCGCTGAGCGGCGAAAGGCTGATGGTGCACATGACCTCAACGCCGTCGTCAGCCGGCATATCAGCGTGGATGTGGGGGTCCTGGACGTCATATCCGTGCAGCCCGTCGAGGAGTTCATCCTGCAGCTCCTCGCCAAGGACGGCGGAGCGAAGGCAGTCGAGGATGAGCAGCATACCAACGCCCCCGGCATCGACCACATGCGCGGCTTCAAGGGCCGCCAACTGGCTCTCGGTGCTGACTACTGCTTTCAGCGCGCCGTTGACTGCAGCGTCGAGGGCTTTGCCCAGGGCATGGTTGCTGTCGTTGCCGTTGTGTCCGGCGTCCACTGCCGCGGCGGCCCGGGCCGCGGCTTCCATTACCGAAAGCATGGTGCCTGGCACGGGGTCGCTCAACGCGGACCAGGCCCGGATCTGGGCACGGTTCAGCGCGGCGGCCAAGAGGGTTGACGTCAGGCGGGTGTGACCGGCCAGGGGTTCAGCCGCGGCGCAGAGAAAGACTGAGAAGAGGGTTCCGGAATTGCCGCGGGCCTGCTCCATCGCGGCCCTTCCGGCACGCGCCAGCACCGCTCCGACATCCGCCTGGCCGGCGTCAGCCGGGACTGCCGCGCCTAGGACCGCAGGGCCGGTGTGCAGGGCACGGGCGGCCGCCCGAACGGTCAGGTAAAGGTTGGTGCCGGTGTCACCGTCCGCCACGGGGAAGATGTTGATGGCATTGAGGCGGTCGCTGTGGTTGGCAATGGCGGTTTCAGCCTTGTCCAACCACCGCTTCATCGCTTGCGCGTTGGCGGCAACCTTAGTCTGCAAAGTGATCCCATCCCCCGGTGCCAACGGCGTGGCCCGCAATTGTGACGCCCGGAAGTGTGGCGCTTCCCAAGGCTTGTACTGAGCCTATCGCAGTGAATCCGGCAGGCAGCTGAACGCCGGCCGGAAATGTGGCCAGGAGCCCGTGGTCCTCTCCCCCGCCCAGCACCCAGGCCATGGGGTCAGCCCTGAGAAGGTCCGACGCCGGACGCAGGGCTTCCGCGAGGGGTTTCAATGCCGCGGGGTCAAGGTCAAGGACGACGCCGCTGGCGGCGGCGAGGCGGCCGCCGTCGCGCATCAGGCCGTCCGATATATCCAGCATGGCAGTGGCTCCTGCTGACCTGGCCAGCGGCCCCGCGGACAGTGGCGGCCGTGGCCTGCACTGCACTTCCACGAGCGCCCATTGCGCGGGCGCCAGGGATTGCACAGCAGCCTCTGCTTCCAGGAGCGCAAGCCCGGCCGCGGCCCTGCCCACCGTACCGGCCAGGGCCACAACGTCGCCTGCACGGGCCCCCGACCGCAGGACCGCGTTGCCGCCAGCCAATGAGCCCAGCACGGCGACTGTCACGGAGATTTCCCTGCCGCGGCCCAAATCGCCCCCCGCCACCGAACAGTCTGTGGCCCCGAGTTCCCGGATTCCCGCAGTCAGGCCGTCGGCCAGGTCCGCCACCCAGCTGACAGGGGTGTCGGGCGGCAACGTCAGGCTCACCACCAGCGACGTGGCCACGCCGCCCATGGCGTTGATATCGCTGAGGTTCTGGGCCGCCGCCTTCCAGCCGACGTCGAAGCCCGTGGTGCGGTACCCGTTGGGCCATTGGAGCCGGAAGTCCTGGTCCTGCACCTGGGTATCGATGCTGATTACTGTCCTGCCATCCGGAGCGGCGATAATGGCGGCATCGTCTCCCGGGCCAAGCAGGGTTGCCGAACCGTGCGTTCCGGCCATTTCCAGCCGCGGAAAGATCCGGGCCAGCAGTTCGGCTTCGGACAGCGCGGCGACAGTCAGCGTTTCTTCAGTCAACGGAATTTCAGGCACCTCCCTACGCTACAGCGCGGCACCGACATTGCTGGTCCGCCCCTTGTTGTGGAGGGCCTTGCACGGGCGTCCGGTCCTTCCTGCGTCCCGCTCCATACGGCGGCGACGCTAGGCTGGATGGATGCGCAATCCCCGTTTTCCCTTGCCTGTCCGCGTGTCCGGAATCCTGCTGACCGCGGCCGTCACTGGAGCCGCTTTGTCCGCCTGTGCCCCGACTGTGGATGTCACCGCCGCGGGCGACGCGGCGAACCCGGCCTGCGCTCCGATGATGGTGGCCCTCCCGGACGCCATCGGCGATGCTGCCCTGCGGAAAACCAACAGCCAGGCCACCGCCGCCTGGGGGGACCCCTCACAGGTGATCCTGCGCTGCGGCGTCAACGTTCCAGGCCCGACGACGGACCGGTGCGTCAGCGTCAACGGCATCGACTGGGTCATCAAAGAGGGCGATCCGGTGTGGACCCTGACTACCTTCGGCCGCGAACCCGCCACGGAAATCCTGATGGATCCGGAGAAGATCAGCTCCGCGACGGTCCTGGCGGATCTTTCCGCCTCAGCCGGAAAGATCCCGGCCAGCAGGAACTGCGTGGGTCAGGAAGACCTGCAGAACCTGCCGTCCAGTCAGTAGGTCGCGACACGCTCGACCTCCGGGGACAGGCTTGAGCACCGGGTTTCGACAGGCTCGACCACCGAAAGTCCGCCCGGGGGTTTCGACAGGCTCAACCTCCGGCTACCGCAGGCCTGTCTTCCGGTTCAAGGCCAGATGGATCAGCTCATCAATCAGGTCCGCGTAGTTCAGGCCTGATGCTGCCCACATCTGCGGGTACATGCTTTTGGGCGTAAACCCGGGCATGGTGTTGATCTCGTTGATGATCAGTTCGCCGTCGGGCGTGTAGAAGAAGTCCACTCGGCTCAGGCCTTCCGCACCCACAGCGTCGAAGGCAGCTGCCGCGAGTTCCCGGACCCGCACGATGGCTTCCTCGGGAATGTCGGCGGGGCAGCTCAGCGCGGCGGCGTCGTCCTCAACATACTTCGCGTTGAAATCGTAGAATTCGTGCGTTCCGGCGGCGACGGAAATTTCGCCCGGCATGGATGTCCGGGGGGAATCGGTCCCGCGTCCTTCCAAGACCGCGCACTCAATCTCACGCCCTACGATGCCAGCCTCGATGACCAGTTTGAGGTCGTGGCGCCGGGCTTCCTCGACGGCGGCGTCGAGTCCCTCGAGCGAGTCAACTTTGGAGATCCCCATGGACGAACCCGCCCGCGCCGGCTTGACGAACACTGGAAAGCCGAGCTGGTCCACCTGTTTGCGGACGGCCTCCGCGTCCTTGACCCACTGCCGGTCCGTGACGGCAATGTAGGGCCCCACGTGCAGCCCGGCGGACTCGAACACAACTTTCATGTAGTGCTTGTCCATGCCCACAGCCGACGCAAGCACGCCGGCGCCGACGTAGCGGGTGTCGGACAGTTCCAGGAGTCCTTGGATGGTGCCGTCCTCGCCAAAGGGACCGTGAAGCAGCGGAAACACCACGTCCACCGTGCCGAGTTCCTGCGGGACCTGGTTCGGCGAGGCCACGATCAGCTGATGCTCGCCGCCGATCTCGGCCAGTGTCACGGTTTGTGATGACGGAGCGACCTCCGGCAGCGACGACGCGGACAGCGACCACTGGGCGGTATCCCCCGAAGCCAGCACCCACTGCCCCGATTTGGCGATGCCGATGGGGATGACTTCGTACTTGTCTTTGTTGATGGCGCCCAGCACGCCGGCGGCGGTCACGCAGCTCACGGCATGCTCGCTGGACCGGCCACCAAAAAGCACCGCGACACGGGGTTTGGCCCGGGGGGCTGAGTCCGCTGCGGTCAGGTTATCGTCGGACATCGTCAGTAATCGCCTTCGGGTTTCAGGTCCCGGGCCAGCAGCAGCGGCCCCAGTTGGTCAACGGACAGTTTGCCGGCCAGGACGGCTACGACGGCGGCAGTAATGGGCATTTCGACACCCAGCTTCCCCGCAAGTTCGTGCACGGCCTGGCCGGATTTAATACCTTCGGCGGTCTGCGTCATCTTCAGCGCCAGCTCATCAAGCGTGAGGCCCTCGCCCAGCAACCGCCCGGCAGTGTGGTTTCGGGACAGCGGTGAGGAGCAGGTGGCCACCAGATCCCCCAGGCCCGCCAGCCCGGCCATGGTCCGTGCCTCGCCACCAAGGGCAAGGGCGAGCCTGGATGTTTCGGCCAAACCCCGGGTGATCACGGAGGCCTTGGTATTGTCCCCCATCTGTTTACCTTCACAGATGCCCACGGCCAGCGCTATGACGTTCTTGACGATACCGCCAATTTCCACGCCGACGACATCCGCCGTGGTGTACGGACGGAAGTACGGTGCGGTGCAGCTCCTCGCGATCCAGCCCGCGGCCGCCGCATCGGAACAGGCCACCACAGAAGCAGTCGGTTCCTCCCGGGCGATCTCCATGGCCAGGTTGGGACCGGAAACCACGGCAATGCGGTCCTTGGGAATACCCAGTTCGTCGCTGATCACCTCACTCATCCGGGAGTCCGTGCCGAGCTCGAGGCCCTTCATCAGGGACACCACCATGGCGTCAGCGGCGATCAGCGGCTTCCATTCACGGAGCTGGAGTCGCAGTGACTGTGCAGGAACGGCCAGAACCACCAGGTCTGCGCCCGCCAGCACGTCACGGACGTCTGTGGACGCCGTGATGCTGGGCGGCAGCTCTGTGTCCTTCAGGTACTGGACGTTTCGGTGGGAGCTGTTTATCTGTTCCACCACTTCGCTGCGGCGGCCCCAGATCCGGATGCTCCGTTCTTCCCCCGCTGCCCGAGCTGCATCGGCGAGGATCTTGGCGAATGTGGTTCCCCAGGAACCGGCGCCCAGGACGGCGACGGAGCGGGCGGAACCCTGACGGCTTCCGTCGGCCATCAGGTGGCATCCGCAGCGTCGTCAGGATTTTCCCGCACAACGAAGCGACCGTGCGTGGCTTGATTGTGCTTGGAAGGGTCCCAGCGTTCAGCTGGCGGCTCCTCCCCGCGGATGTCGGCCAGCAAACCGGTCACGGCATCCATGATCTTCTCGGTAGCCGCGGTCAGCGTTGCTTTGTCCAGTGGCCGGCCCATGAACTGGCTGAGGTCAACGGGCTTGCCCACCATCACCCTGGACGTCCTGCGCGGGAAAAGGTGGAACCGCTTCGCATAACGCGGGAACACCTCATGGGCGCCCCAGTGCGCGATCGGTACCACGGGAATGCCGCCTTCCAAGGCAAGGCGGGCAGCGCCGGTGTGGCCCTTCATCGGCCACAGCGCGGGATCGCGGGTGAGTGTGCCTTCGGGGTAGATGATGATGGCCCCGCCGTCCGCCACAATCTGCTGGGCGAGCTGCAACGAGCGGTTCGCTCCCGCCGTCGAACGTTCCACCGGGATCTGCCGGGTGGCCCGCAGGACCGCGCCCAGGACCGGAACCTTGAACAGCCCGGCCTTCGCCAGGAAGTGCGGGGCGCGCTTCTGGTTGTAGAGAATGTGCCCCACGATCAGCGGATCGATTTCCGTGCAATGGTTAGGCGCGGCAATAAACCCGCCGGCGGGGAGGTTCTCGAGGCCTTCCCACTTCTTGTTCATCATTGCGTTCAGCACCGTGCGCACTATGGCCGCGACCACAACGAATGTGGCCTGGCTCTTGGCCGTTTCCTTCACGTGCCCACCGCTACTTTGTCGAGGTGATGTCGAAGTCGGCACCGAGGCCGGACAGCTTTTCGGTGAAACGTTCGTAGCCGCGGTTGATGATGTCGATCCCGGTGACGCGCGACGTGCCCGAAGCGGCCAGCGCCGCGATCAGGTGGCTGAAGCCGCCACGCAGGTCCGGTACGTCGATGTCGGCGCCCTTGAGCTGGGTGGGACCGGAGATGACGGCGGAGTGGAGGAAGTTGCGCTGGCCGAAGCGGCACGGCACGCTGCCCAGGCACTCGCGGTGCACCTGGATGCTCGCGCCCATCCGGATGAGCGCGTCGGTGAAGCCGAACCTGTTTTCATAGACGGTCTCGTGGACGATCGACACGCCTTCGGCCTGGGTCAGGGCCACGACCAGCGGCTGCTGCCAGTCGGTCATAAAGCCGGGGTGCACATCCGTTTCCAGGACCAGCGGGTTGAGCTTGCCGCCCCGGTGGTAGAAGCGGATGCCGTCCTCGCCGATGTCCATGCCGCCGCCTACCTTCCGGTAGGTATTCAGGAACGTCATCATGTCCCGCTGCGAGGCGCCTTCGACGAAGATGTCACCGCGGGTCACCAATGCTGCCGAAGCCCACGACGCCGATTCGTTGCGGTCCGAGAGGGCGCGGTGGTTGTAGCCGCCCAGGTCCCGGACGCCTTCAATGCGGATGGTCCGGTCGGTCTGGACGCTGATGATGGCGCCCATCTTCTGCAGCACTGCAATGAGGTCGATGATCTCAGGTTCCGTGGCAGCGCCGGAAAGCTCCGTGATCCCTTCGGCGCGGGTGGCGCTGAGCAGAACCTGCTCCGTGGCGCCGACCGAGGGATACGGCAGATTGATCTTGGCGCCATGCAGGCCCTTGGGCGCAGAAATGTGAATGCCGCCCGGGCGCTTTTCCACCACGGCGCCGAACTGGCGGAGCACGTTCAGGTGGTAGTCGATGGGCCGGTCACCGATCTTGCAGCCGCCAAGGTCCGGAATGAAGGCCTCACCGATCGCATGGATCAGGGGTCCGCAGAGCAGGATGGGGATCCGCGAATCACCGGCGTGGGCATCGATCGCCGTGCTCGGGGCGGTTTTGGCCGCCTTCGGATCCAGGGTGAGGTCGCCGCTGACGGGATCCTTGACCACCGTCACTCCGTGCAGCTGCAGGAGCGAGGTGACAACCTCGACGTCCTTGATCTCCGGAACGTTCCGCAACACCGACGGCTCGTTGCCCAGCAATGCTGCCACCATTGCCTTCGGAACAAGGTTTTTGGCCCCCCGGACGCTGACGCGGCCTGTAAGCGGGACTCCGCCGCGGATTGTCAGAACACTACTCATATACCGGTTTCCTTACGATTACTCGCCCCAAAATCCTTGCAAAGGCTCCAGCTAAGCATAGGAGGTTGCGTTACCGAACCGAAATACGGGCGCCGAAAGCCTCCGGCGCGGCGCCGTGAAGGCGGCTCCGTCCGGGGCGGGAAATTCCGGGCTCCGGCTCAGGAAAGGCGGGCCGGAAGCGTTGTGGGCATGAAGGCCGGACGGGTGGCTTCGAAGGCCGTGATGTCCTCTTCGTGCTGGAGTGTCAGGCCAATGTCGTCCAGGCCCTCCAGGAGGCGCCAGCGTGTGTAATCGTCGATTTCAAAGGGTGCCACGATGCTGCCGCAGATGACAGTCTTGGAGACGAGGTCAACGGTAACTTCGGTGCCGGGGGCATTCTCGAGCTCTTTCCAGATCAGCTCGATGTCGTCCTGGGCGAGCTCGGCGGCCAGCAGCCCCTGCTTGCCGGAGTTGCCGCGGAAAATGTCGGCGAAGCGTGATGACAGGACCGTCTTGAAGCCGTAGTCCTTCAGCGCCCAGACGGCGTGCTCGCGGGACGATCCCGTGCCGAAGTCCGGCCCGGCCACCAGCACGGAACCGGCACTGAAGGGCGCCTGGTTCAGGATGAAGGCCGGGTCCTTGCGCCAGGCGGAGAACAGGGCGTCTTCGAAGCCGGTACGGGTGATCCGCTTGAGGTAGACCGCGGGGATGATCTGGTCCGTGTCAACGTTGCTCTGGCGCAGCGGGACGCCGATGCCCGTGTGGGTGGTGAACTTTTCCATGGCGGCCTCCTAGGCTGCGTCGGTGCGGATGGCGGCGGATTCGGGAGCCGGATCTAGGTCCGACGGCGAACTCAGGGTGCCACGGATGGCTGTGGCCGCTGCCACCACCGGCGACACCAGGTGGGTGCGGCCGCCCTTGCCCTGGCGGCCTTCGAAGTTGCGGTTGGAGGTCGAGGCGCAGCGCTCCCCCACCTCGAGCTGGTCCGGGTTCATGCCCAGGCACATCGAGCAGCCGGCGAAGCGCCACTCGGCACCGAAGTCCTTAAAGACTTTGTCCAGGCCTTCAGCCTCTGCTTCCAGCCGCACGCGGGCCGAACCGGGTACCACCAGCATCCGGATATTGGGGTCCTTCTGGCGGCCACGGATGATATCCGCGGCGGCGCGGAGGTCCTCCATGCGTGAGTTGGTGCAGGAGCCCAGGAAGACGGTGTCCACCCGGATCTCCTTCATGGGCGTACCGGCGGCCAGGCCCATGTACTGCAGGGCGCGTTCGGCGGCCGCCTTGGCGTTTTCGTCGCCGAAGTCCTCCGGGGACGGCACCTTGGCGGAAAGCGAAACGCCCTGCCCCGGGTTCGTGCCCCAGGTGACAAACGGCTCCAGCGTGTCGGCGTCCAGGTGCACCTCGACGTCAAACGTCGCGTCGTCGTCGGTCCTCAGCGTGTTCCAGTACTCGACGGCGGCATCCCATTCGGCGCCCTGTGGCGCGTGCGGGCGGCCGTTCATGTAGTCGTAGGTGATCTGGTCCGGGGCCACCAGTCCGGCGCGGGCACCGGCTTCGATGGACATGTTGCAGATGGTCATCCGCGCATCCATGGACAGCGCGCGGATGGCGGAACCGCGGTATTCGAGGACGTAGCCCTGGCCTCCGCCGGTGCCGATCTTGGCAATCACGGCAAGGATGATGTCCTTGGCGGTGACGCCGGGGCGCAGGGTGCCTTCGACATTGATCGCCATGGTCTTGAAGGGCTTCAGGGACAGCGTCTGGGTGGCCATGACGTGCTCCACCTCGGACGTGCCGATGCCCATCGCCAGGGCACCGAACGCGCCGTGGGTGGAGGTATGGGAGTCGCCGCAGACTACGGTCATGCCAGGCTGCGTGAGGCCAAGCTGCGGGCCAACCACGTGCACGATGCCCTGTTCCGCGTCGCCGAGCGAGTGCAGGCGAACGCCGAACTCCGCGCAGTTGTTGCGCAGCGTCTGAATCTGGGTGCGGCTGGTGAGATCGGCAATGGGCTTATGGATGTCCAGCGTGGGAGTGTTGTGGTCCTCCGTGGCGATGGTGAGGTCAGGGCGGCGCAGCTTGCGGCCGGCCAGTCGCAGACCTTCAAATGCCTGCGGAGACGTCACCTCATGGACAAGGTGAAGGTCAATGAAGAGGAGGTCGGGCTGGGCATTGGCTCCTTCGCCCTCGCCTTTGCGCACCACATGTGCGTCCCAGACTTTCTCGGCCAGTGTCTTTGCCACGGCCATCTCCCTTCACTGCTGTTTGGCTGTTTGGTTCCACTGAACCAGCAGGGCTGCATTTTGTGCCAGCCCAAAGATTTGCATCTCAGATAATGAGACGGCAATATCATTACATGGACAATTCTAGTGGAGTCGGTGTCATTGATAAAGCGGCCCATGTGCTTGATGCATTGGAGGCCGGCCCCACCACGCTGGCACAGCTGGTGGCCGCCACGGGCCTGGCCCGGCCCACCGTGCACAGGCTCGCCCTGGCCCTGATCCATCACCGGCTTGTAAGCCGCGACATCCAGGGCCGGTTTGTCCTCGGCAGCCGCCTGGTGGAGCTGGCCTCCGCCGCCGGCGAGGACCGTCTCATCGCTTCCGCCGGGCCGGTCCTGATGCAGCTGCGCGACGCCACCGGCGAAAGCTCCCAGATCTTCCGCCGCCAGGGCGAATGGCGTATTTGTGTCGCCTCCGCGGAACGCCCCATCGGCCTGCGCGACACCATCCCCGTGGGCACCAAACTCTCCATGAAGGCCGGCTCCGCCGCGCAGGTGCTGCTCGCCTGGGAAGACCACGACCGGCTTCTGGAGGGCCTGCAGGCCGCCCGCTTCACGCCCACCGTGCTGGCAGGCGTACGACGGCGGGGCTGGGGCCAGAGCCTCGGCGAACGCGAGCCCGGGGTCGCCTCAGTCTCGGCACCGGTCCGGGGACCGTCCGGACGCGTGATCGCCGCGGTCTCGATCTCCGGCCCCATTGAGCGGCTCACCCGCCAGCCGGGCCGCCTCCACGCCGAGGTGGTTTGCAACGCCGCACGGCTCCTCACCGAGGCCCTGCGCAAGGGCAACGACTGAGGCCCCGCCTCCGTCCAGGCCTGGCTGCCCCGGCTAGGCTGTCGGCATGAACAGCTACGCGGTCTTCCTCCGCGGGATCAATGTCGGAGGGATCAACATCAAGATGGCTGACCTCAAGAATGCCCTCGCATCGCAGGGGTTCGCGGAAGTCAAGACACTGCTGGCCAGCGGCAACGTGGTGCTTGCCAGCGACGAGGATCCTGCCGCCGTCAAACGGACATTTGAGAAGTGCCTGCGTGACGCGTTCGGCTACGATGCCTGGGTGGTGATTTTGACGGCCCAGCGGGTCTCCGAACTCGTGGCGGCCTGCCCGTACCCGGCGGACGACAGGGCAACACACGCCTACATCACGCTGGCCTCAGACACCGCCATGCTCGATGAGCTGGACGCGGCAGGCGCAGCCCTTGACGGGACTGAACAGAAACGCCTCGGCCCGGAGGCACTGGCCTGGCTGGCCCCGGCCGGCGGGACGTTGGACAGCCCGTTCAGCAAGATTTCGTCCAAGGCCAGGTTTAAGGCAACCACTACCACCCGGAACCTGCGGACGCTGATCAAGGTCAGGGACGCCGCAACCGCCCTGGCGTAGCGGCCTTAGTTTCCGCCCGCAACTTTCAGTGCGGCGTTGAAGGACGCGAGCCTGCTGACCTCAATTTCCACCGGCTCCACCACGAGGTCCCGGGCAACCTCGCCCACCGCTGCCCTCAGCCGTTTCCTGGCCCTGGCTGCGCGCGCCCTCGCGGCTCCTGACCCAATGAATTTTCCAGTCAGCGCCAGGAAGATCCCCAGCACCACACCGCTGCCAATCACCAACGTCGGCACCGGCCAGCCCTCCACCTTCGGAACCTCCGGCACGGGCAGCTGGAGATAGCCGAGCCCGGCCAGCACGCCAAGCCAACCCAGGCCGCCCAGGACTGTCACCAGCGCGAGCCACTGGACCACGTTGAACACGCCCCACCACCAGGACTTCCGGGACGCCATCAGGTCCGTGCCTGCGATGGCCTGGTCCAAGGCATCCGGCAACGCCTCCCGCCCTTCCCGGGCAGCACCCCTGATCGCGGCACGCCACGGCCCGGGTGCGCCCGCACTCGCCGCGTCCGCAAACTCACGGACAGCAGCATCCGTCCGGGCGCGTTCCGGGGCGCCCGCGGCCGGGAGCGAGGTCCGGTTAAGCTGGGACGGAGAAGAACTTCTCAGATTGAGCCGGCGGAGCGGATCAGGCCGGAACCGCACCAGCCATCGCGTCACCGGCCACCCCGTGCGGCGCGTCGACTCGATGCGGTAGGACCGCGCAACTGCGTCCACCACCACGGGCACGTTGGCGGCCGTTGCCAGCTCATCGGTGAGCCGGGATCTCGACGCCGGCCTGACACCGGCGGCTTCCCCAGCGCCGGCGGCTTCCCGGAGTTGCCCCGAGGCCCGCGAAACGTCCGCGGCCAGACGCTGCGAAAGTGCCTGGCGCTGCACCACCACACCGCGGATGGCGCTCCGGACCTTGTCCACGCCGGTGCCCTTCAGGGCGGAGGCACCCAGGACCTGAACCTTTCCCAGCCCGTCGCGGGCAAGGATCCCTTTCAAGGACTCCAGCACAGGCTGCACGTCCCGTTCGGGCAACCGGTCCACCTGGTTAAGGACCACCAGGGTCACGGCTCCATGTGCGGCCAGGGGCGTGAGGAAATCATTGTGGACCGCCGCATCGGCGTACTTTTGCGGATCCAGGACCCAGACCAGGACATCAACCAGGCCAACCATGCGCTCCACGATCTCGCGGTTTGCGGTCCTGGTGGAGTCGAAGTCCGGCAGGTCCAGCAGGATCAGCCCCGTGCGGTCGTCCGCGAAGCCTGCCACGGGCTCCGCATGGTGGCGGTTGCCCACCTCAAGCCAGTCCAGCAACGGCTCGCTGCCGTCCGCTCCCCAGACACCAGCCAAAGGTTCCGACGTTGTGGGCCGGCGGGCGGCCGCCGTCGCGATTTCAGCGCCGCTGACCGCGTTGAAGAGTGACGATTTTCCGCTGCCGGTGGCACCGAAGAACCCAACAACGGTGTGATCAGCCGACAGTGACCGGCGAGAGCTCGCGCGTTCGAGGAGCTGGAACACCTCCTCGAGTGCAGCATCCGGCAAGACGCCTTCGGCGAGTTCGCGGGCATCATTGAGGGCTTCGAGCCTGCGGTCCAGCTGCGACGCTTCACGGGCTACGCTGTGGCGGCTCATGCCTTGTCCGCCAGCCGGGCCAGGGCAGCGGCGTGGTCGGTCAGGATCCGGCCAGTGTCCGCGCCGCCCTCCGGCAGGCGTTGGATGAATTTCTGCTGCTCTGCCTGCAGCAGCCGCTGGCAACGGGCATGGAGGTCATTCCGCGCAGTCTGCGCAAGTCGGCGGACAGCGTCTTCGCCGAACACTGCCTCGAGCAGTTTCTGGCCGACGACGGCGGTACCGCCCGCCACGCCGATCTCCAGCCCGGTGAGGCCGGCGGTCATGGAAAACACCACGATCATCAGCGCGGCACCCAGGCCGTTGATCCCGAAGGAAAGCCATCTCGCCTGCGTGCGCTTGCCCTGCCCTTCCGTGCGGATCAGTTCCATCAGGCCGGTCTGCCAGGCCCGGATCTCCGCCGCAGCCACCTCGGCAAAGCCTGGGCTGGTGCCGGACAGATCCTCCGTCCCCAGGAGCCCGCGGCCGGCCGGGTCCGAGCGCCACCGCCGGTCAGTCTCTTCGCCGGCGTTGGCGGCCTCGTCCAGGATGACGGCCTGCAACCCCGTTTCGATGGCGGCCTCAACCCGGACGGCCGGCGTCGGCTCGCCCCGGAAGAACGCTCCCACGCGGTCCCGCAGCCGTCCGATGTTCTGCTCCAGCGCCCGGAAGAATTCCCCTGTTCCGACGAAGTCCTGCCAGCGCGCCAGTACTTCGCCACGGAGGAGGGCGCCGTCCTTTGTTGCGTCCAGGATCCGGGCCCCGGCATCGCGGTAGGCGGCCTCAGCGCCTGCACGGAGCGCGTCCGCGGCACGCTCCTGCCCCTGGACCGCGTGCGCCACCGCACCGACCCGCCCGGACAGCGCCTTCACCGTCCCGTTGAGGGTCCGGCGGGCAATGTCGGACCGCCCCGCGGCGTCGGCTGCAAGTTCCTGCAGCCAGCGCCGCAGCGGCTCCACTGCGCTCGATGGCAGCATGCCAAGATGGTCCAGGTCCGTCTCCGGCACAATGAACAGTCCGGCATCGCCGAGGCCTTCCTGCCGCAGCAGCGCGCGGAGATCTGCACTGACTTCGGCTTCCGCCTCCGCCGGCACACGGTCCAGGACCACGGCCACCATGATGTCCCGCGAGGACGCGTCCAGGAGAAGCTTCCACGGGACCGCGTCCGCGTAGCGGTTGGCGGTGGTCACAAAAACCCAGAGGTCCGCGGCGGCCAGCAATTGACCGGCGAGCCTGCGGTTGTCGTCGGAAATGGAGTCGACGTCGGGGGCGTCAAGCAGTGCGATCCCCTGCGGAACAGCCTGGTCCGCTACCAGTACCAGGGACGAAGTGGCTTCTGCATCGGGTGTTGCGCCGGCCCGGCTGGCCGGAACGGGTTCCCTGGAGACGGTGCCCCGGATCCGGTTGAGGGTGGGCAGCACGCGGTGGCCTTCGAACCAGCCGGCATCGGCCGGGTGGTGCAGCAGAATTGGCTGCCGGGTGGTGGGCCTGATGGCCCCGGAGCGTGTGACCGGGTGCCCCACCAGGGCGTTGACCAGCGTTGACTTGCCGGCACCCGTGGAACCCCCGACGACGGCAAGGAGCGGTGCGTCCAGGCTGCGGTACCGCGGCAGGATGTAGTCGTCCAGCTGGGCGACGGCGTTCCGAGTGTCCTGGCGCGCCTGTTCCACGTCAGCAAGGGCGAGCGGCAACGACACTGCGGACAGATCCCCACGCACGGCCTCGAGCAAGGCCACGGCCGGCTCCGACGCAGCGTCGGGCCGGCCCGGCTGCGTTCTCGGTGCGCGCTTAGGCGACGGAGGCTGCGTGGGACGAAGCCCGTCTGAGGAGGTCACAGGATCATCATGCCAGCTGCGCCGGCTTTTCCACCGGGCCCCGGTTTTGTCCTATAACCCGCAGCGCAGCCTCCACAACGAAAAAACGGTCCCGGGCTGATGCCCGGGACCGTTCGTTGGTGACCCCAGCGGGATTCGAACCCGCGTTACCGCCGTGAGAGGGCAGCGTACTAGGCCGCTATACGATGGGGCCGCGTACTTCCAGGAAGTTTTCACTTCCAACCGGCGCCAGGCCGGTTTGCTAAGTGAGTATTTCATACACTCAGCGCGTGTTTCAAATCGGCGAACCGATCTGAAACCACTGATTTGCCGCGGTTAGCCTGCGACCAAACAGAGCTGGGATACCAGGACTCGAACCTAGAATGACGGTACCAGAAACCGTAGTGTTGCCAATTACACCATATCCCAATGATACTTTCGGGCCGGAGTTTCGGGCTTTAAGCCGTGCTCCGTGCGCCTCAGCACGAGAAATTACTTTACCCGAGACTTTGGGCTGGCACAAATCGGCACCGAAGACCCAAGGGCCTGAACCTCTTGCCAGATCACCCGGAATAAGTTTACTCTCGGTAAGTTACCCGAGAGTAACCACCCACTGCCTTTGCTGCAGGCCCTTCGGAATGTCGTTTTGCGTCCGGACTGCCACCCTGGTCCAGGTGGGTGGCCGGCAGATTTCACACTGCCGGCAAACCGTCGAGAGGACCCACCGTGACACAAAGTCGTGCCGCCGCGCCCACCAAGACCCGAACCCGGGCACAGCAGCTTGCTGTCGCCGTCCTGGCCCTGATGCTGATTGCTTTGCTTGGGTTTTACACCCTGGTCACCGGCAGGATCACCGACGGATCGGCCAAGCTGATGGACGGTGCGGGCCAGGCCTCGGCCGGCGCTGAGCAGCTCAAGGACGGCGCCGGCCAGCTGGCGGCCGGCGCGGGCCTGGCCGACACCGGTGCCGGCAAGCTCTCCTCCGGCGCCGACAAAGTCCTCCTGGGTGTCAGCGAGAAGCTGGCCCCGGGCGCTGAAAGACTGCAGTCCGGTGCAGACCAGCTCGCCGCCGGAGCCGTCAAGATCGAAACTGACGTCAACAACAAGCTCGCGCCCGGCGTGTACAAAGCGGACGATGGCGCCCGAAAGCTCGCCGCCGGAGCCACCCAGCTCGCCGCGGCGCTGACGCCTACGGCCGCCGGAAATGCCGAGAACAATCTGGCGGACGGCGCGACTGCGCTGGATGCAGGTGCGGCCCGCCTGGCCTCGGGAACCGGCGAACTGGCCGCCGGAACGGCCGAGCTGAAAGGCTACCGGGGAGCAAACAACTCCCCCGAGGCAGGTACCGGAACGGCAGCCTTGGCGCAGGCCCTTGAGCTGCTGGAGGCGGCAGCCTCGGACCCGCTTCAGGGTCTGGTGCCGCTGGCCGTAGTCAAGGACAAGATCGCCAAGATCACCGCTGGAGCCCATAGGCTCGACGCCGGGGCGCAGCAACTGCAGGCTGGCGCGGGGAAGCTCAATGACGGAGCGGCACAGTTGCACACTGGAACAGGGCGCCTCACCGCCGGCTTCGCCACCCTGGGTGAAAAGCTCAACAGTCGCGATCCCAACAACCCTGGTGTTGTGCTCGGTACCGAACTGCTGGCCGCCGGAACTGCCCAGATCCGCACCGGCATGGACGGCGTGCCCGGCAATGCCGACCGCCCGGGCCTGATCAACGCCGTCGCCACTATTACTGAGGGCACCTCACGGCTGGCGGACGGCACGTTGGCGTTGAATGCCGGGATCAAGGGCGATCCGGCCGATCCCTCAAACCCCGGCCTGCTCCACGGCTCCCAGGCACTGGCTGCGGGCGCTTCGGAGCTTGCCACAGGCAACACCAAGCTGGCCACGGGATCGACAGAGCTGGCCACGGGTGCCGAGAAACTTGCTGATGGCAATGCCCGGATTGCGGATGGCACGGACACCCTGTACAGCAGTGCAGCGGCCGTCTCGCCCACCAGTACGGTGGGGAAGTCCGATACCGCCGTTGCCCTCTGCCTGCTTGCTGTGCTTGTGCTCGGATCCGTGGGCATCTACCTGGTGCTGTGGAACAGGCGAAGGCTGCAGTCTGCGGAGTAAGCGGCCGGTCAGCCCAGCAACTGCTCCAGTGAGGTGATCTTGTGACCGGTGAAATCCGGCGCGGGCTCCCCCACCCTGTCGAGCCAGACGCCTATCAGGCCCGCCGCCGTCGAACCTTCAGCGTCCAGCATCCTGTTGTCACCCACGTAGAGCGTCTCCTCCGGGGCAGTCCCCAGCAGGCGGACTCCTTCGAGGTAGATGGCCGGCTCGGGCTTGGCAACGCCTACCGTGTCCGTACCAACCAGGCGGCGGACGCGTTCCAGTCCAGCGCCGTCGAGCTTGGCCCGCTGGTAGTCGTGCACGTTGTTACTGACGGCACCGTAGGGGATGCCGGCAGCATCCAGCAGGTCCAGGAGCGGCAGAACGTCCTCAAAGGCACGTACATACGTGGGCTGCAGCCGGCCGTAGGCCGAGAGCCACCCGTGCGCTTCTTCACCGTCGGCAAGATCCACACCGAAGTGCCCCAGGGCGGCGCGTCCCCGCAGGAGGCGCTGGTCGTTGAAGGTCAGCTCCCCCGCCAGGTACCGGTCGTAGTAGTGCGTGGTCTCGTGCGTGAAGATCCTGCCGAAACGCTCCCACCCGGTCTGGTCCAGACCGGGCAGAAGGTGCTCGCTGACCTCACGCAGGGCGGTGGTCATGGCGTATTCGAGGTCCACCAGGGTGTCGTCGATGTCGAAGAGGACGCCCCGGATGGACCCGAAACGTGTGCTCAGGACTCCGTCAGCCGTCGTGCCGGTGGTAGACATCAGCCGCGGAAGGTACGGAGCCGGCTCAGGGACGAGCCCTTGCCCAGGATCACCATGGATTCGAAGAGCGGCGGCGAGATCCGGCGCCCGGAGATGGCCGTGCGGACAGGACCGAAGGCCAGCCGCGGCTTCAGCCCGAGGTCCTCCACGAGTGCCTGCTTCAGGGCCGTCTGAATCTCCTCCGGGTTCCAGTCCTGAATGGGCTCAAGGGCAGCAAGGGCGGCGTCGAGGACTTCGGTCAGGTTGGCGGGCAGGCCCTTAAGGGCATCGTCCGCGACGTCGATGGCGTCGTCGGCCTTGAACAGGAAGGCGAGCATCTCCGGGGCTTCCCCGAGCAGGGTGATCCGCTCCTGGACGAGGGGTGCAGCCTCGGTGAGGATCTCTTCCTCCCGGTCCGTGAGGATTTCCCCGACCAGGCCCGCGGCCCGGAGGTACGGCACCAGGCGCGCACGGAAGTCAGCCGCTTCGAGCAGCCGGACGTGCGTGCCGTTGATGGCCTCGGCCTTCTTCAGGTCAAAGCGGGCCGGGTTGGCGAGCACATCGTGGATGTCGAAGTGCTCCACGAGCTGCTTGACGGTGAAGATGTCCTCGTCGGCGCTCAGGGACCAGCCCAGGAGGGACAGGTAGTTCAGCAGGCCCTCGGGAATGAAGCCGCGTTCGCGGTGCAGGAACAGGCTGGATTCGGGGTCGCGCTTGGAGAGCTTCTTGTTGCCCTGGCCCATGACGTAGGGAAGGTGGCCGAACTCGGGCATGTACTCGGCCACGCCGATGGCGTAGAGGGCGCGGTACAGGGCGATCTGGCGGGGCGTGGAACTGAGCAGGTCTTCGCCGCGCAGCACGTGGGTGATTCCCATCAGGGCATCGTCCACCGGGTTTACCAGCGTGTACAACGGCGCGCCGTTGGCACGGACCACCGCGAAGTCCGGCACGGATCCGGCCTTGAACGTGATTTCGCCGCGGACGAGGTCCTTGAACGTGAGGTCCTCGTCCGGCATCCGGAGGCGCAGCACGGCCTGGCGGCCCTCTGCCTTGTACTGGGCCAGCTGTTCCTCGGTGATGTGCCGGTCAAACCCGTCATAACCCAGCTTGGGGTCCCGGGAGGCCGCACGGTGGCGGGCTTCGATTTCAGCCGGGGTGGAGTAGGACTCGTAAATGTGGCCGCCGGCCTTCAGCCGCGCGATGACGTCCTGGTAGATGTCGCTGCGCTGCGACTGGCGGTACGGCTCGTGCGGGCCGCCCACTTCGACACCCTCGTCCCAGGTGATGCCCAGCCACTTCAGCGCGTCCAGCAGCTGGTGGTAGCTTTCCTCGCTGTCCCGCTCCGAGTCCGTGTCCTCGATGCGGAAGACCAGGGTGCCCTTGGTGTGCCGGGCATAGGCCCAGTTGAACAGCGCCGTGCGGATCAGGCCCACGTGCGGGGTGCCCGTGGGTGACGGGCAGAACCGCACCCGGACCGGGGTTTCGGCAGTGACGGACGGGATGGCGGCAGGGTTCAGCGCGGAGGCAGTAGTCATAGTGGTTCCAACTTTACCCGTCAGCGGCGGACCACCGGGTTGGACAGGCGACCGATGCCCTCGATCTCCACGTCATAGCGGTCCCCCGCGGTGACCAGGTCGACGCCGGCCGGGGTGCCGGTCATGATGACATCCCCGGGGAGCAGGGTGAAGGCCTGGGACACGATGGAGACGATTTCCCGGACGCCGCGGATCATCTGGCTGGTGCTGCCGTCCTGGCGCAGTTCGCCGTTGAGCCAGCCCTTGATGGCCAGGTCTTCGGTGTCCAGCTCGGTCTCAATCCAGGGTCCGAGGGGTGCCGAGGTGTCGAAGCCCTTGGCCCGGGCCCACTGCAGGTCCGTTTTCTGGACATCGCGGGCGGTGAGGTCGTTGCCGCAGGTGTAGCCGAAGATGACTTCGTCGACGCGGTCTTCCGGGACGTCCTTACAGATCCGGCCGATGACCACACACAGTTCGGCCTCGAACGAAACCTCGTCTGAGAATTCCGGCAGCACGATGGGGTCGCCGGGGCCGATGACAGAGGTGTTCGGCTTCAGGAACAGCAGCGGCTGCTGCGGGACCTCATTGCCCAGCTCGGCGGCGTGCTCGGCGAAGTTTCGGCCCACGCCGATCACCTTGCTGCGGGGAATGATCGGCGCCAGGAGCCGGACATCTTCAAGCTTGTGCTTGACGTGCGTGCGCTCCACGCCGTGGAAGAAGGGGTCACCGTTAATGACAGTGATTTCCTCACTGCCGGGCTCGCCTTCAACAACGCCGTAGAGGGGATCAGAATCGACTACAAACCTGGCAATACGCATGGTTGTTAGCCTACCGTCTTGAGCGGCGGCAGCTGCCCTGGGTCACGCCGTCCTGTCAGCCGCCGGGGAGCCCACGCAGGTAGTCAAGCTGCGCGGCCACCGACATTTCGGCTGCCCGCCGGACGGAAGGTTCGACGTCGGCGTACACGTCGTCTGCCACGTCAACCACCGTCGCGTCCCCGCCATGCCGGACAAGTGCCGCGCGGATCTGCGCCAGCCGCTCGTGCCGGTGCTCGCGGTAGGCACGGGCAATGGCCGCTAGGGAGGGAAGTACCGGCCCGTGGGCCGGCAGGACGGTGGCCGGGCCAAGGGCTTCGAGCCGGTCCAGGGACCGCAGGTAATCCCCCAGCCTGCCGTCCGGGTAGTCCAGCATGGTGGTCCCGCGGCCCAGGATAGTGTCGCCGGTCAGCACTGAGCCGTGCGGGCCGTCGTCGGGAAGGTGGAAGCAGGCGGAATCCGAGGTGTGGCCCGGCGTGGCCAGGACCCGGACCGCCACTCCCGCTGCCTGGATGGTTTCGCCGTCCTGCAGTGGCTCGCCGCCGCCGTGGCAGTGGCGGGGATCGGCGGCGCGGACCGGGGCGCCGGTGAGCTCATGGAGCCGCTGGGAGCCTGCCGTGTGGTCGGCGTGCCGGTGCGTCACGAGAATGAGTTCCACGGGGCCCACATCCGCGAGGCGGCGAAGGTGGCCCTCGTCCGCCGGACCCGGATCCACCACCACGGATGTACTGGCGCCGGGGGCGGAGACGACGTACGAATTGGTGCCGTCCAGGCTCATCGGCCCGGGGTTGGGTGCCAGGAAGAAAGCCGTCAGTGGGCTGGCAGCGACTGGAATGCCGCTCGAGGTGGAGTTCACTGCACCATCTTCGCATCAGGACGGCACGGAATAACCGCACCCCCGGGGCGGGTTATGGCTGGTGAACCCACCGCCCAGAGAGAGCAGCCAGGCGCCACCATGAGCACTTCACCCACCATCTCATTGTCCGAACTGTTGTCCGGCGCCGACGCCGCGGGACACGACCATGCACTGACGGAGAAGAACAGCGGCCTACAGCACATCCACAACCACGCGACCGGGGCCATCGTCTGGTTTCCCACGTGGCAGAAGTTCCGTGAGACCAACGACTGGCGCGAGGCGGTGGACGGTGTCGCCGAGGATTTCCGGTCACATATCGAAGACGTCGACGAATGGGCGGCCACGTTCCTGGCTGAAGATCTGGCCCTACTCCTGGAGCGCGCTGCTGCCTCCGGCGACGCGAACGTTTTTGTCCAGGACAATCTCACGCACCACCTGACGCGGACCTGGGCTATTGCCGACGCCGTCGCCGAGGCAACGGGGAAGGACCTGCCCACCGGAGGCACCAAACAGACCATCTTTGCTGACTATCCCTATGACGTTTACGCCCAGGACGGCGGTGCCTTCGCCACCGCACTCTGGAACGACATCATCGATGCCCACCGCAACCGTGCCCTGGCCGACGAAGCGGCACGCAAGGCCCTGAAGCCGGTCTCGCGCAAGGCCCTGAAGAACGCTGCCCGGAAGGCCGCCCGCCGCTGAGGCCGGGGCTCCCTACAAACGGAAAACCGAGTTAACGGACGACGGCGGTTGCCCGGCACTGTGTTGAACTTCCCACAGTGCCGGCCAGCCGCCGTCGTTATTTCCTATGTGCGTTGCCTGCCTAGGCCGTGCTTAGGCCAGACGCGTCAGCCAGCCGTGGGTATCCGGCACGGTTCCGGTCTGGATGCCCAGGAGCTGTTCGCGGATGGCCATGGTGGTCTCCCCCGCCTTCGCGTCCTCGGAGCCGATGAATTCGGTGGTGTCTTTCAGGACACCGATCGGGGTGATCACCGCTGCGGTGCCGCATGCGAAGACCTCGGCGATCTCACCGGAGGCCACGCCGTCGCGCCATTCATCCAGGGTGATCTTGCGTTCGGCGACCTCGCGGCCCATGTCCTTGGCAACCTGGATAACGGACATCCTGGTGATTCCTTCCAGGATGGTTCCGGTGAGTGCAGGAGTCACGAGAGATCCGTCCTTCATCACAAAGAACACGTTCATGCCGCCGAGCTCTTCGACGGCGTTGTCGTTGAACTGGTCCAGGAAGAGGACCTGCTTGCAGCCGTTGGCCTCAGCCTCCTGCTGGGCGATGAGGGAGGCTGCGTAGTTGCCCCCGCATTTGGCGTCGCCTGTGCCACCGCGTCCGGCGCGGGCATACTCCCGCGAGATCCAGATGGACACGGGCTTGAGTTCGCCGCCGAAGTAGTTGCCGGCGGGCGATGCGATGACCCGGAAGGACACTTCCCGCGCTGCCCGGACACCCAGGAACGCCTCGGTGGCGATCATGAACGGGCGCAGGTACAGGGCCTCGCCGTCACCGGCGGGAACCCATTCCTTGTCCGCCTGCACCAGTTCCCGGATGGCGCCCAGGAAGTACTCCTGGGGCAGTTCCGGAAGCGCAAGACGTCGTGCCGACTTGTTCAGGCGGGCCGCATTCGCCTCCGGACGGAACGTCCAGATTGAGCCGTCAGCGTGGCGGTATGCCTTGAGGCCTTCGAAGATCTCCTGGCCGTAGTGCAGCACCGCGGCAGACGGGTCCAGGGAGATGGGTCCGTAGGCCTCAACGCGCGCGTTGTGCCAGCCACCCTCACCTTGCTCGTCGACGCTGTAGTCGACGACGGCGGTGTGGTCGGTGAAGTAGTTGCCAAATCCCGGGTTCGCCAGGATGGCTGCACGCTCTTCAGCTGACTTCGGGGTTGCCGAGAGCTGCTGGTTAAATTCGACGCCATGGGCGGTCTGAGTCATGGTTCCTCCACGATCGGCTGCCTTCTGAATGTGGTTCAGCACTGAACCGCAGGGCAGCATTTGGTGATTCGAAACTAGCTTACGCCGCTTAACCGAGTCTCAAGAGCAGGGCCTAGAGCGCTGCGGCGATGGCGTCCCCGACGGCGCTGGTACTGCGGGCGCCGCCGTCGCGGGTTTCGACGTCGGCGATCACCGCAGCTTCGATCCTGCGGGCCGCGGCGGTGTAGCCGAGGTGGTCCAGCAGGAGCACCGCCGACAGGATGGCCGCGGTGGGATCTGCCTTCTGCTGTCCGGCGATGTCCGGGGCCGAACCGTGGACCGGTTCAAACATGGAGGGGGCGGTGCGGTCCATGTTGATGTTGCCCGACGCCGCCAGCCCGATGCCGCCGGTGATGGCTGCAGCGAGGTCAGTGAGGATGTCGCCGAAGAGGTTATCAGTGACAATGACATCGAACCGTGAGGGGTCGGTGACCATAAAGATGGTGGCCGCATCAACGTGCAGGTAATCGTGGGTGACCTCGGGGAATTCCTGGGCCACCGCCTCGACGGTGCGCTTCCACAGGTGGCCGGCGTAGACCAGGACGTTGTGCTTGTGCACCAGGGTCACATGCTTGCGTTCCCGGGCGCTGGCGCGGCGGAAGGCATCGCGGACAACGCGCTCCACGCCATACGCCGTGTTCAGTGAGACCTCGGTGGCCACCTCGTGGGGTGTGCCGGTGCGAAGCGAGCCGCCGTTGCCCACATATGGACCCTCGGTTCCCTCACGGACGACGATAAAATCGATGGTGCCGGGATTGGCCAGCGGGCTCCCGACTGTTCCGTACAACCGCGACGGCCGCAGGTTGACGTAGTGGTCCAGGCTGAAGCGGAGCTTGAGCAGCATCTCCCGCTCAATGATGCCGGACGGAATCCGGGTGTCGCCGGGGGCGGCACCGACAGCACCGAAGAGGATCGCGTCCCGTGTACGCAGGTCGGCGAGGACCTCATCCGGAAGGGTCTCGCCGGTGGCCAGCCAGTGCTCGGCACCGAGCTGGTAGTGGGTCTGCTCGAGGACAACGCCTTCAGCGGCGACAGCCTTTTCGAGGACTTTCAGTGCCTCGGCAATGACCTCCGGGCCAATGCCGTCACCGGGAATGACAGCGAGATTGATCGTGGATGCGCTCATGCTCCAAGAATATTAAGATGATCCGCATGCCGGACAATCTGTCTCATTTGCTGAGACTAAGGGTTGGGTCCTCCGGTGAGGCCACCACCACCACGTTGGTGCCCCAAGCATCACCTGTATAGCAGGAAATCAGGACCAGCCTGTTGGGTGCCACCTGCCAGATGGGGCTGTCTTTAAGGCCGGACTTGACGTAGGTCGTCACCGAGTCCACCAGGTAGGCCACTTCGCCCGTGGCCGTGGCCACGGTCAGCCTGTCACCTGCCGCCGCCTTGGTACTCAGCCGGTTGAACGGCGCATCCCGGTCCGTCCAGCTGTGCCCGGCGATATACGTGGTGTTGACCGAGCCCGCGCCGGGGGCGCCGTAAGGCGACAGCCAGTAGCCGTCCATGGTGGGGGGCGGCACGATGGTCTGGGTGGCCTGGTCCTCGCCGGTGGGCTCGAGCGGATGGACCACCACATCAATGTCTGCGGCCGGGTACACCAGCCGCTGCGGCGGCGACGCTGCCGGACCCGCCGGGACCGGAGCGCCGGTGTCCGTGGAGGCTGTGGGGGTGGACGGTGCTGGGGCCTGGGTGGTCGGCTGCACAGCAACCCCGGTCATGGTCGGTCCCGGCCCGGCCAGGAATGGCAGAAATGCGAACGCCAGATAGGCCAGCACGCCGCACAGCACCACAAAGACAATGCTTTTGGTGGTGAAGAGCCTTCGATCGCTGTCCATGGTTACCCCGCTTGTGAGTCGGATTTGCCTGGTTTGCCGGCAGGCGCCGTGCCCTTGCGGCCACGGCGCCTGCCGGTGATTCAAACAGTGCCCCTGCGGGCGCCAGTAGCCGGCGTCACTCCTCCCGGGGCCGGGATACGGTACCGCTGGCTGCCAGGGTCCTGCGGGCAGCCACTCCCGCTGCAGCGAGCATCATCACAACGATGCCAGCGGCCCAGGGGGCGATGGAAACGTCAGTCGAACCTGCCACTGCAGTCTGGACATTGAAGCCAGGGTTGTTGGCGGCTACGGCACCTTGACCCGCCGGCGCACCCACAACAGCACCTCTGGGAGTTTCGCCCGGCGTCACCGGAGTAACAGCAGGCGGGACCACCGGAGGAACAACAGGCGGCACTACTGGCGGCACGGTCGTGGGAATGCAGTTGTTGTAGTAAGTTGCTTGCCCCTGAGCCGTCCAGTTCTGGCCTGCAGGCAGCACCTTGCCGTTGTTCGGCGGGATGATGTCTTCAGTGTGCTGGTGGTTGGCATTGGCGTGGCCGTTGAGCCCCTGCAGGGCGATCGTAATCGGCTTGTAAGGGTTCGTGTCCGAGCCGGTGGCGTGGCAGATGCTGATCTTGTGATCGCCGTTGCCGTTACCATTGCCGTTACCCTCGCCTGGTGCGGCGCAGGCTGCATTCCAGATGCTGGCCTTGTCAAGGTTCTGGCCACCGGGTAGGACTTTCCCGTCGTTGGCCGGAATGATGTCCTCATCGTGCTGGTGGCCCACGTGGGCGCTGAGCGCGTTGAGGCTGATGGTCACCGGCCTGTAGGGATTGCTTTCCGAGCCGGTGGCGTGGCAAATGGTGATCTTTTTCTCGTCCTCAGAAGGCGTCGCGGTGGCCGGCGCAGTGGCACCCAATAGCGCAAGACCCGCGACACCAAAAGCGGCAAGGATCCGTTTCATTTCCGTCTCCATCCATTGTCTGGTCCAAACTGATCAGACAGGTGGAAGAACGGCGCCAACCCCGACACGGAGGGCTAAAGGCAAACGGACAGCATCGGGGGCGACGGTTCTCCCAGATGCGAATCATCAGTTTGCTAACCAGATAAGGCTAGACAGACGGGCACCATGATGTCTCCAGTACTCAGTACCCGCCTTACAAGGTGGGCCCTACTGACCGGCCCCGGAACCGTACTCAGTCCGCGTACCAGCAAGTAGCCAGCAGGGACATACCTAGGCTTCGGCCGGTTCCTCATACTTGGGGAAGACGGGCGCCGGAGCCGGCAGCGGAGTTCCGGCGACAATGGCTGTGGTGAGCGCGGAGAACTGGCGGGATCGGCCGTCGGGCTGTCCCAAGGTGTCCAACAGCGCGGCCGTGGCGGTGGGCATCACTGGCTGGGCCAGAATGGCCACGATGCGCAGCACTTCCAGCGTCACGTACAGCACGGTGTTCATGCGTTCGACGTCGGTCTTCCGCAGTACCCAGGGAGCCTGCTCGGCAAAGTAGGCGTTGGTGTCCCCCAGGACGCCCCAGATGGCCTCGAGTGCGCGGCTGAATTCCTGCTTTTCGAAGGCAGCCCGGGCAGTCTCCAGGAGCCCGTTGGCCTGTGCCAGGATCGCGGTGTCTTCAGCCGTGAAGGCACCCGGAACCGGGACCCTGCCCTCGCAGTTCTTGGCCACCATGGACAGCGAACGCTGCGCCAGGTTGCCGAAGTTGTTGGCCAGGTCCGAGTTCATGCGGCCCACGATGGCCTCATGGTTGTAGCTGCCGTCGGCGCCAAACGGGACCTCTCGGAGGAAGAAGAACCGTACCTGGTCCAGCCCGTACTGCGCCACGAAGTCTGCCGGTGCCACCACGTTGCCGAGCGACTTGGACATCTTCACACCGTTGTTGTGCAGGAAGCCGTGGATCATGACGCGCTTGGGCAACTCAAGGCCGGCACTCATCAGGAACGCCGGCCAGTAGATGGCGTGGAACCGTGAGATGTCCTTGCCGATCACATGCACATCGGCGGGCCAGAACTTCTTGAAGGATTCCGAATCGACGTCCGGGTAGCCGACGCCGGTCAGGTAGTTGGTGAGCGCGTCCACCCAGACGTACATCACATGCTTGTCGTTGCCGGGGACGGGGACACCCCAGTCGAACGTGGTGCGGCTGATCGACAGGTCTTCGAGGCCGCGCTTGACGAAGCTGATGACCTCGTTGAAGCGGGACTGCGGTGCCCCGAACTCCGGCTGGGCCTCGTACAGCGCCAGCAGGCGGTCCTGGTAGGAGGACAGCCGGAAGAAGTAGCTCTCCTCAGCGGTCCACGTCACCTCGGTGTCCGTCTCCTTGGAGTACCGCACGCCGTCGTCTTTGACCAGGGTGTCGTCCTCCACGTAGAAGGCCTCGTCCCGGACGGAGTACCAGCCCTCGTACTTGGACAGGTAGATATCGCCGTTGGCTTCCATCTTCTTCCAGATGGCCTGCGACGCGGCGTAGTGGTCAGCGTCCGTGGTCCGGATGAAACGGTCGTAGGTAATCCCCAGCGCGGCGTGGGCAGACTTGTAGACTTCCGCGTTGCGGTCCACCAGCTCCTTGGGCGTGACGCCTTCCTTCTCGGCCGCCTGCGCAATCTTCATGCCGTGCTCATCCGTGCCCGTCAGGAACATCACGTCAAAGCCGTCAAGCCGCTTGAAGCGCGCCATGGCGTCGGTGGCGATGTACTCGTAGGCATGCCCGATGTGCGGAACACCGTTCGGGTAGGTGATAGCCGTGGTGATGTAGAACGGGGTTTTGGCTGTTGCGCTCACGTGCGGACGTTACCTTTGGTGCGAAGGGGCGGGGCTAGATCAGTTCAGTCAGCGTATCGCTCAGGCGGACCAGTTCGTGGTCGTGTGAAGCGACCAGTACTGCGATGCCGTCCGAGGTGGTGTCCTTGAGGATGCTGATGATGCGGTTGGCGGAGGCCCTGTCCAGGCTGGCCGTGGGCTCATCAACCACCAGGACGCGCGTACCCAGGATCAGGGCGCGGGCGATCGCCACACGCTGGCGTTCACCACCGGACAGCTGGGCCGGACGGTGCCGCATCCGGCGGCCCAGGCCCACCAGGTCCAGGAGGTCCTTGGCCATGTCGCGGCGCTGGTCCACCTCGCCGTCGGGCACGGCCGGCAGGAGGACGTTCTCGAGGGCGCTCATGCCGTCGATCAGGGCGCCGCCCTGGTCAACGTAACCGATCAGGGCCCGACGGCGGTCGGCGATTTCGTCATCGCCCATGCTTTCGAGGGAATCCCCTTCCCAGAAGACACGGCCCGACGTCGGCAGGGTCAGTCCCGCCCCCACTGTCAGGATGCTGGTCTTGCCGGATCCGCTTCGGCCGGCCACGCAGTGCATCTCGCCGGCGTGCAGCGTGAGGTCGAAGTTCTCCACAACACTGACGGCTTCGGCACCGCTTTTACCGCCGCCATAGCGGATGGTGATGTCGCTCAGTTCCAGCGGGGTCCCGTGGTCCGCGGCCTTGACGATGGTGTTGGCACGGGTCTGCAGGGGCGACTCAGCCGAGCCGGACCTCCGGCTCCGGTAAACGTTCGTCTCGTTTGTCATTGGACCACTTTCGTTGCAATCGGAATCCAGCAAAGTACAGCCACGAGGCCGGCGACGCCGGCCCATAGCGCGGCATATGGGGCAAGGAGGAGCCCGATGCCCAGCGCGCCCAGGACGCCCAGCGGCAGGGCCACCGTGCCCACCAGCGCGTTTTCGAAAAGACGGACCTGGCGGAGCATGTCCGGGTTCCAGCCCATGGCCTCAAGGATGCCCAGGTACTGGCGTTTGGCGTTCAGCTCAAACCGGCCGGTGACCAGTGTCAGGACCAGCCCCACGGCGACGCCGGCGAGTGCCAGGAGCATACTGGGCATCGCCACGCTTGCCGCGGCCAGGCCGCTGAGGGCGCTCGCTCCGGCAGCACGGGGGATGTCGATGAGCAAGGCAACCAGCCCGCCCACCGCGGCTCCGAAGACGCCGACTGCGACGGCCAGGGACAGGGTGTTGAACTTGTTCGTGCTGAGCTGCCGGTTGGCAAACGTCAGCGGGGAGTCCACCGGGATCAGCCGCTCGTCGTGCTGCGGTTCCTGGTCCACCTCATCACGGTGGCGCAGCTGTTGGGCGGCGAAGAAGGCCGCTGCCGCATACAGGACCAGGACGGAAGCTGAGACGATGGCTGTGGTCAGGCTCCAGCTCACCAGGCTCAGGATGATCCCGGCTACCGCGAGCAGCGCAGCGCCGACACCGAATTCCTCAAGCACCCAGTTCCTGATGCGCACCTGGGTCCAGCCCATGGCGCGGAGGGTCCCGGCTTCACGTTTGCGTTTGCGGATGTAGCTGACGGTGGAGGCGCCGGTCAACAGCGCGGCTCCGCACAGCGTCAGGAAGAGCAGTGTCACGTTGGTCCCGGTGAGGGAGCCGGAGACTGCGTCCGCTGCATTCTGCCGGACCCAGGACTGCTGGACAGTGCCCAGCGCTGACTCCTTGCCGGCGTCGTCCTTGGAGTATCCGGGGACAAAAATGCTGGCGTCCTCACGGGCGGAACCGGCCACAACAGTAGCCTCAAGACCCATTTCGCGGATCTCGCTGGCGAGCTTTTCGACGTCGGGCTGGGCTTCCTTCCAGCTTCCGGGGGCCTTGGCCCGGACACGTACGGCATCGATCACGGCGGCGTTGTCCTTGTAGCCGCGTGCTGCGGCCAGGCCGTAGAAGTCGGTGATGGCACCGGCCGACTGGCTCGCCAGTCCGGTGGCACTGAGTGAAGGCTTGAGTTCGGTACCGGTGACCGTCTTGCCTTCGGCGTCCTTGGTGAGGGTAAGCGGAGTGGGGTCGTAGCCACCCAGCGGAAGGCGGTTGACGTCGCCGGCGGCCTTCTCGACAGCCGCGGGATCGAAGGTCCCATAGACCATGGCCAGCGGAGCCGCGAGCTTTTCCCCTGTTGCCAGGTCTTCCCGGTAGGAACGTTCATCCACGGGCTCACGCTGGGTCTGGTCCACCGGGGCGCCGTTGGCACCCTTCTCCGGCAGGCGGTTTACGGTGACCCAGTCGCTCGGAACGGCGGTCTTCTGGACCGCACCATTGGCCGCGGTGTCGCCGTCCGTGTACTTCGGAGCGGCAGCGAAGTCGGTGCTCCACGTAGCCGGGGTGTAGAGGCCCTGGTTGAAGTTGCCGGCGCTGCCGAGGAGACCGGAGTGGTCGGTGGAGCCGGGCCAGGACAGAGCGAACGGGTCCTTGGACACAAACGGCAGGTAGTCCTTGCCGAGGGAACGCGTGGCGGTGCCGACGTCCTTGACAACCTTGCCCGCGGCGTCGATCTCCTCGATCTTCACGTTGTACTTAAGGTCCAGGGACGTGCCGGAACGGACAACCAGGGGAATGGCCTGCGAGTCCGCGGTCAGCTGTCCGCTGCGCTTCGCCTGCTGGTACTGCGTCATCAGCGGTGCCCAGTATTTGAGTTTGACGCCGAGGAAGTCAGGGCCTTCCTTGAGCTCTTCCTGGCTGATGCCGTTGGTGAAGAGGCTTTCGAAGTGCCGGCCGATCGCTCCGGCGTTCCGCGCGTCAGCGGGCGGAGCCTTCTCCAGCGGAGCCAGGAAGTCGCCGGCCGTGCCAAGCAGCGCGCGCTCGGAGACGGGGTCGACGGCGACCACGGACTCGGTCACTTCGGGAGACAGCGGCAGGGACACCGAAAGGTTAAACAGGTTGTGTTCGGAGCCGCCCGCGGGAGCGGGGAACTTGATGCCCGTCTCGCCTGCGGGTGGTGCGATCCGGATGCTGGGGCCCCCGGCCGTCTGCTCTTCGATCAGGCGGGCCTTGCCCAGGCTGCCCTCCGCGGTGGACTTGAACAGGGTCTGCTCGGAGACGCCGTCGGAGCTGACGGCGCTGGCGGTCAGGCGGTACTTCTTGGCGGTGTCGCCCAGGACGGACTCGGCAGCAGGCCATTTGCTGGGATCTGTGGCGCCGGCGGCCTGGTCCGTGGTCGCTGTGCCTGCCAGCCCGGAGTTGTAGCCAAGGTAGTCCATGGCGTCGAGCCGTGGCGCTTCCAAGTTCTGCGTCACGCGGGAAACCAGGCTGATGGGGGCCGCCACGGACGTTCCGGAAAGCTTCCGGAGCTTCTCGAGCTGGTCAAAACTGATGCCGCCGCCACCGTTGGCGATCTCCGGCTGCATCAGCGCCCCGGAGCCTGCCTTGGCCTGGACCAGGACGTCGTAGAGACCCCGCGAGTTCTCATCCACCGTTCGGTTGAGTGCGGCCTGCGACTGGCCTTGGACGAGGACCGACAAGCACATGGCTGCGATCAAGATGGCCGCGGTCAGCAGCAGCACTTTGCTTCTGATGAACCTCTGGACGGCGTTCATTGGGCTCCCTGAAACCTGGATTGCGTGCGCACACCGGGATCCGCAGGCGGCGGATATATAGGATTTCCTGCCTGGTGTGCAAAAATTATTGGCCGGTCTGCCGGCGTGGTCCTGAAACAGGACCTAGCCATTGTAAGCAGACCGGCCAATCATACGTGGCCGACGTTAAGGTTCGGTCACGCGTAGTTGATGGCGGTGCGGTTCTTAGTCCTCGAGGTCCACTTCGCGGACCATTTCGGCGCCGATGCCTGCCTTGATGGCGTCAAGCACCTGCTGCGGAACGGAACTGTCGATGGTCAGCAGTGCCAGAACCTGGCCGCCTTCCGCCTGCCGCGCCACCTGCATGCCGGCAATGTTGATGTTGTTCATGCCCAGGATGTGTCCAATGGTTCCGATCACACCAGGCCGGTCGGCGTAGGCCACCACCACGAGGTGCTCGCTGATGGGGATCTCAACGTCGTAGCCGTTGACGCCTACGAGCTTCTGGATCTGCTTCGGACCCGTGAGCGTACCTGCCACGGAGATCTGGCTGCCGTCGCTCAAAGCACCCCGGATGGTGAGGACGTTGCGGTAGTCCTCCGCTTCCGCCGTCGTGATGAGGCGGACGTTGATGCCGCGCTGTTCGGCGATGACCGGGGCGTTGACGTAGGAAACCTGCTCGGTCACCACATCGGCAAAGATGCCCTTGAGCGCGGCCAGTTCCAGGACCTTGACGTCCAGCGCCGCGATCTCGCCCGCAACCTCGACGTCAATCTGGGTCAGGGAGGCGTGGGTCAGTGCGGTGAAGATCCGGCCCAGCTTTTCGATCAGCGGGATGCCCGGACGGACATCGGAGGCGATCACGCCGCCGGCCACGTTCACGGCATCCGGTACGAGTTCGCCGGCCAGCGCCAAACGCACGGACTTGGCAACCGAGACGCCTGCTTTCTCCTGGGCTTCATCGGTGGATGCACCCAGGTGCGGCGTGACCACCACGTTGTCCAGTGCGAAGAACGGCAGGTCCGTGCTGGGTTCCTTGACGAAGACGTCCACGGCTGCGCCGGCGATCTGGCGGTCCTGCAGGGCTGCGTAGAGTGCCTCTTCGTCCACGAGGCCACCACGGGCCACGTTGACCACGTAGGCGGTGGACTTCATCTTGGTGAACGCGTCAGCGCCGAGCATGCCGACGGTTTCCGGCGTCTTGGGCATGTGGATCGTAACGAAGTCCGACTGGCTCAGAAGTTCATCGAGGGTGACGAGCTTGACGCCGAGCTGCGCGGCGCGGGCCGAGGTGATGTACGGATCGTAGGCGAGGATTTCGGTGTCGAAGCCCTGGAGGCGGGCAGCAACGAGGGCGCCGATGCGGCCCAGGCCGATGATGCCGATCTTCTTCTCGAATAGTTCGATGCCGGTGTACTTGGAGCGCTTCCATTCACCGTTTTTCAGCGCGGAGCTGGCCTGCGGGATGTGGCGTGCGAGGCTCAGGATGTGGCCCACCGTCAGTTCCGCTGCCGAAATGATGTTCGACGTCGGGGCGTTGACCACCATCACGCCGGCCTGTGTGGCGGCTTTAATGTCAACGTTGTCCAGGCCAACGCCGGCGCGGGCGATGACCTTGAGGTTCTTCGCGGCGGCAATGGCTTCGGCGTCCAGGTGGGTGGCGGAGCGGACCAGGATGGCGTCCACGTCCGCGATGGCGGCGAGCAGCTGGGACCGGTCGGATCCGTCTGTCTGGCGGATCTCGAAGTCCGGGCCGAGGGCCTCGATGGTGGCGGGCGAAAGTTCTTCGGCGAGCAGTACTACGGGTTTTGACACGAGTGATCCTCTGCGTTGCAGTCCTTGGGATGGAACAAGTCTAGGCGGACGGAAAGGCCGGGCTCACATTGTTAAGTGAACCCGGCCTCCCGATGGCACCCCGAGGGGCACAGGCACAGCAGACTTAGCGGGCTGCGGAGCCCTCTACGTAGTCCACGTCCGTCTGCTGCCAGGCGAAGAGGGAGCGCAGCTCGCGGCCAACGGCCTCGATCGGGTGCTGCTCAGCCTTGGCACGCAGGGCCTTGAACTCTGCGCCGCCGTTGTCCTGGTCGTCGATGAAGCGCTTGGCAAACGCGCCGCTTTGGATGTCGGCGAGGACAGCCTGCATGTTTTCCTTCACCTCGGGGGTGATGACGCGCGGGCCGGAGACGTAGTCGCCGTACTCTGCGGTGTCGGAAACGCTCCAGCGCTGCTTGGCGATGCCGCCTTCCCACATGAGGTCAACGATGAGCTTGAGCTCGTGAAGAACCTCGAAGTAGGCGATCTGCGGCTGGTAGCCGGCTTCGGTCAGGGTTTCGAAGCCGTACTGGACCAGCTGGGACACGCCGCCGCAGAGGACGGACTGCTCGCCGAAGAGGTCGGTTTCGGTCTCCTCGGTGAAGGTGGTCTTGATGACGCCGGCGCGGGTGCCGCCGATGGCCTTGGCGTAGGACTTGGCCAGGTCCCAGGCTGCGCCGGTGGCGTCCTGCTCCACGGCGATGATGTCCGGGATGCCTCGGCCGGCTTCGAATTCGCGGCGCACGGTGTGTCCCGGAGCCTTCGGGGCGATCAGGATGACGTCAACGCCCTCCGGCGCCTCGATGTAGCCGAAGCGGATGTTGAAGCCGTGGGCGAAGGCCAGGGCCTTGCCCGGGGTGAGCTTGTCCTTGATGGAGTCGTTGTAGATCGAGCGCTGGTACTGGTCCGGCGCCAGGATCATGATGACGTCGGCCCATTCGGCGGCGTCGGCAACGGTCAGGGTCTTGAAGCCGGCTTCTTCGGCCTTGGCGATCGACTTCGAGCCTTCCTTGAGGGCGATGACAACCTCGACGCCGGAGTCGCGCAGGTTCAGCGCGTGGGCGTGGCCCTGGGAGCCATAGCCAACAATGGCGACCTTGCGACCCTGGATGATCGACAGGTCGGCGTCGTCGTCGTAGAACATTTCAGTCACTTGGGTAACTCCTCTTGAGTGATTCACTGGGTAATTAGTCTGGGGTGTTGCGGTACTGCACGGGCATTGCGCCGCAGGTGGGGCCGTGGCCCCGCCCTAACTAAGCGCTGCGCAAGGCCCTGTCACTCATGGAGCGGGATCCCCGTCCAACGGCCAGGGTGCCGGACTGCACAATTTCGCGGATGCCGAAGGGCTCAAGCACTGAGAGCAGCGCGGTGAGCTTTTCGGGGTGGCCTGTTGCTTCAATGACCACGGAGTCTGTGGAGACGTCAACCACTGAAGCACGGAACAGGTCTGCAGCCTGGGTCACCTGCAGACGAGTCGCGGCATCCGCACGTACCTTGACCAGGATGTGGTCTCGCTGCACGGAAGATTCGGAGGTGAGCTCAACAATCTTGATCACGTTGACCAGCTTATTGAGCTGCTTGGTGACCTGTTCAATCAGGTCACCGTCGGCGTCGACGACGACGGTCATCCGGGACATGCCCGGAACTTCCGTCGGGCCCACGGCCAGGGAGTTGATGTTAAAGGCGCGTCGGGCGAACAGGCTCGCGACACGGGTCAGTACACCGGGCTTGTCTTCAACCAGAACGGACAATGTGTGGCGGGTCATGTTCAGTCCTCCTCTTCCCATTCCGGGGTCATGTTGCGGGCAACCTGGATCTGGTCGTTGCTCACGCCGGCGGGCACCATCGGCCACACCATGGAGTCGGGGCTCACCACGAAGTCGATGACCACGGGGCGGTCATTGATTTCGAGGGCCTTCTGGATGGTGGCATCAATATCCTCGTCCCGCTCGCAGCGGAAGGAGGCACAGCCGTAGGCCTCCCCAAGCTTGACGAAGTCCGGGATGCGGACGGTCTCGTGGCCGGTGTTGAGGTCCGTGTTGGAGTAGCGGCCCTCGTAGAAGAGGGTCTGCCACTGGCGGACCATGCCAAGCGAGGAGTTGTTGATGATGGCAACCTTGATGGGGATCTTGTTGATGGCGCAGGTGGCCAGTTCCTGGTTAGTCATCTGGAAGCAGCCGTCGCCGTCGATCGCCCAGACCACGCGGTCCGGCTCCCCTACCTTGGCGCCCATGGCAGCCGGTACGGCATAGCCCATGGTGCCGGCGCCGCCTGAGTTCAGCCAGGCGTGCGGGCGCTCGTATTTGATGAACTGCGCCGCCCACATCTGGTGCTGGCCAACCCCGGCAACGTAGATGCCCTCGGGGCCGGTCAGCGCGCCGATGCGTTCGATGACGCGCTGCGGGGCACTCAGCCCGTCCTCCGGCTCGGTCCAGCCCAGCGGATAGGTTTCCTTAAGGTTGTTAAGGAACGCCCACCAGGTGGTGAGGTCCGGCGTGCCGGCGGATTCGAACTGTGAGCGCACAGCCTCGGTGAGCTCGGGGATGATTTCCTTGACGGATCCCACGATCGGCACGTCAGCGGTACGGTTCTTGGAGATTTCGGCGGGATCAATATCCGCGTGGATCACCTTGGCGTTCGGGGCGAAGGACTTCAGGATGCCCGTCACCCGGTCATCGAAGCGGGCGCCGAGCGTGATGAGAAGGTCGGACTGCTGCAGCGCCGTCACGGCGGAAACGGTGCCGTGCATACCCGGCATGCCCACGTGCTGCGGGTGGGAATCGGGGAACACGCCGCGTGCCATCAGGGTGGTGACAACGGGGGCGCCGGTCAGTTCCGCCAGTTCGCGGAGTTCCTTGGAGGCGTGTGCTTTGACCACGCCGCCGCCCACGTACAGTACCGGCTTGGTGGCCGCAGCGATCAGCTTGGCTGCTTCGCGGACCTGCTTGTTGTGGCCGCGCGTCACCGGGCGGTAGCCGGGGAGGTCGATCTTCGGCGGCCAGGAGAAGGTCATCTGACCCTGCTGGGCGTCCTTTGCGACATCCACGAGGACCGGGCCGGGACGTCCGGACGAGGCCAGGTGGAAGGCCTCCGCCATAACGTGCGGAATGTCGTTGGGGTCAGTCACCAGGAACGAATGCTTGGTGATCGGCATGGTGATGCCAACAATGTCGGCTTCCTGGAACGCATCGGTGCCGATCACACCGCTGGATACCTGGCCGGTAATGGCCACCAGCGGCACGGAATCCATGTGGGCGTCCATGATGGGGGTAACGAGGTTGGTGGCACCGGGTCCGGAGGTGGCGATACAGACGCCCACCCGGCCGGTAACCATGGCATAGCCTTGCGCGGCGTGGCCGGCTCCCTGTTCGTGACGGACCAGGACGTGATTCATGCGGGAGGCCATCAAGGGGTCATAGGTAGGCAGGATAGCGCCACCAGGCAAACCAAAAATATCATCGACGCCGAGTTCTTCGAGCGATCGGACAATAGCTTGTGAGCCGGTCATCACCGTTGGGGGTACAACGTTGTTCGGCCCAAGGACAGGAGAGACAGCGGCAAGATCAGCGACGACGGCGGCCTGATCGGCCGTGCGGTCGGCGCGTTCCGGAGCCTTGGGGGCTCCAGCGGACTTAGTAGCCATCAGCGAGGGGCTGATCGGCGATCCTTTGCTCATCGGACTCTTCCTTGTGGATCATCTGTGTACTCGGAAATGCGGAAATAAAAAAACCCCTCAGCCTGGCGGCTTTTCGAGGGGTTGCGCGTGACGGTTCGTTACCAGTCGGGCTAGTGAGCCACGCGCTTGGTAAGGACGACGGCTGCATCTGCAGCGGCGCAGCTGGTAACGAATGCGATCATGCGTTCAGTTTTCCCTCTGTGTGAGATACATGTCAACGAGGACTGTGCGCATCTCACAGTGTGGACACCATTGTCCACTGGTTGGCCACGTTCCCCAACTGGGTCGCAGTAACTGTCGTTATGACCGCTCATAACGACAGTTACTGCGACCTACTTGGGCTCAACCAGCGGCCGGAGGTTGAGGAACGAAACCGTGCTACCCGCAGTATGCGCCCGTGGAGGCGCTGTGGACCAGCTTGGCGTACTTGGCGAGCACACCCTTGGTGAACTTGGCCGGGAGGGGCTCCCAGCCAATCTTGCGGGATTCGAGCTCGGCCCCATCAACCAGCAGGTCGAAGCTGCGGGCCGCGATGTCCACGCGGATCCGGTCCCCATCCTTGACGAAGGCGATGGGGCCGCCGTCGACAGCTTCCGGCGCCACGTGGCCGATGCAGAGGCCGGTGGTTCCGCCGGAGAAGCGGCCATCGGTGAGGAGCAGGACGTCCTTGCCCAGCCCGGCGCCCTTGATGGCGCCCGTGATGGCGAGCATCTCGCGCATGCCGGGGCCGCCCTTGGGGCCTTCGTAGCGGATGACTACAACGTCGCCGGCCTTGATCAGGCCCTCATCCAGGGCGGCCAGGGCACCCTGCTCGCGCTCGAAGACGCGGGCGGTGCCCTCGAAGACGTCGGCGTCGAAGCCTGCACTCTTCACCACAGCACCCTCGGGCGCCATGGTGCCGTGCAGGATGGTGATGCCGCCGGTCTTGTGGATCGGGTTGTCCATGGCGCGGAGGATCTTGCCGTCCAGGTCCGGCGGGTTGATCGCGGCGAGGTTCTCGGCCACGGTCTTGCCTGTGACGGTGAGGCAGTCGCCGTGCAGCAGGCCGGCGTCGAGCAGTGCGCGCATGATGACCGGCACGCCGCCGATCTTGTCAACGTCCGTCATGACGTAGCGGCCGAACGGCTTGAGGTCACCCAGGTGCGGGATCTTGTCGCCGATGCGGTTGAAGTCCTCCAGGTTCAGCTCGACTTCAGCTTCGCGGGCAATGGCCAGGAGGTGCAGGACGGCGTTGGTGGAGCCACCGAAGGCCATGGTGACGGCGATGGCGTTTTCGAACGCCTTCTTGGTCATGATGTCCCGGGCGGTGATCCCAAGGCGGAGCAGGTTGACCACTGCCTCGCCGGACTTGCGCGCAAATTCATCACGACGGCGGTCTGCCGAGGGCGGTGCGGCGGAGCCAGGGAGGGACATGCCCAGGGCTTCGCCGATGCAGGCCATGGTGTTGGCGGTGTACATCCCACCGCAGGCGCCTTCGCCGGGGCAGATGGCCTTTTCAATACGGGTCAGGTCTTCGAGGCTCATCTTGCCCGCGGCGCATGCACCGACGGCTTCGAAGGCGTCAATGAGGGTGACTTCCTTTTCGGAGCCGTCCTCAAGCTTGACCCAGCCCGGCATGATGGAGCCGGCGTACAGGAACACACTGGCCAGGTCCAGGCGGGCGGCAGCCATCAGCATGCCGGGGAGGGACTTGTCGCAGCCGGCCAGGAGGACCGAGCCGTCGATGCGCTCGGCCTGCATGACGGTTTCGACGGAGTCGGCGATGACCTCACGGGAAACGAGGGAGAAGTGCATGCCTTCGTGGCCCATGGAGATGCCGTCGGAGACTGAGATGGTGCCGAACTGCATGGGGAAACCGCCGCCTGCGTGGACACCTTCCTTGGCGCCCTGGGCCAGCCGGTTCAGGGAGAGGTTGCAGGGAGTGATTTCATTCCAGGAACTCGCAACGCCGATCTGGGGCTTCGCGAAGTCGTCATCGCCCATGCCGACGGCGCGGAACATACCGCGCGCCGGGGCGGCATGGATCCCGTCGGTGACGACCCGGCTGCGGGGTTTGATGTCGATCTTGTTCTCGGTTGCTGTTTGGGTGTCCTCACTCATGGGTCAAAGTCTATGACTCCGATCGGGACGCCAACGACCCGAACAGCCCGATTAGCCCATTTTCAGGAATATTTCGATCAAATGGTGGACTCTCGTCTCAAATTCTGAGACGGGCCCTTGCCGGTCCGCCGGAACCTAGACAGTCCCGTTCGCACCGACGTACCGTCAGGGAACGGCAACCATGCCATCCGGACTGAAGGGCCCTGCTATGGATTTTGTCTTCTGGATTATCCTCATTGTGCTGATCGTAGGCGTTGTGTGGTGGCTGCTGAACCGCAGCAGCTCCTCGAGCACCGGCGACTCCACGCCGATCCGGACGGACGGCGGCCTCGCCGGCGGAAGCGCAGCCGCCTCGGCGGAAGCTGCGGGCACGGCGGGCATCCCCAGCGCTGCGGGCTTCGGCGCTTCTGAGCCGACACCACCGACGACGGCGGACGAGGCGCCCGAGCGGTCCAGCACGGCAGAATCCCAAGAAGCCGGCAGTGGGCACAAGGCCAGCGGTGACGAAGCCAGCGTTGAAAAAGACACCAGCGCCGGACAGAACGTCGTCGCTGAACCCGACGCTGGCGGTTCCGCTGTTACTGCTGGTGCCGCAGATACCGCTGGCGCCACAGACACTACTGGTCCCGCAGAAACCGCCGCAGCTGATGCACCGGAACGCCCGTCCGCCGAAGAACTGTCATCCCCCGAGTCGGCTGGCTCTGGGGAACCCGGCCGACCTGAGCAGCCGGCTGGGCAAGAGGAGCCGGCTCGCCCGGAGTCGCTAGCAGCCCAGGAACCTGGCAGCACGGAGAGTGTGAGCCGGCAGGCAGACGAAGCCGAGTGGGAAACCCAGTGGTCAGAGGCAATCGCACCAGCCCAACCCGCCAGCCACCGGCCGGCAGGCGAAGCGTCCACCGTAATTGCCGACACCCCAATGTCCGAAGCACCACCGGCCCAGGGCTCCGGATTTGTGCATCACCCGGAATACACGGAGCCCCAGGCACCCACGCTGCCCGGCGCAGAAACGGCCGCTGCGGAAGGCGTTGAAGCGGTAGCCGCAGCGGTGACGGACTACGAAGCTGCACCGGAACCGACCGGGCATCTGGCCGCGGACCAGCCCTACGGCGCAGGTTCCGCGTCGCCCGGCCCGGACGGCAGCGGTCCGGCGGATTTCGAGGTCAAGGCCGACGCCGGAACAATGGTCTATTACGAGGAGGGGCATCCGGACTATGAGCAGACGAAAGCCGACGTCTGGTTTGAGTCGGCGGCCCATGCGGAAGCTGCCGGCTTCCGCGCCCCCCGGCGGACGCGCATCTGACTGGACGCAGGCGCACTTTCGGGCCTTCGCGGCGGCCAAGCCCACTGCGGGCGCCTTCGCCGTGTGCCTGGCCGTGCTGCTGTCGGGCTGCACGGGGGACGCCAAGGATGTCCCCACCGGCAGTATCACAGGAACCGGGACCAGCACAGGAAACGGGATCGGGACCGGCCGCCCGGGTAACGCGACGCCACCGGAGGTTGTGGCACGGCTCGATCTCCAGCTCGACATTCCCTGGGCCGCGGTATTCCTGCCGAACGGAACCGCCGTCGTCTCCGAGCGTGACTCTGCTCTGCTGAAAGCTGTCCGTGATGGCAGGGCGACCACCATCGGCCAGGTCCCCGGCGTTGCTCCTGGCGGTGAGGGAGGCTTGCTGGGCCTCGCCCTCTCCCCCGGCTTTCCGTCCGACAACTACCTTTACCTGTACTTCACGTCGGCACAGGACAACCGCATCGCCCGGCTGCAGCTGACGGAACAGCCTGACGGATCCCTGGACCTTGGCGACCCCGAGGTGGTCTTTTCCGGAATCCCGAAGGCATCAACCCACAATGGCGGCCGGATCCGCTTCGGCCCGGACGGGTTCCTGTACGTGGGCACAGGCGACTCCCAGCGCCGCGAACAGCCACAGGACCGCAACGCTCTGGGCGGGAAGATCCTGCGGCTGACTCCGGAGGGTGACCCCGCACCTGGCAACCCTTTCGGCAATGCCGTTTACAGCTTGGGGCACCGAAACGTCCAAGGACTGGCGTGGGACAGCGCCGGCCGGCTCTGGTCCAGCGAGTTCGGCCCGGACGTCAACGACGAGCTCAATCTCATCGAGCCGGGAGCCAACTACGGCTGGCCCGCAGTAACCGGCGCACCGCACCGGGAGGAGTACCGCGACGCGAAGGTGGTGTGGCCTTCGACGGCGGACTCCTCACCCAGCGGCCTGGAAATTGCCGGGTCGACCGCCTACCTCGGCGGCCTGCGCGGCCAGCGCCTCTGGACGGTGTCCCTGTCCGGCGAGGAGGCAAGCGCTTCTGTGGCCTATTTCACACGCGAATACGGCAGGATCCGGGACGTCATCCGGACTCCCGACGGCGGCTTCTGGCTGCTCACCAACAACAAAAACCCTGATTTTGTGCTCGTTCTGGCCCCTCCCGGCTGAACCTGGGGAGCAGCGGGGCCTCGATTTCACATGGGTCGGAAGTTCGTGTAGAGTTTCATGTCGTTGCGGAGATCAACCGGGAAAGAAAAAGCCCGGAAGGTCACCACATAAGAGATGCACCTCTAGCTCAATTGGCAGAGCAATTGACTCTTAATCAATGGGTTCCGGGTTCAAGTCCCGGGGGGTGCACCAAAGAAACCCCGTCTTCACTGGCCACAAGCTGTGAAGGCGGGGTTTCGTTTTGCCCCTCGATCGCTGTGGGGCATTTACGGGCTGATTTATTCCCGGCTTCTCCGGGGAAAGCGCGGGGACACGCCGTCATCACAGCCGACTGCCGCGGCACTCCGAATCCAACCACCTTTCAGCTCCGTGACGGGCGGTGACCGGAACCGGGGAATCAGCCAGGGCTTCGAGACCCGCTGTCAGTCTGCATTCGGCCAGAAACGGGACGGAATTCCCACGAATAAGAGCCGTCAGCCTTGAGGCTCATCCGCAGGTGGCCCCATGTGTCGCTAAACTTCCGCTGCACATAAGAGGGGCTGCTGGTGAACGCCCGGAGGCCGATTCCACCCGTGGACACCTGAAATTGTTGCATCCCGTCCGCAACGCACTGGTCCTCATTGTTTATCGGGCAGGTCCGCTCATAATTGTGCTGTGAGCCGGACAGCAACACACGAACGCGGTTCGCCCAGAACATGTCAATCCATGGCTTCGCCTTGGAAAAGCGGCCATGGCTCGACGTGTTGCTGGTGAAATACGGATCATGGTAAATAACCGCCAGATGCTTTCCAGCGGCCTTCGCCGCTTTCAGGTCGGCATCCATCTCCGAGGTCATCGCTTGCGCCCGCGTAGCGTTATAACGCCATGTGGCCGTAGGCGCTACAAGAATATGCCAGTTGCCCTTGTCGAACGAATACCAATCAAGAGCGTCTTGGAACCGTACAGCATCGGAGCTAGTCGCGCTCTTCACCGTGGAAACGCACTGCCCATCCATGTACCGGTCAACGTCGTCATTCTCGCCGGGTTCAACATCATGATTCGGGCCAGCGGTCCAGTACGTCTTGGCCTTAGCCGGACCCCATAACTGGTTGTAAGCCTCGAGCGCGGTACAGGTGCCATTGTCATACTGGAAATCGCCCAGCGCAAGGAAGTTGTCCAGCGAACCGTCGTTGAGACCGGCGATGATACTAGCCGCGTTCTTACCACTGTGCGACGTGGCCGACGTGTTACCCGCAGGGTTTATATCCCCGGTGGCGGCGAACTCAAACGACTCATCGGATGCCGGCGGCGCCGGAGGGGGAGTACTATCGCCAGCCGCATAGACGCGAACCCAATCCACTCGCATCTCGCCGGCGCCGTTAACAGTGCTGTCTGGCTCCCAGTCCAGCTGTAGCGTCTGGTGCATCGAACCGGGAGGCTGGTGCGTCGGGTCGTTGTCCTCAAACCACTTCACCCCATCGACGTAGCCGACGATCCCATTCGGAGACCAGTCAACCGCGTAGTTGTGGAACTGTGAAATGTCCAGAGCCTTGGCTGCCGACGTCTGCGAGTTCGAACATCCATAGTGGTAGAAGAACTTGATGACGTTCCAGTCACCCATCGTCTCCGCGTAGTTAACTTCGCCGTCACACGGCCACTTCCCACTATCTGGCCACAGGAGCGACACCATGCGGTACTCATTGTCACCCGAACCCGCCGCGCGGACCTCCCACCGGCCGTACTTCTGGCGTCCAAACTTCGCGCTCATTCCAGCAGTCGTGCCGTCCGGTGTTCCAGTCATAACCATTTTAGAACCGTCTACCGTGACCTGCTGGGGACTCCGAATGCCATTCCCCGCGTGCCCGGCACTGTTGTACACGGACCACTTCGCGGCGTCCGGTGCGCCCGTATAGTTGAACTCGTCGCCAGCCGTGGGCGTGCCCCAGTTCAGATCTGTCGCAGCCGAGCCTGTCGGTGGCATAGTAGGCGTCGGCGTGGCTGATGCTGATGTGGCGGCCGGCGCCGCCGTCGTTACTGCCGGTTGAGCTGAAGGGGCCGAGCAGCCAGCCAGGAAGATTGCCGCCACCCCAAGCACGACCAAGTGTTTCCGCATACGTCAGATGATAAGGGCATCGCGCGGCGGGACCAATGGCCAGATGCCGCTGGTGATGTTGAAGAGTTCACTTTATAAAGCGACCATCAATGCACCTCCTGAAAGTGCGCCCTGAACCGCTGCAAAATCACGCGGCAAAGACGCCACTTCTGGACGTTTCAGGGTATAAACCAAAAAGGCACCACCACCGCGGAATTTTGCAGTAATGGTGCCAGTCAAATTTACCGGATTCCCGGGATCGCTAGCTGAGCGGGGCACCGTCCACCAGGGCGCGGGTTGACGGCGAGGCGAACTGGCTGGCCAGCTCCCTGACCACAGCCTGGAGCTCCTGCCGCAGGGCGTCAGGGTCAATGGTTGCCGCGGCAAGCACCGCGCGTTCCATCTCAACGGCTGCGGCTGCGGCTTCCCGTCCGCTGTCCGTGAGGGACACCACCTGGCTGCGGCGGTCCGACGTGCTGCGGACGCGGGCAATGTGGCCGTGAGACTCCAACCGGCTCAGGGTTTTACCCATGGTCTGGGCCTGAACGCGCACATATTGGGCGAGTTGGGCCTGTGTCATCGGCCCCTGCGCTGAGAGGACTTCGATAGCGATCACGCCGGCGTGCGTCAGTCCGATCGCGCTTAGCTTTTCGTTCCAGGAATGTTCAACGAGGCGTGCCGCAGTGGACAATAGGCGCCCAGTGGGCCAGCGATCCATGTCAGGCATACCAGCAAGTATAGCTAAGGCTGGTTAGCACCGGCCCTGGATGCTTACTAAACTGGTGTGTTCCGCCTGCAACAAGGAGATTAACAGTGGCTGACAGACTCTTGACCGGTGACGTGGCGCCCGGCTTCACCCTGAAGGATTCGTCGGGTAAGGACGTCAGCCTGGCTTCCCGTCACGGCGGCAGCACCATCGTCTATTTCTACCCGGCCGCCGCCACCCCCGGCTGCACCAAGCAGGCATGCGATTTCCGCGACAGCCTGACGTCCTTCACGTCGGCGGGCTACCGGGTCCTCGGCGTCTCCCCCGATTCGGTGGACAAGCTTGCTGCCTTTGCCTCCAATGAGGACCTTGGCTTTCCGTTGCTTTCGGACGAGGACCATGCCGTGGCCGATGCCTATGGCGCCTGGGGCGAAAAGAAGAACTACGGACGGACCTATGAAGGACTGATTCGCAGCACCGTGGTGATCGATCCCGACGGCAAGGTGGCGCTGGCCCAGTACAACGTGCGGGCCACCGGCCACGTGGCGAAACTGCGGCGCGACCTCCAGCTGGACGCGTAACGCCCTACGCGTGAAGAGGCGCCGGTGCGGGCGACAAGGAACCGGCTGACCGGAACCCTGCCGGCCCGAGGCTACAATGGAAACTGGCATCCGCCGTCGTACGTTTTCCCAAGCCATCTGGCCAGGGTTGAGGACAACGGCAGCAACTGCCCAGCGCGAGTGGTGAAATTGGCAGACACGCAGGATTTAGGTTCCTGTGCCTTCGGGCGTGGGGGTTCAAGTCCCCCCTTGCGCACACTGAAACAGAGATCCCGGGCCCATTGGCCCGGGATCTCTGTCATTTAACTGCCCCAGCTACCGTGTTCTCCTGGGCTTTCCCTCCGGGCTGGCCACGAATTCCAAAAACTCTTGGCGATCCACCCATCCGCCTCCGCGCTCCGGCCGAATACCCATTGAGACACCAGCCAAGGCAGGTGCCCAACAGTCGGAAAAGGCCACGCGGCAGGCACAACGTCTGCAGCAGGCAAGAAATCGGCAGAAACCAAAAAACAAGGAGAACCGAAATGCAGTCATTCAAGCGCACATCCTTCACCGTCGCAGGCGTTGCAGCTGCAGCCCTGCTGAGCCTCACCGCCTGCGGTGGAACCGCAACCACAACCCCGAGCTCCTCCGCTCCGGCCGCCACACCGTCAGCAACGAAGATGGCTCCGTCACCGTCCGCCAGCGCTGCCGCCATGGATCCGGCCGCAAACCTCGTGGGCGCAGGCTGCGCCGGCTACGCAGAGAAGGTCCCCACCGGGGCAGGCTCCGTTGCCGGGATGGCCCTTGACCCGGTAGCCGTCGCGGCATCCAACAACCCCATCCTGACCACCCTCACGGCATCTGTCTCCGGCAAGCTCAACCCGAAGGTTGACCTGGTTGACACCCTTAACGGCGGCGAGTTCACGGTCTTCGCTCCGGTGGATGACGCCTTCGCCAAGATCGATGCCGCCACCATCGAAACGCTCAAGACGGACGACGCCCTGCTGAGCAAGATCCTGACCTACCACGTGGTCCCCGGCCAGATCACCCCGGACAAGATCGCCGGCACACACGCCACGGTCCAGGGCGGATCAGTCACCGTGACCGGCAGCAAGGATGCCCTGATGGTTGATGGCGCCAGCGTGATCTGCGGCGGCGTCCAGACCAAGAACGCCACCGTTTACCTGATCGACTCGGTGCTGATGCCCAAGTAGTCCCGCTTTCAAGCCCAGAGGCCTGTTCCAGCGTGGAACAGGCCTCTGGCGTGTGCCCAGGGAGCACCGGGGTGTGTCAACTAGACTGTGTCCTTGGCCCGCAGTCGGCGGCGCCGGCCAGAAGCAGCCAGAGGTGATAGACGAGTGCCCAGCAGTACTTCGCGGCGAACGGTCATCAAGACCGGCGCCGTTTTTATGGCGTTAGGCCTGACATCCTGTACCGGCATCCCATCGCCGTCACCCACGCCCACGTCACCGTCGACGGCGCCCGCCGGCGCTGAACCCACCGAGACGTTCACGTTCGGCACGGCGTCCCAGCCCCTGGGTCTGGACCCCGCGCTCTCAAGCGATGTGGAAAGCTACCGGATCACCCGGCAGATCCTCGAAGGCCTGGTGGGGGTGGACCAGACCACCGGAAAACCCACGCCGCTGCTGGCAACGGAATGGTCCGAAGAAAACGAAGGCCGCTCCTACACGTTCAAACTCCGCAGCGGCGTCTCGTTCCAGGACGGCACGCCCTTCAACGCCGACGCCGTGTGTGCCAACTTCAACCGCTGGTTCGCCTTCTCGGCGGAACTGCGGCTGCAGGCGCCGGGAAGCTCGTTCAAGAGCGTGTTCAAGGCACATTCCGACGATGCTGCGCTCTCCATTTTCAAGAGCTGCACGGCCCTGTCCGCTGACACTGTCCGGATCGACCTGACCCAGCGCTTCACCGCGTTCCTCCAGGCGCTTACCCTGCCGGCGTTCGCCATCGCGTCCCCGGCAGCCCTCACCGCGGGCACGGCAGATGTCCTGGATCAGACCCGTGGCGGAAACCCGGTCTCCCGGTTCGCCACCAACCCCGTCGGCACCGGACCGTTCAGCCTGGCAGCCTGGGACGAAGCCAGCGCCCGGCTCGTCAGCCACAAAAACTACTGGGGTGACCGCGGGCAGATCTCCACCATTAATTTCGTCACGTACGACCACCCCCAGACGCGGCTTCAGGCCCTCCTGGGCGGCAAGATCGACGGCTACGACGCCGTCACGGTGGGCAATTTCGATCAGCTGGTCAAGCGCGGCATGCAGATCGTCCAGCGTGACCCTTTCTCGGTGATGTACCTGGGCATCAACCAGGAAATTCCGGTCCTGCAGAACGAAAAAGTGCGGCAGGCCATTGAGCTGGCCATTGATAAGGAAACCCTGATCCGCAAGTTCTTCATCGACAACACCGCCAAAGCCTCACAGTTCGTCCCGCCCAAGATCAGCGGTTTCAATAATGACGCTCCCGCACTGGGCCACGACCCGGTCAAAGCCAAGGCCTACCTGGCCGAGGCCGGCTACACCGGGGAAGAACTCAGGTTCTATTACCCGCTCAACGCCACTCGCCCGTATCTGCCCACGCCGGAGAAAATCTACGCCGAAATCAGCAGGCAGCTGACCGCCGTCGGCTTTAACATCAAGCCTGTCCCGGTGGACTGGTCTGACGGCTATCTCCAGAAAGTGCAGTCACCCGGGGACCACGGGCTCCACCTGCTCGGCTGGAACGGCGCGTATGCCGATGCCGATAACTTTGTGGGCCCGCTGTTCGGCGAAAAGAACGGCGAATTCGGCTACCAGGACCCGCAGGTCTTTTCCAAGATCAACCGCGCCCGCGGCCTCCCTGCCGGCAAGGAACGCGACGAGCAGTACCACACCATCAACGCCCAGATCGCGGCCACTGTCCCGGCGGTTCCCATCGCCTTCCCCATCTCGGCCCTCGCACTCTCGGACCGCGTCAGCAGCTACCCGGCGTCTCCGGTACTGAGTGAAGTTTTCACAAAGGTACAGCTAAAGCCTTGACGGCCCGGCCCAATTTCAGTATGCGGGCTGCCCGGGGATATTCTTTGACAGCCAGAGCCGCTGCTATCGGAGACTGATTGTGACCTTCATATCCAAGACCCAACATGCCGACGTCGTACTGATTGGCGGCGGCATCATGAGCGCCACGCTCGGGGCGTTCATCAAGCAGCTTGAACCGAACTGGACCATCTCCCTGTTCGAACGCCTGGATCAGCCCGGGCTGGAAAGCTCCGACCCCTGGAACAACGCCGGAACGGGCCATGCCGCCCTCTGCGAGCTCAACTATTCCCCCGCAGCCAAAGACGGCTCAGTGGACCCGGCCAAGGCCCTGCTCATCAACGAACAGTTCCAGCTGTCCCGCCAGTTCTGGTCCCATCTTGTGGAAGAATCCCTGATCGGCTCGCCGAAGGGCTTCATCAACACCGTCCCGCACATGAGTTTTGTGATCGGCGAGAACAACGCCAAGTTCCTCAAGACCCGCTACGAGGCGCTCAAGCCCCACACGCTGTTCCGCAGCATGGAGTACTCCGAGGACCACGCTCAGATCGCCAAGTGGGCACCCCTGATCGTCAAGGGCCGCGACCCAAAGCAGCGCATCGCCGCCACCCGGTCAACCGAGGGAACCGACGTCGACTTCGGGGCACTGACCCGTGAGCTCACCACCTACCTCGGGCACAACGGCGTCGAAATCAACTACGGCCATGACGTCAGTGGCATCTCCAAGGCGGCCGACGGCGGCTGGGACCTTTCCATCAGGCACCCGGCTTCCGGGGAACACGGCAAGATCCACGCCAAGTTTGTGTTTGTGGGCGCGGGCGGCGGCGCACTGCACCTCCTCCAGGCCTCCGGCATCCCGGAGAGCAAGGGCTTCGGCGGCTTCCCCGTGTCCGGCCAGTTCTTCCGCTGCACCGACGAAAAACTCGCCGCCCAGCACAGCGCCAAGGTCTATGGCCAGGCATCGGTGGGTGCCCCGCCCATGTCAGTCCCGCACCTGGACACCCGCTACGTGGACGGGAAGCGTTCGCTCCTGTTCGGCCCCTACGCCGGCTTCTCCACGAACTTCCTGAAAAACGGCTCATACCTGGACCTGCCGCTGTCCATCCGTCCCAGCAACATCATCCCGATGCTGGCCGTGGCCAAGGACAACATGGACCTCACGGCCTACCTCCTCAAAGAGGTTGCCAAGCGCCACGGAGACAAGGTGGAAGCCCTGCGCGAGTACTACCCCGAAGCCAAGGACGGCGACTGGGAGCTGATCACCGCCGGCCAGCGTGTACAGATCATCAAGAAGGACCCGAAGCGGGGCGGCGTGCTGCAGTTCGGCACGGAAGTCATCGCCGGGCGTGACGGCACCATCGGTGCGCTGCTGGGTGCGTCGCCTGGCGCGTCCACAGCGGTGCCCATCATGATTGAGCTGCTGCAGAGGTCCTTCCCCAAAAACTTCAAGGGTTGGCAGGGCAAGCTCAAGGACATGATGCCGGGCTACGGCGTGAAGCTGGATGAGAATCCGGATCTGGCCGCAGAGCTTGAGACGGCAACGGCCAAGTCATTGCAGCTGGAGAGCGTTTCCGCCAACCACTGACGCCCGGCCTCAGGCCCGGCGGGACGGGTCGGGTCCTCAGGAGTCCGTCAACCCCACAGGAGAGACCCGCGATGTTCCGGCTGGCACAACTTTCATTGGCAAACCGGGCGCTGATCGCGCTGATCACCGTCTTCGCGACGGTGTTCGGCGTGATCACCATGTCATCGCTGAAACAGGAACTCATCCCCTCCATTGAGTTCCCGCAGATCACGGTCCTCTCCGCCATGCCCGGCGCGTCACCCGAAGTGGTGGACAAGCAGGTCAGCGCACCGCTCGAAACCGCCCTGAACGGCGTCGAAGGCCTGGAATCCACCTCCTCGACGTCGCGCAACGGGGTCTCGCAGATCTCCATGGTGTTTACCTACGGGACAAACCTCGACCGCGCCCGGAACCAGATCGACCGCGCCATCTCCAACGCCAAGCGCTCCCTGCCGGAGGACGTGCAGCCGCAGGCCATCGCGGGCAGCATCAGCGACTTCCCCATCGTGTTCCTGGCAGTGTCCTCGGACAAGCCGCTGAGCGAACTGAACGCGGACCTCCAGCGCCTCTCCGTTCCCCGGCTCCAGAAGATCGACGGCGTCCGGGGAGCCGACGTGACCGGCGGCGCCACCCAGCACATCGAGATCATCCCCCGGCCCGAGGCGATGGCCGCCAAGGGCGCTACGATCGAGTCCATCCGGAACGCCCTCTCCAACAACGGCGCGCTGATCCCGGCCGGGACCATCCAGGAGCAGGGGAAGACGCTCTCCCTCCAGATCGGCAGCCCGGTGGATTCCCTGTACGCCATCACGGCACTCCCCCTGGGTGGAGCCAAGGATGCCGCGACCATCGGCACTGTGGCCGACGTCAGCCTGCAGGACGACGAACGGACCTCCATCACCCGGACCAACGGCCAGGAAACGCTGGCGGTGTCCGTGACCAAGAAGCCCGAGGGCGACACCGTGGGAATCTCCCACGCCGTGAACGACTCGTTGGCGGCCCTTGAAGCCGAGCTGGGGTCCAACGCAAAGTTCACTGCAGTGTTTGACCAGGCCCCGTTCATCGAGAAGTCCATCAAGGACCTCACCACCGAGGGCCTGCTCGGGCTGGGCTTCGCCGTAGCCGTCATCCTTGTTTTCCTGATGTCGGCCCGCTCCACCCTTGTTACTGCGGTATCCATTCCGCTCTCGCTGCTGATCACGTTCATTGGTCTGTCCGCAACCGGATACTCACTGAACATCCTGACCTTGGGCGCCCTCACTATTGCGATCGGCCGGGTGGTGGACGACTCGATTGTGGTGATCGAAAACATCAAACGCCACCTCAGCTATGGGGAGGAGAAAGTCCCCGCGATCCTCACCGCGATCCGGGAGGTGGCCGGAGCCATCACCGCCTCCACGTTGACCACCGTGGCGGTCTTCCTGCCCATTGCCTTCGTGGGCGAGCTCGCCGGCGAACTCTTCCGGCCCTTCGCCCTGACAGTCACCATGGCGCTGCTGGCATCCCTGCTGGTATCGCTGACCATCGTTCCGGTCCTGGCCTACTGGTTCCTCAAGAGCCCCGCCAGTTCCGCCGCCGGTTCGCCCGCTGCCCGCGAAGCTGCCGCCCGTGCTTCTGCCGGCGCCCGTGCCCAGGCACAGGAAGCCGAACAGAACAGCCGGCTGCAGCGTGCCTACCTGCCCGTCCTCAGCAAGACCCAGAAGCATCCGGTGCTGACGCTGGTCGCCGCCGTTCTGGTGCTCGGCGCCACGGCCGCCATGACGCCGCTGCTGTCCACCAACCTCCTCGGCGATTCCGGCCAGAACAGCCTGACTGTCCGCCAACTGATGCCCGCTGGCACAAGCCTGGCCGACACCAGCGCAGCCGCCGTCAAGGTCGAGGACGTCCTCCGCGGCATCGAGGGTGTCAAGAATGTCCAGCTCACCTCCGGAAACGCGCAGGCGGGCTTTGCTGCCCTGACGTCCTCCGGCGCCGCCAACTCCACGTTCACGGTGGTGACGGATGAAAAGGCCAATCAGGCAAAGCTCCAGGAAACCGTCCGGACCGAAGTGGGCAAGGTGGCCGGTTCCGGGAAGATTACCGTCGGCACGCAGCAGGGTGGCTTCGGGACATCCTCCACGGTGGACATCACCGTCAAGGCGGCAACATCCGAGGACCTCCGGACGGCCAGTGACGCCATGGTGCAGGCCATGACAGGCGTGCCGGAGACCAGCGAGGTGACAACCAACCTCGCGGCCAGCCAGCCGGTGGTCCAGGTCAAGGTTGACCGGGCCAAGACCGCGGCAGCCGGACTGAACGAGGAACAGGTAGCCGGCGTCCTGGCTGCCACCATCAGCCCCATCCCCGCCGGTACGGTCCGGATGGACACCGACGATTTTCCGGTCCAGATCGGCAAGGGCACCCGGTTCACCAGCATCGACGCGGTGCGCAACATCGCACTCCCTGCATACGGCGCCCCCGTCACCCTGGGCAGCATCGCGTCCGTGGAACAGGTGGACGTGCCGGTCTCCATTACCGCCAGCAACGGCCAGCGGACCGCCAAAGTGTCAGTCACGCCGTCGGGCTCCAACCTCGGTGCGGTGAACGCGGAGGTGCAGAAGCGCCTCACGGAGGTCAGCCTCCCCGCAGGGGTCACCGCCGAACTCGGCGGCGCCACCACCCAGCAGGCCGAGTCCTTCCGGCAGCTGGGCCTGGCGCTCCTAGCCGCGATCGCCATTGTCTATGTCATTATGGTGGCCACCTTCAAGTCGCTGATCCAGCCCCTGATCCTGCTGGTGTCCGTTCCCTTTGCCGCCACCGGCGCCGTTGCCCTGCTGCTGGCCACGGGCGTTCCGCTGGGCCTGCCGTCGCTGATTGGAATGCTGATGCTGGTGGGCATTGTGGTCACCAACGCCATTGTGCTTATCGACCTCATCAACCAGTACAGGCAGCCACGGGACGGCCGCGGCGGGATGAGCGTGGCGGACGCAATCACCCATGGCGCCAGGCAGCGGCTCCGCCCCATCCTCATGACGGCGCTGGCCACCGTTTTCGCCCTGACACCCATGGCGCTTGGCCTGACCGGGGGCGGCGGCTTCATTTCCCAGCCGCTGGCCGTGGTGGTGATCGGCGGCCTGGTCTCGTCCACAGCACTGACCCTGGTGCTGGTTCCTGTGCTGTACCGGCTGGTGGAGGGACGGCGGGAAACAAAAGCATTGCTCCGTGCCATGCAGCAGCGCCCGGAGTTTGCGGCAGCGGACGACGTCGATGCCGAGTTCCGTGACTGGACCGCCGGTATGGTGCCTCGCATCAGTGGCCGCCGCGCCGCTCCGGGCGACCCCCAGTAACACCTGGAATATTCTCGCCGGGGAGGCGTTATATCCGTCGATACATGCAAACGCATGAAAATCGGGTATAGTGGAAGCAAGCCCAGAGAAGCCCAGGAAACGGAAGGCACACCATGCAGATCGGCGTATTCAGTGTCAGTGACATCACCACTGACCCCACCACCGGCCAGACGCCCACGGAGAACGAACGCATCAAAGCGGCCGTTGCAATCGCCAAAAAAGTCGAGGAAATCGGCATGGATGTATTCGCCCTCGGCGAGCACCACAACCGCCCGTTCTTCTCCTCCTCCCCCACCACCACCCTCGCGTACATCGCCGCGCAGACCGAGCGGATCACCCTCTCCACTGCCACCACGCTGATCACCACCAACGATCCGGTCAAGATCGCCGAAGACTTCGCCATGCTGCAGCACCTCGCCGACGGCCGCGTGGATCTGGTCCTGGGCCGCGGCAACACGGCTCCGGTCTACCCCTGGTTCGGCAAGAACATCCAGGACGGCGTGGAACTGGCCATCGAGAACTACAGCCTGCTGCGCCGGCTGTGGGACGAGGACACGGTGAACTGGTCCGGCAAGTTCCGTACGCCACTGCAGAATTTCACCTCCACCCCGCGACCGCTCGACGGCGTGGCCCCCTTTGTGTGGCACGGCTCCATCCGCACGCCGCAGATCGCCGAAGTGGCCGCCTACTACGGCGACGGCTTCTTCGCGAATAACATCTTCTGGCCCAAGGAGCACTACCAGCAGCTGATCAGCCTCTACCGTGAGCGCTACGAGCACTATGGCCACGGCAAGGCGGACCAGGCCATCGTGGGCCTCGGCGGCCAGTTCTTTATGCGGAAGAACTCCCAGGACGCCGTGAAGGAATTCCGGCCCTATTTCGACAACGCGCCCGTCTACGGCCACGGCCCGTCGCTGGAGGACTTCACCTCCCAGACACCGCTCACCGTGGGCAGCCCGCAGGAAGTCATCGAAAAGACCCTGACGTTCCGTGAGTACTTCGGCGACTACCAGCGCCAACTGTTCCTGATCGACCACGCAGGCCTGCCCCTGAAGACAGTGCTGGAGCAGCTTGACCTGTTCGGCGAGGAAGTCCTCCCGGTCCTCCGCAAGGAATACGCTGCCCTCAAGCCCGCCCACGTGCCGGATCCGCCCACCCATGCCGGCCGCGTGGCCGCCCTGATGGCAACCCAGGCACCTGAAACTGCCCCTTCGGAGGCATGATGGCTGCCGACGGAAACGAATCACCCATCCGTTTGGCAGCGGAAACCTGGGAATCCCTGTTCCGGGCGCAGGTTGCCGTCATGCGCAGACTGCAGGCCGGTCCCGCTTTCCGGAAAGTGGCACTGAACGAATACGACGTGCTGTTCACGCTGTCCCGGTGTCCGTCCGGCTGGCTCCGGCTCAATGAACTCAATGACCATGTCCTGCTCAGCCAGTCGAGCCTCAGCAGGCTGGTTGAGAGGCTGGAAAAGCGCGGGCTTGTGGTCCGGATGGCGGCCCCCGACGACGGCCGCGGCGTGCTGCTGAAGCTCACCGAGGAAGGGTCCGCCCTCCAGAAGGAGATCGGCCGGGAGCATGTGCGGGACATCTCCAGCCTGGTGGGGCCGGCCCTGACGGCTGCCGAGCAGAGGGAACTCCAGCGGCTGACCGAGAAACTCCGGCATTCCGTGGGGGCGCGGCCGGCAAAGTAACTACCTGAAGTGACCGGCCGGGAAGTAACTGCCCGGGAACTAGCCCAGCATGACCAGCTTGGCCGGATCTTCCGACGGCAACTGGCCGTTGACCACAGCGCTGACGCGCAGCTCGTTCAGCGTCAGGCGCCCGCCAACGGTGGACAGGAACGCGGTGTCCGATGAGTCCCGGCCGGCGGTGATCCGCAGCATCGACTCCCGCGGGGCCAGCCCCGTGGGGTCGATGACGTGCCAGGCGCCGTTGATATGGGCCTCGGCTACCGCGTGGAAATCCATGGGGCTCAGCCCCGGTGCGTACACGGCGGTGAGCCGGGCCGGGACGTCCTTGGAACGCAGCAAGGCGATGGCCAGGTGCGCGAAGTCCCGGCACACCCCCCTGCGGTGCAGGAGGGTTTCCACGGCGCCGTCAGTTCCCCTGGAGGAACCGCTGATGTACCGCAATTCCCCGAAGACCCAGCTCCGCACTGCCTGGAGCAGTTCGGCACCGTGCAGGCCGCCGAATTCGGCATATGCCGTGGGCAGGAGCCGGTCCGACTCCGCGTAGCGGCTTGGCCGCACGTAGCGGATGAGCTCAGACAGGGTGGCTTCTTCCGGAACGGCCTGCCCGGCCACAGTCGCTGTGTACTCAACGGTGACCTCGGCGGGTTCAGCGAACTCCATATAGTGCAGGCGGCCGCCGTGATGGTCCGCGAGTTCCTGCAACGGAACCGGCTGACCGTCGGCCGTGACAGTCAGGAATTCATCAAACGAGGTGTAGCCGGGATTCCTGGCTGCTGCGATGGCCAGGGCTGCCTTCGTGTCGGCGATGGTCCTGAAAACCATACGTGCTGAAACGGTGCGTTCCATGTATCTCCGGGGTCTGAGGTAGTGGCAGAACTTCCCGCATTGGCCCTGGGTTGTGGGTGCCGGGGGCGGGACTAGTTTTTGATCTCCAGAGACATTAGCATCCGCTGGACGTTCGCGAATTCCGAGCTCTCGTCCACGTACTTTGCGGCCTGGCCCAGGGTGTCAAACGCCTTGGCCGGGGCCACCTTCTCATCCGGGGCGAAGGCCTTCAGGACTCCGAGGTCACCGAACGAGTAGTCACCTTTCCCTGCCGGCCCGCGGACCGCATTCCGCAGTTCGCAGGCTTGGCCGTCCGCCCCGCCCACAATGTTGGTGATGCCGTAGGAGCCGAAGTATCGGTAGCCCTGGATGACGCGGAACACGGCGTGCGGCGCGATGGTGCCTTCCCCCGTCAGGCCGGGAAGGTCCAGCGGCACGCTGCTGATCACAACGTAGGGTTTCCGGGCAGCCTCGGGGCACTCGGATGACGACGGCGGCAGTCCTGTCCGCAGGGTGGCCACCACCGTGCCGTCCTGCTTTTTCACCTCAATCTTCAGGGCACCCGGCAAGGTCCCGTCCTCGGGTGTACCGGACTGGGCGATCCATTCCTCCGGCAGGTCGAAGCTGACGGTCTTCGCCGGATCGGTAAAGGTCTTCCAGGCAGCCGCTGTTGCGGCAGGCCCGGGTGATGCGGACGTCGAGGCGCCCGCTGTGGCCGAAGGATCCGACGACGGGGACCCGGTAGCGCCGGCGGTATGGCTCGTGCTGGCGCCGGGGCTGGCCGAGGTGTCCGGCTGCGCCGTCCACGTGGAATCGCTGTTACCAGGCGCGCTGCACCCGGCCGCCAGGGCCCCGGCCATCAGTAGCGCTGCCGTCCGGGCTCCCCACATTGCCGCCTTGTGTGTCATGCAGCCAGCCTATCGGCGGACGCCGGCGGCCATGGGCGGGAGCCTCGTGTCGCCGTCGGAGATTCCCCGCACGCAAGGGACTAGGCTGGTGCCTATGGCGGATGAGCAGTACGGCGCGGACCTTGAGAGCCTGGCGGACATCTCTGCCATCGACATTGCGGACTGGCGGCTGCGGACGTTTGCCCTGTATGACACGGTGCGGAAGGTTGCCGCTGAAGATCCGGCGGAGGCCCATTCCCTGTGGCGGCATGAACGGGACCGTATGTTCGCTACGCACCCGGCCTCAGCCCTCAGCGCGAAGGACAAGTCGCAGTTCTCTGGCCTCAAGACGGCCGACTACGATCCCATCTACCGCTTCTATGTGCCGCTGACCCTTGAGGGAGCCGGCCGGGAAATGACCGTGGAAACCGCCACCGACGGCGTGGTCCGGTTTGTCCGGCTGGGCACGTTCGATCTTCCCGAACTGGGCCAGCTCGGCGTGTGGAAGCTGCACGGCTACGGCGGCGGGATCTTCGTTCCGTTCCGGGACGCCACGGCCGGCCAGCCCGGTGGAACCTACGGCGCCGGCCGGTACCTCCTGGACACCATCAAGGGCGCGTTCCACGGGGTCCATGGCTCGGGGGCGGGCGCGGAGTTTGTCCTGGACTTCAACTTTGCCTACAACCCGTCGTGCGCCTACAACGAGGCCTGGGCCTGCCCACTGCCCGGCCCGTCCAACCGCCTGGCCGTGGAGATCCCGGTGGGCGAGCTGTACTGAGCCTGCCGGAGCCGGCCACCGGCCGCCGGAGGACGTAGGATGTCATCATGACTGCCAGCGCTCCCCGCCGCCTTGCCCGTGTCCGACCCTTGTCCCCGGCTGTTGCCGACGAGCACTTCTTCGTGGCCAATGACGCCCGCGACTTCGGCTCCCGCGCCGGCCGGTCCTGGACAGTTGTTGATTCTCCCTTCGAGGCGTCCCGCGCGAACGCCAACCACCCGGCCCGGCCCGGCTGGGTGACCGGCACTGCAGTGGACCAGGACTCGTTCACCTTCCTGGCGCCATCCGTCCCCGCCAACGTCTTCGGCATGGCGCACAACACCGGCCATGCCGGCCGACACCTCCCCCCGCAGGCCTTCCACAAGGCGGCCTCCAGCGTGATCGGCCCGGGCGAGGCCATCGAGCTGAGCTCCACGGTGGGTTACGTTGACCCGGAAGCCGAACTGACCGTCGTCGTCGGGCGCACCGTCCGTGGCCTGACGCTGGAAACCGCCCGGAGCGCCATCCTTGGATTCACCATCGGCAACGATGTCTCGGCCCGCGATCTGCAGACGTCGGACGAACTGTGGATCAGCGCCAAGAGCCAGGACACCTTCACTCCCGTGGGCCCCTGGATCGTGACGGATCTCGACGACTCGGACCTGTCCATCAGCATCGTCCACAACGGCACCCAACTGAAGGCCGCCAGCAGCACCGATCTCGGCTGGAAAGTGGACGAAATCCTCGTGTACCTCAGCTCCTTCATGACCCTGCACGCCGGCGATCTCGTCCTGACCGGCTTCCCGGCGGAGTGTGCACGCATCCACCCCGGAGACACCGTGGTGTGCCGTGTGGAGGGCATTGGCGAGCTCAGCAACCCGGTGAAGGCTGCGTCCTGGGAGGAATCACCGGCCTGATATGTCAGGCTTGACCCATGGAGACCCCTGCTGCGCCCGCCGCCCAGCTGACGCAGCAGCCTACGCGCGGCGCGCCGGCCACCAAGCATTACCGTGGAATCTTCAGGTTTCCGCTGGTGCGCCAGCTCCTCCGCTTCACCGGCGTCGGCATCATCTGCACCGCCACGTCCCTGGGGCTCTATGCGTTGCTGCGCCCCTGGCTGGGACCGCAGCTGGCCAACGCGGCGGCCCTGGTGCTGACGTCTTTGATGAACACGGCACTGAACCGCAGGCTGACGTTCAAGATCTCCGGGCAGCGCCGGATGGCCCGCGACCACCTCAACGGCATGATCGTCATCGCCGTGGCGCTGGTCATTACCGGCGGCAGCCTGGGCGTGCTGCACTGGCTGCACCCGGACGCCACCGTGTCCGATGAGCTGTGGACCACCACTCTGTCGGGCTTCGTGGCCACCGCCGTGCGGTTCACGATGCTGCGGCACTGGATCTTCCGCCGTGCCCGCCACATCTGAACCGCTCCTGCTGCCCCGCCCTCCTCTCCTCCAGGTTGGGGATCGCTAGCTGCGGCCGAGGGTCCGGACACTCCCGACGGCGGTGCCCACGGCTGCCGCCGCCTGCTCCAGTTCCTCGGATGTCACCGTTGAGGTGAAGCTGAACCGCACAGCTGTCTGCGCGACCTCGGCGTCGTAGCCCAGCGCGGTCAGCACCGGCGACGGCGCATCCGAGCCAGCGGCGCATGCCGAACCACTCGAGCACACCACACCCTGCCGCTCCAGCTCCAACAGCACGGATTCGCCGCTGGTGCCGGGAAAACAGAACGAGGCAACTGACGGCAGCCGTTCCGTCCGGTGCCCGGTGAGCAGGGCCCCGGGGACCGTGTCCAGGATGGTGGCGATGAAGCGTTCGCGGAGCCCTGCCACTCGAGGCGCCAGGTCCGGCCGTTCGGCGTGGGCGAGCGTCAGGGCGGTAGCCAGAGCCACCGCACCTGCCACGTTTTCGGTTCCCGACCGCCGGCCGCGTTCTTGGCCACCGCCGTGCACCAGGGGCTCCATACGGGTCCGGCCGCGGACGTACAGCACGCCGCAGCCTTTGGGCGCGCCGAGCTTGTGGCCGGAAAGGCTCAGGGCATCTACGCCCAGCGCCTTGACATCCAGGGGCAGCCAGCCGCCGGCCTGGACGGCGTCGGTATGGAACGGGATGCCCATCGCGGTGGCCACTGCAGCCAGTTCCGCAACCGGCTGGATGGTGCCCACCTCGTTGTTCGCGTACATGATGCTGACGAGAGCGGTCTCCGGCCGGAGCACGGCCGCGAGCGCCTCAGGCGTCACCCGGCCGGCGCTGTCCACCGGAACCACATTCACGGTGAACCCGTGGAACCGCTCCAGGTACCGCGCGGACTCCTCCACGGCGGGATGTTCGACGGCGCTGATCACCACGCGGTTGAGCGCCGGATCTGCAGCCTGCCGGGCCAGGGCAATGCCCTTGACCGCAAGGTTGTCCGCCTCCGTTCCGCCGGAGGTGAAGGTAACCTCGCCCGGACGGCAGCCGAGCACCTTGGCCACGGCCGCGCGGGCCCCTGCGAGCGCCAACGCAGCGGCCTCGCCCAGCGTGTGATGGCTGGAGGGGTTGCCGAACTCGCCGCTCAGGTAGGGCCACATGGCCTCGAGGACTTCGCGGCGGACGGGCGTGGTGGCGGCGGCGTCGAGGAAGATCATGGCCGAATCAGCCGGCCCTCAGTTCGACGTCCAGGCCCAGGTCCAGGGCAGCCACGCTGTGCGTGAGGCCACCGATGGAGATGACGTCCACGCCCGCGGCCGCGATGTCCGCCACGGTACCGAGGTTGACGTTGCCACTGGCTTCCACAATGGCCCGCCCGGCCACCTGCCGCACGCCGGCCCGGAGCTCATCGATGGTGAAGTTGTCCAGCATGATGGTGTCAACGCCGGCGGCGAGGACAGGCTCGATCTGCTCGGCGCTGTCCACCTCCACCTCGAAGTGCGTGGTGTGCCCCAGCTGGGCCTTGGCCGCGACAAGCAGGGCGGTGAGCTTGGCGGGGTCGCCGCCGGTCATGACGGCCAGGTGGTTGTCCTTGGCCAGCACGGCGTCGGACAGGCTGTAGCGGTGGTTGGCTCCCCCGCCGCAGCGCACTGCGTAGCGCTCCAGCACCCGCAGGCCGGGGGTGGTCTTGCGGGTATCGGTGATGCGCGCTTTGGTACCTTCGACAAGCTCCACGAATTCCGCGGTCTTGGTGGCGATGGCGCTCATGCGCTGGACCAGGTTCAGCGCGACCCGTTCGGCCAGCAGCACGGAGCGGGCGCTGCCCCTCACCCGCGCGAGATGGGTGCCGGCGTCGAACGCTTCACCGTCTGCAAGCAACAACTTCACGTCCGTCTCCGGATCAATGAGCTTCATGGCGTCGCGGAAGACGGTTCCGCCGCTGAACACACCGGGGCCGCGGGCGTTGAGCACGGCGGTGGCCCGGGCCTCCGCCGGGATCAGCAGCTGGGAGGTGATGTCGCCGCTGGGCGCGTCCTCGGCGAAGGCCCGCTCCAGGATGTCCCGGACGGGTGCTGCGGGGAGGGTCAGGCTAGTCATTAACGAGGCTCGCTTTCCGGCTCATGGTGTAACGCTTGTCAAAATGTTCGACGGCGGCATCCGCGGCCACGCTGTCGCTGCGGTAATGCGCCCCCAAGGATTCCCGCCGCTCCAGCGCGGCATGCACCAACAGCTGCGCAGCCAAAAGGAGATTGGCATCCTCATGCTCCCGAGGATCGGAGGAATCAGGAACGTTGATGGGAAAAACATCGGCCGCCCAAGCCCCAAGCACAGCCCCCGCTTCCCGAAGCAACCCGCCATTACGAAGCACCCCAGCGTTAGCAGTCATAAGCCGCCGAAGAGCCACCCGAGAAAACGGCTCCGCCTCAACAAAAGACGTCCCACGAGGACCAGGTGCGGGATCAAACTCAAACTCCCAGGCGATCGGTGCTGGCATCGCGACTGTTTCAGCTCCCAAGGCGACCGTTCCGTCGTCGCCCGAGGGTGTTCCGGAAGCGAGCGTCAAGGGGAGGCCGCTAGCGGCCGAGACAGCGAGCGGAGGAACAGCGTCGGGCGACACCCCACCCGGCGCCGAGGGACTTGCGGAGCTGCCGGCCAGGAGCCCCTCGACCGCCCGCCGCCCAAAGACAAGTCCCTCAAGCAAAGAGTTGCTGGCAAGCCGGTTAGCCCCTTGAACGCCGGTGCAAGCAACCTCACCGGCGGCCAGCAACCCCGGCACCGAGGTCCGGCCGTAGAGGTCGGTAAGGACCCCGCCCATCCAGTAGTGCGCGGCTGGTGCCACGGGGACGAGTTCGCGGGTCCAGTCGACGCCGGCTTCGCGGGTGCGTTGGGTGATGGTGGGGAACCGCTTGGCCAGGTAGCCCTCGCCCCGCCGGGCTTCGACCACCATGGCGTCAAGGAAGACGTGCCCGTTGGGATCCCCAAGGGTCGCGAGGTGCAGGGCGATGCTGCGGGCGACGACGTCGCGCGGGGCGAGCTCCGCGTCGACGTGATAGGCGGGCATAAAACGTTCGCCGTTAGCGTCCAACAGTATGGCGCCTTCGCCGCGGACGGCTTCCGAAATCAGGAGCGGTTCGGTGCCGTTGCCGGCTGCCTCAAGGGCATCGGCCGGCAGCACCATGCAGGTGGGGTGGAACTGGAAGAACTCCAGGTCCGCCACGGCGGCTCCTGCGCGCCAGGCGAGCGCCAGCCCGTCGGCAGTTGCCACGGCAGGGTTGGTGGTCTGGGCGAACAGCTGGCCGGCTCCCCCGGTGGCCAGGAGCACGGCATCGCCGTGGACGCCGAGTTCCCGCCCGTCGTGGAGGAAATTCACGCCCGCCACGCGGCCTTCGCTCTGCGACAAGGACGTGACCTGGGCGTGCCCAATGACCTGGATCCGGCCAGCGGCCTGCGCATCCAGGACGGCCCTGATGAGTGCCCTGGCTACGCCGGCACCGGTTGCGTCGCCGCCGGCGTGCAGTATCCGCGGCGCGGAATGGGCGGCTTCGAGCCCGAGCAAGGGGTCGCCGTCGTCGTCCATGTCGAAACGCACGCCGAAGCGTTCCAGGCCGGCGATATCCAGGCGGGCCTCCGCGCAGAGGACGCGGACAGCCTCCTCGTCGCAGTGCCCGGCCCCGGCCTTCAGTGTGTCTGCGATGTGCGCGGCCACAGTGTCCCCGGGGGCGGGATCGTCGAGGACAGCGGAGATGCCACCCTGGGCGTAGTACGTGTTGCTGTCCGCGAGCGCGCCCTTGGTCAGCAGCACCACTTCGGCGCCGGCATCGGCGGCAAGCAACGCGGAGTACAGTCCCGCAATGCCGCTCCCGACGACGATCAGCCGCCGGGGTGCCGGACCACCGGCTGGGCTTTCTGCGCTCATGAGGGGCTCGTTTCGATTTCCGGTGTTATAGGAGTTGGACTGCAGCGGACGGGCTACAGCGGACGCGAGGCGAGCATACGCTCGAGCGCGGTCTTGGCGTTGTCCTGGACGGAATCGTCCACGCTGATGCGGTTGACGATGCGGCCTTCGACGAACTCCTCCAGGACCCAGGCGAGGTAGCCGGGGTGGATCCGGTACATCGTGGAGCAGGGGCAGATCACCGGGTCCAGGGAGAAGATGGTGTGCTGCGGGTATTCCGCGGCGAGCCGGTTCACCATGTTGACCTCCGTGCCGATCGCGAAAGTGGTCGGTTCGGTGGCCGCTGCGATGGCCTTCTTGATGAAGTCGGTGGAGCCGGCTGAATCGGCGGCGTCCACCACCTCCATGGGGCACTCGGGGTGCACAATCACGTTGACGCCGGGGAACTCGGCACGGGCCTTTTCGATCTGCCCCACGTTGAAGCGCTTGTGGACAGAGCAGAAGCCGTGCCAGAGGATCACGCGGGAATCGAGCAGGGCCTGTTCGTCGTTGCCGCCCAGTTCCTTGCGCGGATTCCACATAGGCATCTGCTCCAGCGGCACACCCATGGCTTTGGCGGTGTTGCGGCCCAGGTGCTGGTCAGGGAAGAAGAGGACCCGCTGGCCGCGTTCGAAGGCCCATTCCAGGACCACCTTGGCGTTGGAGGACGTGCAGACGATGCCGCCGTTCCGGCCGCAGAAAGCCTTCAGGGCGGCGGAGGAATTCATGTAGGTGACCGGAATGACCGGAACCCGCCCCTCGGCGTCGGCCTCGGTACCGAAAATCTCTTCGAGCTGTTCCCAGCACTCCTCCACGGAGTCGGTGTCCGCCATGTCCGCCATGGAGCAGCCGGCGGCGAGGTTGGGCAGGATGACGGCCTGTTCCGGGGTGGAGAGGATGTCCGCGGTCTCGGCCATGAAGTGCACGCCGCAGAAGATGATGGCTTCAGCGTCGGGCCGGGTGAGGGCTGCGTTGGCCAGCTGGAAGGAGTCGCCCACAAAGTCGGCGTACTGGATGACTTCGTCGCGCTGGTAGAAGTGGCCCAGGATCACTGCCCGGTCCCCGAGCTTTTTCTTGGCCGCGCGGATGCGGACATCGAGCTCGGCATCGCTGGCGAGCTTGTATTCCTCCGGCAGCTGGCCCTGGCGCGGCGTCGCGGCCGGGGCAACGTCCGCGCTGGAGGCGCCGGGTCCGTAGGCAGGGGAACCCGCGAGGGCTTCGGCAAGGTCGTATTCCCACGGGCCCTTGGCGAGCGCCGGGCTGCAGGTGGCTGCTGTTTTGCCTGCCGCCGCGCTTCGGGCCGCGCTTTCGGCTTGTTCGCGCGTGATCAGCTGGATGGCTGTGTTGACGCTGCTCATGGTGTGCTCCTGTTATCGGGGTCAAGGCCGGGACGGCCGGTGAAGCGGTAAAGACGCGGCGGGCGGTGCTTGCCGCCCTGGAGGTATTCGCCGGTTTCTTCGATCTCCGGCGTGGATTTGAGCTGGCGGCGGAAGTTGGCAGGGTCCAGCCGGGTGTCCAGGACGGCTTCATAGACCTCCCGGACCTGGGCGAGCGTGAAGTACTCCCCCAGGAAGTGGTAGGCCACCGAGCCGTAGGCCAGCTTGTTCCGCAGGCGCCGGAGCGCGTACTCAACAATGGCGTTGTGGTCGAAGGCCAGGTCCCCCACCTTGTCTGCCCTGAACCACTTCACGTTCTCCGATTCGTCGGCCAGGGCGGCCTCGGTGGGCTGGACCAGCGCCCAGTACACGATCGACACCACGCGCTGGGTGGGTGAGCGGTGCAGCCCGCCGAACGCGTAGAGCTGCTCCAGGTAGCTCGGCGTGAGTCCGGTGGTTTCCCGGAGGTTCCGGGACGCGGCATCCTGCAGGGAGTCAACGTGCGTCAGCGGTCCGCCGGGAAGGGCCCAAAGGTCCTTGTACGGCTCACGAATCCTGCGGACCAGGGGAAGCCAGAGCGTAGGCCGGCCCGAGGACTCGCTGGGCCGCAGGGCGAAGATAACGGTGGAGATCGCGAGCGAGGGTGCAGCGCTGGCCCGTTCGGAGACGTTTGCTGAGCTGCTGTACACGGTCACTCACCCGCTCCCTGCTGCTGGGCTTCACTGCCATCACTTAGTTATAGTCATTTTGACTAGAACTGATTCTACGGCCACCTTCCTCTGATTCAAAATGTTTCGCCGCCCCGCGCGACTGGACGACGGCTCCTTGGGCGGGTCCCCGGCGACCTTACTCCGACTGCCTGGCGGCCGCGGCTTCGAGCAAGTTCAGCGTCCTGCCCTGGAAATGGGTGTCGAGGACAATCACGGACGACGCGCGGAGCACGGTCCTGGTGGCGGTCATCGCATCCAGAACACGCTGCAGGTCCGGATTGGACCGCGCGGCGATCCTCGCCATAAGGTCCGAACTGCCCGAAACGTTGTGGCCCTCGATCAATTCCGGGATCGCGGCCAGCGCCTCGGCCACCGCATCGCGGCCCAGGTCCTGGTTCATAGTCAGTGAGCAGATGGCCACCACCGGGAAGCCGAATTTTGCCGGGTCACGCCGGGGCACCCACGAGCTGATCATGCCGGCCCCCGTCATCCTGTCCAGCCGCGATTCGACGGTGGCGCGGGCGACGCCCAGGACCCTCGAGGCCTCCAGCACCGAGCCCCGCGGAGTGTCAGTAAAGAATCGGACAATTTTGGCATCCAGGGTATCCACGTTCATACAATCTCCACCATGTACCGCCATGGGGTAAGCAAATTGCTAGTCAATAGTCGTCCGAGTGATTCAAAGTGCCACTATCGTTCCACAACCCCTGCCCGCGGGCCAGCGACTTAGGCGGTAAATTCAAGTGGTCCCCGCGGGGGCACCACCCCAACCCCAAGAAGGTTCACAGGCATGACATCGAAGTCCACGGCAGTGCGGCCGGAATCCCACCTCGGCCACTCCATGAAACCCCGGCAGCTCACCATGATGGGATTGGGCAGCGCCATCGGCGCCGGCCTTTTCCTGGGTTCGGGGGCCGGCATCCAGGCCGCGGGGCCCGCCGTGCTGATCTCGTACCTGGTCGCCGGGACGCTCATCATCCTGGTGATGTGGGCGCTGGGCGAGATGGCCGCCGCGAATCCCACCAGCGGCGCGTTCTCCGTCTACGCCGAGCGGGCGCTGGGAAAAACCGCCGGGGCCACGGTGGGCTGGCTCTGGTGGCTCCAGCTGGTGGTGGTCATCGCCGCGGAAGCCCTGGGCGCAGCGGGCCTGCTGTTTTCCGTCTGGCCGGTTATCCCCGTCTCGGCCCTGGCACTGATCTTTATGGTTGTGTTTACGGCCATCAACCTGACGGGCGTCAAGAACTTCGGCGAGTTCGAATTCTGGTTCGCCATCCTGAAGGTAGCCGCCATTGTGGCGTTCCTGGCCGTGGGGGCGGCCCTGCTGCTGGGTCTCCTGCCCGAGGTAGCTTCGCCCGGACTCGCTAACATCACCACTGATTTTGCCCCCGCCGGGCTTGGCGGAATCGCCACGGCACTGTTCGTGGTGATCTTTGCCTTCGGCGGAACCGAGATCGTGGCCGTGGCCGCGGCGGAAACGGAGGACCCGGAGCACAGCGTGGGCAAGGCGATCCGGACGGTGTTGTGGCGCATCCTGGTCTTCTACATCGGGTCGGTTTTTGTCATCGCAGCCGTCCTGCCGGTCTCCTCCGAAGGACTCGCCTCGCCATTTGCCGGCGTGCTCGACGCAGCCCGGATCCCGGGCGCCGGCACGGCCATCACCTTGGTTGCCGTCGTCGCACTTCTCTCTGCACTGAACGCCAACCTCTACGGTGCGTCCCGCATGGTGTACTCGCTCGCCGAACGCGGCGAGGCTCCCCGCTTCCTGGCCAGGCTCAGCGGCGCCAGCGTGCCCATGGTGGCGGTGGGCGTGTCCGTGGCGTTCGGTTTCTTCGCCACGGTTCTGGAGCTGCTGTTCCCGGACCGGATCCTGCCGGCCTTGTTCCAGCTGGTCGGATCCACGTGCCTGGTGGTCTGGGGCACGGCCCTTGTTTCGCAGCTGATCCTCCGGCGCCGGGCGGACCGGGAAGGTGCCGAACTTCCGCTGCGGATGAAGGGTTTCCCAGGCCTGACTATCTTCGGGCTGGTCCTCCTGGGCCTGATCTTCGCCGTCGGCTTCAGTGCTGACAGCAGCCGCGGACAGCTGCTGAGCACGTTCGTTCTGGTCGCCTGCCTCGCGGCAGCCTGCTGGCTCGGCGCCCGGCTGACCCCCGCGATCGCCAGGCCAGCTAAGACATCGGGTTCCTATTTCGCCCGGCGATCAGGTAGAGCGAAACAGCCGATGGTGGAGATGGAAACGAGCAAATCCGCTGTTGAACTGCCCAGTCCGCAGGCAGGTAAAGTGGTCCGTATCTTCGGTGGGGCAGGCGACAGGATCAACGTCGGCGAACCTCTGATCGTGTTCGAGGTGCCGGATAACACCGCCGGTATCGTGGACACGGTCCCGAAGGACGAGGCACCGACGCGCCGGGTCCGCCTGAGCGCCGTACTTGATGAGGACTGACACCATGAGCGGCAGGCACACCGGCGAGATGCATTCCCACACCGTTGAGGGCACTGACCCCCAACTTTTTGTGGAGGTGCACGACCCCCAGAACGACGCCGGGCTGCGCCCTGTGCTGCTGCTGCACGGCTTCTCCTCTTCCAGCAAACTCAACTGGCATGACACCGGTTGGGTGGCGGCCCTGCTGGAGGCTGGCCGCCGCGTCATCACCGTGGACCTGCCCGGACACGGCCGCAGCGGCGCCCCCGAGGACATGGACTCCTACTCCCCCAGCCGGATCCGCGCAGATCTGCTGCAGATAGCGTTCGACGCCGGCGTGCGGCCATTGCACGACGGTGACCCCACCAGCGGGGTGGACGTTGTGGGCTATTCCTTGGGCGCCCGGCTCGCCTGGGAATTCGGCGCCACCCAGCCCGAGATCGTCCACCGCCTGGTCCTGGGCGGACCGAACATCGCCGATCCGCTGGCAGCCTTTGACCTCATCGCAGCGCAGAACTACCTCGCCGACGGAACCCCCATCGCGGACGAGTCCACGGCCGGCCTGCTCAAGATGGCCATGCTCCTGCCGAGCAACAACATCTTCGCGCTGCTGTCCCTGGTGGATGCCATCAAGGCCGAGCCCTTCGATCCTGCCGAAGCCGTACCCCATATGCCGATGCTCCTTGTGGCCGGCGACCAGGATGAACGTGCGGCCACCATGCCGCAGCTTGCCGCACTCGGAATCCGGGCAGGGTCCATGGCTGAACAACTGACGTTGCCTGGCCGCAACCACACCAACGCCATCACCAGCCGGGCTTTCAAACAAGGCGCCATCGCTTTCCTGGGAGTCTGACCAGTGCGCGGCTGATCCCTGACAGGGATTTCATAGCTCATTGGCATCGACACCTTTGCAAGCTCCGCCCCGATTGATGCGGGCCTGGACGCAGCCATCATCGGCGCCAACAGCGAGTACCAGGTGGGTGTTGCGCTGATGGCTACCGACGGCGGGGACGTGCACCAGTACGGTGTGGAGGAACCGTTCGAGGCAGCGAGCACGGCCAAGATCCTGACCGCTGCGGCCTATTACCACCTCGTGGAGGAGGGTTCAGCGTCCCTCGATGATCCGCTGGGCGCGTTCACCTCGGAGTTCCAGATCCAGGCGATGGTCCAGGACAGCAACAACGAATCGTGGAGCCTGCTGATGGCCGCCGTGGGCCTTTCCGAACTTTCGGAGTATGCCGCCTCCATCGACGTCACGTATGACTCCGAGGTGAATACGCTTTCGACCGCCGAGATGGCCCATATCCTGGCGGAACTGTTCGAAGGCCGGCTCCTGGACCAGGAGCATACGGAGCAGCTCCTGTCCTACATGCAGGACACCAACTACGAAAACCTCATTCCGGCCGCAGTTCCGGACGGCATCACCGTCTTCCACAAATACGGGCTGCTCGATGACGAACTCGCCGACGCCGCCATCCTCTCGATGTCCTCCGGCAGCTACGTGCTGGTGGTTTTCACGAAAGGTGCCGACCTGAGCGACATCCCTGAACGGACGGTGGTGATCCAGGAAATCACCAAGGCTGTTACGGCCGCCCTCTCGTAACTGAGCGGCGGTGGGAGGAAGTATCCCCGGTTCCCGGCGCGGCAGCAGAAGGTAGGCTGGAAGCGTGGCGGAGACAGCCGGAGAGGGAACAATGAGCACGCGTTTTGAAGACCGCACCGATGCCGGTGAACGGCTGGCGGCGGTGCTCACGCAGTTCCGGGAACGCCCCGACACCATCGTCCTGGGGCTGGCCCGCGGCGGCATCCCTGTGGCCGCCGCCGCTGCCAAGGCCCTCTACCTGCCGCTCGGCGCCGTTCTGGTCCGGAAACTCGGCATTCCCGGCCACGACGAAACAGCGTTCGGCGCGCTGGCCTGGTCCGGCGGCCGGATAGTGCGCCTGCTCAACCGCCCCCTGATCACGCGAATTCTGGACCACGGCGTCCGCCAGGAGTGGCTGGACGAAGTGGAGAAACGCGAGCGGGCCGAGCTGCTCCGCCGGGCCGCGACTTACCCGGGGATCAGGAACGACCTCACCGGTCAAACAGTTCTACTGCTCGACGACGGCCTGGCCACCGGAGCCACCATGCGCGCTGCCGCCGAGGCGGCCCGTTCCGGTGGTGCGGCACGCGTCGTCGCCGCAGCGCCGGTGGGTTCGGTGGAAGCCTACACGGCCGTGTCGCGGGTGTGCGACGCCGTGCTGTGCCTGCATCTGCCGGGCAAATTCCGCGCCGTGGGCAGCTTCTACCGGCACTTCGAACAATTGGCCGATGAGGACGCCATCAGCCTGCTGAACCAGTAGGCCCGACGGCAACACCGGGCCCGGAAAGCCAAACGGCGGGTCCAGGCCAGATGGCCCGAACCCGCCGTTCTGCGATGCGTACAACTTTAGTGGTGGCTGCTGACGCCCAGCGGGTTGCCCTTCGTCTCCTTGGCAAGCAGAACCCCGGCAGCCGAAATCACGCACAGGATCATGATGTAGATGCCGATGGATCCGGTCCATTTGGTGCTCTGCAGGAGAGTCTCGGCAATGGTTGCGGCGAACGCGCCACCGAGGATCGCGCCGAAGGCGTACCCGATGGAGATGCCCGAGTAGCGGACATTGGCCGGGAACATCTCGGCGTACATGGCCGACATGGGGCCGTAGGAGAGGCCGAGGCCGATGGTCAGGACGAAGAGCGCCACGCCGTAAAGCCAGATGTTTTTGGTGTCGATCAGGGCGAACATCGGGATCATCCAAATGAAGATGATTGCATACCCGATCAGGAACGTCTTGACCCGGCCGATCCGGTCTGAGAGCCAGCCGCCGGCGAGCGTGAAGATCAGCCAGCCGAAGGAGGCGAGGGTGGTGGCGAGCAGGATTTCCGGGACCGGCATCTTCAGCGTCCTGGTGGCGTAGGAGATGAAGAAAGCGATCAACAGGTAGCCAGCGGCATTGTTGGCGATGAAGATCATGGTCGAGTAGAGGACTGGCCTCTTGTGGCTACGAATGAGCTCGCTGAGCGGCGCCCTGCTTTCGGCCTTTCGGGCCGCCATCTCCTGGAAGACGGGGCTCTCGGCCACGGCCCGCCGGATCAGGTATCCCACCACAATCAGCACGATGGACAGCAGGAACGGAACCCGCCAGCCCCACGAAGCAAAGTCTTCCTTGGACATGTTCGAGTTGAGTATGAAGAGCAGGCCGGTGGCCAGGATCATGCCGACCGGGACGCCGATCTGCGGGTACGCGCCGAACACGCCGCGCCGGCTCTTGGGAGCGTGCTCCACTGCCATCAGGGCAGCGCCGCCCCATTCACCGCCGGCGGAGAAGCCCTGGGCAATGCGGAGGATGATCAGCAGGATGGGGGCCCAGACGCCGATCTGCGCGTAGGTCGGCAGCATGCCGATCAGAGAGGTGGCTGCGCCCATCATCAGGAGGGTGAAGACCAGCATGGCCTTGCGTCCGAGCCTGTCACCAAGGTGGCCGGCCACCACTGCACCCAGCGGGCGGAACAGGAAGCTGATGCCGATCAGCGCGAAGGACAGGATCTGGGCCAGGCCCGGGTTGGAGTCGTTCAGCGGAGCCAGGAACAGCGGGGACAGCAGGGTACCCGTCAGTTGCGCGAAGATGAAGAAGTCGTACCACTCGATGGTGGTGCCGACCAGAGTTGCTGCGAGGACCTTGCGTTCCTCGTGCTTGCTGCTCGGGCCCGCCTCGGAATCGACGCGTGAAGTTTCGGTCATTGGAACTCCGTGGCTTGGGGCAGCCTGGTTGCGGATAACGGCTGCCGACGGTGGATTTAGGCCGTCCGATTTACTGATCGAACGGTCAGTTAGTATGACGTTACGCGAAGATGTGATGAAACGCACTATTTTTCTTGATTCTCCGCGCGGATCAGCTCGATAGTTGATGCGGATCAGTTCCATAGTTGAACTTCCTTTTCGGAATCAGCACAGGGCTTTTCGAAATCCGCACACAGTCCAGTGAGGGAAGCACCGTCACGGCACCCGGGCAGCGCCCGTGCAGCCGCCTAGGATGGGACCCATGACGCCCACCGCAGTCCCCGCCGGAGCAGCTCAGGCTTCGCCGTCCCAGACCCTGTCGCGCGGAATCCGTGCGCTGGAAATCCTGGCGGCCGCGGAGACTCCTTTGACCATTGCGGAACTTGCCGACGCCATGGGGGTTCACCGTTCCGTGGCCTACCGGATCCTGCGGACACTGGAGGACCACTCCTTGCTGGTGCGCGATGACGCGGGCAGAGTCCAGCCGGGGCCCGGGCTGGCTGTCCTGGCGCGGGGGGTTGCCCGCAACCTGCAGACGGCGGCCCTCCCGGAACTTACGCAACTCGCGAACTCCTTGACCATGAGTGCCTTTGTGGCCGTCTGGGACCGCGATGACTGCGTCACCCTGGTCACCGTGGACCCGCGGCATACCGGGGCCGCCATCGTCCAGCACCCCGGCTCCCGGCATCCCATCAGCGCGGGTGCCCCTGGCATTGCGATCCAGTCCGCCTATTCAGAAGCTGAGTGGCATGCGGCAGCCCCGGGAATCCCCTACCGGCCCGAGGCGGGAACCGCGCGGCAGCTGGGCTATGCCGCCAGCCACGATGAAGTCATCGCCGGAGTCTCCTCCGTGGCAGTTCCGGTCATGGTCCCTGCCGGACGGCCAGCCGCGCTGGCCGTCGTTTACATCCGGGCTGCACAGAATCCGGACGAGATCGCCGCGGCGCTGGTGGCGGGCGCCGGGCGCATTGAGGCCCAGCTGGGCTGACCACCGCACACGCGGCCGCGGCAGTGGCCAGCGCCCGGCATTGATCAGTGGCGGTTGCGGAGAATGACCGCCGCCGCGGCACCAAGCACCAGCAGGCCGCCTGCGGCAACCACAGGGACAATGAACGCCGTGTGGTAGCCGTGGGCCTGCGCGAGCTGGCCACCAACGGCGGCCCCCAACGCGGTGCCCGCCACGATCCCGCTGGCCAGCGCCGTCATCACAGTCCCCAGCCTTTCCACCGGCGCCACCAGGCCTCCGATCGCAAAGACCGTGACCATCACGGGGCCCACGGGCAGCCCCAGGACCAGAAGCACCGCAATCATGCCGCCCAACGATCCCGGCACCAGAAGCAGCAACGAGAGCACCGTCATCAGTGCCGCGCTGACCAGCCACCGGGCCGCCGGGGTGAAGCGCTGGGGCCAGTACGCCACGGACAGGGCTGCGGCGGCAGAACTCAATCCCATGACCGCATACAGCAGCCCGGCAATTTCAGAGGTGGCGAAACTCGCGGAGAAGGAGCTCAAGGCGGTCTGGGCGGACCCGAAGAAGGTACCCATGGCCACCATCGCCAGGACAGGCAGTGCGACGACGGCGGGAATCCTGGCTGCCTTGCGCGAGGCTGCGGAGCCCCGGTTTACGGGAACCGCCTTGTGGGTGGAGTGCACGGCAAAGGCGGGCACCAGCGTGATGGTCATGGCTGCGGCCAAGGCCAACGGCAGCCATGGGGCCACCAGGCTGGCCAGGATACCCACCAGAGCCGGTCCCAGCACGAACGTCAGCTCATCAGCCGTGCCTTCGTACGACAGGGCCGTGTCCAGATCCCTGCCGCCCTTCGCTCCCTTGCCCCGCGAGGTGAGCGCCATCCAGCGCACCCTGGCCAGTGGCCCTACCTGCGGGCAGCTGGCCCCAGCAAGGAATGCGGCGGCGATCACGGCCACGGGAAAGGACCCGGCTTCGGGCGCAGCCCAAGCCGTCCCGATCAGGGCCAGGACAGCCAAAGTGTTGAGCACCGCCGCCACCAGAAGTACGGGCCGCTGCCCCCTGCGGTCTGCGAGGGCACCAAAAACCGGGGCGCCGAGGGCCGAGCCGATGCCCACGGCACCAGCGGCAGTGCCACCGAGCGCGTAGGACCCGGTCACGGAGGTAACAAGCGTCAGGGCGCCGACAGTAAGCATAGCCAAGGGCAGCCGGGCGAACAGGCCCAGGGGGATAAAGCTGCGGCCTGCGAGGTGCGGGAGCCTGGCGAACCGCCCGGTGGGCGGAGCCAGCGCAGCGGAGGCAGGCGCAGTGTCAGGAGCGAAAGGCGCTTCCAGGGAGGCGGGCAGGGAGGACATTGTTGAAGAGTTCAAGGTTCCGGGCTCGTTCAGTAATGCGCATCGTCCCTCCTCCCGATGCGCGCGACCCGGTAACTATCCAATTATAGAGGCCGGCTGGGGCCAGTCCAGCCCGGCATGGCGGCCGTCACACCAGCGCTTCGGCGGCGTCGGAAATGCGGAGGGTGGAACCGTTCCGGCCCTTGAGGACCTGGAGCTGGGTTCCGATACGCTGTTTCATTTCCCCCACATGACTGACGAGACCCACAACGCGCCCGCCGTCGCGAAGGCCTTCGAGGGCATCCATCACCTGTTCCAGGGATTGTTCGTCCAGGCTGCCGAAACCCTCGTCCACAAAGAGCGTCTCGATCTGGATGCCGCCGGACTCCTGCTGCACAACGTCTGCCAACCCCAGGGCGAGTGAGAGGGACGCCATAAAGGACTCGCCGCCGGAAAGGGTGGAAGTATCCCGGCGGTGCCCGGTCCACTGGTCCACGACTTCAAGGCCCAACCCGGATTTCGCGCCCCGCGCGGCCTTGGCGTCTGAATGCTGTAGCAGGTAGCGGCCATCGCTCATGGCCACCAGGCGTTCGGAAGCAGCCAACGCCACCTGTTCAAGCCGTGCCGCGAGGACGTAGCTGTTCAGGCTCATGCGGTACGTGTTGTCTCCCCGGCCTGCGGCGGTATCAGCCAGGGCTGTCATCAGCTGGGCGCGTTCCCGCGGAACCCGCCCGGAACCGGCAAGCCGTTCGTAATCATTGCGGACAGCGGCCAGCGATTCCACACAGCGCACGGCCATACCGGCGGCGAGATCGGCGGCGCGTGCCTCCTCCCCGGCCTGCTCCGCAGCGGTTTGCAGCTCGGCAATGAGGACTTCGTCCACCGCGGGATGGGCTGCGGCTTCCGTCCGTGCCAGCAGCAGATCCTCGGATGCGAACAACTCGGCAATCCGCGCCTGTTCGTCGTGGCCGGCCCGGACCTCAGCCAGCAGGGCATCGGCGTCGGTGGCCGACAGCAGCTGCGCCCGGGCTTCAAGGTCAGAACTGAAACCAGCCTCCGGCAACGCCAGGTCAAGCTGGATCCGCGCTTCCTCGGCCCTGGCCCTGGCCCTGCTGAGCAAGTTCTGGGCCTCCACGGCCTTCTCCAGTGTGGCAGCAGCGTCCTGCAGCGACCGCAGCCGGTGTGTGAGGCCGCGGTGGCCGCCACGCAGGGCGGAGAGCGCCTCGTCAAGCGACGCCAGCTGGTCCACCAGCCCCGACAATTCAACGGTGACCTGCGCGAGTTCGGATGCTGCTCTGTCCCTGGCGGAATCCGCTGCGGTAAATCTGGCTTCGGCTGCCTCAAGCTGCTGCCGGAGGTCAGCGAGGTTTTTCACCGCCAGCTGCGACTCTCCGGCGGCGGTGCGGGCAGTCTCGAACGCTGCAATCGCATCCTCTTCGGGCGTGTCCCCGCCCTGGCCTTCAAGAACAGCGATCAATTGGTTCGCGTCGCCCAACTCACGGGCCCGCGCTGCCAGATCTTTCTCCGCAGACTCGTGGTCGTGCTGGGCGGCTTCCTCAGCCTGGCTGAGGCCCAGGGCTGACGCCGCAGCCTCCGCGGGAGCCGGGTGGTCCGCACTGCCGCAAACCGGGCAGGCTTCCCCCTCGGCCAGCTGGGCGGCGAGTTCGGCGGCGGCGTTGGCGAGTCTTTCCTCGCGCAGGTCCAGCCAGCGGAGTTTCTTCTCGAGCTGGATCTCCCGGGACGCCGAGTGGCGCTCGGTGGCGAGCCCCTGCGCCGCGCGTGCAGCCGCGCAGCGCCGGACGACGTCAAGAAGTTCCTCAGCCGCAGCGGCTTCCTTTGCGTGCAGGATGGCGGCTGAGGCCAGTTCCGTCAGGGGCTCGAGGCCCGCCGTCAGGGTTTCCTGCTCCGCGCGGAGGGCCTGCAGCGAAACGCCCAGGTCAATGTCCTTTTGGGTGAGTTCCTGCTGCTTCGTGCTGAGTGCGGTACGCCTGGCAACGAGTGAATGGAAGCGTTCTTCGTCCGGCAATCTTGCTTCCACAACGGCCAACAAGGACCGGAGCCGGCTGAGCTCACCAGCGATATCAAGGGCCCCTGCGGCGGAGAGCCCGCCATCGGAGTGGTCCGCATCCAAGGCGCCAAGGTCCAGCTGGTCCAGTTCGGGGTCTTCATCCGCCGCCATACGCAGCAGTGTGATGGCGGATTCCATGGCTCCCGCCGCGTGCCGGACCTGGGTCTGGCTGGACTGGACAGCATGCAGCTGGCCCGAGAGCACCTCGGCGCGGCGGTGTTGTTCGAGGCGGGCGGCATGGACCTCCAGTGACGGCAGGGTTGCCTCTGCGGCTGCCTTCCGGGCCTCGGCGGCTGCCAGTTTGCGGTGCCGTTCCCGCCGCGCGGACTCGCTCTCCAGCCGGCCGGAGGTGTGCCTGCTGACAGCTGCTGCGGCCTCCGCCGCGGCAGCCAGTTCCCCTGCGCGGTGGGTCACTGATTCCTGCAGCCATTCGATCCGGGCAGAAGATTCTTCCTGGGCAGGAGCTGCGGAATCGTCAATGGCCAGCGCGGCGGCCTCGGCTTCCGCCCGCGCCGCCAGCAGCTCAAGCTCCGCGTTCAGCCGGGCAACATCGTTCCGCGCGGCCTGTGCCTGCGCCGCCAATTCCTGTTCAAGAGCCTCGAACCGCTGGGTGCCGAAGAGCTTCTGCAGCAGTTCCAGGCGATCGGCTGCCTTGGACCGCAGGAAGGCGGCGAAATCGCCCTGCGGCAGCATCACCACGCGCGTGAACTGTTCCCGGTCCATTCCCAGCAGGGCGGTGATTTCAGCACCGGCTTCGTCATTGCGTCCGGATCTCTCCGTCCACGTCCCGCTGATGCGTTCCCGGAGGAGCGTTTTGGCCTGCTGTGTGGTGAAGCCGTTCTTCCCCCGGGCACTGGGTTTATCCCAGGCCGGCGACCTGGTGACTTCGAAGTGGCGCCCCTGGGCGGAAAACTCGCAGGTTACCGCCGGTTCGAGCGACGGCTCGGCATGATCGCTGCGCAGGCGCTTACCCTCCTGGCGCGCCCCCGGCACGGATCCGTACAGCGCAAAGCAGACGGCGTCCAGCACACTGGTCTTCCCTGCCCCCGTCGGCCCGTTAAGGAGAAAGAGTCCGTGGGCGCTCAACCTGTCGAAGTCGATTTCCTCGGTGCCCGCAAAGGGCCCGAAGGCGGAGATGGCAAGGCGGTGGATCCTCATAGCGATGCCTCCGTCAGGCGTACGTTATCCAGCGCCGCGGCGATGGCCGACCGCTCGGCGTCGTCCGCGTCCCGCCCCCGCACATGATCGAGGAATCCGCAGCAGAGCGAGAGATCATCCTGGGCTTCGGCGAGCCGGCTGCTGTAGCTCTTGGACGCCTTGACGGAGCCGCCCTGCGGATCAAAGCCAAGGACCAGCGTGTCCGGAAACCGGGCCCGGAGCCGCTCCATGGCCTGCGCGGGCCGCTGCGCATCCGTCAGGGTGATCTGGCAGTACGCCCCTTCGGCCCAGGAATGTTCTGCGGACTCCAGGAGCTCCAAGATATCGCCGCGGAGCACGGCCAGCTTCCGCGGGGCTTCCCACGACAGTTCGGATACGCCGGTCACGCCGTCCGGGCCGACGTCGATCAGCCAGCTTCCCTTGGTGTGCTTGGCTTCGGAGAACGAGTAGGCAAGGGGCGAACCCGAGTACCTGACCTGCGGCGACAGGGTCTGGCGGCCGTGCAGGTGCCCCAGCGCGGTGTAGCTGAATCCGTCAAACAGGTCCAGGGGCACGGCTCCGACTCCCCCGATGCTGAGGTCCCGCTCGCTGTCGGAGCTGATCCCGCCACTGGCGAACGTGTGGGCCAGGACCACTGAATGGACGGTTCCCGCAGCGCTGCGCTCCGCGAGGTCTGCCCGGATGCGGTCAGTGGCGGCGCGGGTGACTTCGAAGTGGCTGGCTGTTTCTGCACCGAGTTGTTCGGCGACGAGGCGCGGTTCCAGCCAGGGGATTCCATAGATGGCCAGGACGGCACCGGGCGTCCCGCCGTCACCCGTCTCAAGGGGCAGGACGACGGGCTGGTCCAGGTCCGCCAGCCGGGTCCGCAAGTGGACGCCGCCACGTTCCAGCAGCCGGGAGGCGAAGCCCAGCCGGATGGCGGAGTCGTGGTTGCCGGATGTCAGCACCACAGTGGCGCCGGCCGCCGTGAGCCGCACCAGGGCATCGTCCAACAGCCCCACGACGTCGACGCCGGGCAGGGCGCGGTCGTAGACATCGCCGGCGATCAGGACGACGTCGACCGCATTTCCGGTGACGGCGCTGACGAGCTGATCAACAAATGACCGCTGGGCGTCCAGCATCCCGACGCCGTGGAAGGACCTGCCCAAGTGCCAGTCCGATGTGTGCAATAACCGCATACTCTTACGCTAGCGGCTGCCACCGACAGTTTAGGAAACCGCCGCAACAGGCCGTTGCCCAGTCAGGCCAGCTAGCCGCGCTTTCCGTCGAAGAATTCCTGGGCCTCGTCGCGGCTGTCCGGCTCGTCCGCGGCGGCATGAGCCGGTGCGGGCTTGGCCGGAGCAGGTGCTTTGGCGGGCACCGCAGCGGACTCGTCGGCGACGTCGCCATCGACGTCGGCATCCTCGTCGTCAAAATCCTCAACGGCGTCGGTGTCGTCAAATACAGATCCGTCAGCGGCTGATCCAGCGGCCGAGGCAGTTACGGCAGCAACCGGCTCAGCGAACCCACGGAAGACCAGCCCGGCGATGGCCGCACCCGCCAAGGGAGCAACCCAGAAGAGCCACAGCTGCTCAAGGGACCAGCTGGAGCTGAAGACGGCCGAGGCCGTGGCGCGGGCAGGGTTGAACGGCGCATTGCCCACGGACAGGCCCAGCTGCAGCAGGACGGCGAAGGCAAGGCCCACGGCGACGGCGGCTGCCGTTTTGTTGATGTTGTTGCGCGCTGTGGTACCCAGGAAGACCGCGACCAGGATGGCGGCGCCGAGTACTTCCAGCAGGAGCACGCCGGCGAGGGGCGCCTGGATGATGGAATGTTCGCCGAATCCGGCGGTCACGGTGTCGAACGCCGTCCGGCTGTCCTGGATGCCCGGCAGCGTGCGCAGGATGCCGAAGAGTGCGAGGGCGCCCAAGAGCCCGCCCACCAGCTGAGCGCCGATGTACGCGGCGGCGTCACCGAGCCGGATCCTGCCGGCGACGGCGTGTCCAACGGTCACCGCCGGGTTGAAGTGTCCGCCGGAAACGTAGCCGAAAGCCAGCATCGCCGCGGTCACGGCCAGGCCTGCTGCGAGCGCGGCGGGCAGCGGGCTGGACTGCGGGATGGAGAACAGGGGCACGCCCAGGCCTGCCACCACGATGAAAAGGCTGCCAAAAGCTTCCGCAGACAGCCTGGACACCAGCCCGTGCCGGACGTCGGCACCGCTGCCGGCAGTCAGCCCGGAGGCGGGATCACGGTGGACGGGCACAGGCGTGGTCATGGTGGGACAATCCTTATCGTTGGGGTGTGGTGCCTTTGCATTCTGCCAAGGGATTCTGGGCGTTGGCTGAGTCCGAGCTTAGTGGACGGACTATGCGGCGGCCCCGGCACGTTCCACCTCCGCCCCACGGTAAATTTACTGTCATGAGCATTGAACCGGGCGCCGTTGTCGCGCCCCCGCTGAAGTCCCGCATCCACGGCTGCCTGCTGGGCGGCGCCTTAGGAGACTCGCTGGGCTACGCGGTGGCGTCCGACCCGATCGCGGCCATCCGCCGTCGCTTCGGGCCCGAGGGCCTCACGGACTTCGCAGCGCTCGACGGCGGCAGCCACTTTTCGGACGACACGCAGCTGACGCTGTACACGGTGGACGGGCTGGTGGAGGTTCTCGAATGGGCCAATGACGGCGTGGGCGCCGATGCGAACGCCTGCGTGTGGCTGGCCTATCTTCGCTGGCTGGACACCCAGGGTGGGTCTGTACCGTCGCAGGCCCCGGCGCAGCCGCCGCGGTGGATCGACGGCAACGAGGTTCTGAGGCACCGCCGCGTCCCGGAAGAAACATGCATCAGCGGACTGGCCACCGGTGAAATGGGGACGGTCTACCGGCCGGTGAACCCGGACTCAAAGGGCCGCGGAACAGTGATGAGGTCGGCACCGTTCGGCCTGATTCCCTACATAGCGTCCGACGCCGTTTACAAGTTGAGTGCCGACGCCGCCTCCCTGACGCACGGCCATCCGTCCGCACGGCAAAGTGCCGGCAGCTTCAGTCTGCTGATCCACCGGCTGGTGGCCGGTGGCACCCTGGCCGACGCGGCGGCGGCGATCCTGGACGAGGTCCGTGGCCTGAAGGATGTGGCAGCGGAACTTCCCGCGCGCCTTGAAGCAGCTATCCGCTGCGCCGGAACAGGCGTCCTGTCGCCGGAGGAGCTGGTTCAGCAACTGGGCGAGGGCTGGGTCGCGGAGGAGGCGTTCGCCATCGGGCTTTACGCTGTCCTTGCCACAGCGCCGGATGCGGACTCCACCCTGTCGCCGCAAGACCATTTCCGGTCAGCCGTGGCGCTGGCCGTCAACCACAGCGGCGCCAGCGATACCCCGGGATCCATCGCCGGAAACATCCTGGGCGCCTACTACGGCGAAGAGTGCCTGCCCCCTGAATGGCTCGACGCCCTCGAAGGCCCGGACGTCATCCGCGGCATGGCCGATCTGCTGGTGGGCGTTACAACCGCTTGAGCGCCACGTTGTTGCAGGCCTCGCAGATGTCCTCCGGGATCAGGCCCCGGCGCTGCAGCACTCCGAAGATAACGCAGCCAAGGCAGAATCCGGCGAAGGCCTCCAGCGAGGCAGCCGCGATGAGTACCGCGAGCACAATCCAGGCTGCAGGGGCGGCACCGGCAATGAACAGGATGAGCGCCGTCGTGGACACCGCCGTTCCCATGCCCTGGGCAAAACGCTTGGGCGGTCCGGGAACCAGGCGAACGCGGCCCAGACGGGGTGCCAGGACCTTGACGGAGAGAAGGGCCAGCGGCGAAATCCGTGGGCCGAAGAGCACCCGCAGCCAGAAGCCCGCGGCGATCAGCACGAGTCCCCAAACGGACCCGCTCAGCAGTGTGGCGCCCGCGAGGAGCACCACCAGGCCGGCGGTGATCCGAGCCGCGTATTCATTGACGGGGTTGGGAAAGGCGAACACGGCGGACCAGTTGATTCCGGTTGTTTGGCCGTCCGTTAGTTTGCTCATCCTGCAAGGCTAGGAGCCGGGCACGCCGCAGGGAAGATTTGTTGCGCCGGATGAACGCAGTGCGGCTCAGCCGCCCACCATCTGCAGGAACTCGCCCTCGGAGAGTACTTCAATGGGCTGGCCGCGGTCGTGGAGCTCCAGGACGCGCCGGGCCTTGCCGGTCAGCCTGCCGGACCGCAGGTCCGAGGCCACAAAGCCGTCACCCACCACCAGCACCGTGGTGCGGGCGGTTACCCGGCTTTCCGGCCGGGCACCCAGCTCGGCCGAACGCACCTTCGCTTCCGGCCGGGCCATGGAGAGTTCGCCCGTGAAGACGACGGTCTGGCCATACAGCGGGTGGGAGGGTTCGGCGTCGGCATTGGGGACGGGGTTCTCGCCCTCCTCCGGCCACCCGGACAGGAACGGGCGCACCAGCGCGGCGCTGCCTCCGCCAGCGGCACCGGCGAGGGCGGTAAGGCTGGCTTTGGACAGGACATCGTGCGCAGGGTCAAACGCCTCCTGATGCGGCAGGACCATGCCCAGCGACAGGTAGAGCTCGGCAATGCTGTTGGCGTTGTTCCGCGCAGCGATGTCGATCAGGATGCCGGCGCAGGCGCGGGCATCTTCTGCGGCGTCGTGGTGGTTAACCAGCGGCACGCCGGCTTCCTCCGCGGCGAACGGCAAGGAATTGGAGACCAGGGAGTAGCAGCGCCGGGCCAGCATCACGGTGCAGACGTAGTCGTAGGCAGGGCCGGGCAGGCCGGAGACCTCAAGCCCTGACCGGATCACTCCCAGGTCAAAGGCCGCGTTGTGCGCCGCCAGGATGTCGTCCCCGATGAAGGCGCCAATCTCCGGGAACAGTTCACCGAAGCGGGGACGGCCGGCCACGTCCGTGGCCTTGATGCCGTGGACCCTGACGTTGTGGTACTCGAAGTGGTCGTGGTTGACCGGAGGCCGCATCAGCCACGACGCCTCATCCACCACGCGCCCGCCGCGCACTTTTGTCAGGCCAACCGCGCACGGTGAACCCCGGAAGCCATTGGCCGTCTCGAAGTCGATCGCCGTAAAGTCCAAACCCACGGCCCATACTTTACCGCCGGACAGGCCCGTTCCCGTGTCACCAAGGCGGCCCTGTCGCGGATATCACGCGTCCGACGCCGGGTAGCGAGAGTGCGTCAAGTACCCTGAGTAGGTGAACTTTCTTGCGATCAGCGACCTTGCCGTGCCCATGCTGGGTGGTGCAGGACCGGTCCAGCCGCAGCTGGCATCCTTCCTGCCCGACTGGCTGAACCCCCAGATTTTCTTGGCCGATCCAGCACTTGCGCCCTGGGTGGTGCTGCTCGTCTGCGGAATTGTCTTCGCCGAAACGGGCCTGCTGGTGGGATTCTTCCTTCCCGGCGATTCGATGCTGTTCACGGCGGGGCTGCTGGTGGCAACGGACACCATCCAGTTCAATGTCTGGCTCCTGGCGCTCCTGATCACCATATCCGCCATCATCGGCAACCAAACCGGCTACCTGATCGGTTCCAAGGCCGGCCCCGCCATCTTCAATAAGCCGAACTCCCGCCTCTTCAAGCGCGAAAACGTGGAGAACGCACACGCCTTCTTCGAAAAGCACGGCGGCAAGGCACTGATCCTCGCCCGCTTCGTGCCGATCATCCGGACCTTCGTGCCCGTAATCGTTGGCGTGGCCCAGATGGACAAAAAGAAGTTCTTCCTCTTCAACGTGATCGGCGCGGTCCTGTGGGGCAGTGGTGTCACACTGTTGGGCTACTTGCTGGGTGACAGGGTCCCGTGGGTCCGGGAGAACCTGGACATCATCTTCATCGTCATCGTGCTGGTTTCCGTGATTCCGATCGGCATCGAAGTACTCCGCGGATTCTCGGCCAAGCGCCAGGCTGCCAAGTTCGGCACAGACGCCGTGGAGGAATTCATTGAGGAACACGAACCCGAGGCCGAGCGGAAGACCCACCGGGACCACTAAGCCCTCACCACGCAGCCTGCCACTTCTCCCCGGCCACTCCGTTGCCCCCCGACGGTTCAGTCCTCGGCGTGCCAGGCATCGATCATCACGGTGCCGCGCGGCGAGTTCAGTGTGGCGCTGAGCGGCGCGGCGTGGGCAAGCCCCACGGGGGTCGCCCGCACTTCTGGCAGCTTCAACACGTCAAGTGCCTCCTGCGGCACCCCCTGCAATGTCAACTCCTGCAACGCCAAGAGCGTAGGCGGGAGGTGATCACAGGGATGTGCTCCCGTCCATTCGATCAAAGTCGGCAACGCGCCAGCGCATTCGGTGCGGCCATCGTCGCGTACTGTAATGCGCCACTTCAACAGGCCTTGCGGCGTATCGCGCTGCGCTGCCAGTGGTACGCCGGGGTCGAGGTCGACGTTGGCCAGGCGCTGCCGCAGCATTTCCATCATGCCCGTCCGCGCGACTGCGTGCACCAGTAGGGGACATTGGCGCACCGCCTCGCGCAACGCTGGCTGGTCCAGCCCGAACCAACGCGGCCTACCCGGGGCCGGCGCTTCAGGGTCAATCGCGATGATCTCCAGATAGCACTGCGGGAAGCGCACCGTGCTGATGTCCAACACTCGATTGTGCGTGCCCATCAAGGCGTGTTTGCCTCCACCGGAGGGCAGAACGCCGAATGTGGCCTCGCACCAGGCGACGCCCTGTTCGAGCGAATCTGCGGCGATGACCAGGTGATCGATGCGCGCGTTCACAGCGACACTATATCGGCCCGCCCCAAAATGCTGCCTCCGCGGCCCTGCGAGGGATGCCGGTGGAAATGACGAATATCCCCCCAGCGTTTTTGTCCAGGTATCGCCCGTTCGGGCCTCACTTAGTCGCGATATCTGGACAAAAACTCCCGTTAGGTCACTGGCGGGCGAGCGCGCCGACGATAGCCGGCAGGAGGGCCCGGAAGGCCTTCCCGCGGTGGCTGATCGCGTTCTTTTCTTCCGGTGACAATTCAGCGCAGCTGCGGTCCTCGCCGGCCGGCCGCAGCACGGGGTCGTAGCCGAAGCCGCCGTTACCGCGGGGTTCGCGCAGAAGGGTCCCCTCAAGCTGGCCGTATTCCACCACTTCACGGCCCGCGGCACCCGGTCCGGGGACCGCCAGTGCCGCAGCGCAGACAAATGCCGCTCCCCGGTGCCCGTCCGGGACATCGGCAAGCTGGTCCAGTAAAAGCCTCAGGTTGGCGGCGTCGTCACCGTGCCGGCCGGACCAGCGCGCGGAAAAGATTCCCGGCGCCCCGCCCAGTACGTCCACGGCCAGCCCCGAATCGTCGGCGATCGCCACCAGGCCCGTGGAGTCGGCCACGGCCCGCGCCTTCAACAGCGCATTCTCGGCGAACGTCACACCGGTTTCGACGACGTCGGGCGCACCTGCCGCCGCGGCGTCCACTACCTGTGTGTCGACGTCGAGCCCGGGGACCTGTCCGCGCAGCAGGTCGCGGAGCTCCCTGAGCTTGCCCTTGTTGTGCGTGGCCAGGACGAGGCGCGGTTCGGGCGCGCCGCCAGGTTCAGTGTTCACGGCGTTCAGGTTCACAGTGCGTCTGCGAGGGTTTCGCGCTGGATCGCCGCCAGTGCGGTGGTGCCCATGAGGGCCAGGTCCAGCAGTTGGTTCAGCTCGTCCCGGTCGAAGGGCGCGCCCTCTGCGGTGCCCTGGACTTCCACGAACTTACCGGAGCCGGTGACTACGACGTTCATGTCGGTTTCGGCGCGGACGTCCTCAACGTAGGGCAGGTCCAGCATGGGCACGCCGTCGATGATGCCCACCGAAACGGCAGCGATCGTGTCGATCAGGGGCTGGGCGTTCTTGGCGATCAGCTTGTTGTCGCGGGCGAAGCGGATGGCGTCCGCCAGTGCCACGTAGGCGCCGGTGATGGCCGCGGTGCGCGTTCCGCCGTCGGCCTGGAGGACATCGCAGTCCAGGACGATCGTGTTTTCGCCCAGGGCCTTGGTGTCAATGATGGAACGCAGCGAGCGTCCGATCAGCCGGGAAATCTCGTGGGTCCGCCCGCCGATTTTCCCCTTGACAGATTCGCGGTCGGATCGGGTGTTGGTGGCCCGCGGAAGCATGGCGTACTCTGCCGTGACCCAGCCGCGGCCTTCGCCCTTGAGCCAACGCGGCACGCCCGCCGTCAGGGACGCCGTGCACAGGACCCTGGTGTTGCCGAATTCGATGAGGGCCGATCCCTCGGCCTGCTTGGACCATCCGCGGGTGATGCTGATGGGGCGGAGCTGGTCGGGGGCGCGGCCATCGGCGCGCACTACGGGCACTGCGGTTGCTTCAGAAGTCATGCCTTTAGCTTATCGACTCGCCGTGGAACGTCCTGCCACGGACAGCCCTTCCCCCGTCCGGTGCAGCATGTCATCGTTGCAGCATGCAGACGGCGTACGAGGCTGCCGGCAGTGCCGACTTTTTCCTGAGGCTGGCCAGCGCCTGGCATGCAAGGGTGATGGCTGAGGCGGTCGCCTGCTTCGACCAGGCGCTGGCCGACGTCGGGCTCGCTGATGACGATCCGGTGCGCAAGGTGCTGCACAATTACTTCACCTGGGCGGCCACTACCACAGTGTCCCGTTACCAGCGCTCTGCTGAGGACGTGCCGGACGGGCTCCGCATCCCGCGCTGGTCCTGGGACGGGTTGGTCGGTGAAACAGGTTCCGGCAGCGCAGACAGCAGGCCGGCGGCCAAGGGGCCTTAGACGGTGTAGTGCACACCGGCCACGGCAACGGCCACGTCGCCGCCGAACACGGGGCGCGCTTCGGCCATAACGGTGGTGGGTGATGTCCAGACGGGGATGTGCGTGAGCAGCAGCCGGCGTGCGCCCGCGCTCTCCGCGGCCTCGCCGGCACGCTTTCCGGTCAGGTGGACATCCTTGATGTCGTCGTCGCGGCCTTCCTCAAAGGCAGCCTCGCACAGGAACAGGTCGGCGTCCTTTGCCGCTTCCTCCAGTCCTGCGCAGGAATCGGTGTCGCCGGAATACGTCAGGACCCGGCTGACCGGGTTGCCCAGTTTGTCCGGTTCGGTCACTTCCACCCGCAGGGCATAGGCCTCCTCCACCGGGTGGTTCACCGCGAACGGCGTCACCGTGAACGGCCCCACTGTCACGGCATCCCGTTCGGTCCAGTTGGTGAAGTCGAATTCCTCGTGCATCCCCGGATCCAGCTCCAGGCCGTAAGCGGTGGCCATCCGGTCCGCCGTCGCAGCGGGGCCCCACACCGGAATCCTGCCGCGTCCCCAGCCGCCGGGCTTCCAGCGGACCGCCACGTGCAGGCCGCACAGGTCCATGCAGTGGTCCGGGTGCAGGTGGGTCAGGAAGATCGCATCGATGTCCTCAAGGTCCGTGTACCGCTGGATGGCGCCCAAGGCTCCGCTGCCCAGGTCCATCACAATCTTCCACGTCCGCTGGCCGTCATTGGCGGTCAGGAGGTAGCAGGACGCTGGGGAGCCCGGGCCCGGAAAGGAGCCGGTGCAGCCGACGATGGTGAGCTTCACAGGGCAGGACCTCCGGCCCGGTGGGCGCCAACAAAGTTCGATCTCCGGGGTCCCGACGACGACTGCCGGGCGCTGGCGGTCTGCGCGGCGGCGATCATCTCGGGCGTGATCCGCGCCAGGCTGCCGGTGGGGTACTGGGCCGCCACGTGGTCCACGTGCCGGACGGACAGGACCTCCGGGCCCAGGAAGCGGCGGGCCAGCGTTTCGAACTGGCCTGCGTCACCGGTGGCGATGAAGTTGTGTTCCGGGGGTGTCGCGGCGGTGCGCTGCAGATCGTGCGTGGCCAGGGAACGGTAAACGTCCTTGGCTGTTTCCTCGGCGCTGGACACGAGCGTCACGGCGTCGCCCATCACGAAGGAAATGACGCCGGTCAACAGCGGATAGTGCGTGCAGCCCAACACCACGGTGTCCACGCCGGCCGTCTTCAGCGGTGCCAGGTACTCTTCGGCAATGGCCAGCAAAGCCGGTCCCGTGGTGATCCCGGCCTCCACGTAGCTCACGAACTCGGGGCAGGCCACGGACGTGATCGCCAGGTCCGGCGCGGCCGCGAACGTGTCTTCGTAAGCCCGTGAACCAACGGTGGCGGAGGTACCGATGACGCCGATACGCCCGCTGCGGGTGGCAGCGACAGCCCGCCGGACGGCCGGCTGGATCACCTCAATGACGGGGATGCCGTATTTCGCCGTGTACCGCTCGCGGGCGTCCCGCAGGACAGCGGCCGACGCCGAGTTGCAGGCAATGGTCAGCAGCTTGACGCCGGAGTCCACCAGTTCGTCCATCACGCCCAGGGCGTTGGCGCGGACTTCGGCAATGGGCAAGGGCCCGTAGGGCCCGTTGGCGGTATCCCCCACATAGAGGATGGACTCGTTGGGGAGCTGGTCGATGATGGACCGCGCCACGGTCAGTCCGCCGACACCGGAATCAAAGATGCCGATGGGGCGGGACCCCACCTGGGCGGTGGTGCTGGCTGCGGAGTCCGATGCGGCTGCGCCTGACGGATCCATGCTCGAGGCTGTAGTCATGATTATTCGAGGATAGGTCTTCCCCGGGGCCGCAGCCATCACATTGTGGCGCCCGACTCATGTCAAATTTGTCACATTGGTGGTCGAATCCCGGAACAGGACAGCGATTCAGGCCCGTGCGTCCAGGGACTGGAGCATGGCCTGGACCAGTGATTCCTGCAGCCACGTGGTGAAGTTGTACACCAGGGCAAGGTAACTTTCCACGTCCTCGGCCTGGGACCAGTCCTGCATCAGGTGCACGTGTTCGGCGTCCTCTTCATCCCGGATATCCAGGCGTTCCGCCAGCACCAGGCGTACATCGTTCAGGGCCATGGACCAGAACCTTGCCCCTTCGGCGGTGAGGACCACTTCGTCCCGGTCCAGGTCCAGCGCGGCGGCGCGCAGCGCGCCGATCTTGGTTTCCCGCAGCGAGCGCTCGGTGAGCTGGCGGAACTCCAGGGACGCGCCGTCGTCGTTCTTCATCACGTTGGGCAGCAACCGCTTTACGGCACGGTCCGTCGGTTCCTGGACGTCCATATCCAATCCGATCAGGGCGGCCAGCGGATCCTGGCTGGTGTGTTCGGCCGGCTGGAGCATGGAGATGACGTCATCGATCAGGCTGCGGAGCAGTTCCCGTTCGGCGGGTTCCAGGAACCCGGTGATGCCCTTGAGCCCGTATTTGAATGCCTTAGCCACGTTTCCCCTTGCCCTGCCCGGACCCGCCGGATTTTCCTGAGTTTTTGGAGTTTCCACTATTCCCGCCGGAGGCCTTCTCCACGGTGGCCCAGAGGCCGAAGCCGTGCATGGCCACGGCATGCCGCTCAACCTGTTCCTTGCTGCCGTGGGCAACAATGGACCGGCCCTTTTTGTGGACTTCCATCATCAGCTTGTTGGCTTTGGACTCGGAGTAGCCGAAGTAGCTTTGGAAGACATAGCTGACGTAACTCATCAGGTTGACGGGATCGTTCCAGATCACCAGGTTCCAAGGGATGTCCGGGGCGGTCAGGGAGTCGGTGGACGCCTCTGTCCCGGTCCGGGTGCCCTCCTGTGTGTCAGGGCCGAGCGCAACGCTTAAGGTCATCTGTCCATTCTATGGGGATGCACACTAGAGTGAATTTTGTGAGTACCTCCGCCAGCTGGGACCATCCCCGCACGTCCTTTTACACAGACCACTACGAGCTGACCATGCTGCAGGCGTCACTGCACTCGGGCGCCGCACACCGCAGGTCGGTCTTCGAGGCTTTTGCCCGGCGCCTGCCGGACGGCCGGCGGTACGGGATTGTGGCGGGAACGGGCCGCCTGCTGGAAGGCATCGCCGACTTCCGGTTCGGCGAAGCCGAGCTGGACTTCCTGGGGCGGACCGGCGTGGTCAACCAGGACACCCTGGACTACCTGGCGAACTACCGCTTTTCCGGTGACATCTGGGGCTACCCGGAGGGCGAGGCGTACTTCCCCAACTCCCCCATCCTGATTGTCGAATCAACGTTTGCCGAAGCCTGCATGCTGGAAACCTATCTGCTCTCGGTCCTGAACCATGACAGTGCCATCGCCTCCGCCGCCTCCCGCATGATCACCGCGGCCGGCAACCGGCCCTGCATTGAAATGGGATCCCGACGCACGCACGAGGAATCGGCAGTCGCGGCAGCCCGCGCCGCCGTCATTGCCGGGTTCGACAGCACCTCCAACCTTGAGGCCGGCTTCCGGTACGGCATCAAAACTGTAGGGACCGCCGCGCACTCCTTCACGCTCCTCCACGACACCGAGCGGGAAGCCTTTGAGGCGCAGATCGCCTCCCTCGGACCCGGCACCTCGCTGCTCGTGGACACGTACGACGTCGAAGCAGCGGTGCGTGCCGCCGTCGAGTTGGCGGGGCCCAAGCTGGGGGGCGTCCGGCTGGACTCCGGCGACCTCGTGGCCCAGGCCCAATGGGTCCGGCGCCTCCTGGACGAGCTCGGCAACGTGAACACCAAGATCGTGGTCACCTCGGACCTGGACGAGTTCGCCATCGCCGCGCTGCAGTCCGCCCCGGCGGATTCCTACGGTGTGGGCACGTCGCTGGTCACCGGTTCCGGTGCACCCACAGCGAGCATGGTCTACAAGCTCGTCAGCCGCACCGACGACGCCGGCAATTTCGTCTCCGTGGCGAAAACCGCCAAGAACAAAACCAGCATGGGCGGCCGGAAGTACGCGCTGCGCAAGCTCAACGAGCGGGGGGTGGCCACCCAGGAAATTGTGGGCATCGGCCGCCGCCCCGAAGACGACGGCAACGACCGGCCGCTGCTTCAGCAGTTTATGAAGAACGGCGAGCTGCTGCCGGGCTGGACCGGACACGAGGGTGTGGTCCGCGCCCGCCAACGGCACGCGGACACCATGGCCGAACTGCCCGGCGTCGTCAACCGCCTGCAGCGCGGCGAGCCTGCCATCCCCACCATCTACGAGGAGAACTGATGTCCCGCGCCTTGATCATCGTTGACGTCCAGAACGACTTCTGCGAGGGCGGCTCCCTTGCCGTGGCCGGCGGTGCCGGTGTTGCCGGAGCCATCAGCGAGTACGTGGACGCCCATCACAATGAGTTCGACCACATAGTTGCCACCCAGGACTGGCACATCGATCCCGGCGCGCATTTTTCCGACACGCCCGATCACAAGGACAGCTGGCCCCGGCACTGCGTGGCCGGCACGCGCGGCGCCGAACTCCATCCGGACCTGGACAGCGAATACATCCAGGCCTACTTCCAGAAGGGCCAGTTCGCCGCGGCGTACTCCGGCTTTGAGGGCCTGCTGGCACCTGAGGATGCCGTCCCAACCGGGGAACGCCAGCCGGGCGTCATGCCCGCTGACGCGGAAGCCTACGCACCCGCGGACAACGCCATCGGACTGGACGACTGGCTGCAAAGCCACGATGTGGAGGACGTTGTAGTGGTGGGGATCGCCACCGACTTCTGCGTGATGGCCACCTCGCTGGACGCGGTCCAGGCCGGCTACTCCGTCACGGTCATCCGTTCACTCACCGCCGGCATCGCCGAGGACCTGGAGGATGCCGTCGCCGAAATGGAGCTGGGCGGCGTCGAAGTCGCGTAAGTACTACTTCCGGCCGATGAACCAGTCCTGGAGCTTCCGCAGCCTGGACTGAAGCTGCTCCTCGTTCGCCTGGGCCACCGGCGGGCCGCCGCAGACCGTCCGCAGTTTGGTGTGCACCACGCCGTGCGGGGTTCCGGTCCGCGCCGACCAGGCCGCCACGTTCTTGGCCAGTTCGTTGCGCAGGTCCATCAGCATCCGGTGGTCCGGTATGGCCGGCGCCGCGGCGGCCGGCTCGGCTGCCGGTGCGCGCCGGTTCTTGCGGTTGAGCTGTTCGTGCTGGCGCTGCCGCAGCAGCGTCCCCACCTGCTCGGCGTCCAGCAGCCCGGGGATGCCGAGGAAGTCCAGTTCGTCTTCCGAACCAACCTCTCCCCCGGTGCCGAACTCGCCGCCGTCGAACAATACGCGGTCGAAGGACGCCTGCGAGTCGAGGGCCTCGAACTTGCCCTTGGTGAGGCTGTCCGAGGCCTTCTCTTCCCGGTTGGCCTCGTCCATCAGCGAGTCCTCGGGATTAAAGAGTCCGTCGCTGTCCTCTTTTTCGGGGCGGTCCAGGGCGTGGTCCCGCTCCATCTCCATGGAGTTTGCCAGCGCCATCAGCTGCGGCACGGACGGCAGGAAGACCGAGGCCGTTTCGCCGCGCTTCCGTGCACGCACAAAGCGGCCCACGGCCTGGGCGAAGAACAGCGGCGTGGAGGTGGACGTCGCATATACGCCAACGGACAGCCGGGGTACGTCCACGCCTTCGGACACCATGCGGACCGCAACCATCCAGCGCTTTTCGCTCGCGGTGAATTCCTCGATCTTCTCCGAGGCCTTGGCGTCATCGGACAGGATCACTGTGGGCGATTCGCCGGTGATCCTTTTCAGCTGCCCGGCATAGGCCCTGGCATCCTCGTGGTCCGTGGCGATAACCAGCCCGCCGGCGTCCGGAACCGTGCGGCGCACTTCGCTGAGGCGTTTGTCCGCCCCCGCCAGGACAGCGGGAATCCATTCCCCGGCCGGGTTCAGCGCCGTCCGCCACGCCTGCGACGTGATGTCCTTGGTGACCGCGGACTCGCCTAAGGAGGCCGCCATTTCCTCGCCGGCACTGGTGCGCCACCGCATCTGGCCCGAGTAGGCCATGAACATGACCGGGCGCACCACGTGGTCACGCAGGGCATTGCCGTAGCCGTAGGTGTAGTCCGCTTTCGAGCGCCGGATGCCGTCCTTGTCCTGCGCGTATTCAACAAACGGGATGGGCGAGGTGTCGGAGCGGAACGGCGTACCGGTCAGGGAGAGCCGCCGTGCCGCAGGGTCAAACGCTTCGCGGAGGCCGTCGCCCCAGGACAGGGCTTCGCCGCCGTGGTGGATCTCGTCAAGGATCACCAGCGTGCGGGCGGCCTCGGTCTTGGCGCGGTGCAGCATGGGTTTGCTGGCCACCTGGGCGTACGTGACAGCGACGCCAACGAAACCGCGGCCATGCTGGCCGTCGGAGTTCTTGAAGTTGGGGTCGATCGCGATGCCCACCTTGGCAGCGGCGTCGGCCCACTGCCGTTTCAGGTGGTCCGTGGGCGCCACGATGGTGACGCGGTTGACCGCCCCCGATTCGATGAGCATGGAGGCTACGCGCAGCGCAAAGGTGGTCTTGCCCGCGCCGGGAGTTGCTACGGCCAGGAAGTCGCGGGGATCGGTCCTGAAGTAGATGTCAAGGGCTTGCTGCTGCCAGGCACGGAGTTTTTGGGCGGTTCCCCAGGCTGCGCGTTCCGGATAAGCCGGTGGCAGGGTGGGGCCGCCAAAGAGCGTCTCCGTCACTACTTGTTGTTGCCCGAGTCCCCTCCGGGACCCTTGCCGCCGTCGTTGCCCGGGCGGAGGCCGTCATAAACCTCTTTGCACATGGGGCACACCGGGAACTTCTGCGGATCCCGGCCCGGCGTCCACACTTTGCCGCACAGGGCAATGACAGGATCACCAGTCAGCGCGGATTCCATGATTTTTTCCTTGCGCACGTAGTGCGAGAAGCGCTCCCGGTCACCGGGCTCCACTTCCTGGCGCAGCTCTTCGCGCTCGATGGTTGCCGTGGACGTTCCAGCCCCGGAAAGCTCGCGCATCGGGTCGTTTTCGAGAGGGTCCGTCATGCTAGTCATGGCATCCATCTTAGCGTCCCGGGACGGAGGACGTTCGACGGCGGGAGGACCGTTTTGCACGCACCGCACCCGCCGCCGTCGGCTGTTCCGCGCAACGCCGCTATGCATCCGCCCGTGGTGTGTGGCCGGAATTACAGCGCCTGCCAGGCAGGCTTGTGATCGTACGTGTGCCGGTAGAAGTCGGCGAGCTTCAGCGACGACGCCGCGGCCTCATCCACCAGGATGGTGGCGTGCGGGTGGAACTGGAGGACCGAGGCCGGGCAGATGGCGGCGACGGGCCCCTCCACGAAGTCGCGGACGGCCGGTGCCTTCTGTGCCCCGGTAGCGATGAGGACAACGTGCCGGGCCTCGAGAATGGTGCCTAGCCCCTGGGTCACCACATGGTGCGGCACCTCTGCCAGGCTGCCAAAAAACCTGGCGTTGTCCCGGCGGGTCTGTTCGATCAGCGTTTTGATGCGGGTCCGGGATGCGAGCGAGGAACCGGGCTCGTTGAAGCCGATGTGGCCATCCGTACCCACTCCCAGGAGTTGCAGGTCCACGCCGCCCGCTGCCCGCATGGCCTCCTCGTAGGCGGAACAGGCCGCGGGCAGGTCCACGGCCGCCCCGTCAGGCGTATGGACGTTGCCTTCGGCGATGTTGACCCGGCTGGTGAATTCCCGCCGGATGACTTCCCTGTAGGACTCCGGATGCCCGTGGTCCAGCCCAACGTATTCGTCCAGGGCAAAGGCATGGGCATTGCTGAAGTCCAGCCCGTCACGCTGGTGCCGCGCCGCCAGCTCGTCGTACACCGGCAGCGGCGATGACCCGGTGGCGAGGCCCAGTACGGCGGTGGGCTTGCGCCGGAGCAGGGCCTCGATGGCATCGGCGACGAGCCGTCCGATCTGCTTGCTGCCCTGGAGGATGACAACTTCCATGTCCGGCCGCCTTTCTGGTGCTTTACGTCTGGTGCTTTGCGGAGTCAGCGGTTGACGGTCAGTTGGGCCAGCAGTTCGGGTCCGCGGGCATCAAGCCACTTTCCACCCAGCCGAATGCCCGCACCAAACAGCGCCAGTCCCAGCATCAGGCCGACGGCCAGGTTGACCCACCCGAACATGGCATTCCCCGTGACCAGCTGCGCGATGAGCAGGCCCACCTCGGGCAGGACCAGCAGGCTCAGGACGCCCATGCCGGCAAACTGCACCACCAGGGTCTGCCCTACATTGCCCGGGGGTTTCTTGAACGGGCTGTCCCCGGGCAACGGGACGGCCACTGTGTAGCGTGCCGACACCACGGACGACAAGCCAAGCCCGGTGAAGAGGATGCCCAGGCTCAAGCCCAACTGGCCGGGCAGTTCCGACCAACTGCCGGTAAAGAAGTACTGGCCCACTGAAAAGATCAGCACCACGGGCAGGGCAAAAGCCAGGCAGGCCAACGCTCTGCCCAGCCGGTCGTCCACACCGCGGACGCCCGTGGCCACATGCAGCGCGAATGCCGTGTTGTCATAGGAGACGTCCGCTGAGATGGACCAGGCCAGCAGGAAGGCAGCCAGCGGGGCAGCCACCGCCAGTACTCCGTAGTCACCGGACTGGCTGCCCTGGAAGACCAGCAGGATGGGGAGCAGCGGGACCACCACCAGGGAACCGGAATAGCGGGGATCGCGCAGCCAGTACGTCAGTGCGCGCGCTGTTACTGCACCGGCCGGTGTGGCCGGCAGCAGGTCGAACAGCCCCAGTTTGCCACCCTTGCGGCTCCCGCTGCCGGCGTAGGGCGGGTTGACCAGGGCCCGTTCAAGGAGCAGTTTCCAGCACCACGACAGGACTGCGAGGGTTGCAGCGGCGATCACGAGTTTCAGTGCGGCCGCTCCCGGGCGGCCACCCGCAACATCACCACCGAGGGACCACGCGGCACCAAGTGGTGTCCACGACAACGTGGCAGCCAGCTCCGGCAGGAAACCCGTCGAGGCGGTGATGCCCCTGCCCACGCCAGCGACGATCGGGCCCATCAGGACCAGCGGGACCATAAATGCGATGGCGCTGACATCCTTGAACCGGCGCGACGACGCCAGGCTGGCGGTGGCGGTGGTGACCACTTTGGACAGGACAATACATGTTAGAACGCCGACGGCGGCACCCACCAGTGCGGCAACCCCGGGAAGGGGGCCACGGGCCCAGGTCCACACGGTGGCGAGCGCTGCGAGCGCGGTGGCCAGGCCGGGGATGCCGATCAGCCCGCCGAGGGCCAGTCCCGTGAGCAGTTGGCGCATGGGGATGGCGGAGGTGGTGAAGCGGGCAGGGTCCAGGGTCAGGTCCGCGGCGGACGCGACCACCGGAATGAGGCCCCAACCCAGGAGGGCCGCTGAACCACCAAGCACCACAACCGTCTGGGCCAGTTCGGGGTCTTCAGTGCGCAGCAGGACCAGTGCCGCGACGACTATGCCCACCAGCCCCAAGGCATAGAGACCGCCGAACGCCAGGCCGACGAGCTGCCAGGGGCTGCGGCGAAGGCCGTTCCGCAGCAGGGTCAGTTTGAGCCTTAGGAGGTGCGCAACCATTCCAGGCCTTCCGTGTGGTTGCGTCCGCCGACCAGCTGGACAAACCTTTCTTCCAGCGTTGCGCCGGCGCGGACTTCGTCCACGGTCCCGGTGGCGAGTAGCCTGCCGGCCGCCACCACGGCGACGTGGTCACACATGCGCTGGACCAGGTCCATAACGTGGCTCGAGACGATCACCGTCCCGCCGGAGGCTACATACCTGTCCAGGATGGACCGGATGTTGGCCGCCGAGACGGGATCCACGGACTCGAAGGGTTCATCGAGGACCAGCAGCCGCGGGGCGTGGATCAGGGCCGAGGCGAGGGCGATCTTTTTTGTCATGCCGGCCGAATAGTCCACCACGAGGGTCCCGGCGTCCTCGTAGAGGTCCAGGGCAGACAACAGCTCCCCCACGCGGGAGGCCACCACGTCTTTGTCCATGCCACGCAGCAGCCCCGCGTACGTAACCAGCTGTTCGCCGGTGAGCCGGTCAAAGAGTCGGACACCGTCAGGGAGGATGCCCATCAGCTTCTTGGCCTCCAGCGGCCGGGCCCAGACGTCCACCCCATGGACAACGGCTGTCCCGAAGTCGGGCCGCAGCAGGCCGGTGGCCATGGACAGCGTGGTGGTCTTGCCGGCGCCGTTGGGCCCCACGATGCCAAAGAATGAGCCTGCCGGGACGTCGAGGCTGATGCCGTCCACGGCGATTTTTCCGCCGAAACGCTTGGCGAGGCCGCGGATGGACAAGGCAGGAACGGGCCCGCCGTGCACCACCGGATCAGAGTGGGGATCAGGATGCTCAGCAGTCATGATGCCAGCCTAGACCCAGGGCCCTGCCGAAGGAGTCCTCCCGCGGGAGTAGTGCCAAAGGCGTAGGGAACCCTAGAACGAATGCCGCGGCATGGCCCGTTCGTACTGCGGTGCCCAGGGGAGGTCGTGCCCCAGTTCAAACGCCGCACGGAGCCACCAGTGCGGATCCCGGAGTGCGGCCCGGGCAATAAACACGCCGTCGGCCTGCCCGGTGGCCACGGCATGCTCGGCCTGGCCTGCGGAAGTCAGCAGGCCCACGGTGCCTGTGGGGACACCGGCTTCCCGGCGGATGCGTGCGGAGAACTCCGTCTGGTAGCCCGGACCCGGCCTGATGTCCTGATGGGCCACGGCCCCGCCGCTGGAGACGTCGATGAGGTCCACTCCGTGTTCTGCCGCCTGGGCGGCCAGCCGGACCGAAGCCTGGACATCGACGCCGCCCGGCGCCCAGTCGGTGGCTGAAATCCGCAGCAGCAGGGGCATGGATTCGGGGATGACGTTGCGGATGGCATCAACGACGGCGAGCATCAGCCGGTTCCGTCCGGCCTCATCCCCGCCCCAGGAATCGGTCCGCGTATTGATCAGCGGGCTTTGGAACTGGTGCAGGAGGTAGCCGTGCGCGCCATGGATTTCCACGGTGTCGAAGCCGGCGTCCACGGCACGCACTGCGGCGGCCGCGAAATCGGAAATGACGTCCTGGATCTGCGCCCCGGTCATCGCGGCGGGTTCGGCAAAGCCGTCGAAGGCAAGCCGTGACGGCCCCACCGTGGGCCAGCCACCGTCGGACTCCGGGACGCTCCCCCGCTGCCCGGCGAACGGCCAGTAGGCGGACGCTTTCCGGCCGGCGTGGGCAAGCTGGGCGCCGATCTTCGCTTCCGCAGCACCGTGCCGGTGCACAAAGGACGTGATCCGCTGCCAGGCCTCGGCCTGCTCGTCGTTGTACAGCCCGGCATCGCGGGGGCTGATCCTGCCGGCCGGGTTCACGGCGGCCGCCTCGGTGAGGATCAACGCGGCGCCGCCCGCGGCGAAGGAGCCCAGATGCATCAGGTGCCAGTCGTTCGGAACCCCCGGGGCGCCGTCGGGACCGCAACTGTACTGGCACATTGGTGATACCCAGCCGCGGTGCGTGAGCTCCAGGGAGCGGAGCTTGAGCGGCTGGAACAGGGCCGGCACTAGAACAGGACCCGGGCGAGTCCTTGGCGTGCCTTGGCAACACGGGTGTCGGACGTGCCCACCACGTCAAAGAGTTCCAGGAGGCGTACGCGGGCTGTCTCCCGTTCCGGGCCGAAGTTCCGGCCGATGAAGCTGACCACGCGGTTCAGCGCGTCCTCCACGTGGCCGCCGGACACGTCCAGGTCCGCCACGCCCAACTGGGCGGCCAGATTGTCAGGTTCGTTGGCGGCGAGGGTACGCAAGGCGTCCGAGTCCTCGGCGGAGAGCGGCTGGAGCCGGCCCATCAGCTCCACCTGGGCAAGGCCGGCCTTGGCCTCGGCGTCGGCGGGCATTTCCAGCAGGGCCTGCCGGTAGGCCACGGCGGCGGCCTCATAGTCGCCCGCCTCAATGGCGTCGAACGCCGCCTGGTGCAGCGGCGGAAGAGGTGCTGGTTCAGTCTCCATGGGCGCACTGCCCCCGCCGAGGCTGCCCGTAACCCCATTGGCCGCCGCGACTTTCAGCAGTTCATCCAGGAGGGGCCGGATCTGGGATTCCTCGGCGCCGCCTTGGAAGAGCGGTACGGGCTGGCCTTTGAGGACGGCGACGGCCGTGGGGACGGCTTGGACCTGGAAGGCCTGTGCCAGCTGTGGGAAGGCTTCGATGTCCGCCGCCCCCAAGACCAGGCGGCCGCCGTAGCTGTTGATGACCCGCTCCAGCGAGTCGAGCATCGCGGCGGATTCCGGCGAGTACGCGGCCCATAGGGCGAAGACCACCGGAACCTGGGCGGAAAGCTCCACGAGTTCCTGGAAATTTCCTTCGGTGACAGTGACCCGCAGCGGTGCCGCGCCGTCGTCGGGCGTTACGGCACCGGCTTCTGCGCTGGCACCCGCATCCCCGGAAACAGCCGGATTGCCGGGAGCCGCAGGTGGCACCTGGCGCTGTTTCAGGGATGAAAGGTCGACGGCGCCACGCAGGTTAAGCAGGCTGGCAGCGGCTGGAGGGACTGGGCGGGAAGCTGGCGAACTCATGCTTTCCACTCTAGCCACTCCGGCCGCTGCCGGGGGTACTGCATCTGGGACTGGACCCTGCGGGCCTATTTGAAGCTTGCGCCTACCAGCCCGCGCGTTGCGGCCACCAGCTTGATGGGATCCGTAGAACCTGCCGGCGGAACGTAGACCGCCATTGATTCAGCAAAGTTCAGGACCATGCCGGTGGTGGTTTCCTTGCCGCCGGCGAGCGCCGCGGCGTCGTCGCCGATGGTGAGCTTGTCACCTGAGGCTTTGGGCGTGCCATCAAAGCCGAAGTTGATCCGGCCCAGCACCAGCGCCCCGCCGTCGGCCGTCCGGAACACCACAGTGCTTTCCGGTACTACCTTGTGGGTGAAGGAGAAGTTGCCGTTTTCGCCGGACTTGACTACCTCGGCCTGGTAGGAGAGCGTGTCGGCGATGTACGGCGAGGATGCGCCTTCCACGAGCTTGTCCTTGAAGCTCGACTCTGAATTCGTCAGGCGGTCGGCCAGCCCGGCCAAGGCTTCTTCGCCGCTGTACAGCAGGCCGGATTTGTCGTTGGCGGCCAGCGTGTCGGTGCCGTTCCGGCCGATGGCGGGGAACGTGGTTCCCGGCTGCAGCGGGGTGGTCTCGGTCAGCTTGTAGTTCTCCCGCGGGGAGGGCTGGACCAGGGTGAGCAGCTGCGGGACGACGTTGCCGTCACCCTGCGTAACGGCGAGGACTGAACGCGGCCAGCTGCGGTCGCTGGTGACCACCGTGGTGAGGAGCTTGGTGGAACGGACGGGCATCCGGGCTTCATAAGTGCCCACCTGGGACCGGATCTTGTAGTTCTGCGTACGGACCTCAAGCTCCGTCCCGGCTACGCGCTCTGCGAGCTTGGCTGCGTCCTTTGCGGCGTCACCGGCATCGGCGGTGCTGGAGACCTGCTCCAGGATCCTGCGGAACTGGGCGTCCAGGAGGACCGGCGCGGCCGCCTGGGCGGCCTCCGGCGATGCTGATTCGGGAGCCGGCGCGGGCGTGGTGGCAGCGTTCGCAGCAACACCCGTTCCGGCCACAACCAGGGCGGTCACTGCGGCGGTGACCATGCCGCCTGAAACCATGCCGAGCCGTGAGGCGGACCTTGCCTCGGCCTTGGCCCGGGCGCGCCGGGCGAACAAGCTTCCCGTGCCGTTGCCTTCGCCGTCCCGCTTGCGTGCGGACAGGACCACCAGGGCAATGCCGGCGAGGATCAGCAGGCCGCCAATCACCATGAGCGGGATGGCCCACGGGGTGGAGGTGTCATTCGGGAAAGTCATGGAGATCGACGACGGTGCGGGCTTGGTGCCATCGGACGCCAGCAGCAGTGACCATTCGCCGTCAGCGGGCGGAGTCCACGAGTACTCCAGCTCACCGCTCGCGTTCTCAGTGGAAACCCAGAGATCGGATCCGGACGGATTCGGCGCCGTGGCGTCGCCGTCGGCGTGCTCAACCTGCAGGGATTTGTTGTCCTCGGAAACCCCGGTGATGGTGTTGTGGGCCGTCGGGCCCACCCAGGCGTCCACGTCGTCAGGCCGGCCGGCCGCGAGCATGAAGTTGCCGTCGCCTTCGATCTTGATCTTCACCGTTCCGCCCTGCGCAGTGCGCAGATTCTGGTCGATGACGGTCAGTGGCGCCTCCGCGGCATCTGCCGGGGCGGAAGCCGTAAAGGTCTCGGAGGGAGCCCAGATTGTCTTCTGGCCAATACCGGCCAGAAGTGTCAGGAGGCCGAGCAGCACGAGTGCAACTGCAGTCTTGAAGCGCAAAGGAAACACCTATCATTCGCGGGGGTTTACTTTCAATAGTAACCGTTTTGTTACCAGAACCCCCGTTTGGGCGCCAGCTGAGTCCGGAATCGGCGGCGCCCGGGCGGCCCGGCGGGCGCCCTCGCTCCTGTTGGCAAGGCTGCTGATAGTGTTTGCGATGATCATCACACCGGCCCGCAAATGCGGCGCCACGCACGGAACAGGCCCCAGAATCCAGTGACTGACAAGACGGAAGAGTCCTCCACGGGACACGAAAATCAACCGGCCGCTGGCGCTTTGGAATCCTCGCCGGACACGCCTGCGACGGCGAAGCGACGGGGCTCCGCAGCTGCGGCCTTGGGCCAGCTTGTGCGGCGCCTGCGCCAGCCGCTGCCGGGCGCCCAGCCCAGGCTCCGGTTTGAGATCCCGCCGGAATACAACCACACCGAAGTTCCTGCCGCCATCGAAGACGGCGAGACTGGCGGGAGAGCCGCGCAGTTTGGCCGTCCGGGTCCCCGGATGTCGATGCAACATCCGCTGTACATGGGCTTCATGGGCACTGTTGGAGTGGGCCTTGCCCTGCTGGTCTACTGGATCGGATCCAACACCACGCAGCTGCTGCTGTGGATTGTGGCTGCCCTGTTCATTGCCCTGGGCCTGGAACCCGTGGTCGGCTGGCTGGAGAACCGCCGGATTCCCCGCCCGGTCGGCATTCTCCTGGCCGTCCTGGTCCTGGTGGTGGCCGTGGGAGGGTTCTTCGCTACCCTCATCCCCACCATCGTGGAACAGGTCACCCAAATTGTGGTGCAGGCACCCACCTGGGTACGGGACTTCATCGACTCTGAGTTCTTCCGCAATCTTGATAACGAGTTCGGGGTCCGGGACCGCATCAACGAGGAACTCGACAAGTTCGTCAATGATCCGGCGGCGATGGGCGGGATCTTCGGTGGCGTGGTTGGCTTCGGTTCCACCCTGGCCAACGGTCTCTTCGGCACATTGATCGTCCTGGTCCTGAGCCTCTACTTCCTGGCAGCCCTCCCGGCCATGAAGAAGTGGGGCTACCGGCTGGCGCCGCGGTCCCGCCGGGCCCGGGTTGAAGCCCTCTCCGAGGAGATCACCCGATCCGTCGGCAACTACGTGATCGGGCAGGCCTGCGTGGCATTGCTCAATGCCACGTTCGCGTTCATCGTGATGTCCATTGTGGGTGTCCCGTTCGCCCTCTTGCTGGCCTTCGTGGTGGCACTGCTGGCGTTCATCCCCTTGGTGGGCGGCATGATCGCCGGCATCGTGGTCCTGCTGGTATCGCTGACGGAGGGCTGGCAGACCGCCGCCGTCTACGGCATCTGCTACTTCGCCTACCTCCAGTTCGAGGCCTACTTCATCTCGCCGCGCATCATGCAGAAGGCCGTGGCCGTCCCGGGCGCCGTGGCCGTGATCTCGGTCATTGCCGGCGGCAGCCTGCTCGGAGTCCTGGGCGCGCTGATCGCTATCCCGACGGCGGCGGCCATCCTGCTGCTGGTCAAGGAGATCTACATCGTCCGCCAGGACAAGCACTAGCGGACAGGCACTACTAGCGGCAGCCGCTAGGCGGCCGCAGTGGCCACCGGGCCGTTCCACACCTGCGGCAGGCCTTCGGGTCCGGAGCCTGCCTCCGTCACCTCATCGACGATTTCGTTGAGCACGCGGGAAGCGTACTTCTCCCCCACCCAAAGGTGCTTGGCGCCGTCGACACCCACCACCCGGGCCTGCGGCACCAAGCTGAAACGTTCAGTGGCGGCGGCTGGCTGGAGGTAGTCGTCATGCTCCGGCACGAGGACGGTGAGCGGCTTGGCGGAGTCCGCCCAGAGGCGCAGGTGGGCATCTGTGGCGCGGTGCAGCGGAGGCGACAGCAGGACGGCACCTTCAATCTGGCTGGCCACCGGCTCAACGGCACCGTACATCAGCGCCAGTTCGGTGCCGAAAGACCAGCCCACCAGCCAGCGGTTGGGCAGTTGGCGTTCGACGGCGAAACGTACCGCCGCCTCAACGTCCTGCCGCTCGCCGATCCCCTCTTCGAAGGAACCTGCGCTGGTTCCCCGCGGCGACTCCGTCCCGCGCGTGTTGAAACGAAGCACAGCCACGCCGGCCAGGGCCGGAAGCCGGTAGGACGCCTTGCGGTACACGTGCGAGTCCATAAAACCGCCGTGCGTCGGAAGCGGATGCAGGGTGATCAGCGTCGCGGTGATCTGGCCGGACTCGGGCAGCGCCAGTTCCCCCACCAGAGTGTGGCCGTCTTCGGTGCGGAGCTGGATGTTCTCGCGCCGGGCCGGCAACACTGTTGAGGCGCGGATGGGTGCGGGCCCTGTTGGCTGGCTGAATTCGTACGACGCCGGATCAAAAGTCATGCCTGCCAGCTTAGCGACTCCCGCCGTCCGCCAGGCGCAGTGCGCTGGCTCTTAGCGCGGTTTCTCCGGGGCGGAGCCGTTCGCCGGGGCGATTCCGAGTCAGCGGTAACGGTACGTCCGGGACAGCCAGCAGTTGGTGTGCCAGTGGCGGCGCTCAGCCAGGCCTGCGGCCGCACCGAAGATGTGATCGTCCTTCCAGACCACCAGGTGGGCGATGCCGGGGACCACCGCGGTGGAACAGCCGGGGCAAATGTATGTCTTTTCCGCGTTCCTGGCGGTCATGGTCCTGACCGTCCACTCGCCGTCGGGCGCGCTTTCCCGCCGGGCGATTCCAGCCCGCGCCCGCTCCAAATCCAACTCCGGAACGTCGCCGTTGCCCTTCTTGCCTACCGGCTTTCCGCCAGCTGTGCCCGGCTTTCCGGAGGCAGGGCGGCGGGGACGGTTGGAACGCGGCATGCCTCCATTCTGCCCCAGCCCCGGTAGTGTGTACGGCGTGCGACTTGTCATAGCCCGATGTTCAGTTGATTATGTTGGCCGGCTCAAAGCCCATCTTCCCCTTGCCACCAGGCTCCTGCTGGTCAAGGCCGATGGTTCGGTGCTGGTTCATTCCGACGGCGGCTCCTATAAGCCGCTGAACTGGATGAGCCCGCCCGCAACCCTGCGGGTGTCCTCGCCGGAGGACATTGACCTGGAGCTTGGCGTCACGGAACAGTGGACAGTCCAGTCCGCCAAGACCGATGACCGCCTGATCATCAACATCCACGAGCAGCTGCACGAGTCCGCCCACGACCTTGGCGTGGACCCCGGACTGATCAAGGACGGCGTCGAAGCTGACCTCCAGCGCCTGCTGGCCGATCAGATCGAGACCCTGGGCTCAGGCTTTTCACTCATTCGCCGGGAATACTTCACCGCCATCGGCCCGGTGGACATCCTGGCCCGCGACGCCACCGGGGCTACCGTCGCCATCGAGCTCAAGCGGCGGGGCGACATCGACGGCGTGGAACAGCTCACCCGCTATCTTGAACTCCTGAACCGCGATCCGCTGCTGGCACCGGTCCGTGGCATCTTCGCTGCCCAGCAGATCAAGCCGCAGGCCAAGGTGCTGGCCAACGACCGCGGCATCGACTGCATCACGCTGGACTACGACGCCATGCGCGGCGTGGACGACAGCGACTCCCGGCTTTTCTGAGGCCCCGCTATCCGCTTTTATGACGCCGCGTTCCGCTTTTCTGACACCGGGTATCCGCACCGGTGACGCCTGCGGCCCCTGACAAGGGGATTCATCCGGTTTTTCCGCAAAATTTGCCGTATTGGCCGTTCAGAGGCGTTGACCTGACGGAATTGGCGTGAAATTCTTAGACCAGTCTTTGTGTAGGTGTTTTTCATGCTCGCAAGACATGTTGCGAGCGCGAAGCTCCTGCAGCGCAGGTTCCCAGGAACGGCATTGAAGGATTCTTCTCGCGGAGTGACCGAGTCCGGCACGAGGTGTGCCGGACTTAGACAAGTTCCACAATGAGGAGAAATAAATGGCACAGGGAACCGTCAAGTGGTTCAACGCTGAAAAAGGCTTCGGCTTCATCACCCCGGATGACTCCGATGGCGATGTCTTCGTTCACTACTCGGAAATCCAGACCGGTGGCTTCAAGACCCTCGACGAGAACCAGCGCGTTCAGTTCGAAATCGGTCAGGGTGCCAAGGGCCCCCAGGCTACCGGCGTAACGCTGGTCTAGTCCCCCGCCCGGCAGCCGCCACACGCGCGGCTTCCAGCGAAGAAAAGATCCCCGGCATCCGTGCCGGGGATCTATTCTTTGTCCACCGCATCTTTGTCCCCGTGACTTTCCAGTCACTAACTTTCGGGCCCCATCCTATGACGTTCAGTTTCCCTGGCCCACCAGGCCCCGGACCAGCCGGGCCCCCTGCCGCAGCGAAAGGCCGGGCAAATAGGCCCGGGTGAGCGCCCGTCCAATCGCCGGCAAATGCAAAGGATCCTGGTAATACAGGTAAAGCGCCCGGTACTCGGGTTTGAAGCGTGATTTGAAAGCCGCCAGGGACCGGAACCCGTAGACCGGTTCGAGGGCGTGGCCCACCACATCGAGGATGCGGACGAGGTTTTCGGCCGGCTCCGGCTCCCCCGGCGTCTCGTCTTCGGGCCGGCTGGCGAGCGGAGACCCGGAGAGCGAGATCACCTCCACGGATTCGCGCAACTCCAGGACCGCCGAAGCAATCAGGAACTCCATCACCCCGGGAAATCCGTCAGCAGCCCGGCGCATAACGTCAAGTGTGCGGCTGACCAGCCTCCCCCCGTCGTAAACGGGCAACCAACTGGTGACCCCGTGCACGTGGCCGTCGCCATCCACGGCCAGGCAGCACAACACTTCGTCGTCCATCAGCTCATCCATGCCGCCCAGCGTGAATCCCATTTCCGGAACTGATTTTCCTGCCGCCCATTCCTCCGATACTTCGCTAAGCCGGGCACGCAGGGCGGACGGAAGCCCGTGGTAGGTCCCCCAGACGGCTTTGACGCCCATCTTGGCGGCGCGGTTGCGCGCAGTCCTGACGTTCTGCCATTCCTTGCCTGTGAATTCGAGTTGCCGGACGGACAGCCTGGTCTCCTGCGCTACCGACACGCGCCGGAAGCCCCGGTCCTGCAGCAGGGGCCACAACGTGTCATCGCACGAGTAGAAGGCCGGGATGAGCGCACGGTTGCCGCAGTAGGAAAGGAACCCTCCGGCGCTCCGCTGACGGGAGTCTGCCGCACCGAATGGGCCCGCCAGCGTCAGGGCAACACTGCCGTGCAGCTGGTAGGCGACGGCGCCGCGTCCATCCGGGCTGAACCAGTATCGGTTGGGCTCCCAGAGGGCCATCCACGACAGTGAATCGCCGCCCTCGTGCAACAGCTTCCGCGCGGCGGCCCTGTCGTCGTGGCCCGAATCGCTGCCATGGTGCCGGCCCAGGAGCACGGACCAGACGCCAGCCAAGGCGACAAGCCAGAAGACCGGTCCGGAGTAGCCAAAAATCAGGGACTCGAGGCCGTTCCGTTCAGCAAAAACCCGGTGGTAGAGATTCGGCAGTGGTACCGGCAGATACTGCCTGGACAGTTCGGCCAGCAAGCCCAGCAAGCCGCCGTCGCGCGTCATTCCCCCAGCGGCAAACCAGGCCAGTGCGTAGCTTCCGGCCAGGAGGAGCCAGACGCCACCTACCACCGCCAAGAGCCGACGGCGGGCGGCGGGGATCGTCTCGACGCGGAACTGGCGGCGGTTAATCCAGAGCAGGACCGCCAGCAGCAGCGGGACGATCACCAGAGGCAGGATGTGGGCAAAACCCGATCCCATGGCGGCCGTATGCGGCCGCGCGGGATAGTGCGGGATCAGCGCGAACAGGGCGAGGTAGACGGCGGCCATCGCCGTGACCGCCAACTGAAGGGCCAACGTGATACGCAGTGCCATGCGGCGGCCGCGGCGCATTCCGTCAGCACAGATGAGGAGCAGAACCACCGGTACTACTGCCAGGGCGAGGCCAAAGGGTCCGGCGAAGCCCGTGCGCCCCACCTCCAGGCAGGATGCCTCCACTGTTGCTCCACAGTTTGCTTCGAGCTGGCCCAGTGTCGGAATGGGGTTCAGCACAACATCCCGCAGCAGCGCCAGCGGGCCGGTGGGCGTCCGGGCAACGGCGGTCAGGATGGGGCCCACGGCGAACACGGCCACCGTCAGGGCAAGCAGGTTCCTGGTTTCCCTCCCGCTCGAGCGGGGCGGATGAAGCTGGCCGTGGTCGCTCCGGTTCCACCAGCTGGCCGCGAGGCCCACGGCTGCACCTACGAGGCCGATCACGGTCTCGGCATGCCCCACGTACAAAACCAGCAGGAGCGACACCGAGAGCAGCGCCGTCCGCAACCGGCGCCGCCACAGAACAGGAATCCTGCCGCTCGCGGCGAGCGAAGCCGCCAGAACAGCGGCGTAGGGCCCGATCAGGCGGCTGTCCGCCATCAGCCCCAGCCAGCCGTCTCCCGCGTACCTCGCCAACTGGGTCAGGAGCAGGAAGACTGTGACAGCGGCAAACTGGCCACCGAGGAAAAACGCTGCCGTCTGAAGGGACCCGAGGTTCTTCTCGGCCAGGCCCAGCAGCAGCAGGATCATCAGGGACGCCACCAGATAGGCCAGGGGGTTGGTGGCAAAGAACAGTGACGTCACCAGGGACCACCAGTGGCCGGCCTTCAGACCCGGGGCGCTGACGCCTGCGAGGGATAGAAGCTCCTCCGGCGGCCCGCTGAGGAAGCTGCCGGTTGCCGCCCCGGCCAACAGGAAAATGCCGAGGATACTGAGCGTCAGCGGCACGGACCGCAGGTAGCCCCACATTCTTCGGCCAGCCGGAAGCAGGACGGCTGACCAGAGCAGGGCCGGCGCACGGGTTTCGCCAGCTTCCCTCATTTGGTCCACCCCCAGTGTGCGGCCAGCAGCTCAAGCCCATTGTCCATGCCGGGAGTCAGCACGTCCCACGAATGGCCGGTGTGCGCCACCACGTCCGAGCCCACGGTGAAACCCGCCCCGCGGGCCGCCGCTTCAAGGGTCCGCAGATTTGCCACGAACTCCGGATCGGTGGCCCCGGCCGCGAAATACGCCACGCTGCCAGGATATTTGCGCTCCTTCAACAGCGTCAGCGGTACCTGGGCATCAAAGGCGGCGGTGTCGCCGTGAAAGGCCGCATCAACCGTTTTCTGGCGTTCCTTGGCCAGCGCAGGCTCGCTCTCGCTGGAAAAGGCGAGAACACCCGTGTACAGCTCCGGGTGGCGGGTGGCCATCTGTACCGCACAGGTGGCTCCAAAACTGAACCCGCCCATGGCCCATTTCCGGTGGTCTGGGTCCACGTCCAACGTTCCCGAGATCCATGCCGGCACGTCCACTGCGAGGTAAGTGTCTGCCTTGGCGATGGCGCTGTCCATGCAGAGATTGTTCGCTGACTGGTTGCCGTTGGGATCAACCACCACCACAACAGGCGCCACTCCCCCGTGGCGGGCGGCGAAACTGTTCATGCGTGCCGGGAGCGACCCGCCGGTCAACCAGTCGGCAGGGCCGCCGGGCTGGCCGGGCACCAGAACCAGGACCGGAAGGCTGGGACGGTTCGAAGCAAAGTAGGCCGGTGGCAGGTAGATGTACGAGTCGCGTGCCTGGAGGCCCGAGGACGTTCCTGGGATGGATGCGGTGCGAACAACGCCGTCGGCAGGGATCTCATTGGCGGGTTTCCATCCGTCCAGGGGCGTGGCGGGGCTGTCCGGCTGGCGCATCAGCTCGTGTTCCAGGGCCGGGATGCGGCTCAGCGCCGTTCCTGTCAGGTCCGCAACTGTCCGGTTGAGGCCGAAATACGCGTTGATCTGCACAGCGGCCAGGAGCACCACGGCCAGGAGGGCGAGCACATCCAGCGCACGGCAACGCCACGACGCCGTGGGGAGCCGGAGCAACACCAGCAGGAGGGCGGCCACGGCCGCAAACACCCAGGCCAAGACGTCGAACGGCAGTTCTTCTGGAAAGGTTGAGGCCCAGTAGATGAGGACCCAATGGACCAGGAGCACCACGACGACGGCGGCGGCCGATGCGGCGGCAACGCTGAGGAACCAGCGGCCGCGGCCAAGGGCGCGCGGGGGCCAGGCCAGGGACAGTGCGGCGGCGGCACCAAGGACCCACGCGGCCCAGTACACCGGTCCGTCGGTCAACCGGATATCAGCAATCCAGTCCACGTGGCTAGCGCCAGGTACCCACGCCGATGACCGGCCCGGCTTCCAGCCAGGAGGACAGTCCCGTGTAGGCATCGAATTTCATGGCCAGCCGCAGATCCTGGCCTTCGTACCGCAGTTCGACAATCACGACGTCGGGCTGGACCTTCACGGCCTCGGCCTCGGTGGGCTTGCGGCGGCCCAGCAACTCCAGGGAGCTGCGCTTGAACTTATGTTTGGGACGCACGCTCAGGGACAGCAGGCGGAACCATTCAAGGTCGTTGTCCTGGTAACGACAAACCCCCATCTGCCAGCTGTTTCCAGCAACGCAAATGGAGGCGTCCACTGTGCCAAGGGCGCGCCGCAGATTGAAGCGGCGCACCCCCGAAAGGCACAGTGCGAAAATCAGCAATCCGAAAACGATTGCCAAGGAGATGAACGTAAAAGTCGGAGCGTCCATCAAGGTCGTGCTAGCGGATCCCAGCAGTAGCCGCGTCACCCAGTTGGGCGTTGTCAGCAACAATCACCACGCGGTTGTTGTCGACGGAGAAGAATCCGCCGTCAACAGCCACGGCAATGCGGTTCCCGGAAACCGGCTCAATGGCCAGTTCACCTTCGGCCAGGATCGCCAGCAGGGGCGAGTGGCCGGGCAGGATTCCGATCTCACCATCGCTGGTGCGGGCCTTGACCATCTTGGCCGCTCCGGACCACACGAAGTGATCCGCTGCGACAATCTCAACCTCAAGCTCAGCCATATTACTTGGTCTGTTCCTGGATCTTGGCCCACTGGCGCTCAACATCGTCCAGGCCACCGACGTTGAAGAACGCCTGCTCTGCAACGTGGTCAAGTTCGCCGTCGCAGATAGCGGTGAAGCCTTCAACCGTGTCCTTGATGGTCACGGTGGAGCCCTCGACGCCGGTGAACTGCTTGGCGGTGTAGGTGTTCTGGGAGAGGAACTGCTGGATACGGCGTGCACGCGACACGACGATCTTGTCCTCTTCCGACAGTTCGTCAACACCGAGGATGGCGATGATGTCCTGGAGTTCCTTGTTCTTCTGCAGGATCTGCTTCACACGAACAGCCGTGTTGTAGTGGTCCTGACCGATGTACTGCGGGTCCAGGATGCGGGACGTCGACGTCAGCGGGTCAACGGCCGGGTACAGACCACGGGAAGCAATTTCACGGGAAAGTTCCGTGGTTGCGTCGAGGTGTGCGAAGGTCGTGGCCGGGGCCGGGTCGGTGTAGTCATCTGCGGGAACGTAGATGGCCTGCATCGAGGTGATCGAGTGGCCCTTGGTGGACGTGATGCGCTCCTGGAGGAGACCCATCTCGTCAGCCAGGTTGGGCTGGTAGCCCACGGCCGACGGCATGCGGCCGAGGAGGGTGGAAACCTCGGAGCCTGCCTGGGTGAAGCGGAAGATGTTGTCGATGAAGAGCAGCACGTCCTGGTTCTGCACATCGCGGAAGTACTCCGCCATGGTCAGGGCGGACAGTGCAACGCGCAGACGCGTTCCCGGCGGCTCATCCATCTGGCCGAATACAAGGGCGGTGTCCTTGAGGACGCCTGCCTCTTCCATTTCAACCCAGAGGTCGTTACCTTCACGGGTACGCTCGCCAACACCGGCGAATACCGAGGTACCACCGAAGTTACGGGCCACACGGGTGATCATTTCCTGGATCAGAACCGTCTTGCCCACGCCGGCGCCGCCGAAGAGGCCGATCTTTCCACCCTTGATGTACGGGGTGAGAAGGTCAATGACCTTGATGCCGGTTTCCAGCATCTCGGTGGAGCCTTCAAGCGTTGCGAAGGCCGGGGCCTTGCGGTGGATCGGCCAGTAGTCCGCAGCCTGGATCTCGGACTCGTCAACGTCCAGCGGCTTGCCGAGGACGTTGAAGATGTGGCCCTTGACGCCGTCGCCCACAGGCACGGTGATCGGAGAACCGCTGTCCACTACGTTGGTGCCGCGGACGAGTCCGTCGGTAGCCTGCAGTGCGATGGCGCGGATGAGGTTGTCGCCCAGGTGCAGGGCAACCTCGAACGTGATGGTCTTGGTCTCACCGTTGAGGGTAATCTCCGTGGTGAGGGCGTTGTAAATCGAGGGGATTGCGTCAGCCGGGAATTCGACGTCGACAACCGGGCCAATAACACGTGCAATACGGCCGGTGGCACCGGACGTTGCGGCTACGTGTTCGGTAGCAGTGGCAGTCATCTCTCTCACTTCACTCAGTAGATGGCGTGGGGTTTAAGTTTGTTCTTTAGTGCAGGTACAGCTGGACCGGACCGTGCAGGCTAGGACGCGTTCAAGGCGTCAGCACCGGCAACAATTTCGGAAAGCTCCTGCGTAATTTCAGCCTGACGGGCAGTGTTGCGCAGACGCGTGTACTTCTTGATGAGGTCCGTGGCATTGTCACCGGCGGACTTCATCGCCCGCTGGCGGGCTGCGAGCTCGGAAGCTGCTGCCTGCAACATGGCGGCAAAAATGCGTGACTCGATGTAGCGCGGGAGCAGGGCATCAAGAACCTTCTCCGCTTCCGGCTCGAATTCGTAGAGCGGCAGGAGGTCCGACTCGGACGCAGCCTGCTCTTCGACAACCTCAAGCGGAAGAAGACGGATAACCGTCGGCTCCTGCGTCACCATGGACTTGAAGCGGGTGTAAACGACATGGATCTCGTCCACGCCGCCCTCTTCGTAGTCTGCAGCGAAGGCTTCGAGCAATGCCGCGCCGACCTCACGTGCAGTTCCAAACTCCGGCGCATCAGTGTTGCCGGTCCACACGCGCTCGTAAGAAAGGTTGCGGAAGTCGAAGTACGCCTGTGCCTTGCGGCCCATCACGTACGTCTTGACTTCTTTGCCCTCCTCGTGGAGCAGCTCTGTGAGACCGACCGCCTGCTTAAGCACGGTCGCCGAGTAGGATCCTGCAAGGCCGCGGTCTGCACTGATGACCAGGACAGCTGCCCGGCGGATTTGCGTCGGCTCGGTGACCAGCGGGTGGTCGATTTCGCTCTGGCTTGCGACAGCAGAAACGGCACGCGTAATGGCGTTTGCGTAAGGCAGTGAAGCCGCTACGCGTGCGCGGGCCTTGCCAATGCGCGAGGTAGCGATCAGTTCCATCGCCTTGAAGATCTTGCGCATCGACGTGGTCGAGCTGATCTTCTGGCGGTAGACCCGAATCTGGGCTCCCATACTTTTCCTTTCCTAAGATCCCGATGGCCGGGACTGCCGGAACCTCTGGGTTCCGGCAGTCCCTGCCAGCGAAACTAGCGCTTCTGCTTGACGATCTTTTCCTGGTCTACATCGGCTTCCGAGATAGCTTCGGGCTCCTCGTGGCCGGCGCCTACCAGGCGGTTGTCACCTTCACCGAAGAAGCCCTTTTTGAAGGCCACAATCGCGGTCTTCAGTGCTTCAGCGGTGTCATCGTCCATAACGTTGGTCTGCGCCAGCGTGGTCAGGATGGAGGACTTGTGCTTGAGGTGCTCCAGGAATTCGGTCTCGAAGCGGTTGATGTCCTCAACCGGAACCTCGTCGAGGTGGCCGTTGGTACCTGCCCAGATGGACACAACCTGGTTCTCGATCGGGAACGGTGAGTACTGGCCCTGCTTGAGCAGTTCCATCAGGCGGGCACCACGGGTGAGCTGCTGGCGCGATGCGGCGTCGAGGTCCGATGCGAACATGGCGAAAGCCTGCATGTCACGGTACTGGGCCAATTCCAGCTTCAAAGTACCGGAGACCTTCTTCATGGACTTGACCTGTGCAGCACCACCAACGCGGGACACAGAGACACCCACGTCGACGGCCGGACGCTGGTTGGCGTTGAAGAGGTCCGACTGCAGGAAGATCTGGCCATCGGTAATGGAGATCACGTTGGTCGGGATATAGGCAGAGACGTCGTTTGCCTTGGTTTCGATGAGCGGCAGGCCGGTCATCGAGCCGGCACCGAGCTCGTCGGAGAGCTTGGCACAACGCTCCAGCAGGCGGGAGTGCAAGTAGAAGACGTCGCCCGGGTAGGCTTCGCGTCCCGGCGGGCGGCGCAGCAGCAGTGAAACTGCACGGTAGGCCTCGGCCTGCTTGGAGAGGTCATCAAACACGATGAGGACGTGCTTGCCGCCGTACATCCAGTGCTGGCCGATGGCCGAACCGGCGTACGGTGCCAGGTACTTGAAGCCTGCGGGGTCAGACGCGGGGGAAGCCACAATGGTGGTGTATTCCAGTGCGCCGTTGTCCTCAAGGGTCTGACGGACAGCCGCGATGGTGGACGCCTTCTGACCGATTGCCACGTAGATGCAACGCACCTGCTTGGTCACATCGCCGGAAGCCCAGTTGGCCTTCTGGTTGATGATGGTGTCGATGGCGATAGCCGACTTGCCGGTCTGGCGGTCACCGATGATCAGCTGACGCTGACCGCGGCCGATCGGGATCATGGCGTCGATAGCCTTCAGACCGGTCTGCATCGGTTCGTGGACCGACTTACGCTGGGTCACGCCGGGCGCCTGGAGTTCCAGTGCACGGGTGGTTTCTGCCTTGATCTCGCCGAGGTCGTCGATGGGCTGGCCCAAGGGGTCAACCACGCGGCCGAGGAAGGCGTCGCCTACCGGTACGGACAGAACCTGCCCGGTGCGGTGGACTTCCTGGCCCTCTTCGATTCCGGTGAAGTCACCGAGTACGATGACACCGATCTCGCGGACGTCAAGGTTCTGGGCCAGGCCCAGGGTGCCGTCTTCGAAGCGAAGCAGCTCGTTCGCCATGACCGAGGGAAGGCCCTCAACACGGGCGATGCCGTCACCTGCGGTTGTTACACGGCCAACCTCTACGCGCTCTGCGTTTCCGGGTTCGTAGGACGCCGCGAACTCGTTCAACGCAATACGGACGTCGTCGGCGTTGATGGTCAATTCGGCCATCTGCAGTCCCTGCTCTCCTGTTTTCGTGATCATCGTTGCTCACGATGACCGGGGTTTCGTTTCGTTAAGTTGTGCTTGTCCGGCTATCCGGCCAGTTGGCGGTGAAGCTGTCCCAGCCGGGTGATAACCGAAGCGTCGAGCACTTCGTCACCCACCTGGACACGGATTCCGCCGATCAGTTCAGGATCAACGGTGACGTTGATCTTGAGCTCGCGACCGTACAGGGAATTAAGCCCTGCCTGGAGGCGGGCGAACTGCGTCTCCGTCAAGGGACGGGTGACGCTGACCGTTGCAATCCAGCGCTGCTGCCGTTTGGCTGCCAGTTCGGCGAACCGGGCTACGAGCCGAGTCGCCTTGATGCCGCGGGGCTGGGAAACTGCCTGCGCGATGAGGACTTTTGCTTCCTCGCCTGCGCCGGGATGCAGCTTCTGCGCCAACGCGGTCTTCGCTGCAGCACTGGCCTGCGGCTCCGACAGAGCACGTTGTACCTCGTGGTTGGAGGCAACGGCCTGGTTGAAGGAGAACAGATCGTTCTCCAGCTCTTCCAGCCCAGAGATTCCGGAGGCAGAAACGGCCGACTTGTTTTCAGCAACAGCGATAACCACCGTTGCGGCAAGCGTCTCGAGTGCATCGCCGATATCTCGGGCCGATGCCCAGCGTGAACTGGCCAGTCCGCCCGCGATGTCCGCAGCCTCAGCGGAGACTTTTCCGCCAACAAGCTGCCTGACAAGCGCCGACTTTTCGTCACCGGTGCGGGACGGGTCAGTCAGGGCGCGGCGCAAGCCAGCCGAGCTGTCCACCGTTCCCAGGATTCCGAAGAGTTCCTTAGCCAACTGCAGCGAGGCCAACGGAAGCTTTGCTTCCAGTTGGGTCAGCGCCGTGGTCAGCGATTCGCTCGATACACCTGACATTACTTAGCTGCACCTGCGTTCTGGTTCTCCAGATCTGCCAGGAAGCGGTCAACCACACGTGCGGAACGCTCGTCATCGTTGAGGGCTTCGCCAACGATGCGGCCTGCGAGCGTGGTGGCCAGCGTGCCTACCTCGGAGCGCAGGGACACAACTGCGGCCTGGCGCTCCGATTCGATCTGCACGTGTGCCTGTGCCGTGATGCGGGCAGACTCAGCGGCAGCCTTTTCCTTCAGATCTGCAAGGATCTGGGCGCCTTCAGCACGGGCTTCCTCGCGGATGCGGTTAGCTTCCGCGCGGGCGTCCGTAAGCTGCTGCTTGTATTCTTCGAGGGCGGCTGATGCTTCTGCCTGGGCCTTCTCGGCCTTGGCAATGCCGCCTTCGATTGCCTCAGCGCGCTCTGCAAACGTCTTCTCGAACATCGGGACAACGAACTTGACCACGATGAACATGAGGACAGCAAAGCCGGCGAGGACAACGCCCATTTCCCAGACGTTGGGTACCAGTGGGTTAGTCTCGCCCGCTGTGGCAGCTGAGATGATCACCTGGTTCATAATTCACCCGTCCTTATCTACTCGGTTCTGGATGTTCGCTTGGTTCTGAAGTCAGACTAGAGAACGAAAGCGAAGACCAGGCCAAGGATGGCGAGGGCTTCAGTCAGCGCGAGGCCGAGGAATGCGATCGGCTGCAGGACGCGCTGGGCTTCCGGCTGACGTGCTACGCCGTTGATGTAAGCAGCGAACACGAGACCAACACCGATACCACCGCCGATTGCGGACAGTCCGTAGCCGATGAGGTTGAGGGAGCCGTTGATGGTGCCTTCCATTTTTCTTCCTTTCAAGATGCCACCCATGTGGCAGGTTGTTTGGGTTGCTTCATCCCCGTGAGGGGAAGTTTGTGGGTGCCTAGTGGCTGTCCGCGTGCAGTGCGCCTTCGATGTAAATGGCGGTCAGCAGCGTGAAGACGTAGGCCTGCAGTGCCATGATCAGTGCTTCCAGCATGTACATGGCAACTGCGCCGGCGATGACCAGAAGGGAGGTTCCCTTGAGCAGGATGTTCTCCTGCATCACCAGGAACTCAATGCCGGAACCGGCGATCATGACGATCAGGTGTCCTGCCAGCATGGTGGCAAAGAGACGGAGGCTGTGTGTGACAGGCCGGACCAGGAAGTTCGAGATGATCTCGATCGGGATCACAATCGGGAGAATGTAGACCGGGACGCCCGACGGCACGGTGGCCAGCTTGAAATACTTCAGGCCGTTCTTCTTGATGCCGATGGCAATCCAGGTGACGTACACAATGCCCGCGAGGACATAGGCACCGCCGACGTGCGAGAAGCTCGGGAGCTGGATCACGGGAATGGCGCCGTAGATGTTGTTCACCAGAATGAAGAAGAAAAGGCTGAACAACAGCGGGACATACTTCATGAAATCTTTGCCGCCGATAATGTCTTTTGCAATGCCGTTTCGGACAAAGCCATAAGCCATTTCACCAGCGAACTGGAGCTTGCCGGGAACAAGCTGCTGCTTCCGCGCAGCTAGCAGAAAGAATGTGGCGATAATGACGACCGACAGGATTACCAGCAGCATCTGCTTGGAGAATCCGTCAGCCACCCCCCACGGCAGGATTGCCGGCAGGTGCATTTCTTCAATTCCAGGAGGATTGAACTCTCCTGAATCTTGGGCCGGGAGCGCAAGCGCGATCAACGCGTTTCCTCTCTGCAGTGTCCATCATTGGGCGTTGGTCGAGGACCCGCGGAATTGTGCTCCGCAGCTCCCCCTGTGAAATTATTTGGCATTTGTGTTTCCGTCCGCGGACGGGCCGCTGTCTGCGCTGCTCTTACCTGCCGTGGTTCTGGAACTGGTAAGGCCATGCATGTGGGAAAGATAGAAACCTCCGAGAGCTCCAAGCAGAGCGCCTGCGAGCACGATCCAGCGGGTTCCCCACAGATAATCCAGACCCCACCCTATCAAACTCCAGACGATGATTCCGCCAATAATGTAGCTAAAGACGGCCATTCCGGCGTTGTATCCGCCGTCGTTGTTTTCGGCCGACACCCCCGGCGTGGGCGCAGCGTTCTTGGGCACGGAAGAACCGTTTTTCGCTGTTCGTTTCCGATCAGGCATCGTTCGGCTCCTTGGGCTCGGGGTCGTTGTAAATCTGCAGGCGCGCCTTGCTGAAGCCATAGATTTCGGCAGCCTGCCAGAAGACAACAGTGGCAACGGCACCAATCAGGAACCATCGGTCATGAAGCCAGGCAGGTGCTCCGATCACAAACAGGACAACCGCGAAACCCACGACCTTGACAAAGTAGGTGGCCGCGAACATTCCGATGGCACCGGAGGGGTTATTGCGCCCCACGAAGTGGCCCACGAGAAGACTGATGGCAAAGAAGAGCATCACCAGGAGGCCGCCCAAAGTACTGGACAGAACGCCGCTGGGGCCGTTCAGGATCACAGCGGGGATGCCCGCCAGGATCAGTGCGCCTGCACCGGCAGCTGAACTGAGTGCGAGGAGGCGAAGCCACAGCGAGCGCGTGGGACCGGAAACACCAACGGGTCCGCTGCCGGACGAACGTCCGGGTTCGGCGTTGGAGGTCATAAGATCCCAATCGTCGGCGCCCTGGGGCTGGGTGGAGGGGCAGCTTGGGCTGCCCCTAAATTCTACACGAGATAGAAATAAATCCGAACGCCGTTACGCCGGCGACTGGTCACTGTGGCGGCGCAGGTATGGCCAGGCCGTAATCAGGCCCATGACCAGCGTGGCGAAGATGTCGGCGGCCAATACAACTTGCCAAGGGAAGACCGCAAAGGCCAATCCCCCGAAGGACAGGATGGCGGTCCAGAGGTACATCAGGATCACGGCCGTCCGGTGCGAGTAACCGATATCCAGCAGCTTGTGGTGGAGGTGGCCTCGGTCTGCGGACCATGGCGAACGTCCCCGCGCTGTCCGGCGGACGACGGCGAGGCCCAGGTCAAGCAGTGGCAGGAACAGCACGGCGAAGGGCAGCAGAATCGGTATGACTGTGGAGATACCGTTGGCGCGGTCGTACAGCCCTGACGTGATCTGGCCTGTGGAGACGATGCCGGCGGCTGCCATCAACAGGCCGATCAGCATGGCACCGGAATCGCCCATAAAGATCTTGGACGGGAACCAGTTGTGCGGCAGGAAGCCGATGCAACTGCCAACGACGACGGCGGTGAGCAGGGTGGCCAGGTCCGAGTAGTCCAACAGGACGGCATTCCGGTGCACCCAGTACGCCGTGAAGAAGAAGGCAGTTCCGCCGATGATGGCCACGCCGGCGGCCAGCCCGTCGAGGCCGTCAATGAAGTTGAAGGCGTTCATGGTGGTGACGATGAGCCCGGCCGTCAGCACGACGCGGAGCAGTTCGTTCTCCAGGTAGATCGGCTCCGGAACCCACGGGACTAAGGTCATCCGGACGCCCCAGATGGCCACCACCAGGGCTGCGGCGCTCTGGCCGATGAGCTTCACCCACCAACGGATGTCCAGGAGGTCATCCGCGATCCCCACGAGCACGATCAGGGCCGCGCCCGCCAGGACGCCCCATGGCGAGAAGTTGTTCCGGTAGATGTCCTTGACGAAGAAGGACTGGCTGGCCACGAGGAGGGCCACCAGCACGCCGAGGAAGATGGCAACCCCGCCCAACCGGGACACCGGCGTCGTATGCATGTCACGGCTGCGGATGGGGGCGTGGAGTTCAAGCCGGTGCCCGATGACGCGGGCACCCCAGGTGGCTCCGTAGGACACAACGGCAGCCGTCAGCCCCATAAGCAGGTACATAATCATGCGATAGCGGCCGTTTCGTCGGTGTGCGGCGCAACCCTGCGGGTGCGCACGGGCATGGACAGCGGCCCGAACAGGTGGTCCTCGATCGATGGGCTCACTGGCGGGGAATCTGACTTTCGATAAATGAAACTTCTCCGTCGCCGGGCGCGCAGCAGGCAGTGCATTTTTTCTTGTACGCAGTGCCTTACAGGGCTGTATTACAGTGGACTCTAGTCAAGATACTAGCGCCAACGGCTCCATGGCTTCGCGCCACACTGGCGCATTGCGAGCGGGGAATCCCCTGAAGGCCATGCTGAAAGGAATCCCCATGACCGTCCGGGTTGCAGTTGCCGCCGTGACATTTAATCGTCATAAAGAGCTGTCCGTCCTGCTGGACGCCATTAATGCGCAGTCCGCGGCAGTGGACACCATCTGCCTTGTCGACAGCGGCACGGAGCCGGCACGCGATGTGGCCGCGCGGCATGCAAATGTTGATTACGTCCGTTCCGAAGCGAACCTCGGCGGGGCAGGCGGCTTTGCCCTCGCCGCGCTGAAGGCGGTGGCCAGCGGTGCCAAATGGGTCTGGATGATGGACGACGACGCCGAGCCGGCGGATCCCGAATGCCTCGCCACACTCCTGCGTGAGGCTGAGGCACGCGACCTTGAAGCCGTGGTCCCGCTGGTGGTTGCCCCGGGCCATCCCGACCGGCTGTCCTTCTTCTTCCGGCTGGACGGGAAAGTCACCCACGACCGGGCCCAACTGGAAAAAGTAGGTTTCCTACCCAACGACGGACACTTCTTCAACGGTGCCCTGATCAGGTCCGACGTGTTTTTCAAGGTGGGCCTGCCGGACATGCGCCTCTTTATCCGCGGCGACGAGGTGGACTTCACAATCCGCCTCCGCAAGGCGGGCATCCGGTTCGGCACGGTGACCACCACCGCCATCACCCACCCGCATGCGTTTTCCGAGACGAAGCACGTCTTTGGTGCACGATGGCATGTGATCGTGCCGGATTCGGCGTTCAAACGTTACTACTACTACCGCAACCGCGGGTACCTGATCCGGCGCTATTTCCGGGTTAAGTCGCTGGTGGCCGACGTCGGCGGCTACCTTGGCTATTTTGCGCAGCGCCGTGACCTGAAGGGACTGCTCGCCTGGGCAAGTTCCTTCTCGAAGGGACTGCGTGCCAAGGGCTTCGCGCCGCTGGAGGACCAGAAGTTCTAGGACACGCGCCGCAGCCGGCGCCGGGCCAGCAGCCACAGCAGCACCCACGGCTCGCCAAACACGCGGTACGCCACGCGGCGGGGATGCAGCAGCAGGCGCCATGCCCATTCCAGCCCGAGCCTCCCGAGCCATCGAGGTGCAAGTTTCTGGATTCCGGCCAGCTGTTCGATCGCGCCGCCCACGGTGCAGTAGATGGCCGGTGGGAGCGTGCCGAGCCGGCGCTGCAGCACTGTTTCCTGCAGCGGCATGCCCAACCCGAGCAGGACTAGCTGGGGTTGCTGCTCTGCGAGCCAGCGCACAGCGGCCGTTTCGACGTCGTCGTTCCAACCTTCGCCGGGCAGGCCCGCTACCGTGGCACCGGGAACAATGCTCCGAAGTTTTTCGACGGCCAAGGCGTTCGCCTCGGAGCCGGCGCCAACCACCGCAATCCGCTTCAGGCCTGCCACCTTGCCCAGTGACGGCAACCAGTCCGTGGAACCCAGCCGGTACTCCATGACCGGCCCCACGCCTTTGCGCGTCCGGCTCCACAGCCACAGCACCGGCGCCCCGTCGAGGAGCACCACATCGCTGTCCTCATAGACGGAACGGAAGCCGGCGTCGGAATGTGTCAGCGTGACGCTGTGCAGGTTATGTCCGACGACGGTCCGTTTGGTCCCGTCGGCGACGAACCCCGCCAGCACCTCAAGCAGTTGGTCCACCTTGAGCGGCGTGGCGTCCACGCCAAGGACGGGGATGTGCTGGCGTACCAGGCTCACCCGTCAGTCTCCCGAACCGGCGCGGACGGCTCGTCGGCAGCTTTTTCAGCTGCCGGCTCTTCAGCGGCCGATTCGGCCGGCAGAGCGACAGGTTCAGATTCTTCCTCGGGCTCAGCCATCGGGATCTCGCCCAGGCCCAAGACGCCCGGAACGTGCTCCCGGAGCTGCTCCAGGGACACCGCGCCGTTGCGCACCACGCGCAGGAGCGCCCCGGTGGCATCCACGATCGTGGAGGGCACGGCGTCGGTTCCTTCCACCGGCCGGAAACCGCCTTCGAGGTAGACCTCCACGGACTCCGCGAGCTGGGCACGAGCCTCAGCGGCGGTCTGTGCCGGCGGCTGGCCGGTCCGGTTGGCGGAGGAGACGGCCAGCGGACCGGTCAGCGTCAGGAGTTCCTGGGCCACCTCGTCGGCGGGCATACGCAGGGCCACCGTTCCCTGGGTCTCGCCCAGGTCCCAGTCCAGTGACGGCTGGGCGTGCAGGATCAGGGTCAGTCCCCCCGGCCAGAACGCCTCGGCGAGCTTGCGGGCATCACCGGAAACGTCTGTGGCCAGGCCGTCCAGCGCGTTGATCCGAGGAATCAGTACCGGCGGCGGCATGGTGCGGCTGCGCCCTTTGGAGGCCAACAGCATAGTGACGGCCTGCGGCGAAAAGGCGTCGGCGGCAATTCCGTAGACCGTGTCCGTGGGGAACACCACGCACTTCTTTTCGCTGATGGCACGCTGGGCATGCTCCAGGCCAAGGGCGCGCTGATCCTCGGACGTGCAGTTGTAGGTTGTGGTCACTGGCCTATTCTTTCATCACTCGTGGTGCGGACCGGCAAGGACGGCGCTGGTGGCGCGTTCCTTGCCGTTGAGGTCCAGGTGTGTGGTGATCTCCCGCCAGGCACCCGTCCGCTGCATCATGCCGGCGATCCAGCCGGCCTGGACTTCCGCGTGTTCCATCACGAAGTAGCCGCCGGGAACCAGCAGCCGGGCAGCCGAGGCGGCCGCCGCCGTCGGAAGTTCCATGCCGTCCGCTCCCCCGCCGTACAGGGCTTCGGGAGGATCGTGCAGGGCAACTTCGGGTTCATTCGGGATGGCTTCGGCGGGAATGTAGGGCGGGTTGGAGATTACGACGTCGAAGGTTCCGTTAAGTTCCGGCAGCGCGTCGCGGAGGTCCCCCAGCACCAGCTTGACGCCCAGGGGCGCCAGGTTCCGGGCCGCCCACGCGTGCGCGAACGGACTGTATTCCACGGCGTGGACCTCAGCGCCGGGCACCTCGTGGGCGATGGAGCCGGCTATTGCGCCCGAGCCCGTGCCCAGGTCAACAATCCGCGGGCGTGCCATCCCCTTGACGTGGTCGATGACCAGCTGCACAACGGACTCTGTTTCCGGCCGGGGGATAAAAACCCCCGGCCCGACGGCGAGCTCCAGATACCTGAAGTGCGCCACTCCCGTGATGTGCTGCAGCGGGATCCGTTGGGCCCGTTCAGCGACAAGTTCGGCATAGCCAACAGGCGCTGGGGTGTCGCCCAGCATCATCGCCCGGAGCCTGCCGAGCCCCACACCGAGCAGGTGGTCCGCCAGGAGTTCCGCGTCGACGCGGGGGCTGGGGACCCCGGCGTCCCGGAGGATCACCGTGGCCTCGCTGACGGCAGCCGCGAGGGACTGCCCAGACCCGAGTGTCATGGGTGCCGGCGGCTAGTCGCCGATGGCGTCCAGGCGTGCCTGTTCGTCCATCTCGATGGCGGACTGGATGACCGGTTCCAGGTCCCCGTTCATGACCTGGTCCAGGTTGTAGGCCTTGTAGCCCGTGCGGTGGTCCGCGATCCGGTTCTCCGGGTAGTTGTACGTGCGGATGCGCTCCGAACGGTCCATAGTGCGGATCTGGGATTTACGCTGGGCCGAGTTCTCGGCGTCGATGATTTCCTGCTGGTGCGCCAGGATGCGGGCGCGGAGCACGCGCATGCCTGCTTCGCGGTTCTGCAGCTGGGATTTCTCGTTCTGCATGGCCACCACGATGCCGGTGGGAAGGTGCGTGATACGGACAGCTGAGTCCGTGGTGTTCACGGACTGGCCACCGGGACCCGACGAACGGTAGACGTCGATCTTGAGGTCGTTCTGGTTGATGTCCAGCTCTTCCGGCTCGTCAACTTCGGGAAGGACCAGGACACCGGCGGCAGAGGTGTGGATGCGGCCCTGGGATTCGGTGACGGGCACACGCTGCACGCGGTGGACGCCGCCTTCGAACTTGAGCCGTGCGTAGACGCCCTCGGCAGGATCGTTCGAGCTGCCCTTGACGGCCATCTGGACGTCCTTGTAGCCACCGAGATCGGATTCGTTGGCCGAGATGAGTTCAGTCTTCCAGCCGCGGGATTCCGCGTACCGGGTGTACATCCGCAGGAGATCGCCGGCGAAGAGCGCGGCTTCGTCGCCGCCTTCGCCGCCCTTGACCTCGAGGATCACGTTGCGGGCGTCGTCGGGGTCCCGCGGAATGAGGAGTCTGCGCAGCTTCGCCGAAGCCTGCTCCAGCGCTTCCTCCAGCACGGGAACCTCGGCAGCAAACTCAGGGTCCTCCGAGGCCATTTCCTTCGCAGCGGCGAGGTCGTCCTCCAGGGCATGCCACTTGTTGTATGCCTCCACGATGCCATTGAGCTGCGCAGAACGCCGCCCCAGCTTCCGGGCCAGCCGCTGGTCAGCATAGACAGCAGGATCACCAAGCTGCGCCTGGATAGCATCATGCTCATCAAGCAGGCCCTGTACGGACTCAAACATTTCAAAACCTCTTTCGACTCTTACAAGTCTAGTTTCACGGGGCTTAACGACGAACCGCCCAAAACATGCCGGCCATCTGGCCGGCATGTTTTGAGCGGTGAGCGCAGCTACTTGTCGTTATCCGACTTCGCGCCAAGCGTTGTCTTCTGGACCTGCATGAGGAACTCGACGTTGCTCTGGGTCTCCCGGATCTTGTTGGTCAGCAGCTCAAGGCTCTGCTGCGTTTCGAGTCCGGAAAGGACGCGGCGCAGCTTCCACATGATCTTGACTTCCTCGGGGGAAAGCAGGTTCTCTTCGCGGCGGGTACCGGACGCGTTGACGTCCACGGCCGGGAAGATGCGCTTGTCCGCCAGCTGGCGGGACAGGCGGAGCTCCATGTTGCCGGTGCCCTTGAACTCTTCGAAGATGACCTCGTCCATCTTGGAACCGGTCTCCACGAGCGCGGTTGCCAGGATGGTCAGCGAGCCACCGTTTTCGATGTTGCGGGCTGCACCGAAGAAGCGCTTCGGCGGGTACAGCGCGGCAGAGTCGACACCACCGGACAGGATACGGCCGGAGGCCGGTGCTGCCAGGTTGTAGGCGCGGCCCAGGCGGGTCATGGAGTCCAGGAGGACCACCACGTCCATGCCCATTTCCACGAGGCGCTTGGCGCGTTCGATGGAGAGCTCGGCCACGGTGGTGTGGTCATCGGCGGGACGGTCGAAGGTGGAGGCAATGACCTCACCCTTGACCGTGCGCTGCATGTCCGTCACTTCTTCGGGGCGTTCGTCAACAAGCACCATCATGAGATGGACCTCAGGATTGTTGGTGGTGATGGCGTTGGCGATGGACTGCAGGATGAGCGTCTTGCCGGCCTTCGGCGGGGAGACGATCAGGCCGCGCTGGCCCTTGCCGATCGGGGCAACCAGGTCGATGACGCGGGGGCCGATCTTCTTGGGATCCGTCTCGAGGCGCAGGCGCTCCGACGGGTACAGCGGAACCAGCTTGGCGAATTCGACGCGGTCCTTGAGCTCTTCCGGCGTCTTTCCGTTGACGGACGTGACGCGGACCAGGGCGTTGAACTTCTGGCGGGCGGTCTGCTGGCTGCGGTCTTCGCCGTCACGCGGTGCACGGATGGCACCGACGCAGGCGTCGCCCTTGCGCAGGTTGTACTTCTTGACCTGGGCCAGGGAGACGTAAACGTCGTTCGGGCCCGGCAGGTAACCGGAGGTGCGGATGAACGCGTAGTTCTCCAGCACGTCCAGGATGCCGGCGACGGGCAGCAGGACGTCGTCCTCGGTGACCTCGACGTCGTCGACGTCCGGTCCCTGGGTGCGTCCCCGACGGCGGTCGTTGCGGTCGCGGAAACGGTCGTTGCGGGAGTTGTCCCGGCTGTCCTGGCCGCCCTGGCCACCGGAGCGGTCATTGCGGTCGTTCCGGTCGCGGCGGTTGCGGCGGTTGCGGCGGCTGCCGCCGTCGGAATCGTCGTTGTCGCGGGTGTCATCGCGACGGGCGCCGTCACGCTGGCCGGCGTCACGGCTGCCTGCGTTGTCGCGGCCACCATCGGGGGTCTCGCGGGCGGTGGTTTCACGGGCTGCGGTGTCGCGGGCGGTGGTTTCACGGGCTGCGGTGTCGCGGGCGCCACGGGTGCGGCCGCTCTCACGGCGGTCAGCACGCTGGCCGTCGCCTGATTCGGGAGCCGTGGAATCAGCACGCTGGGTTTCGGTGCGGTCAGCCTGGCGCTGTTCAGCGGCGGGCTGCTCGGCCGGAGCCTCAGTGGCTTCTGCCTGCGTTGACGTGGCGGCCGCATCGCCGCGGCGCCGGTTCCGGGTGCGCGGCTGGCGGCGTTCGCCTTCAGCTGCTGCGCCGGCCTCAACGGGCGCTGACGCCGGAGCCTCAACGGGTGCGGCGGCCGGAGCTTCGGCGGCTGTTGCCGTGGCGGGGGCTGCAACTACTCCGTCGCTGACAGCGCGGCGGCTGCGTCCACGGCCACGGGCGCGGGTCCCCTCAGCGGCCGGGGCCTCCGAGGTTTCGCTTGCGGCAGCCACCGGTGCGGCAGCTGCAGGGGCGACGTGGTTTTCGGTCGCCTTCTCGGCAGCCTTGGCCGGGGCCTTGCTGGCTGACGTGCCAGCGCGATGGGCGGAAATGGCGGTCACCAGATCCCCCTTACGCATACGGGATCCACCGGAAATCCCCAGCTGGCTGGCAAGTGCCTGCAACTGGGCGAGCTTGAGGCCGGCGAGGCCACTGCTCTTGGCGGGTGCGGCCGTTGACGATCCGGCAGCAGAAGTTGATGGTTCCACAGCTGAAGACAGCTCAGTGGTTTCGGTCACGAAGGATCCTTCCCCCTCGACGGCGTCCAGACTGGGAGCTGGACGCGATGATTTGATCTGGGCTGCAGTTCAGATCTGCAGCCGCATTGTCGGTCTTGCCGGTTGGATTTCGGCCAGCAGGGCCGGATACTGATTCACCTCACGCACCGATTAATGGCGGGGCGCTGGGCTGACGGTTCAGGGGCAGACAATTCAGCTGCAGATTCCTGCGACAGACCAAGCAGGTGGCACCGGAAAATATTGCGCAGTAGGAGATCACTAACAACTGAATGCAGCTGCCGATCAGATAGGCGGAATTACCGCCGGTGCAAGTCCACCTTAGCACCTTCGACGTCCACTGCCAGCTTCAGCACGCGCCAGCCGATGCCCGGCGTGTTCGCCTCTGTAAAGGACGCAATAAACCCAAGGACCTCGGCGGCTTCGGCTTCGCCGTCGGCGAGAACCAGCACCGTAGGTCCGGCACCCGAAACCACTGCCGCGTGGCCCGCGTTGCGCAGTGCCCAGATGAGGGAAGCGCTGGGCCGCATCGCCTCGGCCCGGTAGCTCTGGTGCAGGTAATCCTCCGTACCGGCATGCAGGAACTCGGGCTTCTGCGTCAGCGCATGGATCAGCAGCGCCGCCCGGCCGGAGTTCATGGCCGCCGCATGATGGCCCACAGACGCCGGCAGCAGGGCTCGCGCTGCCTCGGTGGACAATTCAAAATCGGGGACGGCCACGATGGGAATCACGGAACCGGCCACGGTAGCGCACGTGCTGCTGTACCGCTCACTGTCCTGCCATGACAGCGCCAGTCCGCCGAAAATCGCGGGCGCGACGTTGTCCGGATGGCCTTCCATCTCGCTGGTCAACTGCAGGATCCAGTCCCGCCCGCGACGCGCCGCTTCGGGCACCATGGCGTTGGCAGCCGAGACGGCCGCCACCACTGCCGACGCCGATGATCCCAGGCCCCGGCCATGGGGGTTGACGTTCGTCGCCGTGATCCTGAGGCCGCCGTGCCGGTAACCAAGCCGGGAAAAGGCAGCCTCCATCGCCCTGACCACCAGGTGACTGGCGTCCTGCGGCAGTGTGTCCGCCCCCTCGCCGCTGAGCTCGAAGACGAGCTCAGCGGATTCGAGGCTTTCCACCGTCAGGGTGTCGTGCAGTGCCAGGGCGAGGCCCAGGCTGTCGTAACCCGGTCCAAGGTTGGCGCTGGTGGCCGGGACCCTGACGGTGACGCGCTGGCCTGCTTCGATGACGGGCAGGTCAACGGCGGTGGGCGAGGTGGTTTCCAAGGCTACTTTTCTTCCAGTCCCAGTTCAGCTGCGACTGTCACGACGTCGTTCGAGACCTTGACCGGCTGCACTTCACTGCCGTCCTCGGTCCGGAGGGCCCATTGGGGGTCCTTGAGGCCGTGGCCGGTCACGGTGATGACGATGGTCTTGCCGGTCGGAACTTCACCGGCGGCGTGCTTCTTGAGCAGTCCGGCCACACCGGCGGCGGAGCCGGGCTCCACAAAAACGCCTTCGCGGGCGGACAGCCAGCGGTGGGCATCCAGGATCTGTTCGTCAGTCACGGCGTCGATGAATCCGCCGGACTCGTCACGTGCCGCAATGGCACCGTCCCAGGACGCCGGGTTGCCGATCCGGATGGCAGTGGCGATGGTGTCCGGCTCCGTGATGGGGTGCCCCGCCACGAACGGTGCCGCGCCGGCGGCCTGGAAGCCCCACATCTGGGGGGTCTTGGTGGACACGGCAGGCAAGGTCCCGGCTGTTTCGGATTCGAACGGCGCCGAGTACTCCTTGTAGCCCTTCCAATAAGCCGTGATGTTGCCGGCGTTGCCTACAGGCAGGACGTGGATGTCCGGAGCATCGCCGAGCGAATCGACAATCTCAAACGCGCCCGTCTTCTGGCCCTGGATGCGGGCGGGGTTGACGGAGTTGACCAGGAATACCGGGTAGGACTCCCCCAGCTTCCGGGCAATGTCCAGGCAGTTATCGAAGTTGCCGTCCACCTGGAGCAGCGTGGCGCCGTGCGCGATGGCCTGGCTCAGCTTGCCCATGGAGATCTTGCCCTCGGGGACCAGCACGGCGCATTTCAGTCCCGCTGCCGTGGCATAGGCCGCGGCGGATGCTGAGGTGTTGCCGGTGGACGCGCAGACCACGGCCTTGGCACCGGACGCAACGGCGGCCGTCATGGCCATGGTCATGCCGCGGTCCTTGAACGAACCGGTGGGGTTCATCCCCTCGACCTTCAGGTACACGGTGGAACCGGTGAGCTCGGAAAGCTTCTGCGCGTGGACCAGCGGAGTGCCGCCCTCGCCCAGCGTGATGACCCTGGTGGATTCCGTTACGGGCAGCCGGTCAGCGTATTCGCGGATAACGCCGCGCCATTGGTGAGCCACTTAGACTCCTTCTACCCGCAGAACGGATGTCACTGAATTGATGACGTCGAGGCTCTTGATGGCCTCGACGGTTGCTGCGAGTGCGGCTTCGGATGCACGGTGCGTGACGATCTTCAGTTCTGCCGACTCGACGTTGGAGGCGGCATCCCGGTGGATGGTCTGCCGCATGATTTCGATGGACACGCCGTGCTCCGCAAAGAGGTGGGCGATGCGCGCAAGCACACCGGCCTGGTCGGCAACATCGAGGCCGATGTAGTAGCTCGTGTCCGAGGCATCGATCGGCAGGGCCGGCACGTGGCCGGTGGTGGTCTCCGTGCGGCCGGGGCCGCCCAGGACCAGGCGGCGAGCTGCGGAGACGAGGTCACCCAGCACTGCGGACGCCGTCGGGGTTCCGCCGGCGCCCTGGCCGTAGAACATCAGTTCCCCGGCGTTTTCAGCCTCGATGAAGACGGCGTTGAACGCGCCGCGGACGGCCGCCAGCGGGTGTTCGCGCGGCAGGAGCGTCGGGTGGACGCGCACGGAGATGCCCTCGCCGCCGTCGGCGCCGACGATTTTTTCCGCGATGGCCAGCAGTTTGATGACGAAGCCGGCTTCCTTGGCGGAGGCGATGTCGGCAGCGCTGACCTTGGTGATGCCCTCGCAGTAGACGTCCTCCAGCGAGAAGCGGGTATGGAAGGACAGCGAGGCAAGGATGGCAGCCTTGGCGGCAGCATCGTGGCCTTCGACGTCGGCGGTGGGGTCAGCTTCGGCGTAACCGAGCCGCTGGGCCTCGGCAAGGGCGTCCGCAAACTGCGCGCCGGTGGAGTCCATCTGGTCCAGGATGAAGTTGGTGGTGCCGTTGACGATACCCAGCACGCGGGTGATGCGGTCTCCGGCCAGGCTGTCCCGGATGGGGCGCAGGATGGGGATGGCACCGGCTACGGCGGCTTCGTAGGACAGCTGCACGCCGGCCTTGTCGGCCTCTTCGTAGAGGGTGGGGCCGTCCTGGGCGAGGAGGGCCTTGTTGCCGGTGACTACACAGGCGCCGTTGCGCAGCGCGGAGAGGATCAGCGTGCGGGCAGGCTCGATCCCGCCCATAAGCTCGATCACCAGGTCGGCGTCCTTGACCAGGGTGTCGGCGTCGGTGGTGAAGAGGTCCTGCGGCAGGTCCACATCCCGCTTGGCATAGACGTTGCGCACCGCGATGCCGCTGAGCTGCAGACGCGCCCCGGTACGGGCGGCAAGGGCGTCGGCGTCCTCAATGAGAATCCGCGCAACCTGGGCCCCAACGTTGCCACAGCCCAGCAGGGCTACTTTCAGGGTTCGCAATTCAGTCATTCGGCACTCCCATGTCGCGGTTAAGCAGATCTTCTTCGGTTTCCCCGCGGACAATCAGCCGGGCAGATCCGCCGCGCACCGCGACAACGCCCGGCCGGGCCAGATAGTTGTAGTTGCTTGACAGGGCCCAGCAGTAGGCGCCGGTCCCCGGTACAGCAAGCAGATCACCGGCTGCCACGTCCTCGGGCAGATATACATCTCTAACAACTATGTCGCCGCTCTCGCAATGTTTGCCCACCACGCGGGACAGCTGCGGGGCCGCGGCGGACGTACGGGAGGCCAGAATCGCCGAATAATCCGCGTCGTAGAGCACCGGGCGGGCGTTATCGCTCATGCCGCCGTCCACTGACACATAGCGGCGGGGATGCGTAACGTTCTCCTGGCCCGCTTCGCCGGCCGGAGCGTCCACCCGCACGGTTTTCAGGGTGCCCACCTCGTACAGCGTGAAGGTGGTGCTGCCGACAATCGCGCGTCCGGGTTCGATGGAAATCCGGGGTGACGTGATCCCCAGCTCGCCACACGTGGAACGCACGACGGCGGCCATCGCCTGCGCGATGTCGGCTGCGGGGCGGGGGGTGTCCACCGGGGTGTAGGCAATGCCGTAGCCGCCGCCAAGATCCAGCTCGGGCATAACAATGGAGTACTTTTCCTGCATGGCCGCGTGGAAGCGCAGCAGCTTCTGCGCAGCCAGTTCAAAGCCGTCCGGCTCGAAGATCTGCGAGCCGATGTGGCAGTGCAGGCCCAGCAGCTCGATGCTGGCGTAGCCCGTGGCAGCCGCCACGGCTTCCTCCGCGGCTGACAATCCGGCCTGCTCGGTGGAATCCCCGGCCATGGAGAGGCCGAACTTCTGGTCCTCGTGGGCGGTGGCGATGAACTCGTGGGTGTGCGCGTGCACGCCCGGCGTCAGGCGCAGCATGACCTTTGCAATTTCCCCGCGGCCCGAGGCGATCTTGGCCACGCGGTCCAGCTCATCGAGGCTGTCCACCACGATGCGTCCCAGCTTCATATCCAGCGCACGGTTTATCTCGGCGTCGGATTTATTGTTTCCGTGCAGGCCCAGGTTTTCGCCCTGGATGCCGGCCCTGGCGGCCACAGCGAGCTCGCCGCCGGAACAGGTGTCCAGCCGGAGCCCTTCGTCCGCCACCCAGGCAGCTACTGCGGTGCACAGGAAGGACTTGCCCGCGTAGTAGACGTCCACTCCCCCGCAGATGTCGGCGAACGCGGCGTCAAAGGCGTCCTTGAAGGAGCGGGCGCGGGCCCGGAAATCGGTCTCACTCATCACAAAGAGCGGTGTGCCGAACTGTGCCTTGAGCTCGCTGACGGCGATGCCGTCGATGGCAAGCTCACCGGCGTCGTTCTTCCGGACATCCTGCGCCCACATAGGCTCGTGGAGCGCGTTCAGGTCCGCGGGAACGGCGAGCCACTCGGGTGCCAGCTGGGATGCGGTGTTGGTGTCGTGTGCTGACTCGTCCAGTGCTGAAGTTTCCTGTGCCGACATGGGTATTACATCCGTTCCGGCGCGGATACGCCCAGCAGGTCCAAGCCGTTGGCCAGCACCTGGCTGGTGGCGTCGTTCAGCCACAGGCGCGTGCGGTTAACGTCGGTCACCGGTTCGTCACCCATGGGTGCGATGCGGCAGGCGTCGTACCAGCGGTGGTAGGCGCCGGCGATGACCTCAAGATGGCGGGCCACGCGGTGCGGCTCACGCAGTTCTGCGGCCTTGGCCACGATGGACGGGTAGCTGCCCAGGTAGGAGAGCAGTTCGTTTTCCGTGGCATGGTCCAGCAGGGATGCCTCGAACGCGCTGCGGTCCACGCCTGCGGCCACGGCGTTGCGGGCCGCGCCGCGAGTACGCGCATGGGCGTACTGGACGTAGAACACCGGGTTCTCGTTGCTGTGCTTCTTCAGCAGGTCCGGGTCAAGGGTCAGCGGCGAGTCTGCCGGGAAGCGGGCCAGGGAGTACCGCACGGCGTCCTTGCCCAGCCAGTCGATCAGGTCCTTGAGCTCGATGATGTTGCCGGCCCGCTTTGACAGCTTGGCGCCGTTGACGGACACCAGCTGGCCGATCAGCACCTCGATGTTGACCTCGGGGTCATCACCTGCGGCGGCGGTAATGGCCTTGAGCCGGTTGATGTAGCCGTGGTGGTCCGCGCCGAGCAGGTAGATTTTCTCGGTGTAGCCGCGGTCCTTCTTCGACAGGTAGTAGGCAGCGTCGGCAGCGAAGTAGGTGGGTTCGCCGTTCGCGCGGATCATGACGCGGTCCTTATCGTCACCGAAGTCCGTGGTCCGCAGCCAGACCGCACCGCCGTCGTCGAACACGTGGCCCTGTTCGCGGAGACGCGCTACGGCACTTTCAATAGCGCCGGCGTCGTGCAGTTCCTGCTCGGAGAAGAACACATCGAAATCGACGCCGAAATCGGCGAGCGTGGCTTTGATGTCCTTCATCTGGGCTTCGTATGCGGCGGCACGGATGACCGGGATGGCCGCCACTTCGGTCAGCTCGCGGATGTCCGGGTGCGCTGTAAGCACCTCGTGGCCCAGGTCCGCGATGTACTGGCCGGGGTAGCCGCCGTCCGGGACCGGAAGTCCGTGAAGCCGGTTGTAGACCGACTGCGCGAAGACGTTCATCTGTGTGCCGGCGTCGTTGATGTAGTACTCCGCGGTGACTTCAGCGCCGGACGCACGCAGCACCCGGGCGATGGCGTCGCCGAGAGCGGCCCAGCGGGTATGCCCGATGTGCAGCGGTCCGGTGGGGTTGGCCGAGACGAACTCCATGTTCACGGTGTGTCCGGCGAGCGCCGAGTTCGTGCCGTAGTCACGTCCGGCTTCCACGATGGCCTTCGCCAGGGCACCCGCAGCGGCGGCGTCCACGGTGATGTTCAGGAAGCCGGGACCAGCGATATCCACGGCAGCGACGCCGTTGATGGACTTCAGGCGGGCGCTCAGGACGGTGGCGAATTCGCGCGGGTTGGTGCCGGCCTGCTTGGACAGCTGGAGGGCGATGCTGGTGGCCCAGTCGCCGTGCTCCCGGTTCTTCGGTCGCTCCACGCGCACCTCATCAGGGACAGCTGATGCGGAAAGCGCGATTTCGCCAGCGGCGACGGCGTCTTTCAGGCAGGCGGATATGGCGAGGGAGAGTTCTTCGGGAGTCACCCCTCTAGCCTACCGGGGGCCGCCACTGGGACGAATTTTGGGGTGGTGCGTGACTGGTTCCGCACAACTTTTCCTCACAGCGGACGCACTGCTGATTCACAGGGTGAACCATTACGCTGAATCCGACGTTGAGTACAGCGTAAGCACCCAGCCCACGAAACGAGCCCCATCATGAGACCGTCAGTCCGCACGAGTGTTTTCGTCGGCATCGCCGGCCTGTCCCTCGCTGGAACAGTGGCCAGCTGCGCGCCGTCGGCCACGCCTGCGGCGCCCGCCGCGACTTCCGACAGCACGTCCGGCGCCACCACGGCCCCTTCCGGTACGGCATCATCGCCGGCCGGCAGCGCCTCCCCCTACCAGGACGGCACCTACAGCGCTGACGGCACCTATGTTTCCCCCAACGGGACCGAAACCGTGGGGGTTGAGCTGACGCTCGCCACGGGCACGGTCACGGCCGTGAACATCACCCAGCACCCCTCGAACCCCAACACCCGGAAATTCCAGGGCGAATTCGCGGGCGGGATCGCAGCGCAGGTTGTGGGCAAGAGCATCGACGAACTCAACGTCTCCAAGGTGGCAGGATCCTCGCTCACCAGCGGCGGCTTCAACCAGGCCCTGGACAAGATCAAGGCCGAGGCCCAGTAGGCCGTGCCGGACCCGGAGGACTTCCGCTTCGACGGGATCGGAACCCGTTGGGAAATCTCCACCCCCCGTCCGCTTGACGCCAGCGTCCGTGTCCGGCTGCTCGCCTTGGTGGAGCGGTACGACGGCGACTGGTCCCGGTTTAGGTCCGATTCGACCGTCGGTGCCATGGCCCGCCAGCCCGGTCGGTATGAGCTGCCGCCGGAAGCGGCGGACCTTGGCCGGCTGTACCGCTCGCTGTATGAGGTCACCGGCGGTGCAATGACGCCGCTGATCGGCGGCAGCCTGGAGCGCCTCGGGTACGACGCGGCCTATTCCCTGCGGCCGGCAGGGAACGCGCTTCCGGCACCCCGCTGGGAGGACGTCCTGGTGTGGGACGGCAATGTGCTGGCCACCTCCGCTCCCCTGGTCCTGGACATCGGTGCCGCCGGTAAGGGGCAGCTGGTGGACCTTCTCGCTATTGAGCTGCGCTCCTGCGGCGTGGAATCCTTCGTGATTGATGCCAGCGGCGACCTGCTGCACCGCGGTCCTGATCCGGTGTCCGTGGCGTTGGAGCACCCGTACGATCCGGCGAGGGCCATCGGGACCGTGCCGCTGGCAGGCGGCGCCTTGTGCGGGTCAGCCTCAAACCGACGGGCATGGGGCGACGGCCTGCACCATGTGCTTGATGGCACCACAGGGCTGCCCGTCAGTACGGCGGTAGCCACGTGGACCATGGCGGACAGCACCATGGTGGCCGATGCCCTGGCCACCGCCCTGTTCTTTGTTCCGGGCAGCGAGCTGGAACGGAGTTTCGATTTTTCCTGGCTGACGGTTTTTTCTGACGGAAGCGCTGCCTACTCGGCCGGATTTGAAGGGACACTGTTCTCATGAGCCCCGTTGACGCCCCCAAGGCAACTGCCGTTTTCACTGCCGGCCGGCTGGACACCCTGCTGGGCAAGTACACGATGTACCGGCTGATCCTGCTGGTGCTGGCAGCCCTTGCCGCGTACAGCCTCCTGCTCAATGCCCTTGGCTGGCTCACGTTCGGCATCCCGCAGATGCTCGTCCACCTGGCGCTGTGTCTTGGCCTGACCTACGTGTCCAACCGAGGGCTGGCTGCACTTTTCCACGTCCGCCCGCATTCCGAATCGTCGCTGATCACCGGCCTGCTGCTGTACTTCCTCTTCTGGCCCTCCTTGATGGCCCTGGATATGGCGGGGGTGGCCCTGGCCTGCGTGCTGGCCTCCGCCTCGAAATACGCGCTGGCCTGGCGTGGCCGGCACGTCTTCAACCCCGCCGCCGCCGGGGCGTTTGTCACCGGGCTGACAGGGCTGAACATAGCAACGTGGTGGGCAGCGACCCCCGCCATGCTGTGGCTGCTGGTTCCGGGCGTCCTCCTGGTGCTCTACCGGACGCGTAAGTTGCTCATGGCGGCCGTGTTCCTTGTGGTTGCCACATCAATTGTCAGCGCTGAGCTGCTGCAGGCAGGGCTTACCCTGGGCAGCGCACTCTGGCAGGCCTTGGCGCAGCGGCCGCTGCTGTTCTTCGTCGGCTTTATGCTGACGGAGCCGCTCACCCTCGCTCCGCGCCGCTGGCAGCAGCTCGCGCTCGCCGCACTGGTTGGTGTGGTGTTCGCAGTGCCGTATAACTTCGGCTTCATCGCCAACTCGCCGGAACTGGCCCTGCTGGTCGGCAACCTGCTTGCGTTCCTTGTGGGCCAGCGCGGCGGGCTCAGGCTCCGGTTCGCTGGCTCCCGCCCTCTGACGCCCAGCACCACAGAGTTCGCCTTTGAACCGTCCCGGCCCGTCCGGTTTGTGCCGGGACAGTACATGGAACTGGATCTGCCGCACGCCAAGTCTGACGGAAAAGGCCGACGCCGGGTGTTCAGTTTGACCAGCGCCCCCGGTTCGGCGACGGTGAAGTTTGGCGTCCGGACGGCGGAGCCCCTGTCCGCGGCGAAGAAAGTCCTGCTGGACCTGAAGCCTGGTGATGAGGTGGCCGCCACATCCGTGGGCGGAGATTTTATCCTGCCCCGCGATCCCCGGGCCCCCGTCCTGCTGATCGCCGCGGGCATCGGTATCACGCCCTATCTTGCGCATCTGGCTTCCGGCGCCGCGCAGGACCGGGACGTGGTTCTCCTCCTGCTGGCGCGCAACGCTGCCGAAATTGCCTACGCGGCCGAGCTGCAGGTGTCCGGGGCGCGTATCCTGGCACGCCTCGCTGACGGTTCGGTCCCGCCGTCGTTCATCACCGATGCCGGGACGCTGGAATCCGGGGGCGCTGCCGCTGGCGCCCGGCTGGACGGAGATTCCCTAAAGGCCCTCGTTCCCGACATTGCCGGCCGCGCTGTCTATATCTCCGGGTCCCCTGCGAGCGTCGCATCGCTGCGCCGCGCAGCCCATAAGGCGGGCTCGCGCCGGGTACACGTGGACTCTTTTTCGGGCTACTGAACAGGGCCGTTTTTCCTTGCAGGCACCTTCCTGCTAAGCTCTAGGACGTCCCGCTGGCAACGGCAGGATCCCTGAATTGCCCTCGTAGCTCAGGGGATAGAGCGTCTGCCTCCGGAGCAGAAGGTCGTTGGTTCGATTCCAATCGAGGGCACAGATGAAACCCCCGCCGCTTGCAAAAGCGGCGGGGGTTTCTGCGTTCCTCCCCCACAAGCGCGAGCGGACACTTGAGGCCCGACCGAATAAAGGGCGAACGGACAGGGACCGCATGTGTGCAACGGCGTGTCTGCCTTACGCTGACCCTTCAGACCCCGCGGCAGGAGCCGCCCTCACCACGCAGCCCAGCTACGGCGGCGTAGTGCTCGATGCCCCCGTTGTTTCCAGCGCCGGCCAGTCTGGTGGTTCCCAGTCGGGGTGTTCGCTGGTGTAGTGCCGTCCGGACGGTGATRTCCAGCCGGGTGGTTCGTTCTTGGTGGCCGAAGTTGGTGTCCAGCCGCTGGTGTGTTTGAGTCTGTGGTGGCGTGGGCACGGCTGGCCGAGGTTTGAGNTTGCTGGTACCGCTCGCCCCCATGTAGTGCCGTCCGGACGGTGATGTCCAGCCGGGTGGTTCGTTCTTGGTGGCCGAAGTTGGTGTCCAGCCGCTGGTGTGTTTGAGTCTGTGGTGGCGTGGGCACGGCTGGCCGAGGTTTGAGATTCCGGTGGTGCCTCCGTGGGCCCAGGCGAGGAGGTGGTCCGCTTCGTTGTCCAGGGATTGGTTGCTGCAGCCGGGGAACGGGCATTTTCCGTCCCGAAGCCTGAGCCATTGGCGTTGGGCTTTGGTGACCCGGTAGCTGGTCCGCCCGATCTCCAGCGGCGCCCCGTCGCGCGGGTCGATCAGGACCCGGTGAAAGGACTCCGCGCCGTCTGCGATCAGTTGCCGGGCCATGGACGGCGGGATCGGCCCGTACCCGTCGAGCATGGCCGGTTCATCGGTGAGGCCCAGCAGCGCGAACACCGGGACCGTGACGAGGACCTGCGCCTTCGGTGACGGGAAACCCCCGGCCGGGTTCCCGTCGTCAGTGCCGGCTGCATCACCGGTTCCGCCGAGGAGCCATGCAGCGGCCACGTCCGCCCGCAACTGGGTGAGGGTCCGGGATTCGTCGGGGCCCTGCAGGGCCCGGGCTGCGGTGGTGGTCCGGTTCCAGATCCCGGCTGCCTGAT
>NZ_LMSG01000023.1:175252-250784 GCF_001428335.1 Arthrobacter sp. Soil762
GGCGCTGCGGGTGTGGCGTTTTTCGATGCTGTCCGTGTGGTGGCGTTCGCGCCAGGCCCGTGCCTTATGCCGGAACCGGCCTGGGACCATTTCCCCGGCCGGGCCACCCCGGGCCCTGTTCACCGCGTCGGGGTCCAGGAAATGCGCCTCCAACGCGTGCTTGCCGGCAGGGTCCAGGTTCACGGTTTCATCGACCATGATCCTCGCGTGCTGCCACGAGATCGTGCCGGCCTGCAACGCCGAGAACGTCAACGCGCGCTTGCCGGCAGGGTCCAGGTTCACGGTTTCATCGACCATGATCCTCGCGTGCTGCCACGAGATCGTGCCGGCCTGCAACGCCGAGAACGTCAACGGCAAGGCCGCGGTCAGGACGTGCGATTCGCCGAGCAGRTTACCGGCMSTGCGTTCGCTSACCGTCAGGGCRCACGCGACCTCGGCGACCACGGCCATCTCCTGCCCGGTATGGTCCTCCGGGGATTCTGCCGGGCCTGCCAGGGCCTGTGCCGCCCTGCTGTAACCGGCGGCCAGCCAGACTTTCAGGGCGGCACTTTTCGCGTCCAACCGTGAGATCTCGGCCAGCCCGTCCAGGAAACCATCCGCCACCCGGCGCAGCGGATCAGCACGCCAGCCAGACTTTCAGGGCGGCACTTTTCGCGTCCARCCGTGAGATCTCGGCCAGCCCGTCCAGGAAACCATCCGCCACCCGGCGCAGCGGATCAGCGTCCCCGGAACCGGAGGAATCGGTCCCGCCACGGAGCACCACGGCAAGCTCAGCGAAAGACACCGCAAGGGCCTCCGCCGTCGCCACAGCCGCTCTGCTATCCATACCCACAGCATCCCAGCAGGGTGTGACAATAACGGCGAAGCTGAATCGCTATGTGCATAACTCTGCGGCCGGAGGACCTCTCGTCGGAATTCGGGCATAGAACCGCGCCACGAGTGGGCTGGACGCGCGCCGTTTTGTGGATGGGCGGCATGCTCCGGTAACCTATTCAGGTTGGTGACGTGTCCGAGCGGCCGAAGGTGCAACACTCGAAATGTTGTTTGGTGTCAAAGCCAACGTGGGTTCAAATCCCACCGTCACCGCCAATTGGCAAGGCCCCTGCTTCCCTTTATGAACAAAGAGAAGTGGGGGTTTTGTTTTGCCCAAACTTGGCCACTTGATTTGCTGAGGTGGCCGTACGTCGTGGAACGCGGAACCTGAAGCAGGTCGGTTATGCGTTGGACAGTGCTATGCGCTGGACAGGATGGTCGCCAGCGCACGTACGCCGACTGGAGGCCGCCCCGTCGGCGGGGCGGCCTCCAGTTTCAGTGCGCTGCGGGCGTTAGTGCTCGGCGCCTGCTGCAGCAGCCTTCTTGGCGCTCTTCTCGGCATCCTTTTCGGCGCGCAGCGCCTCCGCCACGTGCTGCTCCTCGGCTTTTTCCTGGTGGATGACCTCTGCCAGAAGCTTCTCCATCTCCTTGGCCACGCCGGCCGCTGAGGCCGGGTTCTGACCGGTCACCAGCCGGTCGTCGACTACGACCATTTCCTCAAAGACACCAGCGGAGACGTGGGTCGCGCCCTGTTCCTCAAGCCGGTCTGCCAAAAAGAACGGGATGACCTTGTCCTTCCCTGCGGCAACCTCCTCGTCGTTGGTGAAGGCAGCGACCTTCCTGGCCTCGACCAGCCGAAAGCCGTTGGCCAACTCGACCTTCAGCAGTCCGGCCGGCCCGTGACAGACAGCACCCACCACACCGCCGGCGTTGTAGACGCTGGCTACGAGGTTCTGCAAGCCTTCGCTGTCCGGGAAGTCCCACATGGTGCCATGGCCTCCCACGAGGAAGACGGCGTCGTACTGGTCGGGATCAACGACGTCCACGCGGGCAGTGTTGTAGAGACCGGCGCGCGTGGTCTCGTCCTCCGTGAAGGCGACCTGGATGGGATCTTTTGAGTCCACCTCGTCGCGCGGGGGCTGGCCGCCCTTGATGGAAGCGAAGTCGACGAAGTGCCCGGAATCCTTGAAGACCTTCCAGGGATGTGCAGCCTCGGCCACGTTGTACCCGGTCTTCTCTCCGGTATCGCCGATCTCGGAAACGCTGGTCAGTACCATAAGGATTTTCTTCATGAAGTGCTCCTTCCGTCTAACTTCCACCCTACGCCCAGCCCCATTCGGGCCCTCCCTCCCCGTCTTGGACGGTGGCGGTCGTCGGCGCCTCGAATCGCCCGGACGAGGCCTCCTCGGCCGCAGTCAACTGGCCTTTGTTGTACCCGAGAGACGGCTCCTCCGTTAGAGCTTGTCCGTCCTGTCATCTCCCTTGTGCCCGCCGCGCAGGTTCTCCTGGACCTTGCCGAAGAGGTCCTTAATGGTGGATTCGGTATTTGTCAGCATGTCGGGCTGCAAATACACGCGCTGGCTCCCGGGAATGCCGTAACTGGATTGCAGGCCGCCGCTTCCTTCCACCCCCTGCAGGGCGATGGTCACACTGCCTTCCTTGCGCGCAATGGCCGCGATCTTTCCGAACACCAGCGTGAAGTCGTCCGGCTCAAAACTAACTGTCTGACCCACGTGGGTCCTGTTGAGTTCGCTGGCCGGGGTGGCTTTCTCGTTGCCAGTTCCTGAGTAGTTCATCATGTGCTCCCTGAGGTGGTGGGCGACTTACGCCAGCAGTCTAGCCCCGCCCCATGACGCGGTACATGGCCCTACTGGATGCCTGCACAAACGGGTGCGGCAAGCGTGGTCACATCCTCCATTGAGCAGACCGGGTCCCTTCGGGTTGGATGAATTGGACCGGCCCACCTGACCGGCACCCGATCATTAAGGAAGAACCGTGACTTCGATGACGAATCGCGCTATTCGGCGGCCGCAGACTCTTCCAGGTCAGCGACCAGGTCAGCGAGGGCCCCGAACTCCCATGGAGTCAGCCGTGACCGATCCCTGCCCCGACGACTGTCACTACTGCTCGGGCCCCGAGACAGACTGACTCCGAGCGCACAGGTTGGGCAGCGGACGCCAGCCCTGCAAGACTGGGTCCTGAACCGCCGTCGACCTGCCAGGAGCCGCCGCATGACGCCCGAGAACAGCACCTCAGCCAGCCCAAACCGGATCACCGAACTGTTCGGCACGGACGTTCCGGTGGTGCTGGGCCCATTCGGCGGAGTGTCTTCCGTGGAGCTGACAGCAGCCGTAAGCGACGGCGGCGGGCTGGGTTCCTACGGCCTCTACGGTTACGGCGCCGACGCCATCCGGAACACGGCGGCTGAGCTGAGGAAGGCAACGGCGAAGCCGTTCGCCCTCAACCTCTGGATTCCCACCGGCGACGAAGCCACGTCACTCCCCCAGACGGCCTTCGACCAGTACCTCGAAACCCTGAAGCCCTACTTCGACGAACTGGGCCTTCCCCTTCCGCACATGCCGGACCGCTACCTGCCCGACTACGAAGAGCAGGTGGAGGCAACCCTGGCGGCGGGTCCCGCCGTCGTCAGCTTTGTGTTCGGTGTGCCCGCGCCGGAACTGGTCGAGGCGGCGCACCGGCGTGGAATTGCCGTGGTGGGCACCGCCACCACGGCCGAGGAAGCCGTTGCCCTGGAAGCCGGCGGCGTCGATGCCGTGGTTGCCAGCGGCATGGAATCCGGCGGCCACCGCGTCTCGTTCCTGAAGCCCGCGGAGGAGTCCCTGATCGGAACGTTCGCGTTGGTGCCGCAGGTGGCGGATGCCGTCACGATCCCGGTCATCGCCGCCGGGGGCATTGCGGACCGCCGCGGATACGCTGCCGCACGGGCCCTCGGCGCCGACGCGGTCCAGGTGGGCTCTGCGTTCCTGGCCACCCGCGAATCTGCGGCCGTTCCGGCCTACAGAGCCGTCCTCCACAGCCCCGCCGCGCGGGAAACTGTGCTGACCAGGGCCCTCAGCGGACGGCTTGCCCGCGGTATCCCCAACCGCATCATCGCCGAACTCACGGAGAGAAGAATAGCCCCGTTCCCCGCCCAAAACTGGCTCACCGGCCGCTTCCGCCCACAGGCAGCCGCCCAGGGAAACACAGAACTTATGTCGCTGTGGGCGGGGCAGGCTACCTCACTGATCCGGCACGACTCGGCCGCTGATGTCCTGGCCGAACTGCTCGCCGGCAGCCCGGCTTTGTAAGCTCGATACATCCGCGGTTGTCCCAGGCAGCGAACCTGGGGCGAGCGCCCGTTCACACCGGAGGCAACCCTTGACCAAAAAGACCGGAAAATCCAAGGGCAGGAGCAAGGACCGGCGGCACCTCAAGGCCGTACCGTCGACCCCCAAGATGCCCCTGCAACTGGTGATGAACCATCGCGTGATTGATTCCATGGCTGTTGATTTCATTCAGTGGAACGCGGCTGAAGCCCCTGATCCTGCCGATGCCTTCGAGTGCCTGGGGCTGATCAAACTCTTCCTCACGGCGCAGCACGCCGTCAACGGTTCGAGTTCGGCCACCGCTATCGACAGTGACGGCGTGGAGCAGGCGGCCGGAGCAATCGCGGTGTCGTTGGACCCCGATGAAATGGAGGAGGCCTTCGACGACATCTACTTCGCCCTGCACTCGTATATCCACTTCCTGAAAGGGACCGGCCGCTGGAGCGGCACGGACGCCGCCTTCGAGGAACTCCATTCAGCGCTGGGAAGAGGAATCGCCGCGGCAGTCCCGCAACTGCCGGATATCCAGGTACCTGACCTCAGCGAAGAACACCAGGATGCTGCGTTTAATGCCATGCCGCTGATCCAGCGGGCCACGTCCCTGCTGGACTGGATCGGAACCGGCAAGGAAGTCACCAGCACGGGCGCCCTGCGGCTGAAGGACATCGAGCCGGCAGCCGCAGCCGTAGGGGTCCAGGCCCGTGGAAAACGGGCGGCGAGTCGGGCGGTGCCACTTTTCGATCTGGAAACTGCCGGGAACCAGCCCGAAACGCTGTTGGAAGTCGGCACCATGCACGACGTGCCGGTTCTCCGCGAAATCTGGTCAGCCCTAGTGGGGGCAGACCTGATCAGGGTCGGGTCCACCAAAGCCGTTCCCGGCCCGGAAGCATCCGCCTGGAACAGCACGGATACCGAGGAACGGCTGAATATCCGCCGGATGCTTTCGGTGGTCCTCCTGGTCGGCGTGCTCACCGAGGAGGGCCAGGTGTGGGACCAGGAAGCGGTGGCCGCGATTCTGCTGGGCGTCCTCGCCTATGGCACCACCGATGAACCGATGCCCGTGGCGGACCTCGAAAAGTTGGCGTCGCCGGACCTTGAGGGCGCCTTGCTTCCGGAGGCAGGCGTCGAAGACACCGAACTCGACGAAGCGGGCCTCGAAGACTCAGCACTCGAAGAGATTTACGCGTCGTACGCAGCCCTGCAGGCACAGCAGAAGTTGTCCCTGCTCGCCGAACTGGGATTAGTGGAGGCGGCGACTGATTACCGCATTCCCCCGGTGGCCATCCAGTGCCTCGACCTGGCTATGGGTTTCTTGAAGTTGGCAGACGACCCATCCGACGCCACAGAATCCCCGTCCAACGTGATAGCGCTGCACGGCCCGTCACACACCGGCGGCCCGCCCAACGGCCGGTAGAATCTGAACGTTTGCAGAAGGACACTGGCAGAACACTGCTGTTGCCCGTCACTGGCGACTGAAATCAGGAGGATCCGTGCGCACCAACCACGCCCGGCCGCCCTTCCATTTCCTTCGCGCCGCCTCCCTGTCCACGGGAGTCCTGACTCTTGCCGGAGGCGCCCACGTGGCCGGCGGCGGCGACCTTCCCGCCCCGGGCATCCTGCTGGCCGTGCTCGCGCTGACAGTACTGGCAGCCACCACTGCCACGAGGCTGCGGCTCAGTTTTCCGGCCATGCTCAGCGTCCTCGGCGCGGGACAGTTCATCCTGCACGAAGCCTTCACGGCCTTCAGTTCGTCGGGCACGACTGTGGGAACGGCCGCCTCCGGGCTCCATAACGCCCACTTCGCCGGCGCCACCGCGCCCGTCATCACTGCCACCGGACACGTCCACGATGCAGGATCCGCGGGCATCCTGATGCTCCTGACCCACACACTCGCCACCGGCGCGTGCGCCCTCCTGCTTGCCAGGGGCGAGGCCGCACTGTGGGCACTGGCCGCGTGGCTGAGGCCCCTCGTCCGGCTCCCCGAAACAGTAACGCCCGACGCCGGCACGCCGCGTGCGGTGCCCGGCCCACCGGCGGTTCTCCCCCTCCGCCCCTGGCGGAACCTCAGGCAACACAGCCGACGCGGCCCGCCTTCCGCCGTCGTACTTTCCTGACTCCGCCCGCACCGCACTTCCGCAGGCCGCGGGCCCCATCCCGTACTTCCGCACGCCCCCACCCTGCGTGCGTCCGAAAGGCAACCCCATGACCACCATCTTCCTTCGCCGCACCATCGCCTCAGCGGCAGCCACCGGCGGCGCAGCCGTCCTGATCCTGACCGCAGCAGCAGGGGCGTCCGCCCACGTCGGCGTCAAGCCGGACAAGACTGACGCCAACTCGTATGCCCTGCTGACCTTCGGCATCCCGCACGGCTGCGAGGAGTCCGGCACCACCAAGGTGGCCATCAACCTCCCAGCCGAACTCAACGACGCCCAGCCCACAGTGAACCCCAACTGGACCGTTGAAAAGGTGACCGAACAGCTCGCCGAGCCGAAGAAACTGGCCGACGGCACGTCCATCACAAAGCGCACCAGCCAGATTGTGTACACGGCCAAGGCTCCGCTGGAGCACGAGCTGCGCGATGCCCTGGTGCTGTCGGTCAAGCTGCCCGACGCGGCCGGGTCCACGCTCTACTTCCCCACGCTGCAGTCGTGCGAAACGGGGCAGACTGACTGGTCGGAGATCGCCGAGGACGGCCAGGACCCGCACTCCCTGAAGGCGCCGGCGCCGTCCATCACCATCACCGCGGCGGCCAGCGCAGGCGGCCACGGCGCTGCTTCCGCGGCGCACACCACCGAGGCTCCGGCCACCGCCAACCACGCCACCGAGCAGGCAGCCGTGGTGACTGACAGCGGCGCGGACGCCCGCAGCTGGGCGGGGCTTGCCGCCGGTCTCGGCGGCCTCGCCCTGGGCGGGGTGGCCTTCGCGCGCAACGGCTCGAAGCGCCGGCAGGAATCCGCCACGTAACATCGCGGGATTTGATGCCCGGATGATCACAATCCGGGCATCAAATCCTCCTGCGGGCCCGTGGCATCGTTGACTCCCGTCACAGCAGCAACAAAGGTGGTGCCATGACGTCTCTGCGCATTTCACAAGGGTTTGTTATTACGACGGCGGTCGCGGCGGCGGCGCTGATGCTCACCGCCTGCGGACCGAGCCAGCCGCAGACGCAGGGGACGACGACGCCGGGGACGAACTCCGCCAGCCCGTCCACTGCGCCGGCAACTCCGGACGCGTCCGCGTCGCCGTCGGCAACCAACACCCAGGCCGGTCCCGCGCTCTGCAAAGCGGCCACACTGTCGGCGGCTACCGATGCGTCCGGCGGGGGCGCGGCGGGCAGCGTCTACATGAAGCTGAACCTTACGAATACGGGCACGGAGCCCTGCCTGCTCAAGGGCTACCCGGGGGTGTCGCTGACTGCCAACGCCGACGGTGCACCGATTGGTGCGGCGGCAACCCGCGACGAATCCACCCCCGTCGCAGACGTCCTGCTGGCGCCCGGCCAGACCGGAACCGCTGTCCTCCGCTACACCCAGGCCGCGAATTACAGCGACTGCACACTGACGGACGCGGCCGGTTACCGCATCTACCCGCCCGAAGACACAGCGTCATTGTTCCTGCCCCAGCCCACCAGCGCGTGCACTAATGCGAACATCGCCCTCCTGAGCGTCGGAGCCTTCCAGCCTGCCTGAAAAGGCCGTGACCACGAATTGGAGTCACGCGCAGAACTGCGTGACGTTCAGGCTGTCGATGGTGGCTGTGCCGCCGATGGAATAGAGCGCGACGTCGGTGCTGGTGGGTGCGGGGAAGATCAGTTCCGTCATGGTGACCTGGCCGTCCTGGGCGAAAATTTCAATGGAGCAGCGGTCCACGAAAATCGTGAGCTTGTAGTCGCCGTCGATGGCTCGGATAGGGGCTGTGTCGATGGAGGCGAAAGTTTCGTGGAAACTTGTCTGCCCGGAATCGCGGCGGTCAACAACGAGGGTGCCTTCAACGGGCCTGATGCCGATGCGGGTTCCCTGAGCGCCGTTTCCACGAACGATGAGTCCGAATTCCGTGGCGCTTCCGGGCCTCAGGGTGACATCGATGCGTTGGACGCTGCCCGCTGCACCGTCCAGGGTGTGTGTACCGTCGGCGATTTCAGTGTGCGCGAGGCTGAACGTCCGGGCGGGGTCGGAAATTGAGGCAAAATCTCCGGCGGCCTCTTGAATCAGTCGCGCTTTTCCGTCAATGGTGCGGAGGGATACTTCGCGGGCCAGCGTCATGGGGCTGCGCCAGGGCGAGGTGGGAATCTGGTTCGCGTATTCCCAGTTGTTCATCCAGGCGATCATGAGGCGGCGGTTATCGGGGGCATCGCTGAAGGAGACTGCGGCGTAGTAGTCCCGGCCCCAGTCCAGCCACTGGTACTCGCCCAGCCGGTCCGGGTTCTGGAGGCCTTCGGTCACTGTGGTGGCTGAGGTGAACGTGGTCCCGTCGAAGTCTCCGACGAAGTACTGCCCGGCAGAGCCGTTGTTGGGCCCACCCGGGTTGAGGTTCACGGTGAGGACCCACTGAAGGTTCTGCGGGTCACCGTCGATGGGGAGGGGGAAGAGGTCGGGGCATTCCCAGACGCCTCCGGTGGCGTTGGCCGGGCCGAACGTGCTCAGTAGCTCCCAGCTCTTCAGGTCCTCGGACTTGTAGAGCACCACTTGGAAGTCCGTGGCTTCCACGGCGACCATGACCCAGTAACTGCCGGCACCGCCGTCGTACTTTATGACCTTGGGGTCGCGGAACTCGGCGGATCCGCGGTTCAGGACGGGGTTGGCGGTGTGTTTGGTCCAGGTGTAGCCGCCGTCGCGGCTGTAGGCGAGGGACTGTGCCTGAAGCCCAGCGTGTGCGGAACCGGATTTGAAGGCGCTGGTGTAGACGGCGACCAGGGGCGGAGCCGAGTCGGTGCCGAATCCGCTGGTGTTGTCCCGGTCGAAGACGATGCTGCCGGAGAAGATGTCTTCTTGCTCGTCGCATGCGATCGCGACTCGGTGTTCGGTCCAGGTGGTCAGGTCCGGGGAGGTGGCGTGTCCCCAGGACATGTTGCCCCAGACGTTATCCAGCGGGTTGTTCTGGTAGTAGAGGTGGTAGACGCCGCCGTGGAAAATCAGGCCGTTGGGGTCATTGAGCCAGGTGTTCCGGGCGGCGAAGTGCAGGGCCGGGCGGAAGGTGTCGGCCGTGGTGGCGGTCGCGGCGGTCATGAAGGTGGTTCTCGTTTCTGAGCAGGTCTGTGCAGAACCCTTGTTTGCAGGGTTCCCCGAAGTGGGGTGGGCCGGTTGCGCCGGCCCACCCGGTTGTGGAGCTAGGAGTTTTTCGTGTAGCGGTCGTAGGCCTGCTGGTAGACCTCGATCATTTTCTCGACGCCGACGTTCTTGAGCTGGGAGACGTAGCCGTCCCATTCCTGCTCGATGCCGCCGGACACTATCCACTTGGCAACGTTCTGCTTCACCAAAGAAGTAGTGTCCGTCTGGATGCTGCTGATCTGCTGCAGTTCTTCGTTGGAGAGGGCGACCGGCGGGTAGCCGTCGTTTCCGGCGAAGGGCTCGTAGAGTTCGTTGACGGTTTTCTGGCGTTCGGCGGCGCGTGGTTCGGGAGCGACGACGGTGCTGAAGTTCTCGGCGGTGTTGGCCTTCGGGCCACCCGGGGCGACCTTTTGGCGCCGTTCGCCCTCGCTGGTCCCGGCCGGGGCCGGGATCTGGGTCAGCAGGCCGCTGGCGTCCTTTTGCAGGGTTTCACCGATGGGCCCCCAGTTGGCCTGTGCGGACTGGATGGGGTCGTAGAGGTTGTCGGCCCAGCGCATGGTCGCGGACGGGTATTTGTTGGTCCGGGTGATGGCGAAGGCGCCGCGGGCGATTTCCTGGTTGTTGGACTGGCTGGCGATCCGCTTGCCGTCCACGCCTTCAAGGACAGGAACCAGGGAGTGATTGTTGGCGCGGTCAGCGCCGACCATCTCGGGGACTTCCCACCAGACGAAGGAGCCGAGGTTTTCGGTGGCCGCCTTGCCCTTGGCCAGGTACGCTTTGTCGTCCTGAGAGAAGGACTCGGGGTCGATCAGGCCTTCCTGGTACCACTCGTGCAGGGTCTGGATGGCTTTCTTGTAGCCGTCCTGGGTGGGGGTGAAAATGACTTTGTCGTCCTGGACGATGCGGTGGTCCATGTTGTCCGGCACTCCGCCCAGCGCCGCGATCAGGTCAACGATGTCCCCGCACCAGGAGCCGGGCATGAAGCTCAGCGGGATGGTCTTTCCAGTCCCGGACGCGTCCTGTGTCTTGAACGCCAGCAGAGCGTCGTGGAACTCGCCGATGGTTTTCGGCATCGGGATGTTGAGCTTCTTCAACCACGACGTGTTGATGGCAAGTTCGTTGGGGAACTGGACCAGGCCGAGTTCTTCGATCGACGGCAGGGAGTAGATGTGCCCGTCCGAGGAGGTGATGGCTGCCTTGATCTCCGGACGGTCAGAGAGCAGCTTGGAGAGGTTCGGCGCGTTCTTTTCGATGAGCCCTTCGAGCGGGATGAGCGTACCGCTGGCGGAGTAGGTGGCGATCTCGGCGTCGGTCAGCCCGGTGTTGAAGAAAGCATCGGGCAGGTCACCGCTGGCGAGGATGAGGTTCTTCTTTTCCTGGAAGACCGTCTCGGGCAGGTTCTCCCATTTGATGTGGACGTTGGTGGCCTTTTCCCATTCCTTCACCACAGTCATCGTGTTGTAGTCCGGAGCAAGCGCGGCCTTCGTGCCGGAGAACGTCAGATCGAGCTGCTTGCTGACGATCGGGAAGCCTGTTTGCTGGAAACCGAAGTCCGCAGAAGCGTCTTTGATTTCCGCGGTGCCTGAGCCGCCGCCGGAGCAGGCGGTGAACATCAATGTTCCGGCCAGGACGGCGCCGAGGGCGGTGAATTTACGGCTGAATGCCATGGTCATTCCTATTCTGAGGTGGGTGTGCTGCCGTCCGATGGCGGTTGCCCGGGCGGTCTACATGCGGGGAGGAGCTATTTGACGGCGCCGATCATGGCGCCCTTGGTGAAGTGCTTCTGCATGAATGGCAGGGCAATCATGAGTGGCAGGCTCGAGACGACGATCATGGCGTACTTGGTGAGCTCTGCTATCCGTTGCGCGGCGGCATAGGATTCGATGTCCCCGCCGGTGGTTCCGGTGGATGAGACGTCTGACTGGATGAGGATGTTGCGCAGGACGAGCTGCAGCGGGTACTTGGAGTCGTCGTTGAGGAAGATCAGGGCGTCAAAGAACGAGTTCCACTGAGCCACGACGTGGACCATGATCATGAGCATGATCAGCGGCTTGGACAGCGGGAGCACCATCTTGAAGAAGAATTTGAAGTCAGTTGCCCCGTCCATCTGCGCGGCTTCACGCAGCTCGTTGGGGATGGTGTGCTCGAAGAAGGACCTGGCGATGATCAGGTTCCACACGCCAACCGCTCCCGGCAAGACCACTGCCCACACGGTGTCCAGCATGCCCAGGTCGCGGACCACCAGGTACTTGGTGATGAGTCCGCCGTCGAAGAACATGGTGATCACGAACAGGAGCATCAGGATCTTCCGGCCTGGCATGTCCTTGCGGGACAGTGCGTAGGCGCCGCACAGGATGGTGCTGACGCTGACGGCGGTGCCGAGCACGGTGTAAATGACGGTGTTGCCCAGACCGTTCCAGATGCGGCTGTCGGCGAAGATCCGTTCGTAGCCCTCGGTAGTCACACCGGAAGGAAACAGCCAGACCTTACCTTCGTAGACGGCGTTCGGGTCGCTGATGGAAGCGATGACGATGAAGTACAGCGGATACACCACGGCCAGGATGGAGAGCAGAAGGACAGCGGTGGCGGCGATGTTGAACGCACGGTCGCCGTATTTGTCGCGCAGGGTCCGCTTGGGCCGGACCTGGCCGACGGGCCGGCTCGGGTTCTCGGTAGCGCGGGGGTTGGTTGTCAGAGACATTTCGGCATCACCACAGGGTCGCTTGGTTGGCCCGGCGCGCAATCGTGTTGAAGACGAGCAACAGCGCCAGGTTGAGGAGGGAGTTGAACAGGCCGATGGCGGCCGAATAGCTGAACTGCGCCTGCTGCAGGCCCGCATGGTAGACGTAGGTCTGGATGATCTCCGAGGTCGAGATATTCAGGGGCGTCTGCATCAGCAGTGCCTTCTCGAAGCCGACGTTGAGCAGGTTGCCGATGGCCAGAATGAACAGGATGGTCACCACCGGCATGATGCCCGGGAGGTCAATGTGCCGGATACGCTGCAGCTTGGAGGCACCGTCCACCTTGGCCGCGTCATGGAGCGCCGGGTCGATGGCCGCCAGCGCCGCCAGGTACACGATCATCGAGAAGCCGGCGTTCTGCCAAACATCAGAGATCACGTAGATGGGACGGAACCACTCCGCCGAACCCATAAAGAAGATTGGCTCACCGCCGCCCAGTTGGATGGCGTTGTTCACCAGCCCGGACCGTGGGGAGAGGACCACGAACATGATGCCCACCACCACCACGGTGGAGATGAACGCGGGTGAATACAGCACCGTCTGGGTGAACTTCTTGAACCTTTCACTCTGGAGCTGGTTGACCAGCAAAGCCAGGATGATCGGAATGGGGAAGGCAAGCAGCAGGCCCAGGACGGCGATCCACAAGGTGTTACCGACCACTTGCCCGAACTGGTAGGAGTTCACGAACCTGATGAAGTGGGTCAGGCCCACCCAGGGGCTGTCGGTGAACCCGTCCACCGGGTTGTAGTTCTTGAACGCGATCTGCACGCCGTACATCGGCCAGTACTTGAAGACCAGAATGTAGATGATCGCCGGGGTTAGTAATACGTATAACTGCCAGGCACGGGAAATCCTCTTGAGGCGGAGCGAAAGAGAATTTTTTCGTTGCGGCAACGGCGCCGCAACAGGACGCCCGCGTCGGGCCGGGATGGTGCGGCTCATGGCATCTCCTTAGGGTGGGTCACTGAGTTCCGTTCGATCAGAGGGCAGTCCATGAGCTCGACCCGGCCTTCGGGTTCTGCGTCCTGGAGGATCAGGTCAACCGCGCGCCGGCCCATGGCGACGAACGGCAATTCAAAAGTGGTCAATCCCGGGCGAAGAAACGGCGCCAGAGTCGCCTGATTATCAAACCCCACGATCGAGACGTCACCGGGGATGGAGAGGTGCAGGTCAGAGAGGGCCTGGTAGGCACCCCAGGCGCCACGGTCGTTCGCGCAGAAAATCGCGGTAGGCGGGTTGCTGGAGGTCATAAGCTCCATCGTGTACTTGTAGCCGTCTTCCTCACCGCCTTGACCGAAACGGACCAGCGACGGATCGACGTCCAGCCCCGCGTCCTCAAGTGCCGCGCAGTAGCCTTCATAGCGGCCGACGGCGGCAGGAAGGCCGCTTTCCAGGGTTTCGATATTGATCATCCCCACCCTGGTGTGGCCTGCCTCAAGCAGTCGGCTGGTGGCCGCATACCCGCCCTTGACCTCGTCCGGGGCGACGCTCGGGACCCGGCCGGCCCGGTCCTGCGAATTCAGCACCACGGACCTGACGCCCGCCAGGGCCTCCGGAACTTCCAGCCGCCGGTGATACATGGCGGCGTAGACCACGCCGGCGACCTTATAAGAGAGCATGGTGTCCAAAGATGCGGCCTCAAGCTGCTTATCACCGCCGGTGTTTACCGAGAGCAGGAGGAGCCCGTCCTCCCAGGCCCGCTGCTGCGCGCCTTCGATGATGGCGCCCGCAAAAGGAGTGGTGGCCACGGAATCGCCAATGAACCCGATCATGCCGGCCACGCCCTCGCGTAGGACTTTAGCGTGGGCGTTAGTGCGGTAGCCGAGCCGGTTCACGGCGTCCCGAACGCGCTTACGCGTATCCTCGGAGAAACGCGACCCGGAGGCTGAATTCAGCACCAATGACACGGTGGCCTGTGAAACACCGGCAGCAGCAGCGACGTCGTGCATTGTCGGTCCTGACTTTGGCCGCGATCCAGCCATGATGGGCACCTCCTCGGGCCAGTTGCTTTCGTGAGTTATTCGTATAACTTCGTAGACTGTATCGTGCATCACATCCGGCGTCAACAGTGCGCCGCATCATCCTTCCAAAGACCTGGGCCTGACGGGCCATGATAAGTACACTTAGCTTCCATGACGTCGCTCTGGTTGGACCGCGGGCAATCATTCAGCTCTGACCCGTTCGAGGCAGGCAGGAGCTACGACACCGTGGTGGCGGGGGCAGGGCTGACGGGGCTGGTCACCGCGCTGCTGCTGGCCCGGTCCGGGCAGCGAGTCCTGGTCCTGGAGGCCAGGTTTCCCGGGGCCGTGACCACGGGAAACACAACGGCGAAAGTCAGTCTGCTGCAGGGGACCATCCTGTCCGGCCTGGCCAGGCAGTATGCGCAGAAGCAGGTTGGCGCCTACGTTGAGGCCAACCGGGAGGGGCAGTCCTGGCTGCTCCGCTATCTCGACGAACACCACGTGCCGTATCAGCGCCGGAATGCCTACACGTACGCCACCACCGCCCAGGGGACCGAGCGTCTGCTTGAGGAACTCGGCGCAGCGACCACCGCCGGCCTGGACGTCGAGTACGTGCGCGATGCACGCCTCCCCTTCCCCATCCAAGGCGCCCTGCTCCTGACCGCTCAGGCCCAGATCAATCCCATGGATGTCCTGGATGCCTTACTCAGGGATGTCCGCGCCCGCGGCGGGAGCGTGGTGGGCGGGGCCCGGCTGCGAAATGTCTCCGGGAGCGGACCGCTGGCGGTCCACACGGACCAGGGCACCGTCACTGCCAACAACGTTGTGCTGGCCACCGGAACCCCCGTCCTTGACCGCGGGCTCTACTTCACCAAGCTCAAGCCCCTGCGCTCCTACGCCGCGGCCCTGGAACTGCCGGCGGGAGTCACTGCGCCGCCCGGAATGTACCTGTCGGCCGAGGAACCCACCCATTCTCTGCGCGACTATGAGGTTGACGGCCGCACACTCCTGTTGGTGGGCGGGCATGGGCATCAGGTGGGGCGGACGGAATCTGAAAGGTCCCATCTGTCGGGCCTGCTGGACTGGGCTACGGGGCACTTCCCGGGCGCGGCAGCCACCCACACGTGGTCGGCCCAGGACTACCAGGCCACCAACCTGATGCCCTTCTTTGGCAAGCTGCCCCGGGGCCGAGGCCATATCTTCTTCGGCACCGGTTACAACAAGTGGGGCATGACCAACGCGGTGGCCGCTGCCCTGGGCATCTCCGCGGACATCCTCGGCGGCAGCCTCCGCTGGGCCAACACCATCCACCGCCGGGTGACGTCCCCTGGCGGGGCAATGACCGCCGTCGCCGTCAACGCGGGAGTGGCTGCGCGGCTGGCCACCGATTGGGGGAAGCTGGCGGTTGGCAAGCCTGTGGTTGGGCCTGCCGAAACCGGGGTTTCGGCAGGCCCAACCGCCGGAGGTCCCGTACCGGCCGACGACGGCGGGAGAGTCTACCGCGATGGCGCCCGGCCCGCGGCGGTCTCCACAGTGGACGGCACCACGTGCAGGCTCTCCGCCGTCTGCACGCATCTGGGCGGCATCGTTCACTGGAACGACAGCGAAATGACCTGGGACTGCCCGCTCCACGGCTCGCGCTTCAGCCCCGACGGCAAGCTCCTCGAAGGGCCCGCCACCAAGGATCTCCCGCGGCTCGAGCAGGGTTGATCCCCGCCTCCAGCGGGGCCGGCAACACTGTCGGTGGGGTAGGGCATGATGGAGGAATGCAGGAGCAGCAACCGCCGGGAGCGGAGCCGGACGCCCTTCCCGGCACTCCCATGGGCCGCTTCAGCAGGCCCACCCGCGACTGGTTTCTCGGCGCCTTCCCGGAGCCCACCCCTGCCCAGACCGGCGCCTGGAACGCCATCTCGTCCGGTTCCCACGCGCTGGTGGTGGCGCCCACCGGTTCAGGCAAGACGCTCGCGGCATTCCTCTGGGCCCTGGACCGGCTGATGGTTCAGGCGCCGGCCCCTGACCCCGAACTGCCTGGCCTGGAGACCCCGCCGGTCAAAGGAAGACGCCCCCGCCCGCCCAAACGCAAGACCCGTGTCCTGTACATCTCGCCGCTGAAGGCCCTCGGCGTGGATGTGGAACGCAACCTCCGCTCGCCGCTGATCGGAATCACCCAGACGGCCAAGCGGCTGGGCCTTCCGGCGCCCCTGATCACTGTGGGGGTCCGTTCCGGTGACACCACGACGGCGGACCGTCGCGCGCTGCTCAGCAACCCGCCGGACATCCTGATCACCACGCCCGAATCGCTGTTCCTGATGCTCACCTCCAGGGCGCGCGAAACCCTCACCGAGGTGGACACCATCATCGTTGACGAGGTCCACGCCGTCGCCGGAACCAAGCGTGGCGCGCACCTGGCGGTCTCCCTGGAACGGCTGGATGCGCTGCTGTCCAAGCCCGCCCAGCGGATCGGCCTCTCCGCCACCGTAGAGCCGCGCGAGTTAGTGGCCCAGTTCCTGGCCGGTGCTGCGCCGGTGGAAATCGTGGCCCCGCCGTCACGGAAAAACTGGGACCTCACCGTATCCGTCCCGGTGGAGGACATGTCCGACCTCCCGGGCGCCGCGGGCGCCTTTGACTCCGGTCCGGCATCAGGCCTGCAGCCTCAGGCGTCGATCTGGCCCCATGTGGAGGAAAAGATCGTTGACCTGGTGCTGGCCAACCAGTCCACTATCGTCTTCGCCAACTCCCGTCGCCTGGCTGAACGGCTCACGGCGCGGCTCAACGAGATCTACGCCGAACGGCAGCTGATCGCGGTCGGCGGCGGTTGGGACTCGCCTGACGCTGGTGCCGCACGTCCTGGATTTCCGTCCGGCGCCCCTGCAGTCAGTCCTGCATTCAGTCCTGCCTCCACTCCCGCTTCCACGGCGACGCCGGCCCACATGATGGCGCAGGCCGGCAGCACGGCGGGAGCCGATCCTTTGTTGGCCCGCGCCCACCACGGCTCCGTTTCCAAGGACCAGCGGGCACTCATTGAGGACGACCTCAAGTCCGGCCGCCTACGCTGCGTCGTGGCCACCTCGTCCCTGGAACTCGGCATCGACATGGGCGCCGTGGACCTCGTGGTGCAGGTGGAATCACCGCCGTCGGTAGCCAGCGGACTCCAACGCGTGGGCCGCGCCGGGCACCAGGTGGGGGAAATTTCGCAAGGAGTGCTTTTTCCCAAGCACCGGGCAGACCTGGTGCACACGGCCATCACCGTGGAGCGGATGCTCGAAGGGAAGATCGAGCGGCTCTTTGTCCCGGCCAATCCGTTGGACATCCTGGCCCAGCAGACCGTCGCGGCCACCGCCCTGGGCAGCATCGATGTGGAGGAATGGTTCGCCACTGTCCGGCGGTCCGCCCCGTTCGCGTCCCTCCCCCGGTCCGCCTACGAGGCAACCCTTGACCTGCTGGCCGGCCGATATCCGTCCGATGAATTCGCCGAATTGCGTCCCCGGATTATCTGGGACCGGAACGCCGGCACCATCGAAGGCAGGCCCGGGGCCCAACGGCTTGCCGTCACATCCGGCGGCACCATCCCGGACCGCGGCCTTTTCGGTGTCTACATCATCGGCACGGAGGTGGAAGGCTCCGGTGCGCCGGGAGCGGACGGCAAACCGGCCGCGTCACCGGCAAAAGGCGGCCGTCGCGTGGGCGAGCTGGACGAGGAAATGGTCTACGAGTCCCGGGTGGGTGACATTTTTGCGCTGGGCGCCACCAGCTGGAAGATCGAGGACATCACCCACGACCGCGTCCTGGTCTCGCCCGCCTTCGGCCAGCCGGGCAAACTCCCCTTCTGGAAGGGGGATTCACTGGGGCGGCCCGTTGACCTGGGCCGTGCGCTGGGCGCCTTCGTGCGTGAACTGTCCGCGTCCGACGTCGGCCCTGCCACCGAACGTTGCAAGGCCAGCGGGCTGGATGAATTCGCCGCGAACAACCTTATCCAGTACCTCAGTGAACAGAAGCTCGCCACCGAGGTGGTCCCCTGCGACACAACGCTGGTGGTGGAGCGCTTCCACGACGAACTGGGTGACTGGCGGGTGATCCTGCACAGCCCGTTTGGGATGCCGGTGCACGCTCCCTGGGCACTCGCCGTCGGGCAGCGCCTGCAGCAGCGGTACGGCCTGGACGGGTCTGCCATGGCGGCGGACGACGGCATCGTGCTGCGGGTCCCCATGATGGAGGACGAGCCGCCCGGTGCCGAGCTGTTCCTGTTTGATCCCGATGAGCTGGAGCAGATTGTCACCGCCGAGGTGGGCGGCAGTGCGCTGTTCGCCTCGCGTTTCCGGGAATGTGCCGCGCGTGCCTTGCTGCTTCCCCGGCAAACCCCCGGCAAGCGGCAGCCGCTCTGGCAACAGCGCCAGCGGTCGGCGCAGTTGCTCGACGTCGCGCGGAAATATCCTACGTTCCCGATCGTGCTTGAGACCGTCCGCGAATGCCTGCAGGACGTGTACGACCTCCCGGCTCTGAAGGACATTGCGGCCTCGGTGGAACGCCGCGAACTCAGGATCGTGCAGACCACCACGCAGCAGCCGTCGCCGTTCGCCAAGTCCTTGCTGTTCGGGTACGTGGCCCAGTTCCTGTATGAAGGGGACTCGCCCCTGGCCGAACGCCGGGCCGCTGCCCTGGCCCTGGACTCGACGCTCCTGAACGAGCTGCTCGGCCGCGTTGAGCTACGCGAACTGCTGGACGCCAAGGTCATCGAGGCCACCGAGCTTGAACTCCAGCGCCTTGCGCCGGACCGCCGGGCCCGCGGCATGGAAGGCGTCGCCGACCTGCTCAGGTTGCTGGGTCCGCTGACCCCGGAAGAGGTCGCCGCCCGGCTGGAGGCTGCGCCGGTGGTGGAGCCGCTGCCGGCGGTTGAGCCTGCCGAAACCCCGGAGCCCACCGAAACGCCTGTGGTTGAGCCTGTCGAAACCCGGCACGCCGAGACCTCCCAGGCCACTGCCCACCTCGTCGCGCTGCAACGCGCTAACCGGGCCATCAAAGTCAACATTGGCGGGGCCGAGCGCTACGCCGCCGTTGAGGATGCCGCCCGGCTCCGTGATGCCATCGGCGTTCCGCTGCCCATGGGCGTTCCGCTGGCCTTCATCGAACCGGTGGCAGACCCCCTGGGCGACCTGGTTTCCCGGTACGCGCGCACGCACGGACCGTTCACGTCGGCGGAAGCCGCGGCCCGGTTGGGGCTCGGCGTCGCCGTGGTCAGCACCGCACTGAAACGGCTCGCCGCGGACGGCCGGGTGGTGGAAGGCGAGTTCCGGCCGCACGCCGCTCCAGCGGAACAGGCGGCCAGCTATGGGCCATCGGACGAAACACCGGTTGAGGATGTCCAAACGGGTCAGCCGCTCCCGCCCACGCAGACGCATCTTCCCGCCCCCACCACCAGCGAATGGTGCGACGCCGAAGTGCTCCGCAAGCTCCGGCGTCGTTCACTCGCAGCATTGCGCGCCGAAGTGGAACCGGTGGACGCCGCCGCCTATGGGCGTTTCCTGCCGGCATGGCAGCATGTCCGCACGCCTGGCGCCGGGCGCGGGCAGCCGTCCCTGCGGGGGCTGGACGGTATTGTCACCGCGATCGACCAGCTTTCCGGCGTGCCGGTACCGGCGTCGGCGTGGGAGCCACTGGTCCTGGCCAGCAGGGTTTCGAACTATCAGCCCGCCATGCTCGACGAGCTCATGGCCGCCGGCGAGCTCCTCTGGTCCGGGGCCGGAGCGTTGCCTGGAAACGACGGCTGGGTCAGCCTCCACCTGGCCGATTCCGCCGAACTGACGCTGAATCCCGCCGTCGAATATGAACCCGGCGACGCACAGAAACGCCTGCTTGACCACCTGAGGAACAACGGCGGCGGTTACTTCTTCCGCCAACTAAAGGACGTGGCCGGTGGCATGGACGCGGTGCTCAGCGACCAGGAAGTGGTGTCCGCGCTGTGGGATCTGGCGTGGGCGGGCCGCATCACCGGCGACACCTTCGCCCCGGTCCGTGCCCTCATCGCCGGCGGCCACACGGCGCATCGCCAGGTGGCCCGCCCGCCCCGCGCCCGTGCACCCAGGCTGAGCAGGCTCGGCCGCTCGCACGGCACCGGCCTCCTGGGATCGCCCGGGCTGGGCTCCCCTGCGCTGGGCGGCGGACGCTACGGCTCATTGTCGGGCACTGCGGCAACACCCCCGCTGGCCGCGGGGCGTTGGTCTGCCCTGCCCTCGCCCGAGCTGGACGCCACCATCCACGCCCGTGCCACGGCTGAACTGTTGCTGGATCGGTATGGCGTGGTGACCCGGGGATCGGTCATGGCGGAGCAGATCCTGGGTGGGTTCGGCCTGATGTACAAGGTGCTGGCCCGTCTGGAAGAGACCGGACGCTGCCGCCGCGGGTATTTCATCGAGCACCTTGGGGCCGCCCAGTTCGCTGTCCCCGCAACCGTGGACCGGCTGCGCTCCTATTCCGAGGACACCCAACTGGCCAAGCCCGAGCCTATGGCGCTGGCCCTTGCGGCCACGGATCCCGCCAACCCCTACGGCGCGGCGCTGCCCTGGCCAGCCCTCAACGTGGAGGCCGGAACGGGCCACCGGCCTGGGCGGAAAGCCGGGGCGCTGGTGGTCATGGTAGACGGCGCCCTGGTCCTGTACGTGGAACGCGGCGGTAAGACCCTGCTGGCCTTCAGCGAGGACGCGTCCGTGCTGTCCGCCGCCGGCGCGGCTTTGGTCGGTGTGGTCACCCGGGGCGCGGTGGACAAGCTGATCATGGAGAAAGTCAACGGGCACGGCATCCTGGACACCCCGGTGGCAGCCGCACTCGCGGCCGCCGGGGCATATTCCACGCCCAAAGGTCTGAGGATCCGTGCCTGAGGGTGATTCCGTCTGGCGGGCCGCCGCCCAGCTGCACGAGGCGTTGGCCGGCCAGACCCTCACGGCGTCGGACTTCCGCGTGCCGAGGTTCGCCACGCTCAACCTGGCCGGCTGGACCGTGGCGGAGGTGGTCCCGCGCGGCAAGCACCTCCTGATGCGCGTGGTGGGACCGGACGGGAATGGACCGGAGGAGCGGAAACTCACCATCCATTCGCACCTGAAGATGGAAGGCACCTGGCAGGTCTATCCGCCGGGTGGACGCTGGCGGAAGCCGGGATTCACCGCCCGGTGCGTCCTGCGCACGGCAGCCGCCGACGCTGTCGGATTCTCCCTGGGCATCGTGGAAGTGGTCCGCACCGCTGATGAGGACACCATCGTGGGCCACCTGGGCCCGGATCTGCTGGGTACGGACTGGGACCCGGCCGAAGCCGAGCTGCGGGTCCGCGCGGCACCCGACGTTCCTATCGGCGTCGCCCTGCTGGACCAGCGCAACCTGGCCGGCATCGGCAACATCTACCGCTGCGAAGCCTGCTTCCTGTCCGGTGTGCACCCGGCGACTCCGGTCTCAGCCGTCCTCGATCTCAGGACCCTGATGACGGACGCCAAGCAGCTGCTCGAAGCCAACCTGGGCCCGGGACGCCGGGTGACCATCCTTAATCCGCGAGGCATGCCCGTCGGGCGGATGGCGGGCCGTTCGGGCTACTGGGTTTACGGGCGGGAACACCAGCCGTGCCTGAAATGCCGGACCCCCATCCGCCGCGGTGTGCTGGGCAAGCCCAACGGTGAAGAAGAGCGGGACATCTACTTCTGCCCCCAGTGCCAGCCGATCCTGCCCTAAAGCGTCGTGCCCTGGGCGGTCCTAGGAAGTCCTCGCCACGCGTTCGCCGGCGACCAGCTCGCCAGCGTCCGGTTCGGGAGCTGCAGGTTCGAGCACTGCAGGTTCGGCTGGAAGCGCTGCGGGCACCATGAACCAAGGCATCAACAGCTGGACCAGCGGCCCGATGGCGAGGGCGTAAACCACCGTGCCCACGCCCACGGAACCGCCCAGCAGCCAGCCCACTCCCAACACCACCACTTCGATCAGGGTGCGCGAGACGCGCACGGACCAGCCGGTGCGCCGCGCCAACCCGGTCATCAGGCCATCCCTGGCCCCCGGACCGAACCGTGCGCCGATGTAGCAGGCGGACGCAATGCCGTTCAGCAGCACGGCACCGGCAAGCATGCCGATCTGGCCGCCCAGATGCGAGAACGCGGGGATCAAGGCCAGGCCGATGTCCGCGAAGACGCCCACCAGCACGGCGTTGCAGAGGGTGCCGAACCCTGGCCACTGCCGTAGCGGGATCCAGAGGAGCAGCACCAGGAAACTCACAATGATGACCACCACCCCGATGCTCAGCCCCGTCCTGCCGGAAACGCCCTGATGGAAGACATCCCACGGGTCCAGTCCAAGTCCGGCACGGATGAACATGGCCAGGGAGATGCCGTACATGGCGAGGCCGGTAAAGAGCTGGAGTAGTCTGCGAGTCAACATGACGACCACTCTGACAGATAACTGGCATTGAATTACATAGCCAGTCTGAGATACTGGCTTCATGTCCCCTTCGCTGAACCCGCCCGCGCTGGCCCGTCTCCTGGGCGAGTGGAACCTCGGCGTCGCTCCCGCCTACCGCGAGCTGTCCGACGTCGTCCGCCTCCTGGTCCTGGACGGCCGGGTTGCCCTGGACACGGCCCTGCCCAGTGAGCGGGCACTGTCTGAGGCGCTGGGCGTCAGCCGTACCACCGTGACAGCCGCCTACGGCCACCTCCGCGAGCAGGGTTTCCTCAGCAGCGGGCAGGGCAGCAGGGGCCGGACCCGGATTCCGCGCCTGACGGCGTTGGGTACCACGGTGCTCACGGACCCGGGCCTTACAACCGCGGGGAGGACGCCGGGAACAACATCTCCCGGGCTCGCGGCACCGGAGGGCCTGATCGACCTCGCCTACGCATCGCTGCCGGCCAGCGGCGAGGTGGTACATCGCGCGTTCGCGGCAGCCCTCACCGAACTTCCCGCCCTGCTGCCGGGATTCGGCTACGACGCCATGGGTCTGCTCCCCCTGCGCGAGACGGTGGCGGCGCGTTATACGGCGGCCGGCGTGCCGACCACCGCCGAACAGATCCTGGTGACATCGGGCGCGCAGCACGCCCTGAATATCATCATCCGCGCTTTGGCGGCCCGGCAGGACAGGGTGCTGGTGGAACACCCCAGCTACCCGAACGCCCTCGATGCCATCCGCGCGGCCGGGTGCCGGGCCATTCCGGTGGCGTTCACCGCAACCCACGGCGCCGGCACTGACAGGGCCGACGGCGGTCCCGCCCTGGCGTGGGACATGCACGCCCTGCAGGCCGCCATGACACAGCAGCGTCCCAGGATGGCGTACGTGGTGCCGGACTTCCACAACCCCACGGGGCAGCTGATGCCCGATGTCCAGCGCCGCCAGCTGGTCCGGGCGGCCGTGGCGGCCGGAACGGTCCTGGTGGTGGATGAGACCCTCCGCGAGCTGAACCTCGACGGCGCCGAAACCAGTCCCGTGGCAGCCTTCAGTCCCGCCGTGGTCACCATCGGATCGCTCAGCAAATCCCACTGGGCCGGCCTTCGAACGGGCTGGATCCGCGCCTCCGAAGCCATGATCCAGCGCTTTGCGGCGGCACGGACGTCCCTGGATCTGGGCGGACCGCTTATGGAACAGTTGGCGGCCGCCCACCTGGTCCGCGCACTCGACGAGCCGCTTCCCGCACGGCTTAGCGCCCTCCGGGACAACCGCACCGCACTTCTGGAGCTCCTAGCCGAACACCTGCCGGACTGGGAAACGGCACGCCCGGCCGGCGGACTGTCCGTCTGGTGCAGGCTGCCAGCACCGGTCAGCACTGCGCTGACGATGATCGCTCCGGACTTTGGTATCCGGCTGGCCGCCGGGCCGCGGTTTGGCATCGGCGGCGCGTTCGAACGCTACCTCCGGGTGCCATTCACTCTGCCGCCGGAGCAGCTGGAGACCGCAGTCCTGGCCCTGCGCTCAGCCCAGGACCGGCTCGACGCCGCCCCGCAGCTCCGCCGCACCCTGAAAAACGCGCCAGCGCTGGCTATCGCCTGATGCGCGTGGGTTTTCGGAATCAGGTGCCGCCAGCGCCAGGGCCTGCGCCCCGGCCCATCCGCTGCTTGGCCGTATTGGTCCCGGCCCCGACCGGGACATGAGCCGTCGCCTTGGCCAGCCCAAACTCCGGCATTCCGTTGTAGACAACCTCGATCCCGCCGGCCGGCACCTGGTACGTCTCATGCCAGACGCCGACGTCCCCCGCCCCAGCGAGTTCCTTCATAAATCGGCGCCACGGTTCCAGGTGGGGTGACTCCCGGTCCGCGGCGAACTTCCGTAGGTGCTCGGGGCTCTCCCAGTAGCTAAGCAGGATGGTGGTGCGCCCGAACCACTGCTCATATCCGAGCATTCCGGCCGCGGGGTCGGCGGCCAGGTGCTGGAGCATCCGCGGCATGGCGGCAGCCACCTTGCCGACGGTTCCGACCTTCCACCACCGGTTCGCCCGCATGCCGATCAGGAAGACAGTGACTGATTCGCGGCCCGGGTCAGCGGTGTACCGGCCCGGAAATACCTTCTGCGCCATGGGAACTCCTCAGGTTGTCAGTTTCATAACCTTGTTTCATAACGCTGTTACGAAACAAGGTTATGAAACAATGAACCCCATGGCAAGACCCGTAGTGCACAACGATTCCGTCAGGCAGGATTTGCTGGCCGTCACCGCCGACCTGGTGGACCGCGACGGTCCCGCGCGCGTGAATCTGCGGGATGTGGCAGCAGCCGCCGGAACGTCCACCACGGCCGTCTACTCGCTGTTCGGCGGAAAGTCCCAGCTCCTGACCGCTGTGGTGGACGACGGGTTCCGGTCATTCCATGACTCACAGATGGCTGCGGCCCCCGGCGGACTTCGGGGACTGGGCGTGGCCTACCGGACCTGGGCGCTGGAACATCGGGCGCTCTACCGGCTCATGTTCGGCGGCGCGCTGGCCGCCTACGTCGATTGCCAGCCCAGCCCGGACGTTGCGGCCGATGCCATGGTGCCCCTGATTGAAGCAGTGGCCTCCGCCCAGTCCGCGGGCACTCTACTGCAGGCACCCGTGGAGATGGTCGCCGTCGCAATCTGGGGGCAGGTCCACGGCCTGGTGAGCCTGGAACTGGCCCAAGTGGGCCCGCCGGACGCAGACTGGGCCGCGGCCTACCGTGCCGCCCTCGACGCCGTCGCCCGCGGCTGGGCGGCCTGACGCGACCAGACGCCGCTGCGTGCGCGCGCCCGTGCGGACTTTCCCGACGCGCCGATCCGCCCGCGACGCGCAAATTATCTGACGCAGGTGGATTTCCCGGTGCGCCAGATAATGTGCGAGTCGATAATCGGGTGCTGGGCTCAGGAGCCCTTACGCATAGACCTTTTCGAGGAAGCCGCCCCAGGCCTCGGCGGTCGCTGAAGAGTCACCGCTGCCGCTGAAGTCGTGCACAGTCATACCCACCGGCGCGCCGAATGCGTTGCGGCCGAAGAACCGGTACATCGCATCCGACGTCCGCAGGCCCAGGAAGTGCTCGTTGGAGAAGTCCACTTCCCCGGACAGCCGCCCCACGCCGTCGAGCTCCAGCTCCACAGCGGAACCCTGCGCCGCAGAATCCACGCCGAGCGCCTTCTTCAGGCGGTCGAAACCGTCCGGGGTCTGCGACGCTGCCGGAGACTGGATGTCCGTAAACACGACCGGCTTGCCGTCGAAGTGCTGCAGGTATTGGCCCAGCGTGTGCAGGTAGAACGCCGTGTGCTTGCTGGCGCCGTCGTACTGCTCATCCCAGTTGTCGGCGAAAATCCCGCTGTGGACATAGTGCAGCCGGGCGCGGCCGCCGTCGAGCGGTTCGAGGATGTGCTCCAGCTGGTTGAACCAGCCATCCGGCCCGTCCATCCGGGATACGAGATGCGTGGGGTGCTCCTGCACGGTCTTGACGTCCGGCCACTGGTCCGTGGGGAACATCCACGCCGGCGTTCCACTTGTCACGGCTTCCCAGACACGCTCGGGCGTGCCGGGCAGTTCGGCGTCGTACACGATCTCAAATTCACGGTTGTCAGTCATTGTCCTGCTCCTTCGCTGAAAGGGGTTTGATGGGGGTTTTGAGAACGGGGTGAAGGGCGACGACGAGCCTGTGCTTCCGCCCGCCGCCCGCGGAAGTGCCACTTGGGTGAGTCCCGCTTGAGGAAGCGCCGCCCGCCGGGGTGCCGCCCGCGCCGGCCCCAGCGCCGCCGTCGTGATACTTGTCCACCAGGCGGGTCACGGCGACGCCGAGTTCCTCGGCAAACGCGGCCCGGTCCGCGGCCGTCCGGAAGGTAATCTCGCCGTCGATCGCGAACGTTGCCAGTTTCTGCCGGGCAGCAGCCGCGCCGGCAATCAGCTTGCCCACTTCCTGGACCATCCGGCCCGCGAGCGCCAGCAGCCAGAAGGCCGAGAACCGGTCCGAAAACCGGTGCGGATCCGGCGCCACCGACGCCAGTGCCACCGGCGAAATCAGGTAGGAGGCCGCCGTCGCCTGGAGGACGCGCTCGGTGACGTTCCCCTTTCGCCGCTCCTCCACAAGTTGCACCAGCCCGTGCCGTTCTAGGGCTTTGAGGTGGTAGTTGACCTTCTGCCGCGGCAGGCCCACCTTGGCGGCAAGTTGTGTGGCCGACCCCGGCTCCGCGAGTTCCTGGAGGATGCGCGTCCGGATCGGGTCCAACGACGCTTCCGCCGCGGCCGGGTCCTCGATCACTTCGATGTCCAACATGCTTCCATCATGCCAACCGACAACTTTTATTGTCAAGAACTTTTTTTCCGTCGGTTGTCAGGGTCGCCGGGAACACTCCGATTCGATGGTTCCCTGCCCGATTGATGGGTCCAACCATCGAATGCGCAGGGAACCGTCAAAATGGGGGCGGGTAGAATGGACCGGTGATGCAATCCCCCCTCCCCGTACGCGAAGGCGTCAACGCCACCCGCCTGCGCCTCCCGGACGAGGGGCCGTGGACCACCGCGATGGACTACATGATGCACCGGTGGGGCCACATCGATCCTCAGGGCATCGAGGACAGGTTCGACGCCGGCGACATCGTCGGCGAGGGCGGCGTCGCCCTGGACAGGGCCACCAGGCTCGAGGACCACACCTTCATCTGGTACTACCGTTCATTGCCGCCGGAGACCCGTATCCCGGTGGAAATCAGCATCCTGCACCAGGACGACCACCTCCTCGTGGTGGACAAGCCGCACTTCCTGCCCACCACGCCCGGCGGCACCTACATCCAGGAATCCGCCCTGGTCCGGCTCCGGAACCAGCTCAGCCTGCCAGGCCTGATCCCCATGCACCGCCTGGACCGGATGACCGCCGGCGTGCTGCTGCTGTCCACCAACCCGGAAACCCGCGGAAATTACCAGGTGCTCTTCGAGAAGCGGCAGGTACAGAAGGAATACGAGTGCGTGTCCGCCGCGGAGCCCGCCGCCGGACACCCCGCCGTCGACTTCCCCGTGGTGGTCCGGAACCGGATGACCAAATCCCGCAGCTACCTGCTGGCCGAAGTGATCGAGGGCGAGCCGAACGCGGAGACCCGGATCGAACGGCTGGAAACGTTCGACGGCGGCACTTCAGCAGGTGCCGCCGGCACCCGCGCGCCTGGCATCCATGCCGCTGGCACCGCAGCCGAAACCAATCCAGCCCGCCTGGCGCGCTACCGGCTGGAGCCGCACTCCGGAAAAACGCACCAGCTGAGGGTGCACATGGCCTCGTTGGGGCTGGGCATCGTAAACGACGCGTTTTATCCGGACCTGCTGGACAAGGCCCCGGACGACTACTCCAAGCCACTGCAGCTGCTGGCACGCGGCATCCGCTTTGTCGACCCCATCAGCAAAAAGCCCGTGGAATACCGCAGCAAGCTGAAACTCAGCGAGGCTGCTCAAACACCGCGCTGATCAAACACGGTCTTGAAGGCCTGCTCCACCTCGGGACTGAACAGCACAAACTCTGCCAACTCGAGCGCGCTGGCCGGATATGAGGCACCAAACCCTGTGACGGCGTCGTACGCGGCCTCCGCCACCTGGCGCACGTGCCAGCCGTAGACTCCCCCGCCCACCGCCGGGAATGCGACGGAAGCCGCGCCCAGCGAGTCCGCCAACCGCAGGCTTTCGCTGAAGCAGGAGACCAGCAGCGCCGGGTTGGTCTGCCCCACGTGCCGATTGGGCCCAACAGTGTGGATGACCCAGCGTGCCGGCAGCCGGAATCCAGGAGTGGCGACGGCGGCTCCGGGCGCCAGCCCGTGCGGCAGGTCCGTTTCGCGCAGTCCGCGGCAGGCGGCCAGCAGTTCCGGCCCGGCGGCCCGGTGGATGGCCCCGTCCACACCGCCACCGCCCAGCAAACTGGAGTTGGCCGCGTTCACGATCGCGTCAACCGTGCGGGTGGTGATATCGCCTTGGAGGATGATGATCCGCATGCCGCCAGTTTCCCACCTACGGGGTGCGGCTCATAGGCCCCGCATCACCGCAGCCGAGGCACGCAACCAGTTTCCTGAGCGCCTGAGTTGATGCCGGCGGGCCCTTCTTGAATGACAACCGGCGCCGTGCTGATTGAGCCATGCTGATTGACTTGACATGATGCGCCCCAGTGCCACGATGGTTATCTGGGGTATCGCGTGTTGTGTTTGCCGGCCAGCTGGAGGGCGAACTCGTTGTCCTGCACTCAAGCCAGCTGAGCGAGCTTGTGTCGGCGTTCCATCCGCACTGATCAAGCATCTGCAGTGAGCGAGGAATCATCATGGATACCCTCATCGAAATCCCTGGAGACCGCACGGCAGCCAAGTTCGCCTACGCGGCCGCCGGCGTGGGCGTCGTAGGCGTGGCATCACTGGGCGCCATGTACGCCATCGAAGTGCCAAAGAACGGACCCTACGTCTTCGGCACCATCAACGATGCCACCGGCGGCGTCTTCCAGTTGGTGATTATCCCGGTGATCGTCCAGGTCCACCGGCGCCTGCGCCGCACACCCGGCTCCGAGGCCGCCAAATGGCTGGTGATCGCGGCCAGCGGCGCAGGTTCAGCAAGCTCCTTCCTCCTGGTCGCGAAGAAGCTCGATTTCACGGTGTCCACTGGCATCTCGGTGGGGGCAATGGTGGTCCAGGCCGGCTGGTTCCTGCTTGCCCACCGGGCACTGCTCAAGAGGGGCAGCTATCCCCGGGAACTTGCGAAGCTGGGACAGTTCATTGGCGGCGCATTGGTGGTGGCGTTGCCCCTGGCGGCGCTGACCGCGGTGGAACAGGCGCCGGCCTGGATCCGCTGGGGCATCGGCGGGGCGGGACTGGCCTTTGGCGCCACAGCGTGGGTCGCCTGGCCGTACTGGTATTTCCTCGCGGCCCGGCACCTCAGCCACGCCCCCAGGGAAGTTCCCGGCGGAGCCCCGGGTCCACGCCGTCGGAACATCGGCACCGGGTACTGAGGCACCCGCTGAACCCAGCGCCCGGCAAGTCCGTGCCGCCGGCCGGCTCAGGCCGTACTGCCGCGCAAAGTGCGGTACTTTGTGGCCATGGACTTTGGCAACGCCGACAGCTGGGGGGCGGCGATCTACTTCTGGATCATCCCCGTGGTCCTCGGCGATGCCATCTTCCCGCCCATCCCCTCAGAGATGGTGGTGATCACCGGCGGCGCCCTCTCGGCCGACGGCCGGGCCAACGTCTTCCTGGTGGGGGCGCTGTCCGCGGTAGCGTCCTGGGTAGGCGATATGGTGGTGTTCCAGCTCTTCAAGCGCCGGCTCAGCCATGTCCTGGACCGCTGGCGCTGGGGACGGAAAGTCCACCACGGCATCCATGCGGCCATCGCCAAGGCCGGCCGCTCCTCCACCTACGGAACCATCATCGGCGCCCGCTTCATCCCGGGCGGGCGGCTGGCGACGTCGGCGGCTTCGGGCATCGCCGACGTTTCGGCCGGGGGTTTCAGCCTGTGCGCCGGCCTCGGCGCGGTCCTCTGGGCCAGTTGGCTGGTGGGCCTGGGCTACTTCACCGGATCGGCAACCAAGCTGCCCTTCTGGGCGAGTTCGCTGATCGGCGTGCTGCTGGGCTTGGTGATCGGCGCCGTCGTCGGCATCATTGTCACCCGCCGGCGCGGCACCCGCTCACCCGTGGATGAGCCCGCCCCCGGCGAGTGAGCTAGGGCGAGTGAGCTAGGGCGTGTGAACTAAACCGGCGCCCAGCGGCCGCGGTTGCGGCGGAGCACCGTCAGTGAACCGGTGAGCGCAACGCGTTCGACGGCGTCGCGCATCATTGCTGCCGATTCGCGCGCCTGCTGGTTCTCACCGCGGTATTCGGTCGCCTCCACGAGGAAGCGGAGGTTCAGTTGGGGGACACCTGCGGCAAGTTCGATCTGGTTGGATTCCACATGGTGACGGGTCTCCATTGCCTCGACCGCGGCGGCCATCACGGCTTCCGGCGGGTTGCCAGGCTTCAGCCCGGTGATTTTCAGGCGGGTCTGGAACGAAGGCATGAGTCAACCCTAATACGGGGTGTTCCTGGTCCCTTCCCTGTGGTGGGACAGCGGGACAGCGCCAGCGGCAGGCAAAGAACCCCAAAGTAGCTGCCGAGGTCCGTCAGGAACCGCACCACCATGGTTTTCCGAGCGGGACAGGACTAGAATTTGGCCGCGGTCTCATAGTCACACCTGACAATCATCAAGAAAGAAGACTGAACATGAGACGGACCACAATGCGAGTGATTGCGGCGGTATCGGCAGGCATGTTGGCATCAATGTTAGGGATCGGCGTCGCTTCCGCCGACGGCCGGAGTGACCTGGCCGAAGTGCGACAGGCCACAACCCAATATCACGACGTTAGTGCGGCCATTGCCGCGGGCTACCAGCCCGTGGGTGAGTGCGTTCCAGGCATGGGCTTTCACTACGTCAACTTCAGTCAGTTCGGTCAGATGGAGCCATTGGTCCCGGACGCGCTGACGTATGCAGCGAACAAAAAGGGCCAGCTCAGACTGGTCGCAGCGGAGTGGTTTAAGGTCGACGCCGACCAGGACCTGGCGACCGACACAGACCGGCCGAGCATGTTCGGCAAGGCATTCGACGGACCCATGCTCGGGCACGCTCCCGGCATGCCGATCCACTACGACCTCCATGCTTACCTGTGGCAAGGTAATCCGGACGGCGTCCTGGCAACCTACAACCCGAATGTTCACTGCCCCGAACCGTAAGAGCGATCCGTTCCGAGAGGTCAGCGGGCCGCTGGCTGTGCAACATGGGTTCTACCCCGTGTTGCGCAGGCCGGCCGCCACCCCGTTGACGGTGATCAGCATGGCCCGCTGGAGGCGTTCGTCGATCTCGGCGCCGCTGATGCTCCCGCCGTCGGCGTTCTGGGCAGCCCGCACGCGGCGAAGCAACTCCACCTGCAGGTAGCTGATGGGGTCCAGGTACTGGTCACGGATCTCCAGCGACCGCTTGAGCGTCGGCTGTGCGTCGAGGAGCACGTTCTCGCCGGTCAGGTTCTGGATCTCGGTGACCGTGAGTTCGTACTCTTCGCGGATGGCCCGGAAAATGTGGTGCAGGTCCTCGGGAACCAGGGTGGCCACGTAGTACCCGGCAATGTCCATGTCCGTCTTGGCCAGCGTCATCTCCACGTTGGAGACAACCGACCGGAAGAAGTGCCAGTTCTCCATCATCTCCACCAGCTGCGCGGAGTTTCCTGCCTCGCGGGCTGCCTTCAGGCCAGAGCCCACACCGAACCAGCCCGGCACGATCTGCCGGGACTGGGTCCAGCCGAACACCCAGGGGATGGCACGCAGGCCGCCAAGCCCCGCCCCGGAATCCGGGCGTTTGGACGGGCGGGAGCCGATGTTAAGCGAGCCCAGCTGCTCCACCGGAGTGGAGGCCAGGAAATACGCCGGCAGGTCAGGATGGTCGATCAGGTTCCGGTACCGGTCGAAGGCGCCGTCGGAGATGATTTCCATAACATGCCCGTACCGTTCGCGCTGGTCGTCCGACGTGCGCGGATCCCGGTGCAGGGCCGAGCCCTGGAGCACTGCCGCGAGGGACAGCTCCAGGTTTTCCCGGGCCAGCTCCGGCAGCGAGTATTTGTCCGAGATGACCTCGCCCTGTTCGGTGAACTTGATCTCGCCTTCCAGCACGCCGTTGGGCTGGGCCATGATGGCGTCGTAGGTGGGTCCGCCGCCGCGGCCCACGGAACCGCCGCGGCCGTGGAACAACCGGACGCGGACTCCATGCTTGGCCGCCACGTCGCGCAGGTTGCGCTGGGTCTTGTGAATCTCCCACTGGCTGGTCATCACGCCGGATTCCTTGTTGGAATCCGAGTAGCCCAGCATGATTTCCTGGACGTCGCCGCGCAACCGGACCAGGTCGCGGTAGGACGGAACGGACAGCAGCTGGTCCACGATCTCCGCCGAGGCACGCAGCTCCTCCACGGTCTCCAACAGCGGCGCGAACCCGATCTTGGCATAGGGCGATTCGCCGAACAGGTTGATCAGGCCTGCCTCGCGGGCCAGCACGGCCGCGGCCAGGACGTCGTCCGCGCCGCGGGTCATGGAAATGATGTAAGTCTCGATAACGTCCGGACCGTACGTGCGCAGGGCACGGCGGATCTCACGGAAGACGTCGTACGTGCCGTCGGCGACGCCGTCGAGCTTGATCGGGTGGCCGGACAGCGGCCGGCGTGAGGCGAGCTCCAACCCGAGCACCTCGAAGCGTTCCTCGCGGCTCAGTTCGGCATAGCGGATGCCGGGGCCGCCCAGCCGGTCCATCAGCTGGCCAACGGCGTCATGGTGGTGGTCGGCGTGCTCGCGGATGTCCAGGGTGGCCAGGTGCAGGCCGAAGGACGCGACGGCGCGGCGGACGCGGGCCAGGGCGCCGTCGGCAGCGAGCGACGCCGAGTGATTGCGGAGGGACAGCTCCAGCAGTTCGAGGTCGTTGAGGAGTTCCTCCGTGGAGCTGTAGTCACGGCCGTGCTCGTGCGTGGAGTCCGCGGCAACCCGCTTGCCCGTGTTGATGAGCTTGGCCTTTATGCACGTGAGCTTGAGGCGGTAGGGCTCCTGGGCGTTAAGCTCCAGGACGCGCCGGTCCAGGCCCGGCAGCTTCTTCAGGTCCGCGTCGATGGAGTCCAGCAGGGTCTGGTCCGCGCCGGACAAGGCGGTGGAGTTGGACAGGATGGAGATCAGCTCGTCCATCATCGCGATGCTGATGCGGACGGCGTGCTGGTTCTGGATCTGCAGGATTTCCCGGGTGACCGCCGCCGTGACGTTGGGGTTGCCGTCCCGGTCGCCGCCGATCCAGGACCCAAACCGGATGGGTGCGTCCTGGGACGAAAGGCTGACCCCGTGCTCACCGAGCAGTTCCGAGAAGTCCGAGAGCATCTCGGGCATGGCGTCGGTCAGGATGCCGCCGAGGTAGTAGATCGCGTTGCGGGCCTCGTCCACCGGGGTGGGGCGTACCTGGCGCAGTTCGTCGGTCTGCCACATCTGGTCGATGACCTCCGAAAGCTGGCGGTCCTGCCGGCGGCGCGCGGAGGTGCCTTCCTTCGTGGGCTCGGCCAGGACATCAGAGAGCTTGCGGATCTTGTCCAGTACGGAACGGCGCGAAGCCTCGGTGGGGTGGGCCGTGAAGATGGGGCGGACGTCCAGCCCGTTGACCACTTCCTGCAGGACTTCGGGCCCCGCCTTGGCGGCGATTTCGGTGACGGCCTTGGCCAGCCACCCGTCCTTCTCCTGCCGGGTCCGCAGGCCGCGGACCCGGTGGACCTGCTCGGCCGCGTTGGCAAGGTGGAAGTAGAACGCGAACGCACGCACCAGGTCGGTAGCCTGCCCGATCGGCAGGGAGCCGAGCAGTTCGCGGACCTGTTCGACGACGTCGTGCGCACTCCATGGTCCGGTGGCATCGGCACCGCCGCGGGCGGCTTCCTTGGACTCCTTGGTAAGTAGGCGGACCTGCTCCACCAGAGCAAGGAGTTCGGGGCCGTGCTGGCGGACCAGGGACTCACCCAGCAGCGTGGAGACGCGCCGGACGTCGGCCCTCAGTTCAGAGGCGAGGTCGGTTGAGGAGTTCATTGCAGTGTTAGCCATGGAAACTGTCTTTCGAGGGTTCGGACTTGGCTCGTACACTGCGCTGGATACTGTGAGCCACGTTACTAGCTATCGATGCTACCTGCACGGGATTGCGAAGACGGAATCCGTCTCAGATATTGCGCCGTTCTCCGCCCCTGCCGCGCCGGACTTCAGCGGACGATCTTGAAATTGAAATCCGGAGTCCCCAACACCGACCAGAGGCGCAGCCACACCGGGAGCATCATCTCCGCTCCGCGAGCGGTGGTGATGTCTCCGAGGTCAATAATATCGCGGTGGCCCAGCTCCCGGAGGAGCGCCGTCACGGTGTTCTTGGCGCCGGCGTCGTCGCCGGAGACAAACACCGAGTGGTCCCCGCCGCCCAGCCGTCCGGGGTCAACCATCAGTCCTGCGTTCATGGTGTTCAGGGTTTTGACCACCCGCGCCTCCGGGAAGGCGTGCTGGATCCGTTCGGCGTTGCTGTCCGTGTTGACCGGGTTCAGCACCGGGGGCATGCCCTGGGAGAAGTCGAGCGGGTTGGAAACGTCCACCACCACTTTCCCCGACAGGTTGGCCGAACGCGCGGCACCGAGGGCACTGAGTGCGCCCGCTCCGTTCGTTGCATTGACTATCAGTTCCGCCCCGGCTGCGGCGTCCGCAAACGTTTCCAGGGCTATGTGCTGGTTGGCTACGTGCCATTCGCTGAAGGGCGGCGTGCCCATGGCGTCCGGCGCGCTGCGGGCGAGAGTCCCTCCTGGGTCGCGGGTGCCCACCACCACGTCGTGTCCGAGCGCGGACAGAGCGCCCGCGAGGGTCCGGCCTGCGAAACCCGTGCCCAGGACCGCGATTTTCATTGTTCCTCCAAGTTCAGTCGTGGGAGTTCTGGAACGATGCTCCGCCGCTTTCGACGTTACTCTCCGCCGCCTGCAGGACAAGGGCTGCGGCAGCAACACGGCCGTGGTAGTCCGTGGTGGAATGGACACATGAACACCACCGCAGCCGCGCAGCTGGAACGCTGGCAGCGTTTCCGCACGAACCGTAACAAAGCCCTCGCCGCCCGCCACGGCTGGCTGACCCTCACCTCCTTCCAGTGGCTGGAATCCCGGCCCGCCGCCGTCGACCTCGTCCCCGGCCTCTGGTCAACGGACGGAACGACGGCGACGCTCACCGCTGCGGCGCGGGACGGCCTGACGCTGGTGGAAACCGGCGAGCCCGTGGACGGGACCATTACGGCGTCCCTCACCAACGAGGAATCCCTGATGTGGGTGCAGTTCGGCGGTGCGGACGGGCAGCAGGTTGTGGTGGAACTCGCCATGCGCGCGGACCGGTACGCGATCCGGACCCGCGATTCCGGGTCGCCCGTGCTGACCGAGTTCGACGGCGTGCCCACGTTCGACTACAACCCGGACCTGGTGATTCAGGCAGCCTACGAGGCGTATCCCGAACCGGTGGCCGTCCCGATCGGAACGGCCAATCCGCTGGTGGACGGCGTGCATTGTTCGGTGGGCGAGGTGGTTTTCCGGCTCCCGGGGATCGACCATGAGTACCGGCTGCACGCCGAGGAGGAAGAATTGGGGGCGCTGACCATCACGTTCCATGACGGGACCAACGGCGAATCAACGGATGAGTGGCGGAAGGTATCCACGCCCCGGCCACGCATTGACGCGGCCGGGAAGGCCACCGTGGTCCTGGACTTCAACCGCGCCATCAACTACCCCAGCGCCTTCACCCCGTTCGGCACCTGCCCCATGCCCGTGAAAGGCAACAGCCTCGACGCGAAGATCGAAGCCGGCGAAAAGCAGCCTCTCCTCGCTGATTGAACGCCGTGCCCGGTGATTGAGCCTGTCGGATTTCGACAGGCTCAATCACCGGAACAGACCGGCTCAACCGCCGGGCAGTCAGACGATCGCTGAGACGCCGGTGACCGCCCGGCCCACAATGAGCGTGTTGATTTCGAACGAGCCCTCGTAGGTGTAGATGGCCTCGGCGTCGGCGAAGACTTTGGCCATCCGGTAGTCGGTCACGATGCCGTTGCCGCCCAGGAGGGACCGGCCCAGCGCCACTGTCTCGCGCATCCGGGCGCTGGTGTAGGACTTGGCGAGGGCCACCTGCGGCATGTCCGCCACGCCGTCGTCCTGCAGCTGGGCAATACGCGCCATCATGGCCATGCTGGCTACGGCGTTGCCCAGCATGGTGACCAGCTGCTGCTGGATGAGCTGGAATTTCGCCAGCGGCCGGCCGAACTGGTGGCGTTCGACGGCGTACTGCCGGGCGACGTCGAACGCCGCCAGCTGCTGCCCCACCGCCTGCCATCCCACCATGATCCGCGAGCCGCGCAGGAGCTGGTTGGTGTCCTCGAAACTGCTGATGCCGGCGAACCGGTCGGCCTCGGCGACCTGGACGTCCTTAAGCACAATGTCCGCGTTCTGCACGGTCCGGAGCGCAATCTTGTTTTCGATCCGGCTCCGGCTCACGCCCGGCAAGGAAGCATCAACGATGAACCCGCGGACCGTGCCCTGCCCGTTGGCAGCCACGGCCTCGTCCCTGGCCCACACGAGTATGTAGTCGCAGAACGTCCCGTTCCCGATCCAGCGCTTGGCGCCGTTGAGCACCCACGCGTCGCCGTCGTCGTCGGGTTCTCCCGTTGCGCGGGAGATGCGCCGGGCGCTCGTTTCCATCCCGCCGGCAACGTCGGAACCGTGGCCGGGTTCGGTGAGCGCGAAGGCGCCCGTGATGCGCAGGCTTGAGGCGTCCGCAAGCAGCCGCTCTTTCTGGCCGGCCGAACCGAAACCGTAGAGCGACTCCACAAAAAGGTCGTGGTGGACCAGGAAGAATGTTGCGATCGAGGTATCCACGCGCGTCATCTCGGCGATGACCAGTCCGGCGAAGAGGTTGCTGTAGCCGCGCTGCGCCGGTGTGCTCAGCTCCAGCGCGGCGAGCTTGGGCAGGATGTGCGCCGGGAACTCCGCCTTGTTCCACCAGTCCGACGCGTAGGGGGCGATCTCCGTGGCCAGAAACTCCCGCAGCTCGGCCAGTTTGGCCCGCTCCTTCGAGCTGAGGAGGGACTCGAACGCGAAAAAATCGGCGGTGGGCAACTCGTCGGTCGCCGGTTCGGTGGTGGAGGGCTCGGTGGTGGGCGGCAGGCTCATTTCGGCCCCATTCGGATGGCCCCGTCGAGCCGGATGGTTTCGCCGTTGATCATCGCATTTTCCACGATGTGGGCCACCAGACTGGCGTATTCGGCGGGCCGGCCAAGGCGCGACGGATGCGGGACCTGCCGGCCCAGCGAATCCTGCGTGTCCTGCGGGAGCGTTGCCATCATGGGTGTTTCGAAGATGCCCGGGGCGATGGTCACCACCCGCACCAGGGAGCGGGCCAGCTCACGGGCCAGCGGCAGCGTCATGGCGGCGACGGCGCCCTTGGAAGCGGCGTAGGCGGGCTGGCCGATCTGCCCGTCGAAAGCTGCCACGGAGGCGGTGTTGATGATGACGCCGCGCTCGGGGCCGCCGAGCTCAGTACTGATCGGTTCGGTGGATACCATGGCCGCGGCGGCCAGGCGCAGCACGTTGAACGTCCCGATGAGGTTGACCTGGATGACGCGGTTGAACGTGTCCAGCGGAAGGACGCCGTCCCTGCCCAGGACTTTGCCCGGCGTGGCGACGCCGGCGCAGTTCACAACAATGCGCAGCGGTCCCAGCGCCATGGCCGTGTCGACGGCGGCCTGCACTTCAGCCTCGTTGGTGACGTCCGCGGGGACAAAGGCCGCTTGTGCCCCCGAACCGCTGGCGGCGTTCAGCGCCGAGGCGTTGAGCTCGGCGGCGTAGGCCGCCCCGGCAGAGGACGGCAGGTCGATCAGCACCACCGAGGCGCCGGCGTCGAACAGGCGCTTCGCTGTGGCAGCGCCCAGCCCGGAAGCCCCCCCCGTAATCAGCGCGACAGTACCCAAGACGTCCATACATCCTCCTTGATGCTGCCCCAACACCATAAGACCGGCGCGGAACATTAGTTAGTGCATGTTAACTGAAAATCCTGCGGGCCGCACCCACTAGGCTGAACGGATGACCATGCCGGATGCCGAACCTGCCCACTGGCAGGACCGGGCCAACGTGGCGGCCCGGTCCGTCACAGAGCTCTTCGGCCGGCGGCTGCTGTTCCTGCCGGGAACCCACCTGGCCGCCGTGCAATGGCCGTCAAAACACCTGAAGAACCTCGTCCACCCCTGGCACTACTGGTGGCAGGCGCACTACGTGGACTGCCTGGTGGATGCCGGGCGCCGCGAGCTGGGCAACGGAGCCACCCCCGCGGCAAGATTCAACGGCCCGCACCACCCCAGCGCCGGCAGGCTCGCGTCCAGGCTGGTCACGGGCATCCGTCTGCGCAACGCCAACACCCTCGTCAACAACTACTACGACGACATGGCCTGGCTGGCGCTGGCGACGCACCGCCTGCAAAGCCTGGCCGAGGAGACGCGCAAACCCGGACGCCGCCGCAACGCCAGGGTCCGCAAGACACTGACCCTGCAGTTCGATTCCGCCTCAACCGATGACCTGGGCGGCGGGACCTTCTGGAGCAAGAAGCGCGACTTCAAGAACACGCCGGCCACCGCCCCCGTGGCGCTCTACTACGCCCGGACAGGCCAGCAGGCCAAGGCGCAGCGGTTGGTGGACTGGCTCAATGCCGTGCTGTTTGATGAGGCCCGGGGCCTCTACGTTGACGGGGCGCGGCTCAGCCCGGCCGGCGAGGTGATGGTGGAGAACACCCTCTACACCTACAACCAAGGCCCCGTACTGGGAGCCTTGCTGGAGCTCGGCGGCGACACCAACCTCGCCAGGGCCGCGGCACTGGTGGACGCGGTCGCCAACCGGCTCACCGTACCGGGGCAGCGCATCCTCCGCTGCGATGGAACGGGCGACGGCGGACTCTTCACCGGGATTCTCTGCCGGTACCTGGCACTCGCGGCCGTTGATGCCCGGCTCCCGGGGTCCGCCCGGAACGCGGCGAAGGAGCTCGTGACAGCTACCGCCGAAGCGTTCTGGGCAGGCCGCCGGCCGGCCGGCCGCGGAGCGGCATCAGCCGCGGCTGGTAACGTCCTGTTCTCCATCCACGCGGCACAACCGGCGGACACAACCTACCCGCCAGGTGCCGCCGTCGAACTTTCCACCCAGCTGCAGGCCTGGATGGCGCTGGAGGCCGCAGCGGCCATCCACAAAAGCCATGAATGAATTAGGGCACGCAACAGTTCCGTAATGCATGTGATCCTTATCACTTAAGGGTGATGCCGCTTGGTGTCTTAGGTATGGCTAACCTACAGTTTCACGAGTGAGCCAACCCTAACTCCGGGCTCGCCGGGACCGACGGTCCGCCAGACTTTTTCCCAGAAAGTAGCCCCGATGAAGATCCGCAACAGCGCCCTGGCCGGCATCGCACTCGCCGCCACCGCAGCCCTTGGACTGACCGCCTGTGGCGGCAGCACGTCCCCGGCAGCCACCGTCTCCCCGTCCGCAGACGGCCAGGTTTCCGGCGATGGCATCACGGTCTACAACGCTCAGCACGAATCCATGACCAAGGCCTGGGTGGAAGAGTTCACCAAGGAGACCGGCATCAAGGTGACCCTGCGCCAGGGCAAGGACACCGAGATGTCCAACCAGATCATCCAGGAGGGCGACAAGTCCCCGGCTGACGTCTTCATCACCGAGAACTCCCCCGCCATGACCCAGGTGGAAAACGCAGGCCTGTTCGCCGACCTCACCGACGAGGTCAAGAAGCAGGTTCCGGCCGAGTACCGCCCGTCCACCAACAAGTGGACCGGCGTCGCAGCCCGCTCCACCGTGTTCGTGTACAACAAGGAAAAGCTCACCGAAGATAAGCTGCCCAAGTCCCTCTCTGACCTGGCCGGTCCCGAGTGGAAGGGCCGCTGGGGCGCTTCGCCGTCCGGCGCCGACTTCCAGGCGATCGTTTCCGCCTACCTTGAACTTAAGGGCGAGGCCGAAACCGAGAAGTGGCTCACGGCCATGAAGGAAAACTTCAAGGGCTACCAGGGCAACGGTGCGGTCATGAAGGCTGTCAACGCCGGTGAAATCGAAGGTGGCGTTATTTACCACTACTACTACTTCGGTGACCAGGCCAAGACCGGCGAGAACTCCAAGAACGTGGCCAGCCACTACTTCAAGAACCAGGATCCGGGCGCGTTTGTCTCCGTATCCGGCGGTGGCGTGCTGAAGTCCTCCAAGAACAAGGCCGCTGCCGACGCGTTCCTCGCCTTCATCACGGGCAAGAAAGGCCAGGAGCAGCTGCAGACGGGCAAGGACTTCGAGTACACCGTCGGCGCCGGCGTGGCATCCAACGACAAGCTGGTTCCGTTGGCCGAACTGCAGGCACCGACGGTTGACTCCTCCAAGCTGAACTCCAAGAAGGTCACGGAACTGATGACCAAGGCCGGTCTGCTCTAGCTTTTGGTTTCAACCCCAGAACTAACCGCCAAGGCGGCGATGGCGGGCAAGGGCAACAGCCCTCGCCCGCCGTTGGTGGTTGTGCTCCTGGCCACACTGCTGGCTCTGTTCGCACTCATCCCGCTGGGCTATGTCATCTACATGACAGCCGTCACCGGCTGGGATACCAGCATTGAGCTGATCTTCCGCCCCCGGGTGGGCGAACTGCTGGTCAACACCCTCCTGCTGATGCTCATCGTGGTGCCCGCAACCCTGGTGGTGGGCGTGGGCGGCGCGTGGCTGGTGGAACGCACCAAGCTGCGTGGCCACAAGTGGTGGGCCGTGCTCCTGGCGGCGCCGCTGGCCATTCCCGCGTTTGTGAACAGCTACGCCTGGGTGTCCGCCATCCCTTCCCTGGAAGGCGTCTGGTCAGGCGCGCTGATCGCCACGCTGTCCTACTTCCCGCTGGTCTACATTCCGGCCGCTGCGACGCTCAGCCGGCTGGATCCGGCCATCGAGCAGTCGGCGGCGTCCCTGGGCCTGGGCCCGTGGCAGGTCTTCTTCCGCGTGGTGCTGCCCCAGCTGCGCATCGCCGTCACCGGCGGTGGCCTGCTGGTGGGCCTGCACCTGCTGGCCGAGTACGGCGCCTTCGCGATGATCCGCTTTGAGACGTTTACGACGGCGATCATGCAGCAGTACGCTTCCACGTTCAACGGCACGGCGGGAAATATGCTGGCCAGCGTCCTGGTGTTCTTCTGCCTGATCCTCCTGGTGCTGGAGGTCCGGAGCCGCGGCACGGCCCGCTACGCACGGATCGGCTCCGGTGCCCAGTCCAAGCCCCTGCGGCTCCCCCTGCACCGCTACCAGGTTCCTGCCCAGTTCGGACTCCTGGCGCTCACTGTCCTGGCGTTCGGCCTGCCGCTGTGGCTTGTGGTCCGCTGGATCGTGGCCGGCGGCGCCGAGATCTGGGATGTGGAGGAGGTTGTCCCCGCGCTGCTGCAGACGCTGGGACTGGGCCTTGCCGGCGCAGTGGCCGCCACCGTCGTCGCGTTCCCCATGGCGTACCTGGCCGTCCGGCATCCGGGCTGGTTCAGCAAGTCCTTGGAGCTCTCCAATTACATCACCAGTTCCATGCCCGGCATTGTGGTGGGTCTGGCCTTCGTCACCGTGGCGATCAACGTGGCGCCGGGCATCTACCAGACCACCGGGCTGCTGGTGGCCGCGTACGTGCTGCTGTTCATTCCCCGCGCGTTGGTGAACATCCGCGCCGGGCTGGCACAGGCCCCCAAGGAACTGGACGAAGCGGCCCGTGCCCTGGGCAGATCCCCGTTCAATGCCTTCCTGAAGATCACGTTGCGCCTCACGGCTCCCGCGGCCGCCGGTGGCGCAGCGCTGGTGTTCCTCGCCGTCGTGACCGAACTGACCGCCACGCTCCTGCTCTCCCCCAACGGGACGACAACCCTGGCCAGCGCGTTCTGGAGCAAGAGCAGCGAAATCGACTACGCCGGCGCAGCCCCCTATGCCCTGCTGATGATCCTGCTCTCGGCGCCCATGACCTACCTTCTCTTCCAGCAGTCCAAGAAAGTGGCCGGACAGTGACCGATTCCTACACTCCGCGTGATGCCCCCTCCAGGCTTCCGGAACCGCGGATCGCACCGTCGGTGGCACCCACCACCAACAGCCATCTGCAGATCACCGATGTCACCAGGCACTTCGGCTCCCAGGCCGTCCTCAAAGGCGTCAACCTGTCCGTGGCCAAGGGCGGAACCACCGCCATAGTGGGACCCTCCGGCTCGGGAAAGACCACCCTCCTGCGGCTGATCGCCGGCTTCGAACACCCCGCCACCGGCAGCATCTCGCTCAACGGCAGCAAGGTGGCGGGCGACGGCGTGTGGTTGCCTGCGCATAAACGCCAGGTGGGGTACGTGGCCCAGGACGGGGCGCTTTTCCCGCACCTGACGGTGGGCCAGAACATCGCGTTCGGCCTGGACACGGCCAAGCTCGCGGGTGGCCGCCGCGGGGTCGCGGGCCGGATCAGCGAGCTGCTGGACATGGTCTCGCTGGACGCCGCCATGGCCAAGCGGCGGCCGCACCAGCTCTCCGGCGGGCAACAGCAGCGTGTGGCCCTGGCCCGTGCACTGGCCCGCGAACCCGAACTGATGCTGCTGGACGAGCCCTTTTCAGCCCTGGACGCCGGCCTGCGCGTGGCAACCCGGCGGGCCGTGGCCAAGGTCCTCAACAAGGCCGGTGTCACCACCATCCTGGTCACCCACGACCAGGCCGAGGCCCTGTCCTTCGCGGACCAGGTGGCCGTGATGCGCGGCGGCAAGCTGGCCCAGATCGGCAACCCGTTTGTGGTTTATACCCGCCCCGCCGACCGCGCCACCGCTGAATTCCTGGGCGACGCCGTCATCTTGGACGCCTGGATGGAAGGCTCGTTGGCCACGTGCTCGCTGGGCGGAATTCCTGTCCGCCGCCCGCCGGCCCAGGGCCGGGTGCAGCTGATGCTGCGTCCTGAGCAGATCCGCATTGCCGAGGATGGCCCCATCCGCGGCGTGGTGGTGGACACCGACTACTTCGGCCCGGAAACCACCGTGCGCCTCAAACTCTCTGTGCCACCCGAACTGGCCGACCTCGCCGACCACCGCTACCCCGGCGGCGGCGAAGTCATCACCATCCGGCACTGGAACGCCTCCATTGCCCGGCCGGGAATGGAACTCTGCCTGCGCGTGGTGGGCGAAGCGGTCGCCTTCCCGCTGGACCCCGCCTGTGATTAAGCCTGTCGCGCACCGGTGATTGAGCCTGTCGAAATCCGCCGCTACTAATCTCCGGCGGGCTTCTTCTTCTGCGGATACGGCGCCTCGCCCCGGGCCAGCATCTCCACAAAGCCGGCGATTTTCCGTTCCCGCGTGGACGCCTGTTTCACGGAATTCGTCCGGTAAATCAGGGCATACCGGTTCACGGAGGTGAGGACGTCGAACATGGCCTGGGCCTCGGGGACGGCAGCGATGGCGGCGGCCAGATCCGGCGGGACTTCCGCCGTCGCCTGCCCCACATAGGCTGCTTCCCAGCGCCCGTCAGCTTTGGCAGCGTCGACCGCGGCGCGGCCAGCCGCTGTCATCCGGCCGGCAGCCTCGAGCTTCCCGATGCGGTCCACATTCCGCGCCGACCAGACGCTCTTCGGGCCGCGGCGGGTCATCCGCTGGAAGGAGCTGTCGTCGTCGCGCCTTTTGCCCTGACCGTCGATCCACCCAAAGCACAGCGCCTCCTGCAACGCTGCTTCATAGTCCAGTTCAGTGGCGTTGCCGCCCTTCTTATGCAGCACCAGCCACACGCCAGGGCTCGTGGCATGGTGCTGTTCCAGCCACAGCCGCCACTCCGCCGCGTCCGCTACCAGCAGTTCCTCGAGTTCAATGGCCATGGCCCTATTCTGCCCGCCTTCAGCTGGAAGTGGCATGATGGCGGTAGCCGACCTGTCCTGGTTTCGAGGAGGAACCCATGCTGCGTGTCAGACCCGTCCATTTCACCTCCCAGCCAGACAGTTGGGAACAGCTCCTGGCTGCCCTCGGCCTGGCCAAGACCGTCAATGACGGCCCATGGCGGGAGTTCGACGCCGGCTCAGGCCGGCTGGCCCTGCATGTGGCCGACGCCGGCGCCACGGACGACGGCACCACTGCCTTGGGCGTGGAGGTGGGCGATCTGGCGGAATTCGCCCGGCGCACCGCCCTGGCAGCGGAGGAATCGGGGAACACGGTCGCCGAGCTCATCGCCGCCGACCACGGCGAGTCCTGCCGCATCACCGGCCGGGACGGCTTCAGCTTCCTGGCGGACAAAGGCGCCCGGGAGGCGAACGCGGCTGACGCTGATCCTGCCCTCACCGTCGTCGGGGTCTGGTTTACGGAGGATCCCGGCGCCGCCGCCGTGACCCTGCAGGACATCGGCGCCAGGTTCCGCCCCGTCCCGGACGCCGACGAAACCGCCGACTTTACCGCCAAGAACGGCGGGGTGCTGATGGTGCGGCCGGCATCCGGGCCGCCGCGGTCCGGCCTGGGATTTGAGTACGACGGCGATCTGGGCGCCTTGCGGGACCGGCTCACCTCCGCCGGGCTGGACGTCAGCGAAACCGAGGAAGCCTTCGGCCGGACCCTGCACGTGGCCAACCCCGACGCCGCCTTTGGAAGCGCAAGAAGTTCCGGCACCGCCGACACTGCCGCCGACACAACGGCCCAGCATGTCCCGCCCACCCTCTGGATCTCGCAACGCCTCGCAGCGCAGTGATCCGGCCCTGAGCCGACCGAAGGGTGAGATTCCGGCGCATTGGACGCCGCTTTACGCTGATAGCTCACCCCTCAGCGGTCCGCGGCCGTCCGATGGGGTAGAACTTAACCATGAACGTTCGCACTCCTGACCCCAATCCCGGCTGGCTCTCCGAAGAAGACCTCTTTGAGGCCCGCGGGAGGCTCCCCATGATCTATGTGGAGGCCGTGCCGGTAAGGCTGGATCCGCTGGGTTTTGTGAACGAGGTTGGCACGCTGCTGCAGGCCGACGAGGACGGGAATATGATCCGGTCGCTGGTTTCGGGCCGCGTGATCTACCGCGAGACCATCCGCGCCGCACTCCTGCGCCATATGGAAAAGGACCTGGGGCCGCTCGCCTTTCCGCAGCTCCCCATCAGCCCGGTCCCCTTCACTGTGGCCGAATACTTCCCGGCCCCGTCCCAGACCGGATTCACCGACGACCGCCAACACGCCGTCTCGTTGGCGTATGTCATCCCCGTGACCGGCGAATGCGAACCCCGCCAGGACGCCCTGGAACTGACCTGGATGACCCCGGCCGAAGTGCTAAGCCCCGACGTCCAGCTCGAATTCAGCGGCGGCCGCGGCGCCCTGGTCCGCCAGGCGCTGGCCTTTGCGGGCGTGGGTCACTGACGCCCGCGGGTTCCCCGGCGTCCCCGATTTCCAGGGCCCCGCTTTGTAGACTGTAGGGCGGACCGCAAGAGAACTTAAGGACTCCCATGACCGAAAACCCAGCCGCCAGGCACTACAGCGAACAGCAGGCTGGATCTCTGACCACCGGCGATCAGCTCCTCCTCCCCGACGGTGAACGCACCGCCGAAATCCAGCACGTGGAGTTTGAACCGGATGATTTCGGGACCCCTGCGGTAGTCCTGGCAAACCTCACCGGCGGCGGCACCCTCCGCATCGCAGCCGGCTCCACCGTAAAGATCCTGGACACAACAGTCCCGGTCATCACGGTCCCGGACAGCACAGTTCAGGACACCCCCGTTCAGGACACAACGCCCGACGCCGTCACGCAGCTTACGGTCGCGGCGCAACCTCCTGCCGAACAGCCCCAGCACACACGCGAAGCGGAGATAGCCCCGGCGGCTCCCGCCGTCGTCGTCCCTCCCGTGCCGGCCATCCCGCCCGCGATGAGCGGCCCGTCCGCGGAAGAACTGGCGCGGATTCCGGCGCCGCAGGGCACACCCGAAGCGGTGGTGGAGGCTGCCGCGGAAGCCCACCCGGACGCCGTTGGTGTGCTGCTGCTGGCGGACAAGCTGGCCAAGGGCATCAACTTCAAGTCCGGCAGCTGCCTCAAGGACCTCAGCGACCTTGCCCACGAACTTTTCATCACGCTGAAGGATCCGGACGGGGCGCTGACCGTGGCGGACCTGCTCAATGTCCTGCCGTTCGATGGCAACCCGGGCCGGTGGGCGTCCGTGGAGGCGTCGCTGGCGTTGTCCAGCTTTATCTGCCGCCAGGACCGGCAGGAGGACCGCGCCGAAGTCTACGAGAAGCTGCTGCGTTTGCCGGAAAACCAGGAAACGGACCCGTTCAAGGCGCGGATGAACGCCAAGGTGCGCCAGCGTTCGCTGAACGAACCCAACCTGTACGACAAAGAAATCTTCCGCTCGATCGACAACTCGAACCATGAGGCCGAGCGGGAGTGGCGGCTGCTGCGCCTCGAATCCCTGCTGTTCCTGCGGGCGCACGGCGGGTCTGAGACGATCGGCGTCGGCGAACTCCAGCGCCGGATCAGCAACGAACTCGAGGCCGTCCGGGCCTGAGCTGTCCGGGCGGGGGAATTACCCCCTACCCGGGGTTGCGCCCGCGTTGTAGATTCGGGCTATGACGAACAATCTGAGCGTGGTGATAAATGCTGACGCGCCGCAGGTCTGGACCATGCTGCGCGAACCGGCCAAAGTGGCCCAGTGGCACGGCTGGGATGCTGACGAACTGGCAGATGAGATTAACGGGATCTACTTCAGCAGCAGCGTGGTTGAAGCCCCGGACCACACCAGCCTGACTACCAACGGCGGCGACGTCTTCGACCTCAAACCGGTGTCCGCCGGGACGCTGGTCAGTGTCACGCGGGCAGCCCTGGACCACAACTCTGAGTGGGCGGCCTGGGATGAGGACATCACCCAGGGTTGGCTGACGTTCCTGCAGCAACTCCGCTTCGCGCTGGAACACCACCCGCACGGCAAGCGGCACACGTTGTTCTTCGAATTTCCCGGCGAGCCTGCTTCCGCCATCGAAAAGCTGGGATTGTCGGAGGTGCCTGCGCCGGGTGAGACGTACGGGCTGACGCTGTCCACAGGGGAAGAGATTACCGGCAAGGTCTGGTTCCGCAGCAACCACCAGGTGGGGCTCACCGTCCACAGCTATGCGGAGCACGGCGACGGCCTGCTGATCGTGGCGGACCAGCCCGTCATTGAAGGGGTGAGGCCCCACGGCGGCGCCATGGTGATAGCCTCGACGTTCGATCTGGGTGCCCACAAACTGGAGTCCATCCATTCGCTCTGGGACAGCTGGCGGGCTGAGAACTACCCCACATCGGAAGCGGCCCACTGAGGGATCGGCGGCGTTTGCTGGCACACTGGAACCGTGCCAGCCAACCCCGTCTCTGCTCCATCTGTCTCCGTTTCGGCCGCCTCAGCTGATCCCGTCGCACCGGCGGCCGGCTCCGCCGCTGCAGCCGACCAGTCGCAGTTCTCCTTCACCGTTGGCACCCGCCTTGCTGACAGCTGTGCGCCGTCGTCTGCGCAGGTATCTGCCAACGGCGGCGAATTCCTGGGCCGCACGGGGACCATGACCACGCCCCACGGCGAGATCCGCACTCCGGCGTTCATCGCCGTCGGGACCAAAGCCACGGTTAAGTCCGTCCTGCCGGAATCCATGGCGGACCTCGGTGCGCAGGCGCTCCTGGCCAACGCCTACCACCTGTACCTCCAGCCCGGGGCGGACATCCTGGACGAAGCCGGCGGGCTGGGCGCCTTTATGAACTGGTCCGGGCCGACGTTCACGGACTCCGGCGGGTTCCAGGTGATGAGCCTGGGGTCCGGGTTCAAGAAGGTCATCGACATGAAGACCGTGTCTTCCGCGGACGCGGCTGTCCCGGATGGCGCCGTGGCTCCGGGCAAGGAACGCCTGGCCCACATCGACGACGACGGTGTCTGGTTCAAATCGCATCTCAACGGGGACCGCCACCGCTTCTCCCCCGAAATTTCCATGCAGGTCCAGCACAAGATCGGCGCGGACATCACGTTCGCCTTCGACGAGCTGACCACGCTGCATAACTCCCGCGGCTACCAGGAGGAATCGCTGGAGCGCACGCGGCTGTGGGCCCTGCGCTGCCTGGAGGAGCATTTCCGGCTGACCACGTCCCGTGTGGGGAAGCCGTACCAGGCCCTCTTTGGCGTGATCCAGGGTGCCCAGTATGAGGACCTGCGCCGGAAGGCCTGCCGGGACCTGGGCGCCATGGACTTCGACGGCTACGGCATCGGCGGGGCTCTGGAGAAGGAAAACCTGGGCACGATTGTGCGCTGGTGCAACGAGGAGCTGCCGGAGGACAAGCCGCGGCACCTGCTGGGCATCTCCGAGCCGGACGACATCTTCACCGCGATCGAGAACGGCGCGGATACGTTCGACTGCGTCTCCCCCACCCGGGTGGCCCGCAACTCCGCGTTCTACACGCCAACCGGCCGCTTCAACCTCTCCGGCGCCAAGTACAAGCGCGACTTCGGCCCGCTCCAGGACGGCTGCGACTGCTACGCCTGCGCCAACTACTCGCGGGCCTACATCCACCACCTGTTCAAGGCCAAGGAGATGCTCTCCGCCACCCTGATCTCCATCCACAACGAGCGCTTCGTAGTGAAGATGGTGGACGACGCCCGGCTGGCCATCGAAGCCGGCACTTTCTTCGAGTTCAAGGCCGAGACGCTGGCGCAGTACTACCGCTAAGCGCCGGCCCGGCTCGCTGCCCGCCCGCCTCCCTGCGTCCCGCCGTCGTCCTCCGCGCCCGGGGGTGGCCGCTCAGACCCCGTAGCTCGGTTCGCGCTTCTTGATCCAGCCGATGACCAGGGACGTCACCGGCACAAACAGGAACTCCACGAGCGTCTTGTAGACAAAGCCCACCACCACGTAGTTCAGGAACGTGCCGAAGTCCGTGATGCCGATGACGGAGGCGGCGATGCTGCAGAAAATCAGGGTGTCCACGAACTCGCCCGCGCCTGAGGAACCCATCAGCCGCGCCCACAGTGACTTCTCCCCGGAGCGGGCCTTCATCTTCACCAGGATCCACGAGTTAATGGTCTGGCCGGCCAGGAACGCCACCAGCGAGGCGAGCACAATCTGCGGCACCGGACCAAGGGCCCCCTCAAGGGCGGCCTGCTTGGACGTGCCGAACTCGTCATCAAAGCCGGGCAGGGCGATGATCACCCAGTAGCAAACAGAGGCGAAGACGGACAGTGCGAAGGTGGTGAAAATGGCCTTGCGCGCCACCTTGAAACCGTAGACCTCGCTGATGACGTCGCCCAGGATGTAGGCGAGCGGGAACAGGAAAAACCCGCCGTCCGTGATGATCGGACCGATCGCGACGCCCTTGGACGCCCCGATGTTGGACAGGATCAGCACCACGGCCATAAACGCCAGCATGATGCCGAAGTACGGCGAACCGATTGATGCGAATTTCGGCGCCGTCCGGGCGGAGTCGGCTATGGGCTGGGCGTCAGGGCCTGAGGGGGAAGGCATGGGGGATTCCATTCGTAGTGGTTCGCTCGGCGTACGGTTCCCGCAACGAAAGTTGCGCGGGACGCCGGCTGTATTAGCACTGTCACGACATTCTCCCACTGAACAATAGACCCCGACGCCGGATGGCAGGATAGTGCCATGACTTTAGCTTCAGCTGCCCTCCAGTCCCCCGTGTCCGCTCCCGCCGTCGTCCTGACCATCGCGGGATCCGAAGCCACGGGTGGCGCCGGAGCCCAGGCCGACCTGAAGACGTTCCAGGAGCTGGGCGTGTTTGGCATCGCCAACCTGACCTGCATCGTCTCCTTCGATCCCAGCGACAACTGGAACCACCGTTTCGTGCCGGTGGACCAGCAGGTCATCGCGGACCAATTGGAAGCCACGACGGCGGCCTACGGTCCGGCGTCAGGGGTCACCGCCTCCGAGAGTGCTTCGGGCGAGCCGTCGGCTCCAGGCCGGCCGGTCCTGGACACCGTGAAAGTCGGCATGCTGGGCAGCCCGGCCACTATCAGCACGGTAGCCGCGGCGCTGGAAACGGGCCGGTTCCGCAATGTAGTGCTGGATCCGGTGCTGATCTGCAAGGGCCAGGAGCCGGGCCACGCACTGGACACGGACCAGGCCCTGAAGGCGCAGATCCTGCCGCTGGCCACATTTGTGACACCCAACCACTTCGAAGCCGAATCGCTGTCCGGCCTGGCGATCACCGACGTCGAATCCCTGAAAGCCGCAGCAGTCCGCATCCACGAACTCAGCGGCGCCGCGGTCCTGGCCAAGGGCGGCGTGCGGCTGGCAGGCCCGGACGCCGTCGACGTTTACTACGACGGCGAGACACTCGAAGTCCTCAGCGCTCCCAAGGTGGGCGAGGTGGCCGTGTCCGGTGCTGGCTGCTCCCTCGCCGCGGCGGTTACGGCCGAGCTGGCCAAGGGCGCCACGCCGCTGGAGGCTGCCCGGGCCGCCAAGGACTTTGTCACCGCGGGCATCCGCAACCGGGTCGCGTCCGGCGCGCCGTTCGACGCCCTCTGGCAGGGCGGCGCGCGCTAGTTTCTTGAGTCTTCCAGCGGCGTCTCTTCCAGCCGGGCCGCTGCAAGCAAGTCGTCGGCTACCAGAGTCGCCGTCCGCACAATGAAGGCCCGACGGCGGTCCAGGCGGTCCGGAGCGGAGCCCGCCAAGAGTGCGTCGATCTGGGGCAGCACTGTCCAGCCGTCGCACAGCGTAACGATGGTGAGGACCAGGTCGGCCGCATCCGTGCGGTCGATTCCGGGCAGAACTGCCAGCATCTGGTCCACTTTTGCGGCACAGTGGTCAGCGCGTGTGGCCCGGTCCACGGTATTCCTCCCGCGCTCCAGGCCTTCCCAGAACAGGAGCCGGGCCAAGGCGCCGTCGTTCGTGTGACGGTCAAAAAGCCTTCCGGCGTACTCCCCGGTGGACGCCGCGCCGTGACCTTCGATGGGGACCTCGGACATCACCCGCACCAGTTCAGCGGCCAGGACGGCGTCGAACAGCTCGTCCTTCTTGCCGAAGTACTGGTAGATGCGTTCCTTGTTGACGCCCGCCGCCGCCGCAATGCGGTCCACCCGCGCACCGGCAAGGCCCTTGTCGCTGAACTCCTCAGTGGCGGCAGTCAGCAGCAGTGCTTTGGTGCGCTCAGTATTCCAGGCCATGTCACGATTCTACCCGTTTCCAACTAAGTAGTTGCACTTTTGTGGAGCCCGTACTAGTCTCGCTTTTATCAAAAGCAACTAACTAGTTGGAGTTAGCCATGAACAGCACCCCCGGCCCCACAGCAACTGCTCCCGCGCCAGCCGCCCCTGCTCAGGCTCCGGTCACTGCTCACGGACCGGTGCCGCCTGCGCCGTCCATCCACGTCCGCGCCGTCATCACGTGGCTGGCCATCTTTCCGCTGGTGGCCGTGGGCATGATCCTGGTGGCACCCCTGACCGAGGGCTGGCACCTGGTGCTCCGTGCCCTGGTCCTGACACTCGTGGTGGTTCCGGTTGCCGTCTACCTCGTCCTCCCGCGCCTTTTTGCCGGCTACGGCGCCCTGCTGCGCCGCCGCAATTCCGCAAGACCAGTTAGTTAGGCTCAGCCCGGGGAAGCCACGGTCACGAGCGCGGGTCGGCGACCTCCCCCATAAACAGCGGCAGGCCCGTTTCCACATGCACGATCTGGTAGTGGAACGGCCGGTCGAACCTGATAACCCGCTCGGGCTGCGGCGGAGCGCTGGTGACAGCTCCGTTGATCTGGGTCACCGCGGCGGCAATCGTGCCCTTTTCGGCCACAGTGATGTTGGCGGCCTGCGCGGCCTGGGTGATCGCCATCCTGGGCTGGATGTTGTTGAAATCCTCCGTGGTGTCGAGCGTCTTCTGGAGCCCCAGTGACCCAAACACCTTCCGCAGGTCAAAACTGCACTTGTGGTCCCAGCGTGGCAACTGGATCTGCACCGTCTCCGGCGCGGCGGTGTCGAACGCGTCAGCGATTTCCGTGAGCGTGGCGGCGCCGAAGGCCGCTGAGGCGGGGCGGGACCCGGCATCGGCTCCGGCCGCCGGCAGGACCAACCGCATAACAAAACCGTCGGCGTAGGGAAGGTCCACGCCCTGCCAGCCTGCGCCTTCCGCGTACTTCATCTCCAGCTCGTTGTGCATGGCAGGCGCGTCGATTTCCTCGCCGGCGGCTGTGGTGAACGGCAGGTCCGAGGTGGCATTCGGGTCAAACGGCGCGCTCCAGGCGGAGGCAAAATACAGGGAATTGAGGAGGCTGAAGGTGTTGTCCCGGGCGTATTCTGCGGGGGCTTCCTTGATCCGGCCACCCGTGTTCCTGTTGACCCAGGCATCGATGGCGGGCTTCGTGGCGCCCTCATCGCTGAAGTCCACGGGATACACACCGGTTCCGTAGTGCCGGGCAAGAGTGTCCAGGAACGACTCGCCGGTGGGCACGTCCGTGTCCACGAACAGCCCGTTGGCGGCGTGCATGACCGGTTTCCGCGGCGGGTTGTCCTCATCCACTGCGCCGGGGTCGCCGTCGAACTTCTCCAGCGAACTGAGGACCGCGTTCATGGCCTCATCACGGTTCCCGGCGGGGAGCTGCAGGACGCTGTCCATCTCCGCCGCGGTCTCGCCCGACGCGCCGGAGCGAAGCATCGCGAGGGCAATCAGCAGGCTCCCGGGCGAGGACACGACGTTCCCGTTGGCGCCGTCGCCGCCGTCCGCCAGCAGCGCCTCGCCGAGGCCCAGGGCGGAAGCCCGGAAGGAGCGCAGTTCGGCGGCATAAGCCGCGCGGTCCACCGAAACCCGTTCCACGCCGTCGGCCGTCAGGAGCTCCGGAGGCGCCGGGGCCGCACATGCCGCCAGTCCCAGCACCGCGCCCAAGGCCACCGCCCGCTGAAAACGAAACACCACTGTCGCCTCCCCCGGCACACAAGGGCGGGAATCCGCCTGCTCCCAGTGAACCAGTGACGGCGGCGCGAGACGATGCCTGTACGGTCACGCTTTGCACTCATTTTGGCATCGCCCAAACGCTCTCTCACTTAACGCAAGAAAACCCGGGACGCTCTCTCACTTTCCACAAGAAAGTGAGAGAGCGTCCCGGGATTTGCCGCATTATCAGAGAGAGCGTCCGGGGTACCGGGGGCGGCGCGGTGGGCGTACGACGGCGGGTGGCCACCCGCCGTCGTACGCCCACTGGAGCTGCCCACAGCGCTAGGCGTTGATGAGGTCCTTGTCCTTGTCGTCGTCCTTGGCCGGGCGGTTCCAGGCGTCGCCCTGTTCGCGGTCCAGGTGCGTGGTTTTCTTGTTCTTCAGGGCGAAGATGTAGACCAGCAGTGAGATGGCAATGGCCACGGTGACGTAGGTGAAGAACAGGTCCACGCGCTCGGCCTTCTGGAACGCCGCACCAAGCAGCGGGACGGTGCCGCCGAAGAGCGAGTTCGCGATCGCGTAGCCCAGGCCGACGCCGAGGGCGCGGATGGAGGCCGGGAACAGCTCGGCCTTCACGAGGGCGTTGATCGAGGTGTAGCCACCGACGATCAGCAGGCCGCCCAGCATCAGCAGGAATGCCGTGAACGGGTCCTTGGTGTTGGACAGGGTGGATAGCAGCGGCCAGGTGAACAACACACCCGTGATGCCGAACCAAAGCAGCAGCGGCCGGCGCCCGACCTTGTCCGAGATGATCCCGTAGACCGGCTGGAGCAGCATGAAGATGAACAGCGCCCAGAAGTTGATCACGGAGGTGTCGGTCTTGGCGATCCCGGAGGTATCGTTCATGAACTTCAGAATGAAGTTGGTGTACGTGTAGAACGCCACGGTGCCACCGAGGGTGACGCCGATGCAGATCAGCAGCGGCTTCCAGTGCTGGGTGAACAGCAACTTCATGGTGCCGGGTTGTGCAACGCCGGCCACGGCCGGAACCTTGGCGGCCTCGACCTGCTCGGCGGACACGGTTTCTTCCATGGAACGCCGCAGCCACAGGACCACGAGCGCGGCGACGCCGCCGATCGCGAAGGGGATGCGCCAGCCCCACTCAGTCAGGGCGCCCTTGTCCATGGTGTTCTGCAGGATGACGAGCACCAGCAGGGCCAGCATCTGGCCGCCGATCAGCGTGACGTACTGGAAGCTTGAGAAGAAGCCGCGGCGTTTGGATGTGGCGGCCTCGGACATGTAGGTGGCGCTGGTGCCGTATTCGCCACCCACGGAGAAGCCCTGGACCAGCCGCACAAGGATCAGCAGAATCAGCGCCCAGACGCCTATCTGCTGGGTCGTCGGCAGGATGGCGATGGCGAAGGAACCGGCGGACATGATCGTCACGCTGAGCGTCAGGGCCGCCTTGCGGCCCTTGCGGTCGGCATAGCGGCCGAAGAACCAGGCGCCCACCGGACGCATCAGGAACGACGTCGAGAAGACGGCCATGGCCTCGAGCCCGGCCTGCAGGTCGTCTTGGGAATTGAAGAAGTGCGACTGGAAGTACGCCGCGAAGACTGTGTAAACGTAGAGGTCGTACCACTCCACGAGGTTGCCCGCTGAACCCTTGAGGATGTTGCTCACGGCCCGGCGGGTCTGTGCGGCCTCGCTCTGGACCGCGTGCTGGGCGCTCATCGCTGAACCTCCCCGGGTTGCGGCGCTGTTCTTGCTTTCGTGCTGTCCATGGCTACGTTGCCCATGGTTCCTCCTCGACGTTGACGGGCCCCCCCTCAAACGCCGGGGGCCTCATCCAAGTTATGCGTGATCCAAGGCACATCCAACGTGGGAGGGCATTTCCTAACACTTCCTTAGGTTTCGCCGGGAGAAGGGGTAATCTCCAAAGCGGGCAGTTTGCGTTGCCCGCTCAGCGAATAAGGGAACCAGGCCATGGAGTTGCTCATCGTCGAGGACGACGACGCCATGGCGTCCGCCCTCGCCGCCGCCGTCGCGACCGCGGGGCACAACCCCACCCGTGTCGCCCGCGGAGCCGACGCCCTGCTGGTCCACCGGAAGTTCGAAGTGATCCTCCTGGACCTGGGTCTTCCCGATATGGATGGCCTGGACGTGCTGCGGAAACTGCGCCAGGTCACGCCGGTGCCCATCCTGATTCTCACCGCGCGCGACGACGAACGCAGCGTGGTGCTCGGCCTGCGGTCCGGTGCGGATGACTACCTCGTTAAGCCTGTGAAGCTCGTGGAACTTCTTGCCCGCATCGAGGCGGTCACCCGCCGTGCCGGGCGCCATGGCGGTGCGCGCCAGCAGAGCGTGGTGTTGGGTGATCTTGAGATCGACCTCGAGCGGCGCGTGGCGGCCCTCCGTTCCGAGGTGCTCCCGTTGACGGCCACCGAGTTTGACCTGCTGGCACTGTTGGCCAGCCACGCCGGCTCCGTGGTCACCCGTGAACAGATCCTGGACGCGCTGTGGGGCGACGCCTTCGTGGCCTCGTCCCGGTCCCTTGACGTGCACCTGACGGGGCTGCGGGCGAAGCTCCAGTTGCCGGGCTTCATCATCAACGTCCGCGGCGTCGGCTACCGGGTCGAGGCGGACCCGGCGTGAAACTGCGCGTCCTGGGCATCCTCAGTGTGCTGGCCGTGCTTATCGTCATCATCGCCTCCAACGCCATCCTGACGTCCGCCGGCCGGGAACTGACCCAGGAACTCCAGATCAACCGTGCCGCGTCGATCAACCGCCTGGCACAAGTAGCTTTCGACGCCGCCTCTGCGGGCGAAACCGCTCAACTGCAGACGGAGATGGACCGGTATTCCGAACTCTACGGAGAAGGCGTCCTGATCCGCCTCCAGCAGGGCACCCTGCGCTCCGGCGGCCTCAGCGAGGACCGGCCTGACGTCCGGGACGCCGTGGCCAGGGCGAACCTGAACCTCAGCGACACCACGCTCAGCCCGCTGCAGCCGTTCGGGACTTCCTCCGAGGTGATCTCCCGCTCCTTCGGCAGCGCGAGCCAGGTCCTGGGCGAAGCCGTCCTCGAGGTCAACCTGGACCCGGCCCGGCAGAAACTGCGGGAACGGTGGCTCATCGTGGCATTGGCGGCGGCGGTCCTGGCCGCGGTGCTCCTCCTGGGCGCGGCCCGCGTGACAGAGTGGGTCCTCCGGCCTGTGCACCGGCTAAACGCGGCCGTGACCGAACTTGAGGCAACAGGCCGGACTGGCCAGCTTCCCGAGGCCGGGCCGCCGGAACTTCGACAACTGAGCCGTTCATTCACCACCATGGCGCAGACCGTCAGCCACAGCCTCGATTCGCAGCGGCAACTGATAGCGGACACATCGCACGAACTACGCAATCCCGTGGGCGCCCTGCGGCTCAGGATCGATTTGCTGCAGCTGGAACTGAAAACCGCCCGCGAACACGACGCCGCGGCAGGAGTGCAAGCCGAGCTCGAACGTGTGGAGGAGATCCTGGACGGCGTTTTGCGGCTGGCGTCCGCCGAGCACCGGGCCTCTGAGGACTCCGCCCGGGGCCCGCTGGGAACCCCGTTGCCCGCGGCACAGGCGCCGCTTGATCCGTACCCGGTCCTGCAGGAAGAAGCCGAACGGGCGGGCCCTGCCGCCCAGCGCAGCGGAGCATCGATCCTGCTGGGAGATCCGCCGGCACCCGCCGTCCGTATCGCCTGCAACGCCGCAGAACTGGCCCAGATGGTCGGCGAACTTCTGAACAACGCCATCAAGTACGCTCCCGGCGCCCACGTCTCGGTGGCTGCGGGAGCGCGCCAAGGCACGGTGGCCATCGAAGTGTCCGACGACGGCCCCGGGCTTTCCGCCGACGAACGGACAGAGGCCACCAGCCGTTTCTGGCGGTCCCCGGCGCACCGGACCATCCGCGGCACTGGGCTGGGCATGACTATTGTGGACAAGCTGGCGGCGGCCAACGGTGGCCGGCTGGTGCTTGCCGGGGCCTCGCCGCATGGACTGATCGCGCGGCTCGAGTTTCCACTTTCCGCGGATGTGCCAGGGCTTTTTGCCGGGCCGGAGCACGCCGGTCCGGAGCAGGCGGCTCCGCGTGGCTGACCTATTCGTGGGGCGCTTCACCGGAGCGCGGGCCCTGCCCACGAGTCCCCCGCTTCCCCCTGATCCCCCGCGGCGGGCCGTCCTGAAGGCAAGCCTCGCGGCCGGTTTGTCCGGGCTGCTGCTGCCGGGCCTGGGTGCGTGTACGCCCACGGACCGCCCGGGAACCGTGACCGTGGCCGGTGGCGAGCCCGGAGGCTTCTACCTCGAGTTCGCCGAGCTGCTGGCGGCATCCCTCCAACGTCACGGCGTTGCCGGCCAAGCCACGGCGCTGACTACCGGCGGCAGCCTGGACAACCTCGAACATCTGCTGACCGGCAAAGCCACGTTCGCCGTCGCGCTCGCGGATTCGGCTGCCCGAAGCACAGCGGCGGGTAAGCCGCCCGCCGTCGGACTTTCCGCCGTCGGAAAGGTGTACGAGAACTACGTCCACTGCGTCATCCGGCACAACAGCGAAATCCGGGACATTAGCGGGCTTGCCGGCCGGACCGTGGCTGTCGGCGAGCCCGGCTCGGGGACGTCGCTGACCACTCCGCGGCTGCTCGAGGCTGCCGGGCTGAGCACCACTGCGGGCACCGCCGGCGGCGTCACGGTGCTGAGCCTCGGCCTCAATGAGGGCCTCGCGGCACTGCGGGACGGAACGGCGGACGCGTTGTTCTGGTCGGGCGGCGTGCCGACTGCGGCCATTGCCGCCGCGAACGACGACGTCGGGCTGGGTTTCCTGGATCTGTCGCCGCTGCTGCCGGCACTGCGGGCGAAATACGGCGTCTTCTACGACCGGGTGCTGATCCCGGCGGGCGCCTACGCGGGCATTCCGGCTGTTTGGACCGTGGGCGTGGCGAACCTGCTGCTGTGCCGGAGCGATCTTGATGACCGAACGGTTAAGCGGACCGTCGAACTGCTGGTGGGCCATGCCGAGGAACTGATCCCGCGCTCCAGCCTGGGGGTCCAGTTCCTGAGCCCCGAATCCTTGATCAACACCGCGGGTTTGCCCCTGCACCCCGGCGCCGTAGCGGCGTACCGGGAGCTCCACGGGTAAGGAAACGCTCTATCACTTGCTGCAGTAAATACGGGAACGCTCTCTCACTTTCTCCAAGAAAGTGAGAGAGCGTTCGGGAAAAACCCGCATTAAGTGAGAGAGCGTCCTGGGGTCAGTTCCCCGAGTGCGCAGCCAGGAACGAGTAGACCTCGGTCTCGTCCACGCCGGGGAACGCGCCGGGCGGCATCGCGGCCAGCAGGTGCGTGTTGGCGCGAGCCGCCGGCCAGGCGTTTCCGGCCCACTCGGAGGCCAGTGCTGCCGGGGGCCGCTTGCAGCAGTTCGGGTCGGGGCACGTGGACTTTTCGCGCGCCGTGGTTTCCCGGCCGCGGAACCATTTCACGTGCTGGTACGGCACCCCGATGCTCAGGGAGAACTCGCCGCTGGCCGATCGCTCCGTCCGGGCCGTGCACCAATACGTGCCGGACGGAGTATCCGTGTACTGGCTGTACGCGCTGAACTTGTCCGGCACATCGAACACTGCCCGCGAGGTCCAGGCCTTGCACGACGGCTGGCCTTCAATGGCGCCTGTATGGTCCATCGGGAACGTCACGCCGTCGTTCTCGTAGGCCTTGTAGATGATGCCGCTCTTGTGGGTCTTCTGGAAGTGCGTGGTGATACCCAGGTGCTTCGTGGCCAGGTTGGTGAAGCGGTGCGCGGCGGTCTCGTAGGAGACAGCAAAAGCATCCCGGATGTCCTCAACCGCGATTTCCTTGGCAGCCTTGGCCTTCTGCAGGAAATCCACGGTGGCCTGCTCGGGCAGCAGGAGCGCGGCCGCGAAGTAGTTGGTGGCCACCCGCTGGCCGAGGAAGTCGCCGTAGTTTTTCGGCGTCTCGTGCCCCAGGACGTAGTGGCCCAGCGCCTGCAACAGCACCGAGCGGGGGTCGTGGTCCTGCCGCTGGCTCTGCGTCAGGTAAATTCTGTGATTCTTCAAATCCGTCACTGAACGGGTGGAATGCGGCAAGTCGCTCACGTGATGGAGGGTGAATCCGAGCTTCTCGGCGATGTCGGCGATGACGTGCTGGCTCAGCGGCCCGGCCGTGTAACCCACCAGCCCGAGCACCTTCTGCGCCTCGGCCTCATACTCCGGGAAGTAGTTGCCGCGCTCGCGCATCATGGCACGCAGCTCACCGTTCGCGCGGCGGGCCTCTTCCGGCGTCGCCACCTGCTCGTTCAGCTTGCGTTCGAGCTCGTGCAGCAGCCCCACCTGCGCCTCCAACACATCGACCGGAAGCCGCGAGCTGATCCGGATTTTGGGCAGGTTGAGGGACTCGTACAGGGGCCCGCGCTGGTAACGTTCCAGCTCAATTTCCAGGGCCGCGCGGCGGCTCGGCGGCTCGGCGCCAAGCAACTGGTCGATGCTCACGTTCAGGGCCGCGGCCAGCCCCTGCAGCAGGGAAAGTTTGGGCTCCCGCTTGCCGTTTTCGATCAGGCTCAACTGGCTGGGGGCGGTCCCGACGGCGGCGCCCAGGTCATCGAGCGTGTACCCGGCCTGCTTGCGCAGATGCCGCACGCGGCGGCCCAGGCTGATGACGTCCAGTTCCGGGGATGCGGCGGACGACGGCGGTAGGGCGACTTCGCGGTTCCAGCTTCCAGGCGTCATTTCTTGAGGATACGCGAAGAAGTGCATTTCTTTCCAGTGTTTTCCCCTAGAGAAGTGTTGCGAAGTGCTGAAAAGTAGTAATCACGGAAAGAAACACCGCACCGGGGTAGCCGGCCGGAACTGCAACGCAGCAGCTCCGGCCGGCAGATAATCACCCGGAGCTCAATCAAGGAGACAACGATGACTGCAGCATTTGAGCCCACCCAGCAGACGCCCGAAGAGCAGGCCGCCGCCCTGGAGCTTGAGTGGGCCGCCAACCCCCGCTGGGAAGGTGTGACCCGTGACTACAAGGCAACGGACGTCGTCAAGCTCCGCGGCCGCGTCTCCGAAGAGCACACGCTGGCCCGCCGCGGCTCCGAGAAACTGTGGAAGCAGCTCACCGAAGAGCACAAGACCGGCGGGTACACCAACGCCCTGGGCGCCCTGACCGGCAACCAGGCAGTGCAGCAGGTCAAGGCCGGCCTCCGTGCCATCTACCTCTCCGGCTGGCAGGTTGCTGCCGACGCCAACAACTCCGGCCACACCTACCCGGACCAGTCGCTGTACCCGGCCAACTCGGTCCCCACCGTGGTCCGCCGCATCAACAACGCACTGCTCCGCGCCGACCAGATTGAATTCTCCGAAGGCATCCAGACCGTTGAGGACTGGATGGTGCCGATCGTTGCCGACGCCGAGGCTGGCTTCGGTGGCCCGCTGAACGCCTACGAACTCATGAAATCCATGATCCAGGCCGGCGCGGCAGGTGTGCACTGGGAAGACCAGCTCGCCTCGGAGAAGAAGTGCGGCCACCTCGGCGGCAAGGTCCTCATCCCCACTCAGCAGCACGTCCGGACGCTGAACGCGGCCCGGCTGGCCGCCGACGTCGCCGGCACCCCCTCCGTGGTCATCGCCCGCACCGACGCCGAGGCCGCCACCCTGATCACCTCCGACGTCGATCCCCGCGACAAGGAATTCGTCACCGGCGAACGCACCCCGGAAGGCTTCTACAAGGTCCGCAACGGCATCGAACCCTGCATCGCCCGCGCCAAGGCCTACGCCCCGTACTCCGACCTCATCTGGATGGAGACAGGCACCCCGGACCTCGAGCTTGCCCGCAAGTTCGCCGAGGCCGTCAAGGCTGACTTCCCGGACCAGATGCTCTCCTACAACTGCTCGCCGTCGTTCAACTGGCGCAAGCACCTGGACGACGCCACGATCGCCAAGTTCCAGCGTGAACTCGGCGCCATGGGCTTTACGTTCCAGTTCATCACCCTGGCCGGCTTCCACGCCCTGAACTACTCGATGTTCGATCTCGCCCACGGTTACGCCCGTGAAGGCATGAGCGCCTACGTCGAGCTGCAGGAGAAGGAATTCGCCTCCGAGTCCCGCGGCTACACCGCGACCAAGCACCAGCGCGAAGTCGGCACCGGCTACTTCGACGACATCGCAACTGCGCTCAACCCGAACGCATCAACCCTGGCACTGGTGGGATCCACCGAAGAAGGCCAGTTCCACTAAATTTTCCCCAAGTAAGTAGCAGTAAGTGTCGTTTTGGAGGATCAAAACGACACTTACCGCTACCCAGCTGGGCCTGCACCAGGAGACCGAAATGAACACCTTCACTGACAGCTTCACCATCAACGGGATCACTTTGACCGCGCAGCCTGTCTGCCGGCAGGACGAGGTTCTTACTCCGGATGCACTGGAGTTTGTCGCTAAGCTGCACCGGGCCACGGCCGAGCGCCGGCAGGAACTGCTGCAGGCACGCCGGACCCGCCGGGCCGAGATCGCCGCCGGCCAGGACCCCAGTTTCCTCCGCGAAACCGAGGACATCCGCAACGACCCGTCGTGGCGCGTCGCTCCCCCGGCCCCGGGCCTGGAGGACCGCCGGGTGGAGATCACCGGACCGGTGGACAAGAAGATGACCATCAACGCGCTGAACTCCGGCGCGAAGGTGTGGCTCGCTGACATGGAGGACTCCTCCACCCCCACATGGCGGAACGTCATCAAGGGCCAGCTCAACCTCACCGACGCCCTCGAACGACGCATCGACTACACGAGCCCCGAAGGCAAGGAATACAAGCTCCGCCCCGCCGGCGAGCTGCCCACCATCGTGGTGCGCCCCCGCGGCTGGCACCTGCCCGAGAAGCACATGATCATCGACGGCGCTCCCGTGGCCGGCGGCATCGTGGACTTCGGCCTGTTCTTCTTCCACAACGCCCGGCGCCTCCTGGCCCAGGGCAAGGGCCCGTACTTCTACCTGCCCAAGATCGAGAACCACCTCGAGGCACGGCTGTGGAATGACATCTTCATCCTCGCCCAGGACCTGCTGGGCATCCCGCAGGGCACCATCCGCGCCACCGTGCTGATCGAGACCATCACCGCGGCGTTCGAAATGGAGGAGATCCTCTACGAACTGCGTGATCACGCGTCGGGCCTGAACGCCGGCCGCTGGGACTACATCTTCTCCCTGATCAAGAACTTCCGTACCCGCGGCCCCCGGTTCGTCCTGCCGGACCGCGCCCAGGTGACCATGACCCAGCCGTTCATGCGCGCCTACACCGAACAGCTGGTCCGTGCCTGCCACAAGCGCGGCGCCATGGCCATCGGCGGAATGGCCGCAGCCGTCCCCAACCGCAAGGACGAAGCCGCCAACACCAACGCATTCGAGAAGGTCCGTGCCGACAAGACCCGCGAGGCCAACGACGGCTTCGACGGCTCCTGGGTGGCCCACCCGGACCTCGTGCCGGTCTGCCGCGAAGTGTTCGATGCCACCCTCGGCGAACGCCCCAACCAGCTGGACCGCACCCGTGAGGACGTCATCCCCGATGACCGCGCCCTCATCAACGTGGCCGCCACGACAGGCACCATCACCGAGCAGGGCATCCGGAACAACATCGAGGTAGGCATCCGCTACATCGAGTCCTGGCTCCGCGGGAACGGCGCCGTCGCCATCCACAACCTGATGGAAGACGCCGCCACCGCGGAAATCTCCCGGTCCCAGATCTGGCAGTGGATGTTCGCGTCCGCCATCACCGACCGCGGCGAAATCATCACCCACCAGTGGATCGAGGAGCTGCTCGACGAAGAGTTCGCACGCCTGGAACGCTTCGACGGCGACCGCTTCGAAGACTCCCGCGACATCTTCGAGGAAGTCACGCTCAGCCAGGACTTCCCGTCCTTCCTGACCCTCCCCGCCTACGCCCGCTACCTCACCGAGGCCCGCGAAAAGGCAACCAAAGAGGAGCTCTCCGCGGCCTAGGCTGCGGCAGGCTACTGAATAGATTTCCGTCCGCCGGGCAGGCATGCCCTTCGCAACAGGCACCCCCGAGATCCGGGGCGCCGGCCCGGCGACGGAACACCCCGTGTGACCCGCGGACGCTCTCTCACTTAATGCGAGAAATCCCGGGACGCTCTCTCACTATCCTCAAGATAGTGAGAGAGCGTCGGTCGTTAAGCTGCGTTAAGTGAGAGAGCGTCGGTAAGTCATGCAGGGGGAGAAGAGAACGTACGACGGCGGGACGCGTCAGCGTCCTTTCGGCACCAGCCGCACGGCCAGGGTTGTGCAGACGAAGAACATCAACACCGAGCCCAGGATCACCAGCAGCGCCGGGGTCCAGGAACCCGAGGCGTCGTGCACGAAGCCCACCAGCGGCGGGGCCACCGCCCCGAAGCAGTAACCGAGCCCCTGGACCGTGGCGGACATCCGGCCCGCGGACACCTGGTCCCGGGCCAGTTTGATGATCGCGATGAAGATCAGCGTGATCCCGCCGCCCTGCGCGATGCCGCCAAAGGTGGACCACAGCCACCACAGCTCCGGCGCCAGCAGCAGCCCGGCCGGCACGGCCGTCCAGAGCACGCCCACGGTGACTGCCGTCGTCGTCGTACTGAAATACTTGGCCGCGAATGGCACTCCCAGGCCGCCAACAATGGCGAAGATCTGGAACAGCGATGAGCCTGCACCGGCCGCCGAGGCGGACATTCCGAGCTCGTCGTTGAGGTAGCTCGGAAGCCACGCCGTCACTGCATAGTAGGAAAAAGCCTGCCCGGCGAAGCCTGCGGTGAGCCCGGCGGTAATCCAGCCGGAACCCTTGACGGCCGGGTGCTCCTGCCCGCCGGCCACCACGGTGCGGGAGGGCACAAACGCGGTGCGGGCGCCCACGGCGAGTGTCCAGAACACGATGGCAATCACGGCCAGGATGCCCACGGCGGCGAGTGCCACACGCCAACCGGCCAGCTCGGCCAGGGGTGCCGTGACCATCGACGTCAGGAATGACCCGATATTCAGAGCCGCGGTGTAGACACCCATGGCGGTCCCTTGGCGCATCGGGGCGAAGTCGCGGCGGATAATCAACGGCACCGCGATGTTGCCCACCGTGATGGCCAGGCCGATCATCACCGTGCCCACCACCACCGGTCCCGGGCCGCCCGCCGAGCGCACAATCACGCCTGCCAGGACGCCAAGGATGGTGAGGGAGACGGCGAACTCCGCGCCGAGTTTCCTTGTGGTCAGTGACGCCAGCGATGCGGCGAGAGCGAAGCACAGCACCGGGATGCTGGTCAGCAGGCCCAACATCACGGGGGTAAATCCGAGGTCGGCCTGCATCAGGTCAACCACCGGGGCAACAGCAACGAAGGGCCCGCGCAGGTTCAGCGCCAACAGTCCGATGCAGGCGAGGAGGATCCAGCCCTTCGGAACTTTGGCCAGGAACTGTCCACTCATGAGGGTTCCGTGGCGGCTAAATAAGATTTCATCACTTCCATTGCTATCACGCCGTATTGCGCCGGACGCCTCAGTCAGCGTCATGGCGCCCTGGCATACGATGAAGCTCACACCAGCCGGCCCCAACGTGCGGGATGTTAAGCCGCACCCTCGGACGAAGGAACTTCACATGCAGCAACGGCTTGCCATCCTCGATGACTACCAGGGCGTGGCGCACGGCTTCGCCGACTGGTCCTCCCTGGAACACGCCGGCGTTTCAACGTCCGTCTTCCGCGAGCCCTTCCAGTCCGAGGACGCCCTGGCGGCAGCCCTCGCCGGCTACCAGATCGTCATTGCGATGCGTGAGCGGACCCCGTTCCCCCGCACCGTGCTGGAACGGCTCCCGGGGCTGAAACTGCTGGTGACCACCGGCATGGCCAACGCCGCCATCGATGTGGCCGCCGCGGCGGATCTCGGCATCACCGTGTGCGGCACGCCAGGGTCCCCCACTGCCGCGCCCGAACTGACCTGGGCTCTGCTCCTCGCGATCGCCCGCAACCTGCCAGCCGAGGAGAACTCGCTGCGGGCCGGCACGTGGCAGACCTCGGTGGGGATGGAACTGTCCGGCAAGACCCTGGGCATCGTGGGCCTGGGCAAGATCGGGCGGCGGATCGCGGCGTACGGGCAGGCGTTCGGCATGGACGTGCTCGCTTGGAGCCAGAATCTCACTGCGGAGGCCGCCGCCGAAGCCGGGGTCCAGAAGGTGAGCAAGGAGGACCTTTTCGAGAATTCCGACGTCGTGTCCCTGCACCTGCGGCTGTCTCCCCGTTCCGAGGACATCGTGGGCGAGCAGGAACTGCGGCTCCTGGGGCCCGAAGGCATCCTGGTGAACACCTCGCGGGGTCCGCTGGTGAACCAGGATTCGCTGGTGCGGGCTTTGAACGAGGGCTGGATCCGGGGTGCGGCCCTGGACGTTTTTGACCAGGAACCACTTCCCGCGGGCCACCCTCTGCTCAGCGCCCCCAACACTGTGCTGTCCCCGCACCTCGGCTACGTGACGGCCGAGAGCTACAGGCAGTTCTACGGTGGCTCGTTCGAGGACGTCAAGGCCTGGCTGGAGGGAACGCCGGTCCGCGTGATTGCGGCAGGGTAATCTCTGCCGAAAAGCCGGCTAGCCGGCCGCCTGGAGCGTTGCCTCAACCGCTGCAGGCGACAACACGTACTGCGTGACCATCTGGCTGGCACCAAGAATCGCTGCCTGGTCCCCGGCCACGGACAGGGCGATCCGCAGGTGGCTGGTTGCCAGCGGCAAGGACCGCCGGTAGACCACTTCGCGGACGCCGGCCATTAGGTGTTCCCCTGCCTGGCCAAGGCTTCCGCCGATGACAATGACTGACGGGTTGAGCAGGTTCACCACGGTGGCCAGCACGTCGCCCACATCCCGGCCAGCCTGGCGCAGCGCCTGGATCGCCTGCAAGTTGCCTTCGCCCACCAGGCGCAGCACGTCGCTGCCCTTGGCTGCAGGCACACCCTGCCTGCTAAGGTCCGCGGCCACGGCCGGCCCCGATGCCAGCGCCTCAAGGCAGCCATAATTGCCGCACCGGCACAATACTTCGTCACCACGCGGAACGCGCACGTGGCCCAGGTCGCCGGCTGTTCCGTTGGCTCCGCGCTGAAGTTGGCCGCTGCTGATAATGCCGGAGCCGATACCGGTGGCCACCTTGATCAGCAGGAAGTTGTCCTCATCCGGCCAGTGGGCGGTCCGTTCTCCTAGGGCCATAATGTTGACGTCGTTGTCCACCAGCACCGGCACCGGCAGCGAGCGCTGCACGTAGCGGACCACGTCGAACCCGTCCCAGCCGGGCATGATGGGCGGTTTGACCGGCCGTCCGGTGGCATGTTCCACCGGGCCCGGGAGTCCGATCCCGATGCCGGCGAGATCGCGCGGGTCCCGTCCGGCCTTGCCGAGCAGGGAACGGCCTTCTTCCACCACGCGGTGAAGGACAGCTTCGGGGCCGTCGGCAACGTCCTGGGCGAGCCGCTGTTCGGCCAGGACGTTGCCGCCCAGGTCAGTGACGGCAACAATCACGTGGGTGGCACCGACGTCGACGGCCAGAACGGCACGTGCCGCCGGGTTGAAGGCAAAGCGCGACGGCGGCCTGCCGCCACTGGAGTTCGCCTCCCCCGCCGGGCCCACGAGTCCTGAATGGATCAGGGCGTCGATCCGCGACGCCACGGTGGAACGGGCAAGCCCCGTACTCAACGCGAGTTCCGCGCGGGTGCGTGCCTTGCCGTCCCGAAGCAGCTGGAAGAGATCGCCGGCACGGGAAAGACTGCCGGCCTCCTGGGCGGAGGTGTCCTTTCCCGCGTCATTTCCGGGTGCTGAAGTCATGCTTCCAGTGATACCACGATTGCTTATGCGTGTCACGAAGCAGAAGTTTGTCGAAAACTTCTCAACTTTTGCTTGACGATCGGCAAAAGTCCTCCTAAGTTGTGAGGAGCAGCACATCAAGCCCCTCGATGCGAAGATTCACCGGCATCGAAGTCCTTCGCCAAGGTCCGCTTACGAAGAGGTAAAAGAACTTGTCCAGCCAATCAGCAGGATCACACCCGCTGGGTGTCGGTATCCTCGGCGCCGGCCCGGTCACCCAGGCCATCCACTTGCCATCGCTCGCCCGACTCGGCGACCTCCTCACTGTCCGCCACATCATGGATGTGGACCCCAACGTCGCAGCCTCAGTGGCTGCCCGCGTTGGTGCCACCCACAGCACCAGCATCGGCGCCCTTCTCGGCGATCCCGACGTCGACATCGTCGCCATCTGCAGCCCGCATCAGTTCCACGCCGAGCAGGTCATCGCGGCCTGCCGGGCTGGCAAGAAGGCAGTCCTCTGCGAGAAGCCGTTCGCCATGAACGCCGAGGAAGCCGCGCAAATCTCCGCCGTCAGCCAGGAAACCGGCGTGCCGATCATCGTCGGCGCCATGCATACGTTCGATCCGGGCTGGCTTGCAGCCACGGAAAACTGGGGCGACCTCCCGGCAACGGCCCACACCATCCGCTCCTCGATCGTCCTCCCGCCCAACGCCAGGTTCGAGGACTTCGCAACAGAGATCATCACCCGACCAGCAGGCGGGGCACCGGACTACTCGGATATAGAGGTCATCAAGGGCGCACTCCGCGGCGGCATCATGGGCCTGGCCATCCACGATCTCCCCTTGGTGCGCGCCTTCACCCCGGACTTCGACGCAATCGAGATCCTTGAGGCACGCCATGTCCGTCCCTTCGGTTACGTAATTTCGCTCCGCACCCCCACACGATCCATAGAACTGCGCGCGGCCATGAACAACACGTGGAAACCGGAATGGGCGTTCGAGGCCATCTCCGACGACGCCGCGCTCCGGATCGACTTCACGCCGTCCTACGTCCAGGCCGGATCAGCCGTCGCCACCTTCACCCGCGACAGCAAAACCACTATCCATGGCCCCTTCGACCACAACGGCTACGAGGGCGAATGGCGTGAACTTGCCGCCCTCGCCTCCGGAACCAAGCAGCCGCCGTCCGCGCAGACACTCATCGACGACCTGACATTCGCCTTGGACATCGCAGATGCCACGGCGGCAAGCGTCGATGCCCAGCAGGCCGCAGAGCCCGCACGCGAAGGAGTCCACGCATGAGCCCCGCCTACACTGTCCGCGCCACACCGGAAGCCCGGGAAGCCGGCGCGGTAGCCCTGGCCGTGGCGTCACTTCCCGAATCGTTCGGCCCCGCAGACGCCGCAACAGCGGCGGATGTCCTGGTCATCAACGGCCGGCCCGGCTGGACTCTGGAAGCTGCCCAAGCCGTCGACGGCGGGGCCCTCGGCATCGTGGTGGTGAACCCCGCTCCGGAAGCAACGGATGCCCTGTCGGCAGCCGCGGAAACCGCCGGTACCGTCGTGGTCCTCGACCAGCGTTGGGCGTCCAACCCGGCACTTTCCGGGGACCAGGAAGCCGTCCGTTCCACGATGGGCCGGGCAGCCATGCTGGACAGCGTCGCCACCGCCCGGGCAGGCACCGACGCCGGCGAGCTGCTCGCGGACCATCTTGCCGCCGTCGTGCGTGTCACCGGGCCTCTGGAAAACCTCCGTCTTCTGCGCAGCGGACCGCACGGTTACGCGGTGTCCGCGCGGCTCGCCAACGGCGCGCCCGCCACCTTGCAGGGCATCCTTTCCGACGCCCGCCCAGCGGGCTTGGACCTCAGCTTGTTGACCGACGACGGCGGCGCCAGTGTTGCGGTCCCCGAACCGATTGCTGCCTGGCCGGCAACGGTCAAGGCCACCGGGCCCCAGGGCGAGGTCCTGCTGCCCACCCTGTATGAATCCGCCCACCGCGCCACGTGGCGCCGGCTCAAGGAACACCTCTACGCCGGCACCATTCCCTCCGATCTGCACCGCTTCGCTGTGCTCACCGAATCCATGTCCACCCTTTCCTGACCCGTCCCCACAACGAGCACCACCAGTCATTCACTGCATTTGCCCTACTCAACGTTGAGCTGGGCCGGCTCACGACGCAGACTCAGCGTCGCCGGTCCCGAAAGGAATCACCATGAATGTTCAGCCCGCAGCCAGCAAAGCCTTTTCCCGCCGCGGTTTCCTTGGCCTGACAGCAGCCGCTGCTTCGGTGCCGCTCCTGGCCGCCTGCGGCGGCGGTTCCGCGGCCCAGGGCGGGGGCGGTGCGGCCGGAACCATCAAGTTCTGGGACATGCCGTGGGCAACGCCGGCCTACAACGATGCCGCCAAGAAGATCGCTGAGGGCTTCTCCGGCGCGAACAACAGCAAGGCCAACTACCAGATCATCCAGTGGAACAACTTCTACCAGACCTTCTCTTCGGCCATCGCGTCCAAGACCGGCCCGGCAGTATCCACGGGCGGCGGTTTCCAGGCGTTCCAGTTTGAGCAGCAGGGCCAGATCGCGTACGCAGACAAGGTCATTGAGAAGCTGAAGTCGAACGGACAGTTCGATGACTTCCTTCCCGGCGTGCTGGATCCCTTCAAGTCGGACAAGGGTTATGTCTCGGTCCCGTGGCAGCTGGACATGCGCGTCTTCTGGTACCGGAAGTCGCTGTTCGAGAAGGCCGGAGTGTCGCTCCCCACGGACTGGCCGTCCCTCCTGGAAGCCGGCAAGGCCCTGAAGAAGGTTGGCGCGTTCGGCTTCGCTACCGGAGCAGGCTCGGGCAACAACTACGGCAACCACTCCATGATCATGATGATGGTCAACAACGGCGGCGGCGTCTTCAACAAGGACGGCGAGCTGGACCTGCTGAACGATCGCAACGTCGAAGCCATGGAATTCGTCCTGGAGCTCGTCTCCAACGGCATCGTCGATCCCGCCGCAGTCAGCTACACCACGGATAACATGTCCGCGCAATGGAAGGATGGCAAGGCTGGATTCGGCCTGTTCCAGGTCAACGTTCCGCAGCGCGTGGGAGACACCTCGGGCGACCTGCTGGTGGCCGACCCCATCACCGGTCCGCACGGCGACAAGGCCACGATCGTCTTCCCGAACAACATCATGATGTACAAGAACACCCCTTCGCAGGAGGCATCGGAAGAGTTCCTGGTCTACTACCTGGGCCAGCTCAAGGAACTGTGGCGCCAGAAGCTCATGTCCGCCCTGCCGGTGTTCAAGTCCATCACCGAGCTGCCCGAGTTCGCAAGCGATCCCAACAACGTGAAGATCGTCAAGGACTGGCAGCCGATCGCCAAGACCTTCGCTTCCCAGGGCAACACCCTCAACGCCAACCTCGCGGCCCTCGACGGCGGCCAGGCACTGAACCAATTCAGCCAGTCGATCCTGACCGGCCAGGCAACCGACGCCAAGAGCGCGCTGCAGACCTTCCAGTCCAGCCTCGAATCAGTCCTGAAGAAGTAGAACGGTACCTGCCATGTCATCAACTACCGCACCATCAGGCCTGTCCCGGGCCCGCCGGGGGCTCGCCCCCGGCGGCTCGGGGGCCTCCCCTGGAAAGCGCAAGAGCAAGCTCAGCGCCCAGACCACCCGGACCTTCTTCTGGCTTCTGATCCCGTCCGTGGTCCTGCTTGTCCTGATCCACGGCTACCCCTTGATCCACGCTGCGGTGCAGGCAACCCACGACGGCGACCTGCTCCAGACCGGAAACTTCGTGGGCGGCGAGAACTTCGCCGCTGTCCTGTCCTCGCCGGCGTTCTGGAAGGCGGCACAGTTCACCCTGTGGTTCACGATTGTTGGCGTGTTTGGCTCGTGGCTGGTGGGCTTGGGCCTGGCTCTGCTGCTGCGGACGAAGATTCCCGCCGGCAGCACCTTCAAGGTCCTGCTGCTCCTGCCCTGGGTGGTGCCCATCGTGGTCTCCTCCACCGCCTGGAACTGGCTGGTCGCCACCCCGGACAGCCTCATCCCATCCCTGTTCCGGAGCTTCGGGCTGGGAACCCCGTTGTTCCTGGCCGACCCCACCCTCGCTTCAATCACCGTCATGGTTTTCAAGGTTTGGGTCAGCTTCCCGTTCATGATGATGATGATCTCCGCCGCCCTGGCTTCCGTGGACACCACGGTCTACGAAGCGGCCAGCATGGACGGCGCCTCCCGCTGGCAGCAGTTCACGCAGATCACCCTGCCGCTGATCGCACGCTCCACCTACATCTCGTGGATCCTCATGACCATCTTCTGCGTCAATGACTTCCCCACCATCTACTTGCTCACCGGCGGCGGCCCGGTCAGTGCCACCACCTCCCTGGTGGTCCTGGCGTACCGCACCGTTTTCCAGGACTTCGCCACCGGCCCTGGCGTCGCCATCGCGTTCGTCATGACCATGACCCTGGTGGTCATCTCTGTTCTCCTGTACCGCCAGATCCGAAAGTCGAGCGTCGAATAATGAGCGCAGTACTCCACGCCCACCCCGAAACAGGACCCTCCCTCGGCCTCATCGACGCGGACCCCAACAAAACCCGCCGCGTCCTCTCCGAAGCCGGCATGCGCGGACGCTGGTGGCGCTTCGCCGCCATCCTGGCCATCACCGCCATCGTTCTGGTCCCCATCATGGTCACCGTGGTCCTCGCCTTCACCCCGGGGCCCACCAGCACCGCCACAGGCCTGACCTTCGAGAACCTCGCCAACGTGTTCTCCGGTACCCTCGCCGCCACCTGGCTGCAAAACAGCCTGGTCACCACCCTCTCCACAGTGGTGGTCTCCGTAGCAGTGGCCGCGCCGGCCGGGTACGTGCTTTCCCGCGGCCGGAGCAAAGCCGTCTCCGGCTACTCCCTGCTGCTCTTCGTGATGCAGTCCTTGCCCATCATCACCTCGGTGGTGCCGTTGTTCATCCTGTTCGCGGGCATGGGCCTGGTGGACAACCTGCTGGGCATCACCATCATCTACGTCGGCTCCACCATGACCGTGGCCACCTGGATGATGGCCGCCTACTTCGACTCCATCCCGATCAGCCTCGAAGAGGCCTCCTGGATCGACGGCTGCTCGGTCTTCGGCTCATTCACCAAGGTGGTCCTGAGGAACAGCCTCCCAGGCATCCTCTCGACGGCCATCTTCGCCTTCCTGCTGGCCTGGAACGACTACCTGGTAGCCATCGTGTTCCTGAGGTCCAACGAGATCTTCACCCTCCCCATGGGCGTGCAGTCCTTCTTCCAGCAGAACGCCACCGACTGGACCTCGGTGATGGCGCTGGCCGTGGTCATGATGCTCCCGCCGATCATCGTCTTCGCCGCACTGAACAAGTACTTCAGCGTTGGCGGAATCGGTGGCTCCCTCGCGGGCCGCTAACTAGACTGACGCGCAACTGCACGAAATCCCGGAAAAAACCCACTCCCGAAAAGGAACCCCATGTCGTATTCAATCCAGCTGTACACCCTCCGGAACGCCATCCAGGAGGACCTGCCTGGAACCATCAGGAAGGTTGCCGAGATCGGCTTCACGCAGGTGGAACCGTACAACTTCGTCGCCACGGCCAAGGAACTCGGCGCCGCTTTGAAGGAGAACGGCCTCACCGCTCCCTCCGGCCACGCACCGCTGCTTTCCTCCGATCAGGATGAGATCTTCGCAGCTGCCAAGGAACTGGGCATCACCACGGTGATCGATCCCTACCTCCCGGCCGAGCACTGGCAGTCCGCCCAGGACATCCAGGCCACCGCTGCCAAGCTCAACGCCGCGGCCAAGAAGGGCGCCGAATACGGCATCCGCGTGGGTTACCACAACCACGCCTGGGAACTGGAGTCCACGATCGAAGGCCAGACCGCGCTGGAGTACTTCGAGGGTCTGCTGGATCCGGAACTCGTCCTCGAGGTGGACACCTACTGGGCTGCCGTGGGCGGTCAGGATCCCGTCGAACTGCTGGCCCGCCTGGGTGACCGGGCGAAGTTCATCCACATCAAGGACGGTCCGGCCAACACCGACACCAAGGCCCAGCAGCCCGCCGGCCAGGGAACCATTCCCGTCCTGGACGTCATCGCCGCAGCCAAGTCCCTGGAAGTCGGCGTGGTGGAGTTCGACGACTACTCCGGCGACATCTTCGCGGGCATCACCGAGAGCCTGGCGTTCCTCAACGCCAACGCCGCATCTGCCGGAGCACACGCATGAGCACCGCATTCTCCCCCTCGGAACGCAAGGGTCCCGTCGGCGTCGCGGTCATCGGCGCCGGCAACATCAGCAAGCAGTACCTGGACAACCTCACCGCCTTCCCGGACCTCAAGGTCCTGGTCATCGCCGACCTCTTCGAAGAGGCAGCCGAGGCGCGGGCCAAGGAATACGGCATCCCCGAGTTCGGTTCGCCGGAGCTTGCACTGAACCACCCCGACGTCGAAATCATCGTGAACCTGACCATTCCGGCGGCGCACGTCGAGGTTGCCACGGCCGCGGTCAACGCCGGCAAGCACGTCTGGACGGAGAAGCCGTTCTCGCTGGACCGTGAGTCCGGACTCGGCCTGCTCAAGGCCGCTGACGCCGCGGGCATCCGCCTCGGCACGGCACCGGACACGTTCCTGGGTGCGGGCCTGCAGACCGCCCGCCGGATCATCGACCGCGGCGACATCGGCACCCCGTTGACCGGCCTGACCACGTTCCAGACGCCCGGCCCCGAGTCCTGGCACCCGAACCCCGCGTTCCTGTTCCAGCGGGGCGCCGGCCCCCTGTTCGACATGGGCCCGTACTACCTCACCGCGCTGATCCAGACCTTCGGCTCGGTCCGTAAGGTGGCCGCCGTCGGCTCCGCCGCGAAGGCGAGCCGCGTCATCGGCTCCGGGCCCAAGGCCGGCGAGGAGTTCGCCGTCGAGGTCCCCACGCATGTGTCCGCGATGGCGCAGTTCGAGGGCGGCCAGTCCTCGCACAGCGTGTTCTCCTTCGAGTCGCCGCGCCTGCGCATGGGCTTCGTGGAAATCACCGGCTCCGAGGCCACGCTCTCGCTGCCAGACCCGAACTACTTCGACGGCGAGCTCAAGCTGTGGCGTCCGGGCACGGAAGAACCGGAGATCATCCCGGCAACCGGCCCGGCCAACGGCCGCGGCCTGGGCGTCCTGGACATGGCCCGCGCCCTCCGCGCCGGCACCCCGCACCGCGCCACCGGCGACCTCGCCTACCACGTGCTGGACACCATGGTCTCGATCGCCGAGTCCGTGGGGTCCGGCTCCTTCGTGGACGTCACCAGCAACGCACCCGTGTCGGCAGCCGTCCCCGAGGACTGGGCACCTGAAACCGCAACCCTGTAACTGAGGAAACGAAAAACATGACCACCCCCGCACACACTGACCAGAGCCCGGGTTCCCGGCAGCGCCCGTTAGGTGTGGCCGCCATCGGCTACGCCTTCATGGGGAAGGCCCACTCGAATGCGTGGCGGAATGTGGCCAGCTACTTCGACGTCCCGGCCATCGAGCAGAAGGTGCTCGTTGGCCGGGACGCCACCCAGGTGGCCGAGGCCGCAGCCAAGTACGGCTGGGCCGAGACCGCCACGGACTGGCGTTCCGTCATTGAACGGGACGACATCGACATCATTGATGTCTGCGCACCGGGCTGGATGCACGCCGAAATCGCCATCGCGGCGCTGGAAGCAGGCAAGCACGTACTCGTTGAAAAGCCGCTCGCCAACACGATCGCCGAGGCCGAGGCCATGACCGTTGCCGCTGCCGCCGCCCGCGCCCGCGGCGTGCAGTCGATGATCGGCTTCAACTACCGCCGCGTCCCAGCCCTGTCCCTGGCCCGCGAACTGATCGCCGAGGGCCGCCTCGGCACGGTCCGGCACGTCCGTGCCGCGTACCTGCAGGACTGGCTTTCCGACGCCGAGTCGCCCATGACCTGGCGCCTCCGCAAGGAAACCGCCGGATCCGGCGCTTTGGGCGACATCGCCTCGCACGCCATCGACCAGGTCCTGTACCTCCTGGGCGATGCGGTCACCGAGGTCTCCGGACGCCTGCACACCTTCGTGGCCAGCCGCCCCGGGCCGGACGGTCCGGAAGATGTAACCGTCGACGACGCCGCTTGGGCCACGCTGACCCTCGCCTCGGGAGCCATCGCCTCCGTGGAAGTCTCCCGCGTGGCCACCGGCCAGAAGAACTCCCTCAAGCTCGAAATCTACGGCGACAAGGGCACCATCCTGTTCGACCTTGAGAACCTGAACGAACTCGGTTTCCTGGATGCCACAGTGCCCGTCCGGGAGCAGGGCTTCCGCCGGATTTTGGTCAACGAACCCGAACACCCGTACATGGGGGCATGGTGGCCCCAGGGCCACATCATCGGCTGGGAACACACCTTTACCCACCAGATCCGCGACTTCCTGCTGGCAGTCCAGTCCGGCGAGGCGCCGTCGCCGTCGTTCGAAGAGGGGCTGAACGTCCAGCACATCCTGTCCGCCATCGAGGAATCCGCGGCCTCCAAAAGCTCACTGATCCAGATCCACACCGCCATTGAAGGAGCCTGACATGCCCCGCCCCTATACCCTGTTCACCGGCCAGTGGGCCGACCTCCCCTTCGAGGAAGTCGCACGCCTGGCCTCCGGCTGGGGCTACGACGGCCTGGAAATCGCGGTGTCCGGGGACCACCTGGACGCGTGGCGCTGGGACGAACCCGGATACGTCGAGTCCAAACTCGCCGTGCTGGCAAAGTACAACCTGAAGGTCTGGGCCATCTCCAACCACCTCAAGGGCCAGGCCGTCTGCGATGACCCCATCGA